>JAFWCB010000020.1 GCA_017537025.1 Sediminibacterium sp.
AACGTACCAGTATGTCGTAGATCCTAACTTACCTCCAGCATCCGCCAATACGTTAAGTAACGTAATAACAACTCAAATTAATAACGCTACTATTGTCGCTACTAAGTCTGTGAATACACCGACAGCTGCAATTGGTGATATCGTTACCTATACGATTGCAGTTACGAACACAGGAAATATTCCTGCTAGTGCAACTGTTTTAATAGATGGACTTGGTGCAGGGGCTTCATTTATTCAAAACTCCGTAACTATCAATGATGTTCCACAGCCAGGATTAGATCCATCACTTGGTATTCATTTGGCAGATCTCCCGCCAGGAAATAGTGTATTTATTACCTTTGAAGCACAAATTCTAGCAATACCACCTAGTGGTACATTAACAAATAATGCGCTTGTAAATTATGAATATACCGTAAATCCAAACCAATCCCCTGCTGTTGGTAGTACAATTACCAATACGACGGTTACGCCAATTGTTGATGCTACTCTATCTATAAATAAAACCGTCAATTCAACATTTGCTACTATTGGCGATACACTTACTTTCACTTCAACCATTACTAATTCCGGTAACACTACCGCAAGCGATGTTATTTTTACAGATGTCATTCCAAATGGTACAACGTTTATTCCAAATAGTTTTAAGATAAATGGAACAACCATCCCTAATACAAATCCACAAAACGGGATCAATATTGGTAACTTGAATTCAAATGCATCGGTTACACTCAGTTTTCAAGTAAATATTACAACGCTTCCAAATCCGAATCCAATCCCAAACCAATCATCGCTTCAATATAGCTTTATTGTAGATATAAATGAACCGCCAGTCTCACGAACAGTTCAGTCTAATAAGACTTTTACACAAGTAAATTCTGCTTCCGTTATCGCAACGAAGACTGCAAGCAATGCCTTTGCTGCTGTTGGAGATACAGTTACGTATACTACTACTCTCACTAATAGCGGAAATACTACTGCAAACACACCTGTTTTTATCGATATATTACCACCTGAACTTTCATTCGTTCCTGATAGCGTACAAATTAATACCATTCCACAACTTGGGTTTAGACCAGATAGCGGGATTTCTTTAGACTCAATTCCAGTTGGAGGAACAACAACAATTAGCTTTCAAGCTATCGTTGGCTCAATACCAGCTACAAATCCAACATTGAACCAATCTAGTACAACATACTCTATCATTGTTGACCCTACCCAGCCGCCGGTGACAGAAACAGCTACAAGTAATCCAACGTTAGTTCAAATTAATGAAGCGATTATTCAAGCAACGAAAAGTGTGGATCGACTATTTTCTGACGTAGCACCTGGAAATTCATTTTTAACGTATACTGTTTTATTGGAGAATATAGGAAACACAACTGCTACGAATATCATTTTTACAGATCCGATTCCAAATAATACAGTGTTTATAGCGGATAGCGTTCGAGTAGGCGGGGTTTTATTACCTGGGGTAAATCCAGCGAATGGGGTACCAATTGGGGATATTATTGCAGGAGATTTTACAAACATTACCTTCCGCGTGCAAGTAGTTAGCATTCCAAATCCAATTTTCACAATTGGACCTGGGGGGCCAAACTCACCAG
>JAFWCB010000021.1 GCA_017537025.1 Sediminibacterium sp.
ATAAGCAATTAATAGCGAAAAACTTGTAATGATAGAGAGGATAGTTAACTATGGCAGTACAAACAGTTGATATTCTAGGCGTTCCTTTTTCTACAATGACAATGGATGAAACGGTCCAATATTTAAAAGAACAACTAGAAGTGGAGCGAACACATACTTTTCAGGTAGTAACAGCAAATCCTGAAATTGTTATGTGTGCAAAAAAGGATGAAGCATTCCATCAAACATTATTAAATGCAGATTTAATT
Source organism: Sediminibacterium sp. (assembly GCA_017537025.1). Taxonomy (GTDB): domain Bacteria; phylum Bacteroidota; class Bacteroidia; order Chitinophagales; family Chitinophagaceae; genus Sediminibacterium. The sequence continues at coordinate 249 of JAFWCB010000021.1, forward strand.
ACACCTGATGGTATTGGAGTCGTAAAAGCAAGTGGTATGTTAGGTACACCTGTAAAGGAACGTGTAGCAGGTTTTGATTTAATGTGTAATTTACTTGCGGCGTTATCAGAAGACAATAAACCAGTATCAGTTTTCTTATTAGGTGCAAAACCGCATGTTGTACAAGCTGCAGCAGATCATTTAACGAAGACGTATTCAGCTGTATCTATTGTGGGTATACAAGATGGGTATTTTAAACAAGAAGAAGAAGAGAATATTGTTTCTCGTATTCAAAAGGCAAAACCAGACCTATTGCTTGTTGCACTTGGTTTCCCGAGACAAGAGAACTTTATCCAAACGAATAAGCATCGTTTAGAAACGAAAATGGCCGTTGGAGTTGGCGGAAGTTTAGATGTATGGGCTGGAGAGGTAAAACGTGCACCAAAATGGATTCAAGCGATCCATTTAGAGTGGTTTTATAGATTGTGTAGCAATCCAACGCGTTGGCGTCGTCAGTTAGTATTAGCGGAATTTTTAAAAGAAGTCATGCGTTCAAAAAAGTAGCGTTCTATCGCTACTTTTTTATTTGTCCATTTTTAATAAAGTGCGTTTTTATTCATCTACTACCGATTGCGGATACTCACTAATCGGGTGTTTAATGGCCATGGTTTTTTTATCTATCGCTCTTTGCTTCAGCTGAATTTTGAGGTGAGGGGTCTTACTGCCCTCAAATAGTCGGATAAGTATTTTACTTTTTGGGAATGATGAAGGAGAATTTTTTACACGAAAGTATTTTACTTATACAATTCACACATGTAAAATGATGTGTAAAGACAGCTGTGTAAGGAGGACTTCTTGTGGGCAAGGTGAAAGAAATTTCGAAGCGAAAGCTACTTGGTATAGCGGGGCTTGGATGGTTATTTGATGCAATGGATGTTGGAATGCTTTCATTTGTAATGGTAGCGCTGCAAAAAGATTGGGGATTAAGTACCCAAGAAATGGGCTGGATAGGCAGCATTAATTCAATTGGTATGGCGGTCGGGGCGCTCGTTTTTGGAATACTATCAGATAAAATAGGGCGGAAATCAGTCTTTATTATTACATTATTATTATTTTCTATCGGTAGTGGTTTAACGGCTTTAACGACGACACTTGCTATGTTCCTTGTTTTACGATTTTTAATTGGTATGGGGCTTGGTGGAGAACTTCCAGTTGCTTCTACATTAGTATCGGAGAGTGTTGAAGCACATGAACGTGGCAAAATAGTTGTGCTATTAGAAAGTTTTTGGGCAGGTGGATGGCTAATCGCAGCTCTTATCTCGTATTTTGTTATACCGAAATATGGTTGGGAAGTTGCGATGATATTGAGTGCGGTTCCGGCACTATACGCTTTATATTTAAGATGGAATTTACCAGATTCTCCAAGATTCCAAAAGGTTGAAAAAAGGCCATCCGTTATCGAAAATATAAAGTCAGTTTGGTCTGGGGAATATCGTAAGGCAACAATTATGTTATGGATTTTATGGTTTTCAGTTGTCTTCTCTTATTATGGCATGTTCCTTTGGTTACCTAGTGTAATGGTATTAAAAGGATTTAGTTTAATAAAAAGTTTCCAATACGTACTTATTATGACGTTAGCTCAATTACCAGGTTATTTCACAGCTGCTTGGTTTATTGAACGTCTTGGTCGTAAGTTTGTTTTAGTTACGTATTTAATTGGTACAGCTTGCAGTGCTTACTTATTTGGAGTGGCAGAGTCATTAACGGTATTAATCGTAGCAGGCATGTTACTATCATTCTTTAATTTAGGTGCTTGGGGTGCATTATATGCTTATACACCTGAACAATACCCAACAGTTATTCGTGGTACAGGTGCAGGGATGGCGGCAGCATTCGGTCGTATTGGTGGTATTCTTGGACCGCTATTAGTAGGATATTTAGTTGCTTTACAGGCTTCACTATCACTAATATTTACGATTTTCTGTGGATCAATTTTAATAGGCGTATTTGCTGTAATTATACTTGGGCAAGAAACGAAACAACGAGAATTAGTATAAGGTAAAACTTTAATCGGTAAGTGATCTCAATTATTGGTCCGTACCAATTATGTTTTAGAGTAGTAAAACTAAGAGCCCATGTTTTCTCATTCAGTGGGTTTTACTGCCTATAAATAACGGAAAAAAGGGCAGGGGGAACCATGATGGTTCCCTTTTTTCTGTTTTTTTAGATAAATAATGGTATAGTAAGAAAAAGGGAATGTTCCTTATAAAAGCGAATGTATACAACAGGACATACGGACAAAAGAATTAGGTGGTTGAAGAAATGAAAATTTTACTGATCATGGAAGATGCAGAAGAGCGAAGAAGTTTAGTTGAAAAATTTACTGAAAATATAAGGAATGTAGAATGTTTTGAAGCAAATACAGGAACAGAATCATTATTTATGATGAAGAAGCATACACCAGATTTTGTTTTTTTTAATTCAAAATTACTAGATGGAACGGGTTTTGAATATGCGAGTTTATTACGGGAAGTAAATTGTTATACGAAATTTATTTTTATGGGTGAAGATATAGAAGAGTCCATTACAGCATTTCGTTTTCAAGCAGTTTATTATTTACTACGCCCATTTCGCGAGGAAGATTTGCAATTCCTTTTATATAGAATGGCTAAAGAGCAAGGTGAGAAAGCAAAGAGCTATTTGCGTAAACTACCGATAGAAGGTCAAGAGGGGATTCGGTATATTTTCCCTGAAGATATTGTATATGTAAGCAAAAATAAGGAAAACAAAACAGTTTCAATTTATACAACAAATAATCAGTATATTTCAACATATACACTCCAGGAGCTAGAAAATAAGCTAAATGCATATGATTTTTTACGTGTGCATAAAAGTTATTTAATTAATATGTCATATGTACAAGAGTTAAAACCTTACTATAATGGCACATATAATCTATATTTAGATAAATATGATGAGCAACCGATTCCAGTAAGTCGTAATTATGTGAAACGACTTCGAAATAAAATTGAATTATAGCAGATAATGCGAATTTTTTAACATGATAAACTAAAAATCCTTCATGATAGGGAGGATTCAAGTTAAATATTCAGAAAATTTAGTACAATCCCACTAAGAAATAGTATTGGGGGGATTGTATGTGAGAACATTGAAGTCGATTTTACTTTGGGGAGTTATTGCAGCAGTAGGAGCCGGGGCTTTTGGTGTAATAGCTTTATCACAAGGTGAAACTATTAATGCTGTATGGCTCTTAGTAGCTGCGGTATGTGTGTATGCAGTTGCTTATCGCTTTTATAGTAGATTTATAGCGAGAAAGGTATTCGGTTTAGATAATAATCGACAAACGCCAGCTCATACATTAAATGATGGAAAAGATTATGTTCCGACAAATAAATGGGTATTATTTGGGCATCATTTTGCGGCAATCGCTGGGGCTGGTCCTTTAGTAGGACCGATTTTGGCGGCACAAATGGGATATTTGCCAGGGACAATATGGATTATTGTAGGGGTAGTTGTCGCCGGAGCTGTGCAAGATTTTGTCATTTTATTTGCTTCGATGAGACGTAATGGTAAATCTCTCGGTGAAATGATTAAAGATGAGATTGGTCCTGTTACAGGACTTATTGCAATGATTGGTATTTTAGGCATTATGATTATTTTATTAGCAGTATTAGCATTAGTAGTAGTAAAGGCGCTTGTCGGAAGCCCTTGGGGAATGTTTACGATAGCAGCAACGATTCCTATTGCTATTTTAATGGGAGTATATATGCGCTACATTAGGCCTGGACGGGTTGGTGAAGGGTCAGTAATTGGAATTATCCTACTTATACTGTCTCTTATTGGAGGGCAGTATGTAGCGGAAAATCCAGCGCTTGCAAGCATGTTCACGTTTAGCGGAGAAACAATTGCTATAATGCTTATTGTATATGGATTTATCGCATCGGCATTACCAGTTTGGATGCTTTTAGCACCACGTGATTATTTAAGTACATTTTTAAAAGTCGGAACAATTGTAGGATTAGCAATCGGTATTTTAATTGTAGCACCAGATTTACAAATGCCAGCAGTTTCGAAATTTATTGATGGAACTGGTCCTGTGTTCTCTGGAAATTTATTCCCGTTCTTATTTATTACTATTGCTTGTGGTGCAGTGTCTGGATTCCATGCTCTTGTTTCATCAGGTACGACGCCGAAGATGATTGAGCAAGAGGGACACGCACAGCCAATCGGTTATGGAGCAATGTTAATGGAGTCGTTTGTA
>JAFWCB010000022.1 GCA_017537025.1 Sediminibacterium sp.
AAAATTGATGGTTGTTGGCCGTGGTGCTTCTTTTGATAATGGGGAAGGCCAAGTATTTAGTGACTATGTTGGTGTTGTCTATCCAAATGGGATTGATCCGGAGGATGCTTTATTCTTTAATCATCAAGATGTCGATAAACTCATTTTTACCGGCTATTCAGATGAGGAAGAGGAGAGATATCTTGAAGTCTATGACGCCTGGCGACAAGGTCTAGTTGACGCTTCAGAAAATGAAACTTATACAGCGGAATCATTTAGTTTTTGAGTTATTAAAGAAAGGTTTACCATGGGAGTGATTTTTTTAAAAAGCGAGTCGCATCAATTTATCAGTGCTTGTCAATCTAATATCCAGAAGGGACTTGATGTCATTCAAGATTTGAAATCAGGAAGTACACACTTGATGCAAGCTATTGACGGTAGGACGCTATCAGGTGCTGCCTATACGGCGGGAAAAGGCTTATTTGGGGAGCTGATTGTCCCTGTCATCACACGTTTTGGTCAAGCAATCGAAGAGATGCAGGCAGATTTAAGGTGCTATAAATCGGCTGATCAGGCAGTTCAAGCAGCCAGTACCAATAAGCTAGACGAAGATAAGTTGACACAACAAATCCGAGAATGTGAAGCCTATCGTCAGACGGTGAAGATGACCGCTGATGCCTTAAACAGTCAAGCCTTTGAAATCCTTGCCATGAGTAACCCTGTGACAGCGATGGTTGCTTTGGCTGATCAGCTTTTTGATATTCGAGGTAAGTTAAATGTATACCTAACGAGTTTGGATCAGGATATTGAAAAACTGAAAAACGACCTCCGGTTGTTACAAAACTTTGTGTCACAAACGCAAGGCTTATTTCGTGATAGCACAAGTCGTATAAAACTTGCCATGCAAGGTATCAGTGTCTTAGGCAAGATGACGGTTAATGCGGATGGTACCTATCGGTTTCCTAATGGGATGGATAAGAGTTGGTTTAGTCAACTACAAAAAAATGCTACAGCAGTAGAAGATAGTACGTTATCGAATGCATATTTAGCCTTATATAAGCAAATAGAAGATCTACTAAGCCCGTTAAAAAAAGGCAAAACAGATAATATAAAACGAATAGAGATGTTGTTAAAGACTTATCCTGCAAATGTAGTAAAAAAATTACTTGGCAATGATGAATTCTGGATTTTAGCCAATAAACTTCCTAGTGGTATCCAGACAAAGTTAATCAATGGTCTATCAAAATATGAAACTTTTGGGCAGGCCATAGCGCAAGGCAAATGGCTACCAAAGATGGATACATTAGGGAAAGCATATGAAAGTTTTGGTAAATTTAGCTCTCCTGTAAAAACCTTTGTAAGTGAAAGTTTGAAAAATGCTAAATGGCTTAAGGGTGCAAAGGAGTTTGGCGTTACCAAGGGATTAGGGAGTATTGCAAAAGTTGCCACATATGCACAACTAGGGATTACCTTTGTCTCCAGTGGTATAGATGAATATGGTAAGACGGGCAGTATTGGGAAAGGCATCATTGGTGGTGGAATTGAGACCTTAAAAAGTATTGGACCACTTGAAGGCATGACTATCGGTGCAGCAATTGGGACAGCTATTCCTATACCTATGGTTAGTACTGCAGTAGGAGCAGGTATAGGTGGTCTAATTGGTTTAGTAAATGTCGGTAGACAATTTGCAAATCCATATTTATATGATGATATAAAAGATGGTGGGTATAAACTTTATGATAAAGGCAAAGTATTTATTGGTAAAGCAATTAGCCAAAGAGTGGATACTGTTAAACATGTTTATAAAGATGTTCAGAATGTTGGGAAATCAATTGGGAAAGTGATTCCATCTATTAAGATACCAAAGGTTAAGTGGGGGTGAATAAATGAAATTACCTAAAATAATGACGGCCTCTTTTGAGGAAAGTTTAGCCTTACTTGATGATAGTTTGATTACTTATATAGTAAAAGATGTTGAAAAACCTGGAGTAAGAGATAAACCTACGTTACTAAGGTTTATAGCAATCTTATTTGTGACACTTCTATTTTGGTTTTCAAAATCGATATCATATCTTATCAGTCATCCCGATTCCGGTAGTCCAGTTCCTCAGCCAAAAATTAATTTTTTTTCCATAAAAATATTTTACTTAATGCTTATAATTTTTCTTTTTATATGGGTCATAACGCTTATTATGAGAACTAAAAATACTAAATATTTTTTTGGTTATATTAATGTGACTAATTACGTGCGATGGCTAACAATCGCTACCAATCTATTTTTCCTAACTTTTTTCTTCAGTTCGTTAACTATTTTAGGTGTTATTATTTTCTTCGCTTTAGTTACTATAATAGGCTATTTAGTTGCTAGAAGTAAGTTACGTGCTTTAAGCCAACAACTATTTCAGACTGCGCAAATAAATAATAAACTAGACGATTTGATGGATAAGCTAATCAAATTTTTGATGAAATATGGCTGGGTGGCAGTTATTTTAGTTGTGTTATGGAAATTCATTTTTCCTGGTACAACAGGTGTTAGAACTGATTTTATTGGCTTCATCAGTATTCTTGCTATGTGGTTTACCATGGATATTGGTATCGTAGTAGCAGAGTGTTATTTGTTTTTACCCTATTTGCTTTATGGCTATTATAAGTATAAATATCCAGAAGATTATCGGATATGGGAAGAAAAAACGCAGATAGCATGGTATGGAAAAAAATATTTTGACAAGCATATTAAAGGTACAAGATTAGAAGAAAAAGGAGAGAAACAGAAATGAATAGGAATGAACAACTTTTACCATTAGGTAGTATTGTCCTGCTTAAAGAAGGCATGCAAAAACTAGTCATCATAGGTCGCGGTGCAGTTTATGAAGATGCAGGAACTGGAAGCGACAGGTTCGCTGATTATATGGGTGCCATTTATCCGACAGGTATTAATCCAGAAAAAACGATTTTTTTTCAGCATGAAAATATTGATAAAGTTGTGTTTATCGGCTATTCAGATGAAGAAGAAGTCCGCTTTTTGGAGATTTATGATGAATGGCAACAAGGTTTAGTTGACGCTTCAGAAAATGAAACTTATACAGCAGAATCGTTTGGTTTTTGACTTGGATAAGTCAAATTAATAGTCAATAATCCTAAGTTTTCATATGATATCAGTGAATTATCTGACGGATCTTAAACACAACAAGCACATGGCAATTTTAAAAAATGGTATAATAAGGTCATGACAATACAGGAAAAAAAACAGGCTAAAATCATTGAACTAGATGAGAATTTAGCCAATAAAATTGCCGCTGGTGAAGTGATTGAGCGACCTGCTAGTGTTGTAAAAGAGTTGCTGGAAAATGCTATCGATGCAGC
>JAFWCB010000023.1 GCA_017537025.1 Sediminibacterium sp.
AAAATGTCACCAAGCGGCTTTAAAGCAACTGCATCGGCACCCATGAAATAACCAATGAAACCACCAATTAGGATAGAAGATAATAAAATAAGTGGAAAGCGATATGCCTTCATAAATATATCCTCCTATCAATTAAAAAAATCATACTGAATTATTATAGCGAGTTAAAGCCCTCTTTACTAGGAGAATACGGATAGATGGAATAGCGTGAAAACCGAGAAATTTTTGTTTTTAAGCTCGGCATACAGCAGGAAATCTAGACATATATATTTGTAACCTAGTTGTGGTAAGGGATGCGCCATCATTTAGGTTGAGAAGAAGGGGGAGGGAAGCGAGATGAATATTTTGCTTTGCTGTGCAGCGGGAATGTCTTCCAGTTTGATTGTTACTAAAATGGAGAAAGCAGCAGAGGCAAGAGGAATAGAGGTAAAGATTTGGGCTGTATCAGGTTCTGAAGTAAATAGCCATATTGATAAAGCCGATGTACTTTTACTTGGGCCACAAGTACGTTATTTATTACCGAAAATGAAGGAATTATGTAAGGAGAAAGGGGTACCTGTTGATGTCATTCAATCCGTTCATTACGGACTTTGTAATGGGGAAGCTATCTTGCAAGCAGCTTTGTCAATGAAACCATGAGGAGAGTGGGATAGATGATACGGTTTTTAGAGAAATATGTAATGCCGGTAGCAGGAAAGGTTGCAGAGCAGAGGCATTTGCTAGCAATTCGTGATGGACTTGTATTGACGATGCCGTTCTTAATTATAGGATCATTTTTCCTCATCATTAGTGCTTTACCAATACCAGGTTATAATGATTTTATGGCAGGTTTGTTTGGGGAGAATTGGCAGAGGGCTTTGGGGTATCCAGTTAGTGCAACTTTTAATATAATGGCTTTAATAGCTGTTTTTGGAATCGCTTACAGACTTGGAGAATATTATAAAGTGGACGCTTTAGCATCCGGGGCATTGTCGCTTGTGACGTTTTTACTTGCGACGCCATTTCAAGTTGCATATATTATACCAAGTACAAAAGAGAGTGTACTTGTAGAAGGTGCTATCCCAGCTGTATTAATGGGAAGCCAAGGGTTATTTGTAGCAATGATTATTGCACTTATATCTACTGAACTTTATCGGTTTATTGTACAAAAAAAGATAATTATAAAGATGCCAGAGACAGTTCCGCCAGCTGTGACACGTTCATTTGCCGCGCTTGTTCCAGGATTTATTGTTGTAACGGTTATTTGGCTTTTACGCTTAATTATAGAAAATACTTCTTTTGGCAGTATCCATAATATTGTAGGGCAAATTTTACAGGAACCACTTAGTGTACTTGGTGCTAGTCTTTGGGGCGCAATAATAGCTGTTATTCTCGTTCATGTTCTTTGGTCATGTGGAATTCATGGAGCTACTATTGTTGGTGGTGTAATGAGTCCCGTTTGGTTGTCGTTAATGGATCAAAACCGAATTGCTTACCAAGCAGGGCAAGATATACCAAATACGATTACTGCACAGTTTTTTGATTTATGGATTTATATGGGCGGATCTGGTGCAACGCTTGCTTTAGTTGTAGGAATGTTATTATTTGCCCGAAGTCAGCAATTAAAAAGTATAGGTAGATTGTCAATTGCGCCTGGTATATTTAATATTAATGAGATGGTAACTTTTGGGATGCCAATTGTCATGAATCCAATTTTATTAATTCCATTTATATTGGTTCCAGTTGTGTTAACAATTGTTTCTTACTTTGCAATGGAATGGGGATTAGTTGCTCGTCCGAGCGGTGCTGCTGTTCCTTGGACGACACCAATTCTATTTAGTGGATATTTAGGATCAGGTGGGAAAATTTCAGGTGTTGTTTTACAACTTGTTAACTTTGCGCTTGCATTCTTCATTTATTTACCGTTCTTAAAAATATGGGATAAACAAAAAGTGGCGGAAGAAAAGGGGGAGTAAAGAACTAAAATGGATACGATAGAAACGAAGGCCTTTCACTTAATCTTGCATGGGGGAAATGCGAGAAGTTGTTCAATGGAAGCAATTGATTGCGC
>JAFWCB010000024.1 GCA_017537025.1 Sediminibacterium sp.
ATGTTGCAAAGTACCTCAGCAGTTGCCGCCTCAAGAGAATTTGTTGTTGTGACCTTTGAAAGTGAGTTTATTGCCCAAAAAGCAGTTCAAAATGAAGAACTAAAAGTGCAATTTGGCAATTATATGTCAAATATCGTCGGGTTTGCCCCTGAAATCATCGCCTTAACTAGTGATGATTGGCTAGCAATCCGAACTGAGTATGCGGCAATGCAAAAGACGAAAAAGACTGATTCGGATGCCCCTTCGGATACGGATCAGGAACAAGATGCGACAAAAAAAGAATCAGATAACCCAATCATTGACCAAGCGCAAGCTTTATTTGGTGATGTCGTTGAAATTATAGCGGATTAAAAACTGGCGTTGGATAAGCACGTTTTTTAACAGGTGAGTAGCTAAGGGATATGGCAAGCATAGGATAGGACATATAAAAGGGACTGATGATGAAAGATTCGACAGAAATTTTAAGGACGTATAAAGCTGGTCAGAATGTTAACTATGATAAGGTATTACAAGAAGTCATGGCAGACTGGCAATTACACCAGGTTCGACCAAGCATCTTACTGCATAGTTGTTGTGCCCCGTGTAGTACATATAGTCTAGAGTACTTGTCCACCTATGCGGATGTGACGATTTTATTTGCTAACTCTAATATCCATCCAGCAAGCGAGTACAAGCGAAGAGAGCAAGTCCAAAAGGACTTCGTTGAGACCTTCAATCAAAGAACGGGTGCAAAGGTCGGCTTTATGTCAAGTCCCTATGAACCGGCTGTTTTTAACCAGATGGTCATAGCTAAAGGATTTGAATCTGAACTTGAGGGTGGCAAACGCTGTACAGCTTGTTTTCAAATGCGCTTGGACATCGTTGCTGAAAAAGCACAAGCGCTCGGTTTTGACTACTTTGGCAGTGCCCTGACTGTTTCGCCTCATAAAAATAGCCAAGTGATTAATGAAGTTGGCTTGGATATGCAAAAAATCTATGCCGTGAATTATCTCCCTAGTGATTTCAAAAAAAATAATGGCTACCGTCGGTCGGTAGATATGTGTGGTGAATATGATATCTACCGTCAGTGTTACTGTGGCTGTGTATTTGCTGCCAAACAGCAAGGCGTTGATTTGAAAGCAGTGAATGCATCAGCCAAAGCTTACCTGGCAGAACAAGATAGGAATCTGTAAATCGAGTGAGTTAACATACATGAGCGATAAGCTGATTTAATATAAAAAGATAAGATACTTCGTTCCCTGTATCTTATCTTTTTTTCGTTATTTAAATATAAAGCAAATAAGATACATTTAATTTCCACATAAAGAAGGTTAAATGTTAAAAATAAAAATAATACCATATAAGTATTCACATTGATCTACTACATTAGCATAATGATATTGTGCTACAAATTAATAAATAGAAGGAGGAAGATAGTTACATGATTATTGATGTGTTGCTCAAATCCAAAATCGTCTTGACAAGTCTGGTGATGATTGGGGAAATTTCTTTTAAGTCAATACTGATGTTACATACAATGATGCCGTACATTTGCAAACATAATCTAATTTTACTCTTATAAAGCAGATATTGCATTTTTTTAAGCTAACAACGGTAGTAGAAGTGGCTAATTTTAAATTTTAATTATTTTATTAATTTAGCCAACAGCTTTTTAGAATTTGTCAGGTATATCAGGACTGTAACTGGTGATGATAATGATAAGGTATTTTATTCAAAAAAAGTTAAAGTTAATACAAATG
>JAFWCB010000002.1 GCA_017537025.1 Sediminibacterium sp.
TGGTGTAACTCTTTAAATAGTAATAAATTGCTTTTCTATAATCACCATATTCTTTATGAGCATTACCAATTGTTGTATAAATGAAATCTATATTAACACTATCCTTTATATCTTCAAAGAATGATAATCCTTTAAACAGTAATTGTAATGAACTATCTATTTTTCCTTGCTCAAAGTAGCGTTCAGATAATCTTCTGCCGGCAACATTCCACTGTAATTTATTATTGTGCAACTCGCCAGCTAAATCAAATATTTTTTTTGCATAATAGAACACGCTGTCATTATCTAAGGTTTTGGCATAAACATTAAACAAACTATCTAAAGCAATCAGTGTTATAGTATCCTTTTTCCCTTTTGCCACAATATCCTTCCATTGCTGTACTTTTTCAGGCGTTTGAGCTGAAATGGATACCATAACAGAGAAACAGATACAAACTGTAATGAGTTTTTTCATAAAAAACCAGCTGAATATTTAGTAGCATATAAATATAATTAATTCCTCTTGGTAAGAGGTATCATATAGATAAAAAAACTTAGCTTCATAGCAGCTTTAAAAGTAGTGCAATGAAAAAATCTTACTTTATTTTTACCTTATTCTTGATTACTATTTCAGTTTCAGCCCAAAAGATTAGTTATTCGGTTAGCTTCCCTAATATCCTGCATCATGAAGCCCAAATAGCGGTTGTTGCAGAGGGTATTCCACAGCAAAGTTTGGTTTTTCGGATGAGCCGCTCTTCTCCGGGACGATATGCCACACATGAATTTGGAAAAAATGTATACGATGTAAAAGCATTTGATAAAGCCGGTAAAACAGTACTTGTAAACCGCGTTGATGGCGATGTATATACGGTACCATCTTATAAGGGTTATGTGAAATTGGAATATACCCTTTACGCCAATTATGCAGATGGCACTTATGCGGGTATAGATATTAGTGGGGTACACTTAAATATGCCCGCAAGTTTTATGTGGGTAAAGGGTGCCGATAAAGTACCCATTTATGTTGAATTTGAACTTCCTAATAAAAACTGGCATATTGCAACACAGTTAAAACCGGGAAATACGGCGAATAGTTTTTATGCTCCGGGATTACAGTATTTTATGGATAGTCCGGTACGTATGGCCAATATCATTTCTAAAAAATGGGAACTTACCAATCCCGATGGCAAAAAATATGATTTTGAATTAGCGCTCGATGCTAAAGCTGCAGATTCGTCAGTTCAATCATTTGCTAATAAGGTTAAACGCATTACACAAGAGGCGCAAGCCGTTTTTGGGGAACTGCCTAATTATGATTACGGTAAATATGTTTTTTTAGCCAGTATTAATCCATATGTTAAAGGTGATGGCATGGAACATAGAAATTCAACAATGATTAGTTTGCCGATTGTATTCAGTGATAATAATGGATTACTCGAAGTATTTGCACATGAATTTTTTCATTGCTGGAATGTAGAACGTATTCGTCCAAAAACAATTGAACCTTTTAATTTCGAGAAGAGTAATATGAGCGATGGATTGTGGTGTGCGGAAGGGTTTACTCAATATTATGGCAACCTTATCATGCGCAGAGCTGAATTTGATGATGATGCCTCTTTTGTTGGTACTATTAGTTCTTTGATCAATACTAAAATAAATACGCCCGGTGCCAGAAGATTTTCTCCGATAGAAGTGAGTAAACATGCTGTTTTTGTGGATGCGGGAGTTGCGGTTGATAAAACCAATTATTCCAACATGTATACTTCTTATTATCCTTACGGTGCTGCTATTGCACTTGCTTTGGATCTGGAGTTACGTACCAAGTTTAGTAATCTAAGTGTGGATGGTTATATGACTGCACTATGGAAGAAATTTGGGAAGACTGAGATAGCTTATTCAATGGAAGGATTGGAAGAAGTATTGAGTAATTATACCGGCAATAAAACTTTTGCTTCTAATTTTTTCACTAAATATATTTTCGGACATGAACCCTATGATTATGCAACGCCATTAAAGCAAGCAGGTATTATACTTAAACAACCTCAGCTAGGTAAAGCCTGGTGGGGAAATATTCGTTATACGGATGCCAATAATCTTACCATTCAAAATAATACTAGTATCGGTACGCCTATTTATAATGCAGGCTTGGATGTTGATGATAAGATCGTTGAACTAAATGATATGGCTGTTTCAAAATCTTCACAGGTAGATAGTATTATACGTACTTATAAACCCGGTGATAAAATTAAAATCGGATATCTACACAGAGGGGAGAAGCAAATAACTGAACTAACTTTTAGCGAATCTCCTGTTTATCAGGCAATATTATTTGAGAAAGATGGACTTCCCCTTAGTCCTGAAATAATAGCGTTTAGGAAAAAATGGATGGGGAGTAAAATACAATAGGATGATAAAAAAATCAACCATACAATTATTGCGATTTCCATTTTCTTTTTTCTTGATGCCCGTTTTTTGGTTTGCGGTAAGTATGCATGACGGCGTCAATTGGGCATATACCTGGGTATTATTTTTTATTATCCATTTTATCATTTACCCATCAAGTAATGGATATAATAGCTTGCAAGATCAAGATACGAGCAGTATTGGTGGCTTAGAGCATCCTCCCAAACCCGATTTAGAGTTACGATATGTAACTACTGTAATGGATGTTCTCGCCATTATTTGGACGTATCAATTTTTTGGGTTGCGGTATACTTTGATGATACTGGTGTATATTACTTTCTCCAGACTGTATAGCTTTAGAGGTATCCGTTTAAAGAAGTATCCTATTATTGGATATCTCACAGTAGTATTAAATCAAGGCGCACTCATATTTGTATTAAGTTGTATGTTGAGTAGCGGCATTCCATTCCAGAAAATTTCACCACTATTAATTATTGCTGCTACATTATTAATTGGCGGCTTTTACCCAATTACCCAAGTATATCAGCATGAGCAAGATAAAGCCGATGGCGTAACTACTATTTCGATGTTATTAGGTAAAAGGGGTACTTTTATTTTTTGTGGACTACTCTATACCATTGCTTTCTCCTGTTTAGGATTTTATATGCAATCTATCGGAGCTATCAAACAATTTTTCATCTTACAAATCTTTTTCGTTCCTGTTATAGTATATTTCTTGATCTGGGCTATGGCCGTGTGGAAAGATGAAAGGAATGCTAATTTTAAACGTACTATGCGTATGAATTGGATTGCTTCTGTTTGCACGAACGCAGGCTTTATTTTTTTAATTTTAATGAAATCTTTTGGCTAATATCATCTCAATTGGTACAGCAGTACCTGCATATAAGCATCAGCAAAAAGATATACTGGCTTTTATGCAAAATATGTATCAATTACCCGAGAAAGAAAATCGGGTACTAAAATTTTTGTACGATCATAGCGGCATAGAAAGCAGATATTCGATAATCCCGGATTATAGTAATAATTATCCAAAATCTAATTTTATTCCTGATAATCGAACAGACGTTTTTCCTTTATTGGAAGAGAGAATGAAATTGTATGAAACGCAAGCACTCGACCTTTCTGTTACAGCGATCAATAAAGCTATCGATGGATATATTGCACCTCAAAAGATTACCCATCTAATTACGATTAGTTGTACAGGTATGAGTGCTCCCGGTCTAGATTTACAATTGATGGAAGCATTACACTTATCACCTTATATTTTTAGAAGCTCCATTAATTTTATGGGCTGCTATGCTGCCATTCATGGCTTGAAAATGGCTAAAATGATTTGCGACAGCACGCCTAATGCCAACGTAGTGATTGTAGCTGCTGAGCTATGTACACTACATTTTCAAAAGGAATATTCAGAAGATAATGCTGCCAGTAGTTTGTTGTTTGCCGATGGTGCTGCAGCTGTATTCATTAGCAACCAATTAACGAGTAATACTGCTTTACAAATAGATGGGTTTTATGCAAAGGTGGCTAATAAAGGAAAAGATCATATGGCTTGGGAACTAAGCAGTAAAGGTTTTCTCATGCGCCTTAGTAGCTATATACCTCAATTAATCGAGTCTGATATTAATGCATTAGTTGCCACAGCGATGGAGGCAACCGGTAATAAAAAAGAAGCCATAACAGATTGGTGTATTCATCCGGGCGGTAAAAGGATTTTAGATTTGATTGAGAAGAAACTAGGACTAGCTGATCATGAGTTATCGGTATCGAGAGAAGTACTGAAAGAGTATGGTAATATGTCGTCGCCCACCGTTTTATTTGTACTAAAAAAATTGATGGAGAGATCCGGTAATAAAAAAGTAAATATGATGGGGATGGCTTTTGGTCCTGGTTTAACCATGGAAACATTTTTTGTAAGCCGATCATGAATTTTACGCAACGCAGTGATACGAAAGAATTACTCGATGGGGATCAGATTCCTTTCGAAGATATTCTTTTAAATATGAAGGAATTAAATACGATCAATACCTTGCTGGGAGGTCATGCCATTACTGTTGCCGGTTTTAAAAAATTAGTTGGAAATAAAAAGCAGGTTCATATTTGTGAAATCGGTTGTGGGGGAGGCGATAATTTAGTAGCAGTATATCAATATGCAAAAAAAAAATGAAATTGAATTAACAATCACAGGTATTGATATTAAAAAAGAATGTATTGAAGTAGCTCAGAAAAGAAGTGAACTAGCTAATGCCCATTTAGTTGTCTCTGATTATCGCGATATGCTGTTTAATGAAAAACCGGATATTATTTTCTCCAGTTTGTTTTGTCATCATTTTTCACATGAAGCATTGGTTCAGCAAATATTGTGGATGCAAGCAAATGCTATGCTCGGTTTTTTTATCAATGATTTACAGCGACATAGGCTTGCTTATTATGCTATCAAGTATCTCACGCAATTATTCTCTTCTTCCTATCTGGTAAAAAACGATGCACCCCTTAGTGTTGCCAGAGGCTTTGTGAAAGCAGAATGGGAATCTATTTTTCAACATGCAGCTATAAAAGAATATGCGATACAGTGGAAATGGGCTTTTCGGTATTTAGTGATTGTCAAAAATAATTAGCATGCAAGAAGTTGATATAGCTATTATTGGCGGAGGGTTAGGCGGCTTAACAATGGCCATAGAAGCAGCTCAGCATGGCTATTCGGTAATGCTATTTGAAAAAGAACATTATCCCTTTCATAAAGTATGTGGGGAATATATTAGTTATGAAAGTTGGGATTATTTAGAAAGATGTGGCATACCCCTCAGTAATATGCAATTGCCCTCCATTCACAAACTTGCTATTTCTGATATGCGAGGGAAGGTATATGATTTTGATTTACCATTAGGTGGTTTTGGTATTAGCAGATATACTTTAGATTATGCATTGGCTAATAAGGCCATTGAGTTAGGTGTGCAGTTGAAAATGGGGGAGAAGGTAAAAGGGGTAAGCGATAAGGGAGAAGGTATAGGCAATAAGGGAGAAGGTATAAGCAATAAGCAGAAAGGGGAGGTTGAAAGGCAAGTAGTGGAAACCGATAAAACTAAAGTGGCTGCTGGCGTTGTGGTTGGCGCTTTTGGGAAACGATCGAATTTGGATATTGGATGGAAAAGAAATTTTATACAAGAAAAGCCCAATAAAATCAATAACTATATTGGGGTGAAGTATCATATTTACTATCCCAATAAGCCCGATACTATTGCGCTCCATAATTTTAGTAATGGGTATTGTGGCATGTCTTCCATAGAAGATGGAAAAACCTGTTTATGTTATTTAACAACGGCAGACAACTTACGTAGATCTAATAATCAAATTTCAGTACTTGAAAAAAATATACTTGCAGCAAACCCCAAGCTTAAAACGATATTGGAGAATGCAGAAAGAATATATGCACAGCCTGAAATAATCTCTCAAATTAGTTTCGCAGTAAAAGAGCAGGTACAAAACAATATATTATTTATAGGCGATGCAGCGGGTATGATTACACCACTTTGTGGAAATGGAATGAGTATGGCTATGGAAGCAGGTTTTTTAGCCATGCAACAAATAAATGCTTTTTTAAAAGGGCAAATTTCCAGGAACCAAATGGAGATGCGATACACCCAAAGTTGGAAAGCTCATTTTTCATTTCGAACGGCTGTTGGCAGACAGGTACAAACCTATTTTGGGGGTCCTTCTACGAACTTGTTTCTACAACTTATGCATGGCCTGCCTCCTTTAGCCAACTTGTTGATCAAACAAACACATGGGAGAGGTTTTTAATGTATGTATTTTTATACTTCACCTGCGGTTCGTATTGGCTGGTTTTTACATTTATACTCGGGATTGCCATTACTCGCTGTGCTCGTAATGTCTTCCCTTGAAGTTGGGCGTACCCAAAGCCTTCGCAACAGCTTTGCTGTTGCAGGCGTTGTTCATTTGTTCGCTCCATTAAGCAAGCTTATGTTGCTCTCAAATGAACAACGCCTCTCCAACTTCGTTGGAAAGGCGTTTGTACCCGGTACGGGAATCGAACCCGTCTTTGCCCCGTGAAAGGGGGCTGTCCTAGCCGATAGACGAACCGGGCATTTTTTTGTCAATCGGGATGCAAAAATAGGGGTACGCTGCCTTTTAGCCAAACTTTTTCGATTGTTTATTAAAAGTGTATGGAAGTATGGTCTGAATCCATGTAAATTTGCAACCTATTCGCTTTTTATCATCTAAAAATTCAATAAAATGAGTACAGTTAAAGTGGCCATTAATGGTTTTGGAAGAATCGGCCGTTTGGTTTTCCGTCAGATTTACAACATGGAGGGTATTGAAGTAGTAGCTATCAACGACCTTACTAGCCCAAAAGTGTTGGCTCATTTATTAAAATACGATAGCGCGCAAGGTCGCTTCGATGCTACCGTTACTTCTACTGAAGATTCCATCATCGTGAATGGTGATACCGTTAAAATATATGCACAAAAAGATCCGGCCCAAATTCCTTGGGGCGCTCATAGTGTAGACGTAGTTATTGAATCTACCGGTTTCTTTACCGATAAGGATAAAGCAGAAGCACATCTTAAAGCCGGTGCAAAACGTGTAGTCATTTCTGCACCTGCAACAGGCGATTTGAAAACAGTAGTATTCAATGTAAACCATAGCATCCTAGATGGTTCTGAAACTATTATCTCTTGCGCATCTTGTACTACCAACTGCTTAGCTCCCATGGCTAAGGTATTGAGTGATAATTACACCATACAAGCAGGTAGCATGACTACCATCCACGCTTATACAAATGATCAGAATACATTAGATGCCCCTCATGCTAAAGGCGATTTACGCAGAGCTCGTGCGGCCGCAGCTAATATTGTTCCTAATAGTACCGGCGCTGCGAAAGCAATCGGACTGGTATTACCTGAACTGAAAGGCAAGCTTGATGGCGGCGCTCAGCGGGTACCCACCATTACCGGTTCATTAACGGAACTAGTAACCGTATTAGCTAAAAAAGTTACTGCGGAAGAAGTGAATGCAGCTATGAAAGCAGCTAGTAACGAAAGCTTTGGTTATACCGAAGATGAAATCGTAAGTAGCGATATCGTAGGTATGCATTTTGGCTCACTATTCGATGCCACTCAAACTAAGGTTATTACCAATGGTGATATACAAATAGTTAAAACAGTTAGCTGGTATGATAATGAAATGAGCTATGTGAGTCAGTTAGTAAGAACAGTAAAATATTTTGCTCAACTCATCAGCAAATAAGATAGCATTAACTTTACATAAGTCTCGAGTAATCGAGACTTTTTTTATGCCTTATTTTATCTAAATTGCCACTCTAAATAATTATACATGTCTTATTTTTCGAATCATTCTTTTGTCGGACAGAAAGCTTTAATAAGAGTAGATTTTAATGTACCACTCGATAAAGAAACAAGAACTGTAACAGATGATACGCGAATTAAAGCTGCTATACCAACGCTTGTAAAAATTATTCAAGATGGAGGTAGTGTGATATTGATGAGTCACCTCGGCAGACCTAAAGAAGGACCAGAAGAAAAAAGTTCATTAAAGCATGTAATACCTACATTACAATCACTCATCGATAAAGCTATCGGGCATCATATCAACATACATTTTGCAAATGATTGTATAGGAGCAGAAGCAATCGAAAAATCAGCTTCTTTGCAGCCGGGTGATATTTTATTATTAGAAAACCTACGATTTTATAAAGAAGAAGAAAAAGGTGATCCTTCATTTGCTGAAAAACTGAGTAAGTTAGGAGATGTATATGTTAACGATGCATTTGGTACGGCACATCGGGCGCATGCGTCAACGGCCGTAATTGCACAATACTTTCCCGAAGGGAAAAAAATGTTTGGGCTATTGATGGAGGGAGAAGTGAAAGCAGCAGAACAAGTGTTGTTAAAAGCAGAAAAACCTTTTACGGCTATTATCGGTGGTGCTAAAGTGAGTGATAAAATTTTGATCATTGAAAATTTATTAGAGAGGGCAACGGATATTATTATTGGTGGTGGTATGGCATATACTTTTATGAAAGCCAAAGAGGGTAAGATTGGTAAGAGTTTATGCGAAGAAGATCGTTTAGATACAGCTCTCGATATTTTGCGTAAGGCAGATGAAAAAGGCGTTTGTATCCATTTGCCAAGTGATAGCGTGATAGCCGATAATTTTGCGGCAGATGCGAATACATCAACGGCACCTTCGAATAATATTCCTGATGGTTGGATGGGCTTGGATATCGGTATTAATGCCTGCGATCAATTTGCTAATGCCATCAAACGTTCCAAAACTATTTTGTGGAATGGACCGATGGGTGTTTTTGAGATGGAAAAATTTCAACACGGCACAAAAGCAATTGCCGTAGCTGTTGCAGAAGCTACCAGTAACGGGGCTTTTAGTTTAGTAGGTGGAGGCGATAGCGTGGCAGCCGTAAATCAATTCGGATTTACAGATAAAGTGAGTTATGTGAGTACAGGAGGCGGTGCTATGCTGGAATATTTTGAAGGGAAGGAATTACCGGGAATCGCTGCTATTAATAAGTAGGCTACGCAACATCCTCACCGGTTGCGGCTTTCAACAACATAAACCAATCTTCTCTTGTTAACCGCAGATCGGCAGCCTTCTTAGCTTGAATCAATCTTTCTATCTTGGTAGTGCCAATTACAGGAAGGATCCCCGATGGATGGGTGTTTAAGAAGGCTAATAAAATTTCATTCACGCCGGTTGCATATTTTTCGGCCAGTTGATTAGCCACGGTATTGATGCTTCTAAAATTAGGATGGGTATCATCCGTTAATATACCTCCTCCCAAAGGAGCCCAGGCCATAGGAGTAATATCATGTTGTAAACAATTATCCAGTACGCCATTTGTAAAAGCGTTCAAAGCAATAATAGAAACCTCCATTTGATTATAACTAATATCTACAAATTGTTTCAGCATGTTTACTTGATGGGGTAAAAAATTCGATACCCCAAAGGCTAATACTTTTCCTTGTTGTTGCAACAATTGAATAGCTTCCGCTACTTCTGCAGGATTCAATAAAGGATCGGGACGATGAATCAGTAATACATCAATATAATCTGTACCAAAATTATCTAATGAATTTTCTACAGATTGCAGTATATGTTTTTTGCCGGTATTATATGATTTGATGGAGTGTTGAGGCCTATTCTCCGTTACCATTTTTATTCCGCACTTAGTTATAATCTTTAATTGAGAGCGAAGCGTTTTGTCTTCTTTTAAAGCAGCACCAAATTCTTCTTCCGTAGTATAATCTCCATAAATATCGGCATGATCAAAACTGCGGATATCGGCCGCTAAACATTGCTCGATCATATGTCTATAAGCGGCAGTATTGAATCCGGCGCCCCATTTGCCCCAACGCATACATCCTGCAACAGGATTACCAATTGTATTTTGTTTCATTATTCAAATAAATAAAAAAACCTCGATCCACCAAGTGGATCAAGGTTTATGTACTAGTAAGGTTTAGGATTAATACTTATTACCGTATCCACCGCCACCGTTTCCACGGTCGCGACCACCACCACCATAACCACCACCACGGTTACCGCCGCCGCCATATCCGCCGCGGCCACCGCCACCACCGAAGCTCTTCTTCTTGAAGCCGCCTCTTTCACCCTCAGGGCGTGGAGTAGATTCGTTTACAACAATCTTACGACCCAAAATTTCTGTGTCGTGTAAGCCGGCGATAGCAGCACGTGCCGCTTCATCATCAGCCATTTCAACGAATCCAAAGCCTTTGCTACGGTCGTTGTTAAATTTGTCAGTAACGATTTTTGCACTGCTTACTTCACCATACGGTGTAAACAGGTTTTGCAGGTCTTCACTAGACATGTTCCAGTTCAGATTTCCAACGTAAATGTTCATTTTTTTAAAATTAAGTGATAAAAACCCATGCTTTAACAGTAACCAAAAACCCTGAACCATTTACGTTAAAACGTTCTGAGAACCGGAAACTACTGCATTAGGACATTCGAAGATAGTACTTTTACCCAAATTACAAAAAAAAGCCCCGTTTCGCGGGGGCGAAACAGGACTTTTTGCTCAATAGTTCTCTTTTAGAACAGCGATTATTCGCCAATTACTTCAAAATCAACCTCGGTGCTGTTGCCATTACCAAAGTCAATAGTGGCTTTATAAGTTCCCAGTTCTTTCACTTCGTCGGAAATGGAAATACGCTTACGGTCTATTTCGTAGCCTTTCTGGTCGCGGATAGCACGGGCAATTTGAAGGGCAGTAACGGCACCAAATATCTTACCACTGGTACCAGTTTTAGCGCCTACCTTAACTGGAGCAGCTTTTAACACCTCAATAACCTTGTTTATTTCAGCCAACATAGCGGCTTCTTTCTTAGCCTGCACTTTTAAGCGTTCTTCCAACTGTTTTAAATTAGAAGGATTCGCCTCAATGGCATATTTCTGAGGAATCAGGTAGTTACGCGCGTATCCGTTTCTTACGTTTACCAGCTCGTTTCTTCCACCTAAATTGTCTACATCCTGAATTAAAATTACTTGCATTTTATTTTATTTGTTCCCAGCGCCCAATCTGTTAGGATTCGACTGTCACCCACCTTCGGCGGGATTAGGGATGGTTCACAAAAATTATTATTTCATCAAATCTGTTACATAAGGTAACAAACTCATCTGACGCGCTTTTTTCACGGCATCAGATACCTTACGTTGATACTTCAAAGAGTTACCACTTAAGCGGCGAGGTAACATTTTACCCTGCTCATTCAAGAATTTCTTCAAGAACTCGATGTCTTTGTAATCAACATACTTAATGCCATATTTTTTAAAGCGACAGAATTTTTTCTTAGGCTTTTCCTGCTTAATGGCTGTCAGGTATTTAATTTCATTCTTTGCCATGATTATGCCTCCGCTTTTTGAGTTACCGCAAATCCGCCATTTCTTTTGGTGTGGTTATACTCGACGGCGTATTTATCGAGACGTGTAACCATATGACGCATAACCTGCTCATCACGTAATAATTGAATTTTCAATTTTTCAATGATTTCAGCAGCACCGGTAAATTCTAATACCCAATAAATGCCGGTAGTTTTTTTCTGGATGGGGTAAGCCAGTGATTTTAGACCCCAAGGATTGCTGTGAACGGTTGAACCGCCATTTTCAGCGATGAAATCTTCATACTTTTTCTGTGCCCCTTTAAAGTCTTCCTCAGACAATACAGGTGTGAAGATTACCATCAATTCGTAATTGTTCATTACTTGAATGTTTAGGTTTATAATGGTTTTTTCCCAGTGGATTCCCCCCACGGTTAAGGTTGGAGGAAAATCTGCCAAGACAGATTTGGGGGTGCAAAAGTAGGGAAAATAGTTAAATTGGGGTAATTATTCCCTTCTTTTCTTTAAAAAGGCACCCCAAAAATTAATTTTATATTAAGAAAAAAGCGAAAATTAATGAAAATCAACATTAAATCGCATTTTCAAACCATGATGATAAAGAAGTATTGCTGCTTATTAATGTTCTTTATTTGCATAGTAGGATCGGTAAATGCTCAGGAAACAAAAAATGATTCCTCATATAAGAAAAAAAGTACATTGATTAGTTTTGAGCGATTGGTTATCATAGGGCATGATTTCGAAAATAGAATGTGGCTCTGTTTAGGTGGGTCTCAGCTCTTATTTAAACTGGATGATAAAACCAAATTTGGCCCTGCTTATTTCCCAACTGTTTGGTGGGATACCCAAACAGGTGAAGTAGATACCAAGCTTGGTCTTGGTTTTAGGGTAGATAGGGGTAGATGGATAGTTGGGTTTAATAGCTTTAGGGTTAAAGATATTTGGGTTGGTACTATGGGTGCGGGTATCAAATTTTGATCAACCGTTTAAGCAATATATATGTAGGAAAATGGTCGCTAAAGCCCCCGTTATAGGTATTTCCCTCCCAGGTACGCTTAGGATAGCCCCTGTATTTACCTTTGGTTTCCGTTAAATAAGGTCTATAAAAAATGAATGCCTGATCGAATTTCCAGCCCTGCGTTAAAGTGTCGGTCATAGACTGAGATACTAATATCTGATCAAATAATCCCCAGGTATCATTATGTGCCAAAGTACCAATACCCATTTGTAGAAAAGCTACCCATGGATTGAAGAACATATGCTTTCTTACTTCATTCCTTACTCCGCTACTCTTTAATACATCTCTAATACTTTTATCCGATGGGTTATCATTCAAATCACCCATGATAATAATGGCTGCATCGGGTGTAACATGTTGAATGCTATCAATTGTTTTTCTACAAACCACAGCGGCGGCTTCACGCGCAGGCGCACTCCTCTCTTCTCCACCACGTCTGCTTGGCCAGTGATTAACGAATACATGCAAGGTATCCTTCTCAAGTAAACCTTTCACGTATAAAATATCGCGGGTAAAATAGGCTTCTTTCGCGCCACCGGGTAATGTTACCGGTAACTTCTTACTGTACATGGGAATGAATTTCTGGGGTCTGTAAAATAAAGCAACATCAACACCCCTTGCATCTCGAGAATCAAAATGTATAAACTGATAATTTCTTTCTCTCAATAAAAAATGATTGCTCAAATCACGTAAAACAGTATCGTTTTCAATTTCTGCTACCCCAATCAGTGCAGGGCCTCTCGCATCATAATGTAATCCAATACTACTGAGCACTGTTGCCAGATGAAAAATTTTATCTGTATAAATAGTAGTTCCATATTTTTTAATGCCTTTGGGTGTAAACTCCTCATCATTAGTAATAGGATTATCGATGGTATCATAAAAATTTTCAAGATTATAAAAAGCAATAATGGTTTGACTTTTTACATGATTTATAAAAACTAATAGGGTAGTGAGTAACAGTATTTTCATGAGGTGAAATTAGCCGAGCTTACAACATAATAAATAGGTATAAACCGAATTGCGAAATGTTATTTCACGGTATTTAATATGAATTGTCCGCAAACAATTTTTTACAAAGAACAAGCAAATACATTTGTTCTGTTTGTAATGCTATAATGCATATAAGATGCATCTATTATTATTTGTTGTGGGCTGTTTACTCCTTTTTTTTGTGAACGCACAAAAGAAAGACTCCTTACTAAAAACGTTGGTAGCTGAACCGGAAGATATACAAATCGTATACGCAGAAGATGGAGAATCTCGCTCTACTTCCGGTTTCATACCATCACCATTGCATGCTTCAAAAGAATTATTGTACAGTGCTATCAGCTTTCGGTTTGGTGCAGGCAGGTATCGTTATAGAGGATTAGACCCTCGTTCTTTCTCCTACCGAATGAATGGAATCAAAATGAATCGATTGTATGATCAACAGATTCCTTGGAATGATTGGGGAGGACTGAATGAATCTACCACAAATCAAAATATAGTGGCAGGGGTTGGCGAGGAAACCTTTGAGAATATTGGTATGAATAATCAGGTACGCACAGAAGCGGCATCTATCCGTCCACAAAAAACAATCTCTTTAGTTACCAGTAACAGAGCTTATGGTAATCGGTTCTCTTTTATTATGGCTTCGGGATTTAATAAAAAACAAGTAGCCACGGCTATTCATATATCTGCACGAAAAGGGGGAGAGCAGATCATAGACGCCGGTTTTTTTAATAGTGTGAGTTATCTGTTATCGCTTCAAAAAAAATGGAAAGCTATCCATATGAATCTAACCATGGTTGGTTCAGTAGTACATAGAAATACTACACCGGCTATTACGCAAGAATATCGCTTGTTAGGAGGAAGAAAAACAAATCCTTACTGGGGCTGGCAACAAGGTATGAAACGAAATGCAGGTATTTATTTTACGCATCAGCCAAAGCTGATTTTATCGGCTCAATTTTCTCCAACAGAAGATATTCATATTCAATCGGCTATTATGTATTCGCAGGGGCTACAGTATACAACGGGTTTTGATTGGTATCAGGCGGCAGATCCGCGAGCCGATTATTATCGGTATTTACCATCCTATCAAACCGATTCGCTGCTTCAGCAGCAAATGCAACAGCTCATTATTTCAAACCCGCAAACACTTCAAATGGATTGGGATAGAATGTATCAAATTAATAGTCGGCATATATTCACTTTACATGGTGTTACCGGTCATAAGGCAACATATATTCTTGAATCGAGGAACCGATATACAAAACAATGCTTCATCAGCACTCAATTACAACAGCAAATAACGGCTACGGATAGTTGGACGATAGGGGTTGATATTTCAAAAGAATTTGTTCAATTCAATAAACGTGTGTATGATTTATTAGGAGCCGATTACTATGTGAATTGGAATCAATTTGCTACCAATAATATACCTGATAATAAAGCTATGCAGAACGATTTGAATGATCCGGATCGAATCCTTTATACGGGTGATATTTTTGGATATGATTATCGGCTTCACTTACAAGAGATAGTTGGAACGGCTAGTTGGATAACCAGAAAACAAAAACTGGATATTCATATTGGTGGTACGGTGAATTTTACGGAATACCGGCGTATCGGCAATATGCGTAACGGATTATTTCCCGGAAATTCTTTTGGGGCATCGCCACCTATTTCCTTTTTAAATGGAGGAATCAAGTTCGGGTTAACCTATAAGCACAGTGGTAAGCAATACTTTTTATGGAACATACTTTTTTTAAGTAGGGCTCCGTTGGTACAACATGTATTCGTTTCTGCAAGGGTAAATTCACTTTTACATCCGGCGTTAAATAATGAAAAAATTTTTCAACTAACGGGTGGCTGGATCTATAATAGTTCAAAGTTCAAATTACGTGTGAATGCATATATGCTTCATAAGTATGATGGGATCGATTTACTTTCTTTTTATCACGACGAATACCAAAGTTTAGTTAGCTATGCGTTGAGTGGTATTCATCAAACACATCTGGGTGTAGAGGCTTCTCTTACACATACGCTTAGTCCATCTCTTTCAATTGAATGGGTTGCCTTGGTAGGAGATTATAGATTTAAAACAACGCAGCAATATGCCACTTATATTGATAATGAAACAGCAGCCGGAGATAAGGGTACAGTATTTATAAAAAACTTTAAAGTACCGGGAACACCACAGCGCGCATTATCGGTAGGCTTGGCGTATAAGCCGGGGAGATGGTGGGCAAATATAGCGCTGAATTATTTGGGAGATTATTGGCTTGATATCAATCCGCTTCGAAGAACTTATGCGGCAGGCCAGCTTCAAACACAAACAAAAATGAATTGGATTTTTCCGCAGGAGAAACTACCTGATATTATATATACAGATCTGTTTATGGGTACTAGTTTGTATCTGATCAAGAAGAAGAAACAAGTTCCCTTATTAGTTTTTTTAAGTGTAAATAATTGCTTCAATAATATGTTTTATAACGGAGGTTACGAGCAACTGAGATTAGGTGTCAATAGGATTGGAGATAATAAATTTCCTACAAAATATTTTGTAGCACCGGGCATTAACTATTCACTTACCACCCGATTTAATTTGTGATTATGAAAAACTATTGGATTTTTTTGATTTTAATATGCTGTGGTTGTTCTAAAAAATTTGAGCCGCCGCCTCCTTTTAGCGGAACCGATGCTAAAGCCACTATCAGTATCAAAGAGATGCGTAATGCACATATACCCGGGGCATTTGGTAAATGGGTGGGAGATGATATCATTACCGGTATTGTGGTGGCGAATGATGCTACTAATAATTTTTATAAATCTATTGTTATACAAGATAGTACCGGAGGCATCACCATTAAATTAGATGGTTTTAATTTGGCCAATGATTATCCCCTCTATCAACGTGTTTTTATTCGATTGAATGGTTTATGGTTAAGTGAATATGGCGGTATGTTACAGTTGGGTGCCGGTATCGATACTACAAATCCAACATATACAGATCTACTGCCTATACCGGTTCCTTTATTTTCCAGATATATTCTCAAAGGGAATATAGAAACTGCTCCAATACCCATTCGCGTAAACTTTGATCAGTTAAAAGATTCATTGCAAAGTAGACTTATCCAAATAGACTCTGTAGAGCTGGCAACGGCAGATACGGCTAAACCTTTTGCTGATGCGATAAACAAAGCAACGGTTAGTCATACCATTCGGCTATGTGGTATAGGAACGGTGTATTTACGAACGAGTGGTTTTGCCGATTTTGCAGCTATAAAAACACCCAGAGGGAATGGAAGTATAAAAGGTATTTATACTGTATTCGGTACCCAGAAACAAATTCAAATAAGAGATACCAGTGATGTGCAAATGAAGGGACTCAGATGTTCGGGTGTTAGGTTGATTTTTTACGAAGACTTTGAAACTATTCCGGTGAATACAGGACTACAAATCAGCGGTTGGAAAAATATAGCCGAAAATGGTTCCGCTATATTTGAAGGCAAATGGAATGCCCCTAACAGATATGCAGAAATAACCGCATTTGCTACGTACCAACCAGTAGTGAATTCATGGTTGATATTGCCCCCCATCAATTTGAATAATAGCACCAACGAACAGCTGAGTTTTATAACAAAAGATGGCTTTGATAATGGGGCTGTTTTGCAAGCCTATATATCGAGTAATTATGATGGCGGTAATAGTCCCTCGAAAGCGAAGTGGACACCCCTGAAAGCCACGATAGCAAAGGGATCAGTGAATGGGATGGCTACCAAGTGGACGCCCTCCGGACCCATTTCTTTACAGGGGTATAGTGGTAAAATATATATCGCTTTCAAGTATGAAGGGGCAGATATTGCCGATCTATTACTCAAAAAAACGACTCGTTTTCAACTCGACGAGATAAAAATTGTAGGGAATTAAGAACATTTACTACAACCCGAAAGCCCGGGTATTTATTAATTTGCTATATCAATTAGATATATGGCATCGGGTTTATCCGGAAATAATAGTTTTATTAATGGCATGAAGTGGACTTTCGGGGCCATACTTGCGCTATTGATTGCTATTGCCATATTGGGCTCTTTTTTCAATTTCTTTCAACCCATATCTTGGTGGTTAAACGGGAAAACGGCGGTGAGATATTCACCAGAAAAACAATTGCAGGTGGAAACCAGCAGTACTCCGGCATATATTCCTGTTGAAATAAAACCACAGCCGGCTGTAGCAGCTTCCGTAAACACAAATACGATAACTCCTAAAATTGATAGCGCTGCTATAAAGGCGACAAGTAAAAAAACAGGTACCAAAAAAAGGGTGGCTGTGTCAACCATAAATGATAGCGACAATGCTGAATCGGCTGAAACAGTCCCACAAACAGTGAGCAAAAAAGCACCCAAACAAAATCAGCGTGTAGCCACCTATAAAGAAAGTACAAACGAAAAAATTACTGCTTTACCCGGGGTGTCTAAAAATCCCTATTCTTCCGGTCGGACATTTACGAAGATGGAATTGGATGAATTTATGCGTCAATATCCTTCAAAAAATGCAGATATTAGGTTTATTCGTTTCGGAACTATTACTGCTGAAATGGAGGGGTTAAAGGCTCAGATTATTCAAATGCTTCAACAGCAGGGTTATAGTAATATTGATAAAAACTGGCGAACAATTAATGAATTTTCTGCTCCGCAGGAGGTTCATTTTGGGGGCGCCGGGTATAATGCTGTTAATTTCTATATACCACCCTTACAGTAATATATCTGTCATTTTTTTAGAAAATCGGCTCCATTATTGATTCTTTGCCGTCAACCTGTCACATCTCCTTGAAATGGTACTTTCTTTGCGTAGAGGTGGAAAACTGATTGTATGCAAAAAGGACAGATAAGGGTTCAAACGGAGAATATTTTCCCGATTATTAAAAAATTCCTCTACAGTGATCATGAGATTTTTCTTCGCGAGCTGGTGAGCAATGCTACCGATGCTACCCAGAAGCTCAAAACATTATCGTCTATAGGCGAAGCCAAAGGCGAATTAGGTGATTTACGTATTGATGTTAGTCTGGATGCCAAGGAAAAAACAATTACCATAGAAGATAGGGGTGTGGGTATGACCAAAGAAGAAGTAGATAAATACCTCAATCAAGTAGCTTTTAGTGGTGCGGAAGAATTTCTTACCAAGTATAAAGATGCCAGCATTATTGGTCATTTTGGGTTGGGCTTTTACAGTGCCTTTATGGTAGCTTCTAAGGTAGAAGTACTTACACAGAGCTACAACGAAGAAGCCGCAACTGTTTATTGGAGTTGCGATGGTAGTCCGGAATTCGAATTATATGAAGTAGAAAAAAAGCAAAGAGGTACTAAAATTATTCTTCATGTAAATGAGGAGAGTCAAGAGTTTTTAGAAACCGGAAAATTAAAAGGCATCCTCGAGAAATTCTGTAAATTTTTACCTATCCCTATTTATTTTACAGATGTTGCTGCAGAGAAGAAAAAAGAGGAGGAGGAAAAGTCGGTAAATAATACCAATCCGATTTGGGTTAAAAAGCCAAGTGAGTTAAGCAAAGAAGATTACGAGAAATTTTATCGCGAGTTATATCCTTTTGGCGAAACCCCTTTGTTTTGGATTCATTTAAATGTTGATTATCCGTTTAATCTTACCGGTGTTTTATATTTCCCGAAAATTAAGCAGAGCTATGAAATTCAGAAAGATAAAATTCAGCTATACTGTAACCAAGTTTTTGTAACAGATGAAGTGAAAGATATAGTGCCGGAATTTTTAATGTTATTGCATGGTGTAATTGATAGTCCGGATATTCCGTTGAATGTTAGCCGAAGTTATTTACAGGGCGATCCGAATGTGAAGAAAATCAATGCCCATATCACTAAAAAAGTAGCGGATAAATTAGAAGAGATATTTAAAAACGAGCGTACTGCATTTGAAGAGAAGTGGGAGAGCCTTGGCTTGTTTGTGAAGTATGGTATGATGACGGATGATAAGTTTTTAGAGAAAGCCAATAAGTTTTTAGTAATGGAAGATGTGGATGGCAAGTTCCATACTTTGGAAGAGTATAAAATGGCTACTGAAACCTTACAGAAAAATAAAGATGGTAAGCAAGTAATTTTATATACCACCAATCCTGTTCAGCAAGATGCGTATATACAAGCATGTAAGGCGAAGAATTATCAGGTTGTAAAAATGGAAACCCTGGTAGATGCTGCTTTCATCAATACCATGGAAATGAAGTGGGAGAATGTAACATTCGTGCGGGTAGATGCAGATATTGTAGATAATTTGATCGATAAGCAAGAAACCAATGAATCTGTTTTATCTAAAGAGGAAACAGAAAAATTAAAAGAATTATTTACGTTACAAATTGCCGAGTTGCATGTTACCACGGAAGTAAAAGGCTTGAGTGCCGATTCAGCCCCGGTGATCGCTACTCGTCCGGAGTTTATGCGCCGTATGAAAGATATGGGTGCCGCCGGTGGGGGAATGACGGCTTTTTATGCAACGATGCCCGATGAGGTAACCTTAACGGTAAATGGGAACCATCCGATTTATCAGCAGTTACTGAAAGATGGTGATGCTGATCAACAGAAAAAGCAGGTACGTAATTTGGCTGATTTAGCTTTATTATCGCAAGGTTTATTGAAAGGCAATGATCTTACTAATTTTATTAATAGAAGTGTAGAGATGATGCAAACGCAGGTTAGTAATATTGCATCATGAACCTCCGGCTTCGCATAACAGCAATATATAGTGAAACAAAGGATACCAAGTCTTTTGAACTGGTTAGCACAAATGGCGAAGCGATAAATTATAAAGCCGGACAATTTCTACCGCTTATTTTTAAGCATATCAATGGGGAGGAAGTGAGGAGAAATTATTCTCTATCTTCCTCCCCTTTTGTTGATAGTCCGTTAACCATAACAGTCAAAGCAGTGGCTAATGGGGAGTTCTCAAGAATGCTTGTTAATAAGGCTGTGATCGGTGATGAGCTGGAGGCTTTAGAGCCGGCGGGTTTTTTTGTTTTGCCCGAAAAGATCAGTACTCATCAGCATTTTTATTTTTTTGCGGCCGGAAGTGGTATCACGCCTATTTTTTCTCTTATCAAAACACTCTTACATACTACCGATAATACCCAAATGGTTTTGGTATATAGCAATAGCAGTAAGGAGCAAACTATTTTTTATGAAGCTTTAAATCATTTGACTGCTAGATACGCTGATCGATTCCGAATCATTTATTTTTTTAGTGACGCTGTAGATATGGCTAGAAAGCGTATTAGTACGTATTCACTAGGTCGTTTATTCGATGAACTTGCGATAAAGCAAGAAGTGGGGGCATTATTTTATTTATGTGGTCCTACCGATTATATGCAGTTTATCAGTATTTACTTACGTAGTTATGGTATTAAAGACGGTCATATTCGGAAAGAGCAATTTGATGTTTTGGTACCGGAGATAAAACCCGAACCGGAAGATAAAGCGGCACATCTTGTGACTATACTACTTAACAAAGAAGTATATCAATTAAAAGTTCAATATCCACAGACTATTTTACAAGCTGCGAAAGAGAGTCAAATAGATTTACCCTTTAGTTGTGAGAGTGGACAATGTGGTACTTGTGCCGCCACTTGTACATCGGGCAACATTTTTATGTGGCGTAATGATATGTTGATGGATGAAGAAATAGCGAAGGGGCGCGTACTTACCTGCACGGGCTATCCTGTTGAGGGAGATTGTGAGATTGAGTTCTAACCCATCAAATCAATCACTTTCAACTGTAAACTCTTCTGCCCCTGCCATTCATTTTCATCGATGGTGAACACCATATCAAAGGGTTTACCCGATTGAAGAATCGAGAATTTTTCAGCTAAATTAAAACCGATACCACTAAATGTGATATTGTGTTGCCTCACCACAAAACGGATATGCAAATCTTTTACAATTTTGGAGAAGCCGGTATCGGATACACGTGTGGCTACAAAAACAGGCCTCATATTTTCCGGACCAAAGGGCTCCATCTGTGCGAGTATGCTATAAAAGGTAGGATTGATTTCGCTAAAACTAATCGGTGCATCTATTAACAACTCCGGCACTAAAGAATGGGGCTGTATGGTTCGCGCTACCTCCGCTTCAAAGGCTTCTGCAAAATCTTGAATTTTATCTACCTGTAATGTCATACCTGCTGCCGCGTAATGTCCGCCATAACCCAGTAAATGCTCCCTACAGGCATGAATAGCTTCATATAAATTAAAGCCTGCTACGCTTCTGGCACTGCCCGCCGCATAATCGCCACTCTTGGTAAGCACAATGGTAGGCTTATAATAGGTTTCGATGAGCCGGCTGGCAACAATACCTACCACGCCTTTATGCCAATTTTCTTGATACACCACATTGGTTCTTTTGGTGGGTGTTGCCGGATCATTATTTAATTGCGCTAAAGCCTCTTCGGTTATTAAACTATCGGCTTCTTTTCTATCGGTATTATCCGATTGTAGCTGGGCTGCTATAGCTAATGCTGTGGTTTCATCTTTCTCAATAAATAATTCTACTGCTTTACGCGCATCATCCATTCTGCCTGCCGCGTTAATTCTCGGCGCCACAATAAACACTAATCCCGTAAGGGTAATATGATTTTTAGCTGCCGCTTTTTCTAAGAGCGCTTTAATACCTATCGATGGATTGGTATTCACTTTCTCAATACCATAAAAAGCCATCACCCTGTTTTCCCCCGTAACCGGTACAATATCTGCGGCAATAGCTACGGCGGCTAAATCGAGAAAAGATAAATAACTGCTGTCTGGTAAACCTAATTTGTCGGCCAAGGCCATCATCAACTTAAAACCTACACCACAACCACATAGATCTTTATAGGGGTAATTACAATCGTTTTGTTTAGGATTTAATATCGCAACTGCTGGTGGTAGTATGGCATCGGGTAAATGGTGATCACAAACTATAAAATCAATATCGAGTTCTTTGGCATAGCCAATTAATGCAGTTGATTTGATACCGCAATCCAAAGAAATAATCAAACTAATATTTTCCTGCTTCGCAAAGTCGATACCTAATTTTGAAATACCATAACCTTCTCTGTATCTATGTGGAATATAAAATTGCACATTTGGGTAAATAGCCGATACAAATTGAAACATACTGGCTACGGCTGTAGTACCATCCACATCATAATCACCAAAAACCAATATTTTTTCCTGCTGATCAAATGCTTGCAGGATACGGGTTACAGCCTTATCCATATCTTTCATGAGCCAGGGGCTGTGGAGATGACTCAGTTGTGGTCGAAAAAAGGCATGCGCTTTTTCATAGGTATCAATGCCTCTTTGTACTAATATATTACACAGTGTGGCATTGATTTTTAGCGATGCTTGTAACTGGTTGATAGCTTCCTGAGAAGAGGATAATATTTTCCATTTTTTCTGCATCAATAGGTTCTATCTGTAGTATATCGTACTAATTCTTCCAGCGCTTCCCGGGTAGGTGAGGGTGAAAACTGATGTAATAATTGCATGGCTTCATCTCTAAATGCAAACATTTTTTCCGTAGCATATTGTATACCGCCTTCTTTGGTAACGGTATCTATAACATAGGCCACACTTTCCTTTTTCGTGTTTTCATTTTTGATGATATGGATAATTTTTTTTCTGGTAGTGGCATCACAATTATTGAGGGTATAAATTAAGGGCAGGGTTAATTTCTTCTCTTTAATATCATTACCGGTAGGCTTACCTATTTGCTCGCTGCTATAGTCGAACAAATCGTCTTTGATCTGAAATGCCATACCTACTTTTTCTCCAAATAAGCGCATGCGTTCCACCACTTCGGGATTATCGGTTGTGGTAATAGCTCCTGCTGCGCAGGCCGATGCTAATAAGGAAGCTGTTTTACCATTGATGATATC
Organism: Sediminibacterium sp.; assembly: GCA_017537025.1. Lineage (GTDB taxonomy): Bacteria > Bacteroidota > Bacteroidia > Chitinophagales > Chitinophagaceae > Sediminibacterium. The sequence goes on from JAFWCB010000002.1 coordinate 23,251, forward strand.
ATAGTAAACGGCCTCACTTAAATTCAGGTTTCTCGATTTTTCCATTTGTAATAATTCACCCTCACTCATTAGTTTCACCGCCTCAGACAGTATGCGTAAAATTTCGTGGTCTTTATTATTTAAAGAGAGTAGCAATCCTTTAGATAAAAGATAATCACCAACCAAAACAGCAATTTTATTTTTCCAAAGCGCATTGATAGAAAAAAAACCTCTTCTTTCCATGGCATCATCTACCACATCATCATGAACCAGGGTGGCGGTATGAAGTAGCTCTACCAAAGAAGCAGCTCTATACGTAGTGTCATTAATAGGGCCGGATAAATGAGCACTTAAAAGCACAAACATGGGGCGTAGCTGTTTGCCCTTCCGTTTCACAATATATTCCATGATACGGTCGAGCAATGCAACGCGACTCTTTACCGCTTCCCTAAAATGGGTTTCAAACAGTACTAATTCCTTCCCAATTACCTTTTTTGCTAAATCCATGTTATAATTATCCTGCAATATAGGTTGCAATTAGCCAAAAACTTTCGTTGGAGCAGCGCTTATAGTACATTTGCGGTCAATACCCTGCAACACTCCAGCTATTTAACGGTGTATTTGCATCCGGTATGGATTTTAGTATACTTTAACATCTATTTTTTACGTTTTAAATCAAATACCTAATATGACAAGCAAAAAGTTTTTATTGATGATGGCGCTGATGCTCGGTATGGGAACCGTAGCCATGGCGCAAACCGATTGGGGATGGGATTGGAAAGACAGTTCTAAGATCGCTGTAAAAGATATGCCACAGCATAATGAATTCCTCAATAACCAGTTTCCTTACCCTGCCAAGCCTCGTAACCAGTGGGAGTTAGGTTTTGGTTTGGGGCCTTCTTTTATAATCGGAGATGTAAATTCTAACCTAGGTTTTACAGGTACCGTTTCCATGCGTAAAGCATTGGGTCATGTTTTTTCTATCCGAGGTTCACTAACCGGGGCTATTAATTCTGGTTCACCTAGTGCCTATGGTACATCTATCGGGCAGGTTGCCTATAAGAACGATGCCTATATTCTAGGGGCAGATATTATTGCTTCCTTAAACACAAGTAGTTATTACAGGGGTAATCCTAAATCTAATATTTATGTGTTAGCCGGATATAGCTTAATTGGTTCGCGTGTACTTTATAAAGATGCGGCAGGAGCCCAGCCTGATGGATACAGTGTGTTTTATGGACAAAGACCCGGACAAGCAAATACCAGAGATGGTTTAATTACAACACTTTTTGGAAATACCATTAATGGTAGAAAATCTTTGGCCTTAATGCATGGATTGAATTTAGGTGCCGGTTTTGCCTATAAGATAAGCGATAAAATCAATATTGGTTTTGAGCAAAAATTTATTTTCTCCGTTCCTGGATATGATTATTTAGATGCTTGGAAGGGAGATAATGGTAATGACTTCTTCAGCTTCTCAACTATTCGTTTGAATGTAAATATCGGAAACACCGATAGAAAAGTACAGCCATTGTGGTGGATCAATCCCAACAACTATGTATACAGTGAGTTGAATTCTCCCAAACATATGAAAATGCCAAAAGTGGTATTGCCGGATGCGGATAAAGATGGGGTAACTGATCAGTTTGATTTGGAGCCTAATACACCTGCCGGTGCGCCTGTTGATTCGCATGGTGTTTCGAAAGATACCGATGGTGATGGTGTGCCTGATTTCCGCGATAAAGAATTACTCACTCCACAAAAATGTTTCCCTGTAAACAATGATGGTATTGGTACTTGTCCGGAACCCGCTTGTTGCAAAGAAATTAAAGATATGATGGCTAATTATCGCCCTGTTGATAAGGTAGAATGTGCTATCGGATCTTTACCTAGTGTGCAATTCAAAGGGAATACTAAACTTACAAAAGATGCACAGGCTGTATTAGCTGCCGCTGCGGCGCAGTTGAAAGCCAACCCAACATGTAATGTGAAAGTGATTGGTTATGGTGCTTCGAGCAAATCGGCTCAGCAACAAAGTTGGGAGCGTGTAAATGCAGTTATCAAGTATTTAGTGGAGAAGCAAGGTATTGCAGAAAGCCGTTTATTATTTGTGTATGCACAAGATGGCGATACTAATACAGTTGATTTACAAGGAACAACGGAACAGGGTCCAAATACCGTTCCTGCTCCACATCCTAATTTGAAGAGTAAGGGGTAGGGTGGAAGGTAGAAGGTAGAAGGCTTAAGGTGTAAGCTGTAAGGGAGAAGGTAGGATAAGTAACTACGTAAATATTATTAAAGACCTGTCGGGTTTCAATAACCCCACAGGTCTTTTTATTAACTTTTAGTAGTTGACGATTTTTTGATATTAATTACCCAAATAGTAATTTAAATTCATGATCAATTTAAAAATATAATATTCATTGGATAATTGAATATTATATTATGTCCAAAAATAATCTTATGAAACTTTTACAATTGGGGTTCATTTGTATTTATTTGACCTATTCTAGTCAGAGTCTTGCACAAAAATTTTCCTCAAAATTTTATACTTCTCCAACCCTTCTGAATCCCGCAAATACTGGAAATTTTATCGCTGATTATAGAGTTGGGGGTGTATCAAGAACTGAGAAAAATGGTTTAGTAAATGATATTTCTTATTTTTTTTCTTATGACTCTAAAATTTTAAAAAATATTGTACAGGATAAAGACAGGCTGGCAATTGGGATTTCAGCCTTGTCTGAAAGTGATAGATATTTTGGTTTGTTTGATAAATCTATTTTTTTATCCTTGGCTTACTTTAAAGGATTGAATGAAAGTGGTGATGAGAAAATTGGGATAGGTTTTCAAGTAGCCTCAACAACCAAAACAAAAGAAACTCCGACTTACATATTTACTAATCAAGTTGAAACCGCAGCTAATTATGGGTTTAGTGGATTAAATTTTTTTTCACCTAAAGTCTCAGTGAGTTATTTAGATTTTAATGCTGGCATATCGTATCAAAAAACTATTCAATCAAAGCATCTTATTTCATTTGGTCTATCAATCTTACATATAACGAAGCCACAGAAAAAAATTGATGGCGGCGAATTTATGATTGACTCGAAAGTTGGTCTACAAAATGTAAACGAATTTGAAATTTCCAATAGAAATAAAATATTAACAAACTTTAATCTGAATTCAGATTTGGGTAAAGGTAATATACGAGATCTTTCTTTTGGGTGCATATATCAAGTAGGAGTTGGTCAAACTTTTTATAAAATTAGCGGTGGTACTTTTATTAAATATGATAAAATATTTGGAACTATTTTTTCACCAACAATTGGCCTCAAACTATTAAAACTTAATATCCAAATAACTTATGATATTGTTAGTTCTAAGGAAATATACAATAGGAGAAATGCCTTTGAGTTTGGGATGTTTTATACCGGTATGTTAAAATCTAATACAAAATAACTATGTAAATGAAATTTTATGAAAAATCTAGTTCTATTTCTACTCTTTTCTTGTTTTTATTTCAAGTTAAATGCTCAAGGTGCAACAATTACAGGTAGCCTATCAGTTCTTAGCGGGACAACTGAGACCTACTCTGTGACTTGGGATAATTGGAATACATCTTATGAATATTATTCTAATGTTTACTGGAATGTATCAAATGGTACGATTCTTAGTTCTAACAAATTTTCTGTTACCATTCAGTGGGATCCTTCTGTTGGCTTGGCTGATGGCACTGGGAGAATTGAAGTTAGTGAGGATTTAGGGGGACAAAGCGGACAAGTTGATATAATTAGGGAAAACAATTCAACAAGTTCATCTGATTTTTGTACTGGAATTTTAGGCCCTGCTAAGGTTTTTTTTGACTTTGGGAGTGGCACAAATCCTGGCCCTGCCTTGCAAGCTGGGTATACTTCATATCAATATAATTCCAGCTGCACTCTTTTTTCTGGTCAATATACAATTACTAATAATTCAAATTTATGCCGAAGTGATTGGCATGATATTTTATCTGACCATACTGGAAATACAAATGGATATTTTATGATGATAAATGCAAGTAGCAGTAGAGGTGAAATCTTTCGAACTAACGTAACAGGCTTAACTACTTCCTTTCGGTATCAATTTTCAGCTTGGGTAGGTAACCTCTATAAGTATACTTATGCGCAGGAACCATATATACGATTTGAAATTTATGATACTAGGGGTAATTTAATCGCAAGTAGCGGTTCCATATTAATTGCAGTAACTGCTCCTAACTTTCAATGGCAGCAGGTTAGTTTTATGTTTGATTTACCACCTTCTGTTAACGATGTACAAGTAGTAGTGGCAAATGCACGAACAACTACAAATGACATTGGAAACGATTTGGTAATTGACGATATATCTTTTGCGCCATGTTATCCTGGAATACTTGCATCTTTTTCTAATATAAACATTATAGACAAAGAACATACCTGTAATAGTGGTTCTGTATCATTATTTGGAAATTGGGCTGGATCTATACCTTTCACAAACCCATCATATCAATGGCAAAGATTTGATGGATCTGTTTGGAGTAATATTAGCGGAGCAACGAGTATAAGTAATGTACAAAGTGAAAGTACACCTGGAGTTTTCAAATATCGAATACTAGTTTATGAGGCCACTAATCCCTCTAGTAATGTTTTGTCCAATGAAATTATATTTTACGTTCAAAAACTACAAGTAAATCCAATAACAACAGACGCTTATGCATGTAATGGAGCACCAATTTCTGCTCAACTCCCGGCTTCATATGATCTTTTATTTTCAGATCCAGCTGATAATCAATCATATTCATTCGCATGGTCACCAAGTACACATTTAAGTAGTGTAAATAGTGGACCTGTAATTTTTTCTTTGCCAGGTATGCCACCACCACCTCCATCAGCCTCAGTACCAGCAATAACATATTATACATACACTCTATCTGTTACAAATACCAACTATGGATGCACTTCTTCAGGTATACAAACGGTTGCAGTCAGAAATCCTAGAAAAGTTGGAGTCCCTAACGCTTTCTCTCCTAATGGAGATGGGATAAATGATGTATGGCGCCCAATAAATCTTGAAGATTACCCTGGATCTGAACTTTCAATATGGAATAGATGGGGCAATAGAATATTTCATTCATTTGGTCCGAATAAAGCGGATTATACATGGGACGGCAAATTTAACGGTCAATTACAACCGCAGGAGGTGTATCGTTGGGGGATAATTTTTAAAGGTTGCCCAGCATGGATTATAGGTTCTAGTGGAGAAGGAGTTCCAAGTGGTGATTTAACACTATTTCGCTAACTTCATATAAAACTGTTATTTCGTTGCGTATCTTTTTTTTAATAATATTTATTGAATTCTGCACCAAGTCTTTTTGCCAATATCAATCTGGTTTTCTTCCGCTCTTTTTTTTTGGAAGAATACCTAATGCTAGATCAGAGGGAATGGGTAGATCTTATGTTTCTCAAAGTGGTGATTTAGGGAGTATTTACTTTAATCCAGCCGGAACTGCAACAGCTGTAGGCGTTGAAATAAATGCTTCTTACACTCCTCCTGGAGCCTATTTGACTAAAGGATATTATAATTTTTTTGGAGTTGGATACAAAATAAATAAGAATATCCATATCTCTCTTTCGAAGTTTCAATTTAATTACGGAAAGACACAAATTATAAATGCTATTGAAACTCCTTATATCGAAAATAATACACTAACAATTTCTATTGTACCCTTAAAAAATTTTTTTGTAGGAATGAATGCTAATTATTTCATTTATCAATCTGGTATTGGTAATCTCTCAAAAACATTTGTAATTGACTTGGGTTTAATCAAGAAAATAGACTTTTGTAAGAATATAAATCGTGAAAATTCTTTTAGTATCGGTACTAGTGTAAATAATATTAATTTTGCTAAAGTTAATTCCAGAGTGGGTAACATCACTGAAATATATAAACTGCCCGTAATAGCGCGCGTCGGAGCTAGTTATTCGAAAGACTACGGAGTTAGTAGGTTTTTAGATACGAGTAGCTTGTTTAAACTTACTTGTCAAAGCGAATACCAAATGTTACTTAATTCGGTGTATAATTCCGGTATAAAGTTAGGCTTAGAAATGACATTTACTAATTTGATATCTTTGAGAACTGGATGGTATACAGAAAAAGTATTTGATTTTGGATTTCCAAATGATAATGAAAGCCGTATATCTGCTTTTACCTATGGGTTAGGATTAAACTTCAACTTAAATTCATTATTAAAAATACCTATGAAAGTAGTCTTTGATTATACCTCTTTGCCACAGGTGAGTTATTCAAGAAATATTACTAATTGGGATAATTTCCGGACCTTTCAAATGCGTATTATTTACCTAACAAAGCAGAAATATTTTACTCATTAAGCAAATTAAAATGCAGCTCACCAAAATTTTGGAGGGAAGAAATTTTTAGATCGGCGGCAGCCCAGCGCTCTTCTTTTATTTGTGAGCTATGAGGTACTACTACACATTTCATTCTAGCAGCTTTAGCGGCAATGAGTCCATTAAAAGAATCTTCAAAACAAATACATTCAATAGGGTTGGCATGCATGGAGGCTGCACAATCGAGATATACTTGTGGGTGTGGTTTGCCATAGGGAAGGTCTTCTGCAGAAGCCGTAGCAGATAAATAGGGGCCGATGCCTGTCATAGATTTTACTAACTCAATCAATGCAGGAGGGGAGGAAGTAGCTAATCCGATCTTACATTTTTTTCTGGCAAAAAAATCGAAGATATAGGCCACTCCGGGCATAATGGTAGCTTTATACTCTATTTTATGGAGTACCCGTTGCACGATTTTATTTTCGGCTTTGGTGGATTCTGAAAGTGGAATATTAAAATATCGAAACCACCAGTTTATGAATTCCTTGGTACGTAAACCTGTGGTGCTGATATATTGCTCATTCGTCATTTTAATACCGTAGTCGGCAAACACTTCAGCCGCCGCTTCATTCCAAAGTGGTTCACTATCGATCAATAAACCATCTATATCAAAAATTACATATTGTAAAGCCATATATCGTTTATAAGCTGCGCAAAAATAGCCTGTGTTCCATCTAAAAAAGTGTAGAATCCTATATTTTTAAATAAATCCTTACTAATTTAGCTACAATGCTTATTTTGCAACGCTTGCCAACCGAACCAAAATGACATTACTACAAAGATTGAAGCATATTCGTATTGTGCGATCACTGGTATATGGTGTTGTAGGGGCCGTGTCTTACCCCGGGTTAACCATGGTGAATAAAATACGTATTGAAGGAACGGAGCATCTGAGGAATCTTCCGAGAAAGAACGTTCTTTTTGTGAGTAATCACCAAACTTATTTTGCCGATGTTATTACTTTCCTGCATATTTTCTGCGCGGTAAAATGGCGTAAAGAAAATAAGCTGGGCATACCTTATTATTTGCTGAACCCTTTTACCAATGTGTATTTTGTAGCAGCGGAAGAAACCATGAATGGTAGTTTTATTAGTCGATTATTTAAGATGGCCGGCGCACTAACCGTAAAAAGAACTTGGCGCGCCGAGGGTAAGGAAGTGAATAGAAATAGAGACGAATCTGATACGCAGAAAATAGACCAGGCATTGGATAAAAGTTGGGTAATCACTTTTCCGCAAGGAACTACAAAGCCTTTTGCACCGGGAAGAAGGGGTACCGCTCATATTATCAAGAATAACCAACCTATTGTAGTGCCGGTAGTCATCAATGGATTCTGGAGAGCTTTTTCTAAAACAGGATTATCGTTTAAGAAAAAAGGATCTCAACTATCTATTCGCTTTAAAGAACCGATGGTTATTGATTATACGCAATCGGTAGATGCCATTTTAGATCAGGTAATGGATGCTATTGAGCAAAGTAAAAACTATATGCTTAAAAGTAAGCATCACTTAATGAATAAGCTCGATAAATAAGGTTAGTCTTTTATAAATAATGCTTTTAACTCGTTAGCGTCATCGGGTTTCATTTTTCCGGCAAGGATCAGGCGAATTTGTCGGCGACGCAATGCCCCTTCAAACAAACGTTTTTCATCTTCTGTTTCCGGAATTAATTCAGGGATTTTTCTGGGTTTGCCATTAGGGTCGAGTGCTACAAAAGTGAAGAATGCCTCATTACTTTCATATTTGTATTGATGTAGCAGATCTTCTCCCCATACTTTGATATGTATTTCCATGGAAGTATTAAAAGCCCTGCAAACCTTCGCTTCTATATGTACTACATTTCCTAGTTTAATGGGATTTTTAAAACTAAGGTTATCTACCGAGGCCGTCATGCTAGGTGTGTTGGAATGTCGGCCGGCAGCAATACCCGCAGCAATATCCATCCAATACATCAATCTACCTCCCATTAAATTTCCGAAAGTATTGGTATCGTTTGGCAATACCAGTTCATTCATAACGGTAAAACTCTCACTCGGTTTTTTTGCTTCCATATTGTATACTAAAGCACAAAGATACAACAAGCAAAATAAAGCCTAGATGGTTACCGATTCAAGCTGTGCTAAATAACTGTTATCTACGTCTGCGCCAATACCCGGAGCAGTAGGCAACTGAAGATTCATGCCTTTAAAAGTTACGCCACCCATAACCGGATCGATTGTATGTCCGAGTAAACAAGTATCTAAATCGTAAAATTGAATATTATCAAAGGCTGTTGCAAAATGCACTTTGGCACTTAATGCAACACGACTCTCCAGCATACCGCCCATCATACAGGGGATATTATTTTTTTCGGCCAGGGCATTGATACGAATGGCTTCGGCAATACCGCCACTTTTTGCAAATTTAATATTGATAGAATCGCATGCTTTATTGCGAATGATCCTGTCCGCATCATGGTGCGTATACACACTCTCATCGGCCATAATAGGAATGGGCGATTGCTTACAGAGCTCAGGCAATAATTCATCTTGCCAGGTACGCATGGGTTGTTCACAAAATTCAATATCATATGTACCCAATGCAGTCAAGGCTTTTAGCGCATCGTGATATTCCCAACCTTGATTGGCATCTATGCGAATAGATGCTTTATTACCAATTTTTGTTCTGATATTCCGAATACGTTCAATATCTGTTTCCGGATCCTTACCCAGTTTTACTTTTAATTTTTTCACGCCGTTACCAATAAACTCAATAGCCTGATCACCCATTTTCTCCGGTGTATCGATACCAATAGTAAGATCGGATTCAATTTCTTTTTCTTTGCCACCTAAGTATTTGAACAGGGGAAGATTTTCTTTTTTAGCGGCAATATCAAAAAGGGCTAAATCAAAAGCACTTTTAGCAGTATAATTTCTGGCGGTAAAAAGATCTAATTCTTGTAAACGAGCCTCTATGTTAAGGGCTTCTTTATTTTTCCAAATGGTGGCAAACGCTTTGGCCATTTCAAAACAGGTTGCTTGAGTTTCACCTACAATCATAGGAAATGCAGAGCATTCTCCCACACCTGTAATACCTTCTGAAGTATGAACACGGATAAAAATATTTTGTGCAAAATGCATGGTGCCCGTAGCAATAGTAAACGGCACCATGGGAATGGAATATCTATAGATCTCGGTATGAGTAATAAGCATTCACGAATGTCTGTATTTCTCAGAACTTGTTTTGGATTTTTTTCCAAAAATTAAAGAAGCTTGGAAAATAGCCACTTACTGAGGCACAAAGCCAATCTCTTGATTCTTCTATTCCAGTGTAATGGGTATTCAATGGATGCTCTTTATAGTGAATATTGTTTTTGGGAATATGTTGAAAGACATCGTTGAAATCAGCTACCACAATGTTGATATTGGGAATATTGTTGGTGGCTATGGCAACGATAAAATCAATTACTTTTTTACTAACGGGAAAGCGGGTATATAGGGTTGGCTCCAATAAAAGTATTCTGATTCCTTTTTCCTCCTTATGCCAAAGGGGATCAAGATTATAGGCATTATAAATAAATATTTTTTGGTCTGTTGGTATAGTTAATGTATCCGACTCAGGAAGTAATGTATGTAATGATAATGCTGAACTAGCGTTTAATGGATCGGGAATCTGCGGCAAGGGGAAATTTTCGTATCCACCATCAAGATAGGTTTGGGTTTGATTTGTGTTGGTATAACGATTGATATTTTCTTGATTCGCAACATATTTTTTACTGCTAAACGATCCCGCTACCCATTGCCAGCTTAACATATTACTCGCTAAATCACCATCCAATAAATGGTAATACATCCATTGAGCGGGCGCTAACCAATGTGCATGTGCTATGTTACAAGTGAGCATAGCTGTATACATTCTGGCATGGTTGTGCATATATCCGGTTTCATACAAATGCTTGATAGCTGTATCTATGCCTTCAATTCCTGTATTGGCTTCGATAAGTGCTGTTGGTATTTGTGTATGTTTTACAGGTATTTGCGGGTGCTTCAAATCAGAAAAAATAGCATCTCCTTTGGCTTGCCATACGCGCTGAAAATATTCGCGCCAAGCTAATTCTTGTAAAAATTTTTCCGCTTCGAAACGGGTAAATTTCTTAAGTACAATATTGGCAACTAGTGGTAAGGAAATAACACCTCTGGCTATATAAGGCGATAAATAAGATACAGCTCCGGTTATATAGTTTCTCGATTTAGCATACTGAATAGGATTGATATTTTCAATGCTACGAATGATGTCATCATATGCCAGAAGCGGAAAAGAATGCTTAGTCATGATCTAATTGTTTAAGATAATTTTCGGCCAGCGTAAGTAATTTTTGTTGTTTATCCGCGGCCATTTTATCAAAGCTTTTTATCAACATACCCAATCGTGGATTTTTAAGAAAGAAGCTACGGTGTACATGCATAAAACGCCAGAACAGCGCATCCCAAATCTCCTGCCATTTACCGGATGGATAATTACTCATCTTACGGATATAATTACTACCGCTGATATAAGGCTTGGTAGTCATAATACCTCCGTCGGCAAATTGCGTCATCCCATAAACATTCGGCACCATCACCCAATCATAGGCGTCGATATACATTTCCATAAACCATTGGTATACTTCATCGGGGTTAAACTCACAGAGTAACATAAAATTTCCCAATAGCATCAATCGCTCGATATGATGATTATAGGCCGTGGATCTTAGTTTTTGGATGGCATCATCTATGGGTACAATACCGGTTGTTCCCATCCAAAACGATCTTGGAATTTTTCTCTTGAATCCCCAGTAGTTCTTAGTGCGTTGTTTACTACCTTCTCTTTCATATACTGCTCTTATAAATTCTCTCCAACCAATAAGTTGCCGAATAAAACCTTCTAAGGAGTTAAGCGGCACCTCATTTTTGATACCAAAAAATTGTGCTTCTGCTACCAATTCTTTGATATCTAATAAACCAATATTGAGGGCGGGCGTAAGTACGCTATGATAAAGAATAGATTCATTGGCAACCATGGCATCTTCATAAATCCCGAATAAGGGAAATCGCTCTTGTAAGAAACGGGTAAACCAGGCTTTGGCTTCTGCATGGGTAGTGGGATAAAATATATTCTTTGAATGATAGGTATCGGCTAATTGGTAAGGATTTTTAAAATGTGTGGCCACATATTTTTTGGCCTCTTGCACATATTTATTTTCCGACGGAAAAGGATAGGTGGGTATCCGTTCTCCTTTTGGAAATTTAGAGCGATTATCGGTGTCGAAGGTCCACTTACCACCGATCGGGTTTTCTTCTTTGTCGACTAATATGTCTAATTTCTTTCGTTGGTGGATATAGAAATCGGTTTGAAAATATTTTTTCTTTTGTTGAAAAAATAAATCGTTTTCCGTTTTTGTATTGATGAAGTTTGGTGATTCATGCCAAATGATAGAAAGGCTATTGGCGGTATTGGTAATTCTTTTTTGTAGCCAGTTGTCGGTAGGGTTTATAATATGAATAGCCGTGTAGTGCTTGTTCTGCAAATATTTGATCAGGTTTCTGCAATCTGCATTTTTTTCGCCGGCGCTTATATACAACACATTTTTTTTCTTATCCATCAACCAATCTTTATAATACTGCATGGAAGCCCTGTGTAGTATCAATTTTTGGGGATGAAAATGATATTGATTGAAGTAGAGGGTTTCTTCTACTAACCAGAACTCATCACATACCGAAAGAAGCGGGTTTTTCTCGAATAACTGATGTGGAAAAATAATAGCAGCCTGCTTTTGCATGCCTCTAGAACAAAAAAGCCTGTCATATTGTTTATCAAAAAAAAAGTATGGAATCTTTAAAAGGGAAAGTAGTAGTTATTGCCGGTGCAACAGGTGGTATTGGATCTAAGGCTGCAAAAATGATCAGCGCCAGTGGTGCTATCGTTTTTATAACAGGCCGGAATTCAGAAAAACTGAATCAGGTAGCCAAGGAGTCGGGGATTAGTACCGATAGGGCTTTTGAAATGGATATTGCTAACGAGGCTTCGGTTCAAGCTACCATCCAGCATATTAAAGCGCAAACGGCTGTGATCGATATTGTGATAAATGCCACCGGAATTGGTATTATTAAATCGATGGATACGCTTACGAGCGCAGAATTTGAGCAAACTTTACAAACAAATTTGATAGGTAGTTTTTATCTGGTGAAATCCATCCTGCCCACCATGAAAGAGCAAAAAAAGGGGCTTATCGTCAATATCCCTGGTGTGTTAGGAAAAGTTCCCATGGCCGGAGCGGCGGCGTATAGTGCCAGTAAATATGGGCTTGTTGGCATGATGCAGAGTATTCGGGAGGAATTGAAAAGAACTGAAATAAGAATTACCAATTTGTTTATGGGGGGTGTGGATTCGCCCTTTTGGGATACCATCGATTTGAGGGTTCAGCGAGATAAGATGATCATGGCCGAAGAAGCAGCCAAATCGGTTTGGTTTCTTTGCCAGCAACCCCTTAGTGGTGTGGTAAGTGAAATGGTTTTACAGCCCTTTAACCACCAAGCTATTTAGCCACTGGTAAAATAATTCTAACTTTTTTGTGAAAGGTCTTCAAACTTATCTTTCTGCAACCGATATTCGCAGTACGAACAGGCGTTAGTATGAATATTTCTTTCGATAATACAGAAAATGCATTTGCTTACAAGAGCGATAAAGAGCTAAAAAGTGCCAAATTTCTTTTTAGTACCATGGGCTATCCCTGGTTCGTACAAATTGGTACTCGTTTAACGCCCTTTGTCATGAAAACAGGGTTGCCTGTGCATGGTATTATTCGTAAAACTATTTTCAAACAATTTGTGGGGGGAGAAACCTTATCAGAAACCGCCCAAGTTGGAGAAGTATTGGGTAAATATGGCATCAAAGTGATCTTAGATTATGGGGTGGAAGGAAAAGAAGGAGAGGATAATTTTGATCAAGCTACCGATGAATTTATACGCGTTATTGAGTACGCTGCTACGCAAACAAATATCCCTTTTATAAGCGTTAAAATAACCGGACTAGCCCGGTTCAGTTTATTGCAGCGATTGAATGAAGCTCCGAGATTAAGAAGTGGGATACATGATCATGAAGAGGAAACGGCTGAATGGGATCGCGTGAGAGATCGTATGTATTCTATTTGTGAAGTTGCTGCCGAGAAGGGTATCGGGGTATTAATAGATGCAGAAGAAAGTTGGATCCAAGATCCGATAGATAGGCTTACCATGGAAGTTATGGAAGCTTTCAATAAAGAAAAAGTAGTGGTGTATAACACTATACAGCTCTATCGCCACGATAGGCTCCGCTTTTTGGAACTATCACATAAAATTGCCAAGGAACAAGGGTTTAAACTAGGTGTTAAACTTGTGCGTGGGGCTTATATGGAAAAAGAAAGAAGTAGGGCAGCAGAGCGTGGACAAGTATCGCTTATACAAAAAGATAAAGCGGCTACTGATGCTGATTTTAATACCGCTGTTCGGTATTGCTTGGATCATATCGATAATATAGCTGTGATCATTGCCTCGCATAATGAAGAGAGTAATTTGTTGGCTGCCAAATTGATTCATGAAAAAAATCTTCCGCATAATCATCCTCATATTCATTTCTCGCAGTTATACGGAATGAGTGATAATATCACATTTAATTTGGCAAAAGAAGGGTTTAGTGTTAGTAAGTACTTGCCCTTTGGTCCGATCCGTGATGTAATTCCCTACTTAATGCGCAGAGCCAAGGAAAATAGTAGTGTAAGCGGACAAACAGGACGAGAATTGCTACTCATTAAAAAAGAGTTGGAGAGAAGAAAGAGGGCCTAGTAATCAAGAAGTTTTTCACATGAGTTTATAAGCCTGTTAATTAGGCTTTTTTCGTTGTTAATTTGTGTATGCAACAATACCACGATTTACTGAGGCATATACTCCAACATGGTGTTTCCAAAACCGATAGAACAGGAACCGGTACCATCAGTTGTTTTGGGTATCAAATGCGGTTTAATTTGGCCGAAGGGTTTCCTTTGGTTACTACTAAAAAATTACACCTGAAAAGTATTATTCACGAGCTGTTATGGTTTTTAAAAGGCGAAACCAATATCAAATATCTAACCGATAACGGTGTGAGTATATGGAATGAATGGGCGAATGCAGAGGGAGAGCTTGGTCCGGTTTATGGCAAACAATGGCGCAGTTGGGAGGGTGCTAATGGAAAAGTGGTTGATCAGATACAAGATGTTTTGCATCAACTAAAAAATAATCCCGATAGCCGGCGAATGATCGTAAGTGCCTGGAATGTTGCTGATTTACCGGATATGGCGCTGATGCCCTGCCATACTTTATTCCAATTCTATGTAGCCGATGGTAAGCTCAGTTGCCAGCTTTATCAACGTAGTGCCGACGTATTTTTAGGTGTGCCTTTCAATATTGCTTCTTATGCTTTGCTAACCCTTATGATGGCACAGGTTTGCAACTTAGAACCGGGCGATTTTGTGCATAGTTTTGGCGATGTACATATTTATAATAATCACTTAGAGCAAGTGCATTTGCAATTAAGTCGAAAAGCATATCCTCTTCCACATATGAAGCTAAACCCTGCCGTAAAAGATATTTTCGATTTTCGATTTGAAGATTTTCAGTTGGAAAATTATCAATATCATCCAGCTATCAAAGCACCGGTAGCGGTGTAATTTTTCAATCTACAATCTGAAATCTGATTTTCATAAACCTCAGATTGAAGATTCCAGATTGAAGATTGACCTTAACGTACAGATATGAAAATAAGCCTCGTAGTTGCCGCTTCAACAAATAACGCCATTGGTAAAAACAATCAATTGCTTTGGCATTTACCTAAAGACATGCGTTTTTTTAAAAATACTACATGGGCTATGCCGGTAATCATGGGAAGAAAAACCTATGAATCTATGGGTAGTAAACCCCTGAATGGTAGGCTCAATATCATTGTCACCAGAAATAAGGCTTTTGTAGCGGAAGGCGTTATCGTAGTTGATTCGATAGGAGCAGCTATTACCACAGCCGAGAAAGAAAATTACAAAGAAGTATTTGTTATTGGCGGAGGTGAAATTTATAAAGAGGCATTATCCATTGCACACAGATTATATATTACCCGCGTACATACAGAAATAGCAGCAGATACTTTTTTCCCGGTCATAGAAACAACTGCATGGACATTAACCCATAGTGAAGCACATACGGCAGATGCGAAACATGCATTCGATTTTACATTTGAAACATGGGAAAAATAGGCTATGGATATCATCCCCTTTTTTTATTTATCATTATTGCCTTTATGCTTTAGTATATTTTCCTTTTCCATAACCAATACAAGAGCCAGGGTAATGCTGGAAAGTATTAATATCTTCATTACTATTCATGCGCTGTATTTGCTTTACAGTATGTGGCAATGGTTCGTTTTTTTAAAGCCCTTTTTAACAACGCCATCCTCCATTAATTGGGATTTTGTGCTGAGTATTCCCGTTATACAAACTATCGGGATTTGTTTTTTACCCCTGCTATTTTTAATACCTTCTTTTCGAAGAAATAAGTATACTAGCATCTTTATATATCTGTTTATAGGATGGTGTTATTATAGTAAGATAAATTTTTATTTTTTTTCTTTTCATAAGATAGCGCTTTGTGTAAGTGTTTTTATAATGATATATGCTTTACGTTGGCTTCTTTACTTAGGTTTAAAAAATAATTGATGTTGGCAAAGCTGAGAAGAAAGTGGTTGTATTTACGATACTGGCTAAAAGCGAGTAATGGAAGGGGCCATGGTATTCATTCTCCCTTTGTTTTCAAATTGACAACAGAAGTTTTAAATGATACCAGAACTTTCTATGCTTTTGAGATGATTGCCAATACGGTGGAGTTACTGTTAGCCGATAACACATGGCTAAAAGAAGATAGGCAATTATGTAATGCAGGAGATCAAATTAAATATGGGGAGCTTTTGTTTCGACTTGTTCATTATTTTTCACCCCAACAGATTCTTGAGATCGGACATTCATTTGGTATCACAACAGCTTATATGGCAGCGGCGAAAGAAACGGCTAATGTGGTTGCGCTTATTCCTGATAGCCGTTATGCATCTCTTACAAGCGAAACTTGTGCATCCTTGCAACGCAACAATATAAGCTTGAAGGTAGGTAATATAGATAACACCTTGCAACCTCTATTACAAACAATCAGAAAAGTAGATCTATGTTATATGCATAACTGTTTCGAGGAAGATGGTTTTATGCGCTATTTTGATCAAGTGCACCCTTTTCTTCATGAATTTTCTGTATTGGTTATACACCCGATACGTATGGATGATCAAGCCACCAAAAATTGGAAAGCGATGGTTAAGCGATCAGATATCAAGCTAACTATTGATTTATTTGATATGGGATTGATTTTTTTTAGGAAAGGTCAATATGAGAAAGAACATTTCGCTATTCGATTTTAGATTTTGGAACGCTAATTCATCCGTTTAAAGAAGATTCTTTATCCAATCAAAAAAAAGATTTACTTTAAAGCATGATTATTGGCATTTTAAAAGAAATAGCAGGCGAAAAAAGAGTGGCGATGCTGCCGGATCAGGCAGGTATTTTAGCAAAGTCGGGAGTTGAGGTTTGGGTTGAAACCGGTGCCGGAGCTACGTCGTTTGCTACAGATGAGCAATATCAATCGAAGGGAGTTAAGGTGGCACCAAGAGCTGAAATTTTGTTGCAGGCAACCATATTACTATCATTCAATCCCTTACCTGAAGCAGACTACGCCTCTGTTCAAACAAATGCAGTGTTGGTTGGGGTATATCAACCCTTATTTCATGTTTCATTAGCACAACATATTGCCAATAAAGGATTGAGTTTATTTAGTCTGGATATGATTCCGCGTACTACCCGTGCACAAGCGATGGATGTGTTGAGTAGTCAGGCTAATATAGCCGGATATAAAGCCGTATTAAAAGCTGCCGATTTATTACCTCATTATTTTCCGATGTTTATGACGGCAGCAGGTAGTATTGCACCGGCAAAAGTGTTGATATTGGGAGCTGGTGTGGCTGGCTTACAAGCGATTGCTACCGCTAAAAGATTAGGTGCCGTGGTAGAGGTGTCGGATACCAGACCGGCTGTAAAAGAGGAAGTCATGAGTTTGGGAGCAAAATTTATTGAGGTTGAAGGAGCAGCCGATGCTTCCAAAGCAGGTGGCTATGCCGTAGAACAATCGGAGGAATTCAAACAAAAACAATTAGCAAGATTAACCGAATCGGTAGCTAAATCGGATGTGATCATTGCTACAGCTCAATTACAGGGAAAGAAGGCTCCGCTGTTAATTACGGATGCTATGTTACAACTCATGAAACCCGGATCGGTAGTAATAGATTTAGCCGCATCAACAGGAGGAAATATTGAAGGCACCATCAATAATGATATGGTGGTAAAACATGGGATTACCATTGTTGGCAATAGTGCTTTGGCAGCAGATATGCCTGCCGATGCCAGTAAAGTATATGGAAAAAATGTTTTTAATTTTTTACAATTGATCATCGATAAAAACAATGCCTTGGCCTTGAATTTTGATGATGAATTAGTAAAAGGTTGTTGTATTACCCATGCAGGTGATATTGTTCACGAAAGAATAAAAGAATTAATAAAGTAAATAATATGCAAACTATTTTAGACTGGATATCTGCGCATAACGCTATTATTTATATTGTAATACTGATGATTTTTTTGGGTATTGAAGTGATAAGTAGGGTTCCTAGTGTATTGCATACCCCACTGATGAGTGGAGCCAACGCGATTCATGGCGTTGTAATTATTGGAGCTATTATTGTTATGGGGAGAGCTGAGTCTGATAATTATATAGCCTTAATACTGGGTTTCCTGGCTGTAATATTAGGTACATTGAATGTGGTGGGTGGCTTTGTGGTTACTGATAGAATGTTAGAAATGTTTAAGAAGAAAAAATAATAATGGAAATAAGTTTGCTTTCGATTTTTTATTTAGTGGGTTCGGTAACATTTATTATCGGATTAAAAATGTTATCGCATCCTGAAACAGCGCGTAAGGGTAATTTAATAGCTGCTGTTGGTATGGCGTTGGCTATTTTCGGCACTATATTTTTATACAAGGATGGTGATAAGGGTTTGCATAATTATGCGTGGATATTTGCGGCTTTGGCTATAGGCACCTTGGTAGGTACCATAGCGGCTAAGAAAGTAAAGATGACAGCCATGCCGGAAATGGTTAGTTTATTTAATGGGATGGGGGGGGCTTGTGCGGCATTGATATCTGTGATTGAGTTTCAGCATAATTTCAGGTTTTCGGATACGCCCGGTTGGCATACAACTATTGGTATATCTATCGGTACCCTGCTTACTATTTTCGCAGGCTTAATCATTGGGTCTATTTCTTTTGCGGGGAGTATTATTGCTTGGGGTAAATTGAATGGATCTATTAAAGACTTTTCGTTTAAAGGCCAACAAATCACTAATATTATTTTGTTCCTGGGTATACTTGTTGTATCGGGTTATTTAATAGCCTTTCTTAATTTCAATAATTACTATCTATTCTATGTTGTTTTGGTAGCGGCCTTGGTGTATGGCGTACTCTTTGTGTTACCTATTGGTGGTGCAGATATGCCCGTTGTAATATCACTGCTCAATTCATTCACCGGAGTTGCCGCCGCCTGCGGCGGCTTTTTGTACAATAATCAAGTGATGCTCACAGGAGGCATACTGGTTGGCGCCGCAGGAACCCTCTTAACCATTCTCATGTGCAAAGCTATGAACCGTAGCTTGCTGAATGTACTTATCGGTTCATTTGGCGGTAATGCCGCAGGTAATACCCAACAATCTATACAAGGCAGCTTTAAAGAAATTTCTCTTAGCGATGCCGCCGTTTGTATGGCCTATGCTAATAAAGTGATCATTGTTCCCGGTTACGGATTGGCGGTAGCTCAGGCCCAGCATGTTTGTCACGAATTAGAAAAATTGCTGGAAGATAAAGGTGTTGAGGTAAGTTATGCTATACACCCTGTGGCGGGAAGAATGCCCGGACATATGAACGTACTGCTTGCTGAAGCTGATGTGAATTACGATAAGCTCCAAGAAATGGAACAAGCGAATGATCAATTTAAAAATACAGATGTAGTACTTGTATTGGGTGCTAATGATGTTGTTAATCCCGCTGCAAAAAATGATCCTGCTTCTCCTATTTATGGGATGCCTATCTTAGAAGTAGAACTTGCTAAAACAGTGATTGTAAATAAAAGAAGTATGAAACCAGGATACGCTGGTATTGAAAATGCACTTTTCTTTCAACCCAAAACTTCTATGTTATTCGGTGATGCCAAGGCTGCTTTACAAAAATTAGTGGCAGAAATTAAAACCGTTTAAAATGGCTTTGCCTCCAGCACTGCTAACCTCTTTAGCTAAAGCACCGGGCTTTATCCAAGCCGATTTTGAAGCTGTACATGCAGCTGAAGATCAAGTTATTTCTATTAGGAAAAATCCTGCAAAGCAAGCCGTTATTCATGCCGATTTAATTGATAGTGCAGTTCCTTGGTGCCCTCATGGTTACTACTTACAAGAGCGGCCAATATTTACAGCAGATCCGTTATTTCATGCCGGTGCTTATTATGTTCAGGAAGCAAGTAGCATGTTTTTATGGCATATTCTTAACGCTGTTTTTGGCGCAGATACCGAAAATAAAAAAGTACTTGATCTTTGTGCGGCCCCTGGCGGGAAAACAACCTTACTACTCAGCTATTTTACCGATGGTTTGGTAGTAGCCAATGAAAGTATAAAAACAAGGGCTTCTATTCTGGTAGAAAACACCACCAAGTGGGGTATGGATAATGTAGTGGTAACAAATAATGATCCGTCTCACTTTCAAAAACTACCGGCATTCTTTGATCTTATTGTAGTGGATGCTCCTTGTAGCGGTAGTGGCTTATTTCGTAAGGATCCATCTGCTGTGGAAGAATGGAGTACCGATGCTGTTATACACTGCAGTGCCAGGCAGGAAAGAATTCTGGCAGATATACTGCCAGCGTTGACAGAACAGGGATTATTGGTTTATTCAACCTGCTCTTATTCTGTAGAAGAAAACGAAATGATAGCCGAATGGCTGATTCATAAAATGGATATGGAGCCAGTTTTTATTCCTGTAGACCCAACATGGAATATTGTAGAAACAGCACCCAATGGTTTTAGATTTTATCCTAACAAATTAAAAGGGGAAGGTTTTTTTATAGCTGTATTTCGAAAGAAAAATAAAGCAATTTATAACACTATTGCTGAGCATAAACTAACTTTTCTGAATAATACAGAGAAACAGGCCGTAGATCAATTTTGTAGTTTGTCTGATCAGTATGTTTACTTTAAAAATCAGGAAACTATACGGGTTTTTAATACTCATTTTCAACAGGCTTTACAACAACTGGCCGCTAATCTGTATATCAAAAAAGCAGGTATTGCCATGGGAGCGTTAAAGGGGAAGGATTTGGTGCCAGCACACGATTTTGCACTAGCCAATTTTGATAAGGATACCGTTCAGCAAGTTGCATTAGATGCGTTAGAGGCAATGGATTATTTACGTAAAAAAGATTTTGCTGTTGAAGGACCGAAGGGTTGGGTACTATTTACTTATCAGAATCTGGGTCTTGGCTGGGCTAAATTATTATCCAATAGACTAAATAACTATTATCCCTCAGCCTGGAGAATACGAAAAGATAGTTTTTAAATGCTAATTTTACGGCATGCCACGTAAACCCTTATTGTTTGCCTTATTGTTAGCCATTAGTTTGTATGGCTATGCGCAAGATAAATTGGTAATTGCCGGTAATCCGGGTGATTTTTATACTACCCATATCGTTTCAGAAAAAGAATCATTATACAGTATCGGTAGAGCCTACGTAATAGGCCCCAAACAAATAGCCAATTATAATCATATCAATCTAAATGATATACTACCCATTGGTTATACATTGAGGATTCCACTAACGGCTGCAAATTTCTCTAGTAATAAGGCCAATGATAATGATGAACCGGTGTATCATGTTGCGCAGAAGGGCGACAATTTATTTAAGCTTAGTCAACGTTATAATAAAGTAAAAATTAGTTTGTTAAGGGAATGGAACGATTTGAGAACAGATAATGTAAAAAGTGGACAAGCTATTATTGTAGGATATATTCCCTCGCCTAAGCTTACACAAGCTATGGCTACTGATCCTAATCAAGTATTTGTAAAGCCACCGGTAGTTACAAAACCTACAGATCCTTCCCGAACACCTCTTGATCATCCTAATGTATTGGATGCTAAAAAAGATGGATCCAGAGAAGTGAAAGGAGAAATGAAACCCCTTACGGATGATCAGATTATGGCGTTGCGAGAGGCAGAGTTCAAAGCTAAAAGAGATGCGCAAGAGTCATTAGATAAAATGCCCCCGGTAATTGCCGGACCGTTACCCAAAGATCCACCCACGGAATTTAAAACACCGGATGCAGATCTAAGCTATTCTCCCAAACAAAATGATGAAGGATATTTTGCACTTTTATTTCCAGTAAATGATGGTAGTAAATCATTCAAGTCGGATGCCGGTGTGGCAAGTACTTTTAAAACGAATAGTGGATTAACAGACCGAAAATTTTACGTGTTGATGAATGATGTATTGCCGGGCACCATCGTGCGCATTGTGGCGCCTAATAATAAATCAATTTGTGCAAGGGTATTGGGTGGGTTACCAAGTATCAAGAATGGCCCCTCCTTATTATTGAGAATGAGCACACCTGCTGCAGCAGCACTGGGAATAAAGGAAAGCAGTTTTACCGTAACTATCAGTTATGCGCAATAGTATGTATGAATTTTTTTGATATACTCACTTATTCAGGAACTTTTGTTTTCGCTATAACAGGTGCTATCAAAGCGCGTACGCAACAAATGGATATTTTTGGAGGGGCTGTATTAGCTTTTGCTACAGCCTATGGTGGTGGTACAATCCGCGATTTATTAATTGGTATAAGACCGGTTAATTGGATTAACGATTATATTGCACTAGCACTTGTATTTAGTGCTGTTGTTATTACTTTCCTGATCAAAGGGAATATCCATCAGTATAAAAGAATGATTTTTATCACGGATGCCATTGGGTTAGGTTTATTTACAGCAGCAGGAATTAGTATTAGTTTGCAGCATGGTGTAAATGCAGTTTATGCGTTAATAATGGGAATTATTTCAGCTACTTTTGGTGGCGTTATTGCAGATATTTTACGTAATGAAGTGCCTGATCTTTTAAAGCGCGGTGAATTATATGCAACTGCTTGTTTTATTGGCGGCGCCTTTTTTTTATTGGGTCGGCCACATATTATTAATGAAAAAGTAAACCTTGGCATTTGTGTATGTGTAATCGTGATCATTAGGATTATTTCCAAGTACAGGCGATTAACACTGCCGCAGATCTAATAATTTGAAACTAGCTGATAGCCTCTTAAAAAATCTTCCGTCGTCATTCTTTTCTTTCCAGCCAATTGTATATCGGTTGCATGAATATATCCATCCAATGATTTGAATTTAATGTAAGTTTTGCCATCTGTAATCATGGTGCCCGGTTCTCTTGTATCAGTAATTATTTCTTTTTTTGCCCTAAATATTTTTAATACGTTCTCTTGTAAGAAAGTGAATGCACCAGGAAATTCTGCTAAACCCCTAATATGGTTATAAATATTGATACAAGGCTGATGCCAGTTAATTTCACAATCTTTCGTAAAGATCTTTGGCGCATGTTTATCTATGGGAGAAAAGCTTTGTGGTTTTTCTTCCAAACTATTTGTGGCTAAAGCTTTAATGGTTTGTATTAATAAGCTGGCACCTAATTCTTTCATCCGATCATGTACCGAGCTTGCCGTTTCGTCGGGAGCAATAGACATAGATTCCTGCATCAAAATATTGCCGGTATCTATTTGGTGCTGCAGCTTAAAAGTGGTTACACCTGTTTTTGTTTCACCATTCATTACAGCCCGGTTTATAGGTGCTGCCCCCCTGTAGTCTGGTAATAAAGAACCATGTACATTAATGGTACCTAGTGGCGGCATATTCCAAACAAGTTCCGGTAACATACGAAAAGCTACTACTACTTGCAAATCGGCTTGTAAATTTTTTAATTGCCCAAGAAATTCAGGATCTTTCAGTTTTTCAGGTTGAAGTACTAACAACTGCTGTGATACGGCATATTGTTTTACAGCACTTTGCTGTATTTTCATTCCCCTACCGGCAGCTTTATCGGGTGCCGTAATTACGCCAACTATGCTACAACCGGCTTCTACCAAGGCTTTTAGAGAAGCTACCGCAAAATCGGGTGTGCCCATAAAAACGATCCGCAATTCCGTAAACGACTTACTCATGCGCCAAAGGTAATAGCATAAAGTTCATGAAGCATTATTCAAAATCGGGGTAGAGTAAATATTTTTTCCTTATTTTTTTAAAGGCAGTTATGCCCGGCTGCCAGCTTGCTTTAATGTCGGTAGCTGTTTTACCTGCTTTTAATTGCTCCATCAGTTGATTACTGCCTGCTAATTTATTAAAGAAATAATCGGTTGGCTTACCGCTCTTAGGTCTCAAAAAGAAGCTATCTTTTTGTGGAAATAAACGATAAGCTTCCACCAAATAATCGATGCGTATACCTGTTTTAAGCGAGGCTAAAACCTTACTGGGATTATCCCAAATATTCCAACCATAACTCAATTGATTTTTCAATTTAGGTTCTTTAGCACCATCACGTGAAATAGGTGTGAACGCATAGAGGGTATTCGGCAGGGTAGGATGTCCAAAAATAGAGAATGGATGCTCGGTTCCTCGTCCCTCACTCAATACCGTTCCTTCAAAATAACAAGTACTACCATACCAGTAAACCGCAGCCATATCCGGTAAATTAGGTGAAGGCTTAACAGGTAAGTTGTACAAACTTTTATGCGTGTAGTTAGCACATTTGATAACTTGAAAATGAAAAGGGGTATCGGCACTATTGTGTGCACGTTGATAAAATTCGTATTGTTTGTTGGCCTCTTTACTTAACCATTGCTCACCCGCAATCATCATGGCATATTCTGCGATTGTCATGCCGTATACAACGGGTATTGGTTGCATGCCAATAAAACTTTTATAAGCCGTGTCTAAAATAGGGCCATCTACATAAAATCCGTTCGGATTAGGACGGTCGAGAATAATCAAAGGCTTTTTGTTTTCAAAAGCGGCCTCCATATATTCTTGTAAGGAGGAAATAAAAGTATAATAACGCACACCAACATCCTGGATATCGAATAGCATGATATCTACATCGGCTAAATCTTCTGCACTGGGGCGTCGTTTCTTACCATATAAAGAAATAACCGGTATGCCAGTGGCCGGGTCGTTATAGTTATCAATTTTTTCTCCTGCATCTGCTGTTCCCCTAAATCCATGTTCAGGGCCAAAGGCTTTGGTTATTTTAATACCTAGTTTTACAAGACTGTCTACTAAATGGGTGTTACCGATAGTAGCAGTATGATTGGCAAAAACAGCCACCCGCTTTCCTTTTAGCATGGGCACATATACGGATGTGCGATAGGCAGCCGGTAATACCGATGTTTGGGTATTTTGGGCAATCAGAAAAATAGGGCTAAAGGCTACAAAAAGCAATACGCATAACTTTTTCATAATATAGCTTAAAGCGGGAAGATAAATAAAATAGTTCGCAGGCTCAGAGATGGGTTGTACTTTCGCCGAAATTTATTGTATGCAACAAGCTAAAAAAGGGGATAAAATAAAAGTACATTACCACGGTAAACTTACTAACGGAAATACATTCGATTCATCGGAAGGCCGCGAACCACTTGAGTTTGAAATTGGCGGAGGAATGGTAATAGCAGGTTTTGATGAAGGTGTAACAGGTATGGTAATAGGCGAAAAGAAAACGATCCATATCCCATTCGATCAGGCTTATGGCCCTAAGCAAGAAGAAATGATCATGGAGTTTCCCAAAGATAAATTTCCACCGGATATGACCCCTGAAGTGGGTATGCAACTCAATATGAGCAATGGCTCCGGACAAAATTTTCCGGTAACCATTGCTGCTGTTAAAGAAGATGTTGTGGTTTTAGATGCGAATCATCCGCTAGCTGGCCAAGACCTGATCTTTGATCTAGAGCTCGTAGCTATCGATGCTAAGTCGATGATTATTATGCCTTAGGCTTTCTATTGAGCCACCAGCCAAGCCACAATCCGGTTAGGCCCCACATCGCTATACAATCGATCAGGAATGCTCTTATATCGAAGAGTTTGTACCAAATATGACTGGTATAGGCACTATTGAGGTATACAATTATGCCCAGTATCAAAGATGTGGTTAGCGTTGTGCTAAAACTGTTATTGCCGAATTTGCCTATTATCCAAATCAATAGCCAGGCAAGAATAATATTTGTTATTAATCCACGTGCCATGTTCAATCCCATATTGTACTCTAGAGCGCTATGATATTGTATAATAGCCCAAGGTTTACCTATTGATTTTTCAGTTAGCTTTTCCATGTCTTCGAAAGAAGTACCTGCAGGAGCGGTGGGTAAAAAATATCCTCCCTCTTTTTCTAAGTTAGCCGATAAAACCTGTAAAATCGTGTCCTGCTTAGCTGTATAACCTTGTGCAGGTAAGTGTAAGTTTAGGGCTGTCCATGAAGCAAATTGCCACATAAACAAGATAATGCCGCCTACAAGGGCGCCAACAATCGTTTTTTTCATTGTGGGTTGTTTTTGGTTGCTGAAATATACATATTATATCCTGAATTTGCAAGCATTTAGAACACATATCTTAGCTTCTTAAAAAAACTATTATGAGTAGTTTGGTAAACCGCTTTATACGTTATGTACAAATGGATACTCAGAGCGATCCTCATGCTAATACATTCCCTTCTACCCCAAAACAGAAAAAATTATCTCATTTATTAGTTACAGAATTGTTAGCCATGGGGGTTGAAGATGCACATACGGATGAATTTGGATATGTGTACGCTACTATCCCCGCTAATACCAATAAAAATGTTCCTGTGATTTGTTTTTGTAGCCATATTGATACCGCCCCTGATTGCAGCGGAACCAATGTAAAACCAATATTACATAGAAACTATAACGGATTACCCCTTGTATTACCCGATGATCCTACGCAAGTCATAACCATGGAAGCATATCCTTATTTGCATAATCATCTGGGGAAAGATATCATTACCGCTAGTGGCAAAACCTTATTAGGGGCCGATGATAAAGCAGGTGTAACGATTATTATGGAAATGGTAAAATGGTTACAGGAAAATCCTTCTGTTAAACATGGCATGATTAAAATTTTATTTACACCTGATGAAGAAGTAGGAAATGGTACGGCAAAACTTGATCTGCAAAAACTCGGGGCAAATTATGGATATACCTTAGATGGTGGATCACTGGGTAGTTTTGAGGATGAAACTTTTAGTGCTAATGGACTTACCATAAGTATTGAAGGTATAATTGCGCATCCCGGCTATGCAAAAGGCAAAATGATTAATGCACTTAAAATTGCCGGGGAGATTTTGGCTGCCTTACCTAAAGATCGGTTAGCACCAGAAGTTACCGACCAAAAATTAGGATTTATTCATCCTATTCGAGTAGAAGGGTTGGCAGAAAAAGCAACGATCGAATTTATTATTCGTGATTTTGATACAGCACAGTTAGCTCTGCACGAAGCATTAATAAAAGATATTACCAAAGCTGTGATAAAAAAATATCCCGGAGCTAATTATAATGTTACTGTGGTTGAGCAATATAGAAATATGAAAGAAATTTTGATTCAACATCCACTTGTAGAAGCCAATGCACGGGAAGCCTATAAGCGCTCAGCAATCCCTTTTATAAAAGAACCGATCCGGGGTGGAACCGATGGTAGCCGGTTGAGTTTTATGGGATTACCTTGTCCGAATATCTTCACCGGTATGCAAGCCATACATAGCAAGCATGAGTGGGTAGGCGTTAGCGATATGGAAGCTGCTGTGAAAGTTTTAACAGAATTGGTACAAGTTTGGGAACAAAACACAACTAATTAGCTATTATCTTTAAACATTAAATAAAAAATCATGTCAACCTTCATCCAATATTGGTGGTTACTAGCGCTCTTAATCATCCTATTTACAGGGTTAGTTACAGTTAATCAGGGAACAATTGCCGTAATTACCCTTTTTGGTAAGTACAGACGCATACTTCGTCCGGGTCTAAATTTTAAAATACCCGTATTAGAACAAGTATATAAAACAGTAAGTATTCAAAACCGTTCTGTTGAATTAGAATTTCAGGCGGTAACAGTAGATCAGGCGAATGTATACTTTAAAAGTATGCTTCTTTATTCCGTAATAAACCAAGAAGAAGAAACCATTAAAAATGTTGCCTTTAAATTTATTAGCGATAAAGATCTTATGCAAGCATTGATTCGTACAGTAGAAGGTTCTATCCGCGCCTTTGTAGCTACAAAAAGGCAAGCAGAAATTTTATTGTTACGCAGAGAAATTGTAGAGTTCGTAAAACAACAAATAGATCATTCATTAGAAGATTGGGGATACCATTTGCAAGATTTACAAATCAACGATATCACTTTCGATAAGGCCATTATGGAGAGTATGAGTAAAGTAGTTGCCAGTAACAACTTAAAAGCGGCAGCAGAGAATGAAGGTCAGGCTTTATTGATCACCAAAACAAAAGGTGCTGAAGCAGAAGGTAATGCAATCAAAATTGCCGCTGAGGCAGAGAGAGAAGCGGCAAAGCTACGTGGACAAGGCGTTGCGCTCTTTAGAGAAGAAGTTGCAAAAGGTATGAGCCAGGCTGCCGAACAAATGAAACAAGCTAATTTAGATACCAATGTGATTTTATTTAGTATGTGGACAGAAGCCATAAAAAACTTCGCTGAAGTTAGTAAGGGAAATATTATTTTCCTGGATGGTAGTCCGGAAGGTATGGAAAATAATATGCGCCAGATCATGGCCATGATGAGAATGAAAGATCAACAAAACGCGTAATCTTATGATGTTTTATTTGCTACAAGTAGATACGTTACAAAAAGCAGCAGGTACCGTAGTTACTGCCGAAAAAATTTCTTTGTGGAGCTTACTGGAAAAAGGAGGTTGGATCATGTATCCACTTTACCTGTTACTAGTAGCCGCTATTTTTGTTTTTACAGAAAGATGGATAGCGATTAGAAAAGCCGGTAGAATTGATGCCAATTTTATGGGGATCATTAGAGATCATATTTTAACAGGTAATGTACAAGCTGCTCGTAGTGTTACTAAAAATACAGATAACCCGGTGGCTCGAATGATTGATAAGGGTATTCAGCGTATTGGTAAGCCTATTGATATTATTGAAAAAAGTATGGAGAATGTAGGCAGGCTGGAGATGTATAGCATGGAAAGAAATCTTTCGATCCTTTCTTTGATTGCCGGCATCGCACCGATGTTTGGTTTCTTAGGAACCATCATTGGGATGGTACAATTATTTTATGGTATCGCTTCTACGGGTGAGTACACGCTTAATACAATTGCAGGGGGTATCTATACTAAAATGATTACTTCTGCTACGGGTCTTATCATTGGTTTGATCGCTTATGTAGGGCATAATTTTTTATCGGTACAAATAGATAAAACAGCCAACAAAATGGAAGCGGCCAGTGCTGATTTTATGGATGTATTACAAGAACCCACAAGGTAGTCAATAGTCATTAGTCATTAGTCATTGGTCAATTGTCATTAGTAATTGGAAGAAAGTTATGAATATTAGAAAAAAATTGAGATCCCAGCCCGAAATGCATACCGGTGCCTTAAATGATATTTTATTCATATTACTACTCTTTTTTCTCATTGTATCCACTTTAGCTAATCCGAACGTTATTAAAGTATCAAATCCTAAAGCCAAGGCCGATACAAAGGCAAAGCAAACAGTTGTAATTACCGTGGATAAAGCACAGCAACTCTATATCGGTTCAGAAAAAATTTTAATAGCTGATTTAGAAAATAAACTAAAGGCGTATTTGGCTAAGGAAACCGACAAACCTTCGGTTGTGATTAATGGAGATAGCACTGCACATTTAGGTACGGCTATTCAAATTATGCAAGTGATAAAAAAATTAGGTGCAACACCGGTTATGGCAGTGGATAATAGTGGCTTACGATAGCTTTTATTTCTTGATCACTTTTAACATTCTATACTTACCCTGCATGTCTTTTTTAAGTGTAGTTTCAAAACTAGCGGATGAAAACAATGCGGCTGTTTGCATTGCTAGTGCCTCGTTTAACT
The DNA here is from genome assembly GCA_017537025.1 of Sediminibacterium sp. GTDB lineage: Bacteria > Bacteroidota > Bacteroidia > Chitinophagales > Chitinophagaceae > Sediminibacterium. The sequence goes on from JAFWCB010000002.1 coordinate 53,009, forward strand.
CCAGATAAATAAGGGTATTCATTTGCAATTTTGTTTCTGCAAACAAAAGAATCTGTTTGTAAAAAATCAACGGATCATTATCGGGCACAAATAAAGCTATATGCGGCTCGTAATCGAGCACATTCTTGTGCATACTGGCTTTTTCCTTTTCTGCTATATAAGGAGGGTTACTGATAAGGATGTCTACCGGAGGTAAAGAATCCCATTTGGAGGTATCTAAAAAATCGAGTTGCAGAAATTGTGTATCTGACCCGATCGTCTGTGCATTTTTCTTTGCAATGGCTAGGGCATTTGTACTAATATCAACACCATACGTTTTTATTGTCGATATTTTTTTTGCAATGGTAATCGGTATACAACCCGAGCCTGTGCCTACATCCAATAAATTGACTTGAGATATATTATTATTCAAATCGCTGAGAACCCATGCTACCAACTCTTCTGTTTCCGGTCGGGGTATGAGGGTATGTTCTGATACTGAAAATATGAAACCATAAAACCAGGCTTCACCTAGCACATATTGAATGGGCATACCTTGTTGTAGTTTAACTATGGCCTGTTGTAAGCTTTCTACCTTTCGTTGCTCAATGAGTACATCTTTTTGTATGGTCTGATCCAATCTGGTAAAGCCGGTAATTTTTTCAAGTAGTAAAGCTGTAATGGCAGTAATTTCTCTTTGTTCATACAAATGAGAAGTAGCATTTCTTATTTCTTTTTTTGCCTCAGCAATAGTCATGCTGCAATGTTACTATCATTTAGCTAATTTTGCAGGTTCAGCTATGGATATACAAGAGAAATATATGCAGCGATGTATAGCGCTTGCCCGGCGGGGGTTAGGTGCTGTAGCACCTAACCCGATGGTAGGTGCCGTGTTGGTATATGAAGATCAAATTATCGGAGAAGGATGGCATGCCAAGTATGGAGAAGCACATGCTGAAGTAAATTGCTTACAATCGGTTGATGCCACTAATACCGATAAAATTCCTAAAGCTACCTTATTCGTATCGCTGGAGCCTTGTGCTCATTATGGTAAAACCCCCCCTTGTACCAATTTAATTATACAACGCAAAATTCAACGCGTAGTAGTGGGTTGTGTGGATCCCTTCAAAGAAGTTGCGGGTAAAGGTATCAATCAGCTACGTGATGCTGGAGTGGAGGTGATTGTTGGCGTTTTAGAAAAAGAATGTATAGATCTCAATAAACGCTTTTTTACTTATCATGAAAAAAAAAGACCCTATGTTATTTTAAAATGGGCACAAACGGCTGATAAAAAAATAGCTGTTGATACCGGTAAACGTCTGTACATTTCAGGTGAGGCTACAAATAAATTCGTTCATCAATGGCGCTCCGAAGAACAAGCTATTTTGATAGGTGCTAATACGGCTTTATATGATAATCCAAAACTAACAGTACGATTGGTAGCAGGTGATAATCCTATCCGGTTATTAATCGATCCAAATCTCAAAACGCCGATAACACAAGATCTATTTACAGATAATAATAAAACAGTGGTTTATAATTTTCATCAAAAGATGAGAAAAGATAATCTTTATTATGTGGAATTGAATAAAGAAAAAAAAATGATACCTCAAATTTTAGCCGATTGTTACGAGAGAGGTATTCAAAGTATTTTAGTAGAAGGAGGTGCCTATACCATTCAGCAATTTATTAATGAGGGTATATGGGATCAGGCCAGGGTTATAGAAAATAATAGTTTAGCAATAGGAGATGGGTTAGCTGCACCCACCTTGAGTCATTATATTTTGCAGCATCAAGAGCAGCTCGGAAAAGATTTAATTAGCTATTTTTTACAACTAAATTGATCGGATGATTTATTTATTAGGCAGTATTATATTAACCAGTTATTTAACACTTGCGTTTAAAGCTTGTGAGAAATGGGGAATATCGGTTTTCCCCGCTATCATTTTTAATTATATCACTTGCGTGATTACTGGCTCTTTTGTAAATGGGTCTTTTCCTATCAATAGCCACACCATACAAACAGATTGGTTTAAGTGGGCCATGCTTATGGGTGTATTATTTGTATCAATTTTTAATATTATTGGTATTACCGCACAAAAGATTGGTGTTGCAGTAGCTTCTGTTGCGAATAAATTATCGCTTGTAATTCCGGTAGTATTATCTGTATATCTCTATAACGAAACGGTAGCCGGTTGGAAGCTTGTAGGCGTAATGATGGCTATAGTAGCGGTAATATTTACTTGTTATCCTAATAGTAGTAATAAGAATAGTACTGGCGCGGTTTCTTCTAAAATGAAGATAATACTTCCGTTAATTTTATTTATTGGTAGTGGGTTACTAGATGCCTTAATCAATCATGTACAACAAAAATATGTGACTGTAGAAAATAATAACGCTTATCTGATCAGTGGTTTCTTCTCTGCAGCCTGCATTGGAACGGCTATCCTCTTATTTCAATATATCAGTGGTAAAAGAGTATTTGTAGCGAAGGAATTACTAGCCGGTATTTGTATTGGGATACCAAATTATTTTTCTATTTGGTGTTTGGTAACCTTCTTGCAACAAAGTCCTTGGGAAAGTAGTGCGAGTATCCCGGTTAATAATATGGGTATTGTACTTTTCAGTACACTGGTTGCCTGGGTACTATTTAAAGAAAAGCTGTCTACTATAAATTGGATCGGTGTATTGCTTTCTATTGTTGCTATTTTTTTAATAGCGTTTGGTAATAGCTTGCTTTAGGCTTTACCGGAAAGTTTATAGGCCATTAGGCCAACCCATTCTTTGATGAGTGCTCTCCAGTCTCTAAACAGCGAAGCTTCTGGTATATAAAGACTTCTAGGCTCTAATTTTTTTTCAAATTCGCTAAAATCACAAGGATATTTTATGATATCCTTATAGCCGGCTTTCTTAAATACCGCAGCAGAACGAGGCATATGTATAGCTGAGGTAATAAGTACATAAGGGCCAGATATTTGTAATGAGTCAATAATCCCCTTACTGAAAACAGCATTCTCATACGTGTTTCTAGATCTTCGCTCAACGATGATATCTTCTTTCTTTACTCCATTTCTAATAAATTCTCGAGCCAAAAAACTAGCTTCATCAGGTTCATTTACCATAAGCTTTCCACTACCTCCCGATATAATAATTTTTTTTATCACCCGGGTATGATAAAGGTTTGCAGTTTGAATAAAGCGATCCGCATTTTCACCAAAAAAACCTCTATCATGCTTATCGTAATAACTCATTCCACCTAATAAAATCCCTACTCCATAGCCACTACTGTCTTTCAGGGTAATAGGTTTTGGTTGATAGCTCAACACAATTTTGTTGAACAGAAATGGGTTAGTGAAAATAATAAACAGCACAAAGCTTATTATTCGTAAACGTTTTTTTCTTAATACCGATTTGCTAAAAAAAGACCAAATAAATAGAACTAAAATCCATGTAAGCGGATCAATTAGGAAAAAGAGAATTTTAGATAGAACAAAAAACATAATTGATCTTATGAAAATGAAAGAAACATTTCAGTTTGAGCTATTTTTTAATTCTAAAATTTTCAGAAGAATTTAACATATTAGATAAAATTAATGATTTATATATGAGATCTATATATGCAGCTTCAGTTTTATAAAGCAAAGTTCTACGCTCATTATCATAAGTAATAAAATCTACAAAAGTACCCTTTCCTAATAATACGCCTTCCTCTGCTAGTTCGACAATATCATTCTGTAATCTTGCAATTTCTCTAAGTTCTTTATAGTATTTTTCTGCGATCTGACATGATTCAAGTGATATTGAGTAGTCTCTAATAAATTGGTTTCGCGAAAAAATATAATTTTCGGTAAGATTTTTCTTTTCAATAATTGCTTTTCTTAATGAGTAATCTAAACTCTTATGATTCATTATAGGAACAAATAAACTAATACCAGCTATTTGATTGAAATTTGCGCCAAGTTGCAATCCAAAATCATCAAACCAGTTTTTAATTCTCTTTTGTTGTACAAAGCCAGTAAATATTGAACTTGCACTAAAGACAGCTCTAAATTCTGGCAGTTTAGCAGATTTAGCTTGTTTTATCCTTAAGTCAGCAATTAGTATCCTAGTATCAAAATACTTTGAAATTGGATCTAAATAGGAGTCATTGAAATCATATTTGTGAGCGATAAACTTTGTAGGGTCATATATTACCTCAATAAGAGCACTATCTAGATATGGCATTATTGAAAACGAGTCAGTTGCTAAAAAATTCGCTTGCATTTTATTACGCTGTAGTGAAATTTTTGATTCAATATCAAGAAAGAGCAAACTGTCATTTTTGCAACGTGAGATTATTTGTAGAAACAATAGCTTGGAATATTTTCCGTTTCGATAGCCAATTTCAATGTGATTTTGTAATTTTTTGCTTATCATATAAAAGCTTGATAGCATAGCTTTTTGTTTTTCTAATAGGTAAAGTGAAAAATATTCTGAGGCAGCTATAGAAAAAAGCTTTTGTAATTCAATTGTTATTTCTTTTTCAACAGAAATAACTTCAATTTTTTTTTCTTTTAAAAAGGAGGTATTTTTTCCAAAACTATAAATTGGAAAATCGCCAATAAGTTGCGGTCTAAGCGCAACAAGACTGATATCAACGAAAGTATTTGTGCTTGGGTCTATACTTTTCCCAAACTGAAATGCGTTCAATAAATTAAAATTTAAGCTTGGACTAAATTTAGCTGCGGCTGCCTTTTTATCAATAACACTAGCGTCTTTCTTATTTAAAAGCGTTCGTAAAGCATTACTATTGAAATATACTGAGTCAAGATAATCTGAAAAACTAATATTTCTATATTTTCCGTTTTGACTAAAGCAACAGAATGATAGAAACAAAAATAAGCTACACAATAATTTCTTCATATTGCTCTATTTAAGTGATGAGAAAAACCGCTCAAATAGCCTTTTTTCATTTATTAGAATTTCACCTACCCCACTAAGTTCATTTGTGAGGGGAAGTGTTTTATTCATGTTGGTCATAAGGGGGTTGGGGAGGCCGACTTTTACGAGCAATAAAATCCGTTCAGAATCTTTATTAGAAAAAGGGATAGGCGTGTTTGAAATTTCTTCTACAATCCCAGTTAGGTAGCCGTACTCGGTATATGGAAACATATTTAGTTTTATTAGAACTTTTTGCCCTTTTATAACTTTCCCTGCATCTACTTCATTAATATATAGGTTGGCATGCCAGTTATAATTGATAGGAACAATTGAAAAAATGGTTTCATTTTGCAATACAAAACTTTCATTTTTTGCATTTGGGCCTTTTTCTAGTTTGCCATTGCAGGGTGATATAATTAGGTATCGATTTTTCCATTCACGTACCAATGCTTGTAAAATAGAAACCTGTTCAATGATTTTAAAACGAATTTCCCTTTCTTTTAATGAGGTAACTAACTCCAAATTAGAAAGAGCGAGCTTCGATTCTTCTAGCGACATGTCAGAAGAATGAATTAACCTCTCGATAGCATATAAATCCTGAGAAGACGTAATTGTAGTTACCTTATCTTTCTCATAATCTAATCCAGAAATGATTTCTTTAGTATAAAGCAGAGAGTCCCTTTTATTAATATTTTTAATGTATTTCTTTCTTTCCTCTAGTTCCAACAAGCTATTCATACTAGCATCGAGTATTTTTCTGTTAGTGATAATTTTCTTTTCTAAAAGAGCTTCGTTATATCTATGTTTTTTTTGAAGTAGAAATGCCTTTAACTCTTCTAAAACAGCGATAAGTGCATAATATCGTGAAGATAGCTCTCCAAGTTTCAATGAGGGAAAATTTGCAGGTGCTTCTTTAGTTGTAGAGCTTAAGCTAAATAAAATATTTTCAAGCTTGAGTATATCCTCCAACTCTGCAGCGTTCTGAATGACTGCTAAAGTTTGATTTTCTGAAACAATTTTCGTCGTATCATCTATCAAGAGTTTCATCTTGCCAGATGAAGTGGAAATTACTTTATAATTAGTTACACCATTTACTAATTGTACAACCCCGTTCTGCACATCCGGATACTTAATAGTAAAGCACAGGAATAAAAAAATAAATAAGCAAAAAAAAATCAAAGATATTATATTAAAATAATGTGCACTTGATATTTTTTTAACAAATACATCTTGAGAAGCTTCTGAGCTATCAATATATACGCGAGTTTTAATATTTTGTTCCATCAATTATTGTGATTGTTTTCAACTAAAAGCTTTGCATAATTACTGTTTATGTCGAGCTCTAAGGTTTTTTGAGCATCATTTTCAAGAATCAAACCATCTCTCATTAGAACTACTATATCTGCTTTTCTCGATAAGCTTAGCCGATGAGCGACCATAATAATTGTACACTTAGCAAAATTTGCTTTTATTGAGTCAATTATACTTACCTCGGTTTCAACATCAAGAGAATTTGTTGCTTCATCTAATATTAAGTACTTCGGGTCACGGTATAGCGCACGAGCGAGTAATATTTTTTGTTTTTGACCACCACTTAAACCTCTTCCACCATCCCCAACTTTAGTATTGTAGCCTTGGTTGAAAGATGGTATATCATCACTAAGTCTAACTATTTCGGCAACTAGCTTGACTCTGTCAAAATTCATTAAATCAATATTCATAGTAATGTTGTCTAAAATTGTTCCTGATATAATTTTGCTATCTTGAGTCACTACACCAAAAACACTTCGCCATTGCTGTAAATTAATTGATTTGATATTTGTGTTTCCTACAAGAATTTCTCCAAAACTTGGAGTGTATAGACCAAGCACTAACTTTAGAAGAGTACTTTTCCCACTTCCACTTTCGCCAAGTATTATTGTAAATTTTGATTCAATAAATTTAATATTTATACCTCGCAATGTAATATCTGTAGCTCCAGGGTATTGAAATGCAATATTTTGTAATGATATTTGATTGCTACTACTTAAGTTTACTAAAAGCAAATTTTCAGTAGTGAATTCTGAGGGTATAAAGCTCATTTCATTTAATCTTTTGAATGAGAGGTCAACATTTTGGAATTCAACTAGGAATGCTAAAATTTGAGAAACGGATGGAAATATCATTCCGATAAGTATTTGAATTGCAATCATTACCCCGAAAGTAATTTCATTTTGTAAAACAAGTTTAGCACTTAAATATATTGAAACTTGATTACTTACTTGTAAAAGAAATGAGGAACCTGTATTAAGCAGATTGTTCATTCTGTAGACCCTCATTAGATCTGAAAAAGATTCAGCTTGATTTTTCTGCCATTTTTTTAAATTTTCTTTATGAAAGTCATTAAGTTTTAAATCTAAAAAAAAACTAAGTGTGTTTACCCAAAATCCTTGATTCTTTGCAGTTCGCTCCGCATAATTCCAATCAAATTTTTTCTTTATTTTTAGGAGAGTAAAAATCCATAAGAAGTACGCCAAACAAAATATTAGAAATACAAAAGCAATAGGTTTGCTTAAATAAAAAAGAATTGAAGTAAAAACAACAAATGAAGTAATTGAAAAAACAATATTAATTGCATGTGTTAGTAAAAAAGACTTAATCTTCTCATTATCAGTAACACGCTGTAACCAATCTCCAGAAAGTTTCGATTCAAAAAATGATAATGGCATTGCCATTAATTTTTTTAAATACGATACTCCTATATTTACGCTTGCTCTTGTTGAAATGCTTACAAGTAAAGAGTCTCTAAAAAAAACGCCTAGGGCGGAAGAAAAAATTATTAAAATGTTACCAATTATTGCAATTTGTAGAAAATCAAAATCTTGTGTTCGTATACCTACGTCAATAATTGAGCGCGTTATAAAAGGCACTAGGCCTTGGAGAGCCGTGATAATAAATATCAAAACAAAGAGTGAGTAAATACTTTTTTTGTATGGAGAAAGGTGGACGTAAAAATCAGTAATTTTTCTTTTTGTTATTTGAGAAACTGGTTTTTGAATATCTGAATTATACTCAATCTCTAGAACTACCCAGGATTTATCTTTTCCAAGCCAGCCATCTAAAAACTCTTCAACTGTATAACTTAATAAGCCTTTTGAAGGATCCGAAATGAAAACTTTTTTTTTGGTTATTTTGTATACAACAATAAAGTGACTATTCTTCCAGTGAATAATGCAAGGCAAGCCCAGATCTTTTAACTCATGCCAGCCTAATCTCAAGCATGATGTATTAAAGCCAATACTTTCAAATGCGTTTTTAAGATCATAAATACTAACACCAATTTTATTACTCTTACATAACTGCCTTAAAAATCCAATTTCATAGTTTATGCGATAGTAGTTACAAATAATTGATAAGCAAGCAGGACCGCAGTCCATAATATCCATTTGGTATTCATGTGGAAATTTTTTCAGCCCCATTTATTCTTATATTGTTAAAAATACGGTTCTTGTTTCGATAAAATTCTATTATTAATTTCTGTAATTTTTTTTGAGGTAGTGTAGCTTTTAAAAAGCCAAAATGAACCCAAAAAAAGAGGTAGTAGAATAGTTGGTTTCTGAACTTTAAAGAGCACAAATACAGCAACAAATAACGAAGCAATTGCTATTCTTAACAGTTTTTTTTGAGTTTCTTCTTTTGCGAAAAAGCCTACTTTAAATAGGGTATTTGAATTTGTTTTTAAATCATATAATAACAAAGAATTGATCAAGCAAGAGGCAAATTTTCTTTCTTCAGTATGGAGTAAAAAATGCAGAAGAAGGGTATCTTTTCTATGCTTTATTTTCAGTGAAAGGAATTTAATATTTTTAATTGAATCGTGATTGAAATCCTCGATTTTAAAATACTCAACATTATCAAAGCGAATGCATTTGCTTTCTGCCTTTAACAAATATGTTTTCTTGAATAAAAAGGAAATTTCATAGTCTGAAAATTGGCAAATAGTTATCGGAGAAAGTTGCCGATAAATTTTTTTCGAAAAAATCAATAAAAGTATTTGAAAAAAAAATAAGGTATAAACAATATAATTGATAAATGCGAGCCCTCCAACTAAAGTAAACTGAAAAAAAAAAGTAACTAAAAAAAGAAAAAATGGAAAAAAAAGAATTACAAAAAACCGACCTCTTTTGAAAGTTGTAATCGAAAACTCATAATGCATTGATATTATTTTAAAGTTAAAGTTATTGCGGATTAGCCGCTCTATAAATGCTCCATCCGAGACTTGTAACACCAATGGCAAGTCCTGCCCCAGCAGAAATTGTCACTCCTGGGAGGAGAAGAGGTATTGCTAATGTTATTGCTCCGATTGTTAAAAAGGATAGATCAACCCAGTCTGCAGCACTTAATTGAGAAAAATCCCAGCCAACAGAATTTAATTTGGTAACAATTGAAATACCGTTGGTAACTACGCCTAATATACCAACCGTTGTTCCTATTCTTGATATAATTTGTTGATTTATCGGGTCACTAAAAAGTGCTTCAACTGATAAATTAACAATTTCAATTGCCCCAGCACCAAGACCAACTGCTGTAGCCAAATTAAGTAAATCATTCCTTAATGCCGTCATTTCTGCACTCATGTATCCACTTCCCCCTTGGAATAATTCCCCTTCTAAAGTTTTACCTTGCCCCTCAGATCCAGAGCTGCTTCCGCTTCCACCTAGTGTGTACGTAAGGAAGCCCATATTGAGCATGTACCAAGAGTTATAATTCATCCCATAAACTCGAGAATATGAACTAGAAACTTCAACAGGTGTAAGATCAGTTCCAGCGATAACTGACTTCATTTCATCATTACTTAGCTTATGTCCTTTATCATACATAAATTAAACTTTTTCTAAAACTAGTAAAAAAATCCGAAAAATCATTTTTTATTAAATAATTTTTAAGATCACCTATAAATGATGTTATCAAAATAAATATGACGCCAAACGATAAGTTTCTAAAAATTAAACTATTATATGGGAAATTCAATTGGGACTTTAAAAAATGTCACTTACTGAAGTTTTTGCTCACGATTAACTCTTTTGAACCCGGTGTATAGGTATAAAAACCTTCTCCGGATTTTACACCTAGTTTACCTGCTGTTACCATATTTACTAAAAGCGGACACGGCGCGTATTTCGGGTTTCCGTATCCACTATAGAGTACATTCATAATACTTAAACATACATCTAATCCAATAAAATCTGCCAATTGTAATGGACCCATTGGGTGAGCCATCCCCAACTTCATGATCGTATCAATTTCTTCAACACCTGCGATACCTTCATACAAACTATAAATAGCTTCATTGATCATGGGCATCAATACCTTATTGGCAATAAATCCGGGATAATCATTAACTACAGAGGGAATTTTTTGTAACTGTTTACTAAGTGCTACAATGGTTTCTGTTATACGCTTATCTGTGGCATAACCATTAATGATTTCAACCAGCTTCATTACCGGTACCGGATTCATGAAATGCATGCCAATCACTTTGTCGGGGCGATTGGTGGCCGAAGCAATTTTAGTAATGGAAATAGATGAAGTATTGCTTGCCAATATACAAGTTGGCGGTGCTGCTGCATCCAAAGCACTAAATATTTTCAATTTCAAATCCACATTCTCCGTAGCGGCTTCAACCACTAAATCTGCTGCCGATACACCAACTTCAATACTTGTTTGGGTAGTAATATTAGCTAAAGTTGATTGTTTTACTTCTTCTGTGATGCTCCCTTTGCTAAGCTGGCGTTCCAAATTTTTAGCAATAGTTGCCAGTGCTTTTTCTAATTGGTTCTCTTGAACATCTATAAGGGTAACTTTAAAACCTGCTTGTGCAAAAACGTGGGCAATACCGTTTCCCATAGTTCCTGCTCCAATTACTGCTACTTGCTGAATGGCCATACAATCTTTTTTGTGGCGCAAAGGTAAGGGCAAAGAAGCAACTGCCTATTTTTTACGCTTGAAGTCGCCTCGCTTCCAGGCCTGAATAAAATCCATCCAGGCGGCTGGGTTCAGGATATTCATAGGGGGTATTTGTCCTGCGTAATAATATTTATTGGCTGATTGTCTTATCTGGTAATTAACAGCCTCTCTACCATCGGCCGGTAAGCTATTTAATAGAATTCGTCTCTGTGCTTCTTCGGTATTTTTCCGAGCTATTTCGTAGGCATCGTCGGGGGTTCTATTATTTAGGAAATCTCGTTCAAACTGCTCCCGGGTAGGTCGTGGCCTTAATACGGTGGCGGGTAAATAGGCGGTATCATTAACCAAAAGTTGGATAACACTGTATTGGTTTTCAGGTAAATTGACGGGAATTTTTATCGTGCTATTTTTGAATCCCACACTTGAAAAAGTAATTCTATCCCCTTTTAAAACGGCTATTGAAAAGACCCCATCATTGCTGGTAATGGTACCCCTTCCCCTGCCCTCTACAATCACACTAACAGCCGGTAACCCGCGTAAGCTATCTGCTGTCATTACCACGCCATATAATTGCACAATGGAATCGCGGTAGGGGTTTCCGGTCTGTTGTGCGGCCAATCTGTTACTTAAACAAAAGCTCCAGCCTATTAAAAGGAATAAGGGTAATCTTTTTACCATATTTTTTTCAACGCATCAAAGTTACAAATTAATTCACCGGTTTACCAGAAACGGAATAATCAACAAAGTAAGTTCTACACTCGTTAACTTTGCGTTCAAATTGTTTTTTTAACAAAAACTTGCGTGATGACTACCGAAGCGATATTGCAGGCTCTTAGTAATGTACAGGAACCCGATTTAGGAAAAGATTTGGTTACGCTGAATATGGTGAAAGACATAGCCATCGATGGCAATCAGGTAAGTTTTACCATAGTGTTAACAACCCCTGCTTGTCCCATGAAAGATATGATGCAACGGGCCAGCGAAAATGCCATTAAATTATTAGTGAATAAAGAAGCCGATGTTCGGGTAAACTTTACTGCTAATACCTCCAGTGTTCGAAAAGATGATCAGAAAATATTGAGTGGGGTTAAAAATATTATTGCAGTCGTGAGCGGAAAGGGGGGGGTAGGCAAAAGCACGGTATCTGCTAACCTTGCTTTAGCTTTAGCCGAAGGAGGGGCATCCGTTGGCTTAATGGATGCGGATATTTATGGACCCAGTGTTCCCATTATGTTTGGGGTAAGAGGTGAACGGCCTATGATGAAAGATGCCAATGGTAAAGGAATGATCATCCCGCTGGAAAAATATGGCATTAAGCTGATGAGTATTGGTTTATTAGTAGATGAAAAAAATGCAGTTGTATGGCGTGGCCCAATGGCCAGCAGTGCCATTAGGCAGTTTGTAACGGATGTAGACTGGGGAGAATTGGATTATTTAGTTATTGATATGCCACCCGGAACGGGCGACATACATCTCACGCTTATGCAAACCGTACCTGTTACCGGTGTTGTAATTGTAACAACACCCCAGAAAGTAGCTTTAGCAGATGCTAAAAAAGGTATTGCTATGTTTGGACAAGCCCAAGTCAATGTTCCTATTATTGGGTTGGTAGAAAATATGGCTTATTTCACTCCGGAAGAATTACCCGATAACAAGTATTATTTGTTTGGCAAAGATGGAGGGAAAAATTTGTCCGAAGAATATGATCTCCCCTTCTTAGGCCAAGTGCCTTTAGTGCAAAGTATCAGAGAAGGGGGAGATGACGGAATGCCCGCTATGATTGCGTCTGAAAGTTTGGCCAAAAACGCTTTTCGAGAGTTTACGGCTAAAGCAGTACGTAATATTGCATTAAGAAATGCTAATATGCCCAATACTAAATTAATTGAAGTAACTGCTTAATGCATGTATAATATCCCTTACTTTAAGGCTAATAATGATGCTGAAGTACTGGCATTTATGAAAGCTCATCCATTCATAACATTGTGTGGAGTTGCTGAAAATGGTTCTCCGGTTGCTACGCATATTCCGGTTTTATTTGCAGAAAAAGAAGGCAAATTATGGTTACGCGCCCATATTATGCGCAAGCAAGATCATACGGTTGCTTTCGAAAAAAATAATCAAGTACTTGCGATATTTCAAGGGCCACATACCTATATAAGTGCCCAAAATTATTCACCACAAAATGTGGCTTCTACCTGGAATTATAAGGCTGTACACGTAAAAGGTATTTTACATTTTTTGAATGAGGAGGATTTGTTACAAGTATTACAGGATCTCACTACCCATTTTGAAAATAATCATGATTCTCCGGCATCAGTGAAATATATGGATAGTAACTATCTAACATCGATGATGAAAGCTATTGTGGCTTTCGAAGTAGAAATTCTGGATATTCAACATGTATTTAAAATGAGCCAGAATAAAGATGAAGAAACACAAAAAAGAATCATTGATAGTTTAGAAAAAGGTAATGATGACGATAAGGCAGTTGCTGCTGTTATGAAGGCCAATCATTTATAAATAAATTATATGACGCGAATCATATCGGTAGTTATCGTCTTTTTATTCGCTTGTAAAACAACATTTGTGCATACGAACAATAAGCAACCGGTATTCGATTATCAGGGACACCGGGGATGTAGGGGATTGATGCCTGAAAATACAATACCAGCTATGCTTAAGGCAATAGATTTAGGCGTTACCACTTTGGAAACAGATATTGTGATAACAAAAGATAGAAAACCTATTTTGAGTCATGAGCCTATCTTCAATCATGAAATCGCTACAAAACCTAATGGAGATCCGGTTACAGAGCAGGAAGAGCAATCCTTGAATATCTATCAAATGGATTATAATGTTGTAAGAACATACGATGTAGGATTAAAACCACATCCTCGTTTTGCACAGCAGCAAAAAATAGCAGTTTCTAAGCCCTTATTAGCTGATATGATAGATGCCGCTGAAGCGTATGCCAGTAAGCAACAAAAAGCTTTGCCTCACTATAATATGGAAACAAAATCGGATCCTAAAACCGATAATACCCATCATCCCTTACCGGCTGAATTTGTAGAATTGATTATGCAAGTAGTGCTTAATAAGAAAATTGAAAAAAGAACAACTATTCAATCTTTTGATCCCAGAACGCTTCAATACTTGCATAAGCACTATCCAAATATGCAAACCGCTTTGTTAATTGAAGACTTCGATAAGCGTTCTTTGGCGCAACAATTAAAAGAATTAGGATTTTCACCCACTATTTACAGTCCACATTATTCCTTAGTAACAACCGAACTTTTAGCGTTATGTAAGGCTCGGAAAATAAAGGTTATTCCCTGGACAGTAAACGATTTACCTACCATGCAACGACTAAAAGATATGGGGGTAGATGGTTTGATTTCCGACTTTCCCAATTTGTATAAGGGGATAGGGAATAGGGAATAGGGTATAGTTTTTTTTCAAAATACTAAAACCGCGGATAATCGTTCTTCGTAAATAACCTGTCACACAATCAAAAAACTTTAAAAAAAACAGGTTATGAAAATGATTACTTTATTGTTCTTGTCGGCATTCGCATTGAACAGCACATTCGCACAAAAAATGGAGAAAACTGTTGAGGTAGGTGGTGCAGCTATGTATCCCTCTAAAAACATTATTCAAAACGCAGTAAACTCTGCTGATCACACTACATTAGTAGCAGCAGTAAAAGCAGCCGGTTTAGTAGAAACTTTACAAGGTGCAGGTCCATTCACTGTTTTTGCTCCTACCAATGAAGCTTTCAACAAATTACCAAAAGGTACCGTTGAAACACTAGTTAAGCCAGAGAATAAGGCTACTTTAACTAAAATCCTTACTTACCATGTAGTTGCCGGTAGCTTAGATGCTAAAGCCATTGCCAAGTTGATCAAAGAAGGTAATGGTACAGCTACTTTAAAAACAGTTTCCGGAGGTACGCTAAAAGCTAGCATGAAAGGAAATAAGTTAATCCTTACCGACGAAAAAGGTGGTACAAGCACAGTTACTATTAAAAATGTTTATCAAAGCAATGGTGTTATCCATGTTATTGATACGGTAGTTCTTCCTTCATAGTAATAGCAAATAGCAGTTTGAATGAAGCCTCTGACGTACTGTCGGGGGCTTTTTTTATATTTGCGTAGCATGAAAAAAATCATCATCACATTAGATGGCTTTTCATCTTGTGGCAAGAGCACGCTGGCGAAGCAATTGGCTAGAGAGTTGAACTATGTATTTATAGACAGTGGTGCTATGTATAGAGCTATTACTTTATATTTTTTACGTAATAGGGTTGATTGGAATCAAGATGATGCTGTTCAACGTGCATTACAAGATATTTCACTTGATTTTGATTATAATGATGCAACAGGTACTAGTGATATGTTGCTTAATGATGAAAATGTGGAGTTATTGATTCGGGATATGTTGGTAAGTGAACATGTAAGCGAAGTGGCTGCTAATAAGTGGGTGAGGGAATTTGCGGTTGCACAGCAACAAAAAATGGGGGAGAAAAAAGGGATCGTAATGGATGGAAGAGATATCGGTACCACCGTTTTTCCGAATGCTGAATTAAAAATATTTGTTACTGCCGATCCTGCCGTACGGGTGGAAAGACGGTATAAAGAAATGTTTGAAAAGAACCCTAAAATTACCATTGAGGAAGTAAAAGATAATTTAGAAATGCGTGATTATATAGATAGTAATCGCGAGTTTAGTCCGCTTCGTAAAGCTGATGACGCTGTAATACTTGACAATACAAATCTTACCCGCGAGGAGCAGTTAGCGGTAGCCTTAAGATGGGCAAGGGATCGGATAGCATCCTTATAAAAGAATTATCTATCCCCTTTGCTTAAAGTCGGTATTATGGTTTTATAATACTGCGTTTTGTTTAGCCATCGCTTTAAAATAATCGGCACTAAGTTTTGGTGTACGCTTTAATGATTTATAATCCATATATACCAAACCAAAGCGGGTACCATAGCCCATGGCCCATTCAAAATTATCGATGAGGCTCCAATAAAAATAACCTTTCACAGGCACACCTTCTTTAGTAGCTCTTTGCAATTCTGTCAGATAGCTACGCATATACATGATACGATCAGTATCATTGATGCGATTATCCGGCGCTAAATCATCGGTACTGCTGTAGCCATTCTCTGTGATATAAATTTCTTTGGCTTTCCATAAATCGGTAACATGGCGTACTCCCCAATACAGTGTTTCGGGTGCCAGTTTTTCCCAGGTCGATGTACTTGTTGGGTGAGATTTGGCAAAAGGAAAAACTTCGTAACCCATATCGTTAGATGCCGCTTGTACGTAACATTCAGGTCCATAAATATTGATACCACAAAAATCAAGTGGTGTACTAATAATTTTTAATTCTTCAGGTGTAAACTTTGGGGCATCAGCTCCTGCTTTTTTGAGGAAGGCATCGGTATATTTTCCTTCCATAATGGCTGTCATATAACCGGCATTTAATTCTCTCGTTGCATTTTCCGCCGCTTTAATATTTTCGGGAGTTTCAATGAGTGGAACTGCTACTTTTATATTTTCTGCCACACCCACTTTTGTTCCGGTTTTTCCTTTGGCACGAATAGCTTGTACACTTAATCCATGTGCTTGTAACACATTATGGCGAAGTTGATTTAGTGCGGCAGGTGCTAATTTTAGACCGGGTGCATGAATACCCATCCCGTAACCGAGTTCAACGAATGTCCACATCTCATTAAGCGTAAAAAAATGGTTCACCCTATCACTTAGTTTCTCCGCCATAAATCCTGCATAATCTGCAAAAGCCTTGGATGTATCAAGCGATAACCAACCTTTGTTTTTATCTTCTAATGCTTGTGGTAAATCCCAGTGGAATAGGGTGGCAAAAGGTTTGATACCATTTGCTAAAAGTTCATCTACAAGGCGATTATAAAAATCAACACCTTTTTGATTGGGTGTTTTAGCTCCGTCGGGGAAAATGCGCGACCAAGCAATGGAAAAGCGATATGACTGTACATTGAGGGATTTCATCAGTTGAATATCTTCTTTATACTTATGATAAAAATCACAAGCAACATCACCGGTATCATTGTTTAGTACCTTACCCGGTGTGTGCGAGAAAGTATCCCATATTGTTTTACCGCGACCATCTTCATTCGCCGCCCCTTCTACCTGATATGATGCCGTAGCAGTACCCCATAAAAAACCATCCGGGAAGGAAAGTTTATTTGTAGCATTACCTACACCCGCACTTTGCTCACTTGCTTTTGTGTTGCTATTGCAAGAAGAAAATAGGAATGGCGCTGCCGATAAACCCATCGCGGTTAATCCGGCCGTTTTCATAAAATCACGACGGTTGTTTTGCTCAATGGTTTTTTTATTTTTCATGGTAGTTATATTTAAAATATGAATGGTTTGAATTAGTGCTAATTGATTTCTCTTTCAGAGATCTTACCGGTCGCTTTATTCTTCAATATTAATTTCTTAGCCCCATAGTGTGTTACTTCTTCTTTTACTAAATAGTGCTCGGCATCGTATTCCACTAAATGGCTTTCTTTGGAAAGACCTGTTTGTCCGCGCCATATATCCAGTTGTACCGGCTCCCATAATTTGGATTTGGCGGATTTGTAGGCTGCATCCAAAATGGCATTCACAACATAGCCATCATAAAATGTTTCTTTAGGTGCTACTCCTTTTTCTAAGGCATCAAACATATCCATGAACATATGGTTATAACCTAATTCATTTAATTCATCACCCACAGGGAATAGCCAGCCACTATTGCTTTCCGCTTTCTCCGCAATATAATCCCCACCCTTACCGGTAGTAAACATATCAAACCCTGTTCTTAAAAAACTATTGATCCATATGGTTCCTTCGGTACCCATTACTTCATCCCTAAGATCGAGCCCACCGCGGAAGGTCCAGCTAACTTCAAATTGTCCGATAGCACCATTTTCATATTTCACCAAACCTATCGCATGATCTTCGGCATCTATGGGTTTTACCTGTGTATCGGCCCAGCACATTACTTCTATAGGTTTAATATCTTTTCCGATATAGGATCTGGTTATTTCTACACAATGACAACCTAAATCTAAAATACATCCGCCGCCAGCTTGTTCTATATCCCAAAACCATTCGCTATGCGGACCGGGATGTGTTTCTCTTGATTTAGCCCAGAGTATTCTTCCGAGTGCTCCATTCTTTACTGAGTCTTGCGCTTTAATAAATTTAGGTGTGTATACTAAGTCTTCTAAGTAACCGTTGAATATACCTGCCGCTTCAACCGCTTCTAACATGCGTTTGGCTTCTGCTGCATTACGCCCTAAGGGCTTGGTAGTCATTACCGCTTTTTTATGTTTGCAACACAGCATTACAGCAGCTTCATGTAAATTATTGGGTAATGAAATGCATACAATATCTACATCCGGCCGCGCAATTGCTTCTTCCATATTCGTAGTATAGTGATGACATTGATAATCAGTCGCAAATTTTTTAGCACTTTCTTCTCTGCGAGAATAAATGCTTACAATTTTATCTTTGCTCCGATATCCTTGTAATGAATCGGCATAAAACCTACCGATAAAACCTGAGCCTAACATGGCGATGCGTTGCATAAACTTAGTGGGTAGTGGTTAGTGTATAGTGGATGGTGTATAGTGAATAGTGTATAGTGGGTAGTGTTATGAAGTTGCTGTTCTTTTTTCTTTAAAGAATAATAAAAAATAAATGAGTACACCTGCGGCTATATAAGCTGGTACCATCCAAATGCTTTGCCAATTATGGGTAGTATCACTGATTTTTTTTGCATTTACGATATAGCCCGAAAAGCCGGTTCCTATTACCATTCCCAAACCGTATGTAGCGAAGGTAAATAATCCTTGTGCAGCATTTTTGATTTTCTCACCTGCTTTTTTCTCAGTATACATATAACCTGTTACAAAGAAGAAATCATAACAAATACCGTGTAGAATAATTCCTGCGTAAAGCATCCAACTGCCACTTTCAACATTGCCATAGGCAAAACAGATATAGCGTAGTATCCATGCACTCATACCAAATAACAACATATTTTTTACACCGATTCTATTGAATAAAAACGGAATAGCAAGAATGAAAACTGCTTCTGAAACCTGTCCGAGTGTCATTTTACTCGCTGCATTCGGGAAATTGATTTCATTCAAGAAGGGGTTGGCGAATCCATAGTAAAAAGAAAGAGGTATACATACTAGGATAGCCGCGATAAAAAATATCAAATAAGGTTTGTCTTTGAACAATACAAATGCTTCGGTGCCCAGTGCCGAAGAGGCATCGGCCGATTTCCCTTTTGGAGGGGTGTTTGGTAAAACAAAACTGAATAAACCTAAGCCTACTGAAACAGCAGCAGCCAGATAAAATGTATTGGATGATTTTTCAATGCCTAATTGTCCAATAAGCACACCGGCTACTATCCATCCGATAGTGCCGAATACCCGTATCCAGGGGAATTGTTTACCGGGATCTGTCATTTGAGAAAATGCCACACTATTACTCAAAGCAATGGTAGGCATATATAGTAAAGAGTAAGCTAAAATTATCCAATAAAAGGTATTGCTATGTTCAATTTTTGTGGCGAGTAATAATAATCCTGCACCCAAAATATGAAGCACACCCATAATTTTTTGTGCCGCAAAAAAACGATCGGCAATCAATCCCACAAAGAAGGGAGATATCATGGTGGCAATGGCTAATGCACCATAAGTCGCGCCAATTTGTACATCGGTTGCTTGCAAGGGGGCTTGGCCCATATAAGTGCCCATGGTAACATACCAGGCACTCCAAATAAAATACTGTAAAAACATCATGACGCAGAGGGATACGCCAGTTGAACTTTTCATATGCAATTGTTTAGACCCCCAATTTAATAAAAGGAACTGAACTATACGCTTTAGCACATAAAAAAGATAAATTAATCCAATGCTTGTAGAATATCTGCTAAAATATCATCCTTATCTTCCAGTCCCACACTAATCCGAATTAAACCCGGCGTAATGCCCACGGCCAGGCGTTCTTCCTCCGTTAGTTTAGCATGGGTAGTACTTGCGGGGTGTGAAGCAATGCTTCTGGTATCTCCTAAATTGGCAGTAAGTGAAAGCATTTGTAAGCTATTGAGAAAATTTCTTCCGGCTTCTAATCCCCCTTTTAATTCAAAGCAAAATATACCTCCGCCATTTTTCATTTGTTGCCTTGCAATACAATAGTGTGGATGTGAGGGAAGAAATGGATAACGCAAAGACTCAAAGGCGCTATGGTTTTGTAATTGTTCTGATAAATACAAAGCATTTCCTGCATGACGTTCCATGCGCACATCTAATGTTTCTAAACTTTTGCTCAAAACCCATGCATTGAAAGGAGATAATGCCGGTCCGGTACTTCTACAGAATAAATAAATTTCTTTTATAAGCGACTCCTTACCTACAATAACGCCGCCTAATACGCGACCTTGCCCATCGAGCCACTTAGTTGCCGAATGGACTACTAGATCGGCTCCAAACTCAATAGGGCGTTGACTTATAGGGGTTGCAAAACAATTATCAACATTAAAAATGATATTTTTCTCTTTACAAATTTTACCGATCATCGCCAAGTCGAGAACGGCAAGTCCGGGGTTTGTTGGTGTTTCTATATATACCATTTTGGTATTGGGCTTGATGGCTGCTAACCATGTTTCCTCATTTGCTTCAGCTGCTATATAACTATATTCAATACCATATTTGGGTAAGTATTTTGAAATTACGGTGTGTGTACTTCCGAAAATAGCATTACAAGATAAAAGATGATCGCCCTGTTTTAGTAGCGCCATGAAAGAACCGAAAACAGCGCTCATGCCCGATGCTGTGGCATAGCCTGATTCGGCACCTTCAAGGGCTGCCATTTTATCTACAAATTCTTTAACACTGGGGTTACTGAATCTACTGTAGATATTATCATCTGTTTCATCGGCAAAAGCGGCGCGCATGTCTTCTGCATTTTCAAAACAAAAACTGCTGGTAAGAAATAAAGGTGTTGAATGCTCCATTTCGTTGGTGCGATCAGTTTGTATGCGAATGGCTTTAGTAGAAGGTTTCATCCAAAAAATTTCAACAAATGTAAGCGTGTATAGCGTTATTTTGTGATGAAATAAAGGAAGCATGCAAGTTTATAGACATAGCGGGGTATTTGCATTAGAGAATGGAGCAAGCTTAGACGGGATAGATATTGCTTACCATTGTTATGGTAGGTTAAACGCTGCAAAAGATAATGTGATATGGGTATGCCATGCTTTAACCGCCAATTCCGATCCTGCAGATTGGTGGAAAGGGTTGGTGGGTGATGGGTATTTAATAGACCCTGCTAACTATTTTATTGTTTGTGCAAATATGCTGGGCTCTTGTTACGGCTCTACCGGTCCGCTAAGTAATGATGATAAAACCGATAAACCCTATTATGCCTCTTTTCCGCAAGTAACGATTCGCGATATGGTGGCTGCGCATATTTTATTGCGTAAGCATTTGGGTATTAATAGTATTGCTTTATTGATGGGTGGAAGCATGGGCGGGTATCAGGTTTTAGAATGGGCGGTGATGGAACCTGCTGTGATAAAGAAAATGTTTTTGATAGCTACTTCTCCCTCCGAAAGTGCATGGGGTGTAGCTGTACATACTGCTCAGCGCTTGGCTATCGAGGCAGACAGCAGTTGGAAAGAACCAAGAGCCGATGCAGGCGCAAAAGGGTTAAAGGCAGCTCGCGCTATTGGTATGTTGACGTACAGAAATTATACTACTTTCCAGGAAAAGCAAACAGATCCCGATCCGGAGAAGATTGATGATTTTAAAGCATCGTCTTATTTGAATTATCAAGGCGATAAACTGGTGAAGCGATTTAATACTTATAGCTATTGGTTATTAACCAAAGCAATGGATAGCCACCATTTAGGCAGAGGAAGGGGGGGTGATTTGATTACTGTATTGCAAACTATTGAGCAGCCTACACTCATCATAGGTATTAGTAGTGATATTCTTTGTCCGCTCGATGAACAACGTTTTATGACGGATCACATGCCTCATGCCGATTTATATGTAATTGATTCTACTTATGGACATGATGGGTTTATCATAGAAACGCAACAGATTACGGAGATATTACAAGGGTTTATCTAATGACACTTCGAATGATAATCCCCAACTACTCAGGATGATAAATCCTTTTGGCTGTTTTGTAGACTTCTGCTTTATTGAGCGTCATATGCTTGGTTTGCTGCTTGGTATACATCTCCATCTGGTCTGTATAGTGAGGAGAATCTTTTCGTGCAGAAGCCCCATATACATTAAGGCTTTCAATAACAGGACCGCTTTTTGTGAAGCGAACTAATTCAATATAGGCATCGCCCTGGTTGCCTTTTACCATTCCATTTTTATAGGGGATAGAATACATGGGTGCCAACACATCCGGTAATCCGGGCAAGGGTAGTTCTACATTTCCCCGAGCTAATTTTTGTATTTCGCCCAATTGTAAATTGGTTTTACCAAAATTTTTAAGCATGGTTTCTTTTGTAGCTCGTAAAATTGTTACTGCATCTGCTGTTGATATCGGTGCAGGGAAATGGTATTTATTTCTGTTTTGAACTACTTCATTATACATCAATAAAAAAGTGCCGGCACCTACACTTTCGGCTGCAGCATTCTTATCCCATTTTTTTAACTGGGTTATAAGTTCCGCAACATCCGGATATGCAGATTCTTCTAGTAAGAATACAGTATCTATTTTAGAAGGGAAATAAAACTTTGATGGGAATGTCCGGTCGAATTTAATACGCTTAAAATCGGCATAACTGACCTTATTCAATGGCCTAACTAATTCTTCAAAACGCTTGCTACGATTGTTTTCCAGCGTTTCATACCCCATTGTTTCATCTTTAATAACCGGATTTTCCGGCCCTTCGGTGGAATGAAAAGGCGAGTGATTGGTATTATATACGAAGCCGGATTTTGGTTGTAAAACCTGTGGCAAATCGTTGAGGGGATGCAAACTATTCCAAAGCGTGGCAGAAGTATTTCCGGGTAATGTTGTTTTCCAATTGTATGCCGGGTTACGGATGGGTATTCTTCCATTACTTAAGTAATAAATGGTATCGTACTTATCGGCATAAACAATATTATAACCCGGTATGGCCATCATATTTAATGCAGCTTTAAACTCAGTAAAATTTTTGGCTTTATTAAATCGATACCATTGCTCTAATCCCCGGATATCCATTTGAGCGGGCATACGGATTGAAAAAGTTCCTCTCTCCGTTATGATAGTTGGACCATACTTACTCCAATACACTTTTTTATTCACCTTAATTTTAAAAGCACCAATTTTTACTTTGAGTGGAGCTGATTTTTCTTCAAGGGTTTCCCAATTACCATCAAATTTATATTGCAGTTTATTATTAGGGTTTATTTCTAATTGATATACATCTAATTTATCAGGATTATTTACCGTGTGTGCCCATCCTAAGTTTTCATTCACCCCATGCAGAATAGAAGGTGCTCCGGGAAAATTCGCACCTAAAATATTCCATCCCTCTTCACTACATAAATGCGCTTCATAAAATGCAACAGGTCCTTCTAATGGTTGATGGGCATTGATATCTAAGTACACATCGCCATCAGTTGTTTTAGCACTGTTAAAGGCAAAGGCATTACTCCCGGCTGTTTTAAAATTTTCTAATAAAGGTACAGTACCTCCAAAAATTTCTTGTAAGGCTTTATCGGCGCCGGAAAGTACACAAAGTTGTAAAACGGAGTATTGTATCATGTCTTTGGGTACAACCGGAAATATTTTCTTTAATAAAATTTCTTTAGGATGTGCTTGGGCATATGCATTCAGTCCTGCACAGTAGCCCTCTAATAATTTTTTAAAATCGGGACTTAAATCGCTGTCATATTTTGCTGCTACTAATTCCGGTATACGTAATAAATGGATGATATAATCGATAGAAGCGCCTTTCTTTCCTTGGTATTGAGCCAACATGGCTTTACCGGCCATTAGCGACTGTTGGATGGTTTCAAAATCATCTTCGGCATGTGCCCAGGCAAGTCCGTATGCTACCTCGGGATCGGTTTTACCGAATATATGTGGTACACCATAGGTATCGCGAATAATATCTATTTGCTTGGCGTTAAATTGCGCAAATGAGCTGTAAGGTGTAAGGTATAAGGTGGTAAGGAGGAGGGGGATCAGGTAAAAGGTTGGGAGGTGCAGGGTAGGAATTTTTTTGCGCTGCATGTATTCAATGTTTTATGGGGAAAGATACAACCATTTACTATAGTTACTGTTATCTTTACATAAATGGAATTATGGGTATCTGGAAACAAATAGCTGAATATTTATACATTAAGAAGCGAGATCCAAATGAGGAACGCACGCAATGGATGAAATACATGCATGGCATGAATCGTATCTCATTAATTATGTTTTTGATAGCAGTTATAATAATTTTAATCCGACTTGTTATTATACCGCTAATTCGTAGATAAGGCTAAGAAATCATTGATTTTTGTGGCTGCTTGTTTAGATGCATTGCCACCTGTTGTTAGCTTATTTTTCAATGCAGTATAATCCGCCTTTAACGTTTCTTGCTTGGCAGTATCGTATAATAAAATTGATAATGCTTTTTGCAGATTGCCCTCATTGAGTTCATCTTGAATAAGTTCTTCAACCACTAACTTATCCATAATCAAGTTTACCAATGAAATATATTTAATCTTGATCAACCGTTTGGCAATTTGATAACTGATATTGCTCCCTTTATAGCATACTACTTCCGGTACACCAAATAAGGCAGTTTCGAGCGTGGCTGTACCACTTGTTACTAAAGCTGCTTTAGCTGTTGATAAGAGTGCGTAAGTACTGTTTTTTACTGATCTTACATTGGTATAGCCACTCAAAAAAGGGCTATAAAAAGAAGATTCTTGTCCGGGTGCCTCTGCCACTACAAATTGTTCATTCGGAAAATGCTTGGCAACAGAAAGCATGATGGGTAGCTTCTTGCTGATCTCTTGTTTCCGTGATCCGGGGAGTAAGGCAATACATTTATTTTTACTATCTCCGGTCTCCGGTCTCCGGCCTATCGTCCATTGACCAATAACTTCTATCAACGGGTGCCCAACATATTCCACTTCCCAATTCCAGTTGTTTTTAAAATATTCTTTTTCAAAAGGGAGAATACAAAGCATGAGATCGATGTACTGTTTCATTTTTTTTACCCGATTGGCTTTCCAGGCCCAAACTTGTGGAGCGATGTAGTATATCACTTTAAACCCTTGTTTTTTAGCCCACTCTGCGATTCGTAAATTAAATCCCGGATAATCGATCAGGATGATAGCATCCGGTTGGTAAGCCAAAATATCTGCCTTGCACCATTTGATGTTTTGTAGGATGGTGGGCAGATTTTTTATCACTTCGGCGAAACCCATAAAAGCCAGGTCGCGATAGTGTTTTACCAAATCGCCACCGGCAGCTTGCATAAGATCGCCACCCCAGCAGCGGAAACTGGCATTGGTATTCGTTTCTTTTAGGGCTTTGATCAAATTGCTGCCATGTAAATCGCCACTGGCTTCACCGGCTATGATATAATATTTCATGCCCTGTAAAATTAGTATAAGCCATTGAAAATCAGGTTTTATTCCTGAAAAGAAGAAATAACTAAAAAAATAGTTTATAAACTAAAAAATTAGTTTATATCTTTAGTAAATAAAATACCCCCAATATGAAACCACTTACAAAAGCCGAAGAGCAGATCATGCAAAGTATCTGGAAGCTGGGAGCCGCTTTCCTGAAAGATATTGTTGAAGCACAGCCCGAACCCAAACCACATAGTAACACAGTTGCCACCATCATTAAAATTTTAGTGGATAAAGGATTTGTAGGTGTTAAGCAAATCGGTAGAGTGCATGAATATTACCCGTTGATCAGTAAAGAAAAATATTCTTCTACTACCATGAAAACTTTGGTGGAAGGATATTTTGAAGGATCTTTTGCGGATGCGGTTTCTTTTATGGTAAAGCAGAAAAGTTTAAGTGTAAAAGATTTGGAACTGCTTCTGCAAGAAATTAAAAAAGCTAAAAAATAAATCCTATGCTTACCACACTCTATTATTTTGCACAAGTTATTTTATGCAGTGGCATTATGATGGGCTATTATTGGTTGGTATTACGTGATAAAAAATTCCATCAGTATAATCGCTTCTATTTATTGTTTGCGGCTGCCGTTGCTTGGATAATTCCATTGATCAAGATTCAGTGGGAACCACACCCAACAAGTAGGCTTCCAGTTTATGAGCTATTCTATATGGTGGCTGAAAATAATAGTAGAATGGACAGCAATTTGCATCGAAATTGGTTTCAGTGGAATTGGCAAACCATGCTTACGGGGGTATATGCGGTTGTATCTATCATTTTGTGTTTCATGCTCATTATTGGTATGATTCGTATTGCTCGAATACTCCGTAAACATCCTATCAATATTATCGATAATTTCTTTTTGATCATTACCAATGTACAAGGAACCCCTTTTTCTTTTTTCAAATATATTTTTTGGAATGAGCAAATAGATTTACAAAGTGAATCAGGCAAACAAATATTACAACACGAAATCACGCATGTACAACAAAAGCATTCAATAGATAAACTTTTTGTACAGCTTGTTTTAGTTGCCGGATGGTTTAATCCTTTTTTCTGGCTTATCAAAGGAGAGTTGAGTATGATCCATGAATATATCGCTGATAAAAAATCGGTTGAGCATGGAGATACTGCTTCATTAGCTGCTATGTTACTCACTGCGGCTTATCCTCGGCACCCGTTCTTATTATCCAATCCGTTTTTCTTTTCACCTATTAAAAGAAGAATCGCTATGTTAACCAATCAAACAAAACCCAAGTACAGTTATTTGCGCAGGCTCATCATCTTACCAGTAATGGCCATCGTATTAGTACTATTTGCCTTTAGAAGTAAAGAAAGTCGTGTTAAGCAGCCCATTTCTTTGCAAGGAGTAATTGAAAACGTATACAATGAATTAAAGCCCGCTTCGAGCAATGCTAAATCGGCAACAGGTTTTCGAGTGATGCTTTTGAAAAAGAAATATCTGGTGGTGCTTGCACCCGCACATGGAGGCGCCGACGCGGGTGCAAAAGCACCCGATGGTACTAAAGAATCTGAGTTGGCATTGCGATATGCCAAATTAATCAAAGAGTTGAATAATAATGATCATATTGAATTTGTTTTAAGCCGAACTGATGATAAATATATGCACGTGGTTGAGGTGACTGACTTTATCAATAATCAAAATCCAGATTTAGCAATATCTATTCATGCTAATACCTCATTGAGTTCTTTAAAAGACATGAATGGATCAGGAGTATATTTAAGTAAAACCGGAATCTCGTTCAATGAGAGTTATACGCTGGCTAATAATATTGCAACAAATCTTAAAGATGCTACTTTTAATTTTAATGGAATAAAAACACGCAATGATGGTGTTTATATTTTAAAAAACACAAAATGCCCAATAGTTGAAACAGAAATAGGCTATTTGTCGAGCACATCCGATCTTAAAAAATTAAAAGATCCGACCTATCAAAAAGCTTTGGCATCTGCTATTTTACAAGGGGTGCAGGATTATTTATATCGGAAGGAAAATACGTTAAGTGCTGTAAGGGATACCATCAAAAAGGGGGATTCCATCATCATAAATTCTGATGTAGGAAAAAGGGTTATAGTTGATGGGGAAAAGGGGGTAACAGATATTCTCTACTATAAAAATACGATGGGAGAAGAAAAGATAATGACTCGATATTCTCCTAAAAACCCTAAGTTGAATAATATGATTTACTTAGTGGATGGAGTTGAAAAGCCTTACTATCAGGTATTAAATTTAGATATTAATGACATAGCTGAGATACGAGTTTCAAAAGAGCCAAGCTTAATTTATAAATATGGCGACAGAGCAAAAAATGGAGTTATGCTTTTTACTAAAAAGAGATACCCCCAAGAAAAAGGTGTTCTTGATTTTCAATCTTCCTCTGAGTCATCTTTTTCATCCATTAAAAATAAGCCAGGAGCTGCGGGATCATTATTCATTATAGATGGTGTTGTTTTAGGTAAAGACCAATTGCCTAATCTCAATCCAAACGAAATTGATAATATCCGTGTATTTAAAGGTATAGATGCAATTGATAGGTATGGGGCGCAAGCTGAGGGGGGTGCTGTTAGTATTATAACGAAAAAATTTTTAGCTGAGAAAGGGTTAACAAAAGGTGATTGGAAAGAATCACAACCAGGAGCTTTTAGAGCTATTCAAGGGTATAGCTTAGATGAAGTTAGAAGAATTGAAGCCTCCAAATCGAATAGTGACGATGAATATCTTCAAACAGTTAATAGAGCAACTGCGATAGTTTTAGATGGTCATATTATTAGTAAGGAAGTCGCTTCGAAACTTGATGTTAGAGATATCATGTCTATTGGTTTTGGGGATTTTCCTATCGAGAAAGTAATGAAGCCTAATGTTTTGACGCTTCAAACTAAAAAAGGCATTCGCAATTCTTCATCCATGTATTCTGCAGATGAACTCCGAAAATTAGAAGAATTGGATGCGGAGTTGAAACTAAAAAATGATTCAACAACGTATGCGAAAAATTTTAATAAAAATTTTATTACTATAAATACAAATAATCCTCAAACTAATTATCCGGTTACTAGAAAGGAGTTTCCATTAAGTGTTCGAACAGTACCAAAAGATAAATCAAAGCAAGAAGTTGAAGATGAGCAAAAAGCAGGTCGTAAGGAAGCTTATGATAAAGTATTTACAGAAACACAAGTACCTGCTAGTTTCCCTGGTGGTAAAGCTGCATGGTTAAAATATTTGGAAAGAAATCTTAACATAGATTTGCCGGTTAAGAAAGGTGGACCTCCCGGTACATATACCGTTATAGTTCAGTTTACGGTACATGAGGATGGTTTTTTATCAAATATAAAGGCATTAAATAATCCCGGTTATGGAACGGCTGAGGAAGCAGTTAGAGTAATAACAAAAGGGCCTAAATGGGAGCCCGCACAGCAAAATGGAAAGAAAGTTGCATCAATAGTTAAGCAGTCTATTACATTTGTAATTTCGGAAGAATAAGTATTTAAAAAAAACATTTAAAGCATAAGGCAATAATGGCATAACCGCAGGTGGCGAAAAAAATACCTCTTGCGGTTTTGTCTTTTTGGGTATTGATAAATATCGTAAATAAAATGGCATTCATTACTAATGAAATACTAATGATCCCACTAAGTAATGATTTTTGTAATCCTAATACCTGAAAAAATTCTTTCAAAGTAAATAAGTTGAATTTCCAAAAATAATACCCGAATAAACCAATTATGGGAGCCAGTAAACCCAATATCAGTCCGGTTTTCAGATCATCTTTTCTCCAGAATCTTATTTCCATTGCTTCTCTAATTTTTTCTTCAGTTCATAATGCGTAAGATCGAACTGAACCGGTACCACACTTACATAATTATTCTTCAGCGCCCAAACATCGCTGTCTTTGCCTTTATCAAAATTTACAAACTCGCCCGTAAGCCAATAGTATTTTTTACCGTGTGGGTCTCTGCGCTCATCAAATTTTTCCTCATACTTAGCGTATGCTTGTCTACATACTTTGATACCCTTGATTAATTTTTCTTCTGCGGCAGGTATGTTTACATTTAAACATAAATGCTTATCAACAGATTTGCCTTTCAAAATTTTTTCTACAATAATGCGGGCATATTTTTTTGCGGCAGTAAAATCAGCTTCAATTCGATAATCCAATAAACTGAAACCAATACTGGGAATACTTTCAATAGCGGCTTCCAAAGCGGCCGACATAGTACCGGAATAAATTACATTGATAGAATGATTGGCACCATGGTTTACGCCACTGATGCAGATGTCCGGTTTTCGGTGTAACACTTTATCAACAGAAAGCTTTACGCAATCTACAGGAGTGCCACTGCACGCATAAGCTTCTACACCATCAAACACAGATACTTTTTGAAGCCTTAAAGGTTGCCCAATAGTAATCGCGTGCCCCATTCCACTTTGTGGTTTATCAGGTGCTACTACCACTATTTTACCTAATCCTTTAACGGCTTCTACTAATGCGCGAATACCTGGTGCATTGTAGCCATCATCATTCGTAACTAATATAACCGGTTCTGATTTCTTTTTTGTCATACTGCAAGATACGATGCGGTGAACAGTTTTACAGGTAGTTATTTTCTTTTTTTTCCTATCGATTTTTCGCCAAAATATTTGAAAATGGGATATACAACTTGTTGCGTAGCTATACCGTTCGTTTCAAAATAGGTATCAAAGAAATTCCATAGTAATAAACCATCATCAGATTGGGGTTCTAGTATGTAAAAAATAAGATTGGCTAAAGGTTGCGCTAAATCTATGATATAGTCTCCTTTCTCTGCTACTTGTTGGGTACGTTCAAATCTTCCTTCAGCAGAAGCCATGAAATGACCCTCAAATTTGCGGGTTGCCCTGGTGAATTTTTCAACGATAAATTGTTCTCCCTCAAAAACGGTTTTCTTTTCTAGTTGGGTAACTGTGGCTCCGTGTTTTTTTACATGTTCAGCAATATTTGCAAAAGCAGCGGGAATGATATATCCTCGAGGTAAAGTAGCTTGTACGGTGTCTTTAAAGGCTGCATAGTACGTAACACTATCGTACTGTATTACGCGACCTGTTTTTAATAATGCAGTACTGCTATCTGCTTTTTTATAACGTATATAGTCGTAGGTTTTAAAGGGAGTTAATGGTTTGTTTGTAGGTACCATTTTAAAACGAACACCTTTTTGAATTTTGCCCGCATTGTCTACAACATTTTTAATGGCAGCAGCTTCTGCTTCTTTATTGATGCGAATGATATCTTGTGCGTGTGTGTTGGTATAGGATAGAATTTCATATACAAAGCTATAGGTGGTATTGATACGCTGATAAAAACGTTCATGGGCAAAAGCTTCACTTAATATACTCATTCTATTGCGTAAACCAAATTGGTTAATCAAGTATCTGGGGTGATGGTTATAGGTATAGAAATTTTTTGGAGGCCAAGCTTCGCGGGTATTATAATCGCCAAAGGGGCCGAAGTATAAACCATTTTTTTCTTTTACTTCATTGGTAATAAAAGGAAGCATTTGATCATTTACAAAATGATAGGGACCCGGTTGTCCGCCAGATAAATAACCGGGAGCCCAGGTGAGGGAATAGCCATGCCAGGTGCCATTGGTAGTATGAAGGTCAACCGATAGCTGTGGATCCCAAGCAGTGATAAGGTTTTGAATAAGACCGGCAGTTTCAGGTGCTTCCATTTTGATACCATCGCGGTTAAGATCGAGTCCTTGTCCGTTTTCACGCTCACCGGTTTCGAGTGGACTATTCTCTTGTGTAGGTCTTAATCCCTTGGCCATTTTATCGTTACCATCGGTATTATAAATGGGAACGAATACAATGATTTGATTGTTGAGTAGGGACGATTTATCGCCAAGCAGTATATCACGCATTAGCATCATCGTTACTTCTTTGCCTTCTACTTCCCCTGCATGAATATTACCTTGAATATAAATGACTGGTTTGCCCGAAGCTTTTGCTTCGGCGGGGGAACTAATTTTAGGGTTTGCCAATACTACCAATGGAATATCCTTACCCATAGTGCTTTTACCAATGCTGCTTACATACATATTATTGCTAAGGGGTTGAATGGCAGCGATGAATTGAAGTACATCGGTATGGGTAGATGTTTTCTCGAAATTAGATTTTTCGGGTGTGAGTAGGAGAGATTCAGGGAAGATGGTTTGTTGTGACTTTGCCTTAGAACAGATAATAATAAGAAGCAGTATTGGTAGTTTTCTCATGGGGTGAAATTAGGGGGAAAAATTCCCTTCTAGGATAGGGAAGAAATATTTTTTTGGTATTACTAAATAAATTAGTAAATTGCGCTAAATACATTAGTTATGTCGAACGCCGGAAAAAATTTACGCTATTTAAGAAAGCTGCGAGGATGGACGCAGGAAGAGTTTGCCAATAAGTTGAAAGTGAAAAGATCCCTTATCGGGGCTTACGAAGAAGAAAGAGCGGAACCCAAGCTGGAGGTGATGGAATTGGTATGTTCCATTTTTAAAATCACACTGGAGGATTTTTTATTTAAAGACCTTAGTGAAGCGAAAGGGGGTTCTTATTTAGAGCGCCGCAGGCAGTTAAAAATGGTAGCGGAATCAGCGGAAGTAAGTTTCGTTCCTGTCAAAGCAGCAGCGGGTTATTTAACCGGTTATGCTGATCCTGAATTTATTGATGAGCTCAATACATTTACATTGCCTATGTTGGCGCCCGGTCAATACAGAGCTTTTGAAATAATAGGGGATTCTATGTTGCCAACACCTAGTGGTAGTGTAATTGTAGGCGAAAAAGTGGAGGGGTTAGAAGAATTGAAAAATAGTAATACTTATGTGGTATTATCTCGAAATGAGGGCGTAGTATATAAGCGGGTGATGAAAAATAACAGATTGAAGAATAAGATCACAATGATCAGTGATAATCCGCAATATGAGCCATATAACGTGAGTGCTGAAGATGTACTTGAAATTTGGAAAGCTGTTTATATTTTACAAAAAGCTAATGCCGGTCCACGTTGGGATGTGAATCAATTAGCAGGTATGGTTAATAATTTGCAAGAACAGGTTTCTACTTTGAAAAAGAAATTAAATTGATGAAATCACATCATTATAATATTGCTTTAGAGTGGACAGGCAACACAGGTAAAGGAACTGCTGCCTATAAGGAATATGAGCGTAGCCATCGTTTTCAGGTAAATGGTAAACCCGCAATTGAAGGCTCATCTGATCCTGCTTTTAGGGGTGATGCTACAAAATATAATCCTGAAGAAATGTTAGTTGCTTCTATTTCTTCCTGCCATATGCTTTGGTATTTACATTTTTGTTCGGAGAATGGAATTACAGTAACAGCTTATACCGATAACGCTGTAGGTACAATGACAGAACATGCCGATGGCAGTGGAAAATTTACAGAGGTCATATTACGTCCTGTTGTTTCCATTACCAATTTAGACCAGATGGATGTTGCTAATCATTTACATGCAAAAGCCCATGAGTACTGCTTTATCGCTAACTCTTGTAATTTCCTGATTCGGCATGAGCCAAGAATTAGGGTAGGGGACTAAATGGTAGTTGGCAGGTTTATTTAGTTTTTCTAAATATCATTATGATTGTTTAGTAACTTCATGATACTTAAATGAAGATTATCAATTATTCTAGCTTCATAAAATATGTAAAAAGTAGTTTGCCGGTTAAATTCTTACTGCTGGCTATTTCTTTATATGCAATTTATCATTTTTACTATGTTTCTTTTCCTAATGAGCAAGCAATAAAAATTCAGTACAACAAACTTAGCAGCCTAAGAGGAGACTCTAATTTATCTGAAGCGGAAAATTTTGAAAGATATACAAGAAGAAAGGCTGAGATAAATAATGAAATTAAAAGATTAGAAGCAAAGAGATTGCCTTGGTTGAATATCTTCGTTTATTTCTTTATTTGGTTTGCTTCTTACCAAATTCGAATTATTTATAAAGCACTTCACAAAGAAAGGAGATTGCTTTGGAATTGGTTAAAACAAGCAGTAGGGTTTAAAAATGCATGAAGTCTTCATTCGTAAACTTAGTCCCATCGATTTTTCGGCTGTCAGTATATTAATCACTGAAAACGCTAAGCATACCTTATCTGGTGTTTATTCTTATGATCAGATGCAGGCTTTCCTTTCTTACTATACTCTTGAAGCAGTTCAACAAAAAATGATAAGCGCAGATTTTTTTTGTGCTATGATAGGTGATGAAATTGTTGGTGTGATTGGATTGGAAGATGATATGGTGATAGGATTTTATACCAAGCTAGATTTTCTAGGAAAGGGGGTTGGAAAAGCCTTACTCAGCTATATTGAAAACTTCGCGCAGCATGAAGGATTAGGAAATATTCATCTGGCATCATCGCCTATAAGCGTCTCTTTTTATGAAAAGCAGGGTTGGCTTCCGGTAAAAAAAATTTATCCAACATACTGTGGAGTTATTTTTGAAGAGCTGTTAATGAAGAAAGAACTAACTGCCATATAGCTCCTGAGCTATCCGAAATGTATTGCAATGCGCTTCTACAATATCTTTAATATCGGGTGAATAACCACCCCCCATCGCTACTGTAACAGGTATCGATTTTGCTAGTAATGTTTCAAATACATATCGATCCCTCGTAGCGCATTCGTTTATGGTAAGTTTTAGTTTCCCAAACTTATCGGTAGCTAACACATCTACCCCAGACAAATAAAATGCAAAATCCGGTTCATGTTTATTGATGATTTCAGGTAAATGACTTTGCAATAGTGCTAAGTAAGTACTTCCATCCGTTCCATCTTTCAAACCAATATCCAGATCTGAACGCTCTTTATGAAAAGGATAATTGTGCGCTCCATGCATACTGAATGTGAATACACGCGGTTCGTTTTCGAAAAGCTTAGCAGTACCGTTGCCTTGATGAACATCTAGATCTATAATTAAGATTTTATTTGCCAGTTGATGGTGTAATAAATAATTCGCGGCAACTGCCATATCATTGAGTAAACAAAATCCTTCCCCTCTGTCGGTAAATGCATGATGTGTGCCTCCTGCAATATTCAAGGCAACACCATATTTCATAGCATAATTACAACAATCAATTGTTCCCTGGGTAATGATAAGTTCTCTTTCCGTGAGGGCGGGCGATTGTGGAAACCCAATACGGCGCTGCTCCGCAGCGCCTAACTGCTGATCTATCAATTTACGATAATAATGATAATCGTGCGTTAGTAAAACAATTTCCTCTTTGCAGGGTAATGGCGAAAAAAATTGATCAGCTATTACAGATCCTTCATGTAATAATTGCTCGGGAATCAATTCGTATTTTAACATCGGAAAACGATGACCCTCAGGTAAAGGATGCGCATATATAGGATCAAAAGCAATCTTTACCATATTCAGGCTTTTATTACATGCTGATCGGTAATCATAAATACGGTATCTGTTTTCTTGGGCCTCATCATTTTTAATCCACTAAACTTGCTAAAAGCAGGTAAAATACATTTCTGTTGATCAAAGAAAAAACAGGGGAAAGTTAACGACTGTCGAACACCATTTCGCATAACGATTCCGGGATGCACATGCCCACAAAAATAATACTGCTCATCATCTTCTATGCAGGATGGATCATGTACAAAACTGAATGTATCTATGGTATGTATGCCTTCTACTATACGAATCCCAGCCTCTTCATACCAACTATCTTTTAATATATCATGATTACCACGAACTAATGTGATAGGAAGATGATTGATATCTTTCCGCCATCTGATAAATAAATCCAACTCTTTATTGGAACTGCTATGAAAAAAATCTCCAATTACTAAAATCTCTGCTGGCTTAAATTGATTGTACTGATCAAAGAATCTTTGCAAATCTTCCTTATATACATTTTGAGGTACTACAATTCCATTTTTTCTGAAATGACCTGTTTTGCCAAAATGTGTATCTGATACTATCAACGTTTTTTTATTCTCCCAATACAATACCCTGGCTGCAGATAGCCAAATTTGTTGACCCCTAATGGTATGTAGAATAGGTGCTTGCATGGGAGGCAAAGATAATTGCCTGCTTATACATTTGCTAATTGCTGTTGCATTTTTTGAATACGATCTTCTAATTTTTCTGTCGATAAATTATTTCTATTTAACCCATCTACAATAATAGGGAAAGAGAGGGGTGTAAGTTTTTCGGGAAACTGAATAACAATCTTACTCTTAGCAATACGCAGCAAAGCCTGCCGAAGCCTTGCTTCTTCCATTTGTTGAAGCAACACTTCATTATATGCTTGTCGTAATAAAATATTATTGGGATCATATTCTTCGAAAACTTTGAAGAGTAAAGAAGCAGAAGATTGCAAATGACGTGCTTTTTTTTGCTCCCCGGGAAAACCCTGAAATATCAATCCGCCAATAACGGCAATATCCCTGAATTTACGCTTGGCCATCTCACTTTTATTAATACTACGTTGAATGTCTATTAATAAATTGTCTTCACTGAACAAATTATATACATTCGTATCATCTACCGGAATAGGCTGGTCGCTTAATAATTCGAAACCATAATCGTTCATGGAAATCGAGAAACTGATAGGTGTTATTTGTCCAATTCTATAAGCAAGAATAGCACTAAGTGCTTCATGTACTTGCCGGCCTTCAAAAGGGTATACCAATAAATGATATCCATCTTTTTCAACAATCTGTTCTATTAATAATTCCTGTGGTTGTGGAATATGAGATAATTGTTGTTGTAATAAAAATAAGGGCTCTAAACTCGCTAATTCATAACCCACATTTGGGCTAAGGGCTTTGCTGAATGTTTCTCTTAATACTTCACCCAAATTTGCGGTTAAACTCATTCTACCACCCATCCACGAGGGTACGATCGATTTTTTGGCAGTCGACTTTTTAACCAACACCGTCATTTCCTTGATCATCACTAATTCTAAATTCCTGCCGGCTAATGTAAATACATCTCCCGGCTCTAGCCGGCTGATAAAATATTCTTCAATTACACCTACATAGCCACCGCTCATAAATTTTACTTTCAACATAGCATCACTCACAATGGTACCAATATGCATACGGTGACGCATAGCTATTTTTCGGCTTTTTATTTTGTAAACTCCCTCTTCGATTTCTATTTTTTTATACTCATCATATTGCGCTAAAGCATTACCTCCATTTACTACATGTTGCAATAATTCCTGCCATTCGGTTTCATGCATATCTGCAAAGCAGTATGTACTTTTTACTTGCTTCCATAATTCTTGAGGAATAAAACCATCACCTATGGCAAGGGTACACATAAATTGTAATAGTACGTCATAGCATAACAATAAAGGGTCCTTACTTTCAATATTTTTTTGAGCTATGGCATCTTTTAAAGCAGCAGCTTCTACAATTTCTAAACTATGTGTTGGTAGAAAATAAATTTTACTTGTTTCTCCGGGTCTATGTCCACTACGACCTGCTCGCTGTAAAAAACGGGCAACACCTTTTGGGGAACCTACTTGAATTACCGTATCAACCGGACGAAAATCTACGCCTAGGTCTAGACTGGCAGTACAAACAACAGCTTTTAATTTTTCGGTATGCAAGGCATCTTCTACCCAAAGGCGTAGTTCCTGTTCAATACTGCCATGATGCAAAGCGATGGCACCGGCTAGTTGTGGGGCAATAGTTAATAGGGTTTGATACCATGTTTCACTCATGCCTCTTGTATTGATAAAAATCAAAGTCGTTTTACTTTGTTCAATAATCGGCACGAGCATATGGGCAAGCTTTATACCTAAGTGGCCTGCCCAAGGGTATTTCTCAATCTCTTCCGGTATAATCGTATACACTTCTATTGGCTTATCTATTTGCGCAGTAATGATCTTACCTTTTTGTTGTAGGGGAGATAATAATACTTCTTTAGCTTCTTCTAAATTTCCTATGGTGGCACTGATGCCCCAAATCTGCGGAGGGGATAGTGGATAGTGGATAGTGGATAGTAGAGTTCTTTTCCTGACTGCTCACTATGCACTAAACACTTTGCACTAACTATATGTGCTATAGCAAGCTCCACCTGCACACCCCGTTTGCCTCCTATGAGTTCATGCCACTCATCAACAGCAATGATTTTTAGTGTTTCAAAAATGGTAGCATGATTTTTTTGTGTTAACAGTAGATGCAAGCTTTCAGGAGTGATGATTAATACTTCTGGCATTTGCTTTTTTTGCTTTTGCCTGTCTGCATTACTTGTATCTCCATTTCTTATGCCTACTTTCCACTGCATTCCTAATGCATCGATTACTTCTTCCATGGCTCTGCCAATATCTTTAGCTAATGCGCGCAAAGGCGTTATCCATAAGAGTTGTAAGCCATTATTTTTAGCTGTTTTATAATTGGTGGGGTTTGCTTCAATGAATTGCATTAAAGACCCTAAAAAAACTGAATAGGTTTTTCCACAACCGGTGGGGGCATTTACTAAGCCGCTACCTCCTTCTATTATAGCTTTCCATGCTTGCTCTTGAAAAGCAAATGGGTGCATGTTATGATCCCTGAGCCATTGGGTGATGATGGTATGTCCTACATGTTTTGTCATTTACCGTAAAGAGCAAGTAATTTTTTTAGATCGGCAATCGTATTTATATCATCAACAGTTTTATCTTTTCGCCATCTCAAAATTCTGGGAAATCGAAGTGCCACGCCACTTTTATGTCTGTTAGAAGCGGCAATACCTTCAAAGGCAATCTCAAAGACCAATTCAGGCTTTACCGTTCTTACAGGACCAAATTTTTCAACAGCATTCTTTTTTACAAAATCATCTACCTGTAAAAACTCCTTATCTGTTAAACCGGAATATGCTTTGGTAAAGGAAACTAATTTGTCGCCATCTTTAACTGCAAAGGTATAGTCGGTGTATAAATTACTTCTTCTGCCATGCCCCTTCTGTGCGTAAATCATAACTGCATCTATAGTAAGCGGGTCAATTTTCCATTTCCACCAGTCGCCCGTTTTTCTACCCACCTGATATATTGAATTTCTTCTTTTCAGCATGAGCCCCTCTGCGAACATACTTCGCGAATCATTTCTTATGCTAGTGAGTTCTTCCCATGAATTTGCGCTTATTGGTTTTGATAGCAAAAGTTGATGGGGAAGGTTGGCATTATCAACGATAGTTGAAAGTATATCAACTCTTTTTTCTAAGGGCCAATCCCGAATATCTTGATCTTGCCATTCTAAGAGATCGTATGCAAAAAAAGCTATGGGAACTTCTTCTAGTTGTTTTTTTGAAATATTTTTTCTTCCTATTCTTGTTTGTAAAAGTGCGAAGGGGAGGGGTTGACCATTTTTTGCAGGTATAATTTCGCCATCTAAAACAATGCCATCGGGTAATTTATTTTTGAGAGAAGCGTATTCCGGAAATTTATCGGTCATTAATTCTTCGCCTCTACTCCATACATAAATCTCTCCATTTCTTTTGATAAGTTGTCCGCGTATGCCATCCCATTTCCATTCGGCTTGCCATTCTTCTATGGCACCTAAATTTTGTGGTGCTTCTTCCAAAGCATGCGCCAAGTAAAAAGGATATGGTTTTGAAAAATCTTTTTCCTGAGGATCATTACTTAAAAGTGCTTCAAAAGAAGTAGTGGCAGGATCCCATTTACCACTGATGCGCAAGGCAATGATAGAGGGATCTAGTTGCACGGATGTTGCTAATGCATTTACCATCATTTTTTGTGAGATACCAATTCTGAATCCGCCGGTTATTAATTTATTGAATGTGAATAGAGCATCTTTATGGAGCTGCTGCCATTGGGTAATTACAAAAAGGCGTTTTGTTTCTTCTGATTCTTTCTCCAGTTTTTGAAGTGCTTCAATATAATAGCTGAGGTTATGGGTATCGGTACTGTGGGTATTGCCCGGTAACAGGAGTGCAATGGTTTCTGCTAAGTCGCCTACCGTATGATAACATTCTGCTAATAGCCAATCTGGTAAAGCGGTTTGGGCAGCGCACCATATTTGTAATGTTGTTGAGCTAACAATACGCCGCGGCCTTCGGCCGCTAAATAGTGCAATCACCCATACCCTGTCGGGCATGGGCGCTTGAGAAAAATAATTACTTAATGTAAACAGTTTATCATTCGTTTTAGTACTACTGTCAAGCTCATTAATGAGATGCGCAAATAATTCTAATCCCGATTTGCTCATGGTATATCCTCCTTCTCAACTTCCTCTTCTCCATAAGCTGTTTTTACTTCTGCTGCTTCTATCCCTTTATCACTTAAATACCTACTTAGCACCGATTGAAAACCATGCGTTACAAAAACCTTCTGTGCCCCTGTTGCTTCAATAGCCGATAATAAACCGTTCCAATCGGCATGATCACTCAATACAAAACCGGCATCGGCATTGTTTCTTCTTTTATTCCCACGAACCTGCATCCACCCGCTGCAAACACCCACTGCATAAGGATTAAAACGCTTGAGCCAAGGCGACCCATCTGCTCCGGGAGGTGCTATCACTACCGCATTTTTTAACTCGGCTTTAGTGGTTTCGGGAGTAACTCTTTTCACTTCCGGTAAATCAATACCTGCGGCTTTAAGTGCTTGATGGGTATTCCAAATAGCGCCATGTACCCAAATAGTATCAGTAACTGATTGAACGGCTTGAAGTATCCGCTGTGCTTTCCCTAAACTGTAGGCAATCAAAACACTCGCTATATGCTGTTGTTTATTGCGCAGAATCCAATTGGTAATCTGCTCAAAAATGATGGATTGCGACTCCCACTGATAAATAGGTAACCCAAATGTAGATTCGGTGATAAAAGTATTACAACGAACAGGTTCAAAAATATGACTGATGCCATCATCCACTGTTTTATAATCACCACTTACTACCCACACATCACCTTTATGTTCTATGCGTATTTGAGAAGAACCGATAATATGACCTGCAGGATGCAAACTTATTTTTACTCCATTCCTATAAACAGCTTCATTCCAAGCAACAGCTTCATAGCTATTATTCCCTAAACGAAGTTGCAATAATGGCTTTGTTAAATCGTGACATAAATAAGCCCCAGAGCCGTAGCGGGCATGATCACTGTGTGCATGCGTGATTACAGCATACGGTACCGGTCTCCAGGGATCAATATAAAAATCACCCGCACTGCAGTATAAACCTTTATCTGTGAATTCAATCAGTGGCATCGCCTACATTACAATTATGAAGGATTTTTTGTTTTACCGGCTCTGCAACGATCGCTACAATATTTTACTTCGGCCCAATTTTTCTCCCATTTTTTTCGCCAGCTAAATGGCTTTCCACAAGTAGCACAAATTTTTTGTGGTAGCGATGATTTATTACCCTTAAAGCCGGCTTTCATTATTGTACCGATTTAATTTGTCCGTCTACTTTTCTTACAAAATATAATTTTTTATTTTCCCAATAATCAGTTTGTGTAGATTCTTTTTTAGTATGAACCGGGTGAAAGTCGAATTCATTGAAAATTTTGATGTCTTTATCAGATAAATGATTGACAGTATTATTTCCGTAGCGAACTAATAGTTTTCCGAAACGATATAAAGCTTCAAAAGCTTTGAAAACCATATCACTGGGGCGCCCCGCATAAATATTTCTATAATTATTAGCAATAGCGATAGCAGTTTTATCGGTACGCTGGTAATTATAAGGAGTTGTATAAATGATATCTGCGTCTCTACCGATATCCTTCAAAGCGTCCCAAGTTGGAGAACCAATGATGGTGGCTTTATATCTTTTATTACTGCTGATAGCTTTTATAAGATTTGCACCAAATATTTCATTAAGTGTGCCGCAAACAATAATATTTTGTTTGTTACTATCAAGATAGTTAAGTACTTGTGCTGTTGAAAATGAATCCGGTAATACGATCGTTTTTATTTTTAAGGGTAGCTTTTGCGTATTCTTGTTAAGATCGTTCATGATACCTGCGATCATATCTTCTGTGCTACCGGCTCTTCGGAAAAAAACTATTTGTTCAGTAGGGTGCATCCGGCCTAAGTAATTGTAGATAGCTTCTATATGTGTTTTTAAGGTAGGATTCACCAATGCAAAAAAAGGATTTGAGATAACGCCACCATCATTCGGATAGGTCATAGATATAAGTGGAATTTTCTTCTGTAATGCAAAGTCGGCGATATCTTTTATTTCATTTCGATTATTAAAAGCGGCAATAATTAATGATGCATCTTTCACTTCCGCTTTATCCAGAATAATATCTATCGGCTCATTGGCGCTCTTTGTGTCATAGAAATAAATATCCAAAGGCTGATTTTCTTTATTGAGAGAATCGACCGCCAACATAATGCCATTATAAAAATCTAAACCCGGTAAAATATTGCGGGGTAAATTGGTATTGCCCAGCTTATAAGTGTTTCCGTCAAAGGCGGAATCAATATACACAGGTGCAAAAACAAGTACTTTCGATTTTTTAGTTTGCGCGTATAATCCACTCCCTATAAAGAGCGCACATAAAAAGAAGTATGTTATTTTTTTGAACATATAGTGTTGTTATTCCCATTCAATAGTAGCCGGGGGCTTACTACTAATATCGTACACCACCCTGTTAATACCACGAACATTATTGATAATTTCGTTTGATACATCGGCTAGGAATTCGTAAGGTAAATGCGCCCAATCGGCCGTCATACCGTCTACTGAAGTTACGGCTCTTAAGG
The DNA here is from genome assembly GCA_017537025.1 of Sediminibacterium sp. GTDB lineage: Bacteria > Bacteroidota > Bacteroidia > Chitinophagales > Chitinophagaceae > Sediminibacterium. The sequence goes on from JAFWCB010000002.1 coordinate 95,278, forward strand.
CAACTGTAAATTCATAGGTACGCTCATCGCCCATTACACCCACACTTTTTACAGGTAATAAAATCGTGCCGGCCTGCCACACTTTTTCGTATAACCCTGTTTTTTTCAAAGCGTTGATATAGATGGCATCTGCTTTCTGTAGTAAATCGACTTTCTCGGCATTCACTTCTCCGAGTATACGGATGGCTAAACCCGGTCCCGGAAATGGATGTCGATTGATTAGGTCGGCAGGTATACCTAATGCTAAACCCACTTTGCGAACTTCATCTTTGAATAAAAAACGTAAAGGCTCTACAAGCGATAAATGCATGGTGTCGGGTAAGCCACCAACATTATGATGCGATTTGATTGTTTGAGAAGGACCGTGTACACTAACACTTTCTATGACATCAGGATAAATGGTACCCTGACCTAAAAAAGAGATATTAGTAAGCGCAGTAGCTTCCTCTTGAAATACATCAATAAATAATTTACCGATCGTTTTTCGCTTGGCTTCGGGTTCGGTTTTATCTTTCAAAGCAGAATAAAAACGTTCTTTGGCATCTACTCCTTTAACATTGAGATGGAGTGATTTGTAAATCTCCAAAACTTGTTGAAATTCATCTTTTCTCAATACTCCATTGTCTACAAAAATACCATGCAGTCTGTTTCCAATAGCTTTAGCAATAAGGGTTGCTGCAACAGTACTATCCACACCACCGCTCAAAGCCATGATCACTTGCTTATCGCCAATTGTTTCTTTGAGTTGAGCTACCGTTTCCTCTATGAATGAGTTGGGAGTCCAGTCGGCGGCGCAACCACAAATGTTAGTAAGAAAATTAGAAATAATTTTTTTGCCTTCTGTAGAATGATATACTTCCGGATGGAATTGCAAACCATATAAAGGGAAAAGTGAATCGTCATTACTTTTAAAAGCTGCAATAGGAATACTTTCGGTGGTGGCTAAAATGGAAAAATGAGCCGGTAAGGCGGTAATGGAATCACTATGGCTCATCCATACCTGTGAAGTGTTAGGAATACCGTTAAATAGGGCGTCTGTTTGTTGAACTGTAAGGATAGCTCTGCCATACTCCCTTTTATTAGATTTATCTACTTTTCCACCAAAAAGTTTAGCTGTAAGTTGTGCGCCATAGCAAACCCCCAAAACAGGAACTTTTGAGATATACGCTAAAATGGGTACTTCGGGGGCTTTTTCTTCATTCACACTAAAGGGAGATCCACTGAGAATAACCCCTTTCAGGCTATCATCAATAACAAAGCTTTTATGATAAGGAATGATTTCACAATAAACATTGGCCTCTCTCACCGCTCGTGCAATAAGTTGAGTATATTGACTCCCGAAATCGAGTATAAGTATCTTCTGATTCATGGCCACGAAGGTAAATCTTTTTAAAAGGATTTAAAGATTACTAATTCAATGAAAAGTAACAGTAAACATATATCAGAATTTATTATCTTTCCGAACAAAAGCCAACATTTCGAATAGGAATTATATCATGGAAAAGCTATTTAAGATTTTATTAATTGAGGATGAAATTAAGCTTGCAAAAATCATTCAGGAAGAATTAATCAGGGTAGGGTATGAAGTTGATCTTGCCATGGACGGTAACCAGGCAACTGTTCTTTTTGATGCTAATGATTATGCTTTAATTATACTGGACATCAACCTTCCTTATAAAAGCGGGTTAACGCTTTGTAAAGAATTTAGAGCATCCAATAAAAAAGTACCCATATTAATGCTAACTGCTATGGGTGAAATTCGGGATAAAATACACGCTTTTGATATTGGAGCAGATGATTATTTAGTAAAACCTTTTCATTTTGATGAGCTATTCGCTCGAATTAAGGTATTGCTCAAAAGAACAGATCAAATGCAGGTCGACGATAATATTGAAATTGAGGGATTAACTATTGATTTCAAAACTAAAACGGTAACGCGTGAGGGGGTTAATATCAACCTAACGGCTAAAGAATTTACATTATTGGTTTTACTGGCAAAAAATAGAGACCGGGTAATTTCCAAGCAAGAAATTTTGGAAAAAGTTTGGGATCTGAGTTTTGATACGGGCACGAATACGATCGAAGTTTATATTAGTTTTCTAAGAAATAAAGTAGACAAACCATTCAGTAAAAAACTGATACATACCAAGCCGGGTTTCGGTTACTATATTAAATGAGGTCGATAAACATAAAACTGCGTTTTGCACTTTTGTTCACCAGTTTTGTGGCGATCATTCTGGCCATATCCTTTGCATTCATTTATGTGCTGTATAGTAGTTATAGAGAGGAGGATTACTTCAATAGGATTTTTATAGAGGGGTCTGAAGTTTATACCATTTTTTCTGAGATTAAGGGCGATATGGAAACGCTTCCTGCCAAATTCATACAGGAAGTACATGATAAGACACTCGTAAACGAAAAATTATTTATTGTAGATACTTCAGGCAAAGTGGTTTTTAAAATGCCCGACTCTTTGAAAATTAATGTACAGCCCATTGATAGATCCAAATTCACAAAAAATAATTCGGTCTATCGATATACAGATGCTGAAGATGCACAGCATGTTATTATTTATTTTCCGCAATATGCCAATTATGTTCACACTTCCGGGTTCGATAAGGTAGGTTTTCGAAAATTAAAAACATTGAGGGTAATTTTGGGAGGGGTTTTTATAGGAAGCCTCTTTCTAACGGCTATAATTTCTTTTCTTTTTGTAAATGAAGCTTTAAAACCATTGGTGAGATTGAGTTTGCAAATGAAAAGAACAACAGAGCAAAATTTATCAGACCGGATCGATGTGCCTTCCTCCAAAGATGAAATCAGTCAAATTGCCAAGAATTTCAATGCCATGCTCGAGCGCTTGCGCAAAGCCTTTTTTTTCCAAAAAAACTTTGTGCAGCATGCTTCACATGAGCTGAGAACACCACTTGCCGTAATGCTATCGCAAACGGAATCGGCATTACATAACCCACATACCATTGAAGAGTATAAAAAAATACTTGAATCTTTAAGAGAAGATCAGCAACAAATGATTGAACTAACAAATTCTTTATTACTGATTTCTCAATACGAAAAAATTGATTTTCAAGATGATTGGCCGCAAATTCGGGTAGATGAGTTATTGTATGAAGTAGCTGAAATTGCTCAAAAAAATATGCCGGATATGCAGATCAGTATTGAGTTTGAGTCTATTCCTGAGCAGGATAGTTGGCTCACTATTAAAGGCAGCGACTCATTAATGCGTTCCGTATTTATGAACTTGATAAAGAATGCTTATAAATATTCTACCGATCAGATAGCCAGGATCTCAATAGCCCCTAGTAAACAGCAATTAATAATGCATTTTGATAATACGGGAACTCGACTCACACCATTAGAGGTAGAAAAATTAATGATCCCATTTTTCCGAGGAGCCAATGCACACGGAAAAAAAGGATTTGGATTAGGCTTATCTATCATACAACGGATAGTTACCATGCATGGGGGTAAAGTAGATTATCGTACACCGGCTAACAAAATGAACCGTTTTACTATCACTTTACCAACAATCGCTAACTAGATCATATCAGACTAATAAAAAAGCCGGCGAAGCCGGCTTGATCAATATAAATTAGTTTACTATAACTAAGCAGCTACAGTTTTCTTAGACAGTTTACTTTTAAGATTAGCAGCTTTATTCTTATGAATAATACCACGCTTTGCTAACTTATCGATCATAGAAATAACGTTAGGAAGTGCCTCACCATAAGCTTTTACATCTGTACCGGTTTTTAAATCGCGGATTGCATTACGGGTTGTTTTGCCGTAATAACGATTACGATCGCGGCGTTTCGCTGCTTGTCTTACGTCTTTCTTGGTAGCCGAATGATTTGCCATTTTCTATTTTTTCAGGATTGCAAAGGTAATGAACTCCTCCGAATTACTCAAATTTATCAAAAAAAAATTAATGTATGACTCCTTAGCTGGCTTGGAAGCTATAAAAACAACCGAAAACTGTTCATTTTTAAGCTTTATTTTTTGCCTTCAAAGCACGATATTTGCCAACATTCTGGCTAAAACAGCTTAATCTCGCTATAATGAAGGATTTTTCGTATATCACTAATTCACATCCGGCCTTTATTGAGAACTTATATCAGGAATTTTTAATAAGTCCTGAATCAGTTGATCCGGATCTCAAGAAATTTTTTGAAGGATTTGACTTCGCCGTTAGCAATGGAGTTTCAAATGGCGCAGTTGTTACTACAGCGAGTTCTGCTGAAGTAGACTGGATGAAGGAGATCAAAGTCTACCGCCTTATTCTCGGATATCGAAATAAAGGACATTTATTAGCCAAAACAAACCCTATCCGGGAGCGAAAAGATAGAGGAGCCAATTTGGATCTTTCTTTTTTTGGATTGGGTGAGTCCGATATGAACACGGTTTATCAAGCCGGTAACCTCATTGGCTTAGGGCCAGCTACTTTAAAACAAATTCTTACCCATCTTGAGAATACCTATGCTAATCATGTAGGCATAGAATTTAAATATATCAGTGATCAGAAAAAAATAGATTGGCTAACAAGCGAGATGGAAAAGAAATTTGCAACTCCATTGCCAATTGAAAAAAAGAAGAGGGTCTTGGAAAAACTGAACCAAGGGGTGATGTTTGAAAAATTTCTCCATACAAAATATATTGGTCAGAAAAGATTCTCATTAGAAGGTGGTGAAACTACCATTGCTGCATTAGATGCGATCATCAATGTAGCAGCTAATAATGCTGTACAGGAAGTAGTGATCGGTATGGCACATAGAGGCAGATTAAATGTGTTAGCCAATATCATGGGTAAAACATATGAGCAGATTTTTAGTGAGTTCGAAGGTACTGCCACCATGGATCAAACCATGGGAAGTGGTGACGTAAAATACCATATGGGCTACGGTAGCGAGGTCCAAACCATAGATCAAAAATCTATTCACTTAAAACTGATGCCAAACCCTTCCCACCTAGAAGCTGTAGATCCGGTAGTGGTTGGTTTTGCCAGAGCAAAAGCGGATGTTTTATATGATAGCGACTTCGATAAAATATTACCCATACTGATACATGGAGATGCATCTGTAGCCGGACAAGGCATTGTGTACGAAGTATTGCAAATGAGTAATTTACGTGGCTATTATACTGGTGGTACCATTCACTTCGTAATCAATAATCAGATCGGGTTCACAACTGATTTTGATGATGCCCGTAGTGCAGATTACTGTACCTCTATAGCTGCGATGGTTCAGGCACCTGTTATGCATGTAAATGGAGATGATCCCGAAGCTGTAGTAAAATGTGCCGAAATAGCAACCCGTTATCGCCAGGAATTTAACAGTGATATTTTCATCGATATGGTTTGTTATCGCCGTCACGGCCACAATGAGGGCGATGATCCTAAATATACACAGCCACAACTTTATGCTTTAATAGATAAACACCAAAACCCACGTGAGATCTATACCCAATTTTTAATTCAAAATGGGGCACCCGAATTACAAGAGTTGGCCAAAGAAATGGAGAAAAAATTCTGGGCCGACTTGCAGGAACGTTTAGATGAAATAAAACAACACCCGCTACCCTATAAATATCAACAACCAGAACTGGTTTGGAAAAGCTTGGGTAAAGCTTCTGCAGCAGATTTTGATTATTCACCTAACACAAGTATCACCGAAGACCAGTTTAAGCAATTATTCGAAGGATTGATGAAATGGCCGGAAGGTTTTCAGCCACTTAAAAAAATCGAAAAATTATTACAGGATAAGGTTAAACTTTTAGAAGTTGAAGGTAAAGTAGATTGGGCGACAGCTGAATTGATGGCCTATGGCTCCATTCTAGTATCGGGTAATATTGTACGCATGAGCGGACAAGATGTGCAGCGCGGTACTTTTAGTCACCGTCATGCGATTTTACGCGATGAGAATACCAATAAGGGGTATAATCGATTAAATCATTTTACAGATACACAAGAGAAGTTTAGAATATATAATTCTCTATTAAGTGAATACGGAGTATTAGGATTTGAATATGGCTATGCTATGGCTAATCCCAATGCCTTAGTTATTTGGGAAGCACAGTTTGGTGATTTTTGCAATGGTGCCCAAACCATGATCGATCAGTTCATCGCAGCAGGTGAACAGAAATGGCAGCGTCAAAATGGGGTAGTTATGTTACTTCCACATGGCTATGAAGGTCAAGGTCCAGAGCATAGTAGTGCCAGATTAGAGCGATTCTTACAAATGTGTGCTGAACTAAATATGGTGATAACCAATATTACTTCGGCAGCTAACTTATTTCATGCTTTACGCAGACAATTAGCATGGAATTTCCGTAAGCCCCTTATCAATTTCTCACCTAAAGCAAATTTGCGGAATCCGGGCACTTATAGTGATGTATCAGCTTTTACACAAAGTGGTTTTAGGGAAGTTATTGATGATGAGTATGTAACGGATGCAGCAGAAGTAAAAAAAGTATTGTTCTGTAGTGGTAAGTTGTATTTTGAAATGGCCGAGAAACAGGTAAAAGAAAATAGAAAAGATATCGCTATTGTTCGATTAGAGCAGCTATATCCTTTGCCTACAAAACAACTTGAAACATTATACAAAAAATACAGCAAAGCAACTTGGTTTTGGACGCAAGAAGAGCCACTTAATATGGGCGCTGCAAGCTTCTTACAAATGAACTTAAAAACAATCAATTTTGGTGTTATTAGTAGAAATGCAAGTGCTGCAACGGCTACCGGATACGCAAAAGTGCATGCACAGGAACAGGCAGAAATTATCAATACCGCATTCAATATCTAAACTAACAAACGCAAACATATTTATATGATCGAGATAAAAGTACCCACCGTTGGTGAATCTATAAATGAAGTAACGCTTTTAAAGTGGACAAAAAAAGATGGAGACTGGGTAGAGCGCGATGAAGTGATTGCGGAACTGGAAAGTGAAAAAGCTACATTTGAAGTGAACGCTGAAAAAGCAGGTATACTTACAACTGTTGGGAAAGAAGGAGATACCTTAAATATTGGAGATGTGTTAGCTAAAATTGATGAAACTGCCGCTAAACCCGAATCCAGCAACGCAGAACCTGTAACCCAAAACCCCGCCTCTAACGAGTCGGGCAAGCCGGAACCCGCAATCCAAAGCCCGCAACCCCCAACTTCAGATATCAAAGCCACACCGGTAGCTTCTGCAATTATTGCTGATAAAAAAATTGATACGAAAGCGATTACACCATCAGGTACAGGTGGAAAGATCATGAAGCAAGATGTGCTCGAAGCTTTGGCTAATCCCGGTAAAAAACCATTGGTTTCAGGAGGAGAGCTGTTTAGTAGGAATGTGCGTCAGGAAAAAATGAGTTCCTTACGTAAAACCATTAGCAGAAGACTTGTAGAAGCAAAAAATACAACGGCCATGTTAACTACTTTTAATGAAGTAGACATGACACGTATTATGGATATACGCAAACAGTATAAAGATAAATTCAAGGAAAGTCATGGTGTTAACCTAGGCTTTATGAGTTTCTTTGCTAAAGCATGCGCTATTGCGTTGGGTGAGTGGCCTTCTGTCAATGCTTATATCGATGGCGATCATTTAGTGTATCACGACTATGCAGACATAAGTATTGCTGTGAGTACACCAAGAGGACTCACAGTTCCTGTAATGCGTAATGTAGAGAGCTTGAGTATAGCAGATATAGAAAAGAAAGTGATTGAATTAGCCGGTAAAGCACGTGATAGTAAATTAACTGCGGAAGAGTTACAAGGAGGTACTTTTACCATTACCAATGGAGGTGTATTCGGAAGTCTTATGAGCACGCCTATTATCAATATTCCCCAGAGCGCCATTTTAGGTATGCATAAAATTCAGGAGCGACCCATGGCCATTAATGGTCAGGTGGTTATTCGCCCGATGATGTATATTGCTTTAAGCTATGATCACCGTATTATCGACGGAAGAGAAAGTGTAAGTTTCCTTGTTCGGGTAAAAGAGTTACTCGAAAATCCGGAACTGCTGTTGATGGGTAAAGATCCAGTAAAAACATTGCTAGAAGTATAGTTGAAATACGCTTCACAATATCTTCAATCAGCCGTAACAATCATTGAAAGTTATAATGGTGATATACCATTGGCTACTTTCTTAAAGAACTTTTTTTCTGCCAATAAAAAATTTGGCTCAAAAGATCGTAAGTATATAGCTCAATTGTGCTTTGCTTATTTTCGTTTAGGTCATGCAGCAAAAGAGATGCCTGTAGCGGATGCTATAAAAAAGCAACTTTTGCTCTCGAATCAAGGAAGCGACTGGCAAGCATTATTTGATGATAGTTCAATACCAGAAGTTAGCCTTGATACTGTTTTCCCCTTTAGTAACGAACTGAGTAATGGAATAGATAAAGAAGCTTTTATTACGAATCACTTTATCCAGCCGGATGTTTTTTTACGCATAAGACCGGGTAGGGAAGAAAAAATGATGAATGCACTACAACAAGCAGGTATTGGCTTTCATGCCATGAGTACAAATACCCTCGCTGTTTCTGCCGGCACTAAGCTAGATGGTGTAGCTCAAGTAAATAAAGATTATGTTATACAGGATTATAGCTCACAGCAAGTTGGTGAGTTACTAAAAAAGGTTAAAGGTGAAAGGTTAAAGAATGAAGCCGAAATTGTACCTTCTAGCTTACACCCTTCCCCTTCCACCTCCATCTGGGATTGCTGCGCCGCGAGTGGAGGCAAATCGATTCTGGCTAAAGATATATTGGGCAACGTAGATATAACAGTTTCAGATATTCGGGAAAGTATTTTGCAGAACTTACAGAAACGTTTTAAAGAGGCCGGAATTTTTAATTATAAGTCTATAATCTGTGATCTTAGTAAAAAAACAGATCCCAGATTTCAGATTGAAAATTACGATTTGGTCATCTGCGATGCCCCTTGTAGCGGCAGTGGCACTTGGGCAAGAACACCAGAGCAATTATATTTTTTTAAAAAAGAGAGGATAGCAGCGTTTCAAAAACTGCAACAACAGATCATCTTAAATACTATAAATACTGTAAAACCGGGTGGTTTTTATTTGTATATCACTTGCTCTGCTTTCAAAAAAGAAAATGAAGAGCAAACTAATTTTATTCAGGCTAATAGCGCGTTACGGTTAGTTGAGCAACAAATAATAAATGGGTACACAGTACATGCAGACACTATGTTTGCTGCGCTATTTAAAAATAGTTAATGCTTTTCCGCAATAATAAGCAATCCGTTTCCGGTTTTCTTTTCCTGAAAATAGTCAACTAACATAAAAACCCAGATAAAAGGCAATAATATAGGCAGGAATAATAATGAGATTATTTTCAGTAATATATTCGAATGAATAATAAGTAAAAACAGACTATTCATAAGTTCATGGCTTAGAATACCCCAGAAACCATAAGTAAACTTCTTCTGAGTAATATGGAAACCGGATAGCTCCACTTTTTCAATAATCTCTTTTTCGGAGTAAACTCTCTTTCTGTTGTTTATGGTTTCATAGTTAGGAAGTGTATTGAAGAGATGTTTATAAAATTTGGTTACAAATCTTTCATTGATAGGCACGTACAGAAGCAATGTAGCTTTATCATCGGCTAGTTGGTATAATTTTTTTAGCACTGCTATATCATCGTCGATATATTGAAGCATGCCAATACATAGGAGCAGTTGTACTTTTCCCGGCAAATCACAATCCAAAATATTTGAATGTAGAGCAGTAATATTGGTTAGCTTTTCACTTTTACAAAGCGCTCGAATAACGGCGATATTACTTTCGGAGATATCAACGCCAGTAAAATGTATATCTCTATATTTTTTTGCATAAGGAATAATAAATTGCCCATCACCCACACCGGCATCGAGTACATAGGAGGTTTTTTTTGTGGATCGAATAAGTGGTAATAATGCTGCGTGGATATACCATTTCCTAAGCCTGATTAACCAGTTTAGTCCATAACTAAAATAGATTAGCTTAGGGAACCTAAATAATAGGGTAGGATGCTGATGTTGGAAGATAGAGCCCATACTACTGAAAGCTTTATAAAACCAATTCTCCTCGCTGAATGATTCCACCACCAATTACATCATTTCCTTCATAAAAAACAGCACTTTGTCCGGGTGCGATACCTTTTACATTTTCATAGAAATGAGCTCTGATACTGTTTTCATGAGTATATAAATTGCTGAGTGCGCCTTTATCTTTATACCTGATTTTTGTGATGGCTTCCATACCATCAGTTATGCCATCGTATTTTATCCAATTCAATTTTCCAACCAGCATGTCGTTTTGCTCAAGATCGCTTTCATCACCTAATACAACGGTGTTATTGTCAGGATCTATAGCAGTTACATAAGCTGGTTTACCCAGAGCAATATCAAGCCCTTTTCTTTGTCCAACTGTATAAAAAGGATATCCTTTGTGTTGCCCTAATCTTTTGCCTGTTTTATCTACAAACCAGCCTCCGGTAACTTTTTCCTCCAACCCTTCTACATTTCTTTTTAAAAAGCCACGATAATCATTATCGGGAACAAAACAAATTTCATAGCTCTCACTTTTTTTAGCTAGTTCAGGATATCCCAAATCCACCGCCATTTGTCTGATAGCGGATTTACGATATCCGCCTAAAGGCAACATGGTTCTGCTTAATAATTCTTGATCGAGCCCCCACAAAACATAACTCTGATCTTTTGTTTCATCCAATCCTTTGCTTACTACATATCTACCATTGGTGTGCTGTCTTATTTCAGCATAATGACCTGTTGCAATAAAATCGCAGTTCAAAGCATTTGCTCTTTTAAGCAATGCTCTCCATTTGATATGGGTGTTACACATAACACAAGGGTTAGGTGTTCTTCCGGCGATATATTCTTCAATAAAGTTTTCGATTACAAAATCGCCAAACTCTTCGCGTATATCTAAAATAAAATGTGGGAAGCCATGATGTACAGCTGCTTGCCGGGCATCATTGAAAGAGTCTATATTACAACAACCTGTTTCCTTTGAACTTGTTCCACTGGTGGCATAGTCCCATGTTTTCATGGTAATCCCTACTACTTCATATCCTTCGTGGTGAAGCATAAGTGCCGCAACGGTACTATCAATACCGCCACTCATAGCTACCATCACTTTTCCTTTACGGCTCATGTTAAATGAAATTTATGCAAAAGTAGAACAGTTGTAGGTAAAAAAGGGGTATTTAAGCCATGTGTACCTACCCAAAAACTATCGAAATACGAAAAATTACAAGTCTACCGCCACTAATTTGAAAGTATCGCTCCATCCATCGTATGCAAAACTGCAATATTTGAGTACATCTCTGCCAATTACTCCATCGTAGGGGGAATTGGCATAATCTCCTTCTATAACATCAATCGGAAGTGCTTTTTCCCGAAAAATTGAAAGATAAAGGATACAACGGTAAAGTTTGAACTCATGTCTACCGCCAACCCCGTCTACCATGGCGTCGTCCTTATACCGATTGAGTTGTAGCCTCTTTATAATAGTTTTATCGATACCCGAAATATTCGAACCTGTATCTATCAGTAATTTCACGGTACTGAACTTATTATAACCATTATGATTCTTTACAGATAAAAAAGTTTCTTCATCCGTATGAATTTCAGCTTCTATAATAGGTCCATGATCCTGTAAAGATGGAATGGTAAGTTGTAATCCCTGCATAATTAAATTTACAATTTTACCTTTGTTAAGATACAATTGTGAAAAGATGTTCAGGTAATTTCCGTAGTAAATTAAACAGTTAAAAAACTTAAAAAGCTGCGGATAATACGGTTTTTCTTAATTTCAACCTTTCGCATTTTTACAAAAAAATAATATGATCAAATTAACAGCCATTGGCAATTTAGGAAGAGACGCAGTAATGAATACCGTAAACGGGAAAAATGTAATCAACTTCACCGTTGCGCATACAGAAAAATATAAAGATGCGCAAGGCAATCAAAAGGATAAAACAATTTGGGTTGATTGTGCATATTGGACAGATCGAACCGGTATTGCGCCTTATTTAAAAAAAGGAACACAGGTTTATGTAGAAGGGCAGCCTGATGTACGCACTTATACTACAAAAGATGGAACTAATGGAGCCACACTATCGCTTCGGGTAGTTAGTGTTCAATTATTGGGAAGTAGAAATAATGATCAATCAGGAAGTAACACAACTAGCAATTATCAGCCGGCACCTCCTATGAGTAATAGTGCATCTACTCCTGCTGCATCCGATATCACTGAACCTTTTGATGATTTACCATTTTAGCAATGGCCAATCGGGTAATAGCTTACGAGCATCTCTTTCAATTTGTAGTTAAAGCATTCAGTGCTATCGGTTGCTCATTGGAAGATGCAACACTTGGTGCAACAGTTTTGTTATCTGCTGATCTAAGAGGAATTGATAGTCACGGTGTAGCTAGGTTAAGTGGTTATATCAGGCTTTGGCAAGCAAAACGAATAAACGCTATTCCCAACATCAAAAAAATCCATGAAACACCTTCAACAGCTGTAGTAGATGGTGATGCCGGACTAGGTTTGGTTGTGGCGCCTTATGCCATGCGTATAGCTATAGCAAAAGCTGAACAAGTTGGTACCGGTTGGGTTAGTGTGCAAAATTCCAACCATTTTGGTATTGCCGGTTATCATGCAATGATGGCATTGGAAAAAGATATGATCGGTATTGCGATGACGAATGCCAGTGCATTAGTGGCACCAACTTTTGGGAAAGAAAAAATGCTAGGCACAAACCCGATCGCTGTAGCTATTCCTGCCGGTAAAGAACCCGCTTTTGTGGCCGATTTTGCTACTACTACAGCAGCAAACGGTAAACTCGAAATATTGCAAAGAAAAAGTGAAGATACGCCCTTCGGTTGGGTGCAAGACGCAGAAGGGAAAGAAAGCCGAGATGCCAATATCTTGAAAAAAGGGGGCGCTTTATTGCCATTAGGTAGTGATAGAGAACATGGAAGCCATAAAGGATATGCATTAGGAAGTATTGTTGATATTTTTTCTGCGGTGCTTAGCGGTGCATCCTATGGTCCTTGGGCTCCTCCCTTCCCTGCTTATATTCCTATACCTACCGATATGCCAGGTAAAGGTTTAGGGCATTTTTTTGGTGCCATGCGTATCGACGCTTTCAGAACAGCAGAAGATTTCAAAATGCATATGGATCAATGGATTCAGCGATTTAGAAATACAACGCCCATTCATGCCGAACAGCCTGTTATAGTACCGGGTGATCCGGAAAGAATTTCAGAAACGATAAGGAGAAAAGAAGGAATACCATTATACGAATCAGTATATAAAGATTTGGTAGAAACGGCATCATTATTGCACATCAATTTATAAGCAGTATGCGAATTTTTGTAATCGTAATATTTGTTCTCTGGCGTACTATGCTGCTGGCATCTCCGCATCCTATTGAGCGATACTTGAATAAAACAGTTTGGAATAAACTTTTTCCAAACAGATATGCCCTATCAAAAGATAGGAGAGCCTATGCTAAAAACTTACCGGTAAAAGAATTTTATAGCTATGAAGCTTTTCTTAAAGCTGCACAACGATTCCCTGATTTTTTAAAAAATGGTTCAACGGTAAGCCAAAAAAGAGAATTAGCTGCTTTTCTGGCAACCATGGCTCATGAAACAAGTGGGGGGTGGGACGATGCTCCCGGCGGCAATTTCGCATGGGGTTTATATTTTGTAGAAGAGAATGGGTGTGAAAATGGATGCCCACATTATAGCGACACAACAAAAAAACTATTCCCACCGGTTGCTAATAAATCATACCATGGAAGAGGCCCTATCCAACTAAGTTGGAATTATAACTATGCTCAGTTTAGTAAATTCTATTTTGGAAATCAAAATAAATTATTGAATGAGCCCGAATTAGTATCGAAAGATCCCGTTCTTTGCTTTGCATCCTTATTTTGGTTTTGGACCACTCCACAATACCCTAAGCCTTCTTGTAACGCTATCATGAGTGGACAATGGATACCCGAAAAAAAAGATAGTCTGGCAAATAGACTTCCGGGATTCGGGGCAGTTATGAATATTATCAATGGCGGATTAGAGTGCGGATCAAACCCTTCTCCTAAAAATAAATACAGATTGGACTGGTATTATTATTTCTGTAAGTTTTTTGGCGTAAGTGCCGGTCCTAATAGTAGTTGTAGCGAGCAGAAACCATTTGGCACATAAACCAATTCTTTCCCTCATCTATAGTACATTTGCTGGTATTATATAACTTTTAAAAAATAACGGGGGAGGGGATCATGAAAGTAATGAAGTTTGGCGGTACCAGCGTTGGTAAACCGGCACGCATGCAAGAAGTAGCTCAATTAGTTACGAAAGATGATGAACAAAAAATTGTTGTTTTAAGCGCATTAAGCGGAACCACTAATGCATTAGTTGAAATCAGTAATAGCCTTGCAGCAGGCGACAGAAATAGTGCTAAACAGAAAATTGAACAATTATCATCACACTACCATCAATTTATTAGTGATTTGGTTTCAACTGCAGAAGCACAAGAGAAAGCAAAACGAATTATTGCAGAACACTTCGATTTCTTACAAATTATTTTACGTATTTCCTTTAGTGAAGCTTTGAATAAAGATATCTTAGCCCAAGGGGAATTGATGAGTACCAAACTCTTCAGCGTTTATTTAGACGAAAAAGGTATTGATCATGTGTTACTTCCTGCATTAGAGTTTATGACTATCGACGCCAATGAAGAACCACAACTGGGAAGTATCAAAGTGAAATTAGCCCAGCTACTAAAAAAACACGCCAATAGAAAAATATTAGTGACCCAGGGTTATATCTGCAGAAATGCCAGGGGAGAAGTTGATAATTTGAAAAGAGGGGGTAGCGACTATACTGCCTCTTTGATAGCCGCCGCTTGCCGCGCATCAGTTTGCGAAATTTGGACAGACATCGATGGTATGCATAATAATGATCCACGAATTGTACATAAAACCGTTGCTATAGAGCAATTAAGTTTTGATGAAGCAGCAGAACTTGCTTATTTTGGAGCAAAGATTTTACATCCCACTTGTATTTGGCCGGCTCAACAAGAAAACGTTCCCGTAAAACTGTTAAATACCATGCAACCCGATGCAAAGGGAACCGTAATTACTAAGGAAGCCGGTAGTGTGGGTGTAAAAGCAGTTGCAGCTAAAGACGGAATCATTGCCATTAAGATAAAGAGTAGCCGTATGTTATTGGCTTATGGTTTCTTAAGAAAAGTATTTGAGGTATTTGAGAAGTATAAAACTTCAATTGATATGATCACTACATCGGAAGTGGCTGTTTCCGTTACAATCGATAATGCTTTATTCTTAGACCAAATTATTAAAGAACTCGAACCATTTGGTTCAGTAGATATCCAAAAAAACCAAACTATTGTATCTATTGTGGGTAATGAAATTGCACAAACTGAAAATGTGCTGCAAAAGCTTTTCGATGCGTTAAAAGAAGTTTCTGTAACTATGGTAAGTTATGGGGGAAGCACTCATAATATATCTTTACTTGTTCCAGGTAGTGATAAGCATAAAACACTACAATTATTAAATAAAGGATTATTTGGTATGTAAAAATGATAATATGCGTAAAATTAGTTTATCTGTTTTCTTGTTGCTATGTAGTTTTTTAGCACAATCGCAGCAAATATTAAAAGGCAGACTTATTGCCGAAGACACCCGTTTACCTGTTAATGCAGCTAGTATTTATCTAAGCAATACTAGTGCGGGAACTATTTCTAAAAATGATGGTAGTTTTCAAATTCACCCATTCCCTAATGGCCGCTATGATTTGGTTGTATCGGTCTTGGGATTTGAAACTTATGTTATTGCTGTTCAATCTAATAAATTACCCGACTTTTTAGAAATTGTATTAAAACCTAAGGTGAATGATTTACAGGAAATAGTAGTAGAGCCCTATGATAAAAACGGATGGGAAAAATGGGGAAATTTCTTCAAGAATAATTTAATAGGAAAAACGCCTAATTCATTTGATTGTGAATTGAAGAATCCCGAAGTTGTAAAATTCAGATTTAAAAAGAAGGAGAATATTCTTAAAGCAATTGCGGATGAGCCTTTGGTGATCGAAAACAAAGCCCTCGGATATATACTCAAGTATAGCCTCACCGCATTTGAATTCAATTTTACAACAAATATTTTTTACTATCAGGGGTACCCATTTTTTACTGAGATGGAAACTGATAGTCCTTCTAAAATAAAGAAATGGCAAAGAAACCGGGTTGATGCCTATCAGGGCTCTCTCATGCATTTTATGAGAGCTGTATTCAGAAATAGGATAGCAGAAGAAGGATTTGAAGTAAGAAAAGCTTTTCACGAAGAAAAAATACCGGGTACTGCTTTTTCTAGTACGAGAACATATGATTATGTGAGTGATCATTTATTAACTGGAGATAGTATCGCTTTTGGAGTGGATAGTACCACAGTCGGAATGTGGTTTAGCGATAATCTTCAAGTCACTTATCCTGCAAAACGGATGTCTAATTATTATACAAAGGAATATCGTAGGTCAGAACCGATTGGACCCCAAACTGCAGAAATTGTGATGCCCAATAAAAATGCACGTATTTATATTACTGCAAATGGAGGGTATTACTATGGAAAGGATCTAATAGTACTTGCTTATTGGGCATGGTCGGAAAAACTATCGAATTTGTTGCCACTAGAATTCAAAGCGCCATTTAAAGAATAAAAGGCTGAATAATGAAGAAGTTGCACTTGGATGATTAAATAGTATATTTATTAAAATTTTTTAGTATGATCAGCAAGGCATCAACGGTTGAGGAATATTTATCTCAAGTAGCCCCTGATAAGCAAGCGGCAACCGAAAAATTACGGCAAATAGTAAAGAAAAATATTCCGAAAGGTTTTCAGGAAACTATGGGGTATGGTATGATCGGTTATGTAGTACCACATAAATTATATCCTAAAGGGTATCATTGTACCCCCAAAGACCCTTTACCCTTTATCAATATAGCAGCACAAAAAAATTTTATTGCATTATATCATATGGGCTTGTATGGCGATAAAAAATTATACACTTGGTTCACTACCGAGTATGCCAATAATTACAAGGTACGAATAGATATGGGTAAAAGCTGCATCCGCTTTAAGAAACCGGAACACATACCTTATGATTTAATAGCCGAGCTGGTACGAAAAATAACACCTGAACAGTGGATAGAAAGATATGAAAATGCTTTTGTGAAGAAATAAAAAAGGGGATCGATTGATCCCCTTTTAGTTAGATAATTAATAACGCATCTCCATAACTAAAGAATCGATATTTATCTTTAATTGCTTTTTTATAGGCTTCCATAGCTAAATCATATCCCGCAAATGCGCAAGTCATGATTAGCAAACTGGTTTTTGGTAAATGAAAATTTGTAACTAAACTATCTGCCACATTAAAATTATAAGGTGGGTGAATAAAGTGGTTTGTCCAACCCTCACTTGGTTTTAATAATTTTTGTGCGGTGAAACTGCTTTCCATAGCACGCATGGTAGTGGTACCAATGGAGCAGATGCGTTTACCATTTTCTTTCGCTTTATTTACTATCGCACAGGCTTCTTCATCGATGGCATAGTATTCAGCATCCATTTTATGTTTGCTGAGATCTTCCACTTCAATAGGTCGGAATGTTCCTAAACCTGTGTGCAGTGTTACTTCTGCAAAGCGGATACCTTGTATTTCGCAACGTTTAATCAATTCTTTACTAAAGTGTAAACCTGCTGTTGGCGCTGCTACGGCACCTTCATGTTTAGCATAAACGGTTTGGTAGCGCTCCTTATCTTCTTCATCAGGTTTACGCTTGATATATTTTGGTAAGGGAGTTTCACCTAAGAACTCCAGCATTTTTTTAAAACTGTTATCATCATCATCCCATAAGAAGCGGATGGTTCTTCCGCGGCTGGTTGTGTTATCAATTACTTCGGCTACCAATTCCTCATTATCGCCAAAATAGAGTTTATTGCCAACACGAATTTTTCTTGCGGGATCAACGATCACATCCCATAGGCGATTTGGCTTATTCAATTCACGTAATAAAAACACTTCAATTTTAGCACCAGTTTTTTCTTTACGGCCATACATACGAGCCGGAAATACTTTGGTATTATTCACAACAAAAACATCTTTATCGTCGAAATACTCGAGAATGTCTTTGAAGTGGCGGTTTTCCATATGCCCACTTTTACGGTCTACCACCATCATGCGGCTGTCTTCGCGCTTTTTGGTAGGGTTTTGGGCAATCAGGTTGAGAGGGAGGTCGAACTTAAACTGAGATAATTTCATGTGTCTGATCTGATTTTTACTTTTTAGATAGCCACATTCAGGTTGACGCATATACGCCTTCGGCGGATAGGGGCGACTCGCTTCATGTTACGGCATGAAAATTTTTGAGAGCGGCAAAATTACAACAATTTACCCAATCCCCCAACACCCGTCAGACGCTATTATTGGGTAAATTTTACACGTTCATTGGGTATTTTGGTTTGCTTTCACCTAATTTTGCCCCCGATTCAACAACTTAATGTTGAACCAGGTGTTATTAATACCCAATTATGATTCGACAACGCTGGTGGAAGATATTGTCATTTTTACTCCTACTTTATACCTGTATATATGGTTTCTATGTAAAAGTGCCCCGGCTCGACGATCGCATGCAGGAATCAATTCGAAACTTCTTTTTTCATGTACCTATGTGGTTTGGAATGATGATCCTTCTTTTTGTATCGGTATGGTATTCTGTAAAATATTTGCGTAATCCAACGATACAAAATGATGCTAATGCCGCCGCTTTTGCCGCTACCGGAACTGTTTTCGGAATGCTTGGTTTATTTACTGGTGCAATATGGGCTAATTACCAATGGGGTAGCCCCTGGAGCGGCGATCCTAAACAGAATGGTGCTGCTATAGCCATGCTTATTTACTTGGCTTATTTTGTGTTGAGAGGAAGTATTACTGACGATGTTAAAAAAGCACGTATCGGAGCTGTTTACAATGTATTCGCTTTCTTTATGCTATTCCCTACCCTTTGGATATTACCTAGATTAACTGAATCTCTTCACCCCGGTGGTCAAGGTAGCGAAGGCAATCCCGGTATCAACGGGAAAGATATGGATACTCATATGCGTACAGTATTTTATCCCGCAGTTTTAGGATGGACCTTATTGGGTGTTTGGATCAGTACGATAAAAACAAGGTATACCTTATTAGCTTATAAAAAATTAATGCATGAATAAGTTGAAAATCATTGCTTTACTGTTATTGAACAGCTTTCTTTGCATAATAGTAAAAGCACAAGAAAAAGGAGGAGAAGGACTAATGCGTAGTAATGGAAAAATATTTGTAGTGATGGCAGTAGTGGTAACCATTTTAATCGGACTATTTATTTATCTCGCAACCGTAGATCGTAAGATCACAAAACTAGAACAAGAGAAATAGCAAAATACCTATATAACCAATAAATCGATTGCACATGTCAAATCAAACACCGTATAGCTTTTTTCAAAGTGTTGAGAAAAGTTTTGATAAAGCGGCCCAATTTACGCATTGGGAAAAAGGCTTACTCGAACAAATTAAAGCTTGTAATAGTATCTACAGCATGCGTTTCCCGGTTAAAATGGATGATGGAAGAATTGAAGTAATTGAAGCATATCGAGTACAACATTCTCAGCATAAATCACCTTGTAAGGGCGGTATTCGTTTTAGTGATGAAGTGAATCAGGATGAAGTAATGGCATTGGCATCTTTAATGACCTATAAATGCGCTATTGTTAATGTTCCTTTCGGTGGCGGTAAAGGCGGTATCAAGATTAATCCACGTGCTTATAGTGTGTACGAGTTAGAGAAAATTACGCGCCGATATACCAGTGAATTGGTGAAGAAAAACTTTATTGGTCCGGGTATAGATGTACCCGCCCCCGATTACGGAACCGGTGAAAGAGAAATGGCATGGATTGTAGATACCTATGCTTCATTGAAGCCGGGTGAAATTGATGCTGCTGGTTGTGTAACCGGTAAGCCTATTACACAAGGGGGTGTTCGTGGAAGAAAAGA
Organism: Sediminibacterium sp.; assembly: GCA_017537025.1. Lineage (GTDB taxonomy): Bacteria > Bacteroidota > Bacteroidia > Chitinophagales > Chitinophagaceae > Sediminibacterium. The sequence continues at coordinate 115,415 of JAFWCB010000002.1, forward strand.
AGCAACCGGTTTGGGTGTTTTCTTTGGTATTCGCGAAGTATGTAATATGCCGGATGTGATGAAGCGCCTAGGATTAACTACCGGAGTTGAAAACAAAACAGTAGTGGTACAAGGTTTAGGAAATGTGGGTTATCATAGTGCTAAGTTTTTCCGCGAGCATGGCTCTAAAGTGATAGGCATTGCTGAATATGAAGGCGCTATTTATAATGAGAATGGATTGAATGAAGAAGAAGTTTTTCAGCATAGAAAAGCAACTGGATCTATTTTAAATTTCCCCGGTGCTACTAATTTGGCAAAAAGTAATGATGCATTGGAATTAGCTTGTGATATTTTAATTCCCGCCGCTTTAGAGAATGTAATCAACGGTACCAATGCCCCCAATGTAAAAGCAAAAATTATTGGAGAAGCTGCCAATGGTCCGCTTACACCCGAAGCCGATGAGATTTTAGCTGCAAAAGGAACATTAGTTGTGCCTGATATGTACTTAAATGCAGGTGGTGTTACTGTATCCTATTTTGAGTGGTTGAAGAATCTGAGTCATGTGCGTTATGGTAGAATGGAAAAACGTTTTACGGAGAATATGAATACGCATATTTTAAGTCAGATAGAATCATTAACTGATAAGAAAGTAACCGACGTAGAACGTAAATTCATTTTGCACGGACCCGAAGAAGTAGACTTGGTTCATAGTGGTTTGGAAGAAACGATGATTACTGCAACCCGCGAAATTATGGATATTTGGCATAGCAATCCGGAGATACCTGATATGCGTACAGCTGCATATGTATGTGCTATCAATAAGGTAGGAACATCGTATACCGAGTTAGGTATATTCCCATAGGGAAGTCGAAAAGACCAAAAGTCCGAAGATAGAAGAGAGTCCGGGAGCAGTTATATGCTTCCGGATTTTTTATATGGCGGAATAGTGGTTACTGATTGGATTGTGCCATTTACTACTTTACCACAAAAAGTTTCATCTCCATTGGTCACAACAATATACTCGGCTCCAATTACAGATTGATATTGAAATACCTGTGTAATGACCGTATCATTCAATTTTGTTTGCTGCTCCTTACATTCTATGATCATCCAAGGGGTATCATTTTTATAAACGAGTATATCAAATCGCTTTTGTAACTCACCTATACGTATTTGCTTTTCTATGGCAATAAGTTTAGCAGGATAGTATAATACTTCAACCAAATAATTTACAAAATGCTGGCGAACCCATTCTTCCGGTGTTAACCGAACCCATTGCTTTCTCAATGGATCAAAAATATATTCCTTTCCATTTTCTTCTTTTACACGAGGGTTATATGGAGGGAAGGAGAGGAGCATGTGGGGGGAGACCGGAGACCGGAGACCGGAGACCGGAGACCGGAGACCGGAGACCGTGAAAAGATTTTTTTAAAGAGTAAAAATACGTAATCAAAAAATCTGGTGTACAAATATTTTTGAATATGAGTTTTAAGTTTGAAAAATTACTGATATGGCAAAAATCATTTAAACTAGGAGAGGAGGTAAATACTGTGGCAAATACATTCCCGGCATTCGAAATTTATAATTTGACTAGTCAGATGCGAAGAGCTGCAGATAGCGTAGGGCTTAATATCGCTGAAGGATCAACTGGTAATTCTGATAAAGAACAAGTAAGGTTTCTTAGCTATGCAAACCGATCAGTTATTGAAGTTGTTGCATGCTTGCTAAAAGCAAAAAGTAGAGGATATATTAATTTGAACGAGTATGAAAGGTTCTATTTTCTTTCTGTTGAGGTTTATAAAATGATTTCTAGCTTCAAGAGAGCTGTTGCAGCAAGAAAATAATTTTGTAACTTTATCTATTGTCTATAACCTATAACCTATAACCTAAATCGTGAAAACTAAAACAGAAATAGTAAACAATTGGTTGCCTCGCTATACCGGTGAGAAACTAGAGAATTTTGGTAAATTTATCTTGTTAACCAACTTCGGTAACTATGTAACCATGTTTGCCAAATGGCATAAAGTTAAAGTTGTTGGTACGGATAGGCCAATGCAATGCGCTACTGCCAACGGCATTACGATTATCAATTTTGGAATGGGTAGTCCGGGTGCCGCTACTATTATGGATTTATTAACTGCTATAGAACCCGAAGCTGTATTGTTTCTGGGTAAGTGTGGAGGGCTGAAGAGAAGAAATAAATTAGGTGATTTAATACTGCCGATCGCTGCCATACGAGGAGAAGGTACATCCAATGATTATTTCCCACCCGAAGTGCCTGCTATGCCAGCATTCGCACTTCAAAAAGCCATTTCAACTACAATCAGGGATTATAAAGTAGATTACTGGACAGGTACCGTATACACTACTAACCGAAGGGTTTGGGAACACGATGATGCTTTTAAAGAGTATCTTACCAAAGTAAGGGCCTATGCCATTGATATGGAAACAGCAACTATTTTCACTGTTGGTTTCTATAATAAAATTCCAACCGGGGCTTTATTATTGGTTAGTGATCAACCCATGATTCCCGATGGGGTTAAAACTGAAGCCAGTGATAAGAAGATTACGGAACAATATGTTGAGAAGCACTTGAAAATTGGTATCGACTCTCTAAAACAATTGATAAATAAAGGACAAACCGTTCGCCACCTACGCTTCTAATCTTTCCATAAAAAGGGGAATAAGATATAGGCTAAAGCTATTACCAAGATATCGAGCCCGATAAGCATAGCTATCAAATCGGTCATGCCATTTTGCACCACCGAAGAAAAAGCCACAACGGCTATTTTCATTAATAATAATAATTGAGGAATAATTAATGGAAATCCCATAATTGCCATTAAAGCAGTTTGCTGCTGCGCTTTGGCTGCTATGGCCGCTAAAAAAGTAAATACCAGGCTTAAGCTGATTCCTCCTAATAAGCTGATACTGATAAATCTGGCAAAATAGGCAAGTGGGTTGCCCAATAAAAGTGTAAATATGCCTAAGCTTACCAGATTCATGAACAGCATTAGTACTGCATTGAATAAGAGTTTGGATATCACAAAGGCAGTTGGGGAGCTAATCGTGTAATAGTATAACATTCTACCCCTATGCTCTTGTAAAAAACTTTTGGCAACTGCATTAATGCAAATAAATAGTTGCAATACCCAAAACAGCGAGTTCCAAATTCGATCTTCGGGTTGTCCGGCAGAAAGATAAACCACAAAACTGGTAGCACTGATATAAAGTAGAATGCCATAAAAAGTATACTGTTGCCTCATTTCAAGCAATATATCTTTCTTCAATAAGGCCCATATGTTTTTGCTAAGATTCATGAAAACAGGTTCTACAACGGGGTTCGTAAGTATCTTTTTCTCCTAATAAAACCTGACCGGCATCGGCGGTTTTGCGATATGAAATATTGGCGATACTACCACATTTCATACAAATAGCATGTAACTTAGTGATATAATCGGCAATAGCCAGTAAGTTAGGCATAGGTCCAAAAGGTTTGCCCATATAATCCATATCCAAACCGGCCACTATCACACGCACCCCTCTAAGTGCGAGGGTCTCACAAACATGTATAATTTCGGCATCAAAGAACTGGGCTTCATCAATACCTACCACATCTACATCCTGTGCCATTAATAAAATGGTTTGAGAATTATCGATCGGGGTAGAAGGAATACTGGAAGCGTCGTGACTCACCACTTTTGCTTGATCGTATCGCGTGTCGATAGCAGGCTTAAATATTTCCACTTTCAAATTGGCAATTCGCGCTCTTTTCAGTCTACGAATAAGTTCTTCTGTTTTTCCGCTGAACATACTTCCACATACAACTTCAATCCATCCTTTGCGTGCACCCGATAAATTTGGCTCTATAAACATGAAATAAAATAATATTAATAAAGAAAACGTTAGTAGCTTTATATCTGGCTCATTAACAACCCCCAAAAGTATTGTTTCCCATGGAAAGATTGGGCACTTTAATTAATAAATTAAAAGAACAGTTCGATCAACAAGCTGAACCATCTCAAATGGCTATTACGGCACAGTTGGTATTGGCTGAATTACAGCCCAAAGCTATAGAGCCTATAAATAACGGTAAAGTAGCTGTAGTGATGCCCGCAATAGCACTACCGGCACAGCAAACGGAGAGCCCGGCTTTTCCGGTAGAACATAAGCCTGTAAAAAAAGAAGAACAATCAGGTTGGCTATTTGAAGAGCCTATGGCGATTCCTACTTTGATTCATCAAGATTATCATCAAGCTGCAACAGATATCAATGCTTTTTTAGGAGGTACTACTAATAGTGTAAACGACAGGCTTAAACAAGAAGAAACGGAAGTTGCTACTATGTTGGAAGAAGCTCCTATCCGGGATCTCAAAAAAGCAATCAGCATCAATGATCGGTATTTGTTTATCAATAATTTATTTAGGGGAGATGAGAATATGTATGAAAGAAGTATTCGAACCATCAACGGATTCAATATTTACCCCGAAGCGCAATACTGGATACAAAGAGAATTAAAAGTAAAATTGAGTTGGGAAGAGAATAGTGAGCCTGTAAAACTTTTCGATCAATTAGTTAAGAGACGGTTTGCCTGAATATACGCAACTATTTTTTCTACCGACCCTGCGTTGCTTGCTACGTAATTTTTAGCAATAAAGCCAACTTCTTTGGCTCGGTCATTTTTAAATAAATCAATAAAACAATCATATAATTCCTCAGGGTTAGCTACTGCAATAGCGCCACCTTTTGCTACTAATTCTACAGCTTCTAAGTATTTATGATATACAGGCCCGAAAACTACAGGGACCCCGTAAACAGCCGCTTCCAGCGTATTATGAACACCGGTTGTATCGAAGCCTCCTCCTACGAATGCAACAGTTGCATATTGGTAAATACGGCTTAGCATACCCATATTATTGATAATAAGTGTTTGCGCTTTTTCTTTTTCTATTTTACCCGCAATTTGCCAATCGGTAAATAAAATAGGGTTAGGATATAGGGCTACACATTCTTTAATTCTTTGGGCACTAATATCATGTGGGGCAATGATATATTTATAACCCTGATGTTGATGGGCGAATGTGGCTATGGCCTTATCATCTTTACTCCAGGTGCTACCACAAACAAGGGCAGGTGAGGAGTTTAAAAAATCACTAATTGCAGGTATTTCGGTCGATTGATCAGCAATGGAAATGACCCTATCAAAACGCGGATCTCCTGCAATAGCAGATTTATGTGCCAAACCAATAGACGATAAGAGATTCAAAGAATCTTGATCTTGCACCATCATGAAGCTAAAGCAATCCAAGATTTTTCTGTAAAAATGACCATACCATTGAAAGAAAACCTGCTCTTTTCTAAATATACCGGCTACCAATAAGCAGGTAATTTTTTGTTTCAGCAAAGCTTCTAGATAATAAAACCAAAACTCATATTTCACAAAAAATACCAAAGTCGGCTTTAAAACTTTTAACCATGCAGTAGCATTCGCTTTGCTATCCATCGGTAAATAGCAAACCAAATCGGCAATGGGATGTTTTTTTCGCACTTCGTATCCGGATGGAGAGAAAAAACTTACAACAATAGCATAGTTCGGATAACTCAATTTAATTCGCTCCAATATCGGCAAACCTTGCTCGAATTCTCCTAATGAAGCCGTATGCATCCAAATAACTGGCTTTGTGTTCTTAGCGGTAAAATCGGATAGTAAGGAGAAGCTTTCTTTTCTGCCTATAATCCATTTTTGGGCTTTCTTATTAAACGGCGAAATAAGCCGAATAATAAGCGGGTATACTTTGATGAAAAGTTGATAGAAAAGGCGCATGTTTTGCAAATGTACAGTCTTCTTAATTCTTTATTTTACCCTAGCTTTGTTGCCCTAAAGAAAGTATATGCGGCCGATACAGATGGTAGACACAAAAACTCAGTATTCAAAAATAAAGGAAGAGGTTGATAAAGCCATTCATGACGTGCTCGATTCCGCCGCCTATATCAATGGAAAGCCGGTTCAAGATTTTACAGCTGCATTAAGTGCTTATTTAGGGGTGAAGCACACCATTCCTTGTGCCAATGGCACCGATGCCTTACAAATAGCCATGATGGCGCTGAATTTACAACCAGGTGATGAAGTTATTACCCCTTCATTCACCTATATAGCTACCACAGAAGTAGTGGCATTATTGAGATTAACACCTGTTTTTGTGGAGGTTGATCCTAAAACATTTTGTATAGATCCTGTATCTGTTCGCAAAGCTATTACCCCCAAAACAAAAGCTATTGTTCCGGTTCATTTATACGGACAAGCAGCACCTATGGAGGAAATTTTAGCTATTGCTAAAGAGTATAACCTGTATGTAATAGAAGATAATGCACAGGCAATAGGTTGCGATTATACATTTACAGATGGTTCTAAAAAGAAAACAGGTACTATGGGTACTATTGGGGCTACTTCTTTTTATCCTTCTAAAAATTTAGGGGCTTATGGCGATGGTGGTGCCCTTTTTACCAATGATGATGATTTAGCTCATCAAATGAAAATGATCGCCAACCATGGTCAGCAAAAAAGGTATTATCACGAAGTGGTGGGTTGCAACTCTCGTTTGGATTCTATACAAGCGGCTGTTTTAAATATCAAACTAAAAAAACTTGATGAATATAACGCTGCAAGGGCTGCTGTAGCGGCTTTCTATAATAAAGCTTTTGCAGGAAATGCAAAAATTGTTACCCCTTATGTTGCAGATTATAGTACACATGTATATCACCAATATACCTTGCAATTGAAAGGTGTAGATAGAGATGCATTTGTTTCTTATTTAGCGGATCATAAAATCCCATCTATGATCTATTACCCGGTTCCGGGTCATAAACAAGATATGTTTGCCTCATTTGGGTTAAGTAAAAACAATATGCCTGTAACAGATAGTTTAACAGATGCCGTAATTTCTTTACCCATTCACACGGAAATGGATGAAGAACAATTATCTTATATTAGCACTCATGTTCTACAATTTATAAATCAATAAAATATGAAAATTGCTGTAGTAGGTACCGGTTATGTTGGCTTAGTAACGGGTACTTGTTTTTCTGAAACAGGTAATAAAGTAACTTGTATAGATATTGATCAATCAAAAGTTACTAAACTCTCTAATGGAGAAATAACCATTTATGAACCCGGTTTAGAAAAGATTTTTTTAAGAAATTTGAAAGAAGGGCGCTTACAATTCACTACCAATTTGGCAGAAGGGGTAAAAGATGCTGAAATTATTTTCCTGGCTTTGCCCACACCTCCGGGAGAGGGTGGTGCTGCGGATTTAAAATATGTATTGGGTGTTGCCAAAGATTTGGGTCAGATTCTTACAGATTATAAAGTAATTGTAGATAAAAGTACCGTACCGGTTGGCACTGCTGAAAAAGTACATGCCGCTATAGCTGCCAATTTTAAAGGGGAGTTCGACGTTGTGAGTAATCCGGAGTTTTTAAGAGAGGGTGTGGCTGTAGATGATTTTATGAAACCTGATAGGGTGGTAGTAGGTACTCGTTCCGAAAGAGCCAAAAAAGTGATGTCAGATTTATATGCGCCTTTTGTTCGTCAGGGTAACCCGGTGATATTCATGGATGAAAAATCGGCCGAATTAACGAAATATGCGGCTAACTCTTTTCTTGCAACAAAGATTTCATTCATGAACGAAATTGCTCAACTATGTGAGAGATTGGGTGCCGATGTTGATATGGTTCGTAGAGGTATTGGTAGTGATGACCGAATTGGTAAGCGCTTCTTATTTCCCGGTATCGGTTATGGCGGAAGCTGTTTCCCTAAAGATGTTCAGGCCTTGATTATGTCGGCAGAAGAAGTGAATTATGAATTTAAAATTTTGAAAGCAGTAGAAGATGTAAATGAAAAACAAAAATTACATCTGATACCAAAGATTGAAAAATATTTTGCCGGTAACTTAAAGGGAAAGCATTTTGCTTTATGGGGATTAGCTTTTAAACCGAATACAGATGATATAAGAGAAGCTCCGGCTTTGTATGTGATAGATGCCTTAGTAGCTGCCGGTGCTACGGTTACCGCTTTCGACCCCGAAGCCATGCCTAATGTAGAACGTGCTATTGGCAGTAAAATAAAATATGCTAAGAATCAATATGAAGCCTTGGAAGGTGCTGATGCATTAATCATTGCAACAGAATGGAGCGAGTTCCGTACGCCCGATTTCGATCGTATCAATGAAGTGTTGAAGCAAAAAGTGATTTTCGATGGCAGAAATTTATTTGATGTAAAATTCATTACCGATATGGGCTATCATTACGAAAGTATTGGTCGCAATTAAACTCAATCTTATGGCAAAAAAACGTGTTTTAATTACCGGTGCTGCCGGATTTCTAGGGTCTCATCTTTGTGATCGTTTTTTGAAAGAAGGATTCGATGTAGTTGGCATGGATAACCTTATCACAGGAGATCTTCGCAATATCGAGCACCTTTTTAAAAGAGATGATTTTGAATTTTATCATCACGATGTATCTAAGTTTATTCATGTACCCGGACATTTAGATTATATCATGCATTTTGCTTCCCCGGCAAGTCCTATCGATTATTTAAAGATCCCTATTCAAACGTTAAAAGTTGGGGCTTTAGGAACGCATAATTGTTTAGGGCTAGCAAAAGAAAAGAAGGCACGTATGCTAGTTGCTTCTACCAGTGAGGTATATGGGGATCCGATGGTGCACCCGCAAACAGAAGAATATTGGGGTAATGTAAATCCTGTTGGTCCGCGTGGTGTATATGATGAGGCGAAGCGTTTTATGGAATCTATTACACGTGCTTACTATACTTTTCATGGAGTTGAAACAAGAATTGTACGAATATTCAATACCTATGGTCCTCGTATGCGCCTTAATGATGGTAGAGCATTACCTGCTTTTATCGGACAGGCACTACGCGGTGAAGATCTTACCGTATTTGGTGATGGTAGCCAAACCCGGTCTTTCTGTTATGTAGATGACTTGATCGAAGGCATATATCGCTTATTGTTAAGCGATTATACAATGCCGGTAAACATCGGTAACCCGAATGAAATAACGCTAAAAGATTTTGCTGAAGAAGTATTGAAATTAACCGGCTCTTCTGTAAAAATCATTTACAAACCACTACCGGTAGATGATCCGAAACAACGCAGACCGGATATTACCAAGGCCAAAGAAATATTGGGTTGGGAACCCAAGATAGATAGGGCAGAAGGATTGAAAAAGACATATGAATATTTCAAATCTTTGCCCAAAGAAGAATGGAGTAAACAGCCTAAAGAATTTAATTCGAATCAATAATTTATGAAGCCACTTGTTGTAGTCACCGGCGTAAACGGACAGTTGGGGTGGGAATTGCAGCAGTTGGCTCCTGCAATTAATTCTTTTGATTTTCTTTTTACGAACAGAGACCTGCTCGATTTGGAAGATTTAGATTCGATTCCATTTTTTTTCGAAAAGTATAAGCCTAGTTATTTTATTAATTGTGCTGCTTATACCGCTGTTGATAAAGCAGAAACCGAAAAAGCTAGGGCATTCCATATTAATGCACTGAGTGTGAGTGAGATAGCAAAACAATGCGCTTTATTGGATATCCCATTTATTACTATTTCTACAGATTATGTATTTAATGGTAATGGAGCTGATGGTAACTCCCAATCCCCTTATGTACCAGATTCTACCATAGATCCAATTAATTATTATGGTTACTCAAAAGCAGAGGGCGAATCTTTTGCGAGAAAAAATCATACAAAAACAATCATAGTTCGTACATCTTGGGTGTATAGTAGTCATGGTAATAATTTCGTAAAAACCATGTTACGGTTAATGAAACAAAGGTCGGAAATTAGTGTGGTTGCCGATCAGTTTGGCTCACCTACTTATGCAGGGGATCTAGCCAGCGCCTTGCTAGAAATGGTTGCGGCATTAGAAGCGGGTAATACTCATTATGGCACCTATCATTATAGTAATACTGGTATTATAAGCTGGTATGAGTTTGCGGAAGCCATTAGAGCAGAGGCAAAGCTGCCATGTATTATAAAACCAATTTCCACAAATGAATACCCTACCCCGGCTAAACGCCCTGCCTATTCTGCCATGGACTCTTCCGCAATCAGTACTGATTTTAATATTCAATTGCACGATTGGAAAGAAAGCCTGAAAAAATGTCTGCTGAATAATACGATATTATAACTAATCTTTTTATTCTTAATTTTCGTATTTAAGTTTAGCGCAATGATTACAGGTATACAACAGATAGGCATTGGAGTTCAGGATGCTTATAAAGCAAGTTTGCTTTATAGGGATGATTTTGGCATGGAAGTGAAAATTTTTGATGATAAAGCCTCTGCTCGTTTAATGACGAGATATACCGGTAATGAAATACATGATCGTCATGCTATTCTTTCACTAAACATGGCCGGTGGTGGAGGCTTTGAAATATGGCAGTATATCAGTCGGCAACCTATTTTACAGCCTCAAGACATTCACCCGGGGGATACAGGAATTTTTGCCGTTAAAATCAAAAGTCGAAATATCAAGGAAGCTTATCAATATTTTGAGAAGAGAGATTGCTTATTCTTATCAACATTATATCGAACTCCGGATAACCGATATCAGTTTTGGGTAAAAGATCAGTTGAATAATTGGTTTACTATAACAGAAACAACTAACTGGTTTAAGAAAAAACAAACACATTGTGGTGGAGTATTGGGTGCTGTTATCGGTGTTACTAATATGGAAAAATCACTTCACTTTTACAAGGAAATACTTGGTGTTAGTGAGGAAGTGTATAACATAAATGACTTTGCAAATGATATACCCGGATTATTGCCGGATCAGAAATGTCACCGTGTTTTATTAAGGAAAAAAGCCGGTAATATCGGTGCTTTTAGTGAGTTATTGGGGGATATAGAAATAGAATTGATACAAGTGCACAGCCATCAGAGCAAACATATTTTTGCAAACCGCTATTGGGGCGATTGTGGTTTTATTCACCTTTGCTTTGATGTTCATGATATGGAGCTTTTGAAAAAAAGAGCAGAAAAAGAGGGATATGTATTTACCGTAGACAGTAAAGGATCGTTTGACATGGAAGATGCAGCAGGTCGTTTTTGTTATGTAGAAGATCCTGATGGAACATTGATTGAATTGGTTGAAACGCATAAAGTGCCAATCCTAAAAAAATATGGCTTATTCCTCAATCTTAAAAACAGAAAGAAGAACACTCCCTTGCCTGCATGGATGATTAATCTGTTAGGCTTAAGTAAAATAAAATAGTCTTTTCTACGACAGTAATCTTACTTACTTTTCTATTTGTTCTGTTAATGGTTCAAGTGTTTCAGGATGTAGGTTTTTTATAAAAAATAAATCGCAGTAACTGCAAATATTTTGGAGTACTTCGGTATCTTTTATGGCTTGCGCCTCAGTAATACCGATATGTTCACCCATTTTTAATGGGTTACCTGTATTTAGTACCTGAAATACTTTATTCTTAGAAATGCGAAGTAATACATCTGCTAATTTTTCTTTTCTCATATCACCTAATGGGAATTTAGTTCCGGGACAACAGGGGTTTAAAGCCCAGAGTTGGATGCTTACTTCCTGTATCACGTCGGTATAACCTCCTAAAAAATTTCTTGCACCGGATTGTATGGCACAAAAATTATGGGAAGGATCTTTCATCCAAATATCATTCTCCATAGCTCTACCTCTCGCCCAATTACCCCCAAGCCACATTTCTTCGTTAGCGCCAAAATAGGAGTAGGTTCTCCAAGATGGATCGATCTCATTTTTCTTTTTACCTATTGTCATATATGGCATCGCATCTATCATGCCTCTCGAGTCAAATAATTTTTTAAGGCTGTCTAATTTTGCACCCGCATGTTTATGAAAACGATCAAGGCTGGCGATACTGATTCCTTTCACTCCTTTTTCCAGTAAAGTGTCTAGGATTTTTTCTGTCATTAAATCACCATTGGTTTGTAAGGTAATTTTTTGTTCTGCACCATACTTTTCTCTTAGTGTATCTAAAATGAGATAGAGTTGTTTTTTTTCTGCTAGAGGTTCTCCGCCACTTAAAATTATTTTATCAATCTTATCAGGTAAGTTGCTAATGATACTCAAGCATTCCGCATCTGTCATACGGGTACCCTGCGGGCCACTACTATTATAGCAATGAGCACACTTATCGTTACATAATTGGGTAAATACCCAATAAATAGTTTCGCAATGATTAAAATCTGTTTTCATTAATTTTGATTTATATATTATTCCAAAATGAAATTTCTTTTTTGGCGCCCGTTATTTCATCATTCATAAAATCTTGTTTGCTATCATAAACCTTTAATTTACCATCTTGCAGGTACGTCATTCTATCGCCCATAAGCAGTGCTTCTTTTATATCGTGTGTCACAAATAAAGCTGTGATATGAAAGTCTATGGCTACTTTTTTGTACAAGTCCTGCATCTGACTCCTGGTTTCTGTATCTAAATTGCTGAATGGTTCATCCAGTAAAATCAAAGGTGGATTAATGATGAGCGCTCTTCCAAATGCAACTCTTTGTTTTTGCCCTCCTGATATTTGATGAGGCATTTTTTTACTATGGTCTGTGAGGCCAAGCCGCTCAAGCATTACGGATACTTGTTGGGTAATTACCTTTTTTTCAATTTTTTTTATGCGGAGCCCAAAAGCAATATTTTCAAAGACATTCAAATTGGGAAATAACAGGGCTTCCTGAAATAGATAAACAATATTTCTTTCATGGGGCTCTTGCTTAGATATATCGATACCTTTTACAAGAATACTTCCTTCATCGGGCTTTTCTATCCCTGCTATTATTTTAAGTAAGGTAGATTTACCACATCCGCTTTTGCCAAGAATACTTAAGGTTTCATACATGTCTACTTTCAATGATATATCAGACAGCACGGGCTTCCCCGAAAAACATTTAGTAATATGATTTATTTCAATAAGCATTAATAAAGGCGTTTTAGGAATATACTTTTATTGATCCATAATAATAAAACCGGCGGCATAATAAGTAAGCAACAACTGAGTGCTGCATAAAATATATTAGCTTCGATAAGAAACTGGTATACCTTGATGGGTAAGGTTTGTATTTTGCCATATCCGATTACACTAGTAAGTCCATACTCAAACCAAGAAATAAGAAAACACTGGAAAAAACAAATCAATAATAGTGGTTTTGCTAGAGGAATAAGTACTTTAGTTAGTGCAAGCATGTTAGTGCCTCCCAGGGTGTTTACAATATCGGCAAATGCTTTTACTCGTTGGTTCCAAAACCCCGAGAAAAAAATGATACTATAAGGTATAGCAACAATGAGTTGTGCTATCATTACGCCTGATACGGTTCCGGCAAGACTCAGCTTAATAAAATAAAATTTCAGGCATAGGGCTAATATCACAGGGGATAATACAAAAGGCAGATAGGCAAGAAATAATAATTGACGCCGGAAGTTATGATAAGCAATAGTTTTGCTTATAAAAAAACCAATGGTTGTTGCTGTGCATGCAACTATTAGTGCAATGAGTAACGATAGTAAAAGACTGTGGCGAATATCATTGCCCCCTGAAAATAGATCCTGCCAGGCTATAGGTGAAAAATGATCAGCTAGTATTGCAGGAAATGCCCAGTTCTTTGAAAATGATAATGCAAAAAGTATGAGTATTGGTATAATACAAATTACTATCATGAAGGCATGAAAAAGTAGAGAAAATTTAATGCGCATATGCTAGTTTTTTTTGTTTTAGGATTATTAAAATAAAAAACAAAACGAAAACGGTATATATAACAGTAACCACATAACCTTGAGGTATATCTAGCATATTAAACTTTTGTAATTTGCGAACAGCTAATACAGAAACCGATTCGGGGTAGGAGCGACCGAGTAGTACCGGTATTTCATAGGCTCCGAATATAAAGATGAAATAGAGAAGAATATTCGGTAAACTTTTTTGAATTAAAATAGGTATAGCTACACGAAAAATTATTTGACGCTTACTGGCACCAAGTGACTCTGCAAGTTGAAAAAAAAGATTCAGGCGTTGTGTTTTAATAAGCCCTGTATATAAAAGCAAAAAAAATGGGAATGATAGAAACCAATGTGTAAGTATAATACCTATACTATACGTATCGTTTGTTAAATCCGGGAATTGGTGTACAGCATGTATAATACTGGTTTGATAAGCAACCCTAGAAACCACACCGCCTTTGGAAAGAAATTGAAAAAAGAAAAATGCAGCCACAATAGGGGGGAATGCAAGCGGTAAGTTTATAAGATAGGAATAAAAACCCTTTTTAAGTGGTTGATAGTATCGCAATGATACTAGTAGAGCTGTTGTAACAGATAACAATAACGCAACTACGGCAATGGAAGTGCTATAAAGAAATGAAATACAAATTGAATTATCTGCAAACGCCTCTCTCCAGTATTGCCAAGTAAATCCTTGGTTTAATGCCCCAACCACACCAAAGCTGTATAGCAGCGCATAGCCTAAACCTGCCATTACTGGGATAATTGCAAAAATAAATAGGAGCGCTAATGATAATATGTTAGTGTTATTTTTCAATCACCTTTTTTCTAAAATCCTCAAAAACCTTTATCATATATTCCGGTGCCAGTTCTTTTATGGCATTTAATTTAATGTACGTCGGATCAAGACCATATTTCCTTTTGGGTAATGCTACAAATTGATCCTGCCACTGTTTCTCCAATTTGTCGACAGCCAAAACAGTTCTACTGCCCCACAATCTGATATCGTTCTTTTTTATCTGCGCCTCTGGCGAGATTAAAAAATTGCATACTACCATGGCTGCTTCTTTACTACCGCTATTAGCTGTGATGCCAACATAATGAGTATTTTGAATGGAGCCCGACTGTAAAATATATGCTTTAGAAGTTGCTGCAAAAACACCCTCACTTACTTTGTTATCAATATCGGCATCATTAAAGCTCATTGTAAAAGCTAACTCCCCATTACTATACATTTTAGATACATCAGAAATACTTGACGGAAATGTTTCGCCTTTTTTCCAAAAATATTTTTTATTCGCATTAATCCAATCCCAGAGTTTAGGGGCATACAGGTTGTATTTTTTTTCATCGAAGGCATTATCAAGGGTGTTCATCCCACCTGCTAATTCCACTAACCAAGATTTTAATAAAGTCATACCGGAAAAATCGTTTGAAAAAGTAAATTTCCCGGGATTGGCTTTCCACCATTTTTCAAACTGCGCCATCGTAACGGGAGGGACAATTACTTTACTGCTATCATAAATTAAATAATAAAAAGATTGACCCCAGGGTGTTTCATAACCTTTAACTTCTTGCTGAAAATCGTACTTTATGATTGGGTTTTCGATATCCACGTATTTAAAATTAGGTAGTTTGTTTGTATACGGACCATACAACCCATCAATCTGACGAAGCTGAAAAAAAGTTTCACCGTTGATCCAGCATAAATCTATCTCACTTTTTTGCTTTCCTGCCTCCTTCTCACTCATTATATTGCTAACAATTTCTTTCCCTTGTCCGGGTACAATAGTTAATGTAATACTATATTTTTCTTTTACAGTGGGTACCACATATTCATTCATATATTTATTGACTTTTCTATCTCCTTGAAACATCATCATGGTAAGTGAAGCACCTTTTGCTTTCGCCTCAATTTCTTCCCAGCTAATCTTTAAAATATCGCTTTTCTCTTTTTGGGTATTGCATCCTAACAACAAAAAAATAAGACCTGCTGTAAGTAGTTTTATTTTGTGCATAGTAATTATATGATATCACTACAAACACCTTTTGGAAAGATGCTTGTAGTGATAATTATTTTAGTTTACCAAATGTAACGTAGTCCAAATTGAAATTGACGGGGTGGTGCTGATCCTCTTTTCGTTATAGTATTGCTACTGGGTGAACCAATTTGAACTGTATTATTAGCTGCACGGCCGGTAGCATACCCGGATAGATTTTCTGTATTTAGTACATTGTACACATCCGCAGAAATTTCTATGCAAGGTTTACCTTTAATTTTCATGATGTACTTAGCACTGAAATCAAAAGTAGTTGATGATGGTAAACGACCACCGCCATTTCTTCTTTGTCCGGGCTGATAGTCGGCTGGGCCGGCACCATTATAGCTTAATTCGCCATTTCCATTCAAATCAGTTACGCCGCCATATTTGGTAGCATCTGCATAATAAGTAATTGGCTGACCACTTTGAAAGAGAATAGTAGGTGTTAGCGTGAAATTACTCTTCACATACCAGGTCACTAAACCACTGAGTACATGTGTACGGTCGTTGTCTCCGTAACCATATTCTAAATCATAATTATTATCGTCATTCGCTCTCACATTAATACCTTCAGTATCTGTTTTATAACTGCTAAGTGTATAAACAAAGCGATATGCAATATTATCGGTAGTGCCTTTGCTTTTTGCTAACGACATACTAATGGCTTTGTATCTGCCTATACCTTTTGTTTCAGTCATGAATACATCTCTTGCTATACCGCTGTAATTGTTGCCTCCAATCGATGCCTGGAACTGGCCATTTACGGTAGTAATAGGTACCGGGCGGGTTAAATTTGCTGCAGCCGTACTTCTAGGCACAGCTGTTGCTGGATCGTTAAGCGGGTATGGAGCAGGTGCATTCAAATTTGTGATTCTGAATAAATTATTGGTATTAACCAAAGTACCATTTATTTCGAAAGCAAGATATTCAGATATTTTTCTCTGGTAGCCTAAGGTAAATTGGCTGCTATATGGGTTTTGATATCCATCCGGATTTTTGATGCGAAAATTAGCAGCAGATTGAGTGGCTCTATTGCCCTGTGCTTGCTCTGAACTTGGTCCTTGTAAATAGGGAGGTGCAGATCCCATATCATAAAAAGCACGAAGGTTACCCGGGTGCGTTATTCTATCAAGGTCGGCATTGGGGTTTAATTTGCCGAGGCGTTGTAATTCTTTCAGCTCTAATTTAAAATTATCGGAATTATTGCTAAACTGAAGGTTATCACTGGTTACAGAGTATTTTATTTTATCATAAAATAATCCCCAACCACCTCTGATAATATTATTATCGTCGATTTTATAATTAAAGCTAAGGCGAGGCCCAATATTATCCCAATCGCCTTTTGTTCCTCCAGCCTTAGAAAGATTGTCATAATCGAAACGTACCCCAATGCTTACGTTTAATTTTTTGGTTACCTCAATATTATCTTCTGCATATACGTTAAATACATTCTGCGTTGTACCAAAGATTTTTTTATCTAAATCTACTTGATAGTTAATTACCTGAACATTACTAGGTATATTTTCAATATCTAATTTGCTACCAATATTTTGCGCTTTTATGGCATCCATCTGTGCTTGTGTTAAGCGAACAGTATAAAAGCCATAAGCATTACCAGCACCCAATAATTTAAAGTTTGATGTAGTAAATTCTGCACCTGCCTTAAAAGTATGCTTTCCGCTTACGTATTTAAACTTTTGTTGAAATTGATAGGTGTTTTCATGATCATCAAAAATATAGTTTTGAGGGCCTAAATTAGCGATTGCTATGCCTGTGGGATCTTGAACTGTTACACCGGGTTTACCAAAGAGGGGATTATCCCTGTAGTTCCATCTAAAATAGGATTTGAGGATATTGGTTTCCCCGCTTAATTTATTACTTAACTTGTAGTCATTTTTAAATGCAATGATATAAGTACGATTTTTTTGGGTTGATCCTGCGGAGGGGAAAAGTATACCTCCTGTTAAACCACCTGCTTGTACATCTATATCAAATTTACCGTAGTTAATTCTTAGGCTGGAGTGAAGATTTTTACTCCAATATTGATCTATTTTACCGGAAGCATAGCTAAAGTAATTATTTCCTCTCACCGTTTCATTAACGCCTAATTGTGGTGAGTTGAGGAGATTGTCTTTAATATCATTTGTTTGTTCAAAGTTGATATAATAAAAAGTTTTATCTTTTTTAATAGCTCCGCCAAGGCCTACACCAAGTTGTTGTCGTTGAAAGCCATCTTTTACCGGATTTCCGTATAAATCAAGCGCTGCAAATGGCGACTTACTATCAATTATTTTACCCGGACGAGTCACATAAAATACTTCCCCGCTAAACTTATTACTACCACTTCTGGTGGTAACATTAACAATACCATTGCTGGTATTGCCGTATTCTGCAGAATAATTATTCGTAAGAATATTAACGCTTTCAGTAAACCCAAATGGGGTATTAAATTTTACATTCCCTAAAAATCTTTCATTATTATCCATACCATCGATGAGATAGTTGGTGTAGATCGGGTTACCGCCGTTAATCGTAATTTGAGGTGCTTCATTATAGCCTAAGGTAGCGGAAGTAATATTGGGTAAGCGGATAAAACTTTTTGTAATATCTCTACCTTCAATCGGTAATTTTTCAATTTCGGTTTTAGTAATAAAAGATTGTACGGTTGCATCTTTTCGATTGACGATTGGTTGCCTTCTGCTGTTTATAATTACCTCATCGAGTAAAGAAAGACGAAGAGGAGTTAGATACACAGAAAAAACCTGACCATTGTTTGGAATCGATATTTCTTCTTGATGGCTAAAATAGGAGGTAGACTCATCTATGCTTAACAGGAAATTATTGTTTTCTAAAGAAGTAAAACTAACTAGTCCCGCCGAATCAGTAGTTGCTTCTCTTGTTGTTTTTAATTTGATATCCTGTAACTTAACTGTTATGCCTGAAATAGGCTTTAGCGCTAAACCATTATAAATTTTTATGGTGATAGTACGTTGCGCGAACGTAGTAATGAGTATGAAAAAGAAAATGGCGAATGAAATAATTTTTTTCATTGTATTATGGTTTATAACGTATGCAATTGGTATGGCATACGTTAGATAATAAGGATTAGTGTTGCAAAACTTGAAAGAAAGTTAGCATTGAGGTGGCCCACGCCTGCTTATAATTGTAAGATGTGAAAAGCTGGCATTTTCATGAGAGCTTTTTGGGAAGCTAAAGCGTACATGTAAAAACAAGTTCTTTAACCAATGAAAAAAAGAAATAGGAGCAAGCTTTTTTTTCAGAAGAGATATAATATCTGAATAGGTATTAATATCCGTGAACTTATCAAGAATATAGAAATTGGTACTTAATGACTGAAGCTGCTCAACGATTCCCGAACATACAGCGCTAGTTTGCCAGTTTATTTTTTCAAAATCTAAAGAGGCAAATAATTCTTTGGTGATACCTATTAAATAAACCCCGCCGTTAGTATCAGGTCCAATTACACTATTGCCTTTTATAAGTTCCCTATCGGTTTTTAAAAAATGTAAAGCGGAAAGCTCAGGGCAATCATTACCTACTATAATAATTCTGGAAAAGCCCTCTGCGAAAACAGCATCTGCAGCCGTTTTCAGTTTTTGTGCAAAAGAATGTTGCTTTTGCGCGTTTTCGTCTGATATAAAAAATGGAAGCTTAGTTTTTTTTATTTCTGTAAGGGTGTGTTTTTGTAAACCATTAATGACACTGAAATTTAATTTTGTTTTTTTTGTAATGGTTTTACTAGCTGCCTCATCAGTTGTGGTTCTAGAGAATAATAATATTGCAGTTTTTTGGTTATACATCATCTTACATACGTTAGGGTACGATGCTTGGTTTTATGAAAACTTTATGTTAATTGGAATTGTAGCAATAGGATTTTTACTATAAATAAAAAAAGAGAAGCTATCCCGCTAAGTAGGAATAGCTTCTCTTTTCAGTGAAATAGATGTATTCTATTTTAGAATTTAGGGTAACAATATTTTGTCAATTAAGTGTACAACTCCATTACTACATAAAATATCGGGTATTACCATATTTGCCGGTGTAGTTATACCATTACTTTTAATAGTATATACTCCATTAGTAAACGGACCAAAAGTTAGTGTACCTCCACCTGCAGTAGTAGCCGTAGTACTATTCAATTCGCTGGTAAATCTTCCGGTACCTACTGCATGGTTTAATAAAATACTTTGTACCTGTGCTTGTGTAAGTGTTCTTATGGAAGCCGGTGTTGCGAATCCTGCTGCTTTAAAAGCTGCATCAGTTGGCGCATAGATGGTAAAGTTATTGGCAGGATCAGAAAGTGTTGGTGCCAATCCTGAATACACCACAGCTTCTACTAAGAAGGTTAACTCTGGTGATTTAAATACTTGTGCGTTACTTAATAGCTGAGCCGAAGCTACAATATTTACTCCTGTGCCTAGCAACACTTTGTCGATCACATGCACGGTACCATTACTAGCCATTACATCTGTTGCCAGTATTTTAGATCCATTGATATACTTATCAGTACCACGGAATATAAATTTGCGAGGAATAGTAAGGGCAGAAGCAGAACTACCGCCATTTGTAATACTGCTACCCGGAAGGTTTCCGTTAGATACGTGGTATAGTAGTGTATTGGTTAAAAAAGAATTTTGTAAAACGCCTAAAGTACCTGCATCTGTAAGACCTAATCTAGCAAAGGCATCGTTTGTAGGTGCGAACACAGTAAAATTACCGCCGGCATCATTAGGATTTTTATTAGAAAGTGTTACAGCTACGCCCCCTTGTATAGCAGCTCCTTTTAAAGTGCTAAAAGTAGGATTAGATACTGCAATACCGGCAATAGTAGGTAATTGATCGGAATATTTAGTGCAACTAGAAAGACCTATAATGCTGGCCGTTGCTACAATTAAAAATTTATTTAACTTATTCATTTTTATAGTTTTTATAGTTATTAGTTTTTTTAGAATGAAAAAATCAGTGCACCATAACCTCCACTTGCAGCACCTAGGTTACGTCCGGCTATATAAGAACTATAACCTCCAGATACACCAATGCCATATTTTAATGGCACATATACATTTACCCCAACACGTGAATAATTAACTCTTGTTTGTGGAAATACGCCATTAAAACCTTCTTTTAAAATATCTGTGCCGGTGCTAGATGATTGACCTGCAATGTAAGCATCTACGTAAACTTTTTTTCCTGCATATCCTGCTTTAAACTCACCTAAGATGGCGCTCGGTACATTATTATTTCTTGCGCTGTAACCGCCACTAGCATTCAAGAAAAGACCTTTATTGAATTTATAGTTAGCAATCAAAATAGTATTGATTTGTGTAGCTCTGTTTCCGATTGCCAAAATAGATTGCAAGCTTTCATCAACTCTATAATTACCTAATGGAGCCTGTATCCCAACGGCAGCCATTAATGCTAAGTTGCCATCTTTTGTTTTGAAGTTAAAGGGGTTGTATTTCAAATACAATGATATGTCTTGTATACCCTTTCTTTCATTTTGATAGCCTAAATTATTTAAAACAGCATCAGAAGCTTGACCTGTTGATTTAATATAGGGAAGATTTACTTGTACATCTAACTTTTTACTTAAACCTACTGTTGCGAAGAAGTTAGTGCTCTTAACGGTAACCTTATTAAATACCGGTACCCCATTCACTTTTTGAGGAACTAAGTATACATCTTCATAGCTTTCGCTATTGTAGCTAACAGCTACGGCGCCTTTACCTTTTCCCTGCATGAAACCATTAACCGGCATTTGTGCCTGGCTTGCTAGCGGGAGAGCGAAAAGAAAAATTGGAATCGTTTTTTTTAAAGATTTCATAAACAATTGTTTAATTTTTAATTAAAGCGGTCATTATTAGTTATCACATCGTAATTACGATATATACGAAATGTTGGATTTAACAACTTTTTGTTTTTTTGTTATGCTGTGTTAGTAACATAAAAAAACCAATTGCTAAAGTGCTATGAAACAATATAAAACTCCAGTTAGCGGAAAAAATGCCATATATGGCTGCCATAAAAAAAACCGCGAATAGTAATAGGGTAATATAAAAATCTTTCGATAATGCTTGTTGAGAAAAAAAACGTAAAGCTATGTTGCCTGTTGCTTCTGTATTGTATTTTGGGGTTCGAACAAAAGGTGTTTTTTTACCAAAAAAACCATGAAGAACAGCATTGCTGTTAAAAAAACTCATAGCCGACGAGAGCGATAGGTGAAGATGAAAACTCTTTAGGAAAGAGAAAAAGTTTGACCCTATAAAATATTCTTTAGTAGCGGTGTAATATGATATTGTTAGGATAATAAAATTTAGAAAGAAAACGGATAATATCGTGAATGTTGCATATAAGGAGGGTGAGAAATCTTTAATAAATAGGAGTGGGATACTCAATAGAGCTACTAAAGAAACTGATAAATAAACAAATGAATTTAATAGATGCCCGATGGCATGAATTTTAACTGTAAAGGGTATATGTGCCTTAAATAATTTCGGTAATAATTTTTTTGAAACCTCTGCGCCACCTTTAGTCCAGCGATATTGCTGACTTTTAAAGGCATTAACAGTAGGTGGTAATTCTGCCGGAGAAATAACATCTTCTAAGTAAACAAATTTCCATCCGCTGAGTAAGGAACGATAACTTAAATCAAGATCTTCCGTTAATGTATCAGACTGCCAGTTGCCACCATCGAGTATCGCTTGTTTTTTCCAAATCCCTGCCGTGCCATTGAAGTTGAAAAATAATCCCATGTTACTACGGCTGGTTTGTTCTATCCGAAAATGATTTTCTAACCAAAAAGCTTGGGTTTGTGTAAGCAATGAATAATGGCGGTTGGTATGACCCCAGCGTGTCTGTACCATACCAATTTCAGGTCTGTTTAAAACAGGAATCGTTTTTTGTAAAAAATCTTTCGAAGGCACAAAATCTGCGTCAAAAATGGCAATGTATTCTCCTTTCGCATGAGCTAATCCAAACTTTAAGGCACCTGCTTTAAAACCACTGCGTTCGGCTCTGCGAATAGCTTTTATATCCACTCCTTTTTTTTGCCAACGAGCAACGGCCATATCTACGATGTCAACCGTTTTATCATTGCTATCATCCAGCACTTGTATTTCTAATAAGTGTTTTGGGTACTCCATATTACACACAGCATCAATTAATCTTTCTGCAACAAATGGCTCGTTAAACATAGGAAGTTGAATGGTTACTATTTTGTCAGGTGAGATCAGCTCATTATCTCCAGTAGTTGTATCTTGATTCTTTTTTTTCTTATAACGTATATAGGCAGTTGTTAAATGCAGTTGCATCAATGTATATAGAAAAATAAACACTGTTATTAGGCAATACAAAGTAAAAATTATAACAAATAGTGTTTTCAATGTATCAGATTTTATTCAGCGATTTTAAACTCTCCATCTTGGTACAATATTGGGCCGTCTAATTTTTTGGTTTTTAGGGGACCGTTCTCCAGTTTCAAAACACCTCTCGGACATACGGCACTACACACACCGCAACCTACACAACTGCTGCGCACAATATCCTGACCCCGCTGTGCATACCAACGAACGTCGATACCCATTTCACAGTATGTACTACAGTTGCCACAGCTAATACATTGGCTACCATTAGTAGTAATACGGAAACGGCTGAAAAATCTTTGCTGAATGCCAAGGATCGCTGCCATAGGACATCCAAATCTGCACCAAACCCTACTACCTAGAATAGGGTAGAATCCAACTCCAATAACTCCGCTGAATGCGGCGCCAATGTAAAAGCCATACCATTCTCTTACTTTGAAAGAATCGAGAAACAAAACTTGACTTTGTTTTGTAAAATATTGATAAATAACCAGCGCTGTCATTAAAAAGGCAAAAGCCAGCACACTGTATATTAATACACGCTCTATGCGCCAAGCACTTAGTTTTTTTGAAGAGAGGTGCCGAAAAGAATCTCCGGCAGTTTCTGCTAATCCCCCACAACCACATACCCAACTGCAATACCAACGTTTTCCATAAAAATAGGTTAGGACCGGTGAAATGAGTACTACACTCAGAATACCCCATACTAATACGAACATGCCAAAGCCACCACTGCCTAACAACTGATCGATATGCCAATCATAAAAGAAATAGTAGTTCAAAGGCCACATATTTTTAAAATCATTGTATGGCATATTTAGTCCACCTAATATTTCGGGAATAAGAAATGCAATGATGAGTTGAAAGAACATCACAGAAATGGTTCTTTTTACCTGGTATGCATTATGTCTGTATTTATAGATAAATTTTATTCCCAATAGAATGATCGCTAAAGTGTATAAAACTCCATACACAAACCATTGGCTTGCTGCATGTCCGTTTAATAATTTGCTGACCGGATCGAAAAAGCCAATAAGTCCTGTATTAGCTTTATCATGCAATCCTAATAGTTGTGGATACCAGTACAGCAGAATATATAGCGCGGTAAGTGCCACACCCAATACCCAGGCAATTACACCCCGACTGCTAATACTCTTAAACATCACTCCATTATTTTTTATTCCTGCGGTGGTATTTCCATAAAGCCCATTTGTGTATAGTAAGCTTCCGGCAACTGTAGAAATAAAAAAAATAATCAATAAAGCAGGATGCTGTATTTGATTAAAAAGAGCTAAAAAAAGAAGAATGAGTGATAAGGATACTAATGCTAAACCGGTTTTCATTTTTATATTTAAGGAACCGGTTGCTGTATGGCTGGCGATAGAAAGATTTATATCCGGATGCATAAATTTGTTTTAAACTGTGATGTATTGGTACTTAAGTTCAAAAGATTGCTGGAATTCTTTCTCATATCCTTTAAAAAACTCAGGATCAAAATTTGCTTTCGACAATTCTTTTACCACATTGTCAATTGTTGTATTATTATTTAGCCATTGGTTACACACTTCATGTCTGAGGCGTATACCCATTGCATTGAGTCCTTTGAAGATTTTTGTATTTTTTTCCCAAACTAAGCGTAACCCTTTTTCTCCTTTTTTATCCTGCCACCAAAACCAATCATTGCTTTCATCTTTTTGTGCAGGAACTAATCCGTAGGTCTGATATTCCAAATCAAAGAATTTAGCACTGTTAAACCAGTGTCCGGGTTTATACGCTGTTTCGAGTCCCACTATATTTCTGGCAGCCGTTTCACCCTGAATTTTGCCGGTATACCAAACCTGCTCTATGGGTTTTCTGCCCGGTAATGGTGTTTTAAATTGTGCACAATCGCCAATAGCAAATATGTTTTTAAAATTAGTTTGCAAGTAATCATCTACGATAATGCCACGATCTGTATGTATCCCACTGTTTTTTGCAAAATCAATATTAGGACTTACACCAACAGTTATTGCAACAAAAGAGCAATCAATAGTATCTCCTTTACTGGTAACAATAGCAGCAACTCTCCCTGTTGCATCGCTTTTTATTTCTTTCAATTCTGTACCTAATCTTAAATCTACTTGATGGTGGTAGATAAGCTTATTGATCATTTCACTTTCATCAGGAGGCATTACGAGGTTCCAAAAACTATTTTCTCTTACTAAAAAGTGAACATGGATATTACGACTAAGCAACATTTCTACTGTCTCAATTCCTATTAATCCACCTCCTACAACGGCCGCATGTTTGATGCCCGATGTATATTTCTCCATCGTTTCAAGATCTTGTAAATTATAGAGACCCTGAACCCCTTTTAAATCCTGCCCGGGCCATCCAAATTTATTACTGCGGCTACCTGTAGCTAATACCAAATAATCATACCTTATTTGTTCACCTGATTCAAGGAGTATATAATTTTCAAGAGGATGAATGTTAGCTACCTTTTCTTGTAGCAGATTAATCCGGTTCTTTTCCCAAAAATGATTTTCGTATGGCCTGGTGTGTTCTTCTTTCATGTGGCCCATGTAGATATACATTAAGGCAGTGCGGCTAAAAAAATATTTTGATTCCGAAGAAATCACAGTGATATCGTAATTACTGAGTTTTCGGAGATGCCTTGCACAGGTAATACCCGAAATGCCATTGCCGATGATTACTACCTTAGGTGCCATGGCATTATTTACGTTGAAAAGATGGGTTTGGGTTTGCCTATTTTTAGTATATTTTTACACCCTTCAGTAGCCAATGGCTCCAAACCATATTAAAAGTGTGCACATTATCGGTAAAACCGGTAGCGTTTTTTACTTTATACCCTTGATTTACCCATTCAAATATGCCACCGTATAGATTGTGTACATTGGTGTAGTTAGCGGCCATTAATTTTTCAACAACTTTTTCGCTACGAAAACCAATAGAGCAATATGCAATGATCATCGCCGACTTATTAAGATGAGCGATCGGCTGTAAAGAAAAATCATTGTAACCAACAAATATGGCATTTTCAATATGACTAATAGTATATTCTTCCACCTCTCTGGTATCTATAAAAAAGGGATGCTTGAGGTGAGCTGCAGTATTCACAGTAATCTCATTCACAGTATGGTTTAGCAACCTGTCAAGTAACTGTATCATGTATTCTTAAGTGAATGACAGGATGTGGAGATTTTCTTATCAAATGATATACGATAAAAAATAAAGGGATGGTGTACTCTATTGCAATCACCCACATTTTTTCGTGAAATGGATTATTGCTATAGGCCTGGTACGAAAGAAAAGCAGCAGACAGCCAAACAAAAGGATATTTTTTACCCGCTAATATTGCAAAGGGAATGAGGTTTATAAAATACCAGGGATGCACGGTTGTGGCGAATAAATAATAAAGAGAAAATACAATTACTGCCGCAGAGGCAAATGAACTAAGTGTCAGTTTTCTTTTTACAAAAAAAAGTATTGCATAGCAGCCTAAAAATAAGCACATAAGGAAGGGTCCAATAAAACTAATGTAGTTATATCCTTTTATCCACCAGCCTATTTCACGTGCGATATAGTAGATAGATCCATTGAATTCAAAGTTTTGAAAATAGAGGTTGAGACTTTTGCCAAAACCCTGCAAAGAGTTACTGCTTAAAAATGGTAGAAAGCAGATGACTGCAACAAATACACTTAGTGCGGAAAAAATAATTCCTTTTTTCCACCCAAGCCATCTTATAATGAGTGGCAATAGCATAAGGGGAATCAATTTAGTTACAATGGCCAATCCCCAACAAATTGAGGCAACAGCCATTTTTTTAGCATGTAGATAATATAGCGATATAAAAATGAATGCGGCTTGCACCACTTCAAAATGAGCGTTACCCGCACCTTCGATGATGATGATGGGGTTTAAGGCATATAGGATGATAAGCTTCTCATTGAGGTTATTCTTTTTTAGTAGCTTATGTAAAAAAATAATGCCTACTACATCAGTGATAGATATAAAAATTTTGATAATAATGATACTGGCCGTAATAGAGCTGCCTCCCAAAAAAGCCGATAACCAAAAGACCCCCTGCATGAGTGGCGGGTAACAGGTATAAAATTGTGGATGATTAATGAGGCCATGTAATTTAGTGGCATAACCATAATTGCTGGCTGTTGGTAACATTGCGGCAAGATAGTTATCCGGTGTGGTGAGCATCGGATTTTCACCCCTTACGATCAATTGCCCATCCCAAATAAAACGATATACATCATCACTCAATGTAGGCATTGTACATGCTGTTAATAGTCTGCATACTGCAGCAGCAATGAAAATATCTCTGATGCCAAGTTGATACTTGGTTCTCCATAATACAATAAAAATCAGATGCAGGGTAATTTGCCAGATCAGTAACCCCAAAAATTGTTCTCTAACTAAAAATAATTGTCCGGCAACTAATAGTACGGCATTTAGTATGAAAACCGGATAGATTTTTTTTTCGGTGATAGCGGTGATCGGTTGCATGAGATCAGAAATATTTAAAAATTGTTTTAATGATTTTATATCCTGCGAGGATGCTTCCTTTTATGGAACCACTCACTTTGCTATACCCAGCAGCACGGTTACGATACCGAACCGGTACCTCTTTGTAACGCAGTTTATGCTTTATAGCTTTTACCTGCATCTCAACCGTCCACCCGTAATTGGTATCGATCATATTTATCTTTTCTAAGGCATTCCATGTAATGGCTCTAAATGGCCCGAGGTCGGTGTATTGACGACCCATAAAAAGCTTAATTAGCGTTACTGCCAGCCAGTTTCCGAATACCTGTTGAGGCGTCATGCTTCCCCTTTCTCTGAGGGCTTTTATACGGCTACCAATAACCATATCGGCATCACCTGCAACGATTGGGGTTATTATTTTTTCCATTTCTTCCGGGTGATCACTAAAATCTCCATCTATAAAAACTACAATATCGCACCCGCCTTTCTGCCTTACATAATCTATTGCTTTTAAACAAGCTGCTCCATATCCAGGCTTTTTTTCAAACAGTACCGTAGCCCCGGCTTGCTTTGCCGCATTAGCAGTATTATCGGTACTATTATTATCGGTAACAATAATTTCATGGCAAAGGTGTTTGGGTAAAGCGTTCACCACAAGTGCAATACTTCCTTCTTCGTTATAAGCCGGTATAATTACTTTAATATTGGAAGAGGTATGCATGTGGTTGACTAGTTAAATG
Source organism: Sediminibacterium sp. (assembly GCA_017537025.1). Lineage (GTDB taxonomy): Bacteria > Bacteroidota > Bacteroidia > Chitinophagales > Chitinophagaceae > Sediminibacterium. Next base: position 143,853 of record JAFWCB010000002.1, read on the forward strand.
GTATATACGAAAAAACAAATAATACAGTTTACTATTGGTTTAGTGCTAAATTTGCGTTACGATGAACGCTATTCATATTATTGTTACCGGTGGTACTTTTGATAAAGAGTATAATTTTATTTCCGGGGAATTATATTTTCGGGAAACCCATTTGCAGGAATTATTAGAGAAAGGAAGATCTCAATTGCCCGTTCGCATATCACAGCTTATGCTTAAAGACAGTTTAGAGATGACACAGCAAGATAGGGAGCTTATTGTAGCAAGCTGCAATGCCAGTGAAGAAGAGCGAATCGTGATTACACATGGTACCGATACGATGACAGACACTGCTAAATTTCTGGCTAAAGAAATCGTTCATAAAACCGTTGTATTAACAGGAGCTATGATTCCTATTAAGTTTGGTAGCTCAGATGGTTTATTTAATTTAGGCAGTGCTTTGGCTTTTGCCCAAAGTTTGCCGCATGGTATTTACGTGGCCATGAATGGCCGATATTTTCATTGGGATAAAGTCCGCAAAAACAGGCAATCGGGAATATTTGAAGAAACTATATAACTAAGGTATCTAGCATAAAAAAGCCGCAGTTTGCGCTGCGGATTTCTTGTTGCCTGACCTGGATTCGAACCAAGACAAACTGAACCAAAATCAGTTGTACTACCCTTATACTATCAGGCAATCCTATCCTTTCTTTCGAATGGGCTGCAAAAATAAGCTTCGAGTACAAGTATGCCAAATTTTTTCAAAATAAAGTAGATTTCTATTCAACCACCCTGAATGCCCCAATAACCTACCCGTTATTCTCCCTATCTTTTAATTCCTTGATTTTATCCAAGGCTCCGGCTACTACATCACACATAATGGTATATAAAGCCCCCGGTTTATGGTTGGTATATACATATTCCAAGGCCAAATTTTCATTGGCAATTACAGTTTGCGGTACTTTCGGATTCACTTCATTTATGCCCTCTTGTAATAGGCTAATAATTTCTTCTGCCGTTCTGCCGCGCAAATTTTTATCGCATCTGATGATGATCTCATCAAAATATTTAGCCGATATACTGCCTAATGCTTTAATGTCTTCATCTCTTCTATCACCGGTACCACTAATTACACCTACCTTATAGGGATAGTCGAGTTTCTCCACAAACTCACATAATAATTGAAGTCCGTGAGGGTTATGTGCAAAATCGGCCAGGAAAGTGAAGTTTTTAAAGTGGAAGAAATTTAATCTTCCCGGAGTAGTAGCACTGCCTGCTATAAAGGTTTGTAAACCACTGCGAATATCTTCGATCGTAATTGATTTGAACAAATAAGTGGCCATTACACTAGGTAGTGTATTGGCAATATTGTGTACTGCTTTTCCTTCAAACGTGAGCGGAATATCTTTTACATGGATAACCCTTATTTTCCAAGTGCCTTTGAGTAAACTGATAAATCCATTTTCATACACTGTGGCTAACCCGCCTGCTTTACAATGCTCTTGAATACGTGGATTATTTTCATCCATACTAAAGAGTGCAATATTGCATTTGAGCGCTGATTTCATCGCATATACCAAATCGTCGTCTGCATTCAAAACTGCATAACCATGTGGAAATACGGTTTCTGGAACTACCGCTTTTAAGCGCGCCATTTGTTCAAGGGTGTTGATACCTCCTAATCCCATATGATCACTGGCAACATTAGTAACGATAGCCACATCACAGTGTTGAAATGCCAATCCGCTTTTAAGAATACCTCCACGGGCGCATTCCAGTACAGCGAAATCTACCGTCGGATCCTTGAGTACAAATTGAGCAGAGAGAGGACCTGTACAATCGCCCTTCATCAATAACTGATTTTGAATATATACACCATCACTGGTTGTATAGCCAACTTTTTTACCCGCCGATTTTGAGATATGTGCTGTTAGTCTGGTAGTGGTAGTCTTCCCATTGGTTCCTGTAATCGCAATGATGGGGATACGACCATTACTTCTATCTGGGAATAACATGTCTATCACAGGTTCTGCCACATTTCTTGGCAATCCTTCTGCCGGTTCAATATGCATTCTAAAACCCGGAGCAGCATTCACTTCTAAGATCGCGCCACCATTTTCATTTACGGGAGTGCGAAGATCTTGCGCCATAATATCGATACCACAAATATCCAATCCAATAATTTTAGCAATCCGCTCACACATCACAATATTAGCAGGATGCACTTCATCGGTAATATCGGTAGATGTGCCACCGGTTGAGAGATTCGCAGTTGTTTTTAATAGCACTAATTCTCCAGCAGCAGGAACGGTTTCTAGCGTATAGCCCTTCTCCTCCAACATTTTCATGGTACTATGATCTACGGTAATTTGCGTAAGTACTTTCTCATGTCCATAACCTCTCCGCGGATCTTTATTTGTTTCATCAATCAGCCATTGAATAGTATGTTCTCCATCACCTGTAACAGCTGCAGGGGTGCGGAGTGCCGCGCAAATAAATTTATAATTGATCACTAAGATTCTAAAATCAAAACCGGTAATAAATTTTTCTACGATAATACTTCTTCCGTATTGCTTCGCATTATCAAAAGCTTTCAGTGCTTGTTCCCAATTTGTAATATTGGTTGTATTGCCTTTGCCGTGATTACCATCTATGGGTTTAATTACAAGCGGGTACCCGAATTTTTCTATGGCTTCTTTTAATCCCAATTCTGTGCGAATAACGGTTCCTTTGGGTACCGGTATTTCTGCAGCTTCTAATAAATTTTTTGTTTCTTCTTTATCACAAGCAATATCTACAGCTATATTACCGGTGGTAGAAGCGATGGTGGCTCTTATTCTTTTTTGATGTACCCCATAACCAAGCTGCACCAGGCTATGCTTATTCAAACGTAAATGTGGGATCCCTCTTTTAGCAGCTTCATCTACAATACAACCCGTAGAAGGCCCCAGACGGGTATCCTCTCTAATTTCGCGTAGTTGCTGAATATCCTCTTCCAAATCGTATGGAACGTTATCTACCAGTGCTTGAGCAATACGTACAGATGCTTTTGCGGCATAGGTGCCTGCATCTTCTTCCATATAACTAAATACAACAAAATATTTCCCATCTTCTCCACTGCCTCTGGTTCTCCCGAAGCCTGTATCCATACCGGCGAGGGTTTGTAACTCCAGCGCAATATGTTCAATAACGTGTCCCATCCAAGTACCCTCATCCACCCGTTGAAAAAAACCACCGGGCTCGCCAACACTGCACCGGTGTGAATACATAGAAGGGAAGAGGGTTTCCAGTCTTTTTCTAAAACCATCAATAGTGTTAGTAGGACGTTGCTCCAATTCCTCCAGGTTCAGCTTCATTTGAATCAGCTTGTTTCGCCGAATACTCCAGTAATTAGGCCCTCTTAACACTTTTATTTCTTCAATTCTCATAATCTTTGTTTTTAACGCTTTTTACACAAATCATGTAAAGCTTGCTGGGCATTGAATATATCAATATTTTTGTAAGAATAGAAATCTACGCATGGATATTCCTAAAGGAAAATTAATCGCTATTGGCGGGGCAGAAGATAAGGGTACAGATTTAGAGAAAGGAGAAGTATATCGGAATAATCTCAATTTTTTTGAATTAGGTATTCTCAAAAGAATCGTAGAAGAAGCAGGTGGACCCCATGCTGCTATTGAGGTCATTACAACAGCCTCCACGATACCTTACGAAGTGGGCGAAAATTATTTAGATGCTTTTGGTAAAATTGGTTGTACTAATGTGAATGTAATGCATATCCGTAACCGGGAAGATGCACAACAATTAGAGTATCTTGAAAGAATAGCTGCCTGTGATGGTGTGATGTTTAGCGGGGGTAATCAGTTGCGATTAACTACCATTTTTGGAGGTACTAAATTTTTAAAAATCATAATTGACAGATACGAGCAAGAAAACTTTGTGATAGCCGGAACTTCGGCAGGAGCTATGGCTATGAGTAATACCATGATCTATGAGGGGAATGCAACCCGCGCGCATTTAAAGGGGGAAGTAAAAATTACGACCGGCCTCGCGTTTATGGATAATGTGATCTTCGATTCTCATTTTGAAAAAAGAGGCCGCTTTGCTAGATTAGCACAAGCAGTTTCTGCAAACCCTTCTTGTATTGGCATAGGATTGGGAGAAGATACGGGTATGCTCATTACAGAAGGAAATAAAATGGAAGCCATCGGAAGTGGGTTAGTGATCATTGTAGATGGGCATGATATACGGTATAGTAATATGGCCGATATACCAGAAGGAAACCCATTGAGTATTGAAAATTTAAAAGTACATTTCTGCGCTAAAGGGAACGGCTATTTAGTGGCCGAAAGATCTTTTGTAGAGTTGATGGGTGCCAGTACTACGCCTATTATGAACGACGTTCATTAGTGAGTAGTGAGTAGTGAGTAGTGGGTAGTAGGTAGTGAGTAAATAAGTAAAATAAGTAAAGTTCATAATTCAAAATTCATAACCCGAATCCCGTCCGCCGCGGCGGATTGTAACTCGAATCCACTATGACAAAATTATTATTATTCGCCGCCTTCATCGCTTCACTTTTTTTGATGTCGTTTTATCAGGCACCCAAAAAGCGTAAAGTCGTTTTTTTTGGTGATTCTATTACAGAAATAGGAGCCCAGCCGGGCGGCTATATTCGCTTACTTGAAGATATTTTAAAAAAAGAAGGTGTAGATAATCAATATGAGTTAGTGGGTTCCGGAATCAGTGGCAATAAAATCACTGATTTGTATTTACGGGTAGATGAAGATGTAATCAAGAAGAATCCCGAGATCGTAGTGATATATGTAGGGATCAATGACATTTGGCATAAGCGATTGGCGGGCACCGGAACAGATTATGTAAAATACATTCAATTCTACGAGGCTTTAGTAAAGAAATTGCAATCGGCAGGTATTAAAGTAGTAGTATGTACTCCTTCGGTTATTGGAGAGAGAAAAGACATGTCGAATGAACAAGATGGTGAACTAAATATGTATAGTAATTGGTTGCGCTATTATGCTAAAGTGAATAATATACCCTGTGTAGATTTGCGTACTGAATTCATTAATTATTTGATTGCCAATAATCCGCGAAATGAAGAAAAAGGATTACTAACTTCGGATAGAGTACATTTGAACACAAATGGCAATCTATTGGTTGCACAAGAAATTTGGAAGGTTTTGAAAGGAGTTAAGTAAGCTGAACCGTGAAAAAAAGAATAGCACTTTTGAATCGTATATTGAATCTGGGGAATAAGCCGGATACCCCTTTTATAGATTCGTATAAGAACTTAATGTTCAACCTATTTTTATTGCTGGCAACACCCTTTGCTTTTTTGGTTTTTTTAGTGAATGTTTTTACTCAGGAATATGTTTTAGCAGCGCTGAATTTTTTACAACTTATCATTTTTACCATTGGCTTTTGGGTTTCTACTACGCAACGAAAAATATTTTTACGGGCTTATTTAATGTTGTTGAATGCAATCATCAGTATTGTAGCAGCGTATTTTTTTAAGAATGGTAGCGAGTACCGATTATTGGTGATGGTGGTAGCTGCGATAGTAATTTTCGACAGGAAATGGCAGTATATTTTATTTGTTGCTTTGATCTCTATTTCTTTTGTAGCTATACGCTTAGATGATTTACCATTGAGCGAAATGTCTGTACTCAGTATTGTGGAGATTATTGTGAAAATACTTCTTCCTTTAATCTTCTTTATTCTATGCTTATACTATTTTAAATACCTATATTTTAAAAATCAGATCAGTCTTGAAAAAGCCTATCAAGACCTATCTATCAGCAAAAATGAAAAAGAGCGAATTTTAAAAGTGGTGGCGCATGATCTCAGAACACCTATAACTGGTATTGCGGGTATTAGTAAATTAATGCATAGTGATACATCCGTAAATGCAGAGCAAAAAGAGTTATTGACTATGATAGAAGATGCTGCTACTACTTCCTTAAATATGATCAAAGAACTGTTGGATTCAACTATTATTGATATCGATAAAGAGCGATTGAAAGATATAGAGATCAATAAGTATATACAACAAAACCTACAGTTACTAGCTTTTACAGCGCAGGAAAAGAATATTACTCTTCAGGCTACTTATTTATCAAAACCAGTACATATTAAATTCGACCCTGAATTGATCGATCGTGTTATTGGCAATTTAGTAACCAATGCCATTAAGTTTAGTAAACCCGGTTCGGAAATCAATATCAGCTTGTCTGTAGAAGAACCATATTTGGTGATAGCCGTAAAAGATCAAGGTATTGGTATTCCTGCAGGGTATCAGGAGCGGGTATTTGATATGTTTACTACGGCTAAACGAAAAGGCACCGATGGTGAAAAAAGTTTTGGCTTGGGTCTATCTATTTGTAAACAGATTATAACGTTACACGGGGGAACGATAAGTTTTACCAGTGAGCCGGATAAAGGCACCAGTTTTTATGTAAGGTTACCCTTGTAGGCTGAGCTATTGATTATCGGTTGTTCATGTTTTATGATTTGAATGAAGTTGTCTATATTGATGTTTGCCATAATGTTATTAGATAGAAAATCTAAATGAATATAAAAGTATCAGTTCTTATTGCTGCAAGGAATGAAGAAAACAATATTGACTATTGCTTATCGGCTCTGATTAATCAAGATACATCATTTGATTTCGAAATATTAGTTGGTAACGATAATTCATCCGATTTAACGGGTGATAAAGTCTCGCACTGGGCGAGTAAATATTCAAATATTAGTTTATATAGTATTACCACAAAAATTTCAAACCTTGAAGGGAAAGCAAATGTATTAGCACAGCTTGCAAAACAAGCAAAGGGCGAATACTTACTATTTACGGATGCAGATACTGCCGTAAACAGATACTGGATTAGTTCGATGGTAAGTTCACTCGAGAATTTTGATATGGTTGCAGGAGTTACTATTACCGGTGGAGAACAATTTTTTTCAAGGATTCAGAAAGCTGATTTTATATCATTATTTTCGATTGCTTCCCAGTTTAACAATTTAAACCTTCCAACTTCGGCCTGTGGTAATAATATGGGTATCAAAACTGATGTCTACAATCAAGTCGGCACTTTTGAAAATATTCCCTTTTCAATTATCGAAGATTATGCCTTATCCAAGGCGGTTAAAAAAAATGGATTCCAACTAAAATACTTATTTTCAAAAAACGAGATAGCAGTTGTTAAACCTATCATTACAAGTAAAGAATATTTTCAACAAAGAATTAGATGGATGAAAGGTTCTCTGGAGTTACCATTTTTCATGACGGTTTCCGTTTTTTTAAGATGCTTGCTATTGCCTTTTTTTATACTATTATCTGGTTACTATTTTGAAAATACTGTATTATTTTTTGGCTTTTTGTGGATAGTAAACATACTATCTCTATTAAAAGCGTACAAAAAATTAGACCTTAAGTTTGATCTTGAAATAGTCTGCTATTTCCCAATAAATTTGGTGTTAACTTTTGCGACAATTTGTAATTATCTAGTTTCAAAAAAAATAATCTGGAAAGATAGGGTATATGCTAAAAAAACCTCAAAATGAAATACACACTTACATCTATGCTGCTAATTTGTTTATCACTTTTAAATTCAGATTTATTGGCACAGAATAGCTGCCAAGAGGAAGTTGTCTATAAAACATCATCCGTCGGAAATGGAAAGGAATCATTACCTTTTGCATTAATGTTTTTTATCAAGAGCGATACGTTGCGTATTGCTAATAATGAGGCTTCAGCAAAAGCATCTGAAAATGTCCCTTATTTAATACTAGCAAAGACTTGCAAATGGAATACATCATTTACAGAAGGTGAAGCGTTTTATAAATTATTACTAAGAGACAAAGACGAGGTTAAATATCCAACTCTTAGTATTGAAATCAAGGAAAAGAAAGGCAGAATCGTTTTACAATATCAAAATTCCGAACCAAAAGTTTTTGAAATGGTGTTGTGATCCAATGGGTACAATTCCCAGACACAAAAACTCTGCAGCATATTAATCACCCTAACCCACTTTCACCAAATAATAGTTCTTCTTACCCTTCTGAACAAGTATATATTTTCCTTGTAACAGATCGCTGTTGGTTAAGCTATTTTTATCAGTAGTAACTTTTTCTTTGTTGATACTGATACCACCCGCCTGCCACATTTTGCGAGCCTCACCCTTGCTGGGAAAGATTTGCGTATCGGCTAAGAAACTTACTAAATCGTAACCTTCATTTATTTGTTGTGTATTCACTTCTACCGTAGGTACACCTTCCATTACTTGTAATAATTGTGATTCATTCAAAGAAGCCAATGCCTCCGTTGTTGCATTACCAAATAAAATATCAGAGGCTTTTAAAGCAAATTCATAATCGGCCTTGCTATGAACAAAACAAGTGATCTCTTCAGCTAATTTCTTTTGTAATGCCCTAGTATGTGGTGCCGCTTCATGCGCTATGATTAATGCCTCTATTTCTGCTTGTGGTAATAGGGTAAATATTTTGATCCACTTTTTTGCATCTTCATCACTGGCATTCAACCAAAACTGATAAAATTGATAAGGTGATGTTTTGGCAGGATCTAACCACACATTACCGCGCTCGGTTTTACCAAACTTGCCGCCATCGGATTTTGTTAAGAGCGGACAAGTGAAAGCAAATGCTTCTCCACCTGATTTACGGCGAATGATTTCAGTACCGGTAACAATATTCCCCCACTGATCGCTACCGCCCATTTGCAATTTGCAATTTCTATTTTGGTATAACCAATAAAAATCATATCCTTGGATTAATTGATAGGTGAATTCCGTGAAACTCATACCTGTATCGCCATCTAGTCGCTTACGCACACTGTCTTTGCTCATCATGTAATTAACCGTGATATGCTTACCTACATCACGAATAAAATGTAGAAAAGAAAAATCTTTAAACCAGTCGTAATTATTTACCAATTCAGCTTTGTTAGCGGCTGAGCTATTGAAATCTAAAAATTTAGACAACTGTTTTTTAATCCCCAATAAATTATGTGCCAGCGTTTCTTCACTCAATAAATTTCTTTCCTCACTTTTAAAACTCGGATCGCCGATCATACCTGTAGCACCACCCACTAAGGCGAAGGGCTTATGTCCGGCACGCTGTAAATGCACTAATAACAAAATGGGTACTAAGCTGCCAATATGTAAACTATCCGAAGTAGGATCGAACCCAATATAACCAGATACCATTTCTTTTTCCAACAACTCTTCTGTGCCCGGCATAATATCCTGTAACATGCCTCTCCAACGCAATTCCGCTACTAAACTCATGCTAAATTATTGTTTTGCGCAAAACTAAGAAAGAATGACTGCGATTGGAACGCTATTTTTGCATAGAATAAAAAACTATGCAAACAGTTGGCGATGGTACCCGTATTCTCAATTTTCTAATAGATACGTTATTGGTATTTCTTTTGGCAATGATTGCTTTCCGCACCTGGAACTGGTATGTATATTATTGGCGCTTTACACCCTACAATTTCGGATGGTTCTTTTTCGGGTCGGTTTTTATTTATTATACCCTATTTGAAACGCTTACCCAACGCACGCCCGGAAAATGGCTTTCAAAATCAAAAGTGGTAAATATTTCCGGTAAAAAACCTTCATTACTGGCGGTCATGATACGCAGTTTAGCAAGAATAACAGTTATAGATTTATTTTTTAGTCCATTTTTAGGAATGCCTCTACACGATTATATCAGCAAAACAAGGGTGGTGTCTGTGTAAGATGATTTCGGAATTCGCAACCTTGCTGCCCTCGGATTGTAATACATTTGCAATTCATTATGGCGAAAATCGGTATTAATATAGCAACAGGTAGCCTGCAACAGGCAGAAATGATCGTGGGTATAGATTTGGGTACTACCAATAGTTTGGTGGCCATCATCCATCCTGAAAGTAGAAACCCCGTAGCATTAAAAGAGCACGATTCCAGCAGTTTGGTGCCCAGTGTGGTGCATTTCGATGCATTTGGTAACCCGGTAGTTGGTGAACAGGCTAAAGGGTTTTTAGAAACTGATCCTGCCAATACTATTTTTAGCGCTAAGCGATTAATGGGTAAGAGTTATAATGATTTGAAAGCCAACGCCCATTTCTTTACGTATAAAGTGATTGATGATGATGCCGACAAATTAGTGAAAGTGCAAGTAGGCGATCAGTTTTATTCGCCCATTGAATTATCCTCTTTTATTTTAAAAGAACTCAAGCACAGGGCCGAACATATTTTAAAAACACCGGTTACGAAAGCTGTGATCACAGTGCCAGCCTATTTTAATGATGCACAGCGCCAGGCAACACGCGATGCCGGTAAATTAGCCGGACTCGATGTTTTACGTATCGTAAATGAGCCTACGGCAGCTAGTTTGGCTTATGGGTTAGGTATTAAACCTGATGAAGAAAAAACAATTGCGGTGTACGATTTAGGTGGTGGCACTTTCGATATTTCAATCCTAAAAATTGCCGGAGGAATTTTTGAAGTGTTGAGTACCAATGGAGATACATATTTAGGAGGTGATGATATAGATAAAGCCTTGGTTGAGCATTGGCTTGCCGAAAAAAATATCCCTGTTGAATTACTGTCCAGAACCGATTTGCAAACGCTTCGTTTACTGGCTGAAACAGCCAAGAAAAAATTGAGTAGTGCCGATTTTTTTGAGGCAACTTATAAAGAAGAATCTATTTCCATTACACGAGAAGTGTTTGAAAAAATGATTTCTTCACTGGTGGATAGAACCCTCGATGCATGCGCTAAAGCCTTGCAAGATGCGGGTTTAAAAGCCGAAGATATTGATGCCGTGATTATGGTGGGAGGTAGCACGCGTATTCCTCTGATCAAAAAACAAGTAGGAGAATTCTTTAAACAGAAAGTGAATGATTCGGTTAACCCCGATGAAGTGGTTGCCTTAGGTGCAGCGGTTCAAGCAGATATTTTAGCAGGTAATAATAAAGATTTTTTGTTGTTAGATATTACGCCACTAAGCTTAGGTATTGAAACCATGGGTGGATTGATGGATGTATTGATTCCACGAAATTCTAAGATTCCGAATAAAGCATCCAGACAATACACCACGCAAAAAGATGGACAATCAAGCATGCGTATTACAGTATACCAAGGCGAGCGTGATTTAGTGCAACATAATCGTAAACTGGCTGAATTTAATTTTACGGGTATACCGGGTATGCCGGCAGGTTTGCCTAAAGTGGAAGTAAGTTTTTTAATTAACGCAGACGGCATTCTTGCTGTTTCAGCGAAAGAGTTGAGGAGTGGTGTAGAACAATCTATCGAGGTAAAACCGCAATATGGATTAACGGATGCAGAAGTAGAAACAATGCTCTTGGATAGTATTACGCATGCGAAAGACGATATGCAAGCACGTGCCTTGGTAGAAGCAAGAACAGAGGGAGAACAGATTTTAGCCGTTACCGAAAAATTTATTGCTCAAAATAGTGCTTTATTATCTCAAGAAGAACTTGTAGCAACTGCCGCAGCTATGCAAAATCTGCAGCTTGCCTTAACGATGGATGATAAAAATTTGATTCAAACAAAAATTGAAGAGCTGAATGAAATAAGTAGGCCTTTTGCAGAGCGTGCTATGGATGCCGCAGTAAGTGAGGCTTTGAAGGGAAAAAAGGTTTAAGGTGTATGCTATAAGGCATAAGATAAATGTAACCCTGAGCTTGTTGAAGGGGTCAATCTGAGGTATATAAATTTTCAGATTCCAGATTCCAGATTCCAGATTTAAAGTAGGGTAAACCATATAAATGAATTGTATGTTCACAGGAATAATTGAAACAATAGGGGAGATAAAAGACATCGAAGCTTTTGGTACGAATAAAAGCTTTTGGATACAATCACCCATAAGCCATGAATTGAAAGTGGATCAGAGTATTGCGCATAATGGGGCATGTTTAACGGTAGAGGCAATAGCGGATGGAGCGCATAAGGTTACAGCCATCGCCGAAACATTGGCTAAAACAAATCTTGATTTTTGGCAAATCGGTGATAAGGTGAATTTGGAGCGTTGCATGATTTTGGGGGGGCGATTAGATGGACATATAGTACAGGGGCATGTAGATGCAGTGGCTACTTGTATTTCTAAAACTGAGAAAGATGGTAGTTGGGAATATGAGTTTGAATATCCCGAAGCTTTTAAAAATTTAGTGATTGAAAAAGGGTCGATAGCGGTTAACGGTACGAGCCTAACATGTTTTAATGTAGCGGCCAATCGCTTTCAGGTAGCCATCATACCCTATACATATGAGCATACTACCATTTCTGCCGTTGAGCCCGGCAGTATCGTTAATATTGAGTTCGATATAATTGGGAAGTATATATTAAGGCAGGCAGGTAATAGATAATAGATAATAGTCGTTCCCCCCTATACCCTATACCCTATACCCTAAAACAAAAACTTTGTCTTTTTTACCAAAACCCCTACCTTTGCAATCTCAAAAAACTACCTGAGGAGGTATAAAAAGCTATGTTAATCATCGATTCTAAAGACTGCGAAAACATCGACAAGGCCCTTAAAAAGTACAAGAAGAAGTTCGAAAAGAGCAAAACCTTGTTGCAATTAAGAGATCGCCAAGCATTTACTAAACCATCGGTTCGTCGCCGCGGGGAAGTATTAAAAGCGATCTACAAGCAGCAAATCGCCAGCGGAAAGATTGAAGGATAATTAAGATCCCTCTTATATACTATTGAGTAGTTCAGGTACGTTAACCTTGAACTACTTTTTTTATGCCCACAACCGAGTATCCAGAGCTTACCCGTTTTTTACAATACCTCCAGTTCGAGAGGAGATATTCGAGGCATACTTATATTTCTTACGAGAACGACCTGAATCAATTTTTTGCCTATTTGGCGAGCCAATACGAAGGGGTTGGGGTGGCGGACATTACTGCTTCAATGGTTCGGTCGTGGTTAGCTGAAATGAAAGAGGATGACATGACTTCCAAAACGATCAACCGTAAAATTTCAGCCTTGAAATCTTTTTTTAAATTCTTATTAAAGCAGGGAGTGATCACCAAAACACCTATGACAACCATCATTTCTCCTAAGTTAAGTAAGCGTTTACCCGTTTTTGTAGAGGAGCGAGATATGGATACGCTATTTGCGCATATGGAGTTTCCGGATAATTGGGGTGGAAGAACAGAGCGGTTGGTGATATTGCTATTGTATAGTACCGGCATGCGATTGAGTGAATTAATCCAACTCAAAGAGTCGCAGGTAGATGCCGGGAACAGACAATTAAAGGTATTAGGGAAGGGAAATAAGGAAAGGATTTTACCTCTTACGCCGGATTTGGCAGTACAGATCAAAAGTTATTTGCAAGACAAACCCATACGCATAGAAGGAATTCATCAAGTGTTTGTTACGGAAGAAGGAAAGGCACTAAACCCTCGTAAAGTATATGGTTTTGTGAAGAAATACCTCTCTGCAGTAACCACTGTTCAGAAGAGAAGTCCACACGTTTTACGGCACAGTTTTGCAACCCATTTAATGAATAATGGTGCCGATTTGAATGCAGTTAAGGAGTTATTGGGGCATAGTAGTTTGGCTGCTACGCAGGTGTACACACATAATTCTATTGAGCAATTAAAAGAAGTTTTCAAGAAGGCGCATCCTAAAGCCTGAGTGAGTGAAAATTTTATCAAAAATGACGAATTTTTATTTGGATGTTTCGTGAAATATCGTAACTTGATTTTCCGCCTAAATCAAAAAATAAAAGCAGTTGGTAAGGGTGGGCAGTTCTTTATACATTATATTGTTTCACGAATTAAAATGGTACCAATTATGAACGTTAACATTCAAACAGTTCACTTTGATGCGGACGAAAAATTAGTGGAGTATGTAAACCGCAAATTGAGTAAACTACCTACGTTTCACGACAGAATTCTCAAGGTAGATGTGTTTTTAAAGCTCGATAATGTGGTGCATAACATCAAAGACAAAATTGCTGAGATTAGGGTACATGTTCCGCGGTATGATTTTTTTGTAAAAGCTTCTTCTAAGTCATTCGAAGAGTCTTTTGATCATGCGATGGAATCCGTTATTAACCAGATTAAACGAAAAAAAGAAAAATTAGCAGCCTAGTTCAAAGCCCCGACCTTCAAATCGGGGCTTTTTTGTTTGTATTCCGTGGAAAAAAAACGACACAAAATTTTGCTGAACAAAAGATTCCATTACCTTTGCCATCCCAAAAAATGGGGAAGGTCTTTTTTTTGCCGGAGTAGCTCAGTTGGTAGAGCAACTGATTTGTAATCAGTAGGTCGCGGGTTCGAGTCCCATCTTCGGCTCTGAGATATAAACGGGCAGGTTCCAGAGCGGCCAAATGGGGCGGACTGTAAATCCGCTGTCTTTCGACTTCAGTGGTTCGAATCCACTCCTGCCCACATCCTTCGGGATAAAAAGTTCTTTGATCGCATAACATTGCTGTTCAATAAGCGGAAGTAGCTCATTTGGTAGAGCGATAGCCTTCCAAGCTATAGGTGGCGAGTTCGAGCCTCGTCTTCCGCTCCAACAGGTACGCCGTTGTAGCTCAGTGGTAGAGCACTTCCTTGGTAGGGAAGAGGTCGTGAGTTCGATTCTCACTAACGGCTCTGAAGTACCAAGGAAGAGGTCGTGAGTTCTCCCGCAAGGCGGGATCACCAACGGTTCCAGCAATGTTGAGTGGCACATCTCGTCCGCCAAAAGCGGAGGAGAAAAACTAAAAACAAAAAAATGGTGGGCAACCACATAAATTTTTAAAACACAAATAAAAACCGATAAAAATGTCTAAAGAGACCTTTAAGAGGGAGAAACCTCACGTAAACGTTGGTACTATTGGTCACGTTGACCATGGTAAAACCACTTTGACTGCTGCCATTACGGACATCTTATCTAAGAAAGGTCTGGCACAGGCTAAGAAATATGATGAGATTGATGGAGCGCCTGAAGAAAAAGAGCGTGGTATCACTATCAATACTGCTCACGTAGAATACCAAACAGCTAATCGTCACTACGCGCACGTTGACTGTCCCGGTCACGCCGATTATGTTAAAAACATGATTACCGGTGCGGCTCAGATGGATGGAGCAATTCTTGTAGTTGCTGCTACTGACGGTCCGATGCCTCAAACTAAAGAACACATTTTGTTGGCTCGCCAGGTAGGTGTACCTCAAATTGTTGTTTTCATGAATAAAGTTGACTTAGTAGACGATCCTGAATTATTAGAGTTAGTGGAAATGGAAATTCGTGAGTTATTAAGCTCTTATGGTTTCGATGGTGATAATACGCCAATTATCCAAGGTTCTGCTACAGGTGCATTAGCCGGAGAAGCTAAGTGGGTTGAGAAAATCGACGAATTAATGGCTGCTGTAGATAGCTATATCCCATTACCTCCTCGTCCGATTGATTTACCTTTCTTGATGTCTGTAGAAGACGTATTCTCTATTACCGGTCGTGGTACTGTTGCTACCGGTCGTATTGAGCGTGGTATCATCAAAGTAGGTGAAGCTGTTGAGATCGTAGGTTTGATGGAATCTGCATTGAGCTCTACCGTAACAGGTGTTGAAATGTTTAAGAAATTATTAGATGAAGGTCAAGCCGGTGATAATGCAGGTTTACTACTTCGTGGTATTGAGAAAAAAGATATCCGTAGAGGTATGGTAATCTGTAAGCCAGGTTCTATTACTCCGCACACAGATTTCAAAGGTGAAGTATACGTGTTGAGCAAAGAAGAAGGTGGCCGTCACACTCCATTCTTTAATAAATATCGTCCTCAGTTCTATTTCCGTACCACAGACGTAACTGGTGAAGTAACTTTACCGGAAGGAACTGAAATGGTAATGCCTGGTGATAACATCGGATTAAGCGTGAAGTTGATTCAGCCGATTGCGATGGAAAAAGGATTGAAATTCGCTATCCGTGAGGGTGGTAGAACAGTAGGTGCCGGACAGGTAACTGAGATTGTTAAGTAATCGCATATTACAAATAGTCAAGAGTCATTGGTTGCTAGTTCGTATATTTACGGGCGAATAGTCAATGACTATTGACTTTAATACGGGCATGGTGCAACGGTAGCATACGGGTCTCCAAAACCTTTGATCTGGGTTCGAATCCTAGTGCCCGTGCGAATAAAAAAAGAAGATGAACAAAATCACTACTTATTTCAAAGAGAGCTACAGTGAGCTGTTGGAGAAAGTGACCTGGCCAACCTGGTTGCAGTTACAACAAAGCACTGTAATTGTGTTGGTTGCTACGGTAATTATTACAGCCATGGTATGGGTTATGGATTTCTCGAGCAACCAGTTATTGAAATTGATTTATTCTTTATTCAAGTAAGAAAAAATGGAAGCAGTTATTACTGAAAATACTGTTGCACCTCAGCAAGATACCAAATGGTATGTGCTGCGTGTTGTAAGCGGTAAAGAGCGAAAAGTGAAAGAGTATCTGGATAAAGATATTATCAGAAGCGGCTGGCAGGAATTGATTAAACAGGTGTTCTTACCTATGGAAAAAGTATATAAAGTGCAGAACGGTAAAAAAGTGATGCGCGAGAAAAACTATTTCCCTGGGTATGTGATGATGGAAGTACTAGAAGGCAAGTTGAATGATGATATGATTCAACATATCAGTAATATCAGTAATGTAATGCACTTTCTTACTGATGGTAAGGGTTCAAAAGGAAATATCATCAGTTTGCGTAAAGCTGAGGTAAATAAAATGCTCGGTAAGGTAGATGAAATGAATGATCAAGGTGTTACTATGAGTGAGCCTTTTATCGTTGGTGAAACTATCAAAATTATTGAAGGTCCATTTAATGATTTCAACGGTGTTATTGAAGAGGTAAATGATGAGAAAAAGAAACTCAAGGTTACCGTTAAGATTTTTGGTAGATCTACACCTGTTGAGTTAAACTATATGCAAGTAGAAAAAATATCATAAATTATAGATTGTCAATTAGTTAAGCCATTTGCTCCCCGGAACAAATGGCTTTTTTAATTAATTTTTAATATTTATATGCGTAAAGGCCATTTTTACAAACTAAAAACTTAAATTTACTAAAGATTAAAAAAAGCTTAAAATAAATGCGCATCGCTCATCTCATCATCACTTATACCAATCCTGAGCAAACAGAGCGGATGATTAGGCGCATGCACCACCCAGATTTTGATTTTTATATACATGTAGACGCCAAACTCCCCATCTCCTCTCATAAGGCGCTTACTGCCATACCCAATGTGTATCTTATTAAGAATCGTATAAAAGTGCAATGGGCTGCGTATAGTACCATGCAGGCAATATTCAATTCATTACAGGAAATCTTAAATTCTGCGCGTTCCTACGATTTTATTTCTTTGATGAGCGGACAAGATTACCCTATAAAATCTGCGCAATACATGCAGGAGTTTTTTGCGGAAAGAAGGGGTAAACTGCTATTAAAATATCGATCTTTTGAAGGCGATTGGGAAGAAGCGTTTCAACGTGTGAACCGGTATCATCTTACGAATTATCAATTTAAAGGGCAATATCGACTCCAGCAAATGATCAATTTTTTGGTCAAAAGGGTAGTACCTAGATTATCTTTCTACGGAAGTTCTATGTTTTGGGCCATTTCACCGGAAGCGGCAGAATATGTATTGGAAAGAGTAGATAGAAATAAAAAACTGAAACGATTCTTCCATTTCACTTGGGGATCTGATGAATTTTTGGTGCAAACTATTTTAATGAATTCTCCTTTTGCCTCTCAAATCAGCAATGAAAATTGTCATTATTACGAACACCCGCCTAAAACACCGAGTCCCAAAATTTTTACAACAGACGATTTTTCCAATATCATTTCTTCCGATCGGATTTATGCGCGTAAATTCGATATTGCTAAAGACAGTTTTATCCTCGACAAAATTGATCAACAGCTGCATCAGCCTATAGATATGTTAACAGAGGGAGAGTGGAAAGCTAAAATAGTGTAAACCCAATGGCCTACCTGATCAAATTAAATAACTTTACTGATAGTAGAGGGAATCTTACCGTTTTAGATGATGTAGAGAAACTACTTCCATTTTCCATCAAGCGTTTTTTTTATATCTATAAAGTTGACGATTCTTTAAGAGGAGGTCACAGGCATCGTACAACGCAACAAGCGGTCATTTGCATAAATGGGAGTTGCGTAGTTACCAATAATAACGGAGAAGAAAAGGAAAGCTTTTTATTGGATGATCCTTCTAAATGTTTGATATTAGAAACCAAAGACTGGCATCAAATGCATAGTTTTTCTTCAGATGCCATTTTAATTGTTTTTGCTTCTACTACCTTTGATGCATCAGATTATATTTTTGAACCGTATCCGGACAAAGCATGATTCCATACGATAACTTAGGAAAAGTAAATGAAGGCTTCAAGGTATTATTTCAACAAGAATTCGAATCTTTTTTAGATACTGGTTGGTATATTCTGGGAGAAGGAGTAAATACTTTTGAGCAAGCATTTGCGGCATATCATAATACTGATTTTTGCATAGGTGTTGCCAATGGGTTAGATGCATTAGTGCTATCCTTACAAGTACTCAACTTACCAAAAGGTTCAGAAATAATAGTTCCTGCCAATACCTATATTGCCTCTATTATTTCTATCATTCATGCCGGGCATATTCCTGTTTTAGTAGAGCCTGATATTCAGACTTACAATATTGACCCCCATAAAATAGAAGAAGCTATCACGTCAAAAACAAAAGCTATTATGGTGGTTCATCTGTATGGTAAATGTTGCGAAATGGATCTGATAGGGGAGATAGCGAGTAAGTATGGATTACCTATTATTGAGGATTGTGCGCAGGCACATGATGCCACTTATAAGGGTCAAAAAGCAGGAACTTTTGGTGTATTGGGCGCTTTCAGTTTCTACCCCAGTAAAAGCTTGGGTGCTTTGGGCGATGCCGGCGCTATTATAACTAATAATGCCCATTATAAGGACTTATTGAAACAACTCCGAAATTATGGGTCGCATAACAAATACTATAATGATGTAATTGGCTCAAATAGCAGGCTCGATGAGTTGCAGGCCCTGTTTTTAAAAATTAAATTACCCTATCTAGAAGCTATCACAGCTCATAAAAGAAAACTGGCTACATTGTATAGGGAAGGTTTGGATGATCGTTTTATTAAGCCTGTAGTTCAAAAAGATCAGGAAGATGTATATCATATCTTCAATATACGTTACCCGCACCGCGACCGTTTAAAAACCTATTTATACGAGCATGGTATAGGAACAGAAATTCATTACCCTGTTGCTCCCCATCATCAAAAAGCCCTTCAACCTTGGTATCATGGGCATCAATTCCCCATTTCGGAGGAAATTCACGCCACTTCGCTGAGCTTACCCTGCTCATATTGCCATACAAAAGCAGAGATTATGAGGGTTATTGAGGTTATTAATGCGTTCGAAGCCAGTTAAATCTTCAATCTTCAATCTGGAATCTGGTTTGAATTGATTTAATTTCAGATTGCAGATTGAAAATTCCCAGATTCTCTTTATCTTTGCCGCCCCAAAAGTTCTTTAACGAGAATGATTGAATTTGGGAGTCGCGCCGAAGGCGCGACGCTAAAACCAATAAAATCGAAAAAAATGGCAAAAGAAATCTCCGGCTTCGTGAAGCTGCAGGTGAAAGGCGGTCAAGCCAATCCTGCGCCTCCCGTTGGTCCAGCACTCGGTTCAAAGGGTGTAAACATTATGGAGTTCTGCAAGCAGTTTAATGCACGTACGCAGGACAAAATGGGAAAAGTTGTTCCCGTTATTATTACGGTTTATTCCGACAAATCTTTCGACTTTGTTATCAAAACAGCACCTGCTGCTGTTCAGCTAATGGAAGCTGCTAAGATTCAAAAAGGATCTAAAGAAAGTAACCGTTCTAAAGTAGGTAAAGTAACCTGGGCACAGGTAGAAACCATTGCCAAGGATAAAATGCCTGATCTTAATGCATTCACCTTAGAAAGCGCCATGAGTATGGTTGCCGGTACTGCACGCAGTATGGGTTTAACCGTTGATGGTAAAGCTCCCTGGGAAAACTAATTTATTCACCTTATAACAGAAAAACATGTCACTTACTAAAAAAAGAAAAGTAGCAGCTGCCAAGGTGGATAAAACAAAAGTTTATTCATTGAAGGAAGCTTCTTCACTTGTAAAAGAAATCAACTGTACCAAATTTGACAGCTCTGTAGATTTACATATCCGCTTGGGTGTAGATCCTAAAAAAGCAGACCAACAAGTACGTGGTACCGTATCGTTACCACATGGTACCGGTAAAACAAAAAAAGTATTAGTGCTTTGCACACCCGATAAAGAAGCGGCTGCTAAAGAAGCAGGCGCCGATTATATTGGTTTAGATGAGTTTATTACCAAAATTGAAGGCGGTTGGGTAGATGTAGATGTTATTATTGCTACACCTGCTGTAATGCCTAAAATTGGTAAACTCGGTAAAGTATTAGGTCCACGTAACTTAATGCCCAACCCTAAAACAGGAACCGTTACCAACGATGTAGCTGCTGCTGTAAATGAAGTTAAGGGTGGTAAAATTGCATTTAAAGTAGATAAAGCAGGTATTGTTCACGCTTCTATTGGTCGCGTTTCATTTGCCCCTGAGAAAATTGCCGAGAACAGTGCTGAGTTGATCAATGCTATCATTAAGTTGAAACCATCTTCTGCCAAAGGTATATACCTGAAAGGCGCAAGTATGGCCAGCACCATGAGCCCCGGTATTGCTTTAGACACAAAATCATTAATGAACTAATCCTAGTGATTCTTGCTTCGGCGGGAAAATGACCTGGGTCTTAAAAAAAATTAGTTATGACAAAAGATCAAAAAAATGAAGTGATAGAAGTGTTGAAAGAGAAATTTTCTCAATACAACAACTTCTACATTACAGATACAGAATCGCTTACGGTAGCGCAAGTATCTAGCTTACGCAGAACTTGTTTTGATAAACAAGTAGAGATGAAAGTGGCTAAGAACACTTTGATCCGTAAAGCATTAGAATCTATTGACGCTGAAAAATATGCAGGGGTTTACGAATCATTGCATAATGTAACAGCATTATTATTTTCTGAGAACCCTAAAGAGCCAGCTTTGATCCTAAGTTCTTTCCGTAAATCAAGTAATGGAGAGAAGCCACAGTTGAAAGCTGCGTTCATAAACGGAGATATTTATACCGGAGATAATAACCTGAAAGCACTTACCCAAATTAAGACGAAGAATGAATTAATTGGGGAAGTAATCGGATTGTTACAATCTCCTGCAAAACGCGTACTCGCCGGTTTATTACACCATCACGAGAAGCAAGCAGAAATAGTTTAATCTGGAATCTTCAATTAACAATCTGGCGAATAATCCAGATCGTAGATTTCAGATTGAAGATTAAAATAAACCCAGGCCTGAGGGACTATAAAGGCAAATTTTTTTAAAACCCTCCGTCGGATTCGATCATTCGGATATGAAGACGGAAAAAATTTAAACACAATGGCAGACGTAAAAGCATTAGCTGAATCATTAGTAAGCTTAACAGTAAAAGAAGTACAAGAATTAGCCGATGTATTAAAGGCTGATTACGGTATTGAACCAGCTGCAGCAGCAGTAGTAGTAGCAAGCGGCGATGGCGGTGGCGCAGCAGCAGTTGAAGAGAAAACAGCATTTGATGTTATTCTTGTAAGCGGTGGTGCAAGCAAATTAGGCGTGGTTAAAATCGTTAAAGAATTAACCGGCTTAGGTTTGAAAGAAGCAAAAGACTTAGTAGATGGTGCTCCGAAGCCCATTAAAGAAGGCGTATCTAAAGCAGAAGCCGACGATTTAGCCGCTAAGTTAAAAGAAGCCGGTGCTGAGGTAGAAATCAAGTAATTGGGTACTTCTGAAATAATCGAGCCTCCGACGATTTTGTCGGAGGCTTTTTTATTAGTTTTATGTCTCTAATTAATGATTACCATGAAAAAAATCGCATTTATTGCTTTGGTGGCTTTCGCTGCCTGTAAAACAAAAACGGATACAAAAAGCTATTTCGACCGCGCCGGAATGGATACTACTATTCACCCCGGTGACAACTTCTTCCAATATGCTAATGGTACTTGGATGAAAAATGCAAAAATACCCGACGATCAAAGCGGCTGGGGAAGCTTCTACACTTTATATGATGAAAACCTCGCAAAGCTGCGTACTATTTTAGACGAAACTGCGGCTAAAACAGATCATCCCAAAGGATCAGCCGCACAAAAAGTAGGAGACTTCTACGCGAGCGGTATGGATACTACGGGGATTGAGAAAAAAGGATTTGAGCCCCTTAAACCTATGCTTACCAAAATAGATGCTGTTAAAGATTATAAAGAACTATTACAATTATTGGCAGAAAGCGAAGTAAACGGAGAGGGGGATCTCTTTTCATTTTATGTGGGTGCCGATGAGCGTAACAGTGCGAAAAATATTTTAATACTCAGCCAAACAGGTACTACACTACCCGAAAAAGATTATTATACGAAGCGAGATTCTATCACTAAAAATTTTCGCTCTAAATTGGCGAGCCATGCTGCGAAATATTTTGAACTTACTGGAACAGATGCAGCCAAGGCACAAAAAAATGCTGCACAAATAGTAGCCCTCGAAACCCAAATAGCAGCCTCTCATCTTACTCCCGTTGAACAACGCGATCCGATAAAAAATTACAATAAAATATCGATCGCCGAATTACAAAAGCGGGCTCCGAATATTATGTGGAGTACCATGTTGGAGAAAATAGGTACCAAAACAGATAGTATTAATGTAGCACAGCCCAAATACTATGAGGCGCTTAGTAGCTTATTGGCATCTCAGCCTATCGATGTTTGGAAAAATAAAGTAAAGTTTGATTATATATCTGCTAAAGCAGGTTTATTGAGCAAGGCATTCAGAGATGAAAGATTTGCCTTCAATCAATTATTCTCCGGAGCTAAAAAACAAGAAGATCGTTGGAAAGTGATGGTGAATAGAACCGATGCAAACTTAAAAGATCTACTAGGAGAAGTATATGTTCAAAAATACTTTCCACCTGAGGCAAAAAAAAGAATGGACGAGTTAGTCAATAATTTACAACAAGCCTTTAAAGCCAGAATTAATAAACTCGATTGGATGAGTGATTCTACGAAAACGCGTGCACAGGAAAAATTAGCCGCCTTCCTCAAAAAAATCGGATATCCTTCTGTTTGGAAAAAATATGATGATGTAACAATCACACGCGATAACCTTTTTGAAAATATGCGGCAAATAGCTGCGCATGATCATAAAGAAGCTATTGCAAAAATTGGCAAAGCAGTAGATAAAACAGAATGGCAAATGACCCCGCCAACCGTAAATGCATATTATAATCCAACTTTCAATGAAATTGTATTTCCTGCAGGTATTCTTCAGTTTCCATTTTTCGATTTAGGTGCCGATGATGCCATTAACTATGGGGGAATAGGCATGGTTATAGGCCATGAAATGACCCATGGTTTCGACGATCAGGGCCGTCAGTACGATGCTGTGGGCAATTTAAAAGACTGGTGGACAAAAACCGACGGTGATAAATTCAAACAAAAAGCAGATGGGGTAGTAGCTCAATATAATAACTATGTAGTGCTCGATAGTTTACATGTAAATGGCTCACTTACGCTAGGTGAAAACTTGGCTGATATTGGCGGTTTAGCCATTGCCTACGATGCATTTAAAATGACTAAGCAAGGGCAGAGTTCCGATAAAATTGATGGCTTTACCCCCGATCAACGCTTTTTCTTAGGATTTGCCCAGGTTTGGAAACTAATAAACAGACCGGAAACGATGCGCACCCGTATTTCCATCGATCCCCATTCGCCAGAAGAATTCCGGGTTAATGGTCCGGTGGCCAATTTCGACCCTTTCTATGCCGCTTTTGGGGTAACGGAAAAACATAAACTTTACCGGAAACCGGCAGATCGGGCCAAAATCTGGTAGAAATATTTATTCACATTGGGTGGTTTGGCGTAAAATTTGTTTTTGCGGTTGCCACCCCTTTCCTTACCTTTGCCATCCTTAATTTTGGGCGAATTAGCGGGTGGACATTTTTATCATTGCATTTGAATGATGAATGCGCCGATTGTACGTTAAGAGAATTTCACCGTTCTCCCCAATATTTTATCGCATAAAACCGGTTTTACATAAATATGTCTACAACTACATTGAACAACAGGGTCGGCTTCGGTAAAACTAAACATTTGGCAGATGCCCCAGACCTTCTCGACATCCAGTTAGAATCTTTTAAAGAGTTTTTTCAGTTAGAGACTACGCCCGACAAACGTAATGTGGAAGGGTTGTTTCGCGTGTTTAAGGAAAACTTTCCTATCACCGATACGCGTAACATTTTCGTACTGGAATTCCTCGACTACTTTATCGATCCGCCCCGTTACACGATTGATGAGTGTATGGAACGTGGATTAACCTATGCAGTGCCTTTGAAGGCGAAGCTAAGGTTAAGCTGTAACGATGAAGAGCACGTAGATTTCCAAACCATCGTTCAAGATGTGTTCCTAGGAAATATTCCCTACATGACTCCTCGTGGTACCTTCGTCATTAATGGTGCAGAGCGTGTAGTTGTTTCTCAACTTCACCGTTCTCCGGGTGTATTCTTCGGACAATCAACACACCCTAACGGTACCAAAATTTACTCTGCTCGGGTAATTCCTTTTAAAGGTGCCTGGATGGAGTTTGCTACCGATATTAATAACGTAATGTATGCCTATATCGATCGTAAGAAGAAGTTCCCTGTAACTACTTTATTGCGTTCCATCGGCTTTGAAACAGATAAAGATATTCTGGAACTCTTTGGTATGGCCGATGAGGTTAAAGCCGATAAAAAAACATTGGCAAACCAAGTTGGTAGAAAATTAGCTGCCCGTGTATTACGTACTTGGGTAGAAGATTTTGTGGATGAAGATACCGGTGAAGTAGTAAGTATTGAGCGTAATGAAATTGTGATGGAGCGCGATACGGTATTAGATGAAGAAGCTATCAATACCATTATTGAAATGGAAGTGAAGAGCGTATTCATTCAAAAAGAAGATGTAGGTGGCGATTACGCAATTATCTATAATACCTTAAATAAAGATACGTCGAACAGTGAATTAGAAGCGGTTCAACATATCTATCGCCAGTTACGTGGTGCTGATGCTCCCGATAACGAAACGGCACGTGGTATTATCGATAAACTCTTCTTTAGCGATAAACGTTATGATTTAGGAGAAGTTGGTCGCTATAAAATCAACAGAAAATTAGGTTTGGAATATCCTTTAACCAAAAAGGTATTAACCAAACAAGATATTATCGAAATCATCAAATACCTTGTTCGCTTAACAAATGCGAAAGCAGAGATTGATGATATTGATCACCTCAGTAACCGTAGGGTTCGTACCGTAGGGGAGCAATTATATGCACAGTTCGGTGTTGGTTTAGCGCGTATGGCGCGTACCATTCGCGAGCGTATGAACGTGCGTGATAACGAGGTATTTACACCGGTTGATTTGATCAACGCGCGTACCTTATCTTCTGTTATTAATTCTTTCTTTGGAACTTCTCAATTATCTCAGTTCCTTGATCAAACCAACCCACTGAGTGAGATCACGCATAAGCGTCGTATCTCCGCACTCGGACCCGGTGGTTTGAGTAGAGAGCGTGCAGGCTTTGAAGTGCGAGATGTACACTATTCTCACTATGGTCGTTTGTGTACCATTGAAACGCCGGAGGGTCCAAACATTGGTTTGATCTCTACACTTTGCGTTCACGCAGCTATTAACGATATGGGCTTTATTGAAACGCCTTATCGTAAAGTAGAAGGTGGTAAAGTGAATATGAAAGAACTCACTTTCTTAAGTGCAGAGGAAGAAGATACCGCAAAGATTGCGCAAAGTAATTCTCCTCTAACAGAAAAAGGAGAGTTTGCAGAAGACAAGGTAGTATCTCGCCAAACAGGTGATTTCCCCATACTAGATAAAGAAGAAGTGGAATATATGGATGTGGCACCTAACCAAATTGTTGGTTTGAGTGCTTCATTGATTCCTTTCTTAGAGCATGATGATGCTAACCGTGCATTGATGGGATCAAACATGCAACGTCAGGCCGTACCATTGATCTTACCGGAAGTACCTATTGTTGGTACTGGTTTGGAAGGTAAAGCCGCGCGTGATGCGAGAATTCAAATTCATGCAGACGGCAATGGTATTGTTGAGTTCGTTGATGCCAATGAAATTCATGTTCGTTACGATAGAAATGACCTAGATCGTTTGGTAAGTTTTAATGACGACTTACAAGTATATAAACTCACTAAGTTTATCAAAACAAACCAAGCAACTTGTATCAATCTTCGTCCCGCTGTGAAGAAAGGCCAGAAAGTGAAGAAGGGCGATTTCTTAACAGAAGGATACGCTACCAAAGATGGCGAATTAGCATTGGGTCGTAACCTGCAAGTGGCATTTATGCCTTGGAAAGGTTACAACTTTGAAGATGCGATCGTAATCAGCGAGAAAGTTGTTCGTGAAGATTTATTTACATCTGTGCATATTGAAGAATATGAATTAGAAGTACGTGATACTAAATTAGGAGAAGAAGAATTAACGCCGGATATTCCTAACGTTTCAGAAGAAGCTACAAAGGATTTGGACGAGAATGGTATCATTCGTATCGGTGCTACTATTAAAGAAGGTGATATTCTAATCGGTAAGATCACACCTAAAGGTGAATCTGATCCTACACCGGAAGAAAAATTACTTCGCGCCATCTTCGGTGATAAAGCCGGGGATGCCAAAGATGCTTCTTTAAAAGCACCAAACGGAACAGAAGGTGTAGTTATTGATAAAAAACTTTTCCAACGTGCTAAGAAAGATAAGAATGGTAAGATCCGTGAGAAAGCATTGTTAGAAAAAGTAGAGAAAGTACACCAACAGAATGTAGAGTCTATCAAAGAATTATTATTAGATAAATTACAAACCTTGTTGAAAGACAAAACTTCAGCGGGTGTTAGTAATAACTTTGGAGAGTCATTGATTGGTAAAGGTGCGAAATTCAACCAAAAGAATTTAGCTACCATCGATTACCAAAATGTAAATCCATTGGGCTGGACGGGTGAAGCAAAAGTGGATGATCAGATCAACACTTTGTTACACAACTACAGCATTAAATACAATGAAGAATTAGGTCGTTACAAACGTGAGAAGTTCAATATTTCCATAGGTGATGAATTACCTGCAGGTGTATTGAAATTGGCTAAAGTGTATCTCGCTGTTAAACGTAAGTTGAAAGTGGGTGATAAAATGGCCGGCCGTCACGGTAATAAAGGTATTGTGGCAAAAATCGTACGTGCAGAAGATATGCCGTTTATGGAAGATGGAACACCGGTAGATATTGTGTTGAATCCATTAGGGGTACCTTCTCGTATGAACCTCGGACAGATTTACGAAACCATTTTAGGATGGACCGGTAAACGCCTGGGTGTTCGTTTTGCTACACCAATTTTTGATGGTGCTTCAACCGATGAAATTGAGCAATACTGTAAAGACGCTAATATTCCTAGAAATGGTCATACCTACTTGTATGATGGTGAAACCGGAGAACGCTTCCACCAGAAAGCAACAGTAGGTGTAATCTATATGATTAAACTTCACCACATGGTTGATGATAAGATGCATGCCCGTTCAATCGGACCATACAGCTTGATCACACAACAACCATTGGGTGGTAAGGCACAGTTTGGTGGTCAGCGTTTTGGAGAGATGGAAGTGTGGGCATTGGAAGCGTATGGTGCTGCTAATATTCTGCAAGAACTATTAACCCTTAAATCAGATGATATCATTGGTCGCGCTAAGACTTATGAAGCCATCGTTAAAGGCGATAATATTCCAAGAGCAGGTGTTCCTGAATCATTTAACGTATTGGTGCACGAACTAAGAGGTTTAGGCCTTGATTTAAAGTTCGATTAATCAACAAACAATTTTAATTCTCAACAGCGATATGGCATTCAAAAGAGAAAACAAACAAAGACCCACTTTTTCGCAGATCACCATTAGTTTGGCATCGCCAGATAGTATCTTAGAAAGAAGTTTTGGGGAGGTATTAAAACCTGAAACCATTAATTACCGCACGTACAAACCCGAAAGAGATGGTTTGTTCTGCGAAAGAATTTTTGGACCGGTTAAAGATTATGAGTGTGCTTGTGGTAAGTATAAGCGTATTCGTTATAAAGGTATTGTGTGTGATCGTTGTGGTGTAGAAGTAACGGAAAAGAAAGTGCGCAGAGAACGTATGGGCCATATTAAGTTAGTGGTTCCTGTGGTTCATATCTGGTACTTCAAAAGCTTACCCAATAAAATCGGATACTTGTTGGGAATGAGTTCTAAAAAACTCGAGACCATCATCTATTACGAAAGATATGTAGTACTACAAGGTGGTGTAAAAGAGAACCTCGCAATGGGGGATCTTTTAACAGAAGAAGAATATCTTGATATACTGGATAATTTACCCAAAGACAATCAGTACCTACCGGATGAAGATCCTCAGAAATTCATCGCTAAAATGGGTGCTGAAGCAGTACATGGATTATTGGAGCGTATAGATTTAGATGAATTAAGTTTCTCATTGCGTAATGCTGCGGCTAACGAAACTTCACAACAACGTAAGGCAGATGCCTTAAAGCGATTGAGTGTGGTAGAATCTTTCCGTGATGCTAAAACACGTATCACTAACCAACCTGAGTGGATGGTGATGCAATATATTCCTGTAATTCCACCGGAACTTCGTCCGCTTGTACCTTTAGATGGCGGCCGTTTTGCATCATCTGATTTGAATGATCTATATCGCCGTGTTATCATTCGTAACAACCGTTTGAAGCGCTTATTAGAGATTAAAGCACCCGAAGTAATATTACGTAATGAAAAACGTATGTTACAAGAAGCCATCGATAGCTTATTCGATAACTCGCGTAAGTCTAATGCCGTAAAAGCGGAAGGTGGTCGTGCATTGAAATCTTTATCAGATGTATTGAAAGGTAAGCAAGGTCGTTTCCGCCAGAACTTATTAGGTAAGCGTGTTGACTATTCCGGTCGTTCGGTTATCGTGGTTGGTCCTGAATTGAAGATGCACGAGTGTGGATTACCTAAAGACATGGCTGCTGAATTATTCAAGCCGTTTATTATTCGTAAATTGATTGAAAGAGGAATTGTAAAAACAGTGAAATCAGCTAAGAAATTGGTTGATCGTAAAGAAGCTGTTATTTGGGATATCCTCGAAAATATATTGAAAGGTCATCCGGTTTTATTAAACCGTGCTCCAACGCTTCACCGCTTATCTATTCAAGCATTCCAGCCTAAATTGGTAGAAGGTAAAGCCATTCAATTACACCCGTTAGTTACTTCTGCGTTCAACGCCGATTTTGATGGAGACCAGATGGCGGTACACGTACCGTTAAGTAATGCGGCTGTATTGGAAGCACAATTATTAATGCTTTCTTCTCACAACATCCTCAACCCACAAAACGGTACACCTATTACCCTGCCTTCACAAGACATGGTACTTGGATTGTATTATATCACTAAAGGAAAGAAAACAACTGATACCGAAACTATTAAGGGTCAGGGAATGGCTTTCTATAGCATGGATGAAGTGATCATTGCCTATAATGAGAATCGTGTAGACTTACACGCGAATATCAAGGTGAAAACCAATGTTCGTATCAATGGCAAACTAGAGAAGAAATTAATCGATACAACAGTTGGTAGAGTATTATTCAATCAGCATGTTCCGGTAGAAGTTGGTTTTGTAAATGCTTTACTTACTAAGAAGAGTTTAAGAGAAATAATTGGTGATATCATCAAAATTACAGACGTTCCTAAAACGGCTAAATTCTTAGATGATATTAAAACACTTGGTTTCCGCATGGCATTCCGTGGTGGTTTATCATTCAGTGTTAACGATTTAATCGTACCTGAATTGAGAAACGAGTTATTGGAAAGTGCTAAAAATGAAGTTGAGGAAGTTTGGGAAAGTTACAATATGGGTTTAATCACTAATAACGAACGTTATAATCAGGTGATTGATATTTGGGGTAGAGTAGATATGAAAATCACAGAAACCCTTATCCGTGAAATGGCAACTGATAAACAAGGTTTTAACTCTGTTTACATGATGTTGGATTCCGGAGCCCGTGGTAGTAAAACACAGGTTAAACAGTTAGTAGGTATTCGTGGATTGATGGCTAAACCTCGTAAGAGTGGTAGTACCGGCAGTGAGGTAATTGAGAACCCGATCCTTTCTAACTTCAAAGGTGGATTGAACGTATTAGATTACTTTATCTCTACGCACGGTGCGCGTAAAGGTTTGGCCGATACCGCTTTGAAAACAGCGGATGCCGGTTACCTTACCCGTAGATTGGTTGACGTATCTCAGGATGTTGTAATTTCTGAAGAAGATTGCGGAACATTGAGAGGTATTGCAACAAGTGCATTAAAGGATAATGAAGATATCATTGAACCACTATCAGATCGTATTGAAGGTAGAACTTCATTACATGATGTATATCATCCGGTAACCAACGAATTGATTATCGTAGCAGGGGAAGAAATTTCTTCTGATGTTGCCAAATTAATTGACGAGTCGGGTATTGAAACGGTTGAAATCAGATCTGTACTTACTTGCGAAAGTAAACGCGGTGTGTGTGTGAAATGTTACGGTAAGAACTTAGCAACGGGCTATTTGGCTCAACGTGGTGATGCTGTAGGTATTATTGCTGCACAATCTATTGGTGAACCTGGTACACAGCTTACACTCCGTACCTTCCACGTGGGTGGTGTTGCCGGATCTGCATCAATTGAATCCGGTTTACCGGCTAAATTCGATGGTACTATTCAATTTGATGGATTAAGAACAGTTGATGTTGTTAATAATGAAGGAGAGAAATCTAAGATTGTTATTGGCCGTACCGGTGAAGTAAGAATCATGGATGTGAAGAACGACCGTTTAATGATCACCAATAACGTTCCTTACGGTGCTACCTTAAACGTAAAAGATGGTGCACAAGTGAAGAAAGGAGATATCATCTGTACTTGGGATCCATTCAATAATGTAATCGTTGCCGAACAAAATGGTACGATCCGTTTTGATAATATCTTAGATGGTATTACTTACAGAGATGAGGCCGATGAACAAACCGGTCACCGTGAGAAAGTAGTTATTGAAACAAAAGATAAAACGAAAATCCCTACAATTGTTGTAGAAGGAAAAGAAAACAAATCTTACAACTTACCGGTAGGCTCGCATATTGTTATTGAAGAAGGAGAAGAAGTAAGAGCAGGCCAAGTATTGGTTAAAATTCCACGTATACTTGGTAAGCTTCGTGATATTACGGGTGGTTTGCCTCGTGTAACAGAATTATTTGAAGCGCGTAATCCAGGTAACCCGGCTATTGTTTGCGAAATCGACGGTGTAGTATCTTTTGGTAATGTAAAACGTGGTAATAGAGAAATTATCGTAGAATCTAGAGATGGTATGGTGAAGAAATATCTCGTACCATTAACACGTCAGATACTTGTACAGGATGGCGACTTTGTGAAAGCAGGTACGCCTATGAGTGATGGCCAAATTGCTCCGGCAGATATTCTTGCTATTAAAGGACCGTTTGCAGTACAAGAATATGTGGTGAATGAAATTCAAGAGGTATATCGATTACAAGGTGTAAAAATCAACGATAAACATATTGAAGTAATCGTTCGTCAGATGATGAAGAAAGTAGAGATAGTTGATGCCGGTGATACGAAATTCTTGGAGGAAGATTTGGAAGACAGATTCGACTTTATTGAGGAGAATGATAGAATCTTTGATAAGAAAGTGGTAACAAACGCAGGTGAAAGTACAAAGATGCGTGCGGGACAAATCATTACACTTCGTGAATTAAGAGAAGAGAATTCTATCCTTCGCAGAAGTGATAAGCAACTTGTAGAAGTACGGGATGCTAAACCTGCAACTGCAACACCGGTGTTATTAGGTATTACCAAAGCATCACTAGGTGTTCAAAGCTGGATATCTGCAGCGTCCTTCCAGGAAACTACGAAAGTATTGAGCCAAGCAGCTATTCAAGGTAAAACAGATACCATGCTTGGATTGAAAGAAAACGTAATTACCGGACATTTAATACCAGCAGGTTCCGGACAGAAACAGTTCGAGAATATGATTGTTGGTAGTAAAGAAGAGTATGAGGTTCTTTCAACAACGAGAGAGGCCATGAGTTTCGATGATGAAGAGTAGTTTTTTATTATTGTATTGATAAAAAGTAGGAAGTAACCCTTCCTACTTTTTTACTAAAAGCATTATTATGAAAAATTTTTCGGCAGGTTTGAGTATCGCTGCCTTATTAGGGGTTGTAGTTCTGTTTTATTTGCATTTCTCCGGAAAAGGTAATACTACCGGTTTTGCCGGCACTAAAGCAGTACCTACTGGTAATTTTAAGATTGCTTATTTTGAGTCGGATTCTATTCAAAACAATTTTGAATATTTTAAAGAAATTCGCGCGGCTCTTCAAGCAAAAGATCAAGCAAATAGTAAACAATTAAATGAATTAAAAAACATATTCGCCTCCAAATATCAAGATTTGCAGAAATCAGGCAATATGTTGTCACAGGCAGAATTAGCCAATAAGCAGCAAGAATTAGCTCAGCTGGAAAAAACCTATCAAGGTAAGGAGCAGATGATGGCACAGGAAATGCAAGATGAGAGTTTTAAGAAATTACAGGACGTAAAAAGAAAAATTGAAGATTATCTAAAAGAGTATAACAAAGACAAAGGATATGCTTATGTATTTTCAAGCGCTCCTGAATTCATGTATTTGAAGGATAGTGCTTATAATATTACCAATGATTTGGTAAAAGGGTTGAATAAGTTATATCCTAAGAAACAGTAATCCCTATATTATTTATTATCTTCATCCTGCCCCAATGGCAGGATTTTTTATGGAAAAAATAAAAGAATTTAAACCAACGCTTAGCTTACTGGATGCAACTATGATTGTTGCGGGTAGTATGATCGGATCCGGGATATTTATTGTAAGTGCGGATATAACTAGGCATGTAGGTAGTGCCGGATGGTTAATTGCAGTATGGCTATTAACTGGCTTTATGACACTTACTGCTGCACTAAGTTATGGGGAATTAAGTGCCATGTTTCCAAAAGCGGGTGGGCAATATGTGTATCTTAAAGAGTCGTATAACAGACTAACCGGGTTTTTATATGGTTGGAGTTTCTTCTCTGTAATCCAAACAGGTACCATTGCTGCCGTGGGTGTTGCCTTTTGTAAATTTGCTGCTTATTTCTTCCCCATTTTAGAAATGAATGATGCCGACGTACTTTTTTCGGTTGGTCCGTTTAAGATTTATATAGCTCAATTTGTTTCGATTGCCATAATTGTGCTACTTACTTATATAAACACTAAAGGTGTACAAGGTGGTAAGGTAATCCAAACTGTGTTCACAGTTACTAAGTTAGTTTCGCTGTTCGGACTTATTATTTTTGGTTTTATACTCGCCGCAAAATCGGAAATTTGGAATGCAAACTGGACGCATGCCTGGAGCATGCAATCGCTCACTAAAGGAAATACTCCGAACGCAACAATTATTGCTCCCATCCTCGGCGCAGCTGCTTTAGGGGCTATTGCAGCTTCTATGGTAGGATCTATTTTTAGTAGTGATGCTTGGAATAATGTAACTTTTATTGCCGGTGAAATAAAAAATCCACAAAAGAATATTGGGCTCAGTTTATTCATGGGTACATTGATAGTTACGCTTATTTACGTATCTGCTAATTTGATGTACTTAAGTGTGTTACCCATACATGATATAGCATTCGCGCCATCTGATAGGGTAGCAGTAATTGCATCGAATATTATTTTCGGAAGTAACGGTACTTATATTATTGCGTTGATGATTATGGTATCCACCTTTGGTTGTAATAACGGATTAATACTGGCTGGTGCAAGAGTGTATTATACGATGGCGCAAGATGGATTGTTTTTTAAGAAGGCAGGAAGCTTGAATAAAAATGCAGTTCCAGCGTGGGCCTTATGGGCACAATGTGTAGTAGCATCATTACTTTGCCTAAGTGGTAAGTATGGCGATCTATTAGATATGGTTTCCTTTGTAGTAGTTATTTTTTACGTTTTAACGATTGGAGGTATATTCATCCTAAGAAAGAAAAGTCCGCATTTGGAGCGTCCTTATAAAGCTTTTGGGTATCCCGTGCTACCTGCACTGTATATGTTGATGGGAGTTAGCTTTTGTATATTGTTGATAGTTTATAAGCCCGAGTTTACATGGCCGGGATTAATCATAACATTAATTGGTATACCCTTATATTTCATTGCTGTTAAAACCTCTAAGTAAAGCTTATGAAATTTACCAGTTTATTTGAAAATTTCACCAAAACACATGTAGTTGTAGTGGGCGACGTTATGCTCGATACCTATTGGTGGGGTAATGTAGACAGAATATCACCGGAAGCACCGGTGCCAATTGTATCCCTTCAACACAAAGAATTGAGAGTAGGCGGTGCGTCTAATGTGGCTTTAAATACTGCATCTCTTGGTGCCAAAACAACCATGATTTCATTATTGGGGGCGGATGAAGATGGAAATATTTTAAAGCGCCTCATGCAAGAGAAGCATATATCTACAGACTATATCATAAGTTCTCAGCAGAGAATTACTACAAATAAAACACGTATCATGGGGCGTAATCAACAAATGATGCGCTTGGATGCTGAAGTTACTAACGATTTGAATGAAGAGCAGGAAAATCTATTAATCAATTCTTTTATAGCATGTATTGAAAAAGAAAAAGTAGATATAGTAATTCTGGAAGACTATAATAAGGGAGTGCTTACAGAGAAAGTAATCAGTAGCATTATTGCATTGTGTAAAGCAAAAAATATTCCGACAGCTGTAGATCCTAAAAAGAAAAATTTTTTAAGTTATAAAGGAGTAAGCTTATTTAAGCCTAATTTAAAAGAAGTAAAAGAAGGATTGAATATAACCCAAGTGCTGCCTACTGAAAACTCACTTAGTAGTGTACATGATAAATTACAATCGGTATTAGAACATGATATATCATTAATTACTTTATCGGAGCATGGTATTTTTTATAAAACTAATAATAAGCATAGTTTAATACCAACCCATGTTCGCAATATTGCAGATGTAAGTGGCGCAGGCGACACTGTTATTGCGGTTGCTTCATTGGTGTTAGCTGCAAGTAATAACATGCAACTTGCTGCAGAAATGGCCAATATTGCTGGTGGCCTAGTTTGTGAAGAAGTTGGAACAGTTGCAATTGATAAGGATCGACTATTACGAGAGTGTACCGAATTATTAAATGAGTCGCATCTAACATAATTTATGAGTAATTATACAATTGCTATACATGGTGGTGCCGGTACTATACTACGATCGGATATGACCCCAGAATTGGAGCAGGCATATACCGATGGCTTACAACAGGCCCTTGATGCAGGGTACGCCCTGCTATCTAAAGGTGGTACTGCTGTAGATGCTGTTACTATTGCTGTAACTACCTTAGAAAATAATATTTTATTTAATGCCGGAAGAGGGTCGGTATTTACAAAACAGGGCTTGCATGAAATGGATGCGGCTATTATGGATGGGATTGATTTAAAAGCAGGCGCTGTAGCAGGTGTTAGGAATATTAAAAACCCGATTGAAATTGCACTACGTGTAATGAGCAATAGTGATCATGTATTTTTAAGTGGAGAAGGAGCCAATGAGTTCGCGATTAAACAAGCATTGCAAATAGAGCCCGACGACTATTTTTTTTCCCAATTCAGATACGATCAATGGCTCGCTGTTCGTGATTCGGATACTTATTTGTTAGATCATGATAGTAAGCTGGAAACATCGGTAAAAGATAAAAAGTTTGGAACCGTAGGAGCAGTTGCGTGTGATACACATGGGAATATTGCCGCCGCAACATCTACCGGTGGTATGACGAATAAACAATATGGCCGAATAGGTGATAGCCCCCTTATAGGTGCCGGCACTTATGCCAATAACCGAACATGTGCCATCAGTTGCACCGGACATGGAGAGCTATTCATTCGCTCTGTTGCTGCTTATGATGTAAGTTGTTTAATGGAGTATAAGGGATTAAGTTTGGAAGATGCCATGCAAGTAGTAGTAAATCAAAAACTTGTTGCTATACAGGGAGAAGGTGGTATGATTGGTGTTGATGCACAAGGAAATGCTTCATTGGTATTTAATAGTGAGGGTATGTACCGAGGAGTAAGAAATAATATTGGATTAAACGAAATAGCTATTTATAAATAGGTATGAAGAAATTTGCAGTGATAACCGCTGGTGGTACCGGTACCAGAATGGGAACAACAATGCCCAAACAATTTTTGATGTTACATGGTAAGCCTGTTCTCTGGTATACGATACAAGCGTTTTTATCAACCTTCGATGATATCATTATCATTTTAGTTCTTCCCAAAGATTATATGGAAGCCGGTGAAAGATTAGTTGCTCAGTTTGATCATCAGATTATTATGACAGAAGGTGGAAGCACCCGGTTTCAGTCTGTTAAAAATGGATTGAGTTTAATTGAAGAACAAGGCATCGTATTCGTACACGATGGTGTTAGATGTATGGTTTCCGCTGAACTTATTACCCGATGTTTTTTTCAGGCGCAAGAAAAAGGGAGTGCTATTCCGGCAGTTGCGGCAATAGATAGCATTCGTATTCAAGAGGGATCCGAACATAGAGTGATGGATAGAAATGCAGTAAGAATTGTTCAAACACCACAAACTTTTAAAACAGAAATTTTACTGCCTGCTTTTCAGCAAGCCTATATACCTGATTTTACAGATGAAGCTACTGTGGTAGAAGCTTCAGGCACCAAAGTATACTTGATTGAAGGCGATTATCGTAATTTAAAAATTACGCGCCCGGTTGATTTATTAATCGCTGAATCTTTACTACAAGAAAGTAAGTTAGGCTAAAAGGGATAGGGGAAAAGGTAAAAGATTAAACTTTGAAACAGTATACTGTTCTTCCATAGGATTAAAGCCCTTATAGAAATTCCTGATTCCAGGGATTGATGAACCTTCAAAATCAAAGGTCATATTACTATTCGAAAACGATTCTATTATTTTATGAAAGAGCCAATGATTGGCATGTAGTTTTCGACCTTCGTTCGTTACTGAGTTTAGTACATTATATATCCGATTAAATTTTTTTAAAAGTAATGCTATAGCTACCAAATTCCCTTTGCTATCTTTTACGGATCTTATACAGTAATCGGTTTGATTTTGTTCGCAGTATCTTTTTAATCTGCCATAGATTTCTTTTTGAACATGCGGGGTTTTTGAGCTATTCAAAGAGATATATAAGTTCATGGCATCATCAATACTATTTGTGTTGTGATATGTCAATTCGTTTTTAATAGCCTTATTAATATTGTGTTTGAGGTCACTTGTATACTTGGCATATAGTGTTTCATAAGAGTGATTCAATGGCAATACAAAATTAGTTTTGACTGCTCCCATGGCTAATGGGGAGATGTTACTTAGTGCAATTGTTCCGTACAATAATTTTTTTTGAATTATTGCAATAATAGTTTTTTGATCATCTGTAGATGTATTGCCAATGATGCTAGTGGCTTGAACAAAGGGAGCTGTATATGCATAGGGTATGTTCCATTTTTTTTTAAAAGGTATAGCTGTAATGATGCTGTAATCATGATTAACTACGGCTAACCAATTATCGGTTAACATATCAAGATAGGGGGCATGCATGTAAATAGATGCAGAATGGCTATTTTTTTGTAAGGTTTGTTCCCATTGAATAGCATCTATTTCTCCGGAATGTAGTATGGTAAAATGTTCAGGCATTATTTGCCTTTTCCCCACAGTATAAGTAATAATGTTTTACAAATTATCTGGAAATCTTTCCGTAAGGAAGGGTTCTCAATATATTGTAAATCGTATTCCATTCGAACTGTCATCTCCGATAAGGTAGTGGCATAGCCAAATTCAATCATACCTAAGGAGGTTAGTCCAGGTTTTCTGTTCAGCAGGTAAGCATAGGAGGGGTTAATATCGATCAGCTGATCAATATATATCTTTCTTTCAGGTCGAGGGCCCACAAAACTCATATCTCCGATTAATATATTCCATAGCTGGGGTAGTTCATCTAATTTCCATTTTCTCATAAATCTTCCCCACGACGTTATTCTTTCATCGTTTAAGGAAGACAGTGCCGGGCCATTTTTTTCTGCGTTAGCGATCATACTTCTAAACTTATAGATGATAAAGGGGCGGCCTTTTAATCCGATTCGTTCTTGCGAATAAATGATTCCTCCTTTTGAATGTAATAGTGTTCTGATCGCAATAAATAAAAGTAGTGGGCTAAGTAAAATGAATAAGCTAATAGCTCCTATAATATCAACAGCTCTTTTACAGAAAAGCTTCCAAGGTGGGAAAGATTTCGTATAAAGCTTTACCAACTTTGCTTTTGCTGTTAATTTGTCTCCGTTTGTAATTTTTAAAACGGGATTATTATGTTGTATGGTTGGCTGAGTTTGCATTATACAAGAATACTCGTACTGTTGATTTTTTCTAGAATTTGATGTGCCACTTCCATAGCCAGGAATCCGTCTATCTCACTTACGATGGTAGGCGTATTATGGTTTATCGCATCAACAAAAGCTTGGAGCTCAAGTTTGATAGCATTTAGAGGTTCTATGGATGGGGTTGCGATAGCTATTGTTTTTTTACCATTTTGGGTATCGATATCGAAGGAGAAAACACCGGTATCATTCGGTTGTTTTAGTTTTATGATTTCGGTTTTCTTCTCTAGGAAATCAATGCCTATATAGGCATCTTTTTGAAATAAACGCATTTTGCGCATCTTTTTCATGCTGATCCTACTACTGGTAAGATTGGCTACACAACCATTGTTAAATTCAATTCTCACGTTTGCAATATCGGGTGTTTCGGTCATCACATTCACCCCACTGGCCGCAATACTTTTTACATCGCTTTTTACAAGGCTCAGAATAATGTCTATATCATGGATCATCAGATCCAGAATAACACTTACTTCTGTACCACGGGGATTGAATTGAGCCAATCTATGCACCTCAATAAACATGGGGTTAAGTGGGAGGTCCTTTATAGCTAAAAAAGCGGGATTAAATCTTTCTACATGTCCAACTTGTAGTTTCACATTGGCTTCTCTAACCATATCCACGAGATCTCGTCCTTCTTTGATGGTATTCGTAATAGGTTTTTCTACAAATACATGTTTGCCCTTTCTAATAGCTTTCATGCATATATCAAAGTGGTGATTAGTAGGTGTTATTACATCAATGGCATCACAGGCATCAATCAGTTTGTCTTCATCCAGGAATCTTTTTAATCCATATTTTTCGGTAACTGCATTTGCATTATCATTATTGGGGTCAAAAAATCCAATCAGTTTTACACCATCTATCTCTTTCCAATTATTGAGGTGAAACTTTCCCAAATGACCTACACCAAATACCCCTATTTTCAACATATTACTTCTTTATTGATAATCTGTAAAGATAGCTAAAACAACGTCTTGGCTGCCTGCTAAGCAAAAAGTTCGTAGTCTTTTACACTGGTTAATCCACTCATTGTTAATAATGTTTTTGCACAAGCCGCTATGTGAGGCATTTCATAGGTGAAATAAAATTCCATAGTATGTAATTTTCCTTCATAAAAGGATCTCTTTTCTTGCTGAGCATTATTCAATTGATTTGCGGCTATAATACCCATTTTTAGCCATTGCCAGCCAATCACTGTGTAGCTTACCATTTCTAAAAATACAGTGGCATCGGCAAGCAATAAGTCAATTTTTCCTTCTGTGGCTAGTGGTAATAGCTTGGCTAATACTTTTTGTATTTCTACTAGGCTATTGGCCAATTGATTGGCACAGTTAGTAGTTGCCGGAATGGTAATGCCTTCTTGAATGGTTGATTGAATAGCAGATGATAAAATTTGTAGTGCTTTCCCATTTTCCATCGTCACTTTTCTACCCAGGAGATCGAGTGCCTGGATACCGGTAGTACCTTCATACAGCGACATAATTTTTAAATCCCTATAGTGCTGTTGCACGGGAAAATCGGTTGTAAAACCATAGCCTCCTAAAGTTTGTATGGCTAATGCTGCCGCTCTCGACCCCTGTTCGGCCGAGTATGTTTTTACAATTGGTGTAAGTATTTCAAGTAAAAGCCAATTATTATGTTTTTCATCGCCTTCTCCTGCATGTACTAAATCGTATAATCTATTACATTCCATTCCTAATGATAGAGATCCCTCGGCAATAGCTTTTTGGGTAAATAACATACGCTGTACATCGGGGTGATTAATGATGAGAGTAGGGGGTTGTAAAGGATTTTTTTCGGTGATAAGTCTTCCTTGGGGTCTTTCTTTACAATATTGCAAAGATGCCTGATAAGCAGCCATAGTAACAGATGCAGCAGATAAACCTACACTTATTCTGGCTCCATTCATCATTTGAAACATATAGCTCAAACCTTTATGAGGTTCACCTACCAAATAGCCAATACAATTGTTATGATCTCCAAAAACTAAGTGCGTAGTGGCATATCCTTTTTGTCCCATCTTCTGGAAATCTCCCGCGCAATACACATCATTATATTCAAACGATCCTGATTCGGTAATTCGAAATTTTGGAATAATGAATAAGGAGATACCTTTGGTTCCTGCTGGTGCCCCTTCTATTCTTGCCAATGTAAGATGTATAAAGTTTTCACACGCTTCATGCTGTCCGCCCGATATAAATATTTTTTGTCCTCTGATCGCGTACTGATCACCTTCAATATGTTTTGCGCTAGTTGTAATATCAGTCAATGAGCTGCCCGCTTGTGGCTCGGTAAGTGCCATCGTTCCTTGCCATTTTCCTGCAAAAATCGGAGGTACATATTTTTTTATCTGTGCTGCAGAACCAAAGCTGGTGATTAAACCTGCTGCTCCGGATGACAAGCCAATATACCCTTCCACGCCATTATTCGCAGCTTGAAAAATATGATGTGCAGTGCCATTAATCATTTCAGGTAGCTGCATACCGCCATGTTCAAAATCGGCTGTACTACCTATCCAGCCTTGTTCTGCAGCGATCGGAATAATTCTTTTTAAGCAAGCATGCGTGAGTACATTTCCTTTTCCATCATATCGAACGGGAGTTTCATCCATTTCTTTGTAGTAGGGTGCCATTTCCTGATCGGCAAATTTTTTAGCGGATTCAATAAGCATCCATGCCTGTTCTTCATCGAGATGTGCAAAGCGAGGATAGCTGAATAATTCTTTTACAGGATGTACTTCAAAAAGTAAGAAGCGGAGAAAATGTAAATTTGTGTAGTTGGGCATGGTAGTGGTTACGGGTAAGAATTATGAATTAAGAATTATGAATTTTGAGTTAAGAATTATGGGTTAGGTGATGAGGGAAATAATTTCTGCAATGAGTACGGGTTTTTCACTGCCCTCTTTCATTATTGTACTGTTGATAAAAAGTTTAATATGACCATTAGATAGCTCTTCCATTCCTGAGAGGGTAGCTACTAGTCGTATTTTACTATTCACCGGTACAGGAGCTATGAAACGGACTTTATTCAGTCCATAATTAAAGAAAGCAGGTATATTTTCAATTTGAATAAGTTGATAAAAAAACTGAGATACCAGTGATAAGGATAAAAAGCCATGGGCAATTGTTTTTCCTTCCGGCAGTAGCATTTTCGCTTTTTCTACGTCGGTATGTACCCATTGAAAATCGAAGGTTGTATTGGCAAACGAATCGATCATTTCTTGGGTAATAGTTAACCAATCGGATGGGCCAATTGTTTTGCCAATATGTTTTGTTATTTCTTTTTTCCCGGTTATAACTAGTTTATTTTGTGCAGCGGGTTCATCAGATTTTGATTTTGTAGATACAGATGAATGCATAGATAGGGGTTCTTGCTTTTCTTTCTTTATTTCTACCACGGCTTTCCCCAAAACTTTTCTGAGCATAAGATCCTGAATAGCCGTTCCTGCTTCTTCAAGCGAATAGATTTTATGAAT
The DNA here is from genome assembly GCA_017537025.1 of Sediminibacterium sp. Classification (GTDB taxonomy): domain Bacteria; phylum Bacteroidota; class Bacteroidia; order Chitinophagales; family Chitinophagaceae; genus Sediminibacterium. The sequence continues at coordinate 186,035 of JAFWCB010000002.1, forward strand.
AGGTTGATGGATTTTTCCTTCTTGCAACCATCTTACAATATCCATTGAATTCTGCATGCTGGCAGAGGGCTCGCGTTCTGCGAAACTTCCCCAGAAAACACCTATTATAGAAGCTCCTTTCAATAAGGGTAAATTAAAGGGTAGTTGTGGTATTTCACCGGTGGCAAAACCTACCACCAAATACCTGCCATTCCAGGCTATACTTCTAAAAGCAGGCTCTGCTAATTTTCCACCTACCGCATCGTATACAACATCAACACCCTTATCATCGGTTATTGATTTTAAACGACTGCGTAAGTCTTCTTCACTATAATTGATACAAAAGTCAGCACCTATTTCTTTACAAAATGCTAGTTTATCGGCAGTGGAAGCAGCAGCAATAACCGTAGCCCCCATTTGTTTGGCTAGCATGATGGCAGCAGAACCAACGCCACCTGCGGCACCTAATATCAAAACGGTTTCTCCACTCTTTAATGTAGCTCGATCTTTTAAAGCATGGTATGAAGTGCCGAAGGTATATAACGTGGAAGCCGCAGTAATAAAATCCATAGTAGGAGGAATAGGGAAAACACGAGAAGCATCTACATTGATTTCTTCTGCGAAACCACCCCAAATACTTAATGCTAAAACTCTTGTTCCAATCAACAAATGCTTTACTGCATTGCCTACTGCTACAATGATTCCGGCTACCTCACCTCCAGGAGAAAAAGGTAATGAGGGTTTAAATTGATATTTATTTTGAATAATAAGTGCATCGGGGAAATTTACGCCACAAGCATATACAGCGATACGAACTTCTGTATCCTGTAAGGGCAACAATTCAATCTCAGTAATAGCTAAATTATCTGGTAAACCAAATGCTGTGCAAAGCAACGCTTTCATAAAAATACTTATATATGAAAGATACGTTTACTAATGCTAATTTCAAATAAGAAGGTTATAATCCTATTAATCTTTTGATTCTTTTGATCGTTCCCTTCCACAAACCTCCATCAATTTGTATACGCCGGTCGGTAGTCCACACAAGTGCACTGATCGCTTTTACATAGAACAAATTGCCATATCCCTTTTCTCTCAGTTTTAATGCAAGCCATCCATCCTCATTGGTTCCTGCAGGATGGTTGAAACCATCCACACTTAGCCCTTGTTCTCTTCTAAAACCGGAATTAAATCCGTAAGCATTCATGGCTTCATCTCGAAATGTTTTATTAATCCATCGAGATAGATCTGCAAAGTATTCATACAGGAAATAAATAAAGCGAGGTGTTCCGGCGATAGGTATAAAGGAGAAGCGGCCATAAACCGCAGCAATATTGTCTCTTTCGGCTAATGGTTTAATCATCTGCTCGATCCAGTCTTTAGGGTAAATAGTATCCGCGTCGGCATTCAAAATATACTTTCCGGTAGCAACTGCGAGCCCGGCATTACGGGCAACGGTAATGCCTTGGTTAAGTTCAGTAATACAGGGGATACCGGTTCCTTTAACAAGGGCTTCGGTTTGGTCTTTTGAGTTGTTATTAACAACCACAATTTCTACAGCCCATTTGGTTTCGTTATTAGCAATAGAAAGTAGTGTTTGTAAAATATTTTCTTCTTCATTGTAGGCAGGCATTACTATGGAAACATCCGGAGGGCCGGATTTGCGAAGTGCTTGATAAGCAGTTGCTATCACCGGTTGTGCGGCCAGATCTGCCGGTTTATTTTGATACAATTGCTGAATATAAACAGGGATATGTACAGGTCTCATATACGTAAAAGTAAATTGGCTTATAAAGCTAAGTCTAAGATATAGCAAAAACCTGTAGTATCTTACCTACATCAATTAAAGGATAAATTAATGTGTGGGTTTGACCATGTATGCTAGGGATTATATATATTTATCTTCTAAAATCAATTCATATTCACGATGGGGTTTACAAATTCTGATACATTAAAGATTGTGGTGGTAGAAGATGAGATGACGATGCAGTTAATTCTGAAGAAATACCTGGGGAATCAGTATGAGGTAGAAATATTCAAGGATGGCGTAGATGCTATGGCTTTTCTACAGCAGGGCAATGTGCCGGATTTAATAATTTCTGATTTGAATACCCCGGTAATGGGCGGATTAGACCTTACAAAACAATTAAAAGCCAGCGATTTTTTCAACACCATTCCCATCGTTATACTATCCGGGGAAGAAAGTTCGGAGATGATTATCAAATGCTTAGAAGCAGGTGCCGACGATTATTTAGTGAAGCCATTCAATCCCAAGGAATTAGAAGCTCGTTTGCGGGTGGTACTAAGAAGAATCAGAAAATAATTTTGGAAAAGTATGGATACTAACGTACCAGCAGAAGAGCAAATAATTGCCTTGGTTAATTGTACTGAAAATGTTTTCAATACCATTTCGGCAGCACAATTAGGCGGAAGAAAATTATATTCATTTACAAATCCTATTGAACTATATAATAGCCTGGATAAGCAAAAATTCAACTTAGTGGCTATTATATCTCAGAACGAGGTATTGGCACAAGGGGGAATTGCATTCTTGGAGGCCTTACGCAAAAGAAATATTGATGTCCCTTTTTTTCTTATAAGCCAGCAATTGAGTGAAAGCACCGTTAAGCTTTCCTTAAAAGCCGGCGTGGCAGATGTTTTTAAACTGCCTATAAAACAATCCAGCATTGAATTACGGGTTCCATTGTTGATTGAAAAATGGGATGCACTAAAAAATACCAATAACGTTATTGAGTTTCACAAATACAAGACACCTTTTATCAAAAGAGTTTTTGATATCGTGTTCGCCAGTACTGTTTTATTGCTGATCTCTCCTTTGTTGTTGATTATCTGCATACTCTTGAAACTTGAGTCAAAAGGCCCTATTTTTTATTACGCCTTAAGAGTTGGTGCAGGATACAGAACATTTAAGTTTTATAAGTTCAGATCCATGTTTGTAAACGCGGATCAAAAAATTAAAGAACTAAAACATTTGAATCAATACGCTCCGGCTGCTGATTCCGGTGGGGGAAGCGATGAAAATACATTGTATATCTGTGAAGAGTGCAGGGCAGCAGGAACACAATGTCAGTTCCCTATTTATTCAGATAAAATCAGATGGTGTGAAAAACAATACGCCAGTACCAAAAAAGCAAAAGCAGGTTCAGCTTTTTTTAAATTGAAGGATGACCCTAGAATTACTAGAGTGGGTAAATTTATTCGTAATACCAGTATTGATGAACTCCCTCAATTGTGGAATGTGATTATTGGTGATATGAGCATTGTGGGTAATAGGCCATTACCTTTATACGAAGCAGAGAAGCTTACTACAGATAAGTATGCGATGCGTTTTATGGCTCCTGCAGGTATCACAGGTTTGTGGCAGGTTGAAAAAAGAGGTAAAGGGGAAATGTCGGAAGAAGAAAGATTAATGCTCGACAATAAATATGCGGAAAATCATAGCTTCACCAATGATATTAAACTAATCCTACGCACAATACCGGCTTTACTTCAATCGGAAAGCGTTTAATTCACTTTTTCCCATTCTTTTGTTTCAAAATTATATTGTTTAATAACTCTTGCCGGGTTGCCCACAGCAACGGAATAAGGAGGTATATTTTTTGTAACTACAGCACCGGCTGCAATTACGCTGTGTTTCCCAATAGTAACACCTGCAGTGATTACAGCATTGGCAGCAATCCAGCAATCATCTTCAATATGTATGGGTGAGGTCAGTATTTTTTGTGCATGGATGGGGATATACGGATTTCTGTATTCATGGTTTAGTGCACTGGCAACAATATTTTGTGCAAAAATCACATTATCACCAATATGAATAGGGCCAATTAGTACATTGCCCATACCGATCAATGTATTATTACCAATATGAACATCACCAACTCCGTTATTAATGGTACTAAAATCCTCAATGGTGCTATTTGATCCAATATTGAATGCATTGAAAGGCAATACATCGATTCTAGTTCTACGGCGAATACATGCCCCGGCTCCTTTTTTATGGATAAAAGGATTTACAAACCATTTTACCCAAACTCGTGGCCTTGCCTCCCCGGTTGGTACTAATATCCAATGAACCCATTTTTTAAGTATCGGGTTTGCTTTGATTTTTTGTTTTATTGACATTTGGGGATTGTTTCTGAATATAATATAGAGCTTTTACTACATCGGGGATGTGTAAATTTGTTATCTTTAGGTATGTAAGAATCAATGGTTTAGATAAAATTATTCTTTTATTTGGAAAAAAATATTAAAAAATCAGCCACGATCAAATATCGTCTCGCCTCCATTAGATTTTTCAGAGCGGGATTGCTTTCATTTTCGCTGCTTTTTATTTTTCAAAGCAATGCCCAGGAGTCGATGATCCCTGAATTGTCGTACCCTTTTTTGGAAAAGCTGATTCTGTTGGCCAAGGAAAATTATCCTAGGGTAAAAGCTCTAAAAGCCCGAAATAACATAGCAGCTTTAAATGTAAAACGAGCCAAAATGAGTTGGTACGACTTTCTGGCCGTGTCGGCATTTTATAGCCCGAATACTTCTGTTCAATTAACAAATACTTCTCTTACGGGTGTTCAAGTAGGGGTATTCGTAAGTGTGGGTAATTTGCTTTCAAGAGGTCCTGCTGTAAAACAGGCAAAGGAAGAGTTAGCTGTTGCCAGGTATACTGCCGAAGAGTTTGATCTGACCATTGAAAAAGATGTAAAAGAAAGGTACTTTCGGTACATGCAACAACTTACTATTTTAAAATTACAAACCCAATCAACACTCGATCAGGAATCTATTTTAAAACAACTGAAATATCGTTTCGAAAGAGGGGAGGAGCCCTATGAAACATACAGCAGGGCATTGATATCCACCACCGAATTCAGGATGCGGTTGATAGATGTGGAAGCATATATATTACAGGCGAAAAGTAGTTTGGAAGAATTGATCGGCAAAAAATTGGAAGACGTTAAATAATGCAGCTCAGTAAATTCATAAAATTACTTTACAAGCGCAAATACGTACTAGTAGTAGTACCTACGGTAGCTGTTATAATAACCTATTTTTTGGTGAGAAAATTGCCCGATTCCTTTAGATCACATGCCCGTATTTCTACAGGTCTGGTAGATCAATCCCAACAAATACTTAATTCCGAGATACTTTCCCAAGAATTAAAAATTCAACAAGGGTTCAGCAATCTGATTGAAATTCTTAGATTAAAAAAAACATTCGATCAACTTTCTTATCGACTCATTATTCATGATTTAACGGATAAAAAACCATACCGGCCCGCCAGTAAATTAGTAAAACAATTGAACCCAAGTGCCAGGGCGCATGCATTAGATGTGTACCGAGAAAAACTTGCCAAGCGAGAATCCCTTTCTCTGTGGGATTCAGACCAAAATGGATTGAATATGGTACTCGCTTCTATGGGGTATGATGAAGTATCGCTACAGAAAAAAGTGATTACTTACCGAGTTGGTAATAGCGATTTTATTGATGTGGAATTTGAATCTGAAAACCCTTTCCTTTCCGCTTTCGTTGTGAATACATTGATCAGCGAATTTTTTGATTACTATGGAAACTATATCAAAAATAATCAACAGAGAACTACAAATTTATTAGATACGCTGATGAAGCAGAAGTACGAGGTGATGAGTGAAAAAATGCAGGAGCTTCGCGATTATAAGATTAAAAACCGGGTATTAAACCTAAATGAACAATCAAGAATTTTATTTTCACAGATAACTGATTTTGAAACAAGGTTACAGGCTGCGAAAAAAGATGTGGCTGCTTATACCGCCGGGATCGACGGTGTTAATGCTAAGTTCAGTCCCAGTGAAAGAAAATATTTAGAAAGTACTTTGGTTGATATCAATTTACAAATTATTGGAACAAGGGAACAATTAAGACTTGCCACTGCAGAATTAATCAAAAGTAATTATGGTGCAAAACAGAAAGCTAAGCAAGATTCGATCCGCAAAGTTTTAGAAGATCAAATTCAACAAACCACAGAAAGGTTAATTACCAGTCCACTTAGTTCAAAACAGAGCCTTATTGCTCAACGTATTAATACAGAATTGCAGAGAGATATTGCTGCCGGTAGTATTCCTGTTTTGGAGCAACAGATAAAAGAGCTAAATCAAAAGTTTGATATTCTGGTACCACATGAAGCAACTATACAAAACTTTGAACGTGGTGTTGATGTAGCGGGCAGGGAGTATTTGGATATGCAAAATCGCTACAATCGTTCCAACCTTGAATCGAGTGTTGGTATCAGTTTAAGGCAAGTTGAAATGGCAATGCCCGGGCCACCCATACCTTCCAAAAAAATGCTCTTAGTAGCATTATCCGGAATGGTGAGCTTCGTGTTCTGTTTTGTTACCCTTTTCATTATTTTTTACCTAGATAACTCCGTTCAAAATGTACAGGATCTGGCTAATCAAACAAAAATGCCGGTACTTTCCTATTTACCTTTTATCAATACGGCTATGCTTGATTTGTCGGAGGTATGGAAAAATCAAGCTCACACAAACAGAAAGACTATCGCTTTTAAAAACCTGATCCGATCTCTTCGATTTGAATTAGAAAGAGAAATGGATGGAAAGCGAATAGTAGCTGTTACAAGTTTGGTGCAGGAAGAAGGTAAAAGTTTGATTGCTTTAGGGTTGGCTTTTGCCTATTCTATGGTAAATAAAAAAGTACTACTTATAGACGGTAATTTTGATAAACCTACTATTACAGAAACAACGAATACCCCGTTTTATTTAGAGGACTTCCTAAAAAACAGGATCTCCGTTTCTGAAATAATGAATGATACAAAAATTAGTGTGCTGGGTAATAGAGGTGCAGATATTTCTCTTTTTGAGTTTTGTGAAGAAAATATAGTGAAGCCCAAACTGGCTTATTTGAGGGATATGTTTGATATTATCATTATTGAGGCCCCTGCATTGGATAAGTTAAACAAATCAAGGGAATGGATTGTATTAGCGGATAAAGTACTGGGTGTATTTCAGGCAGGAGCAACCATAAGGCAGCATAGAAAACAGAATGTGGCTTATTTAGAACGTCTCGGCGCGGGATTCGCCGGATGGGTTTTAAATAAAGTATCTATAAATCGATTAGAGAAAGTACCAAAATAATGATTGCTAATGAGCTATTTCATTTCCTTTTTGTGGTATTTTTTTCAAATAGCGATTGGCTACAATTTGGTAATGCCTTTATTGCTGTTTATTATTTATCACTGCATACCTAAAAGCAGAAAAAATACTACCGCATCTACTGCTGAAGCCGATTATGCTATTATTGTTACCGCTTACGAGCAAACGGATCTATTGCCAAATGTGGTGAAGTCATTATTGGAGATGCGGTACAACAACTATTTGATATATGTGGTAGCCGATAAATGTGATATCAGTCAACTTCATTTTGATTCAGAAAAGGTCATTTTACTGAGGCCGGAAGAAACTTTGGCTAGCAATACCCGATCTCATTTCTATGCGATCAATCGGTTTAAAAGACCGCATGAACGAATTACTATCATTGATAGTGACAATATTGTGGATCCTAATTATTTGCAAGCATTGAATGTGTATTTCGATAAAGGATTTAACGCAGTTCAAGGATTGCGAGATGCCAAGAATATCGATACAACCGTGGCTGCTTTAGATGCCGCCAGAGATATTTACTACCATTACTATGATGGGAAACTTTTATTCGAAGTGGGTTCCTCCGCAACCTTATCCGGTTCGGGAATGGCATTTACGGTATCCTTGTATAAATCTTGTTTAGGACATTTAGATATTACCGGTGCCGGGTTTGATAAAATTTTACAAAAACAGATAGTAAACGCCGGCGAAAGAATAGCTTTTCAACCAAATGCTATTGTATACGATGAAAAAACTTCGCGTACAGATCAATTAGTAAATCAACGCGCCAGATGGATCAATACTTGGTTCCGGTATTTCTCATTTGGTTTTGGATTAATAGGGAAAGGGATAAGGAATCTTAATTGGAATCAATTTTTATTTGGACTCATATTGGTTCGCCCACCATTATTTATCTTCTTATTGCTTTCGGCATTATTAATGGGAATAAACCTATTTGTTGACTTTACTGTAGCCAGCTATTGGTTTTTCGGGTTTCTGGCATTTGTGCTAAGTTTTTTATTAGCCTTGATTAATAATCCAACACCTCCATTTGTTTATCGTTCATTATGGGGTATCCCAAGATTTATTTTTTATCAGGTCATTTCTTTGGTAAAAGCAAGAACTGCCAATAAACGTTCTATAGCAACCAAGCATTACCATAAAAAATAAGTATGGAATCTAAAAAGGTGATTCAGTTTTTCTTCCAAAAAATATTCGGAATAAAAATCTATCTGTATTGTTTTGGGGTGTACAGGGCGCTTTTGAAAATTTATTTCCCCGACCCATACTTGAAAAAATTTATCATATTAGCGAAAAAGCGAGATGGAGATGTGCTTGATATTGGCTGTAATGTGGCTACATACAGCATATATTTCGGAAAAAAAATGCCCGATAAATATATTATTGGGTTTGAACCTGTAAATACCTCATATCGTATCGGTACCTCTTTACTCAGTCTTTTTAGGGTGAAGAACGCTATTATAAAGAATAAAGGATTGGGTAAAAAAAATGAAAAAGCAACAATGGTAACACCTTATCAGCAGGGTGTATATATGCACGGGTTATCGCATATCGATGATAACGCAGATGCTGTTTATGAAGAAACGCTTTATCATAAAAAAGAGGAAGTATTATTTTCTACAGTCGATAATTATTATGCTGAGTCCGGTAATAGAAAGATTGGGGCTATAAAAATAGATGTCGAAAATCATGAGCGTTTTGTAATTCAAGGATCAACAGAAGTACTTAGTAAAGAACGCCCGATCGTATTATTAGAATTGTGGGATAATCATAGGCGCAGTTTTTGTGAAGAAACTATGCGGAATCTTGGCTATACACAGATGCGAATAATAGGCAACAAATTAGCAATTGCCGACTCAGTAAAAGAGCTTAATTATTTTTTTATTCCTAATGAGTTTGTAGAATCTGTAAATTTATAGTATGAAAGTAGTTCCAGATATTCCAAAACTTTCTCCCGAGCAAGAAGCAGCCCGTATTCGTGCACTTACAGATAAAATCACAAAAACATCTGCCATAGTGCTTGCTTTTGTAAGTGTTTTTTATTTCTTTATCAAGCTTTTATTTTTATAATGGATCAGCTATTCCCCTTGCCCGCACCACAGGAACCTAAAAAAATTAGGTTCTTATCAAAAGCTTGGTTCAGAAAATTATTCTTGCACGACCAACTTGCCGGCATAAACGGGTTACTCTTTCTAATTGCTGCAGCTATTTTTTTTGCGATGATAATCGGTATGCTAGGTATACTTCCCGGGGTGCTGTTGCTCGCTACTTTTATCGGATTACCAATGATATATGGGCTGGTAGTACATCCCCGATTTGGGGTTACCTTTTTTTTAATTGCAGCCTATCTGATCATGTGGGTGATTAGGTTGGGCGTTATCCCTTTTCCGTTAGGAACTGTAATGGATGGGATGGAGTTACTTTTTATCATAGGGTTTTTTATCAAGCAGAAAACGCGAAACGAATGGGAACTGTTTAATAATCCGATTAGTATTATTATTATTGTTTGGATAATTTATAATCTACTGGAAGTCATTAATCCTTCGGCAGAGTCGCGATTAGCATGGGTTTATACCATTCGTTCTGTAGCAGTAGTAATGCTCATGTTTTACATATTTCTGTATAATATCCGCACTAAGGAATTTATTCGATTTATTATAAAACTTTGGTTAATACTTGCTACGTTCGGAGCATTGTACGGATTGAAGCAGCAATACATTGGCTTTTATCAATTTGAAGAAGACTATCTAAACTCTGATCCGAATATTGCGAATCTATTATTCATAGGCGGTCAATGGCGTAAATTTTCCATTTTCAGCGACCCGGTTGCGTTCTCTTATAATATGGTTGTAAGCAGCATGCTTTGTATTGGCATGATTACAGGACCATTGGCACGTTGGAAAAAAATAATATTAGGAGTACTAGCAGGGCTATACTTATTTGCAATGCTTCATTCCGGTACCCGCGGCGCTTTTGTGCTACCACCTGTAGCACTAGCGCTATTGGCGATACTAAAGTTTAACAAGCAGGTAATGATGGCGGTTATAGTTGGAGGTATTGGGATGTTGATACTTATTTTTATGCCAACTTCTAATCCCACCATTTATAGATTTCAAACAGCATTCCGCCCTTCAGAAGATGCCTCTTTTAATGTTCGAAAAATTAATCAAAAAAGAATTCAACCCTATATCTTAACACATCCTATGGGAGGAGGATTGGGAGCTACAGGAACCTGGGGTCAACGATTTGCCCCAAACTCTTTTCTTGCTAATTTTCCGCCTGATAGTGGATATGTGAGAGTGGCTGTTGAGATGGGATGGATAGGATTATTCCTGATTTGTTTATTGATGTTTATTATCCTCAGAACCGGTATTCAAAATTACTATGAGATTAAAGATCCGGAGCTGAAATCTTACTGTTTAGCCATGATTCTGATCATATTTTGTTATCATATTGGCAATTACCCCCAGGAGGCCATTGTTCAATTTCCTTCAAATGTTTATTTTTATTTGGTAGCCGCGCTTATTGTGGTTACAAAAAGAATAGACGATCAACAAAATAATGGTATAGCTATACAAAATTTATGATAAGAAACCGTGATATAATTGTTGTTGGTCAACAACCTTGGGATGTTGAGATCGGTAGTAACTGTAAAAATATTGCAACGGAATTTGCCAAGCATAATAGGGTGTTATATGTAAACTCACCCTTAGATAGAATTACCAGATGGAGAGGGAGTAAAGATGAAAAAATTCGAAAAAGGATCAATATAGTTAAGGGAAAAGAGAAGGGGTTAGTGCCTATTAGTAATAATCTTTGGAATCTGTACCCAAATCGCCTGATTGAATCCATTAATTGGATTGGCTCTCAAACTATTTTTGAATGGTTGAATAAAATTAATAATCAACGCTTCGCCTGTTCTATTCAAGAGGCAGTTGATGAGCTAGGTTTTACAAGTGTGATCCTTTTTAATGACAACGATATGTTTCGTTGTTTTTATTTACCCGATTTTTTACACCCGGCTACTAGCATTTATTATTCTAGAGATTATATGTTGGCCGTAGATTATTGGAAAAAGCACGGGGTAAAATTAGAGCCTGAACTCATTGCTAAGAATGATCTTTGTGTGGCTAATTCAACGTATTTAGCCGACTATTGCAGAAAGTATAATGCCCACTCATATTATGTTGGACAAGGATGTGAGTTAGATTTATTCTTGAACTATGAAAAAGATTTGATTCCGGCTGATATCAAACATATTCATCAGCCAATTATTGGATATGTAGGTGCTTTATTAGGACTTCGGCTAGATATTGGATTATTGGAAAATATTGCTTTACAAAGGCCAAACTGGCAAATTGTATTGGTTGGGCCTGAAGATGATGCCTTTAAAGAAAGTAAACTTCATACGTATCAGAATGTCCATTTTTTAGGACCGAAACCGCCAGATTCCTTACCCGCGTATATCAACGCATTTGATGTTTGTTTAAATCCGCAAGTAATAAGTGATGTTACGATCGGTAATTACCCACGTAAAATTGATGAATACCTGGCGATGGGTAAACCTGTTGTGGCAACAAGTACTCCCTTTATGGAGGCGGTGTTTAGTGCGCATACGTATTTAGGGAAAACAGCCGAAGCTTATATCCAATTGATCGAAAAAGCTTTAGCGGAGAATGATACGGCCAAAGAAACAGCCCGCAAAGAGTTTGCCGGTTCGCACACTTGGGAGAATAGTGTGGGCGAAATTTACAAAGCTATTGAGCAAACTTACTCATCGGCAGGAACGTAAAAATTACTAAACCAATAATCCTTATAGAATTTAATATATTGGTGTACGCCTCTTAAAAAAGCAATAAAAATATTATTACTTGTGCGCCATGCCACTCTGGTATTAATGGTACTAGGCTCTTCGGAAGAATTTTTCTGTTCAAATGCGCCCCAATGATTATTATAATAAGCAGCTTTCCCTTTTTTTTGCAAATAATTAATCATCATTCGATATTCTGTAGCATCCGATTTGATACCCTCTTGATATTTTCCGAATTTCTGTAAAAAATTACTTCTTCGTAAATGAGGGTGATCACTATAGAAATAGAATTTTTTTGTTCCAGAATACCAAGGATTAAAATCCATTTCAGAAAACCCCTCCCGCAATGGTTTCATGTATGGGTATTCGAAGTAAGCATAGAAACGAACCATATCAAAATCTGGCCGCTCTTCTAAAATTTCATGTGCGTTTGTTAAGATATCACCGATCGTATCATCCGGCACAAAATCTTCCTGTACATACAGTGTAAGCGGTAAGCTTACTGCTTTTTGACCTTTATTTAAGTTATTGCCCAATCCTTTATTAACGGGAGTAGTGATGAGTTTAAAACCGTACACATCTGCCATTTCCTTGATTCTTTCTCCATTGGGAGAGGGGCTACAATCATCCGAAACAATAATTTCCCCAAAACTTACGCCATATTGAATCCAGGCTTTTAATTGCCGCTCCAAAGAATCGGGACGATTATAAACGGTAATCAGCAAGCTGGTATCAGCAAAATGATAGGAACTCATAACTAAAGATTTTCTCTATATTTCGAAAATAAACTATTATTTGAAATATAGATTACAAGTAATCGTTTTATAATAACAGAAAATTGTTATTTTTCCTAATCGATGGTAAAAGCTATCTGGCAAAAAATTAATAATAAGCATTTCCTTTCCCTAGCCGGTAATGGAATGATGGCCGTTATGGCCATGGTAACGGTGGGTCTATTATTCCGGTTTCTATCGAGCGAGCAAATGGGTTACTGGGTTTTATTTCAAACATTTTCCGTTTTGGTAGATACATTTAGAACGGGTTTTTTGCAGGTTGCACTTATCAAATTTTATACAGGTACAGATCGAGAAAGAGCCAAAACGGTATTAGGTTCCGTATGGTACCTCGCCATTATTATTACCTTGGTTTTTTGTTTGATCAATGCTGCGTTTATCCCTTTCATGCCGTATATCAAAGATGAAGGCTTTTTGATTGTTATTCAGTGGGTTGGGTTATCGTTATTAGCCATTCTGCCCAGTGCTATCGCAACCTGGATCTTGCAGGCCGATCAGCGATTCGACCTGATACTTATATTTCGATTCTTGAGCCAGGGTAGCTTTATCACTGCCATCATTGTACTTATATTTTCTAAGCAACTTACCTTATACAATGTATTATTTTCTTATGTATCCATTAACGCCATTATCAGTGTTGGGATATTATTTATAGGCTGGTCTAAAGCCTCCACCATTGTTCACCGAACAAAAGAAACTATTGTTGAGATTTATAATTTCGGTAAATTCAGCGTAGGTACTACTATTAGTGCCAATTTATTAAGAGCTTCAGACACGATTCTGATTGGTTGGTTCATGGGGCCAACAGCTGTTGCTATTTATAATTTGCCAAACAGATTGATGGAACTCATTGAAATACCTATACGTAGCACACTAGCTACCGGTATGAGCTCAATGGCAAAGGCGGTGAATCGAAAACACAATAAAGAAGTAGCTTATATTTTAGCAAAATATTCGGGAACACTTATGTTGGCCTTCATACCTGTTTCATTTTGTGCCATTTTATTGGCAGATGTGGCTATCAGCTTATTAGGGGGTGGTAAATACGTTCATACAGAGGCTGCTAATTTGTACCGATATTTCATGATCATCGCGATATTTTACCCTGTTGAAAGGTTTATTGCTGTTGGGTTAGATATTATTCATCAACCCAAAATCAATTTTATTAAGGTCACGATTATGCTTATCGGTAATGTGATCTGTGATCTAATAGGTATCAAAGTATTTAATAGCCTATATGGTGTTGCCATTGCTACCACTATACCGCTTCTCATAGGTATCTTATTTGGGTACTATCATTTGCGCAAGCATATTGATTTTAGCTTTCGGGAAGTTATTTTATCTGGGAGAATACAACTAAGAAGAATCATTCGAACGTATATTATCCGTAAGAAGAAAATATGAAGCTAGCCCATTTTATATTAGCGCATAATAAACCGGAACAGTTATGCAGATTGGTAGATAGATTAGCCCACCCTGATGTATATATATTTATCCATGTCGATAAGAAGGCAGATATATCACCTTTTCGAATAGCATTGAAAAATTGTAGCAATGTAGTGTTTGTAGATAATAGAGTGGATATTATTTGGGGGTCTTATCGAATGGTTCAGGCAACCATAGAGGGGTTTAAACAAATAATGGCACACCCTGTTCCCTTTGATAATATTAATGTTTTAAGCGGGCAAGATTATCCGCTAAAGCCGGTCGATGATTTTTTGGTATTTCTCCGGCATAATCCCGGTAAAGCCTTTATGCAAACGCAGCATATACTTACAGAGTGGAAAGAGGCAATACCAAGGTTAACCAAATATCATTTTGTAAATTTTCGAATGCCAGGAAAGTACCAGATTGAAAAATATGTAAATAAATTAATGCCGCTAAGAAAAATGCCGGGCGGACTCATTGGAGTGGGCCGGTCTCAGTGGTTTATTTTTACACCTGAACATGCCGCTTTTTGTATTACTGCATTGGAGAAACAACCTTTACTCCAAAAATTCTTTACATATACCTGGGGTTCGGATGAATTTGTATTCCAAACCTTACTGTATAACTCAATATATAAAGAAAATATGGTTAATGAGAACTATAGATATATTGATTGGTCTGAGGGTAACCCTAATCCAAAAACACTTAAGATAACCGACTTTACTTTGATCGCGGAATCAAATGCTTTTTTTGCAAGAAAATTTGATCAGGATATGGATCCTATTGTTTTAGATGAAATCGATAAGCGATTATTAGGTCGATAGCCTTATCGATTTTCTCTCTTAACAAAAGCACGGATAAAGAAATAAATCCCTAAAATAATAATCAGTAAGGCAAAGAAATCTAACAGGGTAAAACCATCATATTCATTGAAATAGAATAGGGTTACGATTTCCATTTCAGGTGTTGCAGGATTTACAATTAAAAAAAAGCCTACGGTAATAAATAGAATGCCGATTGCAGCATTTACAAAAAAAGAAGCGAGATTAAGCGCTTTGTCTGGGATATTAGCTACCGTAAAAGTGGCTCTTTTTTCTAATATTTTATGTACGTTAAGCTCTACGGGCTTATTTTCAAACTTCGCACCTGTGGAACTAGATTTAGCCCGGATGGCTTGCTGGAACCTTTGTTCCATATCCAGTATGGTTGCTCTGTTTATGTCTTCTTTTTCGAAGGATTCTAGGAATGCTTCGAATTGTTTGGTTGCATTCGTGATTTCTGACATTATTATTATAACGAGGAATAATTGATTTCGAATTCATAGCGAATTTAGATAATTTACAGAACCAATGCATCATGAATATGACTAAAAAGGTATCTATTATTACTGTGAATTTCAATCATAGCTATGTAACTGATGAAATGCTCGATTCAATAGTAAAAGCAGGCGGATATCCTAATTTGGAGATTATAGTTGTGGATAACGGTAGTATGGAGAATCCGGTACCGGCATGGCAACTTAAATACCCCTACGTACAATTTATCCGATCTGATAAAAATTTGGGTTTTGCAGGGGGGAATAATGTTGGATTAAAAGCGGCAACAGGTGATTATTTATTCTTCGTAAATAATGATACCGTATTTACAGATGGGCTTATACAAACGCTAGTAGATACACTGGATGCAAATCCATTTGTTGGGATTGTGTCTCCTAAATTATTATACTTCGATGACCCCGGTATGTTACAATACGCGGGGTATACACCTATGAACTACTATACCGCTAGAAATAGTTGTATTGGCCAGTTCGAGCGGGATCAGGGGCAATATGATCACTTATTAGGGGAAACGGGTTTTGCGCATGGAGCTGCCATGATGGTGAAACGGGAAGCTATTGAGAAAGCGGGACCTATGGCGGAAAATTTCTTTTTATATTATGAAGAATTAGATTGGTGCGATCGGATTAAAAGAGTAGGATATGCCATTTGGGTAAATATGCGCGCTACCATTTATCATAAAGAATCTATATCTGTAGGGAAAAAAAGTGCATTGAAAGAATATTATATGAATCGGAATCGGTTACTGTTTACCAGAAGAAATGCACCTGTTCCGGCAAGAATATTTTTTTGGGTTTATTTTTTATTCATGGTAACACCTAGAAATTTGACAGACTATATAAAAACAAAAAACTATCATTTTATTCCCCAACTATTCAGGGCTATTTGGTGGAATATATCGAATGGCGTAGATAGCAATTATTTGTGATTTAAACAGTAAGAATATGTATATATTATTTTGGATCAGTTTATTTTTTATCATTTATACGTATGTCGGATATGGGATATTATTATATATCATACTAAAACTAAAAACGATCATAAAAGGAAAAAGGAATCCTGTTCCCATAGGATATACACCAACACTCACTTTTATTGTGGCCGCTTATAATGAAGCATACTGTATTAGAGAAAAAATTGAGAATACACTTTCTTTAGAATATCCTGATGATAAAATCGAATTCATTTTTGTAACCGATGGCTCTACCGATGATACCCCAACAATTATCAAAGAGTATCCGAGAATTAGACTATTGCATAAGGATGGTAGATCAGGTAAAATAGCGGCCGTGCATAGAGCTATGCAAGAGGTAAAAACAGATATTGTCGTTTTTACGGATGCAAACACGATGGTTAATAATCAGGCATTACTGCTCATGAGTAGGCATTACAGTGATCCATCCGTTGGTGCTATAGCTGGTGAAAAAAGGGTTCAAATAGATGAAACAGCAGACGCTACTGCCGGAGAGGGTTTTTATTGGAAATATGAATCAAAGCTAAAAAAATGGGATTCTGAGTTATATTCTGTTGTAGGTGCAGCCGGTGAATTATTTAGTATCAGAACAAATTTGTATGAGCCGGTTGAACCCGATACGATACTTGATGATTTTATGATATCTATGAATATTGCGAGAAAAGGCTACCGAATTATATATGAGCCTGATGCGTATGCTATGGAGAAAGCCTCGGCAGATACTGCAGAGGAATTAAAGCGTAAAATTCGAATTTCTGCAGGCGGAGTGCAGTCTACCCTTCGATTAAAATCACTCTTAATACCTTTTAAACAACCCATACTAACTTTTGAATATATCAGTCATCGAATTCTTCGTTGGGTACTTACTCCATATTTAATGATTTTAATATTTGTATTAAATATCATATTTATAATACAAGTTGGTTTATTTGGTCTCTATGGATTTTTATTTGTGGCACAAATCTTCTTTTACGGTGCTGCTTTATTAGGTCGCTTGTTAGAAGCGAAACAGATGAAGATTAAAATATTCTTTATCCCGTATTATTTTTGTTTGATGAATTATGCTGTGATAGCAGGTATGTTTCGATATCTATTTGGTGAACAATCTGTGTTATGGGAGAAAGCAAAAAGGAAATAAGACTCAATTTTATTTAGGATAATCGGCTTCATTTGAGTAAGATCGGATAAATCTTTATCTTTTTTTCTAATTATTAATTATACTTTTGCGTAGATATACTTGTAAAGAATACTTTTTTAGTATAGAAAAATCTAATATGATTAGAAAAATTCTATGTGTAGATGATGATAGTATATCACTCACAATTTCCAAGCTCCTTTTGAGAAGAACTGGATTTAGTGATGTGATTGATACTGCTGTAGATGGTAGCGATGCGTTAGAGTACCTGAAGATATTATTTGAAACTGCTGATAATTTTGCCGAAGAAGCTCCTCAATTAATATTGCTCGACATTAATATGCCCGTTTTGAACGGCTGGGAATTTTTAGACGCCTATATGGAGCTCTATGCAGATAAATTGCCTGATACAAAAGTTGTTATTTTATCTTCTACCATTGATCCCGAAGATTTTTCACGTGCAAAAAAATACCCTGTAGTTACTCAGTTTTTAAGTAAACCCTTAAGTACAGAGAATCTTACTGAATTAAAAGAGAATGATTGGGTAGCTTCTTTTTTTGCCGCTTAAGTTGTGTGTCTTAACTTACAGTTGTTATAAACTAAACGCTGTATGAACTTCTTAGGACCGCTTGATTGGGTATTCATTATTATCTATCTTCTTGTGATTGCGGGTATTTCTATTTGGAGTATTCGAAAAAGTAAAGAATCTGCTTCTGATTATTTTTTAGCGAATCGTAATTTAGGTTGGTTTGTAATTGGAGCATCTATTTTAGCTTCTAATGTGGGCTCAGAGCATATTGTTGGACTGGCTGGTTCTGCAGCTAAATCGGGAACAGTACTAGGGCACTATGAGTTACATTCTTATATTGTATTGATACTTGGATGGGTATTTGTTCCCTTTTATATGCGTAGCATGGTGTACACCATGCCGGAATTTTTAGAGCGAAGATTTAATCCACAAGCAAGGCGCTTATTATCGATTATTCAGTTATTGAGTTATGTTATCACGAAGGCATCAGTAACTATTTTTGCAGGAGCCTTGGTTTTTAATCAATTTTTCGGAGTCGATTTTTGGACAGGAGCCATAATACTGGTTGTTGTTACAGGTGTTTATACCATTTTCGGAGGTTTACATGCCGTAATGTATACAGAAGCCATTCAAGCCATTGTATTATTACTGGGTTCTTTTGTTTTATTACTTATTGGTCTGGATAAAGTAGGTGGATGGAATAATATGTTGGCCTCTATTCCCAAAGAGAAACTAAATATGTTTCCGCCATTGAGTGATCCTGAATATCCATGGCTCGGAATACTCATTGCATCGCCTATTGCCGGACTCTGGTACTGGTGTACCGATCAGCATATTGTACAAAGATGTTTGGCTGCGAAGAATGAAAAAGAAGCCCGAAGAGGAACTATTTTCGCCGCTTATTTGAAGCTAATGCCTTTTTTTATTTTTTTGATTCCGGGTTTAATTGCTTATGCACTCAAAGCGCAAGGTAAATTGGTACTGGAAGATACGAATACAGCTTTCCCTACTATGGTAAAAGAGCTGATGCCAATGGGTTTACGGGGATTATTAGCAGGCGGTCTATTAGCAGCTCTCATGAGTTCATTAGCATCTGTTTATAATGCTTGTTCCACCTTATATACTATTGATATCTACAAAGAACGCAATCCACAAGCGAGCGAAAAACAATTGGTAAGAGTGGGTAGGATAGCTACGGGTGTTGTAGTATTATTAGGAATGGCATGGATACCATTAATGGGGCGTATATCAAATGGTTTGTATGATTATTTGCAGAGTGTTCAAAGTTATTTGGCACCTCCTATTGCAGCGGTTTTTTTATTGGGCGTATTTTTTAAAAGATTGAATGCGAAAGGCGCATATGCAGCCATGGTTACCGGTTTTATTATTGGTTTAGCTAAACTAACTTTTCAAATGTTAAAAAATCAGTTACCTACAGATAGTATTTTTTATCAATTCGGGTCAATCAATTTTTTATACTTCGCCATTTATTTATTTCTCTTTAGTATCGCTATTATGGTATTGGTAAGCCTATCAACAGCCAAACCTTCTGAAGAACAAATTCAGGGTCTTACATTCGCCACAACAGTAGCAGCTGATAAAGCATCTTCGAGAGCGAGTTGGAATAAATGGGATGTAATTCATACGATTGTTGTATTGCTTGCTATTCTATGTATTTTATCCTACTTCTCACCTTGGGGAGTTGGCGGATAATGGGTAACCTCTTACTGATATTTTAGTTGAGCTTTCTTGATATCGATGCCGGCATCGTTTGCGTAAATAAAATGTCTTGCCAGCTTCATTTCCATGCCGATAATGAATAGACTTGTATGTCCATTTAAGTGGATTTTGCGATTGCTTAAACTTAAACGCCATTATGAGAAAATTTTTTTCGCTATTGTTATTTTGCTGCTTGGCTATAACATCAATTGCGCAACAGAAACAAATTAAAGGGAAAATTACCGACGAATCCGGAACACCATTACAAGGAGTTACGGTAACGGTAAAGGGAACTAAACTGGCCACACAAACCGATGCGGGAGGTAATTTTATATTACCCACTTCAACCGATGGTAAACAAACTATTCTTTTTAGTTATGTTGGGTACACCACAGAAACGGTTTTTGCAAATGTTGGGGAAACGATTGATATAAAACTTAAAAAATCGAACGCCAGTTTGGATGATGTTGTAGTAATTGGGTATCAGTCGGTAAAAAGAAAAGATGTATTGGCTTCCGTAGCATCGGTAAGTTCAAGGGATATTAAGGATATTCCCATTAACTCTGCAGCAGAAGTATTGAACGGCCGCTTGGCAGGTGTAACGGCTACAACTGCCGAAGGCTCTCCTGATGCTACTATTCGCATTCGAGTAAGAGGTGGTATGTCAATTACAGGTGATAACTCCCCATTATTTATTGTGGATGGGGTACAGGTTGAAAATGGTTTATCAGCCATTTCACCACAAGATATTCAATCTATAGATGTTTTGAAAGATGCCGCTGCTACCGCTATATACGGAGCTCGAGGAGCAAACGGTGTAATTGTTATTACTACTAAAACGGGAAAGAAAGGGGATTTTAAATTGAGTTATAATGGATTTATGGGATTTAAAAACCTCACCAAAACCTTGGATGTGCTTAGTCCATATGACTACGTTATTTATCAATCGGAACGTTCCAGAGGTAGCGCTACCGATAGTACTAACTTCACTAAAAATTTCGGTACCACTTGGGATACCCTGAATAATTATAAAAATGCATCTCCGGTTAATTGGCAGCAACAAGCGTTTGGGAAAATCGGGTTTATGCAAACCCACAATTTCAATGGATCCGGAGGTACAGATAAGTTTACTTATAACATAGGCTATACTTACAATAATGATAAAGCCGTTGTATTAAATTCTAGTTATAGAAGGCATTTATTAATATTCAAAGGCGATTATATTGCCAGTAAAAAACTGAAATTTGGTATCAGTACCAGATATACTAGCCAGAATGTATATGGCTCAGGTGTATCTGATATAAAGGGATCCTCTTATAATAGGTTGAGAAACGCGGTGAAGTATCGCCCTTTCCTATCTTCAAATCAATTAATTGATGATAGCGATCCGCTAGCAGATCCAAATGTAGGTAATGGACTAAACCTTGTTAATCCTATTGCATTGGCAAATGCAGAATATAGAAAGAAAACTACTATTGTTTATAATATTACTTTAAGTGCCAATTATCAAATTACAAAAAATTTAAGCTTCCGGTCTACTTTCGGTTATGATGATAATAGCTTTTATGATCGTCAGTTCAGCGATTCTATCACACCCTATTCTATTTTACAAGGAGGCAAAAAACCACTCATCAGTTTAGATACCATAAATAGAAGAACCATAACCAATTCAAACGTGTTCACTTATTCACTAAAAAATTTGAATAAGATTCATGATATTGACGTGCTTATCGGGCAAGAAACCTATGATCTTACCACCGAAACGCGAAATAATATATTTCGAAATTTGCCCAATGGTATAAAGCCAGATGATGGATTTAATTATCCGAATTTAGGTATCCCTTTTGCAGGATATCCTAAATTAAGTAAATCGAGATATACCAGTTTATCCTTCTTCTCACGCATTAACTATGCACTGATGGATAAATATTTATTTTCAATAAATGTAAGAGCCGATGGTGCCTCAAAATTTGCTCCCGGTAAACAATGGGGTTATTTTCCGGCAGGCTCATTCGCATGGCGAGTAAAAAGTGAGAAGTTCTTAAAAGATGTTACTGCCGTTAACGACCTAAAATTCAGGGTAAGCTATGGTACCGTAGGTAATAATAGGATCAATGATTATTTATACCTCACCACTTTCCGCAATGATGGTACATTTTATTATGGATTGAATAATCAGACGCTGAATGCTTTTTCTTCGGCAGGCTTGGTAAATCAAAATCTTCGTTGGGAATCTACGGTGAATAGAAATTTTGGGGTTGATATTCGCTTATTCGATAGGTTAGATATAACAGTAGATATTTATAAGAATACATCTAGTGATCTTTTGTTAAATGTACCCATAGCGCCCACATTCGGTTACTCAACCCAATTGCAGAATGTAGGTAAAACATCAAACCGCGGGGTAGAGTTCCAAATCAATTATGCTATTCTTCGTAAACCCAATGGATTAAATTGGAATGCCAGCTTTAATATGTCGTTTAATAGAAATCAAATTGAGCAGTTGGGTGTTAATCAAACCAGTTTCTTTCCCGCTGCAAGTTGGGGAGTATCAGGTCAGCCAACTGACTATATAGTTAAAATTGGTCAGCCGGTAGGGTCTATTTGGGGACTGGTTACAGACGGCTTTTATACAGTGAGTGATTTTAATTATAATCCTGTTACTTCCGTGTATACACTGAAGCCTGGGGTTGTATCTAATGCCGGTATTATTGGCCCTGTTCAACCGGGTTCAATCAAATTTAAAGACCTGAATGGAGATGGGGTTATTGATTTAAATAATGATCGTCAAGTTATCGGTAATGCCAATCCTAAGTTTACCGGCGGATTAAATCAGCAGTTGACTTACAAGAATTGGGATATGAGCCTATTTTTAAATTTCTCTTATGGTAATGATGTTTATAATGCCAATAAGATTGAGTTTACAAATGGTTATACTGCAAATTCCAATATGCTGAATATCATGGCAGGCAGATGGAAAACAGTAACTGAAACCGGACAAACAGCACAGTGGGTGAATTCTTCTAATCAGGTAGTAGGTATTGCACCGGATCAATTGCAGGCATTGAATGCGAATGCAACTATTTGGGCTCCTTTAAAAAGTGCCGGTGCCTTCTTCCCTCATTCCTGGGCTATTGAAGATGGCTCTTTTCTTAGAGTGAATAACTTAACAATAGGATATACCGTATCACCTCAGAAATTAAGAAAAATGAATATTAGTAAATTACGGTTTTACTTCACAGGAAATAACTTAGCCGTATTTACGAAGTACTCCGGTTACGATCCTGAAGTGAGTGTATCAGGTAGTCCGCTTACACCAGGGCTTGATTATTCTGCTTATCCTAAGAGTAGAACATTTATTTTCGGGATTAACGCAACATTTTAATTATTACTTATAAAAGCAACGATATGTTTACCAAAAACAGTTATAAAATAGCGTATACGTTACTAGTATCACTGGTTTTATTTACAGGCTGTAAAAAATACCTTAATCAACAACCTATTACAGAAGTAGGTACAGAGATGGTATTCAGTGATGTAACAAGTACTACAAAAGCTGTAGCTGCTGCATATAGTAGATTAGTAGGAGATGCAGGATACGGTATTCGCTTAAGTTTATATTACCCATTGGATAATGATGAAATGCAGGGACCTACCGGAAACCCGGATAACGATAGAAGAGATATAGCGCGTTATCTAACGACTTCAGGAAATGCACAATTGAATAATCCCTTTAACCAATTATTTCAAGGTATTGAATTTGCTAATATTTGTATAGACAATATCCCCGCAATGGATATGTATAAAAATGGAACCGAGCAACAAAAAAAACAATTACAAAGATTGCTTGGGGAATCCTTAACACTAAGGGCCCAATTCTATTTTGAAGCCATTCGAAATTGGGGAGATTTGCCGGCTCATTTTAACGCGGCGTCTTCTATTGCTAATGATAATCCTTTTCCACGCCAAACTGATAGAGATACCCTCTACATGAAAATTCTGGATGATTTGAAAACTGCAGCAACCTTGGTTCCCTGGAGAAATGAAGTAACTGCCATAGGCGATCAAATAGATGAAAGAATTACTAAAGGTGCGGTAAAAGCATTAAGAGCAAGGATCGCTTTATTTAGAGGCGGGTTTTCATTACGCAAATCAGGAACTATGCAACGTAATGCAGATTATCTTACCTACTATCAAATTGCAAAAGATGAGTGTGCCGAAATTATGGCCTCCGGCCAACATTCACTGAATCCAAGCTTCAGGGCTTTATGGAAAGATCAGGTAAATGCCAGAGCAGTTACTGACCCTAATGGCGAGTTGATGTTTCAAGCAAGTGGTATCGGGAGATTAGGCGTTGCGGATACTAAACTGGCCTATTATAATGGACCCACCGTAAACAATTTAGGTAATAAAAGTATCAATGTATTACCTACTTATTTTTATGCATTCAATCAAAATGATTTAAGAAGAGATGTTACCTGTGCACCCTATAATGTGGCTGCCGATGGAGCTACCAAAATTGGTCAGGCAGTTTCTGCTATATGTGATGGCAAGTATAGAAGAGATTGGATTAGCAACCCTATAGTATCACCTGCAGATGCGGTACAATATTTTAGTTTGAAATGGCAATTGATTCGCTATTCAGATGTTTTATTAATGTTTGCCGAGGCTGAAAATGAAATTAATGGACCCACAGCGCTGGCATATAATGCTATTAACCAAGTAAGAAGAAGAGGATTTGGGAAACCACTAAGTACACCTGACGCTACTGTTGATGTACCCGCAGGATTATCAAAATCAGCCTTTTTCAATGCTATCGTGGATGAACGCTCTTTTGAATTAGGTGGTGAAGGGATTCGTAAATACGATCTCATTCGCTGGAATCTATTGGCCAGTAAAATTGCCGATACTAAAACGGCTCTGTTAAATATGGCTAATAGAGTAGCTCCTTACAATACGCTTCCCCAATTTATGTATTACAATAATAATTCAGTTGCCGATGATGTTACACTTTGGAGAAATTCATTCTATCTTCCTGAACCTGCAACTGCTCCGGCAGGCACTACAAGGGTAGTATGGATAGGCACAACTATCAATACCGTGGCTTTGGCAAGATATGCAACTGGTTTTACCACAGGTAAGTCTGAATTGCTACCTATTCCGCAGCCTGCATTGGATGCCAATTTTAACCTGAAACAAAATCCGGGATACTAATATGTTTGGTATGGCAGTTTTTCATTGTACAGTCAGAGGTATTACCATAATATCTCTGACCATTTTTTTTTGTTTTACAATTGCCAAAGCACAAATCGCATTCCCAGGTGCAGAAGGTTTTGGCAAATATGCTACGGGCGGTAGAGGTGGCAAAATATATGTAGTTAGTAATTTGAACGATGCAGGTGTGGGTAGCTTTAGAGAGGCTGCAACTCAAAAAGAAAAACGAATCATTGTTTTTGCAGTAGCAGGCACTATTCATTTAGAAACAAACCTTAGTATCGCAGGAGATGTAACCATTGCCGGACAAACAGCACCGGGAGATGGTATTTGTTTAGCAGATAGGCCGGTATTATTAGGTGGCAATAATATCATTGTCAGGTTTTTGCGTTTTCGTATGGGAGATAAATACCAAAGAGGAGGCATGATAGATGGAAATGGGGGAGACGATGCTTTTGGCGGAACAAGAAAGAAAAATATTATGATCGATCATTGTAGTATGAGTTGGAGTACCGATGAAGTATTTTCAGTATATGGGGGCGATAGTACAACATTACAATGGAATTTAATTGCAGAACCTTTAAACTATTCCTATCATTTTGAAGCAGGCGATAAGGACTATGAACATCATGGTTATGGTGCTATTTGGGGAGGCGCCCATTTATCGGCGCATCATAATTTATTTGCTCATTGTGTGAGTAGAAATCCTAGATTCAATGGGGCTCGATTAGGTGCTACCGAAGAACTGGTTGATTTTCGGAATAACGTAATTTATGATTGGGGACATAATAGTGTTTATGGCGGAGAAGGAGGTAGTTATAATATAGTGGCCAATTATTATAAACCTGGTCCCGGTACCGGTAAGCAGGTTTATAACAGAATCGTAAACCCTTCTAAAACAGATAAAATTGGTTTCGGCAGTTTTTATGTTGCAGAGAACTATATGCACGAAAATGATAAAGTAACTGCTGCAAATGAATTAGGTGTTCAGTTCGATAAAAATATTACTGATGCTGAACAAACGGGTGTATTAAAAAATAAAGCATTTGAAGTAGAAAAATTACCTGTAGAATCTGCAAAAGATGCCTATATAGCCGTACTAACAAGTGTAGGTGCTTCTTACCGAAGAGATACACTCGATACCAGGATACTAAGAGAAGTAGTAGAGAAAAAAGGCAAATTCATTGATGTTCAAGGTGGTTACCCACATGGAATTTCTTATGAGGAAACAGTAAATGCTTGGCCTACTCTAAAATCCGGTGTTGTGAAATTGGATACTGATGGCGACGGGATACCCGATGAATGGGAACTCGCTAACGGACTCAACCCGAAAGATGGGGGAGATGCATCTCTTATAAAAAAAGGAACCAGGTATTCCAATATAGAACTATATATAAATAGTATCGTAAAACAATGAATATAATTATTGCTATATTACTAAATACTTTTACATTACTCGATATGGGGCACATAACGATCTGGCTTTGTGGCGACAGTACCATGTCTGTTAAAGAAACAAAAGCCTATCCGGAAACGGGTTGGGGTATGCCTTTTGTTCATTTCTGGGATTCAACGGTAACCATTAAGAATTTAGCCAAGAATGGTAGGAGTACTAAAACATTCATCAGTGAAAAATTATGGCAGCAGTTCTGCGATGGTGCAAAACCGGGTGATTATGTTTTTATTCAATTCGGGCATAACGATGAATCAAAAGATAAAAAGGAAAGATATAGCACACCGGATACTTTCAAAATGAACTTAGTGAAGATGATCGATGATGCGCGTGCGCGAAAGGTAAATATTATATTACTTACTCCGGTTAGCAGAAGGAAATTTGATGATGCCGGTAATGCTTTACAAACACATACTGAATATAGTGGATACGTACGTGAAGTGGCTACACTAAAGCAAGTTCCATTCATTGATTTAGATGAAATAAGCCGACGAGTTTATCAGGATTTCGGAAAAGAAAACTCGAAACTCCTTTTTTTACAACTGAAACCCGGTGAACACCCTAACTATCCTGAAGGAAAAGAAGATAATACTCATTTTAATGAATTTGGCGCGAGAAAAATAGCGGAATTAATACTAGCTGAAATTCGTAAAACTGATACAGAACTTACAAAAAGAATCATAGTACCGGTAAAAAAATAAGCATGCGAATTAACTATATTATTTTTTTCTTACTGGTGCTGAATACCACTTTTTCCCAAGAAAAAACCAAGGATTTTATCGTTTCGAAATCAGGCAATGCTCCATTCAGGTCTATACAAGATGCCTTACTTGCAGCACCTTCGAATAGTGATAAACCGATTCGTATTTTTATAAAAAACGGGATATATAGAGAATTAATTACTATTGATGCCAGTAAAAAAAATATAAAACTTATTGGAGAAAATAGAGATAGCACTATACTAATATTTAATAATCATGCAGGTACCCGATTGGCTAATGGCGACACATTAAATACCTGGACTTGTGCTACCGTCTTTATTTATGGAGAAGGGTTTAGTGCGAAAAATATAAGCTTTAGAAATGATGCCGGATTTACTGCTGGTCAGGCTGTTGCTGTGAGAGTAGAAGCAAATAGGGCTTCTTTTTTTGATTGTAGTTTTATTGGAAATCAAGATGTTTTATTCTTAAGTGGCAGTGGCGTTAAACATTATTTTGATAATTGCTATATTGAAGGTACTACCGATTTTATTTTTGGTGCTGCTACTGCTTATTTTAATAAATGCAAAATACACAGTAAAAAGAACTCACATGTTACTGCTGCATCCACCAATAGTATTATTCCTTATGGATTTGTTTTTAATGAATGTATACTAACTGCCGATAGCAATATTAATAAAGTTTCACTGGGTAGGCCATGGAGCCCCACCGCTAGTGTAACGTATATTAATTGTATTATGGGTAAGCATATTGTACCTGAAGGTTGGAATAATTGGAAGAATCCGGCAAATGAAGCAACAGCTCGATATGCGGAATATAATAGTAAAGGAATAGGAGGTATTACTCCAGCGAGAGTATCTTGGGCAAAAGTATTATCAGCTAAAGAAGCTGAACAGTTTACGGTTGAAAAAGTATTAGGTAATTGGAAACCTTATCTTGAATAATATTCAGGTACTTTAATAAAATACAATAATGAAAAAGCTTTTTTTTATTTTACTATTGGCTGTATCAGGCACTATTGTAGCCCAATCCAAAACGGAACAGAAACTAATTATGGCAATTAACCAGTTACATGCAGCTATGATTAGTGGCTCAAGAGAGGCTTTAAGCGCCATCAGTTCCGAACATTTGAGTTATGGGCATTCCGGTGGTGCAGTAGAAAATAAAGAAGCATTTATCGAAAAAATTGTAAGCGGCAAGTCCGATTTTATTAGTATTAATACCGAGCAACAAACCATTGATATCATTGATAATGTAGCTTTAGTTAGGCATACGCTAATAGGAGAAACTAACGATAATGGTAAACCCGGAAGCCTGAAACTTAAAGTATTGCTAGTTTGGAAAAAAGAAAAAGGCGAGTGGAAATTATTGGCCCGCCAGGCTATCAAGCTTACTTAATAGAAGATTCTCTTTCGTGAATTTCAGCAGGTAATACCACAGTTTGAAACTCAGTAACCGCTCGCTTACTTTCTATCATTGATAGCAGTAATTCTGCGGCTTTCTTACCCATATCACCGGCTGGCTGCCTTACAACAGATAAAGAGGGTGATAATAATTCAGTAAGATCCAAATTAGAGAACCCGATCAATCCAAGTTTTTCCGGTATGGCTATTTTTTCCTTTTTACAATAACGCATTGCATTCGTAGTAATTTTATCGGAGCAGGCAATTATGGCATCAGGCTTCTTGGTGCTACTCATTAGTTTTTTCATGGCTACTTCAACTTCATCATATAGCATGCCCCCGTGTGCGCAATACGCTATCAGTTCATCATTTACTTTGATATTATTCTCTTGTAAGGCATCTATATATCCTTGTATCCTCTCTTTTGAAATAGACAAATAAGAAGAGCTGGCAATACAAGCAATATTTTTAAAGCCATTTTTTATTAATTGAGAAGTAGCATCATACGCTCCTCGCTTATTATTTACAATTACTTTATGCATTTGCAGTGTTTCCGCTATTCTATCGAAACCCACCATAGCCATTCCTTTATTGTATAAATTACTGATAGCGCTGAAGTCATATGTTTCTGCCGACACAGATAAAATAATTCCATCCACACTTCTCGAAGCAAGATAGTTAAGGGCAGAAACTTCCCGCTCATAACTCTCTTTACTCTGAGCAATTACCACATTATATCCTCTCTCCTGAGCAACTGATTCTATACCGTTAATAACCTGAGAAAAAAAGCTATTGGCAATCTCACTTACCAGTACGCCGATGGAGCTGCTCCTCTTCTCTTTTAAACTTAATGCAATGGGATTGGGGCGGTAATTTGTTTCGCGGGCGTATTGAAGTACTTTTTCCTTTGTTTCAGGGCTAATTTCATAACTATCTCTAAGCGCCCGGCTAACCGTAGAAGTCGACAAACCAAGGGCCTTAGCAATATCTTTTATCGTTACAGCTTCAAACTTCATACGACTTTTTTTAGCAATGCTCTAATGTACAAAAAAATGGTATCATTCCCGGTATCGATTGCGTAAAAAATCCCTTGCAAAAAGGGACAGTAGTGCAAAATACTAAGTAGACTTGTATATCGTAAAGCCTTGCCAAAGCTGAATTATATGAAAAAATACGGCCTCTTTTTTTCTACACTCTTTTTTTTACAGATTGTTATTGCACAGAAAAGAAATTTTACAGTAGCTACTACCTTCTTTAAAAAAGATACCATTAATATTATTTCGCTGGGAGCCATTGGAGATGGGTATCAGTTACAAACCAATACTATTAATAAAGCCATTCAATTGCAGCATCAAAAAGGAGGCGGTGTAGTACTGATACCGGCAGGTATATGGTTAACCGGCCCAATCGATTTGCTGAGTAATGTCAATTTGCATCTTGCTAAAAACGCATTGCTACTCTTTACAAATGATTTTTCCCAGTACCCATTAGTAGCTTCATCCTTTGAAGGTGTGGATGCTGCCAGATGTAAATCTCCGATTACTGCTGAAGGCGCAACTAATATCGGAATTACCGGTAACGGTATTGTGAATGGTAACGGGCATTTTTGGCGGCCAATAAAAAAAGATAAGTTATCAGATGGGGAATGGAAAAAACATTTGAAAGTATATGGGGGTGCTTTAAGTGAGGATAAAAAAACATGGTACCCTTCTGCCAGCGCTGCTCAAGCTGCAGCAAGTAAAGTAACAGGTAAACTGGTTGATGGTAAAAAACCAAGTGATTTTGAAAGTATCCGAGATTTCCTTCGCCCACATTTATTACGTATCAATAATTGTAAAAAAGTTTTAATTGAAGGTGTAACTTTTGAGAACTCTCCTTTTTGGACTACCCATTTTGTAGTATCAACAGATATCACTATCAAAAATGTAAAAGTGAAAAATCCATGGTATGGCACAAATACGGATGCTGTTGATCTAGAGAGTTGTAAAAATGTGCTGATGGAAGATTGTGTTTTCGATACTGGCGACGATGGCATTACCATTAAAAGCGGCAGAGATGAAGATGGAAGGAAGAGAGGTATACCTACCGAAAATGTGCACGTTAAAAATTGTACGGTATATCATGCTCATGGAGGTTTTGTGGTAGGTAGTGAAATGAGTGGCGGAGTAAGGAATATTTATGTTGAAGATTGTAATTTTATTGGATCTGATATTGGGCTCCGCTTTAAAACAGTAAGAGGAAGAGGAGGTGTAGTAGAAAATATTTATGCGAAAAATATTCGAATGAAAGATATACCGGGAGAAGCTATCTTATTTGATATGTATTACGCTGCGGTAGACCCTGCAGTCGTTTCTACCGATAAAAAAGTGCCTGTTATGGCTGTTGAGCAGCCGGTTACTGTTGCCACACCGGTATTCAGAAATATGCAATTCGATAATATTTATTGTAATGGAGCCGCTAAAGCCGTTTTTGTAAGAGGTATTCCTGAAATGCCCGTACAAAATATTGCGTTTAATAATCTACTCATTCAAGCCGAAGAGGGTATCGACATTCAAGAAGCTAAAAATATAAAATTTACTAACACAGCTATTTATACAAAAAAACAAGACCCATTAATTTATATTTTAAATGCGAATGGTTGCAGTTTTAATAAACTTCAATTCAGTAATAATACCCGGCAGTTATTCTTATTACATGGATCTAAAACAAGCGGTATTTCCATCAATAATACAGTAACTGAACAAGTTACTACCATTGTAGAAGGAGGATATGGGGTTGCTGAAACAGTTGTAAACGCGCTGATAAAAAAATAGCATGAAGAAATTTAGCTTAGTTCTTGGGATGATATTTTTTATCTGTACAGTTCATGCACAGCCTATTTCGTATGCAGATGGTATCATTAAAACCGTTATGAAAACTTGGCCTGATTCCTTTGCTGTAAAACCAGGCGGTAAAGCCCGTTGGGCTTATGATCAGGGTGTTATTTTAAAAGGAGTTGAGGCTGCTTGGAAACTTACCGGTAAAGGGGAATACTTTAATTATATCCAACATAGTATGGATTACTATGTAAAAGATAATGGTACTATTTATGATTATAAACCTGATGAATATAATATCGATCATATTAATAATGGTAAGCTTCTTTTACGCTTATACACTGTTACTGGTAAAGAGAAGTATAAAAAAGCTGCCGATTTATTAAGAAAACAACTACAAACACATCCACGTACTAAAGGGGGGAATTTTTGGCATAAGAAAATCTATCCTAATCAGGTTTGGTTAGATGGTTTATATATGGGGCAACCCTTTTACGCTGAATATGCTTCATTATTTAATGATACAGCTGCTTTTACTGATATCATTCATCAGTTTGTTACAATTGAAAATAAAACAAGAGATCCTAAAACCGGTTTATTATATCATGCATGGGATGAGAGTTTACAGCAACAATGGGCTAATAAAGTAAATGGGTTGTCGCCCCATATATGGGCAAGAGCTATGGGCTGGTATGGGATGGCACTGGTAGATGCACTTGACTATATTCCGGCTACATACCCTAACAGAAATTTGTTGATACAGATTTTAAAAAGATACGCCGAAGCAGTTATTGCTGTTCAAGATAAAAAAGATGGTTTATGGTTCGATTTATTGGATGTAACGGATGATAAAAGAAATTATAAGGAAGCTTCAGCTTCTTCCATGTTCGTTTATACTTTACTAAAAGGAATTAGGAAAGGATATTTAGCTCCAATATATGCTCAAAATGCAAAGAAAGGATACGATGGAATCATTCACACATTTATCAAAAATGAAAATAACCAAACCAACTTATATGGTACTGTAAGTGTGTCTGGATTGGGTGGAAACCCATACAGGAGTGGAACTGCAGATTATTATTTTAGTGAACCTGTAGTTATGAACGACCCGAAAGGAGTTGGGGCATTTATTCAATGCAGTGTAGAAATGCAAATGGCAATGGCCCCGAAAATTGGTAGCGGTAAAACGGTTTTATTAGATCGGTTTTTTAATAATGAAAGAAGAAAGGATGCTAGTGGTAATAACGAGCGTTGGCACTATATCTGGGAAGAATGGGATAATGGAGGTTTTGGATTATGGGGATACCAATTCGAGCTGTATGGTTCAACATTAGTTTCTTTAGATGACGCTCCTTCTCCTGCAAACTTGTTGAAAGCTAGTGTATATATTATTGTTGATCCCGATCATATAAAAGACAATCCCTCTCCACATTATATAAATGATCAGCATGCAAATGCAATTACTAATTGGGTGAAAAATGGGGGTAGGCTAGTATTAATGGCCAATGATAGTAGTAATTGCGATTTAGCCCACACCAATATACTGGCTAAAAAATTAGGTTTTGAGTTCTCTAACCTAAGTGTCAATATGGTTAAAGGAAGTGAGTATGAAACAGGGCTTGTATTACCCGTACCTAACAATGAGATTTTTAAAAAAGATACAAGGATGTATGTAAAAGAGTTGAGTGTTCTGAATATACCTAATAAAAAAGCAGTTGTAGCAAAAACTCCCGATGGTCGTTTTGATGTAATGGCGGCTTTTTCATTTGGGAAAGGGAAAGTTTTTGTTATTGGAGATCCTTGGTTATATAACGAGTATACAGATGGAAGAAAATTACCTGTACAGTTTAATAATTTTGAAGCTATGCAGGTGCTTACTAAATGGCTATTAAAGAAATAATTGAAAAAGCTGTTAACTATATTAGGAAGTTTTTTTGTTTTGCTTACTTATGGTGAAGATGGTAAAGTATTGATCGTTTCTAAAAGTGATCCATCTACTTTTCATTCTATACAAGCTGCCATTAATAGTATTTCTGAAGCTTCTACATTTCCGATTACTATTTTCATTAAAAAAGGAATTTATAAAGAGAAAATATATATCAAAAAAAGTCATTTAGTTTTTAAGGGCGAAAACAGAGAGGAGGTAATTATTGAGCAAACCATTGCTCGAGATGAATGGCGGTGTACAAACCCTAGTGATTGGGGTGTAGCGACTGTAAATATTGATTCTTGTTCAGATATTCAATTTGAAAATCTTACTGTTATTAATAATTATGGTAAACAAAACCTAAGCGATAGAACTGTCAGCTGTTTAAATGACAGTACCGGAAAAAAAATAATTCGATCTAATAGTCATCAAATGGCTGTCAGAAGTTTTGCTGCAACGCGGCTCCAGTTTAAGCATTGCCGATTTGTGGCATATGGTGGCGATACAATGAGCCCATGGAATACAAATGATGGTATGTTTTATTTTAAAGACTGTATTATGGAGGGTGGCGTAGATTTATTTTGCCCACGTGGCTGGTCGCTCGCTGAAAATTGCTTGTTTATTGCTAATACGGGTCCTGCTATTATTTGGCATGATGGTTCAGTGCATGAGTCATCAAAAACCGTATTAAAGAATTGTAGATTCGAAGGGTATGATGGGTTTAAACTAGGGCGATATCATAGAGATGCTCAGTTTTATTTAATAAACTGCTCTTTTGCCGCAAATATGGCTAATGAAGATATTTACCTGGTACCAACATCTAATACGGTTCTATGGGGTAGGAGAGTGTATTATTATAATTGTAAAAAAGATGGTCAACAATTCGGCTGGTATGCCAATAATACTCAAACGAGTAAAGAAAATATATCGCCAGATAGGATTGACGCAAGTTGGGTATTTGAAAATAAATGGAATCCAGTAATAAACTAAATATGCAGTTAAGTAAAGCCATATTACATACTATCAACCACGAAACTGTTCAAGTTCCGCCTGCCTATTTATTTGATTTACCGGAGCGTATCATACAATTTGGTACAGGGGTTCTATTAAGAGGATTACCTGATTATTTTATACATCATGCTAATATTAATAATGCTTTTAATGGTAGGGTTGTAGTAGTGAAATCCACAGCTGTTGGCCAAACAGATGCATTCGATGTACAGGATGGGTTATTTACGCACTGTATAGAAGGCATTAAGGATGGAAAGCAAGTTCAAGATTTTTTTATTAATAGTAGTATAAGTCGGGTTCTAGCAGCTAACAAAGAATGGATTTCAATACTTCAACTGGCGGAACAAAAGCAAATCAATATTATTTTTTCTAACGTTACCGAAGCTGGTTTTGTTTCAGATATCAATGATCGTATTACAGATGAGGTACCTAAAAGCTTTCCGGGTAAATTATTAGCATTATTATATAAACGCTATGTTCATTTCAATGGGGCTTTGGATGCGGGGTATATTATTTTACCAACCGAATTAATTCCGGATAATGGTACTAAACTCTTTGAAATGATAAAAGAGTTGGCCATGGTAAATCAACTACCGGTATTATTCATTGATTGGTTAAAGGATGCAAATGATTTTTGCAACACATTAGTAGACAGAATTGTACCGGGTAAATTACCTGCGGAGAGGCAAATACAAGTGAATAAAAATCTAGGATATGATGATGAGCTGATGATTGTTAGTGAGCCTTATGCACTATGGGCGATTGAAAGTAATCAACCAAGAACAAAAGATATACTTTCATTTGCTAACCAACCGGGTATAGTAGTAGTTCCTTCTATTGTTAAGTATAGGGAGCTCAAGCTTCGCTTGCTCAATGGTACACATACATTTAGCTGTGCCATTGCCCATTTAATGGGCTTTGAAACAGTTAAAGATGCTATGCAACATGTTGCTTTCTATAATTATATCAAAAAATTGATGCATCAGGAAATTATTCCCTGTTTACTTAGTCATGATATTGCTTTCGATGAAGCAATAAATTTTGCAAATGATGTTATCGATCGCTTTAAAAATCCTTATTTGGCGCATCGTTGGGAAAGTATTATGGTAGATATTCATACAAAAATGAAGACGCGTAATATTCCCCTAATTGAAAAATTTCTTATTCAGTATAAAACGGCTCCAACGTGTATGGCTTTAGGATATGCCGCTTATATTGCAGCTACAGGCCCATCTGTAAGTTTTCCCTGGGATCATGTAGTAGATGATACGAAGCTTTTTGAAGAAAAAGTAGTTGACTATATAAATGCAATAAAACAGTCTGGTATAGTCATATGCTTAGAGAAATTGACGCTAACAAAAGAGATTATACATGAGTCATAGATATATTAAAATACATGCAAAAGATAATGTGTGGGTAGCACTCACCGATTTATCGGCAGGAGAGAATCTGCAGACCGGTGATGGTATACTTAGATTGGTTGAAGATATCCCGGCTAAACATAAATTCTATGAAACTTCAATAGATAAGGGCTCTCCCGTATTCATGTATGGTATTTTAGTAGGACATGTAACAAAACAAGTAAGAGCGGGAGAGCGAATGACGGTTGATAATTTACATCATGCCACAGAAAGCTATGCTTATAGAAATATCAATTATCAATGGCAGCCACCCGATATAAGTTTATTTGCGAATAGAGAGTTTATGGGGTATCATAGAGCCGACGGACAAGTAGGTACAGCAAATTATTGGTTATTTATTCCAACTGTTTTTTGTGAGAACAGAAATTTAGAAGTGATTAAAGAGGCATTGCATAATGCATTGGGTTATGCCGTTACTCCAAAATATAAAGCTTTTGCCAATCAACTGGTACAAGCATTTGAAAATGGAGCATCGCTTGATGCGGTTAATATACATTCATTAAATACCATAGCTTCTAACAATCGCATATTGAAAAATATTGATGGCATTAAATTCTTAACACATCAGGGGGGCTGCGGCGGAACAAGAGAAGATGCAGCCGTATTGAGTAAACTACTGGCTGCATATGCCGATCATCCTAATGTTGCAGGTATTACTATTGTAAGCTTAGGCTGTCAAAATTTACAATTATCCGACTTTAGAAAAGATATAGAAACGCGGAATCCTAATTTTAGCAAACCGATATTGGTATATGAACAACAAATGCCTTTGAGTGAAGAAGAATTAGTGAGTAATGCAATCAAAGATACTTTTAAAGCATTAGTTGAAGCTAATGAGCAAACAAGGAAACCTGCCCCATTAAGCAAATTAGTATTGGGTGTTAAATGTGGTGGTAGTGATGGTTTTAGCGGTAT
Organism: Sediminibacterium sp.; assembly: GCA_017537025.1. Taxonomy (GTDB): domain Bacteria; phylum Bacteroidota; class Bacteroidia; order Chitinophagales; family Chitinophagaceae; genus Sediminibacterium. Next base: position 222,787 of record JAFWCB010000002.1, read on the forward strand.
ATCAGCTAATCCTGCTGTTGGTTATTGTAGTGATCTATTAGTAGCATTGGGTGGTAAAGTGTTATTAGCCGAATTTCCTGAGCTATGTGGAGTAGAACAATCATTGATTGATAGAACTATTGCAAAAGAAGATGCGGAGAAATTTATTTATCTCATGCAATCTTACAGTAAAGCGGCTATTGATGCAGGTTCCGGTTTTCATATGAACCCCTCTCCGGGTAATATCAAAGATGGATTAATTACAGATGCCATAAAATCGGCAGGGGCTGCTCGTAAAGGAGGTACTTCCCCAATAGTTTCCGTACTTGATTATACAGAACCCGCAACCAAGCCGGGATTAAGTTTGGTGTGTACACCGGGTAATGATGTAGAAGCCACTACGGGTAAAGCAGCATCGGGGGCAACACTTATTTTGTTTACAACTGGTTTAGGAACACCAACAGGTAATCCTGTTTGTCCAACTATTAAAGTATCGAGTAATACCAAACTATTTAATACGATGCCCGATATTATCGATATTAATGCCGGACAAGTAATTGATGGATCAAAAACCATAGAACAAATGGGAGAAGAGATACTAGATTATTGTATCAAAGCGGCAAGTGGTGAAATTATGCCTAAAGCTGTATTATTAAATCAAGACGATTTTATACCATGGAAACGTGGGGTAAGTTTATAAATACATTATATGAAACCTTTTTTAAATAGTGATTTTTTATTAAATAATAAGACAGCGGTTCGATTATATCATGAGCATGCTGCTGCTATGCCTATTATTGATTATCACTGTCATTTATTACCGGAACATATTGCTGATGATCATCAGTTCGCTAATATTACCCAAGCTTGGTTATATGGCGATCATTATAAGTGGAGAGCCATGCGTACAAATGGGGTGGCTGAAAAATACTGTACCGGTTCAGCTCCGGATAAAGAAAAATTTGAGCAATGGGCTGCAACAGTTCCTTTTACTTTGCGCAATCCTTTATATCATTGGACCCATTTAGAGTTGCAAAGATATTTTGGGATATCAGCACTATTATCACCCGATACATCATCAGCTATTTATAAAGAAGCAAGTACTCAAATAAGTGACCCCTCTATGAGTACACGTAATCTTATCCGGAAAATGAATGTAGTAACTATTTGTACAACCGACGATCCGGTTGATTCATTAGCGCACCATCAAAAAATTAAAGATGATAATTTTGAGATAAAGATACTACCTGCTTTTCGTCCGGATAAAGCAATGGATGTTAAAAATGCACATCAATTCAATAGTTATATTAAGCAATTAGAAGCTGCAACAAATTTATCTGTTTCTTCTTTTGATGATTTTTTATACGCTTTACAAAATAGGCATGATTTTTTTGCATCCATGGGATGCTCTATTAGTGATCATGGGTTAGAAGAAATGTATGTCAGTGATTTTACCGGTAGCGAAATTGAAGCAATATTTAGTAAAATTCATAGTGGTAAGGAATTGAATAGTATTGAACAGCACAAATTTAAAAGCTGTATGCTCTTACATTTTGCAGAGTGGGATTGGGAAAAGGGATGGGTGCAGCAGTTTCATTTAGGTGCATTAAGAAATAATAATAGCAGAATGATGCAGTTATTAGGTGCCGATACGGGTTGGGATAGTATCGGCGATTTTAGTCAGGCTGCAGGTCTTGCCAAATTTTTAAACAGACTAGATCAAGATGATAAGCTGGCTAAAACTATTATTTACAATTTGAATCCGGCAGATAATGAAGTGATGGCTTCTATGATTGGTAATTTCAATGATGGATCAGTTGCCGGTAAAATGCAGTTTGGAAGTGCTTGGTGGTTCTTAGATCAGAAAGATGGAATCGAAAAGCAAATCAATACATTGAGTAATATGGGCCTTATAAGCAGGTTTATTGGCATGTTAACTGATTCAAGAAGCTTTTTATCATTTCCCCGCCATGAATATTTCAGAAGAATACTGTGTAATATTTTTGGAGAAGAAGTGGAGAATGGTTTATTGCCTAATGATATCGCTTGGATCGGTAAAATTATTGAAGATATCTGCTACCATAATGCTAATGAATATTTCGGTTGGAAAACAACGGAACTACAAAAAATCAAAAATGACAACATTACAACAGTTTGAGTTAAAAGGAAAAAAAGCATTGGTTACTGGGTGTGATACCGGTTTAGGGATGGCTATGGCTACAGCTCTTGCAGAGGCAGGTGCGGAAATTATTGGAGCATCTGTTGTGGGCGATTACGCTGAGGTAAAGCAAGCGATTGAAAGTGCCGGACAAAAATTCACTTATTACCAAGTTGATATTTCTGATAGAACTGCTTTGTATGCTTTTATCGATAAGGTAATCTCAACACATCAACGGATTGATATTCTGGTAAATAATGCAGGTATCATTATGCGTGCACCTGCCGCTGAACATCCCGATGAATATTGGGACAAAGTGATAGCTATTAATTTAGACGCTCAATTCATTTTAGGAAGATCTTTTGGAAAGCACATGATTGAACATGGTGGGGGGAAAATTATTTTTACCTGTTCTTTGCTTAGTTTTCAAGGGGGAATTAATGTGCCGGGGTATACTGCTTCCAAATCTGCAGTTGCGGGGTTGGTAAGAGCGTTTGGTAATGAATGGGCAGGTAAGCATGTGATGGTGAATGGTATTGCACCCGGTTACATTGCAACAAATAATACCAAGGCTTTACGGGAAGATCCCGATAGAAGCAAATCTATACTAGATCGTATTCCGGCTGGGAGATGGGGCGTTCCGGATGATTTTAAAGGACCAATTGTTTTCTTAGCCTCACCGGCTTCCGATTATGTTAATGGAACTATTTTATTTGTTGATGGTGGCTGGATGGCTCGTTAAATAATTTGTATGGAAATTAGATATGCAATAGGGCAGCAGGAAACAAAAATGATGGACACAGCTTCTTTAAGAGCTCATTATTTAATTGATTCTCTTATGGTGCCCAATAAACTAACACTTACCTACACACACTATGATAGGATGATCGTAGGAGGCGCTGCGCCTGTTGATGAAATAGTTGATCTAACCAATCCTGCTGAGTTGAAAGCGAATTATTTCTTGGAAAGGCGAGAAATGGGTGTTATTAATGTGGGTGGAAGTGGTTTCATTATAGCCGGCGAAAAAAAAATTGAATTGCATAAATTAGACGGCTTATATATTGGAAAGGGTACTGAGAAAGTGCAATTCGGATCCCTTGATAAGCATAATCCCCCTTTATTCTATATATTATCTGCTCCTGCACATCATTCTTACGATACTATTTTATGTACAGCGGCAAATGCAGTACCTGTTACGCTGGGGTCACAACAAAGTTCTAATAAAAGAACAATTTATAAGTACATTCACCAGCAGGGTATCCAAAGTTGCCAACTGGTAATGGGATTAACGATTTTAGAAGAAGGTAGCGTATGGAATTCCATGCCTCCACACACGCATAGTAGAAGAATGGAAGTATATTTTTATTTTGATGTTCCAGATACAGCTCGCGTGATGCATTTCATGGGTAGCCCTGAGGAAACTAGACATATTGTTGTAGCAAATAATGAAGCCGTATTATCGCCACCCTGGAGTACGCATTTTGGTTGCGGCACCATGAATTATGGATTTATTTGGGGTATGGCCGGTGAGAATTTAGCTTATACTGATATGGATCCGATAACGATGGACGTATTAAAGTAATTATGGCTAAGATTTGTTGTTTTGGGGAATTATTATTGCGCTTGTCGCCCTCTTTGGGTGGTGAATGGATTCAGCATGGGTCTATGCCTGTATATGTTGGTGGTGCCGAGTTGAATGTTGCGAGAGCTTTGGCTAAATGGGGAGTGTCTGTTAAGTATGTTAGCGCTGTGCCTGCCAATTATTTGAGTGAAGAAATTGAACAGCAATTAAATAAGGAGTCGGTTGAATTTGTTTCTTTGCCATCAAGCGGAGATCGAATAGGTATCTACTATCTTCCCGAAGGGAAAGACCTTAAAAATGCAGGCGTTATTTATGATAGAGCTTACTCATCTTTTGCCGCATTAGAACCGGGAACAATCAATTGGAAAAAAATATTAAAAGACTGTACGCATTTTCATTTTAGTGCCATTAGTCCGGCACTGAATCAAAATATAGCAATTATTTGTAAAGAGGCGTTGGAAGCAGCTACTGCATTAGATTTAGTGATATCGGTAGATTTGAATTATCGATCTAAATTATGGCAGTACGGCAAAAAACCGATCGATATTATGCCCGATTTAGTTACCCATTGCCATATAATGATGGGTAATATTTGGAGTGCACATGAATTATTGGGTGTGGCAATAGATAAGGATCCGCATCGTAAAACGGCTAAAGAGCATTATGCAAGTCTCGCAAATGAAACTACAGCAGATATTTTCAAACACTATCCAAATTGTAGGCAAGTAGCTAATACTTTTCGATTTACCCATGATGGTGCAGTTAGCTATTTCGCAACCTTACACGATACACTTAATACTGCTGTTTCAAAGACTTTTGTAGCAGATAAAGTGGTAGACCCGGTTGGTAGTGGTGATTGTTTTATGGGCGCTTTATTATATGGTGATATCACTAAAAAATATCAGTCGTCTTTATTAGTATCAGTAGCAGCATCTGCAGCTTATGGTAAATTAGCCGAGAGAGGAGATCATACGCAACAATCTATTCAACAAATTGAATCAAGAATATAAAATGGATCACTACGAACAATTAACAGCTGTTATAAAGTCGCAGATTATACTTCCCCTATTTTATCATGATGATGAAACTGTATGCTTAGCTATAACAGATGCTTTATATGCAGGTGGCATCAGGGCTATTGAGTTTACCAATAGAGGTAAAAATGCCTTGGCAAATTTTAAAGCTTTAGTAGGTAAAAGAGATAGGCTGAAAGGACTATACCTTGGAGTTGGAACGATCACTACAGCAGAGCAGGCTACACAGTTCATAGATGCGGGAGCCGATTTTTTAATTAGCCCTGTTTTTGATGCAACCGTTGCTGATACTACCTATTTACATAAAATTCCTTGGATACCAGGCTGTATGACGCCTACTGAAATACATGTAGCTGCTACAGCCGGTTGTAATTTGATCAAGCTTTTTCCCGGTAATGTATTGGGAACTTCTTTTGTTCAAGCTATTAAACCCTTGTTCCCTTCATTAGATTTTGTAGTGACGGGTGGTGTAGAAGCCAATAAGCAAAATATTGAATTGTGGTTAAAAGCAGGGGTAATGGGAGTTGGTTTAGGAAGTAAGTTTATTACGGAAGAAATTATTACGAATAAAAAATTTGATGAGCTAACCAAGCAAACGGCTGCGTTACTTCATTCACTTAAATAGCCTAACGATGCAAGCAACTATTGGTACTTACAGGTGGCGGATATGTGCCCTTGTTTTTTTTGCCACCACTATCAATTATTTAGATAGGGCAGTTATTAGTTTGCTAAAATCTACCCTTACTGCAGAAATGCATTGGAATGATGGAGACTATGCTAATGTAGAAATTGCTTTTAAAATTTCTTATGCCATCGGGTTATTGATAGCGGGTAGCATCATTGATAGGATAGGAACCAAAAAAGGATATGCTTGGGCAACAGGTTTATGGAGTGTATCGGCTGTTTCGCACGCTTTTGTATCTACAGTTGGTGGCTTCGCAGGAGCCAGAGCCGCATTAGGCTTAACGGAAGCGGGTAATTTTCCAGCTGCCATAAAAACAGTAGCGGAATGGTTCCCCAAAAAGGAAAGAGCATTAGCAACAGGGATATTCAATTCAGGGGCAAATATTGGTGCCATTGTTGCACCATTAAGTGTTCCTTTTATTGCGGTTCATTTTGGATGGCAATGGGCATTTATTATTACAGGTGTGCTTGGATTTGTTTGGTTATTTTTTTGGTTGAAATATTACCATAAACCGGCATCGCAACCCTTACTTAGTAAAGCTGAGTTTGATTATATCAATAGTGATAAAGATGAGCTTATTACTGTTGAAAAAGAAGCAGAGCCAACAATCAGTTGGATTAAGCTCTTACAATTCAAACAAACATGGGCCTTTGCCATAGGGAAATTACTTACCGATCCTATCTGGTGGTTTTATTTATTTTGGTTACCCGATTTCCTAGAAAGTCAGTATGCATTAAAGGGAACAGCTATTGCATTACCGGTAGCATTGGTGTATACCATATCTACCTTTGGAAGTATTGGTGGAGGCTGGTTACCTATGTATTTGATCAAAAATAACTGGCCGGTATTTAAGGCACGTAAAACATCCATGTTTATTTATGCGTTACTGGTATTACCTATTTTATTAGCGCAAGTTGCAGGAGGAATTAATATGTGGTTGGCTGTACTTATTATTGGATTGGCGGCATCTGCACATCAGGCATGGAGCGCTAATATTTTTACAACCGTAAGTGATATGTTCCCTAAATCGGCTGTAGGCTCTGTAACGGGTATTGGAGGTATGTTTGGTGCGATCGGAGGTATTTTTTTATCGCTAGCAGTACAGAAAAATTTGTTTGTGTATTATCGTTCTATTAACAAAATTGAAACAGCCTATTATATTATGTTCTTAGTTTGTGGGTTAGCCTATCTAACTGCCTGGATAATCATGCATATATTGGTACCTAAAATGAAAAAGGTTGTTTAAATTGAGACATGATCGAGTTGCTCAAGAATACATTTTCCCAATTATTTAAAGAAGAACCATCTATTGTATTTGCTCCGGGTAGGATAAATATAATAGGCGAGCATACAGATTATAATGATGGCTATGTGCTACCTGCTGCTATTGATAAAGGCATTTATATAGCTACTAATAGAAATGCAGATGCTCATGTAAATTTATTCAGTATAGAATATAATGAGCTTTATACCTGTTCAATAGCGGAACTTAGTAAAACAAATATTCATTGGGTTAACTATGTATTAGGAGCCATTATAGAGCTTAAGCAGCGGGGTTATGACATTCAAGGATTCAATGCAGTAATTACGAGTAATCTTCCGGTAGGGGCGGGAGTATCTTCTTCTGCAGCGTTAACAAGTGCAACCCTTTTTGCTTTGAATCAACTGTTTTCACTAGGTTTAGGAAAGACAGTAATGGCAAAGTTTGCACAACAAGTTGAACATCATTTTGCTGGTGTTAATTGTGGTATTATGGATATGTTCACTTCGCTCATGGGTAAAGAAAATCATGCGATTCAGCTAGATTGTAGAGATTTAAGTTATAGCTATGTTCCTATTAACTTAGATTCATACGTATTTGTTTTGATGAATACAAATGTTAAACATTCATTGGCTTCAACGGCTTATAATCAGAGAAGAAAAGAATGTGAAGCAGGTGTGGCGTTAGTAAAATCCAAATATCCTGAAGTGCGCTCGCTGAGAGATATTTCTTTAGCTATGCTCACAGAATGTATTCCTGTAACTAGTATCATTCATAAAAGATGTTTCTGTATTGTTAATGAAATAGCGAGAGTTGTTTCAGCGGTGGATGCTATTTCTAAAAGGGATTTAGTTTCATTAGGTTCATTACTTTATCAAGCACATGATGAATTAAGTCATTTGTATGAAGTGAGTTGTAAGGAGTTAGATTATTTAGTAGGTACAGTTCAGCAAATGGAAGGTGTTATGGGAGCCCGCATGATGGGTGGGGGCTTTGGAGGCTGCACCCTTAATTTAATTCATAAAGATTTTGTTAGTAGCATAATAACTACAGTTAAAGCTTCCTATGAGGTCGATTGTAAGCTACCATTCGATTCATTTATAGTTTCTTTAGGAGATGGGGCAAAGTTGATCACGAACTAGCCTGCAGTTACTTCTTCCCAGAATCCCATTTTGCCATATTTCTCAATACGTTCATTGATTCTATCGGTAGGGTCTTTGTGTTTTACTTCGTGTAGTGCTTTTACGATATGCTCTTTTAGTAGATCGGCAGCTTCCTGATAATCCCAGTGTGCTCCACCCAAAGGTTCTTGAACAATCTCATCTACTAATCCAAAACCCTTCATGTCAGTAGCGGTTAAGCGAAGTTGTTCGGCGGCAATTTCTTTTTTCTCCCAACTTCTCCATAAGATGGAGCTACAGCTTTCAGGAGAAATAACGGTATACCAGGTATTCTCCATCATCAATACTTTATCGCCTACACCAATACCTAAGGCGCCGCCGCTGGCACCTTCACCAATAATAACGATGATCACGGGTACTTTTAAACGAATCATCTCATAAATATTACGGGCAATGGCTTCACCTTGTCCGCGCTCTTCTGCTTCCAAGCCCGGATATGCACCGGGGGTATCAATAAGTGTAATAATAGGTTTATTAAATTTCTCAGCCAGCTTCATTAATCGCAAGGCTTTTCTATAACCTTCGGGGTTAGCCATACCGAAGTTGCGGAGTTGTCGCATTTTGGTATTAGCTCCTTTTTGCTGCCCCAATATCATTACGGTTTCTCCATTCAATTGCGCGAAGCCACCTACCATAGCCTTATCATCTTTTACATTTCTATCGCCATGGAGTTCTACAAAATTCGTACACATTTTTTCGATGTACTTGAGGGTATAAGGTCTATCTGGGTGGCGACTTAACTGCACTCTTTGCCAGGGGGTAAGATGTGCGGTAATATCTTTACGTTTTTCTATAATCGCTTCTTCCAGTTGGCGTATAGTACTAGTATAATCTATTTTAGGATTTTTTTCAGCCAGCTTTTTTGCGTCTTCAATTTGTTCGTATAAATCCTTTATAGGCTTCTCAAAATCAAGAAATTGTCTATTGGGGTATTGCGGCATGAGTTAGTATTGAGTGGGTAAAATTAAGGATTGCATTTTTTTTTGGAAATATTTGTTTTGAGAACTTTCAAAACCTTATCTTTGCCGTCCTAAAACGCAGAATCTATTGGTTATCTGATAGTTAAAGCGTGGAAGGATCGGTAGTTTCCCAACAGTATTGTTGGGAGTAGAATGCCGGATTAGGTTTTTGGATCGGTAGTTCAGTTGGTTAGAATGCCGCCCTGTCACGGCGGAGGTCGCGGGTTCGAGTCCCGTCCGGTCCGCAAAATCCCCCCGCCTAGGCGGGGGGATTTTTATTTATGGGAATTCGCTATTAATGTAAACTATATTTTTTCTATTTTAAACCGAGTGCTTCTATATAACCCTTATTTGGAACTACGTTTTTAAATTTAGAATTTTCAATATATTCAAGCCATGCTTTTTTAGTAAGTTCAATTTGAATGGGTCTGACTTTTCTTATAGTTTCAAAATTTTTTCTTGCAGTATCTGCAAAATTAATGATTAGATCAAAGTTTGATGGCTGATTAATGCTTACAATGCCCCTTGTGTTATTCATTTTCTTATATGGCCAGTAATGCCATCCAATATTATTTTTTTCTAATAATATTCTGAATGCAGCAACCCAACTGTCTTCATTTTCTCCTGTTTCTCCACAATAAATAGGCACATTGTATTTATTTCTAAAATTAATATATGATTGAATCACGTCAATAGTTGCCGGTGTCCAATATTTATGAAATTGATATACTAATTTTTTATCAAATGGTTTTCCGAAGACTGCAAAATTGGATGCCCACTGAGCTCCTTCTAAAAATATCAAATGATTAGTATCAACTGTCCTAATAGCTGTAGTTATTTTTTTAAATAATGGTTCTAATAAAGGATTGAAGTGAGCTGTATCTAAGTAGTGTGGAATGGGTTCATTAAATAAATCATAACCCATGATCGTACTATTATTTTTGTAATGAGTAGCTATTTTTTTCCAGATCTCTATAATCAATTGTTGATCCTCTTTACTTTCAAATAAAAAAGGATATCCATAACTATCATCTATATTATCACCGGTTTGTCCACCGGGTGCTGCATGCATATCCAGTATCACACTCAAATTTTCGCTTGCGCACCACTTAACAACGGAATCAAGTAAGGAAAATCCTCTTGCGATTCCGGATCCACCTAAATATGTTTCGTTTGTAAATAATTTATAATTAAAAGGTACCCTTATAGAATTCATACCCAAACTATGTATATAATGGATATCGTCTTTAGTAATATATGTTGCTAAATATTGCTTCCAGAATTTTGCTGTTTCTGCAGGTCCGAATAATTCAGAAAATACGTCGTTTATAAGTCTTGGCGAAGTAGCTTCCTTAAACTTAAACATATAACCTTCCGGTACCAGCCAGTTTCCCAAGTTTATTCCCTTAATGAGCAATGGCTTGCCATCAAGACCAATTATTTCTTTTCCTCTTACACTTATAAATTTCTGAGCAGGTGATTGAACCCATAAAAGTAGTAGAACCAAAAAGTAAATAAGTTTTCTTTTCATATGTAAAATTATTATTTAATGTTTTATGGGTGAATTAGCATGCTCTCACTACCGCTTCAGCAATTTCCCATTAACATAATTTGAAAAAAAATCATCCTTAAAATTATTGCCAATAGGCAATTCTTCAGCTTTAAGATAAACATTGAAACTGTCGAATGATATAATATGTGCAATATTCACAATAAAGGATTTACTGATACGGGCAAAACTCTCGGCCGGAAGTTGCATAGCAATAGTTTTAATATTCATAGCAGTTACAATTTTTTTATCGTCTATATGTATAATTACATAGTCTTTTAATCCTTCTATATAACGAATATCTTTAAATAGCAATTTAAAATATTTTCTATCTGCCTTTATAAAAATATAATTATCACTTACCGTTTCTACGGCATTGACTTCTTGTTCGGGTTGTAGCATTTTGTTAAACTGCTCCGCTTTATTTACAGCTTTTAGCAATCTCTCTAGTCTTACTGGTTTTACTAAATAATCTACTGCATCTAATTCATAACTATCTAATGCGTATTGCGGATAGGCAGTTATGAAAATAACCATTGGCTTAATTAATAAATTTCTTACAAAATTTAACCCTGAAATTTCAGGCATATTAATGTCTAAGAAGATCAGCTCAATTTTTTCATTCTGTAAAAAACTATTAGCCTCAATAGCATTACTAAAACTTCCAAGTATTTTTATGGAGGGTATGTTTGCTAGATGAAGCTGTAAGCCCTCTCTAGCTAAAGGTTCGTCATCAATGATGATAGCATTCATAAAGGTATTTTTAAAGAAACCGTATATTTATTTGGTTCATCATGTAATTGAAGTTCATAATTCTCTTGGTATAGTAATTCTAGTCTACGTTTTATATTTCTTAATCCTAGTCCACCTTTTTCACTTTGAACAATAAATGAAGGCTTTGAGTTTTCAATTGTAAAAAGTAAATGTTTCTCTACTAGCTTGAATCTAATTTTTATATAGGATGCTTGTCTATTATCTAAACTATGTTTCACTGCATTATCGATAAAATTGATAAAAAGTAGAGGGGGTATTAAAATCGCTTCGATATCATCTTCCACTAAAATTTCATAAGAAAATTTATCTCTTCGAATTTTTTCAAGCATCAAGAACTGTGATACAATTTCAATGTCTTTACTCATTAATATAACCTCTTTATTACTATCATAAATTTGATATTTTAAAACGTCACTCAAACCTAATACTACCTGAGTAGCTTTTTCAGTGTCTGTTTGAATGAGTGTATTAAGATTATTAAGGGTATTAAATAAAAAGTGTGGATTTACCTGATTTTTCAAATTGGTAAGCTCCTCTTGTAATTGCGCTTTTTCCAAATCGTTCAGCCGCTGGTTATCAATAATCCATTTTTTAAATATTTTATAGCCAGTTGTAGCTCCCAAAAAAACAATTGGGTTGAGTGTATTATCTATAAAACTTTTAAAAGAAAAATTAGGTAAGCTTACATATTTCTCATATCCTCGAAATAAATATGTTGCAACATCTTTCTCAATAAAAAAGTAAAAGGTTGCCAATGCCAATAATGTTCCGGAATAGGCAAGAAATTTATTTTTAAAAAGTAATTTCGGTACAACAATATAAAAATTAAAATACAATATTGCTAAACCGGATATAAACATAACGGCATTCAACTTAAATACACCTACGATTATAGCATTTATTTCAATATCTGATATATTGATAAATCGCCTTGCACTAGGATTAATATCAGGATACAGTGTTGTAGCTAGTGGTACAATTAATAAGAGATGACGTACGATGGCCCATCGTTTATCTAAAAAAAAATTAAGTATCTTTTCTTGATGCATACTATTCGCTTTTTTATTATAGCCCCAATATTTTTCTGGTAATATGCAGGCTTAAAAGCAGCAACGCTATGCTTACTGCATATATACTAAGATTTCGTATTGGCAAAAATTGTTGAAAATAGAAAGCGCAGAGAGTAAAACTAATACCTAATTCTATCCACCAGCCCCACTTAGATAAGATTAACCCCAAACCCATATGTATAGAAGAATATGGATAAAGTGCTAAATCTGGGGCATGGCTAATAAAATCTAAAACAAAATGCGAAAATATAGCCATACCTATGGCTAACATGTATTTACTTCCTTTCTTATAAAAAAGCAAAGCCAAACCAATTGACCATACTAAAGACATGACTAAAGAATGAGACCAATCAATAAAATCAAAACCTTTAGTAGATATTCTTTCTATACCAAATACAATAAAAATTGAAAAGAGAATATCCAAAAATGCAATACCTATTAACAGTATCCATAATGGCACGACCCTGAAGCGCGATTGAATAGCTAAGCCTGCAGCAAAGTGACCAATGTACATGGTTATTTTTTTAATTTAGTTTGACTAGACTTTTTATGGAGAAATGCAATTAAGGGAATTGGCATTAGAAATACCACAAGCGTAATGAAAGCTGAAAGTATATTTGGTGTCATTTTTTCTGATTAAAAAGAATTTAGCGTGATGATCTTGTCCAAACTTCAGTTCTTCCAAGTAAAGATATGCCTATATAACCTCTGATATCAAGTTTATTCGGTTCCTTCAATTTCATTGTACAGGAGTAAGTTTTGCCGCCTGAGGGATCATAAATTTTCCCGTTTTCCCATCTATCTCTTCCATTAAAAGTAAAATTTGTTAAGATAACAGTTCCCACCAAATCCCTTGAACGAAGCGAAATTTGGGGATTTTTATCATCCTTGCCGGGTACTTTGAGCCAGGTAATTTTCCCAAAAAAAAGATTACCCTCATTATAAATTGTTAGCTCTGCATCCTTAGCTACAGTTTGCCAAGTGCCATTTATGGATGTTGCGCTAATTTGTGCATGTACGGTGATAATAAATATATTAGTAAGTAAAAAAAGGATATACTTTTTCATACAAATTATTTATAGGTTTATTTTAATTTAACTCTATTTTTCTCTGCTTCTCCAGCAGTTGTTCTACTACGAACGGCTTTGAGCGATTGATTCCCAAAAGACCAGGAAAAGGATAATCGTACATTTCTACTCTCTTCCCACTGTCTAAAATTCACATTGATATTTTGATATACTACATTACCCCTTGTTTTTTCAGAGAAAAGAATATCATTGAAATTCAGTGTAAATTTACCTTTATTGTCTGCAATAGACTTTTGAATGGCAACTCCCAGGCTTCCTTGTTCACCAATGGTAAAGAATTCAGTTAAAAATTGGGTAGTGTAATAACCCGATATTTCAATCTTCCAGGTATTCACGGGCTTGTAAGCTACTTGCCAATAGGCAAGCCAGTTCCAAGCTTTTTTATCAAACCTGGTACCTAAATAATCGGCTTTATAATGATTTAAAATCGCTTGATTACCACCAAAACCACTTATTTTTTTCCCAAATTGTATCGGGAAATTCAGCTCAAAAGCAAGGTTTTCGTATTGTGCTAGATTTTCAGGAGTTGTAAATGTTTTGTTACCTTCTTGCTTGGGCGCATTATCAAAAATTACATCTTTGGTTTTATTGTAGCTAATGGCAAAAAAAGGTTGTTTATCGTAGGTGATGGAAAACTTATACGCATCCGTAATTTGTGGTTTTAATAAAGGGTTACCCTTTGTGAATGTTAATGAATCTAGTACTAATACAAAGGGGTTCTGTTGCTGGTAACTTGGTCGATCTATCCTGCGACTATATTGCGTTACAGCTGCAAAATGCTTATTCATATTTTTAGTAATAAACAGAGAGGGGAATAATTGCCAATAATTCCTATCTAAAACGGTTACCCCTTTTGATTGTCCGGTAGCAACAGTTTGTTCAGTTCTTAAGCCTGCTACTAATTGCCAAGTATCTATCTTTTTACTAATACTTGTATAGGCGGCATTAATATTTTCTTTATATAGAAACTCGCTACTTCTATCGTTATCTTTTACACCACTTTGTAAATAAGTAAGATAATTATCGATATTGGCAAAACTACTTTTAGCACCCATGTCTATCTGTAGATCATGTATCATGGGTAATGTATAGTCTAATTTGGCCACAATCAATTTTACCGGGTTGTCTACCAGTTGGTTATAAACTGTTTTATTAGGACTTGTTGCATTATTCGTGATCAAGCTATTATTGTTGATATTAAATTTCGAAAAATCAATATCCACATTTAGCTCTTTACCTAAGCTATCAAATTGATGTTTCCAGTTTACATTAGCTGAAATATTATTACGCGATAAGTTTATATTATTGAGTGTTTTAAAGCTATTTACAAGCTGGTTATTCCCGGTTGTAAACTGTTGGGTATTATTTATCATTTCACTGCCCCCATCTCTATTGAAGCCCTTAATTAATATACCAAATGTATTTTTGTTATTTGCGTAAAAATCCATGCCAAATCTGTAATTATGACTATTCACTTTGTAGTAAAAAATATTTTCTTGAAAATATCTGTTAGGTTCTATTATTCTATCAAATTCATTATACTCAAACCAATTGCGATGGTTGTATCCATAGCTTCCAAATAGATTTATTTTACCTTTACGGTGATTGATATTAATATCCGGACTGTACCTGTAAAAATTTTTCTCAAGCCTTTCCTTCCTATTATCGTATAAACCGGTTCCGGCCGATAAAGTAATACTACCATTAGTGCCTAAATTGGCTTTCTTTTTTAGGAGTATGTTTATAATAGAGCCACCGGCTGCATCATATTTTGCACCAGGATTTGTAATAACCTCAATTTTCGAGATATTATCGGCACTGATATCTTTTAATACCAAGTTTATATCGGTATACTGACTTGTTTTTCCATCTATCATAATCATTACGTTACTCCTACCGGCAATGCTTACCTTATCATTTCTTATAATAACTCCGGGAACTTTTTTCAAAATTTCTAAAGCATTCGACCCGGCGGCAGTGGCACTTCCTTCAATATTCACAAGCATCTTATCGGCTCTTTGCTCTAGAAACGGTTTTTTAGCTACAACAGTTACTTCGTCTAATTGAGCTATTTCTGATTTTAATTGGATATCTCTGATCTGGGAATTACCTTCTACTGCTGCAATAGTTTCATAATACTTTTGATAGCCTATACTGGTAATATGGATTAGATATTTTCCTTGGGTAATATCTGCTAATTTATATTCCCCTTTATCATTACTGAGAGTTGATTTAACTAATACCGAATCTTCGGCTTGAAGGAGTAATATTGTGGCAGCCTTTAAAGGCTTTTGTTTCTCATCTTTAATTCTCCCGATTATAGAGTTTTGCGCTTTTGTAGATATTGTAATAAGAAAAACTATTGCAATCAATTCGATCTTTTTCATAATTAATTTTTTATTGCTGGCGTAAAATTCCCTTTATTTAAAAAGTTATTGGTCTTTATTATACCAACTGCCAATTTTATTATACAAAATCCGCAGAGTTAGATAGTTATTACAGCCCTGGGTTTCTATTTATTATTCGCTATTCATTGCATATGCCTTAGAATTCTATCCTGTAATTTAGAAACGGGAATAGTCCGAGTTGATATTGTTTTTTGATGCTTCCACTTTTATTGTCGTAGTAGGAGGTATATATATTTTTATTCCCTGTCAAGTTTTGAATATCAAATGATAAAGTATGGGTACTATATTTTCTGTTTTTCTTAAAACTTACACCTATATCGAATCTAAAATAGGGGTTACTGCTTTGTGTATAATAGTTGTTCGTTACATATACGGTTTTTCCTCTTGCTTTTGAGGCAGCTAAATCTATTTCAGACTCTCTTAAACCGCCGCTGGTAAGTAGTTTGGCGTTAATACCCCAAGTATTATTGGTATTAGATTTTCTTTTCCATTCCTTACCGGCAATAAAGTTTACTTGATAATTTCTATTGTAACGTGTGTCAAACTCCTGATTGTTATAGTTGGTGTACTTCGATGAGTACAAAGAACCTGTTGTAAGGAAATAATAGTTTTTGGTAAAAGGTTTTTCGATGGTAACATCAATGCCATAATTTTTTCCGGTACCCTTGTTAACTAATGGGCCTATATCCGTAAGATCATAAAAGCTAGCGCTATTTAGTGTTGAGAAATAACTATTATTTTTCTGCTCTACAGGTATATTGTATAAATACTGATAATATATTTCCGTTTTAAAGCGAAGATTGCTTATAAAAACCTTATCATATCCAATAACTATATGAAATGCCTTGTTCATTTCTAGATATTTATTAGGCGTATTTTGGGGATTGCCAATACTTGTATTTTCAAACAAATAAGTTGATAAATGCTCTGGCTTTGCATGAATACCCGCAGCTATAGATAAAGTTTGATTATTTAACGCTTTGTAAGAAATGGCTATGCGAGGTTCTATGCTACTTGTTTTATTGAAAGAAAGGTAAGAGCCGTGTAGCCCTGTATTAAGGGTTAAACTGTTATTTAGTTTATATTTCCATTGTACATAACCTTGGTAGAATAAGCTATTACCATTTGCAGCAAGGCTTTGTTTCCAAACCTTATCCACGTCATCGTAATACTTATTATTATAATCAAACGCTAATCTAGAGGTAATCATACCTACTCGAAAGGTGCTTCTGCTACTGAATTTGATATTGTATAAAATAGAAGCCCTATAGGCGATATCAATATCTTTTTCTTTTCCAATGCCTACTTTATTGTATTTATCACTTGGATTTAAGGTATCAATATTAGCCTCAGTATATTGCGCAGAAGCAGCAAAAGTCGTTTTTATATAAGATTGCTTGTTGAGGAATATTTGGTGGCTAATACCGGCTACTCCCAATTTACCCGGAGATACTAATACAAAATTTGGATCGCTATCCGTCCATTTGGTACTATCTTTTACCGGATCTTTTAGGGCTGTATTCAACCCTCCTAACCCAAATAAACTAAAAGTACCGGCTTTTTTTGTGGGGAAATTTAATTTGAAAGATAGATCTTGGTATTTTGGTAATACGCCTCCGATATCTAAAAAGCCTCCTAGCAGGGCTAATGTTGAATATCGATAGTTAATCAGATAAGAAGATTGCCCACCTTTTTTAAATGGACCTTCGGCTGCAGCTTCTATACCCATTAAGCCAGCCATAAATGAGTACTCGCGTTTATCCTTATTCCCATTTCTAAAATTCAAGTCGAAAACACCGGCACTGGCATTACCAAATTCTGCCGGGAAAGCACCGGTATAAAAATCTGAACTGCCTAACGTACTACTGCTTAACATACTGATTGCGCCACCGCTATTACCCAAACTTCCAAAATGATTAGGGCTTGGTATTTCTATACCTTCCAAACGCCATAGCACTCCTTTTGGAGAATTACCTCTGACAACTATTTCGTTACTTCCATCGCCATTGCTTGATACACCGGCAAAATTTTGAGCCATACGTGCTGGGTCAAAAGCCGCAGCAGGATAACGTTTTGTGTCTTCCATTGAAAATGATCTGGCACTAACCGTTGCAAATTCATTATTGGGCCTTAAGCGATTTCTGGAGGATTTAATCGTAATATCGTTTAGTCTCTCGACTTTCTCAGCCAGAGAAATAGTGATAAAAACCTCTTTGCCAGAGCTAACAATAATGTCGCTAATCACTTTTGGCTCATAACCAATTATGCTAACTTCTAGCGATTGCCTTCCGATACTAACATTATTAAGTATAAAACTTCCATCATTACCTGAAATAGATTTTTTATTTGTATTCAATAAATTAATGGTAGCTCCCGTTAATACTTTCTTAGAATCAGCATCTACAATGATGCCCTTAATTTTTTGAGATAAGTTCTGAGCATTCGTAAATAAAGAACAACCCACAATACACAAAAAAAGAATTATTTTTTTCATAGCTTTTGATTAAGGCTGCAAATTGCCCCACATTAAAAAAGGATATAAATAATTTAGACAAACGATCATTTCTTTTATACCAATCATATAAAAGCTTGTTTGCAGGGTATAAAGGCGTTAGACGGTGTGTAATTATTTTTTATCTTCGCCCCTATGAATACAGCAGTCGATTTGCATGGCACAGGAGTAGCCATCATAACTCCTTTCACTAGTGATAATAAAGTTGATTTTCCTGCTTATGGAAAGGTAATTGAACATTTGATTACTAATAAGGTAGAATATATTGTAGTATTGGGTACAACCGGTGAAACGCCGGTACTTACTAATCCGGAGAAAATTGAGATATTAGATTTTACTTATACAACTGTAAATGATCGAGTACCTGTTATCGTTGGTATCGGCGGTAATGATACGGCCGATCTGATCCACGACCTTACGCATTTCCCACTGGAGAAAGCTGCCGCTATTTTGAGCGCTTCTCCTTATTATAATAAACCTTCTCAAGAAGGCATTTTTCAACACTATAAAATGGTGGCAGCAGCTTCGCCCAAACCTGTGATTTTATATAATGTACCGGGAAGAACAGGGCGTAACATAACTGCTGCTACAACACTTCGTATTGCTCGTGAAATACCTAATATCATTGGTATTAAAGAAGCAAGTGGTGATATGGGGCAGTGTATGGAAATTTTGCGCGATGCGCCTGAAGGTTTTTCTGTAGTTAGTGGCGATGATGCACTAGCGCTTCCTCAAATCGCGTGCGGTATGATTGGTGTTATTAGTGTTGCAGCCAATGCCTACCCACTCGAATTCGGAAATATGGTAAGAGCGGCATTGGCACATGATTTTACTACTGCCAAAAAAATCAATGATACACTTATAAAAGCTTACGACCTTATGTTCGTAGAAAATAATCCCGCCGGAGTAAAAGCCTTTATGCATATTCAAGGGCTCATCGATAATTATCTTCGTATGCCTAATGTACCGGTAGGGAAAGAGCTTTTTGAGAAAATTACAACTTATGTTAATGCTTAGGAGTCAATGGCCAATGGTCAATAGTCAATGGTTACGGTCTATATGCTTCCTTCTTCTGTTTGCCACCCTGAGCTTGTCGAAGGGTGGTCTAACGTCTCTCAACGCACAATCCCAATCACCCTCCAGCACCGACATCTTCCTTCAACTTAAAAAGTTGAATGTACTCGGAAGTGTTTTATATTTAGCGGCACACCCCGATGATGAAAACAATAGTCTATTACCTTATTTAGCGAAAGAAAAAAAGTATAGAACAGCTTATTTATCACTTACCAGAGGTGATGGCGGACAAAATCTTATTGGCTCTGAACAAGGAATTGATTTGGGTTTGATAAGAACACAGGAATTACTGGCAGCAAGAAAAATTGATGGTAGTGAGCAATACTTTACACGTGCATATGAATTTGGATTTAGTAAATCTTATGAAGAAACACTGGGTATTTGGAATAGAGAGAAAGTATTGAGTGATATGGTTTGGGTGATTCGATCATACCAACCTGATGTTATTATAAATCGCTTTCCTCCGGATGCAAGGGCAGGTCATGGTCACCATGCAGCTTCAGCAGTATTATCTATCGAGGCCTATAAGGCAGCGGCAGACCCCAATCGTTTCCCCGAGCAATTAAAAAATGGGGCATCCGTTTGGAAAGCCAAGAGATTGGTTTGGAATAATTTTAATTTTAACGGAACGCCAGCCCCCAATGATGTTACATTAAAATTTGACGCAGGCGTGTACAACCCATTACTCGGGAAAAGTTATGGTGAAATTGGTGGGGAAGCAAGGAGTATGCATAAGAGTCAGGGTGAAGGCAGGCCAAGAAGAAAAGGAGCTATTGAAGAATCTTTCCAATTTATCGATGGGGAACCTGCCAATGAAGATATCATGGAAGGTGTAAATACGGGTTGGAGTAGGTTAGGAACTAACGGGGTTATCATAAGCTCCATGATTGATAATTTGATTGCTCAATATAATATTGAGCATCCTGAATATTCAGTAAAAGGTTTAATAACACTCTATAAACAATTACAAAAGGATTCGAAACCTGCGGATGTATGGTGGGCTCAAAAGAAAAAAGAAATCGAAGAATTAATTATAGCCTGTAGCGGATTTTTTGCAGAAGCTGTAACCGACGTAGAGTATGGAGTAACAGGAGAAAAACTATCAATAAATTTCAACTTTAATAAAAGAACAGCAGCACCCATTCAGTTAGATCAAACCATTTTATTTGCAAATGATCTGATAGCTTTCGATTCAACAATTAATAAGGTATTATCTACCAATACAAATTTGAGTTTTACAAAATCATTTACAATTCGAAAAGGTACTCCCTTTTCCCAACCGTATTGGTTAAGAAAACCGATGGCAGATATGGGTACATTTTCTGTGGATGATCGGCGCGATATTGGTATGCCTGATTCAAAATCAACCTACAGAGCTCGCTTTGTTTTTAGCATGGATGGAATTTCTTTTTTTGTAGATAAACCCGTACAATACAAATATGTAGATCCGGTAAGAGGTGAAGTGTATCAACCATTAAATATAATTACACCTATTGTAGTATCACTCAATCAAAATGTATTACTCACTCACCTATTAACTGATAAGAAAAAGAAGTTACCCATTCAACCTATTGGCATACAATTCAAATCGAATATTACTGCACCTAACACTCCTGTAAAAATTGCTTTGAAAGAGGGAGGTAATTATATAACAAGTAGCGATACCAGTCTTAATCTAGAAGCAGGCGCTGTGTACAGTTCGGTTGCAGATGTATCAAAACTTTTTTTAGCAGCAACACCCAAAAATATAAGCGCTGAGATTACTATTCAAACAGGGGGGCAACAATCTTCCTATGAAAGTTATTTAAAAGTCATTAAATACGATCATATCCCTGCCATTAACTATTTCTACAAAGATAATCTCTCGGTGATCAGTGAGCCGATTATTACAATCCCTAAGAAAATTGCGTATATCATCGGAGCAGGCGATTTAGTTCCTGAAGCTATAGAAGCCTTGGGATATAACCTTAACTATTTAACAGAAGCAACAGTTACTGATGAGGAGTTAAAAAAATATGATGCCATTGTAGTGGGTATCAGAGCGCATAATATCTATGAATGGCTATCGAACAAAAATGATATTTTTAATAGATTCATTCAAAATGGCGGTCATCTTATCGTGCAATACCTCAAAACGAATCAGGTAGGTAACAAACGTGTTAAGCTGGGGCCGTTCCCTTTTGCTATCAGTGGCACCAGAGTAACAGAAGAAAATGCTGCTGTTAATTTCCTGCTACCGCAACATCCCTTATTGAATTATCCTAATAAAATTGATACCAAAGATTTTGAAGGTTGGATACAAGAGAGAAGCACTTATCAAATGGAACCTGTTACTGCCCCATATGATGCCCTACTAAGTATGAATGATAAAGGCGAAAAAGCTACGAATGGTAGTTTTATTACTGCAAAATATGGAAAAGGAAATATCACTTATGTAAGCTTAGCTTTATTTCGCCAACTTCCTGCAGGTGTACCCGGTGCCTATCGCTTATTCGCTAATATTCTTGCCTTACCTTCGAATAAATAAATTATGCAGTCGAGAAAACGGATCGGTATCGGCACCCTATTAATTATAGGTGTAGTCATTGGTTTAATTTTAAAGAATGTAAAAATTGGATTGATTATTGGCTTGGTATTAGGTTTATTAGCAGGTGGATTACTGAGTTCAAAAAGATAATATATGAACCATAAAGTTCCTTTATTTGGCTCTTGGAAAAACTGGTACTTTTTTGTTATCGCATGTTTACTCTTACTCATCATTTTCTTTACCTGGTTCACCCGTTATTATGCATGAGTAAGATAGACTGGATCATATTAACCTGCACCCTGCTTGGTATTATTGGCTATGGCTTATATAAAAGTAAAACCAGTAAAAATTTAGAAGGCTATTTTTTAAGTAACAGAAATATGCCCTGGTATTTAATACTACTAAGTATCATGGGTACACAAGCCAGTGCTATTACTTTTTTATCGGCACCCGGACAAGCATTTACAGATGGAATGCGATTTGTTCAATATTATTTTGGCTTGCCTATAGCGATGGTCATTCTATGTATCAGTTTTGTTCCGCTATATAATAAACTCAAAGTATTTACAGCGTATGAATTTTTAGAAAAACGCTTTGATATTAAAACAAGGGTATTTACATCAGCCCTATTCTTATTATCCCGTGCGCTCTCTACGGGTATTAGTATTTACGCACCTTCTATTATTCTATCGTCTTTAATGGGTTGGGATATTTTCTATACCAACTTAGTAATGGGAGGATTGCTAATTATTTATACCGTAAGTGGGGGAGCAAAAGCTGTTGCTTATACCCAACAATTACAACTCTTGATCATATTCGCAGGAATGTTTGCCACAGGTTATTTTATTGTTCATCATCTCCCCGATGGAGTAGGTTTTTCAGAAGCTTTATCGGTGAGTGGCGCAACCGGTAAACTGAATGTAATCACAACAGGTATTACAGCAAAAGGATTTGACTGGAAAGACAGATACAATATTATTAGTGGTGTTATAGGAGGTTTTTTTCTGGCACTCTCTTATTTTGGAACTGATCAATCGCAAGTAGGACGGTACCTTACAGCAAAAGATACCACTGAAAGTAGACTAGGCCTATTGATGAACGGATTAGTGAAAGTGCCGATGCAATTTGCGATCCTATTATTAGGAGCTCTGTTATTTACTTTTTATCAGTTTAAACCTGCACCCATTTTTTTTAATAGAGGTGTAGAAAAAATAGCTTATCAAACTAATTATAGGGATTCATTGCAATTGGTTAAAGATGGTTTTAATGATAAACTTCTTTCCCAGCAAGCACATGCTAAATTGTATGCTTTATATCATCAGCCCAAATATAAAGATAGTGTAGCGTTGGTTTCTAGCGAATTAGATGAAATGAAGAAAAATTATAAAACCCTTATTGCTAAAGCAGTACCCGGTGCCGATACCAACGATACCAATTATATTTTTCTTCGCTTTGTAGTTGATCAATTACCGCGTGGTTTGATAGGATTATTGATTGCCATTATTTTTTTAGCAGCTTGGGGTTCTATTGCAGCTGCACTCAATTCCCTAGCATCCTGTACAATGATAGATTTCCACAAAAGATTTACCCAGCAAGCTATTTCAGAAAAAAAAGAATATCAAATATCAAAATACTATACACTAGGCTGGGGTATCTTCTGTATCATTACTGCTGAACTTGCTCGTGGTATGGGTAGCTTAATAGAAGCGGTAAATGTTTTAGGGTCTTTGTTTTATGGGGTTATATTGGGTATTTTCCTAGTTGCTTTTTACATGAAAAAGATTGGTGCTAATGCTGTTTTCCTAGCTGCTGTATTAGGAGAGTTAGCAGTAATTACACTATTTATTCTCGATAAAAAAGAAATTATTGGCCTGGGTTTTTTATGGCTGAATGTTGCCGGTGCATTGATCGTTGTATTACTTAGTTATTGTTTTGCTTTTTTACAAAAGGAATAACTTATCTTCCGACCATGAAGCAACAATTCCCGGTAGTACCTTGGGCAACGGGTGCTACTATGTACGAAGTCAATATCCGTCAGTTTACACCTGAAGGAACTTTTAAAGCCTTCGCAAAACACTTACCACGCTTACGCGATATGGGTGTTCGTATTCTTTGGTTTATGCCAATAACACCAATCAGCAAAGAAGTTCGTCAGGGTAGTTTGGGTAGTTACTATGCCTGTAGCAGTTATACTGAAATTAATCCTGAGTTTGGAACTTTATACGACTTTAAACAATTAGTTAAGCACGCACATAAATTAGGGTTTAAAATAATTATTGATTGGGTGGCGAATCATACCGGATGGGATCATCATTGGACCACCGAACACCCCGATTGGTTTTTAAAAGATGAGGAAGGTAATTTTACGGAACGAAATGGTTGGCACGATGTAATTGATTTAAATTTTGATAATCTAGATATGCGGTTGGCATTACGTAATGCCATGCAGTTTTGGGTAGATACATGCGATATTGATGGTTTCCGATGTGATATGGCGCATTTGGTACCTCTTGATTTTTGGGTAGATGCACGAACCACACTGGATGCCATCAAACCTTTATTTTGGTTGGCAGAATGTGAAGTGGTGGAATATCATAATGCTTTTGATGCCACTTATGCCTGGTGGTGGATGCACGAATCGGGTAGGTATATGAAAGGAGAGACCACCCTTGCCGAAATAAGAAATGTATTACATGCGTATACGCAATATCCTGAGGGGGCTATCAAACTTTTTTTTACCAGCAACCACGATGAAAATAGCTGGAATGGAACAGAGTTAGAAAAGTATAAACATGCTGCCAAAGCATGGGCAGTTTTTTGTTTTACCTGGGAAGGTATGCCCATGATATATAGTGCTCAGGAAAGCCCGAATACAAAGCGATTATTATTTTTTGATAAAGACACAATTGCTTGGAATGCGCCACTTCAATTGAACGATTTTTATACCCGATTAGCTTTGTTAAAAGAAAAAAATAAAGCCTTACAACATGCTGAAACTTTCATTCTTCCTTCTAATAACGATAACCAAATAATGGCTTATCTAAGAAGAAAAGAGGAGGATGTTGTATTGGTAATTTTAAATGTAAGTACCGATAATAGAATTAAGGTAGATGTTACGCATGAGTGGCTAAAGGGTACATTCAAAAATGTTTTCTCTGAATTAACTTTTTCTTTTCAAGGCAACGCCAACTTCGAATTACAAGCCGGGGAGTTTGTGGTGTATGTTAGGAGTAATTAAGTAGAATAAGTAAACTAAGTAACTAAGTCGGCAATGTCGGGCTTAGCCTGTAGAATCCTGTATTAACTTTTTTGAAAGTTTCATTATTATAAATAAAAAGACCTGTTAGTCTTCCACAAGCTCAGACTAACAGGTCTTAGTTACTTAGTTTATCTATTTACTAAAAACCTATTCCTCAATTCTCAACGGATAAGTATATCTTCCTTCAAAGCCCGGATAAAATCCGTCGATTCGGATATTGCCGCTTCTAATTCCCGCTAATGCCTCTTTCAGTTCATCTATATTCTTCACTTCTTTTCCGTTCACTGCAGTTATTACAAAACCATCTTCCATTTTACTCTTACTCAATAAGCCGGAACCTACTTTTTTTACCAATACTCCACCGGCAACATCATTTGCTGCTGCTACTTTTTTGTCTAAGTTAGCCAGTTCGCCACCTAATTTTTCAATTACACTAACATTCTTTACCACATCGGTATTACCGGCCTTGTTTTTTAAAGTTAGTGTTACCTCATTTTCTTTACCACCTCTTTTATAAGTAACGGTTACTTTATCGCCCGGTTTGTATCGCGTAAGTTGATCTTGTAGTTCCGACATGTTCGTTACGGGTTGTCCATTGAATTTTGTAATGACATCTTCCGATTTAATGCCGGCAGCATCAGCAGCACCTCCTTGCGGAACTTCTGTTACAAAGATACCTTCATTGGTTTTCCATTTTGTACCATATCTCTGATCTAGTACTTTCTCATCTGCCTCGCCAATATTTTCAGGGATATAGCTAATGCCAATATATGCGCGTTGTACTCTTCCGTATTTCACTATATCAGTTACTATCTTTTTTACCATATTTACCGGTATGGCATAAGAGTAACCTGCATAAGAACCGGTAGGAGAGGCAATGGCTGAGTTAATACCAATTAATTCTCCATTCGTATTTACCAGAGCACCACCGCTATTACCAGGATTAACGGCAGCATCTGTTTGAATGAATGATTCGATAGGACTTGCATCTTGCTGACGATTAATGCCGATAGATCGAGACTTAGCACTGATAATACCGGCTGTAACAGTAACGTCTAATGTAAAGGGATAACCAATAGCCAATACCCATTGTCCGAGTTTAGCTTCATCACTATTACCATATACCAAATATGGAAGTGCTTTACCTTCAATTTTAATAACAGCAACATCACTGCTTGCATCTTGTCCGACTAAACTGGCTTTATAGGTTTTTTTATTTGCCAGCGTAACATTGATCTCATCAGCACCATCCACCACATGATTATTGGTAACAATGTACCCATCTTCGGTTATTAATACACCGCTACCACTGGCTCTTTGCTCGGGTAAAATGCGGGGACCGCCACCAAAGAAATCACCAAAATCATCACCAAATAAATCACTAAAAGGATTTCGCTGACGTTGCTGATTACTAGCAACCTGTTTTGCTTTAGTCCGTGTTTTGATATGAACTACCGCCGGAGTGGCGCTTGTTGCAGCAGCAGTAAAATCTACACCACCGACTGCTTTATTGCTATTTGTGCCGTAGAAACCAGCATAATTAACCGGCAGTTTACCTTGTTCCTGAATACCAGCATTTTGGCGTTCAACAAATTTCCCATAGCCCCAAACACTGGCTATGGCAGTCGTAGCACTTAGAGCTACAATGGTTAAACCTGTTTTCCAGTTCATACGATTCAATAGTTATTTTTTAAAATATTTCAAAATATATGCCTATTCGATAGCAAATAAACGAAGCTGTTTAATTGACAGTTCCCCGATGACACCATTTAACAAATGTTTTTCGATTTGACGGTTATAAAGCCTTCAAAAATGCCATAGTGTCTACCCCATCGGGGTAATCAAACAAAGATGGGCGCTGCGCCTCGCCAAATGCAAGATAACCTTCTCCTACAATACATTGAATATCTTCTTTCGGTTCTAGCATGCCCGGTATTTCTGCTCTATCTGTATAGTATTTGTAATGAACCTGACTAACGGGTGAGAAAGGAGAATTGTTCTCTGTGAGAATAATGGAATCATTCGTCATGTAATACTTCCCACCCATGATCAACAGGGCCAAATGATAATCATAATTGTGCTTATATTTATGATAATCCATAAAATGCGCATATTGCTTCAGTACTTCTAATAAAGGTTTAAAATCGTAGTTTGCAGGTACTATTAACTGGGTAATATTCCGGCAGCCTAATCCAAAATATTGTTGGATATCCGCCGCTAATGCCGATAGCTGAGCAGCTGTCTCATTTCCACTCAAAACTGCTACAGATGTGCGATTCCTCCGAATGATATGAGGATATTTACCAAAATAATAATCAAAATATCTACTCGAATTATTGCTCCCTGTGGCAATATAGGCATCGCAGTTTTTTAACTGATCAGCAAAAGCGATATCGTTTTGTATTGTTACTTCTCTAGCATATAATTGCTGAACCAGATGCTTGATAAGTATCTCATCTTTAGAAGAGGCTTTTATAACAGCAGTATGTCCTGAAATAAATACGGATAACAGATCGTGAAAACCTACCAAAGGAATATTACCGGCCATTACTATTCCGACTGTTTTTGGGGAAGTATTTTCAGCAGACAAGTCATAGGCAGCAGTCCAAGTTTCTAATACGGAAGGCTTCAAAAAATGAGTAGCGATATTGGAAACGGCTAATTCTATAAACTCAGGTATAAACCATTGATTTTCGCGGTAAGCCCGGTCTTTTATGGCTTCCCATGTAGGATCTTTGCTCAACATATATTCCCCAAGTTGGGAAACTAATCGAATTCGTTCTTGTAAAGTCATTATAGCGCCTTATTTTTGGAACAGCAAATGTAAATTCACTAATCCAACAAAATAAGACTATGGCTATTAAAATAACAGAAGAATGTATTAATTGCGGAGCCTGCGAGCCCGAGTGTCCTAATAATGCCATTTATGAAGGTGGTGTAGAATGGGCGATCGCTGATGGAACCACTATTAAAGGCCCTTTTACCTTAATGGATGGTACTGTAGTTGATAGTGATCAGCGTTTTGAGCCTATCAGTGTTGATACTTACTATATTACGCCTAATAAATGTACTGAGTGCCAGGGTTTTCATGAAGAACCTCAGTGTGCGGCTGTTTGCCCGGTCGATTGTTGTGTTCCCGATGAAATGTACCGTGAAACCGTAGACGAGTTAATGGCGAAAAAGGAAAAAATGCATATATAAAAGGGAAAAGATTCCTCACCTTTTCCCTTTTGGGAGCGGGAAATATCACCCGCTGTAAAATGTTGTCGCCTAGGGCAACAATTATGTGGTAGTAAGGTAGAGCGATCTTTTTGCAAATGCAAGTTTTTAGCCGGAAATTTTTCAATATGAAGAAAAAAATTGCCCTCATAACAGGGGGATTGAGTGGAGAAGCACAAATAAGTTATAAGAGTGCCGTAACAGTCGGAAATAATATCGACCGCACCAAATATGATGTTTTTAAAATCGATATTAATCCAACCGGCTGGTGGTACGAAGCAGCAGATGGTAGCAGATCGTCTGTAAATAGGAATGATTTCTCCATTATTGATAATGGAATTACTATAAAGATGGATGCCGTTTTACTTTGTATTCATGGTACCCCGGGAGAGGATGGTAAATTGCAAGGCTATTTTGATATGCTGGGTATACGTTATACCAGTTGCGATGCAGCAACTTCAGCACTTACCATGAATAAAAGATATACAGTTGCTGTTGCAGCTTTTGGAGGCATTCATGTGGCTAAATCCATGCACTTGTTTAGACATACACCTATTGCTGCTGCCGATATACTTACGCATTTACAATTACCTCTTTTTGTGAAACCAAATAGCGGTGGTAGTAGTATTGGAATGAGTAAAGTTACACAAGCTAACGAACTGGAAGCTGCCCTGCAAAAGGCTTTTAAAGAAGATGCGCAAATTTTAATAGAAGAGTTTATCAGTGGAAGAGAATTCACTATTGGTGTATTTAAACAAGCCGGTGTGATTCAGGTATTGCCTATCACAGAAATAAAAACGCATAATGAATTCTTCGATTTTGAAGCAAAATATCAGGGTAAGAGTGAAGAAACTACGCCTGCTCAAATTGATGATACAATGAGAGAAAGATTATCTGCTGCGGCAAAAAGGGTGTATGAAATTTTCAATTGCCGTGGAGTGGTGCGTATTGATTTTATCTACGATACCCACACAGGTAAACCCTATATGTTAGAAGTAAATACGGTGCCCGGGCAATCAGAGGCATCTGTTATTCCGCAGCAGGTAAAAGCGATGGGTATTAGCCTAACTGATTTTTATAGTGCAGTGATAGAGGAAGCGCTTCGCGTTTAGTCGGGAAGTCCGAGAGTCCGTAAGTCGGTTAGAAGAACTTACATGCTATCACTTCCCGACTCACCGACTCCCGGACTCTCCGACTAAATTTAAAATTGTACATTCGATTTAAATACACAAACTTGTTCAAATTCATTACCAGTAAACCACTTTGGGTAAATATATTAGCCGGCTTGGGGTTAATCATAATTATCGTGCTCTTATTTTTCGTCTCACTCGATTGGTTAACAGGGTATGGACATAAAGAAAAAGTGCCTTCCGTTGTTGGTCAGCATATTATAGCAGCACAAAAAATCTTAGAGGATAAAGGATTTCAAGTTACTATTCAAGATTCCGTATACATTGATACTGTGGCTAAACAGGCCATTATTCGTCAATCCCCGGAAGCAGATGCGGAAGTTAAAACAGGGAGAACTATTTATCTTACCGTAAACAGAACCATTCCTCCACAGGTAGAAATGCCTAATTTATCGGGCTTCTCAATTCGTAGTGCCGAAATGTATTTACAAAGTTTAGGGTTGAAATTAGGATATGTAACGTATAAGCCAGATATCGCCAGAAATGCAGTACTAGAGCAGCTTTATAATAATGCCCCGATCAAGCCGGGTACAAAAATCGCTATTGGTAGTGTGATCAGCTTTGTATTGGGTAGTGGCGTGGGTGGGGGTGATATAGATGTGCCTGAATTGGTTGGATTAACATTGGGTGAGGCGAAAGCCTATTTAAGCACGGTGAATATTAATTTGGGAGCTGTAGTAGCCAATGGTCCCATAAAAGACTCTTCTCTGGCATATGTAATAAAGCAAAATCCAAGTTATATTTCCAGTGAAACGGGCCCGAATGGAGAGAAGGTAATAAATAAA
Source organism: Sediminibacterium sp. (assembly GCA_017537025.1). GTDB lineage: Bacteria > Bacteroidota > Bacteroidia > Chitinophagales > Chitinophagaceae > Sediminibacterium. Next base: position 253,081 of record JAFWCB010000002.1, read on the forward strand.
ATTAAACAGGGTCAAGTAGTTGATTTGTATATTAGCGATACGGCTCCGGTGAAAGATACGAGTGTGGTTAGGCAGTAAACAGTAGGTAGACCGGAGACGATAGACCGGAGCTAGGTATAGAGGTATATAAGTAACTAAGTAAATATGTAAGTAAAGCTTCCCCCGCCTAGGCGGGGGATTGAGGGGTGGGTTATTAAGGGTAAAATAAATAACTAAATAAATTATGAAAACGATTACTGTAGAAGAATTAAAAGCCAAAATTGATGCTGGTGAGCCCATTAATTTGGTAGATGTGAGAGAACCACATGAGCATGCCGAATTTAATATAGGTGGTTTATTATTGCCACTTGGTAACGTACAAACCATGCAAATAGATGCTATAGAAGATTTGCGCGATCAAACGGTATATGTGTATTGCAGAAGCGGTAATCGCAGCGGACAAGCATGTTTAATGTTGGATACATTCGGGTTTAAAGACACATATAATGTAGTAGGGGGTATGCTAGCTTGGAAAGAGAAATTTCAAGGGCAGTAAAATCATTCGTGATTTTAGCAATTTGTTAAAGTTGAACCGGATAACAAAATATACGGTTTTTTTGTAATGATATCTGAATAGCCTCTACTCACAGCTAACTCATATCTTATGCAGAAAATATTGTTATCCATTTTTTTTCTTCTTATTTCTCATTTTATTTTCGGTGCCACTATCAGTGGTGAAATCCTTTCAGCCAAAGATCAAAAGCCGTTACCTTTTGCTTCTGTTTTAGTGAAAGGAACTACAGTAGGTGTATCGGCCAATGCACAAGGTAAATTCAGCCTACAACTGGAGCCGGGAGAATATACCTTGGTTTGTCAGAATGTAGGGTATGCTTCACAAGAAAAAAAGATATGGGTAACTAAAAATAACAGCATCATCAACTTTGCATTAGAGTCCCGGCAATATGATCTAAAAGACGTAGTGGTGAAATCAGGTGCAGAAGATCCGGCATATGCTATCATTCGAAAAGCCATTGAAAAACGGAATGAGCATTTGAAAGAAAACCAGAAATTTACTTGTGAGGTATATATAAAGGGGCAATTACAACTAAGAGATTATCCAAAAAAATTTTTAGGTCAGAAAGTAGACTTTGAAGATGGCGATTCCAGTAAAAGAAAAATGATCTTTTTATCTGAAACGGTTGCCCGTTACTCCAGAGAAAGCGTAGATAAGCAGAAAATAGAAGTGCTCTCTACAAAAGTGAGTGGGAGCAGTGATGGGTTTGGATTTAGTAGTCCGCAAATAATATCTTTCTACCAAAATACATTGAACTTCCCACGCAGCTTGAATCCCAGAGGATTTATTTCGCCGTTATCAGATAATGCTTTGGCTTATTATAAATATAAATTTGAAGGCACTTTCTATGAATATGGGAAAGAAATAAGCCGAATTAAAGTAATACCCAAGAGAAAATTTGAACCCTTATTCTCAGGATATATTCATATCGTAGAAAATGAATGGCGTTTGGAAAGTGTGGATCTGAAAATATTCAAAGAGCAGCAGATGCAATTGCTCGATACCCTCTCTATTCGTCAGCAATATGTTCCTGCGGGAGAGGGATGGGTTATTAAAAATCAAGTGATATACCCTGCAGGTAAATTCTTTAGCTTCGATTTCTTTGGAAGTTTTGTGCAGGTATATGATAAATTTAATTTGACTCCTGCTTTTGCCAAAAAAGAATTCAATAATACGATACTCAAGTATTACGACAGCTCCAATAAAAAACCACTGGCTTATTGGGATAGCATTCGACCCCTGCCGCTTTCACCAGAAGAAATAAAGGACTATAAAAAGAAAGACAGTTTAGAACAAGCAAGAAAAGATCCGCGTTATTTAGACTCGCTCGATAAAAAAAGAAATAAACTAACTATCGGAGGACTCTTGTTAACCGGACAATCTATTAGCAATCAAAAAAAGAAAACCTACACTAGTTTCGATCCTCTTTTACAAACACTAAATTATAATACGGTTGAAGGTGCTGTAGTTCAATTTTCTCCAACAATTCGAAAAGAATTAGAAGGTAGAAAAAACTGGTCGATAACACCTCGTATCCGTTGGGGGATCACCAATCAGCATGTGAATCCATCGCTTGATTTGGGTTATACTTTCGGGAAAAAATATGTTCAGTCATTAACGCTTTCAGGAGGAAGAAAAGTTTTTCAATTCAATAATGCAGACCCAATTTCTGAACGCATAAATTCATTGTATACTTTATATAGTCAAGAAAATTTCATGAAAATTTATGAGGCCGACTATTTAAAACTAGGATATAGTACAGGTATCGGAAGTGGGTTAAATGTGTCTGCTAATTTTCAATTTCAGAACCGATTGCCATTAGCGAATTTACCCGATGTAGTGTACTGGGGGAAAGATAAAGGAAGAGCCATTACTCCAAATTATCCATCAGACATCACAAATGTGGCGATGGTTTCGAATAAAGCGTCACTATTAACCATTGGTATTAGTTGGAGGCCGGGCGGTAAGTATATCGAGTTCCCGGATCGTAAAGTAGCCATCGGCTCTCGCTATCCCACACTATCTGCTTCGCTAACGCAGGGTATTAACGGTTTGCTGGGAAGCAGCTCCGATTTTACGAAATGGCGTTTTAGTGTTACCGATGAAATGAATCTAAAATTATTCGGTCGTATAAACTACCGATTTAATATGGGAGGATTTTTACATGCCAACGCTGTTGCACTACCCGATTACCAGCACTTTTTGGGTAACCAAACTATATTTGCCAGCGAGTTTACCAATAGTTTTCAATTAGCCGGTTATTATGAGTTAAGCAATATATCTAATTTTTATTCCAGTTTTAACATGGAGTATCATTTGAATGGTTTTTTAACCAATAAAATTCCCGGCTTTAAAAAGCTGAATTGGTTTTTAGTAACAGGTATTAATGCTATCGGGATTAATCAAGGAAAAAATTATAATGAGTATTTTATCGGGTTAGAAAATATATTGAAAGTAATTAGGGTTGATTTTGTACAATCCTTTAATGGCAACATTAGTGGAAGTAGAAATGGGCTTCGGATTTCGATTCCGCTGATTCGTTAAATGAGATTATTATATCTTTGTACTGTTTGGCTGCCCTGCAAGCAGCTCCGAAAGGAACACCGTTTATCGTTGTCTAAATAAAAAAGATATGGCTTTATTACACAATCGCGTCTCCGGCAAAGAGCTGAAGGAGAAAATGTTGGCGGAAACATTTACCCGCACCACTATCAGTTTTTATCGTTATTTTTTTATAGAAAACCCACAGCGGTTTCGGGATGATCTTTATAAATCCCTCCATGCTATTCAAGTGTTTGGTAGAATTTATGTTGCGCATGAGGGCATTAACGCACAAATTAATGTTCCTGATCATGAGCTAGAAAATTTTAAAAAAATAATTGATTCCACATCTGGTTTAGAAAATCTACGATTAAATATAGCTGCTGAACAAGGCAAAAGTTTTTGGGTACTGAAAATAAAAGTGCGAGAAAAAATTGTTGCGGATGGTATTACCGACCCTTCATTTTCCATCGATCAAAGGGGTAAATACGTGAATGCAGCCGAGATGAATCAGTTAATGAATGATCCGGAAACAGTTGTAGTAGATATGCGGAATCATTATGAATATGAGGTTGGACATTTCGAAAAAGCGATTGAAATCCCTTCTGATACTTTTCGTGAGCAGTTGCCAATGGCAGTAGATATGCTGAAAGATAAAAAGGATAAAAAAATCATCATGTATTGTACGGGTGGGATCCGTTGCGAAAAGGCAAGCGCCTACATGCTACATAATGGATTTAATAATGTGTTTCATTTAGAAGGTGGTATTATCAATTATGCCAAACAAATTCAAGAAGCCAATATTCCTTCCAAATTCATTGGTAAAAATTTTGTTTTTGATGATCGATTAGGAGAAAGAATTACGGATGATGTTATTGCGCAATGTCATCAATGTGGTAAACCCTGTGATACGCATACCAACTGTAAGAATGACGGCTGTCATTTATTATTCATTCAATGCGAATCCTGTGCTACTGCCTTTGAAGGTTGTTGCAGCCAAGAATGTAAAGATACCATTCACCTGCCCTTAGAGCGACAAACAGCCATTCGGAAGGGAATTGATAAAGGGCAGCAAATTTTTAATAAGAGTATTTCTAGGTTGAGGAGGAGGTTGGGTAGTGTGTAGTGGATAGTGAGTAGTAACTAAATTGATAACTTACTTTTCACTATACACTATGCACTACCCACTAAAAAGTTTTCAATCCTTTGATGAATTTCCGCTTCGGTTAAATCACTCGGCTCAAATTTTTTGCCGGTTACTCTTTCATACAATTCAATATATCGCCGGCTAATAGTATTTACCCATTCATCAGACATTTCAGGAACAGTTTGCCCTTCTTTACCCATAAAATTATTGGCAATAAGCCATTCTCGTACAAATTCCTTGCTTAGTTGTTTTTGCCTTTCTCCGGTTTGTTGGCGCTCCTCAAATCCATCTGCGTAAAAATAGCGAGATGAATCGGGGGTATGTATTTCATCCATCAAATAAATAGTATCCCCCATTTTCCCAAATTCATATTTGGTATCTGCCAATATTAATCCCCTTTCTTTCGCAATCGTTCTCCCTCTCTCAAAAAGGGCTAGTGCATAGGTTTCGAGTTGGTGCCACTCAGATGCGGTAGCTAATCCTTGTGCGATGATTTCTTCTTTGGAAATATCTTCATCATGCCCCTCCGCAGCTTTTGTAGAGGGGGTAATAATAGGTTGCGGGAAATAGTCATTTTCTTTAAGGCCATCCGGCATAGTTATTCCGCATAAAACCCGTTTACCTAACGCATAGGTTCGCCAAGCATGGCCTACTAAATTCCCTCTAACCACCATTTCTATCTTAAAAGGGTTACATCTATAACCAACGGATGCCTGTGGTGTAGGGCAATTTATCAGCCAATTAGGACATATATCTTTAGTTTTTTCGAGCATTAGTGCAGCAATCTGATTGAGTACCTGTCCCTTAAAAGGGATCAGTTTGGGTAGGATTACATCAAAGGCAGAAATACGATTGCTGGCTATCATTACCAGCAGGTTTTCACCGATACTATACACGTCTCTAACTTTACCCTTATAAAACCCTGATTGCTTTGAAAATAATATATTACTCATGGGTCAAAATTAAATTTTTAGGAAAGCTTAACAAATATTAATTTGCCATATATTTCAAACAAAAATTGCTATTATGAGAAGATTGCTAACCTGTTTTGGAGCCTTCGTTACGGTTGCTCTATTCAGCATTTCGGCTATTGCGCAAACAGTTACCTCCGTTTCAGGTACTGTTACCAGCGGAAAATCTAAAGAGTCTCTTTCGGCTGTTTCGGTTTCTGTGAAAGGCGGTACTGCTGGTACGTATACCGACGATAAGGGTACGTTTAAGTTTTCAACAACACAAAAATTACCATTTACCTTGGTTTTTTCTTCTGTTGGTTATTCTTCTAAAGAAGTAACCATCAACAGTACGAATCAAAATGTAAGTGTTGAGTTAGAAATTTCTTTCGCTTTGGGGCAGGAAATTGTAGTGTCAGCTTCAAGAGTTCCTGAAAGAATTTTGGAATCACCGGTATCCATTGAACGTATTAGTAGTGCATCAATTCGTCAGGCACCTGCTGCCAACTACTACGATATGTTAGCCAATTTAAAAGGTGTTGACGTAGTTAATGCCAGTTTAACTTTTACAAGTGTTGGTACACGTGGTTTTAACAGCAGTGGTAACACGCGTTTAAACCAAATCGTAGATGGAATGGATAACCAAGCCCCCGGTTTAAACTTCTCTGTTGGTAGCGTTATTGGCTTAACAGAGTTAGATGTAGATAATATAGAATTACTGCAAGGAGCTTCTTCGGCTTTATATGGCCCTGGTGGTACCAACGGTACTGTTTTAATTAACAGTAAAAATCCTTTCAAATACCAAGGATTGAGTTTCCAAATTAAAACTGGTGTTAACCATGTGGATAGCAAACAACGTCCTCGTGCCCCTTATTATGATTGGAGTGTAAGATGGGCAAAGAAAATTAATGACAGGTTTGCCTATAAAATCAATGCCCAATTCTTGCAAGCACAAGACTGGTTGGCCAACAGAAAAAATAACTACTTAAGACCACCACTAAGCACAATGCCTAATGGTCAATTAACAGGCGGTGATCGATTAACTGATCCCAACTATGATGGTGTGAATGAATATGGTGATGAAACGAATGCTAATTTACAGGGAGCATTCCAGGGAGTAATTGCGGCGAATCCTTTCTTGGGGGTATTGCCAGTTGGTGCTTTACCTGGTATTACAACTCCTGTACCTATCCCTTCATCTGCAGTGCTAGGCTCTTTTGCGGCAAATCCTTTATTTGTTTCTAGAACAGGATATGCCGAAAATCAGGTTTTAGATCCTACTACAGTAAACGTTAAATTAAGCGGAGCCTTGCATTATAAAGTCAATGATAATATTGAAGCTATTATCGCGGGTCACTGGGGTACTGGTACCTCTGTTTATACAGGTAGTGACCGTTATTCTTTAAAAGATTTGATTATGGGTCAGTACAAAGCTGAGCTTCGTTCAAAAAACTGGTATATAAGAGCCTTTACCACTCGTGAAAACTCAGGAAGTTCATTCAATGCAACTATCACTACTCGCTTATTCAATGAGGCTTGGAAGCCAAGTGCAACCCAATGGTATCCTCAGTTTGTAGCTGCAACGGTGGGTAGTCAAACTTCTGGTGCTATAGGTACTTATTTAGGTGCTTTGGGTGCTGCATATGGTGCTGCTTTGGCAGGAGGCGCAACTCCTACTGCTGCGTTGGCTGCTGCTCAAGGAGCTGCTGCAGGTGCTGTTGCAAGTAGCCAATTAGCAATCCTAAACGCTTCTCGTAGTGTAGCGGATATTGGCAGACCAACCGGCTTTATTGGTAATACCACTATGTTCCAAGGAATTGCTAATACTCCCATTTCTCAAGGTGGCGGTCTATTCTTAGATAGAACTACTTTAACAGGTGTTGAAGGTCAATATAATCTCACTGATGCCCTAAAACTGCAATCTAATGGTACAGATGTTTTGATAGGAGGTAACTTCCGTCAATATGCCTTAAATTCTCAGGGTACTTTATTTGCTGATACTGCAGGCAAAATTAAGATCAACGAAGTAGGTGCTTATTTACAAATTCAACAGAAATTAATAGGCGATCGCTTGAAATTAACTGCTTCTGGTCGCTACGATAAAAATACAAACTTTGCAGGCCGATTTACTCCAAGAGTGTCTGCGGTAGTTAAGCTGGCTGAAAACCATAATTTACGTTTCTCCTATCAAACAGCATATCGCTTCCCTACAACTCAAAACCAGTGGATCAACCTATTAGTAGGTGGTGATACTCGTTTGATGGGTGGCGTTCCACAATTAAGAGATGGATATAATTTTGCGGGTAACCCTGCTTACACTTTGGCTAGTGTGCAAGCATTTGGTGCCAGTGTACAAGCCGGTGCCCCTAACCCAGCTCTTTTACAAGTGCAACAGTTTAATGAGTTCAAGCCAGAATCTACTACTTCATTCGAAGTAGGTTATAAAGGCTTAATTGCTAAGCGTTTATTGATCGATATTTACGCTTATACTGCTAAATATCAGAATTTCATTTCAGGAGTAACTGTTATTCAGCAAAGAGCCGGGTTACCTTCCAGCCCTATTAATTTGTTGCTTGCCAGCAATCGCATTGCCTACAGCATTTCAACCAATGCGCCAGGTGATGTAAATGTGAACGGATGGGGTGCTTCCGTTGAATACATGTTACCTAAAAATTTCAACTTTACTGCCAATGTATATTCAGATATAATTGGGGATTTACCAACAGGTTTTGTGTCTTACTTTAATACGGCAAAATACCGTACTAATATCGGGTTTAATAATACCGGTTTTGGTAAAGACAATCGTTTTGGATTTAACATCATGTATCGCTGGGTAGATACTTTCTTCTACCAAGGTACTTTTGCTGAAGGTCAGGTTCCATCTTACTCAACAGTAGATGCAGCAGTTAGTTACAAAATACCTTCAACAAAGTCTTTGATTAAAATCGGTGGTACTAATATCTTTAATAAATACTATGTAAACGGTTTTGGTAATTCCCAAATCGGAGGATTATACTATATCAGCTTTGGCTGGAACGTATTTTAGCATAACAGGGATTAGTAAGTATAACCCTTCTGCCATCGCAGAAGGGTTATTTGTTTTTATATGCTTTTACAGCTATTTTTGTGCACATTTTAAAAATAGATAGCCATGCGTTCAATTGCATTTAGAGAAGCCCTAAGAGAAGCCATGAATGAAGAAATGAGAAGAGACGAGAAGGTTTTTCTCATGGGAGAAGAAGTGGCGGAATATAATGGCGCTTATAAAGTAAGTCAGGGTATGTTGGCTGAGTTCGGTTCCAAACGCGTAATTGATACCCCAATTTCTGAACTTGGTTTTGCCGCTGTAGCCGTAGGTGCAGCACAAAATGGGTTGAGGCCGATCGTTGAATTTATGACATGGAATTTCGCAGTGTTGGCGCTGGATCAAATCTTAAATACAGCTTCGAAAATGTTAGCAATGAGTGGTGGACAAATAGGCTGCCCCATTGTATTTCGTGGTCCGAATGGCAGTGCAGGACAATTAGGTGCCCAACACTCTACTGCTTTTGAAAGTTATTATGCCAATATTCCAGGTATTAAAGTAGTGTCTCCTTCTAACGGCTACGATGCAAAAGGTTTGTTGAAGCAAGCTATTCGCTATGAAGAAGATCCGGTTATTTTCATGGAGAGTGAGGTTATGTATGGCGATAAATCAGATGTGCCTGATGAAGAATATTATATTCCGCTAGGTAAAGCCGATGTAAAAAAGCAGGGTAGGGATGTAACTATTGTTTCTTATAATAAAATGATGAAAGTAGCACTAGGTGCTGCATCAGAGTTGGAGAAAGAAGGTATTAGCGCAGAAGTAATTGATTTGAGAACTATTCGTCCACTTGATTGGATGACCATTTTAGAAAGTGTTAAAAAAACAAATAGATTAGTAATTGTAGAAGAGCAATGGCCTTTCGCTTCTATATCATCAGAAATTTCCTATCGTATACAAAAAGAGGGTTTTGATTATTTAGATGCGCCAATTAAAAGAATTACAAGTGCAGATGCTCCCATGCACTATGCACCTAATCTTACTGCCTTGGCTATACCCGATATTAGCCGCACCGTTAAACTGGTAAAAGAAGTAATGTATCTGCAGAAATAAATGGCATATTACGGTTCTGGTATTTCTTTGCATATGTGCGAAGCATTTGGTAGCACAAACAGATACCAGCCTACAGGAAGTAGTTGTGAATGCTTTTCAGCAACAAGTAAAATGGAAAGAGGCAACAGCGTCTATTGCAGTAATTTCAACAAAAGAACTAAACAGATTTTCGGTGCCTTCCCTGGTACCTGTTTTTAATACTGTTGCCGGTGTTCGTATGGAAGAAAGATCACCCGGAAGTTATAGAATTGCTGTCCGCGGCAATTTATTAAGGTCTCCTTTTGGTGTAAGAAACCTAAAAATTTATTGGAATGGGTTGCCTATTTCTGATGCAACAGGAAATAGCTATTTTAATTTGCTGGATCTTTCACAAATTAATAATATCGAGATCACAAAAGGGCCAGCATCGAGTATGTACGGTGCCGGTACTTCGGGAGCCATATTGTTGGAGCAACCACTTTCTTTTGCGCATCAACCTAAACAACAATTTACAATCGGTATAGCCGGAGGAAGTTTTAAAACGCAACAACAACAAGCCAGTTGGCAGTATAGTGATTCAAATTTTAGTTCCCATCTTCAGTTTCATCATATAGCCTCTGACGGGTATCGCGAGCAAACAGCCATGAACAGAACAGGAGTCAACTGGCAAACCCGTTGGCAGCATCAACATACAATATGGCAAACTCTACTTTGGTATACCAGGCTGCAATATCAAACACCCGGTGGCTTAACAGCTGCGCAAATGCTCGAAAACCCAACGGCAGCGAGACCTCCCGCGGGTACTATTCCGGGTGCCGTGCAACAAAAAGCGGGTGTTATTAATGAAACGGTAATGGCTGCCATACAAATGCAACATCAATATAATGAGAAGGTGCAGTTTAAAGGATTTTTACAATTGAATAATACAAAATTTGCAAACCCCTTCATCACTAATTATGAGGTGCGTAATGAAAAAAATATCAATGGCGGTTCACAAATTATTATAACTCCGTTTGCGCAAAAACGTTTATTGCAATGGGTCACAGGTTTTGAATATTTAATTAATGAATCGGGTATTCAAAATTTTCAGAATAATGGAGGGAACAAGGGAGCTATTACCTCAAATGATATCGTATATAGTACACAGGCTTTTTTGTTTTCGCAACTAAGTGCAACCCTATCAAACGATTTTACCATAAATCTTGGCTTCAGCACAAACAAGCAGGTGTATGAATACAAAAGATTGAGTGATGTAAATCCTTCCTTCCAAAATAGATCAATCAAAGCGCCTTTTGTACCAAGGCTTTCAGCAAATTATGCGATTACCAATAGCTTGCATCTATACGGCGTGATTGCGAAAGGCTTTTCCGTTCCCTCCTTGGCAGAAGTAAGGCCATCTGACGGTAATTTTTATCCTTTTTTGCAAGCAGAGCAAGGTTGGAATTATGAATTGGGTGTGAAAGGAACACTTTTCCATGAATCATTCACATTCGATATGAATGGATATCGGTTTTTATTGCACCAGGCTATTGTACGAAAAACAGATGCTGCCGGTGCTGAGTATTTTGTTAATGCCGGAACTGTTTTACAACAAGGTATTGAAGCTAGTGTGAGGTGGAAAGTGCAACATGATATCAATCTTTTTAGTTCCTTTAGTTATCAACCTTATACATTTCAACAGTATAGCTCCGGTACTAATCAGTACGATGGGAATACTGTTACCGGAGTGCCCAATACTATTTGGGTTTCGGGAGCAGATTGGCAGTTACCTCATCAATTTTTATTACACGCTTCTATAAACGCTACCAGTGGCATACCATTGAACGATGCTAATACTACTTATGCTAAGGCATACCAATTGGTTCAGGCAAAACTGAGTAAAACCATTACAACTGAAAAAAGAAAGTTCACTTGTTATATAGCAGCAGATAATCTGCTCAATCAATCTTATAGTTTGGGTAATGATATCAATGCTCTTGGGGGGCGTTTTTTCAATCCATCCCCAACCCGAAATTTTTACGTCGGAATACATATTACCTTCATCCAATAAATAACTAATTTCATCCTATGGCAAAAATTTTAATCATCGACGACGAACGGGCAATACGGAATGTGTTGAAAGATATATTGACTAACGAAGGCTTTCAAACAGACGAAGCGGCGGATGGGGAAGAGGGGTTCAAAAAAATTACTACTGCCGCTTATGATGCTATTCTTTGTGATATCAAAATGCCCAAATTGGATGGCATAGAATTATTGCAAAAACTCAAAGAAGCAGGTAACGATACACCTATTATCATTATTAGTGGTCATGGTAATATTGAAACAGCAGTAGATGCGGTTAAAAAAGGTGCCTTCGATTATATTGCAAAGCCACCGGATCTCAATCGATTATTAATTACTATTCGGAATGCACTCGATCGTACTTCGTTGGTGCAGGAAACTAAAGTGCTGAAACGTAAGGTGGGTAAGGTTCAGGAGATCATCGGAAATAGTGCGGCTATTCAAAAGATAAAAGATACTATCGATAAAGTTGCCCCTACCGATGCACGTGTACTCGTAACTGGTGAGAACGGAAGCGGTAAAGAACTGGTAGCTCGTTGGTTGCACGCTAATAGTTTACGTAATCAGGCTCCTATCATTGAAGTGAATTGCGCTGCCATACCGGGAGAATTAATCGAAAGCGAATTATTCGGTCATGAAAAAGGCTCTTTTACTTCAGCCGTAAAACAGCGTATTGGCAAATTTGAACAGGCTAATGGAGGTACTTTATTTTTGGATGAAATAGGCGACATGAGCTTGAGTGCACAGGCAAAAGTATTGCGCGCTTTACAAGAAGGTAAGATCACAAGGGTAGGTGGGGAGAAAGAAATCGCTGTAGATGTACGGGTTATTGCGGCTACTAATAAAGATTTATTGAAAGAAGTAGAAGCCAAGAACTTCCGACTCGATCTCTATCACCGCTTGGGAGTAATATTGATTCAAGTACCCTCTTTAAATGAACGCAGAGACGATATTCCTTTATTGGTAGATCATTTCTTAGAAGCTATTGCAGGTGAATACGGACAAGCCAAGAAATCGATCGCACCTAAAGCTATTGAAGGACTGAAGGCACATAATTGGACCGGTAATATCCGCGAATTACGTAATGTGGTAGAGCGTTTGATCATATTATCGGGCAAAGAAATTACGGCTGAAGATGTGAAAAATTACATTTAGCAAATTTTTGTATAAATAGCACCTATTTTTGACGGATAAACAATTTATATGGGATGGATTATTTTCCTGATTGGAACAGCAGGATGGCATATTGGAATGTATGGTTTATTTAAAAAGGCAGGCTTAGAACCCTGGAAGGCTTTTATACCCTTTTATAATACCTGGGAAATTGTACGTGTTTCGAATATCAAAAAATATTGGTTTTGGCTACAATTGATTCCTATTGCCGGACAGTTTATAACCATTTGGATCACAATTATTTTTGTAATGCACTTTAAGAAAGTGAGTTTACTCGATCATACGGCAACTGTATTATTCCCTTTTATTTATTTCCCTTTTTTAGGGTTTTCGGATAAAACAAAATGGTATGGTGCCGATGCATTAACTCATTATCATAAACCTGCTTCTCGCGAATGGATAGATGCGGCTGTTTTTGCAGTGGTAGCTGCTACCCTGATACGCACTTTTGTATTTGAAGCCTATGTTATTCCTACGGGTAGCATGGAAAAGAGTTTGCTTATCAACGATTTTTTGTTTGTGAGTAAAACGGCTTATGGTCCACGTATTCCACAAACCCCCATTTCTTTTCCTTTTGTTCATAATTTATTGCCTTTTTCAGAAACTACGCCTTCCTATATCAAGCAAGTTCAACTACCCTATAAGCGCCTACCTGCGACAAGTGAAATTAAGCGCAATGATGCAGTAGTATTTAATTTTCCGGCAGGAGATACGATCATTAATTTACCTGAATTCGGCAGTAAGATCACTTATTATGAAGTGTTGAACAGTAGCCAGTTTAAGGGGGATAGAGAATTATTAAAATCGGAGTATCCATTATTGGTACATCCGATGGATAAAACGGATAATTATATTAAGCGCTGTGTAGCTATGCCCGGAGATACTCTTCAAGTTAAAAATGCAGAACTATTTATTAATGGTAAGCCTGCCTATGTAGCCCCCGGTGCACAAACAGAATATATTGCTGTAACTAATGGCACCGGTTTTACAGATGAATTTTTGAAAGATGAATTAGGTATCGATCCTGTTGAGTCTGATGGTCAATTCGGACCGGGACCGGAAAAGAATAGTTATGTTTTTAACATGACAGCCGACGAAGCGGCTAAAGTAAAAAAACTTCCCAATGTAATTTCACTTACAAAATATGTAGATAACCACGTAGGTATTGTATTCCCGAATGATGAAGCTAATTATCCCTGGACTATTGATAATTATGGACCATTAATAGTGCCAAAACAAGGAGTTGCTATTACCCTTACACCTAATAATATTTCTATTTATCGCAGACTAATTACGGTGTATGAGCATAATAGTTTAGAGGAGAAGAATGGGCAATTTACTATCAATGGTAAGCAAACAAATAGTTTTACTCCCAAGTATAATTATTATTGGATGATGGGGGATAATAGGCATAGAAGTCAGGATAGTAGATTTTGGGGCTTTGTTCCCGAAACAAATATTGTAGGTAAGGCATCCTTAATTTGGTTTAGTTGGAATAAGGGGCCGCGTTGGAACCGAATTTTCAAGGTTATAAAATAAGTTGTATCTTTAATTGCCGAAGGGGTCCTCTCATGTATCATGAGGGGACTTTTTTGTCTAAATAGGTTTGAGTATGAAGCAGAAAGAAGTTCAGTTCAGTTATGAGATTTATGCCGGAATCAAGAGTTTAGAAAAGGCAGATGCCGAGCTGCTGCAAGCAGCGAGGGATATTACGAAGAATGCGTATGCGCCCTATTCTAATTTTCAGGTAGGAGCAGTAGCCAAGTTGGCTGATGGATCGTTGGTAAATGGAACCAATCAGGAAAATGCCAGTTTCCCGGCAGGCCTTTGTGCCGAGCGGGTATTGGTATCGGCTGCCAGTTCCTTTCATCCCGGCAAAGCCATAGAAGTGATGGCCATAAGTTATCATAATTTGAATGGAGAGAGTAAGCATCCGATTTCACCTTGTGGTGTGTGCCGGCAAACATTGGTGGAGTTCGAGCGCCGCCAAAAAAAGCCTATCCGATTAATTTTGGGGGGTCTTCAAGGCAAAATATTTGTAATACCCCAGGCGTCCTTATTAATGCCATTGAGTTTTACGAGTGAAGATTTGAGGTGAGGAAAGGAGATAGGTTATAGGTGATAGGTGAATGGTGAAAGGGTGTAAGCTCTAGGGAATAAGGTAAAAGCTTCACTTCCCCCTCCTCGGAGGGGACAAAGGAGTAGGTTAATTGTATCTGGATCGTAGGGTAAATCGTTTAGTAAAGCTTTACGACTCCGAAGGAGTCGAATAATTATAGTCCTGCTGTAATTGGATTTATTATTTTAGAGAATTAGCAAGTTGCTAATATTTAAGTGTTGAGGGTAATGTTAGCAACACTCTAAAAGCCGACAGTTTCCACCTAAAATTTTGACTAAACAAAAAATTATTTGAAAATAAATTTGAGAAACCAAAAAGTTGCACATATATTTGCAACCGATTAGTTTCATTAAAACAAATAAACAGCATGCGAAGGGATATTTTTCAAGCAATTGCCGACCCAACAAGGCGAGCAATTATTACTTTAATAGCATTACAGGCAATGACACCTAATGCTATAGCCGACAATTTTAATATTACCCGACAAGCTATTTCAAAACATTTACGCATTTTAACAGAATGTGAAATTGTAAAACAAGAGCAACAAGGCAGAGAAATCTATTACTCACTTGAGATAAAAAAAATGAAAGAAATAGATAAATGGCTTGAGCAATTTAGGAAGATATGGGAGACTCGATTTAATCAGTTAGATAATTTATTAAAAACAAATAAAAAATAAAAGATGAGCAATTTACAATTCGACTTTACAGTTGATAAATCAACCAAAACTGTATTTATAAAAAGACAATTTGAAGCTGAACAATCTTTAGTTTGGGACGCTTTTACTAAGCAAGAAATACTTGACCAATGGTGGGCTCCAAAGCCCTATACATCAAAAACAGTAAAAATGGATTTTAAAGTTGGTGGTAGAAGATTTTATGCAATGGTAAGTGCTGATGGAAAAGAAATAGGTTGGCATATACAAGACTATACTTCAATTAGCCCAAAAACTAACTTTAAATTTTTAAGTGCCTTTGCAGACAAAGATGAAAACCCTTTTTTGCCAGGCTCAAATTGGGATTTAACTTTTTCTGAAAGTAACGGCATAACAGAAGTCAATATTTCTATTTACAATGACTCCCTTGAACGAATGGAAAAAATGATTGAAATGGGCTTCAAAGAAGGGTTTACTGCAACATTAAATGAATTAACGAATTTATTAGAAACTTTACAATAGTAGAATATGCATAAATTAATATTTCGTACTGCTGTTTTTTTTATTTTGTCAACTTCTTGCTTAGATCAAAATAAATCAAAAAATGCAGATAATTCGATCATTGCAAATGACACTATTATGAATAAAAAAGTGATCCAACAAAAAATAACTCCTTGCCTTTGGGTTGAAACAAAAGATGCAAAAGCAGTTGCGGATTACTATTTATCAATATTTAAAGATGGTAAGTTAAAGGAACATCGCAAACATAAAAATCCGCAAGAAGCGGGTGGAGGAGATTTTGAAACAGCCATTATAGATATTGCAGGTATGGAATTAAATATTCTCGCTGCCGGCCCTTTCTTTAAATTTAACGAATCTGTTTCCTTCGTAATCAATTGTAAGGATCAGGCAGAAGTCGATTACTATTGGAATGCACTAACAGTGAACGGTGGTCAAGAAAGCTCATGTGGTTGGTGTAAAGATAAATATGGCTTATCCTGGCAGATAGTTCCTGTTGAATATTTTGATCTCATTAATAGCAATGATCCTGATGTTCGTGAAAAAGCAATCAGAAATACGTTTAAGCAGAAGAAATTGATTCTTTCAGAACTTAAATAAGATTGAAAAAAATACGTATAACAATGTACACACAAAAGTTGGGCTTTTGTAATTTGGCTTTAGTCCCGATTTGGCGGATGGAATAATCCTGCAACTGCGTGATACTACTATCAGCTAATATCGGACTTAACCGAATTCTATTTAACTTTTTGTTATTATCTTCATCATCAGTTTATTAATCAGCAGCGGCTCCGAGCTGGACATTATAAAATAACAGTACTACAGCAAGCTATTGCTTTTGCTACAATAACTCAAAATGAATTCAGAGCTCTGGTATTTGGATGGGAAAAGTGAAATTATCAATGATCTGAACGTTTTCTTCAAACGATCAGGTAAAGGGCAGTCATTATTTTGTATTCATGGCTTTCCTTCTTCCTCCTGGGATTTTGAAGCATTATGGCCCGCATTAACAGAACGATTTGACGTGATAGCCCATGACCTGATCGGCCTCGGGAAGTCGGCTAAACCCAACAGATCTTTAAGCATCAGTTTACAGGCTGACATAATTGAAGGATTAGCAATTAAAAAAGGAATCAGTGAGGCTCATATTTTAGCTCATGATTTAGGAGATACGGTTGCACAAGAGCTTCTTGCACGTCAATTTGAAAAAACCTCAAAAATTAATTGGCTCTCATGTGTTTTTCTAAATGGTGGATTATTTCCAGAAACGCATCATGCCTTTTTCGTTCAGAAGCTATTATTATCCCCTTTGGGATTTGTGATAGCTAAATTTATGTCTGAAAACTCATTGAAAAAAAACTTAGTTAAAGTTTTCAGCAAAACTCATCCCCCAACAAATGAATTCATACATGAAACTTGGAAATTAACATCAGAAAATAATGGCATATTAATGCTTCCAAGGCTTATTCAATATATAAATGAACGAAAGGTTAACCGAGAACGTTGGGTCAGACCATTGATAAACAGAGTTGTTCCACTACGACTGATAAACGGAATTGAAGACCCCATTTCTGGTAAACATGCAGCAGATCGTTTTGCCGAATTAGTTCCTAATGCAGATATCGTGCTTCTGCAAAATTGTGGACATTATCCTCATGTAGAAATGCCTATGGAAGTTTTAAAAGCCTTTTTTGATTTTCATGCTTATAAATAATAACTACTCATATAAGCTGTTATCCCGCCTTGACTAGATGACGCGGATTTAGTAATTTTACCTTGTAGGTTTCTTAAGTTTAAGTATTTTCTTTTGTAGATGCATAAGATGAAAAACATTATATCTTATATCTTACTGACTTGTTTAATAATAAGTTGTAAAAAAGATAATAACACTGGTTTTTCTGGCACATTCATAGGAACATTTACAGTTAAGTACACTAATAACATAACCTTTACCAGTACTACAACAGTTGTATTTTTCGGGAATGGACAATTTACTTGCACAGGGAATGCAAATTTTATTCCCGCTGGTGGTTCTGGAAAATTTATAAAAACAGATAGTAAGATAAGTTTTAAAGATGAAAATTTTTGGACAGTAAATTTCGATGGGAATCTGATTTTAAATGGCGACTACGACTTTTATTTTGATGGAAAGAACTTAAAACTAACCGCTACAAAAAATAATGTAGGTCTGTATGAGTATAATTTAAGTAAGCAATAATTCAGTTTTGTATACTTATGCCCTCTTATCGTATTATTTTCGCAAAAACGTTAATGGATCTAGATAAATTGTTCAGTATGATTGCGAGCTACTTTGTATTTTACTTCTTAACTTCAGCAGATATATAATAATTCTCACATAATGAAAATTAACCTGTTAATTTTATTATCGATAATCGTAACTAATTCTTTTTCTCAAGTTTCCAAGCCGCTGCCTGTAATTGATATGCACCTGCATGCATTGAGAGCCGATGATCAGGGGCCTCCTCCATTAAAAATGGGTTTACCATTCGATAATTTTGGGGCGCATGATCCAAAGAATGATTATGGTGAAACATTTATGCAAGCCCTAAAATCAGGGCAATGGTCTAAAAGGTCTACTAGTTCGCCACTAACCGATGATTCGCTAAGAGCCCAAACCATAAAAGCCATAAGAGACAATAATGTATATGCTATTACCAGCGGTAATATCAATGTAGTTCGAAAATGGCATAGCGAAGAACCTAAAAGAATCAGCAACGCCGTGTATTGGGATTTTGGCATTGCGAAACGAAATAAATTAAATGTAGACTCACTAGCCAAACTATTTAAATCGGGTGAGTTTAGCGTTTTTGGAGAAGTAGCCATACAGTATGAAGGCTATTCACCCAGCGATTCTGCTTTTGAACCTTATTTGAAAATGGCGGAAGCATTAGATATACCGGTTGGGGTTCATATAGGTCCTGGTCCGCCCGGCGTCATTTATTTGGGACTCAAAAAATACCGGGCATCGTTGCATAGCGCATTTGTATTGGAAGAAGCACTGGTAAGGCATCCTAAACTAAGGCTGTATGCGATGCATGCCGGATGGCCATTGATCGACGATTTATTGGCTACACTATATGCACATCCACAGTTATATGTCGACTTAGGCATTATTAGTTATGATATTACGGATAAGGAATTTTATTTCTACCTGGAAAGAATCGTAAATGCAGGATTTGGTAAACGTATTATGTTTGGATCCGATAATATGGTTTGGCCGGAAACAATACCATTTGCTATCGAAAGAATTAATAAAGCAACATTTCTAACAACAGATCAAAAGCGCGATATCTTATTTAATAACGCAGCAAGATTTCTAAGACTTTCACCAGAACAAATTAAATCGATGTATTAAAATCACCTCTAAAATATTGGTCATGCCTTTCTCCAAACTACTACTCAGTTACTTACTTACTTTTATTGTGTTTTTGGTTATTGATTTAACCTGGCTTGGATTTATTGCTAAAGACTTATACCGAAAGTATTTGGGAGGATTTTTATCGGAACAGGTAAACTGGACGGCAGCCATTATTTTTTATTTCCTTTTCATTATTGGTATTTTTATTTTCACCATTTTGCCTGCAGTAGAAAAAAATTCATTGACATCTGCAATACTACTCGGTGCGCTATTCGGTTTTTTTACCTACGCTACCTATGATCTTACCAATCTGGCAACCCTCAAAGGCTGGCCACTGAAAATTGTTTTCATTGATATCACCTGGGGTACTATTTTAACGGCATTGGTGAGCACAGCAGGTTTTTATATTGTTAAATACTTTCGCTAGATGATTACAGCCATCATGCATATTGCTATACTGGTGCTTGTATATGTGAGTAGTTGGTTTGTTATTTCCCTGATCAAAAAAAGAAATGATGTAGCCGATATTGCGTGGGGCTTGGGTTTCGTAGTAATAGCCGGTTACTGCTTTATAAGTTATGCATCCGGTCCGGTTTCCTTACTGGTATATGTGCTCATATCTATATGGGGTATTCGCTTGGCACTCCATATTGCCATGAGAAGCAAGGGCAAGCCGGAAGATTTCAGGTATAGAAAATGGCGGGAAGACTGGGGTCGTTCGTTTATTATTCGCTCTTATGGGCAGATATATATTTTGCAAGGATGTTTTATGCTTATCATAGCCATACCCATCATCATTGCTGGTATTTCACCTGTGCTGGCATTTAATGCATATACTTATTGGGGGTTTATTATTTGGTTGATTGGTTTTGGTTTTGAAGCGGTAGGCGATTATCAGCTGATGATATTCATCAAGCATAAAAAAAGCAAATCCGATATCATGCAAACGGGCTTATGGAAGTATACCAGGCATCCAAATTATTTTGGTGAAGTAATGCTATGGTGGGGAATCTTCATCATTGTGCTACCTTTCCATAATGGATTATGGGCCATTATAAGCCCCATTACCATAAGTTATTTATTGCTCTATGTCTCTGGTATCCCTATGCTCGAAGCCAAATACAAAAACAACGAACAGTTTCAGGAGTACAAAAAACGAACAAGTGCCTTTTTCCCGATGATACCGAAAAATAACAGCTAAAGCCGAGGTTTATAAGTTCCGTAAAAAACTTAAATTTATTGTAAATTACATGTAACATATGGCCCAATATCGAGATATATGAAAAAAATGAGCCTCTATATTTTTCTGTCTATTATATGTGCTTGCAAAAAAGATTCTTCACAACAGCCAATAGTTGGGGAATGGGTTTGGTATTTAAATCGTACTAATAACCCTTATTATAATACCACACCGCAGAGTACCGGTATTACTGAAATTTTAAAAATTCAAGCAAACGGCGAATATAACGTATTGATAAATAATCAAATTGAAAATACAGGAACTTATAAACTAACATATGAAGTTGCTAACAACGGGTCAATAGTTAATAAAATCTTATATACTAATCAACGTATTATTGACTCTGTTGAATATTACGTTATACAAAATGATACACTCAGATTTTCGTGGGGTTTAATTGGATCAGTTGGGTCTAGATCTAGATTTTATAAAAGGAAATAATTTCAAATAGAAATGCTTATTGCTAAATATTTTTTTTATAAAAAATATGCATAGAAAAAATATGGGGTATGCTCATGCAGGATAATAGGATAAAGAAAAAGCCAAAGAATTGATTACTATAAAAAAAGGCTATGGTTGCAAAAAGTAGAATAGCCCCTAGTGTAAAAGGACCTGCTTTTTTAAAAAGTGCTAAGCTTTTCATACTAAGGTTTTCTTGTAGAAATTTCCATCCATGTAAACTATGCTGAAAGCAGAAATAAATGCCAAAACTTAACATAATTGGTAACTTACTAGTTATCAATAAGTAGCTGATGGTAATAAGCATGGGTATCGATCGATGCTTATAAGCAAGGACCAAGCTTAGGAGAAGTGGGGTGAATTGCGAAAAATATAATAAATAGCTACTGGATGAAATGGATGATTTGGGCAATAGTAAATGGGGGATCTGATTCAAAACATATACTGTTTCTTGAAAATGAAAAACTAAGATTAACAGCAGTACACAAAGCCCCCATAGTAGTGTGGCGAAGCTATTTTTTATGTGCCAAGCTGTGTAATCTGCTTGTCCGAAATGCCAAGCTGAAAATAAGATAAATCCAATTAAAGCTACGGTTGGTGCTATCCACCAAAGTAAAGCAAATAGAAGCCCTTTTCCAATATATGTTGCAACGAATTGAAGAAGCGATTTTGAAGTAGTTATTTTTTTTTCTGTGAGATGATCGATAGCTCCATGTGATAATCCAAATGTGAGAAATATAGCTGCTAATATCCCCCAAACTACACTTGTATATTCAAATCTGATAAGTAGTAAACTGAGTAACGAAAAAACAAGGGCAAGTACAGTAGGAGAAATATGTTTGTTACAATGCCAAATATCTTTTAGGGCTGCAGAAAGAAAAAGATTGATCGGTAACTTTGAAAAGATTATTGCTTCTTCCTTTATTGATGTACGCTCATCTAAAAACAATAATACTTTATGAATTGAAATATTATTAAATAAAGATTGAAAAATTGGTTTTCCTTTTTCCGGTTTCTCTTCTAAAATTTTTAATAATAGCCTATCATAAAAAAGGTATCTGTTTTTTTTACTTTTTCTATGGTAGTATATTTCTTCTTTTAGAGACCTCGTAATGGCTATCGCATCTTCTACCATCGATTTAAAAGCATATCCCGTACTTGGTTTTAGCATTCCGCCTCTTGCTCCGGTATATATCCAATTTTCATCCTGCAAAGGATTATTTAAAGAGGAAGTTGACATAGGAATTACTCCTTTTTCAACTTCGAGGGTTGTATAATTAATATTTTTTTTATTCAGGTATTCCTTTAATAGGATATTGGCTTCCGCTTCAGTGATGATCTCCTCGCTAAAACGGGTGAGTTCTACTAAAGCATGACACTGAGAGAATGGTAATACATAAATAAATTGGCAAGTACTCATTTGATCTATTTCAAAATCCATTAATATGGCTGTTGATGGATCAAAATCGTTTTCGGTGGATTCAATTTTCCATCCTATAAAAGATTGCCATAAATGACTTTGATTTCTTTGAGGATCTGCAAACTGTGGAGGCCTACTATCAAATACAGTATGAGCTAACAAAACTTGAGTTTCCAATGTAAAAATAAATTTGTCAGCATTTTTTTCAGGGAATCTTTTATAAGGTTCAGTTATAATTTTGAGGTCATAATGATTGAGAATTGTTTGAGCTTGCTTATATAAGGAACCTCCCGGTATATGTGCATATTCTAAAGGCGTAATGGATTCTGAGGATTTATTATTTACGATTAAATTTTTCCATGCATTTGTAATACTATCATCTAAGCCAAGCTCTTTCATCTCTGTTTGAGTTCCCCAAAAGCAATATGTTTTTTTTAGAAGCGCGGTATGATCCGGATCAATGATGGCAATTTTTTTATTTGCGAGAAGCTGCTGCTTATGCATTTGTATCAATAACAAAGAGTTGGCAGCACCTAATCCCAGAAAAAGGTAGTCTATTGTTTGAATTTTCGTAGCAAATAAATTTTCGGCGAGCATCAAATATAAAAGTTTGAAGAAATGAGTAACCTACTATAAACCAAAGGATGATACCCTATGGCAAAGTATCATCCTTTAGTTATGTTAAGTAAAACCTGATTAATTATCTGCGTTTCTACTTAAAGCATAAATAACTAACCCAAACCCTATTTTATTGATGGCATCAGCAATGTTATAAACAATATCCATTGCATGAGAAGCAGCTGCAGGGTCTGCAACTAATTGCACGCCGAATAGACCGCCTGGTGTACCTAAAATATACCCTAATGGATAAATAGCCCAGCCAACTAATACAAACCAAGCAAGAATACGAGTAGCTTTTGCTACTTGAGTACCGGCTGTATGAGCAAGCTTCGCAACTTCACCAAACCAAATTAAATATACAATATAGAAATAGGCGATACCTGAAATGACACCCCAAAGTACGCTGTGTGCGCGATCTAGTGTTTCTCCAAAGTAGCCTGTTACAAGCATTATTAAAGAAGCGAAGATCAACTTCCAAAGTAATCCGATCTTAGCTCCCGCTTTTTTTGTAATCAAATAAAACTCAACACACATTAAGGGTACTGTAAGAATCCAGTCTACATAGCGGAAAAATGTGGGTGATTCGCCTGTTTCCAGATTGTAACCCCTCATGTAGTAGTAGTGAACTGCTGCAATGAAGGTAATAAGTCCAGAAACCAAAACTGATGTGCGCCATTTTTGAGAAGTGTTATTCAACTCAAAAAAGAAAAAAACTGAGGCAGCCATCATGGCCATAGTTCCGATAAAGAACGTGAAAGCAACGTAATTGTCGCTTGCAATTTTTAAATGCTCCATTTTTTTGTGTTTAATGTTATTTAATGAAACATTAGACAAAAACCAGATTAAAATTGTTTATAAATTTTTAATTTTTTTTTAACACATCATATTTTTTTCTATTTCGAAGGTGATTTACGGCTCTGTATTAGTAGGATCTACAATAAAAAATTGATAAAACTAAATGGTTTACAAATTGTTATATATAGCATAATTCTTATTGGATAATCTGTTCAAGTAAAAAAAATAGTTTACCCAATTTATTAAACAAACTAAACATCATTATTTCAATATGATTTACGAACAGAATGATATTATTCAATTAGAAACCAGATATAGGGCCAACTTCATCAATTCCTTGGGTGGATTTAAAAGCGTTACACTTATTGGTACCAAAAGTGTTCAAGGGAACGACAATCTTGCCATTTTTAGCAGTTTATTTCATTTAGGTGCTAATCCGGCATTATGTGGTATCATTATTAGGCCAAATGAGGAAAAACAAAATACATTGGGCAATATTGTTACAACCGGATTCTATACGATCAATCATATCGCACCCTCTTTTTTTAAAAAAGCGCACCAGTGTAGTGCTAAATATGAAGAAGGGGTCAGTGAGTTTAAAGAAGTAGGCTTAGAACCGGAATATATGGAAGGTATCGCAGCTCCTTTTGTAAAAGAAAGTCATATTAAGTTCGGGTGTGAGCTTGTTCAAAAAATTGATATTGAATGGAATGGTACTTATTTGATTATTGGAAAGATAATTAAAATAGTGGTGCCGGATGAATATATAGCTGTTGATGGTTTTATAGATCTGGGAAAGGCACAAACCATTACTTGTAGTGGATTGGATAGTTATCATAGTACGCTACCACTAGCTAGATTATCCTACGCGAAAGTAGATGAAGCAGTAAGAGAAATATAATGATGCAAACATTTTTAAAATCGTATTGGAAAGATATTGTAATGGTAAATTACGAAGTGCCAAAACAGTTACTACTGCCATATTTGCCATTCGGTACTGAACTCGACGACTTTGAGGGTAAATATTATATTAGTTTGGTGGGATTTCAATTTTTAAAATCCTCCATTTTTAGAGTTCCTATTCCTTTTTTCGGATCTTTCGATGAAGTGAATCTCAGGTTCTATGTAAAAAGAAAAGTAGGTGAGGAGATAAGAAGAGGAGTTGTATTTATTAGTGAAATAGTGCCTTATCGAATTGTTGCTTTTTTAGCGAATACACTATACAAAGAACACTATAGCTATGCTAAAATGAGTTCAGATATTTTTATTCAAAATACTGAAAAAGCAATATGGTATCGTTGGCAGAAAAATAAAATAGTATTCTCAATCAAAGCGGTATTTGAAAATGAAGAAACAGAAATGCTTAAAAATTCACATGAAGCATTCATTTATGAGCATTATTATGGCTATACTAAATTGAATGATTCCCAAACATGGGAATACAGAGTGAATCATGGATCTTGGAATACCAATAAATTAGTTAATTATCAAATAGTTTGTGATTTCAAGTTACTGTATGGCGAAACTTTTGCTTTTTTGAATGATCAAAAACCTCATTCCGTATACAATGCAGTAGGCTCAGCCGTGAGTATAGATTGGGAAATAAATAAGATCAAAGCCTAGCGCTTTCCCTGCTTCGAAAAATAAATAGAACCTATCAAACTTGCTATTAAGTATATGCCAACGATATAAGGAGCCGCACTCAATATCTTCCCTGCACCAAACCAATCTTTAGTAAGATAAATCAAGTAAAAGCCGGCAACCGATTTTACTAATTCCCAGACCCATGCAGTTGGGCTACCATCCATTAACTCTGTTAAAGCATATACATATATAAAAACAAATCCGCCATAATAAAACATAGCAGGGCTGCCAACATTTGCAATATTGCCAAATAGATAGCTTATGAAAACCAATAATAGCAACATCTGTATCCATACCCATACACTAAAAACAGTTGTACTTTTCGTATCGAACTTTTGATAGCTATAGGGGTCATTAATTTTATACACAGGAAACTGCTCAGCAACATCGGCAGGTCGCCAACCGGTTGGCATAAACCAAATCCGAAATTTATCAGCCCAATTTTTTGTATGCCAGGCATCTTTCATCATAAGACCCATATGCATAAAATTAATTTTTATGGGGTTCCAGGTTTGTACCGGACGGGTTATACCATAAACGGGCTTCACTGTTGGTAATTCTTCCTGATAAGTACCAAACCATTTATCCCAGAAAATAAAAATTTGTCCGTAATTCTTATCCAAGTACTCCGGATTCAAAGCATGGTGCACACGATGATGAGAAGGTGTTACAATGATTTTTTCTAACCAGCCCATTTTATCAATATGTTGTGTATGATACCAGAACTGTGCAAATAAATGTAATGGAGCAACGATAGCAATTACGTTTGTAGGCACGCCTAACAATGCGGCAGGTAATAAAAAAATGGTGAAGACTTTTACAATGGTTGAGATACTTTGTCTCAATGCACAAGCTAAATTAAAATCCTCACTGCTATGATGTATGATATGGCTATTCCAGAAAAAATTAATTTCATGATCTATTCTATGTACTAAATAACCGGTGAGGTCTAAAGCAAAGAATGCGATAATAAAAACAGCTATAGAAGATTGTATGCTGAATATAGCCCAATGATTCACCATCCAATCATAACTCAGTACGGCAATACTCAAACCCAAAACATCTTTGGTAACATTGGTTACGCCGGAACTCAGACTTGAGATCATGTCCATTGTACGAACAGTATCATTGCCTTTACGCCACCCCCACCATTTTTCAAATAGTACAAGGAGTAAAAAAATAGGCATGGCAATCAGTAAAATTTTTCCGTATGCTTCCATGGTAATATTTAGATTTTAAAGTTAGGAATAGTTTACTTTGCTACAAATTTGAAATATGCAGGTAACCATTGCCGGAGGAGGAATTATAGGGTTAAGCAGCGCTTGGTATTTAAGCGAGCAGGGGCATAACGTGAGGGTAATCGATCAAACCGATATGCGCAATAACTGCTCCTATGGCAATGCCGGCTATGTTTGTCCGAGCCACTTTGTACCCCTTGCCACACCGGGTATTGTAAAACAAGGCCTGAAATGGATGTGGAATTCGAAAAGCCCCTTCTATGTGCGACCCCGATTAGATATTCATTTAATTCGCTGGGGCTTACAGTTCATGAAAATTGCAACCCCCGAACACGTGGAAAAATCCGCTATTCCGTTAAGAGATATAGCCATACTCAGTAAAAAAATGTATGAGGAGTGGACACGCCTTCCCCAGTTTGCTTTTAGTTATGAACATAAAGGCTTACTGGAAATATTTCAAACCGATGCCGGGGCTGAAAAGGGCGTACATCTCTATGGAAAAGCGCAAGAATTGGAATTAAACGATACCGAATTATTGAATTATGAGCAGCTACAGGCACTAGAACCACAAACAAGACTAAATGCTAAAGGAGCTGTTTTCTTTAGATGTGATGCGCATCTTTATCCTAATAAACTCATGCAACAATTAATTGCTGCATTAGAAGCAAAGGGGGTTGAAATAATTCGGGAAGAAAAAATAATTGGTTTTGAAACCAAGAGTAAACAAATTACAAAAGTCAAAACCAATAAACAGGTTTACGATACCGATACCTTTGTGCTGGCATCCGGTTCTTGGAGTAGGGAAATGGCAGCTCAATTGAATATTCGTATTCCCTTAATGCCCGGTAGAGGCTATTCGGTAACGCTGGAGGATTCCTCTTATAAAATTAATTATCCGGCAGTATTGGTTGAAGGAAGGGCTGCACTTACGCCGATGGATGGTAATAAAATTCGCTTTGGTGGTACGATGGAAATTACTTCTACCTCTACTCCGCCAAGGATTAATAGAGTGGAAGGCTTGTTGCAAGCTGTGAAAAAGTTTTATCCTGAATTTGATATAGCAGTACCACCCATTGAAAAAGTATGGTATGGATTCCGACCTTGTTCTGCCGACGGTCTCCCTTATTTAGGTAAGTCACGTAAATGGGATAATCTGGTAATGGCAACTGGTCACTCTATGTTGGGATTAAGCTTGGGGGCAGGTACCGGTAAGTTGGTGAGTGAAATATTACACGAGCAACCGCTCTCCATGGATATTGCGCCGTTCAACCCAGATAGGTTCGATAGATAGTAATGGCTTTTGAAATTATGTACCTTTACACTTTATGCACTGTAGTACAACTTATTTACCATACGCGGCAACGCATGCTTTCTCTTCTTTAGTAACTGATTATTTAGCACAAGTACCTGCTATTACTGCTTTTCAACTACATGCACCTACCTATGAGGGTATTTCAGCAGCTATCGAAACCAGAAAAAAATACCTTGTTAATCGAAAGTTATTGGTAAATGCCTTACACAAACAATATACAGGATTATCAGTATCGGATCAGGTAGCCAATAATATCGAATTATTATTAGCAGAAAATACATTTACCATTACAACGGCTCACCAACCCAATATTTTTACCGGCCCACTTTATTTTATATATAAGATTTTACATACTGTAAAACTTTGTGAGGAGTTGAAAGAAAAATTTCCGTCAGAAAATTTTGTGCCGATTTATTATATGGGTAGTGAAGATGCCGATTTAGAAGAGCTTGGTTTTATTAATGCAGGGGATCAACACTTAATTTGGGAAACCAAGCAAGAAGGTGCAGTTGGCAGAATGAAGGTTGATAAGCCTTTGCTTAAAATACTGGGAGACTTGGAAAGGCAGATAGCCGTTCTACCTCATGGTACAGCATGGATAACCCTATTAAGAAACTGCTATACGGAGGGTAAAACAATCCAGCAAGCTACTTTAGAATTGGTAAATGAATTATTTGGTAAATATGGAGTAGTAGTAGTAATCCCTGATAATGCAGAACTTAAGTCATTATTTAGGTTAACCGTAGAAAAGGAATTGGTAGAAAAATTTTCTGAATCTATTGTCGCAGAAACTACGCTTGAGTTAGCTAAGCATTATAAAGTACAGGCTGCCGGCAGACCCATCAATTTGTTTTATCTGATAGATGATAAGCGGGAAAGGATTGAGGTTGAAGGAGAAAGGGATAAGGAGGAAGGTATAAGGTATAAGGTGAAAGGTTTAGGGTTGAGTTTTACACAGGAAGAAATATTGAAGGAATTGTATGAGCACCCTGAACGATTCAGTGCAAATGTTATTTTACGGGGGGTATTTCAAGGAACCATATTACCAGATATTGCATTTATTGGGGGTGGGGGCGAACTGGCATATTGGCTAGAGCTAAAAAATGTTTTTGCAGCAGCAGGCGTACCTTATCCTGTGCTTATTTTGAGAAATTCTTTTGTTTTCATAGAACCGTTGGTTAATGAACGTATTCAAAAACAACATTTAAGCGATAATGATTTATTTGAAACGGAATTAACACTCATCAATGCTTTAGTTACAAAAAATACAAAGCAGCAACTTCGTTTGTCTGAGCAAATAGAGCAGGTGAAATTGCAATACCAATTTATACAAATGCTAGCAGCGGGCGTGGATAAGAGTTTAGTAGAACATGCAAAATCCTTGGAAGCCAGAACTGTTAAGCTTTTAGCAGGATTAGAGAAAAAAATATTTAGAGCCGAGAAGAGAAAATATGAAACAGATATTCAGCAAATTCAATTTATAAAGAAATCACTCTTCCCTGCAAATAGTTTGCAAGAGCGTCATCAGAATATAGCGTTATTCTATGCTAAGTATGGCCCCGGTTTCATAGATAGTATTTATAAAGCTTCAACAGGCTTAGCACAGGAATTTTGTGTGGTTAAGTATATTGGTAAGTAAATAGGTAACTATTTACTTATTTCCTCCCGGTTTTTTCGGCGGTGGCATTACCACTTTGGGTTTCTCTTCCGGCTTATTATTAGCAGGTGAAGGTGTAATAGGCTTTTTGGCGTCTTTTTGATCTTTGGTATCCTTTGTATCAGCAGGTTTTTTGGGTACCGCTATAATATCTGATTCAGCCCCTATTTCTTCTGTTTTAGTATTACCGGAAATCTCATAATCATTAGAAGTGCCGGTACCCATATCTTCACCCTCTCCCCCTAATACCGGCGTAGTGCCATTAATATAATCAATGATGATATCATTACTCAATACATCGGGTTTTACAAAAGTTAATTTGGTATCAATACCGCAATTCGGATCATTAGCTGCTTTGTTAAAGAAATAGGCCCATATTGGCATAGCAGCGCGACCACCTTCCCCATTTTTGCTATCAAAACGAATAAAGCGATCATCACAACCAACCCAACCTCCTGCTAGGTATTGTGGGGTATAACCAATAAACCAGGCATCACTATTATCGTTTGTAGTACCAGTTTTTCCGGCCATCTCCATGCCTGCGGGAGGATCGTATGACCAGATGCCTGCACCTGTGCCATGGGTAAGCACCCCTTGCATCATTTTAATAACTGAATAAGAAGTAACATCGTTTATCACTTCTTTACGTAATGGTGAGAAAGTGGCTAATACATTACCATTTCTATCTTCAATACGAGTAATATACATGGGTTTTGTATTAAAACCTCTTCCCGGAAACATGCTATAACCTTGCATCATTTCATATAATGAAATTTCCGCAGCTCCCAATGCTAAAGAAGGATAAGGGTTTATTTTTGAAGTGAACTCGCATTTTTTAAGGAACTCTACAAAACGTTTGGCACTGTTATTAGCCGTATTATCTAATTGTTTTAAAATATAAGCGGATGCGCAATTACGTGATTTTGCTAAGGCTATTGCCATTGGGATAGTGGCCCCTGTGCAAGTTTTGGAGGTATTGGGTACCAAGCCATAACTTCCAAAACTCTGTTGCACATCTTCAACCATGGAATTAGGGGTGAGTCCGGCTTCTTCAATGGCTAAACTATATAATAAGGGTTTAATAGTAGAACCTACTTGTCGCTTCGTATTAATATTGGCATGATCATATTTGAAAGTCTTGAAATCAATACCTCCAACCCATGCCTTTACTTGTCCGTTAAGCGGATCCATAACCATGAAACTAGCTTGTAACATTTGTCTGTGATACTTGATAGAGTCATAAGGAGTCATCAAAGTATCTTTATGTCTGTTTTTGTTCCAAGCGAATACCCGCATAGGTATTTTTTGATAGAAGGTTTTTTTTGTTTCTTCATCGCTGAGGCCTTCTTTCTTTAAATTTCGCCAACGATCACTTTGCTTCATGGCCGATTCAAGAATATTCTCAAAACCTTTCCATACTGTACCTTTCTTGATATTGTCTTGCATATCTAGTAACTTTTGCATATTGGGGATATGCTTGGCTACAGACTCTTCGGCGTATTGTTGCATACGCGGACTGATTGTAGTGTATATTTTTAAGCCATCTCTATATAAATTATAATTATCGCCATTGTTTTTCTTATTTTCCTTGCACCATTTTTTCATTTCCTCCCCTAATATCATCCTGAAATAAGGACCCAGGCCTGTTGTTTCATCCAGTTTTTTGTAGCTTAATTGCATAGGTTGCCGCTTTAAGGCATCTGCTTCTTTTGCGTCTAAATAATTATTGCGAACCATTTGATTCAACACAGTATTTCTTCTATCCAAAGAAAGTTTGGGGTTTCGCATTGGATTGTAAAGTGTAGCACCTTTTAACATAGCCACCAATACAGCGGCTTCTTCTACATTTAATCGATCCGGTTCTTTTTGGAAAAATGTTTTAGCAGCATTTCGTATTCCAAATACATTATCGCTATAGGCTACTGTATTTAAATAGAGTGTAAGGATTTCTTCTTTGGTGAAATTTCTTTCCAGCTTAATTGCGATAATGCACTCTTTTATTTTTTGTAGTCCACGCAAAATAAAATTTTTGGTGCTCCAGTTTTCTGTAAATAAATTTTTAGCGGTTTGCATAGTAATGGTACTGGCACCACCCTCACTGCCTAAGAAAACAAAAGCACGGGTAAGAGAGCGGGCATCAATGCCACTATGCTCATAAAACCTTTCATCTTCAGTAGCCACCAATGCGTTGATTACATGTTTGCTAATGTCTTTGTATTGTACATTGATACGATCTTCAATATAGTATTTACCCATGAGGGTACCATCTTCCGCATAAACCTGACTAGCTAATGAGGCTGTAGGGTTTTCAATATCTTCCAGATCGGGCATACTGCCTATCCATCCGAAATTGAGCATTAGTAAGAGAATGATTACAAAAGCAAATCCGCCAAAAAATATCTTCCAGAATATGCGTACCGACTTCGTCATATAGAATAATAATAGGTCTTTATTAAAGTTAGTATTTAGGCACTAAAACTAAAGAAGAGATTTGGCTTAAATGCGATTATTTGGTTAAAATTTATCTGGGAATAATGTATGCAGCCAAGCTTCATAGGCTCCGGTATCTTTTTTCTTTCTCAATAAAGCCATATTAGCGGTGCTAATGATATAAAAACGGTATTTATCAGCATCCAGCCAAGGAATAATTCTTTGCGAAGCAATTGGTTTAGTTTGGTCTACATAAGTAGTAGCTTCAGCAGCATTTATAAAGGGCCCTATTAATAGATACTGGGTACTATCATTTACGGATATTAACTCAATAGGAATTCTTTTCGGGTAGAAACGTTCTTGGTTAAAACGGTTGAACGCATTTCTTCCTTCAGATCCATAAATAGGGTCTACCCGTTTTAGTGAAACCACCACATACTGGGTATCGGATGCATTAAAAATATATTGGTCAGTAGGAGGCGCTACTGCAGGTATAATAGCGGGAATTGCTGGTGCGATATTTTTTAATACCTTATTCGTAGGGTTAGCTATGCTATCTTTTTTTGAGGTTGGAATTTTAGTGGTATTGGTTTCGTTGAGTTCTACATTCCTAGTAGGTATTTCTACCGGCTTATCTATCTGTAAATTGGTTAAGTAATCTTCGATTTCTTTTCTTCTATTCAGTGCGTCAATCATGGCTTTGGCTTTTTTGGCCATTTCTGTACTGCTAAAATTGGTAGCTAATTGTTGTAACCGTTGAATAGCAGTACTATCGTCTTTTTGTTTGATATAGTAAATAGATTCTATAAAAAGTAATTGGGGAGTCCAATAGGTTTTACCGTATTGTTTATCGGCTGCCAGTTTTCTTTGTTTGGCTTCTTCAAATTGGCCGGATATAAAACGTTCATAGATATCTTGATAAATTTGCTCTTCTTTACTTAACTTTTTTGTAGGCTCTTTATAATATTGAGCAGTGTATTGGCTATTGGGATAGAATGATTCTAATTCCTTTCTTTTTTCGGAGGCTTTTTCGGGTTCATTATTTTTTTCATAGGCTTGTGTTAGCTGGTATAATAGCTTATCGTCTAAGCCCCCTTCAGGAAAACGTTTTTGCAATTCTTCATAGCAAGCAATAGCGGCCGGATAATCGCGTAAATAATACTGAAAGGTATAACCGTTTCCACTAAGTGCTTCTCTAATTTTTTTGTTGGATGCGGTAATTTGTGAAGTACTTATAGGTAAGTTATTGAATAAGGATTCATAAGAAATATCTGCTTTAGTATCTGTTGGGGTGGTAGTGGTGGTTGTAGGAACTACATCATTAAGTGGAATATTTACATTCAATGATCTGTCTACAGCCGATTGGCGTCTCCAGTTATCAATATTGGGCCTGGTTCCCCAGCGATTTTGGAATTCGTTTATTCCTTTTGTTTTTAAGGTATTATTGAGGAAATAAAATTCCCCGGTAGTTGGTTGAAACAAATCGACAGGAGCAGCTGCTGCAAAGGGATTACCAAAACTAGGCTCATTGGTAGGCTCTTTAATACCTCTTTCTTTACGCAGTTTTTTTAGTAGGGCTGTGATATATTTTTCTCTTTCAATACTTGGCAAAGAGGCAATTTTTTGTAAGCTGTCTTCTTTTTGTATAAGTCTTATATTCTCAATGATTGTATTGAGTTTATCTTTTCTGCTAGTAACTACCTGTTGTTCGGCCGGTTTTAAATAAGGAAGCTGAACACTATCATAAAAGGCTCCAGCAGAAGGATAGTTCTTCATATTATAGTAAACATCTGCCAATAAATAAAAGCTTTTGTGTTGTTGGGAGGGGTTATTGTCGTTATTAGCTAAACTTTTAAGTAATAGTTTTTCTGCTGCCTGTTCATTCTTTCTGCTATGCTCGAGTGTAGCAGCCGTATAATATAAAATATCCCAATATGCTGCATATTTATCCTTACGCGCCATTTGCAGAATCTGGGTTAAATTTTCTTGTAATGCATTTGCTTCCTTACCTGCCAATAAACGAACAATATTAAGTCGGGCATAAATTTCCATTACAGGATCGGTAGTATGATCAATGGTTTTTTTATACCAACTGATAGCTGCGGAATCTTTCTGTACTTTTTCATATAATTGGGCGGTTAAATATTCCCACCTGGCCCTACTAAATTTATCGGGGGCATTAGATAGGGATTGCTGGATATAGAAAGCGGCGCTATCGTATTTGGCTTCTTTATAATTAAGATAGGCTTCCATTTCGTACCAGTCTGTTCGTAAGCGTGCCGGGAAATTTTTATCTGCCCTGATTAATTCCAATAATCCCGCCGCTTCTGTATTTTTTCCTTGCTCAATATAGTTTCTTGCTTGTAGTAAAAAGCTTTCATTTCGGGCGGGAGGGTTAGCAGAAATTTTTTGCCAAATGTTTCTTTTTTCATCACTGGTAATACTAAAAATACCATTTGTATTGGAGGTATTGCTACCTATCGGAATATCATAACCACCATCTTTTGGAGCATAGGCATAATTGATAAACTGAAATACAAAACTAGCCGAATCAAAATTTTTTCTATGTAGATAAGCATTCCCTAACAATAAGTATAATCTATCTACCCAATCGCTTCTTAAATCATGCAACAAAATTCCCGCGGTACACTTGTAAATAATCGAGTCTATCTGTTGTTTGGCTGTTTCATCTAAACTGTAATTATAAAATGAAAGCAGGGTGGTATAGTCGTCTTTATATTGTTCTTTTGCCTTCGAGATGATATCGTTTAATCGGTTATTAGCATTGAAGTAATAGTTGAATCTGGTAACTGTATTATTGTAAAGCCTTTTTGGGATGGAAAATTTTTTATCGGTTCCTTTCTCAGCCGGGAGTGCTCGATTCTGGTATTTTTCGGGCTTTTTTAGGTTTAAGTCGGTAGAAACCTGAGCGATAAGGGAGCTATACATGCTCAACCCGAACCCTAATAATATAGCTATGTGTTTTTTGCGATACATATAACACTTAAAAATACAGGTATTCATTACCTTTAACAAGTTTTTATACCATGGATAAATTAACACCGGCCAATACTTTTAAGCGACTTCGAAATACCTACCGACTCGTTGTGATGAACGATGATACCTACGAGGAGGTTATAACATTTCGATTGTCGCGCTTAAGTGTATATATCGGACTGAGTGCCATTTTTGTTCTGTTAGTAGGTTTAACCATTGCTCTTATTGCTTTTTCTCCTTTAAAATATTATATACCGGGCTATGGTACCAAAGAGAGTAGAACGGCATTACAACTCTTGAAAATTCGTACCGATTCTTTGGAACAGGAAATAAGATACAAAGAACAATACATGAATGGTGTTAAAAAAGTGTTATCGGGTAATATTACACCTGCTCAATTAGATACTTTACCATTAAAAGAACCTAAAACGGAGCAGTCTAATTATTAATAGATATTGGATGATCAAGAAATTACAACCTGCATTTATCGTTTCTGCTTTAGTAATTGTAATCGCTATTTTATTAATAACAAAAACTTTTCTCACAGCCATTGATGGGAGAGTCGTACTCGTTGCCAATCTTTTACTAACTGCCATTTTAATATGGAATGTTTGGAGAAATTTTAGAGCAAGTGATGATAAAAATCCTCATGTTATGGTGCGCGGCGTTATGAGTGGGGTAGTATTAAAGTTGTTTGTGTTGGGAGGTGCTGCTTTTATTTATTTGTATGCTGCCGGGGCTAATAGAAATACGAACGCTTTGTTTGTAAGTATGGCTCTGTACATAGTTTATACCTGGCTGGAAGTTCGCATTATTACAAGCCAAAAAAAATAAAGGGATGGCTAATAAAACCGAGCATCCAATGCAGGAGCTTAGTAAGTTTTTACCGGAAGGTAGTTTTGATCCGGTGGTACAATATCTTCATCAATATAAAGTACATCTTACTGTTTCCAAAGCCCGCAAATCGGTATTAGGTGATTACAGACATGCTATTCAGGGAAATAATCATAGAATAAGCGTTAATGGTAATTTGAATGTGTACGAGTTTCTAATAACCTTATTACACGAGTTGGCGCACTTACTCACATTTGAGCAATATGGACCCCGAGTGGCGGCACATGGTAAAGAATGGAAAACGTGTTATAGCCGCTTACTAAGCCATTTTATTTCTTTACAAATTTTTCCGCCTGATATAGAAAAAGAATTAAAGATATCTATGAAAGCACCCGCAGCAACTGCAAACGGGGAAGTAGCTTTAATGCAGGTACTACGTGCATACAATAAAAATGCACCATCCGGGAAAACCTTATTATCGAATTTACCGGAAGGTGCTTTATTTAAACTGGATTCAGGAAAAATTTTCCGTAAAGGGCAACTCCGTAGAAAGCGTTATGAATGTATAGAGCTTAGAACCGGAGCTGTTTATACTGTGAGTGGATTGGCGGAAGTACAGCTGGTGATAATTAAGAATTAGGAATTAAGAATTAATAACTCATAACTCATAATTCTTAATTCCTAATTCCTAATTCATAACTCTCCCTTAAGCTACTGCTTTCTTCACCAAATCCGCTGCTTCACTCAATTGAATGGCTGATTGTACTTTTAATCCGCTTTCATCAATCAATTTTTTTGCTTCAACGGCATTAGTTCCTTGTAAGCGAACAATGATAGGGATATTAATATTGCCTAATTTATTATACGCCTCAATAACACCGGCTGCAACACGATCACATCGAACAATACCTCCAAAAATATTGATCAGAATGGCTTTTACATTAGGGTCTTTCATGATAATGCGGAACCCTGCTTCAACGGTTTGTGCATTGGCTGTGCCGCCTACATCGAGGAAGTTGGCCGGCTCACCACCACTTAATTTAATCATATCCATCGTTGCCATAGCTAATCCTGCACCATTTACCATACAACCTACATTACCATCCAATTTAACGAAGTTGAGATTGTATTGTCCGGCTTCTACTTCTGTAGGATCTTCTTCTGTAACATCGCGTAATGCAGCTACATCGGGTTTACGCATAAGAGCATTATCGTCGATGTTCATCTTACAATCTACTGCTATGATTTTCTCGTCGCTCGTTTTGAAAAGTGGATTAATTTCTAACATCGCACAGTCTAACCCAACATAAGCATTATATAAATTAGTTACAAATTTCACACAATTCTTAAAAGCTTCACCGCTCAAGCCAAGATTAAAGGCAATTTTGCGGGCTTGAGAACCCTGTAAGCCACCGCCCGGATGAACCCATTCTTTAAAGATCTTATCGGGCGTGTGATGAGCTACTTCTTCAATATCCATTCCGCCCTCTGTGCTATACATGATAACATTCATGCCTTTAGCTCTGTCTAATAAAATCGAAAGATAAAACTCTTTTGTAGGGTTGGGGCCACTGTAGTAAACATCTTGAGCTACTAAAATCTTGTTCACTTTTTTGCCTGAAGGCCCGGTTTGTATTGTAACAAGGGTTCCACCTAATATATTTTTGGCAATATTCGCAATATCTTCTGCACTTTTTGCAACGGCTACCCCACGCTGCTCGGTACCTTCTATTTTCCCTTTTCCGCGGCCACCGGCATGAATTTGAGCCTTAACAACAGCGAAATTATTGCCTGTTTGTGTTTTTATTTGGCGATAAGCCTCCTCGGCCGCCATTACGGTATCCACCGCAATCCCTTCCTGGGTTGGAACATTGTATTTTTTGAGTAATTCCTTTGCTTGATACTCATGTAAATTCATATGGAACAATTTTTGCGAAGATATGTTAAACCTACATTCAGAATTAATACTTTATTATTATTGTTGTAACATTAATTATCCTAATTTTATCATCTAAAAAAAGAAAAAACATGAAAAAATTGCTTTTTGCATTAGCCGGAACAGCGCTAGTAGCCGGTTTATACTCATTTACCAGCGTAAACAGTACTAAAGACGTTGTATCGTATACTGTAAATGCAGAAAAAAGTCGGGTAGACTGGGTTGGATCTAAAAAGAATGATTACCACACAGGCTATTTTGTAGTAAAAAGTGGTTCTTTACAGGTTGATGGTGGTAAATTAAAAGGTGGCGAGTTTGTAATTGATTTGGCTAACTTAAAAGTAACAGATCCGGGTGGTGGCGACAGACTAACCGGTCACCTTAAGACTGCCGATTTCTTTGATGTAGCAAAATTTGGAGAAGCTACTTATAAAATTACTAATGTAAATTATACCAGTGAGAATAATGCTGTTATTTCCGGTGTATTGAACCTAAAAGGAGCTAGTGTACCTGTAACCTTTAATGCATCTGTTCGTGGTGCAGATGATAAAGGATTTTTTGGAGAAGCATTTTTTAGTTTAGACAGAACTTTATTTGGTATTAACTATGGTATTGGTAATGTTGCTAAAGAAGTACAAATTGCTGTGCACTTATTTGCTACCAAATAATAATCATCAATATATTTTTAAAAGCGCTTCCTAATGGAGCGCTTTTTTATTTTTACAAGCAGGCAGTATTGGTTTTCTTGCTACATTTAATATCCAATATGTTATTTTATGAAAAAGCTAGTATTACTGTTGGCATACTCCGTTTCCACAATGCTTGCTTTCACGCAGTCATTAGATGAGGGATATTTGCAATTTAAAAACACAGCTTCATTCATTAGTACTCGCGACTCTGTTTTATTTAGTGTTGTGGATCTGTCGAGTAAAATACCTGATGGTAGTATTATCAGAGTTGATTGGTTAGACGAAAATGGCAGACTACTGGATTATAAGTTGATACCGCTTACGGCAGGTAAAGTTTGTAGTGCTTTTGCGAATGAACAAATTAGCAGAGGACCTACTTTACTAAGAGCTTATTTTTATGAAAATGGAAGGCCTATGCATACCGCTAGAACTATCATTTATATAGGAGGAAAAATAAATGCTTTAACCATACCTGAAAACCTGCAACCTACCATTATCAATGCCCCATTTAAAAAAGTTGATAAAACCTTTAGCGTTGCCTATTTTATCAGAGAAAAATACCGATCAACTAGTATTCAATATCAATTAGTGAATAAAGATGGAGAACTGGAAATTATTGATGGTATCGACCGTATTAATGATTCCCTTTTCCGGATAAAAGATATTGATTTTACAGGAAGAGGTTCCATACGTTTTTTTGTAAATGCAGAAAGTGAGCTCCGAGACTATGATAATTTTAAAATTGAATCTATAGAGCCTATTGGCTCTATTGCTTGGGGTTCCGATGATATCAGTAAAAAACTGATGTCTTTTGTAAAAGAACAATTAATAAAAGAATCTACTTGGACTAAAAAAGTAAACGGAGAAGCGCAAGTAACACAGTACACTAAAAATGGGTTACCGGAAGTAATTGTGGAATCGGTAAGAAAGGGTCGGATACAAGAGCTAAGGGATCGTTATATTCAAAACGGAATGTTTAGAAACTCTAATAGCACAACTGTGAGTGTAATAGACGACCCAACAGCAACTGTAAATATATCTTTACGTGATTACATATTAATGAAATTTCCTTTTATAAGGTGGGTAGATGAAGAAATGCGCTATCGAAACGGAAATATAGAGTTCTATTTAGATGAAACCACAATTGATGACATCAGTAATATTAGTATTAGAGATGTAGCTATTATTCATTTTATTAAAGGGTCAGTTAAAGGGTTGAATACAATTCCACCTCCATTACCTATTACAAAAAGCCCTGGTTCTACTGGTAAAAGAACTAACAAATTTGGTGAATCTGGTAATACTGGCGTAATTGTTATATACACCAATAAAGGCGATACAAAAGAATTGGATCTAAAAAGGAAGGTTGTAACCTTACCTATTATTGGAATGGAGGCAAGCCGGTGTAACTAGTTATAAGTAGCGTTCTTCTACAATGGTTTTATGATGCAAGATATGACCAAAAATAATGTAGCCTAAAGCATTTGCTGTTGTGGTTTTGTTACTTGCGGTACCAGCATTATTCAGCTGCTCCTCTGTTAAGGACTGAATTAAAAGATCGGTACTTTTCCTTAAAGCAATAAATTCTTCTTTCAATGAAATAAAACTTCTTTTGGAGGCCTCTGCAGATGCAGCGTAAGCATCTTCAGCAAAACCAGGAAGTGGCGTTTGTTCGCCTCTGGCAATACAGAGTAAACGGTAACTCATAATGCGCTCTGTATCTATAACATGTTGGAGTAAATCTTTGATTGTCCATTTACCCGGAGCGTATGCATAATTTCCCTTTTCTTCGGGAATGTTTACAAAGAAATAGGTGAGTGGGTGGGAATAAGTTGTAACAGCAGTCTGTAAATCATTAGCATCTACTAAATTGATGTATCTGCCGAAATAAGCCGGGTAATCGTTAATGTGAGGTTTTGACACTTATTATTTTTTTGAAATAGTTTTTTGAGATGAAGTACGGTGAAAATCATTCGCCAGCCTAATAGCATTATATGCGTTAATGATACCCCCCGTTTTACTTAAACTGCTGAAAGATATTTCTTTTTCTTCACCTTTTGTATTAGGTAATATACTTTTCAACGTAGGGTCCGGGATACTCACTGATTGCTCAATTATCTTTTTAACATCAACAGCGGTAAGATTTGGATAGTAAGAACGAATAAGCGCAGCTAACCCCGAAACAATGGGAGCTGCCATACTGGTACCTTTTAAATTGCCATATTGATTTTTCCCCGGTAGGGTAGAATAGATTTTTACACCCGGTGCAAACACATCCACTTCTTTTTCTCCATAATTACTAAAATCCGCAGCCATACTACCACCTATACGATCATCTCCGCTGGCGCCAACAGTAATAAAATTAGGTGCTTTTATTTTCCATGGTTTTAGCCAAGGGTTGGGATAATTAGGTTCTATATCGATATTTTCAGATTCATTACCTGCCGCATGTATCAACAGCACATCTTTATCCATAGCATATTTTACGGCACTGTCTACCCATCTTTTTTCAGGTGAAAAAGATTTTCCAAAACTCATATTAATTATTTTGGCACCATTATCCACTGCATATCGGATGGCTAAAGCCACGTCTTTATCATACTCATCTCCATCGGGTACAACCCTTAAAATCATCAATTTTACAGCATCAGCCACACCATCTATACCAATACCATTATTTCTTTCTGCACCAATAATACCGGTAACATGGGTACCATGCATGGGTCCATATCCCATTACATCATTATTCCCATAAAATTTATCTGCAAAGTTGAAATAATCGTCGCCAATAATCTCAGGACGCAAATTTTGAGGTGCTTTTTCCTTTGATTCAAAAGCTGTTTTCTTCCCCTCAATATATTCATCTAACTCGTTCAATACCGTTACATTTTTTTCTTCGGTGTCGATACCCATCATTTTCATGCAGGTTAAATATCCTAGCTTGGCTTCTTTTCCTGTTTTAGTAATAGGCTCAAATTTTTCTAATTTCTCACAAGTATATTCTTCACAACCCAGTTCTTGTCTTAATATTTTATCATGACGCTTTATCGCTTTTGCTGTAATTTCAATCATCATCACTTCCATTTGTTCTTCTGTACTGAAGTTTAACTGCGATGCTGCCCGCTTCCACATACTATAAATTTCTTTATCTGCGGCAGATAGCAGCGATGTATCGATAGATTTCCCTAAGAAACGATCTTTCCAACGATGATATACACGAGCCCTTTCGTCGGAGGCTTTGCGTAAAATTTTGCCATCCCTTCCCCCTAAAAAATTCCATCCATACACATCATCTATATATCCATTCTTATCATCGTCTATTCCATTACCGGGAATCTCTTTAGGGTTATGCCATAGTACATTTTTCAAATCCTCATGTGCGGTATCTACCCCTGAATCCAAAACAGCCACAATCACAGGTTGTGGCGTTTTATTTTTTTCTTTTAGAAAACTATAAGCTTTATTGAGACTGATACCGTAGAATTTATCCATTTGATAATCCATCAAATGCCAGCCACGGGGAATATCAGTTTGTGCAAAAGAGCAATAGCATGAAACCAGCAAATAAATAAGTAATGCACCGCGCATCATTGGCAAGTAGATTTTATCTCAGTCCACAAATTTGCGGTTTCTACTCCAAAAAAAGCACAATAGCTAGTATTTTTAGGAAAATCTTATACTCCTATCGCCTCATGTAGATATTGTTTCTCTTCTTTAAAGGCTGCTCTTGGCTTCAGTCCCAGTAGCGAAAACATGGCATTATCTTCATCGAAAGAAGGATTAGGAGTAGTTAAGAGTTTATCGCCGGCAAAAATGGAGTTAGCGCCCGCCAAAAAGCAAAGTGCCTGCTCTGAAACACTCATATCAGTTCGGCCTGCACTTAAACGCACCATGGTTTTAGGCATCAAAATACGCGCGGTAGCAATCATCCGAACCATATCCCAGATATCTACTTTTTTATTATGGGCAAGGGGTGTACCGGCAATCGGTACCAAGGCATTAATAGGCACACTCTCCGGATGCTCAGGCATAGTAGCTAAAGTATGCAGCATTTTTATCCTGTCGGCATGTGTTTCTCCCAAACCGATAATACCGCCGCAACATACGGTAACGCCTGCTTTCCGCACATTATCCAATGTTTCCAAACGATCATTATAAGTACGCGTTGTGATGATCTCACTATAATGCTCTTTGCTGGTATCGAGATTATGATTATAAGCATATAATCCTGCATCTGCCAATTTTTTAGCTTGATCTTCTGTAAGCATACCCAACGTGCAGCAAACCTCCATCCCCAATTCATTCACCCCTTTTACCATATCCAGTACCCGATCAAAATCTTTATTATCCCTTACTTCCCGCCAAGCGGCACCCATGCAAAAACGAG
The DNA here is from genome assembly GCA_017537025.1 of Sediminibacterium sp. Lineage (GTDB taxonomy): Bacteria > Bacteroidota > Bacteroidia > Chitinophagales > Chitinophagaceae > Sediminibacterium. The sequence continues at coordinate 295,957 of JAFWCB010000002.1, forward strand.
TACTACCTGCATCTTTTGCTTTTTGTGCATATTCCAATACTTGCTCCTTCTTCATTAAAGCTTGTACATCTACACCTGTTGTATAACGGGCTGCTTGTGGACAATAAGCACAGTCTTCGCTACAACCACCGGTTTTAATACTTAATAAAGTACATACCTGTACTTCGGCTGTATCATTAAATTCCCGATGAATGGCAGCAGCTTTGAAAACAAGTTCTAATAAGGGTTCAAGATAAATAGCTTCAACCTCTGTAAGTGAGTAGTTATTGCGAATGGCAGCAGTATTCATATGCATAGTTATGAGGCAAATATATACTTTCTCCATTTTTCCATCACCATTTGCATATCTGATGGTAGCGGAGATTCAAAAAAAAGTTCTTTCCCGCTTCGCGGATGAATAAAACCAAGCGTATGTGCGTGTAAGGCGCAGCGCGGACAAACAGCGAAACAATTTTCAACAAACTGTTTATACTTTGTGTAGATCGTACCTTTCAAAATTTTATCACCTCCATATTCCCAATCATTGAAGAGGGTATGACCGATATATTTCATGTGCACCCTAATTTGATGCGTTCTTCCGGTTTCTAAGGTACATTGAACTAAGGTGGTATAATTAAAACGCTCCACCACTTTATAATGTGTAATGGCATGTTTACCTGTTTCTCCATCGGGGTAAGCATCAAACATTTTTCGATGCTGTTTATGCCGGGCAATATGTGCATTGATAGTTCCTTCTTCTTGCTCCACATTTCCCCAAACCAAAGCGAGGTAATTTCTTTTTACCGTATGGTTAAAAAACTGTTTGGCTAAATGCGCAGCAGCTTCAGGGGTTTTCGCAAGTACTATAAGTCCGGTGGTATTTTTATCAATACGATGTACCAATCCATAACGAGGTAAAGATTCTTCTGTAATATCCGGCTGTTGTTGTTTTAAATGATACGCAACCCCATTGAGTAAAGTGCCACTAAAATTACCTACCCCGGGGTGTACCACCATATTGGCAGGTTTATTAATCACCATTACATCGGCGTCTTCATACACAATATCTAACGGAATATTTTCTTCTTTGAGCTGAGTATGATCGGGATTTACAAGGCTCATCAGCACAATTTCATCACCCGGCTTAATTTTATAATTGCTCTTTACGGGTTTACCATTCACGGTTAGAAAGCCCGCTTCTATGCCTTGTTGTATTTTATTACGGGTTGAGCCTTCCATATGCATTTGCACCCATTTATCGATACGATAAGGTTCTTGTCCCTTATCTACCGTAAAGGTTTTGCGTTCATACAGTTCCTCTAACTGTTCATCCATTACCAGTTCTTCGTGGGTTTGCATAGGGCAAAGGTAAGAGATGCATGGCATTAGCATGTATCTTTGCATTATGGTGGAAAGGGTTTTATTCGAAGATTTAGGAATGCGCAGGTACAAAGAAGTGTGGGAGTACCAGGAACTTTTATTGAAAAAAAATACCGATATCAAGTTGGCATTTCGATATAAGGATGGCGTTGATATTGCTACCCTGCCTACGGTTCATCATTTATTATTTGTGGAGCACCCTCCCGTATATACATTGGGTAAGAATGGCAAAGAATCACATGTATTGATTTCGGAAGAGCAAATGAAAGAACGAGGTATCGATTATTTTCATATTAACCGGGGAGGTGATATTACTTTTCATGGTCCCCAACAATTGGTAGGCTACCCCATATTGGATTTAGAAAAATTCAAAACCGATTTAGGTTGGTATTTGCGCACGCTGGAAGAAGTTATTATCATTACGATGGCGGAATACGGTTTGCGGGGAGAGCGAAGCGCCGGAGAAACAGGCGTATGGCTAGATGCACACGTGAAGGGGAGAGAAAGAAAAATTTGTGCTATGGGTATTAAATGCAGCCGTTGGATTACGATGCATGGGTTTGCTTTTAATATCAATACGGATTTAGATTATTTTAAAAATATTATTCCTTGCGGAATAGAAAATAAAGCTGTTACTTCCTTAGAAAAAGAGTTAGGTAAAAGGGTGGATATGGATGAGGTTAAATATCGGGTAAAGAAGAATTTTGAGAAGTTGTTTGGATGTAAGTTATATGGGGTTTAATTAGAAGATTCTTTTTTCAGGTTCTTTATAATATCCAATTGTTTTCTGGTAGTAATAAAATGGATGGCTTTATGCTCCAGCCAATGATGCAGTGGTAATAGTCCGGCAATAAGAATTACTTTGATGCCCAATACTTTCCAAGGCTCTCCATGTGTTACATGATGTATCCAAGTATCAGCTAATAGGGTTATAAATTCAAATAAGAATATAAAGGAAATAAAACCAAGGGCTCTCACCCATCTTATGGGTACGCTGAGTACACCAAAAACAATCAAAAGGCTGAATAAAGTAAATATGGCAATCATAATACCCATATATTGCCAATTATGTCGCTTAATTGTTGCTTCTTCCTCTTCTTTGGCTAATCGTTCGGCTCTTTTATTTGCATTTTCAATTTCCAAAAATAATACATCTTTAGCCTTGCTCTTTTCATCTATCTGTTTTTGTAGTTGGTCTCTCAAACTACTGAAATAAAAAGCCCTTTTAAAGTCCCCTAATTTTTGAAAGCAGCTATCTAAATAAGTTACTGCCTTTATGGTGTATGTATTGTTCTTCAAACTATCTGCTTGTTGTTTGGCAAAACTGAGTACCTGGATAGCATTCGGGTATTGAGCGATATCGTACAAATGAATACCATACTTTACATTAAAATCCAACTGCTGAAGATAACTGGCTTTTGTTTGTATGGGTAGTTTGGCTTTATTGTAATAGTAAGATGCAGAGTCATACATTTTTAATTCATGGTAGGTATTCCCTAACCCATAGTCAATGATATAGTCGAAGCCAGATTGTATAAATAAGTTAACAATATCGGGGTTATTTTTTAGGTAGGTAATTCCTGTATATTTCTCATCACTCTCTAAAATAGTATTCAAAATACCAATTTTCGATTGTGTTTTCATGGTGCTGTTTTTTACACTATCGGCTAGTTTCCCCATCTCTTCATAAATTCCTTTTGCAGCTACATGCTTTTTTGCTTCTCTATAATTAGTACCAATTTTATCTAAAATCTGAAATTGGTAGTCTATATTTTTTTCTTGCCGATAATGATCAAGTAGCTTATATAAATAATCAGCAGCCTTATCATAGTTCTCAATAGTTGAGTAAAAACTAATTAATGAGCCATACACTTTATAGATTTGATTTTTTGTTTGTTGATCTTTTGATTTCTCAGCCAGTTCTTGTGCAGCTAAATAATTTTTAAAAGCCTTAATTTTTTCATCATAATACAATTGGTTATCACCATACTTAAGATAGGCTATGATTTTTAATGAATCAGTATTGCTTTCATTAGCAATTTCTAGCGCTTCTTGATTAAAACCTAATGCCTCATTTTTCTTGCCTAAATACAAATGAGATAAAGCTGCTGCTTCTAATGAGTATATTTTTTCTTTGAAGGAGATACCTTCATCTTTTGATAGTTGTAATCCTTCCAGCGCAAAATCATTGGCTTTTTGATATTTATTTTTATCTCTACTATAATAGAGATAAACGCTAGATGCAATTCGTCTTGCTTTTACCATTGCATTTCTATCTCTGCTTTGCTCGGCTAAAAAAATACTTTTGTCAATATATTTTTTAAGAAGATCCGGATAAAACATGTAAGCTTTTTCACTGATATCAGCTACTAGATTTAGTTTAGCGTCGATATCAGTCGTATCATTGAATTTTTTCTCTAATGCTTTTATGGTAGCATCCGGTTGAGCATGTATGGAACAAAAAAGGAATAGGCAGAAGAAAATGAAAATACTTTTCATATACGCAATATAGTAGATATTACATATAATTTGTCTTCGATACTAAATCTCATAGATTTATTTTATCTTTAATACACCTCAAACACCCAATATGAAACCTGTAAAAACTATTTATAATATTGCTGCTGTAAAGCCCAATATTGTATTTGTTTTGATGCCGGCATGGGGTGGAATCATTTCTTACGTATAAAATCAGAAAATAGCTAAGGCATGAGTAAACAATTATATCCTTGTATTTGGTTTGATGGTAATGCACAAGTCGCGGCAAACTTATACACTACCTTATTCGCCAATAGTAAAATAAATGTAGATAACGGAATGGTAGTAGACTTTGAAATATGCGGGAAAAAAGTCATTGGTTTAAATGGCGGTCCCATGTTCAAAGTGAATCCGTCTATTTCTTTCTTTATAAAACATGCCGATAAAAATCGAATTCAAACTATTTGGGATGCTTTAGCTGAGGGAGGAACCGTATTAATGGCATTGAATGAATATCCATGGAGTGCCTATTATGGCTGGATTCAGGATATATATGGGGTAAGTTGGCAGTTAATGCTTGAGCCGGCAATTATTGGAGATGAACAATTCACTCCGAGCTTATTATTTACTAATCATGTATTGGGAAAGGCTGAAGAAGCGGTTGATTTTTATGTATCTATTTTTGAAGGCTCCGCTAAAAAAAGTGTATTCCATTATCCGGAAGGGAATCCATTAGCAGGTAAATTGATGTATGGTGAATGTATAATTGGGTCTAGCCAATTTATTGCCATGGAGGGCCCGGGAGATCATAACTATATTTTTAACGAAGGTGTTTCTATTGTAGTTAACTGTGATACCCAGGATGAAATTGATTTTTATTGGGATAAATTATTAACAAATGGCGGTAAAGAATCGATGTGTGGTTGGCTAAAGGATCAGTATGGTGTTTCCTGGCAGGTAGTTCCAAGCCAATTACCTCAATTAATGGCCGATCCGGTAAAAGGGCAAAAAGTAGTTGAAGCCTTCATGAAAATGAAGAAGTTTGATTTAGAGGTACTACTTGCCATTTAAATCTTCAATCTACAACCTGTTTTCCTAATTGTAGATTCCAGATTGAAGATTGTAGATTAAATCACCCCTTCCTCTCTTAGTTCCCTAACTGCTTCATACAATACGTCTAAGTCTTCTTGTGTATTGAAAGCTTGTATAGAGTAACGCAAATACACATCATTACCATGGCGCATCACGGGTATTTCTATTTTGTACTTATCAAAAAATAAATCGTGTAGTGCTTCCGGGGTCATTGTTTTTACTTGTATGGGAATACTAAATAGCTGTACCAGAAAATCTTCATGTATGGGCGAAATGGGTGTAGCCCCAACTACATCACAAAATTTTTGAGCATTATTATGGGTGATTTTCCTACATTCCTTGGCTACTTCCTGCCAATTATTTTTCTTCATAAAATCGATAGCAGTAGGGATGGTACAAAAAGCAGAATAATCACGTGTGCCTTGTGTTTGGTGATAATCTAAAAATCGGGAGTGGGATGGGAAGGCGCTATTATATCCCCAACTTACCACTAAAGGATCAAATTTATCTTGCAGCTCTTTTCGCACATAAAGAAAAGAACTCCCTTTGGGGGTCATCATCCATTTGTGACAAGCACCAGTATAAATATCCACCCCAATTTCTGTAAGGTTAACGGGAATTTGTCCGGGTGCATGAGCCCCATCCACAAAACTGAGTATGCCCAGCTCTTTGGCTTTCTTACAAATCTCTTCAACAGGTAGGCGTAATGCAGTTGAACTGGTAATATGACTGAGGAAAATCAATTTTGTTTTAGGAGTGACTCCTTTAAAAAATTCTTCTATAAAAAACTCTTTAGTTGTTAACGGTAATGTAACGGGCTGTTGTTTATAGATAGCACCTACTTTATCACAATAATACTTCCAGGTACGGTCGCAGGCGCCATATTCTAAATTAGTAGTCAGTATTTCATCGCCCTTACTTAACCCGAAACTTTTTGCTACAATATTAACGGCATAAGACGGATTTGTAACATATACCACATCATCAGCTGGGCAATGTAAATACTCGCCCAATGCTTCTCGTGATTGTTGTAAATAGCTCAGCCCGTTTTTTACGATAAAAAGTACGGGCTCTTGTTCAAGTTCTAATTGATATTGTTGATAACGTTCAAAAATAGGGCGTGGACAAGCCCCGAAAGATCCAAAATTTAGAAAGCGAATATCTGAACGAAGTAGGAACTGGTTACGTAATTCTTGTGTAATCATCCTCAAATGTAAGGATAGGAAAGTATATTTACGGATGCTTTTGTTAAGTGTTCAAAATCTTTCATTTAAAGAGCAGGGTAGAACTGCGATTGATAATATTTCCTTCGACCAACTTCCTCTGCAACGCATCGCTATTGCAGGCGAAACAGGTTCCGGGAAAACCAGTCTGTTGAAAATGATAGCGGGATTATTACAACCAACCAGTGGAGCTATTTTTTTAAATAATGAAAGGGTAGTAGGTCCTGATGAACAGTTACTCCCAGGAAATCCGGGTATTGCTTTTTTGTCGCAGTATTTTGAGTTAAGAAATAATTACAAGGTAAAGGATTGGTTGGCGATGGCAAATAAACTTACCCCATCATCTGCTATGCAGGTATATAAAGTTTGTAGGGTAGATCATCTATTAGAAAGGAAAAATGAAGCTTTATCCGGAGGAGAAAAGCAGAGAATTGCACTAGCTCGACTATTAACTACTGCTCCCAAGTTATTATTATTAGATGAGCCTTTTTCAAATTTAGATAGAATGCATAAGCAATTGATAAAAACGGTTATTCATGAAATTGGACAGAAATTGAATACGAGCTGTATATTGGTTTCGCATGATGTGGGTGATTTATTGTCGTGGGCTGATTTGCTCTTGATTATGAAGGATGGAAAAATAATTCAGCAAGGTACTCCCCGGGAATTATATTACTATCCTTCGAACGAGTATATAGCGGGATTATTAGGAGATTATAATTTGATAGATTTAGGAAAGTATCCTTTTTTCAAAAAAATGTTTATCAGGGAAATGCCGGAGAAAAAAATAATGGTACGTCCGGAGCAAATTCAGGTTTCTGCAGATTCAAATTTTGGGATTCCTGCTATAATAGAGCATATTAATTTTCATGGCAGTTATTTTGAATTATTGCTCAACATAAACGGTATAAACATTATCTGTTATTCCGCTAGCGGGAAATATAATATCGGCGATCAAATTTCAATATCAATCAATCTTTGATGCCTAGGTTAATTAGCTTTCTTGAAGAATACCCTTCTTGCTCGAGAAATGGAAATATAATATCCTTCTATTTTATTCTTTTTCCGAATAAACTCGATGGTCATACCCGGATATTCGAATACATCTTTTTTTACCGGGGAAATAGTTCGTATCAAATCTGGTTTTATTTGTAATAATAGGCTCCCATTTTTATAACTAATAGTTACACCGCTATTAGCTTCTATAGAATGATAAACCCCAACGTATTGGGCTTGAGTTGCTGAATCCGGACGATACGCTGTTTTTGTATTATTTACATCAGTTTTAGCTGTCGTGGTTTTTGTACTAGGCTTCCCTGTAAAAACTTCTTCTAATTGCCTGGGTATACCGCTAAAACTCCCGTCTGCATTATTACTTAACCATGCAATATTTAGATTGAGTGTAGGAAAGTAATCAAGATTTGCTCTATATCCGGCTGTTGCACCACTATGAGAAATTCGTGGAATACCATTTATTGAATCGATGAATAAACCTACTGCATAATTATTGTATCCTCCATTATTGAGGGGCACCAATGAAATCTGTTGCTGAAATAATGGGGCAGTACCTAATTTATTATTTGTGTAGAAATTATTCCATTTTAATAAATCTTCTGTTGTGGTAATGAGTCCGCCGTTTCCATAAGCATTTTCGTTGGGCATATTGGTAGCGTATATAGCACCGTATTTACTATAAGCTGTTGCGCGGTTAGGAACAACCCGCGTATAATCATCTCGCCATTCCGTATTCGTCATACCGGCGGGAATAAATATATATTTTTTCGTAAATGCAGATAGCTCTAATCCTGTGATTCGTTTTACGATCAATGCTTGCAGGTTATAGTTCGAATTGCTATAAATAAATTCATCTCCCGGAATATTGTTGAGTGTTTTCTGCGCAGCGATAATCACTAATACATCTTCATTACTGTAAGCTTTTGTACCTCTTGGCCATCCTGCTATTTCTGCAATAGATCCCCAATCTTTTAATCCACTCGTATGGTGTAAGAGATGTGAAACGGTGATAGTATGGCCGTAATCCGGTATTTCAGGAAAATACTTCCGAATATCATCCTGTAGTGAAAGTTTTCCTTCTTGGGATAATAAGAGAATAGCTGCTGCAGTAAATTGTTTTGAAACAGAACCTGCCTCCAGTTTAGATTGTAGTGTAAGTGGTGCATTATATTCTAGATTCGCCAAACCTTTTGCAGACTCAAATATGATTTTATTATTACGAGTAATACTTACCTGTGCGCCCGGTATATTATCGGTATAGCTACTCATGATTTTATGGAGTATTTCCAAGGTATCATTACTTAGTTGTGCATGTATGATGCTACTGAATAAGAGGCCGGTAATGACTAAAATTTTTTTATAAAACATATTATACCACATATTTATTTAAGAAATCGATTGTTCTTTGCCAGGCTAATTTAGCTGCTGCTTCATTATAGCGCGTGGGGGCTGTATCGTTGTGAAATGCATGATTCACGCCTTCGTAAACATACAATTCATACTTAATACTATTTTGTTTCAAGGCTGCTTCATAAGCGGGAATGCCGGCGTTCACTCGCTCATCTAAACCGCCATAATGAAGTTGCACAGCTGCTTTTATTTGTGCCACTTGTGCAGCTTCCGGCTGTCTGCCATAAAAAGCAACCGCAGCTTTTAAGGTAGGTATGCTTACTGCTAAGCTATTAGCCATAGCGCCACCCCAGCAAAAACCTACACATCCTGTTTTGCCATTTGAATCTTTTCTGCCGGCTCCATATTCAACGGCTTTAATAAAATTTTGTAAACTCTCTTCGGGCTTTAAGGTTTGAAATTTAGCCCTGAGCTCGTCATCATTTTTTGGTAATTCGCCTAATGGAGAAAGTATATTAGGAGCTATGGCTAAAAAGCCAGCCTGTGCTGCTCTCCGAGCCACATCTTCAATATGTGCGTTTAATCCTCTATTCTCATGAATAATGATGATGGTTGCATATTTTTTGTTGGGCTTTGGCCTGGACACATACGCACTCATGGTTCCATTTACTCCCGGGTACGTTATTGTTTCCGTAAATAAATCTATATCCGATGTAATAGCTGCATGAGCCCCATTTACTTCAATCATGGGTAAGATACTCATCGCGGCAGTTAAGCTTCCGGTAAGTATGGTCAGGCGTTTTATGAACTCATTTCTGGTCAGTGGTTTATGGGTGTACTCATCATATAGGTCTATAATAGCTTGTTCCATAAAATTGTATTTATAAGGTTATACGTTTACTTAATTGTTCATCAATTTTTTTGAATAGATGATAAGGTTTGTATACGCGCCAATCGGGCAACTCCATCAGTTCTATATAATAGTTTAATTTTTTCTTTTTAAAATCGTACTGTGTGGCTTCAGGCATATTCAATGCCACTACCCATCCATTTTCTTCACTCAGCTCTTCATACCATTCCTGATAATATTCTTTATCACTACTATGGAAGTTAAGTACATTTTCAGTAATCAAAATATATTTGGTAATATGCTGCTGAAAAAGTAGGTCTAATACTTCTCTTTTTAGCTCCATAATATCATTTTCAATAGCATCGTTCCATTCTCCGATCATTTCGATGATGGCAAAATTCAATTCATAATCTACATATATGATCTTTAGGTAGAGTGTTCGGCTGCCAAAGTCGTCCCATTGTGGATGAATATAATAGTTGTAAACTGTTTGTGAGTATTCAAACTCGCTGTAAGTTCTGCCGTAGAAGGGAGACCGTGGATCTTCCTCTGCTATATAAATATGCCGCCAGTTATAAAAGGGTTCGAGAGTGTGCACTTGATAGTTGTTAGTGAGTAGTGATTAGTGTGTAGTAAAAATAATAAAAAATCACCCACTACCCACTATACACTTTACACTACCCACTATACACTAAATACTATCCACTGCTTTCTTTACGGATCCATGTTTTAAGAGTAGGTCTTTCGCTTTTTCATAATCGTTGATGGCTAATTTATCCATTACCATTTTTACGCCACGATCAACAAGTTTCACATTGCTTAGCTGCATGTTTACCATCTTATTATCTTCAACTCTACCTAATTGAATCATAATAGAAGTTGAAATCATATTTAAAACCAATTTTTGTGCAGTACCACTTTTCATTCGGGTACTACCGGTAACAAACTCCGGACCTACTACAACTTCTACCGGGAAATCTGCAGCTGCAGATACAGGTGAGTTAGGGTTGCAACTAATACTGCCTGTAATAATACCTCGCTTTCTACATTCTTCTAATGCGCCTATAACATAGGGTGTTGTGCCGCTTGCTGCAAGACCTACTACCACATCTTTATCACTAATGAAATGTTTTTCCAAATCGGCCCAACCTTCTTCTGTACTGTCTTCTGCAAATTCAACAGCTTGTGTAATGGCTTTATCACCACCGGCAATTAAGCCAATAACCAAACCGTATGGAACGCCAAATGTAGGCGGACATTCACTCGCATCAACAATACCCAATCTTCCGCTGGTTCCTGCACCAATATAAAATAGTCTTCCTCCGGCCAGCATCTTATCGCTGATGGCGGCCACCAGTTTTTCAATTTGTGGTATAGCTTTCTCTACAGCATCAGGAACTGTTTTGTCTTCTTTATTGATATTGGTAAGCAATTCATGAATCGACATTTGCTCGAGATGGCGGTATAGTGATGGTTGTTCGGTAACTTTAATAAATGACTGCATAGGTGGTTTATTGGTGATAAGCAATAAGTCCGGACATAGGTGTTTTTAATACTTTTCCGAGTTCTAATTCATAACTATTACACAGATCTTTAAGTACATCTTTGAAAGCAAAAGCAATACTGCCTGTAAAATGGATGGGGCTAGTCCAACTTTCTTTGTATTTATATAAGTGTGTAAAATAAAAATCATTCAGTCCGTCTTCAATAATATTCTCAATCATAAAATGCCCTCTATTTTCTGCCAAAAAAATGGCAAATGAGGCTAAGTATCTATTGGGTAGAGGTTTCTTATATACATTGTCGAGAATACTCGCATGTGTTTCATGAAATCTCTTTTCGAAGCGCGCCGATAAGTCTTCATCAAAAGTTTTGTAGAGATAGTATTGAATAACTTTTTTTCCTAAGTATGCACCACTACCTTCATCTCCAAGTACATAGCCTAAACCCGGACTATTCTTCTTTATTTTTTTTCCATCATAGTAGCAGGAGTTCGATCCTGTTCCTAGAATACAAGCAATTCCTTTTGATGATCCGCAAAGCGCTCGTGCAGCCCCCATCAAATCGTGCTGTACCTCAATATTGGTTGTAGGAAATAATTTTTTAAAAATTTTTTTTACAATGATGATATTGGTGGGGTTACTTAATCCGGTGCCATAAAAAAATAATGAGGACGGAATCTTATCTTTGAGTTTTGGAAGAAGCGTTTTGCGTAAAATTTGCTCCATATCGTCTTTACCAACAAAATAGGGACTAATAGCTTGTGTGTAAATGGTTTTTTTCTTGCCCTTTTCATACAGGCACCATTCACATTTGGTAGATCCGCTATCAGCAATAAGAATGGCAGGCATGGTGTGGCTCATGTTATTATTGGTGCAACTTACGCATAAAGCTGCAAAATTTCATCCTTTTTAATGCAGATATTTGCATTTTTAGATATTTTAATATTATGAGCTCAAAAAAAATACAAGTTTGGTTGCCTTTAGCATTTGCGGGAATTATGGTTATAGGGATGGTTATCGGATTTCAACTCAAAGAGAAAACTATGTCTTCGAGTTTTCTTTCTTTTTCCAACAGATCTACCATACAAGAATTAAGTGATTTAATAAAAAGCAGGTATGTAGATCAAATTGCTTTGGATAGTATAAATGGAATCGTTGCAACGGATTTATTGCAGAAACTAGATCCTCATTCTATATATATTCCACGTGAAGAGTTGTTGGCTGTGAATGAAGAAATGGCGGGTAATTTTCAAGGTATCGGAATTGAATTTAGGTTGATAAACGACACTGTAAATGTTATGAGTGTGTTGAGTGGTGGCCCTGCAGATAAAGCGGGTATGCTTGTAGGAGATAAACTTCTTTCCGTTAATGATAGTACACTTATTGCAGGTGTTAAAATTGATGGATTAGGGGTGCGGAAGCTATTTAGAGGCGAAACAGGGACAAGTGTAAAAATTAAATTTAAAAGGGGAAATATATTGCAAACCCTTGTGGTAACACGCGGTGTGATACCCGTATCTAGTATTGATGCCGCCTATATGATTACAGACACTATTGGGTATATACGCATTAATAAATTTGCAGAGAGAACCTATGAGGAGTTTATGCAGGCGCTAGAAAAACTTCAAGCTGTAAAAATGAAAAGCTTAATTATAGATTTACGAGGCAATGGTGGAGGATTAATGAAGGAAGCTGTAGATATTGCTGATGAATTTTTAGGAGAAGATAAATTAATCGTTTATACCGAGGGGGAACATTCACCACGTATTTCATATACCAGTAAGCGCCCCGGTTTATTTGAAACAGGTAAGTTAGCCGTGCTTATCGATGAAACCGCTGCATCGGCCAGTGAAGTCTTAGCGGGTGCGTTACAAGATTGGGATAGAGCTACGATTATCGGGAGAAGATCTTTTGGGAAAGGATTGGTGCAACAACAGTTTCAATTGAGTAATGGGGCGGCGGTTCGATTAACCGTTGCAAGATATTATACGCCATTAGGAAGGAATATTCAGAAGCCATACAATAAAGGGTATGCGGCTTACCAATATGAACTGGAGCAACGTTTCCACACCGATAGTAGTAAACAAAATGATACATCAAATAAAAAAATATATATAACGCCGAAGGGTAAAAAACTTTATGGGGGAGGGGGTATTACACCTGATAGTGCAATTCCCATAGATAGTATTTTTTTTAATAAGAAGCTGATCCCACTCTTTGCCTCTGGAATCATTAATAATGTAGCTTATAATTACTTTGTAAATAGGAAGTCTTTTTTTGATAGTTTTAAGGAGCCGAAGACGATGTTAACCGGTTTTATGGTAGGAGATGCTGAAGTGCGGCTTATAGAAACTGAGGCTAAAAGGCAAAATATAAAATGGGAGTCCTTAACAAATGATGAAAAATTATTTATCACTAATCGGTTTAAAGCATTGATTTTCAGGCAAAAATGGCATACTGAGGGATATTATAAGGTGCTCAATGAAACCGATAAAATGGTGCAAAAAGCATTGATAACGGTTCATTAATACCAACTTGTTTGTATATATACAATATTTTGTGTAAATTGCCGTTGCGGCAAGACCAAAATATATAATTTTATACTGCCGTACAACCTAACACCCCGATGATGGATCTGAAGATCTACATACTAAGAGGCAGAAAACTCATTAGAGGGCCTTATACTTTAGATACAATAAAGCATAAGACTCTTACTTATAATGATTTGGTATGGTATCAAGGTTTGCCCGATTGGACAAGAGTAGAACAAGTAGAAGAGGTAAAGCATTTAGCGATTGAAGAAAACGCTCGCACCGAAAATAGAATTTTAAAAAAAGTAAAAAGTATTTTAGGTTAGTAATAGAATCAAAAGCCCCAACCCCAAAAGTATTTTTGGGGTTGGGGCTTTTTTTGAGCGTACATTTTGTTGATTAATTTTTACTAACCCTTCTTGTGATGCCACATATTTGAATTACTTTGAATTAAATAAGTGCTTCAATGTATTTTCTTGATTTAATGCCAGTTGACGTAAACTTAGCGTGCCCAATATTATGTTCATAAAGTCTTCGTTCTAGGTCAATGTAGGCACCAACATAGTATTTGTTAAGTTTTTCCGAGTAAATAATATAGAGATATGGCATAAAATAAAAACCCCAACTATAAAAGTCGGGGCTTTGAAGTGATCCCGCTGGGACTCGAACCCAGGACCCATACATTAAAAGTGTATTGCTCTACCAACTGAGCTACGGAATCTTAATCCTATAGATGATGTAGGATTTTGTTTCGGGTTGCAAAAATAGCGCAAATGAAACTGCTACCAAAATTTTATTCATTTTTTTTCTTGAACTTATTCACCCACAACCCACCTATAACCTATTTTTGTTTTAAATAATAATCACGGATGAATCATTTCCATAATAAAATAGTAGTAATTACCGGAGGTTCCGACGGTATAGGGAAAGCATTGGTTGATGCATTTTTGCAACAAGGAGCTAAAGTAGCAACCTGCGGACGTAACTACGATAAATTATATCAATTACAATCTTTATACACGGGTAAACCTTTGCTTATTCATACAGCAGATGTGAGTAAAGAGCAAGATTGTGTACTTTTTATTGAAGCCGTAATTAAAGCATTTGGAACCATTGATATCTTAATTAATAATGCCGGTATTTCTATGCGATCTCTTGTAAGTGAGGTTTCATTAGAAACTATTCGTAAAGTGATGGATATTAATTTTTGGGGAACAGTTTATTGCACCAAACTAGCACTTCCTTATATCTTGAACAATAAGGGTACTGTAGTAGGTGTTTCTTCTATTGCAGGTTATAGAGGCTTGCCCGGAAGAAGTGGATATTCGGCTTCTAAATTTGCAGTGAATGGATGGCTTGAAGCGTTACGCACCGAACTACTTAATACCGGTACAAATGTTATGTGGGTTTGTCCGGGTTTTACAACTTCTAATATCAGGAATGTAGCCTTGAATAAAAATGGCGATTCGCATGGCGAATCGCCGATGGATGAAGGTAATATGATGAGTGCTGAAGAATGTGCATCGCATATATTAACTGCTATTTCGAAAAGAAAACGTACGCTCGTACTTACGTATACAGGTAAAAGAACCGTTTTTTTAAACAGATTTTTTCCGTCAATAGCCGATAAACTAGTTCGTAATTTTTTCTTTAAAAATGGAGAGCTGGTGAAATAACCAACCTGCATTTTTCGTTAAGAAACGGCATGCCCATCCTTACGTTGACAACTGATATCGGCCAGCGAGATTATATCGTAGGTGCTATTAAAGGTCAGTTTGTTAAATTAATGCCCTCCCTCAATACAGTTGATATCACGCATTATTTATCTCAAACAAATCTTCCCGTTGCTGCGTATACTTGCTACAATGCCTTTAAATACTATCCGGAAAAAACCTATCATCTAGTACTCATCAATGTATTCGAATCTTCTCTCGACTATTTCTTAATTGCCCAGGTAAATGAGCAATATATCATTTGCGCAGATAATGGACTTATAACCATGATGTTGGGTAAACGCCCCGATGAAGTTGTGCGCATACCCGTATCCAGAAATAGTACTTTACTAACCATGACCCAGGATATTGCCGCCTCTGTTTTTAAATTGGAAGAATATGGCAAACTCTCCACCATAGGTGCGCCCGCCACACAAATTGTAGAGAAATATCCGCTACGTCCAACAGCGGGCCCGGATTGGATAGAAGGACAAATTCTCTTCATTGATAATTTTGAGAATGTAATAATTAATATTACCCGACAGGATTTTGAAGAACATAGAAAGGGTAGAAGCTTCCGCATCATGTTCCAGCGGAATGAATCCATAGAAAAGCTTAGTAGTAACTATGCTGCCGTTCCGGAACACGAAAAAATTGCCTGGTTTAACTCGGCCGGATATCTCGAAATCTCACTCAGAAACGGTAATATGGCCGGTCTTTTCGGCCTTCAGGGCTATAATGAACAGATGCAGCAATCGGGCGTAGCAGCCGGAAATAAATGGTTTTATCAAACCATACGGATTTTTTTTGAATAGCCACCAATAGCCAGTATTTTCGCATCCGCATTTACATTATTCATCCTTCAATTAATTCCATTTATCATGGCATACGACGTGATTGTTTTAGGTAGTGGTCCGGGTGGTTATCCTGCTGCTATTCGCGCATCTCAATTAGGGTTTAAAGTAGCGATTATAGAGAAAGAAAGTTTAGGTGGCGTTTGTTTAAACTGGGGCTGTATTCCCACAAAAGCCTTATTAAAAAGTGCCCAAGTATACGAATACATGAAGCATAGTACCAATTATGGTATCAATGCTACCGGTGTACAACACGATTTTGGGGCAGTTATTAAACGTAGTAGAGGAGTGGCTGATAAAATGAGTAAGGGCGTTCAATTCCTTATGAAGAAAAATAAGATTGATGTGGTGATGGGGTATGGTAAAGTAAAAGCTAAAGGTCAGATTGAAGTTACAGCAGCAGATGGATCGAAGCAAATCGTTGAAGCAAAATACATCGTTATCGCTACCGGCGGACGTTCTCGTGAATTACCTAATTTAAAACAAGACGGACAAAAAGTAATTGGCTATCGCGAAGCAATGGTGTTGCCTAATCAGCCTAAAAGCATGATTATAGTTGGTAGTGGTGCTATTGGCGTTGAATTTGCCTATGTATACAATAGCATGGGTACAAAAGTTACTATTGTTGAATTCTTACCCAGAATTGTTCCGGTAGAAGATGAAGATATTTCTAAAGAATTAGAAAAGCAATATAAAAAGCAAGGTATTGATATCATGACCAATGCTTCTGTTGAATCTGTTGATACCAGCGGAGCAGGTGTACGCGCATTGGTAAAAAAACAAGATGGCTCTACAGTTACTTTAGAAGCAGATATTGTATTGAGTGCTGTGGGGGTAGTAGCAAATATTGAAAACATCGGTCTGGAAGAAAACGGTATCAAAACAGAGAAAGGAAAGATCATCGTTGATAAATATCAGCAAACATCGGTGCCCGGTATTTATGCTATCGGGGATTGTTCGCCCGGACAAGCACTTGCCCATGTTGCATCGAAAGAAGGGATTAATGCAGCAGAACATATAGCATATCATGAAAAGAAAATTCATCACCTGCCCGATACCATGGATTACAATAATATTCCAGGATGTACTTACTGTATTCCTGAAATTGCGAGTGTAGGCTATACAGAGAAGGCCGCTAAAGAGGCAGGATATGAAATAAAAGTTGGTAAGTTTCCTTTTATGGCAAGTGGTAAAGCAAGCGCTGCCGGCGCAACAGATGGTTTTGTAAAAGTAATTTATGATGCGAAATATGGCGAGTTTCTTGGTTGCCATATGATCGGAACCAATGTTACGGAAATGATTGCAGAAGCAGTTGTTGCACGTAAGTTAGAAACAACCGCGCATGAAATTTTAAATGCTGTTCATCCGCACCCCACTATGAGTGAAGGGTTGAAAGAAGCAACCGCAGCAGCTTACGGAGAAGCTATAGATATATAAGGATCTTCTACGCATTAAAATACAAGAAGCCGTCTCATCAATCATGAGGCGGTTTTTTATTTCACGCTATAACCTATCATCTATCACCTATAACCTTTCCCCTTCATCTGTACCACCTTGTTTGTATTTTTCACTATTGGGTATAATAAATGCCAAGACGCCCTATATAATGTTTATCTTTATCATGTAACCGTAACACACCCTATGGATCAAATGCAGATTGATCAGTTGCTTCCTATGCAACTGTTGAACTCATTGGTATTCTCTGTAGTCGTAACAGACTTGGAGGGTAGGTTTGTGTACGTGAACCCACTCTTCAAATATAAATTCTCTCATTTAGGTCCGGATTTAACAAACAAGCATTTTGCAGAAACCGTTTTTGCAGAAGATGTGAAATTATGCAATGAGGCCGCGAGAGAATGTGTTCGTGTTCCTGAAAAACATATTACCGTTACCGTTAGGAAAGCAGTGGATGGAGATGATTATTTTTGGACACAGTGGGAAGTATCTGCATATATGAATGAAATAGGTAAAGTAACAGGACTCGTATCTATCGGTCATGATGTTACCAATACAGAAACTATTCAGCATAGAACCCTCGCCTTATCAGAAGATCTCAAAACTATTCACAACGAAAAATTCCGTTCTATGGTAAACCATATTCCCGGAGTGATTTATCGTTGCCTGGGAGATGAAGACCTTACCATTGAGTTTATTTCTGATGAAGTAGAACGACTCACCGGTTATCCGCTCAATCGATTTATCGAAAATAAGGTTGACGGGTACGCTGCACTGATCTATGAGGCAGATATGGAGATGGTGAAAGCAACCAAAAAAAGTGCGGTTATTAATAAACATCATTTTGAGTTGGAATATCGGATTTTAAATGCTGATAATGAAGTAAGATGGGTATTTGAAAGAGGGCATGCTGTATTTGATGAAGCAGATCAGCGCGTATATGTTGACGGCTGTATTTTTGATATTACAGATCGTAAAAAAGTAGAAGCTGCATTAGAAAAAAGTGAAGATGAAGTAAAACGCCTAGCACTAGTAGCTCATAACACAACCAATTCAGTACTGATCGCAGATAGGGAGCAGCAAATTATTTGGGTAAATGAAGGCTTCACACGCATTAGTGGATATACGCTGGATGAAGTAAAAGGGAAAAGGATTGGTTTTTCCTTAGAAGGAGAAAAAGGCGATGAAAAAGCAAGAAAGCGATTGAAACATGCCTTAGATAATAAATTAGCATTTAAGGAAGAGTTTTATTCACAAACCAAAAGTGGAGCTTATATATGGGTAGAAGCCGATTGCCAGCCATTGTTTGATGAAACCAACGAGCATATTGGCTTTATGACTATTGAAAATGATGTTACCAGAAGAAAAGAAGCCCAAATACAACAACAGGAACTATTACAGCGATTAACATTAGCCACAGACTCTGCTCAAATTGGTATATGGGAGATAGATATCAACGATGGTAATATTATCTGGGATGATAAAATGTTTGAGCTATATGGATATGAAAAAAATAGCACAATACCCCCATATCAAATTTGGAAGCAAGCCGTTCATGCGGATGATATCGCAATGATGGAGTCTATCATTAACGAACTCATTGAAGGCGAAAGGGATATCAATTCAGCTATGTACCGTATTATAACACCCAATGGGAGAGTACGTTATATTGAATCGCATGCTATCGTAAAAAAATCTGCTAATGGTAAAGTGCTTCGCCTGATTGGTACGAATAGAAATGTTACAGACGATGTATTAGTACAAGAAAAACTCAAAACACAAAATAAAGTATTGCGAGATATCGCTTTTATTCAATCACATGAAGTTCGTAGACCACTGGCTAATATCTTGGGTGTGATAGAGGTACTCAACAGCAGTAATGCAATTAACAACAAAGAAATATTTGATCATCTGATAGAAAGCGCTAATGAGCTCGATATGCAGATTCGAAGTATTGTTCGCAAAACAAATAATATAGACGGTTTTATGGCCGGCTAACTATTTATTGAAAACAGATTTTAAAAGTGCCGTTGTTCTGGCAGCCGGATTTTTTCTGATATTTTGCTCTTCAGCAGCAATCTCTTGATATACCCCTTGCATCGTACGTTCTGTAACGTAGCCTGCCAAATCGGGGTTAATCTTCTTCAAGCTAAAGCGATTATAAGCCGTAACTAAACTATTCCAATGCTTTGTGGCGTTTGTTTTTTCTAACGCCCCTTCAATAACAGGACGAAAAGCTGTAGTTAGGGGAGCTGTGGTCTTTTCTTTCAAATAACTGGTAGCCGCAGTATCGGATCCTTTCAGAATAGTCACCGCATCTGTTAGGGTCATTTCTTTAATGGCGGATATAAAAATCGGAGCAGCTGTTTTACAAGCATCTTCTGCTGCTCGGTTCATGCTCACGATAGCTTCATCTACCTGTTTCCCCATGCCTAGTTGTCGCAATGTATTTTCAATTTTTGTTGCTTCGGGAGGCAATAAAATTTTACGCGCTGCATTACCTAAAAAAGCATCCGGTTGTGAAAGAAGGGTAGCCCCTTTTTCTGCGCCTATAATAAGGGCTTCTTTTAACCCCTCTGCTATATTGATATTGCCAGATGTAGATTTTGAGTCCTGGGGTTTTACCCCTACTTTCTTTAACAAGCTATTTATGTCTTGTGCATTTACTGTTGATATCAACAACAAAATGCCTATTAGAATCTGTATTTTTTTCATAGTTATAGTTTATCAAAATTAAAACCAAGGTTTATTGCATAATCAATTGCGGTGAGGATTAACATTTTATATGGATTTGATAGCTGTATATCGCCAAAACAAATATCCTAATACTATTATTATTAAGCCGCCAATAGAGGTATAAGGTTTAAGGTATAAGCCGTATACGATAACCCAACTATTAATACATAAAAAAATAATTGCCGCGAGCCGAATAAATAAAGATTTTTTTTTATTCAACTTAAAATATCCTGCTACAGCTAATGAAGTACAGATAGATAGTAAAAAGCCAACGAGATTCACCAGCTCCTGAAATTTATTGAGTAAGATCAGTATGAGTACAATAGCACTTTGGAAATAAATTGCCCAGGTTGGGATATGATGCTTATTCGTTTTGGTTAACCAAGTGAATGCTTTTGATTGAGTACCCATAAATGCGGTAACGCGCGGACCGGCAAATGTCATAGCGCTTGCTGTACTAATGAGTGTGATACAAATGCATACGCTCATTACTTTCCCGGCATTAGATCCGAATAAATAAGAAGCGGTAATGAAACCGATTTCAAGTTGATTGCGAAGGTTTGATACCGGTGCGCTGAGTAAAAAAGCATAGTTCAGTAACATATATAAAATAGTTACGAGTATGGTGCCAATAAATAAAGCAAGCGGTAAATTTTTACCCGGGTTTCGTATCTCTCCCGCAATATAGGTCGCTGCATTCCAACCGGTATACGCATAAATAACCCAATACAGATTTACAGGAAAATTACCTGAGTAGGCTATTTCTTTCCATGCATCCGTACTGGGTGAAATATCAATAGATTGATAAGGGGTATGTATCCAAGCGCTAACAATGATAAAGATCATGATAGCTATATTTAATATAGTACTGAATTGATGGAACCGGGTACTCACGTGGATCGTACTTGCATGTAGTATGGTTATCAATACCAACACTATAATAGCCAGTGTAATAGAAGGTAGCGGAATAAAAGTGATCCCATATTTACCGATGGCGGTACATACGATGGCAACCGGTGCTGCAAATCCCGCAAGGGTAGAGATCCATCCGGCTAAAAAACCGGTTGTCGGGTTATAGAGTTTGGTTAAGAAATTTACTTCTCCGCCATTTTCCGGAAATTCAGTAGATAGTTCAGCATACACTAACGCCCCACAAATAGCAATAATACCTCCTACTACCCATAATAAAAGAACCGAGAAAAGATGTTGCAATGATCCTAGCTGGAAGCCTAAACTTGTATAAACCCCACTACCAACCATATTGGCTACCACCAGACAAATTGCTGTGAATAAAGAAAGTTGACGTTTGGTAGGACTTACCATTATATATTTATTTCTACTACAGTTTTTCTTAGTTTAACTAACTGCACTAATAAAGACTCTAATAAATGTAATGGTAACATATTAGCGCCATCACTTTTTGCAACAGCAGGGTTGGGATGCGTTTCAATAAATAGACCATTGGCGCCTGTTGCGATAGCAGCTTTCGCAATGGTTCCAATCATTTGGGGATTTCCCCCTGTTATGCCGGATGTTTGATTGGGTTGTTGTAATGAGTGGGTACAATCCATTACAACAGGCACCTGTTCGGCTTGCATGATGGGAATGTTTCGATAATCAACCACAAGATCCTGATACCCAAAAGTAGTTCCTCTTTCGGTTAGCATAATTTTTTGATTGCCTGCTTTCTGAATTTTATCAACGGCAAATTTCATGGAAGCCCCACTAAGAAATTGCCCCTTTTTCACATTTACAATTCGATCAGTATGCGCCGCTGCTTCTAATAAATCTGTTTGTCTGCATAAAAATGCCGGTATCTGTAATATATCAATATAGGGTGCAGCGATCGCGGCTTCTTCATGTGCATGAATATCCGATGTAGTAGGTAGTTGATAGGCATCACCTACTTTTTTTATTAAGGATAATCCATTATCATCGCCAATACCTGTAAAAGAGTTGGCGCTTGTTCTGTTAGCTTTTCTATAACTAGCTTTGAATACATAAGGTATACCTAAATTCTTACAAATGCTATACACTTTATCGGCAACTTCCATTACTAATTCTTCGCTTTCTACCACACATGGACCGGCAATAAGAAAAAAATTATCAGCGTCGTAAGATTGTTTTGAGAATAAATTGGTGAGATAGGAAGGAAGCATTTTATTAAAGTATAGTGGTTAGTGTATAGTGATAAGTGTGTAATAGTTTTCACAAATTTAAACTTTTCTAATGTAATAACCCGTAACCCATAACCCGTCCGCCTAGGCGGATCGTATCCCGTATCCCAAAACCCAACACACATAACCCTTATCTTTGCCTTTCAAACGATTGCTATGGCTATTTTAAAAGATAAAATATTAGTTATTGGAGCATCCGGACAAATAGGCGTTGAACTTACGCTAGCCTTACGGAAGCAATATGGGGATGCCAATGTAGTAGCGTCAGATTTACGGGAAGAGAATCCATTGTTAAAGGGAACCGGTCCTTATGTGAGTTTGGATGTTATGAATAAAGAAATGCTACATGTACAAGTAATCAGACAAAATATAACCCAGATTTATTTATTGGCCGCTATCCTTTCTGCAACGGGAGAAAAAAATCCGAATTTAGCCTGGCATTTAAATATGCAAGGCTTACTGAATGTGCTGGATATTGCCCGCGAAGAAAAATTACATAAGGTTTACTGGCCAAGTAGTATTGCTGTTTTTGGTCCAACTTCTCCTAAACAATTGTGCCCGCAGAAAACAGTTATAGAACCTACCACTGTATATGGAATCAGCAAGTACGCGGGTGAGTTTTGGTGCCATTATTATCACCAGCGTTATGGGGTAGATGTTAGGAGTATTCGTTATCCCGGGTTGATCAGTTATAAATCTGCACCGGGTGGTGGTACTACTGATTATGCAGTAGAGATTTATTTGGAAGCATTGGAATCAAAAAAATATACTTGCTTTTTGAAAGAGGATACTTATTTACCGATGATGTATATGCCTGATGCTATTAGGGCTACAATGGAACTGATGGAAGCACCGGCACATAGTATTGGCGTAAGAACATCATATAATGTGGCCGGAATGAGTTTTTCTCCAAAGGAAATTAGCCATTCTATACAACGTCATATCCCTGAATTTGCTATACAGTATAAGCCGGATTATCGGCAGTGTAAGCTCCCCCAAAAATAGTACGTTTTGGAAGTAGACTAAATAGTTAACTTTAAAACGTAAAATATGAAGAAGAGTCAATTCAGTCACACGCAGATTGCGAGTATTTTAAAGGAGTTTGAACAGGGTAAAAGTGTGGAA
>JAFWCB010000003.1 GCA_017537025.1 Sediminibacterium sp.
CCAATTTATTAGGGTTCCTTTTTCATCATATCTTTTAATTATTTCTTCTGCTTTTTTATATGTAGCCGTGATGAATTCAAGGTTTGTTCCGTTATCCATTTCTACAAACGTATGATACATGGCTTGTCCTTTCCTTTCTCGCCGTTACTGTACTCTTTTGAGCACAAATATATAGTATCAAAAAATTATTTATAAATATGTTAGTTTTTAATAATAAAATATTATTCATAATAAGACGTTAAAAAATCGCTTATAATAGTCATGTTTTACAAGCACAAAAGGAGGTGATTTTATGATCAATCGCACGGTTAGGCTAACAAAGTGTTACGGTCAACGTCTTGGCCGTAATGGTGAGTTTGAAGATTACTATAACGAACTCTCAGACTTTCTCGGTCTGGAGAAAGCAACACGTAAAGTGAGGAGGTTTGAAAAGGACCCAACAATCACGATCAATAAGATTGAGCACTATCAAGCGTATTACAGGATGCCACTTGACACCTTTATGCGTAATGCAGAGTTTGTTAAAGAAGTGAGAAAGGACGAAAACAATTAAAATATTTATTGTTTTGCTTGTTATTGTGCTACTGTTTATCTACTGTTTAAAAGAATTAGATTAACGAAAGGGTATATAATGTCAACTGAACTCATGAACACAAACACGCAAGCAGCTCAAGCAGTCGCAGGTCTTATTTTTAACACAATCGCGACTAATACGGTGGAAGACGCTGTGAAGATTGCTAATGCAATCAACAGCCCTGATTCTTTAGCGGAAGTACCAGAAGGCACAGAATTGCACGTGTGCGACATTATTGCAAGCCAGGGGACCCGAAAAGGACGCAACAATATGCCCGATTCACCCTGCATTAATACCGTCTTTATCCTCGAAGATGGTACAAGTGTGTTTACGCAATCGGATGGTATAGCCCGTAGTGTAGCAACATTTGCGGCTCTGTTCCCGGATTGCGGACGCTCGCAAGGGTTACCGTATCTCAGGATGATCATTGAAGAAAAAGGTTTAAGGAATGGTAACACTCTTAAAGTTGCAAGGCTTTTAGTTTAAAGTTTGAACTATCAGCGGGTACGTGTTAAAATACACACGTACCCGCTTTTTTGGTTTGGAGGTATACATATGAGCATATTATCATTAATCGCAAAAGCAAAAAACGCAATTAAAGCAGTTGCAAATAAAGCGGCCGCACGTGTAGCAGTTGCGCGTCAATCTTTTAAAAACGTATCAGAAACGTTACAAACTCTAACCAACCGACAAACTAAACCAGAGCTGCAATCAACTAACATTAAAGAAGTTACGCAAGAATCACCAAAAAATGTATCACGTGAAACATTCGAACAATACCAAAAGCACGAATTAAAAGAAGATAATAACGAGACATTTAAGTTTTTGCTAAGAAACGCCGGGGATCCTTTTTTATCTCCTTATGATCCCGGAGATGTACAAGCATTTTTTATGATGACCCGCTTTATATGGCACAAACCAGAGATACCCTTAGCAGACAGAGTACAAGCAATAGCAGACTATTTTAACGCACCCTTAGATCAAATATTTGATTATATAATCAAAAGCAAACAGTACGAAGATTATCTAGAACAGGTATTTTTAGGTGAGGGCGGTAGCCCAAATGTATTTTTCTCTCCTTTTGAGATCAATGGTGCACAGGTGCGGGGTACGGTATTATGAGACGTAAGAAATTTAGGATAGTATCGTTTTATGATACTGAAACATGCAACATAGGCGCTGGAGTAGATACTCAGGCTTATGTTGTACTCTACATTTTTAATAATATAGACTGTCCTATACAATTTTACGAGGGCGAAGAAAATGATAATATTTATTATTATCGTTACACTGGTGAAGCTATTACTCATATTGAGAACGTTATTAATAGTTTTAGTGAATCTGGTATTATCCCTGTTATATGTTGCTACAATCTTTTATTTGACCTCAAAAGCTTGATGTACGAGCTTGCGCAAAGATATAGGCTAGAAACCCTCGCAAAGAGTACTACTCAACCTTATTTTGTAGATGTATATAAAGATGACAAACATGTTTTACGCTTTTGGGATATGTTCTATCTTGACATGCGAGGAGTCGCCGCTTTGGGTGATGCTTGCGGGTTACCAAAATTAATTGGGTCCTGGGATTACTCACTGATCCGAACGCCAGAAACAGAACTAACAGATGACGAATTGAAATATGCAGCGCGTGACGTACAAGTGCTGCCAAAGTATTTAAGATGGCTATTAGATAATAACGTGCAAATACAAGATAAAAATTTAGCTAATAATTGTTTAACAAAAACAAGCATAGTGCGCTTAGATGCTAAAAACACAATAGGTAAGCTTTTAAAAGGTAAACGGCCGTTATTAAAACAATTTAACTACGAATGTTTGAATGACGCGCCGTTATGCTATGATCAATATAAACTACGAGTCGAAAGCTTTCGAGGTGGTTTTACTTTCACGAGTGGTAACTATGCTATGCAGCTTTGGGAAAATGTTACATCATTAGATGTAACAAGCATGCATCATGCTTTTATAAATGGGTCTATGATAGGCCGCGGATATAAATTTATAGATGATAGGCAAGCACAAAGAGTAATTATTGATTCTGTTTTGTTGAAAACTCTGTCAAATGTTTTAAAATATTACTCTCAACCGTTTGAGTATTCATTCAACGCTTGTTTAATTTTTAAAAATTTAAGGTTAAAAGTAAACACCCCATTTAAAAAGGGTTGTATATCATGTCTTGCAGAGTCAAGGTTTAAAGCTCGAAATGCTGTCACAGAAGAAATAAGAGACGAGTGTTATAACGCATCTTTTGCGTTTAGTAAAATACTGGTAGGCGAACTTGTAAAGGTTTGTGTTACAGAGTATGAGCTTTACTGCATAAGCCTTATGTATGATTATGATGATTACGAGGTAATACAGCTAGAGTCAACACGGCTATTTAAGGAACCGCCGGAGTATATTACTTTACAATCGAATAAATTGTTTAACCAGAAGAATATATGTAAAAAAGCATTAAAGCATAAACTAACGCCAGATGATAACATATCATTTATGCCCGAGGGTTTTGTTTACCAGATAGAACACGATTGTTTAAATGAGGAAGAATTTAATAATTACTATGTAAGCACTATTAAGGGCATGTTTAACGGTATTTACGGTACACAGGCCATGAACCCTATACGAGATTGTTTCATTATTGATAACGAGGGCAATATATCAATAGACGAAACAAAACGCCCGAACGCTTATAACTATGAAAAATTAGAGAAAGACTGGAGTAAAATACTTTATACATACGGTGCGCGAATCGTAGGAAGATCACGCTTGCATTTAATATTAGCAATAATATTGTTAGATCAATACTTTGGCGGAAGAATACGCATTCTTGCAGGAGATACCGATAGTTTAAAAATTGCGTGCGATAGTGATGTCACGGATGCCGAAATAATGGCTGCTTTGCAGCCGTTACATGATGCGATAACCAGAGCTATAAATTTAGTACAACAAAATAACCGTACTAATTACCCCGACTATGCAAGCGATTTAAAAAATGTAGGCTGCTTTGAAATTGAAACGCCCGAAAAAAACCGTTATAAATACCACATGGAATACTGGAATAAGGCACGAATAAGTATTGATAGACAAAATAATGTACATTTAACTTTTGCCGGGCTACCGTCACGCGGTTATAGCTTTGGCATATTAAATGTATTGAAAAAAGTTTACGAGTTATACGGTGTAAATGCTTGCTTTAACGTCCTGGGCTACAATGTAGAGATATCATCAAAGATCAGTAACGCGCTTGAGCATAGAGTGCCAAAAGCAGACGAAAAGGTAGAGGGGTTTATTACAGACTACCGAGGTGTGCGCACATATGTTGATGCGTATCAAACAATAGCTTTGTATCCATCATGTAGAACAATAGGCAGTACATTGTATAAGACGAATAAAGAAAATATTGAATATCTAGAATCAATAGGGATACATGTAAACAAATATATTAAAGAACTTGATTATGTAGAGGGTAAAATAAAATATTATTGTAAGGGTGAACTTATGTACGAAATGGAAGTGTAAAGTATGAAATATTACGATTGGAATAAGACACTATCTTATAATGCAGACGTAACCATAGTAGTAGGTGCGCGTGGTATAGGCAAAACTTACGGATTGCGTAAGCATTGTATTAAGTATTATATTAAAAAAGGTTATAAATACGTAGAGGTAGTGCGCTACAAAAACCAAATATCAAGTTTTATTAAAAACTATTTTGGTAGGTTGAGTACAGATGACAGTTTTAAAAAATACGAATTTAAGACAGAAGGTGACACGGGGTATATACGTTTAAAAGATGATACGCTAAAAAAAGAAGAAAATCCGTGGCAGCCTTTTATGTACGTTGTTGCCTTGACTGATTCGCAAAAGCTCAAAACTAGAACTTTTGATCATGTAAAATATATAATATTTGATGAGTTTATTTTAGACAAAAAAATGAAACAGTTTTATAAATATTTACCTTGCGAAGTGGCCGTGTTGCAAGATATAGTGGACACTATATCACGTGAAACAATCGAGACGAAAGAAGCCGACAAAGTAAAAGTTATTTTAATGGGCAACGCTTTGGATGCTTTGAACCCGTATTTTGTAAAATTTAACTTATATAAAGATTTAAAAAAAGGCAAGTACAGGAGATTTAACAATAAACGTGGTTTGCTACATTATGTAGAAGTACCAGACGACTACAAAGTAACGAAGCAAAACAGTGTAGCTTTTGTTTTCGACGACAAACAAACAAGTGAAGTAGCCGCGAATAATGAATTTTACGCAATGCAAAACACAAGTTTTATAGCTGAAAAAACCGAACGTGCAAAATGTATGTGCAACATTCGAGACAGTAACGGTGTTATTTCTCTTTGGTGTGATGTGGTAGAAAATAAACTATATTGCGTGAGTAAAGAAGTACCTAATGTACCGAGTATTGCCCTTACTCATGAGGTGGCAGATAGTAATAATATCATTGCCAGGAGAACAAATAAAATAATTAAATTAATGATTGATATGTTCTATGTAAATTGTTTATATTATGATGATAAAAGCACGCAGCTAAAAGTCTTTCAAATATTGAATAGATATGCTAATATATAAACAGGAGCTAGGAACTGTATTTATTGTAGTAAAGGAGGGGTAACCCGTATGAAAAATACGCCCTACTTTAATAGGTTGGAAACCTTGCAATATTTTATAGTTTCATGAGTTCCTCTACCACCTTAGCCCGCCGGTTCTATTAATGTTGAGCCCGCGGGCATTATTGTATTAAACGTTTTAAGGAGGTTTAAAACATGCCGCTTAGATTTAAGGGACGTAAGAAAGTCGAGCCGGAAGAAATCGAAGAAGAAAAAGCAGAGGAGGTCGAGGAAGTGAAAGAAGAAGCAGAACCGGAAATTAAAGAAGTCGACGAGGTAGAAGAACTTATTTCCAGGTTAGATAACATTTACGCGAGACTGGAAGAACTGCATACAAGGGTACAAGTGCTTGATGAATCTTTGCAGACGCTTGCGACAGATGGTATTTATATTAATGATATCGCAGCGGATGATATCAAAGAAGAAACAAAAGACCTCGAAGATATCGAACTTAAAGATTTAGATTTTAAACTTTAAAAAATAAATTTCTTAACTATTATCAGTAAAGGAGCTGGTAAACACATGAGCGAGAAGAATTCAACGATTTTAGACCGTGTATGGCTGGAAGGCACTAATGAGTACCAACAACGCGTGCCGCAGGCGTCGCAGGCGGGTATTGCACAGGTAGCAGAATTTCTATTTGACCCTATGAACCGCATGTACCTCAATCAGTTTGTAGACATTCTTGTGAACCGGATCGGTATGACACGAATCAACTCAATGGTTTGGGATAATCCTTGGACCTGGCTCAAAAAAGGTAAGCTACCTTTTGGCTCAACTGTGCAGGATGTTGGGTTCGAGTGGATCAAAGCTCATAGTTATGAAGACGACGTTACTACTCTTCTCGAAATTAATAGGCCAGAGATTGAATCCGCATATTATACTATTAACAGGCGCGATCAGTACCTTATTAGTACAAATTACGATGAATTGCGTAACGCTTTCCTTGACGAATACGGCTTGAACAGGTTTATCAATGCTATTACAGATGTTCCCGTATCGAGCGATAACTATGACGAATTCCAGTGCATGAAAAACCTCATTTTGGAACGTTACACCAGAGACGGTTTTTATGAACATGTGATCACGGTTCCTACGGGTGCAAGTGATGCGGATGTTGCTAAGATGGTTCTCCAGGCGGGACGCATGTTTGCCGCTAAGTTTAGGTTCCCATCGATCTATTAC
The DNA here is from genome assembly GCA_017537025.1 of Sediminibacterium sp. Lineage (GTDB taxonomy): Bacteria > Bacteroidota > Bacteroidia > Chitinophagales > Chitinophagaceae > Sediminibacterium. Next base: position 6,396 of record JAFWCB010000003.1, read on the forward strand.
AATATGGTGCCGATTCCCGCCTTTACCAAGTCGGACGAATCACTTGTATTTTTGTGCACGCCAGAGACGCAAGCTATGCTTGACGTCCAGGCACTTGCGGCTGCATTTAATCGCGAGGATGCGGCTATTAAGTACAGAATTGAGATCATTGACGAGTGGCCATTCACACCTGCAGACGGACAGACAGTACAATGCATTATCACTACTGAAGACTTTTTCCAGGTCTATGATGCTCTGTATACAACTACGAGTTTTTACAACCCACAAACTTTAACAACTAATTATTATTTGACACACTGGGAGGTAATGGCTTATTCTCCGTTTGTCCCGGCTGTTATTATTGAAACAGAACCCGCATCTTAAAATTTATTAAATTGTTAATGGAGGTGATATTTTATGAATGAGAACTTGCCAATTATTGAGCAAACAAATACGGGTATTTATGCGGATTTTTCAGCGCAAACAAACCTTGCTAGCAGTTATAATTTTGGCACTATTACCCGTGGGCAATCAATAGACATAAAGCCTTTTTTGTACGGTCTGCTTAGTAGTGAGTCAGATGTTGATTTTGACATATTTAAGGCAGGCGAAGACATTACCATAAGCGACGAAACTTATAATTTACTTAATCCAAGCGCTTTAATTTACAGCGTATATTATCAGCCAGCTAACTACAAGATTCCTATGAATGTATTAAGCCCTGTTTATATTGATAATAAAGGCATATTAAGATCGAGAAAAAATATCGAATATTATAGGACGCTATATAGAGAATCTACCGGATCGTCGCCAAATGTGGGCAAATATATATCAGAATTAAAAAATTCTAATATTTATTATATTGCGCTAATTATTAAAGCATACAACCCATCAAGTACTACGGTTAACAAATACCAAGATACAAGCCCATATCAACAAGGTGTCTATAGCATTAGTGCGACTGGCGTTGTAACAGTCAATTTATATTAAATTTACTATCAATATCACAGCTTAAAGGAGGTTGACAAGATGGCAGATATCGAAGAAAAGCAGCTAAACCCTGATGATATGGAAGTACCAAGTTTTAAATTTTCTGCTACTGATTCTACAACCGTTACGCAAACAGTTGCCGTTAGTGCAGAGTCGCTTATTACATTTAGTGCTGATCCTATTACTTGCCCTATGGGTGGAGTAGTAGACCTTGAGCCCGTATTTAACATGATTTTTAGTAATTATACTGCTAATACAGGCCTTGCGCCTAACCCCGATAAAGCGGTAATTTATTCCCTATTTCCATATGTAGACGGTGGAGGTGATGAGCTGCACTATGTAAGCAATCCACGTTTTTATATTGATCAGCATAACCGCTTTCACGCATCTCCTAAAAAATACGATTACCCGTTAGAGTATGAGTCTATTAGCTTTGTAGCCGAGGGTAAAAGCTGTTATCATAACCCGTCTGCAAAAAATCAAGCGATACCAGATGTTGTTTATGTAGCAAATGTTATGATAACTATTCCTATTGTAAGCTAATAAAACCCGATTCTTAAAAGGGCGGGATAATACCCGCCCTTTTTTTAATGAGGTGATTTAATGCCAGATTTTAAGCACTTAACAGATGATTTTCCAAAACCGCCCTTAGTGCCGTTACAAGGCAATGATTATTCTTATAGCTTATGGGACACACTAACCGCAAAAATAAAGCTGGTTAATGTACCGTGGGATATTGAATACAATAATGTAGTTGAGTTTGCAAGCGTAGCAGATAGAGACGCATTTTTTGACGGTTTAACAGGGTATAGTGTAGAATTTTCAAGCGGGTTTCGTAATGTGCCAAATGAGTATATCAAGCTGCCTACGCCCGCCGCAAATGTAATGCAATACAATTATTGTATTATTGATTATCCTGTACCGCCTACATCTGATAAACCGCTTGACTATGCTACTAATCAAATAGCATACAGGCGTATGCTTTATTTTATAATCGATACGGATGATACTGCGCCGAGTACAACACGTATATTGCTTGAACTTGATACGTGGCAGATGTTTTTAAAATCTGTTAATATAAATACTTTAATGCTCGAACGTGGGCACTACGCAGTAAAACAGAGTGCGAGTGTAACAGATTACTTGTCGGGTCCTATAACTCATACAGACTGGTTACTAGAGCCGGAACCGTTTACATTGCAGCATACTAAAAAAGGTGCACAAGTTATTAATGTATTACCTGCAGCTGATAATTTAGTAGTATGCTTCTTTTTACCGTTTGATATAAACAATTTAACCGATTTTAACTCATACGCAGATAAAACGTACAATACGGCCGTATTGCCTACGTATGACGCAAGCGATAACCTAACAAGTGATATAAAGTTTTCGCTTGTTAACGATGATACATATGAGCCAACAATATCGGATACACAAGGCTCAAACAATTTTAACGGTGTTTATCATGATGTACTATATTGTGTGCGTAATAACGAGTTTGTTGATTTTATCAACCTATTAAAAACAAGTTATAAATATATACTTAATAGTATTAAGCAGTTTTATCTCTTAAGTTCTAAATATGTAATAGCAACTAATCAACAAACTATAACAATAGACACAAATATACATTTATATAAGCCATCTTGTTATAATTCGCATACCCCATATGTAACACTAAGTACAATATTCGCCACGTATGCAGCAGGAATTACACATACCAAACTTTTAACTTCACCTTTTGCAACAATGGAATTCATTTTCCCTAACGGTGATAAAGTTGAGGTGGAAACACAATCATGCAGTGCAACCGTAGACTTTAATATATATCTTAATTTATCTGATATATTGAGCCTACGCTGCATGTTTAACAACATTAACTATATGGGCCAGGGTAACGTTAATTGTTTAAACTATGAAAGCAACACAGCAGTTCAACATTCGTTTATCGCAAGTGAAGTGATTTATAAAGATATTGATATACCCATGTTTTATATCAAGCAAAAGCCCTACGAATATGAAAAGTTTATAAAAGGTCCGGAGCGAAGTGCAACAAACGAACAAATAAAAACAGCCTACGCAAATGCAAAACGGCAACTTATAAATTCACAAGGCAACGCATTGGGACGCAGTGCAACGGCTAAAAGCAATGCCGATGCAAAAGCTAACACCGCTAAATCTGTAAATGATGAAAGCGCATGGACGAATAAAATATGCACCTTGAACAGTGTGCAGACGAATTACGATAATATCACGAGAGCTAACGCTGCAACGTCTGCGAACGCGACCGCTCAACAAGGGCTAAATACAAGTATTACAGGCGCAAACCAGAGTTACAACACAAACCTTAATCTTATTAATATCTCGCGTAACATGACGGCAACGCAAGCATCTAACGACTTACAACGGGACCTCGCGACTGTTGCCGCTGGAGAATCGATTGCACAGAGTATAGTTGGTGGTATTAGCGGCAATCCTACTGATTTAGTAGGTGCAGCGTTAACAGCAGTAAGTACCGCGGTTGGTGTAGTTGCGACAACTGCAAAAGCAAACGCTATTATTTCGAATAACAGCGGTATGTATAACGCATCAACTGTTATGGATGGAGCAGCCACAACAGAGAGTAATGATTTTTTAACCAATAAAAACACGGCTCAAAACACCTATATCGCAACTGCTACTTATAACACAGTTACGGCTAGCGACACAAACGCCTATAACACATACACTGCTGAAAATGCAAATGCTACTACGCAGTACACAACGGCCACAAACAACAATACTGCTATTTTAACTACAGAGTTAGCCGTTAATACTGCAAATAAGACACTAGCCGATAACATTGCAAACAATGATTACGCGGCAGGGTTAGATGTTGCAAAAAATAATGTAGCGCTTGAATATCTAAAAAATAATTTTAGTATTACGGGAGATAGCAGCGAACGCTGCAAATATACAGGCGAGTACGCATATACGGCAATTGAGCAATATAAGGGTATTGTTATCAGAATTAATGTTAATGGCCTTAAACAGGACGTACTTAAACAAGTTGATGACTATTTTACAAGATATGGTTACGCGGCTGGAGGCCGCCTAATCAGTACTGCAACGTTACAAGTCATGAAACATTATACCTATATACAAGCACGCGATGTGATTGTTAGCCCTATTTCTTGCAATGCTAAACAAGCGCAAAAAATTAAAGATATTTTAATGCGTGGATGCACTGTATATAGTTTACCTAGTGATATAGGCGTATACTTTAGTGACAACTAAAAAAGGGGGTATTATGACAAGGACCATCGAAGAATTGCTCAAACTCGATAAATACGACGGATTGACACATGATGAGGTTATGTTGTTAATCAATCAAAAAGTTTTTGAAGCTGAAGTACGCGCACATGATGAATGTTTACAAAGCGAAATAATAAAAATGAATCAATCACTAATTGCTAAGCAAGAACAATCATATGTTGATAGCTTGCAAATGATAAAAGATTGTAAGCTTGATTTTTCGCAAGCTCAAACAAAGCTTAAAACAGGAGGTGTAAACAATGGTTAAAAACCCTTTTAAGCATAAAGGGCTTATGTACTGGGAAAGCATGGACTATAATAACCAAATGTTCTTTATGTTTCAAAATCAAATAATGGCTCTGGCTATGAACCGTTATAGATGGCTTAATCTTCCAAAAACTTGCAACGCCCGCTGGCTGGAGTGGTTACTTTTGACACATGGATGCGCGACTATCGCTGCACCTAAAAAGGTTAAAGCTCTTGAAACGACACTTTACACGCTCGAATGTGTACAACAAGGTGAACCGGATGCCTATTCGAACCCTAAACGATGGCTAGCAAAAGGCTGCACAGGAAAACTGCGTTTCATGAATAACAAAACAACTGGCGTATGGATATGGGATAATATGACACGCTACCCTGTTATGCAGCGCGTTAACATTTGGGCACGCGAGCTTGTGGATGTAGTGAGAACTAAGCAGGTTAACAGGTTTCACCAAAAACTACCTTATATTTTATCATGTTCTAATAAACAAAAAACACAGGCTGTTAACTTTATTAAACAAGTTGCAGGTTATGAGATGGCGGTTATTACAAACGAGGCTTTTGATGGCATCGAAGCAAAAGCTTTAGATACCCGTGTTCCTTACTTGGGAGAGCAGCTTACTATTGAAGAGCGCAACATTTGGAGTGAGATATATGCAAGTCTGGGCATTAAAAATCTCACTTATAAAACCGAGCGTATGGTGCAGGACGAAATAGATACGCAACAGGCACCTACTGATTTAATGGCTTTAGATGGATTACAACCACGGCGCGAAGCGGCCGAACGCTTAAACGATATGTTTGGAACTAACATACAAGTTATTTGGAACCAGGACAACTACTCGCAGAACTTCAATTTTACAAACAACATTCAAGAGCAAGTGAAAGGAGGTATAGACTATGGCAGTGAATCCGTATGAGCCAATTGAAAATGTTAACGAATGGCACGACTATTTTACATTGCAATTAGGAGAGTGCATAGAAGATGGTATTATCGATTTTTCATTACCTGATTATGATTTTGATTCGTTTGATAATGCACAGAGAAACCGTGTATATGATTTAATAACACAAAAGTATTATTATTTTGAACTTGGTATTATGCCTGTTAAGGTATGGCAAAACGAACTTTTGAATACTTTAAATCTTGAAATGCTGCAACTTAAACCACTTTATCAAGCTATTAAAGACGGTTATGATCTGTTTACTTCAGAAAGTGAGTGGTATAAAGGGCGGCATGTATTTTCAGACTTCCCGCAAACACGACTATCATCGCAGAATCAAGACTACGCCAGTACTGCGAATGATAACGAGCACGAAATCATACGCACCGGGGATATGTTAGACAGGTATATTGATTACGTGGCAAGGTGGAAACATCCCGATAGTATACTTGTGGATGCTGTTAAGACTTGTTTTTGCGGGTTAGTATCAGTTAGTTTAAACGTTTATTAGGAGGAAAAAATGAATGATAACGCGAATAGCTGGTTTCCTGTATTACCTTTTTGGGGCTGGACTGCTTATACGCCCGTGATCCCGAAACTTTATTGGGATTGTGTAAGCACTGAACAAGGTGTAAAGAATCTTTGGAAAAGCGTGGACAAGCTCGAACACTATGCAGATTATTTAGCGGAGAATATCAATAAAAGCGCAAATGAAACACTTTTACAACGTGTTAACGCTTTAAGCATGCCGAACTTTGATTATTTTAGTGGTTACAACGCGGTATTCATCGGTGATTCATTTACGCAAGGCCAAGGTTCCTCGGACTATAGCACAACAAAAGAAAAGCGTTATAGTTCTCTTGTTTGTGCTGCTTTGGGAATGACACAATATAATTATGCAGTTGGTGCAACAGGTTTTTGCAATCCAGCAGGCAGCCGGAACTCACCTTTCACTACACAGATTGAGCGCGCAGGTGGGGAGATGACGGAAGAAGAACGCGAAAACACAAGGCTTGTTATTATCATGGGAGGTATAGGCGATAGCCAAACATCAATAAATTACACTTTCACGCAAGAAGAAGAAGCTGTTTACCAAACATGTGTTAGAGCTCGCTACTATTACCCTCATGCTATGATCTGTTTATATTGCATGCCGTGGAAGGGTAAACTTTATAGGCCGAAAACTAACAACATTTACAATGCTATTGTTTACGGTGGCCGCCGTTCACAAGTTGCGCACGTCTGCGAAGGGTGCTACACATGGTGCTGGGGTGATTCTTCACTTTATGCGAGTGATGGCGTACATCCTAATGATAGCGGTCACGCACGTATAGCGTCTTATGTGCTCTGCTCAATTCTCGAAAATAAATGGGAAATGTGGGAAGATCAGCAATATTTACTCACGCCATATGATTCTAATATAGACTTTTGGTGCTATTCTGATAATGCGGCAATTCCAGACGCTTTACCTTTTGTTTATATCAAACGCGGTATGGTATATCTTGGTGATTTTGCAGTACGATTCTATGAATCTATCTCAGAATCAACGCCAGTATTTACTTTACCCGCGTCATGCCGCCCTATATCTAATCAATATGGCGGTTCGTTTGTTTCATCAACAAAATCAGGTATAGTAAGTGTCACACCTGCATCTGGTATTGTTAGAGTAATTCCTGATAGTTCTATTACACAGACTGCTTATATCAAACAACTGAGCCCATGGCCTATTTACGGGCAAGATTATAACGCGTAGGTGATCATATGAGCATGAGAGGTATTGACGTTTCCAACTGGGATGCGGACCGTGAAGTTATACTATCTGATATAGATTTTTTAATCGCAAAATGTACGGAGGGTATTTATTTTGACGATCCGACATTTGAAAGTTTTGTTAAAGGTGCGAACGATTGTAAAGTGTTAACAGGCGCCTACCATTTTGCAGGAAGCGAAAGCCCAGAAGACGAAGCAGATCATTTTTATGAGAGGGTTAAAAATTATTTAAATATCTGTATTCCGTTTCTTGACTATGAGGACTTTTCGAAAGACGCGGAATCCGTGCGCGAATGGTGCGAAAGATTCGTAGACAGATTCTATGCTTTGAGTGGTGTTTATCCAGGTATTTATATAAGCGCTTGCTTATGTTCTTATTTTGCTGGTTCATGGGTACCCGAAAAATGTATGTTGTGGATTGCAGGTTATCCAAAAGACGGTATTGTGCATGAATACCCTGAAGAATATTGTCCTTATGATTACAGCCCATGGGTACTACCTTTTATTTGGCAATTCTCTAGTTTGTGCGATACCGCAGGCGGAATATTTGATGCTGATGTTTGTTATTATGATAGGCGGATATGGCTGCAACATTTGAAAAAAGATGAGCCACTACCTACAATACCGACAAACGAGGACTATATGCATGAAGCATGCAAGGTGATTCTTGGGTATTACGGTACTGGAGACGAAAGAGCATATGCAGTACGGCAAAACGGATATGACTATACACATGTCCAAAATTTAGTTAATGATATAATGGAGGTGTGTGACGTTGAATAGCGAATATATACCTTTTATCGTTATACCTTTAATCATGATGTGTTTTGATGTACTGAGCGGTGTAATAAAAGCTATCAAACAAAAAGAACTATCAAGTACAAAAGCACGAGAGGGCCTATACCATAAGATGGGTTTTGTAATATTGCTTTTGTTCTCACTATTCTTGACATATTCTCAAAGCTATATAAATTTAGGCATTGATATTCCAATATTACAAGCTACTGCAATTTATATATGCTGCACAGAGCTAATCAGCACGCTTGAAAATTTACGCCAAATATCACCCGAATTATGTACATTTTTGGATAAATTTATACAGGACAAAAAAGAGGACGTGGAAAACGAAGAAAAATAATAATATACACGTGCTCAAAAGAGCATAGACACTACGAGAAAGGAAAGGACAAGCCATGTATCATACGTTTGTAGAAATGGATAACGGAACAAACCTTGAATTCATCACGGCTACATATAAAAAAGCAGAAGAAATAATTAAAAGATATGATGAAAAAGGAACCCTAATAAATTGG
>JAFWCB010000025.1 GCA_017537025.1 Sediminibacterium sp.
CCTCATTGTAAAAAATATATAAAAAAGACTGATTAAAATACTAATCAGGCTTTCAGACCGCAGACAAACCTTAAAACAGTCCATAAAAATAAAGAACCCTGTAAGCATAAGGGTTCTTTTCATATATAAGGAAAGCACGGGTATTATTTAAGCGATTGATACAGTATCATTTAATATAGTTTATCGCTACTTTCCTACTATAATTACTAAAAAATATTCATAATATTTCATTATATATCAACTAAATCAAGGTCAATTTCAAGGTCAATACAATATTGCGTGTGGGGCTAAAAAGCATTTTATCTATTAGGTAAGTGTTTTTTATATTCATCTATATTTTAACAAATAGATACTATTTAGATAGCATTTAGATAATATTTTTTAGTTGGTAGTATTCACTATTTCTTCTACTAAAATCTTACCCTCAGCAATAAACTCATTTGTAGTATAGCCTGGTCTTGCATAATGACTAAATTTATATAAATCACTATTTGGAAAATAATGATTTACTAGACGTTTAACTTTTGGATTCTTAAAATACTTGTCACCTAAAAAAATAAAAATTGGATCTTTATTAATACCTACAACATCATACAATTCACTTTTCAATCCTTGAATGTTAAATTCTAAAAAATTAGGAGTTGACTCTATAATTGAATCAATACCATCTTGTTTTTTAGAAGGAACGCCAGTTGCTTCCCAATTTTTTTCAACTGTATTAAATTTAATTAAATCAGTCATATACGCTCCTTGTACTAGAGTACCTTCAAAAGCCTTATTCAAAGCCTTTTTTCCATAACACCCTCCGTACTGATTGCTCATATTATTTATTTTTTTCCAAGAAACAATTAAATCTTCAATTGTGTTAGAATCATAACTCATTAATTGACTTATTTCATCATTAACTCCAAAATTCATACCAACTATAACAACATTAGCATGTATTTTCCCCTCTAACTTTTGCTTAAATTCTTCTTCTGATTCCGCCAGTAAGGGGGCAGCACAATTACCACTATGATTTTTAGGCCAATAGGCAAAACTACTGACATGAGAATATTTATCCCTTATCCTATTATACGCTTCCCAATCAATTAAATTTTCTTTCATACTTAATTCTCCTCTATATAATAGCGATTATACCAAAAAAACACGCCCTAAGACGTGCTATTTACTAATTTACTGACTTCACCACCAATACCATATACTCTTTAAATGCTGTATCGGGATTGATTTTGACAATATTATACTTTTCACCTTGCCACTTCACCAACATTGTATTAGTGATAGCTTGTTTTTGAATTTGTCGTATCACAATATCTGTTGTATCCTCAAAAGCAGTGCCTTTATAATCTTTGACATCTTTAATATTTTGAGTGCGTATTTTAGCCCAACAAGAAAACAATTCTGTTTCCGTTTCGCCTGAAGGGTCCGGTCCACTTCCCGATTCTATTTTAATAATAGTAATACGGTCATTCAATTCATTCACATTCTTAATGAGTGGCATAATAAGCACCTCGCATCTGCTGAATCAAAGCTTGAACTGTAATAGGCATACGCTCACTAGTTGCTTCTTGTCGGTTTAAATACCAATGTTGCGCTAATAGCGACACCGACCATTCAAACTGCCTGTAGCCCTCAATCTCGCCATCTAAGGCTTCACTATCTATGGCACTCTTAATATATGAACTTGCTGTATAAATTAATTGAGTAATCAAATCATCATCTAAATCATGATCAATACGCAAACTATTTTTTACATCTTCTAATCTTACCACTATTTACCTCTTTCTATATTGTCCAACGTTGGGCTTATTCAAATGGTGCAACGTTGCCTAATTTAGGAACAACCGAGCGCTCGGTTAAATCGTTCGCCAAGAGAACAATATTCCGTGACAACTAGGATTATTCAAATATGACTATATCGTCATATTCTTCAACGTTGACGAATTTGTGAACGTTCACACATTACGCCAAATTATGACACGAGTCAGAATTTA
>JAFWCB010000026.1 GCA_017537025.1 Sediminibacterium sp.
AGGTCATTCTCTGTGATATCAAGCTGGTAACCTTTTCTTGTCCACTCTTTTTTTAGCCACTCAGGATAGGTGCCATGAACATGGACATCAGCAAAATAATAGCGGTGTTCCATGGCTTTTTGTGCCATGATGATGTCTTTAGGATGACAGGTCTGTGGATAAATAGGGCCCATGGCAATCATACAGCCGATCTCTAAATCAGGGTTGATCTCATGCCCAATTTTGACAACTTTAGCACTAGCAACTAATTCATAATGTGCTGCTTGATACATGATCTCTTCACGATTTTCACCTGCTTCATAGTAGATACCTGAGTTTGTGAATGGGGCAAAGTCTTCATTAAAATTAGCTTGATTGTTAATTTCATTAAAGGTCATCCAGTGTTTCACCTTAGTATGGAAACGAGTTAAACAAGCTGTTGCAAACCGTTCAAAAAAGTCGATAGTTTGCCGATTTCTAAAGCCACCATAGTTTTCTACTAAAGCATAGGGCATCTCAAAGTGTGATAAGGTAACAATTGGCTCAATGCCATATTTCAAGCATTCATCGAATAAATCATCATAAAACTGTAGGCCAGGTTCATTAGGTTCTGTCTCATCTCCTTTCGGGAAAATACGTGTCCAGGCAATCGACGTTCTAAAACAAGTGAACCCCATTTCTGCAAAAAGCGCGATATCTGCTTTGTAACGATGATAAAAATCAATCCCTTCATGATTTGGGTAATATTCACCAGCGATGATCCCTTTGGTGATGGAACGGTAATGATCTGGTCCACCAACAGTCATGACATCAGCAACGCTAATGCCCTTACCATCGACATCCCAAGCTCCCTCTAGTTGATGGGCAGCAACTGCGCCTCCCCATAGAAAATGATCTGGTAATGAATTTGACATGTTTATTGGTCTCCTCTCTCTATAGTGTCATCATACTATGAAAACCCTTACATTACCATTGGCTATTTTGCCGTTTCATAACGGTAAAAAGTGATAAAACAGCCTTTTTTACGCATGACTGTAACTTTTACAAAATACTCATTTAATTATAACTCAAATGAGTGTTTGATAAGTAATTCGTGAGCTACTGATGAAAATTATATGAATTCAGGTACTTTTTTCATCAATATCAAATAGTTAGAGATAGATACAAAAAAAAGACCAAATAAATGGTCGTCTCTATTAATCTAAGTAAACAGGCAATCTATAAAATTTAGCTGCGTTAAAAAATAGTGGCTAGTTTGAGTCCTTCAAACTAGCCACTGTTGCAACATTAAATTAGATGAACTTATAAACCGAAACCCACATGAGTACAGCGGCTGCCATAACAAATAAGTGCCATACGACGTGTGCATAAGGAAACTTTAGAGAGTAAAAGTAAGCCCCGCACGTATAAAGAACACCACCAACAAATAAGAGCCAAACACCAGGATGAGGTAGCGCATCCCAAAGTGGTTTTAAGGCAAATACGATGAGCCAGCCCATGATGACATACAAAACAGTTGATATTTTTGGCACATCATCCCATTTGGGTAGAAAAATAGATTTCAGTACGACGCCAGCTATGGCACAAGCCCAAACGATGGCAAAAAGCGTCCAACCTAGCCAACCATTAAGGGTTATCAAGCAGTAGGGTGTATAAGTACCTGCTATAAGCAGGTAGATGGATGAGTGATCAAATACTTGGAAGACTTGATTTGCTTTGGTAAAAATAAGACTGTGAAATAGGGTTGAAAAAAGAAAAAGTAAGACTAAGGTTGTGCCATAGATACTATAGCTAACGATTTGGATGGCCGAATGATTAGCAGATCCCTTTAGAATTAGCAAGATAAGTCCTGCAACAGCAAAGGCAAAGCCAATACCATGCGTAACAGCATTGAAGACTTCATTTGTAATGATATAAGCTTTAGAATTTTTCAAAAGATACCTAGTTTCTATTTGTAGTCCTGATTGGGTCATCTAG
>JAFWCB010000010.1 GCA_017537025.1 Sediminibacterium sp.
AGTAGACATCATGTTGCCGCCCATCATGCCATTAACAGTTTCTTGGCTACTGCTTGAGCTTAGGAAAGCTTCAGATGCAAATCCACCTAAGAATTTACCTGACACTAATGAAATAACTAGTGCAACAATCGCAACAGTCAACACTTCCACCATAATCTGTAAAATAATGGTAGATTTTTTATCGCCTAGTGACAGATAAATACCCAACTCCCTTTTTCGATCGCGCATAAAAAGTAAGATAACTAAGAGAATCAAGATGATCGATAAGCTAATGGCTGCGATAATGACTGCTTTGGCAATTTTAGATAATTTGTTGAATTGACCTGCAATTTTATCAAATTCATCTGTTGATGCCAGGATAGCATAAGGCTTTGGCAATAGGGGTTTGGTATCCGCCTTGAATTTATCCAGATCATCGATTGTCTTGAGTTGATAAAGTGGTGTGTAGCGTGATTCACTAGCTTCTTTTAAATCCTTTTCACTCATACCAGTAAATAACTCCGGACTTTTCTCCATCACATACCTCATATAGCCTTGATTGATGGTATGAACTGCTTTATTTGGCATATAGATCGTATTATAGGTCGCAAAATCTAGCATATCTTGATCACCGCCTCCGCTACCTATTGATGCTGCATGCACAACCGACCCATTGTCTGCTTTATCCGATTTACCTGATTTCTTTTGAACAGCTTCAAGTACCTGATAGATCCCCACTACTTTAACTTTAGTATCAAAGGATTCCTTAGTTGATGCTTGATTTTCTTCATCTATATTACCTGGTGTCATCAAGGTTTGGTCGATGGTCATCTCATCACCGACATGTAGGCCATTTTTACTGGCAAACTCTTTAGAAACTAAAACGACTAGCGCCACTTTTTTCATATCAGCTTGAGAAAAAACAGCCCCCTCAACCAACTTGATTTTCCCTAAAGCAATATCCATTATTTTAGGATCTTGTACACCACGTATTGGGATATAAGTGTTCATCCCATTAGCCATGCCTGATTTATCATCCGCTTTTTCTTCGGTTTTATTTTTTTTGCTACCTGATGGGGCAAATGGCTTCAGTTGCTGAGATTCGAATCCCGATGATTCAGAATAGTCATAATTTTTGACATAGGAACTACCCCCGATTTTTTCTATGAGTTTAACAGATAAGGGATTATTTAGCGCACCATTTGATTTCTCCATCTCTTTCTGTGTTTTAGGATCATTCCAATCGATGTCAACTGTTGCAAGTGCACCCATCTGTTCCTTTGTTGTCTTTTCGACATTTTGGGTCGCTTGTTGAATGATAACACTTCCTGCAAGGATGTTACCAAGTAAGAAAATCACGGCAAACAAAATCAATGACTTTGATTTTTGCCTTGTGACTGAGCGAATTGCACGTTTAAAAAAATTCATACCTCTCCTTTACTCTACTTAACTCATGAGATTGCGATATTTAAATAAGCGACAACAAAATCATAGCAGCATCACAATATAAAAATATCTGACTACATCTTAATTGTAACATATATCTGTTTTTTTAACTTTACGAAACCTGTCATTTCCGAAAATAAATAACGAATTATATCTTTTTATCTAACTTTGATTATAAGCATGCAAAAAACACGTGACCTACTGCCACGTGTTTTGGGTTATTTTTTTGAGGTAGGTAAGGTATATGCGCAGACTAGCTATGTCAAATTTCACCTGGTAAATTAAGAAGATAGCCTTTGGTAGACCTCTCAGGCTGAAGAGATGCTATCACTTTATCAGTTTCAATACCTTTGTTTAAGCTATCACTAAAGTTTTAGATAGTCAGAACCCAATTAATTATTTTGCTGTATTATCTTGGTATGATTTAATCCGAGAATCTTTCATAACCTGATAAATCACATCTTCGTTTGCCATAAAATGTGTGCCCTTTTTAGTCAAAGTAAAGGACATATCTAC
>JAFWCB010000027.1 GCA_017537025.1 Sediminibacterium sp.
ATTCAACAGACAAATGTCACGCTTAATGTAAAAGATTTCACCTACTATGCTGAAAATGGCGCACAGCCCTTCTTCGCGGATGGTAATGCAGGATCCACCTTAAACTTTTATGGTGCTAACGTATTTACAGCAAATGGTACGCTTTATGGTGGTGAATTTATTGAGCGCTTTAAAACGACTAACTTCAAAGCTGATAGCAACACTAATGTAGTGCAGGACAATCCTGATAGTGTAGCAGCCATCTATTCAGATGGCACAGCCATAGTCAATCTAGAATCAAATGCTCGATTATCTATTAATTCTAGTAAAAATGCATTTGTTTACGGTAGTACAACGATAAACTTACAGGATAATGCATATCTTGGATATGAGAACAAAAAGGGTAGCAACTATAAAAACGATCAGGCAATGATTACGTATACTATTTACACCACTATAAATGGTGGTGTAAATAGTGAAGTAGATTTCATCAGTAATGACAACTCAATGGACGTGTCAAGTACGCAAATCAATTCCAATGGCATGAAAGCTGTCTTTGTGGCTAACAATTTGGGGAAAGTCGCTTCTAATAATAATCTTATTATCAAACGGATTGATACTACCTCAGATATCTATGATTTGAATACGCTATCGCTTACAGGAGTACAATCACAACCTGTCTCAAATATTGGTTTTAATACAACGTTAACAATTTCTCCAGCAACCTATGGTAGTGGTAAGTCTTTTTTGTTTATCGCTCAGCCGACCGCATTATCAGCTAAATTTGCGTCACAAGTTGGTTCCAATCTAAGTGATTTAAATGGGACTATCACAACTAATCAAGATGCTATTCGAACTATAAAAGTATCTACTTCAAGACTCTATACTGATGGTAACGTCAACTCTGTAGCTTCCCAAAACATGATTGAATCCGCTCCAATTACACCAAAGGTTGTCAATGACGACTCTCCAACACTGCTTACGTCAAATATTTTAGGTGGACAGATAAATTATATCTACTATAATGTGCAATATGCTAAACAGTTCACAGGATATATCCTTAAATCCGCATGGGTAGAAGCAACTGCAGTTCAAACAAAATATTCAGAAGTTACATTTCCAGACTTACCAATGACATTTAATCAACCCATTCCTGGCTCATTTGCAATGAGTCCTGCTTATACCGTTAAGAATTCAGGAAATGTCCCGCTTAATATCAAGCCAACTTCAGTATCTGACACCAATGCTAATGTAACTTTAGTTGAGTCGTTATTTGAGCCAAATAAACAACAAGTTTCACTCTCGTTGCATGGTACATCTAAGACGGATTCACATGACTGGAACTTTAAGAACTTAGATGCTAATACCTTAATCATTAGCCCATACTTTACAGATAGTAATTATATTAATTACAATATTAAAGGTAATTATTCTGGGCCATTGATTGGTATTCAAAATGTTAAGTACGCCGTTACGTTTGGCTGGTTCCAATAATTAAATGCTTTTAGAAAGATAAATTAAACTTATGACTGATATACCTATTAAAACTGAGGAAGAAGAAGACGAAAAAAAGAAAAAGAAAAAGCGATTTTTGTGGCTGTGGTTACTATTCATGCTTCTTATAGGTATTGCAGGTGGTACATATTTGTACTTCAACCAGTCAAGATTTATACCTAAAAGTCAGCTGGTGGCTGGTGATTTTTTACCTAATCAAAAAGATGCCAAAAAAATGTCAGACACTGAACTTGCAAAATATGCACAAGAAGCTGTAGATGCGTCACAATTTCAATTAATGATTAATCCTAAATCAACTATCAGCTTTGACACGC
>JAFWCB010000028.1 GCA_017537025.1 Sediminibacterium sp.
CATCAATCTTAAGGAATCTTCTAAACGAAATCCGGTCAATCATTTGATATTCCATTGCATCATCAGATAGATTGTATAAGCGTTGTAAAATTAGAATTTTCAACATTAAAACAAGGTCATAGGGCGGTCTACCACCATGAGATTTGTTTTTTAAATCATACTTAAAAATCCGGTTAAGAGTTGGGCGAAAACACTCGAAATCAACCACTTTTTCTAGCCGCTCAAGAGGGTCTCCTTTTAAACTTAATTTTTCAAGATAGTCGCTATCTCCAAATAAATTCATCTTCAATACCTCGTTAGCTTATTTTTAATCTATTATACCTCTTTTCATACGTTTTTAGAGGTGCCCTAAAGATTTGATTATGAAAATAATTTGTCGTATAATAAATTTTGAGAGAAATATTTTAATGTTTTAGTTTAAATTTTATTTGGGAAATTAAATTGCTTTATCGATACTTTTAGAAAATTAATAATCTTGAAAGATTTTTGTGGTAAGTGTTTCAAAATGTATTTTGATAAAGTAATCTGAAAAGCTCGTTTAATCTATTTAAACTTTTTTTTTAGTAAAGGGTCATTTTTTTAATTAAACTTTATTATGACTTTAGACATAATTTATCATGGGGGTTATTTATGATACAGAATCGATCATTTAGAGACTACATAGCAAGTCGATTTCATAGTGAGTTGTTTGAAGTTGTGAGTAGATATATCACTATTTTTTCAAATGAATTGAAATTACAGCTATGGCAACAATCAATTGCGCAATTTGAGGACTTAGGTTTATCAAAATTGAATGTTTTATTCGTCTATGTGGATGATCAGCCTAAGATGAAAATTTGTTTTGATGTTGTGGTAGACGCTGAAATTATTGATCAACAATCTCCTAATCATTATAGCGAACCTAATGTGTATCATTTGTGGCTTAAACTAGGTTGTTTTGGGGATTTAGATTGTGACTTGGATGATTTTCAGGTTTTAAGTATCAAAATTTATGATAGAAATACAGACCATGAAAATTCATTATCCGACGAACTGATCCCTTATATTTGTACTGAGGGACTAGATAAAGTAGCATTGGATTTTGTCGCGAGGTATTACCCAGAGGCGTTAGAAAAGCCAATGCCTATAGATCCTTATGAGTTAGCACATAGAATGTCTTTGGAGGTGAAGCAAAGAGATATTTCCAAAGATTGTTCCATTTTTGGACAAATCTTTTTTCAAGATTCTGAGGGCATATTTTATGATCGTCAAAAGGATAAAATGGTAGTGGAGACGGTCAAGGCAAAAACTATTTTTGTTGATCTGAGAGCTTACTTTTTACGGAATTTAGGATCAGTTAATAATACAATTGTGCATGAATGTGTGCACTGGGACAAGCATAGAAAAGCAATTAAACTAGAAAATTTCTATGATAATGATGCGACGAAAATTGTCTGTGCCGTGACGGGAAGTGTAGCCGGTAAACAAAAAGAGGCTATTGAGTGGATAGAATGGCAGGCAAACAAATTAGCGCCTAGGATTCAAATGCCATTTATCATGTTTCAACTCAAAGCCCAAGAGTTAATTGAAAAATATAAGATAGAGTTGCAATCATCTGAGCTTGTGGATGTTTTGGAGCCGGTGATTGATGAGCTTGCCGATTTTTTTGAGGTATCACGATTAGCTGCGAAAATTCGTATGATTGATACTGGTTATTATGAGGCGCGCAATGTTTTTATCTATATTGACGGAAAATACATCAGACCTTATACTTACACGAAAGATGCGATTGGTGAAAATCAGACGTTTTGTATAGACTTGGCAGATGCTTTAACGGAAAGTGTGGTGTCATCAGGTTTTAAAGAAAGATTGCAGACAGGTGATTATCTTTATATTGAGTCGCATTTTTGCCTAAACGATCCTAAGTATATTGAAGATAATCAACTGACAGAGTATGCCCGTCTACATTTGGACGAGTGTTGTCTGATATTTGATTTGAAAATCAGTGCCGATAATCAATATGATGAAAACTATCATTTTTTGTGTTTTCTAAATCGAGATATGGCATCCAATGTTATTTTTGAAGCCCGTTTTTCAGACTGTGACACTCTAAATCATGCTGAAAAGCTTGCTGATTATCACGCTGAGGTTTTAAAAGTGGCGCAAAGTTTACCGATGACGTTTTCAGGTGCGCTTGATCAGTTGATAGAATGGTCAGATATGACGATTGAAGCATTAGCAGAAGCCTCCGAAATCAGCGAGAAAACCATTCAACGATTGAGATATAATGAGCCTGATAATGTCTCAATAGAAAGTGTGGTGCAGCTGTGCATCGGGATGCAATTAGAACCAATGCTGAGTGATTATCTTTTAAAAGCCTCTGGAAAATCCCTCATGATGACAGCGCAACATACCATGTACTATTTTTTGTTACATAGCTATTATACACATTCTATTTATGAGTGTAATGAGATGTTGGCAGATCAAAACCTTAAATTATTAGGTAGAAAAAACAGAGGAATTGAGGCGGTTATTTAATTTTATTGGAACATTGGATGTTTGAGGTCAAAAGTGAGTAAAGACTAGATTAAGAGAGACGATTCTTTTAATTAGCTTTTTTTTTGCTTAATTTGTATTGAAAATCGGACATTCGATGTCCTGTTAAGTTAGTCAAGCGTGAAGTAAAATGAGACTATAAGGAAATAAATGATACTTATTTTGAACAGCGATTAATTGAAGTGCACAAGTTAACCGCTATGGCTAAAAGGATTAAAGTAAAATTAAGCATAGGAGACTGACTGATGACTAAGACAACAAAAGAATATTTGAAACAGATTGAAAACATGAATCGCTATATTGAGCAACTGTTGAGTGAAGTTGAGGAATTGAGAGCGTTGTCTCAATCGTTATCAGGTACTCAATTCGGTGAACGCATTACGGGTGGTAACAAGAATAATGAGGCAGCGTTTGTCAACTATATCCTCAAAATCAATGAGCTAGAAACAAAAATAAATCAAGAAATTGATAAATTTATAGATTTGAAAACCACAATTATCAAGGCAATTGACGAATTAGATGATTTAGAGGAACGAATGGTGTTACGTGCAAGGTATATCAGCGGAAGAAGTTGGGATGATATTTATGACCAATTAAATCGGTCAAGAAGTGCTGCGCACCGTGTTCATGCGTCTGCTTTAGCAAATTTAAAAGTCCCAACAAAAGTTGAGAACAAACGAGACTAATTGGGACGGCATGAGACTATAGGTAGTGCTATAATGGTAATGTGATAAAAAGGTAAAGAGCAGTATGACAAATAAATAAATCAAGCGATTAGAAAATTCTGGTCGCTTTTCTTTTTACCTTGATTGACCACTAGGTCGTTAAACTAGCAATAATAGATGAAAGAGAACGATTAGCAAAAGCTAGTTGTTTTTCTTTTGCCTAAAAAGAAAGGAGGAGGCAAATGAGTCAAGGAAACAAACTGCCGTATTTAGAGGAAGTTGAGAGAAATTTGGAGGAAGTGTTTTCGAATTTTAAATATCTCTATCATCAAAATATGACGGATGAGCCTGCTTTAAATCAGTTAAGGCAGCGGACACTGCATCAGATTTGGCACTATCGGGAAACGGACTACAACTCTAGTTTTTACGTACCGTATGAGTTGAAAAAACGTTACTCAGATAAAGTTAAAAATTATCTGTTTTAGGCAAAACTGACCGAAATGTCATGAAACTATTTCTGCTAGTGTGGTAGGAAATAAAAAATTATTCTTAAGGAGAATTACAATTATGAAACAAAACACATTTCTAATGAAAACGGATTTCCTTGAAAATCTGATTTATGATGGATTCGAGAATGGGCCGCGTACAGTTATGGGACAACAAGGCGCTTATCAACGTCATCATGTTGCTAATGCTGCGCACGGCTCTTTCGATGTCATCACTAAAACTTTGACGGATGCGGTGCCGGAAGGCGCGCAAATTGAGTTGGTTAATCCAATTTTCTATCCTGATTTTATTCACGGCAATCAAATTGCACCAGCTTTGAACGTATTTGCGACTGATATTAAAGTACTTGGAGGTAAAAACTAATGGCTATTGGACTTAAATTTGACAAACAAAAAATTCTGGGTAAAGATTATCGTGACATTACGGCCGCTTTGCAATTGGATCAACTTTTCGGGAAGTTGACATTACGTGAGGCAAAACCTTTGTTTGCCTTTGAAGATGATTTGACACAACCACGAAATGCTGACGGCAGCTACCCGCAAGCCTCAACTGGGGAGATTCTGGGGATTGACGTTGACTTACGCAGTAGCGTGCAATCCGAGGTGATTAAATTTACCATTGTTGGTGTGACACCTACTGACTTTGAAGCGTTAGGCATTGCCTTTAATGATGAAGTTGTCCTTGAAGGGATTCGAGTAGCTTACTATGCGATCCCACAAGGTGGCAACCGCAGTAACAATGGCTACAAGTTATTTGCAGAAGGCATTTCAAAGGCAGGAGCTGCTAAGGTAGAAATGCCTAAAAAAGATGATAAGATGCCGAAAAAATAGAATAGGTGGCTGATATGAAAAAATTCCTTCGATTTTTTTGGAAGTATCGAGGATTCAGGGTCAGAGATTGGTACAAGCATCAAAGACTCATTGTCACTTTTGTCTTATTTTCACCGATTTTGCTTGGGATAGGTGGTTATGTCTACTTTCATGATGGTGAAGTGTTAGCTTATTTTCAAGAAAATGTGCTAATACGTGTGCCGCTAGTACTAGGCGTTTTGATTATCTTATTTTTAGTTGCTCTTAAAATCGAGATTGAGCTTGAAAAGCACGTTGTCTTTTTCACAAGACTACGCTCATTGTATTTTTTGAGACGAAAAATGTTTTATTCGAAATTCTACAATGCGATAAAAAGAGAAAATAAGGCAGAGAAAATCAAGTTTGAGCGGGCGTACTTGCGACAAAATAAACACACGGTTGAAGTCTCGTTTGAGTTGCGAGGCACAAAAAGTGAACAAAAGTTTTTACAAGTTGGGCCTCAATTGGAGACGACTTTTTCGGGTGACTTAATGGATAGGCAAATATTAGACGGCTATATCATCTATACGATTGCCTTTCAAAAATACCTTGGCCGAATTTCAGTCGATAAAGTTGAGATGACAGCTCAAGGTTTACGCTTAATGGAAACCGTTTATTGGGATTTTAGGAAAGAGCCGCATCTGTTAATATCCGGTGGGACTGGCGGAGGTAAATCAGTTTTACTGTTTATCTTGATTTTAGCTTTGGCAAAAATCGGTAATCTCTATATCTGTGATCCCAAACGCGCTGACCTTGCCAATTTGGAAAGGTACGAGGTGTTCAATGGTCAAGTTTATTTTGAAGTCTCTGATATTGTCAAATACGTGATCCATGCCTGGAAAATTATGAATCAGCGCTATGACTATATGCGTCAAAGTCCCCAAAATAAAATGGGGCTTGATTACTCTGATTATGGTATGAAACCAACTTTCGTGATTATTGATGAAGTTGGTGCGATGACAAGTGAATTAGAGGGGATGCGTGGCAGTCGTTTAGCTGCGGAGTATCTTAACGCGTTACAACAAATTGCCCAAAAAGGACGCCAGGCTGGAGTCTTTTTAATTTTGTCTTTACAAAAAGCAGGTGTGGATGCCGTACCGTCTAATATCCGTGATCAGCTGATGAAACGGATCACGGTGGGTGTTTTATCTAGCACGGGCTATTCTATTGCATTTGGTGAGGAGGCAAGTCAAAAGGAATTTAAAACAATCAAGGAAATTAATGGTCAGGCAGTTCGAGGTAGAGGCTATACTGGGAATTTTGGTGAAGTCATTGAGGAATTTTACTCACCGTATGTGCCGTTTGATCGGGGATTCGATTTTTTTGAGGAGTATGCAAAATTACCTAAACTTGAAATAGCTGACTATGACCAGATTATCCAGGCTGAGATAAAAAATAGGTCTAAAATACCTGAGGTGTCAGATGATCAAACGTTTTCTAGGGAGCAGCTCGCAAAAGCATTGGGGACAAGTCCTACTGTAGTGCAAAGGGCGACTCAATTATTAGCTGACAACGGTATCTATTTTGACAAGGATGTCAAAGGGCGTTATATCTATGATGATCAGGATAAAGACTTTTTTGCATCCGTTTTAGCTTATAAACGATCTGAAGGGGTGACTTTATCTAAAGCGATTGAGCAGTTTATTCAGCCAGGCGAAGATGATTAATGAGCTATCGGAGAGGTTAGTAGTAGGCAAGCAGGCGTAGCGAAGCGGAGCCTGCGTCTCCGTGCCGGATACTAACCTTTCCGATGCTCATGTTACCCCCGTATTCTAATAGGGGGGTAACATTTTAAAAAAACGCCAGTTTTATTACCTCTCATGCTAGACGGGGGAAGGGTTAAAGGGGTGTTCAAAATTGGCACTTTTGCCCAATTTTTTTGGCACCTGAATCAATGGAGTAAAATTAATGGACGGTTACAGACTGAAAGAATTTAGGAAATCACTAAAGATGACTCAAAAAGAGTTATCCGAAAAAACAGGACTTAGCTTAGATCAGGTTAAGAAACTTGAAACCGGTAGAAACAGATTGACATCCGATAAATTTCGAGAAATCAAAATGAGGCTAGGGTTGATCAATAATAACTCTGAAAACCCTTTGCGGATGATGATTGACTATCTGCGCATGACCTTCAAGAATATCCGAGATATAGAATACTTTGTCGAAACTATCTTGTTCATTTCCTACACCAATTTTGTCAGCGTGGCATCTGGTTTGTATGGTTATAATTCATCTTTGCGCTTTGGTAATATCTGGATTTTATACTATTACGATGCGGAGGCACGCGGTAACTACAATTTAACCTTACAGTTATCAGGTCAGGGCTGCCGTGAAATGGAGCTGTATTTTGAAAATACAGGCTTAACTTGGCAGTCATGGTTAGAACGTTCGATGGTATTTCATGAGGACGCCAATATTACCAGAATTGATATAGCTTTAGATGACTTATACCAAGGCTATGGCAATAAAAGTAAACATTTTCAGATTCCAAGTATCATTGAAAAAATGAATAGCGGTCTAATCAAAACAAAACAATTTAGAAGTTGGGAGCACGTCGGTGGTGGCATCATCAATAATGAAAATTTTGACGCGCCGGATGATAAAGGGGTATCTGTCTATTTCGGTTCGAGGCAGTCGTCACTCTATTTCAATTTTTATGAAAAGCGTTTTGAACTTGCGAAAAAAGAAAAAATCACGGTTGAGGAATCACTGGAAATTTTCGGTATCTGGAATCGGTATGAAGTACGCTATTCACACGATACAGCTCAGGCGCTCGTCATGAAATTTATCGAAGGGTATGATCTAGGGGATATGGTTCGGGGGTTAATCAATCAACGCTTATCCGTTTATCAGGGGATTGACGAAAAGTGGGGGTCTTATATACCTGACGAGAAGTGGCAGCGACTATTTGGCAATGTGGATTATTTGAAATTGACGACTCAGGCAGAACCTTATGACATCATGCGTACTGTTCGTTGGCTTTATTATCAGGTCTCAAATTCATTGGCACTTGTGAAAGAATATGATCGGATTGTTAATCGAAATTTTCTGGAGGACATCTTGGAATCAGGGGAGATCACGGAGGTCATGGAGAAAAGACTTGAAAATGTGAGGACACAATACGCTATGCTGGAGGAGCTTGAACTGAAAAAACAATTCAATCCAACGATTTTAATGGACTAATAATCATCAAAAATACTCTATTTCTTTTGGGTTTGGGGTAATCTAAAACTTTAGAAAATACGAGGTGTCGCTATGGCAAAAAAAGAAATCAGTGCAGCGGAAGTAGAAATTAGAGATTTGGCAAATGAAATTTTGACGCAATTAGAAGCGGGACAAATTAAAGAAGTCAATTCTAGTAATAAAACTTTGGAAAATAGGCTGAAACGAGTAGAAGAAACGGACATCAATGTGCTCTTTAAAGAGGCTTTAAACGGCTCTCTTAAAAAGATTGGTGGGGTTGTCTTTGGTTATAACAAGGCGATGAAGGGTGCTCGGACGGAGGCTAAAACTTTAGCTGATATTTTGAGTGCTTAATCATTAAGCAAAACGGGTGGATGTTTTGGGAATAACATATTTTTGATGATAGTTTAGCAAATTAAGCAACTTATCCTATTGATTTAATAGCAAGCTATATCAAGTATCTATGGTTGATAAAGTTAGATACTATAATGATAATTATTGTAGTATGCGACTTGATATGGGATAATAAAAGTGTGAGATAGTCATGAGGAGAATTGAAAAGAGGATATAAAAAATGAATAACCTTTTAGAAAAAATTAAAGCAACAACACTCAGGCAGCGCTTGATTATAGGTGGCGTTTTCCTTATCTTGATTGGTTTTGGTACAGCTACAATTGTTCATCATCAAAATGTTGTAAGTGAAGCTAAAAATAAACAAGAAAAGCTAGAATCTGATAAAAAGGCGAAACTGGATAGGCATTTAAAAGCGGATAAAGCATCAAAGGATAAGGCTGACCAGGCTGCTCGGGAAAAGGCACAAAAAGATGCGGCAGACAAGCAAGCCAGGGATAAGGTCCAAGCAGAATTAGCAGCTAAAGTGCAGGCAGAAAATGATGCCAAAGCTCAAGCGGAATCTGGAAAAGATCAAGCAGACCAAGCAGCTCAAGCTGTCAGTGAACCGCAACAACAAGTCCAACCTAATGACAACTATTCAGGACAATCTGAAGTCCCTAACTCGCCAAGTCAATCAACTCCTGCGCCACCTGCACAACAAACACCAAGCCCAGGTAATCAGTGGGGCAATACAACACCAGCTGAGCAAGGAGCACTTGAAAAAGGTCATTCAGTTATGGGTGGTGATGAATCACTCAATGTTTATGCAAAATAATAAGTAAAGATAATCATAATAAGACAAGAGATAAAATGCTTGTCTTTTTTATTGCTCAAAAATAAGCGCTCGACTGAACGCTTTTTATTTTGTTTACGAAACTAGAAAGAGGCAAATTGTGAATAAAAAATGGAAATCAGGAAAAAAATGGCTCTATACGTCAAGTGCCCTTGCGATATTAGTTGGTGGTGGGATAGCGGTGAGCCAAACCTCCCCGCTTACGCAACTATTTCAAGTCGTTGTCGTTAAGGCAGATGAACTCAGTGACACTGGTGCGGTAACGATTGGGACAGCTAATGGTAAGCCAGTTGTCAAAACGCCCAATAATGATATGTCAT
Source organism: Sediminibacterium sp. (assembly GCA_017537025.1). Lineage (GTDB taxonomy): Bacteria > Bacteroidota > Bacteroidia > Chitinophagales > Chitinophagaceae > Sediminibacterium. The sequence continues at coordinate 9,245 of JAFWCB010000028.1, forward strand.
CTGAAAAATTTTCAGATGTTGTGCGGGCAGTTGTTGGTGACAAAGCAAACTCTGTAAAGTATGTCGCAAACAACCTTGCTTGGCAGTCTAATACAACAATTGATGGGACTCGCAGTGTTCCAACGACTGGTATTGGCTATTTTATGCGACAAGATGGATTTTCGGGTGCACAAGCGCTCAAAATGGATGAAGGTCAAAGCATCTTGATTAAGAATATGGGGTCTGTCAAGGATATGTCAGATAATGTTATTCCAATCGACGTGAAACTGACATTGAATTCATACAATCCAATTGACAATGCGAGTAATACAGCACTTCCCAAAACAGGACTCATGGTTGC
>JAFWCB010000029.1 GCA_017537025.1 Sediminibacterium sp.
ACCAATTGTTTTCATTTTTCTATTTTAGCACTTTTTATAAAAATAGGTAGTTCCTATTTGAAATAAAATGCAACTTCCACAAATAATTAAATGACACCACTTATTGGTTTTCTATACTTTTTCCACTTAAATTTCTTGATAAATATATAAAGTGAAACTTTAATCAGTGGGGGCTTCATCCCCTACTGATTATTAGTTGAACCAATCGGACTTTTATGGGCAGCCCGACCCCCACCTAAATTCCTTGCTTTCGCTGAATTTTGAGGTGGGGGTCTTACTGCCCATTAAAGTGGGATAAAATTGCAATCCAACCTAGTTATGTACCTAAAATATGTAGAAATCCCCTTTTTGTGTATGTCATCTAATTATTAAGAAGATTGTTTGGTTAGTGTGCTTTTTTGCCTTTGTTCAACGAGACGGTCTAAAGAAATATATACAATACCTGCAACTACACAACCGACAGCTAAAATTGTAAATAGAAAGTGGCCAAGTAATCGGTCTAATAAAAAACCTCCAAGAAGTGGGCCGAATGCACTTCCTGTAATCCACTGCAAACTTGCAGCTCCCATATAAGTCCCCCTCAAATGCTCAGGAGCCAAATTCGCTACAAACGTCATCTGTACAGGCGACATAATCATCTCACCTAACGTATATATGGCATATACAAACAGTAACGTTATTAAAATAATCGTAGCATTTGTATCAAGTCCTCCAAACCACTTCGGTAACCACCCTATAAAAAATAACCCAATCCCAAACAAACATGCACCATATAACATCGTCTTTCCAACAGGTTTATCTGTGACCCATTTTGAAATTTGAAATTGGAACAACACAACTAATAGTCCATTTAAAGCCATTAAATATGGATATGGATTGTTAGTTCCAAAAATACCTTTCATTTCATTGTCAAAGTGCAGTGGCAACATGCCTTCTGTTTGAGAAAATCCCATCGAAATAATGATGCCTGCTAATAAATAAATCATGAGTGCCTTATCTCGCAATACAATTTTCCACACTGCTCCTGATTCTTTTTCTGTATCACCTTCTTTATTCGTACTCTTTGGCATTGTCTCTTGAATAAGGACGAATACAAGCAATGCATAAAATAACATCGTAGATGCGGCAATAATAAACACAAGGTTCTTCGATAACATAACTACTGAAGCCCCCATTATCGGACCAATTGCAGCACCTATATTGTGCCCCATTCGCAATAAACCATATGCTTCTGTTCTTTTTTCTGGCGCCGTTACATCCGCAACCATCGCTGATGCAGCTGGATGAAATAACGAATTACTTAATCCTAAAAAAACAGATAAAATCGCATATGGAATAAATCCTTCTATAAATAAAAAACCGAGCATGAATACTGCATTGCTCGCCATCGAAAATATCATAATCGGTTTTCTTCCATATATATCAGCAATTCTTCCCCCTATAATTGATCCAAAGCTTGCAGCAATTGGAGACAGCGCCATAATCACTCCGACCTGTAATAATGAATCTACCTTATCTTTTAAATATAATGCAAAAAAAGGCATCAACATCATCATTGCAATTCCATTTAACGTCTCACCAATAAACCGAATCCATACGTTACGGTCCATCTCCCTTAACTCACGCCACGTATTTTTCATTATTTCACCCCTTTTGTTCAACAATAATTATCTTATAACAAGTTCAGAATAATGTAAATTTTCAAAATCAAAAATCCATTCTAACAGAATTAGAATGGATTTTTTTACTTATAAATTGGCTGCGTCGTCTTCTTCTTTACTATTATTTAAAGCACTATGTTTTCGGCTATATAAGAAGTAAACCGCAATACCGATAATCATCCATACACCAAAACTAATCCAAGCCGTCCCGGATAATTGAAGCATTAAGTATAAACAAAAAATTACCGTTAACGCTGGTAAAAATGGTACAAGCGGCGCCTTAAATGCTCTTGGTAAATCAGGATGCGTTCTTCTCATTACAATAACAGCTACAGCTACAAGTGCAAAGGCTGACAATGTCCCCATATTTACAAGATGCGCTAACACATTTAAATCTATTAATCCTGAAATAAGTGCTGCAATAATTCCCGTTGTCCACGTATTTAAAAACGGTGTTTTAAATTTCGGGTGAACTTTAGCAAGACGTTTCGGCAACAATCCATCTCTACTCATTGCATATGAAACTCGTACTTGCCCATACATCATAACTAACATTACTGTTGTGATTCCTGTAATTGCGCCTACTGAAATTACTCCCGCTAAACTATCTTGTCCAATAAATTGAAGTGCAAAAGCGACTGGATCTGATATATTCAACTGCCCGTATGGAACAATTCCTGTCAAAATAAGCGAAACGATAATATAAAGAGCCGTACAAATTAATAAAGATGCAATAATACCAATTGGTAAATCACGTTGTGGACGTTTCACTTCTTCTGCTGCCGTTGAAACTGCATCAAACCCTATAAATGCAAAGAACACTGTAGCAGCTCCAGCCATTACACCATCTAAGCCAAATGGCATAAAAGGCGTCCAGTTTTCAGGTTTCACATAATTAAAACCAGCAAAGATAAAAATAAGAACAACCGCTAGTTTAATAAATACCATAATATTATTTACACGTGCACTTTCACGAACACCCCTAGATAAAAGAACCGTCATCACTAAAATAATTAGAACTGCTGGCAAATCAATTATTCCACCCTTTCCTGTACCAGGGGCTGAGGAAAGAATGGTAGGAATATGAATTCCAAATCCCTTTAATAAAGATTGGAAGTACGCGGACCAACCATTTGCCACAGCAGAGGTTGCAAGTAAATACTCAAGCATTAAGTCCCATCCAATTAAAAATGCGAATACTTCTCCCATCGTCGCATATGTGTACGTGTACACACTGCCTGAGACAGGAACTGAAGAAGCAAATTCAGCATAACAAAATGCAGCAAAGGCACAGGCTAACGCGGCTATCGCAAATGATAATATAATAGCTGGTCCAGAATGTTTCGCTGCTACCACGCCCGTTAGAACAAAAATACCCGTTCCAACAATTGCCCCGATTCCA
>JAFWCB010000011.1 GCA_017537025.1 Sediminibacterium sp.
GTTAAAGTAGCAGATGGTTATACCTGGAACGAACTAAAGGAACTAACCTGGAACGAAGTAAAAGGAATGACCTTTGCAGATTTGAAAGGAGAATAGAATGGGAACACCAATTTACAATTTACCATACCCAACCGATTATACTGGAATAGCAGATGTACCAGAGTGGTTAAAAGACTTAGCAGAGGCAACTGAAAACGCATTAGGAGAAGTTACCCCTCAAAATATGGAAGTAACAACAAATAAGGTAACTAGTTTATCAAGCTCTAGTACAGATACACAATACCCTAGTGCTAAATGTGTATATGATTTAATAGGCGATATAAACAATGCACTAGATTTAATAAATGGCGAAAGTATATAGGGGGGTGATGTGAAATGGGAACAACAAGTGAAAAATTAACCTACCTAAACACAACAAAACAAAAACTAAAACAAGCTATAAATAACATAGGTGGAGAAGTAACAGACGAAACTACTTTTAGACAATATGCAAATCAACTACAAAATGTTTACGATAACCTACCTAAAACAGAATACCAAGAAGGTACAGAAATAAATTTAGGAGTAACAAGTAAAGGAAAACTAGACTATGATAATGGAGTAGTAGGAATAGGACAGAGTAGTCAAGAGAGTACACAGGGGTATAATTTATTTAAAGTTATTGACTATACTACTATATCCAGTTTAGTAGCAAATGCTGGCGGTACAATAAGTAAAAGCAAAGATAAAATAGTAATAACTACTACTACTCAATCCGCAAGTGGAGCTTATATATATAAATCTTTTTTATCTAATTTAATTTTAAATTATGATGCTACGAAAACTTATTATTTAAGTGCAGACGTTACTTTTTCTACTACTACTAATTTTAAATTTGGTAAAGATAGCTCTTCATTTAATAATTATACTCAAGGTAAATATCATTTAGAGGAAAGCATACAAGATAATAGCATTGTATTTTATACTAACGGTACTGCTTCTACGATAACAATAGAAAATATAATGTTTTGTGAAACTGCTAATAAAACCTACGAACCATACACAGGAGGACAAGCCTCACCTAATCCTAGTTATCCACAAACTATAAATAGTGTTACAGGTAATCAAGATGTAGTAGTTAAAGACGGGGACAATAATACAATAGTTACTTATCAATTAAGTCTAGGAGATATAGAACTATGTGGAATAGGCAATTATAAAGATGAATTAATATATGATGTAGATGAAGATAAGGTGTATAAGAATAAGGCTATAAATAAAAAGATTATAGATGGTACTGAGGGTTGGCAAGATAGCGGTATAACTTCAGTAGCATACACAAATATAATTACTGATTATGCTACAAGTAACAATATACCATATTGTACTCATTTTAAAGGAGAAAATAATTGTAATGGAGCTGGAGGTATGCAAGATTATGGCGATAACTCTATAGCATTTATGCAAGTAAGTGGTAGTATAACTCCAAGATTATATATTAAAAAAATAGGTATGACTACATTGCAGTTAAGAACATTGCTAGCAGAGATTAAGCCAATATTGTATTATGCTTTAGAAACCGAAGTAAAAGAAGAAATAACAGGAACACTAAAAGACCAAATAAAAGCATTATACAACGCACATTCTAATAATGGTACTACTATAATAACATCTAATGGAGATTTGCCTATGATAATTAAGGTTAGAGGGTTGAAAGGAGAATAATATGGAGATAATAGAGAATATTGTAATGACTGACTTTCAAGTAGATAACGATATATGGTTTATATTACTTCCTTTGATACTTTGTACTTTTGATGTAGTAACAGGCTACCTTAATGCATGGATAAAAAACGATGTTCAGTCAGTTAAGATGAGAGAAGGACTTGGGGAAAAAGTAGGCGAATTAGTGTACTGTGCTGTAGGATTAATAATTAACGAGCTATTTCAGATACCAAGTATTTCATATTTCATATCTGGTTATATATGCCTAATGGAGATAATGAGCTTATGTGAGAATTGCGATAAGTTAGGTGTACCTATGCCAGGAATATTGAAGAAAAAAGTA
>JAFWCB010000012.1 GCA_017537025.1 Sediminibacterium sp.
CAATGTAATAAGAAAAACAATTAAAAACGGGTATGGAGAATAAAAAGCACGCGCTGCCTCCGTTTTCCCCGCAACAAACTTCAATGACTCAATATCTAAAAACTCAGCAAACATTTGTACACCGAGCATACTAAACCAAAAAACAAAAAAACTAATAATAATACCAAAAACTTGCTTCAATCTCGTCATCCATCTCATCCTTTCTATATGTTTAATTTTTTAGCGCAATCAGTATAGTACAAACAAAACTATGCACAGAAAGGAACTATCCTATCATTCGCGAATTAATTTAATCCAACCTAAAATTGAAATTTGTAAAATAATACCCCAAATAATAAGCAGTCGTAACCATCTAGGAAAAAAGTTACAAATCGAATATACCATTCCAATAATTTGTTCATAACGCCCTCCCCCTAAAATTATATAGGAAAAAGGAGATATAATCCAAATCCAACCAAAATGATACCACCTACTATCTCACCATATGTACCGAGCATACCTTTCGCATGCCTACCAATGAATAAACCAGTCCACGCTAATAACATACTAATAAATCCAAAGAGTAATATCGTAATAACTGTCTGTGCTCCGTAAATACCAAGACTAAGCCCTACTGAAAAACTATCTATACTAACACCAAATGCAAATACGAATAAACTAATTCCAATAGGGGCTGTTCTAGTCTCTTCATTCTCTAAAATAGAGGAATACACAATATAAAATCCTAGTCCTATTAATAAAATAGCACCTGCAAAATGTGCAATGTCTCCATACTGCTCTGATAAAAAACGACCTAATACCATCCCAATAAATGGCATGATAATATGAAATATCCCTATCGTCACACCGATATACAGGATCTGTCTTATCTTTAAGGTCATCATTCCCATACCAAGACTCACCGAAAATGCATCCATCCCTAAGGCGAATGCCATAATTATTAAAGGTATTAGCTGTTCAAACGTCATTCATGTCCCTCCTCGGACGTGCTACTTCACAATATGCTTATCCGAGGAGAAATATTCTGTTTGCTAATCGTACCTTATCATTCAGTAATAATATGATGTCCTGCCGCTTTTGTTAAGCGATTCATAATCGCGTTTCCTATTCCTTCATTCGGGAACGATTCACTAAAAATAACATCCACTTCACTTGCATCAAACGTTCTAAGTACATCATATAATTTAGTCGCAACGCTAGCTAAATCACTTCGAACACCACATGATAATACAACATCCGCATTATATATATGGTGATACTCTTCTGTCGTTAATACACCTACTTTGAATCCTTCTTCCTTCTTCTCATCCACAAGGCGCTGGATAAACTCACGTGATCCTTCAACGATACTGAGCGGCGCTTTCGGTGCATAATGTGTATACTTCATTCCAGGTGATTTCGGTTTTTCCTTCTCATCCTTTAGAGCCGGATCTAAAGAAACCGTGCCAATCACCGCTTCCAATTGTTCTTTCGTAATCCCACCCGGGCGTAATATCGTTGGAACAGCGCTCGTACAATCAATTACAGTCGATTCAACACCGACTCCTGTTGCACCACCATCTACAATACCTGCGATTTTCTCATTTAAATCTTCATATACGTGAGATGCTAACGTCGGGCTTGGA
>JAFWCB010000013.1 GCA_017537025.1 Sediminibacterium sp.
GCAGGTAGTAACCAACAGCGACAATAATGACGTCTTTTTTGAATTGTTTGCCTTTAAAATGATTCATTACTCTGTCCTCTCTGTCTTTTTTCTCAATTTTACACTAAAATAGATTTTTTGGAAAACTTTGCAACAGAACCTACTAGACAAAAGATCGGCTCCTAAAAATGGGTTTGTGATAAACACCATTTTAAGGGAAGCTGATCTTTTTTGTCCGAACAGCGTCGGATTAATTTTACAATCTACCTATTAACCAAAATATCAAAAAAAGCGTATCATTGAAAGCGTAATGATTAAAACGTTTTTTACAAACGTTATAGAGGGGAGAAGTTAATATGGACTTAGTCGAAGAACTAGTCAATGTTGTTGGTAAAAAAAATGTTATTACTAACAAAGCAAAATCTTTACGTTTTAGGAAAGGGTACCGCTCAGGTAAGGGCGATGCAGTTGCAGTCGTATTTCCAACCACTTTAATGGCAATGTGGCGTGTGCTTAATGTTTTGCATGATAACAATATTATCATTATTATGCAAGCAGCCAACACTAGTTTGACTGAGGGATCCGTACCAGCCCCAGGTTATGACCGTTCTGCAGTTGTTGTGAACGGCATGAAAATTAAAGATTTACAGTTAATCAATAATGGGGAACAAGTACTAGCATTCCCCGGTACGACACTGTTTCACTTAGAAAATGAATTGCGACCACTTAAACGTGAACCACATTCAGTCATTGGCTCATCTAATTTGGGTGCATCGGTCATTGGTGGTATTAACAACAATTCTGGTGGTGCTTTGATCAGAAGAGGTCCAGCTTATACAGAGCTATCATTGTATGTTTGGATTGATGAACATGACGAAATGCACTTAGTTAACCATTTAGGCATTGATTTGGGCAAAACGCCCGAAGAGATTATTGCTAATTTGCAGAACCGCAATTTTGATTTGAATCAAGTACCAGCTACTGAACATCATGGTTCAATGTTCCATCATGAACAGGTTGTGCGTGACGTTGAATCTGATAAGCCTATTCGATACAATGCAAATCCTAAAGAATTGTATGAAGTATCTGGATCGTCCGGTCACGTTGCGGCATTGGCTGTCCGCTTAGATACATTCCCAATGGATAAAAAAACACAAATGTTTTACATTGGAACGAATAATCCCGATGAGTTGGAAGATATTCGTCGCCATATTATGACGACATTCAAAGAATTGCCTGTTTCTGGTGAATATATGCATAAAAATGCTTATAAATTGGCCAAGAAATATGGTAAAGACTCACTAATTGTGATTGAAAAAATTGGTACGGGTCATTTGCCCCAAATGTTTGCGCTAAAAGCATGGGGCGAACGCTTTTTGAAGCACATTCCGTTTTTCAAACCTTATTTCCCAGATCGTTTGCTTCAAACATTAAGTAATTTATTTCCTAATCAAATGCCAAAGCGGTTAGATGATTATTACGAAAAGTACGACCATTACCTACAATTGAAAATGGCTGGTAATGGTATTGAAGAAGCGCGAGAGTATCTCAAATCTTATTTTGACAAAGCCAGTGGCGACTACTTTGAAGCCGATGCCAATGAGACCAGTAAAGCGGAAACTCACCGCTATGTAACAGCTGGGGTTGCGATTCGATATCAAGAATTAAAACAGGATAGTATTGACATTTTGCCACTAGATATCGCGTTGGCAAGTAATGATTATAAGTGGTTCGAGCATTTGCCTAAAGAGATTGAAGACAAAATAGAACACAAAATTTATTATGGTCACTTACTTGATCACGTTATGCACCAGGATTATATTCTAAAACCTGGCGTCGATGCGCATGAACTTAAAAAAGAAATGCTTAAAATTTTGGATGAGCGTCACGCTGTTTATCCAGCCGAACACAATGTTGGGCATCTATATTTGGCAGCACCGGCCTTAATCAAGCACTATAAGAAAAATGATCCAACTAATAGTTTCAACCCTGGCGTTGGTAAACAAACAATGTCTAAATATTGGGGCGAATACTA
>JAFWCB010000004.1 GCA_017537025.1 Sediminibacterium sp.
AATACCACCAAGAGTGTATAGAGAAAAAACAAAGTTCTATCGGGTTCCGCTTCGCTACACCCGATAGAACTAAATCAATAAATGAAATGAAAAGATTTTTTTCTACTTTTAAACTGTACTAAAAATGGGGAGCTTACAGCAGCAAATAGCTGATAGTTGGCCACAAAGTATCGATGATAGTGTCGCCAACAAAGATTGGGGCTGGAAGCCCCAATACGATTTAGATAAAATGACGGATGATATGTTTATAAACCTGAAAGCTTAGAAGCGCAACCCGATTCCTAAGTTTAATCCTCTAATACCAGCCCATGGACCATCGGTATTGATGATGGCCCCATTGCTATTAACGGTATACGTAAATTTAAATGGATCAGCTTGTACTTTCGCTAAGTTGTCTCTTAAACTTTGTTGCTCTTGTGCATTGAGGGGTGCAGCAAAATTTAGATCACCTTTACTATTCCCATAATGTCCCCCAATAATTTGGAAATCGAGGACCAATTTTTTTAATAGCTGAAACTGATAACCGATCATAAGTCCGCCACTGGTAGATGTTATCTTTCCGGAAAAATCAGCTTCTTTGGTAACGGTTCCTATCACAGTTGTGCTTGTATATTTAACCGGTGCAGTAACATCGAAGTTGGCAAAGCGTGCATAAGGCGCAAAATAAAACCCTCTCATTTTTCGGGCGCTCAGATAAATTCTTAATTCGGGCGTAATAGCGCTATTCCCCATTTGAAATCGATCAAAGTTAATATCTGTGCTATTGATCGCATTTTTTAACTGACTCTCAAAAGGCACGTCCCCTTTTGGCATATTGCGATAACTAATAGATAAGGATACATTTTTATACAAATTACGCTCATACGTAAAATGATAATTACGAAATGCCATGGAACCCACATTCCATTTTAGGATATTACTGCCGCCAATCAGTTTCTGACTATTTGCCAAAACAGGTAAAACGAGTAATACCAGTAATAATTTTTTCATGTTATTTAAGTTTATATAATAGATAAATCTGCAATGGTTCTATTTTCCAAAACCTGTAATGTGCTGTCGCGTACTTCTTTCATCACTCTGTTAAGTCCACATTTTTTTTCGTTGCAGTCTGTGCACTTTTTATAAAAATTTAGACTTACACAGGGTAATAGTGCAATAGGCCCTTCCATTAATCGGATCACAGCTGCTAATTTAATAGTATCGGGGGCCTGACTAAAAAAGTAACCGCCTCCTTTTCCTTTTTTACTCTCTAATATGCCTGCCTTCCGTAATTCCAATAGAATTGACTCTAAAAATTTAAGTGGAATTTTCTTTTTAGTAGCTATTTCAGATATTAATATAGGGCTATCGCCCGGGCGATCGGCCATATAAGCCAAAGCCTTCATGGCATATTGTGTTTTTTTAGCAAGCATATATACAAGTTTAAAATCCTAGTACTTCTTTCATACTAAAAATCCCTTTCTTGCCAACAGCAAATTCAGCCGCTTTTACAGCACCTCCTGCAAACCCGGTTCTGTTATGTGCTGTATGAATAATTTCTATATCATCTACCAAAGAATGATATAATACATGATGTGTTCCGGGAGCAGGGTCAATTCTTTCAGCCGTTATGGCAATCTTATTAGCCTCTATTTCCCGGCTACCTAACTCCCAGTCAATTTTCCTATCTAATGACGCGATCACTTGCTCTGCAAGAGTTATAGCTGTTCCGCTGGGGGCATCTTTTTTAGCAGTATGATGTATTTCTTTCATGCTAACATCATAGTCGGGGTAACTATTCATCAATTTAGCTAACTGCTTGTTAATCTCAAAAAATAAGTTCACGCCGATGCTGTAGTTGCTGGCATATACCAATGTGCCATTTTTTGCATCACATTCTTTCTTCACATCATTCCAAGATGCTAGCCAACCGGTTGAGCCGCACACAACAGGTATGCCTAATTCAAAACACTTAAACAAATTATTGACCGCACTATGAGGGCCCGTAAATTCAATGGCTACATCTATATCTTTGATATTCTCTGCATTTAAATCGGCGGCATTATCTATATCTATTTTTAAAGAAATAGTATGTCCTTTTTCAATCGCAATTTGTTCAATTGCTTTTCCCATTTTACCGTATCCTATAAGTGCGATTTTCATATATAATCTACAATCTTCAATTTTCAATCTGTATATTTTTCTATTCTCTATCGTCCGATACCCTGAGCCTGACGAAGGGTCGTCTTTCTTTCCCTTTCTCTGAACTGAAAAGCGAGCGTAAGTACTGGGGTTCTAGTTACAGGATTTACTTGTGGATGTATTTGCATACTTAGATCTCTACTCACATTGAATTGTTTCAAGTGTGCAAATACAGTAGCGTCAACTACTTGTAAACCCCAAGCGAGGATGAACCAAAGAATAGCATAATCTCTATCCCTTCGAAAACTGTTTCTATAATTTTGCAACGACCCGGGGCTCAACGTAATCAACTCCGGATCGATCGCTGAATAATCACTCGAGTCGCCGGCAGCCGCTTTAATTTTTGCCTCGTATGCGAATTTTGTTTTTTTGTAATAATTATTATTATAAAAGTAGGCTGCCGTAGGCACTGCTAATAAGCCATACACCAGTGGAATCTTCCAGTATTCTTTGTTGTAGGCTTGTCCCCATCCGGGTATCATTGCCGATCTCCGAGTGGCTATTCTTGGATTGTGATTAGCCAACCAAATAGAATCTTTTCTCTTTTTTATGATTTTGGCGGAGTCGATGAATGGCTTAATGCTATCCTGTTCTACAGAAACAATGAATCTATTGATACTATCACCCTGAATTTGAGCATAACTAGTATACAGAAGAAGAATAAAACAAATCAATAGGATATTCTTTCGTTTCATGGCTATCAGCTTACAGTAATATTCATTTGATCTAATATCTTATTCAGTTCATCTAAAGAATAATATTCAATAGTAATACTGCCGTATCCTTTTTTATTATGTACCATTTTTACTTTGGTAGAAAAATGGGAGGCCAAGTTATCTTCAATTTTTTGATAGGCAGGTGGTAGATCATTACCATTTGTTTTTGGAACAGAGCCGGCTTTGTTATTTTTGAATAATTTTCTAACCAGCTCTTCTGCTTGGCGAACGCTCAATGCTTTTTGTAAAATTTCTTTGAAAGCAAATAATTGGTTGTCTACAGTATCAATATTAACCAACGCCCTGGCATGGCCGAAGCTTATGGTATTATTTCTAACCGCAGCCAAAATATCCGGTGGTAAGCGAAGGATCCGAATATAATTCGTAACGGTACTTCTTTCTTTACCCATTCGTTCGGCAACCTGCTCCTGGGTATAGTTAAGTTCTTCCATCATCCTTTTAAAGCTCAAACCCATTTCTACCGCATTCAGGTTTTCACGCTGAATATTTTCTAATAAAGCTAATTCCAATAATTGTTGATCATTGGCTTGTCGGATATAAGCAGGAACATCTTTAATACCGGCTATTTTTGAAGCACGAAAGCGACGTTCACCGGCAATCAATTGATATTTACCATTCGCGAGTCGAGAAACGGTAAGTGGTTGAATGATATCATGTAGTTTGATAGATTCAGCCAATTCTTGTAACGATTGTTCATCAAAATCCCTACGTGGTTGTTTTGGGTTTACTTGAATATCGGCAAGCGGGATACGCGAGCTCGCAACGGCTTGCTCAACCACTTCATTTTTTAAATTACCGGCTGTATTTTTTAAATCGGTATCAATATTTTGCAAGAGCGATCTGAGCCCTTTTCCAATCAGGTCTTTATTTTGCTTAGGTGTTGTCATTGAATTATTCTGTCTTCATTAGATATACGTGTCATTCCATTATTCTGTAAGATCTCTTTCGAAAGATTGAGATAGTTAACAGCGCCTTTACTTTCGGCATCGTATAAAATCACCGGTTTACCTACACTAGGAGCTTCGCTCAGGCGGGTATTACGATGTATGATAGTTGAAAAAACCATATCATCAAAATGTCTGCGTACCTCACTTACTACCTGATTGCATAGTCGTAAACGGCCATCATACATGGTCATTAATATGCCTTCAATTTGTAAAGATGGATTTAATCGGTTTTGAACAATTTTTATGGTATTAAGTAATTTGCCCAATCCTTCCAGTGCAAAAAATTCGCATTGTACCGGAACGATAACACTATCTGATGCAACCAAAGAGTTTACGGTGATGAGTCCTAGGGAAGGAGAGCAATCGATAATGATGAAATCATATTGATCGCGTACCACATCTAGAATCGTTTTCATCACATTTTCCCGATTGGGATAATTGATCATTTCAATTTCTGCCCCTACTAAATCTATATGCGAAGGGATAATGTCTAGGTGCGGTATATCGCTTTTCAAAATTACATCAGCAGCAGGGGTATTATTCACCATGCAGTCGTATAAACTGCTTGTAATATTATGTAAATCGAAACCTACACCGGTTGTGCTGTTGGCTTGGGGATCGGCATCTACCAAAAGGGTTTTATATTCTAAAACAGCCAAACTGGCAGCCACATTGATAGCTGTTGTTGTTTTACCTACGCCTCCTTTTTGATTAGCCACACCAATAATTCTTGCCATAAAATGCTATACTTTATAAAATCCTTTTATACGTTTATTGTTTCACCAATTTCCGGCAATAATAGTTCTTTACCGGCTTCCGCAAAACTTGTTTTTGCGGAAGCGGTATTTATTTTAATATAACCGAACGTGTTATAATGCACACCAATTATTCTTTTGCATTGAATCATTTCGGCAGACCGAATAGCGTCTGACACACCCATCGTAAAATTATCGCCAATACAGAGTACTGCATAATCTAGTTTTGCCCATAATGGGATTAACTGCATGTCGAGTGTTAGTGCGGTATCACTAGAGTAATAAAAAGCGCCTTCTGTAGACTCAACTATACAACCCATTGGGCTGCCGCCATAAGAGCCGTCGGGTAACCCGCTACTGTGCTGGGCCACAACACATTTAAGGCTACCAAAATCAAAGTTCCACTTCCCACCGGTATTCATAGGATGAAGATTCGTTAATCCTCTTTTTTGCAGCCATTCATATATTTCCCAGCTACAAATAACCATACATCCGGTACGTTTGGCTATGGCAGTACAGTCGGCAATATGGTCGGTATGACCATGCGAAAGAAAAATGAAATCGGGGTTGATGGATTCAATATTAATGTGCTTGGCCAAGTCGTTATGGGAAATAAAGGGATCGAAAAGAATTTTCTTTCCGTTTGTTTCTACTTCAAAACAAGAATGGCCATAATAAGTGAATTTCATATACCGTAACTAAGTTGCCAAAAATAAGACTTATAGACTGCTTTGCCTATCTTTAATTTTCAATTTAGTGTATGCGTAATTCGGGTACTTTATGGGTGGTTGCGGGCATTATGTTATTGCTCGATTGGTATGTATTTCAGGCGGTTAAAACGGTAACCCAGCCTTTAGGGGAAAAATGGCGGATGCTTATTCACGGGGCTTTCTGGGTTATTTCTGCCCTTACTATCGTGTCTATCCTGTGCTTTCCGTTTATTCCGGCCTTACAGCAATCGAAGATTTTCCGTAATTATGTATTTGCCATTTTGGTAGGACTGTTTTTAGCCAAATTACTAGGGGCTGTATTCTTTCTAACAGATGATTTACGAAGAGGGGCTTTATGGCTTATTGCCAAAGTGTTTGGGAATAGTGGGGGTGATATGCTGGCGGAGGGCCAATCCCTATCTCGATCAACTTTTTTAAGCTGGGTAGGCCTAGGCTTGGGGGGTACCCTTTTTGGGACCCTACTGTACGGGTTTAGTAATAAGTATAACTACCAAGTTAAGAGACTGACTTTACGATTCCCCCATTTGCCCAAATCCTTTGATGGGTTTAGGTTTGTACATATCAGTGATATACATAGCGGGAGTTTTCAAAATAAAGAAGCCGTAGCCAAGGGTATAGATTTGATTATGACCCAACAGGCCGATATGATTTTATTTACCGGAGATCTAGTAAACGATCGGGCTACTGAAATGGATGCGTATAAGCCTATTTTCGGCAGATTACAGGCACCCCTGGGGGTATATAGTACTTTGGGTAACCATGATTATGGCGATTATGTTGCCTGGCCCTCGGCAGAAGCTAAGCAGGCCAATTTAACCGCACTCAAACAAGTGCATGCCGATATGGGATGGCGATTATTGATGAACGAGCATCACATCATTGAAAAAAATGGAGAAAAAATAGCCCTACTTGGTATTGAAAATTGGGGCGCCAAAGGTCGTTTCCCTAAGTATGGTAAAATGCAGGAAGCCTATCCGGGAACTGAAAATATTCCCTTTAAAATACTGATGAGCCATGATCCGAGTCATTGGGATGCGCAGGTAAAAACAGATTATCCGGATATTGATCTCATGCTAGCCGGACATACACATGGCATGCAGTTCGGACTAGAAAATCCCTATTTTAAATGGAGCCCGGTTCAGTGGATGTATAAACAATGGGCAGGTTTATATGAAGATGCTAAGAACAAACTCTATGTAAACCGGGGCTTTGGCTTTATCGGTTATCCGGGTAGGGTAGGGATCCTGCCTGAGATTACGGTGATTGAACTTCAGAGAAGTTAATCTTCAATCTACAATCTTCAATCTGAAATTTGTATTTTATAAGCAGATTGTAGATTGAAGATTCCAGATTTCATTTATCGTTTCGAAATTTTATTCAGGCTGATGGCTTTTTGACGAGTGCATTTAAATCTATCGATTCCTGATACGCGAAGTGAGCTATGCTTTGTGCTCCTGCCTTGCATCCTTTTTCTCCACATTTTAAAACTGGATGGTTTGCTATTGGCACGCATAAATTCGATCACCTCTTTCTCCATTAATCCAAACTGAAAATAAATGGCTTCAAAAGGAGTACGGTCTTCCCAAGCCATTTCAATAATTCGGTCTTTGTCTATATCTGTAAATTCCATGTTTTTATAACAATATCTTCAAACAAAAAGTTCTGTTCTCGGACCTCCGGTCTCCGGGCTGTCGTCTAACTTTGGCACGATGCTTGAAAGGAAAAGGAAAACAACAACTATGAAAAGAGTAATTTTTTTGTTAGTAGTAGCTACAACCGTAACAACGTGGGCTTCCGCCCAAGGATTTAGAGCGGGTATCAAAGCCGGTGCTAATATGAACAAAGTGTCAGGACAGTCATTTAAAGATGGATTTGATTTATCCTATCATGTGGGTGGTTTTGCAGAGATTGACTTCAACAAAAAGTGGGGTATTCAGCCTGAATTATTGTGGAGCCAATCGCGCACAACCCGTTCTAGTAGTTTTAACTCGATTTATACAGGTATTGTAAATCCCAATGGTGATCAGGATATCAAACTTGATTACCTCGCCATTCCCATATTACTGAGGTATAATGTAGGTAAGGTATTATCACTTAATGCAGGTCCACAATTTGGTATATTGATCAATCAGAATGACAATTTGTTACAAAATGGTCGAAAAGCCTTTAAGAACGGAGATTTTGCCATGGTATTTGGCGGACAGTTAAATTTTGATTTTCTGAGAATTTATGGTCGATATAATATTGGCTTACAAAATATCAATGATATTGATAATAAGGATAAGTGGACTAATCAACAAATACAATTAGGTATTGGGCTAAGATTTTAAATGATATACCCTATCATTAACAGCCATCTCGAGAAATTGGGGTGGCTTTATATTTTAACCTAGTGAGCTATTATATGATTTATCTTTAAGTTATACAAAAGCAAATACCCTTTTTATAAACCTCAGGTAAAGAAGAACGAATAACCCATCTTTACGCAAAAGTTACTTTTCTATTTCTATTTGTAATTCAGTACTAATTTCTGTATCGGTTACCCTATTTCTTCATAGCTGTATTCATATTTGAAATTTGTACCTGCATTATCTCTTATATGATTTTGTCAAATGCTTTGGCTAATATTATCTTATGGTTTGCATAAGAACTTTCAACTTGGTGTAGATATTCTACAATAATCTATTTTTCAAGTCTTTAGATGGCAGATTAGTTGTTACTAAATTCTGGACTACACAAATTCTTATGCTGATAATTAATTTACGATGATTTTTTTACTGTACTTGATACATTGCGATCATACCTGCGTTTATATGATCGTTTACATGGCAATGAAATTGCCATAGTCCTGCATTACTGGCTTTCATATCGGCAGTAACTAAATTAGCAGGACCTAAAAATACTACATCTGTGCGTGTGCCACTAACTGTTGCTGTGTTGCCATGCCAATGAGCTGTATGGTTATCCATTTCATTGCCTAAATCCATTAAATACCATCTTATTTTTTCTCCGGCTTTTATATTGCCGAATCTACAGTTGCCAAATAAATATCCATTAACCGAATGTTTTAAATTGCTCTCCTGAAAATCTGGATCATTGTTACTTACATTATTTAAGGTATAAGCTGCTTTATTGGTGTCTAGATATAAACTCTTGTTTTCATCCTCAATCATAAAAAGAGCAAATTTTTCTTTGTCAATGTCTTTTGCCTTATTTTTTTCTAAATAACCCTTTTTATAAATAACAATCGATCCCACTAACCCAGCATAAATATCTTTATTATCATGCATCATCACATGCGAGTGGTAAACCCAGCCAATAGAAGATCCATCTCTTTGGGCAGGACCTGAATTTTCTGTAACTGCCCATTTATACGTAAAAGTTGTATTAGGAGGAACCCCAATGATACCTTCGTTACTCGCATCATACACAACGCCATGAGGATGTATACTATAAGGGAATGTAGCTTTGTTTTTAAAAACTACTTGTATGCTATCGCCAACCTCTGCTCTAATGATCGGGCCGATAATTCCTAAATCATTACTCTCTTTAGGTTTCTTTGTAGTAAATGTTGCATCGGTGTATTCCACATAAATTGCTTTAATATTTTTATTACCAATTCTGTTTGTATCTCGTTTTAAATAAGTATTCTCCATGTCACCAAATGGCGTTGGTATTCCTGTAACTTGATTCATTCCAGTTGGGGCATAATCCCATTCTACTTCTTCTGCTGCTATATAATATACTCTTTGTGTTACTGGTATAGATAAATCAGTTGATGCAATAATATTTTGTTCTTTTTTACAACTTAAAAAAGAAATAGTAATAGTAGAAAGTAGGGTAGTATATTTTAATATTTTTTTCATTGCTATATCTTCATTAGTATTTAAAATGTAGTTGTAAATCCTGCGTAGAGGCTGCGGCCAACTGAGGGAATAATACCCGGACCAGGATATTCGTCGGTTCTACGTGTGAAATATGATTTGTCGGTTAAATTATTTGCACCAATTTTAATTGCGTAGTTTTTTATTTTGTAAGTAGCACTTATATCTACTACAGTATAGGCTGGAATATAACCTGCAATAGGATCATTACTTATTTTTGCATTTGAAGCATCACCAAAAGCATCTCCAACTGAATTTACTTGGAATGTTGATGAGAAATGTTTGTTACTAAAAATTAAGCCTACACGGCTGATTGTTTTTGCTGCTGCTTCAACGCGATTATCTTTAAACTCTCCACTTGTATATTTTGCATCTATATACGAAAATGAATTGAAAATACTTAAACCAAATTTTGATTGTTGATTGATAGCCTTTAGAATATTAAGTTCCACATAACTTTCAATACCTTTGTGAACACTGTTAGCAATGTTGGTACGCAATGAATAGTCTGTATTAGTAGTAGGATCAGTTTTTAGTACCACACCAATTCTATTATTATATGCCATGTAAAAACCACCTATATCAAAGTTTAAATAATTTTTAATGGTACCTCTATAACCCAAATCAGCATTATAGCCATAAGCATCTTTTAAGTTCGGGTCAATTTTGGAAGTGACGCCAAAAGGTTCTAACTGGCTATAATCAATGGGTCGGTATGCTTGACTGAAATTGCCATATATACTGGTATTTCTGGATGGTTTATATTCAATGCCCATTCCAGCCAATGCAAAATATCGGTTACGGCTTTGATCGGGTACTTGTTTATAATTATCTACTATTTTATAACCTCTAGCCGTGCTGTTTAAATATTCAAATCTAAAGCCGGGTGTAATAGTTAATTTGTTTCCTATCCTAAAAATATTTTCTATAAAAGGAGCAATATTGGTGGTAGTGAAATCTAAATTATATCCCCAATCACCTGTTATCGATAAATCAAAATCGCTGTTAGTTGTACCCTCACCGCCACCCTGCCTTTCAAACCAAGCATATGCATATCTGACACCGCCTGCAATGGTTGATTGTCGTTTGCCTAGGTTATAAGTATGTGCAATTCTTAATTCAGTAGTTGTATTGTGCATATCCTCATTGCCTACTTCTCTTGGTACATAAGTATTAGTTGCAGGATCAATTTCATCAGTTGCACTTGGACCACCATCTTCGTTACGCCATACCAAAGCCCGATTGCTAAATAAATAAGTTGTTTTTATACTGATAGTAGTATTTTCTGAAGGCGTAAAATTGGCATATCCTGTTATAATATTCCAAGGGCTTTTTAACCAATTTCTTGCCCTTGTTGATGCTTTTGGATTTGCATAAAATGTACTATCGTCTAAGCCACCAGGCATTTTTAATTGATTGCGAAGCAATGAATATTCAATCCCAATATTTAATTTATTGGTTGATTTATACTGAAACTTTCCAAAACCTGAAAGTTGCCATTGCTGACTATTTGGGCGGTAACCTTCCATATTTCGATACTGTAAAAAAGCGTAATAACTAAATTTTTTATAACTGCCGCCAACCGAATTGAAAAAATTAAACATTCCGAAACTTCCCATAGTTTGTGAAGTGGTAAACTCAAATGCTTTGTTTATCGGTGCGTCTTTGGTTACATAATTTACCAATCCACCAAATTGCGAACCAAATTGTAATGAAGCTGCTCCTCTTACCATTTCAATACGACTTACTGCTTCCATGGGTGGAATATAATATGCCTCGTTATATCCGTAAACATCACCACTTATATTATATCCATTTTGACGTGTATTCATCTCTATACTTTGGATGGGATTTAAGCCTCTTGTTGCAATTCCGTTTGCAGTAAAACCGCCGCTTTCGGTTTCTACGATATTAAGGCCCGGTATTCTGCCTAAAATTTGTCTAGTATTGTTAATGGCTTTATTGGCATCTAAGCTATCCACAAGTATAATTTCATTTTTTTTTCCTGCGTAAATGATACCATTTTTTATTTCTGGTAAATGCCCTACACCGTTTACTGTTTTGTAGCCTGTTACCGTTATTTCCGGTAGATTCTTACTGCTGTCTACCTTTTGCGCGTTGGTATTTATGATATGAAATATTGCAAATACTAGAACTATACCCCTTTTTCTCATATTTCTTGAGTTTGTGCAAATGTGGGGCAAGATCTTTTCTCAAATAGGTAGCAATCGGGAAATCAAATTACCAAATCGGGAAATCTTTCATATACGGTAATGAGAGCCAAATGGAAGTTGGATCATTTTTTAGCTTTATAGGTGTAGAAATAATTTGAAATAGAGCGAAGGATCGTGATTACTCGGTTGGTGCTATGACAATCTTAAAAAGTGCTAATCGTAATCAGACCTATTTAACAGATTCAAGCTTGTTACTATCTAAAGTCATGAAATGAGTACATTAAATCAAAGATATAATTACCCCTTAAGACTAAACTTCTTTTTTATGGCAATAATATCTTTTTTTGTAGCAGCTAGGTTGGCTACTTGTTCTTTAATAAAACTGTTATCCTCGAGTTTACCAACTACCGTATTCATTTCTGCAAAACTTTCGTATACCATTTTGCGATAGGGGTTGCTATAGTCTTTGGCACGAGAATCACTGATTCCCTTGGTCATCCATTCTTTTGTACTGATATAATTGTTTAATAAAACTTGTAGTTGATGAGCATCTATTGTGGCTAATGGAATACCGCTGATTTCTTCTAAAGAAGCCAAAGCGTGTAATGACTTATTAGCTGCATAACTGCTGCCCTGCGCTTCATAAAAGGCATGCACTTCGTCCCAACTTTTTATTTTGTTTGAAACAATATTTTTTTTCAATTGCTGAACAGCAGCTTCCGGTATTAATTGTCCGCCAAGGTTTACCCAACTAGTCCTTACTAGTTTATCTTGAAAAATACTTTTTACAGATTGAAGATTCTTAATGGCAGATTGACTTATTAGCTCAAGCAGGGCCGTTGTGCCATAATAAGCAATGATCTCTTCGAAAATTTGATAGGCATGTAATACTTTTACTAATTGCACAGCACGCTTACTATTCTCCACATCATCTGCAAGGATGTTTAAATCGTTCACGAGTTTGTTCTGGCTCTTTAATAACGATTTACCTATAGCCAACGCTTCTGTATCGTTATTAGCTTGTTTCATGCTTTTCAGATAAGCCCTGCCGGTATATAGTGCTAATTTGTTGAGTGCGGTAAATACTTCATTGATACTATCGGGGGCTAAAAAATCGTATTCTAAGGTTTGTACTTTATGCGTACGTTTATCTCTATCTGTATACTTCCAAGCATTACGGGCTAAGGCATACATATTGTACATAAACCAATAGGCGGGCATAATGGTGAGTTGGTTATTATGTACATCATTACTGATCAATGAAAATGGAATTTGAATATCTAACTCTGCAGGATAATCACCTTTATTAATCATAGTAAACGATGGGAAGCGAGAGTTGTGTTTTAAGCTTACACATAAGCCAGGCCAAAAGCCGCGACCCATAATGATCTCACCATCAGCGCTTCGGCTATTATGATTAGAACCAATGGTGGCACCGGCAGCGATATTGCTTTGTCCCATTACCAAAGCAGCACAGAGAAATGAATTGTTATGATGTTGCTCATGTGCAGGAAATATTAATGAATTCAATACCTCGCAACAAGAGATTGTAGCATTATGTCCTAAATAAGAGTTAAGCAATCGTGCCCCATATTTTAGTTGGGAATGATCGGCCATAATAAATCTAACTGCTTTTACGCCGTAGAATATACGGCAACCATAACCAATGATACCATTTACTATTTCGCAGCCCTCTCCAATTTGGGTACGACCTTCTTCCCCTGAATTAACGGTAAGATTTTTTAGCTTATTGGCCCCTTTGAAATAGGCGTCGGTACCTACCCAAACATCTTTGATGATCTTACAATTTTTGATAACGGTTCTGTCTCCAATTTTGCCATAGTAACCTCTTTTGTTATCAAATTTCTTTTCTGTAAAGATTTTGAATTGTTTTTGCAATGCGTCATCATCCCGGAATCTGCTCCATAAAAAAGCATCACCGGGGAGCATGCCATTAAAAGGCATCACTCTTCTACCCGTATTCTCATTACATATTTCCATCCAAATCCGCACTTCTTCTTTTTCATCTTTTTTGATAATACCGTTTCCGAATTTGGCATGATTGGTAGTAACCAGTTCATTCACATTTGTAATGATTACTTCGCTGCCGATGATATAGTGGGAGAGATAGTGCACATTATCGATAACTACATTGTCTCCAAAATCGCAACTGATAATTGTTGAGTTATATAAACCTACGGGAACTTTCAAATCGCTGAACCCCATGCAAAAAGGCTCTAATTTACCGATACGAACAAGCCCATGAAATTTACAATTCTTTACTAGATCCGGATTAAAGGCATTCGATACCAAAATATGATTCCAGTTATCTGAGGTATTGCCATTACGCACCAATTGTTCAACCTCATATGCTTTGAGGTTCCGGTAGGTGATACCATTTTTAATTTGAATATTACGCAAATAGTATTCATCCTTCCCCTTCGGAACATGATGATCCTTAATGAAATTATATCCTAAGGCTTCTAAGGGGGTTTTGGTGATAACGTTCTTTGGCATACTATTCAACGGTTACACTTTTTGCGAGGTTGCGGGGTTTATCTACATCTAATCCTTTAGCTAAACCTACATAATAGCTGAGTAATTGTAGCGGTACTACACTTAATAAGGGTGCAATTACCTCATCGGCATCGGGTACCAACATCACATCATCTGCCATACCGGGTATGATAGTATCACCTATTGTAGCAACGGCTAATACTTTGCCCTTACGAGCTTTGATCTCCTGTACGTTCGATACTATTTTCTCATAGTAAGAATCTTTCGTCGCAACAAATACAACCGGAAGTTTTTCATCTACTAAGGCAATAGGGCCATGTTTCATCTCTGCTGCAGGATACCCTTCGGCATGTATATAAGAAATCTCTTTTAGTTTTAAAGCACCTTCCAATGCTACGGGAAAATTATATCCTCTTCCTAGGAAAAGAAAATCAGTGGCATCTTTATATTTTTCCGCGATCCTTTGGATATTAGTAGTATCGGCTAAAATTTCTTTTACTTTTTCAGGTACAGATTCTAAATCTTGCATCAACTGAACATAGCGATCTTCTGTAATAGTGTTGCGGGCATAACCAATTTTAAGTGCCATCATCATAAGAACGGCTAACTGTCCGGTAAAGGCTTTGGTACTGGCCACACCAATCTCGGGTCCGGAGTGGGTATAAGCCCCGGCATGGCTTAATCGCGCAATGCTGCTGCCTACCGCGTTCACCACACCAAAAATAAAAGCTCCCTTTTCTTTAGCACTTTCTAATGCTACTAAGGTGTCGGCTGTTTCACCACTTTGGGAAATTGCAATAATGATATCACCTTTATGGATAACAGGATTGCGATAGCGGAATTCAGAAGCGTATTCCACTTCAACTGGAATTCGACATAATTCTTCGATCAAATATTCTGCTATCAAACCCGCATGCCAACTGGTTCCACAGGCAACGATCATAATACGGTTGGCATGTATAAATGCATCCATATTATTTTCAATACCTCCCATCATAATTTGTTTTGATTGTGGAAGTAAACGGCCACGTAAGCAATCGAAAATAGTATCGGGTTGTTCATGAATTTCTTTGATCATGAAATGATCGTAACCCCCTTTCTCTATAGCCGCTAATTCCATGTCCAATTTGGTAATGAAAGGAGTTTGTTTCTCATTACCCAAATTTTTCAGGATTAGTTCATCCGGACGAACAATGGCGATTTCATAATCATTTACATACACTACTTCTTTCGTGTATTCAATAATAGGAGAGGCGTCGCTAGCAAGAAAGTGTTCGCCTTTACCAATACCGATTACAAGCGGACTCCCTTTGCGAGCCGCGATGATTGTTTCCGGATCATCGTCGGAAATAAGTAAGATACAATAAGCCCCCACAATACGTTTGAGCGCAATACGGAGTGCTTCTTCAAGTGGACACTCATTTTCTAATTTAATAGCTTCAATAAAATTGAGTAATACTTCTGTATCTGTATCGCTTTTAAATTGATATCCTTTCGAAATGAGTTCTTGTTTTATTTGCGCGTAGTTTTCAATAATACCATTATGGATCATGGCTAATCGTCCGCTTTGCGATTGATGGGGATGGGCGTTGCGGTCGCTTGGTTCGCCGTGGGTAGCCCAGCGAGTGTGGCCAATACCAATATGCGATTGTAGATTTTTACCGATGGCGCTTTCCTCTAACTCGGCAACTTTCCCTTTCTTCTTATAAACATTGATTGTGTTTCCTTGAAGCAGGGCTACGCCAGAGCTATCGTAACCACGGTATTCTAATCTTTTTAATCCTTTTAATATAATTGGGTAAGCCTCTCTGGGGCCGGTATAACCAACAATTCCACACATGATTTTCGCTGTATTTTAATTTACAAGATTAAATATTTTTAATGAATAAGCGGCTGAAAATCAATATCGATGCGTGTTTTTGCAGCCTTAACTTATAGTATATGATACTGTTGCGGCATTTTGCTGATTTTGCATTAAGCCGCCGCCTGTAATATGCTCAAAACGGCAAAGCGAAAGAGTAGTATTTTAGTTGAAATTGAAAGATATGAAAATTCAAAAAATGACTTTTTTGGGGTGTTTGTTTTTGTTTGTATTCGGATTACAGATATCTGCCCAGCAAACGACTATATGGCTGGTACGACATGCGGAAAAAGATACGGCTGCTGCAACAAAATCTGATCCCCCCTTAAGTAGTGTAGGAGTTCAACGTGTAAAAGATTTACGCAGTTATTTGTTAGCCGAGAAAATCGATAATGTATTCTCCACCGAAACGAAGCGAACCAGAGCAACTGCAGCGGCTGTAGATGCACCTTTATTGATTTATGGTACCGGAAATTTTATTGATTTTGCCAATGTATTGATGCCTGAATTTAAGGGGAAGAAAATTTTAATTGTGGGGCATTCTAATACGATATTAGAAACGATTGAAGCCTTGGGTGCTAAGAGACCGGTTAAGGAATTGAAGGACGAAGACTATGATTATATTTTCAAGCTTACGATTTCCGATGCCGGGAAAGTAAAGGTAGATGTAGCTCATTATGGAGCGGTGCATCGAAGCTAAGTACTATTATTCTTGGTTGAATAGCTGTTTTGCCCTAATATTGCAGCCCCAAGCCCAGATGGCGGAACTGGTAGACGCGCTAGACTCAAAATCTGGTTATCGCAAGGTAGTGCAGGTTCGATTCCTGTTCTGGGCACAAACGCCCTTTCAACGAAGTTGGAGGGGCGTTTTGCTTTGTGAGCGAGTTGAGCTTACTCAACAAAGCGAATCAAACAAAACGACCCCCGCACCGCAGGTGCGGAAGGGCTTTGGGTACGCCCTCTTGGTTGGAACTGCAAGCGTAGCAAAGCGAATCCTGTTCTGGGCACAAAAAACCTGCTTCGAAGAAGCAGGTTTTTTTCTAAAATAGCACTAAACATTTCATTCTACTCAAGCGGTTCAGTCATGGGTTTTAAAAAAACTCGGATTTCGTAGTCTTTATTCAAGTCTATTTTGATTTTTAGCACCGAGCTGTAATAAAAGCCTACCCAACCAACTTGTATTTTATGTCTCCCTTTCGACAAGTCAAAAGTTGTAGTAGCCGTATCAGCTTGAGAAAAACTAACTTTATCTATCCTTAAAATCGGGATTAGTCTTTTATTATTCTCATCAAAAACATCAATTGTAACTGTTGAATACAACTCATTTCTTTTATTTGGTTTTTTTTCGGTAATAATAAATTCATTCTTTGATTGAGATTCCACAATACTAGTAATAGATAGACAAAAAAACAAAAACAAAACTTTCATTTACTATTATTTTAATTACAAGATTTATGAAAGAATCATGAATTATTTTGAAAATTCAAACCACCTCAAGCCATATCTTAATATACTTAATCAGTAGCTTCTTTTATGTTTTGAAGTGCAAAAGCGATTCTATTGAACTTAAAACTTTTCATAGTTAGATAAATATAATTCTTGAATCTTCAATCAATAGCCATACATCATACCCCCAAGCCCTCCTCAATTCGCTTCAAATACTTCTGCTTAAAATAGTAATCCTTTATTTGCAACAATTTTTTTTCGGTATCAGTAGTTTCCGAATAATTTGCCAAAAGCGGTTTAACAGGCTCATATATTTCTTCTTGTAAATTTTGTAAAGCGGATTTTATAGATACTTTCAAGGCATTTCGCTCATTGTCATTTTCTTTTTCTTCGAGCTCCATCACTTGCTCATTTAGCTCCATTACTTCCATTAAAAAGGAGGGGTCTAGATTGTATTTTTCTTCTTCTTCCAATAAACCCTTCTCTTGTAAAATATATTTAATAAGCAATTCCTGATCTTGAAAAATTTTCAAAGCCTTATTTATCATCGCCGATTTTTCCAGTAATACTTGTTTCTCTTCTTCCGTGCTATCTCCGGCAAAATCGGGATGGTACTTTTTACTTAAGGTATAAAAAGTTTTCTTCACCACTGTTTGATCAGGGGTAAAGCTTTCAGGAATATTATATAATTCGAAAATTGTCATAAAAGTTACTAGATAGGAATTATGAATTAACAGTCCATCGTCTCCGGTCTAACGTCTCCCGTCTATCGTCTATACCCTATATTCCCTATCTTGCACAAAACTAACGAATGCTTCGGATTGGACTAATAAAAGAAGGAAAAGTTCCCGCAGATAATAGAGTAGCACTTACTCCGGCGCAATGTAAATGGCTTATAAAAAATTTTGAAGACATTTCGATCATCGTTGAACCTTCGGCCGATAGATGCTATACAGATGAAGAATATATACAGGCAGGGATTAGGGTGAGTGATGATCTAAGCGCTTGTAATTTATTACTGGGCATTAAAGAAGTGCCGATCTCTCAATTAATACCGGAGAAGCGATATATGTTCTTCTCACATACCAAAAAAAAACAAGCCTATAATCGCGCACTCATGCAACAATTGGTGATCAATAAAAACACCTTGATCGATTATGAATGTTTGGAACATAGAGATGGGCAACGGATTATCGGATTTGGTTTTTTTGCCGGAATTGTTGGAGCCCATAATGGGATTATGGCTTATGGCAAACGAACAGGTACATTTGAATTAGGCAGAGTATTCCATATCAAAGATTATCGCAACCTTATTCATACTTATTTCGGACTAAAATTGCCCTCTATAAAAATTGCAGTTACAGGTAGTGGGAGAGTAGCGCATGGTATCCTTGAAATTATGAATCTGATGGATGTACAAGAAGTAGAACCTGATGAATTTTTACAAAAAACATTTGATTACCCGGTTTATGTACATTTGAAAGGGGCTGATCTATATCAACATAAAACAACTAAAAAATACAGTAGAGAAGATTTCCATAACCATCCGCAACAATACCATTGTATTTTTGAACCTTATTGTTTTGAAGCTGATATTTTGATGAATGGAGTGTATTGGAATGAAGATATTCCTCGTTTGTTTTCGATGGATACGCTTAAAAACCCTCAATTTAAAATGCATACCATTGCTGATATCACCGATGATAGGGGTGGTAGCGTTCCTTGTAATATAGGTGATGCTACCATGGAGAATCCTATTTATGGAGTTGATAAAAATACGGGTGAAAAAACAGCGCCCTATACAAGAAACACGGTTGATATGATGGCAGTAGGTAATTTGCCGAACGAACTCCCACGCGATGCCAGTAGATATTTTGGAGAACAATTGATAAAATATGTATTAGATGATATCAGAAAAGGTGGCTCACCTGTTATTGAAGTAGCTACCATACTCGCGGAAGGGAAGCTTACTGCTCCATACCAATATTTGGCCGACTATGCCGCTATGGATTAAACTTATTTGAGTAGATCTTTGATCTCATTTAATTTCATCAATGCTTCAACAGGTGTTAATCTATTGATATCAATTTCTGTTAACCTTTTACGGATATCTTCAAATGTTTGCGAATGGGCATCAAATATAGATAACTGCATTTGGGGCGCAGTGGCTTTTCGTAAACCCTCTTGAATAGGAGAGACATTATCATTTTTCACATGTTGTTGTTCTAGTTGCTGCAAAATGGCATTAGCCCTATCTATTAATTGGGGCGGCATTCCGGCCATTTTAGCGACCTGTATACCGAAACTATGTGTGCTGCCACCGGTAGCTAATTTGCGTAAAAAAATAATTTTATTGGCTACTTCTTTATGCGTGATATGGTAGTTTCGAACACGTGATAATATATCTTCTAACTCATTAAGCTCGTGATAATGCGTGGCAAAAAGTGTTTTAGGTTTGGCAGCATGATTATGAATATATTCAACCATACTCCAAGCGATGGAAATGCCGTCATAGGTTGCAGTGCCTCTACCAATTTCATCTAATAAAATGAGGCTACGGCTGCTCATATTATTGACGATACTGGCCGTTTCATTCATCTCTACCATAAAAGTAGATTCACCACCACTTAAATTATCACTAGCACCCACACGCGTAAAAATTTTATCGGTCAGGGGAATGAAAGCATTATCCGCCGGTACAAAACTGCCCATATGCGCTAACAAAGTAATGATAGCTGTTTGCCGCAGTAAAGCACTCTTACCACTCATATTGGGCCCGGTGAGAATGATGATCTGTTCTCCATCCGGATCGAGGGTAATATCGTTCGATACATAATTTTCTCCTGCCGGTAAATGCCGCTCTATTACGGGATGTCGACCCGCTTCAATACGCAACGTAAAGCCATCATGTAATTGTGGTTTTTTATAATTAAACTGAATGGCGTTTTCGGCAAAACATAACAAACAATCTATAGCTGCCAGTACTTGGGCATTTGTTTGAATCGGTGCGATATAATCTTGTAAGGCATGTAATAACTCGTTATACAAGTTAGCTTCAATTTGCAGTATTTTATCTTCCGCCCCTGTTATCTTCTCTTCATATTCTTTGAGTTCGGGCGTAATATATCGTTCAGCATTAGTAAGTGTTTGCTTCCGGATCCAATCGGCAGGAACTTTATTCTTATGGGCATTGGTTACTTCTAAATAGTATCCGAAAACATTGTTATAACTTATTTTGAGAGAGTTGATTCCTGTTCTCTCTGCTTCTCTTAGTTGAATATTTACTAAATATTCTTTTCCTCCACTAGCAATAGCACGAAGGTGATCAAGTTCTTCATGAATCCCCTTTTTGATGATACCACCTTTATTCAAAGCAACGGGTGGTAGATCTTCAATTTCGGCTATTATCTTCTGATAAATATGCGTGCAGGGATTTAATGCATCGCCTGCTCTTTGTAAAAAATCGGTAGTAGTATGGCCTAGTTTATTTTTGATAATACTAATTTGTTCTAACCCTTTTGCAATTTGCATAACTTCACGAGGATTAATTTTGCGCAAAGGGATTTTACTCACTAATCTTTCTATATCGCCACATTGTTTAATAGACTGTGCCAAGGAACTGCGTAGATCACTGTGTAGTATGGCATATTCAACGGTTCCTAAACGTTCATTAATGCTTTTGATATCTTTTAGTGGGAAAGCCATCCATCTTTTAAGTAAACGAGCACCCATTGGGCTCACTGTATGGTCTATAATATCTAATAAACTCTGTTGGTCGCGAGCACCATTGGGTAATAATTCTAAGTTGCGAATGGTAAAGCGATCCATCCATAAAAAATCATCCTTTTCAATTCTATGGATGCCTGTAATATGTTGCAGGTTAGGGTGCTCTGTTTCTTTTAAATAATATAAGATGGCACCGGCAGCCACAATAGCTGCAGTAAAACCTTCTATACCAAAGCCTTTCAGCGAATGTGTTTGAAAATGTTTGAGTAAATTCTCGGTGGCAAAAGCTTCCTCAAAAATCCAAGCTTCCATGGTATAGGTGTAGAAGCGTGTACCATACGTTTCTTTAAATTGTTTTTGATAGCTGCGTTGAAAAATTACTTCGGCAGGTTGCAGGCTCTGTAGTAGTTTATCGGTGTATTCCTCATTTCCTTGTGCAACAAAAAATTCACCGGTTGAGATATCGAGTAAGGCAATACCTGTTTGCTGTTCGGTATAGTGAATAGCAGCTAAAAAATTATTACTCTTAAATTCAAGTAATTTATCATTTGTAGCTACGCCCGGCGTTACCATTTCAGTAACTCCTCTTTTTACAATGCCTTTTACCGTTTTAGGATCTTCTAATTGATCACATATAGCTACCCGATAACCCGCTTTTACTAGTTTATGCAAATAAGTATCTAGGGCATGATGGGGAAAGCCCGCCAATTCGCTGGAAGCAGCAGCGCCATTATTTCTTTTTGTAAGCGTAATGCCTAGTACCCGTGCCGCTATAATGGCATCTTCTCCAAATGTTTCATAAAAATCGCCGACTCTAAATAATAAAACAGCGTCGGGATATTTTTGCTTAATTGCCCGATGCTGCTGCATTAATGGGGTATCGTTTGCACTTTTAGCCATAACCAACAAATATAACAAGGCTAAGGAACGCTCCCCTTTCTTGTTCGTTAATGTGGAAAATTAATCCTAATGCCAAGTCAGGATACATTTCCCCTGAATAATTCATTTTATTGTTTTTTCTCATTACAAGCCTGAAATAGTGCGGAAAAAGCCTAAAAGGTTATATGCGTGGATGGATTTACCTTTGCAGTATGCGCAAATGGACGATGGAAGAGCTTAACCGTAAAACAGTTGAGGGGTTTAAGCAGGCCGATAAGAACAAAATAGTTGTGGTGCTCGATAATATTCGGAGTATGCATAATGTGGGTAGCGTATTTCGTACAGCAGATGCTTTTTTGGCTGAAGCCATTTATTTATGTGGTTTTACACCGCAACCGCCACACAGGGATATTCATAAAACAGCATTAGGGGCTACGGAAACGGTAAGGTGGGAATATCAAGTTTCAACCCTTGAAGCAATAAGCAAGTTGAAGGGTGAAGGGTATAAGGTATATGCGATTGAACAAGCAGAAGGAAGTGTTTCTTTGGAAAAATTTAGTACTGATGCAGAGAAGATTGCTGTAGTTTTTGGCAATGAAGTAGATGGTGTAAGCGATGAAGTGCTGGCCATTTGTAACGGATGTATTGAGATTCCGCAACTAGGAATGAAACACTCTTTGAATATTGCCGTTACGGCAGGAATTGTGTTGTGGGAGTTGGTATTTGGTAATAGGATGTAAGGCGTAAGGTGTAGGGTGTAAGGTGTAAGGTGTAAGGTCATTTCGAGCCGCCGTAGGCAGCGAGAAAGCTTATTAGATAAAAGACAAATTATTAGTAATTAGAAAATTATAATAGAAGTATTTTTGCATGAAAAAATATTTAAGTTTAGTAAAATTCTCACATACCATTTTTGCATTGCCTTTTGCATGCATAGGATTTTTTTTGGGTGTGGTGAAGAAAGGGCCATCGCTTCGCATTATACTGGAGCGGGAGATAGGCATTAAATTCTTGTTGGTATTGATATGTATGGTTACAGCGCGAAGCGCCGCTATGGCTTTTAACAGGTATTTAGATAGGCAATTTGATGCGTTAAATCCACGCACTGCTATTCGTGAAATACCTGCTGGTATTATTGCTCCTTCTGCTGCCCTAAGATTTACGATAGCCAATTGTTTACTATTTATAATCGCTACTTACTGCATTAATATTCTCTGCTTTTACCTCTCGCCTATAGCTTTATTCGTCATTCTTTTTTACAGTTATACAAAAAGATTCACTGCTTTATGTCACTTAGTATTGGGAGTTGGTTTATCATTAGCACCTATAGGTGCTTATTTAGCTATTACCGGTGTGTTTGATTGGTTACCTTTATTTTTTTCTTTTGCTGTTATTTGCTGGGTTAGTGGTTTTGATATTATTTATGCACTACAGGATGAAGGGTTTGATAAAGCAAATACCCTTCATTCCATACCTGTTGCATTAGGTAAGAAAAACGCGTTGCGTGTTTCAGAATTATTACATCTTGTATCAGCTCTGTTAATCATTTACGCTGGTTGGTATGGTAATTTTTACTGGATATACTGGATTGCAACAGCTGTTTTTGTAGGAATGCTAATTTACCAGCATAGCTTAGTGAAGCCTGATGACCTGCGCAAAGTGAATATTGCCTTTATGACGGCCAATGGTATTGCAAGCGTTGTTTTTGGTATATTAGTTATAGTATCATTTTTTATAAAAAACGGTTGGTAATATGGCAAGAATAATTTGCATAGATTATGGTGGGAAAAGAACCGGGTTGGCCGTAACAGATCCTCTACAAATTATTGCCACAGCGCTAGATACAATCGATACCAAAGATTTTATTCCTTATTTAAAAAATTATTGCAGTAAAGAATCGGTGGAACTTTTTTTAATAGGAGAGCCCTTGAACTTGGATGATACAGCAACACATGCCACTCCATTGGTACATAAAGCTATTGCTGCTTTGCAAAAATACTTTCCTGCTATACCTGTACAAACGGTTGATGAACGGTTTTCCTCTAAAATGGCAGTGAGGGCTATGGTAGAGATGGGGATGAAAAAAAAAGACCGGCGCGTTAAAGGTAATATTGATCAAATAGCAGCAGTAATGTTATTGCAAGAATATTTGGCCAACAGAAATTAGTAATCTGTAATCGGTATTTGTATTGAAAATTGTAGATTGATGATTCCAGATTGAACATGTACCTTTGCACCTTTAAAAAGTAGAAATAAATGATCCTTCCGATAGTGGCCTATGGTGCTCCCGTTTTAAGAAAAGTGGCGAAAGATATAGTTGCTGATTACCCGGGGTTAGATAAATTTATCGAAGATATGTGGGAAACCATGTATGCCAGCAATGGAGTTGGCTTAGCCGCTCCACAGGTGGGTAAAGATATTCGGTTGTTTGTAATCGATAGTCTGCAGATTCATGAGCATATGGAGGAGGAGGAAAAGTTGCAATACAATGATGCGCCGGGTATCAAGCAGGTTTTTATTAATGCCCAAGTAGAAGAAATTTCCGGAAAGGAGTGGTCGTATAACGAGGGTTGCTTAAGCATCCCTAAGATTCGGGAAGATATCATAAGGGGTGAAAATGTAACTATTCGATTTTTCGATGAAAACTTTGTTGAACATGTGAATACTTTTTCGGGTATTACCGCAAGAGTGATTTTACATGAGTATGATCATATTGAAGGGAAACTTTTTATTGATTATTTAAAACCGTTGCGTAAGAAAATGTTGCAGGGTAAGCTCAATGATATCAGTAAAGGTAAAATTACAGTAGATTACAAAATGAGTTTTGCTAAATGACGCAGCGATTATTTTTTTTCTTATGCTTATTTACTTACGGGAAAATTTTTGCGCAAGATACTACCGTAGTTATTGATGAAAAGCGGTTTACTTTATCTGAAGTAGTAGTTAGAAATAACTTTGATTATAAACGCCTCCTCTCTCAAATAAAAGAAGATACTAGTTTTTATAAAGCCTTCCGTAACCTTCGTATACTGGGCTTTTCGGCTTATAATAGTATTGAAATGTTGGATAAAAAAGGAGTTGTTAAGGCCTCTCTATTAAGTAAAACAAAACAAAACAGGGTTAATGGTTGTAGAACGATGGAAGTGATCGAAGAAAAAACAACAGGTGATTTTTACGATTCAAAAAAGAATTATAACTACACAACTCCTGAGCTCTATGCTTCTTTATTTTTTACTAAAGGTACCATTTGTGGGGAAGACAATATTATAAAAGGACGAACCCGAAGCCTATCCGATAAAAAAGGAATTGAGAAGCACAAGGAGCAATTAAAAATGTTATTCTTCAACCCCGGAAAAAAAATACCGGGTATTCCTTTTATAGGTGATAAGTTGGATCTGTATGATGATCGTGCCCAT
This sequence comes from Sediminibacterium sp., assembly GCA_017537025.1. GTDB lineage: Bacteria > Bacteroidota > Bacteroidia > Chitinophagales > Chitinophagaceae > Sediminibacterium. Next base: position 25,252 of record JAFWCB010000004.1, read on the forward strand.
AGTTTGTATGATTATCGCCTGGATATAGTAGAGTTTAAGGGTGCTTTGGCTTATGTTTTTGCTATCACACCAAAAGAAAATTTGAATTTTATCAAGGATGATAGGGTGGTAGTTGATCAGATGGTTACTTGGTTCGATATGAAAACATTAGAAGTACTGGCCCGAAATTACAGTTTAAGTTATAAAGCCGGGGTGTACGATTTTGATGTGAATATGGAAGTTGAGATGACACGTATTGGAGATTTGCTGGTACCGAAAATTTTGCGCTACAAGGGGAATTGGGATGTAATTTTTAAAAAGCGCGAAAGAGCAGTATTTACCGCTACTTTGTTTGATTTCAAGAAATAAAAAACCCCCGAGTAAATTGTCGGGGGCTCATACGGCAAGGACTAAAAAATTTATAAACCCAATTTCCTGCCGGGTAGGGTACGGGTTTTCTTATCACTCTTATTTACGTCGGTGAGCTTCACTACTAAACGTACATCGGCTACGCTGATATTCGAAGAGCCGCTTGATGCACGGTAAATCCCTTTGTCATACACTACTTCCACAGTACCATTATCCCAATTATTACCCGCCACTACAAATTTATCTTCATCTTCAGCCGGTACAAATAAAAAGGAATTTCCGTTTTCAAAACTTACTCTGATTCCATTCATATCAGCCGACTCTACTACACCGGGTGTATAAGCCGGGATAATAATTTCATTAATAAGCTTGCCATTAGTAAAACTGATAGTACCGGATTTTACTTCTGCTTTCGCACTATCCAGATTGCGCGTGAGAACGAGCTTCTGATCGATGTAAAATTGTACCCTTTTTACATCTACGTTATATGCAGATAGTTTCATTTGCAGCTCCCGCGAAAAGGGTATGTACTGGCTCTTATCAATGGTAGGAGCTGCATTAGCTGGGGTGTAGGCGTTGTTTGCATTAGGGTTGTTCTGTGGGGCGCTACTTTTTAAGTATCCCTTTGAACTCGACGCGTGGTGACTACCCGAGCATGCGCTCAGGAAAATTACTGCGATTAATACAATGCCTGTTAGTAAACGAGACATAGCTTTAATTTTTTTTCGTCTGTGATTAAAATAAAATAAATAAATCCACGTTTAAGCAATATCCGTACATAGCTTATTAAAGCTAATTCCGGTGTATTCCTACAGGTGTACAAAGGTATAATAGATGTTTTGGACATTCAGGGTATCGAATTAGGATTAGGGGATTATAAAATTGAGGATTTTATAGAAACATAACAAACCTCGCCCAAATTTTTTTTACTTTTAAAACGTTTGCATTTTTTATTAAAATTGAATTAAAATTTATAAGTATCTTATAATCATACACTTATCAATTTTTCATTTTACTTCATTATTAGCTATCCTAATTTTAATTTTAATAAAATCACGACCAGTTTGTAGCATTACTTATTTTTTTCTTGTTCGATTTCTTCCATTAATGAATGAAATAACTCAAACGCCATTTTTATTTCGGAGCGCTCTTTTCTAGTACTTTCTTTTAAGTAAGTACCAGTTACCGTGGTACTATACCATAACCACAAGATTTCCTTCCATTCCGATGTACTTGCAAAATCCAAGATACGATCCCAGGCCGTGGAATCAGCTATTTTATTTTTCATACCAATAAAGAGATTAATTGGTGTATTACGATAACTGCGAAGAATAATGTATATAGGTATGTTTTTATAAAACACCGTGAAATAAAAACAAAATCAGGTATTTGCCGCATAGCAAACCATCATTAAGTACTGTTACTTCGCAGACAGAACAAAATTCCGAATTTTCTAATTAATTAAACTTTTTTCATTGACTTTTTGAGCCAGTATTTATACCTAATGAAGCTAACAACCAGACTATACGAATATTTATCCTATTTACGCATTACTGCCTATGAAATGGAAAGAACCTGTGGATTGTCTAACGGATATATCGGTAAACAAGATCATGGTAAAGGGTCTATCGGATCGAATGCACTAGCTAAAATAGAAAAACATTATCCCGATCTGAATCTGATTTGGCTGATAACCGGTAAAGGGCATATGTTGAGCTCTCAAGTATTTGATTTCGCAGATAATAATACTTTTCTTATAAAAGAGGAGTTGGCCGCTTATCATTCCTTAAAAGATGCATTAATAGATTCATTGAAGCAACAAGTTGCTCAACTACAAAAGCAATTAGAAGAAAAAGATATGATCATTGCTTTATTGCGATATCGCAAATAAATTAAGCCTCATCAGTATACGCAGAAACCGGCTCACAGGTACAAATTAGATTTCTATCACCATGCGTATTATTAACCCTTCCTACACTTGGCCAGAATTTATTTTGCGTTACATAGTACAGTGGAAATGCAGCTTCCTTTCTGCTATACCCATGCTCCCAAGTTTCTGCACAAACTACAGCCTGTGTGTGTGGTGCATTTTTAAGTGGGTTATCTGTTTTATCCGATCTACCTTCTTCAATAGCTTTTATTTCTTCATAAATACTGATCATGGCGTCACAAAAACGATCTAATTCAGCCTTATCTTCACTCTCGGTAGGCTCAATCATAATAGTGCCGGGTACCGGAAAACTCATCGTAGGCGCGTGAAATCCATAATCAATCAAACGTTTAGCCACATCTTCTGCCTCTACGCCGGCACTTTGTTTGAACGGACGTAAATCAACAATGAACTCATGCGCACAGGTTCCATTTTTACCAGTATACAAAATCGGATAATATTTCTCCAATCTGGATTTCATATAATTAGCATTCAGAATAGCATACGCTGTAGATAAGCGAATTCCATCAGCACCTAACATTTTAATATAACCATAACTAATTAAAAGAATACTGGCAGAACCAAAGGGCGCCGCACTTACATTGAGTTTAGGAAGATAGGGTGCCAAAATATCATTTGCACATATTGGACCCATGCCCGGACCTCCACCACCATGTGGAATAGAGAATGTTTTGTGCAAATTTAAGTGGCAAACATCCGCACCTATATTACCCGGACTCGTTAAACCAACTTGTGCATTCATATTAGCTCCATCCATATATACTAATCCACCAAAAGCATGTACTGTATCACATATATCTTTTATTGTTTCCTCAAATACACCATGGGTGGAAGGATAGGTAACCATTAACGCGCCTAGATTATCCTTATGTAATTCAGCCTTCGCTTTTAGGTCGGCAACATCAATATTACCGGCATCATCGCATTTTACGACCACAACTTTGAATCCTGCCATCACAGCACTGGCAGGGTTTGTGCCATGTGCGCTAATAGGAATCAATACAATATTTCTGTTGGCTTGTTTTTTATCTTCATGATAAGCTCTGATTGCCAAAAGTCCTGCATACTCTCCCTGTGCACCACTATTGGGTTGTAAGCTACAAGCAGTAAAACCGGTTATCACACATAAATAATTGCTTAACTCATCTAATATTTGTTGATATCCTACTGTTTGATCTGCCGGTGCAAAAGGATGTAAGCCACCAAATTCAGGCCAACTAACAGGAATCATTTCGGAAGCGGCATTTAATTTCATGGTGCAACTTCCCAAACTGATCATACTCGTATTAAGTGATAAATCTTTATTCTCTAATTGTTTGATATAACGCATCATCTGGCTTTCACTGTGATGTGTATTGAAAACGGGATGCTGTAGATAATGGGTACTTCTGAAAGCCTCAGCGGATAATGTAGATTGCAGATTATCCGTATTGATCATATTGATTTTTTTGCCGGTAGCTTTCGCAAAAACGCCAAGCACAAGATTTAGATCGGTAACAGTTGTTGTTTCATCTACACTAATACCAATATTACCATTTTCGAAATAACGGAAATTAATACCTGCTGCAATAGCTTCTTTTTCGATACTATTCCAATCAACTCCGCCAATATAAATGGTATCAAAATACTGTTCATTAAATTGCGTAAATCCGGCATCAGTTAGGGCTTTAGCTAAAGCTGCCGTTAATTGATGTATGCGTGTAGCAATATTTTTCAATCCTAGGGGGCCGTGATAAACAGCATACATAGCAGCCATATTAGCCAATAATGCTTGTGCTGTACAAATATTTGAAGTGGCTTTCTCTCTTTTAATATGTTGTTCACGTGTTTGTAAAGCCATACGTAAGGCTCTATTACCCTGTGCGTCAATACTTACGCCTATTAATCGTCCGGGTATGCCTCTTTTAAATTCATCATGTGTGGCAAAAAAAGCAGCATGAGGTCCACCATAACCCATGGGTACGCCGAAGCGTTGGGCAGAACCAATCGCTACATCCGCACCTAATTCGCCGGGCGATTTTAGCAAAGTGAGTGCCATCAAATCAGTAGCCATTACTACATACCCTCCTAAGACATGAATCTGATTGATAAAAGAACTATACTCTTCAACAGAGCCATTATCCGCAGGGTATTGTATGAGCGCACCAAAGCAATCCTGGCCAGCACTAAATGTTTTATAGTTTCCAAATACCAATTCAATACCAATGGGCGCCGCTCTGGTAATTAGGATTTGTTTAGTTTGTGGAAATATATTCTCATCAACAAAAAAAACGGGCTTGGAAATAGTATCTGTTTTATTTACCTGATGAAATAACATGGCCATTGCCTCCGCAGCGGCAGTTGCTTCATCCAATAAAGAGGCGTTGGATAACGGAAGACCGGTTAGGTCGGCGACCATTGTTTGGTAATTTAATAAACTCTCTAACCGACCTTGAGAAATCTCAGCCTGATAAGGAGTATATTGGGTATACCATCCCGGATTTTCAAAAATAGTTCTCAGAATAACACTGGGTGTAATAGTACCATAGTAACCTCTTCCGATAAAATTCTTGTATACCTTATTTTTACCTGCTACTTTTTTCAATTCTTGTAAATACTCAAATTCACTAACTGCCGATGGAATAGGCAAATCTCCATTTACACGGATACTGCCGGGTATCGTTTTTTCAATAAGCGATGCCAAAGAAGGCTCACCAATTACGGTAAGCATAGCAGCGGTAGCCTTCTGATCCGGACCAATATGTCTGCCTTTAAATTCGTTGGATTGTGTAGCTAGTACATTCGTCATTAGAAACTTTTTTTTCGTGGCGCAAAGGTAAGTGCTTGCAACAGCATTTTCGTGCTTTTGTTGAAACTGTTGATAGCCTGTTAGCTATTCTTTTTGTCAAGATCCTCGGCTTTTCTCAATTCTTCACTAGTAAGTCGGGAACCATCGTGGCTCCAGCCCGGTTTGCCCAGAATATAGGACATACGTTGGCGGACAGTAAGACCCTTTTTTCGCACATCCCTTAAAATGGCATTCCACTCATGAAAAACTAAACTTGCAGGGTTTGGATCCTCCAAATTTTTAGTGAGCCCATAACGTATCGGCTGATATTGTTTTTCGGAAAGTTCAGGCTGAAAAGTGCCAAATAGTTTATCCCAAATAATTAAAAACATCCCCATATTCTTATCCAAATATTTAGGGTTAGAGCCATGGTGTACCCGGTGGTGGGAGGGTGTTACAAAAATATACTCTAGCCACCCCATTTTATGGATAAGCTCTGTATGCACAAAAATACCCCATATTTGAGTAGCGGAATAAATGAAAGCGATATCAATGGGTTTAAAGCCCATTAACGCCAGGGGTATAAAGTAAATAAATCGATACAGTGGCTGAAATACAAATGATCGGAAACCAACTGTAAAATTCATTTTTTCACTGCTATGGTGGGTAACATGAACAGCCCAGAATAACCTGATTTCGTGATCGAAACGATGGAGCCAATAATACAAAAAATCTTCTGTTATCAAAAGTATTAGCCAATACAAAAATGGGGTCGTGAAATGGAATAGAGCCCGTTCAAAAAAATATTGAAGAACAGCCATATAGAGAAGTCTGAAAGAAAGGTCAATGGCTGCGTTCAGTAACATGAGATAGATATTACCAATCGTGTCTTTTCGATTATATAGTTTGCGATGAGTTAGATGCGACAATAGCAACTCGATACCAATTATTAAAAAATAAATAGGTGTAGCAATAAGAATCAGCCATTGTTCTCTAATTGAATCCATATTTTCGTAGTGCAAAGTAAATAATCCATTGTTGTGAACGATCTATTCTTCCATAATTGGCAACAAAAATCAAAAGAACATCAAAAAAAGTATGCTCAGTGGTTAAAACGAGCCAATAAAAATGCCGTTTTAAAAATACTCCCTGCTCTACATGAAGAAGCTTTTGATGCAATAGACTGTTTAACTTGTGGAAACTGTTGTAAAGGCTATTCGCCCCGTTTTAAAACACCCGATATAAAACGAATAAGTAAAGTTTTAGGTTTAAAAGAGAGTGTATTTATCGAGCAATATTTAGCTTTAGATGCGGAGGGAGATTATGTAGCCAAATCTGCTCCTTGTCCTTTTTTAGGCACTGATAATGTTTGTAGTATTTATGAAAATCGACCTTCAGATTGTGCCCGATTCCCTTATACAAATGAAGATGTGATTCTCAAGAGACCACAAATAACACTAAAGAATAGCGAGTTTTGTCCGGCTGTTTTTTATGTGCTCGAAAAAGCTATGGAAAAAATCGGTTAGTATTCCATTTTTCTTAACGAAGGAGCTTTGATCCAAGTAATAATTACAACGAGCAAGGTCATGGAGCCGCCAAAAATTACGGAAGGCACAACACCTAATAATTTTGCTGCAATACCACTTTCAAATTGACCTAGTTCATTACTGCTGTTAATAAACATGGAGTTAACACTTAGTACGCGTCCTCGCATATTATCCGGGGTTTTCATTTGTACAATGGTACCTCTCACAATCATGCTAATGCCGTCTAAGATGCCGCTCAATACCATCACTGCAAATGATAACCAAAATATTTTTGAGAAACCAAATATGATAATACATAATCCAAACCCTCCCACTGCGTATAGTAATACTTTTCCTTGTTTTTTTTGTAAAGGCAAAAAAGTGAGGATAATAATGACTATTATAGAGCCTATATCTGCCGCAGCGTTTAGCCAGCCGAAACCAATTGGGCCAACAGCCAGAATATCTTTGGCAAATACCGGAATCATAGCAACTGCCCCTCCAAAAAAAACAGCAAATAAATCAAGCGATAATGCCCCTAATACTTCTTTGGTTTCAAATACAAAACGAAGCCCTTCTTTAACACTATCGAACCCTGTTTTTTGTCCGGCTACGTTTAATGCAGGTTTTGGCTTTAGCAGAAACATAAAGGCAATACCTGCTACAACCATTCCTGTAATAACCAGTAATGAGCCGGTATTACCTATAAGTGCAATGAAGAAACCTACAGACGCGTGACCTGTTACCGATGCCGATAACCAAACCCCTTGATTCCAAGTAGTAGCATTTTGTAATAGATTACGAGGTACCGTTGTGGCTACCATCGTACTAAATGTGGGGCCTAAGAAAGAGCGGATAATACCTGTAAAAAAAATGATGATATAAATGCCGAATGCAATCCAATGCGTTGAAAGCTGAGCTAATGTAAACTTTGTAGATAGAAATAATAATAATAAAACACAAGACAAGTAAAAAAAACCACATTTTATCAAGAGCTGTTTTTTCTCACTGATATCAATCACATAACCAGCATACAGGGCTAAAGAAACCGCGGGTATTACTTCTGCCAACCCTATTAATCCTATGGCAAATGGTTCGTTCGTGAGCTCATAAATCCACCAACCCACTAATGTGCCAAGCATACGCAATCCCATAATAAACAAAAATCGCCCCGTCATCAAATGTCTAAATTCACCAATCCGCATAGCGGCAAAAGGGTCATTTTTTATTTGTTCAATTTCCATGTAATGGGTTTAGTAATTAAGGTAATGTGAAATAATGCTGACCGTTATCAAAATCTTTTTCCAAGGCGTCTAAAATTACATTTACATGCGATTCATTGCCTAAAAAATCAGCATTACTTGCATCTACAAAGAGTGTTTTAATATTATGTTGTTTAATATAGTTCGTATATGTTTCCTGAATATTGAATAAATATTCATCGGGAATAGACTGTTCATATTGCCTATTTCGCTTTCTAATATTCTTTTGTAATGTATGAACAGGTACATGTAAATAAATAAGAATATCCGGAAATATCAGTTGCTGATGAATAATATCGAACAATTTTTGATAGAGCCTAAATTCTTCTTCGGGTAAATTCAATTTGGCAAATAGTAAGCATTTAGTAAATAAATAATCGGAAACAGTTACATGTTGAAAGAGATCTTTGGTGTGGATCATATCTTTCAATTGCTTAAATCGCTCTGCCATAAAAAAGAGTTCCAGCGGGAATGCGTACTGCCCGGGGTTTTCGTAGAATTTGGATAAAAAAGGGTTATCAGCAAATTCTTCTAAAATTAAGCGGGCGTTCAATTTTTTGGCAAGCAAATGACTCAGTGTGGTTTTGCCTGCGCCAATATTTCCTTCAATGGTAATAAAATGATACTTCATGGAGATGGTCAAAATTAATGGGGTAGTACTTTACAGGAGTAATTTTTTTTGCACACTGGAATAATCTGTACAGGTATCCAGTAATTCGGTGATGGTTTTATGTAATAAGGGATGAATCAATTGAGGAGCTACTTCCTGCAATGGCACTAAAACAAAACGCCTATTTTGTATTTGGGGATGAGGTAAAACTAATATGTCTGAATTATACACTTTATTCTCATAAAAAAGCTGATCGATATCGATTGTTCTAGGTCCGTATTTTTCCGTTCTCTTTCTCCCCATATTAGTTTCAACTTCAAGCAGCAACCGCATTAGGGGCTCGGGTTCAAACTCTGTTTCAAGCACTAATACTTGATTTAAGAAAGCCGGCTGATTGGTGTTACCCCAAGGCTCCGTTTCATAAAGTGATGAGCGGCGAACGATTTTTCCTAGTTTTTGTTCAATTTGTGAGGCGGCTTCAGCCAAATATGCAGCACTATGGCCTAAATTACTACCGGTTAACAAATAAACAGTACTCATAATTGGTTGTCTAAGAGGCTTCAAATATCTTTATTTAATATAATCTGAAATAGAATATGAGAGGATTTTTCAAAATTGTTTTTGCCACCCTGTTGGCAATGATATTATTTACTGTTATCGCATTTTTTGTGCTGATAGGAATTGTAAGCAGTGCTGCATCTTCGGAGAAGCCCACAATAAGTAGTAAAGCTGTTTTAGTACTTGATCTCTCAACTCCTTTTAAAGAACAGTTTCAGGAAAATCCGGTAGGTTCTTTTTTTAGCGAAGAAAATACTGATATCCCTTCTTTATACGATGTGGTTAGATTACTCCATCATGCCGAATCCGATAGTTTAGTGAAGGGAATATATATACAATGTGCTACGAATCCGAATGGTTTTGCTGCTAGCGAGGAGTTAAGAAAAGCAGTGATGCATTTTAAGTCTACCGGAAAATTTGTAATCGCACACGGAGAAACAATTACACAAAAAGGTTTTTATGTGGGATCTGTTGCCGATTCTATTTTTTGTAATCCGCAGGGTGGGCTCGATTTTTCAGGATTTTCATCTGATATTCTTTTCTTAAAGGGGATGCTAGATAAACTTGAGATTCAACCTCAAATATTTTATGCCGGTAAATTTAAAAGTGCAACCGAACCATTGAGGGAAACAAAAATGACGGAGGCTAATCGCTTGCAAACTTCTGTATGGTTAGGAGATTTATACACGCATTTTTTACTCACTATCGGTGCCAGTAGAAAAAAAGATACTGCCGATTTAAGAACCTTAGCCGTGAACGGATCGATACGTACCGCTTATGATGCTGTGAAATATGGATTAGTGGATGGCGTAAGATACGATGATCAAATAAAATCGACCTTATCTAAAAAATTAAAACAGGAAGCTTCGGAGACTATAAATTTTGTTTCACTCCATGAATATAAAAAAGCATCAGATTATACGGCTTCCGGTAGTAAACGCATTGCAGTAGTTTTTGCATCTGGCGATATTGTTTCGGGTAACGGCGGCGATGATATGATCGGTAGCGATAAGTTTAAAAATCTGCTACGAAAGTTAAGATTTGATAAAGACATCAAAGGGGTGGTGCTAAGGGTAAATTCACCCGGTGGTAGTGCTTTAGCAAGTGAAGTAATATGGAGAGAAATAAGTTTGTTGCGTAAGGAGAAGCCGGTAGTTGTAAGTATGGGAGATGTAGCTGCTTCGGGCGGGTATTATATCGCTTGTAATGCAGATCAGGTGTTTGCTAATGCAAATACCATTACCGGTTCTATTGGCGTTTTTAGTGTGGTGCCTAACTTCCAGTCTTTCTTCAAAAATAAGCTGGGTATTACATTCGATGGCGTGAAAACAGCTCCTTATGCCGATATGGGAAGCAGTGATAAGCCTTTAACTGAGGCCGAGAAAAGATTTTTTCAAGCTTCTGTAGATAGTATTTATGATACATTCAAAAGCAGGGTTGCGGCGGGTAGGAAAAAAGATATGTTATACATAGATAGTATTGCCCAAGGTAGGGTTTGGACGGGGGTTCGGGCAAAGGAAATTGGATTAGTAGATCGAATTGGCACCCTGCAAGACGCCATTGAAGCTGCGGCTTCTTTAGCAAAAGTGGGAGCAAAAGATTATCGTATCAAAGAGTACCCTGAGAAAAAAACCTTCTTTCAGCAAATCATGGATGGCTATAAAAAATCGGTGAGCTCAGATTTATTAAAAGAAGAATTGGGGGCTGAAATCTATCAATCTATGCGCCAAGTTAAACAAGTAAAGCAATGGGTAGGCGTACCACAAACCAGAATCCCCTTTATTACAACTACTCAGTTTTAAAACATTAGTTAATTCATTATAATGTCTGCACCATCAACGTATAATCAAATTACTGCGATGCTAGCCATTACAAAAGCTAGCTTACGGGCTATTTTTAGAAGTCCATCTGCAGTTGTTTTTAGTATTGCCTTCCCCCTTATATTCATATTGGTATTTGGCTTTATTGGGGGAAGTGGTAAAATTTCGGTAAGTATTGCTTTTGATAAAAATGCAGATACTGTTAACGCCATTTATCAAGTGCTGAAAAATACAGCCGGTTTAAAAATTGTAACCAAGGACGATAATTTGATTAAAGAGGATCTGGAAAAAGGGAGAATAACAGCGGTTATAGATATCCAAAAAACAGGAAAGCAAAGCCCTGCATATAGCATCCATTTAACTAGCTCGGAAGCTGTAAACCCTCAGAATATTCAAGTAATACAATCCATAGTAAGTGCTGTTATTAGTGGGTTGAACCAGCAACAATTTCCGGAAAAACAAACAGTTGCTGTTATCAGTAAAGAAGTAAATCAAATTCCCGGGAGAGTATATAGAACGATTGATTTTATTTTACCCGGGCAGTTAGGATTTTCATTATTGAGTGCGGGTGTTTTTGGGGTAGCATTTTTATTTTTTAATCTGCGCCAACAATTAGTATTAAAACGCTTTTATGCAACACCCATACACCGTTCTTATATTGTATTGGGTGAGGCTATCAGCAGAGTTATTTTTCAGATGCTTACCGCAGTTGTTATTATTGGAGTTGGTCATTTTGCATTTCATTTTACCTTAGTAAATGGAGTAGTTACATTTCTGAATATTATGCTATTAAGCTTTGTAGCATTATTATTATTCATGGGTTTTGGATTTATTGTGAGTAGCGTAGCAAAAAATGAAAGTACTATCCCCCCTTTTGCCAATTTAATTACGTTACCTCAATTTCTATTGGCAGGCACATTTTTTTCTATTGATGCATTTCCTTCTTGGCTACAGCCTATATGTAGGTTATTGCCATTAACACATTTTAATAATGCTATGCGTAATATCGCTTTTGAAGGTGCCGGGCTTATGGAATGTGGTAAGGAATTGGGTATAATGGGTATTTGGATTGTAATTGTTTATGCGGTTGCGTTCCGCACTTTTAAATGGGAGTAAATGAAATTGATCCGGTTTGCAATAATAAGTGTATTTGCATTGGTAATTTTGGCTTCCGCTATTAGTTTACTATTTCCTTCTTATGTTTTGGTATCTCGCGCGATAACCATTGAAAAACCAAAGCGTTTGGTACAGCCATTAGTAAGTGATTACAGGCAATGGCCTTTATGGGTTGATGGTTTCAGTGATAATACCGTAAAAATTATTGATGCTAATAAGGCCATAGTTGGTAAAACAGTTGTAAAAACCTTAAGTATAACAGATAGTTTAATCATAGCCAATTGGGGAGAGGGGAAAAATCTGCAAGTAAGTAAAATCCGGCTTATAGGTTCTGATACGTCGAATACTACTATTTTGCAGTGGCAATTTGAGCAGAAGCTCCAATGGTATCCTTGGGAAAAATTTGGGTCGATGATGAATGATAAAATTTTAGGACCCATGATGGAAAAAAACTTGCAACAGTTGAAAATACTAGTTGAACAACGATCATAAAACGCTTGAATAAAAAAGGGTTACCCTCGGGTAACCCTTTTTTATTCGGATAAACAATTTAGAAAGCCGGATCGGCCGGTGTATTAGGGTTGTTATCTCTTTCTCTACTGGGGTAGGGGAAGAAATTTCGTTTTCTTTCTGTTACAGGTCTTCCAAAACGACGACTATCTTCTAATCTCATTCCACTCATACAAAGCTCAATGCAACGTTGACGATATACTTCTGTTAATAAAGAAGTAACATCTACTGGGCCCGTATAAGCCGTACCACTAGCACCTATTCCGAATGGATCGGATGATGGTGTTTTTTGGCGGATCGCATTGATTTCAACTAATGCATTTGCAATATTCGGCGTGCTTTGACGTAAATAAGATTCTGCTCGAATCAGGTTCATTTCTCCAGGAATATAAATTGGGATAGACTGTGTGGTTGTACTGAAAAATCCTCTTATACGATACCTTGGTGCAACAGTTGTATTGATAGAAGTATAAAAAGGGATTCGTGCGTCATTTAAATCAGGAGCTATAGTAGGAGGCAAACCTAAAGTTGAATCTAAAATTTGGTACACATTATTTGTAGTCGTAACAGTAGAAAAAATAGGGTTTGTTGTTACACCATCGAATTGCATGATACTGCCTGCAAAGGAGGCCGGTACAGCATTGCTTGCAGTAATAGCAGTTGCATAATCTCCGGCAAATAAACTGTACCTGGCAATTAAAGCATTGATGGTATTATTGAGAAAATTAGCATTAACTGCAGAGGGAACGTTTGCAAAGAAAAAGGAACTGAGAGCACTTCTTTTAAGGGCATTTTGTGCTGTCTTTAGGGTAGACACTGCCCTTTTATAACCATCAATACGGGTTTGAAAGGTTGCTGGTGTAGCGGTGGAACCTGGTGCAGCCGGAATTTGTTCAAAGAACATACATAGGCTACCTATGGCCAATGCTTTATAGATACTTGCATAAGCTATTAAACCGGGGGAAAATGTAGTATCAGCTTGGGTGCTGGCGGCATTGATTACATTATCAGCATCGAAAATGATTTTATTATTCTGCGTCCACATATTACCTGCAATACCATTTAGGTTATCTACCGCAGTTCCGCCGATAAATAAATTTGCTTCATCGGTATTGCCCGCATTCATCAAACGAAATTCGTTTGTTAATGCACCTGCGGCTGTAATATTAGTATAGATTGTACTGAGCCTTCCGTTGGTATATACATTTTGTAAACCTACAGACGCCCCGGCAAGGGTGCGAGGTGATGCAAAAGCATTATCGCTACTGATAGCGCCAGGGTTTGTAAAGTCTTGCTTACATCCTGCAAAACTTATACCTGTTAGTATGATGAAGAGTATTTTTTTCATAACTTATAAGTTTAATGAGTTTTAGAAAGTAGCAACAATGCCTAATTGGTAAGTTCTTGGAATAGGTACGTTACCAAAATCAACTCCTCTTAACAAAGAGCTTTGTCCGGTTGCATTTGTTTCAGGATCATACCCCCGATAGGTATCCCATGAATATAGATTACGACCTGAGAAAGATGCAGTAAGATCGGAGCAGAATTTATTTACTTTACCAAAATGATAACTAATAGATAGTTCTCTTAGCTTAGTGAACGTACCACTTTCTATACGCCATTCTTCAATAGTATAAGTTTGTTGAATATAGCCTCGAGGTAATTGACCATTATGCTCTAATTGCGCTAATTCACTACCATTACCAACACCTTGGCGGGTTCTGAAATCTGCATTAAATACAGAGTTGCCGGCAACACGATCTAACTGGAAGCCCAATGTCCATTTTTTGTAACTAAAGCTATTAATCAAAGAAGTGGTATAAGTTGGATTCGGAGAACCTAGTACACCTCTGAGTGTAGTTGAATTAGGACCTGTGGTATATGGTAATCCGGTTGATGGGTCGAGGGTTGGCGTTCCTAAAGCTGCGCCATTGGCTACCGGTCCACGTGCTGTTACAGGAATACCGGCACTTGTTTTAACTAAGGCACCAGCAGCATCTCTGGCGAAGAAAGTAGAATAAAATACCGGCGCATCATATCCGGGAATCAATGCAAAAACAGCACCTGTTCCTGTAGCGAACGATATGAATGATACACCTAGGTTTTCTACGGTATTTCTATTTCTGTTGTAATTACCGGTAATCTCCCAACGGAAATCTTTGGTTTTAACCGGAACAGCAGTTACTAGTACTTCAAAGCCTTTATTTCTGAGGGTTCCTACATTTTTAGTAGCAGCTGCGAAACCGGTACTTGGTGCGTTGGTAATATTAGGAACGAGTAAGTCTATCACTTGCTTATTATAATAGTTTACAGTTATCTGCAACCTATTATCAAGCATAGATATATCCGTACCCACTTCTAGTTCTTTTTGTCGCTCTGGCTTTAAATCGCTACTAATAGTTGTTGAAGGAGAAGTTAAGCTTGTTCTTCCCAAAAAAGAAGTAACGTTATAAATATTAAAACGATCATAAGCTCCAATACCTGTTAGGTTTCCACTTTCGCCATAAGCAGCCCTAATTTTAAATGTATTGACATATTTAGCTAAGGAAGACTGCTTAAAATAATTAGCTTCAGAAATTACGTAGTTACCACTAATTTTTGGATAGAAGAAATTACGGTTGTTTTTATCAAATACACTAGAGCCATCTATTCTGCCCGCAGCTGTAACAAAGAATTGATTATTGAATTTAAAATTTTGTTGTAGGAAAAAACCTCTGATAGAGCGTTCGCTTCGAGCGTCATTGCTTGGGAGTAAAGTACTTCCTCCGGTAGCAGTTTGAATACCGGGTAGTAAGCCTCTGCTTTGTGCTAAAATAAACTGGCTTCTTTCATATTGCTCGGAATAACCGAACTGCGTAACAGACGTTAATTTATTCGTTATTTGGGTTGAATAAGTGAAGTTTAAATCGTGGTTAAAGAAGGTAGAATTAAAACTTGCTGCACTCGCATAACCATTTTGTGTAGGGTCTAATGTAGTACCACCACCATAGAAACCCGGACTCACGTTATAAGTATACGGGGGAATTAACATCGTACCATTTTGGGTAATATTATCTAATCCCGCAGTATAATCAATTACGAATCCTTTAAAAGGGTACAGTTTAAAGCCAACATTTGAAATGGTTCTGTTGGTAACATTTCTTTGTTGAATATCCTTTATAACACTTAAAGGATTGACCCTGCCTCTTTCACCTACTGCTTGTAAATTACCGTTATTATCTCTTGCATAAATATTATGAAAATTACCAAGGATAGTCATGGAGTTTATGGGAGAAAAGAACGAATTTCCGTCGGGTTTTTCATTGGTTGCATTATTGGTATAATTGATACCTGCATTCCAACTAAACCATTTGCTTACACTATTATCTATGTTCAATCTAAAACCGAAACGTTTATTATCTGTGCCCCTTACAATACCTTGATTACTATTATAATTTAATGATGCGAAATAGCGCGTTTTATCCTGACCGCCAGTAATAGAGATATTATTATCGGTTCCATAACCGGTTCTAAAAATATCATCCTGATAGTCATATCTGGTAACCGGAGTGATCGTGGTGGCCAAAGGCAGTGTAATAATATCCTGTGTTAGTGCACCAGTACCATCTGTTGGTCCACCGAATTTTGTTGGAGCAGTACTAAAGTTCAATCTTTTTCTTAATTCGTTTGAATTTACGCGTGCTGAGTAAGTTACTCTTGGAGCACCAGTACTGCCTTTTTTGGTAAATATTTGTACCACACCCGCATTAGCGCGGCTACCGTAAATGGCTGCTGCAGCAGCACCATTAAGTACCTCGATCCGATCAATATCATTTGGATTAATATCTACCATTCTGTTTTGTCCAATTGAACCTGTTCCGTCATAGTCGGAGCTTGCATTGGTTACCCTCGCACTTGAGTTATTAATAATAACTCCATCAACAATATAAAGTGGATCAGAAGAACCAGAGATAGAACTTACCCCGCGTAGTTTAACGGTCATGCCACCTGCTGGGTCGCCTGAATTTTGTGTAATTTGTGCGCCTGCTACCTTACCTTGTAAAGCTGCTAGTGCATTTGACGTTGAAGCATTGGCTAATTGGGAACCTTTAATAGTTCCAATGAAATTTCCTAATTGCTTTTTAGTAGTTCCTTGCGAAGTACCCGTTACAACAACTTCATCGAGCCCAGTAACATCTTCTTTTAAGCTGGCATCAATTGTTTGCGTTGCAGCTCCCGCGCCAACTACAAATGACTTTTCAACAGAGGAAAATCCTACTGAGCTAATAGCTAGTGTATATTTACCAGCTTTTAAATTTGCGTTTAATTGATAAACACCATCCGCATTGGTAGAAGTACCAGTTCCGCTGTTTTTAATTACAACAGAGGCTCCGGGTAATGGCAAACCCTTATTGTCTGTTACTTTACCTTTTAGGGTAGTTTGCGCATTTACTGTTGCATAACAGCAGGTGGTAAAAATTACCAGTGTAAGCAACCGTAAATGGCTCAATGTAGAAATGTTGAATTTCATGAGCGTATAGTTTTGGATTGTCAGATAATACCTAAATATAAAGTTTTTGCAGGATATTACAGCTTTTGTCTAAAAAAATGTCTATAAATCCTTTAAAACCCTCAAAAAATCAAAAATTCGGCATAATTCCGCATTATTTATGCAGTAAGGCGGCATAATATATACGGTATTACCCAAAGGTCTTAGAAATATTCCTTTTGCTAAGGCCAAATTGGTAATTGTTGTAGAAATACTGTTCAAATAACCATGATTGGCAGTATTTAATTCAAAAGCCAAAATAGTCCCTAGCAAACGGGGGTTGATAAATGCCTTTTCTTGGCTAATGGATTCATAAAAATTACTGCATGCGTCGGAAATTTGATGAATAGCGTCAATGGTAGCGGTTTGCTCCAGCAGATCCAAGCTTGCTAAGGCTGCACTACAAGCAATAGGATTGGCAGTAAACGAGTGCCCGTGGAAAAAAGTCTTTAGCGGGTCGTCTTGCACATAAGCCGTGTAAATTTTATCGGTGCATGCCGTAGCGCCTAGTGCCATAGTGCCGCCAGTCAATCCTTTACTCATGCAAAGAATATCTGGTTTTTTATGTAGATAATCACTCGCAAAAAATTTACCTGTTCTTCCAAAACCAGTCATTACTTCATCGGCAATGCAAATAATATCCGCCAGGTTAACGGTATTTAGTAGTTCATTCAATAGATCAGCATCATATAAATGCATCCCACCTGCACCTTGTATCAATGGTTCATAAATAAAAGCAGCAATTTCTGATGCGTGCGAATGAATGATTGATTTTATGGTTCCAATATTTTCCGGGTTTGGAGTATCAATACATATCACTTCAAATAAATGATCATTAAAAGCTAAAGTAAATACACTTCTGTGGCTCACACTCATGGCACCGAATGTATCGCCATGATAGCTATTTCGAAATGCCAGTATTTTTTTTCTTTTAAGATCCCCCTTATTCCACCAATATTGTATCGCCATTTTAATAGCCACTTCCGTAGCCGTAGAGCCATTGTCACTATAAAATATTTTTGAAAAATGATGTTGATGAAGTGCCAGCAGTCTTTCTGCTAATACTATGCCCGGTTGATGCGTGAAACCGGCAAATATTACTTGCTCTAGGGTTTGCGCTTGCTCATATATTTTTTGTGCAATATAGGGGTGTGCATGACCGTGTAATGTTACCCACCAGCTACTAATACTATCGATATAACTGTTCCCATTTTCATCATACAATAAACTTCCCGAAGCTTTTACAATAGGTATAATATTACCTATATTTTTTTGCGGTGTAAATGGGTGCCAAACAACTGCAGCGTCTCTCTCTTTCCATGTCATACTGCAAATGTATAGATAGATGGATGTATTTAGCAGACAGAGGAGCCAGTATTTAAAAACTTAAGATTCCGTTTGATACCCGAATATTTCGAACGCTTTAAAGGACTGTTTCTAAAAATATTTTTAAAAGTTTCTTCGGTCATTTCTTCCCATTCACTGGTACTGAAATTTAGTATTTCGGGTAGGGGTTGAAAGGCGGGCTCTTGGTGGGGTTTGCTGAAACGATTCCAGGGACAAATATCCTGACAAATATCGCACCCAAACATCCAGTCATTAAACTTGTGCTTCATGGATTCAGGAATTAAAGCCTCTTTTAGTTCAATGGTGAAATAGCTGATACATTTACTACCATTGATTACTTTGTTTGGTTCTATTGCATCAGTAGGGCAATAATCGATGCATTTGGTACAAGTTCCGCAATAGTCTTTAGTAAATGGATCGTCATAAACCAGCTCAACATCAACGATAAGCGTTGCAATAAACAAAAAAGAACCCTGCATTTTCGTAATAAGATTCCCATTTTTACCGATCCAGCCTAGTCCACTTTTAACTGCCCAGGTTCTTTCTAAAACAGGGGCAGAATCTACAAATCCTCTGCCATGAATATCGCCTATTTGAAGTTTAATTTGTTGAAGAAAATCTTTTAGTTGTGATCTTATCACATCATGGTAGTCTTCGCCCCAAGCATATTTTGAAATTTTTGGGCACCTGTCTTTTTGGTGCTCGGTAGGGTAGTAGTTTTTTAGCAGTGTAATTACGGATTTAGCACCGGGAACTAATTGTTGGGGATTGATCCGAAGTTCAAAATGATTTTCCATATACTGCATGGCACCATGTTTGCCTTGTAAAAGCCATTTTTCTAATTTTCGAGCATCTTCCGGTAAAGGGGTTGCTTTTGCAATACCGCAAAAATCAAAACCTTTTTGACTAGCTAATGATTTGATAAAATGTGTTGGCTTTTGCATGTACAATTGAACTATTTACAATTCGCTATAATCTGTGCGTCAATGGTTTTTTTAATATCCAAATACACTTCTCTTTTTTCTTCACCCAATAAACCTTTTGTAAAGAAAATACAAGCATAGTTCCTACATTTATCGATCATTGGCCAAGTTCCAAATAAACCTGGACTTGCTACTACCGTTGAAACACCTTGTTCATCTGTTTCTAAAATCCATTCTCCAAAACCATAATTATATCCTTGCGCAGCTTTTGGCGCATATTTAATCATACTGCTATTGGTTTGCGGGGTTTGCATGAATGAAATGGATTGCTCACTCAATACACGCTTACCTTTAAACATGCCCTTATCAAGTATCATGCTTAAGAAATTCATATAATCAGCAGCAGTTGATACGGCACCACCCGATGGGTTAACCGCATTCAAACTTGAAAAGCTAGTATTTCGCATTTGTAATGGACGCAATATTTTTTCTTGCATTACTTGCTCAAAACCTTTTCTACTTACTATTTCTACTATTCTTCCCGCAATATTTAGTCCAACATTACTATATCGGAATTCAAGTCCCGGATTAGCTATAATTTCTTTCTTAGAAGCAAAATAATCTACCTCTTCTTCTAAACTATTAAACTTAGCTCTCTGTAATATTGTACTTAGTTTAATTGGCTCTGATTCAATACCTGTTAAATGCGCTAAACAGTCTTTTATAGTGATATATCCTTTGCTATATTTTGCAAAAATGGGTAGATATTTACTGACTTTATCGGTTAGCGATAACTTTCCTTCGTCAACTAAAACCATAACGAGTGCAGCCGTTAACCATTTGCTGCAACTAGCAATAGGAGCTTGCGTTTTAGGGTTGAAATCGCCAAGATTTTTTTCATATATAATTTTGCCTTCTCTGTATACTAAAACGGAGATATTTCCATCGAACTGCTTTTTATAACTATCAATCTTAGCATTGGTTTCTGTAAAATTATATTGCGTAAAACCAGCCTGAAATATTAACAGGCAAATTGTGAATAAGCTGACTTTTGCGCAGGTTGAGATTATATTTCGCGACATAATTTCCGTTTTAGAGGATTGGAAAACGATTTGATGCTAAGATAGCATCGTAGTTTAATTAATGACTCATTAAATTTAATATGCAACCCAATAATTATACAATAAAAGCGCAAGAAGCTATACAGCAGGCACAACAAATAGCTTTTAATAATGATAATCCCACTATTGAAACCGAACATTTGTTAAAAGCCTTGCTGATAGAAAAGGAGTCTGCCATTATTTTTTTACTGAAAAAGAATAATGTGAATCCCATTTTTATAGAATCAAAGATCGATGAGCGCCTTCAAAAATTACCCAAGAATCAATCGGGAGAGCCTGCCCAGTCGGCAAGCAGAGATTTTAGTAATGTACTGTTAAAAGCGAATGCTGTAAAAAGTATTTTTAAAGACGAGTTTGTTACACCTGAGCATTTAGTGATAGCCATTTTACAAGTTAACGATGGCGTAAGTAAAGAATTAAAAGCTGCCGGATTAACTGAAAAAGGGCTGATAGCTTCTATTCAAGAACTGCGAAAAGGAACATCTATCCATACACAAACTCAGGAAACGCAGTTAAATATGTTACCTAAATATGCCCGTAATCTAAATGAGATGGCGCGAAATGGTAAATTGGATCCTGTTATAGGGCGTGATGAGGAGATCAGACGAACACTTCATATTTTATCTCGCAGATCAAAAAATAACCCCATTTTAGTAGGAGAGCCGGGTGTTGGTAAAACTGCTATTGTAGAAGGATTGGCTATGCGCGTGGTAAATGGGGATGTGCCTGAAAATTTAAAATCAAAAACCATTTATGCACTCGATATGGGGCAGCTAGTTGCGGGGGCCAAATATAAGGGCGAATTTGAAGAGCGATTAAAAGGAGTGGTTAAAGAAGTTGCCGAAAGCGATGGAGAAGTGATATTATTTATTGATGAAATTCATACGCTCGTAGGTGCAGGTGGTGGTGAAGGAGCTATGGATGCAGCGAACATACTGAAACCCGCATTGGCAAGGGGAGAACTAAGAGCCGTTGGTGCCACTACATTAAACGAGTATCAAAAATATTTTGAAAAAGATAAAGCTTTAGAACGGCGTTTTCAGAAAGTAATGATAGATGAGCCAACGGTAGAAGATGCAATTTCTATTTTGCGGGGCTTGAAAGATAGGTATGAAACACACCATCATGTTCGCATTAAAGATGAAGCGATTATTGCTGCTGTAGAATTATCGAATAGGTATATCACAGATCGGTTTTTACCTGATAAAGCCATTGATTTAATTGATGAAAGCGCAGCTAAATTGAGGCTTGAAATGAATTCGATGCCAGAGGAGTTGGATAAATTAGAGCGACAAATAAGACAATTAGAAATCGAAAGGGAAGCCATAAAGCGCGAGAATGATGAAGAAAAATTAAAAGAACTCGCCATTGAAATCAGCAATCTCGCTGTTGAAAGAGACACGCTGAAAGCGAAATGGAAGCAAGAAAAAGAATTGGTGGAGAAAGTACAAGATGCTAAACAAAAAATAGAGCAATTAAAGTTAGAAGCCGAGCAGGCGGAAAGAAACGGCGATTATGGTTTAGTAGCTGAAATTAGATATGGTAAGGTAAAAGAACAAGAAAGAATAATTGATCAATATTCCCTGCAATTAGCTGAAACTACTGAAAAAAGACTGTTGAAAGAAGAAGTAGATGCGGAAGATATTGCTGAAAATATAGCAAAAGCAACAGGTATTCCGTTGGCAAAAATGTTACAATCAGAGAGAGAAAAATTATTGCATTTAGAAGAAGAATTACATCAAAGGGTAGTGGGGCAGGAGGAAGCTATTACGGCAGTTGCAGATGCGATTAGACGAAGTAGAGCCGGTTTACAAGATCCTAAAAAACCAATAGGCTCATTTATATTTTTGGGAACAACCGGTGTAGGTAAAACAGAATTGGCAAAAGCATTAGCCGATTATTTGTTTGATGATGAATCGATGATGACGAGAATCGATATGAGTGAGTACCAAGAAAAACATACGGTATCTCGCTTGGTTGGAGCCCCTCCCGGATATGTTGGGTATGATGAAGGCGGACAACTTACCGAAGCCGTTCGAAGAAAACCTTATAGTGTGGTTCTATTAGATGAGATAGAAAAAGCGCATCCTGATGTATGGAATGTTTTATTGCAGGTATTGGACGATGGTAGACTAACAGATAATAAAGGTCGTACGGTTAATTTTAAGAATACGATAATTATTATGACTAGTAATTTGGGTAGCCATTTAATACAAGATGCCTACGAGCAAGAAAAATCAGATATTGAAAAGGCTACACAAAAAGCTAAATTAGAAGTACTTGCCCTTTTAAAACAAACAGTACGTCCCGAGTTTTTGAATAGGGTAGATGAGATCATCATGTTTGCGCCACTTACAAGAACCAACATAAAAGGTATTGTATGGATTCAATTGCAACAGTTAAAGAAGCAGGTTGCTGAAAATGGGATTACCATTTCTTTTAGCGATTATTTAATTGATTTTTTAATTGATCAAGGATACGATTCACAATTCGGAGCAAGGCCTTTAAAACGTTTAATACAAAAGCAGATTGTGAATGGGTTGAGTAAGAAAATTTTATCGGGTGATATCGACCGATCTAAATCTGTACTGATAGATGTATTTGATGGGCTGGTAGTTTTTAGAAATGAAGAGTAGTAATACGCTGCACGGGTTTTTACGAATATTTGTTAAAATTTTGTTGTTGAGGCAACGGGATAATTTCTGTTGGTATCTATATGTTTGTTAACACTGTTTGCATTTCGCAATCAGATTCACCAAAACTTTAATGCATGAATGACGAGCCCATTGGGCATGTATATTCTTGTATTGAAGAAAAAACAAGTCAGATGAAGCAACGCTACCCAAAAACCTCGAACATGAAAAAAACAAACACCTTTTATTTTGTTGCCATATGCTTGGCAATAACTATGTTTATTCTTGCTTCTTGCAGCAAGAATACATCTTTGGAATCTGCTTCCGGACAACAAGCTGTATCTCTCTATCTAACAGATGGCCCCGGTTTTTTTGATAAAGTAAATGTAGACATCAGGTCGGTTAAGCTATTGGTTGATACCAGCAAAAACACGAGAGATCATGATTCATGTGATTGGGAGCATGTTGGCAGTACTCCCTCACGCAGGGATTCCTCTTTAGTATGGGAGGACCTGAATGTAAAAGCCGGTATCTATGATATTTTAGCACTACGTAATGGTGTAGATACTTTGCTGGCTTCTAAAACAGTTGTTAAAGGAGCCATTCGATTAATACGTATTGATATAGGTACCAATAATAGTTTAGTAAAGGATAGTGTTACATATCCATTAAATTTACCTACTAATTTCCCAGGTTATGTATTGATAAAATTACGTGGCCATGAATTTGAAGAATTCCTGCCCAATCGTTCCAGATTATGGCTTGATTTCGATATCAGTCGCTCGATTGTACAGGAAAGAAATAATCAGTTTTACTTAAGACCATGGATTGCATGCTTTACTGTTATAAATACGGCTAGTATTTCGGGTAAAGTATTGCCCAATGATGCAAAAGCTGTAATAACAGTATTTAATGATAAAGATACCGCGTATGCCCTACCCAATAAATCAGGTGAGTTTAAATTAAGAGGGTTGAAAGATGGAACTTACTCTGCTTATTTCAATGCATCGAATGGGTACAAAGACACAACGATCACAAATATTGTAGTTAGTAAAACAAAAGAAGCGAAGCTTGGAACTATTACGCTCAGAAAATAGGGTCACTTAAATATAATAATCTGCCCCTAACAGAAATGTTAGGGGCTTTTTGTATCTTAGAAGATGCAAGATTCTTTTTTACTCTATGGAGCTAATGGATATACCGGAAAGCTTATTATTCAAGCCGCTTTAGAAAAAGGACTCAAGCCCGTTATTGCCGGCAGAAATGAGGAACAAATTAGTGCACTAGCCATACATTATGACTTGCCATATAAGGTTTTTGATCTGAATAATGAACAATTGATTATTGATACTGTAAAAGACTTCCCACTGGTTTTACATGCTGCAGGCCCTTTTAAATTTACCGCTGAACCGATGTTGAATGCCTGTATTAAAACCGGAGTTCATTATTTGGATATTACTGGTGAGATCATGGTTTTTGAATATGGTAAACAAATGGATGCAGTGGCAAAGCAAGCCAATATGATGATTATGTCGGGTGTTGGTTTTGATGTAGTGCCCACTGATTGTTTGGCTTTATTTTTAGCGAAAAAACTGCCAACTGCAACCCATTTGCAGTTAGCATTTGCAACATTAGGTGGCTTTCTATCTCATGGTACTGCGGCTACTATGAATGAAGGGATGGGGGATGGTGGCTTGGTAAGAATAAATGGACATTTGGTTAAGAAACCTTTAGGACACAAATCGATGCTGGTAGATTTTGGAATAAAAAAAATTTTGGTGATGACTATACCTTGGGGAGATATTTCTACTGCCTATACCACTACCGGCATCCCAAACATTGAAACATATACTCGCGCATCTTCAAAAACAGTTGGGTTATTAAAATGGCAATGGCTTTTTAATTGGATATTAAAGTTACCCTTCATAAGAAAATACCAACTGAGAAAAATAAAATCAAAACCCGAAGGTCCCGATAAGGATACAAGAGAGAAAGCTACAACGCTGGTTTGGGGAAAGGTATGGGATACCAAAGGGAATTCATATAGTGCTACTTTATCAGGGCCGGAAGGCTATGCATTAACAGCGATGAGTAGTATTCTAATAGTTGAGAAAGTTTTAAAAGGGAATTTTAAAATAGGTTATCAAACTCCCGCAGGATGCTATGGGGAGGATTTGGTTATGGAAATACCGGGTGTAATGCGAAAATTATCAGAATAAAAAAGCATCTTTGTTTACCTTTAATACAACAGTATGGCTTCCTCCAAAAAAGCTGCGATCGGTTTTATTTTTATTACACTACTTATTGATGTAATCGGTTTTGGGCTCATAATTCCGGTTGCCCCCAAATTAATTCAAGAATTATTGGGTATCTCGGATGTTTCGGTAGCCTCTCAATATGGAGGTTGGCTCACTTTTGCTTACGCCATTATGCAGTTTCTGTGCGCCCCCATTCTTGGTAACCTAAGTGATAAATATGGCAGAAGACCCGTATTACTCTTTTCATTATTTGGTTTTGGTATTGATTACCTATTTGTATCATTTGCACCAACAATTGGTTGGCTATTTGTGGGAAGAATAATAGCCGGTATAACCGGTGCTAGTTTTACTACGGCCTCAGCTTATATTGCTGATATAAGTACGGCAGAAAACAGAGCCCAAAATTTTGGAATGATTGGTGCAGCTTTTGGGCTAGGATTCGTGATTGGACCAATGCTTGGCGGCTTTTTGGGAGAATTAGGAACGCGGGTTCCATTTTTTGTTGCAGCTGGTTTAGCTTTAACTAATTGGTTGTACGGATATTTTATTCTACCTGAATCATTAAGTAAAGATCTAAGGCGCCCATTCGATTGGAAACGGGCGAACCCGCTTGGTTCTTTATGGCAACTTCGTAAATATCCTGCTGTATCGGGGCTTGTAGCTTCATTAATACTTGTATACCTCGCCGCACATGCTGTGCAAAGCAATTGGAGCTTCTTTAATATTGAAAAATTCAAATGGACGCCTAAAATGATTGGATTATCATTGGGATTGGTTGGTATACTTGTTGGTGCTGTGCAAGGTGGGCTGGTTAGGTTCATAAATCCAAAACTGGGTAATGAAAAAAGCGTGTATCTCGGGTTATCTTTTTATGCACTTGGGTTATTTCTTTTCGCCTTTGCATCCCAAAGTTGGATGATGTTTGCTTTTTTAATTCCTTACTGTTTAGGAGGGATTGCAGGGCCTGCATTGCAATCCATAATCTCAGGAAATGTGCCACCCAATGAACAGGGTGAATTACAAGGTGCATTAACTAGTTTAATGAGTGCTACCTCTATTGTTGGGCCTATCATGATGACAAACTTATTTGCATATTTTACGCACAACAGTGCGCCATTTTATTTTCCGGGGGCAGCTTTCTTACTCGGGGCCATCTTCATGATTATCAGTGCTGGTTGGGCATACTGGGCCCTAAAAAGAAAAGATATCAAAGTGAATGCTTAAAAATAAAAAACCCCGCCTCGAATGGCGGGATTTCACATCCCCCGATGTGTTACTGTGTATTTCCTGATATTGGTATTATAAGGTATTTAGAAAATCAATTAATTGTTTAGCTGTTTTTTTATCGGGTGTTATCGAAAATGCCGGAGCTGAAGATGCATCTGTTATGGACCTGCTTCCTAAATAAAAACTAGACCCAATTTTACTGATTGATACAATAGTCATTGCCGTATTAACAGGTACATCTGCAGAAGCGAAAGTTCTGGATAAAAAATCAGCTTTTAAGACAATTACAGATCTTTTATCTTTCAATACTGCGAAAGCAATAGTATTTTTATTGGTATAGTTTGGAGGTAATATTACCGATAGCTTAGTTCTTGCAGCACTGCTATCTATGTATCTTCCAATACTAATCCAACGAAAGTTCTTTGCCAAAAATTCGTATCCCTTATTGTAGCCTTGCGGACCCGATGAGTTACTCCAGGTTTTTACCGTAGTTGTATCGGGATTTCTATTCCAGGCAAATAAAGAATCTAATCCCCAGGAAGGAGGTGGGTTACTTTCTATGGCAGTAAAAACACTTAAGTTAGTTTTTAATTCAGCAGTATCTGTAAAACGAATTTTGATAGCGCCATTTTGCTTAATTCGAACTTCCTGATTTCCACTCGATGCCCTGATGAAGAACGTTCCGATTAATTCCAAAATTCTTCGGCTATCTGTAGTCGTTGATTGTAAGGATCTCAATAAATCACCCTTAGTTTGTAACCTACTTATTTCTATTTTTACTTTATCCGTAACAGGGGAGCCGCTCAAATTCACCACAGTATTAGCCGGTATAGAAATTTCTAAACCACTGGCAGATCGTACGGTATCCGAAACGGTAGGATTGAATTCACCTGTTAGTATATCCATTCCTGTTGAATCAGCAATATTATTTACGGAAGCACTAAGTGGAATCGTGCTTGTCCATACTGTATCATTTACTGAATTACCCGTATATAGTACAAATCCATCCGATGACAAATCTTTTTGGCAGGCACTAAATACTGCTAGGGAAAATATCATTGAAAGGTGTAAAATTTTTTTCATGAAGTTGTACTCTGAATAGTAGATACCAATTTGTTTATATTCGTTGCCTATCTGCTGTTTAAATTGAATCGTAAACCTACTGCTAGCCCTCCAATAATAAATCGTTGATTTACAGGTGCGCTATTGGTAGTTGTATTATTAAGGTTGTATCGTACAAAAGGTTCTGCAAAAATATAACTGTTATAGTTTATTTTTTTTGCAATAGAGATACTTCCGTATAAGCCCAATCCAATATTACTTTTATAGGTATTCGAAATACCGGTTTTGGTTATAGGAATAGCAGTTAAGGAAGTATCTAGGATAACTCCCTGATACCAAGAGCTGATATTTACAATAACTCCCGCGTTCAGGCCTATACTTAAATCGTCGTTACCGAAGCGGTATCCCATAATAACAGGAATATCAATGCTACGATACCTATTTTTAACAGTATTGTTTTTAAAACCTACTTGTTGTAAGGTGCTTGTGTCGCGCACTATAACCGTATCGCCGGGAGCTCTAATAATCGTTCTTACTGATACAACGGTAGTAGTGCGAACTTCATTTTCGGTTCTATAGGTAAATTTTTCATTGAGTTGTGTATACTGAAGTCCTGTTTTTAACAGTAACCGATCATTCAAAGGCTTAACAATATTAAACCCTGCAGTAATACCGATACCTGCCTTTTCACTACTATCTTTTTTAGCCAAATACGCCGGAGAAGCTGTATTTGCTGTAACCGATTTCATACCGTAATTAGGACCTGTAAATACTTCTAAATCCCAATCGGGGTTTATCGATTTTCTATCTGAAGGGCAAATAACTACATTCTTGATACCGCTTGTATGGTTATTATCATTGATCGTTCTTTCTCTAAAAGCATTCAGCCCTTTTTTATATTGAAAATAATAAGTGCCTTTCTCCCGATTATTAGCATATCCTTCATCATCGAAAGATGTAGAAGATACACTCGGGTCGTTACTTATTATTAACTGCTCTTGTGAATTGTCTAATGCTTTTGACTGGATAGATTGCCTAGTTTCGGGATATTTATTATAGAATGATTTATATAAATCAAGTGAGTTAATTTGATTTGTATTTGGATCTTTATAATTGGCAACTGTATTTGCAGTAAGGCTTGTGGATTCTTTATTATTCTCTACATCTTGTTGAGTTGCTGAACCAGTAGGTTTATTGTTAGTATTTGACGGAGGGGTTATGTTCTCATTATCATTCTTATTACTCTCAAGCTCTTTTTCATGTTGACTTTCAGTGGATACTTCATTGATACGCTGATAGTATAAATAGGCAGAAACAGTACCCGCTAGTACGAGTAGCAATATAGAAGCAGCTACCATCCAGGCTCGAGGTAATAAAAAGAAAAACCTTCTTTTATCTTCTTCCTCTTCCGGTTTTACTTTATCCCACATATCTGCAGGAACAGGGGCTATATAATCGGATAATCTTTCTTGAATAAATGAATCGAAATGTTTTGTTTCCTCCGGAATGATAGCTGTGCTGATATTATCCCAAAGATGTGATGGGGTAGTAGTACTATAATTAACCAAGCTATGTTTGGTAAATCCATCAAAAGCAGCATCCGCCGATGGGTCAATATGGGTTTTAATGTTATCCCATAAACCTTCCGGTACTTTCGCCGAGTGATCAGCTAACTTAGTTTTAATAATATCGTCGAATTCTTGATCCATCAGTGCTATACAGCAACTTTTTGTAATTGAATTATTTGGCTTTGCAATAATTTTCTGGCTTTTACTAGTTGGCTTCTGGAAGTTCCCGGCTGAATATGGAGCATATCTCCGATTTCTTCATGGCTATAACCCTCTATCACACTTAAGTTAAATACCATTCTATATCCTTCGGGTAGCTGGCTAATAAGTTTTAATAAGTCTTCTTCCCCAATATGACTGTATGCCACAGCATCTACTTGCGGGTTATTGGCACTATTTTCCTCTATCTCTTTGAAACTCATTTTCTTTCTTTCTAAATGCCTGATTGCGGTGTTAACCACAATACGACGAATCCATCCTTCAAAAGAACCCTCGAATTTAAACTGACCTATATATTGAAATACTTTGATAAAAGCATCTTGCAACATGTCCTCCGCCTCCATATTATCCTGGGCATAACGCAAACATACCCCCATCATTTTGCCAGCATGCTTTTCAAAAAGCATTCGTTGGCATTGGGGATCTTGCCGTATACAGCCTTTAATCATTTCGTGCTCGGTCACGAATAAATTGTTTAATGTATGTTAAATAGTAGATGCTTTATCAGGTAAAATTGCTGCCTAAAGCTTTTATTAAAGATTAAGGTACAAAAAATCCCAGGATTTCTGTTTGTCTTGCCTACGTATAATAAATAATTATAATGCCAAGAATTGGTCATGGATATAATCAACTACTTTAACCAAACTATTGGTTTCTTTGAATATTTTTAGCTGTCTATCAGCCCCTGTGCCAGTAGTAAAGATTTTATCAATATTTTGATGGATGACTTCTCTACTTCCCAAATGATCTACCACATCATCTACAAAATCCATTAGTTCAAAAATAAGTGCACGGGTATCTACCTCAGCTTCTTTTCCAAAGTCGATCAACTTACCATCGATCCCATATCTGCTTGCCCTCCATTTATTTTCATTGAGCAAGGAGCGTTGGTAGATCATATAATTCATATTCTGGCTACGTAGTTTATAAATTTTAGCGCATATCGCTTGAAAAAGCGCTGCGATAACCATTGTTTCATTGATCGTCATGGGCACATCGCAAATGCGAAATTCAACTGTATTAAAGAAAGGGTGTACGCGTAGATCCCACCAAATTTTCTTGGCATTATCGATACAATTAGTTTTGATAAGTAAATTGACATAATTCTCATAGGCTTCAAAACTTTCAAAATAATCGGGGATGCCTGTACGTGGGAATTTATCAAATACTTTGGTACGGAAAGATTTATAACCGGTTTCTCTAGATTCCCAAAAAGGGGAGTTTGTACTTAATGCGTACACATGTGGAAGAAAGTAACGCGCCGTATTAGCTATATGAATAGCCATTTTACGATCTTCCATGCCTACGTGTACATGTAGACCAAAAATTAGATTGCTTCTAGCAGCTTCTTGTAACTCATTCACAATTTGATTATAGCGAACATGATCAGTAATTAATTGGTTCTCCCAATGGCTGAAAGGGTGAGTTCCCGAAGCTCCTACCCACAAACCTAATTGACCGGCTATTTCTGAGATATTTCCTCTTAATCCGGCCACATCTTTAAAAGCTTCATGGATATCTTTACAAATATCTGTACCCACTTCAACTACAGCCTGATGCATTTCGGCCTTTACTTTATCCTTTAATAAATCCTGACCTAATTTTACAATCTGTTGCTCATGGCTTTTCAATTCCCGTGTTTGGGGATCTAGCACCATATACTCTTCTTCAACACCTAATGTGAAGTGACTATAACTAATGTTTCCCATGTTCGTTAGCTCAAATGATTAATACAATTTTATTCCTGCGCTGCTTCTTTTGATATACTCACCCCAGGTAAGATTATCGGCTCCCTCTTTTTGATTTTGTGCTTTCTCAATAGCAAATGTGGCAGCCGTTTCAACTACCCAGTCGAAGTTTTCTTGTCCAACACTTTTAATATCGGCATCAGGAGCTGGGTTGCAAAAATCAATAGCATAGGGTACACCATCTCTTAATGCAAGTTCTACGGTATTGAAATCGTATCCCAAATATTTATTGATACGTAGTACGATATCGGTCATCATAGCCAACTTTTCTGCAGAGGGTTTGAAATCGGCTACATATCTTAAGTGGTGTGGGTTTCGCGGCTCATAACTCATAATCCGTACATATTTACCACCAATACAATAACAGCGATAATATTCTTCAAAAATAATTTCTTCCTGTAGTAGCATCACCAATTGTTCTGTTTCTGCATGCTTTTCAAAAAAATCGTTCATATCGGTAAGCTTGTAAACATTTTTCCATCCTCCACCTGCAAAAGGTTTCATATAGGCGGGGAAGCCCACATATTTAAAAATACCTTCCCAATCTAGTGGGTAAGATAAATTACTGAAAGATTGCTCGGATGTATCTGTAGGTAAGTCGCGTGAAGGAAGAATAACGGTTTTAGGAACCGGCACATCGATTTTAGTGGCCAAGCAATTATTGAAAAACTTTTCATCAGCACTCCACCAGAAAGGGTTATTTATCACAGCCGTACCACATAACGCTGCATTTTTTAAGAAAGCGCGGTAAAAGGGAACATCTTGGCTAATTCTATCCACTATCACAGCATAGCCACTGCTCTCACCCTGTAATACTTTATCAATCTTTACTGGCTCGGCAATGATACCGGGAATATTCTTGCTATTTATCCGTTCTACAAACGCATTGGGGAAACTTCTTTCCTGACCAAAAAGGATACCAATTTTTTTCATAATGAGAAGTTTGTTGTTCGTTGTAATATAAGATTAAATCAAAAAGTAACAAAAAACTTGAATTGTTTTTTATGTTTATCAAATTCCTACATTTGAAACCATGGTAAAAGAAAGTGGAACCAAGGCAGCTGCCATTTTAGTGGAGCAAACTGTTATTTACTCCGATTATTTAGAGCGAGAAGTGATATTCGATGCGTATTTACCTTCGAGCACGAATAAGCCTGAACAGTTGAGTTTATTACTCATTAATGACGGGCAAGATCTTCCTAAAATGCCCTTTGATGAAATATTGGGTTCCTTAATTGCGAATAAACTGATTGAGCCTATTATATGCATTGGTATTCATTGTGGTGTTGAAAGAAAATTGGAGTATGGTACTGCTTATTCTGCTGATTTTAAAAATAGGGGTAGTAAGGCTGGTTTATACACGAAATTTTTATTTGATGAGTTGATGCCTTTTATTCGGAAGAAATACCAAACCCCTTCTTTTAAGGATAAATCTTTCGCAGGATTTTCATTAGGGGCCTTAAGTGCGCTGGATATAGTCTGGAATCATGCGAGTGAATTTAGAAAAGTAGGCGTTTTTAGTGGATCTCTTTGGTGGAGAAGAAAGAGTTATGAGGATGGTTATGATGAAGAAAATGATCGCTTGATGCATTTACAAATTCGCAAGGGTGTATTTAACCCTTGGTTGCAATTTTTTATTGAATGCGGCGCCTTAGATGAAACGGCAGATAGAAATAAGAATGGAGTGATAGATGCTATAGATGATGCGCTTGACTTGATTATTGCCTTAAAAGCAAAAGGCTATACAGATGAGCATATCCGTTATTTGGAATTAGAAGAGGGAAAGCACGATGTTGAGACCTGGGCTAAGGCTTTTCCTGAATTTTTAAAGTGGGGGTGGGGGGTAAGTAAATAAATAAAAAGACCCGGCCATATGGCCGGGTCTTTTTATTTTATGATTGTCGTTGATCTCTTAGAAGATATAACGGATACCGAACTGAGCACTCCAAACATCAACTAAGCTAGTACCTTTTCTGGTAGTAGTATAGTTTAAGCTGTTATTCACTCTATTCATTCTGAAGGTAGGAATACCGTTCGCATCTACGCCAACTGCAGCAAGAGGCTGGGTGGTGTTAAATGCGTAACCTACGCCGGAATTATGATTGATCAGATTTCCGATATTGAATATATCAGCTCTTAATTGAATGGTGTGGCGATTCTTACCAACATTCGTAAATAAATCAAGTTGAGCAGAAAAATCCATACGCACTACATATGGTAACAAACCTCCATTTCTATCAACAACTTTACCACGGTTTTTGCTTAAGTAAGGATCCTGATTGATGAAGGCATCAAACGCATCTTTTTGCTGTTGAACTGTAAATGCCGGGGCTGAAGAGGTAGCTGCAATCGGCAAAAAATTCATCTCATCCTGATTACGTGGAACATATAACAAGTCGTTTCCGCTCACACCATCTCCGTTCATATCACCACTATAGGTATAGCTGTAACGACCTTGATTCTGTGATTGTCCGAATAATGATAAAGTTAACGCAGAGAATTTGGTGAATTCAATTTTATAATTCACATTACCGATTACCCGATTGCGAATTTCATTATCACTGAAAGCAATATCAGGACTATTATTACCCTTTACACTATTAATCGCAGTCCATGATGAAGAAGCGATTGAGCCTGGGCTTAAGAAATCGCGAGCTCTTGTATAAGTATAAGCAATCATCCAGCCTAATCCTTTTGCACGTACTGGCTTCTCAATTTTGAAAGTTCCAGCCAGTGAACCACCAAAAGGACCGCTGTACATTTGAATAGCATCAGTTATATTAGGGTTAATACGAATGGCGTTATTGAGCGGGGTACCGGATAAACCAATTCCTGCAAAACGAGGGCGTTGATCAGGACCCGCGAAAGTAGTAGTAGCACTTCTTAAGTTAGCATTATAATAACCAATGTTCGATAAGCTTTGTGTAAAGATCACCTCTCCTGAAACAATGATATCCTTGTACACTCTTTGGTCAATTCCTAAGTTTGCTCTTAACACTTGAGGGAAGCGGAAAGAAGGATCTGTAGTGGCAATATTATACGAAGACGCTGGACTGCCCGGATTTGGTGCAAAGCTTGCATAATTCGCTGGCGTTCCAGGGTTGAAAGGGAAAGCAGCCGTATTATTTGTATTAACGCCACCATTCAACACACCATTATTACCAAGTTGGTTACTCACAAATACAAATGGAGGGCGACCGGTAAATAAACCTACACCACCACGAATTTGAGTTGATTTATCTCCTTTAATATCGTAGTTAAAACCAATTCTAGGAGAAATCATCAATTTAGCGGAGGGTAAATTAGAGGTGCTAACTTTAATAGAACTTCCATTTTGATCTACAAAACTATACCCATCTACTTGTGTGTTTGTATAGCCTGATCCCACAAAATAGGGGAGTTCAAAACGAACACCATAAGTGATATTCAAATTAGATTCTAAATTCAATTCATCTTGAATATAAGCTGCCCACTGGCGAGCTTTAGTGGTTACTAACCATGGACCACCGCCAGGTAAATTACTAAAGTTAGCACGGTAGTTACGCATAAATACCGGACTAAAAGTTTGACTTGGATTCGCCAAATAAGCATCACCTGCTGTAAAGAAATCCTGAATACTATTAAAAGTATAAACACCATTAATCAGTGGGGTAAAACCATTAGTAAATGTGAAACTTTCAAAAGAAAGTCCTGCTGTAATGGTATGCTTCCCCTGGTAAACGGTAAGATTGTCACTAAACTGCCAAGTATCTGTATTTAACAAATTGTTTGGTGTAAACGGATCATTACCAAATGAAATATAGTTAAGGCTTTGCGCAGTTTGCGTAGACGGAACTGTACTAGTTGGACTAGTAGGCACAGCTGTTAATGGACTTGAATTATCCTGAATATCTACCATCGGGAAATTACCCCCTTTTAATGCCCGGAAATCTCTATTAGCAGTATATCCAAAAGTTAATTCATTGCTTACCTTATTACTAAAGCGACTATTTAATTGTCCAATAATACCATAGATATTATTATTGATTTCGTACGCTGAATTAGAAAAAGATAAAGAGTTTACACCCGGACCACGTGAACCGTTCGTTGTATTACTACTACTAACACCCACATCTCTCTTGGATAACAATAAGTTACCACGTACACTTAATTTGTGTTTATCGTTGATATTCCAATCAAAACGGGCAACAGCTTTATCGCTCTTTGTTACAAAAGGATAACCCTGATAGCTTCCTGGATCATAGTTAAATTTGGTTTTTAAATACGTAGATATGGCATCTAAATCTGATACTTTAACACGAGAAATATTACCAGTAATAGGGCTGGCACCATTGCTGGCATCGGCAACAAAAGTACTACCAACATCATTTCTTCTCTCCCCTTCATAGTTCAAGAAATAAAACAATTTATTTTTGATAATAGCACCACCAATGCTGGCTCCAAATTGTTTAACGTCAAAATCAGTGGTTACTACATCTTGCTTACCACCTGCACCTGCTTTTGTACCTACATAGCTTTGATTACGCTGATTATAAAACGCAGTTCCATGGATTGTATTAGTACCACTCTTTGTAACGGCGTTAATACTAGCTCCGGTAAAACCTGCATCTCTTAAGTTATAAGGGGATACGTTAATTTGGATTTCCTGAATAGCGTCTAAAGAAATAGGAGCAGAGTTTGTTTGCCCACCATTCAATGCACTTAAGCCAAATGAGTTATTAAAAATAGAACCATCTAATGTAAAGTTAATAGCACGATTATCTTGACCTGCAAAAGATAGCCCATTCGATTGTGGTACCAAACGAGTTATATCTGTAACGTTACGATTGATCGTTGGCAAAGAACTAATTAAGCGCGAGTTAATATTTGTTGAAGCACCTTTGCGGTCTTTAGAAATGAGTGCAGCTCTTTTATTTGCAGCACCACTAACTACAACTTCTTGTAATTGGGTTGAATTGTCTTGTAAAGATACATCTAAAACAGTAGGTTCTCCCAATTGAACAACAACATCACTTACTACTTCTGGTTTTAGCCCTACATAGGAAATAGTGATTTTGTATGGGCCACCAACACGCAAACCAGGAACAGTAAATTTACCTGAAGCTGTAGATACCGATTTGTACTTTGAACCAGAGGGTTCATGAATCACCTCAACAGAGGCTCCTACTAAAGCTAAGTTTTTTGCATCTTTCACCGTTCCGGTAATGGTACCGGTGGTTACTTGCGCCATGGAGATAGTGGCTGATAGGAACGCTACTAAAACCAACGAAAGTTGCTTAAAAATTCTCATAATCTTTGTTTTGATGCGGCAAATATCTAACTTTCATAGGTTTGCCTCCAAAAAAACGTTAAAATAATGATTTCATAATACGCTGCATAAGGTGAAAAGATTGCTATTAATTCCTAATTAATTTCATAAGTTGTTCATAATCAATTATTAACAACTATTAATTATTAACTATTTGATGTTAATTAGTTATAATATTGTTAATAAAAAGATAGCTTCAAACCCGCCTTTATGTATGGGAATTGATCCATTTCTGGACTAACCCTTGTAGGTGCCGGCAACCCCTTGCTAAAAAGCAAGTTTGGATCAATACTATAAGTTGGAGTATAGTTACCGTTTGTATAACCCATGAAATGGATCAGTTTTACTTGATTCTTTCCAAATAAGTTTGTTTTATTGATCGTTTTATTTATCCATGCTTGTATATTAAAAATTGAAATATAACTATGTAAGTACATTTTATTGCGATATAGTTTAACCGATACATCATAGCTAAGGTTTAGATTACACTGATGAAAAAATGGATGTCTGCTCCCATTTCTTTCTGCATATAAACCTCTTCTTTTATTCAGATAAGCATTACCATCTATAAAACTGTTTAATAATTCTTTTTGTACTTCTGCCGTGTAGTAATATTGTTCAGATATTATTGGAACGAATAATTGCTTTTCTAAGTCCTTTTTTGTTGGTATATATATTAAATCAAAACCTGGAGTATTGATGGCATCTTGCACCATCGATTTTTCTCCATATACATAACTAAATGGACTTCCTGATCTGCCATGATATTCGATTTGCAAACCCAATTGATGTTTAGCTAATTTAAATGCTCGGTAGAAACGGCATTGAATAATTTGCCCGATACTAAAATCGGAACGTGCTAAAGAAAGATTATTTCTTCCTCGAACAGACTCATTCAATTTCCATTGATTTGATAACAAACTAAAGTTTCCATCATATCGGGTAAAAGCATCTCCAATAAGATAGGCAACATTAAAAGTTGAAAAGTTTATTTGTTTGCGGAGTTGTACTTGGAATTGATAACCGTAACCATTTTGCTTCTCATTATTTCTCAAAAAATAAATTTCCTGATAACCCCCAACGCTCGTATTTGAGTCATAAACTAATCGCTGATCTGGTCCGCTAAGTTGAATAGTTGGTGATGGTAATGCAATATTACTAATGGCCATTTCTTCTTTGTTCATGAAGAATAGAAAATCAGTTTGAATGGATAGATTTTTTTTAAAATTTTTCTTCATAAGTAAAGTAAATTTCCAACTCATCGGCATTTTCAATCCCTTACTAATAAGATTAATAGTAGGCATTGAAAAACTATCCGAAAATTGTGAGGGCTGCCATTGTACATAAGGATTGGGATTGAAACGAAGCTGCTTTAAACTTGAGTTGCCCGCGCGGAAACTATTATTATTCACCCCATTAAATAGATCTGCACTTGATAACCACGCTAATGGAATAGTGCCCGCAAAATAACCCGTGCCTCCCTGCAACAGCCAACCTGTTTTTGTATTTTCATAACTAAATGATATGCGTGGAGCATAAGCGGGTAATATCTTTGTTGGATCACCTACTTGTGTATTTCCAATATTATGTATGGAACTAATGCTAGGCAATATAGTTTCATTGAAAACTCGATTCGTTATTGGTGAATTGGCTAAGTTCTCTACAGTAATTCTTAAACCTGCCTGCACATGCCAGTTACTGTTAAATCTTTTTTCTATTTGCAAAAAAATAGCAGCTCTGGAATATGATAACGGAGTTGTTTGTTGTGTATAGATATCTCTTTCATAACTACCCGGTTTTTTATTTTGAATAAAATCAGCTAATGAATAATAGAAATAAGTACCAAAACTATTCGGGTAAAAATGGTTTCTGATTCTTACATGATGTATTTCCATTCCCATGGAATAGGTATGTTTGCTTTCTTCTAACTGAAATTTATTGTACAAAAAAAACTGAGTCTGTTTTATGTCATTCTGCATAGCATCAGGTTGATTACCAATGTATATCATTCCTGCTCCATCTAATATTCTTACAGCAGGAAAAGACATCTGACCGGAAGAAGTATTATCGCTATTTTTATAGATACTTAATAATAGGCGATTACTATTCTTCTTCCACCATTTCTTATATTCTACATTTCCATATATTACATTACCAAAAAATTGCTTTGCACTATTACTCAAAAAAAGTGAATAAGGAGTACTACTATTATTGTGTATTCGTTCATAACTAAAATGTCGGACGGAGAATACCAATTTCTGATTTCGAGTCAATAGCCAATCAATCCGTAAGGATAACTTTATATGCTTTCGTAAATCCACAAACTCGGGTTTTCCAATTTGGTAATGATACAGCGATTGTATGGTATTGGCAGCTAGTTCTAGTTGTTTGATATGCTGGATATTTCCTCTATATCTCAGCAAGTTGAAGGGTTCATTGGCCTGATATTTTAAATAATCTATACTACCTGCATAGAAAATTTTATTTAAAACAATGGGACCGCTCAATTGTAAGCCTGTTCTCTGCTGATTAATATTTCCCAAGCCTCTTTCTGTGAAATATTTTCGCTGTGCTTTGTTTGTTCCTGCTTTTGTAGTGATATTAATTGCACCACCCGTAAAGTTACCGATAGAAGCATCAAAACTGCTACTTACAACCTGAACCTGTTCTACCTCCTCCGCTTGAATCGGAAACCCAAGTGTTTGTCCGCCCGCAATTCCATTGGCAGATAAACCAAATAGATCATTCTGTAAAGCCCCATCGATATATATCGCATTCAGCCTCGGATTTTGTTGAGCTATAGATATTCCACCATTTTGCATCATATGAATTTGTGGGAATTGTTGAAATATTCCTCCATAAATGCCATTCGTTTTCACCATTTCATCAGCCTTTCTTACACCAAAAGAATGGTTGCGATATGGTATACTGCTGCTAACTAAAATATCTTTGAGCATATTTAATTTTTCTTGTAAGTCGATATTAACATGTACAGTTTCTCCAACCAATATTTCGATACCATTAAGCGTGGTGGAATCACCGGAGCCGGTGACTACTTTTAATGTATAAGTTCCAACGGCATCTATATTCGTAAAATGATAGTACCCGTTGGTATCGCTATTGCTCGTATATTTTTCTCGATGCGAGTTAACGGAAAGAATAATCGATGCGCCTATCATAGGATATCCTTTTTTGCTAATATACCCGGCGATATGTCCACCTGTTTGTTGTGCCACGGTATTTTTTATGATCAGAAAACCACTTAAGATGAATACCCATTTCATATATCAATACTAGCTGATACGAAGCTTATGGGTTAGGGTATATCTACGTTTTTTGTTATTTTTTTCACGGTAAGCCCAGCTTCCGTAATTTTGCAGCAAATACCTAATATGTTGAACAGGATTGAGGAAGCGATTGAAGATATTCGTGCCGGTAAAATGGTTATTGTAGTTGATGATGAAGATCGTGAAAATGAAGGTGATTTTATTATAGCAGCAAGATTTGCTACACCTGAAGTAATTAATTTTATGAGTAAAGAAGGGCGTGGATTAATTTGTGCAGCCCTTACGGAGGAAAGATGTGCGGAGTTATCGTTAACTCCCATGGTAACTTCAAATACATCATTGCATGAAACTGCCTTTACGGTGTCGGTGGATTTAATTGGACAAGGAACTACAACAGGAATTTCTGCTGCTGATCGTTCCAAAACAATACTAGCATTAATAAATCCGGATACCAAGGCATCGGATTTAGGTAGGCCCGGACATATATTTCCCCTAAAGGCAAAAGCAGGTGGCGTTTTGCGTAGGAGTGGACATACAGAGGCAACAGTAGATTTGGCACGATTGGCAGGTTTAGAATCCGCCGGTGTTTTGGTAGAGGTGATGAATGAAGATGGTACAATGGCCAGGCTACCTCAACTAGAGATCATTGCCGAAAAATTTGGATTGAAAATTATTTCTATTAAAGATTTGATTGATTTCAGATTAAAAACGGATTCTTTAATCGAAGAATTAGTAAGGGTGGATATGCCAACTCGCTATGGAAATTTCAATTTAATTGCTTTTAAAGAAAAATTAAGTGGTGCGGAACATTTGGCATTAATAAAAGGTAGCTGGGCTGAAAATGAAGCTGTACTCACCAGAGTACATAGTAGTTGTTTTACCGGTGATATTTTAGGAAGCTTTCGTTGCGACTGTGGGGAGCAACTGCATAAAGCCATGCAAATGGTAGAGCATGAGGGTAAGGGTGTAATTCTTTATATGAATCAAGAGGGAAGGGGTATTGGTTTAATCAATAAGCTCAAAGCATATCAATTACAGGAGCAGGGTATGGATACTGTAGAAGCCAATCTGCATTTAGGTTTTGGGATGGATGAGAGAGATTACGGTGTTGGCGCTCAAATATTAAGATATTTAGGTGTTCATCAGCTGAAACTCATGAGTAATAACCCACGCAAAAGGGCGGGCTTAAAAGGTTATGGATTAGAAATCACAGAAATTATTCCAATAGAAGTTCCGGCGAATCCACACAACGAAAAATATCTACAAACTAAGCGAGATAAGTTGGGGCATGAGATATTGGGTGGAAAAGGGTAGTGAGTTATTGAGTATCTACTCTCAGTATTGTTTGTAACAAAACATTGGCTCCATTTTGCATATCTGTTACTGTAGAAAATTCTTTAGGGGAGTGACTAATACCACGAATACTCGGGATAAAGATCATAGCAGCAGGTGCTATTTTAGCGATCTCTTGAGTATCATGCCCTGCACCACTTTGCATAAACTTTGTTGTTAACCCTAAAGCTTTAGCGGTGCTATTAATAACCAGTTGTAGTGCTTTATCAGTTAATGCAGGTATAGGTGCATTTGGCTGACGATTAAAACTAATTTTTGTTTTGGTATTGGTAGCAATGGTAGAAGCGCGATGCTCAATTTTTTTAAATAGCATCTCAATTTTGGTTGCGTCTAAATCGCGAATCTCTAATCCCAGCGTAACTTTTCCGGGGATTACATTATAAGCCCCAGGTTGAACCGCCAGCTTACCAACGGTACCTACTTGTGTTCCTTTAACGCTATTAATTTCTTCATTTACCGCAATAACAAATTTTGAGGCAGCGAGTAAAGCATCTTGTCGCATATTCATGGGGGTTGCGCCGGCATGGTTTGCAAAGCCATCTACAATAACCTCCCAATGTACAATACCCACAATTCCTTCTACTACACCGATTTGAATTTTCTCCTTTTCTAGAATGCCTCCTTGCTCAATGTGTAATTCAAGCCAAGCATGTATATCTCCTTTTTTACGAATACAAGATTGAATATTATCCGGATTTCCTCCTATTGCTTTGATTCCTTCTGCTTGTGTGAGTCCGCTTTGGCTTTTTTGTTGTAATCCTTCTGCAGTTAAATGTCCGGCCATAGCCATACTTCCAATTGTACCTCCTTCTTCATTCGCAAAAATGATTAGTTCTAATGGATGCTCCGTACTAATATTATTTTCATTTAGTATCTCCATAACTTCTAAAGCTGCAATCGACCCAACAGCTCCATCGTAATTACCACCATCGGGAACCATATCTATATGAGAACCAAAACAGATAGGTTTTAGAGCATTGTTTTTACCCTTCCGTTTTCCAATAATATTTCCTGCGGCATCAATGGTTGGATTGAGTCCGGCTTTTTTCATTAACTCCATAAACCAAGCTCTTCCCTCTATATCTCCCTTGGTAAAAGCAACGCGATATCCTCTGCCTTTTTCATCTACCCCAAATTTGGCAAGTTCAAAAATGCGTTGCTCGATACGTTGAGCGTTTATGTGTAAACTATTATTAGTTGCTCCCCTCGCTATTAATGAATCAAACAGGCTTAGTCCAATTGAAGCGATGGCCGTGTTCTGAATAAAAACTCTTCTATGCATGATGTATTACTATCTTAAAGTAGGTAAGATACAAGAAAAAATTGATGCTAAATAAGTGATCACGCTGTATATTTATATGTACTTATATAAGGTAGTACGATTTATTAAATAAAGGATTATGGCAAATCAAAAAAATACTGCTTCTCCACGCCGTTCATTTATAAAAACCTCGGTATTAGCCGGTGGTGGGTTGATGCTCAATTTCACCTGGTTAAGTTCGTTAGCAGAAACGAGTGCAGACGGCCCTATTCCAACGAGTTGGGTTGAATTGGGAGGATTTATTCGAATCACACCGGAAAATATTATTAAGATATTAAATCCTAACCCCGATTTTGGTCAGAATGTAATGACTTCATTACCAATGATTGTGGCAGAGGAGTTAGATGCGGATTGGAAGAAAGTAGTAGTTGAGATGGCGCCTCATAGTACTAAGCTGGGTCCGCAATTTTCGGGTGGTAGTAATTCGGTGAGGATGTATTGGAAGCCCTTGCGTGAAGCTGGCGCAACTGCTAGATATATGTTGATGCAAGCTGCGGCACAGGCATGGGGTGTGGATGTTTCAGAAATTACTACCAATGCTTCTATGTTATATCATAAAAAAAGTGGAAGATCTGCTACGTACGGAAGTTTTGCAACAAAAGCTGCTTCATTACCTGTTCCTAAAAATGTAAAACTAAAAGATGTAAATGATTTTAAAATAGTTGGTAATTCACAGCTTAATGTAGAAGGGAAAAAAATTGTAACGGGTACTCCCTTGTTTGGTATGGATTATAAGCATGAAGGCATGCTAATTGCGATGATTGAACATCCACCTGCTTTTGGAATGAAACTAAAATCATACGATGCTACAGAAGCTTTAAAAATGCCGGGGATAAAGACTGTGTTCGATCTTACGCTGTATCCGGATGGATTAGAGCAGGCAGGTTTTGATACCAGAACTTTTAATGAACTTTTAGTAGTTGTTGGTAAGAGTACTTGGGAGGTTATGCAAGCGCGCAAAAAATTAAAAATTGTTTGGACCCCGGAAGGCGATAGAAAAGATACGATGGGAGGAAGAGGAGGAAAAACAGTAGTAGTAGTTCCTGGTGCATTGGAAACTACCAGTAAACAATTCGAGAAAATGAAAGAGAGGGCTATGCAGCCAGCGAAATTGTTGCGGAAAGATGGCGATCCTGAATCTGCTTTTAAAAATGCAGCACAAATTATTGAAAGAACATATACAGCTCCTTTTTTAGCGCATAACTGTATGGAGCCGATTAATTTTTTTGCACATGTAACTGCAGATAAAGCGCTTTTAGTGGGGCCTTTGCAAGCCCCGGGCTGGGCCATTCCCATTGTTTCCAAAGTGTTGAAAATGCCTGCCGATAAAATTGAAGTTCAAATGACGCGAATGGGTGGTGGTTTTGGTAGAAGAGCATACGCACATTATTTAGCGGAAGCTGCCCTAATTTCTCAAAAAGCAAACGCTCCAATTAAGCTGGTGTATACCCGCGAAGACGATATGACTTATGGTATTTACCGTCCTATGTATACGGCCACTTATAGAGCTGCCTTGGATGCGAATAAAAATTTAATTGGGTTTCATGTGAAGGGTGGCGGTATTCCCGAACATCCTATTCATGCTGATCGTTTCCCTGCAGGAGCTATTGATAATTATTTGGCAGAAGGCTGGGAGATACCCACTAATATCACCATCGGGGCTTACAGAGCACCACGATCTAATTTTAATGCAGCGGCTGAGCAATCATTTTTAGATGAATTAGCAGAAGTTATGGGTAAGGATCCGATTGATTTTAGGTTGGAATTATTAAAG
Organism: Sediminibacterium sp.; assembly: GCA_017537025.1. Taxonomy (GTDB): domain Bacteria; phylum Bacteroidota; class Bacteroidia; order Chitinophagales; family Chitinophagaceae; genus Sediminibacterium. The sequence continues at coordinate 69,397 of JAFWCB010000004.1, forward strand.
CGAGCCAAAGAAAAACCTGTTGGGAAAAACAATGATTACGATGCTGCACGTTATGCAGGTGTATTGGAATTACTTAAAGTAAAATCAGGTTGGGGAAAACCGGAAAATAAAAAATACTTCAGAGGTGTTGCTGCTTATTTCTGCCATAATTCTTATGCCGCACATGTAATAGATATTGCAAAGAAAAATGGAGAGCCTTATGTAGAAAGAGTTACCAGCACTGTAGATTGTGGTATTGTTATTAATCCCGATGCGGCCACTAATATGGTGCAAGGTGCTGTAGTAGATGGTATAGGAAATGCATTTTATAGCGGGTTAACACATATTGATGGTGCGGGGCAACAAGCTAATTTTAATAAGTATCGAATTATCCGGATACACGAAGCCCCCAAAAAGATCGACGTATTTTTTGTAGATAATGATATTGATCCTACGGGATTGGGTGAGCCGCCATTCCCGCCTGTAATTCCGGCTGTAGCAAATGCATTATATAAATTGGAAGGGAAGCGTAGATATATGCAACCCTTTGGTGTTAAACTTCTAAACTCATAATATGATTACACTTACCGTGAATAATAAAAAAATTAATGTGGATGTAGACCCTGATACTCCATTATTATGGGTATTACGTGAGCATCTTGATTTGATGGGGGTTAAATATGGTTGTGGAGTTGCACAGTGTGGTGCCTGTGTTGTTCACTTGAATGGCGAAGCGGTACGCTCTTGTGTTACAAAAATAAGCAGAGCAGCCAATCAACAAGTGGTAACTATTGAAGGATTATCTGAAGAGGGAGATCATCCTGTACAAAAAGCATGGGTAGAATTAGATGTAGTGCAGTGTGGCTATTGCCAAGCCGGACAAATCATGTCGGCAGCTGTTTTGTTAAAAGAAAATAAAAATCCAACAGATGCAGATATTGATGCTGCCATGGCCGGTAATATTTGTAGATGTGGCACTTATGTACGCGTACGACAAGCTATAAAGCGTGCCGCTGAAATTCAACGTAATGCCAAATAAAAATGAGTATGAAAAGATTTTCTAAAGCTTTTATAATAGTTGTATCCCTTAGTGTAGGAATTGTTTTGATGAGTTTTGTGATAGATAATGAAGTGTCAACTAATAAGAATTTTGCAATTAAAGATAGTGTGACTTCCGTAAAAGCATTTCATGAAGTATATAAAGTATTGCTGAGCCCGCGCTGTATGAATTGCCACCCATCCGGGGATATCCCTTTGCAGGGCGATGATAGCCATGCACATGCGATGTTACCTAAACGAGGTGTAGATGGGAAAGGTGTATATGCCATGAAATGTGGAAATTGTCATCAGTCTGCTAATACAGAAGGGTCGGGTCGCCCGCCCGGGGCACCTAATTGGCATTTGCCGCCTGCTAATATGAAAATGGTTTTTCAAGGTAAATCTGAGCACGACTTAGCGAAGCAAATTGCGAACCCTAAAACCAATGGTAATAAGAACCTGAAGCAATTGATTGCACATGCAGAGGATGGATTAGTAAAATGGGGTTGGGAGCCGGGGGAGGGAAGAACATTGCCTCCTTTAACATATGATGAGTTTAAAAAGGCTTGGAATACGTGGTTAGAAAACGGTGCGTATGCGCCTAGCGGCAAGTAAATGAGTAACTAGGTGACTAAGTAACAACTTTATGGCTTACGGACTTTCCGACTTCCCGACTCACGGACTTCCTTTTTCAACGCCTCAACTTCTTTTTGCAGTTGAATCGTATACAGTGTAAGTTCTTCTACTTTTTTAAGGAGTAAGCCATTCATCTTACCTAAATCAAGTCCCTCTTTCATCACTTCCTCTGTAGATTGTATATCCGGTAAATGCTTGTTGGTTTGAATATATTTTTCTAATTGGTTCAATGGCATCAAACTGTATTTTTTATCGAACACATGATCGAACCAATCTTTTGAGTTTTTGATAGCTACTTTTACTTTTTCTGTTAGGATACCTTGTTCTACAAATAATTTGTAGCCGTCTACCTGTGTATTCACATCCCCAATTTTTACGTGCCCTTCATAAGAATCGATGGAAAAGTATTCTTTTTCTGTTGGATCGGTACCTCCTTTAAAGGATATTTTAAATGTTTGTGGGGTTTTGATGGTATTATCTCCCGAAACACGAGCACCAACCGTCCACCAACTTGCATTTTTAGGATTTGAATAATCACCGTTAAAGAACATGATGGAAGGCTCATTCTGTCCGCTAGACGCCCAATCATTTGTAAGTTTTAGCAAAATATTTTTATTACGTGTATTACCGGCACCTTTTTTTATTTCGAGAGGGGCGGTAGGGGTAAGTGTACCAATACCTGCAAAACCGCTAGGGGAGAGTATATTCTCTTTTGATTCCTTACTGTTATCTGTTGTTTCGGTGCTGGTGCGAACTTTGCCACTGCTACTCGGCCTTTGTGCCAAAGCAATATTTACTGATAATAATCCAATAATACCAAGGGTATAAACTATACGCTTCATAGGTTGAAGTTATAACCCCTGTATAACGAATTTTATGGCTAATTAGTATGTACTAGCGATGCGGGCGACCACTTTCAGTTTCTTCCCGTTCGTACTCTTTGTCGTAGGCTCTGATAATTGATTTTACCAAACGGTGACGAACCACATCCTCTTCATTTAGTTCAATATGAGCAATTCCGTCTATGTTTTTAAGGATCCGAGTTGCCTTATCAAGCCCGCTGCGCATATTACGAGGCAGGTCTACCTGGGTAGGATCGCCTGTTATAATGGCTTTAGCATTGGCACCGATACGCGTTAAAAACATTTTTAGTTGAAGGTCGTTGGTATTCTGGGCTTCATCCAAGATAATAAATGCATTATCTAGTGTTCTACCACGCATATAAGCCAGCGGCGCAATTTCAATGGTACGAGTGCTCATGTAATAACCGAGCTTATCCGCAGGAATCATATCATCCAGGGCATCATACAATGGACGTAAATAAGGATCGATCTTTTCTTTCAGATCTCCGGGTAAAAAACCGAGGCTTTCTCCGGCTTCAACTGCGGGTCTGGTAAGAATTATTTTTTTGACTAATTTATTTTTGAGGGCTCTTACAGCAAGTGCAACGGCTGTATACGTTTTACCGGTACCTGCGGGTCCGATAGCAAATACGATATCATTACGATCCGCAGCATGAACCATTTTCTTTTGATTTTGTGTACGCGCACGAACAGTTTTACCGTTAGGGCCGAATACCAAAATATCGTTTGGATTTCGATCTACAAAATTATCTACAGTTTCGGCATCATCCCCGCCAAGAATTTGCTCGAAATAATTCTCACTAAGATGACCGTTTCTTTGTAGATACTGAACTATGAGATCTATTTTTTCTCGGGCTGTTTCGATTTGTTCAGGGGAGCCACTTAGTTTCAACTGTGTTCCTCGCGAGAGAATTTTCAATAGCGGGAATTTCTTCTTAAGTAAATCTAACTTTCCGTTGTTTACGCCAAAAAACTCGATAGGATTAACGGTTTCGAGGCTGATGATGGTCTCTGTCAATCTGCTTCTATTTAGTAGTTTTTAAAGAATGGATTCTTACTAACTTCCTGTTCAAATGTAATTCGTAATGATGCACATTTCCTAATGATTCTTATACACAGATGTGGAAAGAATGGGGGAAAGCTAATGAGTAAAAGGTTAAAGGTGAAAGGTATAAGGTAAAAGGTGTGGGGAATAAAGTATATAAAATTATATTGCTTTCAACCTTGCGATGGTTTCGATAGGGTCTGTTGATTTAAAAACAGTATTGCCTGCTACTAAAACATCAGCACCGGCAGTTACAATATCCGGTGCATTCTCAATTGTTACCCCACCATCAATTTCTATTAGCGCTTTACTATTAGTGTTGATGATCATTTCTTTTAAAGAAACTATTTTGTGTAATGTTTGTGGGATGAATGTTTGTCCGCCAAAACCAGGATTCACACTCATCAAACAAACCAAATCTATATCCTGAATAATATCTGCTAAAAAAGTTACAGAAGTATGTGGATTCAACGCCACACCCGCCCTCATTCCTAAAGATTTTATTTGTTGAATATTTCTATGTAAATGAGTACATGCCTCTATGTGTACAGTCAAAATATCGGCTCCAGCTTCCTTAAATGCAGATGCATAATTGCCCGGTTCTTCAATCATTAGATGTACATCACAAACTTTAGTAGTGGCTTTACGAATATGTGCAATCACGGGAATACCAAAACTAATATTCGGTACAAATCTTCCATCCATTACATCTAAATGAAACCAATCCGCCTTGCTATTATTGAGCATGGTACAATCTCGTTCTAGGTTTAAAAAATCGGCACTTAATAATGAGGGTGCTATGATTGGCATGATTATGTTATTTCAATTTTTGTAAAGCAATGGCTGCTTCTTTTAAACTCGTATCAAATCTCAGTGCTTGCTCATAATGTAAAATCGCTTCTTCTTTCTTACCCATCGCCTCATTACATTTGGCTACCCAATAATAAGCATCGGCATATTGTGGATTCAATGGAATTATAGTAGCAAAGATAGTTGCTGCCTGCTGATAATTTTTGCGGTCATACAAAATAAATCCCTTTTCCATATAAGCTTCATAATATCGATAATCGGCGCGTATGCATGAATCAAGAGCAGCCAGGGCAATATCTCTATTTCCTATTCTGCTGTAATATACGCCTCTGATAAAATGTACATGCGGTTCAATACTTTTTTGTGGGAATAATATTTTAGTATTAGCAGTAACATTAAGAACTCTTGGATCTTTTCTTTCAGCCATTAAATTAGCCAACGATAACATGGCTTCCGGGGTGGGATAAACTCTATTGGCTTCTATATAGAAGCCAATGGCTCCTGTTGTATCTTTTATTTGCTCTGCCAGCTTGGCTCTTTTTACCCACAAATCCTGGTTATTGCTATCTGTTAACAGCGCTTTATCCATTGCCATGGCGGCTTGCACCAAACTGTCTTTTTCCGTAGTTATTTTTTTGGCCGGGCTATCGCAACTTGCGATACCTATACCTATTAAAAGCCCAACCCTTATATACCCTCTCATAAAACAAAAATAGCTTATCTATATAGGGGGATGATAAAAAGCTGGTAAAAGATTTGTTTATGGCTGTACCTTTGCAGCCTATTTAACTTTTATATGGCGAAAACATTACTCTATCTGCTCGGCTTAATCTCATCTGTTTCTATTATGGCACAGCCTAAAGTGGCTGCCGGAGATTCTTTATTATTTGAAGGAGAGAAGCATTTTAAAAATATTCAACAGCTAACTTTCGGCGGTGATAATGCCGAAGCCTATTGGAGTTATGATAGTAAGTATTTGATTTTTCAAAGAACAAATCCTAAGGAAGGATTGAATTGTGATCAGATTTTTATTGGGAAAGTGCCCGAAAAATTGGGAGAGCCTTTTACTTATAAAAGGATAAGTTCTGGTAAAGGAAGAACAACCTGTGCCTATTTCTTGCCCGATAACAAGCATATTATATACGCCTCTACACATGAAGGTAGCGCTGATTGTCCGCCCGTACCCGATCGTGCCAAATATGGCAATAAGTATATATGGCCATTGTATGATAGCTATGATATTTATATGGCTGATCGTAATACCGGAAAAATTATCAAAAAACTTACTACGGCAAAAGGATATGATGCAGAAGCCACCTTATCGTACGATGGTAAGAAAATGATTTATTGTAGTGCTAAGGAAGGTGATTTAGAATTATATGTAATGGATTTAGCTACAGGTAAAGAGAAGCGTGTTACCCATGCACTAGGATATGATGGTGGTGCCTGGTTTTCACCCGATGGTAAAAAAATTGTGTGGCGTGCCAGTAGGCCTAAAACGGAAGCAGATGTGAAAGAATATAAAGATTTGCTAAAGGAAGGGTTAGTGGCACCAACTAATATGGAAGTGTGGGTGGCGAATGCTGATGGGAGCGATGCCAAACAAGTTACTGCTTTAGGACAAGCCAACTGGGCGCCCAATTTTACGGCAGATAGCAAGCGTATTATTTTTTGTAGTAATCACGAGTTTAAAAGAGGCTTTCCATTTAACATGTATATGATCAATCTCGATGGATCCAATATGCAAAAAATTAGTAGGGATAAAGGCTTCGATGCTTTCCCCATGATCAGTCCAAACGGTAAGAAAATAGTATTCGCTTCTAACCGTAATAACGGCGGTACTCGCGATACGAATTTATTTGTAGCGGATTGGGTGGAATAGAGTGCTTAATCTGCAATCTTCAATTTACAATCAGATAATAAAGATTGAATTCGCCTAGGCGAACCAGATTGAAGATTCCAGATTGAAGATTCATAATTTATTTATCTTCGGGCAAATTTTCTATTATGCAAACCGGATTGGTACATATTCACAATCTCTTACGTTGGATTATTTTAATTCTTTTAGTGGTTTCAATTTATAAGGCCTATACCGGTTGGAAGTCTGGGGCGGAGTTTAAAGCAAGCGATAAGAAAACTTGGTTGTTTACTATGATAGCAGCGCACATAACCTTGCTTCTGGGGTTATACCAAGTTGCATTTGGTAGATATGGTATTTTTACTACTACGCTTCCTGAAGGTACTTCATTCATGAAAGATAAATTCTACCGTTTTTATTGGTTGGAACATCCTTTGTTAATGATCATTGCTATTACGTTAATAACGGTAGGTCATGCTACGGCCAAGAAAAACATACCTGCTGAACTGAAATATAAAAAGGCGTTCGTTGTATTTCTAATTGCTTTGATAGCTATACTAGCAGCTATACCTTGGCCGTTCCGTGAAGTAGTTGGCCGGCATTTATTACCCGGAATGTAATTATCCTTTCCAGCTTTCTTTCATTACAGCGATGAACTGTTGCATTTCTTCCAGCGTGCCTACACTTGCTCGGGCCCATTTTTCGCCATAGTAGATATCTGAACGAAGAAAGATATTTTTCTTGAGCATATCTTCTGCAAAATTACCGGCATAATTACCTAGTGGGAAGAATAAGAAATTAGTATATGAAGGGATACAATTAATACCTAGCTTCTTCAACTCATTATAGCCATACGTGCGTGCTATTTCATTTTTAGCAATACTCATTTTTTGATGAGCCTTATCTTTCATACTTGCCTGTGCGGCCGTCATCGATAATACACTCATGCCAAATTGGGCACGTGCAAAATAGTTATCTTCTAAAGCTTTTATATAAGTAAGATTACCAATAACAAAGCCAACCCGTAATCCTGCCATAGCATGTACTTTAGAAAAAGTGTTCACAACAATAATATTCGGATTTTTTTCGATCAAGCCAATCATCGATTCATTATCCGGCGCTTCCAAGAAATCGATATAAGCTTCATCAATTACAACTACTGCTTTTTTCGATGCTTCTATACAAAATGCTTTTAGCGCATCGGGCTTAAGTATCGTACTTGAAGGGTTAGCGGGATTGCAAACATATACTAATGCTGTTTCATTATTGATGGCTGCAAGCATTGCTGGTAAATCATGTTTTTTATCAGTAGTTAGAGGCACTTCGATTACTTTTGTCCCTATTTTTTTTGCAGTGGCTGGTAATATGCCGAAAGTGGGGAAAGCCGTCACTAAATTTCCCTTATTAAAATGCCTGGGTAATAGTCCTAATGCTTCGCCGGAGCCTGGTGTTAATAATACTTGTTTTATATCTACCTTATGTAAATCTGCGATTTCTTTTTTGAGTGTTTGTAAGGAAGCTATATTATACTGGTATCTATTGGCTTCTCCCAATAGATTCATGATAGCTTCTTTTGCTAATGGGGCTATTCCATAGGGGTTTTCATTAGAACTCAAATTTACTAAACCGGTAGCGGCGCCGTAACTTTTAAGAATACCTTCTTCGTTGCCCATTGTAGGTACACGTACACCTAAACCGATAGCGGCTAAAGAACTATATTTTAGCCAATTTCTGCGATTGATGGGAGCTTGCATGGGAGTTAATTTCCCAGTAAAATACAGAATATTTTATTGCGGTAATAATTCAATTTTTAACACCCGATACATTTCTTGGAATAATTGTTCTCGGGTATAAGGTTTGGGCACATACCCACTCATGCCAGCATTATTAAATGTGCTACCGGCATTACTGTCGAGCTCATGAGCTGATAAACCAATAATAGGGGTATTGCGTGTAGATGCTGAAGGATGCTTTTTAATGGCAATAGTAGCTTCTATACCATCCATTTCAGGCATTTCGATATCCATTAAAATTAAATCATAATCCTGTTGGGTAACTTTCTCTAAAACCTCCCTTCCATTGTCTGCAGCATCGATATAAAAGCCTCCATGCTTCACTAAAATCTTGGTAAGCAATAGTTGATTAATTTCATTATCATCAGCTACCAATAGTTTGTACGACCTACTCATTTTTACATGCTGGTAGGTATTTTCAACGGTAGCTTGTTTTTTCGTATTTACTTTATCATCAATGGTAACCGGTATTCTTACACTAATGGTTGTACCTTTCCCTTCTTCTGAATCTATTTGCATATCGCCATGCATCAAATCCAGTATTTTTTTCACAATGGATAATCCAAGCCCATGTCCTTCAATTTCTGTGGTATGAAATTTTGTAAAACTATCAATAGGTATTTCTTTTCTCGTACCTGCTTTATTACCCGGGAAACCAATACCGGTATCGATCACTTCAATCAGTAGGAACATTTTTTTATCAGCTATTGTACCGGCCTTGATTCTTAAAGTGATACTACCATGATGGGTAAACTTATAGGCATTATCTAAAAAATTGATGAGTATCTGTAGTATTCTTACTTTATCCCCGATTAAATAGTTGGGGATAGACGCATCTATTTCCATTTTATATGCCAAGTGCTTCGTAGCCATTTTCGGCACATAAATTTTTTCCAAGTGAGTCATCAAATCGGTAAAATCGAAAGTTTTGTTTTCAATTTTTAAAGCACCTGCCTCTATTTTAGAAATGTCTAAGAGATCGTCTATTAAACCTTTAGCATGTAAAGTAGTTTGGCGAATGGTTTGTATCATTTCTTGCTGCTCATAATTCAAACCTGTTCTCTCCAATAAATCTACAAAACCTAAGATAGCTCCCAGTGGGGTACGTAAATCGTGACTAATATTAGCTAGGAACTTATTTTTAAATGCTTTTTCTGCTACCAGTTGCCTATTTTTTGCAGCTTCAAAATGATTGCTTAAAGCCAGTTCATTTTTTTCCTGTGAAATGCCTTGGATATATTCGTAGTGTTCTGTGAAGTCGTAAATAATCAAAAAAGGGTTTTCATCGGCACTGCCCGTGTGTAACTCGATATCATAATATTGTAGTTTATTATTTGAATCGGGTATAGTTACACAGTTAAAAGGGATATGTTGGTTTTCTTCAACAATTAATGCCGATACTGTTTCAAAAAAAGGATCTAGTTGTGCAATATCACTGCCGATTGTTAACGTGAACAAGTGATTATCGGACGCGATTATCTGCCCTTCCCTGTTTAAGAGTACTACCTGATTTTTTGGGGTGATCAGTTTTTCCCGGATATCATCGATCATGCGCCTAACATTTTACTTACTAATTGCATAAAAACATTTTCCACATTTTCACCGGTTTTAGCACTGGAAAAAAAATCTATTTCTAAATTTTGAATAGCTAATACTTTTTGAAATTCATCAATATTGATTAGATCAGATTTATTAACCAGTTTAATAACAGGTACTTTCGGGTAGTTTTTTTCTAAAAAAATCAGTTCTTCTTTTAGGTTTTGGTAGGTTGTATCGCGGGTAGGATCTATAACAAATATAAATCCGGAAGTACCTAATAAATAAGATGCTCTGCTTTGATTGATATTTTCTTTGCCCTCAATATCCCAAAGTACAAGCGTAATATCTTCACCTTTGTATGAGACTGTTTTCTTCAAAATATGTACGCCAATAGTTACCTGATAGCTATCTGAAAAAATATTTTGTACGAACCTTCGTATCAGCGATGATTTCCCTACGCCATAATGGCCCACCAACACTACTTTTTTGGATACACTCATGATTCAAAAAAATTAGCCAATTTGTTGGCGATCATTAATTTATCCACTTCTCCTTTCATGAACTGCTCTGAAAAATCAAATAATTTATCCTCCAATTTACTTCTGAAGCTATCATCGGCAGGCCCTGATATAACAACGGCAATATAATAAGATGAAAAATTCTGAATATGAATTTTATACAATTCGTATTGTATGAGCTCTAAGCTTTGCTGTCCCCCCTGAAAAGCGTCTTCTACAAAACTTTTAATAGCGGTTAACATACCGGATATCATATCTTCATCCACTGTAGCCTGTTTTGTGTAGGAGCCGATAATCAATCCGGATCCTTTTTCAATTACAAAAACCTGTTCTATTTCTGATTTAATCAGTTCGATTGTTTTTGGTGTTCCTTTTCTGGATTTGCTTCTAAAAGAAAAAATTGAAAAAGTACTGCGTAATTGTTTATTAATATTTTCTTGAAGGATAGCTATTTCTTTTTGAATATACTTCTTGATCATTTTACCGATGATCGGGAATAGTGCATCTACAACCCTGTCTTGTGAATTTTTTATTTCTTCGCTCAAGGCCTGAGTAATAACGGGACCTAATTTTTCCGGGATCTCGTTTGTATACTTATCAAGGCGCTTAGTAACAATAGTATCCATCTTACCCGGTAATTCTTTATCGAGCTCATCGAGCCTTTTAAAAATTCGTTGGGCGGCATTCCAATCCTCATTGAGTATGAGGCGTTTCAGGTGCAGAAGTTTCTCACTATCGTTCATGCCCTCTTATTCTTTCATTATTTTTTCGCCTAACTCAACCAATAAACTTCCGAGTTTATATTTATCTGTTTTCTTTTGCTCAAGGGCGTCTGTTAATTTACCGGTATTCGTTTCTAAATCTTTCAGCTTGGCATTAATATCATTGATGAGATTATTAATAGCCGTATAAATTTCGCTGCGTGTTTGAGCAATGTATTGATCTACATCTGCCTTTTTCTGATCGATGGTTTTTCTCAATACTTCGAATTCTTTTTCGATCTGTTCCATATTCTCACCAAAAATTAAATTTTTGATGGCTTCTATTTTATGCGTTGAATCGGGGGCGCCTCCGGTTTGGTTATATTCTGTACTCATGATTAATACATTCAGAGCCCCTAAAATAAAGCAAAGTTCCCTAATTTCATGCTTTAATATTGCCATGCCACACTATCTCTCCCGAGGTTCGGTTCCTCATAAACGTCATACACAGTTCAGAAAGCCCGATGGGGGCTTATATTCAGAACAATTATTTTCGACTGAAGGCTTTAGTAATGATTATTCCTTGCTATATCATATACATCCCCCTACACAAATAATTGCTACCGATGAACCTTATGCTGTAGCCCCCGAGGTGGCAGAGGAGAAAATGCTTAAGCACCGTAGTTTTGAAGGCTTTAGCATTGAGCCCCAAATAGATTTTCTATTGAGCAGAAAGCCTGTATTAGTAAATAACGACTGTCATATCGTTTTAGCTGCCCCCAAAAGCGGTACCGGCAACTATTTTTATAAGAATGCAGATGCTGATGAAATGCTTTTTATACACGAAGGGAGTGGGGTGGTAAAAACACAATATGGACAATTACAGTTCAGTTATGGTGATTATATAGTGATACCCCGCGGAACTATTTACCAGATTGATTTTGCGACTGATAATAACAGATTATTCATCGTAGAAAGTTTTAGCCCTATCCGGTATCCTAAAAGATATGTAAGCAAAGGCGGACAATTACTTGAGCATGCCCCTTATTGTGAGCGAGATATTCGGGGGCCTGAAAATTTGCAAAGCTTTGATCAACAGGGCGATTTTTTAATTAAAACAAAGAAAAAAGGGATTATGTATGGCTTGCATTATGGCACACATCCATTTGATGTTGTAGGCTGGGACGGGTATTGCTATCCCTTTATATTTAGTATTCATGATTTTGAACCAATTACTGGTAGGGTGCATCAACCCCCACCCGTGCATCAAACTTTTGAAGCCCATAATTTTGTGGTTTGTAGTTTTTGTCCGCGACTCTATGATTACCATCCCCAAGCCGTTCCTGCTCCTTATAATCACAGTAATATTGATAGCGACGAAGTATTGTATTATGTAGATGGAGATTTTATGAGTAGAAAAAATGTTACCAGAGGTATGATAACACTTCACCCCGCGGGTATTCCGCACGGGCCACACCCCGGCGCAGTTGAGAAAAGTATCGGTAAGAAGGAAACCGGTGAATTAGCCGTGATGGTTGATACTTTTCATCCATTACAATTAACCAAGCAGTCATTAGAAATTGAAAATGAAGGGTATACGATGAGTTGGGCGGAATAATAATAGAATCTTCAATCTTCAATCTTCAATCTGTGCCAAAAATCAGATTTTCAGATTCCAGATTGAAGATTAAATAAGAATCCCTAACTTCCCTTTACAAAACGAAAAGCTATATGATTAAATTCAGCGACATTAAAGTAGGCGATTATATGCTGGGTGAGTTCGATGGAAAAATGTGGCAAGGGCAGGTTACCGGCTTAAATGGTAACGAAAAGCAGGTATGTTTGAGAACGGATGTTCAGGAATTTTGGTTCAGTACCGATCAGTTATATCCTTTTCCGCTAAGCGATGATGCCCTGCAGATTTTGAATTTCAATAAGCAAGTAAATGAGGATGGCTCAGTAAAATATATGAAGGGGTCCTTCAGGTTGGTTATTCCAAAAGCTAATGATTTTTCTTCTATAGAAATGTGGTACCGGGAAGATCGCCGTCATCACCCAGATGTTCGGTATGTACATCAGCTTCAAAATCAGTACCATGATATGACCAAAATACACCTAACTACGGCGCCAATGTAGTTTTTTTCCACATTTTTGGGAGTTTTTTGCACGTTTTTTTCCTATTTCAGGATAGAACTACTATCTTTGCAGCCCCAAAAACAGTATGTCGAAACAACCGCTGATTAAACAAGATGGAGTAATTCTGGAAGCATTGAGTAATGCTATGTTCAGGGTGAAGTTAGAGAACGGGCATGAAATACTGGCTACAATATCCGGGAAAATGAGGATGCACTATATCCGTATTTTACCCGGGGATAAAGTAGGGGTGGAAATGAGTCCATACGATTTAAGTCGCGGAAGAATCATTTTTAGATATAAATAAGGAAATAGAAAAAAGCAATAAAATGAAAGTAAGAGCTTCCATTAAAAAACGCAGTGCCGATTGTAAGATCGTGAAGCGCAAGGGGAAATTATTTGTAATCAACAAAAAGAATCCTCGCTTCAAGCAGCGCCAAGGCTAATTAAATAACAAACTGTATAAATTAAACTAGAATATGGCTCGTATTGCCGGTATTGACTTACCAAAGAATAAAAGAGGTGAAATTGGTCTGACCTATATTTTTGGTATCGGACGTTCAACTGCTCAGTATATCCTCACCAAAGCTGGTATTGATTTCGATAAGAAAGTAAACCAGTGGAATGATGAAGAGCAAGCTGCTATCCGTAATATCATTAATAATGAGTTTAAGGTGGAAGGTGCTTTACGTAGTGAAGTGTCTATGAGTATTAAGCGTTTATTGGATATTGCTTGTTACCGTGGATTACGTCATCGTAAAGGATTGCCTGTACGTGGACAAAGAACTAAAACCAATAGCCGTACCAGGAAAGGTAAGCGTAAAACAGTAGCCGGTAAGAAAAAAGCCGCTAAGAAATAACAAACAATAGTCTTTCGCATACGCGGAAGGCTTTTGCTTTTATATAAATCCTGCGTATTGGATATCTGCCGAAGGCGGAAGGAGAGAAACAGGTTCCCGCTGAGGGATATTTTTAAAAAGAAAGATTACCTAAAAAGAACAAAATGGCAAAACCGCAAAAAGCACAAAACAGTGCGAAAGCAGCTGCTAAAAAAAGAGTGGTTAAAGTTGATGCTGCAGGTGAAGTAAGGATCTCTGCTACTTTCAACAACATTATCATCAGTTTTACCAACAAAACCGGCCAAGTAATTAGCTGGAGCAGTGCTGGTAAAATGGGTTTTAAAGGATCTAAGAAAAATACTCCGTACGCTGCTCAAATGGCTGCCTCAGATGCTGCAAAAGTTGCATCCGAAGCTGGTTTGAAGCGTGTTGAAGTATATGTAAAAGGTCCTGGAGCCGGTAGAGAGGGGGCAATACGTTCTATCTCTCAATCAGGTATTGAAGTAATATCCATTAAAGATGTTACTCCTATGCCACACAATGGTTGCCGTCCTCCGAAACAAAGACGCGTTTAATTTTTTGAGCCAATAAGGTTTCATTTAACAAAAGGTTGCCCGATTTATTTTTTACGATTTTTAACCGATCGGCGCAACGAATACTAAAAAAATCGAAATGAAAAAAAGCTATGGCACGTTACACAGGTCCTAAGACCAAAATTTCTAGAATCTTCGGCGAACCCATTTTAGGGAATGCCAAGTGGCTGGGTAAAAACAGCAACCCTCCGGGGCAGCATGGAGCTGCTCGTAAGCGTAAAACATTGGGTGAATACGCACTACAGTTAAGAGAGAAGCAAAAAGCTAAATACACTTACGGTGTATTGGAGCGCCAGTTCCGCAAAACCTTTGAAGAAGCACAACGCCTAAAAGGTGTTACCGGTGAAAACCTCATCAAATTATTGGAAGCTCGTTTGGATAATACTGTTTTCCGTATGGGATTAACAGCCAGCCGCCCTGAAGCTCGCCAATTAGTTAATCACAAACATATCACCGTTAACGGAGAAGTGATGAACGTTCCTTCTTACTCCTGTAAGCCTGGCGACGTAATCGCTTTCAAACCTAAGAGTGCCGATAACTCAGGTGTTACCAGCAAAACCCGTGGTAAGAATCCTAAATTTGGTTGGGTAGATTGGAATGAAAGTGAGAAAAAAGGTACTTTCATCACTTACCCAGAACGTGAAAATGTTCCAGAAAATATCAAGGAACAATTGATCGTAGAATTGTACTCTAAGTAATTTCTCCATTCATCACCGTAAACAGAAAAACAAATTTCTATTATGGCTATATTAAGCTTCCAAAAGCCCGATAAAATCGTTTTACAAAAAGTAACAGATTTTGAGGGTCAGTTTGAATTCCGCCCGCTTGAACCCGGATACGGTTTAACCATCGGAAACGCCCTTCGCCGCGTATTACTCAACTCACTTGAAGGCTATGCTATCGTGGGTATCAAAATCGATGGTGTAGATCATGAGTTTGCTACTATCAAAGGTATTACCGAAGACGTAACCGAGATCATTTTGAATTTGAAACAAGTTCGTTTCAAAAAACAAGGTGATCATGATTTAGCTAATGAAAAAATCAATCTTTCTATAAAAGGACGTACAGAGTTTAATGCTGGTATGATCGGTGAATTATCATCTGCATTCCAAGTTATGAACCCTGAGTTGGTCATTTGTACGATGGATCCAACCGCTAAGATTGATATCGAATTAACAATCGCTCGCGGCCGTGGCTATATTCCTGCAGAGGAAAATAAAATCAAAGATGCCCCATTCGGATATATTGCTATCGACTCTATTCACACGCCGATCAAAAACGTTAAATACGCTATTGAGAACTATCGTGTAGAACAAAGAACCGATTATGAAAAATTAGTATTGGATGTGGTTACCGATGGTACAATCCACCCGGAAGAAGCAGTTAAACAAGCTTCTCGCATCTTGATACAACATTTAATGATCATTACCGATGAGAACATCACTTTCGATAATAAAGAAGATAAGAAAGAAGATGTGGTAGATGAGCATGTATTGCAATTACGCAAAGTATTGAAAACACCATTGGAAGATTTAGATCTTTCAGTACGTGCCTTCAATTGCTTGAAAGCCGCTAAAATCAATAGCTTAAGCGAATTGGTTCAATATGAACAAGAAGATTTGATGAAGTTTAGAAACTTCGGTCAGAAATCATTGTCTGAAATTGAACAAGTATTAACAGAAAGAGGTCTCAGCTTTGGAATGGATCTGGGTAAACTCGGACTAGATAATTTAGATAATTAATTTTCACACATCTTGTATTCCTTGACACGGTACAAGATAAAAACTATAAGTCATGCGTCACGGAGATAAAATCAACAACCTCGGCCGCAAAAAAGCACACAGAGTAGCTTTATTGCAAAACTTAGCCAGCCAGTTAATTACGCATAAGCGTATCGTTACCACTTTGGCAAAAGCAAAAGCTCTTAGAGCTTATGTAGAGCCATTGATTACCAAAACAAAGAAGAATGCATCTGCTGCTCAAATCAGCCACAATCACCGCTTGGTGTTTGCCGAATTGCAAGATAAAGCAGCAGTTAAAGAACTCTTCACGGTAATTGGTCCGAAAATAGCTTCTCGTCCAGGTGGATATACCCGTATCCTAAAATTAGGTATACGTCCCGGTGATAATGCTGAAAAAGCATTGATCGAATTGGTAGATTTCAATGAAATCTACGGTAAAGGTGCCGAGAAAGCTGCTGAACCAGCTAAGAAAACGCGTCGTAGCCGCGCAACTACTAAGAAAGCCGAAGCAGCTCCAGCTGCTGAAGCACCGGTAGCCGAAGCTGCACCCGAAGCAACATCTACAGAGGAAAAAGCAGCCGAATAAGTACATGCGAATTCTTCACCATAATAAAGGCAAAATCGTTTTTCGGTTTTGCCTTTTTTCTTGCTCTTATGTTCAAAAATTTTAATAGTTATTTGCTGTTTTTTAATTTCTTTTGCACCGATAAATAATCAGATACATGCCTGTTCAAAAACAACCCGCCGTTTTACTGTTAGCAGATGGACATTTATTCTATGGTAGTGCTTTTGGTAAAATCGGTACTACAACCGGAGAAATTTGTTTTAACACCGGTATGACTGGTTACCAAGAAGTATTCACGGATCCTAGCTATACAGGCCAGGTACTCATTATGAACAATGTACATATTGGGAATTATGGGGTTAAAGAATCGGATGTAGAAAGTAGCTCGGTTAAAATACGTGGACTTATTTCAAGAAACTTAGAAGAGCAATTTAGTAGGATACTGGCTTCCGAAAATTTGAATGCTTATTTACAAACTAACCATATTGTAGCTATTGATGGAGTGGATACACGCGCGTTAGTTGCCCATATTCGTACTAAAGGAGCTATGAATTGTATTATTAGTTCTGAAACAAATGATATAGCCGCTTTAACTCAGCAACTCGATGCTACACCTAATATGGATGGACTGGAGCTTGCGAGCACAGTGAGTACAACAGAAGAATACGAATTAGGTGATCCTAATGCGGCAATTAAAGTGTCAGTTTTAGATTTTGGTATAAAACAACATATCCTTGAATGTTTGGTTTCTCGTGGCGTACATGTACGTGTGCACCCTGCTAAAACAGCATATAGCAGATTAAAAGCTTTTAACCCCAACGGATACTTTATTTCTAATGGCCCCGGTGATCCTGCTGCAATGCCTTATGCAATAAGCACTGTTAAAGATATATTGTCTGAGAAAAAACCCGTATTTGGTATTTGCTTAGGTCATCAATTATTAGCACTTGCGAATGACATACCTACATTTAAAATGCATCATGGGCATAGAGGCTTGAATCACCCGGTAAAAAACATTATTACAGGGCAATGTGAGATCACAACCCAAAACCATGGTTTTGGAGTTGATCCTGAAGCCGTTCGCAAACACGTAAACGTAGAAATAACACATCTAAACTTAAACGATGACTCCATTGAAGGTATTCGTTTAAAAGATCGACCTGCATTTAGTGTTCAATATCACCCTGAAAGTACACCAGGGCCGCATGATAGCAGGTATTTATTCGATAATTTCGTAGGGATGATGGGGGATTAGACTATAGACGATGGAAGTAGTTAGTGTTTAGTGCATAGTGGTTAGTGGTTAGTGAGGAGCCAGGTG
Organism: Sediminibacterium sp.; assembly: GCA_017537025.1. GTDB lineage: Bacteria > Bacteroidota > Bacteroidia > Chitinophagales > Chitinophagaceae > Sediminibacterium. The sequence goes on from JAFWCB010000004.1 coordinate 87,370, forward strand.
ATGGCGAGTTCATATCCTTTTAAACCTAAGCCAAAAATACTTCCTGCGCATTTTCCACTTACATGAGAAAATTTTCTGAAGTCTTCTCTTGCATGTACATTACTAATATGTACCTCAACAACTGATGCTTTAACTGCTGCAACTGCATCACCGATGGCAACAGAAGTATGTGTGTATGCTGCAGGATTTAAAATAATACCATCCATGGAGAATCCGTATTCCTGTATGGCATTCACTAATTCGCCTTCAATATTTGATTGAAAATATACTAATTCAGCTTCAGTAAACTTTGTTTTTAATTTTTCAAAAAACTGATCAAAAGATTCAGTTCCGTAAATATCAGTTTCACGCTTTCCTAATAAGTTGAGATTAGGGCCGTTAATAATTGCAATTTTCATCCTTCTAAGATATAAAACTTATGTATATAACCACTATACACTACCCACTATGCACTACTCTTAAGTTGACCTTTACTTTATCTGAAAGTGACACGCTGTTCCCCCCAACATTAAAGCTGCGTCGATTAATCTCAAAACTTCCCTCGAATAAGTTACCGGCATCTAATTTTTTTACGGTAAAAGGGAATTGTATTTTTTCACTTTTACCTTTAATTGTAAGTACCCCTTCAAACAAATATTTATTATCGGCTTGTTGCTTGATTGCTGTACTCGACATAGAAATAATATGAAAGTTGGCAACATCGAAATAGCCCGATTTTTTCAAATGATTATCTCTTGCTTGAATACCGGTATTGATGGTAGCTGTAGATACTGTTGCCTGTATGCTACAAGCAGTAAGATTTTGCGGGTTCCAGCTAATATTGGTTTTCAAATCACCCAAAGTTCCTTTTGTGGCGATACCAAAATTGTTAATGGTAAAACTTACCTCAGATTGTGCATGTATGGCTTGTAAGTAAATGAATATTAAAAGAAATATGAGTAATCTTTTTTTCATTTTTTATTATTTCTGTAATACGAAAAATAAATAAAAATGTTTACTTGGATTTAAAAATGGTAAGAAAAGGCTATTAATCCATATAACGATTTATGACGGAATCGATCGTTCTCAATGCCATTCTGTACTTGAACTTTTGTATTCGTTTTATATTCATTAAAGAGAAATGAAGTTCCGGCACGAATACTCCATTTCTTATTTAGCTTATATCTGATGAATAGCTCACTGTTTAAGCTTCCCAAATCGTTATCGCTAATCAATAAAAGATTGAATACTGTTGGCTTGGCTTGTACCAAGCTATTAGCACCATTATGGCTATATATACCCGTTTTTTGGGTGCCAAAACTAAAACCTATCAGATCAATATTAAGCCCTGCACTCCATTTAGAAGAAAATTGATATTCGCTATTGAAAGATATATTAAGTGCATTTATCTGCGGCTTACCAACAAAAAAACTGTCGATATTGGCAGATATATTTTCAGCAAATAAAACACCCGGACCGGTTTTACCACTTGTTAACCTAGCATCGGCAGTTTCATAAAATTTATCTGTTGCCAAGGAACTTGTGAAACGGGTCCCTATTCCCAATTTTAGGTTTCTGTTTTTTGCAATCCCCCAATAATGAATCCAAGAAGCGGATATTAGTTGCTGATTATTTCCGATGCCGGCGCCAAGGTCGAGTAGCGAAGCAGTTCTTTTTTGCTGGGCTAACAGTCCTGTAGAAACGAAAAGTACAACGATAAGCAGACTTAATTTATTCATTGGTTTGATTTTTGGTCTAGACGTATAGTTGTTGGTGCTACTTACAGTGGACGACTTCTTTTTTTAGGCTAACTTTACACTTTTAGATGGCTTTAACAAATACTTATACCCGTAAAATAATTCTACTAATCATTATAGCTTCAGCCATAAAGCTGATAGCGAGCCCCTTTTTGGAATTAGGTAATGATGAAGTTTACTATTGGACTTATGCCTTACGACCTGATTGGAATTACTTCGATCATCCGCCCATGGTAGGGCTGCTTATAAGATTTACTACTTTTAATTTGAATTGGGTATCTGAGTTGTCTATTCGATTGGGTAGTGTGGTGTGTGCGGCCATCAGTACTTGGTTTATTTTTAAAACAGGCAAGCTAATAAGTAACGAACGGGTAGGGTGGTATGCAGCTTTACTGTATACGGCTTCCATATATACTACATTTATTGCTGGTTTTTTTATTTTGCCTGATTCTCCACAAATGCCTTTTTATACAGCTGCATTATATGTGATGGTGCATATCATACAAAAAAGAAATGAGGTGAATAGTTGGAGTACATGGCTAGTATTAGGGTTACTTATCGGATTGGCTGCATTATGCAAAGTTCACGGATTATTTTTATGGGTTGGGTTTGGTTTGTTTATGCTTATAAAGCGGAGAGATTGGTTACTGAACCCAAGACTATATATAGCCGGTATAATCAGTGTACTCTGCTTGTTACCCATTTTATATTGGAATATCCAAAACGATTTTATTACTTATAAGTTTCATTCAGGTAGGGTAACACATAGTGGAATAAATATTGAATCTTTCGGGAGAGAACTAATAGGGGAGTTTGCTTATCAAAATCCAATTATTTATGTGCTAATTATTATTGCCATCATTAGTTTTTTGCGCGGTGGTCTTCGGTTTCGACAGAGTAGAGTTAAGGTTTGGATATTTAGTATGAGTATCCCCATGCTATTAGTATTTTGGGGAATTGCATTGCGAAATCCTACATTACCCCATTGGAGCGGACCTGCATTTATACCCTTATTTTTTTTAGCTGCTTTATGGTTGGATAAAAATGCTAAAAGGTCTGTGCCTATTAGTATTGCTGTGTCTTTCGTATTTATCATTTTTACACTAATCGGTACTACTGCTATAGTACAATTTGCCCCTAGAAATTTTGGGAGTCAGGATAAAGAAAATTATGGTGAGTATTGCCCCACATTGGATTTAAGTGGCTGGAAAGGTTTTGCTAAATCCTTTGATTCACTACGTAGTAAAGATATAACTGAAAAAATAATGAAACCCGATGATCCAATCATCACTAACAAATGGTTTCCGGGAGCGCATATTGAATTTTATGTAGCTAGGCCTTTAAAAATGAATTTGATAGGTATGGGTGAATTGACCGATTTACACCAGTTTATTTGGTTAAATAAAGATCGTCCAAAGCTGGTAAATAGTGGAGATGCCTATTTAATTGTTCCCTCTAATATTCCACTCGATGTGTTATCGGCTTATAGTAAAGTATTTCACGTGATTGAAAAACCAGTCATCATCAATCAGATTAGAAGTGGTGTTGTTGTAAGATATTTTTATGTGTATAGGATGAGAGGGTATAGGGGGTAGGGTATAGGCTATAGGGTATAGGGTGTAAGAGGGTGCTTATTTTTGGGGAATATCTACTGTTATTTCTTTTTCTCTCGTGCCGAAAAGGCTCTCATAATCCTTCCGATAAGAGATACTCACCCCTTGGCGGTTACGCCTGCCGAAGTTGGCGCCACTGATATCTAAACTATTTTTATTGAAGATAATCGCTCTTAGCTTGCGGTCTTGTGTAAGGATGATTTCAATATTTAAGTCGGGTAACCATTGGAAATTACCACTTTGAACAGAAGAGCTAGCGCCTAAATTAAAATCGAAATCCCCCCCAAAAGTCACTATTACATTATTCTTCAGAAAAGATTTACCTACTTTAAAATTTACCCTTGATCTATCGGGTCTGTTACTATTGGCTTGCAAGCTACTACCATCAGAACCAAAAATACTTGAACTGCTATACAGGGAAGCTCCCAGGTCGAATTTTAGACTAGGGTCTTTAAACACCTTATACAGGAATCCGGAGATCATTCTATTAATCCCACTTGACAAAGCACCTGAAAGGGTATTCCAACCTAATGTTTCAAGCGAGTAGGGATTGGATCCATTATTAGTACCTGTGGTTGATTGTCCGCCAGTTGGCGCGAAAGAATTAAATACAATTAAAAATGATACTTGTTTCAACATTTCATTCTCATCTCGTTCTATTCTGCCTAAAAAAGCATTGAATTCATTATCATTTTTTATTGGACTTCCTTGTGGGAAGTCGATTTTAAATTTAATATCCGGTTTGCTTAATTGATTCCTTAAAACGGCTACCACATATACGTCTCCTCTATAACCTTTAACGGTTCCACTAAATACGTTATTACCAACAAGGTCTGATAGTGATACCCGCTCGGCAGTGTATTGTGCATCAATATGTAGTTGGGCTTTAAAAGGATCGCCATCCCACTCTATATAATTACCGGCGTTTGGCAGTAATTCAAAAGGTTTTTTTAGTATTGATTGAAAATTGAAATCGTAGTTTCCTTTTTCAATGTTATACTTGCCTTTGATCGTAAGTGGTTCGCTGGTTCCTGCTGTTATTCGTAAACGGCCATTTCCGGTTGCTTTAATAATATCACCGGTTAGTTCATCTAAAATCACATCAATCATCACTTTATTATTAGCCGTAACATCTAACTCAACCGATAAATTAAAACTAGATTTATTGGCAGCAGCTTCCATTTCAGTGCCATATTGTTTAAAAACAATAAAATCGGCCGCGGCACTTTCTTTACTAGCCGTATTTGGGATATAAATATGAGAACTATCTGTAGCCTCTGCGATTATACTCATTTTACAACCTGTTTCCGGACCTTTAAAACTTAAGTTCGCTTTGCCGATAGCACGTCCATAAAATTGAGAATTATCTTTTGATTTTGTATCTATCAATAATAGTTTAGTTGTATTTAAGTCGAAGTCGAAAATCGTATTTTTGAACCCTTTCTCAAAGAGTTTACCTTGTACGGTACCTGAATTACCCAAAACGTCTTTGATGGTAAACTTTCCAAGGTTTATGCCATCGTCTTCAAATTTTATTTCTGCTGAATCAATGGTATAGTATACTTGGGTATAGTTAACCTTCATTCCTGCTTTTCGCAGTTTAATATTCCCCTTTAAAGTTGGTGCATTGATATCGCCACTGATAGAAAGATTGCCGGTTGCTTCTCCCGATATATTAGTAAATAGATCGGATAAGAAACGATCTATAATATTGATTTGAGATTTTTTTAGATCTATATCAGTGCTTAATGCATTACCCGTTGAGTCTTTGATATTATAAAACCCTTTCGCGGTAAAATTGTATCCTTGGTTAGGAGATTCTATATTAAAAGGTATCTTACCGGTTTTGTTATTGTATCCTGCTTTAATATTTACCAAACCAATGGAATCCTTATCCATTCTGAATTGTTCTGCTTTTAAATTGGCTTCTGCATTGAAGTCGCCAAAGAAATTATTAAGCCGAATGGTACCGGAAGCTAGCCCCTCTAAGCGTTCTTTTTTTAAGAACAAAGAAGTGACGTCTCCAATAATTATATTCTTTAGTCGCAACACTAAATTATTGGTATTACCACCATCTTCTTCTTCTGTTTCTGCAGTTAATTCTTGAAACCCTTGTGTGAACTTCACGTTTTGGGCATGCAATAAATTTTTTCTGATAATAATTTCACCAGCTTTTTCTATTGACCATTCTTTTTCATTCAATACAAAAGAAGATGGTCTGAATTGTATTCTAGCGCCATCAGCTAAGGTATACACATCTGCATACAAGAGTGCTTCGTTTAAGGTATTGGAAGCACTTGTTTTGATTTGAACCACAGAATGATCTTTTTTAGATCTTAGGTTAATAGTAGAATTTGGGAATTTCGTGCTATCACCTAGTTCGAAATTTTGAATTTGTGCAATAAGTTTTAAGGAATCTAAGTTACCTGCACCTTGTAGGCTAACACCTGTAACAGTGTATTGATCGAATTTGGCATAAGGTAGGTTCCCATCAATAACAAGCGCATTATTTTTGGTATCTATCAAGCCTCTGAGCGATAAATCATTAAATCCGGAAAATCTTTTAGAAAACAGTTTAATATATGGCTCTACATATCCTGTATTTACTTCAAATTGAAATTGTTGATTTTGCGGAGTTTTTTTAGGTTGTTGTATATAGCTGGGATAATAATTGTGTAAAAATGCTTCAAAGCTAGCTGGCAAACTTTGAATATTGAACTTGCCGGTTAAACTAGCATTAAAATCATTACTACCAATATGTAAAAATTTAATATTGTTTTTTATGATTGAGTTGAGATTTAAAGAGTCGAAACGTAATTTAGTACTGGGGTTGCTAATAACCGCATTCAAAAATTTCGCCGAACCCACAAAGTTATCAATATCTTTTCCGGTGAAATTAACATCAATTAAACCGGCGAGTTGAATAGAGTCATTTAAAAAATTAAGTACTTGCAAGTTTGCTTTAGCCAAATCACCTACAATATTAAAGAGGGGTTGTTCTTTACTAAAATCTACCTCTACATCGCTTGTAAAAGCTAAGTTAGGGTCCCCAATTTCAAGGGATCCCTTAAAATATCTTTTTTGAATAGTGCCATTAGCTTCTATACTTTTATAAGTATAATTATTGTAATCAAGAGACCTGATTTCTCCTTCTATTTTTGTTTTTAGCTTAGAAAAATCAAAGCTACTTCCGGATAGTTTTCCTTTAAAATCAACTAATCCCATGGATGGGATATCTAAAAATTTGCCAATATTAAAACGATCGGTTTCGAGTGATCCGGAGTAATTAGGCTCACCCTTTCTGGGCAAACGCATAGTGAGATTAGCTTTTAAGCCTCCAAGCTTGGTCGACAAATTCCCAGAAGTAGTAAAATCATTAATGGTACCATTAAAATTTCCTTTATAAAGTATCATTCCGAGTGCTGCCAAATTAGGTTGGGCTACATTACGAAGAGAAGGGGCAAATAAACTCAGATCGAAAGTGGTAGTAGCTAATGTACCATTAGTAAAACTAATTATTGTTTTATCTATATCCGGTAAGCCTTTCATGGTTAGTGTACCACTTGTTGAAGTAGTTGCACCAATTTGGGCGTTTAATCGGGTTACTTTAAAGTTGGCAACGGTACCCGAAAAGTTCCCATTCAGCAGGGCTTCTCTTTTCCAATTTTTTAATTCACTTGTAAAAAAAGCAATATCATCGCTATGAATTTTGGTATTTGTAAACCGAGCTTCCATAACAACTTTATTGATGTAATCATTAAAGTCGTTCTTAAAGTCGGTATATTTCATAGCATAATAATTACCCAATCTACTTTTGTTTGTTTGTAAATCGAGATCTGCAAGCTCCATGATTTGCGGAGTTACAGTGAAGCGCGTTTTTAATTTTTTAATACCTAGTCCACTTCGATCTTTGGCAGTAATATTGATATTGGCTCGCAGGGTATCTTTTAAAAACCTAAGATTAGTAAAACTTGCATTCAATTGTGAAAGCTCAATATGTGAACCGTCAAATCCATTACCTGCTTTTCGTGCGTTACCCTCAATAAATAGTTTACCATTGATAATTTGGACTTTCTTGGCGGTTATATCTAATAATCCTTGGTTGAAGTATAGGCTTGTGTCTTTTAGATTTTTTTTCTTTTTTGGTTGAACATATTTTCGTAACCCCGGTAAATCGAGCAGTAATACATCCGGCTTCACTAGGGTAATGCTATTTACTATAAATCGGTTATTGGCTAAATCAATTTTATCGGCATCCACACTTAGCGCGCCGATTTTAATATTGTTTACAGAACCAACCCATAAATCGTTTTGAAAAAAATGAATATTTTTTAGGTCTATTTTCTTGAGATTGAGTTGAATGCCCCCTTCTTGCTTTTTTTTCTTTTTTGCATTGGGTGAAGAAAAATAATCAGCTATGAACTGATAATTCCAAATAGAGTCTTTACGCTGTAATTTGATCGTTGCATCTTCGAGGCCTACATATTTTAGCTCTGCTTCTTTCTTTAAAAAAAACCAATCGGTAATATTTACACGGGCATGTCCGGCATATACTAGTGTATCTTTTTGTTTATCTCGAATGAGTAGCCCTTGTAAATCCAGCTTATTAAAAAAGGTTAAACTGATACGACTGATTCTTACTTCAGTACCCAGTTCTTTGGCTATTTTAGAAGTAGCGAAATGAACGATCTTGTTTTGGATAAACTCAGTTTGTAACAGCAAAAATACGAGTAACAAAATGGCTACCAGTATGAGTGTAACTCTACGAAGTATGGTAAAAAGCCGGTTCAGTGTATCAAAAATGTTTTAAATAATGAATCAACAGCATAAGGCAAATACAATACCAAATTTAAAATTCGGGATTTACTCCGGTATAATTACCCGGGGTAATAGCTTTTAACTCCTTTTTTAAAGTTGCGGAAATAGGTAATTGTTGAATAAAAGCCTGTATTTCGGCTTTACCAATTTTATTTTTACCTCTGGTAAGGTCTTTAAGTGCTTCGTAAGGGTTTGGAAAGTTTTCTCTTCTGAGAATAGTTTGAATGGCTTCTGCCACAACAGGCCAATTATTCTCTAAATCGTGGTTTAATGCTTCATTGTTTAAAATAAGTTTACCCAAGCCGGCTTGAAGGGATTGTAAAGCTAGTACAGTATGTGCAACCGGTACACCAATATTTCGGAGTACAGTAGAATCGGTAAGATCGCGCTGGAGCCTGCTAATGGGTAGTTTAGCGCTTAGATGTTCAAATATACTATTAGCCATACCGAAGTTTCCTTCGGCATTCTCAAAATCAATCGGGTTCACTTTATGCGGCATGGCCGAGGATCCTATTTCCCCTTTTTTTGTTTGCTGTTTAAAATAATCCAGGCTTATATAGGTCCAGATATCTCTGCTAAAATCAATGAGAATATTGTTGATTCTTTTAAGGGCATCGAAATGGGCTGCCAGTGAATCGTAATGTTCAATTTGAGTAGTGAATTGCATTCGTTGCAGGCCGAGGGTATCTTCCACAAAGGCATTGCCTAGTGTTACCCAGTCTTTTTTAGGATAGGCAATATTGTGCGCATTAAAATTGCCTGTAGCTCCGCCAAATTTAGCGGCATATGGAATACTGCTAAATAACTCTATTTGGTTGTGTAATCTTTCTACATAAACCATTAACTCTTTACCCAATCGGGTAGGCGAGGCAGCTTGTCCGTGTGTTCGCGCCAGCATGGGTACATCTCTCCATTTTACGGCGAGCTGATAAATGGCATTCTGCAGATTGATTAAGGCAGGAAGATATTCATGTTCCATAGCATGTTTCCAGCTAAGGGGGATGGCCGTGTTGTTTATGTCTTGAGAAGTAAGACCAAAATGAATCCATTCTTTTAATGAACTTATGCCGGCTTTGTCGACAACTTCTTTTAAAAAATACTCTACAGCTTTTACATCGTGATTCGTAACGGCCTCAAATTGCTTTATTTGTCGCGCATCATCTATACTAAAACCATCTAATACAGCTTTGATCTGACTTCGGGCTTTACTTGGGAGTTTGAAGAATCTCTTGTCTGCCAAGAAGAAAAAATATTCTACTTCAACCAACACTCTGTATTTAATAAGGGCGAATTCTGAAAAATATTCATCGAGATGATGTATTTTTTTTCTATAGCGACCGTCGATGGGAGAAATGGCAGTAAGGTTAGTAAGCTCCATGGTATTTAGTTACGAGTTTCACCCTTCGACCGCCGCCTTTGGCGGGGCAGACAAGCTCAGGGTGACAACGGGTTATGAAATTTATTAGTTTATTTGCACAAAAATAGTTCAATTGAACAAGAGAATTAGGGTAGGAGCAGTAAGTTATTTAAATACATTACCATTGGTGCATGGTATCAGGCAATCGGGCTTAATGGATCGTATTATTTTGCAGGAAGATTATCCGTCCAAGATTGCTGCTGCACTCGTTGCAGATGAAATTGATTTGGGTCTTGTACCGGTGGCTGTTATTCCCTCCTTGAAAACTCCTTATGTTATCACTGATTATTGCATTGGCACTCTCGGAGAAGTGGCTTCAGTAGCGATTTTTAGCGATGTACCTATGGAGGAGATCAGATCTATTATGCTTGATTATCAGAGCCAAACTTCGGTTAACTTAGCAAAAATACTCGTAACTGAGTACTGGAACCAGCCTGTAATTTGGGAAGAAGCTGGGGAAGGTTTTATCGATCAAATTAGAGGATCTCGGGCTGCTGTGGTGATAGGTGATAGAGCATTGGAATTAAGGAGTAAAAAGCCATATATCTATGATCTGGGAATAGGCTGGAAAGAGTATACCGAGTTACCTTTTGTATTTGCAGCCTGGGTGGCCAATAAGGAATTAGATCCGGATTTTGTAGATGCGTTTAACAGGGCAACAGGCTATGGGGTAAAACATTTGGATGAAGTGCTGAAAACGATTAATTATGAGCAATATGATGTTAGGCACTATTTCACCAATAATATCAGTTATGAACTGACCGAGGAGAAGAAAAAGGGGTTGGATATGTTTTTGGAGAAGATGTTTAAACCCAAAGCCATATGATTACAATTTCTATAATTACGATCTGCTACAATAATTTGAACGATCTTGAAAAGACCTGCAAATCTGTAGATGAGCAAATTGTTTCCCCGTTTGAACATATTATAATCAATGGTTCCAGTAATAACGAAATAGAATCTTGGGCAGAAAAAAAAGATCACCCTGTTTATCGATATTTTGTTCATGAAAAAGATAATGGTATTGCTGATGCATTTAATAAAGGGATTTTAAAATCAAAAGGGGAAGTTATTCACTTATTAAATGCAGGAGATATTTATGCAAAAGATTCGGTTCTGCAAACAGTAATTGAATTTTTCGAAGCCAATACCGATATTCAATGGATAAGTGCTAAAATAAGATTAAGTAGAGGAGGGGAAAAAGTGATTATAGGTAAGCCATTCGATAAAAACAAATTATATAGGGGGATGCGTAGTGTTTTGCATCCCACTTATTTTCTTAAACGATCGGTATATAATAGGGTCGGCTATTTTTCCAGTAATTGGAAAATTGCGATGGATTATGATCTATTATGTAGACTGGGTAATGAACCTTATGCCTTTATTCCTGACTTATTTATCGATTTTGATGATACGGGTATAAGTAATACCGCTTATGTAAGAAGTTTACAGGAGAATCTTGCTGTATACAAATCGCATTTTGGTAAAAGTATTTTAGCTTATGCCTGGAATTTGCGGTTATACTTGCTTCACTATTTGTTAAGTAGCAGACTCGGTAAGTGGCTATTTCAATTAAAAAAAAGAATAGGGTTAGAAAATTTTTAATAAGATTTAATCGCAATTCTGCCTGTTTCATCCATTCTATGTAATAAGATTCTCTCTTTTTTCTTTTCAAAATATTCATCCACAGCTTTTTTCGATCCTTTCCAAAAACCATAATCATCAATAATTAATACTCCCTCCTGTGTAAGTAGAGGATATAAGTGGGTCATTTCATGGGCTGTAGATTCATACCAATCTGTATCCAATCTTAATAGCGCAATCTGAGCAGGTGCATTCGAGGGCACAGTTTGTAAAATATCTCCTTTTATGAAATGAATATTGTTCTGAGGATAATTTGTTTTAGCAAAATTAGCTTTAACTTCTTCCAAGCTTGAGTAGGCCCATACTATACTTGAATTTTTATCGGCAATCTGTTCAGTTAATTGTTGGCCGGCATCTCTGTTTAAAATATCGATATCATCTTTAGTTGGAGCAGTCATCCCCTCGAAAGTATCATAAAGCCAAATTTTTCTATCCGTAACGCCCAACGAAAGCAATGTTTCTGCTATTGCCATAGCACTGCCCCCTTTCCAAACACCACATTCTACAAAATCGCCATTAATATTATGCTTAACAATATATTTAACCGCTTCAATAAGTCCATACAATCTTTCACTACTGGTCATGGTATAAGGACGAACCTTATTAATAATTTCCTGATGAAACAATTCAAAATCAGAAGGATAGGCTGATATCGTATTTTCAATTCCAAAAAGAACTCGAAATGCCTTAATCGGTTTAAAAGTCATTCAACTAATTTTAGTGTAAAGTTAATCTATTCTACTTGCTTGTATGCATTTAGTGTGAGCTCGGCCGTTTTTCGCCAACTAAAATCTTCTATCCTTTTTCTTCCTTTTGCAATGAATTCTAATCTGTAAGTTGGATTTTTATATAGTTTTTCAGCAACATGAAGTAGTGTTTCCGGTGCAGTAACATCAAATTGAATGGCTGCATTTCCCGCAGTTTCTGGTGAGGCACCCTTATTGGCAATAATAACAGGACAATTACTCGCAAAAGCTTCGAGAATAGGCATGCCGAAACCTTCGTAAGCGCTAGGGTAAATGCATGCGATGGCTTGTGTATAAAGATCTTGTAATTGAGTGTCGGATGAAATAGGTTGATGTAAAATATTTTTCTCTAATTGAATGTTATGTATCCATGTCAATTCCGTTATTGAAAAAGGAGCAGCTCCCACACATTTTATTTTTATCTCAGGGTTTTTCTTGCATAAGGGTATTATTGCTTCAATAGCAGATTTAAAACCTTTATACTCATATCTATGCCCCACGAATAAGAAATAGGGAGGTTGAGTGGTGTTCCTTAAACTGTTTAATGATATAGTTTGAAATGAGGGGCCATGGGGTATTACAGATATTACTGAGGGGTTGATATTATAAAATGACAGTAGATCTTTTTTAGTAGATTCTGATATGGCAATTATTCTATTTGCTCTCTCAATATGTGCTTTTCGGGCGGTTAAAAGCTTTACAAATTCAGGTCTATTTTTATGAAAAAGCTCATCGGTACAATCGTGAATGGTAATGACTAGTGGTTTTTCACCAACTTTTTTTAAAGATGATAAGTTATAATAAGTTGGATGGTAAATATCGAATTTTTGAAAAGAATGGTTTATTTGATCATACTTTTGATTGAGATAAGTTAAAATGGTTGTTTGTAAGGGCCATTTCCCGGTTATGAAAATATTCTTTTGATTTGCCCATTCCTGCCAATGTGTATTGAAACTGGCAAATATGGGGAGATTGGGTACAACACCCTCTATATTACTAAGCTCTTTTATAAGTTCAATATAGTATCTGGAAATACCTCCTGCTCTCTGTATGGAGAAAATTTGGTGATCGTATCTAAGATTCATTCTTTAGTTATAATAGTATATTTGTAGGAATGGTGAACAAAGAATTCAATCCCTCTATTTCTCATCCGCTGTATTTTATGCGGAAAGGATTATATAAACTAGTTGCTCAACATGCTCCCACTTGTACCGGCAAGTTACTAGATTTTGGTTGTGGTGCTAAGCCATATAGAAGTTTATTTACAAATGTATCGGAATATATAGGCTTAGATTATGCAAGCGAGGGTCATGATCATAAAAGTGAGGATATAGAAGCCTTTTATGACGGGAAAAATATTCCTTTTGAGGATGTACAATTCGATTGGGTATTTTCCAGTGAAGTTTTTGAACATGTTTTTGGATTGAATGAAATCCTTCCCGAACTAAATCGTGTTTTAAAAAAAGGGGGCAGGATGATGATTACAACACCTTTTGCTTGGGAAGAGCATGAGGCACCTATTGATTTTGCCAGATATACTCGTTTTGGATTAACAGATTTATTTGAGAAAAATGGATTTAAGGTTTTAACCGTTCAAAAAAGTGGACATCTCATAATGGCTTTGCATCAAATTTTTATAGTATATTTTTATAGAGACTGGATTACGCAAATACCTGTATTAAGAAAATGGAATTTTGCCGGTAAAGTAGTGCGACAATTATTAGTGCCGGCTGCAAATATTATGTTCTTATTAGTGGCTCCTTTTTGGCCAAAGTCAGAAAATTTTTATTTGAGTACTTTAATGATTGTTGAAAAAAAATGAGTGATACGCTATTATATACCGTTTGTTCCGCTAATAATTTAGCTCATGCCAAAACCATGCTTGATTCTTTTCGAGCACATCATGCAGATATTGATATATTCTTGGTTTTAGTTGATGAGCCGGGAGAGCATTTTGTACTGCCTTCACTGGAGGGGGTTACCATTATTACTGCTAAAGAGCTACGATTACCTTTTTTTAATAACCTAGTTTCGAAGTATACAACAATAGAGTTGAATTGTGCGATTAAAATTTTTGCTGCTCAATTTTTTTTAAACGAGTTTCCTCATACTAATTTTTATTATTTAGATGCTGATATTTTAATACTAGATAGTATTGCTGAAGTAAATACTTTTTTGTTAACAAATAGTATTGTCATTACACCGCATATTATATCTGCATTGCCCGCTGATAATGCCATGCCATTTGAAAGAGACATTTTGCGATCGGGAATTTATAATGCGGGTTTTATGGGATTTAAAAAAGATGAAAATGTGATAAAGATCTTTGAATGGTGGGCATCGCATATGCATCAGGAGTGTTATTATAATTTCGCAGAAGGAATGGGAGTAGATCAGATTTGGTTGAATCTTTTACCAATTTTATTCGAGGGGGTTTATATATGGAATGATGTAACTGTTAATGTTGCATATTGGAATATGCATGAAAGGAACCTAACGCTAGTAGGCAGTAAATATTTTGTAAACGAGCTACCTTTGAAATTCGTGCATATTAGTGGGTTTAATCCATTGAAACCGGATCAAATTTCAAAACATCAAAATAGGTATACATTAGCTGAAGAGCCTGGTTGGGCACATTTACTAAGTTATTATACCTCTCTTTTGATGGCAAATGGGTTCGAAAAATATTATGTGATACCATGTTTTTATGCCAAAAAAGTAAAAAAATCAATAGGTATTATGCGCTTGGTGAATAGTATTTTAAGGCCATTAAGAGTAAAAATTACAGATATATAATGAGGTAGGGAATCTGTTTTACTGTTGCCGTATACCGCTAATATATTTTATTTCATTTTCAGTAAGAGATCTGGTATAAATCGCGAGATTATCTATGGCTCCGCTAAAAGAACGTTTATCTCCAAGCCACCACATTCCCAAATAAAATGGCGCACTGGTACAGTTAGTAAAAAATTTATTGGGGGTATTTCTGGAGCCCGCCAGAATACCATTTATGTATACTTTTTCAATACCATTACTATGCTGTAAAACAATATTATACCATTTATTGATATTGATATTAGTGATTACCTGTAGCAATGTTCCATTGGTTGTATCCGTATAAATATTACAAACATTGGTACTGTTAGCAATATAGAAGTGCAAGTTTTGTGTTCCTAGATCCTGATCAAACCCGAAACCAAAAGAAGCTCCTTTGGCGTCGTTATAGTTTGCTTTTTGAAATATTCTACCTTTCTTATTCCTGGATAAAAAAGAGAAAAAAATTGTAAAATCTCCCTCTTTGAAATTCCTGCCGCTATCAATAACAGCGAAGTCGTCGATTCCGTCGAAATTCAATGCACCATTAGCAATACCGGAAGAATCCTGAGTGAAATTTATCCCGTTAAACCCTTGCATATGTCTGTTATTTCCAGAAAGATCTGAAAAATTTGAGCCGTCGAAAGGGTAGTATCCCCATAAATCTTTTTTTAAGCTGTCTGTAAAGTTTGATACAGCTATCTCAGGTACTGAAGTTTTAGAACAACTCAGTAAAGCATAAGTACTAAAAAAACTTAACAGTAAAAGTAGTTTATTCATCATCGGATTTTTTCAAAAATAAATCAATGCTTAATACTACCATCAAGAACTTTTACTTTTTTCTTACCGGCATTCTTTTTTTCGAACTCTAGTACTTCTTTGGGTTTTATTTTAGTTGCTGTACTATCTTTTTTCACAGATACATTATTCTTTGTAGACTTTAACGTAGCTGCTATAGTGGTATCTGCGGTCGAGTCATCAGGCGTTTTTAGTTTATCTAAAAAATATTCTTCTGTATTGATTACCGATCCGGTTAGTGGATTATAATATTTCCAGATACCATGTTTCAAAGAAGAACCATCAGTTTTAATAATCACTTTTTCAAACTTATTCGGGTCTTTTATATCTGCCACATCAATAGTATCATATGCTTTATCGGGGTTTAGGGCACGCCAATTTTCTTCATGCTCTATGCCATCAATGGTAAAATATACCGATTTTCCATGCTTGTTGCCCCATTTATAATTTTCCATAGCTAATAAATCGCCCATCAAATTGTACCTCCGCCAGGTGCCTTCCTTACGATCATTTTTGTATTCACCTTCTTCTTCATAGCCCGGCTCCCCGCGCAGTTTGGGCATTTGCACAAACCATTTGCCTTGTTTTAGCCCTTTAAAATCTACACAATTCAGTGTATCGCCTTTGGAACTAATGCGAAAAGTGCGACACTGCGCTAATAAAGCCAGATTTAAAAAAATGAAAAACGGTAGCAATAGAAAACGCATATTACTTACATTCGATACTGAAAAATACTGAACTGTTATGAGAAAATTGCTTGTAATATGCTTAATGTTTTCTTGTTTTTATGCACTGGCGCAGGTGAAACCAACTTCTGTAGCCGATCGTTTAAAAACCATTGAACAGAGAAAGGCCTTAAAAGAGAGATCGGTGTTGAATGGAACAGGTTTTCGCAATATTGGTCCTGCCGTAATGAGCGGAAGAGTAGTGGATGTAGAAGTAAATCCTGCTGAACCTACTGAGTTTTATGTAGCCTATGCTACCGGGGGATTATGGCATACCGTTAACAATGGACAAAGCTTTGTGCCGGTTTTTGATTCAGCCGATATAATTACTATTGGAGACATCGCCGTTAACTGGAACCAGCGAATTATCTGGGTGGGAACGGGCGAAGTAAATAGCAGTAGATCCAGCTATGCGGGGATGGGTGTTTATAAAACCAGCGATAATGGTAAGAGCTGGGAATGGCTTGGCTTGCCGGAAAGCCATCATATTGGTAAGATTCAATTACATCCTACCAATCCGAATGTGGCTTGGGTAGCGGCTTTGGGGCATTTATACTCCCCTAATAAAGAGAGAGGAGTTTACAAAACAATTGATGGTGGAAAAAGCTGGAAACAAGTATTGGCAGTAGACGATAATACGGGTGCGGTTGATTTGGATTTGAATCCTCAAAACCCCAATGAATTATATGCTGCTATGTGGTATCGTACACGGAGAGCCTGGGATTTTGAGGAGGCGGGTAAAACAAGCGCTATTTATAAAAGTACTAATGGCGGTGATAACTGGGAGTTAATAAGTACACCGGCTAGTGGTTTTCCTTCAGGAGATGGGGTAGGGAGAATAGGATTAGCAGTATATCCAAAAAATCCAAATATAGTATACGCGGTGGTCGACAATAATTTCCGTCAGCCTGATTCATTATTCAAGCGAAGTACTGATACTACAAGATATGTGCTAAGAGATTTTAAAGACCTTACCAAGGATCAGTTTGCGGCTTTAGATGATAAGAAGTTATCGGCATTTGTTTCTTCACCCCGAAACGGGATCCCACAAAAATATACCGCAGGTGTTTTGAAAGAACTGGTGAAAACGGATAAACTGGCACCAACTGCTATTTATGATTATTTATTTGATGCAAATACTGCATTATTCGAGACGCCGATTTATGGTTGTCAGTTATACCGAAGTGATGATGCTGGAAAAACATGGGTTAAGACCAATACGAATGCTTTACCTAATATGTACAGTACCTATGGATATTATTTCGGAAAAGTATTTGTGAGTGGTGCCGATGATAAGAAAATTATCTTAACGGGGGTTGATCTGATGATGAGTACAGATGGAGGTAAAACATTTAAATCTATAGATGGTGATAATGTACATTCAGATCATCATGTAGCCTGGTTTAACCCGAATAAGGATAGCCATATCATTAATGGCAATGATGGTGGTTGTAATATCAGTTATGATAATGGAGCGCATTGGTTTAAAGCGAATACGCCTCCAGTTGGACAGTTTTATGGGGTAGCAGTAGATATGGCACGCCCGTATAACGTGTATGGGGGTTTGCAGGATAATGGTACCTGGTATGGTTCTAGTACCACGCAAGAGGGATTGGGTTGGTATGATAGTGGTATCAATCCTTTTCAGCGTTTAAATGGTGGGGATGGTATGCAGGTGCAGGTAGATTGGAGAGATAACAAAACTGTATATAGTGGATATCAGTTTGGTGCCTATAGTAGGCAAACAATTGGAGCAGGTAGGGAAAGTTTTAAATCTGTTCGTCCGCAAAGAGATTTAGGAGAAACAGCTTTACGGTTTAACTGGCAAACACCTATATTGATCAGCAGGCATAATCAGGATGTATTTTATTATGGCAGTAATAAGTTTCATCGTTCGTTTAACAGGGGTGATAGTATAAAAACCTTAAGTAGTGATTTAACAACGAATCCGCAACAAGGCGATGTTCCATTTGGTACGTTGAGCACGATCAGTGAGAGCCCGCTCAGATTTGGATTAATTTATGTGGGTTCAGATGATGGCAATGTGCAGGTTACAAGAGATGGGGGTTATAGCTGGACTTTATTAAATAGTAAGCAGTTTCCTAAAGGATTATATGTGAGTAGGATAACGGCTAGTGCATTTAAGGAGGGTAGGGTATACCTTACTTTGAATGGTTATAGAAACGATCACTTTGCAGCTTATGTTTTTGTAAGTGAAGATTATGGGGTTAATTGGAGGACTATTATGAAAGATTTGCCTAATGAGCCGGTGAATGTGATTAAAGAAGATTTGAAGGATGAGCAAATATTGTATGTTGGAACAGATGGGGGATTGTATGTGAGTTTAGATGGTGGTGCTAGTTCAATGATGTGGAATAAGGGTTTGCCATATAGTGTGCCGGTGCATGATATTGTCATTCATCCGCGTGAGAATGAGATTATTTTGGGAACGCATGGGCGGAGTATTTATATCGCGAAGTTGGATGGGGTGCAGAAGGCAAAGAAATAATAAAAATTTTTAGACTTTTCGCTAGCGTCAGACCGGGTTATTTTTTTTGAATTATCCAAACATCTTGGCCACCTGCTTTTTGTGGGTGGCTTTTTCCTTCATAGTGGGTAAGGATTTCAAGGTTTTTGGGTAGTAAGCATTTGAAAAATAAAGGGTTGTTGTAGGTTGTAATATCGCGCGAGTTTTGGACGCGGTCAGACGGGGTATAGCCCTTTTCTGATAGAAAAATTTCGCGTTCTTTTTTTGAAAGCTGATGCAGAAAATTTGTTCCATGGGTAGTGATAAAAAAAATTCCTCCTTGAGAAAGCTTATAGGATAAGGATTCTAGCCAAAATGATTGATCTTTTATAGGTATGTGTGTGAATACAGAGAAAGCAATTAAAAGATCTGCTTTTGGAGAGGATTCACCGCTGTCAGACGCTATAGGCTCACAAAAAAATTTTATAGCTTGATATTGACTCTTATTCCATTCAATAAAATTTGGATTGATATCTATTCCAATACAGTTAGACGCCGGTAGAAGGGGTGGAAAATGTTTAATAATTCTTCCGATGCCACATCCCCAATCAATAATAACAGGATTAGAAGATTGAATATAAGGGCTGCACCATTCCCAAATTTCTTTAGCTGCTAATGCTCCATCTTCTTCGAAGCTTTGATAATCGATTTTATAGGTTTCAAAGAGGGCTTTGTGCGGTGGGGGAGTATATGATGGATGCAGTGAACAATATTTTTTATTGCGATTATAATAGTATAACTGCTGCGCCCGGAAATAAAAACCTGCGGCCGTAGGCCGCAGGTTTAAACGTTTTAAAAACCATTTCGTATATCTGATAATCAGTTTAAACACCATACATCCTAATTCTTCTCAGGATATAATGTAGCTCTTACCACATTCTTTCCACTTAACAACAAATTCGCTGCCTCTTTAATCTGATCCCCGGTAACAGCATTTACAATCTTCTCATAATCAAAATAACGCTGCGGATCATTATCATTCAAATAAATATTACTCAATATACCCGACCAATACCTGTTCTCCTTCATATTTACTTTATACTTCTCTAATAATGATTTTTTTACCTTATCAATATCAACCTGCTCCGGCCCCTTGGTTTTTATTTTCTCAATCTCTTCATCAGCAGCTTTCTTTAATACCTCTACTTTCTCCGGACCACATGGTAACTGTAAACCGAAACTGAAACTATTGTAGGGATATTTACTAATACCACCACCAATACCTCCTCCATAAATTCCGCCAATCTTTTCACGAAGATCTTCTATAATTTTAATGTTCAATATCTCTGTTAACATCTCTGCCTTTAACGATAAATCTTCTGAATAAGGCACTTCTCCTGAGTACACATTCAATATAAAACTCTTCTGCTCCTTACCCTTATAAAAATTTAATTCCTTTTTCCCACTTACCATCCTTACTCCATTATCCTTAAAACTTCCAATCGCCCCTTTAGAAGGTAAACCCCCAATATATATCGCCAATAATGGCTTTATAGTTTCAATATCCACATTGCCTGTTAACGTAAAAATAAAATCATTGGCATCAGCTGTATTTTCTTTGAAAATAGCAACAGCCCTGTCTAGATTTATCTTGTCAAATATTTCAGCAGTTGGTAAAATCACGGGAGCTAGTGGCTGACTCGCATATATCAGCTTATACACCGAATCAACAAAGGCAGTTGTAGGATCCGACATCATAAACTGTACTTGCGACTTCTGTTTCTCTTTCCATCCATTAAATAAGGCCTCATCTTTTCTGATATTCGTGAAATTCAGATAAAGTAATTGTAGCATCGTTTCTGCATCTTTGATAATACAACTACCATTAACCCTTGTACTAATAGCATTCAACCCTACCGATACATTCGCATTTTTACCGGCAAGGAATTTTTGTAAATCGGTTGGACTAAACTCGCCAATACCCATTTGTGAAACAACCTGACTGGCATAAGTGGCACTAAATTTATCATCTACACCATAATTATTTAGTCCACCTTTTTTAAAACCACCTAAAATAATTTCATCTTGTTTGAAATTAGTTGGCTTAATAATTACCCGGGCACCATTGCTAAACTGTAATTCAGTGGTACCTAATAATTCATTCTTTGTTTCCTTCGTAATATTACCCGGTGCCGGTTTTGCTTTAAGTAATGAACTAGCAATAACTTTCTCTTCATAAGCTTTCAAAGGAGTTTTGGCAATATTATCCAACGACGCTAATAGCGCTGTATTTACAGGCATTTTTACATCCGCTTTATCCGGCCCCATCACACTAACGAATACTGTCTCCGTTTTCTTTATTTCATTAGCAAAAGCATTCACTTCTTCTAATTTGATACCGGGTAAAAGCTCTTTCTTATAATTAAATTCGTTTTCAATACCCGGTATCGGCTCTGCTTCTAAAAAGTGACGGATATATTCTTCTATCAAAACAGACGATTCGGTTTTATCTCTATTATTATAAAAACGTTCAATAGATGCGAATTGCTGCTTCTTAGCACGATCTAATTCACTTTGGGTAAATCCAAATTTTTTAACACGCTCTATTTCTGTTGCTAAAGCGTTAAACGCTGTATCGGCCCCCTTCTTCCCCGCAATAGCAAAGCCGCTAAAAGCCTCAAAATCGCGAGCGAATGAACCAAAGCCTACGCCAGCATATGTAAATGGCGGATTTGCACTACGTGATAAATCCTGTAAGCGCTGATTTAAAAGTGAAACAAATATTCTTTTCAAAATATTCTCTCTCCTATAATCATCGAGCGTTATTTCAGGCGAACTTTTAACCGGACTATACTCTATAGAAATTTGAATATTCGTTGCTTCCTTATCTGTTAATACCATCGACTCAGGTGCTTTTCTGCTCTGTAAAGGGAATATAGTTCTCGGACGAGGATTAGCAGGATTTTTTAGTGCACCAAAATATTCCTGAATCATTTTTTCTGTTTCCGCAACATTAATATCTCCCACAACTATTACAGCCATTAAATTCGGACGATACCAGTCTCTATAAAAACGTTTGATAGCATCATACTTAAATGTTTTTAAAATACTGTCTTTACCAATAGGTAAGCGGGTCGCATATTTTGAACCGGCATATTGACGGGGATAAATTTTACGGAACATTCTATCTTCCGCTCCCTTACCTAATCGGCTCTCTTCCAACACTACAGCTCTCTCATCATCAATTTGTTTATTCTCAAATGTTAAGCCGGATGCCCAATCTTGCAATACCTGCATTCCTTTTTTATAATTATTAGGATCACTTAAAGGAATGGGAAGTATATATACCGTTTCATTAAAACTGGTATATGCGTTTAAGTCGGCACCAAAATCAACACCAATACTTTGTAAAAAACTTACAAGCTCATTTTTCTTGAAGTTCTTGGTACCGTTAAAAGCCATGTGTTCTGTAAAATGTGCTAGCCCTTGTTGATCATTATCTTCTAAAATAGAGCCTGCATTTACTACTAAGCGGAGCTCAACTTTTTTCTCCGGCTTTTGGTTAGCTCGGATATAATAGGTTAAGCCATTAGAGAGTTTACCAATTTTTACTTTTTCGTCTAATGGAAGTTTGCTGTCGAGTTTTAACTGCGCTTGTATTGTAACAAGCAATAACAACCCCAGGGTGAGCAGTAAGCTTTGTTTTTTCATAGAAAAGTTTAGTTTATAGCAAAATAATAGAGTTTCACCGATTTTTATCGATAAATATTATTCCTACATTGAATAATATGTTAAAATATTTATTTTAAAACCTCAGGAATAGGATGCCCGATCGCTCCGCTAGGTTGCTGAATATGTAATAAAGCAGCAATTGTTGGTGCTATATCTTTCATATAGGTTTCCCTATCTGTTTTTCCTTTTTTAATTCCCCAGCCATAAAATAATAAGGGTATATGTGCATCGTATTTGTACCATAAACCATGTGTGGTACCCGTAGGCCCTCCATCAATATAACCCGATTTTAATACAAATTGAATATCTCCATTTCGCTTCCAGTAAAAGCCCTCAGCTAATTTTTCTCTTAATAACTGAGGAGCAGGATAAGTAAGTATGGCTGCAGTTGGGAATACATCTAATACAGCTTCCTGCTTGCCTATATAATTGATGATATGCTGAATAATAGCCGCTTTATTGGCTTTGGCACTATCTATTTTTTCATTATCCAAATGCACCTGATAATTGAACATACTTACAATAGCATTCGCAACGCCAAACTGATCTTTAATAGAAGCATTCAAATCGCTAGTCCATTTTTTTTCATCCATAATACCCCCCGGTAATTTATTTTCTTTCATAAAACCCGGTACATGTGCTACGGCATGATCAGCACTTAAGAAGGCGGTATATTTACCCTTACCTACTTTCGCATCTAAAAAATCAAACAATTTTCCCAACTCTTCATCAAGGCGTACATAATCATCTACCATTTCCCAAGAATTAGGACCAAAAGCGTGACCGATATAATCCGGAGAAGAAAAGCTAACGGCTAAAAAATCCGTTACATTATCTGCCCCTAAACCTTCCGCTACTACTGCTGCTTTTGCCATTTCAGCCGTAAGGGTATTGCCATGAGGAGTAGAAGGTAACAGGCCATAACCTGTTGCATTGGCTTTAAAAGTATAAGGCATTTTGGTTTGATCTTTTCCAAAGGGAGTACTCTCATATGACTTTTCATCTGCGGTGGAATAGGCTAGGTATTGTTCATCCGTTAATACTTTATTCCAACCCAATTTCATTAAGGAATCAGGTAATCTTCTGTTATTAAAATCATTCACCCAACCCGGTAACTCATTTCTGTAATAAGTACTGGTAATAAAATAACCGCTTTTAGCATCAAACCAGTAAGCACCATTGGCACTATGCCCTGCAGGAATAATAGCGCCTCTGTCTTTGATTGCAATGCCAATTACTTTACTTTTAAAATTTGATGCTAATCTTAATTCATCTGTAATAGTAGTGGTAAGCATGTTACGCGGACTCATTTGTCCATCACTCGCGCCGGCGGTTCCAACTCCCGATGTATTTTTATCTTCTGTACAGTATACAGCCCTTTTTAGTTCCCTATCATACCAAGCATTACCTGTAATTCCATGAATAGCAGGAACAGTGCCGGTATATATACCTGCATGTCCGCAAGCAGTTACTGATGGGGTATAACTGATTTGAGTATTATCACAACTGAACCCTTCATTCATCATCCGCTTAAAACCGCCGGTTGGCTTGAATAGGGGGTTGAAACGGTATAAATAATCCCATCGCATTTGATCGATCACAATACCAACAATCAATTTGGGAGCCGTTTCTGTTGGCTTCGCCGGTGCATTTTTTTGGGCTGAAATCGTTAATATAGAGCTGATTAACAATACAAATAAGGCAGATACCTTAAGGCGAATTCTCTCGGAGCAATATCCCATAGTCATGTTTTTATTTTAAAGCACTAAAGATAAGATATGGGGTGATATGGGTTTGTGTTTTGGGGCATTATGACTAATTTTGCATCAAATTTTATAAAAACTTAATCCCAGATTGGTATGGCAGATATTTTTGAGAAGCTCACCCGCAATTACGGCCCCTTAGGTCAGCACCGCGAACGAGCACATGGTTATTTTGCATTTCCTAAATTGGAGGGCGAAATAAGCAGCAGGATGAAGTTCAGAGGTAAAGAAATGATTGTGTGGAGCTTGAATAATTATCTTGGCTTAGCTAATCATCCTGAAATTCGCAAAGTAGATGCCGAAGCTGCCCAGCAGTATGGATTGGCATACCCCATGGGAGCCCGAATGATGAGTGGGAACTCAAATCATCACGAACAATTAGAGAGGGAATTGGCTGCCTTTGAAGGAAAAGAGGATGCTATTCTTATGAACTTTGGCTATCAAGGCATCATGAGTGCTATTGATGCAGTGTGTGGTCGCCACGATGTTATTGTATATGATGCAGAGAGTCATGCTTGTATTATTGATGGACTAAGATTACATCCCGGTCACCGATATGTGTTCAAGCACAATGATGTGGAAGATTGTGAGAAACAGTTAGTTCGCGCAAGTCAATTAATTGAGAAGCAAAAAGCGGGTGGTATACTTGTTATTACAGAAGGTGTATTTGGGATGGCGGGTGATCAAGGTAAATTGAAAGAAATTTGTGCTCTGAAAGCAAAATATGAGTTCCGTATTTTGGTAGATGATGCCCATGGTTTTGGAACACTTGGTAAAACAGGAGCCGGTGCCGGAGAAGAACAAGGATGTCAGAATCAGATAGATTTATACTTTTCTACATTCGCTAAAAGTATGGCATCTATAGGTGCCTTCTTAGCAGGTGATAAAGCTATCATCGATTTTATCAGGTATAATATTCGTAGTCAAATTTTCGCTAAAAGTTTGCCTATGCCGATTGTATTGGGTAACCTCAAGCGTTTGGAAATGTTACGCACTATGCCCGAATTAAAAGAAAAATTATGGAGCAATGCGCGTAAGCTTCAAAATGGCTTAAAGCAAAGGGGATTCGATATCGGTAAAACGGATAGTCCCGTTACACCTGTATACATGAAAGGCGGGGTAGAGGAAGCAACCGCAATGGTTATGGACTTAAGAGAGAATTATGGTGTATTTGCTTCTATTGTGGTATATCCGGTAATCCCGAAAGGACATATTATTTACCGCCTTATTCCATCTGCAGCGCATACGGATGTTGATATTGAAGAAACCCTAAAAGCGTTTAGCGAAACCAAAGCTAAACTCGATGCTGGAGCTTATAAAGTTGAAGCGATACCCGATATGGCGGAATAGTCGTCTTATCGTCAGGTCGTCATACAGTAGAAGTTCCGACGACCCGACGCTCCGACGAGTATTATAACTTAGCAATCAAATCTTTTCCCTGACGAACATAATCTTCATTCTTAGCTTTTGTAGCCAAAGCAATACATTTCTCAGCACTGGCTTTTGCCGATACTTTATCTCCTAACTCTTTTTGAATTTTTGCCGTAAGCATGAATAACCAAAAAGCTTCAGGGTTTGCGTCTGTTGCTTTTTTTGCATTAACCAATGCTTTATCATATTCTTTTGTCCACTCGAAATAAAAATTAGCCGCAGCTTGGTAATTCGCAGGGTTTACCGGATCAGCGCTTAATGCTTTTTCAACAGAAGCACGTATTCTGTCTTTAATATTAGTACTGATAGGTATTTCTACAACTGTATTTCCCCAACTAATATGTAATTCACAGCTTTCGGCTTGTACATTTGCGAATTGCATCGTAAAAGTTTCTCTGGCCGGCTCAATTTTTTTCGATTTTACTTTAAAGCGCACCACGTCTTCACTTTCCTTGTAACCATCGGTTCCCCAATTATTCAACCCTTTATTAATAATGATTTCCCATGTTTCTTTTCCCGGTATGGTATATAAAACATAAGAACCGGTATCTAATAGTTTCCCCCCCATCATCACTTTGTCTGAGAAGTATAAACGAGTGGCTGCATTTGCACCCGTGCGCCAAAGCTGACCCAATGGAGCCAATTCACTTCCTTCTTTTAATAAAGATCTTCCCTTAATGTTCGGACGAGAATAGGTAAGATCGATTCTACCCAGACCAAATTCCTGAGAAATTTTTTGGGTAGAGCTTGGTTGGGGCATTCTAATTTGTGAGAAGCCCACTAAACTGCATAGCAATGCAGTGGCTAGCATCATTTTTTTCATTGTACTTGTTTTGAGAACGCAAACCTACTTAAATCCCGGGTGAAAACGATGTAAAGTTTCTCTTAAAAAATCACGATCTAAATGAGTGTAAATTTCGGTGGTGGTAATACTTTCATGACCAAGCATTTCCTGAACAGCCCTTAAATCGGCCCCACCTTCTACCAAGTGGGTGGCAAAAGAATGCCGAAAGGTATGTGGGGAAATAACTTTTGTAATACCTGCTTTCGCGCTCAATGATTTTATAATTAAAAAAATCATTACCCGGCTTAAATTTTTTCCTCTTTTATTTAAGAATAAAATATCCTCAAACCCTTTTTGTACCGGTACATGCACGCGGATATTATCTTTATAGATTTTTATATGCTTGATGGCATCGGCACCTATCGGTATCAATCTTTCTTTATCACCTTTTCCTATAACCCGTATAAATCCAACATCTAAATAGAGTCCTGAGATAGTAAGGTTTACCACTTCACTTACCCGAAGCCCACAACTATACATTAACTCCAATATAGCTTTATTGCGCGTGCCTTCCGGAGTGCTCAAATCAATTTGACTGATAATAAGTTCTATTTCTTCAAAACTAAGTGTATCCGGTAGTTTTCTTTTTGTTTTTGGAGCATCTAACAAAATGGATGGATCGTTGATTACGATTTGCTCTATCAAACAATATTTATAAAAACTTCTGATACCTGAAATAATACGTGCCTGCGAAGTGGCTGTCATCCCTAACTCACCAATCCATTTTATAAAGAGCTGTAAATCTTGTACTACTAAATCACTGGGATTTTTTTGCTTATTAGCCACTAATAAATACTCCGTAAGCTTATCTACATCACGCATATACGCCTCCACAGAGTTGTCGCTTAATGATTTCTCTAATTGCAAATAGGCTTTGTATCCTTTTTTATACGGTTCCCACATGTGAGTAAATAAATAACTAAGTTATAAAGATACCCGGTTACCTGATTACTTATGTACCTAGTTACTAAGCAATTATCCGTACATTCGTTTTCTTTAAAATAGAGGCATGCAAGTTAATCTTCGTTCGTTCAAACAGAAAGTAAGGCATCATCAAAAAAGAATGAAACGTTTTTTGAGTAAAGTTGAAAAAAATCCTCCACGTGGATTAGATAAGTTATCAGATACGTTAAATGCTGAAGTTTGGAAGGAAGTGGATTGTTTGAGTTGTGCTAATTGCTGCAAATCCATGAGCCCTACTTTCACCAATAAAGACCTAAAAAGAATTGCTGCTCACTTTGATATTACACCTGCAGAATTCAAAGCGAAATGGTTGTTTTTTGATGAAGAAGATGGGGATTGGATGAATACTAAACAGCCTTGCCAATTTCTCAATACCGATAATAATATGTGTAGCATTTATGAGGTTCGACCGGCAGATTGCGCTGGGTTCCCTCATTTGAATAAAAAGAAAGTAACAGATTATATTCATGTGCATCAACAGAATATCAGTTACTGTCCGGCTACTTATAAGTTCGTTGAGAAGTTGGAAGAAAGGCTGAAAGCTTAAGGGGTAGGGAATAGGGTGTAAGGTTTAAGCTATTCGATTGCTTATTTTTTTAGTAATCCTTGTAATGCCAACCAATCGCCAAAACGTTCTATCCAAGAATCGCTGGGTAAATTTTGTTTTCGCATCCCAAAACCATGTCCGCCTAAGCTATACATATGAAGTTCAGCGGGTTGTTTTGCTTCAATCCATTTTTGATATAAAGATACGCTGTGTGGCGCCAAACCCAACTGATCATTGGTTGCTGCAGCAATGAACATAGGCATGGCATCTTTAGCAACAGGCTGCTGGTTTGGGGGGAAGAAAGCATAAATGGGCGCTACAAAATCCGGTCTGTTTTCTTTTGTAAAATCAAAAGCTGCTGATGCAGCTAAAGTACCTCCCGCAGAGAAACCAATGATACCGATGCGGTTTGGATTAATATTATATTTAGCGGCATTGGCTCTTACATATTCGATAGCTTTCTTGCCATCAGATACTGCCATCCCAATTATTTTGGTTGTATTCGAATCCATTTTGCCACCTTGGATTTTCGCCATCATTTCCATAGCGGGGTCGTTAGTTACGCTTTTGAATAAACGATATTTTAATACAAATACTGTTACACCTTTTGCAGCTAACCAATTAGCCACATAAAAGCCTTCACTATTGATGGAGAGGAGTTGGAATCCTCCACCCGGACAAACAACAACCGCTGTTCCGTTAGCTTTGGAGGGATCCGGTTTTACAACAGTTAAAGAAGGCTGCGTAACGTTGTAAACAATTTTTGTATTAAAAGTTTTATTATCCTGTGAGCCTTCCTCCCAATTCCAATTTTCGGTACCGGGTGCTTTGCCTTTATAGAGATAAATTACTTCAGCTTCTTGGGCTTGTACGCCAATTGAAAAGAGAATAATAAAAAGAGAGAAAGTTATTTTTTTCATAACAACTATTTGAGAGTAAGTTAAAGAATTATAGTATGAGTTTGGCTATTTTACCCTTCGATCCTGCAAGATAAACTGCATTTCCTTTTTTTGCTCTTTGTACAACATGATAACTTTCTTTAGAAACAAGTTCCCAATTGATACCTCCATCATCTGAGATATCTACCCCCGAAGTACCACAGCTAATCATTTTTTTATCGCTTATATAAGTAACACTTGATTTATATCCATGAGGGTTTGTAGCAGTCGATTTAAAATCAATGTGCCCCTTTTTAAAAACGAGCTGAATACTATTGGCTTCTGTAATGGTATCTATTGAAAAGTCGCCACCAACAATCATTCCCTTTTCTTCATTGGGAGAAAGGGCAATGGCATTCGCACCCCTGCTTCCCCCACCCATCATAATGGGTAATTCTTGGATTTGTAATGAGGGGATGGAAAATAAGCGACTAGATGAACCACCACTTACCAATAAAATTTTATTCTTCAATTTTTTTCTGCCGGCTACAATATTGGCACCGCTAGAAGCAAAGAAAGCTTCATTGGCAGCAAATATTTTTGAATCTTTTTTTAATCTATACCAATGCTCACCAAGATCATTTGTTTTGAGTAAGTACAAATGCTGATCGATTGGATCTCCGATGGCGTAACCGTACTTTCCAGCAAAAGCAATGGCATCTAAAAAAACACCTTTAGTGGTATCTTCAAAAACTTTGCGCCAGGTTTTACCACCATCTTTTGTCTTCAAAATGATACCGGGCTCGGCAACAGCCATAATAATGGCTGTATTTTTGTCAAAGGCTTCAATATCTCTAAAATCTCTTTTTTCATAACCTTTCGGATGCATCCATTGCCAAGATTTTCCTCCGTTTATAGATTTGCCAACAGTGCCATTACTGCCACTAACCCAAATGATATTATTATCTACTACACTTAACCCCCGATAAGATGTTTTTTGTGAGCTATCTATTAATTGAATACTTGGCTGTGCGTAAATAATACTATTTATCAGCAAGCAAAATCCAATACACATTTTATTTTTCAAGTGGTTATATTTTAATAAAATTAATCCTTAACTCCTATAATATGCCTGCTATTTTCGGTTGTATTGCTGCCGGTGTGGTAAATAGAGGATTAATAAAGTAAGTATTTGCTGATATCTTCTTTCCATGGTGTTACAGAAATAGCTTTAGTAATTTTTGCTAAAAATAACGGGAAGGACAGATCGAACAGTTCTCCCGCATTTTCTATACCGATAAGTTTATCTAGATGCCCATTACCGGTTGGATTCACATTTGTTTTATAAGTATCCCATTTAAAGAAATTCGGGTGGATATCCTTGATTAATTTGATGAGCACAAATCCGAAATAAACCGGCTTGAAACTTGCTGAATCATTTACCATAAATCGTAAACCATTACATAACTCATTTTCATATGTTGAACTACCCGATACAAAATGAATGGTTTCGATGGTTAATTCTTCTTCAAACATATTTTGTAATAACCCTTTTAATATATCTGTTTCTAACCAAGGTGCCGCCACAGATTGAAAAGAAAATTCAGTTCCTCTTCCTTCATGCAAATTGGTAGCCTCTAAAAAACACAATCCGGGATAGAGTTGCATGGCTTCAAAACACTGGATGGCTGGTGAAGTTGGTATAAAAGGCAATCCCCATGCAGGTTGCTGCATCTTTCTATCATGTGTGCTACACGCATAAGTACTAAGAGTTGCCTTAATATTTCGGGTAGCATTAAAATAGTTTGCCAACTCCCCAAAAGTACAGCTATGTGTTATTGGTATATTCCAGCGCCCAATAAATGATGCGCAAGTAATATCTAACATGGGGCCTTCCGCCATATGTAAATCCTCCCCGATAGGATTGGGTCTATCTAAAATTACCATGGGGATACCATGAGCAGCGGCTGCCTCTAATACATAGGTCATAGTCCATAAATAAGTGTAAAAGCGAACACCGGAATCTGGTATGTCGAAAAGAATAATATCAATCCCTTTTAAATCTTCTTTGCTCGGTTGCAACTTAGCACCATATAAACTGATAATGGGTAACTGCGTAAGTTCATCTATTCCATCTTGTATAAATGCACCATCAGCGCCGGATGCATGTAATCCGTGTTCCGGTGAAAAGAGTTTGATGATATTAAAACCATTATCGAGTAAAGCTTTCCGACTTGATATCCCTTTTTGTGTAGTAGCGGCATCGTTTGTAACAAAAGCAATATGAGCTCTTTTCCAAGGAGGCGAATCTTGTAGTAAAATGTCAATACCAAATGCTATCATATCGTAATAAAGCCTATTTTAATTTTTAACTGTTCTACAACATTGTAAATAATCGGGCATCTATCATAATGCATAAAAATGGTAAACAGTCGATTGGTAAATCCAGGTATATGTAAAGCTGGGAACTCTCGGCATCCGTTAAACCTATGCGGATAAATACTACAGGCATTATCTCCCCCTAAAAAATGACAAGGGATTTTATTGAGTAGCATCATTCCATTAGCACCTTTTTCTACAAAACGATCTTCAAAATTATTTTTATTGGTACCGATATACCTGGCTACTTCTGCTGCCTCTTTTTCTGCTACCACAATCATCAACGATTTGCAACAATTCCCGCAATCTAAACAATTAATAGTGGGCGTAATAGATTCGTTTAATGCGGCTACTTGCAGATCAATTTCTGCTGTGTTCGCGTGTTTAAGGAAAGTCCGAAAAGCATCATTTTCGGCAGCTTTAGACGCTGCCATATTGTTAATTTCCGACAAGTTGGTGAGGGGCTTAGCACTCATGATTGGGCTTAAAGGTAACTAGTAAGCCAGAATCCACGAAAAAACACGATTTATCCACAGAAATATGGCATTTGTAGAAAACAAAAATTGGGGTACAATTTGAGGGGGTTAGATTTGCCGTTGGCAAAAAAAGACGATAATGGCTGATGAGAAACAGGTAATTAGATATGACGAGGATTCGATACGATCGCTTGATTGGAGAGAACATATCCGCCTCAGGCCGGGTATGTATATCGGTAAATTAGGAGATGGTTCTGCTGCTGATGATGGTATTTATGTACTTATTAAAGAAGTTATTGATAACTGTATTGATGAGTACACTATGGGTTATGGTAAGCATATAGATTTATCAATTGAAGGAAAATCAGTACGCGTTCGAGATTATGGTAGGGGTATTCCTTTAGGTAAAGTGGTAGATGTAGTTAGTAAAATCAACACGGGTGCTAAATACGATAGTAAAGCTTTCCAAAAAAGTGTGGGTTTGAATGGGGTAGGTACAAAAGCAGTAAATGCGCTAAGTAATTATTTTAAAGTTACAGCATATCGGGATGGTAAAGAAAAAACAGCTGAGTTTGAAAAAGGGGTACTCATTAAAGAGCATAAAGAAGCTGCTACTAAAGAACCGAACGGTACGGAAGTATATTTCACGCCAGATGATTCTGTGTTTCGTAATTTCCATTATATATATGAGTATTTAGAAAATCAGATTTGGAACTACTGTTATTTGAATGCAGGACTTGCCATAAATTTTAACGGGAAAAAATATGTAAGTAAAAATGGCTTACTCGATTTGCTACAGCGTAAAACGAATCCCGATGAATTGCGTTATCCCATCATTCATTTAAAAGGAGAAGATATTGAGGTGGCACTTTCTCATAATAATGATTATGGAGAAGATATTTTTTCATTCGTCAACGGGCAATACACTACCCAAGGTGGCACACATCAACAAGCATTTCGAGAGGCATATATAAAAGTAGTACGTGATTTTTTTAAGAAAGATTATGATGCTTCAGATATTCGTACAAGTATAGTTGCGGCAGTATCGGTACGCGTGCAGGAGCCTGTATTCGAAAGCCAAACTAAAACAAAATTGGGTTCTCAAACCGTATTTGAAGGTGGGCCAAGCATGAAGAATTTTGTACTGGAATTCTTAGCAAAAGAGCTGGATAACTTCTTACACAGAAATCCTACCACCGCAGATGCGCTCAAAAAAAGAATTGAGCAAAATGAAAGAGAACGGAAAGAATTAGCTGGAATAAAAAAATTAGCTAATGAGCGCGCTAAAAAGGCCAATTTACATAACAGGAAACTGCGAGATTGCCGGGTACATTTGAATGATGAATTACCTGCAAAAAATAAAGAAGCCTTTATTGCCTTACAAAATGAGAGTACTATTTTTATTACGGAAGGGGATAGTGCTAGCGGAAGTATTACCAAATCTCGCAATGTAGATACACAAGCTGTTTTTAGCTTACGGGGTAAACCACTGAATTGCTTTGGAGAAACTAAAAAAGTGGTATATCAAAATGAAGAATTCAATTTACTGCAACATGCATTGAATATTGAAGAGGGACTCGAAGGATTACGCTATAATAATATTGTGATTGCTACCGATGCTGATGTGGATGGTATGCACATAAGATTGCTTATTATGACTTTCTTCTTGCAATTTTTCCCGGATCTGGTAAAAAAAGGACATGTTTCTATTTTACAAACTCCTTTATTTCGTGTTCGCAATAAACAAGAAACGATTTACTGTTATGATGAAGCTGAAAAGCAGGCGGCAATAAAAAAATTAGGTAATAAACCGGAGATTACCCGTTTCAAAGGATTGGGCGAAATCTCACCTGAGGAGTTTGGGAAATTTATTGGTCCCGATATGCGTAAAGATCCGGTTATTCTCGAACAGGGCGATCATATCCAAAGTTTACTGGAATATTATATGGGAAAGAACACCATAGAAAGGCAAGAGTTTATTATCGGTAATTTACGAGTGGAATTGGATTTGGTGGAAGAAAGGTAATAGGGTATAGGTTATAGGGCATGGAAAAGCTTATCATATTTATTAGAGAATAACGAAGTATAAATGACACATGTAGTTTTTGAAGAAGCGAATAAAACGATTTTGGAACAAGTGATTGATATGGATTCTTCACTTGCAGGCACGGTAACATGTATCCAGGATGATTATGCGGTTGGACCGCTGGGAGCCATTTATGAAACAGCCGGTTACCAAGAACGTAAGGCTTGGTGGGAGAAGGTTCTAGCGCATTCACCGTATACACAACAATTAGATTTAGTGAACGACAAACTTGTTGTTCATGAGCTCATAAAGCAACTGGAAGAAGATCCAAATCTAGAAATTTGGATATGGATGGGACAAAATGCACACGATGTTTGTGGTTATTATTGGTTGATCAGTCAGTGTAAAGATTTTGCAGGAAGAATACAAGTATTATACTTGAACAATCTTCCTTTCTTCAATGAAAAAGGTAATATTTTTTATCCTACACACCTGCATGAAATACAACCCAAGGAGTTTATTAAAGCAAAAAAACTAGCTCGCCCAATCACATTGAGTGAGTTTGAAGTTGACCCCGATGAGTGGAGAAAAATTTGTAATGAAAATGATTTAGTTCGTTTTTTGGAAGGAGGGAAAAAGATTGTAGGTAAAGAAGTTGAATTCTATGATAAGTATATATTATCACAAATAAATACTGAGCCACAAAAACTTACGAAAGTGATAGCCAATACTTTGAATAAAATGCCCGTTAAAACAGGCGATGTGTTCTTGGTTTGGCGAATCAAAGAGTTAGAAGTCATAAACCGACTAGCTATTCAGGGCGATTGGGAAAAGGGTTGGAAAGATATACAGGTGCAAAGTCAAACTGTTACAAACTAATGCAAGTAAAAATAACAACAATAGATAAAATAGGTGAGGATGACCGTGGTGCGACCCATTTTTTTGATACTGATAGAAGCGGACAATTTATGATAGCCTATCGGAAAACAGGCAGCATAAGCGGAGGGCATTATCACAAAGGTATTGCCCCTAAGAAAAATCCCGAGCAAATCATTATTATGCAGGGAGAAGCTCTGTTGAATTGGAAAGATGTGCGTACGAATGAAACGGGTTCTGTTACTATCCAAGCGCCTGCTATGGTAGAAATTTTTCCATACGTGTGGCATGAAGTGATATCTATCACTAATATTATTGTGTTTGAATTAAATGGACTGGAAGATGGAAGATCAGATACGTTTCGACTTTAGACCAGAGACGGTAGACCGGAGACGATCTGACGCTCCGACGACCCGACGCTATTCCTAATGACCAATGACTAGTGACAACTGACTAATAAAAATGGCAAAAGAAAAAATAGATAGAAAGATTTTTGAGAGTGAAACCGGTGTATTAAAACAATACAAAGATTGGTTTTTAGATTATGCTTCTTATGTAATATTGGAGCGTGCTGTTCCGGCTATTGAGGATGGACTCAAACCTGTTCAACGGCGTATTCTTCATTCCATGAAAGAAATGGATGATGGCAGGTTTAATAAAGTGGCGAATATCATCGGACAAAGCATGCAATATCACCCACATGGGGATGCAAGTATAGGTGATGCATTAGTAAATTTAGGACAGAAAGATTTATTGATAGATACACAGGGTAATTGGGGCGATGTAAGAACAGGTGATGATGCAGCCGCATCTCGTTATATTGAAGCCCGTTTATCCAAGTTTGCTTTGGAAGTTGCTTTCAATGCTAAAACCACGGAATGGCAGTTAAGTTACGACGGCAGGAAAAATGAACCGGTGAACCTGCCTATGAAATTTCCTTTACTATTGGCACAGGGTGCCGATGGTATTGCAGTTGGTCTTTCTACAAAAATTCTTCCACATAACTTTTGCGAATTGATTGATGCTTCCATCAAGCACTTGAAAGGAAGAAAATTTGATTTGTATCCCGACTTTCAAACAGGGGGGATGATTGATGTTTCCGGTTATAATAATGGTCAGCGCGGTGGAAAAGTAAGGGTACGTGCAAAGGTAGAGGAGCTAGATAAAAAAACTTTGGTGATTAGAGATGTGCCATATAGTGTAACCACTACCCAACTTATGGAGAGTATTACCAAGGCTAATGAGCAAGGTAAAATCAAAATAAAAAAAGTAACCGATGTAACTGCTGAACAAGTTGAAATACAGATTGATTTAGCCGCTGGTATTTCTCCCGATATAACTATCGATGCACTCTATGCTTTTACCGATTGTGAAATAAGTATATCTCCCAATGCCTGTGTAATTGTGGATCAAAAACCCAAATTTTTAGGCGTACAGGAGTTATTAAAAACTTCTGTAGAGAATACCCGTAACCTGCTAAAACGCGAACTTGAAATACGATTGGCTGAGCTAGAAGATAAATGGCATTATACTTCTTTAGAGAAAATTTTCTTCGAAGAAAAAATATATAAAGAGCTGGAACAGAAACATGAAACCTGGGAAAAGGTGATAGAAGCCATTGATAAAGCCTTTGTTCCTTTCAAGAAAAAATTAAAAAGAGCCATAGAGCGGGAAGATATTGTGAAGCTTACCGAAAAACCGGTAAGGCGAATCTATCGGTTAGATATAAATGAGTTAAATGAACAAATAAGAGGTATTGAGGCAGATATTAAGCAAGTAAATTATGATTTAGCAAATCTTACCGATTTTGCGATTGCGTATTACGAAAACTTGTTAAAAAAATACGGGAAAGGGAGAGAAAGGAAAACAGAGATCAAGGAATTCGACACCATTCAGGTGAAGCAAGTAGCTATTGCTAATACTAAACTTTACTTAAATCGTGCAGAAGGCTTTATAGGTACGGGCTTGAAGAAAGATGAATTCTTATGTGAATGCTCTGATTACGATGATATCATCGCTTTTACTAAGAGCGGTATTATGAAAGTGGTGAAAGTAAGTGATAAGGTTTTTATTGGGAAAGACATTATTCACGCGGCGGTTTTTCAGAAAAACGATGAGCGTACTACCTATAATATGATTTATGTGGATGGCAAGAGCGGAGTGAGCTACGCGAAGCGATTTAATGTAACCGGTATTACACGTGATAAGGAATATGATCTTACCAAAGGGTCTGAGAAAAGTAGGGTTCATTATTTTACTGCCAATCCTAACGGAGAAGCAGAAACAGTAAAAATTATCTTAAGTCCGAATTGTACGGCTCGTATCAAAGAATTAGATTTTTATTTTGAAGAACTGGAAATTAAAGGTCGTGGTAGTATGGGTAATCAGGTTACCAAGTATCCCATCAAAACGGTAAAACTCAAAGAAGCAGGAAAAAGTACTTTGCAAGGAAGAAAGCTTTGGTTCGATGATAAATTCGGCAGATTAAACACAGAAGAAAAAGGGCAATATTTAGGAAGTTTTGAAGATGAAAAAATTATTGTATTCTATATTGATGGCACCTACGAACTAACCGATACTGAAATTACACAACGCTTTGAGGCCGATAAAATAGTATTGATAGAACAATTTGATCCGGAGAAAATAATTTCGGCCGTTTATTTAGACGCAGATAAAAATCAATTCAATATCAAAAGATTTAAAATAGAAACCACTACATTAAAAACACAATTCCAGTTTATTAAAGAAGGGGAAGGAAATAGGCTGGAAGCAGTAACTACAGATCCGGAACCTATATTGGTTGTGCAAACCGGTCGCGGACAACAAGTTCGAAAAGCCAAGTTCAAAGTTGCTAAAATGGTTGAAGTTACCGGATGGAAAACAGTTGGAGCCAAGCTTACCGATTATAGTAAAACTATTGAAATGGAATGGGAGCAGAAATCGGGCGGAGCCACCCCTCAAACAGAATTGTTCTAACTTTGCACAATGAACCCTATACAAGTTGGCAGATATAACAAACTCATTGTTGATAGAAAAGTAGATTTTGGCTATTATTTGAATGATGGTGCAGAAGGTATTCTACTGCCTAAGCGCTTTGCACCTCGAGATATCAAGAAAGGGGATGAAATCGAAGTATTTATATATCATGATTCTGATAATCGATTGATTGCTACAACCCAGCAAGCAAAAGCGCAGGTTGGCGATATTGCTTTAATGAAAGTAGTGTCTGTTACCAAACAAGGTGCTTTTTTAGATTGGGGATTGATGAAAGATCTCTTTGTGCCTGTCTCAAAACAGTTAGGCGGCATGCGTGTGGGTGCTGAGTATTTGGTAAAATTATATATTGATGAAATGACGGGTAGGGTAGCTGCTACCGAAAAAATAGAAGGCCTTTTGAGTAACGATACACTCACTGTGAAAGAAATGGAAATCGTGAAAATGATTGTGTATCGGGAATCGGAATTAGGATATGTGATGATCATCAACCACCAACATACCGGGGTATTACATAGTAACGAAGTTTTTCAAAAATTAAAAATAGGTGATCAAGTAGATGGCTTTATTAAAACTATTCGTCCGGATAACAAGATAGATGTGGTGCTTGGTAAACCAGGTTTTCATAAAGTAGAAGACGAGGCTGCTAAAATTTTGCGTCTGCTACAGGAAAATAATGGCTACTTACCCTATCACGATAAATCCGACCCCGAAGCTATTTACGCATTCTTTGGAATGAGTAAAAAAACCTTTAAAATGACTACTGGCAACTTGTATAAGCAGCAAAAGATTGTGTTTACCCAAACCGGGATACAATTAGTAGAGGTTTAAGCAATATAAAATTATTATTAAAAAGAGCTTTCTCTATTTCTTTTTTGGAACTAAGTCCATACTTTGATTGCATAAATCAATCAAATCCTCATTTTTAATTTCCAAAATCTTTCAACATGACAACCAATCCAAGTGCCCTTGTAAAAGCAAAAAGCAGTGATAATAAGCTAACACTAAATGCCTATATAGGTGTTGATATGGTAATGCTAGCCATGAATCTTGATGAGTCTGAAATAACAAACCTAGCGGGGTTTGCAATTAAATGCACTTCACCCGACGGTAAATCAGATTACCTTTTAAATCGGCTGAGTTTTAAAAATCAAGCAAATTTTGCAGGATATCATGCAGATACGAAACCCGAAGATAGAAAATGGTTCTCCAGTTTAGAAGCTCCTTTCCAATACTTTCGATGGCTTCATGTTCCCGGCCAGGTTTTATCGGGTACCTATATTTATGAAGTTAGTGCCATGTATTTACAGGGAGCCAATAATGGATTGAAAGAAAAAACGAAGGCCAGTGTTTCGGTAGTAATATTTAATAATCACCCTAAAAAATTTGATTTTGGTTTTACCAAAGGATACCTATCCTCTCAAGCCTATGCCGATAAATTTAATAATAAAGATATTCGTCCAAAAGGGACTAAAACAATTGATTTCGATACAAAACCTTTTAAATCTCAGTACGAATGGCTTGGTGGTAAAGTGAACAAGATGTTGTTCGATTTTTTAAAAGAGTGTGCTAATGATAATGCTGAAGTCTGCGCTATGATTTATGATTGTGATCACCCGGATTTCATCCAGTATTTATCAAGTTTTGGTAAAAAACTTTACGTTATTCTAGACGATGCACCTTTACATACGGATGCGGATAAACCAAAACCTGAAGATCAAGTTTTTG
The DNA here is from genome assembly GCA_017537025.1 of Sediminibacterium sp. Taxonomy (GTDB): domain Bacteria; phylum Bacteroidota; class Bacteroidia; order Chitinophagales; family Chitinophagaceae; genus Sediminibacterium. The sequence goes on from JAFWCB010000004.1 coordinate 126,785, forward strand.
ATCTCTTGTATAAAACAACACATCAACAAATTGTAAGAGGGCACTTCAACCGTTTCCAGCACAATAAAGTTTTGATAAAGATAGAAAATGGTACTCCCACAAAAGTATTTACAGGTTCAGCTAATTTTTCTATCCGTGGTTTATATGTACAAGCTAATAACTGTATGGTAATCGAAGATGCAGATGTTGCTAAATTATATACAGATTATTTTGATCAGGTGTATGAATTGATGCGAAATGGCAGTTCCGGCATAGGTATTACAAAAGAGGAAGTCACTGAAAAATGGTACGACTTTAATAAAACCGAATTGCCTGTATTTAGTATTTGTTTATCTCCACATAGTACGGCAGACATTTCTTTAGATAAATTAAAAGAAGCGCTGAATCATGCAGAATCCTCTGTTTTGTTTTCTGTGATGCAAATTAATGGTGGAGGTGAGCCACTAAGTTTTTTAAGAAGTATACCTAATGATAGCCCATTATTTCATTACGGTATTGTACAGAGTATTAGCAGTAAAGATGGAACCGATGAGAAAGGTAATTATGATTTAGTAAAGCAAGGAAAAACCGCGGATACGGTTCCATTTGGATATCTAAAGGATAAAGTTCCTTTTCCTTTTCAAAAAGAATTTTCCGGCGGCATGGGGCAGGTAATTCATGATAAATTTGTTGTTATCGATTTTACAAGTAAGAACCCTATTGTATTCACCGGCTCCTCTAATTTATCTGATGGTGGTGAGAAAGCTAATGGCGATAATTTAATTGCTATTTACGACCAAAATATTGCTATTGCGTTTGGTATTGAGGCAGTTCGCTTATTCGATCACTATAGTTTTAGATACGCAATGAACAATGCCACTGTTGTAAACCCATTAGCTTTAGATAATACCGATAATTGGGTTAAGCCCTTTTATGAAAAAGATAATCGGAAGTATAGGGATAGACTAGTTTTCGGAGGGAAAAACTAAAATGCTTTTACCTAACGGTTGTTAGTTTTTTGTATATTTGCGCTCTAATAATGCTTATTTATGTCGCAAAAAGTTGTTTGTATCGTTTCTGCTGTTCGCACACCCATGGGTAGTTTTGGGGGTTCTCTGAAAGATTTTACAGCCCCTCAATTAGGTGCGATTGCTATTAAAGGAGCGATAGAGAAAGCGGGAATTGATGGAAAGATAGTTGATGAAGTGTTAATGGGTTGTGTGATACAAGCCAACACCGGTCAGGCCCCTGCACGGCAGGCAGCTAAGTTTGCCGGCTTACCCGATTCAGTAATAGCAACCACGGTGAACAAAGTTTGCGCGAGCGGCATGAAGGCGATAGCACAAGGTGCCCAGGCTATTTTATTGGGTGATGCCGATGTTGTTGTAGCCGGTGGTATGGAGAGTATGAGCAATGTGCCTTTTTACAGCCCTAATTTGCGTTGGGGAAATAAGTATGGTAATGTAAATCTGATAGACGGTTTAGCTAAAGATGGCTTAACGGATGTATATCATAATTATGCCATGGGTAATGCTGCCGATTTATGTGCGAGAGAATGTAATATTTCTCGTGAAGAACAAGATGCTTTTGCAGTAGAAAGCTATAAGAGAAGTCAGGCCGCATGGAATGAGGGTAAATTTGCAGAGGAAGTTATTCCTGTTCCTATTCCGCAACGTAAGGGCGATCCTATTTTGTTTGCAAAAGATGAAGAAGCCTTCAATGTTAAGTTCGATAAAATACCGGAATTAAAACCTGCATTTAATAAAGAAGGAACAGTTACCGCTGCTAATGCAAGTACAATGAATGATGGTGCTGCTGCTGTCGTATTAATGAGCAAAGGAAAAGCAGATGCATTAGGTATTAAACCATTGGCTATTATCAGAAGTTATGCCGATGCAGAGCAAGCACCGGAATGGTTTACTACTACACCCTCTTTGGCTCTGCCAAAAGCCGTTGCTAAAGCTGGTTTACAAATGAGTGATCTCGATTTTGTAGAATTGAATGAGGCTTTTTCAGTGGTAGGTATTGCTAACACGCAAAAAATGAAATTGGACCCTGCCAAAGTAAACGTACACGGTGGGGCGGTATCTTTAGGTCACCCCTTAGGCTGCAGTGGTGCACGCATTATTGTAACACTTATCAATGTACTCAAACAGCATGGCGGAAAAATTGGCGGTGCAGGTATTTGTAATGGTGGTGGTGGTGCCAGTGCTATGGTAATCGAGAATTGTGAATTATGAATTAAGAATTAGTAGATAGAGAAAATTCATAATTCATAATTCTTAATTTATAATTTACAATTCTTCCTCATCTCGGCTTCAAAGTCTCGTGCAATAGTATATACGTTCCCACCGCCAGTACAAAATAGCCAAAGCCCTTTTTTAAATTGTTGGCACCAATTTTATTGCTTAAAGCATTTCCCACAAAAATTCCTACACAACTAATTGAAGAGATTCGCATAAGTAGCGACCAATTATATTGATGTGTAAATAAATCGCCGAGAAAGCCGAATAATGAATTAATAGCGATAATAAATAAAGAAGTACCAATGGCTTTTTTCATTGGTAGTTTAAAAGAGAAAATTAAAACCGGGATAATTACAAAACCGCCGCCGGCGCCTAATAATCCGGTGAGAGCGCCAACTTCTAATCCACGTATCAATGCTTTGCGAATGGGGAAGGGACTATTCTCCAATTTACCGGGTGCAATATCTCTTCGAATCATGTGCGTGGCTGCAATGATCATCACAATAGAAAACAATACTAATGTCATCAGTGATTTTGTAAAAACTGTTTTCTTAATAGTGAAAAATTCTTCAGGTACCAGTGGTAATAGCTTATGTCGCACTAACAATACCGTAATAACCGAAGTGAGTCCGAAATATAAAGTGGCCTGTAAATCAACTTGTTTTTGGGTATACTTAATAGCAGCGCCCGCCAAGCTACTAATACCTACTATAAATAAAGAATAGCCAGTTGCCACAAAAGGGTCTATATTAAACAAATACACCAATACAGGAATGGTTAAAATAGAACCACCACCTCCGATTAACCCGAGCGATACACCAACTAATAACGATAAAAAATATCCTACTATTTCCATAATAAATCTTCGATTTTAGTGGATAGTGCGAAGTGTGTGGTACTAATTAAAAAGAGTAGTCACTAACCACTATATACTACTCACTAATCACTTTTTGAGCAAATCCCCACTCGCTCTTTTATAAAATCCCCCTTCAACCCTGTGTCTAGCATGGCCATAGCTAAATCGCCTGCATTTATTTTATAAGTATTGGGTTCGGGAGGAAAATTAATACTGGTACGATACAATCCGGTTTCATCTGCATCAATAATATTTGGCGGACAAAAAAAACTCCAATCCAATGAGGAGGACTCGAGTAAACGAAAAGCTTGCAAATGCTCCATGCCAACTGGTTTATATTCCTCAGGGTATCCTTCCGCTTCGATCAATAAATGATCATCCGTAGCATTTAATACGCCTAACCCACCTAAGGCAACAATACGTTTTATATCGGTTGCTTCCATTTGCCCAATAATATTTTTAATACCTAAACTTCTGGTTTTATCGGAACCGTCAAAAGCCCCACCTAAAACAGAAAAAACAATATGGCTTCCCTTAATTGATTTAGCTACATCTTTAGCATCAAAAATATAACCCTTTTGTGCGGTTAAAAGTTTATTGCGATTGTCTGCATCGATTAATGTTTCAACGTTTCGCCCAAAAGCTACAACTTCTATTCCCTTATGAAGTGCTAATTGAACAATTCTTTTGCCCACCATACCGGTGGCTCCAAATACGGTTACGCGCATAAATAGGATTTAAGAGGCCAATGCTTGCTCTTCAATTTCACTCATCGTTATGCCTTGATGACTCTCATCATAAATGCATTCTCCGTTTTTAATGAGTAAAACCTGGGGCGACTCATGATGCACAGAGAACATTTCTGCTACTTCGGTAGAAATATGTCGATATTGAAGTATGTCAAGAAAGTAAAAATCAATTTGATCAGAGGCAGCCTCACGTTCTAAACGGTTTAGTGCTAATGAGCTGATGCTGCAACGAGTACTGTGCTTAAAAATGACTTGTGAACGAGTATAGGATTGATCCCTAATTAACGCAAGCTGCCCGGTTTGGGTGAGCTGGTTCCATTTCATATAAAATCTTTATACAAAATTAGGCATTTTTAGCCTCTGAAATAGCGCGGGTTTGTAGTGGGGCAGCCTCTGCCCTTCACAGATGCGCAAGAGCTTAAGAAAAGCATCGTGAAACCGGCTAAAATAATGGCGACTATAATCTTTTTCATACGCTTGATATTATTATCGGATATGGACTTATTTTGCACTTAACAAAGATACCGGTGCAGGAGGAATTGCTGTCTCTAGACCGTTTTTCTTTTGTTAAAAGTCAAATTCTTTACATAAACGTATGAAAATTCATTTTATTTCAATAGGGGGGAGTGTAATGCACCAATTGGCTATAGCGCTAAAAAGGAAAAAATACCTTGTATCTGGTACTGATGATGAGATATTTGAACCGGCAAAAGGAAACTTATTAGCGGAGGGGCTTTTACCTAAAAAAATTGGTTGGGATACAAGTTTGATTACCCCAGATCTAGATGCTGTTATTTTAGGCATGCATGCAAAGGCCGATAATCCGGAATTGGAAAAAGCTAAAGAATTGGGGTTGCCCATTTATTCTTTTCCTGAATATATTTATCAAGAGAGTAAGCATAAAAAGAGAGTTGTTGTTGGGGGCAGTCACGGTAAAACTACAACCACCAGCATGATCATGCATGCTCTAAAAGAAAATAAAAAATCTTTTGATTATTTGGTGGGCGCCAAGCTAAATGGCTTTGATCAATCTGTTAATATAACAGATGCTCCTATTATAGTATGTGAGGGAGATGAATATCCGGCAAGTGTAATTGAGAAAAAACCCAAGTTCCATTTTTTATTTCCGCATATAGCAGTTTTAACAGGTATCGCCTGGGATCATATCAACGTTTTTCCCACTTTTGATTTTTATTTAGAACAGTTTATCATTTTTATAAATAAGATCGAGCCGGGAGGAATACTTATTTATAACGAAACCGATGATATACTGAAGAAATTAGTTCAAGATAATAAAAGAGAAGATATTCGATACCAACCATATAGAGTTCCGGAGCACAGCATTTCAAACGGTATTACAACCGTAACTATTGAACGAGTAAGCGGTGCCTTACGTGTTTTTGGTAATCACAATTTAATGAACTTGCATGCAGCTTATTATGTATGTGCTGAATTGGGTATTGAAGCAAAAGATTTTTTAACATCTATGATAAATTTTACTGGGGCAGCAAAACGTTTAGAGTTAATGGCTTCGGGTAATCAAATCAATGTGTATAGAGATTTTGCGCATGCACCCAGTAAAGTAAAAGCTTCTGTACAGGCGGTAAAACAACAATTTCCGGATAAAAAACTAATTGGTGTACTGGAATTACATACATACAGCAGCTTAAATGCCGAATTCATGGAAGAATATAATGGTGCATTAGCATTATTAGATGAAGCGGCGGTTTTCTACTCTAAGCATGCACTTGAATTAAAACGGATGCCTGATTTGCAGGTAGATATTGTACAACGAGGATTTAACAAAGAAGGGTTAGTTGTTTTTACCGATAAAGAAGACCTAGCAGCTTGGTTAAAAACAAGAGATACAAAAAATGCAAATATTCTATTTATGAGTAGTGGTAATTATGACGGATTAGACATATTTTCGTACGCAGTAACAATTACTAAAAATATCTGATGAAATTATCATTATCTCGTCCCCTCGCTTTTTTAGATCTCGAAACTACAGGTATCAATATCAGTACCGATCGAATTGTTGAAATAGCCATTGTAAAAATTGGTGTAGACGGCACCAAGCAGGTAAAGAGAAAATTGATAAACCCTCAAATGCCGATACCTGCAGGTGCTACAGAAGTGCATGGTATAACTGATGATATGGTAAAAGATGCACCAACTTTTAAGCAGGTAGCCAATGAAATCAAACAGTTTATTGAGGGATGCGATTTGGGCGGATATAATAGTAATCGATTTGATATTCCTATGCTAATAGAAGAATTTTTAAGAGCCGGAATAGATTTCTCTGTTGACGGTAAAAAATTTGTAGATGTTCAAAAAGTATTTCATTTAATGGAACAGCGCACATTAAGTGCTGCCTATAAGTTTTATTGTAATAAATCACTGGATGGTGCACATAGTGCGGAAATTGATGCAACTGCTACTTGGGAAGTATTAGAGGCTCAAATAGAAAGATACCCTCAAATAGGCGATACCGTAGAGTCTATCGTTAAATTTACCGGGGAAGATGATATTGTAGATTTTGCCCGTCGTTTTATAAAAGATAAAGGAGTGGAGATTTTTAATTTCGGAAAACATAAAGGGAAACCCGTAGTTCAGGTTTTGAAAGAAGAACCACAATATTATGACTGGATGATGAAAGGCGATTTTCCTATGAATACCAAACAAAAGCTTACCGAAATATTGAATCGAACACTCGTTAAAAAATAACTATATATTACCATAAACTGTATTTACTGTTAATTCTATATATTATTTTCAAGATTAGACGTATTAATAATAGTTACAAGTTGGCTATTTTGTATTTTCGCCCAAACCTTTAGGGCAATTTGGAGAAAATTGTAATCATACCTACTTATAATGAACGGGAAAATATTACACCTATCATTCGTGCCGTCTTTGATTTACAGGAAGGCTATCATGTGTTGGTAATTGATGATGGATCGCCGGATGGTACAGCAGATATTGTGAAAACACTGATTTCAAATGAATATTCCGGGAAGCTTTTTTTAGAGGAAAGAAAAGGTAAATTAGGCTTAGGAACAGCTTATATACATGGGTTTAAATGGAGCATTGAAAAAGGGTATGCATTTATTTTTGAAATGGATGCTGATTTTTCGCATGATCCTCATGATCTGGAAAGGCTTTATCAAACTTGTAAAACAGGTGGTGCCGATTTAGCAGTTGGCAGCCGATATGTGAAAGGCGGTAGTACCGAGAATTGGCCGATAGATAGGCATATTTATTCTCGCGGTGGAGCTCTTTATACCCGCATGCTTACTTGGATGCCTATTAAAGACCCCACTGCCGGCTTTGTTTGTTATAAAAAAGAAGTGCTTGAAGCCATTAATTTTGAAATGATTTCTTTTGTGGGGTATGCCTTTCAAATAGAAATGAAATTTGCTATCTGGAAGTTAGGTTTTGTAATAAAAGAAATACCTATCATCTTCCGAGATAGAAAAATTGGGGTTAGTAAAATGAATAAAGGGATTATTAAAGAAGGTGTTTTAGGTGTAATATCAATACAGTGGCAAAGTTTCTTCAAAAATTATAGAAATAGGTTAAAGAGTGCCAACACCGACGATGATGAAACAATTAGTGCTGCCAAAGCCAGTTAATCCTCTCGATACTTCCCGTTAAAATATTTCCAACCTCTTTGAGCAATACTTCCTGCTACCAGCCAATTTGCAATAATTGATAGTGCTAACAGTATGAATACAGGTACGGTAAACTTAAATATCATATAATGTAGAAACGCTAACAAGAAAGGGATAAACAAACTAATTAATCCCTTGATAAAAGTTCCTCCTTTTCTTTTTCCGGTTTCCATTTGTGAAAATGGAAATTCTCTATAACCTATATATGCAATCGTAAACGATACTAATAATTGATTGCTGATGCCTAATAGTAAATTAGGAATAATGCCGGGGCCTACAAAAACAAGCCCCGCAAGAGTAATAATGATTGCAATCGGAAGATAAAATTTACAGATAGCTGCTTTTACCGACCCTGAAATCAATTCTCCGGGCATTCTAACGGGTGTAGTATAATATATCCAGGATGCTTTATACTTATCGGAAAAACTTAGTTGAGCAAGTACCTGCATGATTGCAAAGCTAACGAAGTAAATAAGTGAAAGTATGAGCAGAATACTTCCTGTATTCTTAAGATCAATATTGGTGAAGCGATCTTTTTTTGATCGAAAAATAGTTAAAAAAATTAAGACTGCCAGATAGCCGAATCCCGGATAAATCTTCATTTTAAAATCCCTGCTACGGCCTGTCATAAACCAAGTTTGCAAAAAACCGGCTTTTTCAACACTTGTTTTGGTTACCCATGCGGCTAGCCTGTATACCCATGAATGTGGTATGTATGTTTTTTTGGATTGTTTTACAACGGGTGCTTGTTCTGAGCCACTAATCAGGGCAAGTTTTCGATTGAACGAAGGCGCAAAGTATTTTATGACAATTAAAATTGATAAAATTGGCATTACGATACTGAGTATAAAAGCACTTATGAAGTACCAATCTCCAGAGGGGCTCGTTAAAAATTTCCAAGCACCGGCAAACCAACAAGATGGGATCAATAAAGAGTAAATGTTTTTTGGTATGGTATATTTTTCAAAAAAAGCATTTCCCATTAATCGCGGTATAACTTGATAAGCCGCATAAATACCAACGCTGAAAAAGATTTGAAAGGAACTAATCAAATTCTTAAATTTTTCTGGAGTGGTCAATTTCAATACTAATACATAAATGGAGTTAATCAGGAAAATCGTGAAAAGTGTTGCCGGAAGAAAAAGAAAAAATAAAACTAAGGTTGCCAGCAGTCCGTATTTAACACCTACCATAATTAACCCGGATAAGGTTAATGGTAGGATTACTTTTGTACAATGGATGGCTATGTGTAAAAGGCGAGACAATAATACGGTTTTATCGTTTACTGGTTTAGGAAGAATGATATAGTTATCTCTAATATCAATTAATACGGAAGTGAAATCGGTGATTAAAGTTGCAGCAAGGATGAAAATATAAAATGAGAAATAGATAGTGAACTGTGTAAGGCTATTATCGGTAACAAGAAAAGCGAATAGAAACAATAACCCAAGAAAGGCACTGGCAATAATAGTACCCCAGCTAGCACCGCTAACCGGTTTATCTGTTTTTTTCTTTCTGGCATATTGTATGGACGCAGGTCGTCGATCATCCATTACTAGCTTGGCACTTAAGATAGCCTTAAGCTGCAAACTGTTTACTCCTATTTTTCTATAGAAAGCGGTTGGCAATAAAGCCATTTTAATAAAGAAACGATTGATCATGGATATTTAATTATCAAAAGCTTTAATTAATTGATCAGCTGTATCGCTAAGTGCTTCCTGAGCCGTAAGCTGGGCAAATATTTTCTCTAAACTTTTATTTCCCTGTTGCGATTGTAATTCATGGAAACTACCATCTGCTATTACTTCTCCATTATTTATTAAAATAATCCGGTCACTTACTTTTTCTACTACATCCATCATGTGACTACAGTAGAAAATAGTTTTACCCTCTTTGGCCAGCCTATTGATCAATTCCTTTACAATAATTACCGAATTCGCATCTAGTCCACTTAATGGTTCATCTAAAATTATAATTTCAGGATTATGCAACAAGCCCGAGCTTATCAAAACCTTTTGCTTCATTCCCTTACTGAATGTATCCATACGCTGATTGATGTTATCAGACAAGCCAAAAGCTTGCATCATTTTATGAATACGTTCGGTGGCAATAGCTTCATCTATTTCATATAAGTTAGCCATTAATCCTAAAAACTCTAAAGGAGTAAGTACGTCATATAGTTCAGCAAGTTCAGGAACATACCCGATCATTTTTTTTACGGCAATAGGATTTTCTTTGAGATTGATTCCATTTACGAGCACGGTACCATCGTAATCACTTATCAATCCACATAATATTTTTACTGTGGTACTTTTACCTGCTCCGTTTGGACCAATATACCCAATTACCTGACCGGCATCTATATCTAAATTGATATTTTTTAAAACTTCTTTGTACCCGTAATTTTTATATACTTGCTTGATTGAGATTATGGGGTTCGCCATAGATATTATTTAGTTCCGTAAGATATAAAAGTTTAGTTTTAGAATGTGAAAATAGCTTTAATAAAATTACATGTTGCCGTTTTTCTAGTTGGGTTTACGGCTATTTTAGGAGCATTGATTAGTTTAAGTGGAATGGTATTGGTTTGGTATCGATTATTGTTAACCGTCCTTAGTTTATACGCTTATTTACGGGTTACCAATAAGCTTCAAAAACTTTCTAAGGAAGCCTATATAAGGCTTATGGTATTTGGTATTATAATAGCCTTACATTGGGTATTTTTTTATTCCAGTATTAAGCTTACCAATGTTTCTATTGCTTTGGTATGTTTTTCGGCTACAGGTTTTTTTACCGCTATAATTGAACCATTGCTAATTACGAAAAAAGTAAAGATTGCTGAGCTTGGTTTAGGTTTGCTAAGTATAGCTGGTATCTATTTGATTTTTCATTTCGATACACGGTATAAAACCGGGATAGCAGTTGGTATTATTTCTGCTTTGTTAGCAGCTTTATTTTCCGTGTTAAATAAAAAAAATATTTCATTAGCTAATGCGCAAACCACTATATTCTATGAGCTCTTAGGAGGTATCATAGTACTTAGTATATTAATGCCTTTGTATTTGTATTGGTTTCCCGGAACGGCTTTGATACCTTCTTTATCTGATTGGGGATGGCTTTTGATATTAAGTTGGGTATGTACGGCATTAGCCATGCAATTAATGTTGGAGGCATTGCAAAAAGTGTCGGCTTTTACACAAAACTTAAGTTTAAATCTGGAACCTGTATATGGGATTGTGATGGCTTTTTTTCTATTTCATGAAAATGAACAGGTGCATTCTTCCTTTTATGTAGGTGTTTCTCTGATTATTTTTTCTGTGTTACTTCAAATTTGGTTATTACGGAGAGCACACCGTTTATCAAATACATGAAGAAGAAAAATAATAATTGTCTTTTGTTTAATTATCTTCGGAGATATTAAAATTACTGTACATGAGAGTTCGCTTAATCCTCTTTTTTTTAGTAAGTATTTCTATTACTGTGATCGCACAAAAAAAGCCGCTTGACCATAGTGTTTACGACGGTTGGCAAAATATTGGGGAACGTTTGGTAAGTAATAATGGGAAGTATATTGCTTTTACAGTTAACCCACAAGAGGGTGATGGTGAATTGTGGGTTAAAACCCCCGATGGTTCTATTATTGCTCAAATTGCGAGAGGGTACGGTGCAGCCATCACTGATAATAGTGATTTTTTAGTATGTAGAATTCGCCCTTTTTTTAAGGAAACTCGCGACGCAAGAATCAAAAAACGCAGACCGGATGAAATGCCGAAGGATAGCTTAGCTATTGTAGCATTGAATACCGGAAAAATTACTCGTATTGCAAGGATAAAAAGTTTTAAAGTACCGGATGAAGGAACTGCCTATGTTGCCTACCTTTTAGAAAAAGCTTTGCCTGAAACACCACGAGCAAGAACAGAACCCGATTCAGCAACACGTGTAGCAATGTATAATAAATTGGTTGATAGTTTAACACATGTAACAGACAGTATTAAAACAGTATTATTAAATGTAAAAACAAATGGTATCAGCGCTTTACAAGTAAAAAAAGCAGACAATAAGCCGGCCACACCAAAAGCACCTGAAGATCCCATTGAAGAGGGAACAGATTTGGTAGTAAAAAATTTAGCTACAGGGGAATCCCAAACCTATAAATTAGTTAGTGAGTATTTCTTTAATAAAAAAGGGACACATATTATATACGAAACCACGCGTAAAAATGGTGATGTTGCATCTAAAGCAGCCGTAGTAAAAGTAAACTTGGGTGCTTGGAAATCACAAACAATTTTAACCGGATTTAATGACGCTAAAGGGTATCGAATGGATGAAGCAGGGTTACAAACTGCTTTTGTGGCAGATAGAGATAGTAGCACCAAAGCACTACAAAAATATTTCAAACTATACTATCATAAAGATGGAGCAGATAGCGCAATAGCGATTGCCGATAAGAAAACTAATGGAATGCCCGTTAGCTGGGGAGTAAGTGAGTTTTCTACTATTAGTTTTAGTAAATCGGGGAAGCGACTATTTTTTGGTACTGCTCCAATACTCGCTCCTAAAGACACATCTTTACCCGAATTCGAAAGAGTTAGTGTAGATATTTGGAATCATAAGGACGACTATCTGCAACCTGTGCAATTGAGAAATCTCGAAAATGAGTTAAGAAGAAATTTCTTGGCTCGTTATGATTTTGATAGCAAATCAATTATACAACTTGGTACTCCTGCTTACAGAAATGTAATGCAAACCAATGATGGTGATGGTGACTATTTTTATGCAGGATCTGATGAAGGCAAACGTATTGCTTCGCAATGGCAGGGATTTAGTTTGAATGACGTATACGTTATCAATCCGCTTACAGGTAACCGTAAACTAATTGTAGCAGATTTTAAAGGCAATATGTTTCCCTCATCAACAGGCTCTTATTTATTATTGTATAATGATAAAACAAAAAATTATAGTGCCTATAATGCAGCTACCGGGAAAATAAATGTCTTAGCCAAAGATGTTAAGGTAGCTTTATACGATGAAGAGAATGATGTGCCGGATGATCCTAATCCTTATGGTATTATGGGATGGATGGATAATGATGAATCTGTATTTGTTTATGATTATTATGATATCTGGCAACTAGATCCGAATGGTGTAAAGCCCTCTGCGAGTCTTACTAATGGGTTAGGAAGGAAAAATAAACTTACTTTTAGAAATATTATATTAGACAGGGAGGAGCGTGCGTTAAAACCAGGGCAGCAATTATTATTTACTATTTTTAATAATGAAGATAAAGGCAGTGGATTAAAATACCATGCGCTAGGAACAAATTTTGAATTAACGAACGGCTTGCGTCAAACTTATCCTGTTCGTATTACCAATATTGTAAAAGCTAAGGATGCAGCCACATTAACCTATAGTTCAGAAACTTATCTACGATCACCCGATATTAAAGTATTAACTGGTATTGATACTGCTACTATTCAAGGAAGAAAAGAGATTACTGGTGGTAAATCTTTATATCAACCTAATCTGCAGCAAGCTCAATATAATTGGGGTACTGCCGAGTTATTTAGATGGAAGGCATATACCGGTAAAGAAACAGAGGGCATACTGTATAAACCGGAGGATTTTGATCCTAAGAAAAAATATCCTATGATCGTCTACTTCTATGAAAGAAATAATAATACTTTACATGCCTATCAGGCACCTTCGCCAACTCCCTCTCGATTAAATATTTCCTTTTTCGTTAGCAGGGGCTACATCGTGTTTGTTCCTGATATTTGGTATAAAATAGGCTACCCCGGTAAAAGTGCATATGATTATATTGTTAGTGGTACTAGAGCAGTGGTAGCTAAAGGCTTTGTGGATAGTACAAAAATTGGTTTGCAGGGACAAAGTTGGGGAGGATATCAAATTGTATATCTGATTACAAAAACAAATCTCTATGCTGCTGCGTGGGCAGGTGCGCCTGTAGCTAATATGACAAGTGCATATGGGGGTATACGTTGGGGAACCGGACTGAATCGCCAATTTCAATACGAGAAAACACAAAGTAGAATAGGTGCTACACTTTGGGAAAAACCAAACTTATATATTGAGAATTCAGCCCTATTTGCTATTCCTAAAATTAAAACACCATTGGTAGTAATGGCCAATGATGCAGATGATGCAGTGCCTTGGTATCAGGGTATTGAAATGTTTACAGCCATGCGTCGATTAAATAAACCTGTTTGGATGTTGAATTATAATAATGAGGCTCATAACTTAGTTGAACGTAAGAACAGAAAAGATATTCAAATACGCGAACAACAATTCTTCGACTATTTATTAAAAGGTGATAAACCCGCTAAATGGATATCCGAAGGGGTGCCAGCAATTATGAAAGGAAGAGATTGGGGATTGGGGTATTGAGTATGGACCTAGTGAATATTTGCTTTAAAAGCTAAACCCAGTATCATTAATGATAGGGCCACGAAATAACCAAACATCCATTTTGATAAGGCAAATTTTGTTTCCGAGAGCTTTGTATTAAGTGACCCTTCTACTTCTTTTACCTCTACTTTTAATTCAAGTAATTGTTGCTGAAATAAATCGAAACGAGTATTTTGATCATCAAATTTTTTTAAAAGTTCCGAATGTCGGTGATCCATTTTTTCTTCGAAGCGATCCATTCTTTTTTCAAACCCATCCATTTTTTCTTCGAAGCGACTCATTCTTTTTTCAAACCCATCCAATTTTTCATTGAAGCGAACTTGATTTATTTCAAACTGATTTTGTTTTTCGTTTAATTTAGAAAGGTCTACGTGGCTGATTTCCATTATGTTTGATTTTATAAGTGAGTAAGTTGCATTCATTCCCAAAGTTACTCATCTCATTATTGCACACATAGCGTATTTATACGCATTTTTTTTACTTATTTGACGGTAGTTAATCCAAGAAAAACGCCGTTCGTCCAGCCGAAACCATCTTGATTAGGATATTCGCCGCCTCCGGCGGCGATAGTAATGTCTTCTACATTATACTTCTCCATCATCTTACCGGTTTGCTCGTATGTTTTTTCATTCAATGAGCACCAATTCGTTTTTATTTTATGGGCAATATCTGTAAAACCATGTTGTGAAAGCCCCTTATAAGTAATCCATTGTAACGGTGCCCATCCATTTGGAGCATCCCATTGCTGACCCGTGGTTTCGGTAGTTGTTACTAGTCCGCCCGATTTTAAAAAATGTTGTTCAACATAAGTAGCAACCTCTTTAGCCTCTTCCAAATCGCAGATATGAAAGAAGACTGGAAATGTACCGGCTAATGTTTTTGACTTAGTATGTATTCGATTTACAAAATGGTAATCAAAAAAATAACCTTCTTCTTGGTTCCAAAAAAAATATCGGATCGCTGCTTTTCTTCTCTCCGCTTTTTGTTGCATCATCTTACCCTTTGCCGTATCACCCATATTAAAATATCCCATTGAGATACTGACCTCCAAATAGTATAGTAAACAATTCAGATCTACCGGAATAATAGCTGTTGTTTCAATCGTTTCCATTTTTTGTGGATCTGCAAACCATCTGCTACTAAAATCCCAGCCCGATTCTGCAGCTGCACGAATATGCTTATATACCTTTTCTTTATCATGGCTTGCTAATGAAGCAATGTGCAGGTCTTCTGTATAAGCCTCCGGTCGGGGGCCTTCTTTATCATCCCAATACCTGTTTAATACCGTACCATTGAATAATCGAACCACTCTTCTATGGGTATTATTATCAGCATCCAAACGATCTGCTCCATCCATCCAAAAAGCATATTCTTTTTCAAGCTGTGGTAAATACTGTTCTAAAACTTGCACACCTTTGCCATCCATTAAAACCGATACCATCAGCGCAAAAAATGGGGGTTGTGATCTTCCCAAATAATAAGTTCTATTTCCATTAGGAATAAAACCAAAACGATCGATAAGTGACGCAAAATTCTTTACCATTTGTTCAATCAAATCTATACGCCCGCTTTCTAATAAGCCTAACATGGTAAAATAACTATCCCAGTAATAGATCTCTCTGAAACGCCCACCGGGCACAATATAAGGATGAGGAAGTTGAATTAATGTTCCTGATGCTGTAGTAGGTTGCCTCGTTAATTCATCCCATAAAGCTTGTAAATGTTCGCCAATCGGCTTATTCGCCGATTGATAGGAACTCTCTTGTGCGGGGGGAAAATCAAAATATTTTTCAATAAAGTTATACAAGTCAAAATCTGCAGTTTGTTTTGTTGCTGCATATGCCTGTAGGATCTCACTGATGTCGAATTTGGGGGTACAGTCAACAAAAAACTTGGAGTCGCTAAAAATACCGCTTAGCTGAACATCTTCATAGAGTGGCGACAATTGTTCAATAAATAGTTCCATTGCTACGATGCTTTTGATTGTAATTTTTTAAACAAGAATAAACCAATTACTAAAATTGCGATGGGTACCAAAGAAAAATAAAATGCTGCTTGTCCGCCATAATGCTGAAAAATATTTCCGGTAATGATAGAGCCTGTAGTACCTCCAAGCGCGGAGAATACAATAATCAAACCCGACATTAATCCATGTTTCTTAGCCGGTAGCGTACTTAGTATTACTGAATTAATAGCAGGATAAATAGGTGCCAATAATAATCCTATTAGTGGAAAAATAAATGCAGCTATCGGTGCATTTCCCCAACCTGTTACAGGCTTAGCTCCTGCATTATCGGCTAAAGGAATCGCTAATAAAACAAGTGCCGATGCTGCCAGTAAACAACCTACAAGTGCAAATAACCAATTCACTTTCTTCAAAACGATACCGGCTAAAAATCTGCCCAAAGCAGTAGATCCTGCTAAAATACTAGCCATTTGAATACTGAGTGCGGCAGGTAATAACAACACTTTATTGTTAAACGTAGGTAACCAACTCATAATACTTTGTTCAATCAACACATAAAAAAAAGCACAGCTAATGAATACTAATACTAATGGATTACGCAATAACAAAAACATGTCCGTGAAATTCGTTCCGGTTGTTGTATTCTCTTTTTTTAGTAGCGATTCATCGAGTGGAGTAGTTAATAAAAGTAAAAATGCTAATCCGGATAATGCACCTAAAAAATAGTATACTTTCAGCCAACCGGTAGATGGCGTTGCACTATCATTTACGAAATAACTAAAGATAAAATAGCCTGTTAAGATACCGACCATAAAGAATGATTCAATAAAACTCATGAAGCTGATATGCTCTTTTTCTGATTTTGTAATCAGGCCAATGGTGCTGTATACACTCATCTTTATGAGCGCAAAACAAGAACCTATTGCGGCAAATAAAAACTTAGTAGCCCAAAAACCGGTCAAGCTAGGCATTACTAGCGCAACAAGTGTAATAAACCCTAAAGCTATGAGCATGGCGTTTCGATAACCAATGCGAACTATGAAAGAAGAAACTAAAAAAGATACGGTAGCAATACTTAAGTCTTTAAAAGCCTCTAAAACAGAAGCACTACTTTCACTGATGCCATAAGTATTTTGAACTTGCAGGATTACCGTTCCTACACTATTCAGTAATATGGCAAAAACAAAATAATTAAGAAATAAGGCAACTTTAATTTTCCAGGTACTCATAAGGCAAGTATATTAGTTCCTGAAAATACAACTTTATTGTAACCTTTGTATATGAAACTAAGTATACTTCTAGTTGTTCTTTTACTGGCATTTTCTTGTAAAGAAAGTAATATGAATCAAACAATAGCTTTCCGCTTAAAGCCCGGAGAAGATTTGAAAAATGGTATTGAAAGAGTAGTGTTAGAAAATAAGATACAGGCAGGCTGGATTATTACTGCTGTTGGTAGTTTAACCGATTATCATATTCGCTTCGCCAACCAGGCTGCAGGCACAAAAAATAGCGGTCACTTCGAAATTGTTTCCCTAACCGGAACACTTGGAATGGCAGGTAATCATATTCATATTGCTGTAAGTGATAGTACCGGTAAAACAATTGGTGGGCATCTACTGGAAGATAACAAAGTGTATACCACTGCCGAAATTGTTATTGGTATTTCCGGTATATATAAATTTTCCAGGGAGAATGATGGTTCTACTCCCTGGAAAGAATTACAAATAAATAAGCAATAATCTTACTTCGCGTTTTTTACATATTTCTCAAGCCATTGATATTGCTCCCATAAGAGGTGTAGAATATTTTCTTTACCACGATATCCATGAGCTTCATAGGGTAGGTATACAAAACGTACTGTACCACCATTACCCTTAATGGCTGCAAATAATCGTTCACTATTTATGGGGAAAGTACCTGTATTATCATCGGCTTCACCGTGTATCAATAAAATTGGTGTTTTAATTTTATCGGCATAGCTAAAAGGACTCATTTCATAATAGAGTTGAGGAGCTTGCCAATAGGTTCTGTCTTCATTCTGAAAACCGAATGGAGTTAGCGTTCTATTATAGGCGCCACTTCTGGCAATGCCGGCTTTAAATAAATTAGTATGTGCTAATAAATTCGCAGTCATAAAAGCTCCGTAACTATGTCCGCCTACGGCTACTCTGTTTTTATCACCTACACCCATAGCAGCAACAGCATTAATGGCTGCCTCTGCATTCATTGTTAATTGGGAAACAAAATTATCATTTGGTTTTTTATCGGCACTGGTGGCAACAATGGGCATTTCTGCATTATCTAATACAGCATAACCTTGTGTTACATAAAAGATAGGTGAACCCCAGTTAAGGGCAGTAAAACGATCTTTGCTTCCTCGCACCTGTGCTGCATCTGCCGCTGAATTAAACTCACGAGGGTATGCCCATATAATGAAGGGTAAGGGGCCATCTTTGTCTTTATTATATCCTTTAGGTAAATATAAGTCGCCTGTTAGATCTACTCCGTCAGCTCTTTTATATTTTACTTTTTCTTTCGTTACGCCCTCCAGAGCCGGGTATGGATTGCTGAAATTAGTAATAGGCCTGTCTGCAATTTTCAGCATCAAGTCTTTAAGATAATAATTTGGAACATCGGTTTGAGATTCTTTGCGCGTAAGTAAACTCAATTTATTGGGGTCTAAAACATCTACTACGAATTCAAATTTACCCTCCTGAGAACGCCAAATAATTTCATTCTGCTTTGTTTGCAGATCAAATTTAGCTAAGAAAGGTAAGTCGCCTTTTGGGGAAGACCCCGTTGTATTATTCATTAATAATTTAGTGCCATTATCAACAGTAGTAATGACACTTCTTCCGAAATTATTTTTTGTTGTTACGGGTGATCCCGGGTTATTGTAGGCATCTGTTTGATTGCGCTCATAAAGTAGCTCGATAGAACCGGTAGTGGTATTAAATCTACTAATTCTGCCTATTTGTTTCGCTCTGGAAATCTCTTGAACGAGAGCCAATGTTTGATTACCCCAACTTGTGCCTGCGTAACGCATTTTTGTTTTAAACAACTCCTTTGCAGTTCCTGTGAATGGGGCACTTAAGCTATAAACTGCATCGTGGTATTCAACGTTCTTACGAATTAATCCACTATCCAAAGGTATGGCCCAGGTAATGGTAGCAGCTTCATCGTCTCTCCAATCAAAACCGCGTGGTACATTCTGTGTATTATCGTAGCCAGATGGGGTACCTTCAGTAGATGGTAACTCAGCCAATACTTTTACTACTTTTCCACTAAGATCGGTGATGCTTACGGTTGAGGGAAATCCATTTGCTGTAACTAAATAAGAGAATGGTTTTTGTATCATTCTCTGAAGTAAATATTTTTTATCTGGAGATAAGGTGAAACTACTCAAAATAGCAGGTTTACCAATTACAGTTTCAACCCCATTTTTATTTTGAATTAATTGCGCTGTAGCAAAAAACTCAAATACTTGTTCATCATACGGACTTTTAATTAAATCTTGGAAAGTGGGGCTGGGAGCAGCTTTCCCAAGATTCTGTTGAACAGTAGGTCCTTTTGGCGTAATGGGTTTTTTAGGAGCAGCAGAAGGAGCTTGTGTAGTTGCTTTGTATAAAATGGTATTATCATCTACCCATGTATAAGATTGACCGAGAACTGCATTAACAGCTCGCTTATTGATTTTTGTTGCTTTTTTGGTTGCTACATCTATCACATATAGATCTACTTGGGGTCCGGAAGTATGTGTAAAAGCTATTTTGCTTTCAGAAGGGCTCCAGCTTACCGCACTTGCTAAAAGATTGGCGGGTAAGCCTGTTACCGGATATTCTTTACCTTCTTTAATATTTTTGAGTGTGAAATTATTGATGAAATTTTGTCGACTTAAGGAAAAATTATTCGGGTTCAAGCGTAAGCCTGCTACACGCATTTCCGGTTGACCTAATTCTTCTACTGTAGGGTAGGAGTTCCTCTCACTCAAAAGCATCCAGGTGGCTTTCCCGTCTACACTCACTCCGGGAGTTGGTTTAGCTAATAATAAATCTGCTACTGCCTTTGGTGGAGTTTGATAAGAAACGGCATCTTGTGCTTGTATCTGTGTAGTTGCCAGTAATAATAGGCATAACAGGGTTTTGGTGCTGCGTATCATGTTTGCTCTTGTTTATTTAGAAATTGAAAAATAATTTATTGGTATACACGTACATAATCTACTAACATTCGATTTGGGAAAATGGTATCGTCTACCCCTTTTTGTCCACCCCAAAAACCGCCTACCGCTACATTTAATAACAAATGAAATGGCTTATCAAAAGGCCATTCTGCATTTGTTTTATGTTCGTTTGTAAAAGTAAACCGCGGTTTTTGATCTACTGTTATGGTGATTTTTTCTTTGGTCCATATCAGCCCATATACATGAAATTGCGAATCATAATCTTTCACAATGCTGGAATCTGTTTTTTGGGTATGTTGGATATGATTATAGGCTTTGGTATGAACCGAATAATGGATATTTCCGGGGTCGAAGCCTACATGCTCCATGATATCAATTTCCCCATCATCAGGCCAACGTAATGGGGTGGTGGAGGCTAACATCCAGATGGCCGGCCAGCTTCCTCTTCCGGATGGGATTTTAGCACGAACTTCAATTCTTCCATAAGTCCAATCGCCTTTACCCTTTGTAACTAATCGGGCAGAGCTATAATTCATGCCCTCTATTTTTTCTTTAATAGCTTCAATGACTAACATACCGTTAGATACCCTTGCGTTTTTTAATTTTTTATGGGTGTAATACTCTAATTCCGCATTCCCCCATCCATGTCCGCCTACATCATAGCTCCATTTAGTTGAATCAGGCAATCCATTGTAGTTGAATTCATCGGCCCAAACTAACTTGTTGAATGGTTGGGCATATAATCCGTCAATAGTAATAAACAGTAGTAAGATGGTAGTTATCGTTCTCATGTAATGGGGACTAAAAGCGGAAATTAAGTAGAAAAATAACGATAAAAGCACTTAAAGGATGAATGGGTGAAAAAAATTTGCTGATATCTCCCGCAGGTAGTAGCTTTGCAACGCAATGAATAAAAATATCCATACACATCATCATTTCTTACCTATCGGGTAGGCATTGGTGTGTAATCAAATCATACAGCAAGGGCTTACCAAATGGTAAGCCTTTTTGTTTTAAATAAAAAAAGATGAACAACAACGAAGTAAAATTAAAATTAGCCATCCAAAAAAGTGGTAGACTATACGACGATTCTATCCGCCTTTTAAAAGAATGTGGGATTGACATATCAAACGGCGTAAATAAATTGAAAGCCGATGCTATGAATTTTCCATTGGAGGTATTTTTCTTGCGTGATGATGATATTCCGCAATATGTTGAAGATGGCGTAGCGGATATCGGGTTTGTGGGGGAGAATGTAGTATTTGAAAAAAATAAAAAAGTAGCGATTGTAGAGAAACTTGGCTTTGGTAAATGCAGGTTAAGTATAGCGGTTAAAAAAAGCGAAAACTATACCGATGCTAATTTTCTGAATCAAAAAAAGATTGCAACCAGTTATCCGGTTATTGTAGGTAATTTTTTAGCAGAAAAAGGGATAGATGCAGAAATTCACGAAATCAGTGGTAGTGTTGAAATTGCTCCCGGTATTGGTTTGGCGGATGTTATTTGTGATTTGGTAAGTAGCGGATCTACTTTATTTATGAACGGGTTAAAAGAAGCGGAAGTGATTTTACAATCCCAGGCAGTGCTCGTAAAAAATACCCAATTAGCCGCAGATAAAGAAGCGTTGATTCAAAAAATATTATTCCGAATAGATTCCGTTAAAAAAGCAAAGAACAATAAATACATTTTGATGAATGCGCCAAATGATAAGCTCGACGAAATCATTCAATTATTACCGGGAATGAAAAGTCCCACAGTACTGCCATTGGCAAAGAAGGGTTGGAGTAGTGTACACAGCGTAATTAATGAGAATGATTTCTGGGATATGATTGAGCAACTTAAAAAAGCCGGTGCAGAAGGTATTCTTGTTGTGCCTATTGAAAAAATGATTGTATGAAAAAATGGATGAACCCTCCCAAACAAGAATGGGATAGTTTATTAGCACGCCCTAGTTTAAGCTATGCAGGTTTATTGCAAACAGTTACTGATGTGCTGGAAACCGTTAGGCAAGAGGGAGATACAGCGTTGAAAAGATATACCGGTCAGTTTGATAAGGTAGCACTAAACAAGCTTTATTTAGATGAAAAGGAACTTATAACCTTATCTGAAACGGTTTCTGATAGCTTGAAGCATGCCATAACATTAGCTGCGAACAATATCCGTTTTTTCCATGAGAAGCAGGTTCTGCCTATTGAAAAAAATGAAACGATGCCGGGTGTGATTTGCTGGCGTAAGTCGGTTGCGATAGACAAAGTAGGGCTCTATATACCGGGTGGGTCTGCACCTCTTTTTTCAACTATTCTAATGTTAGGTATTCCCGCTGCTATTGCAGGATGTAAGGAAATTATTTTATGTACCCCTCCTGATAAAAATGGCGATGTTAATCCCGCTATTGCTTTTGCAGCATTAACGGTTGGTATACGTAAAATATATACCGTTGGTGGTGTACAAGCCATTGCTGCTATGGCTTTTGGAACGGCAACCATTCCTGCAGTATATAAAATTTTCGGACCCGGTAATCAATATGTTACGCTTGCCAAGCAGCTGGTACAACAGTATGGTATAGCCATCGATATGCCGGCCGGACCTAGTGAAGTATGTGTGTTAGCTGATGATACAGCTATACCGGAATTTGTGGCTGCTGATTTATTAAGTCAGGCTGAACATGGTGGGGATAGTCAGGTATTATTAGTAACCACACAAGAATCAATAGTAGATAAAGTAACCACTTGTTTATCTGATCAATTAGCAACACTGCCCCGTGCAGATATTGCTAAGGCTGCCATATTGAATAGTAAGGCAATTATCATGGATACAATGGATAAAGCCATTGCAGTAGTGAATGAATACGCAGCGGAGCATTTAATTATAGCTTGTAAGGACGCAGAAGCTATTGCTTCCAAAATAACCAATGCAGGCTCCGTATTTTTAGGGAATTATTCTCCTGAATCAGTGGGCGACTATGCCAGTGGTACTAACCATACTTTACCTACAAATGGTTTTGCACGTGCCTATAGTGGAGTGAGTGTTGATTCTTTTGTTAAGAAAATTACTTACCAGCAATTATCTGAAACAGGGCTTCGTGATATCGGAAATGCTGTAATGGAAATGGCCAAAGCAGAAGGACTAGAAGCACATAGCAGGGCAGTGGAATTGAGAATTAAGAATTATGAATTAAAAATTAAGAATTCATAATTCCTAACTCATAATTCATAATTCCTAATTTATAACTCATAATTCATAATTCTTCATGTTCCATCTTCAATCTCTGATACGTGATAATATCAAAAACCTGGTAGCCTACTCATCGGCAAGAGATGAATTTAGTGGGGAGGCCAAGGTATTTTTAGATGCCAATGAAAATAGCTTGGGGTCGCCTCTGACCAAATGGTATAACCGTTATCCGGATCCGCATCAATTGGCTATTAAGCAAAAATTGGCGATCATAAAATCGATACCCGTAGAACATATTTTTTTAGGAAATGGCAGTGATGAATGTATCGATTTACTATTCCGATCTTTCTGTAATCCCGGAAAAGATAATGTGGTTATTTGTCCACCTACTTATGGGATGTACCAAGTAAGTGCCAATATCAATGATGTGGGTATAAAAAAAGTGCCCCTTACAGAAGATTTTCAGCTTGATCTTATCCATTTAGAAAATGTAGTTGATGCAAATACTAAGATGATCTGGCTTTGTTCTCCTAACAATCCAACAGGTAACTCACTGAACAGAGCCGACATTGAAATAGTTTTAAATAATTTTAATGGATTGGTTGTAGTAGATGAAGCCTATATTAACTTTTCAAAGCAAAAAAGTTTTTTGCAAGAGCTAGCAGATTACCCTAATTTGGTAGTATTGCAAACCTTAAGCAAAGCCTGGGGTTTAGCCGGGTTAAGGTTGGGTATGGCATTTGCATCGGCGGCTATAATAGAGGTGCTGAATAAGGTGAAGCCCCCATACAATATTTCACAAGCTACGCAGGAATTGGTGCTAAAAGCTTTGGACGAAGTAGGACAAGTAAACGATATGATAAAACTACTAGTAGATATGCGAGATGCATTAGCCGATGTTTTCCGCTCTATGCCTACTGTTGAAAAAGTATACCCTTCGGATGGTAATTTTATTTTGGTAAAAGTGAAAGATGCCCGAAAATTGTACGAATTTTTGATCACTAAAGGTATCGTACTGAGGGATAGAAGTAATGTTCAGCTTTGTGAGGATTGTTTACGTATTACCGTTGGCTCTGAAAAAGATAATACCATATTGATAGATGCTATGCAAGATTGGTATCAAATCAATGCTTAATTTCACCAAAAATTATATGTATGAGAATGCTATTTAGTATCGTTGCAAATGCGATTTTGTGTACCGCCTGTGTAGCACAAAAAGCCGAAGAAGTGACCATCAAAACTCCTACGGGCTTTAGTACTATCAATGTAGTGAAAGATTTTGGTCGGGTTCGGCATATTGCTGTAAACACGAATGGTGATCTGTATTTGAAATTGGAGCGATTAGAAAAGGGGAAGGGAATTATTCGACTAAGAGATACGAATAAAGATGGGATTTATGATGATACGCTGGCTTTTGGTAACTATATAGGTACTGGAATAGCATTGAAAAATGGATTCCTATATGCATCTTCCAATACCACTGTATATCGTTACAAATTAGATGCTAACCAAAATATTACGGATATCAATAACCCCGAAACTATTGTAACGGGATTGGTAGACAAACGTCAGCACAGCTCTAAGTCAATCACATTAGATAATGCCGGTAATATTTATGTGAATATTGGCGCACCTTCTAATGTTTGTCAGGAACAGGATCGTCAGCAAGGGTCTAAGGGCATGATGCCTTGCCCCATTTTAGAAACTGCCGGAGGTATCTGGCAATTTAAGGCCGATAAACTTAATCAATCTTATGCAGAAGGGGTACGGTATGCAACGGGTTTGAGAAATGTTGTTGGTTTAGATTGGAATGATGAAGTAAATGAGTTGTTTGTTACTGTACATGGAAGAGACATGTTATTTCAACACTATCCGCAACTGTATAATCAAAAAGCAGGAGCAGAATTACCATCTGAAACCATGTATATGATTAAGAAAGGTGATGATGGCGGATGGCCCTATGTATATTGGGATCATTTACAAAAGAAAAAAATCTTATCACCTGAATATGGAGGAGATGGTAAAAAAACAGGGGCACCACAGGCGATTGAACCACTTGTAGGGTTCCCCGGACATATGGCACCAAACGCCCTTTTGTTCTATAAAGGCAATCAATTCCCCGCTAAGTATAAACAAGGTGCTTTCATTGCTTTCCATGGCAGTTGGAACCGTTCTCCTGAGCCTCAAGAAGGGTTTTACGTAGTTTTTGTACCTATGAAGAATGGTAAGCCCTCAGGTAACTGGGAGGTTTTTGCAAACGGTTTTTCAGGGTTTGAAAAAGTGGATAATTTAGGAGCTGTGAAACACCGCCCTTGTGGTTTGGCTGAGGGTTCGGATGGCTCACTTTACGTATCCGATGATAATAAAGGATATGTTTGGAAAATTTCCTATAAAAAATAGATATGAAGAAATTTAGCGTTTTTATAGTGATTATTTTTTCGGCTATTGTTTATTTATTCGCGCAAACAGGAACTGTTGATATAAAAGCAAGTGTTCAAAGAGGTAAAAAAGTATATACCCAATATTGTTTGGCTTGTCATCAAGCCGATGGCGGCGGGGTTCCCCGAATGAATCCTCCATTACAAAAAACAGAATATGTATTAGGTGATAAAAAAAGGCTGATCAATATTGTTTTAAAGGGATCGAATGATCCTATTGAAATTAATGGCGAAGAATATGTGAATCCAATGGCGTCGCATGCGCATCTAAGCGATCAGCAAATAGCAGATGTACTCACATTTGTGAGAAATAGTTTTGGAAATAAAGCGTCGGGTATAACTCCAGCCGAAGTAAAACAAGCAAGAGCAAAAAAATAGTTTCATGAAACCTGTTTTGTTTATTGATAGAGATGGGGTGATTTTACAGGAGCCGCCGACTGATTTTCAGGTTGATAGTGTTGATAAAACAAGATTTGTAAAAAAATCAATTTCTGTTCTTTCTCGTATTGCGAAAGACTTTGATTTTTATAAGGTAATGGTTACAAATCAGGATGGACTGGGAACAGCAAGTTACCCGGAAACCGATTTTTGGCCTTATCAACAACTCATGATTGATACATTAGCAGGAGAGGGGTTTTTATTCGATGAAGTTCATATAGATAAAACTTTTGCTGTTGACAATAAACCTACCCGTAAACCGGGTACTGCATTATTGACACATCTTATCAATAACCCCCAATTCGATCTTCATAATTCCTATGTAATTGGGGATAGATGGAGTGATATTGAATTGGCCAAGAACCTAGGGGCGAAAGCTATTTATTTAAAATCCGGATTGCATTCACTTACAGCCGAGCAATATGCTGCATACCAATCCGTAATCGCATTGGAAACAGACGACTGGGATGCGATTTATAATTTTTTAAAACTTGGTTTGCGGGTAGTTGAACATGAACGTAACACCAACGAAACCAAGATTCATATTCGACTGAATATGGATGGTACCGGGAAAGCTAATATTCAAACAGGATTAGGTTTTTTCGACCACATGCTTGAGCAAATTGCCCGTCACGGAAGTATTGATTTAGAAATAATGGCTAAAGGAGATTTGCATATCGACGAACACCATACTATTGAGGATACCGGTATTGCATTAGGGGAAGCTTTTGCAAAAGCCCTACTCGATAAGCGCGGTATTACAAGATACGGATTTGCTTTACCTATGGACGAGGCAGAAGCTAAAGTATTAATTGATTTTGGGGGTAGGAATTGGATAGTTTGGGATGCGGATTTTAAAAGAGAAAAAATTGGGGAGGTGCCAACCGAAATGTTCTTTCATTTCTTTAAATCTTTTAGTGATGCTGCCAAATGTAATCTGAATATTTTTTGCGCCGGCGAGAACGAACATCATAAAATTGAAGCCATATTCAAAGCTTTTGCGAAAGCTATACGAATGGCCGTTAAAAGAGACCCTTTTAACGAACAATTACCTAGTACAAAAGGGGTTCTTTAGCTTAATATAATCACCACTATTTTACCGGTATTGTTTGTCGCTTCCAAGTATCGGTTTTACCAATCAAGGAAATACCTACATAGCCTCTTACCTCTATCGTATTCATATCTATCATGGTAATTTTGCAACTATAGTCGTTACCTGTCTTAGGATCATAAATCTTACCTTCCTTCCAAGAGTCTTTCTTGATAAATTTAAAATCACGAAGGTTAACTAATCCTAATATGGGTTTTGTTTTTGCTATCGGATCGTCATTCTTAGTATCAAGTTTGGGCTTGCCTGTCTTGGGATCGTTTGGTTCTTGGAGCCAAACAATTTTACCAAAATAAGCATCTCCTTGTTTATATACTTGCACCACGCCTTTGCCATCCCCTGTTTTCCAAAATCCAATAATGGCATCCGGGTTATCCGCTAGGCTATATCCGGAAGTTGAAATATTTACTGTTAAAATCGATAAGAAAATCAGTACTACTTTTTTCATATTTTTTTGTTTTTTAAATCAAATTAACACATATTTGCATCATGAATTTAATAAATAAGCATTGGTGGTGGCATACAAACTCCGTTCGGGGATTGTAATGGCTATGCCAGTACTTTTTTGATAATATCAAGGCCCCGACTTTTTAGTCGGGGTTTTTTATTTAAAACTATGTATGAAACGAATTAATATAACAACTGAATGTAAGAAAATGCTAGGGGATGTGTACACACCTGTAGGTATTTATCTTCGTTTAAGAGACCGCTTTAGAGATACTATTTTATTAGAGAGTACTGATCATCATGTATCTGAAAACAGCTATTCTTTTATTTGTATTAATGCAATTGCTGGTATTGAGATCAGCTCGTCAAATAGTGTTGAGTTCAAGTTACCGGGGGAACAGCCGGAAAAGCAATCCATCAATAGCAGTACCAATATCCCTAAACTAGTTTGGCAATTTATTCAACGATTTTCATATAATAAGGAATCGCATAAAGAGCTGGATTTTGCGCAAGGTCTATATGGCTATACTAATTTTGAAGCAGTTCAGTTTTTTGATACCGTTCAATTACAGTCGCCGCAAACATACCCTATCCCTTTAATGCGATACAGACTTTATCAATACGTGATTGCATGTAATCATTTTAAAGATGAATTATATCTCTGCGAAAATAAAATTGGAGGGATAGAGTCTGAGTTTTCTGTGGTTGAATCATTGATTAAAAGTAAAGACGTTCCTGTATTCCCATTTGCCTTAGTAGGAGATGAGCGCTCTAACTTCTCAGATGATGCGTATCAGCAAATGGTTAAGAAAGGTATTGATTCATGTTTACGGGGGGATGTTTTCCAAATTGTTTTGAGCAGAAGATTTGAACAGCATTTTACCGGAGATGAGTTTAATGTATATCGCGCATTACGAAATATCAACCCCTCACCTTATTTATTTTTCTTCGACTACGGCGATTATAAATTGATTGGATCCTCTCCTGAAGCCCAGCTGGTAGTAGCTAATGGTAAAGCGATCGTACACCCAATTGCGGGTACTTTCAAACGTACAGGTGATGAGGCTGCTGATTTGAAAGAAACAGAACGTTTACTGGCCGATCCAAAAGAAAATGCAGAACATGTAATGTTAGTAGATCTCGCCCGAAACGATTTGAGTAGGGTTTGTGATGATGTTACCGTAAGTCATTATCGTCAGGTTCATTATTACAGTCATGTCATTCATTTGGTAAGCGAGGTAACAGGATCTGTAAAACCTGATCATAACCCTTTTGAGTTATTAGCTAAAACATTTCCTGCAGGTACCTTAAGTGGTGCACCTAAAATAAAAGCCATGGAGTTGATTGATACATACGAATCCTCTGCTAGAGGTTTCTATGGTGGAGCTATCGGATTTGTAGGATTTAATGGCAATTTTAATCATGCTATTATGATACGAACATTCCTTAGTAAAAATAATACGTTGATTTCTCAGGCAGGTGCGGGAGTGGTAGCTGCCAGTAAACCGGAACTGGAACTACAAGAAGTAAATAACAAATTAGGTGCTTTAAAGAAAGCTGCTTTTGTAGCACAATCTATTAATGGGTAAATGATATGAAAATACTAGTATTTGATAATTACGATTCCTTTACCTATAATTTGGTTCATTTAATTGCAAAAGAACCGGGAATAACCGTTACCGTAAAGCGCAATGATGAGATTCCCTTAGAGATAGTAAAAGAATATGATAAAATAGTACTATCTCCTGGTCCGGGTATTCCGCAAGAAGCAGGGCTATTATTGCCATTAATAAAGGAGTATGCTGCTTCAAAACCTATATTGGGCGTATGTTTAGGGCATCAGGCTATCGGGGAATCTTTTGGCGCCGGGTTAGTAAATCTTACACAGGTATATCATGGCGTAGCAACACCCATCACACATAGAGATAATAGTTATCTCTTTAAAGGATTATCTAAAACACTAACTGTGGGGAGATATCATAGCTGGGTTGTAAGTGATCAATTGCTACCTGAAAGTTTAGCTATTACTGCCATTGATGATAATGGTTTCATCATGGGTTTACAACATCGGGAATATGATATTCAGGGGGTACAATTTCATCCTGAAAGTGTATTAACACCGGATGGTGCTACCATCATAAAAAACTGGCTTACTTATTAATAGGAATCTATGAAAAAGATATTACAACAATTATTTGAACATAAAACACTTAGCCGTATACAAGCGAAAGATATTTTAATGCAGATGTCGGGTGGTGCATACAATGAATCTGAAATTGCTGCTTTTATAACCGTTTTTCTGATGCGCAGTATTACCATCGAAGAATTGCAAGGGTTTAGAGATGCTTTGTTGGAGTTGGCGGTACCGGTTGTATTAGATAATTCCGAAACTATTGATATTGTAGGAACAGGAGGCGATGGTAAAAATACTTTCAATATTTCCACCCTTGCCTGCTTAATTGTTGCCGGTGCCGGCGTAAAAGTTACTAAACATGGCAATTACGGTGCTTCCTCAATAAGCGGTGCATCTAATGTAATGGAACAATTAGGGTATCGATTTAAAAATGATACAAATGTTTTGCAAAAAGAATTAGATGAAGCTAATATATGTTTCTTACATGCGCCATTATTTCATCCTGCTTTGAAAATAGTTGCTCCGATTCGTAAAAATCTTGGCGTTCGTACCTTCTTTAATATGTTAGGGCCTATGGTAAATCCGGCAAAACCCGCTTTTCAACTCGTAGGGGTTTACAATTTAGAAATGGCAAGAATTTATAATTATCTCTTACAACAAACTAAATCCCGATTTACTATTATTCATGGATTAGATGGGTATGATGAAATTTCACTTACCAATGATACTAAAGTAATTACCCAACAAGGAGAGGCCATTTATACACCTGAACAACTTGGAAAAAGAATGGTGATGGCAGAAGATATTTATGGAGGGAATACCGTGGAAGCATCTGCTAAATTATTTGCTAAAATAATCAAAGGAGAAGGGTCATGGTCGCAACATGCAGTAGTATTGGCCAATGCAGCCATGGCATTATATGGTTTAGGTAAGTATCAAAAATATGATGATGCGTATGCTGCGGCGATTGAGAGTTTAGAGTCCGGTAGTGCTTATGCATGTTTGCAAAAACTAATTAGTTTACAGTAATAATTTTATGATGAATATATTAGATACCATAGTTGCCACAAAAAGAAAAGAGGTGGAAGAGCAGAAGAAGCGGGTTTCTTTTGAAGAACTTAGTATACAACTGTTGAGTACTGAAAAGGTGTATTCTCTCAAAGAAAATTTAATTAACCCCGGGAGTACAGGAATAATTGCTGAATTTAAAAGAAAATCGCCAAGTAAGGGAATTATTAATAATGAGGCGTTGGTTACCGAAGTAACAAGTGCCTATTGTAAGTATGGTGCCGCCGCAATTTCTGTACTAACCGATCAACCTTTTTTTGGAGGTAGTATGGAAGATCTACTGGCAGTAACCCAGTTGCCGATTCCTGTGCTGCGAAAAGATTTTATGATTGATCCTTATCAAATATTGGAGGCTAAACTTGCTGGAGCTTCGGTTATTTTATTAATAGCAGCATGTTTATCACCTACTGAGGTAGGTATGATGACAGAAAAGGCACATGAGGTTGGATTAGAGGTTTTACTCGAGATACATAATGAAGAGGAATTGGGGCATATTTCTAAGGAGATTGATTTGGTTGGAGTGAATAACAGAAATCTCAAAGATTTTAGCGTGAATCTCGAACACTCTATTCGATTATCACAAAAAATCCCTGCCTATATACCCGCTATCGCAGAAAGTGGTATTCATAGTGCTGATACTGTTGTAACTTTAAAGCGTGCCGGTTTCAAAGGTTTTTTAATGGGCGAATACTTTATGAAAGAGGCTTCACCCGCGATTGCTTTTGCCAATTTTATGAATGAATTAAAAGTAAAGCAGTATGCGGATTAAAGTATGTGGTTTAACCAACATTGATCAATTCAATGAACTGGATGGATTAGGAGTTGATTTTGGTGGATTTATTTTCTATCACAAATCTCCACGATATGTATTTAAGCATTTGCCAAGAATGGCTATCAAGAAAGCAAAAGGAAAAAACATTAATAAGGTTGGGGTATTTGTAAACGAAGAAGCAGATGAAGTACTACAAACAGTGGATGACTGCGGACTGTATTTAGTGCAGTTACATGGTGATGAAACTCCCCGATATTGCGAAAAAATATCAAACTATGTTTCTGTAATTAAAGCTTTTAGGATTCGTGAAGACGATAATATTGAGTGGAAGATTAAAGATTATCAAGATGCTGCTGATATGTTTTTATTTGATACTGCCGGCACAGCATATGGAGGTACCGGGCAACAATTTAATTGGGAAAAACTAGCATCGGCAGATATTAAAAAACCATTTTTTTTAAGTGGTGGAATTGGATTGGAAGATGTAGCAGCTATTCAACAATTTGCTACAACACCTGTTGCAAAGGATTTATTTTCTCTGGATATCAATAGCAAGTTTGAAACGGCACCAGGTATAAAGAATATTCCATTAATCGAAAATTTTATTAAAGCCTTTCCGCGATGAAAAAGATATATCTTCTAGTTTTATTAGTCTCTTGCTTGGCGGCTTCTGCTTATACCCAACAACTTAGTAATGTTTATCTGAATCAAAACGGTCATGCCTCCTATCGTATTTCTCTCAACAATATCTATATTGTTATTAGTGAAGCAGGTAAATTAAAAGAAATTAAAACAGACGCACAAGGCACAATTGTATATAGTACTACAAAACGAGTAGAACAAATAGGCAATACCAAAATAGGATTTAATTATCAAGGCTGGGTAAACACTATTGGTGAAGTGAGCGTACAATACGATTATAGTGGAAGGGTAGATAGGATCGGAAATTTAGTAATTCGATATAACTATAATGGTATCGTACAATCTATCGGTTCTCAAAATATCGTGTATAATGGAGATAATAGTATGGATAGGTTCGATAGATATAAGATAGTCTATAACTATAACAAACAGGTACAACAGGTAGATAATAGCAACGGATTAATATTGTTAGAACTTAATTATAATTAAAAATGAGTGTCATAATAGATTACCAAAAACCAAGTGTGCAGGGATATTACGGCGATTTCGGCGGAGCTTATATTCCTGAAATGCTACATGCCAATGTTGCAGAATTGCGCGAGCAGTATTTAAATATTATGCAAGAAGATTCTTTTCAAGAAGAGTTTCAAGCTTTGCTACGGGATTATGTGGGAAGACCAACCCCATTATTTTATGCAGCAAGACTTAGTGAAAAGTATAACACAAATATCTATTTAAAAAGAGAAGATCTTTGTCATACCGGGGCACATAAAATCAACAATACGGTAGGGCAAATTTTATTAGCTCGCCGATTAGGTAAAACAAGAATTATTGCGGAAACAGGTGCGGGGCAGCATGGTGTAGCCACGGCTACGGTATGTGCGCTCAAGGGAATGCAATGTATTGTATATATGGGAGAAAAAGATATTGAGCGACAGGCACCGAATGTGGCTCGAATGAAAATGTTAGGTGCGGAAGTAAGGCCTGCAACCAGTGGCAGTAAAACACTAAAAGATGCTACTAATGAAGCGATCCGCGATTGGATTAACCACCCTCAAGATACCCATTATATTATCGGGAGCGTTGTTGGGCCACATCCGTATCCCGATATGGTGGCACGTTTTCAAAGTGTCATTAGTGAGGAAATAAAGAAACAATTGCAAGCTAAAACTGGCTCCGAACTTCCTACCCATGTAATTGCTTGTGTTGGAGGCGGAAGTAATGCGGCGGGTGCTTTTTATCATTTCTTAAATGATGTAACAGTAAAATTAATTGCTGTTGAAGCTGCCGGAGAGGGAGTACAATCAGGTAAAACAGCAGCTACCACTGCATTAGGAACAATGGGTATTTTGCATGGCAGTAAAAGCTTACTGATGCAAACTGCCGATGGACAAGTAGTGGAACCACACAGTATTTCTGCAGGCTTAGATTATCCCGGTATTGGTCCGCTTCACGCCAATTTATTTAAATCGGGCAGAGGTATTTTTATAAGTGCTACAGACGAAGAAGCACTAGAAGCTGCTTTTATGGTTAGTAAAACGGAAGGTATCATACCTGCTTTAGAAACGGCACATGCATTTGCGGCTTTAGATCAACTAATATTCGACAAAAACGATCAGGTCGTAATTTGTTTGAGTGGTAGGGGTGATAAAGATCTCGCAACTTATATGGCTAGATTATGAACTGACTTGGCGTCTTAGCGTCTTTGCGTTTAAGAAAAACAGTAAAAAATGAACAATCGCTTACAAAAAATATTCGAGCAAGAGAAGAAGATTCTAAATGTATACTTCACTGCCGGTTATCCGGAATTAGAATCTACGATTCCCATTATGGAATTACTGGCGAAGCATGGCGCAGATATTATCGAGTTAGGAATGCCTTATAGCGATCCCTTAGCCGATGGTCCTGTAATACAGGCAAGTAGTACCATAGCATTAGGAAATGGGATGAGTATTGAAAAACTATTTGAGCAACTTGCAGCTTTTAGAGAAAATAGTCAGTTGCAAAATACAGGTGTTATTCTAATGGGTTATATGAACCCTATTTTGCAGTATGGGTTTGAAGCTTTCTGTGCTAAAGCCTCAGCAGTGGGTATAGACGGACTTATACTCCCCGATTTGCCGGAATATGAATTTGAGAAGATATACGGAGAAATCATAAAAAAATATGGATTAAATTTTATTTTTTTAATAACACCGGAAACAAGTGAACAAAGAATAAGAAAACTGGATGAGCTAAGTAGCGGTTTTTTATATGCTGTATCTTCATCTTCAACAACAGGCTCAGCAACTAATAAAGAATTTGTTACTGCTTACCTACAGCGGTTAGCTACTTATAAACTTAGTAATCCTATACTTGTTGGCTTTGGTATTAAAGATAAAGAAAGCTTTACCATGGCTGCAGAATACACCAGCGGTGCCATCATTGGTTCAGCTTTTATTCAGGCATTAGGTACAGGGAAAGATATTAATGAAATTATCCCGGCTTTTTTAAACCCAATTATTACTTAATGGAATTAGCCATCATACAATATAATGCGGGAAATATTCAATCGGTTTTATATGCGTTGGAGAGAATAGGTATTACGGCTCTAGTAACCGATGATCCAGAAACCATTAGTGCTGCCGATAAAGTTATTTTTCCCGGGGTTGGAGAAGCCAGTTCGGCTATGCGATATCTGAAAGAAAGATCATTGGATAAACTAATAGTTTCTTTACAGCAGCCTGTATTAGGTATTTGCTTGGGTATGCAGTTGATGTGCAGCTATAGTGAAGAGAATGATACAGATTGTTTGGGCATTTTTAGTGAACAGGTAAAACAATTTGCTAATCAAACACCAACAGGTGACGTACTAAAAGTACCTCAAATTGGATGGAATCAGATTTATGATACAAAAACGGAACTTTTTGCTAATATACCTGCGAATAGTTATTGTTATTTTGTGCATGGCTATTATGCAGCTAAAGGGGCAGATACCATTGCTACCGCTAATTATGGGATTGATTATAGTGCCGCTTTACATAAAAAAAATTTTTATGGCACACAATTTCACCCTGAAAAAAGTGCATTGATAGGAGAAAAAATATTATCCAACTTTCTATCTCTATAACCTATAACCTATCACCTACAACATGCAAATCATTCCCGCAATAGATATAATAAATGGTAAATGTGTTCGCCTCACGCAAGGAGATTATGCACAAATGAAAGTGTATAATGAAAATCCATTGGATGTTGCTAAACAGTTTGAAGATGCCGGATTAGAGCGATTGCATTTAGTTGATTTAGATGGCGCTAGGGCGGGGTCGGTTAAAAACTGGAAAGTATTAGAAGCTATTTCTCGTGATACTAAATTAAGCATTGATTTTGGTGGTGGTATAAAACAGCAATCAGATCTTGAAACAGTATTTGAAGCCGGTGCAACCTTTGCTACCATTGGTAGCTTAGCGGTAAAATCGCCGGAAATTTTTAAAAACTGGATAGAAATATACGGAGCAAACAAGTTTTTATTGGGTGCAGATGTAAAAGATGAAAAAATTGCTGTAGGAGGCTGGTTAGAAACAACAGATATAAATCTGTTTGATTTTATAATTGATTATGCAGCTAAAGGTATTACACAGGTATTTTGTACAGATATCAGTAAAGATGGAAAACTAGAGGGTCCGGCTATTTCATTATATGAAAAGATTGTAAGTCATTTTCCGGATCTTTTTTTTATAGCCAGCGGTGGTATAAGTTCAATTGAAGATGTTATTCAACTAAGAAACATAGGGTGTAAAGGAGTAATAATTGGAAAGGCAATATATGAAGGAAGAATAACTTTAGATCAACTAAAAGACTATTAAATAACCGTAGCTCGTAACTCATATCTCAACCATGTTAACAAAACGCATTATACCTTGTTTGGATATTAAAGACGGAAGAACTGTTAAAGGCATCAACTTCGAAAATATCAGAGATGCTGGTGACCCCGTGAAATTGGGGGCATTATATGCATCACAAGGTGCTGATGAGTTGGTTTTTTTAGATATTACAGCCACTAATGAAAAAAGGAAAACGCTTAGTGCGCTAGTGAATAAAATTGCACATCATATTAATATACCCTTTACGGTTGGCGGTGGTATAAGCTCCATAGAAGATGTATATACTTTATTACAAAATGGGGCCGACAAAATTTCGGTAAATACATCTGCATTTAAAAACCCTTCTCTGATAGAAGCGCTTGCAAAAGAATTCGGTAGTCAGTGTATTGTATTGGCAATCGATACAAAAAAAGAAGCCGACAATAATTGGTATGTGTATTTGAATGGGGGTAAAGTAAAAACAGAGACATTTTGTATCGATTGGGCAAAACGAGGTGTTGATTTGGGTGCCGGAGAAATTTTACTTACTTCTATGAATAACGATGGAACTAAAGAAGGCTTTGCTTTAGATATCACTAAGGCTTTGTCAACTTCACTACCTGTTCCCGTAATTGCCTCCGGCGGAGCCGGCACTATCGAGCATTTCGAGGACGTATTTCTTACCGCTAAAGCCGATGCAGCACTTGCTGCAAGTATTTTTCATTTTAAAGAAATAGAAATCCCCACACTTAAAAAAAGCCTGCAAAAAAAAGGTATTCCAATGCGATTCTAATAACCGAACTTTAGAATATGAAAGTAGATTTTTCAAAATACTCAGATGGACTTGTTCCTGCTATTATTCAAGATTTTGATACCCACAAGGTGTTAATGCTTGGTTTTATGAACGAAACGGCATTGCAAAAAACAGAAGAAACAGGTAAAGTAACATTTTATAGCAGGTCTAAAAAACGTTTGTGGACAAAAGGCGAAGAGAGTGGTCATTTTTTAATACTAAAATCAATAGCAGTAGATTGTGATAATGATACCCTACTTGTAAAGGCACATCCGGAGGGACCAACCTGCCATACCGGAGCAGATACCTGCTGGAGCGAGCCAAATCATAGCGAAGATTTCTTGTTGTATTTGCAAGATATCATCAATCTGAGGAAACAAGTTAGCCCCTCAGAATCCTATGTAGCTTCTATGTTCGCAAAAGGTATAAATAAAATTGCCCAAAAAGTAGGTGAGGAGGCGGTAGAGTTAGTGATTGAAGCTAAAGACGATAATAAAGAACTTTTTTTAGGTGAGGCAGCAGATCTGCTTTTTCATTATTTGCTTTTACTTAACGCTAAAGGATATACTTTAGCGGATGTTTTAGCCGTACTTCGTAAACGACATTCAAAATAATATATGCGTCATTTATTTATTATCTCAATTCTGTTCATTACTGTTACGCTACAGGCGCAACAAGGATTTTCAATTAAAGGGAATATTCAAAATCTTAAATCCGGAACACTTGTTTTTTTAATGAATGGTTCGGATGGTAAAACTATTGCTACAGATACGGTTAAAAATGGTCAGTTTCAATTGAAAGGTAAAGTGGTAGAGCCGGATATTTTCCAAGTAGGTTTTGTTGGATTTAAAGAGGCCATTGATTTATTTATGGAGAATGGTATCATTACAATCGATGGCGATTTTAATAACTTGAATAACATAATAATTAAAGGATCTGCACTAGAACAAGATTATCTTGACTTTAAAAATTCTTTCAACCCGCTTCGCGATACGTTAAATAAATTAGTGAACCTGATCAATCCTGAGAAAACACAACTGCGTAGAGATTCACTCATTCGTGTTTTTGAAGCTACTAAAGTTAATGTGGTTAATAACGCAACAAACTATACACAGGCTCGCAGAAACTCCCCTGTAAGTTCTTTTGTTTTGTTTGTTATCAGCCCCTTATTAAATGGATTAACAGATGTAGAAGCGCGCTATAATGCTTTACTCCCTGAGGCAAAAAGAGGATCTTTTGCGAGAATTTTGGAAAAAGGAATTGCTGATGCAAAGATCGGAGCCGTTGGAACAATGGCCATCAATTTCACCCAAAAAGATACTTTGGGTAAAATCATTAGTTTGGCTTCTTTTAAAGGTAAATATGTATTGGTAGATTTTTGGGCAAGTTGGTGTGGGCCCTGCAGACAAGAAAACCCGAATGTAGTCGCAGCATATCAAAAATATAAGGCTAAAAATTTTACGGTACTTGGTATATCATTAGATGAAAACAGAAATAATTGGATACAGGCAATCAGAAAAGATAAGCTAACCTGGACCCACGTTAGCGACTTAAAATATTTTGAAAACGAGGTAGCTAAATTGTACCATATTAATAGCATCCCTGCTAATTTTTTAATAGACCCGAGCGGTAAAATTATTGCGCGGAACTTAAGGGGTGAAGAATTAAGCCAAACACTAGCTAATATTCTCAGATAGTCCAATCATCCTTTAATTCCCCCAAAAATACTCACTTATCTTTATTTTTACATAAGTGAGATTTATTGCTATAATACTAACTGTCTTCCTTGGACAAAACTTGCTAAATGCGCAAGGTAAAACTGTTTCCCAAAGACAAGATTTCGGAATCATAATCGGGAACCTTATTGGTGCTGATAAGGGCAATGCCGTTTCCTTTGCAAAGGTTGAATTAAGGAATACAAAAACAGATAGTTTAATAAGAACTAGTTTAAGTGATAAAAATGGTGCATTTGAGTTTGATAAACTTCCTTTCGGATATTATACTTTGGCTATTTCAGCCGTAGGTTACGCGAAAACAACAATAGATAGTATTTATTTGAGAGTAGAACGTTACGATTTTAATATGGGTGATATCAAAGTAAAAGTAGTTGAACAATTATTGAACGAAGTAATTGTATATGCCGAAAAGCCTTTGATAGAAGCAAAGGACGATAAACTTATATACAATGTTGGGGAGAGTGCTTTAAGTGGAGGAGCTACTACCGCTGAGTTACTTAAAAATATTCCTTTAGTAAATAACGATCCCAACGGGCGGATTTTATTAAAAGGCAAAGAGCCTAAAATTTTAATTGATGATAAGCCTACAGAGCTTACTGCCCAACAACTACAGGATTTACTCGAAAGTTTACCAGGCAGTAGTATTGAAAAAATAGAAATCATGACCAATCCACCTCCTCAATATGCAACTGAAACCGGAGGAGTTATTAATATTATTACTAAGAAAGGGAAGATAGGTTGGGTTGGAAAACTTACCCTCAGTGGTGGAACCAGAGGTGAGGGAAATATTAGTGGGAACATCAGCTACAGAAATAAAAAAATATCTTTTAATCAAACGATTGGCTCTGGTTGGAGCCAGCAAAAAGGAAATAGCTACAGCAACAGATCTAACTTTTATGGTGATTCAACAAATTATTTTAAAACAACAGGTAGTTATACCAATATTAATACTCGACCTAATGTAAGGAGCCAGATAGATTATGAGTTTGATAAAAATAACCAACTTGGTTTTGTGTATCAGGGTAACCTAAATTATTATGATAATAATAGTTTTAATTCATACAGTAATATTAATCGACTCAACGAAACATACAAATATAGTACACGAGAAAATCATAGTGTAGGGGAAGGATATACACATGCCGTAACGCTATCATACACGCATAAGGGAAAGAACCCCATTGAGATTTTACGCCTTATTGCAATAGGGAATACGAGTAAAAATGATAACGACCGAGATTTTTATCAGCAGTTTTTGCAAAATAATATGCAACCTACAGGGTTAGACTCTACCCAATCGCAATATTTTGATAATAAAAATAAATCGGCAAACTTAAGACTGGAATACACTAAGCCTTTTAATAAAAATGCCAATACATTTTCAGGTGGTGCTACCTATAATATATCGAGGTTTCATAATAGTTTAAATACTGCTTTTTTACGAAAAACAGACGGTGTTTTAGTTAATAACGATAAACTGAGTAACGATTTTTATTTCGATCAAAGTATTGCTACTATTCGAGCAGGAATTAGTTTACTTCTTTCCAAAACCACAAGATTAAGTTTGGGTGCGCAAGCGGAATACACGAATATGCAATTCAATTTTATAAAAGGTAATGTTGCCAGCGTTTCTAATAATTATTGGAATCTATTGCCCAATTTCACCATCAGAAAGGAATTCTCTAAACAGGTAAATACAGCATTGGTATATCGTGCCACTATTCGCAGACCCGGAATTGGTGAACTGAATCCCAATGTAGATTATAGTGACCCTTATAATTTGAGATTTGGCAACCCTTTTTTACAACCATCATTAGCGCATAATTTCGATTGGAATGTGAGTATTACAAAAGGTAAATATTATATTAATACCTCTCTGGGTTTTAATAAAGTGCAAAATATTTTCAATACTATTCGAACACTGATAGATAATGGAATAACACAAATTACTTGGTTCAATATTGCCGATAGAAATGAATATGAAGCCAGTGTGTTTGGCGGGTATACCTTTACTAAGAAATTCAGGATGAATGCCAGTGCCGGATTAACCTATAACGAATATAGTGAGCGAGAAAAAATTTTATTTCTTTATAGAAACGGTAGTACTTTTTATACAAGTTTAAATTATACATTCACGCCTACACCGGTTTGGAATATTGAAGGAAGTGCCCGGTTTAATAATTTTGCTGATCCACAGGGGAGAAGCAGGAGTAATGTAAGTAGTAACTTCGGGGTACAAAGGAAATTTTTTGATCGTAGATTGATAATTGGATTTAATATTATTGATCCTTTTATGGTTCAACAATATCTTACCGTTACACAAGGTCAACGTTTCTATATTGAATCAGTTAGTAACACTAATACACGTAATTACAGACTCACTATAAGTTATCAACTGAATCGCCTCGTACAAAAAAGTGCATTATCTGAAAAGCAAAAACAAGAGGCTTTGAATAAGCTTATAAAACGGTAATCTTCAATTTGCTTGCTAGCCATGTATTTTTCAGCGGTGTAATCCAATTATTCAATAGCGATTTTTTATCGGCTACTAAATTATTAAAATATAAAGTGTCTGCATGAATAAAACCATTTTCCAGCGCATAAGAGAGCTGTGCCATGGGTATAATTTGTACTTTTTCTTTTATATAAAAAGCCAAGTTTTGCCTGTTGAATAAGTCAACCTTAAAACGACTCTCAATTTCTTTCATAAGATGCACTGAACTATCGGTGCTGCAACCACTAACACCTGTTGCTGTTTCGTCGGCCATCAAAATGATAAATTGCCCGAATAATAAATTGGCATAACCTTTCACCGGGGTACCGTGACTTTTCCAATCTGCTACAAATTGATGCAGCATATCTTCGATAACAAAGGCTTCTTGCAGCGTAAATAGGGTACTGCTCTGGTATATCCATACCCTCGAGTTATCATTAAAATCCGCTGGAATTATAGTTGTTAAGTCTATCATATTATACCATACTTTCTACGATCATTTCAGCAATATCTAAAACAGCAACCTCATTTTCTTTTTCCCGGTTTTTAACACCATCACTCATCATCGTGTTACAAAAGGGGCAAGCTGCTGCTATAATACCGGCACCAGTTGCAAGAGCTTCGTCGGTTCTCTCAATATTGATACGCTTATCGCCCGGTTCATCTTCTTTAAACATTTGTGCCCCACCAGCCCCACAGCATAAACCATTTTTACGGCACCGCTTCATTTCCACTAATTCAGCATCTAAAGCTTCTAATACTTTTCGGGGAGCTTCGTAAATATTATTTGCGCGACCAAGGTAGCAACTATCATGATAGGATATTTTCTTCCCTTTGAAACTGCCAGCTTCTTTCATTTTTATTTTACCCTCATCAATCAATTGTTGCAGGAGGCTTGTATGATGAATAACTTCATAGTTACCTCCTAATTCAGGATATTCATTTTTAAGTGTATTAAAGCAATGCGGACAAGTTGTAACGATTTTTTTGATACCATACCCATTGAGTATTTGAATATTTTGGTACGCCATCATTTGGAATAGAAATTCATTACCTGCTCTGCGTGCAGGATCTCCCGTACAAACCTCTTCTTTGCCTAGTATAGCAAATTTATATCCTACTTTATCGAGAATAGTGGCAAATGCTTTGGTAATTTTCTGAGCTCGCTGATCAAAGCTGCCGGCGCAACCCACCCAAAATAAAATATCCGGTGTTTCACCATTCATCATCATTTCAGCCATCGTATTCACTTGCATACAAAAGATTTGACCAAAAATACGTAGAAAACCAAAGAAGAATTACCCTATTTTGCGGATATGGAAATAGTGGTTATTCTTTGGTTAGGTTTTATTGTGAGCTTTTTAGGGCAGTTACCTTTAGGGAATATGAGTTTTACTAGTACACAAATTGGCCTGCAAGAAGGGTTTCAAAAAGCTTGGCAATTTGCTATAGGGGTGGCTATCGTTGAAATGATTTATTTGCGTTTTGCGCTCACAGGGATGGACTGGGTCATACAACACAGACTTTGGTTTTTGGCTTTGGGTTGGTTAACAGTAATATTATTTTTAGTGTTAGGTATAGTTTCTTTTATTACAGCACGTAAACAGGCTGTTGAAAAAAAGCCGGTGTTATTGAATAATAAATTAAACCGTTTTATTTTAGGGTTAACGATGAGCGCTTTAAATCCTGTACAAATACCTTTCTGGTTTTTATGGACTTCCACATTAATTCAAACAAAAGCGTTGCCCATAGAAACATATGCATATAACTGTTTTACAGGAGGGGCAGGGGTAGGTACTATCACAGGATTGGCTGTATATATACATGGCGGTAATTGGCTGGTTGCCAAACTTAATGCCAGCAATAAAACCCTCAATAAAATCATGGGAATCATTTTTATCATCACTGCTTGTATTCAGTTATGGCGTATGATTTATAAACCTTTTGTGTAGGTGATCTCACGCACTACCTATTCGTTTCGCTGATCCAATGAAACTGTTTTTCTGCCAATGGAAACGGTTTTTGCCTTCTTCGTAATAAAAGATAAATAGCTTCCTTATTATCAGTGCTAGAAAAAATTATAGTTTCAGGGTCTTTTATCTGAAAATGAAATTGTACAATCGGAATGGAATCTGCAGTGCTTTTAAATAATGATATATGTTGATGTACAGTATCTATTTTATAATTAAAATAAGCCCTGCCATAACGCAATCTAAAACGGGAATCAACACTCTTTATACTTCCCCCTGAAATATTATCAATAACAATATTTTGCCAATATGTAGAATCACCACCGGCAATAGTAATGGTATCTTTTCCTTTAGCATGTACCAAAACATCGTAATACCCGACCGGGATGATAGCAGCAGAAACCAAATCTTTCCCTCTTTTTTCTAAGGTTTGTATGGATAGCATGGTGGGAACAACAATCCAAAATATTACCATAATCCACTTTGTTAACCTTGCTATGATGCGACCTCTTTTTGTACTAAATGGGAAAACCAACATCTTGCTTGGTAAGGCACGATTGAAAAAGAAAAATTGAAAGAGCCTTGGCATTTCTTCTGTCAGCAACCATAAACACAATATTACAAGCGTTATAGAATTTATTTTTACCGGAATATCATAGCTAAGGTTTAGCATCATTACATTTCCAAATACCCCCAACGAAACTAAAATACCAAGTGTAGCTGTGGGCCTGAATAAAAGTAATAGGGCAGCTAATACTTCTATAAATCCTGAAAATACTTGATAACTATGCGAATAACCAATAAACATCCACGATAAACGCATTGGTAAAAAATCTCCTAATGGAGTAGCCAACTGACTTAAATTCGGAAATGGCATTTGTACAGCAAACAACTTGAAAATACCATAACTAAATCCATTTGATATTACGAAATAGCGGATAGCCAAAAAAAGCCAATAATTTAATTTGGTATATTCTTTCCTTTTGCGATCGATAATACTCCATATAATACAACCTATTAAAGCCAGCAAAAGTGATGTATACAGGGTCATCCATTGCTCCGGATAATCGCCATTGCCATTTGGTACTTTGGTATTGGGTACAATATGGAAAATCCATTTGTTAAATTGTAAACAAATAGCTTCATATGCATTAAAATAATAACCCAGTATACTGTCGATAACCGGAATGCTTTGCAAAAAACTAAAAGGAGTAATAAATAGAACACAGATAAGGAAGAAAAAACGAAAGAAAATTTTCTTCATATTTCCCCATGGTTCTGAGGCGGCTAGTTCCATATTGTTAGTTTGTAATTTACTACTCACCGTCTACGGCCAATCGTCTCGAGCCTATTGCCTCACCCACGCATCTCGATCGTCGGGAGAAAACTTCCAAGGAGCGAAATTATTTTCAATATTACTAAATGTACCATTCCATTCCTGTGGGGCATTGCTCTCTTCCATGATTAAGGAACGACGGAGCTCCACAATAATTTCGAGAGGAGAAATACTTACAGGGCATTCTTCTACACAAGCATTACAAGTGGTGCAGGCCCTTAATTCTTCTACCGAAATATAATCATGTAATAAGGATTTACC
Source organism: Sediminibacterium sp. (assembly GCA_017537025.1). Classification (GTDB taxonomy): domain Bacteria; phylum Bacteroidota; class Bacteroidia; order Chitinophagales; family Chitinophagaceae; genus Sediminibacterium. Next base: position 171,514 of record JAFWCB010000004.1, read on the forward strand.
ATCTTCTTTAAATTCTTTATTTGCGTTGATATTCTTACCTACTTCTTCAAGCCTGTCGCGAGTGGCCATCATTATTTTACGTGGACTTAATAATTTCCCGGTACTATTAGCCGGGCAAGCGGTAGAACATCTCCCACATTCGGTACAACTATAGGCATCCAACAAATTTTTCCAACTTAAATCAAATACATCTTTTGCACCAAAACGTGCGGGTGGAGTAGCATCAGTAGGTGCCAACTCAGGCTGCATAGCGTATAGTACTTCGTTTTGAACAGCCGGCATATTTTTTATTTTCCCGGGAACTTCTAAACGTGCATAATAGGCATTAGGAAAGGCTAACAAAATATGTAAATGCTTAGAATAAGGTAGATAATTTAAGAAAGCAAAAATGCCTGCGATATGTAGCCACCAGGCTGTTCTTTCTAAACTAATCAAAGCATTCGTAGAAAAATTTTCAAAAAAAGGAGATAACAAAGATGATATAACAAAGTGACCGGTTACATAGTAGTGTTCTGCACCCCTAGCTTGTAATACTTGATCCATGGCATTCATCTTCAGAAATAAACCCATTAAAATTATTTCAGTAATTAAAATGTAGTTGGCATCCGATCTGGGCCATCCATTCAAATCCTTACTAAGAAAACGTTTGAGTTTCAATATATTTCTTCTTACTAAAAAAATGATACATACCACCAGCACACCTGTAGCCAGTATTTCAAAACTATTGATGAGAACATTGTATAACCCACCCAAATGAGGGGCGAATAAGCGATGCGTTCCTAATAATCCATCTAAAACGATTTCCAATACTTCTATGTTGATGATAATAAAGCCAGAATAGATAATAAAATGCATGATGGCCACAAGGGGGTTATTGAACATCTTTTTTTGCCCCAGTGCCAATAAAATCAGATTTCTCCAGCGAAGAGCGGGGTTATCGCTTAAATCTTCATCTTTCCCCAATAAAATATTTCTCCTTATGTCGCCAGCCTTTTTAGAAAATAACCAAACAGCAACGCCGGATAACAATAAAAAGGCTATTTGAGGTAAATAATGCATAGCAGAAAGTTATTGCTGCTAAGATAACTAATTCATTTAATCTTACTATTTTACACTTAAATTTTACGTTTTGGGAAAACGACCTATCTTAAACGCTTCTGAGGCTTACAGTAAATTAGAGAGAATGGTACTGGAATTGGCTGAAAATTTGAGTGGAAATCAGGCACCAATTATATTGATTGGTGTACGTAATAGTGGAACAGTTATAGCTCAAAAAGCTGCTGAGCTGCTTAAAAAATACGTTCCTAATACCATTTCCGTTAGTTCCGTATTACTAGACAAAAATCTCCCCAAAGAAGTGGTTTTGGCTGATGCGCTTGATCTCAATGATGTAAATATTGTTTTGATCGATGATGTAATTAATAGTGGTAGAACATTATTGTACGCGCTTAAACCCTTACTTGATTTTATGCCACGCACTATTCAAACTTTTGTTTTGGTAGAAAGGATGCATAAATTGTTTCCGGTAAAACCAGATTACGTGGGGCTTTCTGTGGCTACTACTCCAGAAGATCATATTAAAGTAGAAACCACAAATGGCAACATAACCGGTGCGGTGGTTGTTTAATTTTAACGCACAGGTTTTTCACTATTCCTATCCTTTAAAAAGCTCACTAGAAATCCAAACATTTATTGAGGAAACCGATATAGGTAAATAATATTGGAATCAATGCGTCGATTTTTACTGCTTTTTCTTGGTGTTTTATTTTTTCTGTTAGGTAATGGGCAAAGCAATCAGGTAAAATCTGTATGTAGCGGTGGTACTGTAACATTATCACCTGTGCAAGTAGGTCTTGTTTCAGGAACAACATTTAAATGGACTGCAGATGTAATAGCTGGGGCTGTAACAGGTAATGCTAATGAATTGGTTGGAGCTACTTCATTAAGCCAAACTTTAAGCAATACCGGAACAACAGTAGGTACTGTGGTATATTCAATCACACCATCTGCCGGTAACCCTTTTACAATGACGGTAACTGTAAATCCTACAGGAATTAATGTGGATGCATCGGGAATTACGCCCACCATTTGTAGTGGTAGTAATTTTTATGCAAATGTTACCGGTGTTCCAGCAGGTACAACGTATACATGGGGTGTTCCTACAATGAGCACAAATGTAAGTGGTGGCGCTGCGCAAGCCACAGCTCAGCCGTATATAGTACAGCCTTTAACATATACCGGTGCCGCCAATACTACCGGTACAGCTACTTATATCGCAACCCCTTATGTTGGTGGATGTGCGAACCCAAGTTTTAGTTTTACCGTTACCGTAAAACCGGCAGCAGGTACTGCACCTGTAATAAATAATGCCGGTACTATTACAACAAAATGCAGTGGAACCAGTTTTGTATTTAATGCAACAGCGAACCCTGCCGGTGGTACAACTTTTACGGGTTGGACAAGACCCTTGAATGCAGGGATAAGTCAGGCAGTTGGTACTGGTTCAAATGCATCTATAAACGAAATACTAAATAACACAACCACTTCGCCGGTAATAGTTCCCTATTTTTATACCCTTTCATATGGGGGGGCTGCAGCTTGTGCTACCACACAAGTAGTTAATGTAACCTACAATCCTGTTGCTAGCATTACTGCAAAAAGCACCACTATTTGCAGTGGCACCGGATTTACAATTCCGATAACAGATTTGGTTCCTGCTGACACAAGATTTACATGGACTACTCCTACAGTTTCAGGCGCTGTTACTGGAGCAGTGGCGCAAACTACACCCGTAACCATAATTGGTCAGACTTTAACTAATAACCCAACAAATAGAACAGTTCCTGTTACTTTGAATTATACAGTAACACCAATTGCTGTTTCTGGTGCTCAAAGCTGCCTAGGCGCAACGTTTCCGGTAACAGTAACTCTAAATCCGGTATCAACGGTAACCGCTCAACAAAATACAACTACCTGTAGTGGTCAGCCATTTAATTTTTCGGTAGCTGCCTTCCCTCCAAATACAACTTTTACATGGGCATTAGCACCAACCATTGCACCGGTTAATGGAGCACTTACAGGCGGCTCACCTCAAACAACAGGATCCAGTGCCATCAGCCAAACTTTAACCAATACAACTATTGCAGATGCAACGGCAACATATGTTGTTACACCAACAACAGGTGGATGCCAGGGACCCAATTTTAATGCAGTAGTAACTGTGAACGCAACTCCTTCTGTTACTCCTGTAGCACAAACGAAAACGATTTGTAGCGGAACTACTTTTACAAACACTTATACAGGCCAGCCTTCGGGAACAATGTATAGTTGGACGGTACCAACAATTACTCCTGCTAATGCTATTACAGGTCAAACTTCTTTAAATAGTCAATCTGCTGTTGTTCAAACTTTAACCAATACAACAAATGCTCCTGCTATTGCCTCCTATACTATTGTTCCTGTAGCCGGATCCTGTGCAGGAACTCCCTTTACCTTGGATGTAACCGTGAATCCTACCCCTAATTTCAATACACAATCGGCTACAACTTGCAGTGGTAGTGCTTTTAAAATTGAACCCCCGAATGCACCTACTGGTACAACTTATTTGTGGACGGCCCCAACACAGTCAACAGGAATCAGTGGGGGTACAGAACAAACCGTTGCTCAAAACAATATTAGTCAGGTGCTAACCAACAGTTCAACTACCATTACAACAGCTACGTATACCGTAACTGCTTCGGCCAATGGTTGTAGTGGTACTTCTTTTAATGCAGTTATCACTGTCAATCCTTTACCGATAGTTGCTAATTATGCCAATAGTAGTTGCAGTGGGAGCTCATTTACTTCAACTCCCTCCAGTAGTTTACCCAATACAACGTATACATGGGCATTGCCTGTAAGTACGGTAAGTGGAGCCGTTACAGGAGGAGCTGTTCAAACAGTGCCACAAACAAGTATATCCGATGTTTTAACCAATACAACAACGATATCTAATAATTATATTTATACTATTACGCCTTCTGCAAATGGGTGCTCAGGTAATACTTTCACCTTAACACAAACTGTAAATCCAACCCCGATCGTAACACCTATAAGAACAGAAGTTTGTAGTAGATCGCCGCTTTCTATTACACCATCTAATGTACCTTTTGGAACAACCTATACTTGGGGTGCGCCTATTATTGCACCAGCCGGTACAATAACCGGTAGTACAGCCAATGGGGCACAACTCTCAGTGTTTAGCCAAACCCTTACGAATACGAGTGGATCGAATGGAGTTGCTTTATATACCGTTACACCTAGTACGAATGGATGTGTTGGTTCAAATTTTTCCATTGAAGTTACCGTTAAAATCGCCGCCAATTTAAGTACACAAAGTGTTTCAATATGCAGTGGACAATCATTCAATATAAAACCAACCGGCGTTCCTCTTGGTACTACGTATACTTGGACAGATCCCCAAAGATCGGCTAATGTTTTAGGTGGTTCTTCTCAAAATGTGGAGCAAACCAATATTGCTCAAGTTCTAAATTATAATAATATAGCCGGAGGACTAGGAACAGCCACTTATTCTGTAACACCCAATAGTAATGGCTGCTTAGGGCTTCCATTCAATTTAGTGGTAAGTATTAAACCTTTGCCTATCGTTCCGGATATTAGTAATTCGGTTTGCAGTGGGGTTAATTTTACGCAAACACCTGCTAGTAACTTATCCGGAACATTATATACTTGGCCAACCCCGGTTCAAAGTCCGGTGGGATCAGTTATTGGAGCATTAGAAAGAACCACTCCTGTACAAAATATCAGTCAAACATTAACTAACAATACTAATTCTCCTGTAACTATAACTTATATCGTTACACCTGTAACCGATGGTTGCACAGGTAGTAATTTTACATTTGTTCAAACGGTAAAGCCGAGTCCGGCAATTGAAACCCAAATAACAAAAATTTGTAGTAACACTTCATTCAATGTGGCTCCAACAAACGTACCTATCGGAGCAACTACTTTGTATACCTGGTCTGCACCTGTAATTAACCCTGTGGCATCGTTAAGTGGAGCCGGGGCACAAACTAATGCTGTAACAGTAATTAGTCAGTCGCTCACAAATACTACTAATGCGATTACAACGGCCACTTATGATGTAACTCCTGTTTCCGGAACATGTATCGGATCTACATTTAAAGTAGTGGTAACGGTAACACCTAAAGCTGTAATTTCTGCTCAAACAACAACAGTGTGCAGTGGAAGTTCTTTTAATGTTTTACCGGCTAATGCACCTGCAGGTACATTATATACTTGGGCCGAGCCAACAGTTTCAAATGGAATCCTGGGCGCCTCTGTACAAAATTCTCCACAAAGCTCAATTAGTCAGAAATTAACCAATTCTAATTTAAATATACTGACCGGAAATGCCAATTACATTGTAACTCCAATAACAGATGGCTGTACGGGTAATAGTTTTACTGTTGGGGTAACTATTAATTCGAGCAACTCTACTTTGAGTAGTACATTATCGCCACCTGCTATATGCAGTGGTACCAGCTTTGTGTATAATCCTACAAGTACTAACGCAGGAACTGCTTTTGCATGGACAAGAGCAGCAGTAACAGGTATTAGTAATACAGAATTAAACAGCTTTGGAAATATCAACGAAGTGCTGAATAACGCTACTGATGCAACTATAACGGTTACCTATACTTTTACGCTATCTACTAATGGATGTACTAATTTGAACAAACAAGTAGTCAATGTGCAAGTAAAACCTGCACCCAAATTGAGTAGTACCTTAACTCCTCCGGCTATATGTTCCGGTGCTACTTTTAGTTATGCAGCTACAAGTAATACATTCAATGTAGTATTTAATTGGTCGCGTACTTCCGTGGTAGGAATTAATGAGCCTGTAACTTCCGGAATCGGTAATATTAATGAAACATTGAGCAATCCTACCTATTCGGCAGTTATTGTACCCTATAACTTTACATTAAATGCAAATGGATGCACCAATGTGCAATCCGTATTTGTAACTGTTAATCCGGTTCTCACTGTGCCGGATCAAACCTCCTCTACTTGCAGTAATTCTAATTTTAGTTTTAAAGCGCCCAATACACCAGACAACACAGTATATACCTGGTCATCACCCACACAATCTCCAGGCGTAAGCGGAGGATCGCCTCAAACACTAGTTGCTCAAAACACTTTAACACAATTACTCATTAATAATTCAAATGCAATAGGTACTGCATCCTATATAGTAACACCTATCATTCCTGCAACCTTTACAGCAGGGTGTGTAGGACGACCATTTAATTTAACAGTATCTGTTAGTCCACTACCGGTGCTTACTTCTAATTTAAATCCAACAGCTGTTTGCAGTAATACCGAATTCAACTATATCCCTACGAGCAATATTCCTTCTGCGGGATTTTCTTGGACGAGAGATGCAATTGATGGCATCAGTAATGTAAGATCTTCAGGATTCAATACCATTAAAGAAACTCTCTTAGATACAACGGCTAGGTCAATTGTTGTTTCTTATAGATATACATTAAGTGCATTTGGATGTTCAGACACAAGTTCAATTGTTAAGGTTACGATCAATGCTTCTCCTATTTTAAAAACACAAGCGTTTTCCATTTGCAGTGGGTCAGCGTTTGTATTTCCGAATGATCTAATGCCTTCGAGAACTTTTTATACGTGGGCCAGCCCGGTAGTAATTCCAATATCAAGTATTTCTGGTGCAAAAAGCGTATCTAATCCTTTATCTGTTGTGAGTGACACTTTAATCAACAATGGTATCACTACCGGTACTGCTAATTATATCATTCAACCAATCGGTGCCCTGTGTTCTATAGCCCCATTTAATTTAGTTGTAACGGTAAAACCTTCCCCCTCTATTACACAACAAGAAACCAGTTCATGCAGTGGCGCTTCGTTTTCCTTTACTCCTTCAAATATCCCAACAGGAACAACATTCACTTGGAATATTCCCACCATTGCGCCTTTTGGGGTAATTACAGGATTTACTGCGGATACGAGTGGTCATTCAAATATCAATCAACAATTAATTAATTTAAGTATTAATAACGCCTATGCAACCTATACCGTTTTGCCGGTTAGTAATGGGTGTGTGGGTAATAGTTTCAAATTGAAAGTGAACGTCAATCCCATTCCAACTACTCGGATTTCTGGCCCTGTAGGGTTGTGTAGTAACAGCACCGATTCTATTTTGGTTAATTTTTCAGGCACCGGGCCATGGTCGGTAAGTTATAATGATTCAAAAAACGGTCTTCCTACAACTATTACCGACATAAAAACATCTTCATATACAATCTATGCTTCTAATTTACCCAATGCAAATTCATACACATTTAAATTGTTAAGGGTTAAAGATGCTTATTGTTCTAATGATACCAGTACAGTTTCACTTACACAAGATCTATATCCTTTACCCTATGATTCGGTTATAGCACCTAGGGGGAATCAATTGTGCGTAGGCGCTACATTACCGCTCTCTGTAAATACAGTAAGTTCAGGCTATCAGTGGTTTAGAAATGACACATTAATAAGCGGAGCTGTGGGTGCTGTTTATAACGCTTTGTTGCCGGGATTATATAAAGGGGGAACCATGAATTCTTTTGGATGCTTTAATAAAACGGTTAATGCTATTAAAATGGTGCAGGTATTTAATAATCCTGTGATTAATTTTAGTTATGATAGCACTTGTGTGAATACCCCTATTAAGTTTAAAAATTTAACCGACACAAGTACTACAGGTGTTATCGATTGGAAATGGATTTTTGGAGGTAAAGATTCTGTAGCAGGAAGTAATACCATTTATGCTTTTCAAAATGCAGGCCTTCAGAATGTAAAATTATTTGCAACATCTACATATTGCGGGTATTCTGTATTTAAAGACTCGAATATTTTGATCAGGCGTCCGGAAGTGTCTATTAATATGCCTAATATCTTCACCAACAAAAACAGGCCTACTCCACTCATGGCCAGAATATTTACTGGTAGTATTTATAAATATAAATGGGTTCCATCATTTGGTTTAGATAATGGATATATCAATAACCCGGTTTTTAATTTTAATACCAATCAAACTTATTATATCAATATTATTTCCGAGTATGGTTGCGTAACTACTGATACACTAAAAGTTTTTGTATTTGAGGATGGATTGATTGACATTTTTGTACCCAAATCATTCTCTCCGAACAGAGATGGTATCAACGATCAATTATTTGTTTATTTAGCAGGTATTCGTGATTTTAAATATTTCAAAATATTCAATAAGTATGGCCAATTGATGTTTGAGACAAAAACTTCGGATAAAGCTTGGGATGGCAGAGTAAATGGAGTTGATCAACCGCTGGGAGCCTATGTATGGGTTGCAGAGGGTATCGATATAAATGGAAAAACGATAATTCAAAAGGGAACAGTTATGTTATTACGATAAGATCATGAGAAAACTTAAAATGTATATACCTGTCAGTTTGATGATTTTACAATTTTGTACGATCAAGCATGTTATTGCACAGGATCCTAATTTTTCTCAATTCTTTCATTCTCCTTTATCGATTAGCCCTACATTGGCAGGCAATGGCGATAATAAATGGAGGGCAATGGCAACATTTAGAAATCAATCTTTAGGATTTGGAACTAATTATAGTACGAAGTCGATATCTGTGGATGGTAGAATCTATCAACCGTCTGAATCATCTTCATACGTTGGCATAGGTGCATTATTTATGCAAGATGCTGCCATGGAAGGAATATATAAAAGCACATTTATTACGTTGAATGCCGCTGTGCACCTGTCGCTGGATAAAGACGAAATACACGGTATTACCGGAGGTTTAGGATATATTTATAATAAAACTAATATCAATTTTGATGAGCTTACATCTGCTCAGCAATTGAATTCAGGAGGTTTTAACAGAGCACTTCCAACCGGTGAACCCGGGTTAACTAATATTCCCGGTTATTCTTCTGTGTGTGCAGGTTTACTGTATACTTTTACAACAGATGAAATGATAGCAGACTTTGGATTAGCTGGATTTCGGTTTGTTAAATCCAAGCAATCTGTTTATGACGCCGGTTCTCAAATGAATAATCCTAGATATGATGCTCATTTCAATATCGGGAAGCTATTAACTGATAAGGTTGATGTTAATATCAGCGGACTATATCAATTTCAAAGTGGGGTAAATGGTTTTATAGGTGGTGGCTATTTTGGTTTTTCACATTCAAATGATCCAGAATCTCCTAAAATTTTTAATATAGGATCATATTATAGGGTAGGGGATGCCATCATTCCATATGTTGGTTATGTATTCAAAGATTTTCAGTTTGCTGTTACCTATGATGTGAGAATGTCTGCTACAAAATCGGGCTCCGTAAGTTCAAATGCTTTTGAATTATCTTTGATATACAGGAATTATAGAACCAGTAGAAACCCATTATTGTGGTAATTAGGCGCTGTTCTAATAATGTTGATACCCTGCTTGTATGTTTGATGAAGCCGCTTCTATTTAATTAAGGTCACAACTGCATTTCGTAGAAATAGAGAAAATAACTATCATTGTTAAATAAATATTACAAATATGGATGCTGCCGTTTTAGAGAAAGTAAATGTTTGGTTAAACGGAAATTATGATGCCCAAACCAAAGCTGAAGTTTTAGACTTACAGAAAAATAACCCCGACGAGTTAGCCGATTCTTTTTACAGAAACCTAGAATTCGGTACCGGTGGCTTACGCGGATGTATGGGTGTTGGCACCAATAGAGTAAATAAATATACTATTGGTATGGCTACTCAGGGTTTTGCAAACTATTTGAAGAAAACATATGGCAGTGCTCCCATAAAAGTTGTAGTGGGTCATGATAGTAGGAATAATAGCCGTTTTTTCGCTGAAACCACAGCCCATGTATTTGCTGCGAATGGTATCCATGTATTTCTTTTTGAAGCTCTACGCCCTACACCGGAACTTAGTTTTGCCATTCGGCATTTGGGTTGTAACGGAGGTGTAGTGTGTACTGCCTCTCACAATCCGAAAGAGTATAACGGATATAAAGCTTATTGGAATGATGGTGGACAATTAGTACCCCCTCATGATAAAAATGTTATTACCGAAGTAGAGGCTATTACCAGTGTGGATGAAGTAAAATGGAGTGGAGGAGAAGCGAATATTACCATATTAGGTAAAGAGATGGATAATGCCTATTTGGATATGGTAAAAAGTTTGAGTGTGTATCCCGATGTAATAGAAAAGCAAAAAGATCTCAAAATTGTATACACCCCCATACATGGTACCGGAATTACTTTAGTGCCTGAGGTATTAAAACGTTTTGGTTTTACCAATGTTACAATTGTTGAAGAACAAGCCACACCCGATGGTAATTTTCCAACGGTAGGGTACCCCAACCCTGAAGAGAGTGAAACAATGAGTATTGGCTTGCAAAAAGCAAAAGCACTGGATGCAGATATTTTATTAGGTACCGACCCGGATGCAGACAGAGTAGGCATTGGTGTGAAAAACCACAAAGGAGAATGGGTACTTATGAATGGAAATCAAACGGCTGTACTGGCTTTTGCTTATATGATGGAAGCCCGTAAAGCTAAAGGAATTGCACAGCCCAATGATATGGTAGTTACTACTATTGTAACTACTGAAATGATAAATGAAGTTGCCAAACAAAATAAAGTGGGTTGCTATAATGTACTCACCGGATTTAAATGGATTGCTGAAAAAATAAAAGAATTAGAAGGAAAAGAAAACTATGTAATTGGTGGAGAAGAGAGCTTCGGATTGATGATTGGCGATCAAATACGAGATAAAGATGCCGTAAGTGCGGTGGCTCTCATGTGCGAAATGGCAGCTTATGAAAAAGATAAAGGGAGAACCTTATTCGATAAAATGATTGATTTGTACATGCAGTATGGATTCTATTACGAGAATCTCATAAGTATTACAAAGAAGGGCATGAACGGACAAAAAGAAATTGCAGCCATGATGGAAGACTATAGATCTAATCCACCAAAACAAATAAATGGCGCCGATGTGGTTACGCTCTTAGATTATCAACTCCAAAAAGGAACTAATATTCAAACTGGAGAAACATGGCCGATAGCTTTGCCAAAAAGTAATGTGCTCCAATTTATTACAGCAGATGGCAGCAAAATTTCAGCCCGGCCTTCAGGTACTGAACCTAAAATTAAATTTTACTTTAGCGTACACACAACACTTGCTACAAAGGATGCGTTTGAGGATACACAAAGAGTTTTAGAAAACAGAATTAAAGGGATTATACAAAGTATGGGATTGCAATAGCAAGGGGGATAATTATTATGCATGCAAAAAGAAAATACGAAGATTTACATACACATAAAGGCATGCGCAAATTGTTAGTTGAGGAATTACGCGCAAAAGGTATCACGGATGAAGCTGTTTTAACTGCTATAAATAATGTGCCACGGCATTATTTTCTGGATACCGCATTTGAAAAAATTGCTTATGAAAATCGCGCATTCCCAATCGCAGCTGATCAAACCATTTCCCATCCGTATACCGTGGCTTATCAAACTCAATTATTGCAAATTCAAAAAACAGATCGGGTTTTAGAAATTGGTACAGGAAGTATATATCAAACTTCCATTTTAGCAGAAATGGGTGTTCAGAAGATTTTCACGATAGAGCGACAAAAAAAACTCTATGATTTACATAGCGTGTACGTCTTTAAAACCAAGTACCTCAATATCCAGTTTTTTTACGGAGATGGATTTGCCGGATTACCTACGTATGGTCCGTTTACTAAAATTTTAATTACTTGTGGAGCTCCACACATCCCCGAAAAATTAATAGAGCAACTCGCCCCCGGCGGTATTATGGTAATACCGGTTGACGAAGGGGAAGCGCAGCGAATGTTGCGAATAAAAAAACTCCCCGATGGCTCTTTATTAGAAGAACGCTTCGAGGAGTTTTCATTCGTACCTATGTTAGCAGGTAAGAATCATTAAAATTTATTGCTGCATCATATCCAAGCCACCACCTTGGTCGGCCTTGGTATTTTTTCTTTTGAAAAGATTCAAATCAAATTTACCAAAACGATAACTGAAATTTAAACGTATTACTTGAGGGTCTCTTCTTCTTTGTGTTACTTGGTTAAAAAAGCTGCTTTCTGAATATTGTTCAAAAACCTGAGAACGGAAAATATCATTAATACTCAAAGTTATATTTCCGCTCTGACCATTCTTCCAAGTGAACTCCTTGCGTATGGCAAAATCTACGCCAAAACGAGGGAGGTTATACCCTTGAGCGCCAGACTGAGGGCCACCGCCGAACATCATACCGCCTCCACCAAAACCACCACCACGTCCACCACCACCTGAACTTGGAGGTAATACCGTTTTAGCTTGATAATCTCCACTCAACTGTACCGATAATCCTTTTACAATTTTGAAAGTATTGTTGAATTTCAAAAACCAGCTTAGCTGCTCCTGTGTAAGATTCGACTGTCCGGGCACACTAGCGTTGATTTTTGAGTTGAAGAGATTAACATTAATAGTATTTTCCCACCATTTCACCGGCGAAAATTTGTTTGTTAACTCTAATCCATATGTATAGGCATCATTTGCATTGATGTAGGTACTAAAAAAGGCACTATCTCCCGGAACCAAAGCATTCTTATCGCGATACACGTAACGGGTAATCAAATTATTTGAATATTTGAAGAATGCGGTTACTAAAAAATTCGCACCTGGTTTATAAGCATTATTCCACGACATTTCGAAGGACTGTGTAAACTCGGGCTTTAGGTTAGCATTCCCGATATTGATATTCTGAGGATCTGAATAATCCGGGAAAGGCATTAACTGAAAGAAGTTCGGACGGTTAACTCTTCTTGAATAGTTAATCTGAAAATCTTGCTTCGGATTTATTTTATAAGTTACAAACGCACTAGGGAATAAACTCAATGGGAAGTCTACTTTGAATGTTGCAGAATCCGCGCCTTTTGAGTTTAACAGGGTACCAGTATAATTAGAGCTTTCGACCCTCAAGCCTAATTGGTAACTCCAGTTTTTCACTTTAAAGCTATAGGTACTGTAAGCAGCATAAACCTGATCGTTAAATTTATAACGGCTGCTAATCAGCGGAACCTGTACATATTGATTGGTAGCACTATTGTATCGATATTGATCTAATACGTTATTAAAATCACGAATGGCTGCGCGGGTACCTGCTTCAAATTTAGAGTCATCGGATAATGGATTCTCATAATCGATTTGTGCGGTATGATTAATGGTTGTACCCGACCCAATTCCTTTCTGTAAGAGAGGCGACTGCTTAGATGTTCCATCTAAATTATAAGTATAACTACCGATATCTGAATTATTACTATTCTGGCTATTATTATAATTATAATCGGCAGAAAGATTATGACCGTTCTTAGCGAAATTATGCTTATAACTAAATTGAGTTCCTAAATTCTCAAAAATAGAAGAAGAATGTGTATTGATATTCGTATAAGAGGTTTTAGTACCTTTTATAGTTGAATCTACAATCTGTGTTTGATCGTTTTTAAATTCACCGCGCACATAGTTACCTGCAATGGAGAAAGTATTTCTGTTATCTACGAAATAATCGATACCACCCCTAAAAAAAGCGAATGAACCTGTGTTTTTGCCATCTTGGGTGTTATAAATATTGCTTGGTGTGCTTAAAAAATTATTACGGTCGGTTAAATTTTGTGAAATCGATTTCCTTTGATTGTAATTCCCGCTCACAGTTACATTTAATTTACCTTGACGTACATTAAGATCACCGCCACCATTTAACATAGCACGAGAATCTATACCTGCACGTAAGCCTCCGTTATAACCTGCTTTTTTATTTTTCTTCAACACGATATTCAAAATACCGGCATTACCGCCGGAGGCATCATATTTTGCGGACGGGTTGGTTATTAATTCTACTTTATCGATTACATCAGCAGGAATTTGATCTAAAGTAATTGTAGTTGGGCGGCCATCAATGAAAATGGTTGGAGCTGCATTTCGTAATGTTACATTGCCATCAATATCTACGTTTAATGCGGGGATGTTTCGCATGAGTTCCGTAGCCGTTTGTCCGGCACCAACTAAGTTTTTATCTACATTAAAGATCTTTCTATCAATTCCCAATTCAAACTGAGGCTTAGAAGAAGCTGTTACTGTTACGTTGGCTAAGTTAGCGGCATCTTCTTCCATTTTAATATTACCTAAATCTTTATCTGCCATTCCAAGCATTTGTTGGAAATTACCCCCGCCATTACTGGCTGCACCGCCCCCTTGTGGAAATTTGATTCCAAAGTTGATGGTTTGTTCAACCGGTTTGTAGTTTAATGCAGTAAGCTTTAATTTAAAATTTCCAAAAAGTGAAAGCCCTTCAAAACTAAAATCTCCATTCGATTTTGTAATTAAAGTACCCAAAGCAACTTCTTTCAATTTTTTTGTAGCAGTATCAAATTTGTTACCTCTGATCTGTACGGTTACGCCCTCTACACCTTTATTAGTTTTACTGTCAACAATTTTTCCGTAAAAATGACCAATATTGGTATTCTGAGCCCCCCCGGCACTCCCGCGAGCTCCACCGGCACCCGGAAACTGAGCCTCAAGGGATAAAAAGCAGATACTCAACACAAAAACAGATAGAAATTTTACCATATTCATTTAATTATACATTGCAAAGTTGCATTCTTGCATATTTTAGTGGCATCTCCATTATACAAGCGGTAATAAGACAAATTTGAGTGGGTAAAGTTTAGGAGCTATGCACCGACTTCACCGATTTATTTCGGTGATTAAGAGATAATGGTAAGTAATACCTGTAGTAAGCCTATTAGAAATCCTAATACACCCCCGATGATCTCTACAAAACGGAATTCCTTAGACATGATAGCGTTCAGGATATTTTCGAGCTTATCCGTTGAAAAAAGAGCAACTTTAGCTGTTACTATTTTTTCTAAGTCTAAATCTTGTTTCAAATTACCCATATAGTTTTGCATAATTACAGGAAACAAGTTCTCCAATTCGGCGGTAAATACCGACTTTAGCTGCTGAATGGTTTTATCCCCGATAAACATACTAATAACCGGCATTTGCTCGGCCAGTTTCACTCTTAAAAATTGGTCTATAT
The DNA here is from genome assembly GCA_017537025.1 of Sediminibacterium sp. GTDB lineage: Bacteria > Bacteroidota > Bacteroidia > Chitinophagales > Chitinophagaceae > Sediminibacterium. The sequence continues at coordinate 186,696 of JAFWCB010000004.1, forward strand.
GCTCTTCTATAAAAGGCATAAGCTTGGCTACATTTGCTGGATTTGTAATTTTTTGTTCGATATCCGAGAACGAAAGCAATTCAGCACTTACTAATTTGCCTAATTTTTCAGCAAATTGCTTTTGCCTTTTAGGAAAAATACCTTGAAAACGGATACCCAATATTTTTTTTGATTCTCTCGGATGGAAGAGCATTTTAATGGCAATCCAATTCGTAAACCATCCAATGAATGCAGATATAAATGGTATCAGGTATAATAGCTTCATGCTGAGCATTTAAAAACCCGTAAAAAATTACGGGTTTAATGAGGGGAGAACGATGGGTCTCGAACCCACGGCCTTCAGTGCCACAAACTGACGCTCTAACCAACTGAGCTACGCTCTCCGTTTTGGGGTTGCAAAAATACAAAAAAATATAATGTTAGCAAAAACAGTCAGTAGTTTTCAACAATATTGCTTTACAAACCTTTGTTAATTAGAATTAAGCTGGATTTTTAGGCGTATTTTTCAGTTATTTTTGAAGGCATCATGAAAAAACTTGTAGTATTTATGAAGAGTAGAAATGGTTTAATTTTGGCCTTTATTCTTTTGTTCGGCGGATTGTTTTTTGCTTTTAGAACAGTATCGGCTAAAGATGATTCGAATGAATTACTTACCCAACAACAGCGCTTATTGAGTGCAGTTGCTTCCTTATTAAAAGAACAGCATTACAGCCCTAAACAAATTAATGATGATTTTTCTAGAAAAGTATTCAAAGGTTATTTTGAACAATTAGATAACGACAAAAGTATTTTTTTACAATCTGATATCAACGCGTTAAAAAAATTTGAAACAACTATTGATGAAGAAATCAATGGTGCCCCTTTGCAATTTCAACCTGCCGTTAGTGCCATCTATTCCAAAAGATTAGCAGAAGCCGAAGCGATGGCGAAGAAAATATTAGCGTCACCATTTGATTTTTCGGTAAATGAATCCATTCAATTAGATGGTGAAAAATTAAACTTCCCTAAAGATGCGGCAGAACAAAACGACAGATGGCGTAAAAAAATAAAATATTTTGTATTAGAGCGATATATTGATTTAGTAGAACAACAAGAGAAGAGTAAAGACAAAAAAGATTTTGTGGCTAAGCCAAAAGATAGTTTAGAGCTCGAGGCAAGAAATAACGTACTTAAAATAATGGAGAGAAATTTTAATCGCACCAAAAAAGCATTTACCGAGGAGCAGCGATTTAACTCTTTTATTAATGTGGTTACAAATTTGATGGATCCACATACCGACTATTATCCTCCACTTGAAAAACGTTCTTTTGATGAGCGTATGAGCAATCAATTTTACGGTATCGGAGCGCAACTGCAACAAGACGATAATGGTGTAAAAATTGCGAGTATTGTTTCAGGGTATCCCGCTTGGAAATCCGGGGAGATTGTAGTTGGCGATTTAATAACCAAGGTAGCACAAGGTAGTGCAGATCCGGTAGATATTGCCGGCTATGATGTACAAGATGCAGTGAAACTTATCCGTGGAAATAAGGGTACTGAAGTCCGTTTAACGCTTCGTAAACAAGATGGCTCCTCTAAAACAGTAAGTCTTATTCGGGAGAAAATTGAACAAGATGAGGGTAGGGTTAGAAGCGCCATAATTGGAGAAGGTGATCACAAAACCGGTTATATATTCTTACCCGATTTTTATGCCAACTTCGATGAACAAAGAGGAGCGAGATGTTCAGAAGATGTTGCCTTAGAAGTGGAGAAATTAAAAGCCGAGAAAGTAAAAGGGATTGTAATCGATCTGAGAAATAATGGTGGCGGGTCATTGGTTGAAGTTGTGAAAATGGTTGGCTTATTTATTAAAAGCGGCCCCATTGTACAAGTAAAAGAAAGAGACGGTAGGGTGGATGAGCGTACTTGGCGAGATAATGATGAGTCTGTTTTATACGATGGACCACTAACGGTTATGGTAAATGAACTCAGTGCCTCTGCCAGTGAAATTTTTGCAGCAGCCATTCAGGATTATAAACGTGGCATCATAATCGGTAGTTCCTCAACTTACGGTAAGGGTACGGTTCAACGTCCTGTTCCTTTCGGGAAGCCTATAGATTTCTACAGTAGCAGAACTGAATACGGGGCAGTGAATTTAACTTTTCAAAAATTTTATAGAGTCAATGGTGGTGCTACTCAATTAAAAGGGGTAACACCAGATATTGTAATGCCTGATCCATATGAATTTTTAAAAATTCGTGAAAAAGACAATGAAAGCGCATTACCTTGGGATGCCATACCTGCAACTGGTTACCAGCCCTGGCAAAACGGAGCGGAAGCTCCTGTTTTTGCTACCATTAGTAAAAGTGAGCAAGCTAAAATCGCCGCTGATCCATCATTAAACTTATTACAAGAGAATTTAAAATGGTTAGCAAAAAATGCAGAAGCACCAGTGCCTTTACAGATTGATCAATTTAAAGCAATACAAAAACAAATTTCAACTACGGTAAATCAAAATAACAGTTTGTTGAAATTAAAAAACGATTTAGTTGTAAACCCGATTCAAGTAGATAAAGACAAATATTACAATAATCCAGATCCAAGTAAAGGTATCCGTTACCAGGAGTGGTTAAAGTCACTCAAGTCAGATTTGCAAATTGGTGCTAGCGTTCAATTAGTGGAGGAACTAGCCAAAAAACAAATGCAAACCGTGAAAAATTAACATGCTAACTTTGCAGTATGGAGAACCCCGGGAAAACTAATGAGAAGCGCTGGTATGCATTGTATACAAAGCCTCGTTGGGAAAAAAAGATAGATACGGTTTTGTTGCGGAAAGGTATTGAGAGCTGGTGCCCATTACAAAAAGTAGAACGTCAATGGAGCGATAGAAAAAAAATTATCGAAGACCCTCTCTTTAAATCTTATGTATTTGTAAGAATCGATGATACAGAAAGAACAAAAGTGCTAATGACGGATGGCGTATTAAACTTTGTATACTATTTAGGCAAACCAGCTATCATTAAAGACGAAGAAGTAAATACCATAAAAATGTATCTTGCTGAAAAAGATGCCAGAATATCTATTATTGCGGAGGAAGGATTTAGAGATGGCGATAAAATACGCGTGAATTATGGTGTATTTATGGATAAACAAGGTACTATCTTACGTGGTGGAAAGAAGAAGGTTTATGTACAATTACAAAGCCTTGGACAAGTGATGGTAGTAGAGTTCCCGGCCGAATATCTTTCCCCTCTTTAAATGCATGTATGTTACAATCAATTTTTGGAAGATCAAGTGTTGAAAGAGATCTTTCATTTATTGGGGTCGATATGCACTCCCACATGTTACCGGGTTTAGATGACGGTGCAGCTACTATAGAAGAATCGATCAGTTATTTCCGAAATATGAAAGATTGGGGCTATCATAAATGCATCCTAACCCCACATATATTACCCGGTGTTCATAATAATTCTCCTGAAACGATTTTACCTGTTTTTGAAAGAATTAATCAGGAATTGATATGGGCCAACATTGACCTGGATATTGCCGTTGCTGCTGAGTATATGATTGAAGAAAAGTTTATTGATTTATTATTAAAGGAAGAACCATTATTATGTATGGGCAACAAGAAAGTGCTCATTGAAATGAGTTATGTAGCGCCTTCCCCTTTTATAGAAACAGCTCTTTTTAGATTGAATATACAAGGCTATAAACCAATACTGGCGCACCCTGAGCGCTACGGATATTATGCGGCTGATTTTAATCAATACTATCGGCTTAAAGAAATGGGCTGTACTTTTCAACTTAATTTATTATCACTTAGTGGCTATTATGGAGCTCCGGTTAAAAAAGTAGCGCTTCGAATGATCAAAGAAAATTTAATCAGTTATATCGGTACCGACTTGCACCATCATAACCATGTAGATGCCATTAAGGCTTTTACTATAACCAAAGAGTTTTATGAGATTACGAAGGGAATGGAGCTACGTAATCAAGAGCTTTAATTTAGTGCATAGTGAGTAGTGGTTAGTGCATAGTAAAAACTACTCACTACACACTATTCACTATACACTATAGTTTACGACCTGATTCGCCCAATCTGCTCTATATGCTGTACTAACCCGAATATAGTTATCGGTATAACCTTCCATAACCCCATTTTTGTTAAATGATTCGAAAAGCACTTTACGTTCCTTCCCCTCGTGTTGTTTGGTAAAGTATTGAAGCTTCATGTAAGAAAGATTGCGTAAGATTTTATTTCTTTCATTCCGAACAGATATAGGAATAACAGGTGTTATTTCCAATGCTTTCGTATGGTCTCTTTCCGAATAGGTAAACACATGCAAGTAGCTGATATCTAAGCTATGTAAGAATTCAAATGTTTCTTGAAAATGGGTATCTGTTTCTCCCGGGAAGCCAACTATTACATCCACACCTATAGCCGCATGTGGCATTAATTTTTTTATGAGTGCTACACGCTCGGCATATAATTCACGCTTGTACCTCCTTCTCATTAAAGCTAGAATTTCATTCGAGCCACTTTGCAAAGGAATATGAAAGTGTGGCATAAACTGATCGCTATTAGCTACCCACTCAATTAATTCATTGGTAAGTAAGTTGGGTTCAATAGAAGAAATGCGATAACGGGCAATACCTTCAACCGAGTCTAATGCTTTTACTAAGTCGGTGAAATTTTCTTCATGCTTTTTATTGCCATCAGGCCCTTTTCCAAAATCACCCAGATTAACACCGGTAAGTACTATTTCCTTTACTCCATCAGCCGATAAACGCCGGGCATGTGCAAGCACATTTTCAATGCTATCACTTCTACTTTTACCGCGTGCCATCGGAATGGTGCAAAAAGAGCAGTTATAATCACAACCATCCTGCACTTTTAAAAAAGTGCGCGTACGATCGTTTTGAGAGAAAGAAGCATTAAACCCAGTTACTTCCTCTATATCACAACTACAAATTTTAGCCGCATCGTTTGTTTTGGCAAGATTGCCGATATGTTGCGCAATATTAAACTTTTCTGCCGCCCCCAATACCAAATCTACTCCCGGAATGCTAGCTATTTCGGCTGGTTTCAATTGTGCATAACAACCTGTAACTACCACAAAACTTTCCGGTGCTTTTCTCTGGATTCTACGTACCAGTTGTCTGCATTCTTTATCGGCATTATCTGTAACAGAGCAAGTATTAATAACATACACATCTGCTATATCTGTAAAATCCCTTTTTTCAAAGCCCTCATCCTCCATAATTCTGGAAAGGGTAGATGTTTCAGAGAAATTCAGCTTACATCCCAAAGTGTGAAAGGCAACAGTTTTTTTCATTCAGGGCGCAAAGATAGGGAATAGGAAGAAGGTGAAAGGTAATAGGTAATAGGTAATAGGAGTTCATCCCTATACCCTATACCCTATACCCTAAAAAAAACCTAAATCCCTCCAAATCAACCTATATCTTTCAAATTTTACCTATAATAAACTATGTTTGCCAGTCTAAAAAACCAAAACCAATATGCAGTTTAACAGGATCAACAACATTACAGGATGGATAGTATGTGTGCTGGCGTGTACCGTATATATTCTTACGGCTGAGGCAGGTGGAAGTTTCTGGGATTGTGGTGAATTCGTAAGCAGTTGTTTTAAACTTCAAATACCTCACCCCCCCGGTGCGCCCTTATTTGTAATTCTTGGAAGGGTATTCATTATTCTCTTCGGTAATGATCCTTTGCATGCTGCGAAAGCTGTAAATATTATGAGTGCTCTGGCCAGTGGGTTTACGATATTGTTCTTATTCTGGACGATAACCCATTTTGCGCGCAGAATCATAAATATTAAAACAACTGATGTGCCAACCATTACCCAAATACTTCAAGTAATGGGTGCAGGTATTGTGGGTGCTCTCGCCTATACTTTCAGTGATTCATTTTGGTATAGTGCAGTTGAAGGTGAAGTGTATGCATTATCCAGCTTTTTTACTGCCATCGTATTTTGGGCCATTCTAAAATGGGAAAACCATGCCGATGAACCCGGTGCCGATCGTTGGATTGTTTTTATCTTTTTCATGATGGGTTTATCTATAGGGGTACACTTATTAAATCTATTAACTATTCCGGCTATCGTAATGGTGTATTATTTCCGCAGGCGTGAAACATTTAATTATGCCCTTATACGTACATGGTTCTTGCGATTAACGGCTATTGGTGGGGTGCTCGCATTTATTGCCGCCCTCATTGCAGCTTCTGCAGAAGCCACTGATAATGCACCTTTTGATGGTACTGTTGGCGGACTCATGATACTTGGAACCATCGTTGCTATTGGGTTATTATTTCTCGTTGAAAAATGGAAACCCCAGGCAAAGGCCTACTATGGAGGTATCTATATCTTTTTTGTTATTGGATGTCTCATTACAGGTCTCGTTCAAATCGGGGTAATACAATATACAGTAAAGCTGGCAGGCACATTCGATCGCATATTTGTAAATAGCGCCGGTATGCCTTTCTTCTCGGGCTTTGCTTTCTTCTTTATAATATTATCAGGATTAATTTGGTATGGCTTACGTATCGCAGCAAAGAAAGCCTGGCCATACCTAACATTAGCACTATGGTCTGTTGCATTCATGCTCATTGGTTATAGCACCTATTTGACCACGATGATCCGTAGTACGGCTAACCCTTCCGTAGATATGTATAATGTAGATAACCCTATGAGCTTAGTTGGGTATCTCGGTAGGGAACAATATGGTGATTTCCCATTATTATACGGACAAAAGTTTACAGCGCAGCCCGTAGATCTAAAAAGTACAGGTATACGGTATCAAAAAGCCAGAGATAAATACGTTGAAATCGGCCAGGATAAAAAATATGTTTATGCGGCTGAAGATAAAATGGTTTTCCCACGTGTTTGGGATGCCAGTGATGATCAATACCATGCCTATTATTATACTTCATTTTTACAAATAGGCAAAATGAAGGATGGCTCTTATGAGCGTGCACCTAATCAAGTGGATAATGTAAAATTCTTTATTGGGTATCAAGTATATTGGATGTATTTCCGCTATTTTATGTGGAATTTTTCAGGCAAGCAAAACGATTTGCAAGGTGTGTATACTGGTAATGTACGCGATGGTAACTGGATCACCGGTATCCCTATAATTGATAATCTCTTATATGGAGACCAGAGTGAGATGCCCGATTCACTTAAAAATAATAAGGCTAATAATAAATTATTTTTACTTCCCTTCATATTAGGAATGATTGGCTTATTCTATCATTTCAAGAAAAGAGGAGATGATGCGGTTTCTAATTTTCTTATGTTTTTCTTCACAGGCTTTGCCATCATACTTTATCTTAATCAGGCAGGTAACCAGCCACGTGAGCGAGATTATGCATATGTTGGTAGTTTCTATGCCTTTGCTGTTTGGATTGGTTTAGGGGTAATGAAAGTAACAGAGTGGTTTGGGAAAAAACTGAACCAAACAACTGCAGCAACTTTGGCCACAGTCATTTGTTTATTAGCTGTTCCGGTTTTAATGGCGCAACAAGAGTGGGATGATCATGATCGTAGTAAAAAAGTACTAGCACGAGATTTGGCAAAAGATTATTTAGAGAGCTGTGCACCTAATGCTATCCTATTTACTTTTGGTGATAATGATACTTACCCGCTTTGGTATGCACAAGAAGTGGAAGGTATCAGAAAAGATGTGCGTGTTATTAATTTTAGTTTATTAGGTATTGATTGGTATATCAATCAATTGCGTTATAAGGTTAATGAGAGTCCAGCCATAGACGTACTTTGGAGTGCAGATCAGATAGAGGGTAGTAAGCGGGATTATGTATTATATCGACCTAAGCCCGGAATTCCGGAAGATCGCTTCTATGATCTGTATGATGTAATGAAAAATTATGTAGGTAGTGATGATCCTTCAAAAATGGAAGATCGTGGTAATGGAGATGCATTGAATACATACCCCGTTCGAAAATTTGCAGTATCAGTTGATAAAGCCGCTGTACTAGCTAATAAAACTGTAAATGTTGCAGATAGTGTGGTGAGTGAAATTCGCTTTGAAGTACCTAAAAACGCCTTACTTAAGAATGATTTGGCGGTTTTAAACATCATTGCAGCCAATAAATGGAATCGCCCGATCTATTTCACAAATCCATCTGTTGATTTAGGTTTCGATCAATATTTACGGAGAGATGGACTTAGTTACAGACTCGTACCCGTTATTAATTCACGTGTGAATGCCGGTTGGATGAAAGATAAGGCCTTGAACGTTTTCGCATCAGGTAATGCCGATAAGAAAGGGGTTTATTTTGATGAAGAAAACCGCAGGCACTTGAATACCATACGATCTGCTTATGCAGATCTTGCCATCGACTTAGCCGCAGCAGGTAAAAAAGAAGAAGCAAGAAAAGTGTTACAAAAAGTAGATAAAATGATGGATGAAGAGAACTTTGGCTACGGAATGGCAAGCAGGGGAAATCTGCATAATCGCAATTCATTAATGTTTCTGGAAGCTTGTTATATGGCAGAAGATACAGCCCTCGTTAAAAAGGTCTCTGCTTCCGTTAAAAAGGACTTACAGCAACAAATCAAATTCTATAATACCCTCAGCGGTAATAAAGCAGAATGGATGGCAGACGAAAAACGAATGTCTGAAAGCTATTTAGACGGGTTAGAAAAAATGAAGGCTATTTATAATCCTGCCATACAAATTCCCGGTAAGATAATGACGCCGAGGGATAGTTTGAAGTAGTGTGTAGTGTGTAGTGTATAGTGTGTAGTGGAAAGCTATACTGCTCACTATGCACTACACACTATCCACTAAATTTCCGTAACTTGCAGTTAATGTTAGGACATCGATTTATCCGGTTTAATCCCAATGAAAACAGCAAAAGCACATTTGAGCAGTTGCTTGATATATTCACGCAGTTACTTACTTATACCAATGGAGACGCGTCTGAGGCATTATCGTGGATGAATGAACTCGACAAGAAATACCATTTCACCAACGACGAGTATGGGATGGGCGATTTTATCGAAGATCTAAAGCAAAACGGGTACTTACAAGAAAACCCCCAAGATGGTTCCTTATCTATAACCGGAAAAGCGGAGCAATCCATTCGGAAAAAAAGTTTAGAAGAGATTTTCGGAAAACTAAAAAAATCAAAGCAAGGGAATCATCAAACTTTCAAACCCGGACAAGGCGATGAAATTAATCCGGATACACGCCCTTATCAGTTTGGGGATATGTTGGAACAAATAGACTTTACGGAGAGTATTCGAAACGCACAGATTAATAGGGGAGTAGAGAGTTTTTCGATGCAGGAAGATGATTTACAAATTCGGGAAACCGATTTCAAAACGCAAACTTCAACCGTATTAATGATCGATATATCTCATTCGATGATTTTATATGGGGAAGATCGGATTACGCCTGCCAAGAAAGTAGCCATGGCATTGAGCGAGCTGATTACAACACGTTACCCTAAAGATACTTTAGATATTGTTGTATTTGGAAATGATGCTTGTAGCATAGAAATAAAAGACCTTCCTTATTTACAAGTTGGACCTTATCATACAAATACCGTTGCAGGTTTAGAGTTAGCTATGGATTTATTACGAAGGAGGAAAAATCCAAATAAACAGATATTCATGATTACCGATGGCAAACCTACCTGCTTAAAAATAGGAGGTAAGTACTATAAAAATAGTTTTGGTCTGGATAGAAAAGTAGTGAATCGTTGTATCAATTTAGCAGCACAATGTAAGAAACTGAAAATCCCTATTACAACTTTTATGATTGCTTCAGATCCTTACCTGCAAAGCTTTGTACAAGAATTTACAGAAATGAATAATGGCAAAGCATTCTTTGCGTCACTCGATAAATTAGGTGCTTTTATTTTCAGAGACTTTGAAAGCGGAAAAAGAAAAACAGTGTATTAAATGAACAAAAAATTAGCCAATACTTTAGGGGCTTTAAAAAAATCAGGCTATCAGCCAAAATCAGTAAAAGAAGAAGTTAGAAATAACCTTATCCATTCGATCAGTAATAAAGAAAATCCTTTTACGGGTATTATTGGTTATGAAGATACCGTGATACCGGATACAGAAAGGGCTTTACTGAGTAAGCATAATATTTTGTTTTTGGGTTTACGTGGACAAGCCAAAACAAGAATGGCCCGCCAAATGGTTGACTTGCTCGATGAGTATATTCCCATTATTGCCGGTAGCGAAGTGAACGATGATCCATTGCAACCCCTTAGCAGATACGCAAAAGATTTGATTGCCGAAAAAGGAGACGATACACCCATAGAGTGGGTTCATCGCTCAGAACGATATGGAGAAAAACTGGCAACGCCCGATGTAAGTGTGGCCGATTTAATTGGAGATATTGATCCTATTAAAGCCGCGAATTTAAAACTCAGTTTCGCAGATGAGAAAGTAATTCATTATGGTATCATCCCGCGTAGTAATCGAGGTATTTTTGTGATCAATGAATTACCCGATCTACAGGCGCGCATACAGGTAGCCTTATTTAATATTTTGCAAGAAGGGGATATTCAAATACGGGGATTCAAATTACGCATGCCGCTCGATATCTTATTTGTTTTTACCGCTAACCCGGAAGATTATACCAATCGAGGCAGTATCGTAACACCGTTAAAGGATCGTATTCAAAGCCAAATACTAACACATTATCCAAAAGATATTGAAACCTCATTAAGCATTACCGAACAGGAAGCCAAACTGCCGGAAACTCAAAAAGAGCGCATTCAAGTAAGCGATTTGGTAAAAAGAATTATTGAGCAAATTGCTTTTGAAGCCCGGAATAATGAATACGTTGATAAAAAAAGCGGCGTGAGTGCCCGATTAACAATCGCTGCTTTTGAGAATGCAGTTAGTAGTGCCGAGAGGAGAGCTATTATTCATCATGAGAAACAAACGCCGGTATGGATCAGCGATTTGTTTGGTATTATTCCTGCCATTACCGGAAAAATTGAATTGGTGTATGAAGGTGAACAAGAGGGCCCTTACCAGGTTGCAGTTAACTTGTTAGACAAAGCTATTCGTACCCAATTTGTTGTTTATTTCCCCAACCCAGATTCGTTGAAGAAAAAAAGAAATACAGGTAAGAAATCGGTTGAAGAAAATGCACCGGAAAACCCTTACAAAAGTATCATCCGCTGGTTTGATGCGGGTAATCAACTCGATCTGCTGTTAGATATGAAGGATAGTGCGAGGATTGAAAATCTGTATAAAGTAGACGGGCTCTATGCCTTGGTAAAAAAATATTTTCCTCAGGCTAATGAACGAGAAAATGCCTTGTTGATGGAATTTGTGCTGCACGGTTTAGCGGCCTATTCCTTTATTAGCAAAAAACAAATTGAAGGAAGAATATCTTTTAAAGACCTGATGGGTAGTATGATGAATCTTGGATCCTTAACAGCAGAAGATGAAGATGATTTCAACGAAGATGATTATCGATAGATAAGGGATCATATCAACTCCTTCAACCTTTCTACAACAGTATCGATTTCTCCTTTCGTGTTATGCTTACTGAAAGAGAAACGAACAGTAACCTGATTGGGATTATTATTAATCGCACGAATAACATGGGAGCCTTGATCTGCACCACTGGTACATGCTGAGCCACCACTGGCGCAAATATGATGAATATCAAGATTGAACAAAATCATCTCACTTTTTTCTGTTTTAGGAAAACTCACACTTAACACAGCGTACAAGCTTTTTCCCAATGGATCTCCATTAAAAGCTACTCCCGGAATATGTTTCGTGAGCTGCTCCATCATGTATACTTTCAAATCGTATATATATGCGCTTTCCGTTTTATACTGCGCAGTAGCTATTTCTAAGGCTTTTGCGAAACCGATGATACCATATAGGTTCTCCGTGCCGGCGCGCATATTACGTTCCTGGCTGCCTCCATGTACAAATGGTTTGATCTTTACATTTTCATTGATGTATAATAGGCCTATACCTTTAGGGCCATGAAATTTATGCCCGGCAGCGGTAATAAAATGTACAGGTGTATTTCTTAAATCAAAAGGAAAATGCCCCACAGTTTGTACCGTATCACTATGAAAAATGGCATTGTATTTCTTACATAAATTACCTACTGCATGAATATCTAGCATATTGCCGATTTCATTATTGGCATGCATTAATGTAACTAAACATTTCTCTTTACTATTCGCTAATAAAATTTCTAAATCCTCGATATCGATATGTCCGTTCGGCAGCAGTTTTACATAACTTAAGTCTGCCTCCCCATTATGGTGCAGATAGTCAACAGTATGTATAGTGGCATGATGCTCAATAGTAGAACTAATAATGTGCTTACACCCCAAATCTCTTACCGCAGCAGTTATTGCCGTATTACTACTCTCAGTACCCCCACTGGTGAAGAAAATTTCTGCAGGATGCGCATTTAAAATTTTTGCAACCGATTTACGAGCTGTTTCAATTGCCATTCTCGATTCTCTGCCATAACTATAAATGGAAGAAGGATTACCAAAATGATTGGTAAAATAAGGCATCATGGCTTCTAATACAGCCGGGTCTAAAGGGGTAGTAGCTGCATTATCGAGGTAAATTCTTTCCATACTGCAAAAATAGGTACTATTACTCTATTGCATTCCTTCGGTAATATCACCCATAATCCGCTTTGCTATATTGGCAGCTATGGTTTCGCTATTACTTTCGGCATAGATACGAATGATAGGCTCAGTATTACTGGTTCTTAAATGTACCCAATCATTATCAAACTCAATTTTTAAACCATCCTCTGTATTGATAGGGTTCTTCTTATATTTCTTTTTAATATGTGTAAATATCTTATCGATATTCACATCCTTTTGCAATTCAATTTTATTCTTACTGATAAAATAATCAGGATAGCTGTTACGTAATTGTTTCACTGTTTTCTTTTGCAATGCCAAGTGCGATAAAAATAAAGCTATACCGATCAACGCATCTCTTCCATAATGCAAATCCGGTACAATAATGCCCCCATTTCCTTCACCACCAATTACTGCATTAACTGCCTTCATTTTAGTAACAACATTTACTTCACCAACAGCACTGGAAAAATATTCTCCGCCGTGTTTTAAAGTAATGTCTTTTAATGCACGGGTGCTGCTCATATTACTTACTGTATTACCCTTGCGATGTTGTAGTACATAATCAGCTACGGCTACTAAAGTGTATTCTTCTCCAAACAAGCTACCATCTTCACAAACAAAGCAAAGCCTATCTACGTCTGGATCTACCGCAATACCAATATGGGCACCTTGCTTATTTACTTCATTTGAAAGATCTCTTAAGTGCTCCGGTAATGGTTCAGGGTTATGTGCAAATTGTCCGGTTATTTCGCCATTCAATACGGTGATATCTTTTGCGCCTAATGCTTTTAAAAGCTCAGGTACGGCAATGGCGCCGGAGCTGTTAATAGCGTCTACGACTACTTTAAATTTTGCTTTTTTGATAGCATTGATATCTACCAAAGGATAGCTAAGAATGGCTGCAATATGTTTTTCAAGTGTATCGTTGCTGGTTGTATATTTCCCTAACTGATCTACTCCTGCAAACTTAAATTCTTCTTTAGCAGCGATCTCTAGTAACTGTTTTCCTTCTTCGCCATTTATAAATTCTCCCTTTTCATTTAATAATTTAAGTGCATTCCATTCTTTTGGATTATGACTTGCAGTAAGAATGATACCGCCAACGGCATTTTCAAAAACTACAGCCATTTCTACTGTGGGAGTGGTGCTTAAACCTACATCAACCACATCGAGCCCAAGCGCAATTAATGTATTGCTTACTAAGCCTTGTATCATACTGCCACTTATACGCCCGTCGCGACCAATAACAACCTTCTTATTATCCTCATTTTTATTAATAAGCATGCTGCCGTAAGCAGCAGTAAAACGAACAACATCAATAGGGCTAAGGGTTTCGCCGGGTATACCCCCTATGGTTCCCCGAATACCGGATATACTTTTTATCAATGCCATCTAAATAGTTTTGGGCTGCAAACATAATTCAATTTTTTCTACTCTTTCCGTTGTATTTTTGCAGTTGAACTATAAGGGATGGCTGAAAAATCTTGGTATAAGAACTGGTTTGATTCTCCATATTATCATTTACTCTATCAACACAGAGACGAGGAAGAAGCTAGTCAATTTATTCGAACATTAATTAACTATCTGAAGCCAATACATAATAGCACCATGCTTGATATAGCTTGCGGAAAAGGCAGGCATAGTATTGCACTTGCCGAAATGGGCTTCGATGTTACAGGTATAGATTTATCCTGGGCTTCAATAGAGGAAGCCAAAAAATCGGAACACGATAAACTGCATTTTTATCAGCACGATATGAGATTGCCTTTTCGTATCAACTACTATCAATATGCATTTAACTTCTTCACTAGTTTTGGCTATTTCAAAACCAGAAGAGAGCACGATAATACCATCAGAACGATTGCACAAAGTTTAGAACGAAAAGGCTTGTTCGTGATAGATTATTTGAATGTTCACTATACGGAGAGAATATTAGAGAAAAATTTTACTAAGCAAATGGGAGATGTTGCATTTCATATTACCAAGTGGCACGACGATCATCATTTTTTCAAACAGATTCAAGTTACGGATGCCGATCATATAACCCCTCATCATTTATATACAGAACGGGTAGCCAAATTTTCTTTAGGTGATTTTAACGATATGCTTTCCTATCAAGGAATGCAAGTAGAACAGGTATTTGGTAACTATCAATTAGGGGAATATCATATAAATAACTCTCCAAGGATGATTATTTTGGCGAGGAAGAACTGAGTCAGAACGTCTATAGCCAACAACCTATAATCTATTACCTATCACCTATTTGTTAACTCATCCTAAATCCCAGATCACGGGTAAGCGATTCAGGCAAATGTGGGAGCCTATTTCTTTCAATCAAATAAGTAGAGAGAGCAGAAAGCTCTCTGTATATGTAATGCTTATTCAAAGCACCTTCTAAATATCCTGAGCCGGAAGTATTACCCGTACCTACCCGCATGCCAATCATTCGCCGTACCATAACCAAATGTTTATGTCGCCAACTGCTGAGTAGATGATCTATTTCAATAAGTGAGTCTAATATTTGGTAGGAAGATTGGAAAACAGGGAAATCGCGATATAGCATAATAAATAAAGCCGCTCTTAGCGCAGCCGGAGAAAAACTACTTCTTAAATTAGACTGTTGCTCGGCAGATAAGGACGGATCTTGCTTCTCAAAAAACACATAATCAAAATCAATAATTTTTGTCTGCTCTCTTTCTGTTAATCCTCCTGAATATATATTTCGATACGTTACCCAAAAAGGATGATCAATGACTTCTTTTTGTTGAATACCCCAATAATTTTTTTCAAAAAAAGGCATTCGCTCCAGCCAATTGTTGATCAATAATAATAAATTGGTTTGTGATTCAGCATCGCTAATAGTTTGAAAATCTTGCTCTGTGAAACCCCCTTCATTGGTTCTTTTATAATAATCTTTTTGATGCCGCTGTTCTAAGGGTAATCCCAATACAGCTTCTATCAATCGAAACTGTTTACTTTGAAACCCGGAAGAAGGAGTTAATAGGTTTCGAAAAGCCAAAAAATCCATTGGGGTCATCGTATCGAGTATACTTACCTGTTGATTCAATAATTCCAGTATTTTGATAACCCTTCGTAAGCGATGACGAACCAGGTTAAGGTCTTCCGAATTATCGTTGATCGATTGCTGCTGAAATATTTTTACTGCATAATCTAATTCAAATAAAATTTGTTTGAACCATAGTTCATAAGCTTGATGAATGATAATGAACAACATTTCATCATGTGCAGGATCATTCCCTTTCTCAAAACTAACAGGGTGTTGACTTTCCAATACTTTATCTAAACCTAAATAGGTTGCATAATACATAGGTTTTTTTTCCATGTTAGCAAGTTATCATACAAAGAAACGAGATTTGAATTATCTTACTGTAATGAAATGGAATATTATACCTTTTTTTGCGACGCTCATATGGCTAGCCGCTTGTTTTCAGCAGCAAAAAGTTAATGATAGTCGGTTGATAGATGGGCATCCCGGTTGGATGCAACAAACTAATGTGTACGAAGTCAATACACGTCAGTATACTCCCGAAGGCACTTTTAATGCTTTCGCTAAACATTTGTCAAGGTTAAGAGATATGGGGGTAGAAGTATTATGGTTTATGCCCATAAACCCAATAAGTAAAGTTGATAGGAAGGGTACACTTGGCAGCTATTATGCAGTAAGTGATTATACTTCTATTAATCCTGAATATGGTACCCTTGCCGATTGGAAAGCTTTGGTTACACAAGCTCACACGATGGGTTTTAAAGTAGTAATTGATTGGGTGCCTAATCATACAGGAGCAGATCATCCTTGGCTAACAACACATCCCGATTTTTATGTTAGAGACAGTATAACCGGGAAAGCGATTTCACAATTCGATTGGACAGATACCCGAAAACTCAATTATAAAAATCCAGTTGTTACAGATAGTATGCTGGCAGCTATGCAATATTGGATTCGGGAAACTGATATCGATGGCTACAGATGTGATCAGGCCCACCTGGTAGATAGCAATTTTTGGTATAAAGCGATACCTAAGCTAAAGAAAGAGAAAAATATACTTATGATTGCAGAGTCTGAAGATGCCTGGGTGCATCGTGCGGGTTTTGATATAACGTATCCTTGGAAAGCATTTCATGTTATGGTAGATATTTCTGCAGGAAGGAAAAATGCTTTAGCATTAGACACTGTTCAACACTATATCGACACCACATTTACAAAAAATGCAAGCTTATTATATTTCACTAGTAATCACGATGAGAATAGTTGGAATAAGGCTGATTATGGTACTATGCCCGGCGATATCCACACACCTTTTGCCATACTTACGCAAACACTGCCGCGTTCAGTACCTATGATTTATAGCGGACAAGAAGAGCCGATATTGCGACCCATTCCCTTTTTTGAAAAAGATACACTTGTGTTTAATAAATTTACTCGGGCTCCTCTTTATAAGCAATTACTTCAACTTCGAAAAAACAATGCAGCCTTGGCAGCTGCTATACCGATGCAACGGGTTCATACAACTGCCGATACAGCTATATATGCTTTCATCAGAAAAACAAATAATAATGGAGTTTTAGTGATAGTAAACCTGAGTAGTAAAAATCAATCTTTTGAATTAACAGGAGAACAAGTGAAAGCGTTTATTCAGGAAAAACCAAAAGCTTATATTGGAGATAAGATGCTTATAGTAGGAGATAGGTTGCAATTAACTCCCTGGGAAAGCAGGGTATATGCTTATTAAAACCAAGTAAAATAGGAATCCGTAAATATATCAAACAACCACTTTGACAAAAATCATCCATAAGCATAAATTACCTACCAGATGGATGCATTGGATAAATTTCCCTCTGTTAACTATAATGATTTGGAGTGGGATGTTAATTTATTGGGCCAATGATGTATACAGTATAAAAGTTGGTAATACAACAATATTTAAATTTTTTCCTGAATCATTTTATAAAGCGCTAAATATTCCATACAGACTGGCAGACGGCATGGCTTTTCACTTTAGTTTCATGTGGTTATTCATGATCAATGGATTATTATATGTTTTATATACCGGACTTTCAGGAGAATGGCGCTATCTAATTCCTTTAAAAAAATCATGGAAAGAGGCCTGGTTGGTTGTACTACACGACTTGAGGTTACGAAAACAAGCACCACCGCAATTGAAATATAACGCCGCTCAAAGAATCAGTTATACCATTATTATTATCATGGGTTTTGGTTCTATGATTTCAGGATTTGCTATTTATAAGCCTGTTCAGTTACAATGGTTAACGATGTTGTGCGGCGGCTATGAATCTGCACGAATTATTCATTTTATATTAACTATTTTATTTGTACTCTTTTTTCTTGTTCACATTATTCAAGTAATAAAAGCAGGGTGGAATAATTTTCGCGCTATGGTTGCAGGTTTTGAAATTCAATCAGAAAAAATAAATAAAGATGAAAACAATAATAGTTGACGAGACTACTGAAAAACGGTTTCGTCGCCGTTCTATCATTGCCTTTATCATATTCTTTACTTGTGTAGGTGCAGCATGGATCAGTTGGAAATGGCTATACAATCAACCCCTTGATAATAGTATTAGAGGTGGTATCCAAAAGCCTTTACGTAAGGTTTTGGATATGAATATGAATGTATATAGCGGTTTATATAGTACACAACATTTAGTTAAAGAGTATCCTAAATCTATGGCTGCCCCAAAAGCAAGAGTAAATGGGAATGTGGGTATGGATGAAGATCTTTTTGATACAGCAACCTGGAAGCTTACCGTCATTCGTGCGGCAGGAGATACACTCTTGCTCACATTAAATGATTTGAAAAAACTACATAAAATAGATGTTGTACATAATTTTAAATGTATTGAAGGGTGGAGCCAAATTACTTGGTGGAGCGGTGTTCGTTTTTCTGAGTTTGCCGAGAAATACAAACTCACTAAAGAGTGCCAGATGAAATTTGCATCTTTAGTTACACCCGATGAAGAGTACTATGTTGGTATTGATATGCCTAGTATGATGCACCCACAAACTATTTTATGCTTTGAGTTAAATGGAAAGCCATTACCCATGAATCAAGGATACCCATTACGATTAATCATTCCTGTAAAATATGGGGTAAAAAACATAAAACGTATTGGAACCATATCATTCCATAATGATCGTCCGGCTGATTATTGGGCCGAGAAAGGATATGATTATTATACCGGGTTGTGAGGTGGTAGGGGATAGGGGATAGGCTATAGGCTGTAGGGTATAGGGTATAGGGTTTATTCTACCGTCTGCCGTCTACGGTCTTCCGTCTAACGTCTACCGTATTCCTTATCTTTGTTCTATGACCCGAGAATCACTTATCGAACAAATCAAAACAAAGCAATCTTATCTCTGTGTTGGGTTAGACACAGACACAACAAAACTACCCAAGCATCTTCAGGGTACACCTAACGCAGTAGTAACATTTAATAAAGCGATCATCGATGCTACAAAAGATTTTTGCGTCGCATATAAAATCAACACTGCCTTTTATGAATCCCAAGGAGTAAAAGGATGGGAAGCTATGATGGAAACGGTAGATTATATTCCTTCTACTCATTTAAAGATTGCCGACGCTAAAAGAGGAGATATCGGGAATACGTCTAGTCAATATGCAAAAACTTTTTTTGAAACAATTCCTTTCGATGCTATTACCGTTGCTCCTTATATGGGAGAGGATAGTATTCGTCCTTTTTTAGAATATGAAAATAAATGGACTATTATTTTGGCACTAACTTCTAATCCCGGCAGTTATGATTTTCAACAGAATATCGTAACACCTTATAACGAGGATCTGACATTAATACCGCATTTAGCATTGGGTAACACAGAAAAAAGGTTGTATGAGCAAGTTCTTGAGAAAACAGCTGAATGGGGTAGCATTAACAATTTGATGTATGTTGTTGGGGCAACCCGAGCTTCGGATTTAGAAAATATACGGAGCATTATCCCGGATCATTTTTTATTAGTTCCCGGGGTAGGTTTTCAGGGGGGTAGCTTGGAAGAAGTTTCTACCTACGGCTTGAATAAAGATATCGGCTTGTTGGTGAATGCAAGTCGCGCCATTATTTACGCATCGCATCAGGAAAATTTCGCAGAAGAGGCTGCTGAAATTGCAAAACAATATCAAACGGAAATGTCGCTTATTATTTCTACCACTTTCTCTGCCCAGCGTAAATGAGTAATACCGGAATAATGTAGTTGATCCGATGCCAGTGCCTGTAAGTTGTTTTTCTCCGTTCTCGTTTCATCGGTAATATTGATATAATGTGCACCTGCTTCAGTTGTTAATGCTGAACAAACACTGTTAAAACTGTCTATTTGTTTACTAATAGTTTGAAGATCCCTACCTGCCGCAAAAGGTGTAAATCCCCAATCGGGAATGGATAGTACGATTACATGTGAAGGTTTGTTACCGGTAAAATAAATGGCTTTGCGAAGTAGAAATTCGAAATCAGATTTAAAGTCGGCAATTGCTAATCCACGATACTGATTATTTACGCCTATTAATAGTGTCACAAAATCGTATTGCGAATTTAGTTTGGTGTGTAAAATATGTTCTGCTAATTCGGTAGTTGTCCAACCGGTTTTAGCTACGATCTCTGGAGCGTGGAAATGCTTCCCTTTTTTCCTTAAAAGCTGTACTACTTGATAGGGGAAGCTTTGGTGTAATGGTACCGATTCACCTATTGTGTAAGAATCGCCAAGTGCAAGGTAGGTGTTATAGTGCATCGTGGTTAGTGTATAGTGGTTAGTGTATAGTGTTTAGTATTTCATAGAATCGATATACATCTTCAAAACTACAATAAAGAGGGGCGGGGGCAACGCGAATCACTCCGGGCTCTCTGTAATCTACGATAATACCATTATCTAGCATGGCCTGATGAATTTGTTTTCCTTTTTCTTTAAAAAATAAAGATAATTGAGCTCCTCTTTCCTGTGGATTAGAGGGAGTAATAATTTCAAAATCTAAGTTTGTTAACCGATTCAGTAAAAACTCCAAGTAGCCGGTAAGCGCTATACTTTTCTTACGAATTAAGTCTATTCCTGCTTCATCAAAAATAGCTAAAGAGGCTTTCAAAGCGGCACTATTGAAAACCTGCGAAGTGCTGATATTCCATCCACTGGCATTTTGTTTAGGGATAAAACCCTTCTCCATTTTAAAACGCTCTTTTTCATCGTTTCCCCACCAGCCGGCCAATCGAGGGGTATCTCTATTCGTAGCATGTTTCTCGTGCACAAAAACACCACCAACTGCCCCGGGGCCGCCATTCAGGTATTTGTAGGAGCACCAAACTGCAAAATCAACATTCCAGTCATGCAATTGTAAGGGGATATTTCCCACAACATGGGCTAAATCAAAAGCTGCAATAGCTCCCACTTCGTGTGTGGCTTTTGTGATCGCGTCTATGTCAAAGAATTGTCCCGTATAATAATTGATCCCACCTAATAATACCATTGCTAATGAATCTTTATTGGCTTCGATGGTACTGAGTATATCGGTGGTTTCTAGTGTTTTCTTTCCGCTCTTCGGAAATAACTCTATAATATGTTCATCCGGATTGAGATCATAATATTTTACCAACGTTTCAACAGCATATTGATCGGAGGGAAAAGCCCCTGCCTCCATGATGATCTTTGTACGCTTAGCTTTTGGCTTATAAAAACTCAGCATCAGCAAGTGTAAGTTCACAGTTAATGCATTCATTACCGTTACCTCATTTTCTAAAGCACCAACCATTTTTGCCAAACTGGCTTTTAAGTATTCTTGGTAGTATAACCAAGGATTAGCCCCTTTAAAATAACCTCCCACTGCAATTTCACGCCAACTCTGTAATTCAATATCAATAGCTTCACTTACTGTTTTAGGCTGTAAACCGAGCGAATTACCACAAAAATAAATTACGGGCTTACCATGATGAACAGGAAAATGAAAGCGATTTTTAAACGACGATAGCTTGTCGGATTGATCCTGAAAACGTGCAAATTCAATAGTAGCTTCAAAAGGAGCGGTCATGAAACAAATTTTATGCAAATTACGCATTGCCTTTATTTTATGAGTGGGTGATTTTTTTAAGTTGAATCACGTATTTTCCCTTTTTAATAATTGCTTATGAAAAGAATACTCATGATGGTGTTGCTGGCTACTGGTTTTTTTGCATCAGCACAGCAAACACCCATTGCTAAAGCGAATTATGCACAAGCAGCTAAATTTTCTCCCAAACGATTGGAGAAAATGGTTTTTAGTTTAAACGTAGACCCCCACTGGTTAAAAAAATCCGACCGATTCTGGTATATGTATGAAACCTCAGAAGGGAAAAAATGGTATATCGTAGATGCGGCAAAAGGGGAGAAAAAATTATTATTTGACAATGCCGTTTTGGCGGCTAAACTTACGCGGGCAACAGATGATCCGATGGATGCGCAACATCTGAATATCGATAGTATGCGTTTTATCAAAGATGAAAATTGGATTCATTTTGAAGTGAAATCAACCTTAGAAGTAGAGAAAAAAGACACTACAGCAAAAAAGGGTACGCCGCCAGTTAAAGAAAAGAAAATATATTTTTTTAACTATAATATTATCACAGGGGAGTTAGTTCAGCTTAATGAATTTACAAAACCCAAACGCAGACCAACCTGGGCAAATATTTCACCCGATAGTAATATTATCATATTTGGCAAAAACTATAATTTATGGTGGATGGATAAAGCTAATTATCAAAAAGCTTTGGTGAATGAAGATGATAGTACGATTGTCCAATACCAACTTACAAAAGACGGGATAGAAAATTTTAGTTATTATAATGAAGGTAATTTGTCGGGCAACTGAGATACGAATACCGATAAAGAAAAAAATAGAAATAAGCGAAAGCCGGTAGGTATCTTATGGTCGCCCGATTCAAAACATTTTGCGGTTGACTTTACCGATAATAGAAAAGTAAAAGACCTATGGGTTATTAACAGCATTGCTGAACCCAGGCCTACTTTAGAAACATATAAATATTGGATGCCCGGGGAAAAAGAAGCACCTGTTGAGCATTTGATGGTCTTCGATTGGGCAACAAAAACGGGTAAAGAAATTGTTACCGGAATGTATAAAGATCAAACGGTAAATGCGTGGAGCCGCCCCCTAAAAGCAAATACCAGAGATGATGAATATCGCCCTGCTATTTGGTTAGGCACTAATGATAAATTTTATTTTAGCAGAACAAGCCGAGACTTAAAAAGAATTGATATAGGTGTGGTAGATGTTGCGAGTGGAACTGCGAAAGCGTTGATTCAAGAGAAGTTAAACACTTATGTCGAAATCCGCAGATTAGGATTAGTGAATGATGGTAAAGAATTAATACAGTGGAGTGAAGATGATGGATGGGGACATTTTTATTTATATGATGAAAATGGAAAATTAAAAAATCAAATCACCTCAGGTGCATGGCACGCAGAAGATATTTTAGGTATCGATGAAAAAAACCGTGTCTTATACTTTTCTGCAAATGGGAGAGAAGTAGGGGAGAATCCTTATTACTTGCATGCTTATCGTGTAAATTTCGACGGTAGTGGCCTGAAACTATTAACACCGGGAGATTATGATTGGAATATGAGTATGGACGATGAAAAGAAATTTATTGTAGGTAATTTTTCGCGCGTAAATACTACTCCCAAATCAGCTCTCTATGCTGCCGATGGAAGAAAAATTCTTGATTTGGAAACAGCCGATCTATCATCCTTGCTAGCTGCGGGGTATAAGTTCCCGGAAATATTCAAAGCCAAAGCCGATGATGGTATCACTGATATCTATGGGGTTATGTATAAACCCTTCGACTTTGACAGCACTAAAAAATATCCTATCGTTGAATATGTATATCCTGGTCCGCAAACTGAAGCTATGAATACTTCTTTTAGTCGCGGAATGGATCGTACAGATCGATTGGCACAAATAGGTATGGTGGTAATTACTTTGGGTAATAGAGGAGGCCACCCCAGCCGTAGTAAGTGGTATCATAATTATGGTTATGGAAACCTGCGTGATTATGGATTAGCAGATAAAAAAACAGTTGCCGAACAACTAGCTAATAGATATAGTTATTTAGATATCAATAAAGTTGGTATACACGGACATTCAGGTGGAGGTTTTATGAGCACTGCCGCCATGCTGGTATATCCCGATTTCTTTAAAGTAGCAGTTTCTTCCGCAGGTAATCATGATAATGCAATTTATAATCGTTGGTGGAGTGAGAAACATCATGGCGTAAAAGAAATTATTAGTGAAAAAGGGGATACTAGTTTTCAATATAACATTGAAAAAAATCCAGACATCGCCAAAAACTTAAAAGGCAGATTATTACTTTCTCATGGCGAGATAGATAATAATGTACACCCTGCTAATACCATGCGCGTAGTAAATGCATTGATCAAAGCAAATAAGCGATTTGATATGATCTTACTACCAACACAGCGTCATGGTTTTGGTGATATGACCGAATATTTCTTTTGGCGCCAAGCAGAATATTTTGCGCGTTATTTGATAGGAGATACTACAGAGCGGCCGGTAGATGTGGAAGAGATCAATAAAGATATAGAGAAGAAGAAGTAATTTTTTAATTTAAAAATCAAGCCCTATTAGGTTGCTTAAATCTAATAGGGCTTTTTTAAAAACAGTTAGTTCTTTCTACCCCCCCAAAATCCGCAGACTCCCAAAATTACTCTTCACAGTCATTTGGGTATTACCGCCTTTACCTATAGTGCCTTTATACTTTTTTGTGGGAGAATAACCTACGGTACGCTGTTCGGTCGTTTCTGTCAATTTAATATTCCCCTTTCCACTCGCACTGCCATTGTTAAAAACAAAATCATAATCCGCATTAAAACCGGGCTCCGTTAAAAAATAAAGGGTGGAGTAATTCGCTTTCACCGTAAACCTCTTTAAATCGTTGCCAAGGGGCAGATCTAGCCCACTGGAGAAGTCAAAAACAGCATTAATATCTCCCGATAAACGATTGATATTTGTTTTGGAATATTTTAAAATAAGCTCCCCATCGGTTAACGATTTGATATCGCTTCTTCCAAATTCAACCCTCACCATTACCCCATTGCTAAGTTTACCTGCCGTTAAATTTCCATATTTACTAATTAGCTCTGCTTGTCCGGCATAATCACCAATGGTTAGCGGACCAAAACTATTTTCAGCGATCAGTTTTGTACCGTTAGGTAACCATATCTTATAGTTCACTTTTATTTCATAACTCTTCCCATCATTCCAATTTTGCTGGTTCTCTTTCCATAAAGTTCGGAAACCAACTTTCTCATCAGTATTCAATTCATCGATAGAAATACGATCAAGCATTTCCTGAGCTGTTTCATTGTTTTGAGCGGCCACATTAATGATTGCTTCTACTTTTACTTCTTTTTTGTCCCAGGTTTCAATGTCCATCGATCCGAACTTATTATTCAAAACAACCTGCTGTGAGCCAATAGATACCGTTTTATTGAATGATTTATTGAGCTTAACAGCCCAGTTGATACCCGATTTTTCTTGGGCAAATAGGCTACATACAATGAATACAAGTAGAAAACTGCTGATAAAGCGCGATAATAAAGATGGTGAAGTAGGCATATAATTTGTTTTTCCCTATTAAGAGAACGATTTCGGTAAAAGGTTGTAATTCCTTCTGTATTTTCGTGTATCTCAAAAAATAAAAGGATGGCTGCCAGAACCGATCTTTTCCAATCTCCGGATTATTATCTGATAGATGAATTACTGACTGATGAACATAAGCTCATTCGCGAAACAGTACGTGCTTATGTAAAGAAAGAAATATCACCGATTATCGAAGACTACGCACAGCGAGCTGAATTTCCGCAACTAATTGTACAGCAAATGGGCGAATTGGGCTGTTTTGGTCCAACCATACCCACGCAATACGGGGGCGGTGGTCTCGACTATATCAGCTATGGCATCATGATGCAGGAATTAGAAAGGGGAGATAGCGGGGTAAGAAGTACGGCAAGTGTACAAGGTAGCTTGGTGATGCATCCTATCTATGCTTACGGTAATGAATTCCAGCGAAATAAGTACCTACCTAAGCTGGCTTCTGGAGAATGGTTAGGGTGTTTTGGTTTAACGGAACCGGATCATGGCAGTAACCCGGCAGGGATGGTTACAAATTTTAAGGATGCCGGCGACCATGTAATATTAAATGGCGCTAAAATGTGGATTAGTAATGCCCCATTTGCACAAATTGCAGTGGTTTGGGCAAAAGATGAGGCAGGTGATATACGCGGACTTATCGTAGAAAGAGGTATGGAAGGGTTTAGTACACCCACTACACATGGCAAATGGAGTTTAAGAGCTAGCGCTACCGGTGAGTTGGTTTTTGATAATGTGAAAGTGCCTAAGGAAAATATACTCCCTAATATAAAAGGACTCAAAGGGCCTCTAGGTTGCTTAACAAAAGCCCGATATGGCATTGCCTGGGGTGCATTAGGAGCAGCTATGGATTGCTATGATACTGCTTTACGGTACAGTAAAGAAAGAATTCAATTTGATAGACCCATTGGCGGCTTTCAATTACAACAAAAAAAACTGGCCGAAATGATTACTGAAATTACAAAGGCTCAGTTATTGGTTTGGCGCTTGGGTGTGCTAATGAACGAAGGAAAAGGAACCCCGCAACAAGTGAGTATGGCTAAAAGGAATAGTTGTGAACTGGCCACGAATATTGCCCGTGAAGCCCGACAAATATTAGGTGGTATGGGCATTACCGGTGAGTACAGTATCATGCGACATATGATGAATTTAGAAAGTGTAATCACGTATGAAGGAACACATGATGTACACTTGCTTATAACAGGAATGGATATAACGGGATTGAATGCTTTTAAATAATCTTCAATCTACAGTCTTCAATCTGGAAATGAAAGAAATTGAAGATTGATAATTGAAGATTGTAGATTTAATAAATATGAAAATATTCCTCCTCGGCATGATGGGCAGTGGTAAAAGCCATTGGAAGCAGCAGCTGGCTAAGCTGTTGAAAACCGGCGGCTATGATTTGGATACATTGGTGGAATTTCATGAAGAGAAAACTATCACCGAAATTTTTGAGCAAGATGGGGAAGCCTATTTTCGAAAAAAAGAGGCCGAATTACTTCGTTGGTTCAATGAGAAAAAAAGCTTTGTGCTGGCTACCGGTGGCGGTACTCCTTGTTTTCATGATAATATGCAATATATGAACCAAGAAGGAGTAACCATTTGGCTAAATGAACCGATTGATGTGTTAGTAAAAAGATTATTACCGGAAAAAGAAGGAAGGCCATTGATTAAAAATCTTTCCGATTCGGAATTGAGTAATTTTCTAGAACAAAAACTCACAGAAAGGCAGCATTGGTATAGCTTAGCCATGGAAACTATTTCCGGTGAAGAGATCAGCTTAAAAACTTTTAAAAAAATAATTGCTAAGCATGCTTAAAACAAAAATGCTAATCGGAACGATATTGGCTGCATTAGCAGTGGCATTGGGAGCCTTTGGCGCACACGGGTTAAAAAGTTATGCCGATGAAACTACCCTCATTACTTTTGAAACTGCTGTTAGGTACCAATTTTATCATGCCTTTGCGGTATTAATCGCGGGTATTTTGTTCAAATTTTTCCCTGATAAAAAGGTCAAAAATGCTTGTACTTTTTTTATAGTAGGTATTTGTTTATTCTCAGGCTCTTTATACACAATTACTATTTTGAAAATAAATGCTATTACTAGTTTTAATTTTATTGGGACTATTACACCAGTAGGAGGTTTATCTTTTATACTCGGCTGGCTTTTTTTGGCGTTGGGTATCAATACAAAGCATGAATAGTGGAAAACTTTGTTGCGTTTGATCAGTTTTGCACATTGACCATCACCCGTTCTTTTAGCTTATAGCAAAGCTTATATTTGTTAACATGGCTAATAGCTTAAGAAAGAAAACGCCACCGCCGCCCGATCCCGAACAACTCGCTCCTGATAAAGAAGCGGAAGTAACAGTTACCGAAGTTGTGAAAGACGAGCGCACCCAAAAAATTGCAGGTGCTGTAAGCTTACTTTTTACCCTTTTTCTTTTCGTAGCACTCACTTCCTATTTGTTCACCTGGCAGGAAGATCAAGATAAAGTACAACAATTTGGTATCCGAATCTTTGCAACAGATGATGTTCGTGTAAATAATTTACTAGGGGTCTTAGGCGCTTATTGTGCCCATAATTTTTGGTACAATGGTTTTGGAGTCGCATCTTATCTTTTCTGTACTTTCTTTTTCGTATTAGGAGTAAACCTACTATTTGGAAAGAAAATCTTTAAGCTACTCCGAAATGTAAAATATGTTTTAGTAGGATTATTAGTATTCAGCGTTGGATTTGCTTTTGTAACAAAAGGCGCTTCTTTTTCCTGGGGTGGCGCAGCAGGTGAGTTAGTAAGTGCTTGGCTCGTAAAGTGGATAGGTAATATGGGTACCGGATCCCTACTGGCATTAGCCGGCTTTAGCTATTTTATCTGGCGCTTTAATCCAACATTCAAAATACCGGAATGGCATTTCCCTAAGTTATCCGGTAGTGGCGATGCAGAAACAAAACACGAAGAAGAGTCACTAAATCCTTATCATGTTTTGGGTGAGGCAGAAGTAGAAGATGGCACCGAGAGTTTGTCGAATTATGAGGATGAAGCAACGATGCCTGTGAGCAGCAATAAATTAAAGGGAGATGGCTCTCTCATATTGCCCGAAGAAGAAGAGGAGAACCAAAATCCCTTAAACCAATTTGATGTTGTGGAGAAAGAGGTAGAAGGGGAAAGGGATAGGCTGGAAGAAAATGATGTTTATGGAATTCATGACAGCATCACCAGCCCCTCAGTAACCGTTATCCAACCTGTATCCCGTAACCCGGAACCCGTATCCAATCATCCTGAGCGAAGCGAAGAACCAAACCCTGACTTAGAACTCGAAATAAAAGAGACCCCGGAAATAGAAGAAGAAACAGTTGTCAAGAAAGCTGCAGTTGGATCATTGGCTACCAAATATGATGCAACCCTCGATTTAAAAGATTATAAATATCCGGGACTAAACCTCTTAGAAACACATGGTAGTGAAAAAATCGTACACGATCCACAGGAACTTGAAACCAATAAAAATCAAATCATTGCCACACTAAAAAATTATGATATTGCTATACAACGTATAGCTGCAACCGTAGGCCCCACCGTTACGCTTTACGAAATAGTTCCTGCTCCGGGTGTGCGTATCAGTAGAATTAAAAACCTGGAAGATGATATTGCTCTAAGTCTTGCTGCATTGGGTATCCGTATTATTGCCCCCATACCGGGTAAGGGTACCATAGGTATTGAAGTGCCGAATGTTCGCAAAACAGTTGTGAGCATGAAAACATTGCTAGCCAGCGATAAGTTCCAAACAAGCACACATTCATTACCTATAGCTATTGGTAAAAAAATCGATAATGATAATTTTATTGTAGACTTAGCAGCGATGCCACATTTATTGATGGCTGGTGCAACCGGACAAGGTAAATCCGTAGGACTCAATGCCATATTGGTTTCGCTTCTTTACAAAAAGCATCCTTCCCAATTAAAATTTGTTCTGGTAGACCCGAAAAAAGTAGAACTGAGTTTATACCGTGTTATTGAAAAACATTTCTTGGCGAAACTTCCGGGTGAAGAAGAGTCGATTATTACCGATACCAAAAAAGTAGTGTATACCCTCAATGCATTATGTATTGAAATGGATAATCGCTACGATTTATTGAAAGAAGCCGGCTGTAGAAATATCAAAGAATATAATGAGAAATTTACTGCTCGGAAATTGAGCCCGGAAAAAGGGCATCAATATTTACCATTTATTGTATTGGTGGTAGATGAATTTGCAGATTTAATTATGACTGCCGGTAAAGAGGTGGAAATGCCGATTGCCCGATTGGCGCAATTAGCCCGGGCTATAGGCATTCATTTAATCATCGCTACACAGCGCCCCTCTGTAAATATTATTACGGGAACTATTAAAGCAAACTTCCCGGCTCGTATTGCATTTAAGGTATCTAGTAAAGTTGATAGCAGAACTATCTTAGATGCAGGCGGGGCGGAACAATTAATCGGTAAAGGAGATATGCTTGTTAGCTATAATGGCGAGATCACCCGTTTACAATGTGCTTTTGTAGATACTCCTGAAGTAGAGAGTATTTGCGAATTTATCGGTGACCAAAGAGGATACCCACAAGCATTCTTATTACCGGAATATGTAGATGAAAAAGAAATGGAAGGAAAGGATTTTGATGCCAGTGATAAAGATCCATTATTTGAAGATGCAGCTCGTTTGATCGTTCAAAGCCAAATGGGGTCAACCTCATTAATACAACGAAGAATGAAATTAGGGTATAATCGGGCAGGTAGGCTGATGGATCAACTGGAAGCAGCCGGAGTAGTAGGACCTAATCAGGGTAGTAAAGCACGAGAAGTATTATATAAAACGGAACATGAGTTACAGGAGTTTTTAGACTCAATGACTTGATTTTCACCGATTCCCATTAAACTTTGCCGACCCTTTTTAATCAAACTAATGCTAAAACCTATATTTGCACCCTAAAACAAGTAGATGCGGAACCTATACTTATCTTTTTTTTTATTGATTTTTTCTTTCTCTGCAGTCGCTCAGAATGATCCGGCAGCTAAAAAAGTTATCGAAGCATTCGGTTCAAAAGTGAAGGCTTCAAATGGAATTAGTGCCGCTTTTACTTTGAGTTCTTTAACCAGCAAGGGCCGTTCTACTGGGTCTAAAGCGCTTACATTGAGTATGCGTGGCGAAAAATATTTCTTGAAGCAGGGTAAAACAGAGATCATTTGCGATGGCAAAAATATATACAACTTTGATGGCGCTAAAACGATCACAAAATCATCCGTGGAAGAAAGTGCACAAACATTGAGTCCACAAAAACTTTTAGCCGGTTCTTATGACAAAGATTTTACCTATAAATTAGTTTCTTCCGCTGGAAGCACAAACGAAATAGAACTGAAACCTATTGATAATAGAAAGAATTTTCAGAAAGTGAATTTATTTTTTGATAAAACAAAAAGTGTATTAACAAAAGCTCGTATTCTGGATAAGAGTAATAATATCACCGAGCTAAAAGTGAATTCAATTAATCTTAACGCAAATTTAGCAGATGTCCTATTCGTCTTTAATCCAAAAAAATATCCGAAAGACGCAGAGATAATCGATTAAAAAAATTGTAGATTGAATTTTATTTCAATCTATGCGCCGCCTTATTATTTTATTGCTTCTGCCTGCTTTACAAACAACCGCACAATATAGTGTGCGATTTGTAGTAACTGCTTCTGCCACACGTTTCAATGAAGATATTTACCTCAGTGGTAATTTTAATAATTGGAATCCAAAGGATGAAAACTACAAGCTTAAACCCTTTGGTGGCTCGCGTAAAAGCATTGTGTTAAAAGACGTAGCTGCTGGCACATATGCCTTCAAATTTACGCGTGGCAGCACAGCCAGTTTTGAATCTACGGCAGATGGTAGAGATATTGCAGATAGGGTAGTAGAAGTTACCGGAGATGTATCCAATGAATTTACTATTGCAGGCTGGAAAGATGATTATCCCGAAAGACCTAAACGTTATACTGCAAGTACCCAAGTAAGAATAATAGATACTGCATTCAATATACCCCAATTAAATAGGAAAAGAAGGGTATGGGTTTATTTGCCAAAAAACTATGCGAGTGTAGGAAGAGCATTTCCGGTATTGTATATGCATGATGGACAAAATCTCTTTAATGAGCAAACAGCTTATGCTGGGGAATGGGGTATAGATGAATGTTTAGATACATTACAAGCCAAGCTTGGGAAAGAGTGTATCGTTGTGGGTATTGATAATGGCGGTGAAAAACGTATGCAAGAATATAATCCTTATGATCATGTACAATATGGTAAGGGAGAAGGGGCAGCCTATGTTGATTTTATTGCAAAAACGCTAAAACCCTTTATTGATGCTAAATATCGAACGCGTAAAGGAGCTGATTATACCTATATCGCAGGCAGTAGTATGGGAGGGCTCATTAGTTGGTATGCCATGATTAAGTATCCTGATATTTTTGGTGGAGCAGGTATTTTTTCACCTTCATTTTGGGTATCTCCACAGGTGGCAGTGGATGCTACGATGTACAAAACAAGCACTAAGCCCAGATTTTATTTTTATGTAGGGCAAAAAGAAAGCCCAACTATGCAACCCGACATGGAAAAGATAGTGCAAATTTTTAAAAAGCAACCCCAGTACGATATTCGCACTGTTATCAACCCACTCGGAGAACATAAAGAGCGCTATTGGCGAGAAGAATTCCCATCATTTTATAAATGGATGAGTATAAACTGGTAGTATGAAGAAATGTATACTTTATTTTATTGCCCTATTTTTCACAATTTCCTCGTACTCACAACCTGTCACCCAGAGCCTGTCGAAGGGCGAAACCCGCAACCCACTTCCATCTACTTCTCAAATGCATTGGCTATCCAACCCATTTTATTTATTTCTACATTTTGGCCCGAATACTTTTACAGGTAAAGAATGGGGCGATGGAAAAGAGAAAAAGGAACTATTTAATCCTACAGATTTAGATTGTGAGCAATGGTGTAAAATTGCCAAATCCGCCGGCGCAAAGGGTTTGATCATTACCGCCAAACATCACGACGGTTTTTGTTTATGGCCTAGCAAACTATCAACACATACTGTAAGAGAAGCAGGGTTTAAAAGAGATATACTGGCTGAGTTATCTGCTGCATGTAAAAAATATGGATTGTTGTTTGGTGTTTATTTATCACCCTGGGATAGAAATCATCCAGACTATGGAACGGAAAAATACAATGATATTTATGTTGGCATGATGAAAGAGATTTTTCAAAATTATGGACCCATATGGGAACTTTGGTGGGATGGTGCCAATGGCGAAGGACCGAATGGTAAAAAGCAAGTATACGATTGGAAAAGATTTGAATCCTTTGTTAGAACGAATAGCCCGCAAACAGTTGTATTTAGCGATATTGGTCCGGATATACGTTGGGTAGGTAATGAGCAAGGCCTTGCATCTGAAACGAATTGGGCTTTGTTAGATACTACTGGGTTCAAGAGGGGGGAGGGTGCACCACCTACAGATACATTACAAACAGGTAATTATAGAGGTAAACAGTTTATGCCTGCGGAGGTAGATGTAAGTATTCGCAAAGGATGGTTCTTTAAAGAAACGGAAAATGAAACCGTAAAATCGGCAGATCAAATCATGGATATTTATTTGAAATCTGTCGGAAGAAATGCAAATCTTTTACTCAATGTTCCACCCACTACTCGGGGTAAAATTCATGAAAAAGATTCAGTAGCACTGTTAGATTTCGCAACAAAGCGAGAAGCTTTATTAAGCAAAAATATATTACAGAAAGCTATACAAAATATAGCAGAGCCCGATAAAAATAATCCTACAAAAAAATACAGTTGGTACTATATTTTGAAAGAGCCTGCAACTATGCGTGGATTGTATTTGAAAGAAGATTTATTGTACGGACAAAAAATTGCTTCACTTCAGATTACAGTTAGTAATAAAGGGGAATCCGTTTTTCGCAAAACCATAACCACTGTAGGGAATAACCGAATTATTCTTTTTCCTGAGCCTGTACAAGCTTCGGAAGTTGCTATTGTGGTACTGGATAGTAAAGGCATGCCCGTGATGAAAGAAGTAAGAGGTTTTTAGGTTAAAGCAATTTCCTCTAATTTACCCATCCTGGGTTAGTCGATAGTATGTGTACTTACTATGTTTTTGGGCAATTCTTTTTTGTAGAAATCTCACTTATTGCTTAATTTACAAGTCTTCACCATTTCCAACACAAAATCATAAAATCATGATTAAGTTTCTTAAATGGACAATAGGAACTATTGTAGTATTGGGGCTATTATTTTATTTTGTAGGGATACCCTATATAAAAACACAGACCAAGAAAAAGAGTCCGGAACAAACCGTATTATTCGGAGATAGTATCAATGGTAAAAGTGTCAAACTCACCGTAACCTATTGCAAACCTTACAAAAAGGGTAGGGCTATTTTCGGTGGTTTAGTACCGTTTGGTAAAGTATGGCGCACAGGAGCTAATGAAAATACAGTATTTACAACAGATAAAGACCTAACTATTGGGGGAAAAAAATTGCCTGCCGGAGAGTACTCATTATGGACCATCCCGGAAAAAGATAAATGGACCATTATTTGGAATAAGAAACAATATGGATGGGGAATAAGATTTGATGGGGTCGCCAGTAGGGAAGCTGAATACGACGCTATCCAAGTTGAAGTAGGGGTTGAAACGCAGTCGCCGGAATTGGAGCAATTTAATATTGCTTTTCAAAAAAATGGGAATACTATTAATCTCATCTTAGCATGGGATACAACTAAGATAACCGTGCCAATAAGCTTTTAATTATTTTAATTAGCTTCTCTAAGCGCTGTTTTTGCAGCTTCCCAACCAATGATCGCTGTTTTACGGGTATTACCCCACATATATCCACCAATATTTCCCGAAGATTGAATAACTCGGTGGCAAGGGATTAAGTACGCAACCGGATTGCTACCAATGGCAGTACCCACAGCTCTCGATGCTTTTGCGTGACCAATTTTTGACGCTATATGGCCATAGGTAGACAGTTGCCCCATCGGTATTTTTAACAGGGTTTCCCATACTTTTAATTGGAAATCGGTTCCCTTTAAATGTAATTTGATGTCGCCTAATTTACTCCAATCGTTTTGGAAAATAAAAAGGGCATGTTGCTGTATCAAATCTAATTTTTGCTGAAAATAGGCGTTACTAAAATGTTGTTTCAAAGCATTCAATGCTTTTGTTTCATCATCCTCGAAGGCCATATAGCAGATGCCTTTTGATGTTGAGGCTACAATTAAATTTCCGAATGGACTTTCAGCATAACTAAAATTGATCTGTAAATTTTTGCCGCCATTTTTATACTCTGCGGGTGTCATGCCTTCAATATTGATAAAAAGATCATGTAGCCTACTTGTTCCGGAAAGTCCTGTTTCAAAAGCTGTATCAGCGAGTGTGGCTTGCTGTTGTAACAAGAGTTTCTTAGCATGTTCAATACTTATATATTGTAAAAATTTCTTAGGGGTTGTACCGGCCCATTCTGTAAATAATCGTTGAAAGTGAAAGGGACTTAAATGAACCTGTGCAGCCAGCGCATCCAGGTTTGGTTGTTCTTTAAAATTATTTTTGATGTACTCAATTGCCTCGGCAATTCTATCATAATTAAGTTGTTGCTGTTCAAACATGGCTAAAAATTGAACTACAAATTTTCATCTTATACTCCTTGAGAAAAACCTGATTCTTGCTATAATTTCTTTTAGGATAAGCTGCTTACCAATCTCTTCTTATCTTTTACACCCCACTTATTCAATTCAGTTAAAATAGGAACCAGTGTTTCTGCTTTTGCGGTAAGTGCATATTCTACTCGGGGAGGCATCTCCGCGAATATTTTCCTACTGATTAAACCACTGGTTTCAAGTTCCCGAAGCTGTTGGGTAAGCATTTTGGTTGTAATATTCGGAATGGATTGCTTCAATTTACCAAACCGATTAGCGCCGAGGTTTATATACCAAAGTAAGAGTATTTTCCATCTGCCATTCAATTGCTCCATCGCATATAGCATTGGGCACATGGCTTCCAGTTGCGTTTTATTCGCGTTGTTGGTTGAACTCTCTTTCATAATACTTACTTTTTAGATACTATAATACAATTTAGTGGGTACTTGTAAAATTATATAATAGTATTCAACTTTACACTAATAAAATAAATAAAATGACAAACACTAAAAACACCGTTCAAGATGTGCTGCACAACTATCTTACCGCTATGGTGCAAAAAGACGCCGCCATGATGCCAAACATATTTATACCGGCTGCACAAATGTTACTCATCAAAGACGGACAAATGCTGCAAATCCCAATCTTTCCGGGCTTAACACAGTATATCCAACAAACACCGGAAGATAAAGAAGCCAAAACCAGTATTTTATCCGTCGATATAACAGGTAATGCAGCTTCCGGTAAAGTGCAAGTAATTAGTAAAGGACTTGTTTATACGGATTACTTCAATTTACTCTTGATCGATAATCAATGGATGATCGTAAATAAAACTTTTTCTATCACCGTAGCTACAAATTAATAGGAAGGGTTATTTCACCAGGAAAGTGATACCTTCTAAAGCTAACTTGGTATTAGAAAATACTTCGGTTGTTTCGGCTAAAAACTCATCCAGCATTTCATATTTACTAGAAAAATGTCCGATCAGTAATTCCTTTACACCGGCCTCCTTGGCTATTTGAGCGGCTTGTATGGTGGTAGAGTGGAAGCGTGTTGCAGCGCGCTCTTCCAGGTTTTTTAAATAAGTGGTTTCATGGTATAGTACCGTTACGCCTCTTGCTTTAACCGCTATCGATTCATCATAAATAGTATCTGCGCAAAATGCATAGCTTACAGGTGGTGTGCCGGGTTTGGTTACCGTTTCATTTAAAATGATTTGGCCATCCTTCGTAACATAATCATCTCCATTCTTTAGGGAGTTAAAATAAGCTGCTGGTATAGCAGCAGCCACTGCTTTTTCTTTATCAATTTTACGCGGCGATTTTTTCTCCCTAACGATAAAACCCCAGCAAGGTATCCGGTGTTGTGTGGCAAATGTTTCCACTGTAAATTTTGCCTGATCACAGATGACACCCTCAGACTCTAGTGGATGGAAAACAAGTTCAAAGGGTAGTTTGGTTACCGCAACCTGTAATTGAAGATCTATGATTTCTTTCAGTGGGGCAGGGGCATACAAATGAAGCGGGAGTTCTCGGCCTAAAAGTCCCATACTCGTTATTAGCCCAATTAACCCAAAATAGTGATCACCGTGTAAGTGAGAAATGAAAATATGATTGAGTTTACCTCTTTTTACTTTGTATTTCGACAATTGCATTTGGGTACCTTCCCCGCAATCCAATAACAATACCTGATCGGCTAATGTAATGACCTGTGCAGTGGGGTGCCGCTCATAAGCCGGAAGTGCAGAATTATTACCTAAAATAGTTACGCCAAACATGGGGTTAGTTCAGTATTAAAATAGACAAATAACAATTTTTTATGCTGCATTATACGTTGAAAATCTACCTTTATTGAGCATAAAACGGTTTTTTAAAAGAGTATAGTACATATTTAAAAAAAAACTGAATAATACCCTTTATAATTCATCGTAAAATAGTACCTTTGCCCCCGATAAAAAAGAAAGAGTCTAATTCGGAGTCTATTAAAAAATTTGAGATGTCGTATTTAACAACGGAAAAAAAAGCCAGCATTTTCGCTGAATTCGGTGGAAAAGCCACCAACACAGGTTCAATTGAAGGGCAAATTGCGCTACTTACTGAGCGTATTGCACACATTTCTAAACACCTGCAACAAAACAAAAAAGATTTTTCTACGCACCGCGGTTTAATGCAAATGGTTGGTCAGCGTAAGCGCTTACTGGCTTATATGCAACGTCATAACCTAACCGGTTACCGTGCTTTGATTGAGAAACTAGGTCTGAGAAAATAAATTTTTCGGATGAATTTATAAACCATTCCCAACTCACCAATTGCGTAGTTGGGAATAGTTGTTTAATCCCATTATAACATGTTACAACAACCTATAAGTGTTAGCTTTAATGTAAATGCTAACCAACAAATTACCCTTGGTACGGGTAAAATTGCCCGTCAGGCCGATGGCGCAGTTACTGTACAACAAGGCAATTGCATTATTATGGCTACAGTAGTAGCGAATAAAGATCCAAAAGAAGGGCAGGATTTCTTTCCTTTAAGTGTAGATTATCAAGAGAAGTTCGCCTCCGCAGGTCGTATCCCTGGCTCATTTTTTAAACGTGAAGCAAGGTTGAACGATTATGAAATTTTAACCAGCCGATTAATCGATCGTGCTTTACGTCCACTTTTCCCGGAGGATTATCTGTGTGATGTGCAAGTATTGATCAGTTTGGTTTCTAGTGATGAAGAAATTTTACCCGATTCATTAGCTTGTTTAGCGGCTTCTGCAGCTTTAGCGGTTTCAGATATTCCTATCAAAGAAATCATCAGTGAGGTTCGAATTGCTCGCGTAAAAGGTGAATTCATTATCAACCCTACTCGTACTCAATTAAAAGATGCCGAATTCGAATTCATCATTGCAGCTACTGAAAAGAATTTGATGATGGTAGAGGGCGAAGCAAAAGAATGTTCTGAAGCCGATTTAATAAAAGCGTTGGAATTAGCACATGATGCTATTCGTATCCAAATAAAAGCTCAGGCTGAATTACGTGCAAAAGCCGGTGTGACCACAAAAAGAGATTATAAAAAACCTGAGCAGAATGAAGAGGTAAAAGCAAAAGTTTATGCCTTCGCAAAAGATCGTGTATATGAAATCTCACGCAAAGGTTCATCTAAAAATGAACGTAGTGAAGCGTATAGTGTTTTGAAAGATGAAGTAATTGCTCACTTAGGGGAAGAAGCCACAGACCTCGAAAAGAAATTGGCGAAGAAATATTACGAAGATTTAAAATGGGAGGTTGTGCGTAATATGATTTTAGAAGATCGTATTCGTTTAGATGGTAGAAAGTTAGACGAGATTCGTCCGCTTGCTATGGAAACCGAACCATTGCCAACGCCACATGGTTCTGCGTTATTCACCCGTGGTGAAACACAATCATTAACAACAGTTACTTTCGGCACTAAGCTCGATGAGTTACTGGCCGAAACAGCCGCTAAATCTGAATACAGCAAGTTTATCTTACATTATAACTTCCCTCCATTTTCAACCGGTGAAGTGAAAATGATGAGAGGCCCCGGTAGGAGAGAAGTAGGCCATGGTAACTTGGCTATGCGTAGCTTAAAACAAATGATGCCTGGCAATGAATATGCGTACACCGTGCGTGTAGTAAGTGATATTTTAGAAAGTAATGGATCTTCTTCAATGGCCACTGTTTGTGCCGGGTCTTTGGCATTGATGGATGCAGGTGTTCCCATTCCTAAACACGTAAGTGGTGTAGCTATGGGATTGATTACACGTGAAGACGGTAAATATGCCATTCTTACTGATATCCTAGGTGATGAAGATCATTTAGGTGATATGGATTTTAAAGTTACCGGTACTCGTGATGGTATTTGTGGGGTTCAGATGGATATTAAAGTAGATGGACTCAGTATGGAAGTGATGCGCGAAGCGCTTGAACAGGCTCGTAAAGGTCGCTTGCATATTTTAGATGCTATGTACGAATGTATCCCTGCTCATCGTCCTGAAGTGAAACCTCATGCCCCACGAATGATTAAGTTGATCATCGACAAAGAGTTCATTGGTGCCGTAATAGGACCAGGTGGAAAAATTATCCAAGAGATTCAACGTGAAACAGGAGCTACCGTTAATATTGAAGAAGTAGGTAACACCGGTGAAGTAAGTATTTTCTCTGCTTCTAAAGAAAGTTTAGATAAAGCTGTTGCATGGGTTCGTGGAATTACCGCTACTCCGGAAGTTGGTGAAGTATATGAAGGACCGGTAAAAGGTATTAAAGAGTTCGGCGCTTTTGTTGAATTCATGCCTGGCAAACAAGGTTTATTGCATATTAGTGAGATAAGTTGGAAACGACTAGAGTCGATGGAAGGCTTATTTAAAGAAGGTGATATGGTAAAGGTTAAGCTGGTAGGATTAGATCCCAAAACCGGTAAGTTTAAGCTTAGCAGAAAAGTATTGATGCCTAAGCCTGAACCTCAGCCACGGGAACCGAGAAACGAAAATCCTGAGCAGGCATAAATGTTTCGAAATAATCTAAAATCCCCCCGCCTAGGCGGGGGGATTTTTGCATACTGCAACTAAATAAATTATACTCAGCATGGAAACTGGTAAAGCTTATCTCGAACTTACACTTGAAATTATGAGTGATGCCTTCAAAGAACAAGCTATCGCTGAACTTACTATACTCGAATTCGAGGGTTTTTTAGAGGAAAATCTACTACTAAAAGCATATAAGGAAATCCCCAACCGGTCTGACGGGTATCAAAACCCTCTCTTAAATGAATGGTTGAGTAAGCATAATATAAATCATTCATTATCAATACTTCAAGATCAAAATTGGAATGCCCTGTGGGAGCGGAATTTCGAACCGGTTCTAATAGAAAATTTTACGGTAATCAGAGCTAACTTTCATGCCCCCATAAAAGGATTTGAACATGAATTGATTATCACACCCAAAATGAGTTTCGGCACCGGACACCATGCAACTACCTACTCTGTTATTCAACTGATGCGAGATATTGATTTTAATGGAAAAGCGGTTTACGATTTCGGAACAGGCACAGGGGTTTTAGCCATATTAGCCGAAAAACTAGGTGCTGTAAGTATAGTTGCTACGGATAATGATATGTGGTGTATCGAGAACGCCAAAGAAAATGCAGCCGTTAATAATTGTAAAAAAATTGACATTATTTCAGCGGAGAGCATAAGTGATCAGCAGACCTATGATATTATTTTAGCTAATATCAATCGTCATATTATAGAAGCTAATCAAATAGCCCTATATCAACAGTTAAATACGAATGGGAGTCTTGTGTTAAGTGGACTACTCGAATCGGATGAAGAAGATATTAAAAAAATATTTATATCTTATAATCTCAATCATAAACGCACTATTCGGAAAAATGGATGGATTGCTGTACATTTAACCAAGCCTTAATAAGGTTTTAGGTTAAATTATTATTAACTTCTGGTATTTTGGCTATCTTTGTATTCCCAATTAGTTACAAATGAACGAAGTATTGCTCATTTTACTGGCCTATCTAATCGGTTCTATACCTACGGCAGTTTGGATTAGTAGAAGGTTCTTCAATATAGATATTCGCGATTATGGCAGCGGTAATTCCGGCGCCACAAATACTTTCCGAGTTTTGGGAAAGAAGTGGGGCAGTATTGTTATGTTGATCGACGTATTAAAAGGAGTTATTGCCACCTCTCTGTATATTGCCTTACCGTTTTATCTTACCAACGAATTGCAGCGTACTAACTTAATGATTGGCTTAGGGCTGGCGGCAGTACTTGGACATATATTTCCCATTTGGGCTGGCTTCAGAGGAGGCAAAGGAGTTGCTACTTTATTGGGTATGGCTGTTGCTATTCAGCCCGTTGTAGCGGTTTGCTGTTTGATTGTTTTTATGATTGTTCTTACGCTAACTAGATTCGTATCCTTCAGCTCTATACTGGCAGGTATTTCTTTTATGGTATTTATTCTTTTCATATTTAATGAGAAGGAAACACTGTATAGAATTTTTGCCGTTTTAGTAGCACTGATGGTAGTTCTTACACACCAAAAAAATATTGGTAGAATTGTAAGAGGTACAGAAAGTAAAATTCCTTCCCGAAAAGATAGAAGACGTAATTTACGCTAGTCCTATTTGTCTTATTTTTACGCCATAATGATATCGCTATGAAGCATGTTTTATGGTTCTGTGTTGTCACGTTTTTCTTTGTTGCTTGTCAGCGTAACGCCATCACCGGTAGAAAACAGTTTACTGTTTTAGTTCCTGAAGCTGAGGCTCAATCCGTAGCATTAAGTCAATACAAAGAGTTTATTAAAACGAATAAAGTAATCTCAACGGGTAATAAAGACGCTGATATGGTTAAGCGAGTTGGGAATAGGATTATTAATGCAATCAATACCTACTATAAATCCAAAGGGCTTACTAAAGAATTGGAAGGCTATAGCTGGGAAGTTAATTTAGTTGAAGATAAACAAATCAATGCCTGGTGTATGCCAGGGGGTAAAATAGTGGTGTATACCGGTATTTTACCGGTTACTCAAAATGAAGCTGCTTTAGCAGTAGTAATGGGGCATGAAATTGCGCATGCGCTGGCAAAACATGGAAGTGAAAGAATGAGTCAGGCTATGGTACAGCAAGGGTTGGGTTTGGGGTTGGCATTAGCCCTTTCTGATAAGCCGGCAGCTACACAAGAAATATTTAATACTGCTTATGGAGTTACCAGTAATGCTGTTGTAATGCCTGCTTTTAGCAGATCCCATGAACTGGAAGCTGATCGTTTTGGCTTGATGTTTTCTGCTTTAGCAGGATATAACCCAAAAGAAGCCATTCCTTTTTGGCAAAGAATGAGTAAGATTGGCGGAGCCAGTACCACTCCTAATTTCATGCGAACCCACCCCACAGATGAAGTTCGCATTGCAGAATTGGAAAAAATAATGGATGAAACTATAAATAATTATTATAAACCTGCTACAAGTAACTGATAGTCAATTATATAAGAGACCTTTCTGTAAGCTATACAACCAATTTTAAAAAAAGTTAAAAATCTTGTTTCTCCGATAACAATTTTTTAACTTTGCACACTCATTTGCATTCATTTAAACCATTTGATAAGCATGTCTAATCAAACTTTGCTTGAAAAGCTCCAGCTAAAAGACGAAAAAAATTTACTTATTCAGGGTCTACCTTCTTCCATCGAAAAACAATTTGCAAAGCTTACTTATGCAAAAAATGTGACCCCTCTTCTAAAAAGTAAGAAAGTAGATTTTGCTTTGGTCTTTGCCATAAGCCAAACGCAGTTGAATAATGTTTTGAATGAAGTGTTTCCGGCATTGCACGATGAAAGCAAGTTATGGGTAGCCTATCCTAAAACCACCAGCAAAATTGCCAGTGATTTGAATCGCGATTGTAGTTGGGAGTGTTTAACAAAAAAAGAATATGAATGTGTTCGTCAAGTTGCATTAGATCATGTATGGAGTGCCATGCGATTTAAAAAACTAGATCAAATTCCAAATCGTACACGTGCATTCTCCGAAATAAAAGCACCTGTTATTGGTGGTGTAGATTTTGAAAAAAGATTAGTTAAGGCACCGGTAGATTTAGATCGATTATTTACAAAACATACAGAAGCTAAAGAATTTTTTAGCTCCCTTTCTTTCACTAATCAAAAGGAATATGTATCCTGGATAGAAGGTGCAAAGAAAGAAGAAACCCGTGCTCGCAGGGTAGAAACTGCTTTGGAAAAATTATTGGCGGGTAAGCGAAATCCTTCAGAGAAATAATAGTTGACGGTAGACTGTCCACCGTCTACAGACTACGGTCTTTCGTCTAACTCCCCTCCATCTGCATAATGGTTTCAAACAGTTGCTCATACTCGCTATTTAAAGCAGCAAGCTGACTGATAGTGTCGTTGTAATTTTTCTCCAACTTAAGAAAACCTTCATTATTGGCATAACTCGCGGGATTACTCATATC
The DNA here is from genome assembly GCA_017537025.1 of Sediminibacterium sp. GTDB lineage: Bacteria > Bacteroidota > Bacteroidia > Chitinophagales > Chitinophagaceae > Sediminibacterium. Next base: position 229,741 of record JAFWCB010000004.1, read on the forward strand.
GGCTTCCAAACGAATTTTATCGTTGTTCTTCTGTTCAATTTCCTTTTCCAAATTGGCCATCTTGCGTTGTAGCTTCTGTAATTCTTTATTAATAGGCTTACCACCCTTCGGCCATGCCTTTGTCTCGGCAAGCAAGCTCGGGGTAACATCTTCCACCTTCTCCCTTATACCTTCTTCCTTATTCCTTATACCTTCCACGTTATTCCTTCCTGCTTCCTCCTTCAACCTCTCGCTCTGACCTTGTTTAAGGGCGCGCTCATTCCATTCCACCCACTCTGCATAGTTACCTTTGAACTCTTTGATCTCTCCATCTACGATCTCCCATATTTTATTCGCCGTTTTGGAAATAAAATATCTATCGTGACTAACCAATATATAACTACCCTCATACTTATTTAAAGCTTCAGCGAGCAGCTCTACCGAATGCATATCCAAGTGGTTGGTAGGTTCATCCAACAGTAAAAAATTAGCTTTACTTACAATCGTTTTTGCCAATGCAACTCGGGCTTTTTCACCCCCACTTAGTACACGTATTTTTTTATCTACATCATCGCCACTAAATAAAAAGGAACCCAATAAAGCCCTTAATTCAGGATCTGTTTTTTTACTCCCACAATGTTGTAATTCCTCGAGAATAGTATGGGTAAGCGTAAGTGCTTCCAACTGATGCTGTGCGTAAAAACTTTCCTCTACATTATGTCCCCAAACACGCTCACCCTCAAATGTTTCAGTTCCTGCAATCATGCGTAAAACAGTAGATTTACCTTTTCCATTTGCTCCTATCAAGGCAATTTTATCTCCTCTTTCGATCTCAGCAGAAGCATTCGTAACAATACGAATATTTCCGAAACGCTTAGTCACATTTTTCAAAGTAACCAACACTTTACCAGGTACCTTCTCTAACTGAAAATTAATGCGTAAATCAGGTCGCTCTAATTGTACGTCCTCAATTTTCTCGAGTTTATCTAATCGCTTTTGAACACTTTGCGCCTGTGCAGCTTTACTGGCTTTAGCTTTGAATCGTTCTATAAAACGTTCTTGCTGCCGAATATAATCCTGCTGGTTTTCATAAGCCTTCTGTTGTAAATCTATTCGTATTAATTTCTCTGATTCATAAAATGCATAATTACCACTATAGATATGGAGTTGCTGCTGATATAACTCTACAATTTTATTGACCATCCGGTTCAAGAAAAATTTATCGTGACTAACAATCACTACACTTCCTTTATAATGCACTAAATATTTTTCCAACCATTCGATCGAAGGTAAGTCGAGGTGGTTGGTTGGTTCATCCATCAACAATACATCGGGTTGCTGCAAAATCATTTTTGCCAATAATACGCGCATTCTCCAACCTCCGCTAAATTCTTCGTAGGGTCGTAGTAAATCTTCATTACTAAATCCAAGTCCGTGTAAAACCTCTTCCGCTTTATGGGTAATATTGTAGCCATCTAAAACATCCAATTCATGTAATGCATCGGTATATGCAAGAAGTAAAGCTTCGTCTTCTGAATGATGTTCCAATTCTTTTCCGAGGTGCTCGATTTGTTTTTCTAATTCTCGAACACGTTCAAAGGCGCTTAAAGCTACTTCTGTAATTGTTTCTTTCGTATCAAAACTCAAAAGATCCTGATGTAAATAACCAATAGTAGTTTCTCTTCCTTTTTCAACCGACCCTTTTGAGGGTTGATATTCTCCTACCAATACTTTTAATAGTGTAGACTTACCGGTACCATTATATCCTACCAACCCTATTCTTTCGCCAGGTTGAATATGCCAGGTGGCATCCTGTACAATTACACGCGCTCCAAATTCAAATGTTACATTTTGAAAACCAATCAGCATAGCTCCTTTATTGAGGCGCAAAGTTAATAAGGTTACAGTCCATAATTGCTATATTTTTGCAGTAAATAATGATTATGAAAAAACTATTAGTTATAGGGATAGCTATCGCCATAGCTTCTTGTGGTAGCAAAGAAGAAAAGCAAGAGACTGCAGCCATTACTAATACTGTAAGTTTAGGTAAAAGTGCCAATAGTGACTCATTTAATCGATCATTCAAACAGGTACTGGATCAATATTATATTTTGAAAGATAATTTTGTGGCTGAAAAGGATCCTGCTATTGATTCTGCAGCTAAAGCATTACTTGTACTTGCGGATAGTTTATCGTTGAATGGTTTGGGAGGTGATAGCTCCGTAAAAGCAACAGCCATCACTTATAAAATGGGTATAGCCGCAGAATTAAAAGGGTTATTAGGGGAGAAGGATAGAGAGGAAAAGCGGAAAGCATTCCAAATGGCAAGTGAACAATTATATGATTTTATTCGTACGGTTCAGTACGATAGGGAAGTGGTATATCATCAGTATTGTCCAATGGCTTTTAATGATCAGGGGGCAACCTGGTTAAGTAATTCATCTGATATTAAGAACCCATATCTGCCTAAAAAAATGTTGCATTGTGGGGAGGTAAAAGATTCTATCGACTTGCGGGTAAAAAAGTAATCAAAAGTTTCTATGCGACTATTTGCGGGGTTGATCATTGTAGGGTTATTGGCTTTCTGTAGTAATATAAATGCCCAGGAGAAATATACACTTAATGGGTATATTAAAGATACCTTGAGTAATGAAACTCTTATTGGGGCTACAATCAATATCCGACAAATCGGTAAATCCATACTTAGTAATAGCTATGGCTTTTTCTCACTCACGCTACCTAAAGGCAAATATTTTATAACGATCGGATTTATTGGATACCAATCGAAAGAAATAGAAGTAGATTTAATAGCCGACGCAGAAAAAAATTTCTATTTAGTACCGAATACATTTATCATCAATAATGTAACGGTAACTACAAGAAAGAGAGATAATAATGTGAAAACGGCACAAATGGGTAAGTTTGATTTGAATATCAATACTGCCAAAGCCTTGCCCGCTTTTTTAGGTGAGGTGGATATTTTAAAAACGCTTCAATTATTGCCGGGTGTCCGTAATGCTGGCGAAGGGAATGCCGGATTTTATGTACGTGGCGGTGGTCCTGATCAAAATCTCATTTTATTAGATGATGCGGTAGTGTATAATACCGGTCACTTATTTGGTTTTTTCTCCGTTTTCAATGCTGATGCTATTAAGAATGTGAGCTTGATTAAAGGAGGTATGCCGGCCCAATATGGGGGTAGATTATCTTCGGTAGTGGATATTGCCATGAAAGAAGGTAACCAAAACAAAACCCAGATAGATGCGGGCATTGGTTTAATTGCTTCGCGTTTTTCTATACAAGGTCCTATCAAGAAAAACAAAGCATCCTATATTATTTCTGCGCGGAGAACTTATATTGATGCGCTTATAAAGCCTTTCATTAAACCCGAAAGTGATTTTTACGGATCCGGGTATTATTTCTATGACCTGAATGCGAAAATGAATTATCAATTTTCTGAAAAGGATCGTATTTATTTGAGCGGATATTTCGGACGGGATAAATTCAACTTCAATAATGCTGCCCGTTCTTTTAAAACAGGTATTGATTGGGGGAATAGTACTGCTACTTTTCGCTGGAACCATGTGTTTAATAAAAAATTATTTTCCAATACAACATTGGTGTATAATGATTATCGGTTTAACTTAAATGGGGAACAAAATAATTTTCGATTAGGGTTATCATCAGGCATTAGGGATCTCAATCTGAAAACCGATTTTGATTACTTTATTACACCAAGCCATAAATTGAAATATGGTATTCAGTATACGTACCATACCTTTTTACCAAATGTAGTGAGCGGATCTCAGGATAGTGTTGTCTTTTCTCCGGCTAATGCATCCAAAAAAAGAGCTAATGAATATGCTGCATATATTCAAGATGATTGGGATATTAATAGCAAAATCAAATTAAATTATGGGATCCGTTTTAGTAGATTTGATCAGGTAGGGGCGTATACCAGTTATAAAAAAGATGTGAATGGCAATAAAACAGATAGTACAGTTTACGGGCCAGGCCAAATTGTACAATCATATAGCGGCTTTGAGCCAAGGGCCACACTGCGTTATGCAATCAATGAAGTTAGTTCCTTTAAACTCGGAGTAACACGTAATCTACAATATATTCATTTAGTTACGAATGCTGCTTCTACTTTGCCAACTGATTTGTGGGTGCCTAGTACTTTGCGCGTAAGGCCACAAGTTAGCTGGCAATATGCTGCCGGTTATTTTAAGAATTTTAATAACGGCATGTTCGAAACTTCAATTGAAGCGTATTACAAAACCATGGAAAATCAGATCGAATATAAAGAGGGTTATACTCCTTCCTTAAAAGACCCGGAAGAAGATTTTGTTTTTGGTAGAGGATGGAGTTATGGCACCGAATTATTTATTAATAAAGTAAAAGGAAGATTTACGGGATGGATCGGATATACACTCAGTTGGACTTGGAGAAAATTTCCCGATTTAAATAAAGGCAAGCAATACCCTAGCAGATACGATCGGAGACACGATTTATCAATAGTAAGTAATTATGAGATCAATAAAAAATGGAGAGTGTCTTCTATTTTTGTGTACGGAACAGGGAATGCGGTATCCTTCCCGGAACGTTTTTATTTTGTTGGGGGCGTACTTACTCAAGAATACGGTAACATTAACGCTTATAGAATGAGAGCCTATCATAGGCTTGATTTATCTGCTACATATACTCCTCAACCCAAAAAACAACGTAAATACAGCACCAATTGGGTGTTCAGCTTATATAATGCTTATAGTAGACTCAACCCATACTTTATATACTTTAATCAGGAGGGCTCGGCTTCATCAGGAAATTTAAAAGTTACTGCAAAACAGGTGTCATTATTCCCTATAATTCCTTCCGTAACCTGGAATATTAAATTCTAATTACGCTGATATTCAATGATTACTTTAGCGTTTTTTTCTTCTGTAGAACTGAGAAAAATCTCATATCGTTTTCTACCTGCTGTAACTACCATCAATGCTGTATTGGGCGGAATTTCACCAAGGTTCTCGGCCACAATAACCAATTCATGAAGTCTGTCTGTGGCTGTGTTTCTTATTTTCAAACTAATAGGTGTAGTATTAAGCTTGGCACTTTTTACAACTAATTCGTTGTTATGGTACACTGAAATGGTATCATTATCTATAGTGCCATTATCAAACAAGTCGACCTGCACAAATTCCTGATCCGTAATAATTGTTTTTACTAAATTATTTTCTCGCTCGCGTAATACTCTCGGTGTGGGAGCTTTCTTTTTTTCAGTTGTTAAAACTTCGGTAGATGTTGATTTTTGCGCTTGTTCTGTTTTCTCTTCTTTGTGAGGTGCCAGCGCAGGTGACACTGAATTATCGACAGGTTTTGGCTGTTGCTGTTTTTGTTTTGAGGGGGTAACCAACTTAGATTTTGGCGTTACAGGGGTAGGAAGAGCAGATGCTGCTTGCGGAGGTTCTACTTTTTTTACAGGCGGTGTTGAAACTGCTGTTTTGGTTTCTTCCTTTACCGTATCCTTCTTAGGTACTTCTTTTTTCTTATCTAAAAAATCCTCTTTCTTAAAATCGGAACTAGGCACTTTTTCTAAATACACAGTACCGCTGCCACAATCGCCTTTATTTTTTATATTAACAGAAATAAATGTGCCCTGTAGTACTTCTAACTTACCTATTTTACTGTAATCCAAGTAGCACGTCATCAAGCAAGGCTCACTTTTACCACCTATTTTCAAATCGAGTAATCCGGTTTCTTTTAGTAATAAAGTTTTTGATTTTACATTGTAAATGCCTTGTGCAGACGCTTTTCCATAAAAAATAGTTGTTTTATAAGAAAACGTAACTCCCTTAATACTGGTATTCTCATCTTGTAGAATTTGCACTTCATATTTATACATTTCGGCGGGAGAGGCATCTCTATACATGCTGTTTGATGAACTAAAATAGCCACGCCAAATACCCGTAATGTTTTGTGCCGGAACAGTTAAAATCCCAATAAACAGTAGTAAAAGTGTAGTAATCACCTTCATATTGCAAATCTAAAGGCATCTAAGCTATCATAAATCATTAAAAAACGTTAAGGTTAGCCCATCTATTTGTTACCTTTGCAGCCTAATTTTTTTTAAAGGAAGTGAATATGATTCAGGTTAGTTTCCCGGATGGGGCGGTAAGATCGTATGAAAATGGTGTTTCTGCATTAGATATTGCTAAATCTATTAGTGAGGGGCTTGCCCGAAAAGTACTGGTGGCAAGCGTAAATGGGGTTGTAGTTGATGCAACACGACCGATAACTGCAGATGCGGCAGTAAAATTTTTGACTTGGGAAGATGAAGCGGGTAAAAATACTTTTTGGCACTCTACCGCCCATCTAATGGCTGAAGCCGTAGAAGCTATTTTTCCGGGGGTTAAATTTTGGGTAGGGCCTGCTTTAGACAAGGGTTTTTACTACGATATGGATTTAGGGGATAGAAAGATTACAGAGGAAGATTTATTAGCGATTGAAAAGAAAATGGCTGAATTAGCCAAGCAGCAAAACCCTTATATCCGTACCGAAAGAGCTAAGCAAGATGCCATTCATTATTTTACAGAGAAAGGAGATCAGTACAAGCTCGATTTATTACAGAACTTAAAAGACGGTGAAATCAGTTTTTACCAACAAGGTGCTTTTACCGATTTATGCAGAGGACCACATATTCCTCATACAGGATTCATTAAAGCCATGAAACTTACCAATATTGCTGGTGCTTATTGGAAGGGCGATGAAAAAAATAAAATGCTTACCCGCTTGTATGGTGTAAGCTTCCCCAGTCAAAAAGAATTGGATGAATATGTAGCGATGCTGGAAGAAGCTAAGAAAAGGGATCATCGTAAACTAGGAAAGGAGTTGAGTATTTACACCACCAGCGACGATGTGGGTCAGGGTTTAATCATGTGGATGCCTAATGGTACTGTGATTATCGAAGAACTTGAAAAGTTAGCGAAGGAAACGGAAGAGGCAGCAGGCTATAAGCGAGTAGTTACTCCGCATATTGCCAAAGAGAGTATGTATGTAACCAGCGGCCATCTTCCTTATTATGCAGATAGTATGTTCCCTCCCATGGAAATGGATGGGGAGAGATATTATTTGAAAGCTATGAATTGCCCGCATCACCATAAAATTTTTGATGCAGAGCCTAAGAGTTATCGCGATATGCCGTATCGTATTGCAGAATATGGCACTTGTTATCGATATGAGCAAAGCGGTGAATTGTTTGGGCTAATGCGTGTGCGTTGCCTGCACATGAATGATGCCCATATTTATTGTACCAAAGAACAGTTTAAAGCGGAGTTTAAGGCAGTAAATGATATGTATCTCAAGTATTTCAAGATTTTTGGTATTGAGAAATACGTGATGCGGTTAAGTTTGCACGACCCTGAAAAATTAGGACAGAAATATATAAATGAACCGGAATTATGGCAAGAAACAGAAGAACTGGTAAGAAATGTACTTATAGAAACTGGGGTTCCATTTGTGGAAGTGAAAGGAGAAGGTGCTTTTTATGGCCCCAAAATCGACGTACAAATTTGGAGTGCGATAGGTAGAGAATTTACTTTGGCCACCAATCAGGTAGATTTCGCACAACCACGCAGATTTAAGTTGTCGTTTACCAATGCGAACAATGAGCCTGAAATTCCGTTGATTATACATCGTGCGCCATTAGGTACTCATGAACGTTTTATCGGGTTCTTATTAGAGCATTATGCGGGGAAGTTCCCTACCTGGATAGCACCTATACAAGTAAAAGTGTTACCTATCAGTGATAAGTTCATGGACTATGCCTATGAGGTTAAAAATGCCTTAAGAGCTAAAGGAGTAAGGGTAGAAGTAGATGACAGACAAGAGAAAATTGGCAAGAAAATTAGAGATACAGAGCTATTGAAAATTCCTTACATGCTTGTAATTGGTGAAAAAGAGATGACCGAAAAACAAGTCTCGGTTCGCAGGCAAGGCAAAGGGGATACAGGTTCTGTGGCTTTAGCTGATTTTGTAAGTGATATATACGCAGAAATAATTAACCGACAATCATAAATACAATTATCTTTAAATTCAATTTTTAACCAAACAATAGTTAATGGCATTACCACCCAGAGGCGGAGGAAGATTTAATCCAAGGTTTAACAGGCAACCCGAGCCTGAGCATCGTATCAATGAAAGAATTCGGGTTCCCCAAATACGTTTAGTAGGGGATAACGTTACAGTTGGTATTTATAATACCCATGAGGCGCTAAAGATTGCGCAGGAACAGGAACTCGACCTAGTGGAGATTTCACCCACGGCTGACCCTCCCGTTTGTAAAATCATTGATTATAAGAAGTTCCTGTACGAGAAAAAACGTAAGGAAAAAGAAATGAAAGCGAACTCCAAGCAAAGTGAGATTAAAGAAATTCGCTTTACGCCGGGTACCGATGATCATGATTTCGACTTCAAAGCAAAACATGCAGAAAAATTCTTAAAAGAAGGCAATAAAGTAAAAGCCTATGTACAGTTCAAGGGCCGTGCTATCATGTTCCAAGACAGAGGACAGCTTTTGCTGCTCAAATTTGCAGAACGTTTAGCTGAAGCAGGCGCCCTTGAAAGCATGCCTAAATTAGAAGGAAAGCGGATGTTCGCCATTTTCACACCGAAAACAGGGAAGAAAGCTAAGTAAGGGGTAAGGTATAAGCTATAAGCTATAAGGTGTAGGGTATAGGGTATCTTCTTTACCCTTCCTTCTCTTAGCTTTCATCTCAATTTGCTTTTTCAAAGCAAATTGCCTACCTTTGCAGTCCAAAAAATTTTCCCACAAGGCCAAACAAGTTCTCACCCCGTGGTGAGGCGCCAGTAGGGTGTAATCTTTCAAAAGATTATTTATATGCCAAAAGTAAAAACAAACTCCAGCGCAAAGAAGCGTTTTAAAGTGACAGGCAGCGGAGAAATCAGTTTCCAGAAAGCATTCAAGCGTCACATCCTTACCAAAAAATCAAAGAAGCGTAAGCGTGCTTTGAGAAAGAAAGGTATTGTTGGATCTACCAACAAGGATTTCGTTTTACGCTTATTACGTCTTAAAGGCTAATAGCCCTGTTAACCAGATTACAAACCGTTAGCCCAGCTAACTTTAAAACATTTAATTATGCCACGTTCAGTAAATGCAGTAGCATCAAGAGCAAGGAGAAAGAAAATCCTCAAACAAGCCAAAGGCTTTTACGGTAAACGTAAAAACGTTTATACCGTTGCAAAAAATATCGTTGAAAAAGGCCAAACCTACAGCTATGTTGGCCGTAAATTAAAGAAGCGTGAATATCGCCAGTTGTGGATTGCACGTATTAACGCCGCAGTAAGAGCAGAAGGTATCACTTACAGTGAGTTCATTAATAAGTTAAGCGTAAAAGGTATCGACCTTAACCGTAAAGTATTAGCTGATTTAGCCATGAACGAGCCAGCCAGCTTTAAAGCGCTGGTAGATTCTGTAAAGTAGAATTGGATACAATTAATTCATAAAAGTCTCGATCTAAGCATCGGGACTTTTTTTTATTTTCATAAGCGTACAAAAAACTATTTTTACACCCTAACTCTAAAAGCAACAAGCAGGGATGAATAATACCTACACCTCACTGGTTAACCAAACCTTTCACTTTCCACAAGAAGGATTCGAAGTAAATGATGACGGCTATCTTCAATTTAATGAAGTCGATATCAAAAAATTAATCGATAAGCATGGTACGCCACTTAAGCTCACCTACTTGCCTAAAATTGGGATGCAGATTAATAAGGCAAAAGACATGTTTAAACATGCTTTCAAAAAACATAAATATGAGGGCGAATATTTTTATTGCTATTGCACAAAGAGCTCTCATTTTTCTTTTGTAGTAGAAGAAGCTTTGAGGCATAATATTCATTTGGAAACCTCCTATGCTTATGATATCGAAATCGTCAATCGCTTATACCAGCGAAGAAAAATAAATAAAGAAACCTTTATTATTTGTAATGGGTATAAACAAAAAAATTACACTTCTCGCATTGCTAAACTCATTAACAGCGGGTTCAAAAATGTAGTACCTATATTAGATAATAAAGAAGAGTTAGCTGCATATAGAAGAAGTGTAAAGCAACCTTTTGCTTTAGGTATCCGGGTGGCAGCGGAAGAGGAGCCCAATTTTCCTTTTTATACATCTCGGCTAGGTATTCGTGCGAAAGATATTTTGGAATTTTATGTAGATGAAATTGAAGGCTATGAAGATAAATTTCAATTAAAAATGCTACATATTTTTTTGAATAAAGGTATTAAAGATGATATCTATTATTGGTCGGAGCTTAACAAAATCATCAATCTTTATTGTCAATTAAAAAAGATATGTCCGGAGTTAGACTCTATTAATATTGGGGGCGGTTTCCCCATCAAACATTCACTTGGTTTTGAATATGACTATCAATTTATGATCAATGAAATTGTTGGTAATATTAAAAAAGCTTGTAAAAAAGCAAAAGTGCCCATGCCAAATATTTATACTGAATTTGGCAGCTATACAGTTGGCGAGAGCATGGCTCATATTTACAGTGTGATAGGGCAAAAAATTCAGAATGATCGTGAGTGTTGGTATATGATCGATTCTTCCTTTATTACTACATTGCCGGATACCTGGGGGATCGGAGAAAAATTTTTGATGCTTCCCGTCAATAAATGGGATAACGAATATCATCGGGTTGTGTTGGGTGGTATAACTTGTGATAGCCATGATTATTACGATTCCGAGGAACATATTAATGAAGTGTTCCTTCCTAAGATTGCTACTGTAGACCCTAAGGATCAGGAATCTAATAAAGAGCCATTATATGTAGGATTTTTTCATACCGGAGCTTACCAGGATCAGATCAGTGGATATGGAGGTATCAAACACTGTTTAATACCATCTCCCAAGCATGTAATTGTGGAATACGATAAGAATGGAAAGCTGATAGATTGGGTATATGCTAAAGAGCAAACAGCACAAAGCATGTTGAAAATATTAGGCTATCTCAGATAAGATAAACAATGAAATATTTATTAAGCTTTTCCTTGCTATTCATAATACCTTTTGCAAAGGCTCAAACAGCAGTAGATTCTGTGAAAGCAACCGTTAAACAATTGTTTACCGCTATGCTTGAAGCAGATGCTGCTAAACTAACTGATTGTTTTGCAGATAGTGCTTTACTGCAAACTATTGTTAAGAGTAAAGAAGGAGTTGTGAGTGTTAGAAATGAATCAGTAGCCGACTTTGCAAAAACGGTTGGCTCCATACCTAAGAACATGGCAGATGAAAGAATTGTATTTGATGTTGTAAAAATAGATGCCGACTTAGCGATTGTATGGACACCCTATCAATTTTACAGAAACGGTACCTTTAGTCACTGTGGTGTGAATTCTTTTCAGTTGGTAAGGCTAAATGGCCGATGGAAGATTCAATATATAATTGATACAAGAAGAAAAAACGGTTGTGCAGAATAATTATTATTCTTCTTCTCCCAATTCTTCAATACAGGCTTTCAATTGAAGAATATATTTCCCGTATAATTTGCGTAAATACCATTTGGTAAAATAATATAGTCCAACAGACATCCCTCCGAAATAAACCAGTGATAGCGATATGATAACCCAAATCTTGGGATTATATTTAGAGATAAACGAATCGATTTCGGGTATTGGTTGTTTTTCATTGTAACCTAGAATAAACGAGAAGATAAAACATACCGGTATCAATGCCATGGTGAATTGAAAATATCTTTTAACAAATTCTTCCAATAAAGTAATAATAGATTGTAAGTGTGCGCGAACCGGCGTGTCGTTATTAACTTGATTTGTTTTTTTCATCAAGTAAAAGAAGATATAGGTAAAAGGTATAAATATTACAGTGAATGAAATAAAGTAAATTCGTAAAGAATTGTATTTAGTGGTAAATCCAATAATCGCAAAAATCAACAGGATTACTATACAGCTTATAATTTCGAATCGCAAGCTTCTCCTGATCCTACTAATAACAGAATTCGCTTTCTGTTGAAGTAAAATGGCGAAATCTTCCTCGCTACGAAACAAGTGATCCGTTTCGAGTTTTTGATTTAATGATTTTTTTAGCTCATCTAGTTCCATAATAAATCTTTAGTAGTTCACTACATATTTTTGACTGTTCTCTTTCAACTTAACTTTTATCCTATTCATTTTTACCGCCACATTATTAGGTGTGATACCCACCATTTCGCCAATTTCGATATAGCTATAATCTTCAAGATATAGCATCACAATGGCCTTATCTACTTTTGATAAGTCTCCGATGGCTTTGTACATGGCTTTGGTTTGCTCCTCAATAGGATCATTTTCTGTAGTAGTAGTATCCGGCACACTATCCGTACTAACAAAAATGGATTGTTTTTTTTCTTTCCTATAAAAAGTGATCGCTGTATTTAATGCTACTCTGTATAGCCAAGTCGAAAATTTGGAATCACCTCTGAAATTTGTATAAGCTTTCCAAGCTTGTAAGGTAATCTCCTGAAAAAGGTCATCTCTGTCGGCATGCGATTGCATATACAGATTACATACTTTGTATATGATCCGTTGGTGCTGATTTATTAAATGAATAAACTCCTTTTCGTTTACCATACCATCAATATGCAATTGGCTTTACAATATATCCTTCTTTTCGTAATAAAGCTATAACTCCTGTTTCGCCGCCTAAATGCCCGGCACCTACCACAAAGAAGCTAGGCATAGCTTTTATTGCTTTTGTAATTACCGGTATCCAGTTTTTATTTCTCTTTATTAATAATTCGGTTTCAAAATTATCTGATCTGCTATTTTCTTTTATAAAACGATACAAGCTATCCGGGTTTTTTTTATTATATAGATTGATAAGTGTCTGCATCATATGTTTAACGCTATCAAACTGAATGATCGTTTGTTTGAGCGCTGCTACCTGCGAATCTAATGGTTGTGTGTCAATGGCATTCATTTGATCTCGGATTGTTTCTAAACCTTTAATAGGCGAGTTTAAAGCCTTGGCATATTCCATCAATTTTGTTTCAGGTTGAACCTGATCAGCGCAGTTAATCGATTTAAGCGTAAGTATACTGGATGCCATAAATGGCTTAAAGGGATTGATGGCTTTGAGTGGGATACCTGTAATTTGTTTAAATAAACTATCTACCCTTGAGAATTCTTTTTCCCCTATCAATTTCTCTAGGTTAGTGCCTGATAATTGCATCAAACTCATCATTTCTTGTTGTAAATTGGGAGCCCATAAATCTACCTCTGCGTAAAATTGTTTAGTCCGATTTATTTTTTCTTTAATGATATCATGAAACTGAAAATCATTGGCGCACATAAGGTGAAAGCTACCAAACAAGTAGGAGGGTGCTTGTAACCCATTGCCCGATATCTCCCACAATAGGGAAGATGTAGGTTGGGCTTTAATATTGAGATTCAAGCAGAATAAAAAGCAAAATATAACCCGCATAGCTTATTTTTAGTGTTAGTAGTAAAATTATCTGAAATATTACAGGATAGGGGGATAGGTTAAAGGGGATAGGGTAAAATGTTAGTATATGGAAACAAAAAAATATAAAACAGTTGATTCTTATCTAGCCGATTTTGATGGTTTAGCCAAACAGCGCTTGCATGAATTAAGGGCTATTATTATCGAAATAATCCCTGATGCGGAAGAGATAATTAGTTATAATATGCCCGCTTATAAGCAAGATAAAGTGATATGCTTCTACGCAGGCTATAAAAATCATATTGGTTTTTATCCAACTCCCAAGCCATTAGCTGCGCTGGCAGAAAAACTCGTAAAGTATAAAACTTCTAAAGGAGCTATCCAGTTTCCTTTGGACCAACCGATTCCCAAAACACTTGTGAAGCAGTTGATAAAATATCGATTATCTATTTTGTAAATAATCACTATCAAAATATGAGATTATACAATCGAATTGGCTTTTGGAAGCAAGTTATTATTTCAATAGGTATCGTTTTTGCTTTTTTGGGATTATCTTATTATTTACAAGATTTTTTAAGCTATAGAACTGTTGCCTTAGTGCTGTTATTTGGTGTATCTGCCATTGCCATGCTATTCGATATCATGCCTGTATGTATTTCTGCTATTATCAGCGCTTTTGCTTGGAATTTCTTTTTTATACCTCCTACTTTTACTTTTCACATTACAAAAGGAGAAGATATTCTTTTATTTAGTTTATACTTCGTAATTGCCTTACTAAATGGGATACTCAATTATAAAATACGTATTGCGCAACGAATATTACAGGAGAAAGAAGAAAAGGAGAAGGCTATTCAACTATATAATACTTTATTTAGTTCTTTATCACATGAGTTGAAAACGCCAATCGCTACCATTATGGGGTCGGTAGACATGCTACAAAATAATTTAGCAAAACTATCTCTACAACAACAAAACGAGTTACTTGAGCAAATGGCATTCGCCTCAGAAAAATTGAATAATCAGGTGGAAAACTTACTTCATATGAGCCGATTGGAGTCGGGTACTTTACAACCAAGTTTTGATTGGTTTGATATCAATGAATTAGTTGATGACTGTATCCGGAATCAGCAAAATAATTCTTCGCGTATTGTTTTTTCCCCTAATGAAGAAATGCCTTTAGTAAAGCTGGATTACGGCTTATTGAAAACGGCTGTTGATAATCTACTTATAAATGCGCTGAATTATTCACCAGACAATTCAATAATTCAAGTAAAGGTATCCATCAATGATGAACTCACGCTATTATCAGTAGCAGATAATGGTATTGGGATACCGGTTACTCAAAGAAAATCTGTATTAGAAAAATTTTACAGGATACAACCTTCTATTATTAATGGTAATGGGTTGGGATTAGCTATTGTGGATGCGATAGTGAAAGCGCATCAAGGCACTATTGACATCTGTGACAATACACCTAGAGGTACTATCGTAACTATGCAATTACCTTTGGAAACTTCTTACATTCGCAATATTAATTATGAGTAAACCTACCATTTTAGTAGTAGACGATGAACCTCAAATAAGGAAGTTATTACAGATCGCGATCGAAAGTAATGATTTCATGTATAAAGAAGCTGCTACTGCAAAAGAAGGCCTTATTATTGCTGCGAATCATCCGCCCGATTTAATCTTACTCGATATCCAACTCCCCGATAAAGAGGGTATTTCATTACTAAAGGAACTGAGAGTATGGTATTATCATCCCATCATTATGTTATCTGTGTTGAACGATGAAGGCACTATTGTGAAGGCATTGGATTTAGGTGCTACAGACTATATTACCAAACCCTTCAGAACGGCTGAGTTAATGGCTAGGATGAGGTCTGCATTAAGAAATACAGTAAACTCAACATCCACGGCTGAATGGATATTTGATGATTTAGTAGTGAATATAACTACGCGCACTTGTAAGAAAAATGGAGTTCTGGTAAAACTAACCGCTACGGAATTTAATGTATTAGCCATCATGGCAAAAAATCATGGATGTGTACTTACCCATCAATTTATTTTGAAGGAAATATGGGGAGTTGGTTTTCAACAGGAAACCCAATATCTGCGCGTATTTATAGGAACACTGCGAAAAAAACTGGAAGATAATCCGAATAAACCTCGTCATATTATTACAGAAAGTGGAATCGGGTATCGGTTTTTATAATCTTTACATTTTCTTTATATAGGATTCGATTTCTTTATTATTTACCTATTCATTTAAACTGAGTTTTGCATAGTAATAATAAGATATGCAAAACAAACTGCCCAATACTGTAAGTAAAGTTACCATTGCTAGTTTATTGGTTGCTTTAGGTATTATTTACGGGGATATTGGTACTAGTCCGCTTTATGCTTTACGTGCTGTTATGGGAGAGAGGCCCATTGAACTGAATTTAGTGTATGGTGGGGTATCTTGTATATTCTGGACATTGGTTTGCCAAACTACTATCAAATATATTTGGCTTACCCTTCAGGCGGATAATGATGGTGAGGGAGGCGTTTTTTCCTTATATGCTTTAGTAAGAAGATATGGGAAGAAATTAGTTATCCCAACTATTTTAGGGGCAACTACATTATTAGCTGATGGTATCATTACCCCGCCCATTTCTGTTGCTTCAGCTATTGAAGGGTTAGGAATAGTTCCCGGTTTTGAGCATATAATTGTGCCTGGTAATACAATTACAATTGGTATAGTGGCCGCTATTATTACTATTTTATTTTTCTTTCAAAGATTTGGTACTCAAGCAATCGGAAAGTTTTTCGGACCTATTATGACAGTTTGGTTTTCTATGATTGGCATAGTGGGTGTACATCAAATATTAATTCATCCGGATGTATTAGCGGCGTTGAGTCCACATTATGCTATTAACTTGCTTACTAAATATCCGCATGGCTTTTGGTTATTAGGTGCTGTTTTTTTATGCACCACAGGAGCAGAAGCATTATATTCTGATTTAGGCCATTGCGGCATTAAAAATATCAGAATCACTTGGGTATTTGTAAAAATATGTTTAGTTACTTGCTATTTAGGTCAGGCAGCCTGGCTCATGCATCAATCACTACCTGCTCTTCAAGGAAGAAATCCTTTTTTTGAAATGATGCCGGGATGGTTTTTGTTACCAAGTATTATTATTGCTACAGCCGCAACTATAATAGCATCACAGGCACTTATCAGTGGAAGTTTTACGCTTATAAGCGAAGCCATGAACCTGAATTTCTGGCCTCGTATTGCGGTGAGGCAACCAACAGAGATGAAGGGACAAATTTATATACCCAGTATCAATACCATTCTATGGGTTGGCTGCATACTGATGATCCTGTATTTTAAAGAATCGGCTCATATGGAAGCAGCGTATGGCTTTTCTATTACGATTACGATGATGATGACAACCTATTTATTGAGCTTCTTTCTCCTATATAAAAAGAAATGGAATAAATGGGCAGTATTTGCATTACTGTTATTTTTCGCAACCATCGAAACTTCTTTCTTTATCGCTAATGTTGCAAAAATAAAAGAACGCTGGATGTTCTTATTCTTTGAGTTATTTATTTTCTTGACCATGTACATTTGGTATACGGCGAGGAAAATCAATAATAAATTAATCCGTTTTGTAGATTTAGGAAAATATACCCATACTATCAAGGAGCTTAGTGATGATCATGAGATCCCTGCTTTTTGTACCCATCTTATTTATCTCACAAAAGCTAATAGCAGACATCAAATTGAGGAAAAAATTATTAAATCTATTTTAGCTAAAAAGCCAAAAAGAGCACAAGTATATTGGTTTCTACATATTAACAGAACGGAACAGCCTTATACGCTTAACTATGATATTGCCGAACTAGTAGACGATAAAATTATCAAAGTAACCATTCATGTAGGTTTTCGTATACAACCCAGAACCGAGTTATATTTCAAACAAATTGTAAAGGAGTTGGTGGCAAAACAGGAATTAAACTTGCATACCCGGGCGGATGGTTCAACTAAATACAATAGAGAGCCTGATTTTAAATTTGTTGTTATTGAGAAATATCTTTCAGTTGAAAATGAATTGGTTTTAAAAGATGGTCTTTTACTGAATAGCTATTTCTTTTTAAAACATTTAGGTTTAAGTGATGAAAAGGCATTCGGATTAGATAAATCTGATGTAGTTGTTGAACAGGTACCTCTCATCTATCAACCCGCTCAGAATATTCCTTTAACTCGAAATTTAATATAATGAAAATTAGTCTTTTTTGCATTTGTATTATTGTTGGATTGAATTGTTTAGCACAACAGGATTCTACTCCAAAAATACCTTTTGACGGCCTCGATACCCGTTGGCATAATGGGAGTGATAGAAGAGATTCTGTTATCTGGAAAGGGAAATATTTTATCCCAAGTATTATGCTAGACGTGAATTATAATTACTCTTTTAATAATCCAATTGATAATACGGTGGTAGGTTCTACTGCTTTAGCACGCCATAATGAACTACAGATTGCTGCATTACATTTTGGAGGGGATTTTACTTATGAAAACTGGCACGCACGTATTATTACCCAATTTGGAACAACGTCTACAGTTGTTCCAAGAAATGATTTTAGTATTTACCGAGGGCAATACGAATTAGCGAATATATATCGGAATTTAAGTGAAGCGTATGCCGGAGTGCATTTTAATAAATGGTACGGAATTAATATTGATGCCGGTTTATTTATGTCTTATATCGGTTTAAACTCCTTTTATCAGCAAGAAAATTGGGAATATCAAGCCTCATTTACATCGGATAATACACCATGGTTCTTTAATGGGATTCGTATTCAGATCCATCCTACCAAACATTTAAAAATTGAGCCCTGGATTATTAACGGCTGGCAGAGTTATGGTAAATTTAATAGTATGCCCGGTTTAGGGTTTAATTTAACCTATATTCCTAATAGCAATGTGAAAATGATTACAAATGATTATTTCGGTACCGATGCAGCCGGTTTGCCTGGGCGCAAAAGATTTCACTCTGATAATAGTTTTTTATTGCGCTATTATCAATCTCCCACCAAAACAAAAGGTATCAGTAAAGCAGCCTTTTCGTTTACTGGAGATATCGGATTTGAAAAGGGTGGAGGCGTGAATGGCTTCAAAGATGGGGGAGTTGATAAAGGGCCTGCACAATATTTTTTGAGTGGAATGATATATAATAGGGTTTGGTTCAATAATGATCGGTTTGCCTGGACAATCGGTGGGGGATGGATGACAAATCCGGGTAGATATTTGGTTTTATTGCCAACCGGACAAGCCAGCTCGTTGCCGGATCCTTTAAATCCTACTCAAACACAAGGTAAATTCCCTTTTACGGCAAACCCGGGAGACCCCTTTACGGGATGGGATTTCTCAACTAATTTCGACTATATGCCTAATCAAAGTACCACCCTCCGATTTGAAATTGTAAATCGTAATGCTAGTGAAAATTATTTTGCAGGAAGAGGTGGTGTAACTTCACCGGATGGATATTTATCCACACCGCTTACACCGGATTGGCGCCCCGATTTGGTAAAATCCGAGACTAAATTTATACTGGTATTACTATTTAGATTATAATACTATTGTTTGCCGAATGAGTGTTTTAAAATAAGTAGCGGCATCCATTAACCGGCTGCCATACCAGCTAAAATATTCCCCATCTACCAATTGAATATTTGTACTGGGGAATTCTTTTTGCAACGCTTCTATATGTTTTTCACTGAATGGATAAGGCTCAGACGATAAAAATAAATGTGAGGGACTAACCGTAAGAATATCATCCATGGTAATACTTGGATAACGTAATTGATTCACAAATGCATTTTCAAACCCACAGTGAGAAAGCATATCATGTATAAACGTATCGGCACCAACAGTCATATAAGGATCTTTCCAAATAAGATAACAGACTTTTAGTTTCGGATTTCCCAACGCGTAAGATCTATGGCGAAGCGCGCCAAGAGATGAAAAATTATTTTTTATTTTTTGAGTAATAATATTGGCTTTTTCACTCGTATTTGTTTTTTCACCAATCGTTTGAATCATAGCTAAGGCATCATCTAAATTTTTCACATCCGTTAGCAATACCTCTGTAAAAGGGGCTATGGCTTCAATCTGTTCTTTTATATTTTCTTCTTTACTGGCAATAACTAAATTAGGGGAGAGAGAGCGAATTTTATCGACAGCAATATTTTTTGTGCCACCTATTCGTGTTTTCGATCGAAACCAATGATTCGGATGAACACAAAATTTAGTAATACCCACTACTTGCTCTTCCAATCCTAAATCATATAGTAATTCGGTAATCGATGGAACCAGAGATACAATGCGTAGATTGGTATTCATTGTTATTGTTGTAAATACAATAACAAATTAAACATTGTTTACCGGTACTTATACCAAGAACCTGTATTTAATAATAGAATTTTTTCTTCAGGTTTTATCCAGCCGCTTGCCACCAATTTTTCGGCTGCCATAAAAGTAGCGGCACCTTCTAAACTTAGGAGCATACCTTCTGTTTTAGCAATGCGTTGAACACCCATTTCCATTTCTTGTTCAGAAACTGTTAAAGCTGATCCATTGCTTTCATATAAAACGTTCAGCATCATATCTGTAGCAAAGGGATATGGAACGGCTAAGCCATAAGCTGCAGAAGGCTTTGGTGCGAATGTATCGGGAAGGATGCCGGTTTGAAAACGACTCACCATAGGGCTACAAACCTCAGATTGTACCAATACCATTCTTGGTAAGTTACCATGGATAGCTTTCATACTAATCAATTCGTGAAATGCTTTCCAAATACCGATTAGCCCTGTGCCACCTCCGGTCGGATAAATGATTACATCGGGTAATTCCCAATTATACTGTTCTGCAATTTCATACCCCAGCGTTTTTTTACCTTCTAAACGATAAGGTTCTTTCATGGTAGACATATCAAATGCTCCAGTGGTAGCGGCAATCTCTCTTGCTTTTTTTCCGCAAGCATCAATTAATCCATCTATCAATATCAGATCGGCCCCGTATAAGCGGCACTCTTCTTTTAAAGTCTCCGCGGTATGCTTTGGCATGATCACTGTTGCTTCAATACCTGCTTTGGCGCAGTAAGCACTCATGGCACCCCCTGCATTACCTGCTGTTGGAATGATCATTTTACGGATTCCCAATTCCTTGGCTTTAGAAACACCCATACTTAATCCACGCGCTTTGAATGATCCGGTTGGGTTTACGCTTTCGTCTTTTATCGATAGAGATTGAATACCAATGCTGGCTGCTAATTTTTTAAGCTTACTGATAGGTGTAAAACCTTCTTGTAAGGATACTATATTTTCTTCTTGTAAAACAGGTAATGCAAACTGATATCTCCACATCGAATATAGTTCCCGCTTAATACTATGTATACTTTGACCTACTAAATCGTAGGTTGCCGATAAGGGCACATTACAGCAGGTAGCAAACTGTTGAATACTCGCATGATCGTATGATGTATTACACTTAGTACATACCAGTGATTGAATAGTAGACTTGGATTGCATGGCAACTTGTATCATAATGTAAAAATACAAGCAGGTGCATAACTTTTAATGAGTATATTATTATAGTCGATAACTACAGATTATATACTAATTTTGCCATTTTGATAAATACTTTGTTTAAATCGCTTGTCTCCCCTTTTCTTTCAATAAAAAAGAATTGCCTCTCCAAATCAAGACCTTCGATATCAATTTCTTTTAATTCACCGGTTTTTAATTCTTTCGCTACGGAGATTTTAGGAAGAAAGCCTAATGAATCTGATTCTACCAAAAAATGCTTTAATGCTTCCGTACCTCCTAAACGTACTTTTGCATTGAGTTGGGATATATTAATTTTATGTTTAGAGAGGGCTTTTTTTAATACTGCTAAAGTACCACTTCCTACTTCCCGTAAAGCAATAGGTGTTGTATGTAAATCTTCTAGGGTATAACTCTTCTTTTTTAATAATTTACTTTTACTACTGCATACGGCCACTACTTTATCGGTTATAAATGGCGTGTACTGAATTCTTGAAACCTTGCTGTTTTCTTCAATAATTCCTAAGTTTATTTGTTTCGAAAGCAAAGCCTCCTTTACCGATTCGGAATTGCGATTGAGTAAGCTGATGTGTATCTGTTGATATTTTTGATGGAATTCTGATAACACTTTTGGAAGAATATATAACGCAACAGTAGTGCTGGCACCTAGCTCCAAGTTCCCTTTGGCTTGTATGGCATCATGCATCACTGATATTTCAAACAAGGTTTTCTGCTCAATATCTTTTATTAATAAAAGCCGATCATATAAAAGCTTTCCTGCCGGCGTTAAAGCAATTTGTAAGCCGCTTCTTTCAAATAATTTTGTTTTATACAATGCCTCTAATAAACGGATATGTTTACTAATCGCCGGTTGAGAAATAAATAAAAACTGGCTTGCCTTGGAAAAACTTAGTTCTTCCGCAACACTCATAAAAACGGTATGTCGCACTGAAATCATACTCCCTTATTTAGCTAAACTCTGAATAACATCATACTTCGTTACAATGTGATAATCTCCTTTTTCGTCTTTCGCCAATACGGCACCATTTTCTTTATTGATCAATGTTCCGATTTTCTCTACCGGAGTTGAAAAATCAACAACTGGAAATGCGTGTTCCATCACCGTTTCAACTGCTGCGTTCTTTATTTCAGGATTATTAAAGACTTTTAAAAATAATCCTGCCTCACTGATACTTCCAGTAATATTATCTCCCTGTATTACCGGTATATGTTCGATCTCAAATTTTTTCATTAACTCAACGGCTTCTGCAACAGTTTGCGTTGCATTAATGGTGACCAACTTTTTTCCTGCTCTTGCACTCACAATATCTCTGAAGGATTTAACTTCCAAAAATCCTCTTTCAACCATCCACTGATCGTTATAAATTTTTCCTACATAACGGCTGCCATGATCGTGGAAGATGCACACTACTATATCTTCTTTTTTCAACCTTTCTTTTAGTTGCATGAGTCCCTGCAAACAGCTTCCTGCACTATATCCGCAAAATAAGCCTTCTTCTTTAGCAATTCTTCTGGCCATCACAGCACCGTCTTTATCGGTTACTTGTTCAAAATGATCAATCACATCCATTTTATAATTCTGGGGTACAAAATCTTCCCCAAAACCTTCACTGATATAAGGATGTACATAACTCATATCAATTTTACCGGTTTGAAAATAATGGGTAAGCAAACTGCCATACACATCGATGGCCCATATTTGGATATTAGGATTCTTTTCTTTCAAATACATGGCTGTTCCGGTAATGGTTCCTCCCGTGCCGGCAGTACAAACTAAGTGAGTTATTTTACCTTCAGTTTGTTCCCAAATTTCAGGCCCTGTTGTTTCATAATGCGCTAAACGATTTGCCAAATTATCGTATTGATTACATAAATAGGAGTTGGGTATTTCTTTAGCTAACCTACGTGCAACAGAGTAATAACTGCGAGGGTCATCGGGTTCAACATTTGTTGGACAAACAACCACCTCAGCGCCAACTGCTTTGAGGATGTCCATTTTTTCCTTACTCTGCTTATCGGTAGTGGTGAAAATACATTTGTATCCTTTTACACAAGCAGCTAAAGCTAAACCCATACCTGTATTACCGCTGGTACATTCGATAATGGTACCGCCGGGTTTTAATTTTCCTTCTTTTTCGGCTACTTCAACCATCTTCAATGCCATCCGATCTTTGATAGAATTACCGGGGTTAAAATAATCTACCTTAGCCAAAACCGTTGCTGGTAGTTGAGCAGTTATTTTATTAAGTTGAATGAGCGGGGTATTGCCAATTGTTTCTAGTACATTTTTCTTCCACATAAAAAACTAACACTTGTTTGTGCAAATGTACGGTTTGCAATTGTGTAGTGATCTAAAAACTGGAATTTATTAAGACTGAAAGGAGTTGGCCATTTTAGAACAGATATCAGTTTCTATCATTTTGGCAGCCAAACTAATCATATTGCTAAAAGCTTTTGCGGTACTGATTCCGTGACCGATAATAACCGGTTTCGCTACACCAAGTACCGGAGTGCCACCATAGTTTTCATAGTGAAATCTACTAAAATAAGCATCATCGCCTACGCCTCTTTCAAGCGCGGCATCGTATAAAGATTCTGCTAATTTAAGAATGATATTTCCGGTAAAACCATCACATACCATTACATCAGCTTTGCTTCCTAATAGATCTCTACCTTCTATATTTCCTTTAAAATGAATTTGGGTATTTTCTTTTAATAGGGGATACGTTGCTTGTGCTAATAAATTGCCTTTGCCCTCTTCTTCTCCCACATTAATCAATCCTACTCCGGGTTCTTTGATTCCTAAAATATGTTCAGCGTATAAACTACCCAGAATGGCGAATTGATTGAGTTGCTCCGGTTTACAATCGGCATTCAAGCCTACATCTAGTAAAACACCGGTACTGCCATTTAACTTAGGCATAACGGTTGCAATAGTAGGCCGAAGTACACCCGGAATGGCTTTGATACTAAACATGGCACCCACCAGCATGGCACCTGTGTTTCCGGCACTTATAAATGCATCAATTTTGCCTGTTGCTAACAAATGAAAACCAATGCTGATAGAAGATTTTTGTTTTTCTTTTAAAGCTTTTGTGGGATGCTCGTGATAACCAATTACTTCGGGAGCATGTATAAAATGCAAATTAGGTGAGGAAACACCCAACTCTTTTACAAGAGATGTTACTAGTGCTTCATCACCTATGCAATATACTTGTGCGTTGAAATTAGTTGTTATAAAACGTTGGATTCCTTTAACCGCTTCGAGCGGGGCAAAGTCACCCCCCATCATATCTAAACCTATATTCATGCCAGCAAGCTACATTAATAAATTGAACTAAAAGTTATGCTTTTAAAGGTGCTTTTTCGGCTACCAGCTTTCCTTTGTAGTACAATTTACCTTCACTTACATGGGCACGATGGCGTACATGAGTTTCTCCGGTTGTATTGTCTTTGCTCAGGGTTACTTCCTGTGCTACATAGTGCGTTCTTCTTTTAGCACTTCTTTGCTGTGAATGTCTGCGTTTCGGATTCGGCATTGCTCTGAATTTATGGTATCAAAAAAATTATTCTAAGTTTTTAAATTGATCTAATCCTTTCCAAATAGTAGGCGTATCTTTCTTCACCTCTTCTTCCATCCTCTTTAACTTCTCCAGCACTTCTTTATTGCATTTTGGTCCTCCCATTTCTTCCTCTTTGCACATTTTTTGCAATGGAATACTGAGGTTAATAAATTCGTATATCCAATCAGCTAAGTGCAAATGACTTTCCCCTCGGCTAATATAATATACATCGGGGTCTTCCTCCTGTTCATTCATTTCTTCAGGATTCTCAACCATTTTAACAATGATATTAAATTCATCCCAAAGCTGAAAGGAGAGAGGGTTCCCGCACCGATCACAACCGGATTCAATAGTACCTCCAATATCAAAATGCAATAACATGAAGCCGTTATTTTTATCGAGGCTTAGTTTGATATCGGCTATACAGTTTTTAAAATCCTGCTCACCATAAGGAACAAAGAACTTATCTTCCACCCTGTATTCGTAAACATGAATGCCCGGTTTCAAACCCACAAATGCGATCTCAAATTCTCGCCGATGACTCATATCCGATTTTTAAGGGCTTGCAAAGGTAATAAAAACCAGCTAATTGACAAAGAAAAGCTTATTTGGCTTTTCTTGGCGATGATTTTATTCATCTTATCCTTCTTCAATGAGCAGATAGAGCAATATTATGCAACCGGTGTATACCCGTATATATCAATTACCCTTCGCTTTATTACTGGTTTTTTCCCTTTTAGTGTAGGTGATTTCTTTTATTTTTTCATATTAGTTTATTTAATAATAAAAATAATTTCAGCAATTAAAAGGCGTGAAGAATTAAGGAATACTGGTTTTTTTGTTGCCTTTTTGGGTTCATTGATCATACGCATAACAAAACTGTACGTTGTTTTTATGGTTTTATGGGGGTTGAATTATAGTCGCTCAAGTATTGATCGTCAATTAAAATTAGAACCGCATAATTACGACACATCCAGTATTAGTTTAATTACTAATGAGTTAATTGATACTGTTAATAGTATTCGCAGAAAACTACCCGCAAATAAATTACCAGTATACGATAGATCTTTGATTATAAAAGAAGCCGTTTACTGTTATACACAAGCTAGTTTATCGAATAAAAATTTTAGCTATCGGTTGGCTGCTGTAAAACAAACATTTTTCACTCCTTTGGCTGATTATGCAGGTTTTTTAGGCTATTATAATCCTTTTTCCGGAGAAGCGCAGTTAAGAACTGATATACCTAATGTGATGATACCTTATATTGCTTGTCATGAAATGGCGCATCAACTTGGGTATGCCGGGGAGGATCAGGCGAATTTTGTAGGTTATATGGCTTGCCGTGTTTCAAAGGATCTTTTTTTTAGATATTCCGTTTATCTCGATTTGTTGAATTATGCTTTAGCTGAGCAGTATCGATTATATAGTACCAAGACTAATTTTAAAAGATTTGAAACAATAATTCAAGGAAATAGGCATAGGATGGATACTTTGGTTAAGCTGGATCGAAAACTAATCCGACAGTTTTTTGATAAGCGGCGAAATAATGTGGCTCCGATTGTGTCAACTTTGTATGATCAATATCTCCGAATGAATAAACAATTAGCTGGTATTGGTAGTTATGACTTAGTGGTGAAGTTGCTCATTGCATACAAGGCAAAATATGGTAAAATCTGATTGGTTAAAATTGGTTGTTTGTTTGTTACTAACACTAGGCATCGGCTTAGTGGGAGGGTTATTTACTGCCTCACAAATTCAAACATGGTATGTAAGTTTGAATAAACCATCTTTCAATCCTCCTAACTGGATTTTTGCGCCCGTTTGGAGTACACTTTATATATTGATGGGTATTTCTCTTTTTTTGATCATACGTAAGCCCGCAAGTGTTTACAGAACACAATCGCTACAGTTTTTTAGTACCCAATTTATATTGAATTTTTGTTGGTCATTCATTTTCTTTAACCAACATCAAATAGGGTTGGCCCTATTGGATATTATATTGATGTGGGTATTTATTTTACTAACCATCATTTGGTTCTCGCGCCAAAACGCCATTGCCGGTTGGCTTTTGATTCCTTATTTATTTTGGGTGAGCTTTGCTACTATTTTGAATGCGGCGATTTTGAGGTTGAATTAGAATTTATTCTTCCACATCATGCTTTCAATGGGTTTGTTGGGTTGACCGCTATACTTGGCATTCGATTTCTGGTTATACTTCACGGCAATTTCTCCCTCTACGGGGAAGTAGATGAGTTGTCCGATTGGCATTCCTTTATAAATCCTAACCGGTTGTTTTACGGAAATTTCGAGTGTCCAATTACCGCAGAAACCCACATCGCCTTTACCGGCAGTTGCATGGATATCAATACCGAGACGGCCGGTGGATGATTTACCTTCTAAAAAGGGCACATGGGCATGTGTTTCAGTATATTCTTCGGTTACACCTAAATAAAACTCATGGGGTTGAAGAACGAAGCCTTCATCAGGTATTTCGAAGTAAGTGATGGTATTGTGTTTTTTGGCATCTAATACGGCATCATCATAGCGAGCGAGCCATTTACCTAAATGAACGTCATAACTATTGCTACCCAAATCGGTTCTATTATAGGGCTCTATTTTGATCGTTCCTTTTTCCATTTCTTCTAAAATACGCAAATCTGTAAGTATCATTGTAGCAATAGTTTTTTATTGAATTGCAAATAAATTGTAATTCTGCAATGTATACGCTAAAATATTTGGATGCCGCTGTATTATCAACAAGATATCAACGAAACCACTAAGTTGGGGATTTGGGAGATTTCGGAGCCACTCTCATTTTTTTTAGAGAAAGTAACATTAAATCTACCAGTTTCACATCCGCATAAGCAGTTACAGCATTTGGCGGGCAGGTATTTATTGCGGGTTTTATATCCCGATTTTCCATTGGAGTTGATTGCTATTGCCGATACGCGAAAGCCTTATTTGCCAGATGAGCAGTATCATTTTTCGATATCGCATTGCGGCCGCTTCGCGGCCGCCATTGTGAGCTCCGATAAAAGGGTGGGAATTGATATAGAAAATATCACCGAGCGTGTTCATAAAGTAAAACACAAATTCCTTAATAAGGAAGAGCTAAAACTCGTAGCGAATTATCGAAATCAAACCGAAATCTTAACACTTCTCTGGAGTTGTAAAGAAGCTATGTTCAAATGGTGGGGCAGGGGAGAGCTCGATTTTAGTGATAATATGCACATAAACTATTTCCTAGCGTCAGACCATGGTCAGACCCCTTTTTTCGACCTTTCGGCACAATTTCAAAAAAATAATTTCGGCATACACCTAACCCTCAACTGTTATTTAACAGCTGAATTAAGCCTTGTTTGGATCGTAACCGAACCATTTTAATCAGCAAAACGACTATTTGTTTTAGTAATATTTTGTAACATTTTTCGCAACGACTGCTTCAGTTGGGTCTTTACAATTTGTCCCATCGTAGCGGCTTTCAAAAATGCCTTAGTATCAAAATGCTGCGCCAACTCATTCTTTAGCTGTTCAATTTTGTTTGGAAAAGAAATAGCATCACCTTCCATAATATCCAACAATTCCTTTACCCTGTACCGAGACGATACCAAGCGAAAAGTCATCATGGTTCTCTCTTCAGTTTGATATTGTAGTATCGATTGCTTGTCCAAGTTTTGCAATACCATCTCTACCAATTTTCTATTATCCTTTAAAAATTGTGGCAGATATAAATTTTTTCTACCCTCATAACATTGCTGATCGAAATCAATAGCGCGGATCCGATATTGAAAGTCTTCAATGTCGGGAATGATATTCACCACAAAATTATACGCACGCATATCACCGAGCAATTGAATAAAGCAGCGTTCATTAAATTTCACAAATTCCTTAGCTAGCCGAATACGATTAATATTAGCGTCATTGAGATACTCTTGAATAAAAATATCTCCCGGTATACCCGGTATATGCTCCTCAATTAAAGTATCTGTACTTGTAAAATAGGTCATTCGGTTCGGAGATAATAAATGCTCTAACTCTAAGCCATATACCCTGCTGGCATCGGCTTGTTTAATATAAAAATGATCATAATTGTCGTTGAATTTATTTACGATTCTAATGCGAAAAGGCTGACTATTACCAAAAAAACAAAAATCAATTCTCGCTACATCTAAGTGATCAGCAAAACTCATATCGCCCTCTGTTTTTAAGATAGCATATACTTTTATTAAACTTTTTCTAAGATGTTCCCATTCCCGCAAATCGTATGATACTCTCTCCCAAGCTGTTTCTTCTCCGAGCTTATTTTTTAGAGGAACGGTATACGTAAATAAACGAAGGTCTTTATAGCTAAATGGTAATTTTACTTCTCTTCCATATTTTATCAAATACTGGCGTAAATCATCTTTAATAGGGAATATAGGCTTCTTACGCGATGGCATATCCCGAGCTGAGCCTATGTTCATATCGTTTCCAAACTCAATCAAGCAAAATTGGGTCGTTGTCTGCTAACAGATTCAAGTTCACTGCATCAGAGCCCGCAATCCCTTCTACAGAACCTTGTATATGTGCAGCGTTTAATAAAACTTTTTCTAACTGCTTCTCTCTGGCTTTCCATAATTTCTCCATGGCATCTCGCTCTTTTTGTATGCTCAGCTTCATACTCAAAAAGCCTTCTCGTATAGCTTTCCATTGCTCCCCAAATTCGGCTCCTATTAAATAATCATAGAGCATCACCATTTTATCTCCCTTATTTTCCTGGCTTTTTTTTGCATCCGCAATTTTAAGTACTGCATTTCTTAATAATAAAGCAACACTTCTTACCTCAGAAAAAGAACATATATATACACCGTCTTTTTCCCCAAACCTTTCCATATCTTTTGGAAAAGCCTGCGTAACAATAATGGCTACATCAGCGCCTAAACTGCGCATATCGGCTTTTAATTTTTCAATCCAATCTTGTGCAAAATCCTTAGTACGTTTACTCTCATAAATTATTTTTCCCATCTCAGTACCTGTAGCGTTTCGCACTATTTGAATACAATCGGCTCCTCGAACGCCTTTACCTACTTCTTCTATTTTATCGAAAGGAAATGTTTGTTTGAGAATTTCTTCCAATAATAGTTCTTGCGCCTCGCCTTGCAGCTGCATACTACCTTGCTCCGATTTTCGCTTCATTTCTTCGATAAGCCTAGCTTGATCTTCTTTTTGCTTTTCTAGTTCTTTAATTTTTAGTTGAGATTCTTGCTCTTTTAGCTTGTTCCTTTCGGCTTCTTCCTTCACAACCTGTTCTTTTAATTTAGCACGCTCATCGAGTAACTTTCTATTGAGTGTTAGTTCCAATTCTTCTTCCTTCGTTTTTAATGCTTGCTCTTTTTGTAAAAATTCAAGCTCCCTTTTTCTTGCCTCTTTTAATTTTTCTTCTCTTTCTTCTTTTTCTGCTTGTAATATTTTCAACTGATTTTCATAATCTGCAGCAAGAGATTTACGAATAGACTGTTGAACCTCATCTTGAATTTTTTTCTTTTCAACTTCAATCAATGCTTGTGTTTCAGCTTCTTTTTTCTTTTGCCAGTCGACCATTTTTCCACGAAGTTCTTTTTCAATTTCTTCACGCATGGTTTCGCCAGGCTCAAATTGATGATTACAATTAGGGCATGTTATTATGGAAAAACTACTCATACAAATGATTATTGGATGAAGATAACTAGGATAGTTTGAAAAATAAAAACCAAGCACTATCGTGCTAGGGGATTTACTCACCATCCACCCGGAAATATGGCACTAATTTGTAATTGCTTTTTTAAATATTTATACACTAGGAAAAGCCATACAGCGTGGATATAATTCTAGCAACCGTCTAAATCTACTTATGTATATTTATCGTAATTTAAAAGATATGTCAACTACCACTTATTTAGAAACAACAAAGAATGTATATAAAGCAGCCGCCGAAAAACCCGATGTAGGTTTATGCTGCACTACCACACCTTTGTGGCAATTGCCGGGTTTGGAGATGCCCCTGATCATGCAACAAATGAATTATGGTTGTGGAAGCACTGTTAATGCCAGGGATTTAGTGAATAACCCAAAAGTGTTATATGTGGGCGTGGGAGGGGGAATGGAATTATTGCAGTTCGCCTATTTTAGTCGCCAAAAGGATGGTGTAATAGGCGTTGATGTGGTAGATGAAATGTTGGCGGCTAGCTCACGTAATTTTAATGAAGCTGAAAAATTAAACCCCTGGTTTAAAAAAGAATATGTGGATTTACGCAGAGGCGATGCTCTAAATTTACCTGTAGCTGATAGTAGTATTGATGTGGCCGCTCAAAACTGTTTGTTTAATATTTTTAAACAAGAGGAGTTAACGAAAGCATTGGCAGAAATGTATCGGGTACTCAAACCAAGAGGTCGTTTAGTGATGAGTGACCCTATTTGTAATAGCGAAATACCCAACGAATTAAGAGAAGATGAGCGTTTGCGTGCTCTATGCCTAAGCGGAAGCTTGCCGCTTTGGGATTATATAAAGATGATTACAGATGCAGGTTTTGGTACGGTTGAAATAAGAGCAAAAAGACCCTACCGCATTTTGGATCCTAAAAATTATGCAACCGATAAACTAATTTATATAGAAAGTGTAGAAGTATGTGCCATAAAAGATCCAATGCCCGATGATGGTCCCTGCATATTTACCGGTAAAACAGCTATCTATTACGGCAATCAAGAGTACTTCGATGATCAAAAAGGTCATGTACTGCTACCAAATATGCCTCTAGCGGTTTGCGATAAAACAGCCGCTGCATTAGCTAGCCTACAAAGAGATGATATTTTTATTTCAGAAAGTACCTGGTTTTACGACGGAGGAGGCTGCTGTTAATAAAAATGGACAAAAAGAAATGAATTTCAATTTGTCCATATAAGTGCACCCAACTGTACAATTCTCGAACCACTTTATACCTGATTTGACAAGACTTGCGAATCTTATGATTGCATAAGAATTCTGCAGGTCTTTTTTATTGCTTGATTTTAAGCGGTTTAATAACGACAAAATTAAAAAACGTGAAAATTGACAAAAATTACAAGGACTTTATCTTGTCCATTAAGCAACAAATAGTCCAAAGCCGCTACGTGGCTGCCAGGCTTGCCAACCGGGAGCAACTGATGCTTTACTTACAAACAGGGCTGATGATTTCTGAAAAGATAAAGGCCCAGAAATGGGGTGCCAAAGTCCTTGACCAGATTTCTGCAGACCTGCAAAAAGAACTACCCGGACTAAAGGGCTTTTCGCCGGGAAACCTCAAGAAAATAAGGCTGTTTGCGGAGGCTTATGCTCCCCACCTGGTAATTGGTTCGACGCCGTCGAACCAAATTGGGGAGGAGGGTTTTTCAATTAGTTCGACACTGTCGAACCTAATTGAAAATGAGGCTTTTTACGGGGCTTTTACGGGTATCAGCTTCTCCCATCATTTTGCCATTATCACTAAAATAAAGGCCTGGGAAGCCCGGATTTTCTATATCCAGTCTGCAACAGCTAATTTCTGGTCGCTGACGGTGCTGGAACACCATATTGAAAATAACCTGTTTGGAAAAGAGGGTAAATTGCCCAATAATTTTAACGGCACTTTGCCAGAGACTATAACGCCTTCTGCAGTTAAGATGTTTAAAGATGAATACTTGCTGGATTTTATTGTCGGCGATGAACTGGACGATGAACGCCATATTGAACAACAGGTAGTTTTAAACATCCGCAATTTTATTTTGCAAATGGGTAAAGGTTTTTGTTTTATTGGCAACCAATACCGGCTTGAAGTGGATGGGGATGAATTTTTTATTGACCTGCTCTTTTTTAACCGCCATCTGCAATGCCTGGTGGCTTTTGAACTGAAGAAAGGAAAATTTAAACCTGCTGATGCCGGGCAGCTTAATTTTTATCTGAATGTGCTGGATGAAAAAGTAAAACTGCAACAGGAAAACAGCAGCATTGGCATTGTACTTTGCAAAGAGAAAAATAATACCGTAGTTGAGTTTGCCATTAAGAGTTTTGATAAGGCTATGGGTGTGGCTACTTATAAAACCAGTAAACAAACACCGATACAAATGAAAGGAATATTGCCTGATACGGATGCGTTGGGGAAATTGTTGGAATAGTAAAGTAAACCAATAAATTTGGTAGCCACTAAAACTAAATATTTGCTTGCTTTATTACTTGAATTACTTTGCCACTAACAAAATATTTCGAAGCCTCTGACTCATGAATATAAATTGGAGGATATTGATGCGACGACTCTGAAACTAAACATACTTGGCTATTCTGATGGTCTATGATGATTTTCTTTATGTTAGCCATTTCATCAATTACAGAAAGTACATAGTCATTGCTTGTGACATTTTTATCTGTGGCATCTATGATTACATAGTCTCCATCCTCAATATTTCTTCCATTAATATTAGCTTGATTCATTGAAGCGCCCACTGCTTTTATTGCAAAAACTGATTTTCTGTTTTTCAAAAGAAAGCTGGATACTTTGATATGCCCTTCAATTCTTTCATCAGCATAAATATCGGCATGTCCACAATTTGCAGCCCCTAAGACCGGGACTATATTAAAATCCGAGTTAGAGGATATACCGGCGGATTTTTTGCTTATTGTTTTATTTTCCCTGTCCCATTCTATTAATCCTCTTCTTTCTAATTGCTCTAAATGATGTTTAACAATTTGCGGATGAGGTACATCAATAATCTTAGCGACATCCCTTAATGACATATTGCCGATATTGTACGTATCAGCAAGCCTTAATAGCTTTTGTTGAATGGTGTGCATAAATCAGGATTTTAATAAACAAGAAGGGTTATATCCTGGGTCTTGAAACTCATATAACTGAATAGCGCCAACCGATGTAAGCTTTTGACCTAAAAAAACAGCCAACCCAAATGGACCAAAGTAAAATAGGTGAGTCTTCTTTGATTTATACTTATTAATCATGCTCTTGATAATATCTTTTGACGCACTTGCCAAAGCTACAGCTTCTGAATCATTTTTAATTGAGAAGTTGCCAGGTGTTGATTCTGGCTGTAAAGAAATGATTTTTTTTAGCGGCGTACCGGTACTTTTGAAGAAGTCGGCAACATCTGTTAATGCCTTACCGGTAATATTGAATACTACAGCTAATTCATCACCGTTTGATTTTATTCCTACTGTGGTTGGATTTATTTCTGTATAAATCGGTTTATATGATATTTTTCTTTCGGCATCCGACCTCCAGGATTCTGTTTGCGGAGGTTGCAGTAATTCAAAAGTCCAATTACCAATTTCGGGGAATATCATACCGAGTGATATACCGGTAGATAAAGCACATTTGCCCCTGAAAGTAATATGGCGGCTTGCTGTTTTTGCAGCTAATTTATTCTTAAGAGTAACTAATTCAGGAATGAGAGTTTCATTCCAAAGTTTTGAATCAGGTACTTTCTTAGTTGGTCTATCAAAATATTGTACCCAGTCAATAGTAACATTAGCTTTGGGTTCATACAGTCCTTTCTCCCAATTATGAATATGGATTACATTCGATTTAAAACCCACTCTTCTGCCAGTAATAGCATCGCCAATTATTTTGTGTAATTGTTGGTGAGTAAATACCTTACTTCTGTTTGAGAAAATTTGCTCGATAAGATGAGAGTAAGCATTGCTCAATATTGAAAAAACCTTCTTTTGATATTTTGGATGTTGAATCAGGTAGCTTACAAACTGATGTTTACAGGTTGTATTGTCCCCAAAATCATATTTACCAATATCAAGCTTGACATGATTAAGTATATACGAATAATATTTTTGTAGTTTCAATTTTGCAAAGCCCACCTTTAACTCTTTTTCGGTTGACTTTAGGGCTTTGAGAGCTGAACCAGTATAAAGTTTTTTAGCTTCGGTATACCTATCAATTTTTTTATACAGTGACTTAATATCCGCACTTACATTTGGGCAGGCTAAGTAAAAGTTGCGGTAAGTTTTTTTGATGCCAATACTAATTTGGTGAAACGTTTTGATTACCCCTGCAAATTCAGCGTTTGTAACCAAATGGTTTTTTACCTGGATATGGTCATAAAAATGTTTCCTATTACCTAAAAAAACGACATCAACATCACCGGTTCCTTCGGGCATTAACTTCACAAAAGATGGGTCCGAAATCCACTTGGGGATATTGCAAACAATATATCTATCCTGATAAGAATACCCATCACCCCCGATGATGCCTCCAGTTGCTTGTGGAGACAAGAGAGAAAATATGGGTTTTGATTTCTTTTTATTTTCAGTTGCCATTAGCTTTTTTTATGAGAGTGGAAACATATCACCAAAAATGTTATCCCGCCAGATACGAAGAGCGCCGCCCTGGTTGCCTTGTTTCTCCAACAATACTGCCTGGTCAATAAACTTTCCAACTTCAGATAACTTCTGTCTTGCTGTGGTAATTTTTGATGCATCCATCTGGTCAGAAACAGGAGAACCTAAGCCTGCCGGGTCATTCCACGTTTCACCAATTCTGTCAAACGCCGTAGCAAAAAAACTTTTCAGTTCATATACATAGCCCCCAGAGAATGGAGGATATAAAATTTGCATAGCCATTACTTCTATTAAAAAAGAGGGCTTGATTGGTTTACCTTGCGTTTCATTCCACTTTTTAATCATTTTCACCATCGGTTTCCATTCGCCGTCAAAAGCCTTATTTGCCTCTGTTGCTTTTTCAGCATGTATTTGAGGGTCGGTTTTAATCCAATCGCACAAAACATTATCAGAAATTTGATAGTAATTACTTACTTCAAAAGCGGGTACGGCATCAATACTTAATACTTTATCTTCTTCTGTTGTGCCTAATGCAATATCAATACCGACAGACCTTCTGCCTATTGAAACTTTTGATTCACCATATTTTTTCGCAAGACATTTTTTAAAATCTGATAGAACCAATAATGGGTCAGTCAGGTATTTCTTTTCTTTCTCTTTATCAAGTACAAAGAAAATATCTACATCCTTTAAAGGCCTTGTTTTCGTATGCCGCCCATAGGAGCCGGTAAGAAAATCGTTTTTAATGCTAAAATTATTCCCGATGTGCTCACGGATTTCTTTCTGTAACCTGCTTGCATCCTTTTGCTCTGCCTCTCTTAATTCAAGGCGTGATTTGAATTTCTTAAATGCTTCACTTGTTGTTATCATGATGCTTTCCTCCAATAACCGGCTTGTGTACCGATTGAATTTGTGCCAATAGTTGTTCCTAAATTTTGTTTAACAAAACCGTCTGTTGATAAAAAATTACAATCACTCCATCCATCAACATGCGGTGCACCTGCAGACACACTAAGAATTACCCTGTAAGTGCAGGTGCTTGGAATAACTCCAAGTTTCTTAATGGCAAACTTTATCGCATCTGTATCAACCCACATTGAGCCTTCGCCACTTGAGTAGCAATAATCAATTGTAAAATCACATCTGGTAACTAATGAGCCAGAAGAACTGGCCACTTCTAATACGGCCTGTTTCAAATGTTTTGATTCAAGCCAGGTTCTTACGCCAACATCATAGATATTAAAATCACTTGCAAACTTTGCAGGGTCTAATCCAATATCCAAAATAATTTGTTTAATTGAACTAAGCATTTTTTGTGTTACATAAGTAACGCTGTGTGTATAAGTATATACGGTAACTGAACTTGCCATTCTATTTAAATTTATCTGCGTTTATTGTTAATTGTGTGAAATTTGATTTTTTATCTTCGTCATTTCTTTCATCTTCAATTTTATCCCCGGTTTTATAAGTTTTAAACCGGCTGTTTTTTTCTTTTAGAGCCTTGGTTACCCAATTCAAATCTGCCTCATGTACGGGAAAATAAATTTCCCATTCGCCATGAAATGGATTAAATGATAAGGAGCTTTCATTTGATTCGTCACTTATTGCATCATCGCCGTAAAGACAATAAAGCCTAACCCTTGGGCCATTGCCGATTATAGTGATTGCATCTTTTAGCGGTGTTTCGTCTGCAATAAGGGAAGATACTATTCCAGCAATACTGTTAAGCTGGGTTTTGGCATCATCAGAATCAACAGTAATTACATTCACTATTGCTTCCCAGGTTGCAGATGGTATTCTTGCCGGACTTGAGGAAAATC
Organism: Sediminibacterium sp.; assembly: GCA_017537025.1. GTDB lineage: Bacteria > Bacteroidota > Bacteroidia > Chitinophagales > Chitinophagaceae > Sediminibacterium. The sequence goes on from JAFWCB010000004.1 coordinate 266,537, forward strand.
TTCTTGCTACTACACTCATATTTTTACAGTTTTGGCTTGTTTCAAAGACTTTAATAACATTTGATTGGTTAGCAATGCCGGATTTAAAACCGTATCAATACTTAGGGTTAACGCCCCAATAACGGCTTTCCTAATTTGCCTGCCATCCAAACCTTCAGCCTCATCAATTACTTTTTGAAATTTGGAGTCGGAAATTAATTTTTTCACCTCCGTCCATTTTTCCGAAAAAGCAGTTAATGTATCTTTTAATATTTCTTCACAGGCCTCTCTTGATGGTTTGTCAATCCGTAACACTAAATCTGCCCTTGAGATAAAGGCTGGGTCAAGTGCCCCTTCAAAATTGCTTGTAGCTATAAAAAGTAATTGTGGAAATCTTGCGGCTAAATTATCAAGCCCGGCAAGCATCGCATCCGTTGCCCTATGTACATCAACGGGGTTCGCTTCCATGCTCATTTTGCTTCTATCTGCAACTAAAGTTTCAACCTCATCTAATAAAACAATCAGTGGGCCCTGCCCTGCATGTTCAGTGACCACCTCCTCTAAAAACCTTCTTATCTCTCTTTGGCTTTTACCAAGTGCTGAACTGCTTAAATTATGAGGTTCTACTTCAATGAAAGTGACCTTTGCATTATTCAATTTAGAAACTGCAGCAGAAGCAACCCCTTTCGCAATTGATGTTTTTCCAGTGCCGGGAGGGCCAACTAATAAGATTATACCGTGCAATGGAACTGCAGCTTTTGATTTTATCTGTGTACGAAGAGTAAGCTCAAGAATTACCTGGGCTTGCAGTTGAGTTTTTATATTATCGGGTAAAACAATTCGTTTCCACAATTCTTCAAATTCATCGCTTGGTAATTTTCTTAAATCAAGTATTCCTTTATCCTGCATTTATAAGTATTTTATACCGTCAATTAATTTGACACAAATTTGACGAAATGTATTGATATACAAATCAAGTATTTATAAAGAAATTGTGGATAATGGCAATACTCACTGAAAATCAATTGTTTATTGCCTTCAACCTCCCCACTTCCTCCCCAATCAACCGCTTAATATCCATCTTCACCTGGTAGTAATTGTCCAGCACTTGCTGTTGGGCAACATTGGAGACTACAGGAATATCCCGGTAGTTACTCACTTCTGCATTTAGTTTTTCATGGTCATTGATAATTTCGGAATGAAACATTTTGAGTTTTATTTTTTCCAATGGGTCATCGGCAACCATGCCCACAAACTCACCGGAAGAAAGGGCGGCGATTTTACTGGCGGGTATGGCAGCATCTAATTGTTTGGAGTGACTGATGGAAGTATCCATACGGTTTATGGAAACACTCTGCCTGTCCTGCATTATTTTTCCAAACCTTTCACTTAGCAGTTTAGAAGTTTCACCCATCACCTGGCCACTGATAATGTTGCCGGTAATATTTACAATCACATCGGCCTGTTCCCTGCCATAATCTTTTTTGAGCTGGCTAAAATCCTGCATGGCGAGAGTAGTGGCAACTTTATTACTTCTTGCTGTGGCAATCAGGCTGTCAATATTGTTGAAGTAGATGGTAGGGAACTCATCAAATACCAAACTGCATTTCTGCATACCTTTTTTGTTTACTTGCCTCACCAACCGGGAAACATACAATGACAACACAGCACCATAAATCTGCTGTTTCTCCGGGTTGTTGCCCACACAAACAATTTTAGGATGCTTTGGATTATTAATGTCCAACGTAAAATCATTGCCACTCAGTACCCAATACAACTGCGGCGCCGCAAGCCTTGCCATACCAATTTTTGCTGAAGCCACTTGCCCTTCTAATTGTTCCATAGCATCGTTTTGGTAAGCGGTAATGAAAGGATTTACCAGCACTTCAATTTCCGGTTGTGTGTTCAGCACCGGAAACAATTCATCATACTCTGCCTGCATCAGTTCTATTACATGCGGCAGGGTGCAGTATTTTCCATCGGCATATTTTCGCAGAAACCAAATGACAGCCGTAACAAAATTGATGGGTGATTCCACAAAGAAATCTCCCTGCTTGTTTATCCATTCTCTGTTCAATCCTAACAATATAGTTCTTGCACTTTCTGTTGCATCGGTAATATCATTCATACTGTTTGGGTCAAGCGGATTGCAGCGGTGCGATACAGAAAGGTTATCAAAGTTGATAACGTAGAAAGATGGCTTTACAGAATAGTTGTGTTTGTTTTGCTGCAGCCAGTTGTAAACAATCTTGCTCAGGTCATCATACTTAAAATCATAAACGAACATGGCAAAGCCTTTTTCAATGTGCTGTTTTATTACATGCTGAATAACAAACCAGCTTTTACCGGAGCCGGGACTGCCAATTACTAATAAACCCCTGAATGGGTTAATGATATTTATCCAACTTTTTCTAACCCTGTTTTTTAAATTATACCGGGCAGGCAGATTGATGGAATATTCATTTGAGATAAGCCTTTCTTCCTGCGGAAAAGTTTCGTTGAGTGAATTGAAGACATCATCACCTAAATTTAATTTGATTAAACGGCTGAGTAAATTACCACCAGCCAGTATCAGTAAAAAGCCAATACCGGTGGCGGTGATATAAACAATGGCAACCGTCTGCACATCGTATTGTAGTTTGAAAAACAACTGGCTTGAAAAATAAAGCAGCAACCCAATTAGTAAATAAGCTGCGATGCTTTTCCAGTTTATCTTTTCATCTTTTTTGCCCTGTGCACCAAATAATGAAATAACCAGCAGCCCCAATGCCATAAACTTTGATGTAAGCTGATTGCTGAATAAACCAGTGTTGGAAATATTTTTCATCAGCCTGTCGGTGATGGTGCTTTTAATTTCCCACTGCTCAAACGCCACATAGCAGTAATAATAAAAATGCAGCAGCAAAATAAAGATGCTGGCAAATCTTGTAAGGTCAACTATTTTCCGCAGCCCCTGTTCATTCTCCCCCGTGTGTGACATAACATTGTTTTACATTTTACAAATTTGGTTTCTTCTTTTTCCGTTTCTTTTTAAGCAGGCTGTAGGGTGTGTTTTCGTATTGTTCTTTGGTGGACAGCAGCACATCCAATAGGCTTTCCGTTTTTGTAGTGACAGGAATCGTTTTACCCTGTTGTTTTTGCTGCACCATTTCTTTTTGAACAAAACCACCGGAACCACTGCCTTTTGTTTCATCTTGTGTCTGCGATTTTTCATTTGGTGTTGCCAACCTGCTTTGCAAGGCCACTGCACTATAGCCTTTGCCTAAATCACTGCCATTAAAAACCACCTTGTTTTGATTGTCAACAAAAGTGATACCGTACAATCTTCCTTCTGCATTTTGGCGAAGCAGGGTGTAGATATTTTTCTGCTTTAAATATTCTACCAATTCCTTCATGGTTGATGGTGATTGGGAAAGACAATCATCAAGTTTAATCTTTACAAATGGTTTCAAAGATTCTTTAGCTGTTTCATTGGCAGTAAATTTCTTCTCCAGGTTATACAATATCGGTTTGCAGGAAATTGAACTTGCTTTGATGGGAACACCCACTTTATTTCCAGTGGCATCCAAAATGCGATACACCAATCCACGGTTTTTATAAATCTTGCCTTCTTCTTTTCCTCTGTCTGCAACTACATTAAATTGTTTTAAAGCAGCATTAAATTCTGGCAATGAAGCAAATTTGTATTGACTGAATACTACACCCACCACATTTGAAATACTTCTTTTGGTTTCATCCTTTCCATAAACCACTTTTTGCACATCAACTGGTTTGATGCCGGGGCTTCTTAATTGTTGTTGTCTTTCTGCTTTTACCAACCCATAAGTTTGCTCAATTTCTTTTCTTGCTTTTTCACTTTGGTTTCTGCCGATGTTGTGGGTGTTAATCCTGCTACCATCGGATTTAATAGTAGTGCTTACAATGTGAATATGCGGATGCCCTGCATCTTCATGTTTGTAAACAAGGTATGGCTGTTCTCCAAAACCAATCTTTTGCATGTACTCATTTGCTATATGCTGCAACTTGTTTTCTGATAGCTTTTCTGAAGATGCAAAGTTGAGAGATACATGCAGTGTTTTTGTAGTTGCCCTTTCATTCAAACTGTTTAGCCTTTCAAAGCCGACAAGCTTTTGATAAAAATTCATTTGCTTGGCATCTTTCAGATAGTTGGCTGCATGAAGGCACACGGCATTACCTTTCTGCACTTTCTTTTCGTTGTAGTTCAATGCAGCTTCTATGCTTTTTGGTATCGTTATTTTTGCAACCATTGCTCATAGAGTTGATTCATCCGTAATTTGATTTCTTCCACTTTGCTGATTAATACTTTTTGTAAACCATTATACTGCTGCACCCAAACCCTGAACTCAGGTATCTTATCAAGGATATGGAGTTTGTGTACCGCCTGGTTAAAATTATTGCCGATAGCATTGAGTTCTTTTTTCAGGTTTAGCATGTCTAATAAAAAATCATCGGCACTTTCATTTCTGTATTTTACGGTAACAGGTTTTTGCAATGCAACTTTTCGCAGGTAACTGCTCGTATCTTTCTCGGTAGTTTTTTGCTGGAATTTTTCAAGCTGGCTGAACTCCGTTTCATTCATCCGAACTACCACCATTTTCTTCCTCACCTCGCTTTCTAACTTCTTCATGATTTTAAGTTTTCTGTTTCAATACCCCGAAACGACTCCGGAGTGAAGGGCAAGATGCCCCAAACGTATAACGTTTGTACATCTTGCCATGTGCAAGACACGGCACATTATGCCCTTAAAAAATCTATCCGTTGAAAATATTTTATACCCCTGCAAATTCATAGTGAAACTGGTGTAAATTCTGTACCAGTATTGTTGTTTGCATGGCTAAAATTTAGTCAGGCACAACTGTTTTTTGTTTATACTTGCAGTATGAGAGATGCGTTAAAGAATGTATTTGGAAAGGAACTGATACTGGATAATGGAAACTGTTATTTATACACCATTCAGCCATATGAAATGAAGAATGTTTTAGGTGCTGTAGTAGCACTTTTGGATGAATATTCTTTTACCAAAAAAGGCACATCCGAAACCTTTAAATTGTACCGTACTAAGGAAGGTAATTGGTATAATTTGGGCGAAAATACAGACACTGCTCAAACCCAATTATTTCTTGAAATAAAAACTGCCATAAGCATTTATGAGGAGCAGTTATAAAAGCTAAATCTCCCGGTAATACTCTTCGTTTATTATCTTTTTTAAGCCCTGCTCCTGGGTTTTAGCATGATTAATAATATAGCCTTCATACCCGGCCATTTTCATAAGAATCATATTTAAAAGAGTTAAGAGCCGCATAGAAATTTCAAAGCTATCCATCGTATACTTTTTCTTTCCTTTCCTTACATTTAAATTAATATTCCCATGCAGAAAGTCGTTTCGATATTCAATTACTTCTTCATCAATCGGGGTTAATAAAATATTCAAAACTGTAAAGGGACTTTTAAGCTTTTCCCTGTTTGTAGGCGAATTAATATTTGTAATTTTTGAAAGCATAATTTCATAACCACTAAAGCCCTCCATTTCCTTATATTTCTCAAGTGTTGTAATAAGTTCTTTTTTAAATGAAGATGTCAAGCCTGCATCTTTTATTGGCTTCATAGTTTCCATGTTTTTTGACCAAAAAAAATCCGATAAACCTTCGAGAGCTACTGATAGCCCTGCAGGCATTAATAACAATGACCGGCTTATACTTTCCGTAATAAGCAATACAATTGCTTTAATATCATCTTCCTTATGAATCAGATTGCAAAGTGTTGAAAGTTGAACCGGCGTTATTTCTGTAATCTTGCCATAGTAAAAATCGGCAGTTTTATTTCTTTTTGCCCATGAGTATGGATTTGCATTTACAGGGGTATAAAATGATTTGATACTATCCCTGCTCTGTGAATATTCATAATTAACCTGCCTTCTGTGCTCTTTAGTTCGGTAATAAAAAGTATATTCTTCATCCTGCAACAGATGCCCTGTAAGATAGCCAAGTGCAACAGAAACAGACCATGTTATTTTTGAAAAATCATCAATAGTAAGTTTGTCCAGGCAATCCATAACAAGGTATCTTTTCTTGTTATGTTCAACTTCAAATACATGGAGGCTTTTTGAGCAAACTTCTAACTTAACAAGTCCTCTTGTGCTTACACCGCCATCATGCCCGTATAATTGGTCGGCTATAATATTATGAAAATGAAATAATGTTTTTATTGGTATAACTTTTCTGAAATAATACGTTGTTTTAGAACGGCTGCTTTTACTTTTAAAATCATGTATCTTAATCTTGATGTTATGGCTACGGCTGTTTGGTGTAAATGAAGCACCTTTATTGGAGATGAAAGCTTCGGTAACTTTAAACTGTATATTTTTTCCTGAAACTGCTGGCTTTACATGGTCTCCGGTATCTAAATGCAAATAATCAAATGATGAAACTTCCAGAACAAACCCTTTGGGTTTAAGCTTCTTTAAATAGCCGGTTTTCTCCTTCGTTTTTTTGCCAATAGCTATCCTTACTTTCTTTATTTTTGCAAGGTATTCAATTAGCTGAATCTCCTGTATGATATGTTTATAGATTTCAGGCATTTAAAGCAACCGCATTTTCAATAGTTCAGATTGTATATGTGCCTGTGTTATGCGCTCTTGCTCTAATCTTTTGTTATTTACTTGCAAGAAGTCATACAGTTTTAATTCATCAGCATTTAGCTTGTCTAACAATAGCTTTCTGTATGTGGAAGTAACCGAAAACTGGCTAAACTGATGATATGTTTTTTCATCCATCAGTAAACTCATGGCTGAAGGGTAATGCCGCCGTATAATATTCAGCATTTCAAACCCGGCGGCATCAAGGTCAAACCAGCAAAATAATTCTGCCTTAGCCAGCCAGGGAATGTGTTTACTTACACGGCTTTTAAAGCCTTCACCAAAAATTGCCACCGAATTTTTTACTTTAGGAAAAGACAGAAAGCAGGCTTTGTTTTCAATAATAAATACTTTTTCAGGTTGCCAGTTTAGCAAAGCAGAATCGTCAATCGTTAATGCCAATTCATCAAATCCTATTATATGCTTCAAGCTATCATCTAATAGCCTTATTTGTGCATATACATTGGGTTTCTTTACCAAGTAACGTCCTGAAAAATCTGTTTCACTTTTGTTTATCCAATCCTGCGGTAAAATATTGTCCAATAGCTTCTTCAAAGCTGCTGTGTTGTCCTCAATAAATTTTGAGTGTACTTCAATAGGGAGTTCTCTCAGATACAAATTATGCGGTGGATTATTCTGATAAAAATATCTGCAGACTTTTATTAAATCCGGCATATTGGCAACCTGATGTAGCAAGAAAGGGCTATTATCTTTTGCCCATTGCGTTAATCCCGGAAATGATTCTATCAGTAAGTGAAATGCTTTTTCAATAGCTGAATAATCAGCTATCCTGTTGGTATAAAAAAGATAATCAACTAACGTTTCAAAATAGATTTTAGCTGGCAGTTTTTGTTTTGTGCCCTCAATTGTTTTCAGTGTCCATTCTACGGAATAGCCTTTGCCTTTAACTTCTTTTGATTGCTGGTATAACGGAACAATGGCAGCTTTCAACTCACTGAAATTGGTGCCGGAAATACTTTTATTGGCTGGAATTGATAATGGAAATACTACTTCACCATTAAGAATGGATTTTACAGTTTTAAAAAACTGTTTATCTGACTTTTGAAATAGTTCTTTTGGCGTAATCATTCTTTGAGTTCGGCTAATTGTTTAAAGCTCTCTTTCTTTTCATAATACTGCTCCATTGTAAGGTTATACAACACAGAATTTTTCTTGTTTTTTATTTCTACAAAATGAACAGCATTGATGTAGGGTTCAGCAATATTGATTTTATCCAAAGGAGTAACCACTAATATTTGAAGATTCAACTGTGCACAAAATTCCATTAGGAACTGGCTTTTCTCAGGGTCTAATTTGCTAAAAGCTTCATCTACCGTAATAAACCGAAGGCTCTTATGTTGTTTACCTTGTTGAAAAATACCAAACTGGTGTGCAATAGCTGCTCCTAAGATTGCGTAGGTGAACTGTGCTTTTTGCCCTCCAGAATAGCTGGCGGTATTATCATGATATTGACCGACCTTATTATCCACCGCCGAATATTCTCTGGCACTGAATAAAAGCCAGTTTCTAACATCTGTTACTTTTCGTCTCCATGTCTCCTCAGTCTGCAATTCTGTGATTAATTCTTTTATTTTGTTGAATACTTCAAGCCGGTAATTTTCGTCTTTCTGAGTAGCAAAATCAAGTGTGTTTGGGATGGCTGCGTTCAATTGACCTCTGAATATATTTATTTCATTTTCTCCCCTTAGCTGCCTGCACTCCAATTGCAAATAAGTATCAGGATTGCGGTTAAATGTTATTTTTTTCAATGGCACATTCAGTTCCTCAATCATGTCTTCAATTTTACTTAATTCATTATTGAGCCATGCCCGGTAACTTGTTAATGCATCCAGCATACTTTTATCCATATAGTCCCTGAATCTTCGCTTATGCTCAACCAATCTTTGGGTCTGTATAGTTTTATATAATTCTTCCAGGTCAGCAAGCCCGGTAAGGTCGCCGCTGATGTTCATTACATCACCGCTCCAATTGGCAAACTCATTAGTAATTTTTTCTCCGGGATTTTTAAATGCAGCAATTAAAGAAGTAGTCTCCAGTTCAAGCTTATTCACTGCAGCCCCGGCTGATTTTTGTCTTCCTTTTAATTTGATAGCAGCCTGTGTCATCAGGTTTTCAAACTGAGCAAGCGTTTTAATATCCGAAAAAGAAATTTCTTCTTCAGTAAGAAAGAAGAGAATTTCTTTTTCGCCAGCTTCCTGCAAATCTTCAAAGTTCAGGCTCAGTTTACGTAGATTCTTTTTATTGTATTCATCGTCTAGTTTACTCAGTTTAGTAATAAGGTTGTCCCTTTTATCATTTGCCTGCTTTAAGTTCTTTTCTACTTCTTTAAGTTGATTTACAATCAGCTCATACGCATCAGAAGATTTTTTTAAATCCTGTACCTGCTTGTTTAAATTATTAATCTTTTCGGCATGTTGTGCCCAGTTTATTTCATTGTAGTTTTTTATAAGTATGAGATTGGAAATGGTTTGACGCTTTGCCTGCACAGCAACAATATGGGGTGTTAGTTCTTTAATTTCGTCAGACAGTTTAGTATGTAACTTTTCTTCATTATACTTCTGTTGCTGAAGATATTGGATGGTTGCTTTATTATCCCAACCAAGCCTGTATTTTGATTTGTTCCATCGTCCCGGTCGGTCATCTTTTTCGTGCCGGTTTACGTTTCTCATCAGCCCATTAGAAGTAATGGCTTTTGGCGAACCATAGAAAACTTCCAAATCATCTGTACAGTAATAATTGAACCTGTCAAGCAGGGTAGTTTCAAGCCATTTGGTATGGGCTGATTCTTTTAGTTCCAATTTATTTGCCAGGGCATCATCATCTGCAGGCCAGCGAACAATACTATTAGATGGTCTTTGTTCCATTTTTTGATATACCAGTTTTGTCTGCATATCATTATTATAAATGAATTGGTTTGCTGCTTTACTGAATTTTTCAGGAACCAACAGTTGCATGGAGAAATTGTGCAACAATTTTTCAATTGAATCTTCCCAAAGCTGTTCTGTTATTTTTACTTTAATTAATTCGCCTACAAATGGAAGTTCCTCTTCAGTGGTTTCGAGTATGTTTATAAGTCGTTTTCTTGCATTAATCAGGTCGTCTGGTATGCGATTTTTTCTTGCCAACAGCGAAGTAATCTGTTGCTGCAAATTTTCTATTTTAATCTCTTTACTTTCTTGTTCAATATTCAATCGTACTTTCTTTTCTGAAAGTTTTTCTATTTCCGCCGGAACAGATGTATTTAGTTCCTGAATTTTTCCATAATTAACCCAAAAGACTGACTCATCAATTTGAGTATCCAATTTTAACTGTTCGCAATAACCAGTGTAACGGCTACTTTCTGCACTTTTTCTATTTCTTTTGTCTGTCTCTGTATCAATATCCTTATTTAGGAGAGAAATTTGACTGTCAATATTTAATGCAGCCCTTTGCGTAATCAACTGTTCTTTTTCTTTATCAAGTGTATCAACTGACGTAGAAATAAATTCTTTATCTTTTTGTGCTATTTCAATATCCAGTACCAACCTGTCAACATCTTTCTCCAATAACTCATATTCTATTTTGCCAAGAAAGAAAGGCATTTGCTCTTCTACAAAATCCAGCTTTTGTTTTTTAATTCGTAAATCATCAAGCTTCTGTTTGTTTTGAATTACGGGAGCCAGTAATTCAAGCTGCTTCTCATCTTTCTGAATAGCTTTATGACTTATCAATAAATCGCTGTAATGAGTATGCAGGCTTTTAAACTGCTCTTCGGCTTCAGCTTCTTCCAGCATTTCCTGGCGAATAAAATTTGTTAAATCACCCAGCACTTTAATGCCTACCGTTTGGCTAAAAAGTGACAATGCTTTGTCTCTTAATCCAAACAGTTCACTAAACCTTGCTGCATATTCTTTAAAGCTGTTATAAATTTCTGTTTTGGCATATTGCTTTACTAATTTCTTCTTCCAATCACCTTTAAAATCAAAATGGTCTTTGCCAAAGTGCTCTGTGATAGTAAGTGGATAAGGGGAAACTATAAATATCTTTTGCAACCCGCCATTACCAAACCATCGTACTTGTACCAATGAAATGGTATGTTGTGTACCGGAGTTTTGAAAGCAGGCAAGCAAAACCGAATAAGGATTATCTGCTTTGGTACGTAGTTGTTCAGTATCTGCTTTTTGATTTGCTTCAGAAAATATTTTTCCATGATAACCCCAGAAATAGGAGTTTTCGTCCCTTTCCTTTTTTGATTCGGCTCCGGATGACTGATTATAAAAGCGTTTATGAGTTGGCACAAGTAGGGTGAGCAGGGCATCAATCAATGTTGTTTTGCCACTGCCGTTTGCCCCTGTAAGCAGGGACGTACGGCCATCAGGCTGTAGTTTATAAACTTTGCCATTAAATGTGCCCCAGTTAAATACTTCCAGGTATCTTAACCGGTAGCCATTGTCTGACTGATTATTGCTGAACAGGGTTGACATAGTTGCTTAACTTATTCTTAATTTCCTCCAATTTATCATTACTTATAAATGCCTTGATAATCCTTTTGATTTCATATTGGTTGTTATCCTTATTGGCGGCATCCTCACGGTTTAATTTCAAAATTCCAATATTGAGTAGACTGGTAATTGGCCTTGACAGGTCTTTCCATAATTTACTTTTGTTGGGCTGCTCCTTATAAAACAATTCTATCCGCTCTTTAATTTCTTTTTGTGTGAGGTAGAACTTAGTGCCATCACTTTTGATGTCAAATTCTTCCAACCCTTCCCGGAGAATGACAGCCAGCAGGGTGGCTTCATAAGTAAGGGATTGTTTTCTCATTAACCTTGGCAAAGGAGTTTCATCATTTTCTCCGGCTTCCGGTTGTATAATTCTTGCAAAACCATCCTGGTCAGCAATTTCAAGGGTCATACCTATTTTGCCAAAATACTCCTGTATGGCTGATGACCAGGCTTGCAATTCCCGCCAGATATTTTTGTCATCTGCATATACTGGCCCTTGTAACAGCTTAATGATTACTGCGGCAAATGGGGCTCTTGGAATTTTTGTTTCCATATTAATTTATTTGTGGCCTTGTATATATTACCATCGGCACATTTATTTTTCTTTCGCCGATTAATATCGGCTCTTTTGCTTCTTCAATAATCAAGTGATGTGAACCCGAAGTGGCTATTGAAAAATAACCGACTATTTCGCTTAATCCATTTTCAACTCCATACTCATCTACAATTTCCTTAAGCGTAACCTGGGTTTTATTTTCCAGCATCCTGTCAATACGTAGCTGTAATTTCTTTTTGTCAATGGTAAACTGGTCAAAAAGAAGTTTAAAATCCGCTTCGCCTTCCTCATTCGTACCATCCGGAAACAGTATGTCTGTAACATCATCCTTTTCCTCTCCGGGTTCCCATCTGTCAAAAAGATTAATGTATGGCTCATCTTCAATAACTATAAAATCATCTTCTTTAATTTTCATTTCAATTAGTGTATATGCCATTTGTCGTATATCGCCAATAAGCTCCATAGCCCTTCTTCTTTCCAGCAGATTTTTTTCAGAAAGTACCCTGCTTATTTTTTCACTCAGTTTACGATTGGAGTCAATTACTTTTCTTCCTGATACATGCAGGTAACGTTTCAGGTGTTTTAAAAACCTGTCGTTATTATAGTCAATACCTTGTTCATTCAATAATTGATACAGCCTTTCTGTAAGCTGTGAAAATTCCTGCTGCCTTCTTTCATCCATTAAAAATTCCCAGAATGCTTTGAAACTTTTACCTTGTGGTTTTTGTTCTATTTCGTCAAGAGCATCAAGAGCAAATACCAGTAATGTACCCTTGGCTACATCTTTTTCATTATACTTTCGTTGTATGTCTTTACGAATTTGTTCAAAGTTTTGTTCTACTTCGCTAAAGTCTGAGAGTAACTCCCTTGCCATTTTATTTAAGTCGTAGAACTGTTCTTTAATCTCTGTCTCGTCAAATACAGATGGTTTCTTTCCGGATTTCAGCAGGTTTATTTCATTTTCTATTTCCCATTTTTTCTTTTGCAGTTCTTCAACTCTTGCTTCTGCATCTTCGTTGGTTTGTTCAATCATTTTCTGAAGTTTGAAGAAAATGTCTTTAAAGCGGCTGTTGGTTCCTACATGACTTCTCTTTTCTAAATCCCCCAACCATTTTAATACTTTTCTTGTATCGGAAGTCAATTCATGTAAGTCTTCACCATCATCGTTTGGATACTTACTAAGAAAGCCACTATTACTCCACTTATCAATGTATTGGGCTGCCCGTACAGAAAAATCGTCAAATAGAGTCCCGGCTTCCAATTCTTCGTCCTTTTCTTCATAAGAAAGCTCTTCCATATAGCCTTCCAGTTTGCTCCGTAATTCACTATTAGTAATGGTGGTAATATTGGCATCTGCAAAAACCTTATGAAAAAAGGAAATAATGAACGGGGCATTTTTTGCCCTCATCAGCAATAGCGGTTTTGCTGTTTTAAACTGTACAAGTATTTCCTCAAAGGTCATACCTCTAAAATAAGATATTTAGGCTAAAGAAATGAAGCATAATGCTTTAAAGAGGCTATAAAAGCCCTTCCTCAGCAAAACTGCAATATCCTTCACTGGTAATAATAATGTGGTCTATCACTTTTATATCATGGTATGCAGCGGCGAATTTTATCTTTTGGGTTAATTCTTCATCTGCCCGGCTTGGCTTCAGATTTCCTGAAGGGTGATTGTGCGAAAGAATAATACTTACAGCAAGACTTTTAATGGCAGCAGCAAGAATCAATCTTGGGTCGGCTACAGTACCTGTTAAACCGCCTGCAGATGCTTCATAAACACCAATTACTTTGTTGCCTCTGTTTAATAGTAGTACTTTAAATTCCTCCTGCATCTCGATGGTGTTTTCATTCCATAATTCTTTTAATAATTCATAGCAATCTTTAACGCTGTTAATCTTTGGCCGTTGGGATGGCTTTACCGTTGTTTTATAAATCAATTCCACTTCAGCTACTCTTGTCCATTCCGGAAATTGCATTGCTAACTGTTCCATAACATTTCATTTTAATTTTTTAAAAATTAATTATGGAACCATATCCGCCTTTTGGCGACTAAGGCAATGAAGCAACGGAATAAATCGTATCTGAAATAATGCAGGAACAGTTTTCTTTATGCCGGAATTTCATTGCCGCCACGGAGACAAAAGGAGAACTTTGTGCAGGAATTAATTAAGAAAAACTATCAATGTTGTAAATCAATTCTGAAAACTTTTAAGGAAACTCTTCCCTGCTTTTTTGCAGTGCATCCGGTAAATAATAATAACCGATGAAATAACCGTTAAAATACCAATAACTGCTATTGAAAAGTTTATACTAAAAAGGTCAGTGAATACTCCAGTCAGCAATGCACCAACCACATATCCTAAGTCTCTCCAAAATCTGAATACGCCTAAACTCTTTGCTCTTTGTTGTGGGTTGGTATCTTCCGCAATAGCAGAAAGAAAAGTTGGATAAACAATGGCTGTTCCAATTCCCAAAATAACTGCGATAGTAATGTAATGAATACTGCTGCTTGAAAATATAATTAGTATGATGGCAATGCCCTGCAATAACATTCCCCAAAACAATAAATCTCTTTTGCAATAAATGTCTGCTAATTTTCCTGTTACTAACTGACCTAATCCCCACACTGCCGGGTAAACCGCTGTTATTATTCCTATTTGCTCAATGCTGAATCCTCTTTGTGCCAGCAGCACCGGCATTATTCCCCAAATCATTGCATCGTTCAGGTTGTTAACTAAGCCTGCCTGTGTTACAGAGCCTAAATTTTTATTACGCCATGATGTTTCTGCAAATACATTTTTTAATGGTGGAATACTTCCGTTTTGTTCTGCTTCCTCTTTTACATGGCCGCTTGTATCTTTTATAAAAAGCCAGGATAACAGTGTGCCTGCAATAACAAATACAATTCCGATGATAAACGGATAGGGCCTTAACCCATAACTGGCTGCAATATTACTGGTAACAAATGCCACAATACCTAACATTCCATATCCTGCAAATTCATTTAAACCCATTGCAAAGCCTCTTTCTTTTTCACCTACCAAATCAATTTTCATTACTACCGTACTGCTCCATGTTAAACCCTGATTGATGCCTAAAAGAATATTGGCAACTATTATCCAATTCCAATTATCAGCAAGCATTAAAATAATGGGAACAGGAATACCGATTAGCCAACCAGCTAACAATAACTTCTTTCTGCCAAATCGGTTTGCTAAAGCTCCGGTGAAGTAATTGGTGAATGCTTTGAATAAACCAAATACAATAATGAAGGATAAAATAATTGAGGCAGATGTAAGATGAAACTCCTTTTCTGCTATTTCAGGTAACAATGTTCTTTCTAATCCTATCATGCCGCCTACCAATGCATTGATGAATATCAATAGCCAAAACTGTTTCCAGTTTGCTTTTAATCCTAATTGTATGTTTACTTTCTGTTGCATTATGAAATAGCACAACGATTTGCTCCGGCTTCTAAATCAACCGGATTTATATCACTGAAATCACCGCTGATATTTTTTTCTATTATCGCTAAGTAGTTGGCTGGTGTTGGTGGAATACGCTGTTGAATTGTTCTGATAAATTCCTCCTCGTTTAGTTGCAGTATGGTAACATTTTGTTTGATGCTGCCAATTGTTGTTTGAATGGGTTTGTTATTAAAATCTACTGGTTGGTTTGTGTGTGCTGGTAGCACAATTATATTTTCATCCATCGTTAACAACTTCTGCAAAGAGTTATAAAGCAACTTTGATTTCTGGATTGCTTCTTCATTATTTGCTTTCAGGTCTGGCCTGCCAACTCCGTTAATAAATAGTGTATCCCCTGTAAGCAATACTCTATCATCAACCAGGTAGCTGGTGCTTTCTATGGTATGGCCGGGAGTTTGTATTGTTTTGATGGAGATATTCCCAAGTTGAAAAGCAACAGCCTCAGTTACTGGTTCAAAAGTAAAACTCACCTTGTTGGGCATTGGAAGGAAAAGCGAAACCTTGTTTTTATCTGCTAATTGTTTTGACCTTGAAAGATGGTCGGCATGAATGTGGGTTTCTGCCACATATTTTAAAACTGTTTTTTCAGACAACAAATATTTTTCATAGGCTTCTGTATCTAATGAAGCATCTATTATCATTGCTTCATTTTGTGAAATTATAAGGTAAGATAAACAGCCTTTACCTGTTCTTCTGAATTGTATTATTGTAAAGCTATCAAAAGCAAGTTCAGCAGTATTCCATGCAAGGCTCCATCCTTTCATCCCAGCATCTAATGAAAAAACATTGTAGCCCTGTGCTTGCAGTATTTTAGAAGCAACCAAACTCATTCTGCCGCCTGCACAAAAAGTAACAACCGGAATAGCTTTGTCAAGATGCAGGCCATTCAATGCATCTGTATCGTTTTTCTTCAGTTTATCGTAAGCATCAAAATGTATGCTGCCGGGTATATACCATTCCATCCGTTCTGCTAATGGTCGTATATCAAGAATGGAAACGGGCTGGCCTGTTTCCAGCCAACTGCAAAGTGTATTGGTAGCAATTTTTTTCGCTTCTGCCATTTGTGATGTTTGGTATCACAAAGGTGAGAGCTGCAAATGGCTATTCTTTTAACATAAGATAAAAAATCAGTGCTGTGCCCTTATGCGGCTAAGGCTTACCTGTGTGATTCCGAGATAAGAGGCGACGTACTTTAGCGGAACTCTCATTAATACGTTAGGGGCTTCGTTCAACAGGGCATTGTATCTTTCTTCTGCGGAGTGAAATTGCATACCTTCAATACGGTTCACCGTTTCTACATAAGCAACTTCAAATATTTTTCGAAACAATCTTTCAATCTCCGGAAAAGTATCGTAAAGTTTAAATAGTTGATTGGCATTGATGGCAACCACTTCAGCGTCTTCCAGTATTTGTATTGCTTTGCGGCTTGGCTTGCCGGTAAATAGACTTTCCACCCTTGCAATGATACTATTTTCAAAAGAAAAACTCTCTGTTATATCTATACCGTCTTTGAAATAATAAATTCTTGCCACTCCCTTATTTATGAAATAAATTGTTTTACATGTGTGGCCTATTGGTTGCAGGTCTTTATTTCTTTTGATAGTTACAATACTGCATATTTCAGCAATTGCATTCTCCGCTTCTTTTGAAAGGGGGTTGAATTTTCTAAAATATTGAAAGAGTTTTTGCATACACTATTAAGCCCTGTAAATATACTTTAGTATAATCCAACAAAAAAAACAAGCTGCCCCGCCATTTTATAAGCTCTGCTTCAATGTTGCGGGGCAGCTTTTTTAGAAGTTTAAGGGGCATTTTGCAATGCCCCTTGTCTAATAATTAACTCCAGTTACCTGCAAACTCTGCTCTTACAAAACTCTCACAAAGCTGAAAAGCCTTTTGCGTTCTTAATTGTGCCGTACCGCCATACAATAACGATTTCATTTTTGCTTCATCATCTTTGTAATTCCTTACATTCTGAAAATAACCAGTAATGGCATTGTATGCACCAAACACGGTTCCCTTTGTTGTTTCCAAAAATTGTGAAGGGCTGCTCATTTGATATTCATATACATCATCACACATATTTTTAAAGCAGGTGCTTAGCTCATCCAGTTCACCTTTTTCAATGTTTTGCAATACTTCTTTGTTGGGAACCATTGCAAGTTGGATCAGTTTCTGTACTTCTTTATCGGTGATACGAACCTTTGCCCACTGATTAAAAATTCCTTCTAATTGTATTGAAAGCTGGTTTGATATTCCCATTACTTTGTGTGCCTGCTCCAGCCTTTCTTTTACATTGGCAGTGTGACGGATTTTAATGGCGTTTGTACAGTTTCTCAAAGCGGCATTAAGAGTATTGTTACAAACTATCCTTACAGGTGTAAACGCTGCCATGATGCTGCCAAATCCATCATGTGAAGTAGTAAGGAATAAATACTTTTCAATCATATCGTCGTTACCTACTTTAATGTAGCCTGGAAGTTTTGCAGTAATAAATATCTTTTCACCCTTGCCCAATGCACCTGCAGTTTCGTATTGTATGCCATCACCTTCAACAATGGCGTCAAAAAAACTGAACGCATCTGCATTCTGTACCACTTCATAATCCTTGCCTAAGCGGTCGCCTAAAATTGCACCTGCATCAGGACGGTAAGTATAGAATGAACTTGTAGAAATGATTTCTGTGCCATCATCCAATTTATGTGTATTAGGTCTTTTCACCACTTCAAAATCAAGTCCTGCAAATTGCAATGCTTCTTTGCTGTTGGGATAGTCCTGTACAATCTGCCCCAAACCGTGCCATGCTTTTTCTTTTACTGAAAAGAAACTGTGTTTACCTGTCTGCTCATTAAAATTAATATTGTGTGCCATAGTTGTAAATTTTTGTTTGATTAAAAAATGAAAAGCATCCTGCCATTTGACAGGATGCCTGATTGATTAAAATGGTAAATCGTCTGCAACTTGTGAAAGTGCTGCGGCTGGTGCTGTGTTCATTGGCACAACCGGCGCAGGTGTACTGCTGCCGCCATTTGGCTTTCCATGCAGCTTAATACTGTTTACATGAAATGTAAGGCTGGCTTTTACTTCGCCGTCTTTGCTGGTGTAAGCATTTACACCAATCCTGCCTGCACATTCAACCAAACCACCCTTAATTAAATACTTTGCAATACCGGGGTTAATCCAGTAAGCACAGTTTACATAGGTTACAATCTTCTGTACTTCGCTGCTGTCTTTTGTTTTGTAAGTGTCATTAATAGCAATAGAAAAGTTCACCACCTTTTTCCCTGCTTTTGTTTCGTTCACTGTCGCATCTGCGGTAATTCTGCCGATGATTTCCATAACATGAAATTTTAAATGTTTAAAAAATGATTGTTTAATTGTGTTCTGCTGATGAAAAAAAATGTTTTGTAAAAGAAAAAATGGAAAAAAAGAAAGCATTATAATAAGGCGGCTGCATGGAAGCAAAAAGGAAACGGAATAAATAAAATCTTAAGTAGTGTGGTATATTCTTGTTTATGCCGTAGTCTTTTTGCACTTTGATAAGTCATTGTCGTAGCCGCATAGCTTCGCTTTCGCTTTTGCCCATTTTCTTACAAAACAGGTTATAACTGTTTGTTGTGTCTTTGAGAGAAGGGAAAAGAAATGAAAGTTGAAAAGGCTATGTGATTTGAGTGTCTGGAATTGTGTTTGCTGAAGAATGAAGCAATCTCAATTCCCAATATTTTTATCCGGTGCAGTTCTCACGGCTTATTTGCCGGAGGCGGAAAAGAAATAAGACGGGTGTACTGCACCGGGTCTTTGCTGATAGAAGAACAGAACGATGAACGGAGCGTCGCAACAGAAGATGAACAAAGAATTATAAGCTGGTAAACAAAAAATATTACTTACCTGAAATAATACAATAGTTTTTCGTTCTTCTTTCTTCATCAGGGTCACAAATGCAGGCAATAGCTTGTAGCTGTGAAATATATCCTTCAGGTAATTTATTCTGGATGGCACCGGTTACTATAAACTCTTTATACCAGTCATAGGGAAGCAAAGTGTTATCTATGGATTTACTATCGGCAATATAAACCTGGGCAGTGTAAGCATTGCCGGCGTCATAAAAAAAAGTCAAATTGTCCTCATGATAACCCATACCTAAACCTTCTGCTTTATCAAGCTGCGATTTTTCATTACTATCAATGGTAAACAACACTCCCCAAACCAAATCGGCAAGATTATCAGTCTTAATAATATTCGCTTTCGCAGACCCGTCTTTTTTACTAACCTTATTGCACACTAATTTATATCCCGGAAGAAATGCGTTGGAAACCTTCTTTGCTGAAGGAACTCTTTGTGAAAGTCTGTTCAGATTCATATTAGAGCCGTAAGCAAAAATCAACATATAGCATTCAAATTTAGAACACAAATTTACATTGCATCCTTGATTGTCTGGAATTGTGTTTGGCAGGACAGGTAATGTAAATCTGCCGATAGCCAAACTCAATTCCAGATTTTATTGTCCGGCACAGTGGTTCTGCCATCTGTTATATTAAAGGATAATTGTTGGAAAGGCAGAAGGACTGTGCCGGGTCTCCCCGATAATTAAGAAAATCAGTCTAAATTAGCAGTTCACTAACTAACTGTTTATGGCTATATGGAAATCTTATAAAATATCGGACGTAATAAATGAAATCGAAGAAGATAAATTTGTTCTCCCCGTAATTCAAAGGCGACTGGTTTGGGATGAGGAAAAAATGGAATTACTGTTTGATACACTCTTGAAAGGAGATTCCTTTGGGGGTATAATGGTAATTGAGGAAGAAAAAGGAAGCAAGCCGTTGTTTAATTACCGTTCTTTTACAAAAGATGGTGGCATTATTAATTCAAGGCAAGTGGATTCTCTAACTCAATTACAGCATTTCGTTATTGATGGGCAGCAGCGATTGCAATCTTTCTATATCGGATTGAAAGGAAGTTTCAATGGTAAGGTTTTGTACTTTGATTTGTACAGCGATTATAATACGGAATTTGAATTTAAGTTTGAGAAAGAAGAGAGTAAACTGCCCAGGCAATCAAAGGGAAATGAGGATAGAACAATACCTGAACACAACTGGTATCTCGCCAGTTCATTACTTAAAAGACTAAAAGATACCAACGATGA
Source organism: Sediminibacterium sp. (assembly GCA_017537025.1). Classification (GTDB taxonomy): domain Bacteria; phylum Bacteroidota; class Bacteroidia; order Chitinophagales; family Chitinophagaceae; genus Sediminibacterium. Next base: position 286,866 of record JAFWCB010000004.1, read on the forward strand.
AGACCAGGTGGCCGAGGAAATAATTAAGGCACTAAATATTCAGGATACCATTCAGATAAGACATGCTGAAAAAAATATAAAGGCTTTTTACAAGAATACATTAACAGCAGATTGTCTTGGCATTTCAAAAGTATCGGTAAATAAATCATTTGATGAAATAACCAATAAGCAAAGAATAGTGGAACTTTTCAGAAGATTAAATGATGGTGGCACCAAGCTTTCTTCTTTTGATTTGGTAGCATCTGTGCTCAAAGGTTTTGAATGGGAAATGGAAGGCTTTTTGGAAGAAACATTAAAGAGCTATGAAGAAATAGGATTAACACAGGACAACCTTATCAAGTTAATATTTCTGTTGCAGGACAATCACAAAAAGGAGATGGCTGCGATTGAAGCAGCCGATGCACAATTCGCTATAAAAAACAGAGAAAGGATTAAAGTAACTCTGAAATGTCTTAAAGATTTTCTCATTAATTCAAAATTATATTATTACTATAAAGATGGTAACCGTTCCTTTATTCCGTTGTTTTTTATCGCCTATCATCTTTTTCATAAGCCGATAAGCGTTGTGGAATTGGAAAAATTCTTTGCAAATTTTGATGCTAAAAACACGGAGCATCCCAAAATGGAAAGGTGGATTTATCATTCACTTATAAACGGAGTTTTCAAAAGTAAAGGTGCAGGCTGGATACCCTACAAAACTGGCATCCGTAAACTATTGGATAAGATGCAGCACTATAAAAACAAAGATTTTCCCACCGATGAATTGTTTCAGGTTTATACTGACCACCCAATAACATTTACGAGAACATATACTATATATAATCTCGATGAATTAGAAAATTCATTTGTTTATTATCTTATGTACGACAGGGGACAGACTATCAGGATAAATGATATTGACCACATCATGCCTAAATCAATATTAGAGTCATTAAAAGTTGAATCATCAAAAATCAACAGCATCAAAAACTTTCAACTGATAGATTTCAGCACTAACCGGGGATTAAAAAATGCAAGTCCGTTCGGGGATTGGATTAATAATCATGTAAATGATAAAGCTGCCTTTGTAAAACGGCATTTAATTCCTGCTGATGAAACGCTATGGACGGAAGATAAATTTGAAGACTTTGCTGAGGCAAGAGCAAACCTGATTTTGAATTCCATTTTGACACACTTGAAATAGCTTTTAGAATTGACTTTTAAAATGCATAAAATTTACTTTTTATAGCGATGCAATGAAAGACAAATTATTTAAGAATCTTTCGCACAGTGCCGAAGGTTATGCAATTCTCAATTCAGGTGGGCAGCTCACTAAAGGATATAAGCCCGACACTGTTCTGCAAAAGAGGAATGAGTACATCATTATGGAATGTGATACAGGCACTAGCCGAAAAGGATATTTAGGTGCAATGCTGAAAGCATCAAAGTATTTAACCAATGAAAAGAATGGTGTATTAATACTGGTAATAAAAGAGAAGCCCAATACAACAGTTAAGCAAATTGCTGAGCATCTTCGGGAATATTTGATATGGCTGAAGCCGCTTACCAACCTTAGAGTTATTTACTTAATTGAAACAACTAAGTATTGTCCGGATAAAATTCCTCTGAAACTTTTGAGTTTAGAATTTGAAAGTTCTGCTATTATGATTAAGGCCGAAATTTTAAAATAAGTAAGAAACTATTTTAACAAGACTATGAACAACAAGATTTATTCATTTGTATAGGTGGGCAAGCAACAGTGCCATAGCTACAAAATACACAACAATCACCCTGCTTTGGCTTTAGTACAGTTTCGCAGTTTGTACACTTGTAAAAGTATTGGCAAGCATCTGTTGGCATTATTTCTTCTTTTTGAAAGCCGCATTGCGGACAAGTAATTGTTGACTGTAGTATAGTTGATTTCTCCATTAAATTTATTTTTTGTCGCAGCAAGATGACGAATCACTGCAAGTATTATTGATTCCTGTTTCAGAAAAAATGCTACTATTTATCAGTTCATAGCTTTTTACTTTGTATCCTGTTTTATAAATTGCTACTTCTATTATCTTTTCACTAACTTTTGATTTATCAAAAGTGACTAAACTGCTCCGGGTGGCATAAGAAGTTTTATAAGCTAATACTCCATTTACTTTAGACAGTTCATTATTTACATGTACCTCACATGCCTCGCAGGTCATGCCTTGTATAGTGAACTTTACCTGTTGTTTATTATCAACTACAGCAAATGCTGATTGTACTTTTGGTTTTGGATAAAACACTTTTGCATACAGCGGGAAAGTCATTATTAGTATAGCGAATACAGTTACTATTCCCAAAAAAGTTTTGGATTGAAAGAATGAAATCTTCTTAGTTGTTTCGCAATTACAATCTATATCATTTACTTTAGCAGTTTTTAGTTTAAGATACCATGCAAAGGCTAATACGGCAACTGATAATCCTATCAAATAAGGTCTTGCTGGTTCTATCCATGAAAAGCTAGCGGCAATACTGCTGCCACCGGCAAGCAATGCAATAACAGGGGCGATACAACAAAGCGAAGCTGCGATAGCGGAAAGAACACCTGCGCCGGTAAATGTGCCTGATGATTTTATACTTATCATACTGTTTCCAGTTTTTGAGTTTCTATATTAATATGTTTGAAGAACGGCTTTAAAATCTTTAGATTTTCCTGTGAAAGAGAATAATAAATTGTTTGCCCTTCTTTCCAGGTTTCAACAATACTTCCATCCTTCAATTTTCTTAGATGTTGTGATACTGCTGGAATACTCATGCCCAGAATATCTGCAAGGTCGCATGGACATAATTCTTTTTCTTCTTCGAGCAAATAGATAATCTTCAGCCTTACTTCATTACCAGCTAAAGCCAATATATTAGACAGGCTTGCAAAAGACTTTTGTGCAATCCTCAACTTGCTTTTACAATTCATTATTTGCTCCTGGTCTGCAAATAGTCTGATGCAAGTATTGTTTTTCATAAGGCAAAGATAGTGGAAATAACTATTTAAGCAAATGCTTAAATAAAAAGAAAGCTCAAATTTAAAAGTAAGTTGAAATCCCAAAACTAAATCCCCCCGTTTTTGCCGGTGGGTTGCCGAGTAAATCTCTCTGGCTTTGGTGACGGTAATTAAATCGTAAAACCGTTTGTGCAGTGGGACGAAAACTTATGGCAGGCAGGATGCTCCACAAATCATCTGCAATATTGCCGCCGGTGCTGGTAAATGTTCCTTTGTTCCAATCCACATATTCAAAACGACAGGCAAGGTTAAGCGTAGCATTTGGCCAGCCCGGCATTTTTTTCTTTATCAATGGCTGCACAATATCTACAAAACCCCCTTGTTGCTTGTTGCCGTACTGTTGTGTAAAGGTAGATGGCACATTTACTTTTATCCATGCCCACTCAGCAGTAATAAAAGTGTTTAGTTTAGATAATGTGGTATTAAAATCAATTGCAAAAACATCCACTCTGCGTTTATCATCTAATTGCAATCCATCATCCTGAAATTTATTATACACTCCACCCATATATGATATACCCAGTTCACCAATTTTATTATTTCTTACAGCAACCTTTGTTGTTAGTAATGGCAAGCCGCTATTCATTTCTTCAAACCTTTCTTTATTATTTTTAGCGGCTGGCAAAAAGGTTTTGTTTTCTGCATTATCAATGATGGTATTGTCAAAGTTACCGGACAGATAGGCTTCATAACCAAACATCCAGTCTTTGTTATAATGCTTGCCATATACGCCAAAGCCTGCGTTGCTCCAGGTGGCGGGCAACATTTGTGTAGCGGCTATTGGCCGGTCAGTAAATTCCCACTTGGGGCCATCATGATTTTGATTAAATGCCCCAATGGGGTTTAGTATTATACCGCCCCGCAAGTTTATCAATGGGTGCAGTTCAATATCTAATGCTGCAAACTCTATTGATATTTCTTTTGCGCCGTCTTCAAATTCTATTTCGCTTAAAAATTTTAACCGCTTGCCGATTGTTGATGAAACAAATAAGGTCATTCGCCTAAATTGAAACTGGTGGCCTTCTGAAATACCATCTGTTGCCAGTTGTTGCCAGTTGGCTTCCATATAGCCGCCTACTGATACCGGCAGTTTACCAACAGTCACAAAGGGGCGGTTATAAACAGCATCCATATTCAAGGTTGGCTTTATAGTATCTTTGGGGATTCGCTTTAATAAAGCTGGGTCTATCTGTGCAGCGGCACACAAAGAAAAAAGTAAAGCTGTTATGAAGGAGAAAAATTTTATCATATCGCTTTCAATGAAATTTTTAATTTATTGGCTTCAATGGTTACAGGAAATGTCCTTAGTTTTCTATCTGCCGGCCCGCCTTGTACTGTGCCACTGTTGGTAAACTCACTGCCGTGTGCCGGGCACTGTAGTTTATCGCCAAACACCTGCAACTCTGCACCCTGGTGTGTGCATTGCATCCAGAGGGCGGTGTATTCATTTTCATTGATACGATAGACGCAGATAGGGTATTGCAGAATATCATTCTGTACTACCACATATTTTTTATAATGCTTTTCATTGCCTGCTTTTGTTTCAAAGTCGGTTAGTGGTACAATTAAATCATCGCCAGCAATTTTGCCACCTATTATTTTTGCAGCACTACAGCTTTGCAACAAGGTAGTAATAGCTGCACCGCCTAAGCAGGCAAAGCCACAGCTTTTTATAAAATCTTTTCTGTCCATTGTATTTACAGTGATTCTAAAAATTTAAGCAAGGCTTGTTTGTCGGCTGACGAAAGCAGGCTGAATTTATTTTTACTTGTTGTGGCTTCGCCGCCATGTAAGAGTATTGCTTCTTCAATGCTTTTTGCCCTTCCATCGTGCAGTAAAAAATACTGGCCGCCTTGTGAGTTGGGAGATAAACCCAAACCCCATAGTGGCGGCGTTCTCCATTCAGATTTTGTAGCGCTGCCTTCTGTATAGCCATCATCTAAGCCCGGCCCCATATCATGCAATAGCAAATCGGTATAAGGATGAAATGTTTTGTTGGATAATGGAGCTATGTTTGAGAAACCGGTTTGTAATGTTTGCTTATGGCAGCTTTCGCAACCGGCTTGCATGAAAACATTTTTGCCCTGAACAACGGTTGCATCATTTTGATTTCTTTGAATGGGAGCTTTCAATGTTTGCAGGTAGAAGACAACATTATGCACCGTTACATCAGAAACTTCGGGGTCTATATTCAATCCAGAGTAAACATCTTTTGGTTGAAATGTTGAAGTAATGCCAATGTCCTGGTTGTAGGCATTTACTGTTTGGTGCAACAGATTATAAGCCGCCGCTTTTTTGCCAAAGCGGTGAATGTATTTACTATTTCTTGGAATAGCATTCGAAAACGGGGTTATAAAAGAAGGCAGGTACTCATAATTCGGCACACCGCTAATACCATCTCCATTTGTATCATTGGGGTCAGCTATTGACAATATATTTGCATCGGAGACCAATTCAAGAAACCCTAAACCGGTGTTGGCAGGCGGTGTAAACTTTGAAAACGTGGCACCTGCAGGTATTTGTTCCGGTGTATAACCGGGCAATGCTCTGTTTTGTAATTGCGGGCCACCCAAATGCAGGAATTGGTTACCTGTACTGTCAGTCTGCCCAAACCTCGTAAGAGTAGTAAAAGGATGCCCCTTACCATCACCAGCATGGCAACTACCGCAACTGGTAGCCACGAAGATGGAGCCTAAACCCTTCTGAGAAGTGAATACTTCGTCATTAAAGGCCACATCACCCGCCAGGAACCTTCTGTTCTCCTCATAGCTGAGCCCTTCAACAGGGCCATCTAATAGCTCATTATCAGTCGGGGCTTTGGGCAACAGTTTTTGGCAGGCAACAATACCCATAATTACTAAAATTAATGCTGATATAACTTTAAGTTTATTCATAATTCTACGCAGGCAAAGGCAAATAATTAGGCGAATTTAATACAATAATTAGACTAATCTAATTATATTTTTATACTTGTTTCATTATCTTCATATAAATATTTTACACCCGTGCATTCATTTACAGAAGAAAACTATCTAAAAGCCATTTATAAATTGCAGGAAACCAACGGTGAAGTAGTAGCTACTTCCTCTCTTGCCCAGGTAATGGGGGTGCATGCCCCATCTGTAACTGATATGCTTAAAAGGATGGCCGGAAAGAAACTGGTAACCTATCAAAAATCAAAAGGCTTTAAACTAACAGAGAAAGGTAAACAAGTAGCTGTGGGCATTATTCGTAACCATCGGCTTTGGGAAGTGTTCCTCGTTGACAAATTGGGGTATAAATGGGATGAAGTGCATGACCTTGCCGAACAATTAGAGCATATACACAGCGAAGACCTAACTAACAAATTAGATAAGTTCCTGGGCTTCCCCAAAGCCGACCCCCATGGTGACCCAATACCAGATGCCAATGGGGTTCTTCCTAAATCGAAAGCTGTCTTGCTATCTACTCTTAAAATTGAGGAGAAGGGTACGTTTACTGGTGTTACAGACCATACACCAGCATTTTTGAATTACCTGGATAAAGCAGGCATCTCGTTGGGTAACACTGTAAAAGTAAAAGCCATTGAAGAATTTGACCAGACCTATACTCTCCAGATAAAACCTGAAAAAGAAATTGTTATAAGTTACAAAGTTGCCAATAGTATATTGGTGAACATTGCCTAAACACTTTTACATATCAATTCCAGTGAGTAAAATTGAACTCTTATTTTATACTAAATCTTGCACCTATATAAATCTCTCTACCTCTTGTTGGTCCCTAAACTGACGATATATCAAAATAAGCACTGAAAGGATATTGCCAGCTTATGATTGGCTGTTGCTGCCGGAAATCAAAAATGTTTTCACAGCCTGCATATATTTCAAACTGCTTCCATGTTTTGGTGAACTGTGCATTAACAAGTGTAAACGATTTTGATTTTTGGGGCCGTTGATACTCCGCTGGATTAGCTGATGTATTGGGCAATTGCTGTACACCATACCAATGTATGTTTACATCTAAATGCCATTTATTTGTTAATGGTTTATAAGAAAGGGTTGAGAGAATTTTATGTGCAGGATTAAACGGAAGATTAATTTTTTTTCCATTTACTTTACGATATACATCTAAATACACATAAGCAGCTTTGGCTTCAAAACGACTGAAAAACTTTGAATACGCTTCAACCTGGAGACCATCAGAAATTGATTTACCAGTAAAATTAGAAATGATTGCTTTAGATGGGTTGGCATCATAATCAGGAAAAATCTGATTTTGAAATTGGGTTCGGTAATAATCAATGCTGATATATCCTTCAATATTTTTACCATCAAACTTCTGAGTAAAATTTGCACCAAAATTTAAGGCTCTTTCCGGTCGTAATTGTTCTGTAAAAACTATATCTCTTGAGCTAACCAGCAAGCCGATGTTTTCACTAAACAGATTTACGGTTCTCCATCCGGTACCTACGGATGCCCTGAAGGTTGAACCTTCTTTTGTTTCATATTTAAGCAAAGTTCTTGGGGTAATATAAGTGCCGAACTGATTATGAAAATCTGCACGGATGCCGGTAATCCAAACCAACTTATCACCCTTCCAGTTAAATATGTTTTCTGCAAAAATGCCAGGGATATTTTCAGTTCTTTTATACTTACCTGCAAAGGTTCTGTTTAATGGATTTGCTGTAAAAAAAATATCCTCATTCAAAGAAAGATGCCTGTAACTTATACCTGTTTTCATCGTGTGCTTTTCTTTGTACAGTAATTCGTACTGCAGGTTTGCATAAACATTTGTTTGATTGGCAGTGTATTTTGTAGTACCAAAAAATGAGTGCTGGTTTTGATAAAATGATGAGCCAATAAATGTAATTTTATTTTTGTCGTTGAAACGATAACTGGTTTTTGTCCATAGCTCCGGTTGCTGAATATTTGCAGTTTGGCCGTAAGAATTTGTTGTGCCTTTATCAGTCTTGATATTAAAGTTTGTTTGGCCGCCAATTCTTTGTTCATTCAAATAACGGATACCAATCCTTGAACTCCAGCCCCAATCCCTGTCGTTACCATATTTCCATTTATTAAAAATCATGTACCGGGTAAGTAAAGGGAGGTCCATAAACTTATCATTATCCCTGTCAACTCTTTTTGCAGGCTGCACTGTATGAAATGCTGCAAGGCTACTCCATTTTTTATATTTAAAAAGATAGTTTGCATTCAGGTGTTTTTCCATAAAGTTGTTTGCATAAACATTGAGTAAGAGTTTAGCCGTTCTGTCAGGCTCTTTGGTTTCTACGCTTATCTGACCACTGATGCTTTCAAAACCTTGAATTACCGAATTTGCCCCTTTAGAAATATAAATATTGTCAACCAGTGTGCCTGGAATGCTGCTAATGCCATAGGTATATGAAAGACCCTGTATTAAAGGCATCCCGTCAATTAATACCTGGTTGTAAACACCCGATAAACCAAGTATCCTTAATTCTTTAGAGTTTGTAATTACATTGGTAGTTTGTGGCTGAACTGAGGCTTGTGTTTCAAAGCAACCTGCTAAATCACAACAGGCAGCTTTCTTTAATTCAACCTGCGTTATTACCTCTGTTTTTACAGGATTGATTTCTGAAATATAAATACCGGGGCGTTTCCCTTTTACTACCACTTCACCTAACTCTTTGGTTCCTGTAAGCTTTACTTCAATTGCATTTTCATTAGTGATAGTAAGAGTATCTGATTGATAGCCCACAAAACTGATAACTAACTTTTTAATTGATTCTTTCGGAAGTTGGATTTCAAATTGTCCGGCGCTATCTGTACTGGTACCAATAGCAGAGTGAAGCCAATGAACACTTGCACCTGTAAGTGGCTCATTATTTGAGTTTTTAACTTTTCCCTTTATTGATTGGGCTTCTGCTGTTTGATGCAGCATAAAAGCTGATATAATTAATAGAAATATTGTTCTCATTATTTAATGATTTTTTGAGTTAGCAAAAGCTCACTGAGCTTTGCGAAAATTATTGTTTCATCGCCAGGGTTGAACCCGATTTTCTGCCAAATGATTCTGCCACCTGCATCAACTAACATCAGGTGAGGAATTTCCTGTACACCCATAGAATTTTTTAGAGACTTTTTATAATCCCAATAGATTTCAAAAGGCCAGTTGCGGCGTTCAGCAAATTTTTTAATGTATTCTTCTGTTACCCCTGCATCAGTAGAAATAGCAACCAGTTTAACACCGGTTGAATCTTGCAATGATTTGTACTCAGATGAAATCGCAGAAAGTTCTGCTATGCAGAATTTGCACCAGGTAGCCCAGAAAGCAATTAAAACAGGCTTGTTTTTGTTTGGTAGTTCAGAAGCATACAGCTTAGTACCATTAATCTTTTTAATAAGTACATGCGGCAGTGTGTCAGCTTGTGCATAGGAAATGAGAAAAACATTAACAAGCACAAGCAAATGAATAGTTTTTTCATTTGTTTGAGTTTAAGTATTGGCACAGGTGTTAAATACCTGTACCAATACCAGTTGTTAATTGCTTTAGTTTTTTGTTTTTACTTTATATGGCCGCTGGTCAGGGTGGTCGCAGCTTGCCGTACCTTCAATAGCTTTTACCACTTCGGCATAAGATATTTTTTCGGTATCATACTTTATCTCAAAGCTTGTGGATGTGGACATTTTGCCGACTTGCTTACAACTGCTTACGCCTTTCATTTTTTCTATATTGTCGGCAATCATTTTTAAATCGCCGGAGCAGGTAATGCCTGATACTTTTACAGTAACAGTTGTATCGTTAGGATTTGAAGTTTTTGATTGTGTGTTAAGGGTTTGGGCACAACTAACCTGTGCAATTGTGAACGACACTGCCAACAGCAATACCGATACACTGAAATATTTTGATTTCATTGAAATTATTTTAGCATTAATGAATAGCGAAACTGCCTTAATAAAATATATCAAAGCAAAAAATATAATACCAGATAAGAAAATTCATTAAGCTATCTTAGGCGGTTGCCAAAAGTCAGGAGCGAATTGCGAGTAGAAGTTTTCGGAAAATGGAGTAAAGTTATTTGAATAAAAGTGAGGTGCCTTAATACTGAAAAAAGAAGATGTTACCGTGAAGCTGCAAATATTACTTGCACATGATTGAAAAGGATTGCAATTATTGCTCGGGGAATTATTGTCACCAGATGGTTTCTGTTCATCTGTAGTTTTGTGGCAACCTCCGCCACAACATTCAGTTGATTGTTTTTGCTTCAACAATGCCAAAGCTGGTTGCACTGAAAGGAACAACACTACAAAAGCCATTATTGATGCTAATATTTTCATTCGAAGTGCAAGTTAATCAATTTTGAGAAGTTTTCATATAATTGCAATTTGAGCCTCTTTTATACCAGGTAATTCATTTATAAAGGGTTAGAATGCCGCATATTCTTTCTCATGAATAGTAACATTACAGGCTAACATAGTCCCTATTTTTTTCAGTTTGCAATTTTATGTATGCAAAAGTTTACTGGGCAACACAAGGGATTTATAATTGTAAAACTCTTCATCAATTCTTTTTAATTTTACTCAATACGAATTCCCGTAAGCTATACTTTCTCCTGAGATATTTTACTTCAAGCTTTCACTTAAAAGCAAGTTGACCTTATACATCTTATTAACTTTGTCAAATTCAGCTAAGTCGGTATTGTACCTGAAATTTTTATCAATAAAGTTTTTGAAGATTGAGTTAGCAGGAAAAATATTTTTCAAATTGCGAATTGTAAGTTTTTGAACCGGGGAATTAACGCCCAAACTGAAATAATAATTCGTCACATTAGTTCTGCCCGTTGGTGGTTTAGAAACAATATGTTTGTAGATAAGAATCTGTTCTCCGGCATTTAGTAAAAAAAGTTCAATCTTTCCTTTAAAACGAAAAACTTCATTTCTGCAATTTATATACCCGAAAATGTCATTTTTCAAAAGCTTTAGACTGCTGTCGCCTTTCTTAACTGTAATATACTTCTTTGAAAAAAAATCATTCAGCCTGATTCTTATATTCCTAATGTTGCAATTATTATCAAAGGAAAGATTCCCTTTTACAAAGTCATCACAGGTTTTGTAAATTCCCCTTACCCGTTCTTTTTGGGCAAAAAGCGGAAACGAAATTATCAGAAGTGTTGCTGTAAAAAATATTTTCAACTGCTTACTGAGCATATGAGAGATTTAAAATTTCATTCTTTGAATTCGTACTGCATTCAATATTGCCAGCATTGCCACTCCCACATCAGCAAATACAGCTTCCCACATGGTGGCCAGGCCCCCGGCGCCAAGAATCAATACAATTAATTTCACACTAAACGCTAATCCGATATTTTGCCATACAATTTTTGTGGTGGCTTTACCAATTTGTATAGCGGTGGCTATTTTTGAAGGATGGTCAGTTTGTATAATCACATCTGCGGTTTCAATGGCAGCATCACTGCCTAAACCACCCATAGCTATTCCCACATCACTCAAAGCAAGTACGGGTGCATCATTAATACCGTCGCCAACAAAAGCAACCACATTTTTTTTGTCCTTCTTTATAGCTTCTACCTTTTGTACTTTATTTTCAGGTAATAAATCACCGTAAGCATTGTCAATGCCCAGGTGTTTGGCAACATTATCTACCACGGCCTGTTTATCGCCACTGAGTATGGTTGTTTTTACATTCAGCTTATGCAAGGCATCAACAGCCTGTTTACTGTCTTCTTTTATTTCATCGGCTATAGTTAAATAGCCAGCAAGTTTTCTGTCAATGGCAACAATAACGATTGTATCCACTATTTTTCTTAGCCCATCATTTACCGGCACTTTCATCATGTCCATTAATTTCACATTTCCGGCAAGTACTTCTTTGCCATTTACATCCCCTTTCAAACCATGACCACTAATTTCTTCCAACTTATCTACCCGTAATTTATCAAATTCGTTTCCAGCATACTCAACCACTGCTTTTGCAACAGGGTGAGTTGATTTAGCTTCCAGTGCGGCGGCAAGCGGCAACCATTCCTCTTGGGGAATGTCATAACTCTCCACTTCCTGCACTTTAAAAACAGCTTTGGTAAGTGTGCCTGTTTTATCCATTACTACCTGGTTTATTTTTGTCATTAAATCCAGGTAGTTGGAGCCTTTGAATAAAATACCACTCCGGGATGCAGCGCCGATACCTCCAAAATATCCTAACGGAATGGAAATTACCAATGCACAAGGGCAACTGATTACCAAAAATATCAAGGCCCTGTACAGCCATGTATTGAACACATAGTTCTCCACAAATAACCAGGGGATGAGTGTGATGCCTATGGCAAGGAATACAACAATGGGAGTGTATATTCTTGCAAACTTCCGGATGAATTGCTCTGTTTTCGCTTTCCTGGTAGTTGCATCCTGTACAAGTGTCAGTATTCTTGCAAGCGAAGAATCATTAAATAGTTTTGTTACTTTCAACTCTACTACTTTTTCCTGGTTAATCATTCCAGCTAGTACTGTTTCCCCTTTGGTAAAAGTGGAAGGTTTACTTTCGCCGGTTAATGCTGAAGTATTGAATGAGCTTCCTTCGCTTAACATTTCTCCATCCAGCGGCACTCTTTCACCAACTTTTATCTGAATGGTTTCGCCAACCTTTACATTTTCAGGCGGGAGGTTAACGTAGATACCGTTTCTTAATACATCGGCGCTGTCTGGTCTTACATCCAGCAAGGCTTTGATACTTCTTTTAGCACGGTTAACCGCAGCATCCTGAAATAATTCTCCCACTGCATAGAAAAGCATTACGGCAACACCTTCAGGATATTCACCAATATAAAATGCGCCGATGGTTGCCACACTCATTAAAAAGAATTCTGTAAATACATCTCCTTTTATGGCCGTCTTTATTCCCTTTATCACTACGGGCAACCCTACCGGAATATACGCTACGATATACCATGTAAGACGTACCCAGCCTGTAAACCAGGTAGGTGTTGGCTTAATCCAGTTGTCTAATGAAAGACCTGCTATTAGAACAACAAAACTTGCAATAGCAGGTAACCAGGGTTTAAGGCCGTTGCCTTCTTCGTCACCATGATTATGACCATCATCTTTGTTATGCAGCGAAACCACTTTGGCTTCATTCACTTTTTCGTCAAGGTCACAGCAGGCTTCCTGCTCTGCAATTTTTGTTTCATCATGTTTATGTGCCATAATACTATGTTTAGTGTAAGAAAAATGTAACAATACCAATTATAATTAATACCATTCCGGTAATCCGTTTTTCGTTGTGTTCAATAAATTGTGAATTCATCATCTGCACTCCTTTAAATGCAAGCATTACAAGAGTGATAATTCCAGTTATGCTGATTGCTGCATATACCAGGGCCAGCAGTAGAATATCATCCCAGCCATAGGCGCCTGCTGCAAGAAAAAGGCTTTCCACTTCCAGGCAGGGAGACAGAAACATGGTTGCTGCGAATATTAGCACCCATTTAGTTTTCGATTTTTTATATTGCTGCACATCCTTGTTGGCAGCATGGTGGTGGTGCGGCAGGTTTACAGTAAAATAAATTAGTCCGAATATTATCAATAGTACCGGTGCAATTACATGCACATACCCTTCATACTGATGCGCCAGTTTTGAACCCACCATTCCCAATGCAAAACCAATAATAACAGTGCCCAATACATGTGCAGATGCTGTGATGGAAGCCACCAGCATCAATTCATACTTTTCCCATTTCTCCGCCCTGGCGATTGCCACTAACGGCAACCAGTGGTTGGAAATAAGTGCATGAGTAATGCCTAATAATATGGTGCCTGTTATAATGCTGTACATGTAACGATTCGTCTATTAAACAATATTCATTTTATACTTATCATCTTGTATATGAACCTCAATTGTTGTATGCCCGATTTTAAATTCAGATTCCAGGTGCTCCTTAATATTCTGGACAAACTCACTTATCTGTGTTAGCTGAATGTCATTTTGCATAATCACATGAACGCTTAATGCGGTAACCCCGGATGTGATTGTCCAAATGTGAAGGTCATGCAAGGAAACTACGCCTTCCCGTTCGCTGATACATTTCTCTACAGCGCCGTAATCAATATTAGACGGAACAGCTTCAAGCAGAATATCAACAGATTCTTTAAGAAGCCGGAATGTTCGGGGTAAAATGAACAGCCCAATCAGGGCACTCATAATAGGGTCTATGTACAACCACCCGGTAGCAAGGATAACTATACCGGCAATAATGACACCTACTGAACTGAGCATATCACTTACCACTTCCAGGAAGGCACCTTTAATGTTTATACTTTCTTTGGAACCGGCGCTTAAAATCTTCATGCCAATAATATTGATTATTAATCCGCAGAATGCAACAATCAGCATGGAAGTGCCTGCTACAGCAGGAGGGTTTTGAAACCGTTGCCAGGCTTCATACAAAATAAATCCTGAAATAAATATCAATACAATAGCATTGGTAAGCGCCGAAAGAATTTCCACCCTGTAATAACCATAAGTCTTCCGGTTATTGCGTGGCTTTGATGTCATCCAGATAGCAAACAGGGCAAGTGCCTGTCCACCTACATCAGTAAGCATGTGCGCCGCATCGGAAAGCAAAGCAAGGCTGTTGGAAATAAATCCTACCACTACTTCTATTACTAAATATGTGGCCGTGATAGCAAATACTATCTTCAAAGATTTATTGTGCTTTGCCCCGGCTGAAGTTGAGTTTAACGATGACATAAAATATATAGAAACATTTTAGTTAACAATTAATCAGTATTATCTTTTTCGTTGTGCTTACTTATCATTTTATTTTTCCATTTTACATACCAATGCTGGTGATGTAATGAAAGCAAAAAATACAAAGCAATTGCTCCAACAATGGCTATGATAAACATATTGAGGCCAACTGCAACACCAACTGCAGCCGTACACCAAACCGTGGCTGCTGTTGTTAAACCATGCGATGTTCCGGCGCTGCTGTTGCGATAAATAATACCAGCCCCAAGAAAGCCCACACCCGTAACAATATTGGCTATTACCCTTGAAGCAGCAGCAACATCGCTTACAAGATGCGCCGCAATAGCAGTAAATAAAGTAGCGCCAATGCAAACTGCAGCATAGGTTCTTATGCCGGCATCACGGCCGTGTTTCTCCCTGTCTAAACCGATAAAAGCCCCCAACAGGAAAGAAGCAAGTAGCTTAACAACAATTATCAATTCTAATTTTACATCCATCATCAACTATTTTAATTATTTGCAGTTTCATATGTATTGGCTAACTCATTAAAAATAACTTCGCCTGTAGCGGTATCGTAATATGCAGCAACAATACCTACATCGCCTTTACTTTTTTGTTCTCTTAAATAATCACTATTTTCAAGAATTGTGGCTATAGAACTCTCTATATTCAAATGAGTTACTTTTTCAGCAAAAGCCTTTCCATTATCCAATGCCAGTTGAACATCAATTAAACAGGCTTTATCAACAGCGGGTTTTATTTTTTGTGTAATTGAATCTATATTACCGCCAGTTACCGAATGAATGGCTGCTCCCACGGCGCCGCAGTTGGAATGCCCCTTCACAACAATCAGTTTTACCCCCATTTTTTTCACCGCCAGTTCTATGCTGCCGATAATTTCTTTATTAATAATATTGCCCGCAATGCGAATGGAGATTATGTCACCAAGATTTGAATCAAATAAAATTTCGGATGATGTTCTGGAATCTATACAACTTACAATAACAGCCATTGGAAACTGCCCTGATGAAGTAGCATTTACCTGGTGGCGAAAATATTTTTCGGTCCACTTGCCTTGCCTGAACCGTTCGTTTCCCTTTTTTAGTAGTTCAACAATCTGCTGTGGTGTCAGCTTTTCCTGGTCCTGCCGGTTAAGTACATTTACAAATTGCACATGGTCTGATAGCCGGTATTTTTCTTTAACGCCAATAATATTAAGTTTAATATTTTTTTCAGGCGCAATTACATTTTTGAAATCAATAAATATTTCCAAAATATCATTGTCAATATAATCGGCATAGCTGGCATCAATAATAACATTTGTATTTTCAGGAACAGACCAAAGCGTATCTTTTATACTTGCCTTGTTTAAAAACGATACCTGGTTGGGTAATTCTATCCGTATGGTTTCTCCGGTATGTAATTGTTCTTTTTCAATAGTAAATGGATTTTTATAATTGCTTTTTAAGAGATAGAATAAGCTGAAGGCTAAACCAATTAATATGCCGATGAGCAAGTCAGTAAATATGATGGATATAATTGTAACTACAAATGGAATCAACTGGTTCCATCCTTTGGCATACATTTCTTTAAAGATGGATATTTTGGCAAGCTTATAACCTGTAACAATCAATATAGCAGCCAGTGAAGCAAAGGGTATTAAATTGATAAAAGGGCTTAAGAACAAAATAGCCAGCAATAAAAATATACCATGAATAATGGCAGACAATTTCGATTGTGCACCTGCATTAATGTTAACAGAACTGCGAACAATAACAGAAGTTACCGGAATACCGCCAACAACGCCGGCTATCATATTGCCAACACCTTGCGCCACCAGTTCCCGGTTAGGAGATGATTGCCGTTTATGTGGGTCTAAATTTTCAACGGCTTCCAGGTTTAAAAGTGTTTCCAGCGAGGCCACTATGGCAATAGTAAGTGCTGTTAACCAGACAGTGAAATTGCCAAAGGCACTTAAAGAAGGAAATTTTAAGAAAGAGGACAGGTCAGAAAAACTTGTTGCAGGAATATTTACAAGGTGTACGGGTTGCAGATACAATACCGGAATAAATACACGGAACGCCTCGTTAAACCCAATGCCCAGTAACACCACAAAAAGTGAAGCAGGGAAGAATTTAATTTTATGAAGCGGTGTCTTATTCCAAAAAATCAGCACAAGTATGGAAACCAAACTAATAATTGCAACGCCGGGTGTAACATGAAAAAAAGTATTGAACAAATGCGAAAAGGTATTTTCCCCATTTGCCTGTACAAAGGCAAAATCATCCTGGTGAGTATTATCATAACCAAAAGCCTGCGGTATTTGTTTTATGATAAGTAGTATGCCAATGGCTGCTAATAACCCTTTTATAACATTTGAGGGAATGTAGTTGGCAATAAACCCGGCTTTTAACAGACCGCTCCCTAATTGTAACAAGCCTGCTATTATGAGCGCAGCTGAAAACAATTCAAAACTGCCCAGCCTCGTAATAGAAGCCAGCACCACAGCAGCAAGCCCGGCGGCCGGTCCGCTCACACTGGTATGCGACCCACTTAAAAGGCCTACCATTATACCGCCAATGATGCCGGAAATAATTCCCGATAGTAAAGGCGCCCCTGAAGCCAACGCTATTCCCAAACATAAAGGGAGTGCCACCAGAAATACTACTAACCCGGCAGGGAAGTCATATTTTAATTTTGAAGTTGAAATGACCATCGTAAAATGCGTTTAATAATTTTATAATCAAAAGCCTAATCTGAGTATTTTACCAGATTAGTTAAAACAGTTTAAGAGACGCTGCCAGAACCACTGGCAGCGTTACCTTAATCTTCCTTCTTAAAAGCATAAACATCGAAATGCTTATTAATGCAATTAGAATGAGAGAAGAAAATTGTGTTCCGATAATTCAGGCTTGTATAACTCTCTCTAAACTCTTTCAATTTATTTTTTGAATAAATCCATTCAATATTTATAAATTCTATTAACGGCATGAGAATTATCAATCCAAATAATTTCAGACAAGTTCTTCCTGATTTATAATCCATTCCATAGCCTGTTCCTTTTCGGCCAAACTAAAATACCTGATGGTTGCCTCACTAAAAGGCTTCATAACTGATAGCATCCAGTCTCTCCACTTCATCTCTCCAACTATGGCAATTTTCTCTATGTCTTCCGAATGGGTGAATTTCATTTTCCCATAGTTTAATTCTATTATTCCATCCTCCCAAAATCCAACTGTGTTTGAAATTAAGCAGTCGTCCATTTCAAAATACCACCTCACTTTTTTGCCATTATTGATAATGTTATGAATAAGCGGATGAATTTTTTCGTAATCACTTATTCCCAGAATATCGTTAGCCCTGGTGGCAATGATATTTTTTTGAGTTGTAGCCAATATCTGCAACATAATTTTCAATTTTATCTTCACTTTCGTTACCCTTCATTCAGGATTTATTGCAGGTCAGGGGCATTAAATGTATCACCCTGCTTTATATCGCCTGTCTCATAGCCTTTCTTAAACCAATACATTCGTTGTGCAGATGTGCCATGCGTAAAAGCATCTGGCATTACCTGCCCGGTTGCCTGTTTTTGCAACCTGTCATCTCCAATAGCACTGGCTGCATTCAATGCTTCATCAATATCATCTGCATCCAAAATGTCTTTCATCTTTTGTGCATGATGTGCCCAAACACCGGCATAAAAATCTGCCTGCAGTTCCATCATTACTGAATACTTGTTGAATGCAGTTTCGCTTAACTGCTGGCGCAGCCTGTTTACTTTTGCCGCAGTGCCCATCAGGTTCTGTATATGGTGCCCTACTTCATGTGTCACTACATAGGCCATCGGGAAGTCGCCTGGTGCATTGAGTTTGTATTGCAAATCCTGGTAAAAAGAAAGGTCTATATACAGTTTATTATCACCGGGACAATAGAACGGCCCTGATGCTGCACTGGCATTACCGCAGGCAGATTCAACCACACCACGAAACAATACCAGTGTTGGTTCTGAATATTGCTGACTTTTTTCTGCAAAAATTTTATTCCATACATCTTCTGTTTCCGCCAATACCACTTTTACAAACGATGCCCTTTCATCATCTGCCTTTTGTTCTTCAGGTGTTAGTTGTGCTGATTGATTTGTTTGTTCGGAAAGTTGCTGTTGTATCTGCGATGGGTCAACATTATTACCGCTTAATAAAGTATAAAGCAGGTAAATAACAATACCAACCACACCACCACCTGCGGCAATTTTGCCGCCGGATAAACCACGGCGGTCATCAACATTTGAACTTTCTCTTCTTCCTGTCCATTTCATAATTTCCTGAATTAGAATTTAAGAGATACTAAGAATTAGTGATGGCCTCCATAATGACCCCCATGATGTCCGCCATAACCATGATGCCCTAAATTAATATGATGCCCAAAATCAATATGCGGTGTGATAATAGGGTAAAGAAACGGCCTGTTGTATCCCCTGCGATACCGCCTCGAATAATTTTGATTTACTGCATTTTGATTTGGAGCAGCCTGCGTATTAAAAACATCTTTAGTACCATTGGCATAAACAATCTGCACCACTTCAGATTTACTGGCTACATACACAGGCCCGTCAGCATTATCAGCTTTGTAATAACGGATTTCTGTTGTGCCTACTTCGGCTACTTTACCATTGATAGTTTCGCCGCTGCGCAGGGTAATTACATCCTGTGCAAACAACATGGATGCTGACAACAGCATCACAAGAAATGCAAATAACTGTTTCATAATTTTAAGTTTAAGATTGAAAAATTATTTTTTCTTTGAATCCAATTCGTTTCCGTCCATTTTCATGCCCAGGGTATCGGCATCGGTTTTTTCTTTGTGGCCTGAATCATGTTTTTCTGACTTTATCTCCTGCTTGTCTTTCTCACCTGCATTTGTGCAACTGCTGCCGATAGTTATCACTACTATAGCGAGGGAAAAAAATATCTTTTGCATATTATTTATTTTAGTTTGCTTTTAAAACTTGTTTGGGTGGGTACGGAAACCCTGCCGCTCAAGGTTTTCCATTTTAAAACGGGACAAACAAAGCAGGGCTCCGACCCATATAAATTTTTATTCTTCTTCCTCCACATTATTCATCTTTGATAATAAATCATAAGCCCCGTTAATTACAACCTTGCTATTTCTGTTAAACCCCTCCGGTAATATCACTTCCGTATAACCATTTTCCGAAACACCGGTTGTTACTTCAATTCTCTTAAACGGAATATGCTTTTCAGTAGCCTCATCCTTTTTACCATCAGCAGGTTTGGTTTCTTCTTTTGTTTCATCTGCTGCAATAAAAATGTAAGACTTACCTGCTGATTGCACAATCGCTTTATCAGGCAAGGCGGTCGTGGTAGCAACACCTGTTTCTACTATTCCTTTCAGGTACATACCCGGTAATAAATTTTTATCCTCCTGTAACAGGTGTCCATGCACCCGAACTGTTCTTTCAGCACTGATTTCACGGCCAATTAAATGCACTTCTGCAAATCGTTCCTTTGTTTCATTATTCAACACAAAACGGATTTTCTGGCCTATTTTCAATTTGGGAACATCTTTTTCAAAAATGATAAGCTCCGCATGAAGGTGACGGGTATCTACAATTTCAAATAGCTCCTGGTTAGCGTTTACAAACTTGCCTATGTTCACCAGTACCTTAGTAACATAGCCTGATATAGGCGCATAAATATTTGCCCTGCCTGAGATGTTTCCGGAATTAATCTTATCAGGATTAATATTGATGAGTTGCAGCTTTGATTTTAAGCCCTGCACTCTTGCCATCATACTGTTGTACTCGCTACTCGCTTTTTGCAATGTTTTTTTGGCATTTACATTTTCCTTTGCTAATTCCTGTTGCCTTTCAAATTCTTCTTTCAGATATACCAGCTGACTCTTATAATCCAGATAATCCTGCTGAAGCTGGATAAATTCAGGATTTTCAAGTACTGCTATTACTTCGCCTTTTACTACTGGTTTACCCTGTAGTAAATCCGTACTTTTTAAAGTGCCCCCATAGGGAGAAGAAACAGTTAATAGTTGTTGTGGAGGAACATCCAGTACTCCCGATGCCCTGATAACGCTACTGAGGTTTTTATCTTCTATAGCGCCGTACTGTATGTTTACTGTTTTGAACTGGTCTTCCGACAAATCCACCATATCCGCCGCTTCAGTTTTCGTTTCTTCTGCCGGGGCAGATTCTTCATTGCCTTTAGAAGAGCAGGATGAAAGCCATATAATGGCGGTAGTGAGTATAACAAGTGAACCTAAAAATTTCTGTTTCATAATATTATTATTTAACCCGTTTTAATTAATTGATGCCGCCGATAAATTCGATAGCAATGACGGTTTGATTGTATTGGTTTAAGAGTTTGGTGTATTCCTGTTTTACAACAACAGCATTGTTGAGTGATTGTGTTAATTCATAATAACCGATTTCACCGGCAGTAAAAGCTTTTTGCGCCTGCGTAATAATGAGATTGGCCTGCGGCAAAGCTGTATTGCGATAGTAGTTGAGTTGAACTCTTTGTTTCTGCAATTCGCCAAACAGCCTTGTCAGTTCAGCCTGCAGGTTGTATTGGTAATTGGTCAGCTCTGCTTCACGGCGTACACGGTTTACTTCTGCCGCTTTTACTTTTTCTTTTTGCGCCCTGGCAAATATGGGAATGCTGATGCCCAAATTAACACCCTGGAAACGGTGGCCAACGCCATAGTATTTATCAGCGCCGTTTACGGTTTGATAACCTACTAAAGACTGATTGAAATAGCCCACCGAGAAATCAGGTTTTAATCTTGACTGCTCAACAGCTTTCTCCCTGCTTGCAATATCAATCTGCTGTTTAATAAAGGCAAGTGTGGGATTGGCAGCAATGGCAGCGGTATCAAAAGTTACCTGTATCTGCTTTTCAACAAGTAAAGTATCGGCAATGGCAGTAACAGAAGAATCAGCAGTAAAGACTTTTAGCCGGTTTAATTCAATGCGGTAATCCTCTTCCGCATTTCTCAATTGTGCCTTTATCTCATTTACCTTGCTTTCAGCATTGTAATTTTCCAGTGCATTTGTTTCACCTGTTTTATACCGCAACGCTGATGCCTTCAATACATTTTCGTAGATAGCCAGCAGTTCTTTTAACAGCCGTATTTCCTCTATCCAAAAACTTAACTGGTAGTAAGATGTCTTTGTATTTGCAGCCAGTTCAGTTTGATAAACTTTCAACTGAAGCTCACTGCTTTTGATATTGGATTCTGACAGACGTATGAGGCTTTTGAAGTAAGCCGGATTGGGTATGCCCTGATTAATACTGAAATTATTATCGTAGGCAATACGGCTGTTGTACTGCCCAAATGTGAGACCGACATTTGTTTTACCATAGTCCTTGATGGTTTTTTTTAATTGTTGCTGGTAACTTATATCCAGTGTTCCTACTTTAACCAAAGGGTTATTCTTCATAGCTGATGCAACAGCATCATTAAGATTGATAACTGTCTTTGGCTGTTGTGCATTTGCTGCAAATGATGAGGCTAAACACAGGATAAGCAATGAAGCCAGCCCTTTTGTTACATCAGTCTTCTTCGTTTTTGGTTTTATCTTTTCAAACCAGGTGTACAACACCGGCAAAACTACTAACGTAAGAAAGGTGGCTGTAATTAATCCGCCTATTACAACCGTTGCTAACGGTTTTTGTACTTCCGCTCCGGAACCTGTAGATAAAGCCATTGGTAAAAAACCTAATGAAGCAACGGTGGCGGTCATTAATACTGGTCTTAACCTCACCGACGTTCCTTTTAGGATAATTGCATTTATATCTGTCATGCCTTCCTTTTTTAACCTGTTGAACTCGCTGATAAGTACAATACCATTTAATACCGCCACACCAAACAACGCAATAAAACCAACACCTGCCGAAATGCTGAATGGCATACCCCGGAACCATAAAGCGAATACACCGCCAATAGCACTCATCGGTATAGCTGTAAATATTAGTAAGGAATATTTAATTGAACCAAACGTAAAGAAGAGAAGCAGCAGGATCAATGCTAATGCCACAGGAACAGCAACGGATAATCTTTTGTTTGCTTCTTCGAGGTTTTTAAATTGCCCGCCATAAGTAATAAAGTAACCAGGGGGCATTTTTACCTGTTTCTCAATTTTTTCCTGCATTTCTTTTACAACCGATGAGATGTCCCTGCCTCTTGTATTAAAGCCGACAATGATTCTTCGCTTGGCATCTTCACGTTGTATCTGGTTAGGTCCTAACTGCAAATTGACATCGGCTACCTGTTCCAGTGGAATCTGGTTACCATCAGGGGCGGCAACAAATAACCCTTTTACATCATCAATACTCTGGCGGCCTGGCTTTTCTAACCTTACCACCATATCAAATCGTTTCTCGCCTTCATACACAATACCCGCAGCTTCTCCTGCAAAAGCAGCACTGATTGTCCTGTTCACATCTTCTACATTTAAACCAAACTGTGCAATCTTATCCCGGTTTAGTTTAACCACAATCTGTGGAAGGCCGGTTACCTGTTCTACATATAAATCTTCTGCACCTTTTACCGTAGGTACAATCACACCGATTTTTTTTGCCAGGTCAGCCAGCACATCAAGGTCTTCTCCAAATATTTTAATTCCTACATCCTGCCGTACTCCAGCTATCAATTCATTAAACCGAAGTTGTATGGGTTGAGAAAGTCCATAAAAAATCCCCGGTATTTTTTCCAGTTCCTTTTGCATCAGTTCTGCCAGTTCTTCCCGTGTGCCGGCACTGGTCCATTCTTTTTTATCCTTTAAAAGAATAATCATATCACAAGCTTCAATAGGCATAGGATCGGTAGGTATTTCTGATGCGCCTATCTTTCCAATTACTTCTTTTACTTCGGGAAATTTTTTCATCAGTAAGTCAGAGGCTTGCGTTATTTTTTCAATTGTCTGACTTAATGAGCTACCTGTTAACAACCTTGTTTCTACGGCAAAATTTCCTTCTTCCAATGTGGGAATAAATTCGCCACCTAATGTTTTAAAAATAATCAAGCTGATTATAAATACGCCAACAGCTATACTCACTACCAATAATTTCATCTTTAAAGCACCACGTATTAATGGCGTATATAGTCGTTGGAAAAACTTCATCATTTTATCAGAAAGGTTTTGCTTGTGGCTTATTTTTTTACTTAAAACAAGTGCACTCATCATAGGTACATAAGTAATCGAAAGTAAGAAGGCCCCTAGAATGGCAAATGATACCGTTTGAGCCATTGGGCCGAACATTTTTCCTTCAATTCCAACAAGTGCTAAAATTGGTAAGTAAACGATTAATATGATAATCTCACCAAAGGCTGCCGCATTTCTAATTTTTGAAGCCGAAAGAAATACCTCACTATCCATTTCAGCTTGTGTAAGGGGTTCTTTAGATTTTCTATTTGCCAGATGATGCATTGTTGCTTCAACAATGATAACTGCTCCATCTACAATCAACCCAAAGTCAATAGCACCTAAACTCATAAGATTACCCGACACACCAAACAGGTTCATCAACGAAATAGCAAAAAGCATTGCAAGCGGAATTACGGAAGCCACTATCAACCCGGAGCGGATATTACCAAGGAAAACCACCAATACAAAGATTACAATCAAAGCACCTTCAATTAGGTTCGTTTTTACAGTTCCAATAGCCCTGCTAACTAAAGCACTTCTGTCAAGAAAGGGTTCAATGACCACACCTTCCGGCAAGCTTTTCTGAATCTGGATTATTTTATCTTTTACACTATTAATTACAATGCTGGAATTTGCTCCTTTGAGCATTAAAACAATACCACCAACTACTTCCCCTTCTGCATTACGGGTTAATGCCCCATATTGTGTAGCATGACCAAGTTGTACCGTAGCAATATCCCTTACCAATACGGGTGAACCGCCTGTAGTCCTTGTAACAACAATTTTTTCAATGTCAGTGATTGTTTTAATAAAGCCTTCGCTGCGGATAAAATAAGCGTTAGGTTTCTTATCTATATACGCACCACCTGTATTCTGGTTATTTTTTTCAAGGGCATTAAATACATCTGCTATTGACAAATTATAGCTGCGCAGCTTATCTGTGTTTAACGCAATTTCATATTGTTTTAAAAGCCCCCCGAAGCTGTTTACATCAGCAATACCGGGTGTACCAAGCAATTGACGACGGACAATCCAGTCCTGTATCGTCCGAAGCGACATGGCATCGTATTTATCTTCATATCCTTTTTTTGCATGTAAAACATATTGATAAATTTCACCTAATCCCGTAGATATAGGAGCCATCTCAGGGTTGCCAATATTATTTGGTATTTGGTTACGGGCTTCTATCAACCGTTCACCTACTTGCTGACGGGCCCAATAGATATTTGCATCATCATGAAATACAACAGTAACTACAGATAATCCAAACCTTGATATGGAACGGATTTCCTTGATTTCGGGAATCGTAGCCATTGTTTGCTCGACAGGAAAGGATATTAACTGTTCTACTTCCTGAGCCGCCAATGATGGACTAATAGTAATTATTTGCACTTGATTGTTGGTGATATCCGGCACAGCATCAATCGGCAGTTTTTTTGCCGAATAAACACCCCATATTATTAATGCAAGTGTAAACAGGCCAATGACCAATTTATTTTTTATGGAGAATTGAATGATTTTATTGAGCATGTCTTAATTCTGTTTGGTTATATATGATACCTGAAGAAATGAATGATTCTTTCCACAATTGCGGCAATAAGTACAGCACAGGCAATTCCAATAAGAATGATTCTGATTATTCTTATCACTAAAAGCTTTTTTCTTTTCTTGCCTTTTGTAATTTTTTTGGCTGTGGCCATTGCCAGCAATGGGAAATGAATGATACAATAGCTGAATAAGCCAATAAATGACTTACAGCAAATTCAATAAAGGAGTGAGATTAAGAAAGTTTGGGAGGTTGCCAGATGCTATTTTGAGCTTCAGTACTGAACGCTACATTATAAAGGGGGTATTTCTCTGATTGAAATTCGACTTTACTTATCTGAGCCTTAGCAAAAGGAGAGTAAAATGCTGAAGCCGCACAACAAGAACATGAGCAGAACGGAGAACAGGCTTCTGTATTATGTTTATGCTGCTGGTGGTTGTCATTAGCTGCTGAAATTTTTGCTTCTGCCCTGACATTACATTCCTTTCTATCGCCACA
This sequence comes from Sediminibacterium sp., assembly GCA_017537025.1. GTDB lineage: Bacteria > Bacteroidota > Bacteroidia > Chitinophagales > Chitinophagaceae > Sediminibacterium. The sequence continues at coordinate 312,822 of JAFWCB010000004.1, forward strand.
CGGGAGGCAGGATATGTAAATTAATGCCAAAGACAATATGGAGAAGAATAATTTCATTGGTTGCAAAAATAGGATGTTTTGTTGCAAATTGCACACTCGGCCATGTATAATTTAGCAATATGGTTGCAAATCGCCCGGTTAAACCCTCTTATGCCCGGTTTTATGCTTAAATATTTACAAGAGGCCCATTATCACCAACTATGGTTTCATTTCTTTTCAATATGCATGTGTTGCAAAAGTATAATCAGAATAAAAATAGCAAGTACCAAGAGACCAAGACACCCCCAAAAGATATATCTGAGAATCTTTTGAGTTAACGTTTTGCCTTTAGCTTTAGCTTTTTGTTGCTTACTGCTTTTTTTCATATTCTAAATAGATACAAGAACCTGAATATTCAATCCCAGTATAAAATAAGCTTTAATAATTGTAAGTTTTTTTCGTCTCAAATTAAATAAAGCGAACACAATCTGCATCCGTACTAATTCACAGATGGGAAATTTGTGGCTTTTTTCTTATTCCTCTTTGCACTCACAAAGAACAAAGCAAATCCACTCAGCACCGTTACCAGGCCAAATATTGAAAATGCCCGAAGCAACCAATTACCAATATGGTCTCTGCTTTCATAATCCATGGTATGCATCATCCATAAGAAATCAAATATTCTCCATTTATTGTTCCTGAATTTTTGAACGGTTCCTAATTCACTGGCAACGTAAACCGTCGTTTTTGAAGGATGCTCAAATGTAATGGCATAAGCAGGCAAAGGGCTTTCCCGATATTCATGATGACCATTTGTGCCGGTTAAGTATTCAATTGATTTTACTTTTGGCTCACCATTAAATCTCATTTTGGCTACTTCAACTGCTTCCTCTTTTGTTAACGGACTACGAAGCTGACCGGTTTCGGCATTGGCAAGATGATTCATTGCCTGCATATCATGTTCATGATTTGTTTCGTTGTGGATAGCACTGATACAACGAACCTGGTAAAATGGCTTGCCCAAAATTTCTATTAACTGAATGGAAACAATTGAATCAATCTGATGAACTTTCCTGATAGTATCCAGCACTACGGTAGGGCTAACCAGAGAAATATGAGATGACAATAGCGGTGCATTTTTCTTTTGAAAATCTCCATGCACTTCATCCATATTGCTCCAACTGAAATACAGGCCGCCAATTGTCCATAATAAAAATTGGATGCCCAAAATAACACCCAGCCAGCGGTGTGTTTTACGGATGTAGTAGTGTTTGCTTTTTGCCATAACAATGTAGCTTGTTGGTTTATTTTACTTTCAGCAGACTTGCATTAATTGCCACTACCACTGTGCTTACACTCATTAATACAGCACCGGCAGCGGGGCTTAACAGGATTCCCGTTTTGTACAATACACCTGCCGCCAATGGTAAAGCCACTACATTATATCCCGTTGCCCAAATCAAATTTTGAATCATCTTTCTGTACGTGGCTTTACCAAACTGAATCAATGAAACAACATCTTTGGGATTACTGTTTACCAATACAATCCCTGCTGTTTCGGCGGCGATATCAGAACCTGAACCAACTGCTATGCCTACATTAGCCTGAGCCAAAGCCGGTGCATCATTTACTCCGTCGCCTGTCATAGCTACAAATTCACCCTTGCTTTGCAATTCTTTTATTTTTTCTAACTTCTGATGTGGTAATACTTCGGCAAAAAAACTATCCATACCCAATCTATCACTTACCCCTTTGGCCACAGTTGCATTGTCACCTGTTAATAAGATTACCTTGATGTTATTTTCATGCAATGTTTTAATAGCCTCTGCGGATTCGGGTCTTATTTCATCAGCCAAAGCAATGGAGCCAGCAATATCATCATCAATTAATACAAATACAAGAGTCTCTTCCGACTTAACCATATCTTCCTTTGTAAGGAATGAAAATTTTTCTTTTAAATATCCGGGGCTAACCACCATTACATCTTTTCGGTCAATAACTCCGGTTATACCTTTTCCCGTGATGGCTTCAAAACCGATAACTGCAGGAAGTTCAAGATTCAATTCTTTTGCTTTGGCTGTTATGCCCGTTGCAATCGGATGTTCTGAATTCTGTTCGAGTGCCGCTGCGTATTGGAGCACCTGTTCCTGTGTATATTTATCATTATGCGTTACATACCGTACTACCTGAAATTTCCCAACTGTTAATGTTCCTGTTTTATCAAACACCAGCGTTGTTATCTTTCTTGCATTTTCAAAGGCAGTTCTGTTCTTTATCAGTAAACCATGTTTGGCAGACAAGGCGGTTGATTTTGCAACTACTAATGGTACGGCTAATCCCAACGCATGGGGACAGCAAATAACAATTACGGTTACCATCCGCTCAATAGAAAACGCTAAATCTTTTCCTGATAAATACCATACGAGAAATGTAGTGATGCCTGCAACAATCGCAATCAGCGTTAGCCATCTTGCTGCTCTGTCTGCAATTAATTGTGTTTTGGACTTTGATTTTTGTGCATCCTGTACCAGCTTTATAACCTGTGATAAGTAGGAGTCCTTTGCGCCGTGTGATACAGCAACCTTTATTGCACCGTTACCATTGATAGCACCTGCTATCACTTTATCACCTTTTGTTTTCTCCACCGGTTTTGATTCGCCGGTGAGCATGGATTCATTAAGGTAACTTTCACCATCTACGATAACGCCATCCGCAGCAACCTTCTCACCGGGCTTGATAAGAATGACATCATTTTCTTTCAGCGATTCTGTTTTTACATCAGTTATTATATCACCATTTACCAAATGAGCATCATCCGGCATCAACTGTACTAATAATTCCAGTTCCCTTGATGCACCGGCAACAGATTTCATTTCTATCCAGTGTCCTAATAACATGATAAGAATTAGGGTTGCTAACTCCCAAAAGAAATCCATGCCATTTAAACCCAATACAGTAGCTACGCTGTAGATATAGGCTACTGAAATGGCAAATGCCACCAATGTCATCATACCGGGATTCCTGGCTCTCATTTCACCAACCAATCCTTTTAGAAAAGGCCAGCCACCATAAAAAAATACAACAGAAGATAAAAAGAGCAATATATATTTTGAACCGGGAAAACTGATATGGATATTCAACCAATGCTGAATCATTTCTGATAGCAGCATAATGGGAATAGTTAATACCAGCACTACATAGAATCGTTTTTTAAAATCTGCAATGCCTGATGAATGGGAAGAATGTGTTGCTCCATCTTTTGGTTTGGTTAGGGGGATTAAAGTCATACCACATAAAGGGCATTTACCAGGGCCATCCTGAATTATTTGGGGATGCATGGGACAGGTGTACTTTTGGAACCCTTGAGTATTTTGCATTTCAACAACAGGTGCAACATGCTGCTCATTAACAGAGGAAGCCTCTTTTATATGGTCTGTATGTTGATGCTGCGAATGAGAATATTCTTTCTCTTTTGCATCAACAGGAACGAGATTCATTCCGCATTTGGGGCAGTTACCAGGCTTGTCCTGCATGATTTCCGGATGCATGGGACAGGTGTACCGTTGTTGATTGTTGTGATTATGTTCCATAAAACATTTTTATTTGCTTTTAAGAAATCAATAGTGCCATGTTAATCCAATTCCCCATTTGTAATCGCTGTCATAATTTGTGCTGATGGAAAATGATTTTGCAATCATATACCTTGCTGCTACATTATATTCCTTATCAGTATTTACCCTGAAATCGACAAAGAAATTATTGCTCAGAGGCAAATCTCTTCTTTCCAATTGCAGTCTTAAACGGCCCGTATGGTCAATCCGCCATTCTGAACGGATGAGCATAGGTAATAAGTAATAAAAGCCAGCATCAAAAACCCGGCGGTTATCCTTTGTGTTTGGTTTGTTTGCTAATGGCAGCGTTTTATTTTTTCTATAATCATAGCCTATATAAAAGGCGAGGTATTGTTTTTTATCGAGGTAACGAAGTAAATGCGTTTCCGTTTCGTAGTTCCCCTTCCAGCTTGCCCTGCCTTCAAATTCCAACGCCATTTTATTGTTTGAAATATTTCCACTAAACCATGCCCCCTGCGAATGCACCGATAAATCATACCACGGATAAAGAATATTATCTTCCTTTTTCAATTTCCGGTACCCGGTTTTAGCAAATTCGTTTTGTTCACTGCCTTCATAGCTTACTATCCGGGCCATACCGGCCATCATGTGGTATAAAATATGGCAATGAAAAAACCAATCCTGTTCTTCGTTGGCATCAAATTCAATAGTTACGGTTTCCATTGGCTTAATATCAAACGTATGTTTCATGGGCGAATATTCACCCTGTGCATTGATGAAGCGGAAGAAATGGCCGTGCAAATGCAATGGGTGCCGCATCATGGTATTGTTGGTCAATACAAATCTTACCCTTTCACCCTTTCGTATAAGAATTTTATCAGCAGCAGATAGTGTCTTAAAATCAAACGACCAAACATACCGGAGCATATTGCCGGTAAGTGCAAGCTTAACTTCCCTTGGTACTAATGAGGAATCCAACGTAGTTGGATGTAATGACCGGAGCATATTGTAATTAAATTCACCCGGCATTTCCATTTTCATATCCATGCCTGCCATATCGTTCATCTTCATACCCTCCATACTATTCATGTTCATTTCCTTTTTTGGAGATGAAGTATCATTGGGCATATTCATATTTTTCATGTCCATACCCGGCATATTGCCCATGTCCATTCCTTTCATATTCATGCTGCCCGTTTGCTGCATCATCTTAAAATAATTCAGCCTTGGAATATCCGGGGCTTTAATAACAGGGCCGTTGCCAAAGAAAGCAGACGAATATCCCATAACGTCCCACGAAGTAGCCCTTAGTTCTGCAGTGCCTGTTTCGGGAACTGTAATCAATATGTCGTAAGTTTCTGCAATAGCAATTTCCAGTTTATTTACATTAACAGGAGTTACATTAATACCATCAGCGGCAATTATCCGCATATAGCTGTTTGCATATTGCAGGTTGAAATAAGTAGAAGCCGAACCGTTGATAATCCGCAGCCGGATTATTTCTCCCGGCTTTGCATCTTTAAATTCATTTGTTTCCTGCCCGTTCAATAAAAATTTATTGTAGTAAACATCAGATACATCCATGGCGGGCATACGCTGCCATTCCTGTTTCAATTTATCTTTAAATGCACCTGCTGCAATAGCTTCTCCATAGCTTTGCAATGCTCCTTTTTTAATGGCATACCATTCACCGCCACGTTTCAGGTAACGTAATACCTGGTGTGGGTTTTCATCTGTCCAGTCGGATAATAATACTACATACTCTTTCAATTGCGGCTCCGGCTGGGCAGGGTGTATTACAATAGAACCATACAAACCACTTTGCTCCTGTAGCATAGTGTGGGAATGGTACCAGTATGTGCCGCTTTGAATAAGTGGAAAAGTGAAAGTATAAGTTTCGCCCGGTTCAACAGGGGATGTGTTTAAGTAGGGAACACCATCTTCTTTATTAGGCAACAAGATACCATGCCAGTGAATGGATGTTTCCATCTTCATCATGTTGTGTACCCTGATAATAGCTGTATCACCTTCAGTAAATTCAAGAATAGGAGCCGGTATTTGTCCGTTAATAGCAATTGCATGACGTCGTTTGCCGGTAAAGTTCACCATCGTATCAGTTACATACAGGTCGTACTCCACTTTCTTACCCTGATATATGTTTCCGGGAGCAAGCTGGGTTTTCTTTAAAGGAAAATTGTATGATGTTATTTTTTTAAGTCCATCATCCATTGCTCCTGGCATTGAGTGATTCATCTGTGCAAAAGTGTAAAAAGGAATCAGGAAAAAAAGTGAAAGCAGTTTCTTCATAATGATGTTATTTATTGTTTTGGCTGCTTATTATTCTTTTTACGGGCCGGGTTATTGTCGGGAAAACGCAATGTATCCATTGGATTTTTCACCGGCATTTTCATGTTGTCCATACCGGGCATGTCCATCTGCTTCATGTCTTTCATATTCATTGATGAATCCATTTTCATCTTATCCATTCCCGGCATGTTGTTCATATCTTTCATATTCATGGAAGAATCCATTTTCATGTCCTTCATATCTTTCATGTTATCCATACCGGGCATATTCTTCATGCCTTTCATCTTATCCATTCCTTTCATGTTTTTCATGTCCTTCATATTGTTCATGCCTGTATTTTTATCCATACCGGGCATATTCATGTCTTTCATATTCATGGAAGAATCCGTTTTCATGTTTTCCATTCCCGGCATATTATTCATATCGTTCATACCGGGCATGGTATCGTTCATTTTCATTGCCGTATCATTTTTCATATCCATATTCTTCATGTCTTTCATATCGCCACCTTCGCCATGGCCTTTCATTAAATATCTGCCCATAGGGCCTACGCCGGCCACATGTGTAAGCCTTGCCCCATGATGCCCGGCAATGGAAAGAAAAACAGCGGCAACGATGGCCGCAATCAATACAATGATTTCATAAGAACGCCGGTTGATTTTAAAAAACACACCGATGCTTTTCAGCAAAAAAGTAATACCACTCATCCAAAGAGTAAGTTGTGCATATTTCTCATGCTGTTCAAATATTTCCAATGCTGCTTTGGGGGCATCTGCTGATGGCTCTGCATGAAAAATTGTACTGGCTGCAAGGGATGAAAAAAAGGCCCCACCCATAATAACAAGTGTAACCCATTTAATCTGCTTCAGGTCTCTCCAAACCAGAACCGCCTGTAAAGCAGCCGCCAATAAAATAAGTACAATAGGAAAATGTACTGCCAATGGATGTAAGGAAGGAAAATCTTTGAACATAGTAAATAGTTTAGTGCTGATATTATTTTAAGAACCTGAAATCAAGCTCAACTTTTATCTTTTCCCATGCTACAGCAATCCTGCCAGTTTCGTTTTTCCCTTTTTCAATAAAATATTGCAACCGCTCTGTATGATTAACTTTTTTCGGTTTCACCTTAATCCTGATAATATCATCCTTTTCATCATACTCTGTGGCAAGGTGCTGTTTCCAGTTTTTATTAATGATCAGCATCCATTCCTTTTTACCGGGAATAGAGAAAATTGCATATTTACCGGCTGGTATTTCTTTGCCATTTACGACAAATGCCTTTGGCATTTCCAGGGTAGTGGCATCATGTGCGCCGGTTACCCATACTTCATCATAAGGAACAAGGCCACCCCATATTATTCTTTTACGAACACCGGGAGAATGATAATTGATTTTTATACTATCGCCATTAACAATAGCGAAAGCCATAGACTTAATACTTTTTTTAGCCGTGTCTTTAACAATGTTGGGATTGTAACAAACCTCTTCTATCTTTTGTTCCTGTGCTGTTACAGAAAATGCAGTTGTAATTATTAAAAGCAGTAAATAAAATTTCTTTTTCATGAGTTTGTTTATTTGCATTTATATTTTTTCCGCACTGATTATTTGTACTTCTCCAAACATGGTTTTAAAACGCTTATTAATTGCTACATTTTCAAACCCGGCATCTGATATCATCTCAGGCAATAAACCTTTAGCATTTGCATCTGTTGATTTAAATCCATCCAGACCTCTTATCAAATTAAAAAGTGTTCTTTGAACCCATGACTTGGAACGGCCAAAATCTGCAATATGCAATTGCCCGTCTTTATTTAAAACCCTGAAGATTTCTGCAAGAGCCTTTTGCTTTGTATCTGTATCAAGATGATGAAACACTAAGCAGGATACAGTTCTGTCAAAAGCATTACGCTGAAAGGGCAAATGTTTTCCATCATAATCCAGTAAAAAAATATCTAACTTCTTTTCTTTTACTTTTTGAGTTGCTCTGTCTAATATTTCTCTATCCACATCAATCCCTGTCACCTTCGCCCCAGAGTGCATTTCCTTTACCATAATAGTTAGTGTAGCTGTGCCACACCCAAAATCCAATACTTTCACTTCTGCCGGAATATTTGCTGTTTCAATTAATGCCTGTTTAATTTTCTTCTCAGGCATGGTGATATTTATCAAAAAATCATATAATGGAGTTAACCATTGGAATCGGAGTGCCGGTATGTATTTTGTTTGCTCCACTATAATAATTATTTTATAAAATGATACTCTGATTAAATCCAGTTGTAAACGGATTTATCAGTTGGTGGGTTCGGAAACCCTGCTCCATAAATTGTTTCACTATAAATAAGGAAACCAAAGCAGGGTTCCGACCCATGTTACATTTAATGATGCCCGCCATGATGCCCTCCATGATGACCACCATAATAATATCCGCCATGATGTCCAAGGTCAATATGACTAACGACAACAGGATACCACCAGCCGCTGTTCCAGAAGTTTCTTCTGCGAACTGGCTGTTCTGCATAAACAGTTTGAGGTTGCTGTACAATTACTGTAGTTGGCTGTTGTGCGGTGGCATTAAATACATCCTTATTCCCATTTTCATAAACAATCTGGCTAATGTCTGCTTTGGCAGCCACATACACCGGCCCATTAATATTAGAGGACTTGAAATATCTTACTTCATTAATACCTACTTCTGATACTTTGGCATTAATAGTTTCACCGGTACGCAGGGTAATAATATCCTGTGCGTACACAAATGATGCAGATAACAGCATCATGATAAATACAAGTAACTGTTTCATAATTTTAAGTTTTTAATGCTATGTTATTTTTTAAATCAAATTAATTTTCTTCAACGTCATCTTCTGCTTTTTTTTGCTGGTGCCTTTACCGGGTAATTCTCCAAAAGTGTATGCACAGCAGGATGTAATTCTCTTTGCAAAGTGGAAGGGTCGTATAAATCAGCTTCCACAGTGGCAGTATAAATAAATTTATTCTGCTTCCTGTCAATTACATTTACAGTTATAGCTCCCCGGATATATTCCACCGTTTTGGTAGTATAGCCGTATGTATAACTGTTATAATTGTAATTTAATGGCCTGTTATAATAATAAGCCCTGGGGTTAACATTATAATAGGGGTTATAAGGTGAGATAGCCCGGTACTGATACGAATTATTGTAATTATAGGTCGGAACAGTTGTGCGGACCTGTTCGGTTCTGCTTTTTTTACTTTCTGTTACTTTGAGTTCAAAGAGCACATCCGGATTGTCATTATCTAAAGTCATACCCCTTGCCGCCAGTTCATGTGAAAAATAATTGATGGTATTATTGAAAATAATCTGATTATGATAAGGAGTATTATCATTATCGGAATGGGGAATCCAGGAAAATGTCTTGTATCTGCTGAAATCCACAGTTTGGTCGTAATCATTATACGACAAATTATAAGCAGTACTGCATCCTGATACAATAGCTGTAACAAGAAACAAAATGAAAATTCTGTATTTCATTACTTTTAGTTTAAAGGTTGACAAAATTGTTTACCAACACTCACCCTTTAAAAAAGGGGTTTACTTTTATATCTCCGTTATTCCATATCTTTTTTGTTCTGTTCAGCTATATATTTATCCAATGCTTTTTTGCCAAACTGTTTGAACACAACAGGTGTTACAATCATATCTAATAAAGTAGAGCTGATTAAACCGCCGAGTATAACAGTAGCAACAGGGTATAATATTTCTTTTCCCGGTGCTGTAGCATCCAGCGTTAATGGAATTAAGGCTAATGCCGCAACCAAGGCAGTCATTAATACCGGCACTAACCTTTCCAGCGAACCACGGATAATCATCTTATCACTGAATGTTTCACCCTCATGCTGTACCAGGTGTATGTAATGGCTTATCATCATAATATCATTCCGTGATGCGATACCTGTAAGTGTAATAAAGCCGACCATTGTAGCAATAGAAAAAACACCGCCGGTGAGTAATACGGCCACTACACTTCCTATCAACGCCAGAGGCACATTAAGCATAATTTGAAGCGCAATACGGCTTGATTTGAAATGGCTGTACAGTACAAGGAAGATACCAGCAATTGAGAAAATGCTAAGTATTGTTATAAGCTTTGAAGCTGATTGCTGGCTTTCAAACTGGCCGCCCCATTGCAAGAAGTACCCCTGCGGCAGTTGTAATTGTTCATTCACCTTTTGCTGCATTTCTTTTACTGTGCTGCCAAGGTCTCTGCCCTGCACATTGGCCGAAACTACAATTCGTCGTAATGTGTTTTCGTGGTAAACAGAATTGACACCGCTTTCCATTTCAATTTGAGCAACTTGCTTTAGTGGAATTAATGAACCATCTGATGTTGCGATTTGCGTATTGCCGATTTCATCAAGATTATTTCTTACGCTGTCTGAGGTTCGCAAAACTATATCAAATGTTTTTTGACCATCCAGTATCTGGGTACTTACTTTACCGTTGTAAAATATTTCAATATCCTCAGCTACTTTACCCACCTGTAATCCATACCGCTGCACAGCCGCCCGGTCTATTTTTATACTTAGCTGGGGCACCAATACCTGCTTTTCAACCTGTACATCTACTGCGCCGGGAACTGTACTGATAATATCTTTTAGCCTGGCGGCATTACTGCGTAAATCAGCCAAATCATTTCCAAAGATTTTGATGGCAATCTGTGCCCGCACACCGGAGAGTAAATGGTCAAGCCGGTGAGAAATGGGTTGCCCTATATTTACCGTTACACCTTTTAACACGGATAATCTTTCTCTTATCTGGGCAAGTATTTCATCCCTGTTACCAATTTTATCAGGGTATAATGCTACTTCAATTTCAGAATTGCTTGGTGGTTCGGCATGTTCATCCAGTTCGGCCCTGCCGGTGCGGCGTGCAGTAAGTTGAACACCATCAACTTTTAAAATTTCTTTTTCGGCAATGCTGCCTGTTTTGTTTGCTTCCTCCAGTGAAGTTCCTGGCGGCAGCGATAGATTAATGGTAAAACTACCTTCATTAAATGGGGGTAAGAACTCTGTCCCCAAAAAAGGGATGATACTCATGGAAGCTACAATCATGGCGATTGCAATTCCAATAACTATTTTCGGACGTTTTAATCCTATTTTAAGTAATTTAATATCCTGCCGTTTTAAGAACTTCACAAAAGTGCTGTCATCATGCGAAGATGCGTATAGAGCTTCTTCTTCAATCGTTCGTCCATGAGGTTTTTCCTGTTCTGCTTCTTCAAATGTATGGGTGTGTTTTTTTCTTCCTTTCCAGAATGCAAGATTTACATGGTCGAGATTTCTTTTCTTACCTAACAGGTAGCTGCACAAAGCAGGTGTAACAGTGAGTGACACGGCTAAAGAAGCTATGATGGAAGTGATGTAGGCAATACCCAATGGTGCAAATATTTTTCCTTCAATCCCCTGCAGATAAAACAATGGCAGAAATACGAGTACCACGATAATAGTGGCGTAAACAATAGAATTTCTTACCTCACTGCTGGCTTCATAAATCACCTTCATAAGCGGTCTTGGATTGGGGCTTGTCCAGTTTTCTTTTAATCGCCGGAATACATTTTCTACATCCACAATTGCATCATCTACCAACTCTCCAATGGCAATGGCAAGACCACCGAGTGTAAGTGTATTGATAGATATCCCAAACATTTTAAAAACAATAGCGGTGATAATAAGTGATAAAGGAATTGCGGTGAGTGTAATGATGGTGGTTCTGAAATTAAGCAGGAAGAGAAACAAAATGATAATAACCAGGATAAATCCATCCCTTAATGCGTCTTCAACATTAGTGAGGGAGTTTTCAATAAAATGTTTTTGTTGAAATACGTCAGTATTAATCTTTACATCAGACGGCACTGATTTTTTTACATCATCAATTGCTTTAATGATTTCTGCTGTTAGTGTAACCGTATTTGCATTCGGCTGTTTTTCTATGCTGAGTATCACCGCAGGTTTGCCATTCAAAGAACCGTCACCTCTTTTTATTGGTCCTCCAAATTTTACTTCGGCCAGTTGGCGAAGAAGTACAGGTGCGCCATTTTTATTGGCGACTACTGTATTGGCCAAATCTTCCAATGTATTTGCCCGTGCAAGATTACGAACCAATACTTCAGAGCCTTTATTGTCATTTACAAAACCACCGGTTGTATTGATATTGGTAAGTTGCAAAGCATTGTCAACATCACCAACAGATAGATTATACTGCCGTAATTTATCGGGAGAAATTAAAACCTGGTACTGCATCCGAACGCCGCCAATGGGAATTACCTGTGCAATACCTTTAACACTCATCAGCCTTCTGCGAATAACAAAATCACTAAGTGTCCTTAAATCTGCAGGGGATGTGGTATCGGATGAAACGGCTATCATCATAAATTGCCCCATAACAGAACTGATTGGCCCCATTACAGGCACAATCTTATTAGGTAATTGAACCGTTTGTATTTTTTCGGCAGTTAACTGCCTTGCACGGTATATATCTGTGTTCCAGTCAAACTCTACAAATACCAAACCCAATCCGGGGGATGCCACTGACCTTACTACTTCTACTCCCGGTGCGCCATTTAAAGAAGTTTCAACAGGTAATATAACCTGTGCTTCAATTTCTTCCGGCGACATACCATTAGATTCAAGGAAAATAGTTACCCTTGGCCGGTTTAAATCTGGTAATACATCTACAGGCAGGTTTACCAAAGTAAAAACGCCATACACCATTAACAGGGCAGCCATTGCCACTACAAGTAAACGGTTCTTAAGAGAGAAGTGTATGAGTCTGTTAAGCATCTTGATTTATTTATTAAATATTAAATTTTTAAATTGTAATATATCCGGGCTTAGTTCTGTCAATTATTATTGCATCGCATAACAAACAGGCGCCTGCTGCTGAGAAAAAAACTCCATCACTGCTGAATGGAAAGAGGGCAGCAGGCCGGCTGTTGTTCACCATCAAACCTTAACCACAGTTTTGTTCATAGTAAGAGTATTATTGTTTCAATTTTACAATTAATGCCCCCGGCTTTGTTTCAGAACGCATATACAGATAAAACCAAAAGGCCGATAATCCAATGGAAATATTCCAAAGACTATGCGGCTGAAAAAAACTTTCCGGGTTGCATATAATTTTATATTTATCAAACTCAAACAAAATAACAGCCGCTATAACTGCAATAATGGTGAAAACAAGATAATTGGTACCGGGCTTATGTTTCTCAACTATAACGGTGATAATAGCTGATATCAAAAACAGCAAAACGAGTAATATGGCTACCATCTGTTCCTTGCCCTTTGGCGTTAGCAAAGCCAGCCCAAGATTAGCACCGGAAAAAATCAATAAAAACAGGATTTCTGATTTTCGCCTTTCTGAAATTGACAATGTTTTCTTTTTCAAAAGCGACCATTGATATAAAAAAAACATAAAAGGGAAGAGCGAAAAAGAAAATACTGCGGAGTAATCAAGTGTATGAGCTATTCCGATAAGAGAAGCATGATAAAAAGTACTGGCAACAAAAACATACAGCAACACAATTGAAAAAAGAAGACAGAAAATATTGCTTTCAGATAAATGTCCTTTGGTATTGGCATGTCTGCTCTTCCATAGACCACTTAAAATTATGACGGCGGTAAGCAGATAAACTATGTTACTGAAAGTATTGACTGGCTGACGAACCGGGCTGTTTATATGCACCTGTTCGCAAAATGATGCAGGCACCTTCTTGTCCATAATGAAGCTGTTCCAAAAGCCCTGTAAATCCGAAGTGTGATTGAGCCACCAGATTGAGAAACCAAAAAGTACCGTAACGCAAACTAATTTTACAATTGTTTTCCATCCCGGAATTATATCCGGTATCAGTCTCAATTTAACTTCAGCATCATATTTTTGCGCAGGCTCTAACATACGTTGTAGTAAATAATTTCTTATCGGCACTAATAAAAGCAATACAATTAATTTATATCATGGCAGGTGGATAGCCTGCCATGATATTTTACGGATTAATGTTGATGGTCATGCCCATCTGCTGCAGGCTTGGCCTTTGCGGTCAGGTCAAACGATGCCGATGCGGTTTTTCCTCCTGTTGTAAATGTTACAATGGCCTTGTTGTACTTTTTAGCTTTGTCCAGTGTGTACATAAAGCCTTCATTACCGTTTGGAATTAATGTAATGGTTGAAGTTTGTCCGTCGGCCGTTTGAATAACCGCCGTTCCTGTTACACCTGTATTCTTCATCGCTTTTTCTTTCCCATCCAGTAAATAGGCCATCACCATACCATCTTTTACACTTACTTCAATATGAAAATCACCGGCAGACTTAACTGTTCCACCATGTGGTGAACCATGTTTATGGTCGCCGCCGCTATGCTGAGCAAATGTTGTAAAAGCTGCAATCAGCATTACTATCATCAGAATTGTTATTTTTTTCATTGTTTTAAATTTTATTGTTAGAAAATAAATTGAATATTAATGCTTCTCATGTTCATCCTTCTTCATATCCATGCCTTTCATATTATCGGCATTACCTTCCGCTACATTCATTACAAAGTCACTGGTGTAAACTTTCCCTTTACTCTGGAATTGTATCCAGCCACGATATACACCCGGCTTATCAAATGTTGTATGCAAATCAAATTTGCCGCCTTCCACACTTGGATGAACATGCAAATACTTTTTATCAGCAAGGCTTACCACTACCATGTGGGCTTTTGCGCCGAGGTAATCTTCCAAAGTGTTTACATCTACCTCTTTACCATTCAGCATCATTACACCGTTAATATGCATAGCCATGTTGGTTAAAAATTTACCGCCTTCAGGAGTAAGTGAAACTGAGAACCCATCACCTGCTGTACCGGTTAATTTATCTGCCCCATAAACTTTTGCTGCTGGCACTGTACCTGCTACAGTTACATTCAGATAATCAACTGTATGATTGGCACCGCTTGGCTTATAGTCAGCAAACAAAGTGTATTTGCCAGCGGTTGGAAATTTCTCCTTTACCGTATAAGAACCATCTGCATTCAGCTCAGGATGTATGTGGTCAAACCAGCTAAGGTCATCGCTAACCACAATGAGGTGTATCTTTTTAGTATGTTCAACATCTAAGGGCACCTGCTCTGTAGGTTTATCTTTTAATTTGGGGGTCATTGATAAAGTAACCTCTTCATTAGCATTTGGTGATGAAGGGGCAGAAGTAAACTGCATACTAACATTACTTGGACCACCGGCATTGTCATTATGCTCCAGTTTCATTCCGCATTTTGGGCAGGTATCACCTTCTTTGCCCGTTACTTCCGGGTGCATGGGACAGGCATAAATATGGTCGCCGCCTTCATGCGCCATTGCTATTTTTGTTGAATCTGTTGTGGATGCCTTTTTATCGCCGCTGTTATTACATGCTGCAAAAACTGCAACTGTTCCGATAGCGAAAATTGCAATGGTAATTTTTAATACTTGTTTCATTTGTTTTATTTAATTGATTAGTTAATTATGAGTATGGCCGTTATGATTGCCTGATGAATTTTTTGCCTGTACCTTAGCCAGGTTCATGTTGCACTTAGGACATTTCCCTGCTTTATCGTAAGTTTTATCTCCTTCACATTTCATAGGGCATTGGTAAATGGCGGTAACCGGTTTTGATACAGCTTTCAAATTCATATTGCATTTAGGGCATTTACCTGCCTTGTCATAAGTTTTATCTCCCTCACATTTCATGGGGCATTGGTAAACAACTGTATCTGCAGTTGGTGCTTTACTTTTTGTTTTTGTTGATTGTGCATTTACAGCAGTAAAACAAAAAACCGCTATTGCCATTGAAAGGATGATTCTGATTTGTTTCATTTTTTTTCTTTTTATAGTTTGAGATTTATTTTGCTTTTCTGAATGAAGAGTGTGTCTGCACAATTTTCCACCCTTCTTTTGTTTTTCTTAAAACTGAAGTGGCTACTCCCTGGCTTTTTATTTCTTTGGCATCCTTTGCAAGAATGATGGTGTAGATATAGGTCTCAGTTGAAAAGGCATATTCCCCTGCAACTGTTACATCCACTTTGTAATTACTGAAGGCGAATGATTTAAATTCTTTCAGTTCGGGGCCTAAGTGATGTTCCAGGTAATGGCCGATTGTGCCCTCGTCGCTTGCCTGTTCATACACTTTGGAATCTTTTACGAATAGATTCACTACACCAGTAGTGTCTAATTTTTCAATTGCTTTTTTGTAATTGTCAAGCACTGACTTTACAGCTTCTTTGTCGCTGTTTTGTGCAAAGGTTGCGGTGGCAGTTACCAGCAACAGGCACATCATTAATAACTTTCTCATGTTTGTTTATTTTAATTATTGGTTTAGATACATCATTTTCATCTGATACACATTGGCCGTAACTATCCGTTCACCATCTTCTGCACCTTTGCTGATGACGGTGAACTTATCATTACTCTGGCCTTTTACAATAAAGCTGATGCTGTATTGCTCGGCTTTATCTTTTACAAAAACAGCAGGTTTACCATTTACATCTGTAATGGCATCATTGGGCAATACTACTTGCCGAATGATGTTAGTTCCTGTCATTCGTACATTTACATTTTCACCGATTTTAAACTGGCTTTTAGGATTGATGATTTCAAACACTACTTTCTGAGATTGGTTACCTGTATTTACTGATTGGGCAGCATTAATCATTTTTAGTTTGTAAACCAGTGTATCTGTATTTGAAATAGTGGTAAATCCAGTGGCGGATTTTAATTTTTCAGCATCTGCTGCAAATACCTGTGCTTCTACAAAAACCTGGTCAAGGTTGGTTATTTCAAAAAGGGTCTCGCCGCTATTTACCACTGCACCGATAGCATAATTAAAAGTGCCGACAATGCCGCTAACAGGAGAAGTGAGAGTTATGGCTTTTGTACTGCCTGTATTTCTACCGGTATTTGCATCAAAAAGTGCTTTATTTTTCTTTGCACTTTCATAACGGGCTTTAGCTTCGGTAATATCTTTTTTTGCTGCAATGTCTGCTATCCCCAGCAACCTGTCATATTGTGCTTTGGCGGCTTCATACTCGGCATTTACACTATTACTTTGCGAAATAATACTGATTTGCGTTCCGGCATCTACCTGTTGTTCTATAACAGCTACCACCTGTCCTTTACCAACCCGCTGGCCTGGAGTTACCCTTAGAGAAACAATTTTGCCTGCCTGGGGTGATTGTATAACAGCCCGGCCTTGCGGGGCGGCAATTACAGTTCCTAATAAAAGTGATGATTCATTAAAATCACCTGTCCCTATCTTTTGTGTTTGAATATTAAAAAGAAACTGCGTTTCTTTTTCAACAATAAATGTTGTTGAACCGCCACCGCTTTTTGAAGCACCAGCTTCATCGTGTCCATCATGTGCCGATACGGTATTATATGTAGCCGTTGGTAAAAGGCAGAAAAGAATAATGGCTGCTGTAATCATTTTCCTGCTGCGGCTTTTGTTTACAAAAAACATAACTAATAAGCCAAGCAATAGACCTATCAATCCAAAAAACCAATTGCTGCTGTACCAATTAGAGTGTGGTGTACTTTCTGTAGCCGGTGGGGCCAATTCTTTTCCTGCTTCAACATTGTTTAACTGGATTAGGTCAATACCAGCATAACTATTGATATTGACTACAAGATTGTAGGCTTTCTTTGCCGGAAATGTGGTTTTTAATTCAAATACGCCTTTATCAATCCGTACAACAGCAATCTTTATATTGGGATTATCGGCTACCGTTACTTCCAGTTTGGCACTGTCAATAGGGTTATTTGTATTGTATTCGCTTAAGTACAACCGAAGAGATGTTTCCTTGCCAGGTACTATAGGTTTGTACTTTAGCAGCACTTCATAGATTTCCGAAGTGGCTTCGGAAGAAAAGTAACTTGCAGGTGAGATACTTGTTTTTTTGGCATCGCCGTGGTCTTCGCCGCCGTGTGCAAATACAAGTATTGGTAATAACCCTAATAAAAATTGAATGATTAATCGTTTCATAACTGACCCATTAAATATTTGTGATTGATAACACTGAGATTGTAATTTCTTACTGCTTCAAGATATTTTTGATAAACATTGTAAGCATCATTGCTGTTTCTTAATAAACTGATATAATCAATTTCGCCACTTACAAAAAAGCGTTGTGAAGTAGTAATGACTTCCTGTGCTTTTCGTAAACCAGTTTGCTGATAATATTGAACAGACTGCCAGTTGGTTTGCATTTCACTATTGGCACTTATAACCTGTGCAGATAAATCTTGCTGTAAACCCTGTTGCTTACTTTGAATAACCTCCTGCTCTGTTTTAGCTGCATTGATTTTACTTTTATACTGTCCGAACCATAGCGGGATAGTTACACCAACCCTGAAGCGGTTCAACCATTTTGTGGTTCTTTCGCCCTGGTTGAAATAGCCAAAAGCCAATCCGGGCAACGCTTTGCTTTTTTGCAATAAAATATTTTGTTTGGCTACATTCTCCTGTTGTTGTAATAGCTGTACAGCAGGATTAGAAAGTAACGTTGTGGAATCAGGGGCATATAAAAATTGAGGTTGTGATTGCGTAACAACCAACGGCTCTACCGAAATTGAATCTTTAATGCCTGTGAACCATTGTAATTGCGACTTTAAAGATGCGGCTCTTATAAGCGATTGCTGGTATTGATTATGAATTTCTCCATATTGCGTTTCAGCAAAAGTTTGTTGCAGATAATCAATTTGCCCGGCTTTAAACTGGCGAATGGCTGACAGTTTTATTTTTTCATACAGTGTGTCCTGTATATACAATTGTGAGGTAAGCGAATCGGCGTACTGTATTTCCAGGTATAAGATTTTAACCCTGTACTTCAGCTCTGCTTCCGTTAACTGCTTTTCTTTTTGAGCCACACCTATTTGCCGCTTTTGCAAACGATACTGATTATTGTACACGGTAGGAAATTCGAATGATTGTGTAATGCTACCGGTATAAAAATTACCTGTCGGGCTTTCCAAAAAGAACTCGGGATTGGGAAGATTGATTGCTGACTTCAGTAACTGCTGCTGCTGTTTTACTTGCAGTGATGCGGCCTGAATATTCTTATTATTAGCTAACGCCTTGGCCACAGCCTCGTTTTCAGTAAGCACCTGCTGGGCTGTTGACTGTAAACTAATAAATCCGGTAAGAAAAACTATGATACTATATCTGAACATAAAAATTGATTACGGTAAAACAAATAGCCTCAAATTGCAGAACGCAAAATGAAGTTGGATGAAGCAAAAAGCTTCACCAGTTTTACAGTAATCAAATCTGGAAACGCTGAATCGCTATGCGTATGTCAGGTGGTGGTGGGGGATAGAAAAAACGGGCCTTGTAGTCAACAGGAAAATTTTTGAGAGCCGTTGATAAATCAATATCAAAATAAGTGCTCAGGATTGCCACAAATACAGGTACATTGATACCAGTATTTACTGAAACATTTTTATCTAAATTTTGAAACTCCTGTACTTTATTGGTACAGCATCCGCTATCGTCTTTTGTAAGTAAGTTGCTGCCATCAACAGGAGTTTGTTTTGCCGGCTCACTGTCATGTTGGTGATTAATACCATCCTCATGAGCATGAGGAGTTACTTCTGACGGCTCTTTTTCATGTACATGCTTTTTTCCATCATCGTGAACATGCACTTCCGCAGGCTCTTTTGTTTCGTTATGATGTGGGGAATTAAAACCCATATCTACACCTATTGCACAGGCAAAACCTACTGCTGTATTTGTTGCAAATACAACCAGCAGGAACAGTGCTTTAAGTTTTATGGATAAATTCCGGTTCATTTAATATTTGTAAAGTAAGGCTATTTTATTGAGAAATAATCCCTTAACAGGGCAAAGATATGGTAGAATGGTTTAGCGAATTTGTAAAATTATAGACAATTTTTACAAAATTTTGCTGTCGCCTCCTGCTATCCATACTTGGCTTTTCCGTTGAAAATGTACCATTTGTGCCAGTTAAATGTGTTTTGCCTCTTATTTTCTACCATCTTCAAATCAACTACAAACCACTCAACTGAGTTACTTACTGGCCGGATTATTATCGCTTAATAACACTTGTACAATTTCAATGGTACAGGCAAAACTAAAAATAGGTTGCCTGTCGGGAATATATTTTATAGAAAATCAAACATTTCCGCATTGCATAACTCTATTTCCCTTTTGCATAAGTACCAATTTAAAATGCATCTGCACTTTTGCAACTCAAAAATCACACTTATGAGTAAAAGAGGAATTTTTCTTAGTTTAATGATATTAGTACTAAATGTGGCTGACGCACAGACCAAAAAAGAAAGCAACGATACGCTGCATATAAGAAGCCTGCCCGATGTAACGGTAGTAGGCAGAAACAGCAAAAGTGATTATCAGCAAATGCCGGAAATTGTAGGAACAAATATTTATGCTGGTAAAAAGAATGCTTTGATTGTGCTTGATAATGTACAAGGCAATGTAGTGACAAATAACATGCGTCAGGTACTTGCCAAAGTACCCGGCATTCATATTTGGGAAAGCGACCCCAGCGGAATTCAGATTGGTATTGCAGCCCGTGGGTTAAGCCCCAACAGGAGTTGGGAGTTTAATGTTCGGCAAAATGGGTACGATATTGCTGCGGACCCATTCGGTTATCCCGAAGCATATTATAATCCGCAATTGCAGGCTGTGCAACGGATAGAAATTGTAAGAGGACAAGGTTCTTTACAATATGGGCCACAGTTTGGCGGACTTATTAATTATATTCTTCGCAACGGCAGTGAAATAAATAAACCTTTTGAATTTGAAACGCAGCAAACAGTTGGTAGCAAAGGTTTATTCAACAGTTATAATGCTATTGGTGGAAAGAAAGGCAAGGTTCATTACTATACTTTTTTTGACCATCGTAACGGCGACGGATGGAGAGAAAATAGCCGCTATTTCACTAATGCAGGCTACGGTACTGTAACCTATAACTTCACTACAAAATTTTCATTAACGGCTGAAGTGATGCGTTCACATATCCGCAGCCAGCAGCCCGGCGGCTTAACGGATGCTCAAATAAAACAGGATGCTCAACAAAGTTTCCGAAGCCGTAACTGGTTTGATATAACCTGGACTACCCCAGCATTAATCGCCAATTATAAGATAAATGAAAATACCCGTTGGAATACCAAACTGTTTGGCACCATCGGCGACCGAAACAGTGTTGGGTTTTTACAATCCATCACAACAAAAGACAGTATTAACCCTGCAACACTTAGCTACAATAACAGGGTGGTGAATCTTGACCAATATAGGAACTATGGTTTAGAAAGCCGCTTTATTACTGATTATCATTTTGGTAAAATGAAAAATACTTTATCCGGCGGCATTCGTTTATACACCGGCACTACCACAAGGCAGGCAGATGGGAAGGGAACAACAGGTACAGGTTATGATGTTACTGTTACTGGTAACTATCCCCGTGATATTACTTTTAAGTCCAGTAATGTAGCTGCGTTTGCAGAAAATATTTTTCGTATAAACGACAAGTTTTTGATTATACCCGGTATCAGGTATGAATGGCTTGAAGGCTCATCTTCTGGGCGAAACGGTTATACTTCCGGTGGGGCAGAAATAATCTTACAAAATATTACGAGGGGCAGAAGTTTCGTTCTTGCAGGTATTGGAACGGAGTATCATATCACAAAGGCAACAGAAGTGTATGCTAATATTTCTCAGGCTTATCGTCCAATTCAGTTTGCAAATCTGCAGGCACCGCCTACAACCGATGTAGTTGACCCTGATTTGAAAGATGCCAAAGGGTATAACATTGATTTGGGTTACCGGGGTAAAGTGAAAAATTTTCTCCAGTTTGATGTTAGCGGATTTTATTTGCAATATGATAACCGTGTAGGTACAATTACTGTTAGCGGAACACCATCGTATCGCCTTATTACAAATGTTGGCAGCAGCACCAGCAAAGGATTTGAGGGGTATGTAGAATTTAACCCCATCAGGGCATTTGGAAAAAGCAAACATGCAGATTTAATTATTTTTGGTTCTTATGGATATACTGATGCCAAATACAGTGGCGACCATAAAGATGCAAGTACTAAGGGAAAGAAAGTAGAGAATGCACCAACTAATATTTTCCGGAGTGGTATAACCGGCGGTTACAAAGGATTTTTATTAACAGCCCAGGTAAGCAGTGTGGGAGAAACCTTCAGCGATGCAAATAATACTGTGGCTGCTTCTGCTAACGGAAATACAGGTTTAATTCCGTCTTATACTGTAACTGACTTAACAGCTACCTACAAATTTTCAAAGGGGTTAAATTTTAAAGCAGGGATAAATAATTTATTTGATGAAAGATATTTCACCCGCCGTGCAGGTGGTTATCCGGGGCCGGGTGCTTTGCCGGCAGATGGCAGAACGTTCTTTATATCAATCGGGGCAAAACTCTAAAAGAAAAGCGGCAGATATTAACTGCCGCTTTTTTTATACTGCTTTCGCAATTTTTTCCATAATATGATGGCTCTCTCCAAACTTACACAATGCATCACAATGGCTGCGTAACTCTGAAAACAGGATGTATTTAATTACCACATTGTTTTGTTTAATTGCCGGACGGGAAAGTTGCAGGCATACGTCCTTCTCTCTTTTATCAGGCACAATCAGATAGAACACTTCATCACCATCAGCTATGGTATAACTTAAATCGGTCAGCCGCAGAATACCGGAATAGATACTGGTGCTTTTTTCCACTTCAAAAGCTGCGATAACATTATTAGTTCCTTTCTGAAACCAAAGTACATCTATCAGCTTTACTGTATTTAAGGTGTCTTTTTCTAATTGAATATCTGGGAATTGTTGCAGGCTCATGAATGAAAAGTTGTTACCACAATGTGATTTGGAACGGTCGTTAGAAGCAGCAATTACATCATAGCCCAATGCACTGCCTATTTTTAGCAGATGATATTGCATCTCCGTATGCAGGTTCTCTTCTTCTTTTTCCTGTTGTACACTTTCTTGTCGTTTCTCAATTAGTTTCTCCAATTTCTTTCGTTCAGGCTCGGATAAATATTCATCTGTTCCCAGTATTAATTTTTGAGTTCCGATTTCAAATAACAAACCAGCTATAGCACCTAAATCAGACGATAGTTCTGAACGATGCTGATTATTGGTATCAATCATTACTTCTCTGAGCTTAAGATATTCACTCCAGCTTCCGAGTTTCTTCTTGTCTTTGTATAAAAAGTTAAAGCCGTTAATGATAGCTGTATTAAACGGTGGAAGAATAGTAGGGTGCAAAAAATACAAAATGCTTGCGACTGCAGGCCCAATCCCTTTTATTTTTAAACTATCAAGCCTGATAATTTCTTTAATAATTTGTTCTTCTGATTTTGCATTCAAACAGTTTTCCAAAAATTGGCCGAAAGCCTGTTTGTTACTTTCGTTCTCATAAATATCCGGTATCCTTAGTTTAGGCTTCCAGTAGAAAGGATGGGAAGCTCCTTCAAATATCTGCTTTTGTTCAGTTATGCATGTTAGCACAAATTCTAAAGAAGAACCTTTAAAATCATTCGGAAATTTCTTGTTCTTAATATCATCAACAACCTGCATAACACCTCGGCGGATGGAACGAAAAGCCTTTAGCCGTTCTTCATTATTTATGAACCAGGTGTTGTAAACAGATTGTTTATCTTCTTTGTATTGTCGTATAAGCTGGGTTAAGTTGCCGTTCATATGCTGCTTAAAACAGCAAAATACATTATTTGCACCATTAGTTCACCCTCGTAAGTGTTTTGGCAAATAGCCTCATACCGTGGTAGCGGGTTTTGAAAAGAAAAGAGGCACACAATTATGCCTCTTTCTTTTTTTGATATAATACTGCTTTAACCAAAATCAATTATCGCTTGTTTGCCTTAAGCCAGTTGCTTAGTTCAATAATTTCCTTATTCTGAGCTGTAATAATATTGTTTGCAATTGTTTTTAACTGGGCATTATCGCCATGATGCAGATATGCAGAAGCATCCTGAATGGCAGCCTGGTGATGTAAAATCATTAAGGTGGCATAGTCGTTATCTATATCACCGGTAATAATCTGCACATCAGATTGTTTCGTAGTTTTTTCCATATTATCCATTTGCTCCTGCATAAAATCCATATCCATATTATTTACAGATAAAGACATTCTTATGCTTTTAAGCACAGCAATTTCGGATGTTTGGTCTGTAATAACTTTTTGTGCAAATCTTTTCAGGCTGTCATTTTTCCCGGCCGATACCAATGCCTTCGACATATTCAGTGCGCCTTCATGGTGCATAATCATCATTTCACTAAAATCTACTTCCGGGTCCATCGTCATTGTCATTGATTCCATCCTGTCCATCATAACATGCATGCTGTCCATCATCCTGTTATCATCATGGGCTTGAAGGATAATTCCATCAGCATTTTTTTTACATGCAGTAAACCCAAGCCAAATTGTTATCATAGCGATACCGAAAATTATTTTTTTCATTATTATATTTTTAAATGATATTCCGTTTTTATTATAATTTGAATACAATTCCATTCGGTTTTTTTCCAACCGGAATGTCCTTAACTTTTGCATGTGTGGAAACATTGATAACAGATACGGTATTGGCACCTTGATTGGTTACATATCCGTAAGCCCCATTGAAGGCAATAGCATGAGCATCTGCACCAGTTACAATCTCTCCGTGTTTCATCCATGTATTGCCGCCCATATCAACGTAATAAGCAACTTTGCCATTAGTGGCGTCACTAACCCACAATTCATTTGCTGTAGCATTAAATGCGGCATATCCCGGCTTAAAATTTAGTATTATCGTTCCAAGATTTGCATTTGTAGCAACATCAATTACAGAAATGCTTCGGGAATCTTCATTGTCAACAAACATTTTTCCGCCTGATGCAGGCCATGCGCCAACAGGGTTTGATTCAACATTTATAGTTGCTATTACAGCTTTGGTAGAAGGGTTAATTACAGATACTGTATTACTCATTCCGTTACATACATAAGCTTTCGTTCCGTCAGCACTGAATGTAACTTCAGCAGGTTCATCACCTACAGTAATTGTATTCTTCAGCACATAAGTAGATGCATTATACACTAACACTTTTCCGGCCATATCCATTTGCGATGTCCATATCTCCGTTCCATCTGGAGAAAATACTGCGTTGTGATTCATCACCGGTACTTCTAAATTCTTTTTTAGTACCCCGGTTACAGCGTCCATCACAACCACCATGCCTTTCATGCCGGGCATACCACCGGTATGGCCTGCACTTAAATCCATACCTGGAACTCCAATTGCCAAATGATGGTCGCCACCTGACTGGTGATGATAAATATGATGTGGCCACATAATCATACTGCCACTGCTGTTCATTAAATCAATACTGTCGGTTACAGTATTTGTGCTGAGTTTAATTACTGAAATGGTGCTGCTCTCTCCGTTTACCACATAAGCGGCCGGGTAGTCAATATTCTTTTCTGTCATTGACATGCCCTTGTCTTTTTTGCAGGATGGGATTGCAAAGATTACTGCCGTTACCAATAATATGGCAGCATTGGATTTTAATTGTTTCATTTTCTGGGATTTGTTTTATGATTGTTGATACAATAAAAGGCTAAAAATAGTTGCCTTACGATATTAATTTCTTTTCCTTGCTGGCAGACTGTATATAAATGAGGCCAAAGTTCCAAATGTGGTAAACTTCAAGTTGCTGTCGTTCATTCTGCTTAATGGCAGCTTTATGTATGGTTCAACGAAACTCCATCTGTCAGTTATCTTCTGTTTAACACCCAACGAAAAATTTGCTGTGACAGAAGTGGAAAAACCATCACTGTTATGATATGCATTGGAATGGCTTCGTTGTACGAGTGTATTTCCGTCAGCCAGGAATGTGTAGTGAATATTATCCATCCGCATTTTAATGATTGAAAACCCGCCGGCAGTGTACAAGTTAGTTTTCTTTGTTGCTGAGAATTGATAATATAACATTAGCGGAACTTCTATAAACCTGCAGTAACCGGTTGCATTTTCCAGACTGATACTGTTGTACGATGGCAGGTTAAGTTTTGCGGAATCAAAGGAAATATTGTTACCAGAAGTAGTAAAATATTTTTTTGCCAGTATTACACCTGACCTGATTTCGATTTTAGGAGAGATTCTGTAACCCAATAAAAGGCCATAATCATACCCCGGTTTTGACAGTTTACTTAACTGTACACTGTTTACGTTAACGCCGCCAACTGCTGCGAACGAAAAACGGGAAGTGACAGATTTTTTCTGGACGGGCTTTAAGTTGTTTGCGATACTTCCTGCAGTATCTTTTGGAATGTTTGTTACATTGGCTAATTTCAATAAATCAGTATTTGTTACAGTATCTTTTACCGGAATGTTGGATGTCTCTTTACTAAAACTTGATTTGTTCTCAATAGTAATATCAGTCCCGGATAACACTTCATCACTAATTTCTTTACTGATAACCTTATTGTTCACAGCAACATCACTTACCTGCTCCTTCGCAGGCTGTGTAAGAGGTGTGCTATTTTTTGCCTTCTTTAGCAGGGTCAGAGGGTCTGCACTGATTGTTTGCAAGGCAGGCAATAGCGATGCAATTTTCTTGACTGGTTTGGTATCTTTTCTTACATTATCGGTATAGTTCGTTACAATTTTTTCAGGTTGCGGCTTTGCACTACTTTTTTTTCCATTTTCAGCAGGTGCAATAATATTTTGTTTTGTATCTGTTGGAGTTTGATTAGCATAATTTTTCTGTGAATTAAAATTGCCATCAAATCCCCAATACGCTGACCCTGCAACCAAACAGGCAAAAAGAAACCAGAACACAATAAACCTTCTCCGCTTTTTCTTTACCGGCATTTCAATATCAAGTCTTTCTTCCAGCTTACTCCAGTCAGGAATAAAGCTCAGGTCGGTGTGCCTTTCGATGGCAAGACGAATCTTGTTATCAAAAAAGAAATCATTTGCGTTATACATATCTTTTAGGTTTCATTTTTTTTTGTAACACTTTTTGTAACCAATGCTTGGCTTTAAAAAGGTTTGATTTGGATGTACCCTCAGTTATGCCAAGGATACCGGCTACTTCCTCATGTGTGTAGCCATCAATCACAAATAAGTTGAACACCATCCTGTATGCAGGTGGCAACTCCATAACGGTCTCCAATATTTCATTGTAACTCATTGCATCCAATACGGATTCAGAATCGTCGCTTATATCTGCCATCAGCAACGCATTTGCATCGCTAAATTCAATTTTAGGATGAAATTTATTAAGGTAATTGATACAATTATTGATTAACACTTTTTTAAACCAGCCTTTAAAAGCGGCTTCACTGTATCCATAAATATCTTCGTTGTACAGGTGAAGGTTTTTAAATGCTTTTACAAATCCATCGCATACAAGGCCCTGCACTTCAATTTTGCTTGAAGCGTACCTGTAGCAAACATTTGCTGCAAACTCTTTCAGCCATTCAAAAAACAGCTTCTCATGTGAACGACTGTTTTTGCGGCATCCGTCGAGCAAATGTTTCAGTTCCTCGTTACAATATGACAACTATTGATATTTTGGTTTTAAAGCGGCTTTGAAAATGGTACAAATAATTAAAATAAAAGGTTGCCTGCTATAAAAGATTGTTTTACATCTTCATTCCATCCATTGGGTTGGCACCCTTTTTAAATATAAATTCACTTTGGAGCAGGTAGGCTCCTCTTATTACTATCACATCGCCAATAGCTACGCCAGATTTTATTTCAATCCGTTCATCGCTTTCCAATCCTGTCTGCACCATTACACTTTTAAATGTATTTTGGCTGGTTTGTATCCATACAGTTGCACCCTTGCCATCTCTCAATACTGCATCAATTGGCAAAGTGAGTGATTGTCGCTGGGGGCTTTTCAATAAAACATAGGCAGGCATACCAGGTTTTAGCTGATTACCCTGATTAGGAATTGACACACGGATGAGATTGATTCTTGTATCGGGATTGATTTCAGGATTTACAAATTCAATTTTTCCTTTGATTTCTTTGTTGTCAAAATCAGGAAGCAGTACAGTAGCTATGCTGTTGCTGTTAACCTCAGCCAGTTGTGATGTATAAACCTGAGCCTCGGCCCACAAAGCAGAAAGGTCGGCCAGCTTTACAATTGTGCCGCCTTCCATTACATAATCTCCTTCACGAATGTCAAGCTGTGTAATATAGCCATTGGCAGTACTGTAAAAAGTAGTTGTGGTTGTTGCCTTTTTTGTATTAGCCAGTTCATTTACCTGTGCTTCATTCAATCCCCACAGCAGCAATTTGTTTTTTGCACTCTGAATTAACTGGTCAAAATCAATTACTGTTTCATTGGTAAATGTTTTTTTCTTATCCAATGCTAAAATATATTCCTGCTTCGCATTGTTAAGGTCCTCACTGTACAAATCATAAAGCGGCAAGCCTTTCTTTACATAATCACCAAGGTTTTTGTAATAAAGTTTTTCAACCCTGCCCATCACTCTTGAACTTACGGACGATGCTTTCATCTGGTCAAAATTCAAAGTAGCGGTTAATACCAACTGGTCACCAATAGTTCCGTTTCGGATGGTATCGGTTTGAATATTGCCCAACTGAATTTGCTGCTCACTCAATTGTAACTCATCCTTACTTTCACCATTCTTCTTTTTTACAGGTGTTAAGTCCATTTTACAAATGGGGCATTTCCCGGGTTTATATTCCACTACCTGTGGGTCCATCGAGCAGGTGTAATAAGTATCCGGGTCTTTAGGAGTCTCCTTTTTGTTTTTGCATCCTGCAAAAGCAAATAAAGCTATTACCGCAATTACGATATATCGCATAATTAGTTTTTTACTTTAATAAAACTTTCACTATCCATTAAATATTGGGCATTCGCCGCTATTGAATCTGTTGCAGTCAATCCGCTTAGCACCTGTATATTTTTTTCATGAGTGATACCGGTGCTAATTTTCACCGCTTTAAAGCCGCCATCGGCTTTTTGAAATACTATTTTATCTATCCCTAAAGAAATCACAGCTTCTTTCGGTAGCCAATATGCTTCTTTAGTATTTCCGAAAACAATTGCTTTTACCTGGCTGCCAATTGGTATTTTCAATACACTGTTATTGAAATACACTCTTGCAGTGAGTGTTTTACTTTCTTTACGGTAAAATGGTTCAATAAAATCAACTGCTGCCGTGAAGTATTTGTTTGGTGCAGTTTCGGGTACAACTCTTACTGTATTGCCGGTTTTTATTAAAGATTGATTATCTCCATAAATATTAAGGATAGCCCATGCCTTGTCAGGATTGAAGACGGTAAAAACAGACTGGCCTTTCTGCAGATACATTCCTTCCTTTAATGAAAGTTCTTCGGTGATTAAAGAAATATCGTTCATTTTACCGGATTCAGTATTCATGCCGCCGCCGTTGGATGCTTCATGAATATGACCGCTGTAATTGCTATATACAGCTATTGTTAACGATGGCTTGCCAGATTGAATGACCTGCTTCAACTGCTCATTACTCATCCCCAATAGCAACAGTTTTTCTTTGGCAGCTTCTATAAATGTGTTGTTGGTTGCATCATTTTTTAGCAGGAATAAAAGATTCTGCTGTGCAGTCAGTAGTTCAGGGCTATAAATATCTAAAATCTTTTGCCCTTTATTTATTTTCTGATAACGGTAGCGTACATATAATTTCTCAATTCTGCCGGATACCCTTGCTGAAATACTTCCCACCTGTCTTGTATCATAAGCAATATTTCCTAGTGCCTCAATTTCTATTTGCTCCCCTCTTTGCTCAATTGTTGTTACGGGAACAGATGAAACAACAAATTCATTGGTTGGTTTTAGCAACGATTCCAATTCTACGTCACCTACTTTCTTACTATCTGTTTCTTTCTTTACCAAGTCCATTCCGCAGATGGGGCATTTGCCTGGCCTGTCCTTAATTATTTCAGGATGCATTGGACAAGTGTATTCCACTTTGTAGTGCTGATGTTCATTCTTCATTTCCATTTTTACCAAATCCATTCCGCACTTCGGGCATTTACCCGGTTTGTCGCTGAATACAGAGTCTTCCGGCATGGGGCAGGTGTACATATCCTTAACAACTTCCGGCTGGTGCCGGGAATGTGAGTCTTTGTTGTTGTTGCAGGAATATGCACCAAAAAGCATAACAACTAAAAGCAAAAAAATTAGTCTTTTCATTTCTTTTCAATTAATCTTTCAATAGTTACCTGGAGCCTCAATGCCTGGTTAAGCAATTCCACAAATTCCAGTTGCTTCATATTTAAAGTCTCCCATGCATCATAAAGCATGAATAATTCTTCCGTATTCTGCTCATAGCCGAGCTGCATGGTCTTATAGTTATTCCGCAATGCAGGGATGATATTTTCTTCATAAAGTTTCAATTGCTTTTTCTTCAGGTCAAATTCATTTCGCATACCATAAGCCATGCTACTGTACTCGTTTACCATCATTTCCTTTTGCGATTGTATTGCATTGGTTTTCCATTTCAGGCTTTCAATATTTGCTTTGTTCATCTTAGAAGACCATTTAGCCATCGGAATTCGTACCATGCCCATAATGGTATATTGCAAAGGCTGACCGCCAAACCCAAACATATTATCATAACGGATGCCGAACTGCGGTTTAAGTGCTGCTCTTTCTGTCTCCTGTTTCAGCAGGGTGAGGTTGATTTCTTTATCCAATGATTTCAGGTCGCTTCGGCTGGTATAAAATAACGTACTGTCAAACACAAGTCCTGAATAATCATATAAAGCATAAGTAGTATCAATGTCAAAATAAATCATCGCATTCCTCCCCATGAGTGCATTGATACGGATTCTTTTTTCTTTGATATCGTTCTCAAACATCAGTTGCATATTCTTCACATCACCCAATGCAGCTTTGGCTTTATAGTAGGCGCTGATTTTTTCTAATCCGTTCTTGTAGCGTATCTCGGCATTTTTAATCATGAAGTCAAGAATCTTTTCATTCTCTCCGAGTATCACCAGTTTCTTTTTCAGAATAATCCATTCATAATAAAACTGTTTTGCATCATTGATTAATTCATTTAGTGTTGCATTCTTTTTTTCTTTTTCCACCGATGACATGGCCTTCATATAATTTTCATCTGCATCCAGTTTTTTCCTGTTCGGGAACATTTGCTCACCAGAAAGCATTACCGAACCCATGCCCGGAGTATTGCCATCTTTGCTCCATAACCGTACATTATATGGCGTCATAAACTGACCGATGCCCACCTGTGGCGGCATCCAGCTTCTTGCACCTTTGGCTGCTTCATCTATTGAGCGGATTTCATTATCGTACATCTTCACCACCGGGTGTGATGATTTGATGCTGTCAATAACAGCATCCAGCTTTAAGGTTTGCGAATGGCTGCTGCCAGCAACCACTGATGCAAACAATACGAGTAGTAGTTTATTCTTTAACATCTATTAATTCAATTTTGCCTTTGCGTTTTAATTCCCGTTCCTTAATCATTTCAAAAATGACGGGAGTAATAAGTAATACATAAATGGTGGATGTAATAGTGCCGCCAATCAATGGAATGGTAATTGGCCGCATAATATCACTGCCCACACCAGTTGCCCAAAGAATAGGTATTAAGCCAAACAGACCGACTGATACAGTCATCAGTTTTGGCCGCAACCTTTTTGCTGAACCTTCAATTACAAACTCACGGATGATAGCCGGAGTTAATGTTGATTTTGAATTGCCGTGTTTGGCTACCATGTTATTCATTGCTTCGTTCAGGTAAATGGTCATGAGCATGGCGGTTTCAATCGCCATTCCAAACAAGGCAATAAAGCCAACTGCGACTGCTACTGATAAATTGATACCATAGAAATAAACCATGAACACTCCGCCAATTAATGCAAACGGGACGGTTATCATGGTGGTGATGGCTTCCTTAAAAGAATGATAAGTAAAATACAATACCATAAAAATGATTACGAGTACAATTGGTAAAATCATTTTCAATGTGCGGTTAGCTCTTATCTGGTTTTCCCATTGGCCACTCCATTCGAGAAAATAACCTTTGGGAAGTTTTGTTATCATCTGGTTCAGTTTCTGCTGTGCTTCTTTTACTGTACTTCCCAAATCTCTTTCTCTCACATTAAACAAAACAGTACCTCTCAGCATAGCGTTTTCTGAATTTATCATCGGCGGGCCATCACTCAGTTTTATATCTGCCACTGCTTCTAAAGGAACAGGACCGAAGTTCATCGTCTGCACCTGCAATCGTTTTAATGATTCAAGGTTGTTACGGAAATCCTGCCCGTATCTTGCATTAACGGAAAATCGCTGACGGCCTTCAATAGTTGTAGTAAGTTTCATGCCCCCTAATGCACTTTCAATTACGGTGTTCACATCATCCACACTTAAACCATATCTGCCAATTTCTTCCCTCTTCACTGCTATGTCCACATACTTACCACCGGTTATCGGTTCCACATATAAATCCTTTACGCCATCAATCCCTTCCAATTGTTTTTTTATTGTTTGAGCAAAAGCATAAATGCTGTCAAGGTTTTGTCCATATACTTTTAAACCAACATCGGTACGGATACCTGTTGAAAGCATATTGATACGATTAATAATCGGTTGTGTCCATCCGTTGGTTACACCCGGTATCTGCATTTTTGAATTAAGCTC
Organism: Sediminibacterium sp.; assembly: GCA_017537025.1. GTDB lineage: Bacteria > Bacteroidota > Bacteroidia > Chitinophagales > Chitinophagaceae > Sediminibacterium. The sequence goes on from JAFWCB010000004.1 coordinate 345,417, forward strand.
ATTAATGATACCATCCTTGGTCATTCCTTTTCGCCATTCATTTTTTGGTTTTAGCAAAATGATGGTTTCAATCATACTGATTGGCGAATTATCTGTTGCAGTGTTTGCCCGTCCGGCCTTTCCTAATACATGAGAAACTTCGGGGACAGTACGGATTATTTTATCCTGCACCTGTAATAATCTTTTTACTTCAGAGTTGGAAACATCTGGCAATGTAACCGGCATGAATAACAACGACCCCTCATCTAATGGCGGCATAAACTCAGAACCTAAACGGGTCATCATAATTATGCCAACAGTCAATGCAATAATGTTGATACCGATTGTTGTTTTGCGCCATTTCAAACACCATTTCAAGATTGGTGTGTAAATTTTTTCCAGTGTTCTTGTAATGGGGTTAGCACTCTCAGGCTTCAGCCTTCCTTTCAGGAAAAAAGAAATTAATACAGGTGTTAAGGTAATCGCCAGGAAGGCATCTATCAGCAGGATAAAAGTTTTTGTCCAGGCTAAGGGACTGAACAGTTTTCCTTCCATACCAGTTAACAAAAACACCGGTAGAAAAGAAGTAACAACAATGATGGTTGAATAGAATACACCAGGGCCTACCTGTTTAGACGACTTTTCAATGATGTCATTTCTTTCCTCTGCTGTCAAAGGGTCTTTATTTCTTTTAAACCATTTTGCCATGTTTATGTTTTATTAGATGACTTTAATTTTTCTGTTTGTGCTTCGCTGATATGCCGGTAGGCATTTTCCACCATTACAATGCCATCATCAACCACCACACCAATAGCCAGTGCTATGCCTGTTAATGACATAATGTTGGAAGAGATGCCAAAGAGTTCAAGAAAAATAAAACCAGCAGCAACAGAAATAGGTAATTGAATAAGAATGATAACAGCACTGCGCCAGTGGAACAAAAAGATGAGAACAATAAGAGATACTGCAATCATTTCTTCTATCAATGTACCTTTCACCGATTGTACAGCTTCTTGTATCAATGTGCTCCTGTCGTAAGATGTTTTAAAGGTTACTCCGTCAGGCAATCCTTTTTCCACTTCCTTCATTTTCGTTTTCACCGCTTCAATTACCTTGTTGGCATTTTCGCCATACCGCATTACTACAATGCCGCCAACCACTTCGCCCTTTCCATCCATATCAAAAATGCCGAGACGTAAATCGCCGCCCATTTGTACGCTGCCAATATCCTTTACTCTTACAGGAATACCATTGTAATTGTTCAATGCAATATTCTCCACATCTTCTTTGCTCTTGATATAGCCAAGGCCACGAATGATATAAGCCATATCTGCCATTTCAAATTTTCTGCCGCCCACATCATTGTTATTTGCTTTTACTTTATTCATTACATCCATCAAAGAGATGTTGTAATACTGCAATTTTACCGGGTCAACAACTAACTGGTATTGTTTTTCAAACCCACCAAAGGATGCTACTTCTGCCACACCCGGCACAGTTTGCAATGCAAACTTGATGTACCAATCCTGTAAAGCTCTTTGTTCACCTAAATTCATTTTAGGTGCATCCAGGTGATACCAATAGATATGACCAACTCCGGTTCCATCCGGGCCCAATGTTGGTGTTACTCCCTGTGGTAATAAACGCTGTGCAAAATTTAACCGCTCCAATACTCTTGTTCTTGCCCAATAGATGTCAACATTATCTTCAAAAATCACATAGACGAAACTCATCCCGAACATGGAAGTGCCACGGATATTTTTAATCTTTGGAATACCCTGCAGGTTACTCACCAATGGATACGTCACCTGGTCTTCCATTACCTGCGGACTGCGACCCATCCACTCTGTAAAAACGATTACCTGGTTTTCACTCAAATCGGGAATGGCATCAATAGGGTTTTGTTTGACCGAGTAAATGCCATACGCAAACAGGCCGCCTGCCAGCAGCAGAACAACAAGCCTGTTACGTAAAGCCAGTTCAATTAATTTTTGAACCATAACTTGATTTTAATAGTTTGGAAGGATAGAAACATTAGTTTGCCTTCTCTTTTAAATCCATACCGCATTTGCTGCATTTACCGGGTTTATTACTTGTAACATCCGAATGCATTGGGCAGGAATATATTTTCATTACTTCCCTTTTCATTTTTTCTTTGGGAGAAAGTGTCAGGTCCATACCGCATTTTGAACATTTTCCAGCCTCGTTACTGGTCACTTCAGGGTGCATTGAACAGGCATATACTTTCTTATCTTTCTTTACTTCTTTTAAATCCATATTGCATTTGCTGCACTTACCGGTCTTATTGCTGGTTTCTTCAGGGTGCATGGGGCAAGCATACATTTTCATTACTTCCCTTTTCATTTTTTCTTTGGGAGAAAGTGTTAAGTCCATACCACAGGTAGCACACTTACCCGGCCCATCCATTACCACACCCGGATGCATCGGGCATTCATATTTTAGTTTTTCAGCCTTCTGTTTTTTTATTTTTGTTGTGTCTTGTGCAAATAAGTTCAAAGACATGATGGTTATAGCTGCCATCATCAGCATTTTAATTGCTTTCATTTTTTTGATTTTATTTTACTAATTATTTCTTCTAATTATTTAATGGCTTAATAAGCCAAATCATATACTAAACAATCCGGTTACTACAACTGCATGGTTCTGTAATGGCAGCAATCAGGCAGCTTGTTGTAAACTGAGTCATCTGCTTTATACTTTTCAGTATCGTTTCCGGCAGCTGCTATGCTTCTCTGGGCTTTATCTCCAGCTTCTTTTTTAAATACACTGAATTTTAAAACAAGTATTTGTGTGTATTCATTCCACACAGCATACTTTATCCCATCTACTGAGTATGCCGCAGTTTCAATTCGTCTTTTATCCATGCCGCATGCACCGGATACTTTTACTTTTTCAGTTTTAATGCCAATGGTTCTTTCTGTTTTGTCGCTTTGTGCATTGGCAAATGATACTGTAACTAATACAATAGCTACAGTAAAAAGCATTTTAAGCGTTTTCATTTTTTAATTTTTAAATGTTAGGAAATCTGTTTTGTCAGGCGCATGTAAATGCCGATAGCCCGACAATTGAATTGCCTGGCTTATTGAAGGAAATAAACTTTAAATAAGGAAAGTTCTGTTAAGTATGTAAACTGCAACGCCATTACTTCGGGGAGGGGCATTGCTTACAGGATAATCTTCCGGGATAGAAGTAAGATTGAAAGAGGGGGCATCAACAAATGAAACAGGTAAATCTATTGCAAGTATTTGAAGTAGTTGCAGCCCTGCTTCTGCCGCTTTCTGGTCCGTATTGTTTTTTAAAAACTTGTTTTCGTCATTGCAACAGCCTTTTTCTTTTGCCTCATTGGTCTTCATGCCACAGTTGTCACAGGTTTTGGATTCCTTTTGCCCTAAACCCCAATCAGCCAGTTTGCCCATGCAGTAGTGCATATGCACCGTAGCACCAGCGGATGTGCTGATGTATAAAACTGCTAATATGGCGGCGGCGAACCTTTTCATTTAATTCAAAGTTATAATAAATCTATTTAGTTTTTTGCATGATTTATTTTATGAGGATACAAAACAAAGAAATTAATACAGATTGGTATATGATAAATATCAGTTCTGTACATGAGTTCAGTAAGTTAATCCCTTATTCAATAATCATTTACAGCAATCCTTTTTCCTTACAAAAAGAGCTTTGAAGAGTTTCCAGAAAAATTGCCCAATTGATTTTATTACAGTCATCATAACATAGTTAGTAGCATTGTCCCACTCATGCCAATCATCAATAAATCTTCAATGATGGTGATGGTACTCATGGGTAAATTAAATACAGCACCAAGACAGGCACATTTTATTTTTCGCTTATTAAAAACGCTTTGCAAAACCCCTATAATGCTAACCGTCATTACTACAAAGGTAACGGTATTGATAAGGATTGGATTGAACCCGGTTAAAAAGGCCAAGCCTAAAGCCAGTTCAGTAAAAGCATAAACATAGCCCCATCCGTTCCACCTTTTTGCTACAATATCATACATGCTGTAACTTTCAGCAAATCCTTTCAGGTTAAGTAATTTAAAAAAGGAGAAAACCAAAAAGAACCCTGCCATAAAATAATTCATCCAGCGCATCCATATAAAATCCCCCTGTACCCATTCTGCCAGCAATGTAATGCCCGTGATATATCCAAAAATCAGCAGTATGGGTTTATAGGTTTGAAACCAGGATTTTGTTTCTTTTTCAGATAAAGCTGATATTGCATTTTGATGCAGATGATTTGCTTCAGAGAATTGATATTTCGGATACTCTTTTAAAGCTTCCTTGAATTGCTGAGTCGAAATATGTTTATCCATGTCAATAGTAGCTTCTCCTTTTGGCAAATCAATAGTTACATTTTTTACCCCTTGTACTTTTGATAAAAGGCCTTGCACTTTAGCCTGGCAACCGGTACAGGTCATACCGGTGACGGAATATGTATGTGTCATAGTTTATTAATTAACGACACAAAGTTCTATTCAATATTTCACTAAATGTTATAGAATTATGGAAAAGAGTTATACCTATTTGATTTTCACTTTATCTAAAGGTTTGCGATGAGAAGAGCCTAATTTTTTGAAATGACTCGGTGTAAGCCCGGTAATTTTTTTGAATTGGGAAGATAAGTGTGCCACACTGCTATATCCTAACTTATAAGAAATTTCACTCAGGTTCATTTCGCCATATACCAGCCATTCTTTTACTTTCTCAATTTTCTGGAGAAGAAAGAAGTGTTCAACAGTTATGCCTTCTACCTCAGAAAACAGGCGGGAAATATAACTATAGTCCTTATGCAAAGCAGAGCTTAAAAATTGAATGATGCTAAAATGCTCTTCTATTTCGCCTGACTGAACTTTCTTAATTAATAAGCCTTTAATTTTCTCAATTTGCTTTTGGTTCTGGTCATCAAGAATTTCAAAGCCCAACGAATTCAACCTGTCAGCCAATTGTTGTAATTGTTTACCTGTTGGCTCTTTTTGCAATTCAACCTCTCCCAGGTTCATCCGGGTTGTTTTCAGGTTCAATTTTTCAAGCTCCTGACTAACGGCCATTACACAGCGATTGCAAACCATGTTCTTTATAAATAATACCATAAGTGTTTATACGTATAAGGATGAATTTAATTATTGGCATTTCTCCTGTTTGCAATATCGCTATTTTAAGTAAAGCTATGGCCGTATTTTGAAAGGTTGTTGAATTTTAGCCCTGATTTCCAGTAGTATTACATAACAAAGTGCCGGCTTTGCCATAATCGGTATAAAAATTGAGAGTCAATTATTTATATACACATCTAATTGAGCCATGACGAGAGCAACATTAAATGACAGGGAGTTGGTAACTGATATTTTAACCCGGTCTTTTGTTGACAACAAGAGTGTCAATTACATAATTAAACAAGATGAAAAAAGGGAGCAATGTTTAAAAGGTCTGATGGAATATTCATTTGATGTATGCAATTTATTTGGCGAAGTCTTTATTTCAGACGATAGAAAAGCATGTGCTTTGATTGTTGTGCCAGATAGAAAAAAGGTTACAGTAAAATCAATACTGCTCGATATAAAAATGGCGCTGTCAGTTACAGGGATTTCAAATATTAGGAAAGCTATCAGCCGTGAATCAGCTATCAAAAAAATACATCCTGCTGTTCCTCTTTATTATTTATGGTTTATAGGAGTAGAGCCATCCCAGCAAGGCCATGGTATCGGCAGCAAGTTGCTCAATGAACTTATTCAAAAAGGCCTTTCGGAAAACAGGACAATTTGCCTCGAAACATCTACCACAAAAAATATTCCCTGGTATGAGAAGCATGGCTTTAAAATATACCGGGAATTAGATTTTGGATATAAGCTGTATTTTATGAAAATGCCGTAACTAAATTGCAAGGTTATGCTTTTGCCGGGTACCCAAATGCATATTATAACGTTTCTGTTCATTTGCATAGAAACAGTTATTCTTTTATACCTTGTCATTTACCGGATGGCCCGGCCGGATGACAAATCAACCTTCCTCAACATCATTCTGATTTTATTATTAATTCTCTACAATGTTACCGGCGGCTTCCTTCCAGACCCTAATATCCCTGGCTCTTATTATGTACAATTATCCATTGCTTATGCAACCGGGTTTATCACTCCCTGTTATTTCCCATACTATGTATTTAATGCCTTTGCGCTGGGAAAAATGCGGTTTCATGCATACAGGGGTGTTATATTTTTTCTCGTGGTTCCCTACCTTATATTTGTTTTACTTTTTGTTGTTTCAGGCAAACTGGACGTCGCAAAAAATCTGCTTGTAATTCCTGTACTTTATGCTATATGGGTTATTATTACTTTAACCAGCGCAGTAAAGTTTAAATATCAAAATAACTTTAGAACAAAGGCCGCAAAGGAAGAAGTTGCTGTTCTTTTCCTGAGCCTTACACCCTGGGTGGGGCTGCCTGTAATAGATTATTTTAATTTTGGGCAAGCCGTTGAAGCAACTACTACAAATACTGGTTTTTTACTACTGCTTGCATTACAGTTAAAACAACATATTACACTGCTGAAGGCAGAGCATCAGCGGTTAATTGAATCGGAAGAACAACTGCTGAAATGGAATGAGCAACTACAGGAAGAAGTAAGAAAAAGAACACAAGAATTGGAAAATATAAGTCGGGAAGAGCGGCTTGCACAAAACTGCAAACGCTATAGTTTTACTACCCGTGAAATTGAAATTGTGATACTGGTATATAAAGGCTATTCCCATAAGCAAATTGCTGAAATGCTGTTTATAGCTGAACGAACCGTTGCAAAGCATGTGCAGAATATATTTGAAAAGGCGCAGGTGTCTAATCGTTTAGAACTTAGCAGAAAACTGGATATGGTATGAAATGCGTAGCTGGATGAAATTGGAGAAAATAGTCAATTTTACGCAGTGAAATAGTAAGTTTTGCGTATAGCAAAGGGTTTATAATTTGATAGTTATTTGGTATTCGTAATACCAAATTAAACATCATGTCAAAAAGAGGGAATGGCATTGCTTCTGTTGCGGAAGCAACAGAGAAAATGGAGTTGACATCTGCAACTGAAATACTTCACCAATGGAACTTATCATTTGCTGACGTGTTTGCTGATGCGGATAGCAATTTTGTTATGCCGGATAATAGCGTTTTTGTTGAGCTATTGAATAAGTGGAGTGATACTGCAGAAAATCTACAGCGATTGATTTTAGATGAAATGATTGGCAGGCACTATGCAAAAGATAAAGAGGAGTTCATCAGGATGGTGCAATTAATGCTGACAAAATTATTAGACAAAGTTTCTTTAGTCTGCTCCTGCTCCTCAGTTTCTATAAATGATAGACAACCAGGTTTGTTAACACAGGAGTTGTTAAAGGCCCTTCATTTTATACAAGAATATTTTGGAACTTATTTTGATAAAAATGAAAGAGTGCCAGATGTGTTAGTATCCCTTTACGGAAAAGAAATTAATACTTTATCAGAAGATTTGCGGCTTAAATTGAGTTCATCAGATTTGATGGAACAATTGCTTACAGAAACGCTGTATAATCATTTCATAAGTTCATTCGGAAACCATAATCTGCCGGTTACATACAGGTTGCATTTTTATGAAACTGAATTGCTACGGGAACTTACAAAAGTAATAACCCCTGCAACTGACAATATCAGAAAGTTGTTATACTACTATAACTTTAATTCTCCGGCGTTCGTTGTATATGAGTTTGACAGGCTGGTTAATCTGCTCTCAGCAATTCCAACAAAATCTGAAAAAATATTAATGCTTCGTTCCGAATTAAAAAGCATAAATCAATTGCCCGTAAGAGTAAACTATTGCTTCGATGATAATATGCCTCCGCTGAATGAACAGGTGAGTACATGGATAACAGAAGAAATTAAATACTGTGAGGCAGGTCATTTTATGCAGGCAGCTAATTCATCCGTAACTGAACCTGAAAACAAAATCAACACAACATTGTCTGTTGCAAAATTAGGCCTGCTCATCAGGCTTTTGGTGGTAGATAAAATTATTATTAATCGCACAGTTGCACCTATGCTGCGTACTGTTGCCAAAACCTTCTCCACTTTGCAGCGGGAAGAGATTTCATTTGGCAGCCTGGAAACAAAATATCATGCGCCAGACAAAGCAACAATAGACGTGATGAAGGATATGCTCCATAAATGGCTTCATATTTTGAGTAAATTGTAAGACTTATATTGCTTGCCACATCGCAAAATTAAATCAATATTTCAATAGCCTCACTAGATTATTTTTATCAAGATACTTCCACAGTTCCTGGTAATGATGGTATGTAAATCCATCCAATTTAAGCAGATGGCTTACCGGCCAGTTAAGCAGTTGCTCCATGTTACTATAACAAAGACGGCTGCACATGTCTTGAAATCCCTGTGTTAACGGGTGATTTTGTAGCGGACTTCTTATAAATAATTCAACTTTCACTGCTAAAACTTATAAGTAATTACCAACTGCGGTCTTATTAGACCGCAATTATTATGCCTGATTAGGTCATCTTGCCAATTCATTATTTAACATGATTCGGCAAAGCGATAAAGGCAATTTAAAAAAACTGGGAGCAAATATTAAAAGACTCCGTGAGGCGAAAAATCTAAGTCTCCGGGAACTGTCGTATGCCTGTGACATTGATAACAGCAAGATTTCGAAAATTGAAAAGGGCCAAATAAATATAACCTTTACTACAATTTTGCAATTAGCAAAGGCGTTGGAAATTTCTCCGTCAGAATTACTGAAGACTGATTACGACTAATACTCCATCTATACTTTTCACCATTAAGGTAGTCCTACCGAACCTATCTCCACTTTGTAGTTTTTGGAAGTGTTTTTGTATTCCAGTTAGTGATACAAATTCATAACTAAACGTTGACGGTATTATGTTACAATCAATATCATGGAGCCAATACATCACAGCAATGTTGTTTGCTTTAATTTGTTATTACGGGTATGTTGCATTAAAATATTTTCGATGGGAAATTCTTTCACTGATTGGAATCAAAAGAATAGAAGAAAAAGGAACACCAATTTCGGTATCGGAAATTAAAAAACAGTTTACTTCCAGCAATCATACTGATTTTTTACCAAAAGAATATCCTGTTGACGCAACGATAATTTTTCAGCCGTTTTGGGATGAAGCAAATGCTTACCTCGCCGAAATGAAGCTGGAGGCCCAAAAAGAAGAAATACTCTTTGCTGTTAAAATGATAGTAGAAAAATATCCTGGTTTACATTCGGCAGAACATAAACAGGGATTGGAAACTGCAATATCCGGCTTGATTGCCCAATATTATCCTGAACGGTTTACAGCGACAGACATTCAAAATATCTGGCATTGAAAAGTAATGCTTCATTATCTGCGGGCAGGAAAATCAAGTGCGATGGGTTAGTATAATGAAGCATTCATTTTTTTATTAAATTCTCAAAATTAATGTGTGTATGAAAAAAGTGTTTGTAAGAAGAAATGTTATTTACAGTACATTCTGTTTTTTACTTCTGCTACTTACTGTTTCAGCTATTGCACAAGATGGCAATGCTGGTATTAATGAAGCCAACACAAAAGTGAGAAGCTACTTTGCTGCCGGGGTAAACCTTATGTACGCTGTAGGCGCTATTGTCGGTTTAATCGGAGCCGTAAAGGTTTATCAAAAGTGGAACAGTGGCGACCATGATACAGGTAAAGTAGCAGCGGCCTGGTTTGGAAGTTGTGTATTCCTGGTGATAGTAGCCACCGTTATCCGCTCATTCTTTGGTGTATAAAACCATTTTGTATGAAAGAAATCTTAATTGGCAAATTACTGGAGTATATCAGGGATAACAATCCTGATATACTCTTTGCATTGGAAGCAGAAGACAGACTCCGTGTTTGGCTGTATAACAAGGTAAGTACCGCCGGGCCACTAATAAAACAGTTAAAGAATAACAGTCAGCCAGAATATATAATTGCAGAAACCTGCCTTCGGGAAATAACAAAGGAACTGCGGCCATCGAGATATAATTACATCCTGCATATCCTTGAAGAAGAATTTGAAAATAACTACAAAAAACTCTTGCAATCGGGTTTACTTCAGCATGAGGTTATTAATATGATTAACTACTGCAACTCTACTTTTGATGACCTGGTATTTGCTGAAGAAACTGAGGACAATCAGTTTATCCACTATGCCATAACCGGCGCAGTAAGTGAATATCTGGAAAGTAACCGAGTGAATGAATCTGTGAGCAATGAGTTACAACAGTCAGCAGAAACTTAAAAACAATATCGAAGCTATTCGGATTGCTTTAGACTGGTCGGCAGAAAACAAATTGACTGCTGACCGGCTTTCTGCATTAAAGAAGTATTCAGGTTTTGGTGGCTTAAAAGCAGTTCTGTTTCCAAAAGCTACTAAGGAAGAATGGAAGAAGCAAAATGCATCGAAAGAAGATTTAAAACTTTATCCGCAGATAATGGAGCTGCATCAGTTATTGCAGCAAAAACTTGCGGATAAAGAGTATAAGAATGCAATTGATTTAATACGAAACAGCATTCTTACTGCCTTTTATACTCCCGAAATAATTCCACAATCCCTATTTGCTGTTCTTAAGGAACGGGGCATTGAGCCTGCTGCTATGTATGAACCAAGCAGTGGTGCTGGTGTGTTTGCAACCGAAGCTGTTGCAGCATTTCCATCATTGCAACAAATCAATGCTGTTGAGAAAGACTTTCTTACCGGTAAAGTATTAAGAGCACTAAGCAGTTCGTTACCTCTTCCTGTTTCGGTTCAAATAAAAGGCTTTGAAGATACCCCGGCTTCTGAAAATGGAAAATATGATTTAGTCGTCAGCAATATTCCCTTCGGCAATTTTAAGGTGTATGATGAAAGCATACAAGAAAAAGGACTAACAGATAAGATTCACAATTACTTTTTTGCAAAAGGGCTTGATAAATTAAAGGACGGTGGCTTGTTGGCTTATATTACTACCGATGCCTTTCTCAATAACCCGTCTAACCAAGTTGCCAGGGAATATCTTTTTAATAGTGCTGATTTCATTAGTTTGAATGTACTGCCCGACAACCTGATGAAAGATACTGGCAATACAGAAGCACCAAGCCATTTGCTGATTGTTCAAAAAAATCAAGCCAAACAATCTCTTTCAAAAGAAGAAAAGCAGTTGGTTAAAACTGTTGAACAACAAAATGAATTTGGCGACTATCAGCATAATCAATACATCGTTCTTCATCCTGAAATTATTTTAGGCAACCAGATAAAACCCGGCAAAGACCAATACGGGAAAGCACATGAAGTTATCTGGCAGACTGGTGACATAAAACTTATTGCACCGAAACTGGCTGAAACAGTTGCAAAAGGAATTGATGCAAGATTTAATAAAGAGGCCTTCAGGCAACAGATAAAACAAGTTCCAAAGCAAACAGGTACACAACTTACCTATACGGATATGCCGGAAAATAAGCCAGACAACAGTTCTGTGCAATTAGGATTATTTGATGCCGGTGCCTCTAATAACTTAAACAGGGCTTCAGCTTATATCAATCCGCTGGATGCTGCTGTAATTGATAAAAAGACAGCAAGGATTTTAAACATCATCCGCTCTAAGGACAAACCGCAGCATGAATTGGTTGTTTTAATGACGGCAAAGTCAACTGCCTTCAAGCAATATGTATATAAACTTTACTCCAATGCAGAAGAAATAAAGTTCTCCACTAACTGGATGAATGCTTCGTTGCTTCAGCATGAATTGGCTGGCTTAACCAATTCACTAAAAAAATATGACCAGCAATTTTACAATGATGGTGACGCAGTGTTTCATGTTTCGATAGGCGATGATGATAAACTGGAAACTTTAAGAGACATAAATCCATTTTATAAAGAAGGAACGCTGATTGTACATAACAACAGGGTTGGCTTTGTTTCTTATCTGGCATCCGATGATAAGAAGCCGGTTTTTATGCCCAGCCTGCAGGATAAAAAAGACCTCGGCTTTTATCAGCAATACACCAACATCAGGGATATGTATTTATCTCTTATGGAAAAAGAAAACTCGGGTATTGCAGCAGATGAAAATTTGAGAAAAGATTTAAACGAGGGGTATGAAGCATTGATAAAAGGGTATGGACTTTTAAACTCAGCCGCTAACCGGCAAAGGATTCTTAAAGATGAAGCATTTGGACTTACCATGCTTTCCTCAATTGAACGAAAGGAAGGGGAACAGTTTATTAAGTCTGATATTCTTACTCAGTCTTTATTACCGAAACAGGAAGTTTATGTAACCGATAATCCTTTGGAAGCCCTGGCAAAAAGCCTGAATGATAAGGGCAAGGTGGATATAGAGTTTATTGCTGCGGCAACAGACGGTACAGAACCTGAAACCATCGCCGCTTTGGGCAACCATATTTACATAAATCCGGCTAACAATGAATGGGAAACAGCCGACCAGTTTCTAAGCGGTAATGTGGTGAGTAAGCTACGGGTAGTGTCAGAAGCAGCTGAGAAGAATCCAGATAATCTGCAATTGTTTAAAAGCTTTTCTGCTTTACAAAAAGTACAGCCTGAAAAAATACCTTTTGAATTGCTTGATTTTAATTTGGGTGAAAGGTGGATACCAATTGACTATTACAGCCGCTTTGCCTCACATTTGTTTGAACTGAATACAGAAGTAAAATATTTTTCCTCTTTAGATACTTTCAAAGTAAATGCAAAGCTCACCAATGCCAAAATCAACCAGGAATATGCTGTTACTACAAAATCCGGCCGCCCAACTTATGGCGATGCCTTATTGGAATATGCTTTAGAAAATACTACGCCGTTCTATTCTTATGAAATTGAGGTAGCTGGCAAAAGCACCCGTGTGCCGGATAGTGAGGCTATTCAATTAGCACATCAAAAAATAGAATCTATACGCAACGGCTTTATTGATTGGTTAAAAGAGTTACCGGCGAATGACAAAAAGGAATTAGAGACCCTATATAACGATACGTTCAATTGCTATGTGTTGAGAGAATATGATGGAACTCATTTGCAGTTTCCCGGATTGGATAAAAAAAGATTGAACATTGATGATTTGTACAGCTCACAAAAAAACTCTGTTTGGCGCATTGTACAAAACAGGGGTGCATTGATAGACCATGAAGTTGGTTTGGGAAAGACATTGACGATGGTAGTTGCTTCACATGAAATGAAACGGCTGAAGATTGTAAACAAGCCAATGATACTTGCACTCAAAGCGAATGTGCGCCAGATTGCAGAAACTTACAGAAAAGCATACCCCAATGCAAGAGTATTGGCTCCTGACGAAAATGATTTTACTCCGGCCAAACGACTTCGATTATTTAATGAAATCAAAAACAATAATTGGGATTGCATTATTCTTACGCATGACCAGTTTGGAAAAATTCCCCAAAGCCCGGAAATACAAAAGCAAATATTTGAAGCAGAACTTAGTAATGTAGAAAGGGATTTGCATACAATAAAAGAAACGGGTGGTGAGATTAGCAGACGAATGCTGAAAGGTCTGGAAATCCGCAAAACAAATCTTGGGGTTAAACTTCAGGAATTACGAAAAGGTATTGAAGAAAAGAAAGATGCAGGTGTCACCTTTCTGGAATTGGGTATTGACCATTTATTTGTAGATGAAGCACACAAGTATAAAAATCTTACCTACACCACAAGGCATGACCGGGTAGCCGGGTTGGGCAATAAAGAAGGAAGCCAGAAAGCATTAAATATGCTGTTTGCTGTTCGGGAATTGCAAACAAGATTTAACAGTGACTTGTGTGTTACTTTTTTATCAGGCACACCAATTAGTAACAGCCTTACAGAAATGTACCTGCTCTTTAAGTATCTGCGGCCAAAAGAAATGGAACGGCAGCGGATTGAAAACTTTGATGCCTGGGCTGCTGTGTTTGCAAAAAAGACAACCGACTTTGAATTTTCTGTTACCAATGAAATTATTGCGAAAGAAAGGTTCAGGCATTTTATAAAAGTGCCGGAACTGGCGTTGTTTTATAATGAGATTACTGATTATAAAACAGCCAAACATATTAACCTTGATAAACCGGAAATTGATGAGCAGTTAATCAATATTCCACCAACACCAGAGCAACAGGAATTTACAAAACTATTGATGCAGTTTGCTAAAACAGGTAATGGTGAATTAATTGGCAGGCCAAGACTCAATGATGAAGAAGACAAAGGCCGTATGCTGATTGCAACGAACTACGCAAAAAAGATGGCGGCTGATATGCGGCTGATTGACTCCGGTAAATACAGCGACCATCCAAATAATAAAATAAACGTTTGTGCCAGGAAGGCTGCAGAGATATATGAGCAAAGTAAAGACCACAAAGGCACTCAAATTATCTTCTGCGATATTGGTACACCCAAACCTAATGAATTTAATATCTATGATGCCCTTAAAGAAAAGCTTATTACTGATTTTAAAGTCAATGCAAATCATATCACTTTCATTCACGACTGGACAGATAAGCAAAAGCCGGAACTATTCCGAAAGATGAACAATGGTGACATCAGGATTTTATTGGGCAGTACGGAAAAAGCAGGCACAGGATTAAACGTACAAGCGAAGGTAGTTGCCATGCACCATTTGGATATTCCCTGGAAACCATCTGAACTGGAACAAAGGGACGGTCGTGGCGCCAGGCAGGGAAACATTGTTGCCAAAGAATTTTATAATAACAAGGTGAAGAATTTTATTTATGCTGTTGAGCAATCGTTAGACAATTACAAATTCAACCTCTTGAAGAATAAACAAACCTTTATCAGCCAGATGAAAAACTGCGAACTGAACGTAAGAACGATTGATGAAGGAAGTATTGATGAAAAAAGCGGCATGAATTTTTCTGAGTACATTGCCATTTTATCAGGTGATACAACGCTGCTGGAAAAATCAAAAATGGAAAAGAAGATAGCGGTTTTAGAAAGTTTACGCAATGCCCACCATAAAGAAACATTTCGGTCAAGGTTTAAATTAGAAAATCTGCAGGAAGAAAAAGGTAAAACGTTTCAAACATTAGAGAAACTGAGTATAGATGAAAAGCAATACAAAAGTCAGCTGCAGTACGATAAAGACGGAATTAAAATTAATCCTGTTCGCCTTGACGGTCTAAATAGTACAGATTCAGAAACTATCGGCAACCATTTAATCCGTCTCTACACAGCCTGGAAACCTGATATTGGCGAAGATGATAATAAAAAGATTGGAGAACTGTATGGCTTTGGTTTATTTATCCGCAGGCAAAAAGAAACCTACGAAGACAAAGGCATGTTTGAATACAAATACAGCAATGTGTTTTATGCTGAAAGTAAAAAGAGTGGTATTAAGTATTCATGGAACCAGGGTCATATTAATATTGATAATCCAAAGCTGGCTGCCCGGTATTTTTTAAATGCTATTGACCGGGTTGATTCATTGAAAGAAAAATATCAAAAAGAACTCAACGAACTAAATCAAAATATTCCAATGCTGGAGAAGATTGTGACAAAACCATTTGATAAGGAAGATGAACTGGCACAATTGAAGAAAGATGTTTCCAGATTGGAAAGAGAGATTAGTATTAAGATACAGGCCAACCAGATTAAACAGCATGATATTACTGATACAACCCCTGAAACCCCGGTCGTGAAAATGGACCCTGACACACCAAAAAATAATAAAAGCCTGTTACCAAAGAAAAAAACGGAAGATGTCAAAGTAAAGGGTATGAGGATTTGAACCCCCGTAGTCCTACCTTACTTACCTGCCTTAATTATATTTTGGAAAACTATTTGCTGCATTTGTTCTTTAAATAATCATGTCAAACTCCGTATATCAAATCAACAAAGGCATTAACCGCAGTATTGAGTTCAAGGGCTTGAAAGCCCAATATATCTGGTACCTGGGTGGCGGCTTAGTAGTGTTGCTGATACTTTTTGCAATACTCTACATCAGCGGCCTGGGTATCTTCTTTTGTCTCCCTTTTATTGCTGTACTTACTACCGCCTTATTTATGCGTATCTATAAACTCAGCCGGACTTATGGTGAATATGGTATGATGAAAAAGACTGCCCGCCGCTCAGTACCGGATGTGATAAAGAGTTATTCAAAAGTGAAACTGAAAAAGATGTTGCTGAATGAAAAATCTGAATGATATATTGCCGGTTTATGCTATTGAAAATAATGCCATCCTTTCCAAAATGGGTGATGTAACAGTTGTATTTGAAGTGCAGTTGCCCGAACTGTTTACAATGAGCAATGACGAATACGAAGCTTTTCATCATGCCTGGATAAAGGCAATAAAAGTATTGCCGGTAAATACAGTGTTGCATAAACAAGATTGGTTTACCGAAGCAAAGTATAAACCTTCATTTGTTCAGGAAGACAATAGTTTTCTTACCCGGAGCAGCGACCGTTTCTTTAATGAACGGCCTTACTTAGACCATCGCTGCTACATCATGCTAACTAAGAAGCCAGCTAACAGAAAAAACGCATCTTCTATTTTCAGCAGCTTACTAAGAAGAACAATTGTACCGGAAGAAACATTGCAGCCAAAGCACTTCCATGATTTTATGAACCATGTCGGGCAGTTTCAAAAAATATTAACCGACAGTGGTTTTATCAGCATGAGGCAAATTGAAAATAACTCACTGGCTGATTCTATACTTCATTATCTCAACTTAGGTAATGATTCAGTTCTGCTGAGAGATATTGAATTTAAACCTGAATGGAAGATTGGTGAAAATCATTGCCAGCTTTATACAATGGCCGATGCTGAATTTGTTCCTGCTTTATGCGGCTCAAGAATAAACTATGATAGATATTCAACAGATAAAACAAAGTTCAGTGTAGGCTTTGCTTCACCCATCGGCCAGTTGCTTTCTTGCAATCACATCTATAACCAGTATGTATTTATTGAGGATGTACAGAAAACAATGCAGAAATTAGAAAGTAAAAGATTGCGGTTGCAATCACTTTCTGCTTATAGCCGGGAGAATGCCATCAGCAAACAGGCGACAGACGATTTTTTGAATGAAGCTATCAGTGAGCAGAGGTTACCAGTTAAGGCTCATTTTAATTTACTGGCATGGACAGATAACAAAGAAGAATTGAAAAACATCAGAAACTTGTGTTCTTCAGCACTTACGCAAATGGATGCTACACCTAAATTAGAAACTGAAGGTTCAGCTCAAATCTATTGGGCAGGCATCCCCGGCAATGCTGCCGACTTTCCCATGAATGATACTTTCGATACGTTTAGCCCACAGGCCTGTTGTTTCTTCAATTTGGAAACCAACTACCGTTCTTCTGTCAGCCCCATCGGCATTCGGCTTGGCGACCGGCTTAGCGGCAAGCCTATTCATGTGGATATTTCGGATGAACCGATGGATAAAGGCATCTGCACCAATAGGAACAAGTTCATCCTGGGCCCGTCTGGCAGTGGAAAATCCTTTTTTACAAACCACATGGTAAGGAGCTACTATGAAAAAGGCACACATATTGTGCTGGTAGATGTGGGCCATAGCTACAAGGGTTTGTGTGATATGGTGAATGGGTATTATTTCACTTACTCTGAAACCAAGCCTATAAAGTTTAACCCATTTTATATTGGTGAAGGCGATATCCTTGATACGGAAAAGAAGGAAAGCATCAAGACATTGTTATTGGCCCTTTGGAAAAAAGATAATGAAACCTTTAACCGCAGTGAATATGTAGCTCTTTCAAATGCGTTACAATTATATTTTGAGAAAGTTGAGAATGACACAAACATTTTTCCCTGCTTTGACAGTTTTTATGATTTTCTGAAAGAAGAATTTGTAATTGTGCTCAAAGGCGACAATGTAAAAGATAAAGATTTTGATGTGTCCAATTTTTTGTATGTACTGCGGCCATATTACAAAGGTGGTGAGTTTGATTACCTGCTGAATGCAAAAGAAAACCTGGATTTGCTGCAGCAACGGTTTATAGTATTTGAATTAGATAATATCAAAGACCATCCGATTTTGTTCCCGGTGGTAACCATTATCATTATGGAAGTATTTATTTCCAAAATGAGAAAGCTGAAAGGCATCCGCAAGATGATACTGATTGAGGAAGCCTGGAAAGCAATTGCAAAAGAAGGAATGGCTGAGTATATAAAGTATCTTTTTAAAACAGTGCGAAAGTTCTTTGGTGAAGCTATTGTGGTAACACAGGAAGTAGAAGACATTATCAGTTCGCCTGTAGTAAAGCAGGCAATTATTAATAACAGCGATTGTAAAATACTGTTAGACCAAAGCAAGTATCAAAACAAATTTGACCAGATACAGGAATTGCTTGGGCTAACAGAAAAAGAAAAAGCATTGGTATTGTCTATAAATAAAGCCAATGACCCGACAAAAAAATACAAAGAGGTCTTTATTTCTTTGGGTGGGGTGTTAAGCAAAGTCTATCGTACAGAAGTATCGCCGGAAGAGTACCTGGCTTACACAACTGAGGAAAAGGAAAAAGTGAAAGTACAGGCTTATGCTGCAAAGTTTGGCGGGGATATTGAAAAGGGGATTAAGGCTTTAGCAGATGAGATTATTCACTTTAAAAACTGATAGTATGAAAACAGTATTGCTCATTTTCCTCACTACATTTTTTATTGCCGGATGTAATACAAAAGGCAAAGATGAAATTATGGAATTTATACCCGGCACCTATGTAAGAGCCGGGCAAAATGAATTCGGAAAAGAGTTTGACACTCTTGTAATTTCTCTTCAAAATCAATCGGCAAAAGAATATAAAATCCAGAACCGTTGGCATTATATCCGCCAGGTAGAAGGCGAAGCCAATGTTCCTGAATATAAAGTGAAAGAAACATCAGGAATTTACAATGCTGAAACAAAATTGCTGGAAGAGGCAGAAACTTTAGACCATTATTCATTTGATATAAAGGAGAAAGCACTATTTGATGGAACCAATAAGTTTAAAAAAATAAAATAGAGAATTATGAAAAAAATATTGGCAGTCGTGGGGTTGAGCATGTGCTGTATGTTTTTGCCAATACAGGAAACTAAAGCACAAATTCCTATTGTGGACATTATTAAGGCAGCAGTTAAAAAAGTAATTAAAGCTCTCGACCTTCAGATGCAGCGGCTGCAGAATAAAACTATCTGGCTGCAAAACGCCCAAAAAACACTGGAGAATAAGATGAGCCAGTTAAAACTGAATGAGATTAAAGATTGGGTAGAGAAGCAGCGGAAATTGTATGACGACTATTTTAAGGAACTGTGGAAAGTAAAAGCTGCACTGGCTTATTACAAACGGGTAAAGGATATTATTGAAAGGCAGGTGCAGATGGTGAACGAATATAAAGGCGCCTGGGCAATTTTTAAGCAAGATAAAAACTTTACTGCCGAAGAGTTGGATTATATGTACAACATCTATTCCGGCATGATGGATGAAAGCCTGAAAAGCATTGACCAGTTGTTTTTAGTGGTAAATGCCTTTACCACACAAATGAGTGATGCAAAGCGGCTGGAAATTATCAATACAGTTTCGGATAACCTGGAGCAGCAGTACGTTGATTTAAAAGATTTCAATAATCAGAATAAGATGCTGAGTATTCAACGGGCAAATGAGTTGGGAGAGATTGAATATGTAAAAAGACTGTACGGTTTAAGCCGTTAGCCCAAAAATATTGTGAAGAGTGAAAATGTGAAGTATGAAGAAAATAATGATATTGGTAACAGTAGGCTTGTTTGCCTTTCATTCATCAAATGCACAAACCACAGATGAATGGCTTAATCAAAAGTCAACCCAAAAGAAATATCTGCTCCAACAAATTGCCGCATTGCAGGTTTATATTGGCTATGCAAAAAAAGGTTACACCGTTGTAACCAGTGGAATAAATACTATCCGCAACATTAAAAACGGGGACCTCAACCTGCACCGGGATTTCTTTAACCGGCTCAAAAATGTAAATCCTGCTATCCGCAGGTATGCTAAAGTGGCGGATATAATTGCTTACCAGGTAAAAATCATCAAGCAAACAAAAATGACCCTGCAGCAAATAAAGGAAACAAAACAGTTTACAGAAACTGAAGTTGATTATTGTAAACAGGTATTTGATAACCTCCTGGATGAATGTATAAAAACTGTGGATGAATTAATATTGGTTACAACATCGGGCAATTTGGAAATGAAAGATGATGAAAGGCTGAAACGGATTGATAGTTTATATGCCGATGTACAGGATAAATATTCCTTTGCCTGCTCCTTTAGTGACGATATGGGCATACTGGCCGTACAGCGATTGGGAGAGCAGATGGAAATAAACCGTTCTAAACTTATAAATGGAATAAAATGAAAAAACTGATTGTGATTATGATTATGTGCAGCATGAGTGTTCAACTAAATGCACAAAGCGATGAAGTGCAGCAACTGTTGCTTAACATTGAAAAGCTGGCGCAGTTTAAAAAGATTTTAAAGAACATGAAAAATGGTTACCAAATCATTTTTAAAGGATATACTGCTGTTAAAGATATATCGCAAGGAAATTTTAACCTGCATAAAACCTTTTTAGATGGCTTGATGCAGGTAAGCCCTGCGGTTAAAAAATATAAACGTATTGCGGATATTATCAGCTATCAGCTTCGGATATCTAAAGAATACAAACTTGCCTTTAATAGGTTTAAAGAAGAAAAGCAGTTTACCGTTGATGAAATTGATTATCTCGGCAAAGTGTATGGTAACCTGTTTAATGAGAGTTTAAAAAGTCTTGATGAACTATCTATGGTCATTACATCAGGAAAGCTGCGAATGAGTGATGATGAACGGTTGCAGGCCATTGATAAGATATACCTGGCTGTAGAAGACCAGTATTCCTTTCTGAAAGACTTTACCAACAATACAAATATGCTTTCCCTTCAGCGAAAATCGGAACAGGCGCAGATTGAGATGTCACGAAAACTGTTCGGATTGAATAGATAAAATGGTTATTTACTTTTAAAGTTGTGAGTATGAAAATGTGTGTAAGAGTTGTTTGCATAGCAATCGTAGTGTTGCTGATTCCCCATTTAGCAGAGGCCCAGGGAATGGCAAACCGCATTCGCAGCCTGCATGAAGTGCTGGAGAAGTTGTATGATGATATGATGCCACTTTGCAGCCGTTTAATTGGCGTTGGCAGAGGTATTGCCGGCTTTGCCGCTACCTGGTATATTGCATCGAGGGTGTGGGGGCATATTGCAAGAGCGGAACCTGTGGACTTTTATCCTTTGTTCCGGCCATTTGTGCTGGGCTTCGCAGTATTAATCTTTCCATCAGTTATTGCTATGATTAACGGGGTAATGAAGCCCACAGTTACCGCCACTGCAGCAATGGTAACCGACTCAGATAAAGCCGTTGCAAAGCTGCTGGAGATGAAAGAAGAAGCCATAAAGAAAACAGCTTACTGGCAAATGTATGTTGGACCAAATGGCTCCGGTGACAGAGACAAATGGTATAAGTATCACTACGCTGATAAAAAAGAAGGCTGGCTGAAAAGCATTGGCAACGATATTAAGTTTGCTTTCTCCAAATTCTCTTATAATTTTCGTAATTCCATTAAACAATGGATGAGTGAAGTACTTAAAGTACTTTTTGAAGCTGCTGCACTTTGTATAAATACCATCCGGACGTTTTATTTAATTGTATTGGCAATACTTGGGCCTTTGGTCTTTGGCATTGCTGTGTTTGATGGTTTTCAGCATACACTTACTGTTTGGATAGCCCGTTATCTAAATATTTTTTTATGGTTACCAGTTGCAAATATCTTTGGCGGCATTATGGGTAAAATTCAAGAGAATATGCTGAAGGAAGATTTGCAGCAGATAGCAACAAACGGAGATACCTTTTTCAGCACAACAGATACAGCTTATTTAATTTTCATGATTATCGGCATCATCGGTTACTTTACCGTTCCATCGGTTGCCAATTATATCATTCATGCCGGTGGCGGCAATACACTGTTGTATAAGGTAACCAATATGATGAGCACTTCTGCCCGTACTGTAGCTGCAGGCGGCGCTTCTATGACAAGGGATGCACTGGGTGGTGGGTATAATAAAATTGCCAATAGTATGGCCGATGCAGGCGCATCACAAGGATATTTTAAAGAAGGTAATAACGGTAGCGGAAGTAATTATATGAAAGATAAACTGAGTGGCAAAACATAACTATAACTTTCCAATATTTGTTTGAATGATATTCATTATTTCATCAAAAGGTATCTGGCCTTTGTAGTAAAGCTTATTTGTTTTTTCATATCGCTTCTTAAATGCATCCCTTAGTACAGCATCAGATAAAAGAAAAGCCTGATTTTCTGCAACCGGTATAGCAAAATCTTTTGCAGGAAACCGTTTCTTTTTATGGGCCTTGTATTCTTCCGTGTCAATAAATTGTTGCACCTGTTCATTTTTTAACAGGCAGGCCACATCATAGTACTGCCGCATATAATTGGGCCGTTCTGTGTTGTCTTCCTGTTCCTGACGAAATTTTGTTGCAATAGTTTGCAACTTCTCTACAAAAGTATAACCGGGGTGGTAGCAGGTAATGTCCACCGCCCGGTTATCATTGATTTTTATACCACCATTACCGGCAGCTTCATCATAAGCCCAGGAACTTATTGTGAGGTTGCTGTTAGGGGTTACTGTATCAAAACCTGCTTCCAGTAATATTCCTTCTTTTACACCTTCTATACTTTCTGTTTTGCTTTCATACAAAAGCCTGATGCCACCGCTACGATAATATGCTTCATCATCAAACGCTGTATCTCTCCTTATAGAAACAACACCATCAATTTTTATATTCTCCGCAAGCCAGTCATAATATTTCTTTCTCGATGTAATATGGCCGGGTTTTGTTTTAGCCGGATTTTCTTCAACACCTAATGCTGCCGGTGGCTTTATATGAATGTCTATATCCTCAGAAAACCGGTCTATTATTTTATACCCTTTTGATAAAGAGGTTCCTCCTTTTAGTTCAAAATCCAATCCCTGTTTCTTTAATCCATACAATACATGCATTATCCAGTAGTCCTTTTCAATAAGCCCGGGCAGGATGTTATTTTTATCTGCCAGTATATTCAGCAGGTCGGGAAAGTCTTTGTGATTATGCAGGTAACTATCAGGCATATTAAAGTGTATGAGGCTGTAATAAGGGAGCAAACAGTTTCTTTGCCTTTACACTGCCATATTCCACTACTGAATGTTTCAGTTTTTTCTTATCCATCACTTCCACTTTGTCAGCTACTTTCTTTAATAGAACATTTCTGTCTTCAGCCAGTGATTCAAGGTTATTTACTAAATCAACCAATAAAAATTCGGGTGTTACTTTTTTAGGAAAGTGGGGCTTTATCTTAAACTGAAATGTTTTATTGCCCAGCTTAAACTCCCCATGGCGTTTATGATTATACACCGTTCTTAAATTATACAATTGGGTAGTGCCTACACCCAGGCTGTTATACACATTTGGTGTGGTAAGCAAAAAGCGATGGTCTTTTAAAAAACTTTCAACCAGCATATTTTCATCAGGCGGTGTTTTACCAAAAGCACTTTCTTTTGGGTAATAGTACAGCCCCTGAGACAGTTTTTGCAAAGTCCCTTCCTGCACCAATTCATCCAGGTGCCGGTCAACCGACTTAGACCAATTGGCCAGTTCTGTACGGCGGTAAACCCCACCTGGCTTTAATTGCCTTTTTAATTGCTGTAACCTGCTCATATATTGTTATTTACTGAACAAAAGTACAATAAGTTTTTGAAAAACAAATGAATATTGATGTAAATTTCATGCAAATTTGTATTTTATATATTGATTATCAAATTAATAGCATATTAGTTATTTAATTACTGGATAATTTCAGAAAGACAATGTTTTTAAGTCAAGCTTGTACTCTGAAAATATTTTCTGCCAAAATGATTTTACATTGTCAAAGAATTGGGTTCCTTCTTCAACTGCATAACTGTCTGTTTCGTTACCGCTATAAGAAAGCCAATTAAAACTTCCTTTTACATAATATTCATGGTCTTTAATTAAAATCTTTCTGTGAGAACCATGTCTATTTGGGAATGACTTTTGGAAGTGTGTTGGCAAATGCCAAAGAAAAAAGCGGTCTTTGTACTTTGCTCTTATGTTTTCAAGTGCCTCAAAAGTTTCTCTGTGTGGTAAATTTATCGGTCTTGAATCAATGCCGTAAGTAATAAACAGCTTTGTGTTTTTCTTTTCAAGAAAGAATTTTATTGCATCAAAATACTCCATTGTCGCTTTGCGAATCCAAGGACTTTCTATGTAAACTGCTAACTCGGCAGTGAGAAGAGCTTCTCTGATAAGTTCCTTATGCTCAAAAGTTGAAATGTCTTTGTATTCTCCTGCTAATTTCTTTTCCTGTTCAATCTCTTTACTTGAATCAATAAATTGGGCTTTAAATTCTTCAGTCAACTCCAATTCTTTAGAAAAGTCAAATAGAAATTTGTCTTTAGAAAATAGAGTAATAAGCGTTGCTGTTTCCGTTTTAAGAAACTTATTGTCGTTGCTATATGCTTTGATTTGAATTTTCTTTCCTGATAGGTCTTTAGGATAGTAGATTAAAATAAAAACGTTTTTAAACCTCGTAGCTGGTGGAAAAACAAAACTCCTTTTGAAATTTGCAAGGTCAACTATTTCTTTTTCACCGTAAGTTGATTTAGTAAAACATTTGTTTATCTCCATCCAGTTTTCCTGAACAAATTGAAAATCTACTTTAAGTGTAGAAGTAAGCCTGTTTTCTGATTTGGATAAATAGTCAATTGGTTGGTCGGAAATTGTTTGAGAAAACCCGTCAACAAAAAAGGTAAATTCTTCCTGGCTTGTTACAGGAATAAATTTTTGTTCTGCAACAAAAGCGTCTCCCTTTGCTGTTACTCTATACTTGTCTTCCTCCGAAATTGCAATCAAACCATTTTCAAGTAGTGTAAAAAGTTCATCCAATATGAAATCATTTATACTTACTCCGAGAAATTCTGCAAGCAAAATTTTGGTATCTAATCCGGCGTTAACGGATTCAAGCAAAAAAATGTGTAATTCTTGTAAAACATCATTAGGTTTTCCAGAAGCAATAATGTCAATCTTTGCTTCAATTATGGGATACCCAACTTCCAAAATATCGTTAAGAGAATAATCGTGCCCTAAATCTTCCTTGTATCTTTCAAAGAGTTCTTCTTGTTTCGAAATATTCTTTGTTTTCTTTACTGCAATATGCGGATTGGAAGAATGCTTATGAAACTTCTTCTTGTCGGGATGAGGCTGATGCCTAAATTTATCGTTGCCTCTTTTAGCCATAAAAAATATCGTTGGGGTTATCGTAAATAAATCCTGATTCGTGTAAATGAGATACAAACTCTTTAAGGAGTAATGGCTCGTTTGGATGTGCATTAAGCCATCTAAAACTTGGATTAACATTTAGAACATATTCAGCATCTCCAACCACAACCAGCAGCCGTGTCACCCTTGTGAGTGCAACATTAATTCTGTTCGGCATTTCAAGAAATCCCAATCCCGTATCGTCTTCTGATTTTCCGCTCCTTACAATGTCGTATATGATTATATCTTTTTCCGAGCCTTGAAAGCTATCAACAGTTGCAACAGTTAGATTTTTAGTAAGCGATAAGTTTTTAAAATTAAAGTTTTCAATCTCTGCAGATAAATATTCTGCTTGTTTTCCGTAACCCGTGATAACTCCAATTTCATAGCCGCCTTCTACAAATAAATCAGAGTAAGAATCCAGTTTAGTAAGAATTTCAAGAACTGTCTTTGCACTTACAGGATTGAATGAAGATTTACTTATGGGGTCTATTTCATGAAACCTATTTGGATATTTGTTTATGTCGCACATAAACATAGTGGTTGTTGCCTTTAGTTTTATTTCATGCCTTTTGCCGCTTCTGTCATTTGATTTGAGTTTGTTGCGATATACAAGTTTTGAAATGACATCGCCAATTTGTTTGGGCATTCTGAATTGCAAATCCAACATTTCTTTGAATTCTTCCGGCGAACCTTCAAACATCGTTTCAAATAAACTTGGTTTATCATAATAAACTTTGTCAAAATCAATCATTTCTCCATCATTATTCAACTTCGCTTCAATTTCTTCAATAACCTTTTTAGTTGCAGTTACAAGAGGGGGAAGTTGTTTGTGGTCACCCACTAAAATCAAATTATGAGCCATGTTTATCGGAACAAGGGTTTCAGCAGGTGTGGCTTTTGCGGCTTCATCCATTATAACATAGTCAAACTCAAAATTGAAATCTTTGTATTTTCCGGCTGCTATATGATTTGATGTTGCTCCTACAATGTTAATACTCGAAATGAACTTTGATTTGAGGGCATCATAATCCTCAATGTTTGAGAGAAGCGAATGCCATCTTCTTTTTAGCAAATCAAGTTTGTTCAATTGGGCATGTTTGGTGCCGAGATGTTTTGCCATTTCATTCTGAAATGCGACTTTGTTATTAATAAAGTCCTTAAGTCCTTCAAACCCTCGGGCAAATGCACCAGTCAGGATTTGTTTAAGGTTTCTTTTTGTTACCTCCCAATCTTGCTTTTTATTAACCTCTTGAACAATCAAGTTCAAAATTGGAGAATGCTTTTTCTCAGAACCTTCAACTCTCTTTTTAAGTTCAAGGAATTTTTTTTCGCTTGCACCTCTTGCATTTCTTGCCCAGAGATTTAGCTTGTTTTCAAAAGAGTGTTTGTTGATTTCTGTATCCTCAATATTTCTTCCTAAGCGAATAAAGCTGATTCCTTTAACTTTTGCCATTCGCTGAAGCACATTGTCCACTGCCAAATTAGTTTGTGATGTAATGAGGATTTTAGCTTGGTGGTCTTTCGCTAAAATCTGTCTGATAAGTTCGGTAATAACAGCTGTCTTGCCTGTACCTGGGGGACCTTGAATAATTGTGATTGGGGGTCGGTAAAGGGATTTAAGTATTGCATCCTTTTGGGCTGCTTCAAATTGTACTTTGTCTCCATTCTTGTCAGTTGAAATTACTTCAAGTTCTGCTATAATTTGCCCTGAACTATTTGCCAAGCTTTGCAAATTTTCTGGCTGAAACAGATATTTCCGTAAGTCTGAATTGGTAATATTGTCATTCTCGTAATTTTTGATTGCATTTATTTGACGCTTGTATTGAATCTCCAGTAAAGAGGTGTCCTCAACCAAAAAGCCTTTTGATGGGATTCCATCTTTTTTCTTTACATTAAAGTCTTTAACAAAAAGTAAATTTTTTGCTCTGACAAACTGTGTGCTGAAGCCAACACTTTCTTTCCCCTTTATTCCTGTTGCATCTGTTGTAGCTGATAAAGCCACTTCATTACCCTTTCTAAATGATGCTTGTGAACGTTTCAGAAAATTGTAAACATCTTCAAGGGATACTTTTTCATCAAGCACAATTTTAAAAGATGCTTCACTTGTTCCATGAACTTCAAAGTCAGAATACTTTACCCGAAAGGCATTGTTCCGCAAATAGTTTATTTCTTCGTTTAAAAGAGTCATGTAATTTCTTAGAACTTCTTTTGGTGTTCTGCTAAGAGTTTGCGGTGTAGATTCCTGTTTATCCTGAAATACTTTCTCCAAGTAATTGAAAACATCATAAAAGTTATCTATGTTGGTTTCGTGTGGTTCTGCTGAAATGAAGTTTATTCCTGTCAACTTTATTCCTTTCTGAAAAGTTCTTGAATGATTCTGTTTTTCATTTTCTTCTAATGAATCAATTTTCTTCAAGCCTATTACTTCAAGGCAATTTCCTTTGTTTGAAGAAAAACAGGTGTGAGCATAAAAATTTGTAGAGGAAATTCTTGCTGAAACATTTTTGAATTGCGGATGCCTGTTGTCATTTATTGAAATCGAAATGCCTTCAGAATTTGCTTCCCGTAGAAAATCCAGCAGATAATTCTTATCAGATGAATGAATCGCAAAAGGCTTTTCGGGAGTATGATTTATTACTTCAAAAAGTTTGTTAATTGAGTTTCGTAATTCAGAGTAACGGAAATATCTTTCTTCAGGTTCTGTTGCAAAGGATTTTTTGAAAACTGTTGCAAAATCAATTAAGCCTTCATTTGAAATTATGTTTTTGTAAAGTGTTATAACTTTTTGAAGCCTATTCTCATTATTCTCATCGTCGTAAAACAGCTTGTGTCCTAAAAGGGAATAAAGCATACAGAGAGACAATGAATAAAAATCCGTTCGTGCTTGCAGTCGGTTTTCCTCCTTCTTGATTAATTCTGGTGGTGAAAATTTATTACTGAATTCATTTTCCGATGGTCGCTTTGAAATTGTATGTTCAAGAATTGAAATTCCGAAGTCAATAATTACTGGATTTTCATCTTCCTTTATTAGAATATTTCTAGGATGAAGGTCTTTATGAAAAATGTTTTTCAATGCAGCTTGCTCAAGTGCATCTGAACAGTTATACCAAACCTGCAAAATATATTTTAAATATCGGGGAGAAACCTGATTTTCATTATTTACAAAATCTTCAAGTGATTTTTGATTTTCAATCTTCTCCAAAATGATAAAGTATGTTCCAGTATTCTCGTCACACCCAGCATCAATTACCTTGTTGATATATTCGCTGTTTATCTTTTTGAGGTGTCTTGCGACATTATTAAACTGTCTGGTAGCAGAACTACCTGAATCCAAATTCTTCGGAACTTTTGCAAAGTAGGTTTTAGCATCAGGTCCTTGCACATCAAAGACAAATGCATTGTTGGTTTCAACAACTTCGCTCACTCTGTCATAGGCTCCTAGCCTGTCAAATTTCTCTCCCATTTAATAAAAATAAAAGTATAGATATACTGGAGGAGTGAACCTCAAGTAATGTAGTTTATATGGCTGACTTATAATTTATGATTATATGCGAACTTAAAGTTATTCAATTTCGCATGAACACCCAAATGACTACCGAAGCTGAGTAATAGTTCGAAATCTATTACTAAAAGAATATTTATATATTCTAAACGGTAGTTAGCCCTACCTCCCTTACCCTATCATTCTCCTTCTTGGTAAAGTAATTGCAGAATATCCAATTGTGGGTTTAGAAAAATGTGAGCAATGTTTCAAAAAACGAAAAATATAGATACCGCTTTCAGGTATATCCGTTTCTTCAGCCTGGCTTTTTTAGCAGCCTGTGTGCTTATATCAGTTTTCATTGCTTACAAAAGCTACCAGCTTTCGTCACAATCTCAGAACAAAGTTTTTATACTGGCAAACGGCAAAGCATTAGAAGCTTATGCTGCCGACAGAAAAGATAATATTCCAGTGGAAGCAAAAGACCATGTAAAAATGTTTCATCATTTCTTCTTTTCTCTTGACCCGGATGATAAGGTTATTCAGGCCAACATTACAAAAGCATTATACCTGGCAGATAATTCTGCAAAGCAACAATATGATAACCTGAAAGAGAATGGCTATTACTCAAACCTCATTTCGGGCAACATCAGCCAGGAAATCATAATGGATAGCATCATTATTAATACAGATGTGTATCCATTTTATTTCAGGTATAAAGGGAAACAGAAAATTATTCGCCCCACTACCATTGTAACCAGGAATCTTATTACCGAAGGATACCTGAGGAATGTATCCCGGAGTGATAATAATTCACATGGTTTTTTAATTGAAAAATGGCGGACCCTGGAGAATACTGACATCAACATTCAAAACAGGTAGTATGTGGTTGTTCAAAAAGAAAAAGAAAGAGGTTCAATCAGATGATAAAACTACCGTGTCTGATAAAGTGGCTGGCAAAATTGCCGGTGTGGGCATTAAAGTACAACAGCTATTTGCAGAAAACATGAACAGGATATTTATGAAAACAGATTTTAAACGATTAAAACTAATACTGATAGTTTTCAGCGTTTGTGCAGGTGGCTACAGTATTTATCTTATTGTAAACAGTGTTTTCAGTCCTGAAAGAAAGCAGAAAGCTTTAGAAATACAGCAAATGGATATTCCAAAGCACTTTAATAAAACAGGAGATGAAACAGTAATGCCGGAGGCAACTATAGATGAACAAACTTATTTACAAATACAGGATTTTAGAAAATATATGGATAGTTTAAAATTGAACAGAACGAATGAATACGACAGCATTCTGCAAGCCCGGCCGGGTTTGATGGATAGTGTGCAGGTGCTGGAAAAAATTTATTTATCACAAAAACAAAAATGAAGTGTATGAGCAGTGTGCAAAGGTCGCAGGTCTTCCTGAGAAAAAGAAAAATGATGCTGGTGTTACCGCTACTGGTAATGCCATTTCTTACAATGGCTTTTTGGGCATTAGGGGGCGGAAAAAGTAATGAACCTGTTATTGCAAAGGAGCAAAAAGGCTTGAACCTAAATCTTCCTGATGCAAAAATGAAAGATGAAAACCTGACTGATAAGCTTAGCTTCTATGATAAAGCTGATAAAGATTCTGCTAAGATGGAAGAATGGATGCGGACAGACCCTTACTATCAGCAAAAACAGGATACCACTGTTTTACCTGTAAATGAACTGGAATTACTTACTCAAAATTCAGCAGGTAAATACAACCAGCGGCTGAACACTTCGCCGTATGAATATACTGGCAGCAATCCTGAAAAAAAGTTGATGGATAAGCTGGCGTTACTGCAAAAAGAAATCAATAAGCAGCCCGAAACTGAAACCACAACCAACAATGAAACAGGTATCACTAATCATGATGATGAATTTTCCAGCGAAGTAAAAAGGCTTGAAAATATGATGCTGGCAATGGATAAAACCAACACCGGCGACCCCGAGATGCAGCAACTAAACGGCACATTGGAAAAAATATTGGACATACAGCATCCGCAACGGGTTAAGGATAAACTTAAAGAAAAATCAATGCGGCAAAAGCAGGTCGTATTTGCCGTAACCACTTCACCCAAATTGGCAAACGTATCGTTGATTGATACAATGAAGAAAAAGTCAAACAGCTGCAATCAATTTTACGGAGTAACAAAAGAGAGTGAAGAAGCTACTGAAGGATTTGCAATTGAAGCGGTGGTGCACAGTAATCAATCATTGGTAAATGGTGCTGTTATCCAGTTACGCTTATTTACAGATGTGTTTATTAATGGGGTACTAATTCCTAAAGGCACACCAGTAAATGGCATATCATCGCTGAATAATGAAAGGCTGGAAGCAGAAATAAATTCCATCCGTTATAAAAATCAACTGTTCCCCGTGAAGTTAGAACTGTACGACATGGATGGTTTACCCGGCATTTACATCCCTGGTTCCATAAGCCGGGATGTGGCAAAAAACTCTGCTGACAACAGCCTGCAGTTAATGGAGCTAACCACTCTTGACCCTTCATTAAAAGCTCAAGCGGCGGCGGCAGGAATCAACACAGTAAAAAGTTTGATGAGCCGAAAAGTAAAGCAGGTGAAAGTGATGATAAAGGAAGGATATAAAGTGCTGCTGAAAGATAAAAATACTGAAACCGATTAATAAATATTAAATAGTAAAGCAATGAAAAGAATAGTGAGTATGATTTGTGGGTGCCTTGTAGTCATGTTTAGTCTTGCACAAACAAAACTGAATATTACAACTGATAAAACTACCAGCCTTGTATTTCCTTTCGCCATTAAGCATGTTGACCGTGGCACAAGTTCTGTACTGGCGCAGCAGGTAAAAGAAGCACCGGAAATTTTATTAGTAAAAGCGGCAGTAAAAGATTTTACAGAAACAAATTTAAGTGTTGTAACGGATGATGGCAGCGTATATGCCTTTACAGTTAATTATGATGCTAAGCCTGCTGTGTGGGTGCATTATTTACCCGTAAACAGAACGGCTACAATCAGTACTTATGCCAATATGATACTGGATAATGAACGCATAGTAAAGAAAATAAAGGATAAGAAATACAACATGCAGGCAGGCATCAGGGGAATTTACATTAAAGACAATATCATTTACTATCAGTTATACATCAAAAATGATGGCACAGTAGATTACGATATGGACTTGCTTCGTTTTTTTATTAAAGATAAGAAGCGAAGTAAAAGAACAGCTGTACAAGAAGTGGAACAAAAGCCTGTTTATATCACAGGTAATCACAGCAAGGTAAAAGGCAATAGCAAAACAGCTTTTGTTGTGGCTTTGGAAAAATTTACTATACCTGACAAAAAGTATTTGGTGGTTCAAATAACCGAGAAGAACGGTGGCAGGCATTTTCTGTTAAGAGTAAATAATAAGGCTATCATGAAGTCAAAAGTACTACCCGATTTGAAATGATAACAGAACATCCCATAGCAGATGAAGTACTCGACCTGGTGAGCATTGCAGTATCTAAAGGCGAAAAGTACATGGCCTATAACAACAGTCTTTATTTTATTGATAAAAGCGATGTACATTTTTTTAAGACAAGGGATGAAGCTGTTGAATTTGCAGAAAACAATATAAGTGACCGTGACAGATTCGCTGTACTTCATTTCAATTCAGTAAAAGATATTTTAAATCAAATTCCATACGGGGAAGAACTCCAACGCCAGCTAAATCCTGACCCTGATGCAAATGGCCTGTATAACAAGGATGGCAATGATTTTACAGACGCATTGATTGACCACTTTGAATCACAGCAATTATTATTATTATTCGATAAACAATTAAAAACAAATTTTATGAACAACGAAAATCTTCAGTATTTGAAAGACAACATCAAATACATGGGCTTTGGCGAAAACATGTACCGGGAACTGGAACGGAATCTTGGTGAAGGTAAAGCAGAATTCCAACTACGATTTGCTGCGGAAATCAATAAGAAACCTTTTGAGGCTACGCTGAATTTCCGAAAGTCCGATTCTACGGACATGTATTTCTTCAACAATTACAATGCTTCATTGGAAAAAAGCAATGGCGAGAAAAATGAGCAAACATTTTACCTGAACAAAGGCAAAGGTGTAACAGCAAAAGAAGCCTACAACTTGCTGGATGGCCGGGCTGTTCACAAAGACCTTACCACCAAAGAGGGCCAGCCGTATAAAGCCTGGATACAGCTTGACTTTGAAAACAAAGACAAGAACAACAATTTTGAAGTAAAGCAATTCCATGAAAAATATGGCTATGATTTGAAAGCGGCAGTTGAAAAATTTGCAGTGGCGGAATTGAACGACCCGGATAAGGCAAAAGCCCTGATGCAATCATTGGAAAAAGGGAATGTACAATCGGTAACCATTGAAAAGGATGGCAGCAGCCATAAAATGTTTATGGAAGCTGACCCACAGTATAAAAAAGTTACCATGTACGATTCAAACATGAAGATGGTTGCTAAAGAATCGCTGGAACAATACAAATCCGGCATTGATAAAGGCAGCAAAGAAGTAAAGGCAGGCCAGGAAAATGATAAAAAAAAAGAATTGAAACAGGAGCCGAAGGCTGAAAAGGAAAAGCTGGAGAAAAAGAATGGACAAAGCCTGCTGCCTAAAAAGAGGGAAAGTAAAGGCAAAGGTTTAGGGGTGTCGTAGTGCATCCCTGAACCATTTTAGTAATTATCAAATGTTGTGCAATGAATATCCAGAATATAGCAGAGCTGAGTAAGCAGTTAGAGGTACTTGGCTTTCATGATGCAGGTAGTTTACTTTTAAAACGAATCTGTTTTAAACCGGCTGATTTTTTTTTGCCTCAAAGAGTGATTAAAGAAAAAGATATACTGCTTTTCAGTTTATATTTTGAACGGTTGCAAAAAACTGACAACTATCAACTGCAATACTATGATGTAACGCTGCAAAAAGCAAACGGTGGTTTAGTTTTGCCTGTTGATGGAGTAAATCCTGCTGAATTAGAAAAACAGATGGCGGGTATTGATTGGAAAAAGGCATTCAGCCTTGACGATAAAAAGTTATGGAACGCTGAAGAAAAATCAACCTGGGAAACAGAATTGAGAATTTCAGATATAATCGGAAGCCTTTCCATACTTGAAAAGTCAGAACAGGGAAAAGTAATTGCATCTGTATTGAAGCAAAAGTTTTGGACAGGTACTTTGCATTTGGAAATAGTTGGCTCACTCCCACTTGTTAAGAACAAAGCAGATGTTAGCCAGCGGTTTTACATTGCTGAAGATGGTAGTGGAATTACAACAGATGAAGCGTATCGCTTTCTTCAAAACAAATACATGGAAAAACAATTGCAGCTTAAAAGAAAGCAATCTGATAATGGTGATGAATCAATTCCAGAAGAATCTAATGGTACATCAAGCAGTGGGCTACTTAAGAAGAAGCGAATTTCAGGCAAAGGAAAACGAAACAGAGTTAACCAGGATTAAGCAGTATGGACATTTTTCCACCACTAACAGGCTTTTATGCTGCTATAGCCACCGATACCCGTATCGGCGCTTCGCATATCAGCATTTACATGGCGTTACTGCAGCAATGGAATATTACTGGTGGAAATAATCCAATAAAAATTGAGAGAGCTTTAATAATGAAGGCTGCCAAAATAAATGCCCGGCAGACCTACAACAAATGTATAAACCAGCTACAGGAATATGGTTATATAATTTATGAACCTTGTTCCAATCAGTTTGAGACAAGTGTAATTCACTTGAAAAATATAGAAATGAAAACATAATAATAAACCAATTTCAATAAGAGGAGGTGTGATATGGCAAGTGTGAAACCGGAACAGGTAATTGAAATTTTAAAGCGGCATAATGTGCATATCTCATTGGAGCAAGCGGTACTCATACTGGACTTTATGTTTAAATTTGCTAAGATAACTTTAACGCAAAACAGAAGCACATGACAGCAGATTTATACATCCGTGTAAGTACAGATGAGCAGGCAGACAAAGGCTACTCACAGCGGGACCAGGAGGAACGTTTAAGAAAGTATTGCGACAATAATCAGATAAAAGTCAGGCAGGTAATTTTTGAAGACCATTCTGCAAAGACGTTCAACCGTCCAAAGTGGAATGGTTTATTATTTGATTTAAAGAAGAAAAAAAATGCGGTTGATTTTGTTTTATTTTCTAAATGGGACAGGTTTAGCCGTAATGCAGGCGATGCTTACCAAATGATAAACATTCTTCGTAAACTCGGAGTGGAACCCCAGGCGATTGAACAACCTTTGGATTTAGCAGTTCCGGAAAACAAGTTGATGCTTGCATTTTATCTGGCAGCCCCAGAAGTTGAAAACGACCGCAGGGCATTGAATGTTTTGCTTGGTATGCGGAAAGCGAAAAAGGAAGGAAGATGGATGGGTGTTGCTCCAGTTGGTTATGCAAATAAGATAACTGAGGATGGAAAAAAATATATTGCGCCTATTGAGCCGGAAGCAAGTACCATGAAATGGGTTTTTGAAACATTGGCGGTAGGCCAGTTAAATGTCGAACAAATAATGAAAGTGGCTTTTGAAAGAGGCGTGAAATGCTGTAAAGCTAATTTCTGGAACCTTTTAAGAAACCCTGTTTACTGTGGCCGAATTTATTTGTCAGGTTACAAAGAAGAAGAATCAAGGCATGTACAAGGTTTGCATCAGCCAATTATATCAGAAGCACTTTTTTATGATGTGCAGGATTATTTGAATGGCAAGAAAAGAACCTACCGGGCAAAAGTGGGCAGTATGGATGAATTACAATTAAGAGGCTATTTGATTTGCCCTAAATGCGGCAAGCTGCTCACAGGCAGCGCTTCAAAAGGCAGAAACGGCAGGTACTACTACTATCATTGCGTTTCATCTTGTGGAGCAAGGTTCAAGGCTGAAAACGCCAACAAATTGTTTTCAGGAGAACTTAAAAAGTTAGTTCCCAAACCAGGCATGACAGAAGTTTATAAAGTGGTGTTGCAGGAAGAATTTAAAGCCCAAACAAAGGCGCAACGAGAAGATTTAAGGCAGGTGAAAGAAGCATTGGAAAAAGCCAATGCGGAGCTTACAAATGCCCGTAAATTACTATTGTCAAATGAAATTGAGCCGTCAGAATATCGCAGCATCAAATCAGAATATGAAAAGAAAATAACCGGGCTTGAATCAAGGCTTATTGAACTATCGCAAGAAGGTAAAAGTATAGAACCCTTGCTGAATAGGGCATTGACAACACTTACTTGTTTAGATAAACTCTATGAAAAAGCAGATAACAAAGCTAAAAGAGAAATCATTGGTTCGATATTCCCCGAAAAACTCGTTTTTGACGGATTCCAATATCGAACCGCAAGAATGAACGAAGCCGTTCAGCTAATATACAGTCTGGACAAGGGTTTCAGCCAAAATGAAAATGGACAAACCGAACCAATTTTCGATTTGTCCACTTTAGTGCCCGAGACTGGATTCGAACCAGCACGCCGATGAAAGCACCACCACCTCAAAGTGGCTTGTCTACCAATTTCAACACCCGGGCATCTGGGGTTGCAAACTTAGCATATTTTTTTTACATCCTTTCCGGTACCTTAATGCCTAATCCATGCATACCTGTTTCAATAACATTGGCGGTAAGCATAGCTAATTGTAGCCTTAGTTGTTTTTTAGTTTCAGTTTCTGCATTGGCGATAGAATGCTCGCTATAAAAGGAGCTAAATGTTTTTGCTAATTGATAAATATAAATGGCCAATGTAGATGGATTATGTTCTGTTGCGGCTTCCTCTAAGATAGAAGGATATTGTTCTAATGTAAAAGCTAATTGCTTTTCCAATGGCAGCAGTGGCTCATTCGTAATGGATAACGTTCTTGAAAAAGATAATTTCCGGAGAATACTTTTAATCCTCGCATAAGTATATTGAATGAAAGGACCGGTAAAACCATGAAAATCGATACTCTCTTCCGGGTTGAAGATCATTTTCTTTTTTGGATCTACTCGGAGTAAAAAGAATTTTAAAGCACCTAGACCAATTGTTTCATATAAACTGATCCGCTCTTCTTCCGTGAAGTCGTTTACCTTTCCTAACTCTTCCGTATTTTGTTTTGCTATTGATATCATTTCAGCTACTAAATCATCAGCATCTACTACGGTTCCCTCTCTGCTTTTCATTTTTCCGGTTGGTAATTCTACCATACCATAACTTAAATGATATATGCCTTCGGCTGAAGGTAGCTGTAGTTTCTCACAAATTAATTTGAGCACTTTAAAATGATAGTTTTGCTCATCACCCACTACATAAATACTCTGCTGGGCATTAAATTCAGCCTGCTTTTGCTCTGCTAACCCAATATCCTGCGTAATATAAACCGATGTCCCGTCTTTTCTTTGTACCAATTTTTCATCTAAGCCATCTGCAGTAAGATCGATCCACACACTACCATCTTCTTTTTGATAAAAAACATTTTTTTGTAACCCCTTTTGTACAAGGTCTTTCCCTAATAAATAAGTATTGCTTTCATAATATATTTTATGAAAATCGGTTCCTATCATTTGATAGGTTTTCTCAAATCCTTCATATACCCATTCGTTCATTTGTTTCCATAATCGGATGATCTCCGGGTCACCTTTCTCCCAGGCTAATAACATTTGCTGTGCTGCTAATAAAATGGGTGCTTTTTTTTCTGCTTCTTCAGTGGATAAACCTTCTGTTATTAATTGCGCTACTTGTTTTTTATATTCCTCATTATACAGCACATAATAATCACCTACAAAATGGTCTCCTTTCATATTTGTTGATGCAGGGGTTGCACCATTAGCAAATAACTGCCAGGCAATCATACTTTTGCAAATATGAATTCCCCGGTCGTTTACAATACATGTTTTGATTACATCCTTACCGGTAAATGATAAAATATTGGCAATACTTTTACCTAAAAAATTGTTTCGTAAATGACCCAAATGCAATGGTTTATTGGTATTGGGAGAAGAATATTCAACCATCACACGCTCTCCGGTCAGTGCCGTTTTTCCGAAATGACTATCACTATAATGAGTATCGATAAAATCTAACCAAAATGTATCTTTCACTATTAAATTCAGAAAACCTTTTACAACATTAAAACCGACAAACAAATCGCTATTTTCTTGTAGTAGGTAAGAGCCTAGCTCATTACCAAGTGATTCTGGATTTTTTTGTAGGATTTTTAGAAAGCCAAATAAAACCACGGTATAATCACCTTCAAATTCAGGTTTAGTGATATTCACTTGAATCTGATGAAACGGAATATCCTTTTGGTATAAAGCTATAATAGCGGCTGAAGTGGCTTTTTTTATTTGCTCGGTAAGAAACATCTTTAACATTTTCGGGGTGCAAAACTAACCATTTAAAAGCTACCTTCGCGCCTTCGGATGCAAAAGCTACATTTTTTTATACGTAATCAGATATTAAGGTTGGTAGATGTTTTTTACCCACTTTTTCAGCAATTAATGCCCAAACAAACTTTTCGCTATGCTGCATGTGGAGGCTTTAATACGGTTTTAGATATTAGTATATTTTTTATTGCCTATAATTTTATTCTTCAGAAACAGCCTATTTACTTGCGTTATTTAACTATTGGCCCTCATATTGGCGCCTTTTTGATAAGCTTTATAATAACTTTTCCCATTGGCTTTTATCTGAGTCGATATGTAGTTTTCCAAGAAACAGCAGCTACCAAAAGAATACAACTCGCTAAATATTTTCTGGTAGTATTAGGTTGCTTGGTACTGAATTATATATTCTTGAAAATTTTCGTAGAGCTCCTACACTGGTATCCCACCCCTTCAAAGATGCTAACAACAGTATTTGTAGTAGCGTTTAGCTATGTTTCTCAAAAGAATTTTACATTTAAGGCAGGGGAGAAGTCTATTTAGAATTGAATTCTAAAGCTCCCGAAAACACCGAAGTCATTTGTGTTTTGTGAAAGTAAGGAGGGATTTGCTCGGGCATAGAATGGATTGATCCTCCAAACTAAATCAATTCGGAAGAACCTAAATAAATTATCGAATCCTGTACCTATCTCTGTATAAAAATCGCCTCGTAAAGAACGAAGTCTGTAATCTCCAAAATCAGTTCTGTTCAGTTGCCTACTTTTGAGATCAAGATTACCCCAAACAGTTTTTAGGTTCCAGAACTGCCGCACTTTAGTTTTCCGGAGGAACGGAACAAGATTGATTAGCTTTTTTTCAAAATTGTGTTCGATATTGATACCTGCAAAACGATCACTGAAATACTCAAAACGATTCATCAGGTTAAAAGTTTCTTTATTGTAATAATATATTTCATTTCCCGGATGTAGTTCTAATAACACAAATGGCAAAGCATCTTTCGCCCAAATTTTTCCTCCGTAAGCAAAATAGCTGACTTGCCCGAAACGAGGAATTCGAAACTGCTGCTTGATACTAAGCGTTGCTTTGAATGAATTGTATTCCCCATTATATATATCGGGCACCGACTTACCTAACCTAAGCTCATAAACAGGCTGATCACTTCTTACCCGAAACTTTTTCCTAAACGTGTTAATGGATTTTTCACCGGGTGCATATCTTAATTTGGAAACAATCTCTGTATTAACCAATGGGTTATTATTGAATAATGCAACAGCAGGTAAGGGTAAGTAGGTATTGTATTCTATTCTGCTAATAAAATTTGTAATAGAAAAATTTCCTGCCCACTCTTTTGCAAAACCTAGTTTATGCTCTTCAATACCTAAGAATTTTTGGGGAATATTTGGTCGGCGGATTAACTGGCTAAATACATTATCAGTCGTTACATCTTCGTCATTATACTTAATTTTACCATTATCTAAATCATCTATGTAGGCACCAAAAATACTCCATCCTTTGTTGCCCGGAAACTTATAATTAAAATCTATTTTTCCTTTCCACCTGCTATCTCTAAATCCATAGGCAACATATGCATGTAGTCTTATAGATTTACTAAATAACTCAGTAGTTCCCAAATCAAATCTCAACCGAACCTGTTCTATTGGATTTCCACTAACCCATTTAAACCAAGGGCCAATTTCAAATTTCCCGATTTTTTTATGACCATCCACTATGAATGCAAGTGTTTCGCTATACTTTTTGAATACAGGAACTGTTTTTAATGTATCAATCAGTTTCAATACAGATTCTTCATTTTTTGTGAGCTGCTCGGTTCTATGCTCATTCCAGTATTTTTTATCTATAATCACAGAGGCTTCATTACTGATCACTTCATCTTTAATTCTATTTTTCTTTATTTCAGCTTCAATTTCAGGAGCATTTATTTTTATATTGGTATATTTTTTTGTTTTTCTTCCAATAAAAGAAAATTTATCTTTTTTCAACGGAGAAACTTCTGCAACAAAAACGTCTTTAGCAAAAAGCCATTTCCCGTTTTCATTTCGATTGAATTCTTGGCTGATACTGAGCCGATGTACGAAGTTAATATTAGCGGTAGTATTGATATTTAGGTTGATCCTTTGAATCGCCCAAGTTGTGCTATGTATCCAGCAATCTCCGGAAAATGTATTTTCACCATCAAATTTTGGTGAAAATATAAGATGAAAATATTTTTCACTACCGATAGTTATCGTATCGGCTCCTTTATAATTATAATATTTATCACCTACATTGCTAAGTGGACTAATAAACTCTTTATCGAAAATATTGAGTTGATTACTGTATACATTAATGCGCTGATTCACCCCATTGATGAACTGTAATACGGACTCATTTTTAAGACCATGTGTTTGTTGCGCGGTAATCACTTCTCTGGTAGCAGATGGACTATTGGAAAAATAGTATTCCGATAAGGTTTCTGTAAGAAAAACGGGTAAAAAAGGCTTAGCTTCCGTAACACTATCAATATTATCTAATACAAATCCAAATGGCTTGAGTAGTTTAATATCCCTGAATTTTTCTTTATTGATATTATTCAGATCAATCTCTAATTTATTGTATAGGGTATAGGAATAGCTTTGATATTGATAGGGGTTATTTTCGGGTTTGTGCGTAACCACATTCTTCCACCAACGCAATCCTTTACTAAACTTTGATTTTACAAATACTTCATTGGTTTGCTTGAGTGGACCTAGTAGAAATTGCAGGGTATCGTTTGAAACAGATTTTACGGCATAACTGAAGTTATCATGACCTACATAGCCTATAATTAGGCTATCATTACTCATATTGGATAACCTTACACTAAAAAAGCCTAAACTGTCTGTAAGAGTACCGGTTCCATTTTTCTTCCATTTCACAGTTGCAAACGCAACGGCTTCTTTGGTAAAAGGATTGATCACCTTTCCCTTTACTAAACTACCCGGTTGAGCGGATAACGATAGGGGTAGGTAAACCACAAAAATGAACGCAAAACATATAAGAATCCGGCTCAACTTACTACACTTTTTATGTGGGATTTCGGAGGATAGAAAGATTTTGTAAATATCCTAAATAACTAAGATATGTCAGTTTGATTGACTCAAAATTAACTATTTGTCAGTAAAAAATGCAGTCAAAAATGGGTTTAAAATGCTATCTGCCATTTTTTCACCTAAGCTGTCAGTGGCATAATCATTGCCAAGAGCTATATGTAAATTTTAAGTATGGGAAAGATAATAGGAATAGATTTAGGTACCACGAACAGCTGTGTATCTGTAATGGAGGGCAATGAGCCCGTTGTTATTGCAAATGAAGAAGGTAGAAGAACTACCCCTTCTGTAGTAGCATTTCTTAAGAATGGAGAACGTAAAGTAGGAGATCCTGCTAAGCGTCAGGCCATTACTAACCCTCAAAATACGATTACCAGCGTTAAACGTTTTATGGGTCGTAGATTCGATGAGGTAACAGAAGAGATTAGTCATTGGAGTTATAAAGTAGTTAAAGGGGATAATAACACAGTGCGTGTTGCGATTGATGAT
Organism: Sediminibacterium sp.; assembly: GCA_017537025.1. Lineage (GTDB taxonomy): Bacteria > Bacteroidota > Bacteroidia > Chitinophagales > Chitinophagaceae > Sediminibacterium. The sequence continues at coordinate 387,220 of JAFWCB010000004.1, forward strand.
CGTTTGTATACCCCGCAAGAGATTTCTGCGATGACTTTGCAGAAGATGAAAAAAACGGCTGAAGATTATTTAGGTCAGGAAGTTACGGAAGCAGTTATCACCGTTCCGGCTTATTTTAATGATGCTCAGCGTCAGGCCACTAAAGAAGCGGGTGAAATTGCCGGATTGAATGTTAGAAGAATAGTAAATGAACCAACTGCTGCCGCTTTGGCTTATGGGTTAGATAAAAAACATGCCGATCAAAAGATCGCCGTATTCGATTTAGGTGGTGGTACTTTTGATATTTCTATTCTCGAATTAGGAGATGGTGTTTTTGAAGTAAAATCTACCAATGGAGATACGCATTTGGGTGGTGATGATTTTGATAAAGTTATTATGGATTGGTTAGCCGATGAATTCAAGAGTCAGGAAGCTATTGATTTGCGTAAAGATCCTATGGCTTTACAGCGCTTGAAAGAAGCTGCTGAAAAAGCTAAGGTTGAATTAAGTTCTTCTTCAGAAACTGAAATTAATTTACCGTATATCACTGCAGTAGATGGCGTACCTAAGCACTTAGTAGTGAAATTGAGTCGCGCTAAGTTTGAGCAATTGGCAGATAATTTATTTGCACGTTGTTTAAAGCCTTGTGAAATTGCTTTAAAAGATGCAGGATATAGTACTTCTGATATTGATGAGGTAATTTTAGTGGGTGGTTCTACCCGTATCCCTAAAGTGCAAGAAATTGTTGAGAAGTTTTTTGGCAAAAAGCCAAATAAAGGGGTGAATCCTGATGAAGTTGTAGCTGTTGGAGCTGCAATCCAAGGTGCGGTATTAACCGGGGAAGTAAAAGATGTGCTATTGCTGGACGTTACTCCTTTAAGTCTAGGTATCGAAACCATGGGTGGTGTAATGACTACCATGATCGCTGCTAATACTACAATTCCTACTAAGAAAACGGAAGTATATTCTACTGCCAGCGATAATCAGCCTGGGGTACAAATACATGTATTGCAAGGAGAGCGCCCCATGGCAAGCCAGAATAAAAGTTTAGGTATGTTTAATTTGGATGGTATACCTCCGGCTCCTCGTGGTGTTCCTCAAATTGAAGTAACATTTGATATTGATGCAAATGGTATGTTACATGTAAGTGCAAAAGATAAAGGTACCGGTAAAGAGCAGAAAATCAGGATAGAGGCAGGAAGCGGGTTAAGTAAGGAAGAAGTTGAAAAAATGAAGGCGGAAGCAAAAGCCAATGAGGCTGCAGATAAAGAAGCCAGAGAGAAAGTTGAAAAAATTAACCAAGCCGATAGTTTGATTTTCCAAACAGAAAAACAATTTAAAGAGTTTGGTGATAAAATTCCTGCAGATAAGAAAGGTGCTATTGAAGCTGCGCTATCTAAATTAAAAGAAGCCCATAAAAATCAGGATATTCCTGCTATCGATGCGGCAATAACTGAGATGAATACTGCATGGACTGCCGCCAGCGAAGATATTTATAAAGCGCAACAGGCAGCTGGTGCCCAACCAGGTGCTGAACAAGCAACAGGTACAGAATCTACCCAAACGAAAAGCGATACCGTAGAGGATGCGCAGTTTGAAGAAGTGAAGTAAGGAATAGGGTATGCGGTAAAAGGGTTGAAGAATAATAATATATGTATCAAATAGCTGATCACTTATGGGGTCAGCTATTTTTATTTCGGCTTTATAACTGTACCTCTTAACCTGGTTATCTCATGCTCATAAGTTTGTAATTCCTTATGTAGTCCAATAATTTGAAGTTGTTCCTCATAAGAAGCCTTTTCCATATCACGCATTAAATCGTAAAACATTTTCTGGAACTTACGTAACTTGTAATAGGCAATACTTAATTGGGCATCCGTTACGGAATTATCCTTATGTACACTCTCTTTATTACCTAATTTCTCATCCCATCTGCTACTCAGCTCATATTGGTTGCTACCAACTTCAATGGCTATATTCCTAACTGATTCTTGCTCATGATAAATCAATGTTTTATTAGTTGGCTGCTGTCCACTATGATATAGTTGTTGGTAAACCTGCAAAACGGCTTCTAACTGTACATTCGAAAAATGAAATTGATTCAATTCACTGAAAATATAATCCGCAATGGTTTTTGTTTCATCGAATGGCTTTAGTCCGTGCTCGAATAAAATTTTTAGAATATTTTTTTCGAAAATATCATCTTGTTGAAGAAGGTCTTCTGCGCTATCGGGCTCATAGTTTTTATTAGCATTTCCTTGTGCAATAATATTGGCTTCTTCAAAGGGAAGTTTTTTTTCTTCTTTTGAAATTTTATCGCGCTTAAATTTATTAACTAAGTTGGTGAAGCCCGCTTCATCGATTTTTAATAAAGCAGCGCATTGCCGAATATAATCTTGTTGGCGAGTGAAATCTTCTGCTTTATTGATTTTACTCAATGTTTCTGCTAACTGATTAACCACAGTACTTTTACGGGTTACATCGTTACCTGCCTCTTTAAGTAATACTTCTAACTGAAAAATGATGAAATCTTTTTTATTAGCTGCAACAAATTCATTAAAAGCTTTAGCACCTGTTTTGTTTACATAGCTATCCGGATCTTCCCCATCCGGTATTAGTACCAATCTTACATTCAATCCTTCTTCCAAAGCCAAATCTAATCCGCGTAATGCCGCTTTAATACCCGCGTTATCGCCATCGTAGATGATGGTAAGGTTATTGGTATATTTTTTTACTAACCGTAATTGATCAATGGTAAGTGAAGTACCTCCGCTGGCTACTACATTTTCGATTCCAGCTTGATGTAAACTAACCACATCGGTATATCCTTCTACCAATAAACATTCATCGGCTCGATCAATGGCCATACGGGCAAAATAAGAGCCGTATAATATTTTGCTCTTGATATAAATCTCATTTTCAGGCGTATTGATATACTTTGGGGCTTTATCATTTTTGCCGATAATACGTGCTCCAAAGCCTATTGTTTTTCCCGTATTATTGTGAATGGGAAAAATGATGCGTCCCCGATAATTATCAACCAATTCATCATTATTACGAATACTTACTAAGCCTGTTTTAGGTAGTAGTTCTTTATTAAATTGATTAGTGAGTAGCGCCTGTGTTAGTGTATCTTTTGCTTGTGGGTTATAGCCAATGTTAAATTTACGAATCGTATCTTCTCTGAATCCGCGTTCTTTCAAATAGGAGAGGGCTATGTTTTTTCCTTCTTCGGTTTCAAATAGCTGTTCGGAAAAAAATTTTTGTGCAAAATGATTAATAGCATGTAAGCTATCGTTCACTTGTTGTTGGAGAACCTGCTCCGGAGAGCGCTCAGTTTCTTCTACTTCAATATTATATCTGGCTGCTAACCATTTTAAAGCTTCTACATAACTATATTTTTCGTGCTCCATTAAGAAGCTGATGGTATTTCCGCTTTTACCACAGCCAAAACATTTATAAATTTCTTTGGCGGGAGAAACGGTGAATGATGGTGTTTTTTCGCCGTGAAAGGGGCATAGGCCTAAATAGTTGGCTCCTCTTTTTTTGAGTTTAATAAATTCGCCCAAAACATCGATGATATCGATGCGACTGGTAATTTGTTGTATAGTTTGTGGTGAAATCACTGTTATGGGGCTGCTAAATTAGGCTTTACCGTAAATAAATTTTGTGTTTTTTATGGAAAGACTATTTACTTTTAAGGATGCTAAAGAAAGAACGACAGGCCTATATCATACAGCAGATCAATATACATAATAAGGTATTATCCTCTGATTTAGGCACACAGTTAGATGTATCTGAGGATACGATACGCCGAGATCTGCAGGAATTAGCCGAAGAAGGTAAGCTGATAAAAGTGCATGGGGGTGCTTTGGCAAAATCCTTTCATTTTACCATTGAAAGTCGAAATGTATATTCTTTGAATGAGAAGTTAGTGATTGCTCAAAAAGCTATTCAACTTATAAAAGACGGTATGATGGTGGTTATTTCTGGAGGTACTACCATGCGAGAAATGGTAAGGATGTTACCTCCTGATTTAAATGCCACTTTTGTTACCCCTAATGTGCCTATCGCGTTAGAGTTATTGGATCACCCGAATGCGGAAGTGATTTTTTTGGGTAATAAACTTCTAAAAAGTGCACAAATGGCGGTTGGCGCTGAGGTAGTTCAACGATTATCAGGTATAAAAGCAGATATCTGTTTACTAGGTACAAATAGTATTGATGCGGTAGAAGGAATAACAGATCTCGAGTGGGAAATTATTGAGGTGAAGAAAGCAATGATAGCCTGTGCACAAAAAACGGTTTCATTATCAATCTCCGAAAAATTGAATACAGTGCAGCGTTTACGTGTTTGTGGACTAGTAGAAATTGATACACTTATTACTGAACTGGATCCACAGGATAGTAAATTGGATCCATATCGCGATGCAGGGATTTCGATTTTATAAGGTATAAGGCTTAAGGTGTAAGCAATATGGTAAAAGGTGTAAGTGATAAGGTATGAGGTAAGGAGCATTACCTTCCTCCTTTTCCCTTTTATCTTATACCTCATTGCTCTTCGTGTATTTTTTACACTACAAAATCTGCATAAAAACGTGCATAAATTTGTGCAATTTATTGCTGTATTTTTTTACAATTAATGTTTTTTTAATATAATTTCACACTTTAACCAAAACTATAACGATTTCGGCAGTCATCCTGCGACTTTTTGCAAGAAAATGCTGGCATCAACTAAACACTGTTATTATGAGAAAAATTGCTTTCACCTGGAAGCTGTGTTTACTGCTTTGTTGTCTGGGAATTAAAGCTACCGCCCAAGATTTAATAATTACAGGTACTGTAGTTGATCTTGAGAAAGGTACACCCGTTGAATCGGTTTCGATTCGCGTTCAGGGAAAAACAACAGCCACCAAAACAGACGCCAAGGGTAACTTTAGAATTTCGGCTGCTAAGGGACAAGTGTTATTGATCTCTTCAGTTGGGTATGAGAACCAACGGGTTACTGTACAGGGTTCCCAAAATATCCAAGTGAAGTTAAAGAGTGATGTTGCTGATCTAGATGATGTAGTAGTGGTAGCTATGGATCAAAAAAGAAAACCTAGAGAATTAGGTTATTCAACACAATCTGTGAAAGGTGCTGAAATTCAGGAAACACAACGTGATAACTTCATAAATAGCTTGCAAGGTAGGGTTGCAGGATTAACGATCAATCCTACTTCAGGTACCGTTGGAGGGTCTTCACAAATTGTGTTACGCGGTTTCAATTCCTTATCATTAAGTAACCAGCCGTTATTTGTGGTAGACGGTGTGATTATGGATAACTCTTCTATTGACGAGAATTCAGATGGAGGTAGAGGTGTTGGTTTGGCTTCTGATCGTCCGAATAGAAATACAGACTATACCAATCGTATAGCTGATTTGAACCCGAATGATATTGAAAATGTTACGGTATTAAAAGGTCCGGAGGCAACCGCTTTATATGGCAGTCAGGCTAGCTCTGGTGCTATCGTTATTACGACTAGAAAGGCAAAGTCTAATAAACTTGCAGTACAATACGATAACGCTATACGTTTGCAACAACTTACAAGATTTCCCCCCACCATCGATGCATACTCTCCCGGTACGAATAATGTATCCGGCTTAGTATTCCGTTATTTTGGCCCGCAATATCCGCAAGGAACTAAACTCTATAAAAATATAGATGCTTTCTTTAGAAATGGGTATTCGCAAACCCATAATTTGGGTGTAGATTTTGGCATTAAGAAATCGATTTTTCGGTTTTCTTCAACTTATTTGAAACAGGAGGGAGTAGTGCCGAATAATAATCAGGAGAGAATTAGTTTGAGTTTAAGGAATACTACCAAAATTGGAAAATATATTGAAGTAACCCCCTCACTTACCTATACAAGAACCAATCTTGCTAAAGTATTAAGATCATCCGGTGGATACTTATTGAATTTATTACAATATCCCAATACGTTTGATGTAAATAATTCCGGAGATAATGACGGTAATAAGCTACCCATTTTTGCGAGTAATGTTGGGGGAGAGGTAGATAATCCTCTTTGGAATGTTAGAAACAATAGAGGTAGAGATCAAACAGATCGTCTATTTGCAACATTAGGCGTGAATATTAACCCAACTCCTTGGCTAAGTATCATGGGCAGATTTGGATATGACACCTACAAAACAGTAGGTTCTCAAAACTTCCATCCGCAATCATTAAATGGAATTGTTTCAACTGCTTTAAGAGGTGGACAAGATAATTATTGGAGAACCTACAAAGGATATAATCACACTATTAACGCTACTGCCAGAAAGCAGTTTGGTAAGTTCAGTACAAGGCTAATGGTTGGTACTATGTGGCAGGATTATAGAACAGAAATGTATGCGATAACGGGTACCAATGTAGCGGATCCGAATAGAACAGATAGTAATAATACAGACCCCAATACGCGTATCCGATTATTGAGAAATAATTTTGGAGAACCGAATTTATCGATCGTACGTCAAATTGCATTTTTTGGAGAGATTGCAGTTAGTTATAATAATTTATTATTCTTGAACTATACGCATCGTTTCGAATCTGCTTCTACTTTACCTGCTCAGAATAGAAATTATAACTATCCCGGAGTAAGTTTAAGTGCTATCATGACCGACATCTTACCAAGTATAAAAAAAGGGGGAGTGCTTAATTATTGGAAATTGCGTGGATCGTTAGCGAGCACCGCTCGTTTAAACTCTGCCTATTCAACCCAGTCAGTTTTTGTAAACAATTTTGCCAGCTCTGTGATACCTGCTTTTTCTTATGGATTTACAAACAACAATCCTGATTTAAGACCGGAGCGTCAGAGCACTTTTGAAGTTGGTACTGAGTTTAAATTATTAAAAAACAGACTAACGGTTGAAGGTACTTATTATAATACCCTTACCAAAGATCAGATCATTGAAAATATGCGATTGAGTTATGGTACCGGATTCGTATTAAACACTCAAAACGCAGCTAGTACCAGAAATGAGGGTATTGAAATTGCCATCGATTATCAGGCCGTACAGAAAAAAGATTTCGGATGGAATATCCGTTTCAATTTCAATAAAATGTGGAATAGCGTAGTGGCTTTCCCACCAAATGTATCTGAGTTTTATATTGCAGATACTTGGTTATACAATAATGCAAGGGCAAGTGTGTTGGGCGTAGGTAGTCCCACAACAGGTATCTCCGCCTGGGGATATTTAAGGAATAATGCGGGTCAGATTCTTATTAACCCATCTAATGGATTACCTATTTCTGATGGTGTTTTCAAATTAAGAGGCGATCGAAACCCGGCATTCAGATTAGGAACTACAAATAGTTTCCGGTATAAAAACTGGCGTTTAAGTTTCTTGTGGGATCTTAAAATTGGCGGTGATATTTTCAATGCTAACAATATGTTCCTTACTAATATTGGTAGAAGTCCGCTTACGCTTGATAGATTTGTACCTCGTGTAATTGATGGTGTTTTAAATGATGGTTTTGCCAACACGCCTACACCAACAAAAAATACCATTTCAGTAATACCTGGCTACAACGATGCTTATTATTCAGCGAGTCAAATGCCAGAAGAAGCATTCATAGAAAAGAATGTTAACTGGCTAAGCTTAAGAGATATTACGGTGAGCTATGCTTTTTCACCTAAATTAATTAGAAAGGTGAATGGATTGAAGAGTGCGAGTGTTTTCTTAACGGGTAATGACCTTTTCTTAATTACTAATTATTCCGGAGCAGATCCTCAAGTTAGCGGTAATACCGCTGCAACAAGAGGGGTTGGTTCTTTTGGATTCGACTATGGTACACTAGCCGCTCCCATTAGCATCAATTTCGGTGTAAGAGTTGGATTTTAAATTACTAAAAGCTATGACAATGAAAAATATGAATAGTAAAATTTTGTTAGTTCTACTGGCTACTGTTGGTTTGTTTTCCTGCCAAAAGAAGCTCGACGAAGCTTTTGCAAATCCAAATGCAGGAGTTAGGGTTCCTACGGAATCTTTATTGCCCGGCATTATCGGGAATATGGTAGGTAATTCGTCTGCCGCGGGTTCCGCATATGGTACAGCTAATGATGGGATGCAGGTTGGAAGATATGTACAGTATTGGGCAACTAATAGTACCGGAAACCAATTTGATCAAATGGGTGGTGCCACTGGTGCCAGTGATGTAATGGGTTCTGTTTGGGCCATGCATTATTATGGAATGGGACAGAATCTTAAAAAGATGATTGAATGGGGAATAGAGGAAAAGAAATGGGATTATGTAGGTGTAGGTCATGCCATTTCTGCTTGGAGCTGGTTAACAACAGTAGATATGTATGGTGATATTATTATGCGGGAAGCCTTTAATAAAGACCAGCTGGTTTTTAAATATGATTTGCAGTCTGAAGTTTATGATACTGTTCGCACGATTTGTAGAACAGCCATAAATTATTTGAATAATACAGGCGATAGCGCGAATCCTGCCAATTTAGCTAAAGGAGATGCTTACTTCTATAATGGGGATGTAAGTAAATGGAAAAAATTTGTTTACAGTGTAATGGCTCGTTCTTTCAATCATCTCACAAATAAATCTAGTTACAATGCTGATTCTGTAATCTTCTATTGCAATTTGGCGATTAATACGAATGCCGATAATGCAGTAGCACGCTTTGCTAATACAGGTATTACGGGAACGTCAAATTTTTATGGCCCTTATCGAGCCAATGTTGGAAGCATGAGGCAAACTGTATTTATCTGTAATTTAGTGAATGGCCTCAATCCAAGCTTTTCAGGGGTTGCAGACCCAAGGGCGGCTTATTTATTGAGAGAAAATACAAATAATACCTACAAAGGAATTCGACCCAATGGAGGTACTAGTGGTTTAGTAACTGCGGATCAACCCTCCAATTTTTGGGGAGATGCTTTTGGAACAACTGCAGCACCTACATCTGATGCCAATGCCAGATATATCTTTAAAAATGGGGCGCCATTTCCCATTATTACAGCCAGTGAAGTTAAGTTCATGTTAGCAGAGGCGCTATACAGAAAAGGAAATAAGGCAGCAGCATTAACAGCCTATACAGATGGGATTCGTTTAAATTTTGATATGCTGATGAACGATTATGGAAGTTCTGTTCCGTCTACAAGAGTAATTACAACAGCTATCCGTGATGCTTTTCTGGCTAATCCTGTTGTAGTTCCCAGTATAGCTAATTTCAATTTATCGGATATCATGTTGCAGAAGTATCTAGCCTTATTCGGTTATAATGCACTTGAAACTTGGGTAGATATGAGAAGATACCATTATACCGATGTTGAGTCTGCCACAGGGGTACAAGTGTATAATGGATTTACACCTCCTACAGGCATCGATTTATTTACCAATAATAATGGAAAATTAGTGTATCGAGCACGCCCTCGGTATAATTCTGAATATCTCTATAATATTCCTGAACTAACAAGAATAGGCGCGATAGCATTAGATTATCATACTGTTGAACAATGGTTTTCTAAACCTTAATATTTAATACTATAGTATATGAAAATGAAATATATCATACTTGGATTTTTAGCTTTAGTGTTTTTTGCGGCCTGTAAAAAAGATTTTGATGGCAGGACTCCAGAAAACGCTAATATAACCGGCAGCGCTTATGTACGTTTTTTTGCGGGTAGCATGGGGGCAGCAAGAAATTTTATTTCTATTGATAATCAAAGATTAAATGGTTCTCCTCTGGCCATGGGAGGTCTTTTCCCTGGAGCTTCAACAGTAACCGCTTTTATCACAATCCCTGCAGGTACCAGAACAGTATCTGTAGTAGATAGCGCAGCTGTTCCGGCTCAATCACCACTAAGTTTCACCAGAGATTTTTCAGCCGGCCAATACTACACCATTTTTACCTATGATACGTCTAACGCAGTGAAGGCATTAGTAACAAATGATGTGTTTACGATTCCAACAGATACTACTGCTAATCTTAGGTTTGTGAATGCTATTTCCACTACTGTACCAGTAACAAATGTTGAAGTGTTTTCTAGAGCTCGTCAAGCAGTCATATTCAGTAATATCCCAACACTTGGGGTTTCTGCCTTTATTGCACATAGAACGCTTGTTAATGATACACTTGATGTGAGAGAGGCTGGAGTACCTACTAATATTTTAGCTTCTGTAAACGGCTTTACTTTTAACCCAAAACGAACATATACTTTAGTTTTTAGAGGTCGTTATCAATCTACTGGCGGAACCATGGCAAGAGGGGCAAACATCATCGCAACTTATTAATTATCCCAAATATGTATACAATGAAAAAAAATATTTTTCTACTACTTTCAACAGTCTTAGTGCTGATTTTTTCGGGATGCGCAAAAGACCCCGAGAATTTGGGGTATTCTAAGATAATGGCAGTAAACACAACACCCAACAGAACCAATGTAGATGTTTTCTTAGATGGTATCAAAGCGAATATTACACCTTTGGGGTTCGGTTCTAATTCCATTTACTATGGCGTTACTCCGGGCTCTCGTGGTATATCTGTTATGGGTAATATAACAACAAGTTTTCTTGTAGGAACTACCATTTTTACAACTACTTCCTCTTCACTTTTTCAACAGGGTAATTTCGATATCAAAAGGAATGACGCAACTACACCTTCCTATACTTTAGTTATTGCTAATAGGGCAGAAACCCCGGAGCTTGTTTTGATCGAAGATGATCTTACGGTTCCTGCGGCAGGAAAAGCCGGATTGAGATTAATACACGCAGGTCCGGATGCACCTAGAGTAAATGCATATAATGGTGCCGCAACAACACCTATCTTTAGTGCTACGAATGGGTATGGGTTCAAGGAATATACTGGCTTTACACCTATCGATGCCTTATCTACCGGATCATCCTATAGTATTCAAATTAGAAATAATACAACGGGTGCGATATTGAGAACTCAAACGCTTACTGCTGTATCAGGTAAACTGTACACTATAATTCTCAGGGGCTTAGTTACTGCCGATCCTTTGTATCCAACTAATACGCTTTCATCAACTTTAATTGGAAATAACTAAGCAGTCAATATTATCAGAATATCGAAAGCATCCTATTCAGAATAGGGTGCTTTCTATTTTGTACTTATCATGATTAATATGGCCACGAATACACTTACGCAGAGGGCTAATAAAATGATAATAAGGTTATTTCTTTCTTTCCATTTTTTACGCTGTATAATCTGCTCCCACTTTAGGCGTATATTTTTATCATGAAAATTACCATAGATCTCGCCCTCTAATTCCTTCATCTCCTTGTAAGGTAGTATGTTTATTATTTCACTAAGCGGGTTAAATATATTCAATTCCGCAGTTTCATATAGTAAGGCATCTTGTATCCCCTTCGATCGTAAAAGGGTTAATATAGAAATGGTGATCCAATCATAATCTATCTGATTGGGATGTAGTTTTTCGATAGTTATTTTTATTTGCGAGATCTTTTCATAGAATGCTTCACGGGTAGTGATTTCTGAATTCCCTCGTCCAATCACCCCGGCAAAAATTGTTGCATCATATTTTTTTCTTCTATCTACATCTTCTAAAACCTCATAGGCAGCTTTTAACTTCTCAAAATGAGCAGTTAGCTCCAGGTTCCCGTTATGCTTATCTGGATGATAAAAATGTGCCAATTTGCGGTAGGCCGACTTTATTTCGGCTAGAGAACTGGCGGGGGAAACACCTAATGTTTTGTAATGATTATCCATGTTCACTCGGGAAACTAATATCATCACCATCTAATAACTCTCGCTCTATTTCTTCCATTTGAACAATATCCCATGCCTCAGATACGGTAGGAGTAATATTCCACAAATCCAATAATTCTGCTTCTTCCAGGGCCTTTTCCACCTCGGCACTAAGGCAGCATACAACGAAAGAGGCATTGTTCTCATAAAATTCTTGCTGTAATTGCGTAATACCCTCCATACCCGCCTCGTCTAAAAAGGTTACAGCTTCCAGGTTTAAAATCAGATTTTTTACCTTATTGGTTAGTATAGTTTTACACTTTTCTACTAAATCTGCTGCTATATTGGCAGAAACGTCGAGTGTAATCGGTGTTATAACGGTGAATTTTTCTTTGGTATCAATTTTGACTTCCATAATCTTAGGTATCAATTAACAAACTGTGTATAAGTGCCCTACAACTTCACTCAAAAATATTCGTTATAATTGTATAAATCCAAATTAAGATATGGATAATAATTTTTCAGCCCAGGTTAAAGAGATCATTTCTTTTAGTAGAGAAGAGGCTTTACGTTTAGGAAACGATTTTATAGGTACAGAACATCTTTTATTAGGACTAATAAGAGACGGAGATAATACTGCAATAAAAGTATTGAAGCAGCTTAATGTAGATCTTTATGAGCTTAGAAAAGAAGTAGAGCTAGCCGTTAAAGACAAAACGGGTAAGAATATTGCCAATATCAATAGCTTACCGCTTACAAAACAAGCAGAAAAAGTAATACGGGTAACCGTTTTGGAAGCGAAGGCGCTAAAAAGTCCGCTTGTAGAAACAGAGCATTTGATGTTGAGTATACTCAAGAACAAAGAGAATATTGCCACACAAATTCTGAATCAATTCGATATCGATTACGATATGTTTAGAAACGAATTAGGGATGGTTGGTACTACTAATCCTCCCCCTCGGAGTGAATTCCCTGATGATAACGATGATGAATTTGATGAAGAGAAAAAGGGAGGAGGCTATCAACAGTCTAGAACAGGTAAACAACCCGCCGGCGGAGCTAAAAGTAAAACCCCGGTTCTTGATAATTTTGGAAGAGATATTACCAAACTGGCAGAGTCGGGTTCTTTAGACCCAATTGTTGGCAGAGAAGAGGAAATTGAACGCGTTAGCCAAATTTTAAGTAGAAGAAAGAAAAATAACCCCATTCTTATCGGGGAACCCGGTGTAGGTAAAACGGCTATAGTAGAAGGTTTAGCATTACGTATCGTACAACGAAAAGTGAGTAGGGTATTATTCGATAAACGTGTGATATCACTCGATTTGGCAGCATTGGTAGCCGGTACAAAATACCGTGGGCAGTTTGAAGAGCGTATGAAAGCTATCATGAATGAATTAGAAAAAAATAGAGATGTAATTCTATTTATTGATGAGATACACACTATTGTTGGTGCCGGTGGTGCCAGTGGTTCATTAGATGCTTCTAATATTTTTAAACCCGCATTAGCACGCGGTGAACTCCAATGCATAGGTGCTTCCACCCTTGATGAATATCGTATGTACATTGAGAAAGATGGTGCCCTTGATCGAAGATTCCAAAAAGTATTGATTGAACCGCCTAGTGTAGATGAAACCATTCAGATTCTCAACAATATCAAATCTAAATATGAAGATTTTCATAGTGTTACCTATGGAGAAGACGCTATTGATGCCTGTGTAAAACTGAGCGATAGATACATGACAGACAGATTGCTTCCGGATAAAGCCATTGATGTAATGGATGAAGTAGGGGCTAGGGTTCACTTGAAGAATATCAATGTTCCGGAAAATATTGTTGAGCTTGAAAAGAAAATCGAAGACGTTAAAAACGAAAAGAATAAAGTTGTAAAAAGCCAACGTTTTGAAGAAGCTGCTTCTTTGCGAGATACTGAAAAAAGGCTGGGTGAAGAATTGGAAAAAGCAAAATCGCAGTGGGAAGAAGAAAGCAAACACAGGCGTTACCCTATTGCAGAAGAACATATTGCAGAAGTGATAAGCATGATGACGGGTATTCCTGTAAAACGCATGGTACAAGCGGAAACAGAAAAACTTCGCCGTATGAGTGAGGATATGAAGGGTATGGTCATTGGTCAAGATGAAGCGATCTTAAAAGTAGTAAAAGCTATTCAGCGAAATAGAGTAGGGTTGAAAGATCCCAAAAAACCAATTGGTACTTTTATTTTCTTAGGACCAACAGGTGTGGGTAAAACAGAATTAGCACGTGCATTAGCCCGTTACATGTTCGATTCTGAAGAAGCGCTCATTCGGATAGATATGAGTGAATATATGGAGAAATTTACCGTAAGTCGCTTAATTGGTGCTCCTCCCGGATATGTGGGATATGAAGAGGGTGGACAATTAACCGAAAAAGTACGTCGCAAACCATATAGTGTTATTCTCTTAGATGAAATTGAAAAAGCGCACCCGGATATCTATAATATACTCTTACAGGTACTGGATGACGGTCAGCTTACAGATGGTTTAGGAAGAAAAGTTGATTTCAAGAATACTTTGATCATTATGACTTCAAACATTGGTGTTCGCCAATTGAAAGAGTTTGGTGATGGAGTAGGATTTGCAACCGCAACACGAGTACAAAATGCAGAAGAGAACAATAAAGCAGTTATTGAAAAAGCGTTAAAACGTACATTCTCTCCTGAATTTTTAAATCGAATAGACGACGTAGTTGTGTTCAATTCCTTAACAAAGGAAAATATCTTTAGCATCATCGACATACTTATGAAAGGTGTTTCAAAAAGATTACAGAATCTTGGATTCACATTAGAACTTACCAATGAGGCAAAAGAGTTTTTATCCGATAAAGGATATGATGTTCAGTTCGGCGCAAGGCCATTGCACAGAGCCATTCAAAAACATTTAGAAGATCCTTTAGCAGAAGAGATCATGAAGCTCAATATCAAAGAAGGAGATGTATTGGTTGCTGATTTAGATAAGGAAACCTCACAACTTGTTTTCAACTTCCAACGAAAAGTGAAAGAAGACGCTGAAGTATAATTATAAAGCTTAAAGTTTAAAGCTTAAAGCAATAGCCCCTACAACATGCAGGGGCTATTTTATTTACTAAAAACATTGCTATAGTTATTTTACATGCCCCAACGAAAAGAGGAGATAGAAAAGCCAGCTAAATCGAGTAAGCGATCAACAACGGTATTCGCGACCTCCTCTACAGAAGTAGGTTTGCTATAGAAAGATGGAGTAGCCGGACAAATAATACCACCGGCCAAAGTAACAGTTTCCATATTTTTTATATGAATTAAATTATAGGGTGTTTCTCTTACAGCAAGAATTAATCTTCTTCTTTCCTTTAGAATCACATCTGCTGCACGCGTTATCAAGTCATCACTTATACCACTTGCAATTCGTCCGAGTGTACCCATGCTACAGGGAACGATTATCATAGTATCATACCCTGCAGAGCCGGAAGCAAAAGGAGCTGAGAAATCTTGTTTCTCATAAAACCGAAAGGGTAGCTGTTGATAAGAACTATTACCCAATTCGGTTTGCCAAACATCTTTTGCATTTTTACTCATTACAATACCCAGCTCTGAATACTGATCTTTATGTAGCGCTAATTTTTGGAGTAGTAAAGACGCATATATAGATCCGCTGGCACCGGTAATAGCTATTACAATTTTTTTAGGCATGTATATATAACCAAATTAAGAAGTAAAGGTTATAAATAAAATAACATAAATAAAAAAAACCTCGCTTTTGCGAGGTTTTTTTTATTAAAAGGTTACTTATACATGATTTCGTAGTATTCGTGTGCCATTCGGTTACTGTCGAACTGGAACCTCACATCCCGCATACCATTTTTTACAATTTCTCTCCATGCATCTCTATTTTCATAGTACATAGGAATGATTTCACCATTCAAGATTTCATAGAGTTTATTTAAATCATACTCATCTTGTTCGTGAACATTCATATTTGCATAGTCGGCTTTTGGAATTACAAAACCATTATTACCATGAATAGTAAATTCAGGTATCCATCCATCATCTGTTGAAAAATTCACAGCCCCATTCATGGCTGCGGTCATGCCACTAGTGCCACTTGCTTCGCGGGGCACTCTTGGATTATTTAACCATAAATCGGCACATTGTTTTAATCTTCTGCTTAACAGTAATTCATATCCAATTAATACTGCTACATTTTTATACTTCTTGCTTAAGTGCACTAATTGGTTAAATTGGGTTATCGCCGGATAGTCTACCGGATATGGCTTACCGGCCCAAATAATCTGAACAGGATACTTTGTATTATGGACTAATTTTTCGAAACGATCCATATCATAAGTAAGCATATCTGCCCGCTTATAACCTGCAAACCTTCTGGCCCATACGATTGTAAAAATATTAGGGTCGAATAATTTTCCTGTTTGATCTGCTACTGTTTCAAAAGCCCTTTTCTTGAGATACCATTTTCTATCATCAATTGCCCAATTATCTCCAGATTCTAAATGGCGGTATAAAGGTTCATCCGCCCAGTAAGTGTAGTTCTGTGCATTCGTTATGGAGGTGATATCACAAATATCCTTGTAATGCTTCCACATCTCTCTACTAACCTGGCCATGTAGTGCAGATACGCCATTCGCTTTTCTGGCAAATCGAAGGGCGGCTAGAGAATGATTAAACAGATCTTCTTGAATGCCTGTTATTTTTCGAACTTCATCTATAGATAAACCGCAGAAATAGCTCATTTTATGACATAAGTAGATATCATGCTTTTCATTTCCGGCCTCTTCAGGGGTATGGGTTGTAAATACTAAACGCTCCCTTACTTTATCTACACTTTTGTATTTATTCAATAAGTAAAAAGCACTTGAAATACCATGTGCTTCATTTAAATGATATACATCGGGATTAAAACCTAGCTCATCTATTAGTTTTGCTCCCCCAACACCTAATAGGATAAACTGTGCTACTTTGGTTGCCACATTAGCATCATACAATCTATGTGTAATAGTTTGAGAAACGTAGTCGTTTTCAGGTAAATCGGTACTTAGTAAAAATAGAGGAGCAGTCTTAAAAGTTTCGGGGTTTAAACAATAAGCTTTCACCCATACCGGATGTTCGTGTATATAAATTTGAAATTTTATTCCGGTATCTTCTAAAAAATTGGGTGTTTTTTCCATCCAAGTTGGAACGAGTGTTTGATCTTGGTTACGGGCCTGATCGTAGTAACCATATTTCCAGAGAATACCAATGCCAATCATATTCTGACGAAGCTCGTAGGCACTGCGTAAATGAGAGCCGGCTAAAAATCCAAGACCTCCGCTATATATTTTTAACGGCTGATGGATTGCAAATTCCATAGAGAAATAAGCAGCTTTTTTTGCATATTGCTCATTAATTGAATACGGAACCTGATAGTTTCTAAAATTCATAATTGTTTATTTGGTGAACTATTCTTAACTGCAATATAGTGTTTTTGATTATAATGTATTTTTTACACATTGATATGTGGGTAATATAGTTTTATTTAAAAAGAAATACACAGGCGCAAACGTTGCATATTACTTTTTTGATGTTTTTTGTTTAGGCTCTCGCTTTTTCTGAAAACTATCATTAAAAAAACACTTGATCCCTCTATGATTCCCACAGCTACCTTGTTCTTTAACCGTTACCTCGGATCCTTCAAAATTAAAATCAATAATACAAGGGTCGGCATTCGCTGTGTAAATAGCTGTTGTGGCTGATTTCACTTTCATAGTTCCTTTTAATTCTCCAATACAAGCGCCCTCGTTTTTTTCAAAATGAATAAAAAAAGTGTAGCTATTGAGGTCTTTTCCATCACGAATAGATACATAGCTTTTTTTATCTTTTATATAGTCTCCACTCCACTTATTTTTTCGGGGTAGTGTATCAATGGGGTTGATAATTTGTTGTTTTTTCGGGTCTTCATTGGAATCGGTAATCACTACCATAAAAAAGCCGGCATTATTATAAACCCAACCGGTTCTTGTAAATAGCGTTGTTTCTTTGATTGTTTTCTCTTTTACCAAAATAAAAGTAGGTTCTTTATTAATAGAGACTGCATGTTGATATCCATCTTCCCGATCCTTGCTCGACATTAATTCTTTAACACCTAAAAATTTACTTTTTGCATCCAATACAAATACTACCAATTTGCTTTCTGATTTCGTGCTGATAAGGGTAAGTAGGTAATTTTCTTTTTCCTTCTTAATTTTCCCAACGGGTTTAATAGTCACTTTTCTATTCTTCCCTAAAATAATTGTAAATGCAGAGTCAGGTATAAATTGTTGCAATACTTTTATACCCATAGATAAGCTGTCTGCAGAACTATTAATATTCGTATCCAATAATGAGTAGGGTAGCGGTAAAGGCTTGAAAGCGGCAATAAAATCTTTTTCTTTTACAGGAACGTCTCCGGAGAAGTCTATTTTTTTCTCCTTACAGCCCCCTAAAATCAGCAATAGTAGAATCGGCAAGCATTTTTTCATAAAAAGCTTATTTGCCTAAAAATAGCGTTTATATTTATTCTTTAAAAACAATCTGGATGCAGGGAGAAAGAAGCGCTGATATTTCATTGAGTGAGGTGCATGAAACCGTAGATACCACAGCTCCTCGTAAGGGGTGGAAACGGATTCTCGCATATATCGGACCGGCCTATTTGGTAAGTGTGGGTTATATGGATCCGGGTAATTGGGCAACTGATTTACAAGGAGGTGCCCGCTTTGGCTACACTTTGATTTGGGTTTTACTAATGAGCAATATGATGGCTTTACTACTTCAAAGCCTTAGTGCCCGTTTGGGGATCGTTCGAAGAAAAGATTTGGCTCAGGTAAATAGGGAAACGTACCCACCGCTGGTTAATTTTTGTTTGTACATACTTGCTGAGCTTGCTATTGCAGCCTGCGATTTGGCAGAGGTATTAGGCATGGCTATCGGTATCCATTTATTAACCGGATTACCATTATTGTGGGGAACGCTAATTACCGTATTCGACACTTTCTTGTTTCTATTGTTGCAACGATATGGTATCCGCAAAATGGAAGCATTCATCATTGCCTTGGTAGCTATTATTGGGCTCTCTTTTCTTTTTGAAATTATTTTGGCAAAGCCTCCTTTAATAGAGGTTGCGAAGGGGTTTTTACCCTCCGGTTTGAATGATGGCGCTTTGTATATAGCTGTAGGAATTATCGGTGCAACCGTTATGCCACATAACTTATACTTACATTCAGCATTGGTACAAACACGTAAGATTAGCAAAGATGATGATGGTACAAAAAGAGCCATTAAATACAATATTATTGATAGTACCATTGCTCTAAATGCGGCCTTTTTTGTGAATATGGCAATTCTGGTACTTGCTGCAAGCGTTTTTTTTAGTTCAGGCAATACGCATGTTGCGAAAATTGAAGAGGCCCATCAACTACTCCAACCTTTACTAGGAAACACTTTGGCGCCTATTTTATTTGCGGTTGCATTAATTGCGGCAGGACAAAGCTCCACACTTACAGGAACTTTAGCCGGGCAGATAGTGATGGAAGGCTATTTGCATTTGCGGATTAACCCTTGGTTGCGCAGGCTCTTAACAAGATTGATAGCAATCGTACCTGCCGTATTGGTAATAGTGTTATACGGAGATCAAAAAGTAGATGCACTATTGATTTTTAGCCAGGTTATTTTGAGTTTGCAACTTGGCTTCGCTGTAATTCCTTTAATCATTTTTGTGAGTGATAAACATACCATGGGGGCATTTGCTATAGGTAAACCAATACAAATACTTGCTTGGTTGGTTGCCGCAATATTGGTTGCTTTAAATGTAAAGCTGGTAGCGGAAGAGGCCAGTACTATTTTTAGTGGGGATTACTCGTTATGGTTGAAATGTTTGGTAGGCTTACTTATAATAGGTTTTATCTGGTTATTTGGTATAATGACGATTTATCCCTATTTGCATAAACGTAGACCAGTATCCGGCAGTGTGCATGGCGATATTCCCAATCTTTCAAATTTAGCTATCAAAAAATATCAGCGAATTGCTATTGCACTCGATTTTAGCATCAAAGATGAAAAATTGATTGCGTATGCCTTAGCGCAAGGTGAACCAGATACCCGCTACTTATTGATACATATCGTGGAAAGTGCTTCTGCTAACTATTTGGATTCATCGAGTGACGATGCTGAAACAATATATGATAAACAGCGCATGGCTTTTTACGAAAATCAATTACATGAAAAAGGGTTCACCGTTACCGGGTTCCTGGGATATAAAAACCGCGTTGCGGAAATCGTGAAAATAGTGGAAAACGAGTCGGCAGATCTGTTGGTGATGGGAGCACATAGACATACAGGCATTAAGGATATGATTTTTGGGGAAACTATTGAAGATGTTCGGCATCGTTTGCGTATACCGGTTTTAATTGTAAATGTATAGCCTTATATTTGCGTTTTTCAACGTTTAAAAGACCGAAATGGCTCAAAAAATTAAAGTTGCTAACCCAGTTGTGGAACTGGATGGAGATGAAATGACCAGGATTATTTGGAAGTTCATTAAAGAGAAATTGATTTTACCCTATTTAGAACTTGATATCAAGTATTATGATTTGGGTATGGAATATCGAGACCAAACAGATGATCAGGTTACAATTGATGCAGCTAATGCTATTAAACAATATGGTGTAGGTATTAAATGTGCAACGATTACTCCCGATGAAGCAAGAGTGAAAGAATTTGGTTTAAAACAAATGTGGAAGAGCCCTAATGGTACCATTCGTAATATTTTAGACGGTACCGTTTTTAGAGAGCCCATTGTTTGCTCTAATGTTCCTCGATTAGTTCCTAACTGGACTGCACCCATATGTATAGGAAGGCACGCATTTGGGGATCAATACCGAGCTACAGATTTTGTTACAAAAGGCAAGGGAAAACTTACTATTAAGTTTGAAGGAGAAGATGGTGCTGTTCAAGAATTTGAAGTTTATAATTTTAAGGGCGATGGAGTAGCATTAGCCATGTATAATACGGATGAGAGTATCCGTGGCTTTGCCAGAGCTTGTTTTAATCAGGCTTTATTAAAAAAATGGCCCTTATATCTTTCAACCAAAAATACTATTCTAAAAAAATATGACGGCCGATTTAAAGATATTTTTGAGGAAGTATATCAGCAAGAATTTAAACAGTCATTTGTCGATGCAGGTATTACTTACGAGCATCGTTTGATTGATGATATGGTGGCCAGTGCACTAAAATGGAATGGAAATTTTGTTTGGGCTTGTAAAAATTATGATGGGGATGTACAGAGTGATACGGTAGCGCAGGGATTTGGTTCATTGGGCTTGATGACATCTACACTTGTAACGCCCGATGGTACTGTAATGGAAGCCGAAGCGGCTCATGGAACAGTTACCCGCCATTATCGCGAATACCAAAAAGGTAAACCTACTTCAACAAACCCCATTGCGTCTATTTTCGCATGGACGCGCGGTTTGGCTTTCCGGGGTAAACTAGATAATAATCAAGAACTGGTTGAATTTTGTAATGCGTTAGAACAGGTTTGTGTTGAAGTGGTTGAGAGTGGTAAAATGACAAAAGACCTGGCAGTATGTATCCATGGTAACAAAGTAAATCATGGGGAACATTACTTATATACAGAAGAGTTTTTAGACGCACTGGATGAAGAACTCAAAAAGAAACTAAATAAGTAATTATTTTTTTCTATTTGCATAGTATTCTTTGGAAGCTATGTAAACGGTTCTGGATATCGAAGCGTATATTTTATCATCTTTATCTTTCCACTCAATGGTTTTGTCTAGTAAGGTAAAACCATTGTTTTTTACAGCTTCTTTGACACTATTGATCTCCGCGTCACTTAGTACTAAATTAGCGTATAACTTTGTTTTACTGGGTGCAATAAATTTAATGGAAGCCGATTTATCCCACACCACATATTCTCTTTTACCTAAAATATGAAACAGCATCAACATGTAAAACGGATCGGCTGCGGCAAACATGCTTCCGCCAAAAGTAGTACCTACAAAGTTATAGGTCCATATATTTCTACCTAAACGCAACTTAACTTCTTTCCAATCTTTGCTGATATGTAAAATTCTACCGCCTGTTCCAAAGAACATAGGATAGCAATTCATTAATATTCGAAACAAACCGGTATTTGAAACACTTGGTAAAACCATTATACATCGAATTATTAATTAGAAAGGTACAATTTATTAGGAATCGATCTCAACCCAGGTATGATCGGCTAATAATTTTACAGTTGAAATGTACTGTTTAAAAGGACCTCCATTTCCCCATTCAGCTGGCGATATCAGAGATAGTATATGTGATCCATCCTTCTTTTCATAGAGATGATAAGTATGACCTATTTGAGGCTTAAAACCAAGTTTAGCTTCATATATCATGAGACTCAACTCCTTTCTTTTCCTTATTTCCTGAGCTTGCCGGGCAAGCAATTCAATTTGTTGTCGAATCTGATCCAGTTGCATATTAGTTTGATCTTCCATAGCACTCAAAGCCTTATGCTTGATAACTCCTTCCTTGGTAGGTTTAATAGCAACACCTGCAACGGATGAAGCGTAGGGTAGTACACTTAATTGCTTGTGATATATTTCTATGTTTGTAAAAAGTTCTCCGCTTGGTGTGGTTCCCTGCTTGCTAATTTTTAAATATCCATTGGGAAGAATTTCATGTACTACTTGTAAAATATGTTTACCCGATTTGAATAGTGTAATAGTTAGAGTAGATGCATTATTAATGGTAGCAAGCGCTGTATCTGCCAGTTCATAATTATCTAAAGATGCTAAGATATCATTTGGTGTAATCGTTAGTTGTGAATAAAATGCTTCATTCTCTACACTAACCCAGTTAATGCTGATCAGTAGGTTATGTCCATTATCAATACTTTCAATTTTATAGTTACCACTCTTAGGTGCTAATCCGAACTGAAAAGAGCACTTTTCTGGAAATAATTGCCAACTGGCTAAAAAGTTATATGCCTGAACCATGTAATTACTTGTTGTAGGAAAACAAAATTCGGGTTTAAAAGTTCAATTTACTTGTACAAAATCAGGTCGGCGAATTAATTGTGTTATATATCTGAAACGGATATCGCTATTGATAGTGATATTCCAATGACTCATGGCTCCCACAACCCTGGGGTAGTAATAAGTTTTGAGTTCAATGGTCCCAAAAATTAGATTTTCATTTCTGGTTCTAACTCCGGTTCCAATTGCTGCATAGCCATCCGCATTTAGAAAAATAGAATTCCCTGCATTTAGGAAAGTGATATTTCCAAATATAAATGGGGCAAATCGAAAACCTACTAATTTCCAGGTATTATAAAAAACACACTCTTCATTAAAAGTATATCTTGAAGATGCAAACGCACCGGTATTGTTAATATTAGGGAGACCATAAATACTTGATAAAAAGAGAGGATCATTCAAATTGGTGTTAAATTGATGAGCAATACTCATATTCATAAAATGGCGATTATACCATGTGCTACCGCCTAGTTGTCGAAGTTTTGTAAAAAAATCCACACTTGCCAATACGGCAAAATCTTCAATACTGTTATTATTATAGTACCCACCTCCCTTGATAAGCATATTAATATAGCCTTTCTTTTTGGTAAGAAAATTTTTTTGAAAATCAGTACCGATATAGGGTCGCGAAACATTATTTCTATCTGCCCAACCTCCAGTAAATGAGATATTATAACCAATAGGGATATCTTCATTTCTACCAAAGCCATAAATAAAATTCGTCCGATAAAAATCTTGTTTAAAGATAGTAAAGGAGCCGATTACCCCTGTAACGTCGGTATATCTACTATCATACACCCTTTTATTAATATCTGGAATATCTAGGAAATCGCGCTTTATTAACCTGAGTGACACTATTTTTTTCTTTCTCGACGTAAAGTTTAAAGCAAGTTGTTTTCTGGCGCCAATATTATACCCGATCCAACCGTCGGTAATACGATAATGATATTTTTGAGATGAATTATAGGCAGAGTCGTTATCATAGAAATTAGAAGTGTAAAATTGACCAACTTCTAATCCTCCGGTAAATACATGATAGGGGCTAACAAGAGGCAGTTCACCTCTTATATACAAAGCTTTTTCCTCTCTGTAACCGGTATTAAAAGCCGGATTTTGATTTTGATAGCCAAGGGTTAGGTTGATGAAAGTGCCGGCAATATTTCTTTGTAAATATTCTATGCCAAACCCATATGTAGGCTCTCTTCTTGAATCGAGGAGTTGCTGAATTTGAATCCTGTTACCCGACCCTAATAAGTTATCGTCATTTACTTCGAATTTAACCAAATCCGTAGAGGCTTCACTCACACTACCGCCAAATGGAAATACATCTTTCACGTATACTATAACCACTACTGAATCGCCTAATATATCGGGATCCTGCACCTTTATCCTAGCATCCTGTACAAAACTCAGATCACGTAAAAATTTTTCATTATCCGCAAGTAAATTTGGGTACAATGAATCTCCCTCGTGAAAAAATAAATTATTTCGAATGATCTGTTCTTTTGTTTTTGTGTGAAGTTTATCACCCAGTGTACTAATGAAATTCTTTGTAAGCAATGTGTCGGAAACTGCTTTATTAAATCCGGGTTTTACAATTCTAATTTCTTTGATGATATTCCCCTTATAAGGTTCAAAATCGTCGGCATTTTTCAAAGCTCCATTCAGTGGTACTGTAAATTCATTATTATTGATGGAAACTGATTTCCCGATTTTCCCGATAAGTCCTTTTTTATTTGCAAGAAAAAAAACAGAATCAGCTGTTTGCTGTGCTTTACTGTATTTACATACACCTATGGTAAAGAGGAGAAGAAGATATTGAAGTGGTTTAATTATGTTATGGGTTCCTCTTATCATAAACACTTTAAGATACAACAAATATAAGAGTTTGAGGCCTCTTGTAGAATAACGGCCAAAACCTTTGTAGGAAAGCAACTACAATATCTTTTTTTTACGCTTTTTTCTTAGGAATGCACAAAAAAGGGTATTACCTTACCATTCTATTTTTCATCCAATAACTTAACAATGAAAAGTTCTTTACAACTTCGATTATACGGGGGGCTAGGTATTTCAGTACTTCTCGTTTTACTCGTTGGCTTTTTTTCCATTAATGCACTTGAGAAACATGTTGCTCAAAATAATCAGCTAGTTCATACCAAACAAACCATAGATATCGTTCGTGATCTACGCTATAATCTCACGCAAATGCGCGGATCCAGAAGGGCTTATTGGATCACAAGTAATCCTGAATTTTTAACAGTGTTTAAATCTTCAGAAAATTTATTTCACCCTATGCTTGTTGATCTAAATAAAAAATTATCCAAACAGGTTAATATTACAGACGATGTTTCCCAGCTCGATACAGCTCTTTCTAGTTTATTTGTTTATTGGGAAGGAGAGGGTGTTATAAAATTAAATTATTCAAAAGAAGAGGTAGCGGCTATTCTTAATCATGAAGAGCGTATACTAATTAGAATTTATAAGTTAATTGAGCACATCAAAACAACCTTAAATAATGAATTAGAGAATAATCAAATTTCTCTAGAAGCTTCTTTTGCAGAAAGTAGAAGGATAATTATTGGCGGCGTAGTACTGTTAATCACCATTGTATTGATGCTTGTAAATGCTGTTATTACAACACTTAAGAGCAGATTTCGAGCAGCCAATAAATTAAAAGAAACGGTTACTAAAATGGAGGAGATGAATCTGATCGCAAGAGAAAAGAATCGCCTACTCGAAGGGGTGAGTTATGTGAACGATCATATTCAGCATGCAGAAAATCTAGAGCAACTTTCAGGAAATGTGATCCGAGCTATCGTTACTTATTTGGAGGTTCCGGCCGGGGTTCTTTATTTAACAGACGAATCAAGAGATAAACTTGATATGGTTGCCGGAGTTGCCGTTTCTGCATCAGCAAAAATTGGTTTCAGAATTGGGGAAGGTATCATTGGGAACGCTGCCTTACAGAAAAAAGCAGTCAGTATAACAGATGTTCCTACTGATTATTGGCGAGTGGAAACAGCCTTGGGTAATGTAGTAGGTAAGGGAGAGATACTGTGTATGCCACTTTGGCTTGATGATGATCTTAAGGGAGTTATTGAACTCGGTATTTTCGGAACTTTTTCTGATCATCAAAAAAACTTATTAGAAAGTATTGCGCATAATGTAGCAATTGCGATCCATAATCAACAGTCAAGGAATAAAATTAATATTTTACTAGAACAGGTTCAGGAGCAAAAAGAGGCTATGGTAAGCCAGCAAGAAGAGTTGAGGCAAACAAATGATGAATTGAGCCGTCAGGCAGAAGAATTACAGGCCTCAGAAGAAGAATTGCGAACACAAGAGGAAGAACTTAGACAAATCAACAGTGAATTATTAGATAAAAATACAGCAGTTGAAACAGCTAGACAAGCATTAATACTAAAGGCCAAGGAGCTTGAAATCACAAGTAAATACAAATCTGAGTTTTTAGCGAATATGTCGCATGAGTTACGTACACCTTTGAATAGCGTTTTAATACTTGCTAAACTATTAGCGGATAATAATGCTGAGAATCTTACAGCCAAACAAATTGAATATGCCAATATCATTCATAAATCTGGTAAGGATTTACTTGAGTTAATTAATGATATTTTGGATTTATCAAAAATAGAAGCGGGTAAAATTGAGTTAAACGTCGAAGAAGTAAGTATCGATACCATTGCTACCGATTTAAAACAACTTTTTGGGGTACTTGCGTCTGAGAAAAAAATTCAGTATGAAATAATAATGGAGGAAGGGTTACCCGCTTCTGTGAAAACAGATAAACAAAGGATTGAACAGGTTTTGAAGAACCTGCTCTCAAATGCCTTTAAATTTACACCACCGAATGGTAATGTATCTATTACTTTCTCCAACAGAGATCAATTCGATAGGAAAAGAATTGGTATTAGTGTTAAGGATTCAGGAATTGGAATCCCTGCAGAAAAACAAGCGCTGATTTTTGAGGCATTTCAACAAGCAGATGGTACTACCAGCAGAAAATATGGAGGTACGGGTTTAGGGCTGTCGATTAGTAAGGAGTTGGTTCGACTATTAGGTGGAGAAATGGAATTAACTAGTGAGGAGGGCAAAGGGAGCATTTTTACGATTATTCTGCCCCATGAATCAATCGTGGAAAATAAACTTCAAATACCATTACCCATTGCAAAAGCGCCTTTATTAGAAGAGGTTGTTGAGCAACAAATAGTAGAAGACGATAGAAATTCTATTACACATCAGGATAATGTTATGCTGATTATTGAAGACGATGAAAATTTCGCATCTATCCTGAAGGACTTTGCACGCAATAAAGGGTATAAGCCGATAGTAGCTTTACAAGGAGATGAAGGACTGCTATATGCAAAAAAATATAAGCCGGATGCCATCATACTTGATGTTCAGCTTCCCATCATAGACGGCTGGTCGCTATTAAAAATGTTGAAAGAAGATTCGGTTACAAAAGATATTCCTGTACATATTATTTCTGCGTTTGATGATAGCCGATTACAAACCGGTGGAGCTTTAGCATATGTTAAAAAGCCGATTGATAAAGAAGGATTAGAAAAAGCTTTCAATACGATTGGGGTTCACCTCAATGAGCATATGAAGCATATACTTATTATTGATAGGCCAGCATCTAGTCATCTTAAAGACGATCTGCTAGAAAAAATATTTCTGGATAAACATAAGTATGTGAAATTCACGCATTGTTTATCTATCACTGAAGCAAAGCATATTCTGCAAGGTGAAAGATTTGATTGTATCATTGCAGATATCGGGGATGATATTAAAATAGGGGTAGAAGAATTAGGAGTGATTCAGTCAGGTTCAGATGATAAACAAATCCCTATCATTATTTATTTAGATAAGGATATTTCAAATGCAGAAGAATTACAGTTAAAAAAAATATCTGATGTTATTGTGCGAAAATCGCCGGCTGTTCATAATCGATTAATTGATGAGCTAGAATTATTTTTATATAAGGTTGAGCAGGAACAACAACATCCTACAACAAGTGGGGAGCATTTTATCGGAGACGTTACCTTAAAAGGCAAAAAAATATTGGTAGTTGATGATGATATGCGTAATGTATATGCCTTAAGCACGGTACTGGAAAATGAAGATGTTGAGGTTGTGACAGCCTCTGACGGAAAAGAATCTTTGGAAGTACTAACACACAATAGCAATATTGACTTGATTTTAATGGATATTATGATGCCTGAAATGGATGGTTATGAAGCTATGAAAAGAATTCGCCAAGATCTGAAATTAACGGAATTACCCATCATTGCTCTTACGGCAAAAGCTATGATGGGAGATAGGGAGAAGTGTATTGAGGCAGGTGCGTCTGACTACATATCAAAACCGGTTGATGTACCAAAATTATTATCATTAATAAGGGTTTGGCTAGCAAGATAGTATATGAGAAATGAAGTTGATTTTGCTGCATTAGAAAGTGTCCTTGAAATTATTAATAAAAAGTTCGGGTATGATTTCAGAGACTATGCCAAGGCTTCTTTAGTAAGAAGAGTGAATAAATTTTTAGATGATCATCAAATTGATGATATTTATGCGTTAAAGTATTTTTTACTAAATAGGGAAGGTGCTTTTCAGCATTTCTTGCAAGAAATTACCGTTAATGTTACGGAGCTTTTTAGAGATCCTTTATACTATTTAGCCCTACGCAAAAAAATTATTCCGGCACTAAGTTCATACCCTATAATAAAAATTTGGCATGCAGGATGTTCAAGCGGTGAAGAGGTATTTTCGATGGCTATTTTACTACATGAAGCCGGGTTATTACAAAGAACGAGAATTTATGCTACTGATATTAACCCGCTTAACTTAGAAAAAGCTAAAAAGGGAATACTACCCTTAAAGAGTATGAAAGAATTTACAGCTAATTATATTCAAGCCGGTGGTGTTCAAGATTTTGCAGACTATTATACAGCAAAGTATAATTATGCCATCATAAAGGATTTCCTGAGGCAATCTATCGTTTTTTCTCAACACAATTTGGTAGTGGATCATCCCTTTAATGAGTTTCAATTTATTAGCTGCAGGAATGTAATGATCTATTTTAATAGAAAACTACAGAATAGGGCACTTCAACTATTCAGTGATAGTCTGGCTGTTAGGGGTTTCTTAGGTATCGGATTAAAAGAAACATTGTCGTTTAGTTCTGTAAAAAATGATTTTGATATTATTGATAACCAGTTAAAAATTTACCGTAAACGAGGATGAAGAAGGATGATAAAATTATATTGATCGGTGGATCGGCGGGTAGTTTTCCTATAATTATGAACCTACTTCCGGAATTGCCCGTTTATTTTGATGTGCCAGTTATTATTGTTTTACATCGATTAAGAAATGTGATAAGTGAAATGGCTTATCTATTTTCAAAAGCTACTAATAAGCATACAATTCGTGAGCCGGAAGATAAAGAGCCTATTCTACCTGGTAATATTTATTTAGCGCCACAGAATTATCATTTATTGATAGAACCGGATAAGGTATTTAGCTTAGATTATTCCGAACAAATTAATTTCAGCAGACCGTCTATTGATTTGAGTTTTATTTCCGCTGCCAATGTTTACAAGGAAAACTGTATTGGAATTCTGTTGAGTGGCTCCAACAAAGACGGAGCAAACGGCTTAACACATGTTCTAACAAAAGGTGGCAAAGCCATAATTCAAGACCCAATCGATGCAAGTTATAACGTTATGCCTACTGAAGCTATTAAACTCAACCCTACAGCGCTTGTTGCTAATGCACAAATAATACAACAGTTAATCATTGAAAACCTTACTTTTTCAAATGGAAACGAATAATCAACTACCTGAGTTTTTAATATTACTGGTCGACGATCGATCAGAAAACTTAATATCATTAGAAGAGATATTAGCTCAGCCCGGTCGCCGATTTTTAAAAGCAAATTCCGGAAACGAAGCGCTAAAAACCGTATTAAAAAATGAACAGATCGGATTAATTATGCTAGATGTTCAAATGCCTGATATGGATGGCTTTGAGGTGGCCAGATTGTTAAAATCTAATACAAAATCAAAAGACATCGCAATCATCTTTGTGACTGCCATAAGTAAAGATGAACAATATGTTTTAAAAGGCTTTGAAGAGGGTGCGGTCGATTACTTACAAAAACCATTGGATATTAATGTTACCAGGGCAAAAGTGAATGTGTTTGAACGTCTTTACCATACCCAAACAAGATTAAAAAAATCCTTAGCGGAAGTAGAGAATGTAAATAAACAATTGGAGCGTTTTATGTTCATAGTATCTCATGATCTTAAGTCACCACTAGCTACGATAAGTATGCTTGCTGATTTATTAAAGAGAGATGAAATTATTAAGCGAGAGCAGGAGTTAGCAGAAAATACCGCTATCATCTATAGTGCTTCTACAAAACTAACAGGCATGATTGAATCGATTTTGGAGTATTCTCGTCAAAGTATGACACAACAAACTACGGAGGACGTAAATACTTTTACCTTGGTTTCAGAGATTGTTTCACTTCTCTTTTTACCTAAATATTATAAAGTAATTATTGCGGATAATTTACCAACAATTCATACTAGAAAAATCAAATTGCAACAGGTTTTTCAAAACTTAATTTCGAATTCAATTAAGTACAATAATAAAACTAATCCTATCATTGAAATAGGCGTTACTGAAACTGAGATGTTTTATACATTTTTTGTAAAAGATAATGGGCAAGGTATTTCCAAAAAAGATCATGATCGTATTTTTAAACTTTTTGAAACAACTGATAATAAGAGTACAAAAGATAGCTCTACAGGTGTTGGCCTGAATTTATTAAAAGTATTAGTAGAAGAGCAAGGCGGTAAAATTTGGGTAGAAAGTGAACCCGGACAGGGTAGTACTTTTTATTTTGAATGGCGTAAGTAAAACCAGCTGTAGCCAAAACCCATAGCCAATATTGAAGCTAATAAAACAGCAATTTTCGCTATATCCTGTTCCAAGGGCTTAGTAAATGCAAGAGTTGCTAAGAAAATACTCATGGTAAAACCGATACCGCATAAAATACCCGCGCCTATCATTTTATACCAATTCGTATCGGAAGGTAATTCCGCATATTTTTTTCTAATCATAAAATAGGTAACTCCAACAATACCCAATGGCTTTCCTATTACTAAGCCTATGATAATTCCCCAACTATACGTTAAACTAAAAATTCCATTTATTTCAGTTGGGAATACAATTGCTGTATTTGCTAAAGCAAATAATGGCAGGATTATAAAGTAAACCGGTATATGTAGTTTAATTTCAACATTCGATAATTGCTTAACGGGTATCATAAAAGCTAATATAACCCCTGCAACTGTTGCATGGATACCTGCATTAAACATGGCATACCAAAGTATAAGACCTAATAATACATGTTTCCAACCAAATACGGCCTTCCTCTTATTTAAGAACCACAGAACTAAAACTACCAATAATATTACTAATATATAACTCAATACCAGTTTGCCACCATAAAATAGAGCAATTACCGCAATGGCTCCTAAGTCATCAATAATGGCCAATGCAGTTACAAATATTTTTAGTGCTACGGGAATACGCTTTCCTAATAATGAGGCAATACCTAGGGTAAAAGCAATATCTGTTGCCATCGGTACAGCCCAACCTTTTACATAGATGGTATCTTTCACAAATAAGCTATATGTGATTGCAGGTATAATCATTCCTCCGAAAGCTGCCATAACGGGTAGTATAGCCTTTTTCAAAGAAGATAACTCTCCGCAAACTAATTCTCTTTTTATTTCCATTCCTACCAGGAAAAAGAAAAAAGCCATAAAAAAATCATTGATCCAAATGAGCAAACTATTAGGAATAGATAAGAATCCGATATGAACATGATGATCAAGTGTATTGGTAAAACTCCATTGCCATAGCTGAGTATATGCGGGAGCTATAAATGAAACATTGGATAATACCAACGACACACCTGTACATACTAATAATAAAATACCTATTGTTCTACTATCTTTTAAAAAAAGGCGTAAAGGAGTGAGAATTTTTTTTCTAATGATGCGCTTGATAGCCATACTAATTAGATAAAATATCAAATTTAGATTTGGGTCTTTTGTCAATGATCCATTTAAACCCTCTCAGTTTTAATTCATCATGATTTACTTGCCGCATAGGATAAGTTGTTCCATCTAAATTTCGCAAAAAAATGACTCTTTTGGGCTTATTATCATCGAAGAAGATATCGATTACATCAGCTGAGGATTTATTTACGCCAACAAATTTTTTATAATCATCTTGGGCGTAATAAATATTTTCTGCATTTCCTTTCGCTCGCATGGAGGTAATTTGTCCGTCGGTAAATAAAGCATTAATAGTTCTACCTTTCAGTTGGTTATAATAATCGGCACTATCTACTCTGTTAATAGCCAGTGCATTTTCGAATACGTATAATCTTTCCGGCTTCTTTTTCCTCAAGTATAAATAAATGGTATCGCCGGTAATTTGATTATTGTTGGCCCATACCACAGGACTTTTAAATAAACGAAATACGGAGTCTTCTAGCGAATAGAACAAACTATCCCCACCTGCTTGCAAAGAATCTGAGTATATGCGAACGTTATAATAGGCTTCAAAAAATTTATCAGTACTATCTTCCTCACCTTTTTTTACGATGGGGTGTCGTAGTAAGGAATCTCGGACCTGTACTACTTTACGTTGTTTTTTTAAGTCAGACAGTTTTGCGGAATACAAAGTATCCGCAGTAATATAAATTGTATCAGCTTTTTGTTTTATGATTAGAAGTGGTTTTTGAGTAGCTACAAGTGCGTTTTTCTTCTTGTTTGTTTTGATATTATTCGCAATCATATCAAAACCTTCCGCCGAATCTTTAGTTCTGTATACGGCATTCCCTCTAAACTCACCCAGACCTGTAGAATCATCAAAAGCCATCTCATCTGCTGTGAAAGTAGAACTACTATCTTCAATGATCGATCTTTTATAGAGCTCGGCTTTCTTATTACGCATGTCGTAAAAACCTTCCCTGGTACGTATGGTACGCTTATCTTTAATATTATAGATAACAGTTGGCGCTGTAAAAGTGGTGAGCTCTGTTGATGTATTATATTGTAAGGTATCCGTTGTGATTTTAGTATCTGGGTCGATCATGAGTACCTTCTTTTTGAAGATCACATCTTTTGTATCGCCATAATAATACCCTTCTTTACTTGTTAGGGTAGACTTTTTACTTACTAATTTCCCACCGGTTAAGTAGGTGCCAATCTTTATAGTAACATCATATTCTAGTTCTTCGGTAGTAAGTGTTCCTTTGCCATCTGTTAATCTTACCTTGTTTTTTAGAAAAGCTTTCTTCTCTTTTCCTAAATATTTTAAATACTGAGCATAGGTATGTACACTATCAGCATCATTGATATGTACGTTCCCGAATGCTTCTAGCATATTTAATGATCTATTCAATACCGCACTATCAGCATAAAAAAATGTTTTGCCTTGCTGAACTTTTACATTACCCGCTAGTGAAATGAAAGTGGTACTATCTTTTGTAAGTAAGTTATACCTCTCTGCAAATAATATATCCAAACGCTTTGCCCCCAATGAGGTAGTATCTACTGCTGGTTTTTGAGCAAACAAAAAAGCCGGAAAAAAAAATAATATTGAAAAAAGGATTCTTTTTATCATGCCTTTATTGCTTCAATAGCGAATCGTTAGCGGGAGAGGTAAGTGGTCCTGTTTTATCTTTTTTCCCAAAAACAGAAATATTTACATACCGCTTGGGGTGCATACGTAAATCATCAACTAAAATATTCGCACTTCGTATAGTATTATTTAAATTATTATATAATGATTTATCATTAATAAGTTTGCCTAAAGAACCATCTTGAGAATTCATTTTAGCAATAACTGAATTCATATTTGAAATAGCTAGTTTCAATTTTTCAACAGAACCGGATAAGTCAGCTTTTGATAAATTATCTGTAGCTTTTGTTACATTATCTAATGAGCGGGTAATCTTATCGTTATTGTCGCTTAAGTTTTTAGTGAAACTGTTAACGTTTTCCATCGATTTGGCAATGGTTCCTGTTTGCTTATTTAGCATAGCTTCTAAGGAAGCTGAGGAGGCAACCAGGCTTGCCGTAGTTTTATTTACATTGGCAATAACCCCTTGCAAATTATTTTTTGTTGTGGGATCAAAAATGGTATTTACATTTTTTAAAACACTATCGAGAGTATGTATAGTAGTTTTAAGCTGATCTGCAGCGGGGTTCAATTTATCCATTACACCGCCCAATAAACCGGCACTAGGTGCAGTTTGTATCGTATCTCCCGATTGTAAAAATTTTTTCTCGTTCCCTAGCGTAATACTAATACTTGGTGATCCAAGTGGGTTGCCATTGATGATAGCAACAGAATTTACAGGTATTTGATAATTGTCTTTCAGCTTTATAGAAACAACGATAGCAGACAATTGCTGATCAGCATTCTCGATATCCGCAACTGCCCCCACCTGAAAGCCGTTCACATAGACAGGATTAGAGATTCTTATTTCTTTGGCATCTGTATATCTGGCGAATAAATAATTACCCGTCTTTAAAAGTGTTCTTCCTTTTAAAAAATTGAATCCGAGGATAAGAAAAGTGATAGCTATTGCCGTTAATACCCCAACTTTGGTTTCATTTGAAATTTTCATCTGATGCTTGGTTATTTGCCCAAACAAATGTACGTGTTTCTTTATTTACGGTTTATCATTCCAAGAGACCCGTTGCCTTGTTGTTTTTCCAGGGAATATTTATAACGCTTTAAAGATTTAATCAATACTTCGCAGATCTCTTTCTGCCCATCTTCACTATTAAGATAATCTTCCTCTTCTTGATTAGAAATAAAGCCTGTTTCTACCAAAACAGCAGGCATAGCTACAGCATATAATACAAAAATGCCCTCTTTTCGTTGTTTTGCTTCCCGGCTAATCCTACCTACTTTTTTAAATTCATCTTCAATGGTAAGTGCTAAATCTGCACTGCGTTGGAAATAAGTTTGAGCCTTCATGCTCATCAGCATCATTTTAGCAGGGTCATTTTTTTGGAATTCCTGCATTTCTTTTATCGTTGCACTGTCTAAATATAAATCTTCATTTTTACTTAAGGCATTCATTCTACCACCTGTTTTATCTACCGGATAAATGAAAGTCTCGGTTCCTTTCGCAGGGTTTGGAGTATACCAATGGCGATATTCTTTCACTTTTCTGGTATACTTTTTCCTTTTCTTACCCTTTCCTTTATAGTAAGTTTCAGTTTTGTACCCTATAAATTCTTTGTGGTGAATATCATCTGCTGAGTTCACATGTATACAAAGAAATAGATCGCCCTTCGCCTGATTGGCAATTTCAGCCTTACGCGTAACATGGTCGAATACATCTGTTCTTCGGGTCATCACAACTTCAACATCGGGCATTTCTTCTGTCATCATCTTTTCCAGCTTCAAGGCAATCGATAAGGCAATAGCTGCCTCTGTTGAATACTTTCCTTTGGCTCCCACATCGGCACCGCCATGACCAGCATCTATCACAATTCTTTTTAATCCTTGTTTCTGAATGGGCTTTTTATCTTTATCACTAAAAGAAAAAGATGCCATTCCAAGCATTAACAAAATAAAAGCAGCGAAATATTGTTTAATCATATCAATTACTTGAACATTGAATCACATGTATCCTTTTCCGCAGTTAAAGCCTAATTTTACGGCGTCACTATGAATAGAAACTGTAAATTTAACGTAAAAGGGGGGCTGGCTATTGTTCTAACATCGTTTTTCGCGATATTAACAGTTTTTATACAACCTGTTTTCGCAGGGGAACCCGGTTTTAACAATTATTTACAAAGTCTTGATACTATCAAACCTCAAAAAAAGGTAGACACAGCCTTTAAAAAACAAAGATCCGATTCTTTGATACAAAAGGTAGATACCCTAACTATCTCAAAAGATTCCATTGAGGCACCCATTAAATATATAGCAGAAGATTCAGGCGTTTTAGTTATCGATACGAAAGAGTTCTTTTTGTATGGTAAGGCAAAAGTTAATTATACAGATTTAAAACTAGATGCTGCTACGATCAGTTATGATCAGCGAACACAAATAGTGAAGGCTTTCGGATCCTTGGATTCAACCGGTAATCCTTTAAGCAAGCCACAGTTTATTCAAGGTGAAATGAAATCCGTTAGTGATACTATTTTGTATAATATGAAATCGGGAAAAGGACTTACCCGTAATACTTTTTTTCAGGAAGGTGAGATTTATGTTAATGCCATCGATTTAAAGAAAATAAGTGCTACAGAAGTATTTGCGAGAAGAGCTCGCTTTACTACCTGTAATTTAGATACTCCCCACTATAATTTTCGAACCAGTAAAATGAAGATCATCAATAATAAATTTGGTATTGCTGGTCCTTCATTTCCCGAATTCGAAGGGGTACCTATGCCAATTGGTATACCCTTTGGTATTTTTCCTTTAAGTAAAGGGCGTCATTCCGGGATATTACCTCCAGCTTTTACGGCAAGTCCGGATTTCGGTTTAGGTCTCGAAGGATTGGGTTACTATAAAGTAATTAACGATAATGTGGATGTAACGGCACGAAGTAATATCTATTCATTTGGCGGATGGATGTTGAATATCAATTCAAAATATATCAAGCGGTATGCTTTTACCGGTGGTTTAAATATCACTTTTCAGAATACAAAAAGTTTAAATAGAACAGTTGGCGTAAAGGATGAATTCAATAATACGCGGTCTTTTATGATCAACTGGAATCATAGTAAAGATAGTAGGGCCAGACCGGGAACTACCTTTTCGGCTAACGTAAACTTTGGAAGTACCCGCTTCAATCAAACCGTATTTAATAACCCTTTTGTTAACTTTCAAAATCAGCTAAGTTCTTCTATCAGTTACAGTAAAGACTGGCGCGGCAAGTACAATGTGTCCATAAACCTGAATCATAATCAGAATAATAATTTGCGTCTGGTAAATTTAAATTTACCAACAGTTAATTTCAATGTTGTTACTTTTTATCCATTCCAAAAGGAAGACCATGTTGGTGCTGTAAAATGGTATGAAAAAATGGGTATCGGGTATAGCGGTAATTTTCAAAATCAATTTTCTTTTTATGATACCGCTTTCAATTTAAGAAAGCTGCTGGATACGGCCCAATACGGAGCCTCGCATAATATCCCGATTACTTTATCACTGCCGTCATTAGGACCCATCACTATCGCACCATCTGTTTCTTATGAAGAGCGTTGGTATGGACAAAGAACGTTTCTTAGTTGGGATTCTACCAAGAAAAGAGTGGATACGGTAAAGCAAAGAGGTTTTTACACTGCCAGGCAAATGAGTTTTGGTATTTCAGCTAATACCCGAATCTTCGGTACCTACACTTTCGGTCCAACAAGCAATATCATTGCTATCCGTCATGAAATCAGGCCTACTATATCATTTAATTATCAACCGGATTTTGGAAGAAGATACCATTACTCTACCCAAGTAGATACTACAGGAAGAGTGCTGCGTTTCTCTCAATTCCAAGGGGGCGTTATTGGTTCTTTTGGTGAAGGTGCATTTGGTGGAATCAGTTTTGGGGTAGATAATTTATTAGAAATGAAGATGAAGAATACGAAGGATAGCTCTGATAAAAAAGGAAGGAAAGTAAAACTGATTGATGGATTTGGATTCAATTCGTCTTATAATTTTTTAGCCGACAGCTTTAAATTAGGTCAATTTAATTTGTATGCCAGAAGCACTTTATTCGAAAAAGTAAATATTACAGCAGGCGCTATTCTAAACCCTTATAAAATTGATTCGGCTGGGTATCAGATAAATCAGATTTTTTTTGATCCCGGAAAGTTTAAGTTTGGTAGAATTACAGGCGGAAATATTTCTGTTTCCACTTCTTTCAAAAGCAAATCAAAAGACGGCAAAACAGATAAGGAGAGAGAAAAATCAATACCCATTGATCCATTCTTAACGCCTGATGAACAACAAAGGCAATTACAATTTGCCCGTGCTAATCCAGCAGAGTTTACCGACTTCAATATTCCTTGGAATATTACCCTTTCTTATTCTCTCAATTTTACAAGAAGATTAAAGACTGATTTTTCCGGATTTGTAACGGAAACTTTTTCGTCCGTAAACTTTAATGGTGATTTCAGTTTAACAGATAAATGGAAGGTAGGTGCCACTGGCTATTATGATATTACGAGAAAGAGCTTACAACAGCTAAGTACTTTCATTACGCGTGAAATGCATTGTTGGCAGCTATCTATCAATGTAACTCCCATTGGGCTATTCAGATCTTTTAATATCACGATAAATCCTAAGTCAGGCATTTTGCGGGATCTCCGTATTAATAGGAGTAGAACGTTTTCCAGTAACTAATTAGCGGTTTGCTACATAATAGTCGTACATGGTTTGATATACCTTGGCTTTCAATGCTTCGGCTGTTAACCCATCAATCGATATGGGTGGCAAAAAATGAATTTTTAAGCGAGCAGGTAAAAAGTAAAAAAACTTATTTGCGGGTAAGGCTTTGGCGGTATTAAAAATTACGGTTGGGATAATATCATGTTTGGTATCCACAGCTAGTTTGAAAGCGCCATCATAAAATTCTTTTAATGGTTCCCCCGTTTTATTTCGGGTTCCTTCCGGGTAAATACACATATGCATACCATTATCCAATGCTGCTTTCATGCCTTCAAAACTTTTTCTTCTGCTGGCATCACTTTTTCTATCTACAATAACAGAACCTCTTTTATAATACCAACCAAATAGAGGGATTTTTACAAACGATTTTTTGGCAATGGTTTGATTGGCGCCGGGAATAAAAGGAGATGACAGCGGAACGTCTAATAAAGCATTATGGTTACAGGTTACAATATATGTTTTGCCGGCTTCAAAATTTTCGGTTCCCCGTACATTAACCGGGCAGCCAACCAGTGTTAACCAAACACGCATCCAAACTTTTGAAATAGCAATGAAATAAGATATTCCTTTCGGATCTTTAAAGAAAGATGTGAGGTAAGAGGGGATTAGAAAAATGAGAAAAGTTGTAATGAAACTAATGATTCCCCACAACGCCCATAACCGTGCAAAAATATTTTTCATCCATTTCATTATAGTATCCAGTTTATAGGGTCTAAACCTTGTTCCACTAGTAATGTATTGGTTTTACTAAAATGCTTACAACCAAAAAAACCTTTATCTGCACTAAAAGGAGAGGGATGAGCCGCTTTAAGAATATGATGCTTGGTAATATCAATTAAATGGGCTTTTTCTTGAGCAAATTTACCCCATAACAAAAAAACGATCCCTTTTTTTTCTGTTGATATTTTTTGAATAACAGCATCGGTAAAATTCATCCAGCCAATTTTAGCGTGACTGGCCGGTTCATTAGCACGTACGCTTAATACAGCATTCAAGAGTAATACCCCCTGACTAGCCCACGCAGTTAAATTACCGTGCTTGGGTATTGCCATGCCAATATCATTTTTCAATTCCTTGAATATATTAACCAATGAAGGTGGTATGGCGATCCCATCCGGAACAGAAAAAGATAAACCATGTGCTTGAGAGGGGCCATGGTATGGATCCTGACCTAGGATTACAACTTTTAATTTATCAAAAGTAGTATGCTCAAATGCATTGAAAATCAGTCTACCTGGTGGGTAAATCACTTTTCCCGCCGCACGTTCCGTTTTTAGATGAAGGACGATCTGCTCAAAATAAGGCTTAGCAAATTCCTCTGCTAATACTTTTTTCCAGCTTTGTTCAATTTTAACATCCATACAAACATAAAAAAAGTGAAATCGATATTGATTTCACTTAGTGATCCGGATTGGATTCGAACCAATGACCTACTGCTTAGAAGGCAGTTGCTCTATCCAGCTGAGCTACCGAACCATAATTCAGAGGCGCAAAGTAAGGGAAAATTATGCAGTTTTCCAAGCTGTTTCAACCCCTGATAAATCCGTTACTTTGCACCAAAGGATTGCCCAGATGAGCTATAATTACTTGCCACTAGATCGTAAATGGTTACATTTTCAACAAATAAAAAACCTGCTCGATTACGATCAACTTGTTTCTATTACTTTCGATGCGCATGAAAGAATATTGGCATGCCGGCAGTATTTAGATCATAAACAAACAAGTTCAGATGCCTTATTTTATGGCGTTAATACCGGATTCGGTTTCTTACAAAATGTAAAGATCGACGATTCTCAGATTGAACAACTACAGTATAATTTATTGGTTTCTCATGCTTGTGGTATGGGCGAAGAAGTGCCAAAGGCCATTGTAAAATTGATGCTCATGCTCAAAATAAAATCGTTGAGTTATGGGTATAGCGGGGTACAGATTGCTACAGTAATCCGTTTAATGGACATGTACAATAACGATGTGTTACCCATTATCTATACACAAGGATCTTTAGGCGCATCCGGAGATTTAGCTCCATTAAGCCATTTAAGCCTTCCGCTATTGGGATTAGGAGAAGTGAGGATGGGAGGTGAAAAAATGGATAGCGAAAGCGCATTAAAGGCTATGAACTGGCAACCAATTGCTTTGCAAAGCAAAGAAGGGCTGGCTTTAATAAATGGTACTCAATTTATGAGTGCTTACGGATTATACTGTTTAAAGAAATCAGAACATCTATTGGAGATGGCTGATTTAATAGCTGCCGTTTCTTTCGATGCTTTTTACTGTGTTACAGAGCCTTTTGAGCCGCATATTCATGCTATTCGGCCGCACAGCGGACAAATTACCGTTGCTGCTAATATGCGCAAATATTTACAAGGAAGTGCCATCGCTACTACCGCCAAGGAACAAATCCAGGATCCTTATTCTTTTCGATGTATTCCCCAGGTGCATGGCGCCAGCAGGGGTGCTTTTGCGCATGTATTAGAAGTGTTTATGCAAGAAATAAATTCGGTAACCGATAACCCGAATATATTCCCCGATGAGGATATTATAGTTAGTGGAGGTAATTTTCATGGTCAGCCACTTGCATTAGCTCTCGATTATTTAGCGATTGCGATGAGTGAAATTGCGAATATTGCTGAAAGAAGAACCTATCAATTGATATCCGGACAGCGTGGATTACCTTTATTCCTGGTCAATAATCCGGGCTTACATTCCGGCTTTATGATACCTCAATATACTGCAGCGGGCATTGTAAGTGAAAATAAGCAATTATGTACCCCCGCTTCAGTAGATAGTATTTCTTCCAGCAATAATCAAGAAGATCATGTAAGTATGGGGGCTAATGCAGCTACCAAATGTCTTCGGGTTATTGAAAACGTTGAAAAAGTACTCGCCATAGAATTAATGAGCGCGGCTCAGGCCCTGGAATTCAGACGCCCATTACAGAGTTCTCCTGTTATTGAAAATATGTTGGCTGCTTACCGAAAAAAAGTAGCTTTTAACGACTTCGACAGGGTTTTACACATTGATATGAAGGAGTCAGTAGCTTTTATTCAACAGTTCAAACCGGTTGCTTAAAACTTGTTCGTACCTTTGCCCTTTCAAAAAAAAGGAATGAGCGAAGAAAAGAGTTTGAATTTTATTGAAGAAATTATTGAAGCCGATATTGCTGCGGGTAAACACAAAACCATCACTACCCGTTTTCCTCCCGAGCCTAATGGGTACCTGCATATTGGTCATGCTAAAAGTATTTGCCTCAATTTCGGTTTAGCGAAGAAATATGGAGGTACTACTAATCTAAGGTTCGACGATACCAACCCTGTTACAGAAGATACCGAATATGTAGATAGTATCAAAGAAGATGTACGTTGGTTAGGTTTTGAATGGGCTCATGAGTTTTATGCCTCCGACTATTTTGAGCAACTTTTTCAATTTGCTGTACAATTGATCGAAAAAGGATTGGCTTATGTAGATGATAGTACCAGCGAAGAAATTGCTTCTCAAAAAGGAACACCCACTCAGCCGGGGGTAAGAAATAAATATGCCGATAGAAGCATCGAAGAAAATAAAAATTTGTTTTTAGAGATGCGTGCCGGTAAATATGCTGATGGAGCTAAAGTATTACGTGTAAAAATCGATATGTCGTCTCCCAATATGTTATTGAGGGATCCCATCATTTACAGAATCAAACATGCGAATCATCATAGAACCGGTGATGCCTGGTGTGTGTATCCGATGTATGATTTTGCGCATGGACAAAGTGATTCTATTGAAAAAATCACCCATTCTATTTGTACTTTAGAATTTGTTCCTCACCGCCCACTATACGATTGGTGTATTGAACAGTTGGGAACCTTTCCTTCCAAGCAATATGAATTTGCGCGTTTAAACATGACGTATACCGTTATGAGTAAGCGTAAATTATTACAACTTGTAAATGAAAATCATGTGCAGGGCTGGGATGATCCTCGCATGAGTACAATAAGCGGTATGCGTAGGAGGGGATACCCTGCTGCCAGTATCAGAGAATTTTGTGAAAGAATAGGTGTTGCTAAAAGAGAGAATCTTATTGATGTTGGGCTATTAGAGTTTTGTGTGCGGGAAGAACTGAATAAAAAAGCTTTACGCCGTATGGTTGTATTTGATCCTATCAAAATTGTTATCACTAATTATACAGAAAGCGAAGAATGGTTGGATAGTGAAAATAATCCTGAAGACCCGAATGGGGGAACGCGTAAAATTCCTTTCAGTAAAGAAATTTTTATTGAAGCGGAAGACTTTATGGAAAATCCACCCAAGAAATATTTCCGATTGGCTCCACAACAAATGGTTCGTTTAAAAAGCGCCTATATCATTCAATGTAATGAGGTAATAAAAAATGAGGATGGCAGTATCAAAGAAATACATTGTACGTATATTCCCGAAAGTAAGAGTGGTTCCGATACTTCAGGGATTCATGTAAAAGGTACTTTGCATTGGGTAAGCCGAGCCCACGCCATTAAAGCAGAAGTGCGATTGTACGATAGATTATTTCAGGTAGAAAATGTGGCGGAAGCAGAAGGAGATTTTAAAGACCATATCAATCCCGATTCTTTGCAAATTATAACAGGAGCTTTGGCAGAACCTGCTTTAGCCAATGATTCAAAAGATCATTCCTTTCAATTTTTAAGAAAGGGTTATTTTGTAATTGATAAAGACAGCAGCGACGATAAATTAGTTTTCAATAGAACGGTAACCTTGAAAGATACCTGGGCTAAAGAAGTTAAAAAATCGAATGGATAAAAAGATTCCGATTGATACGATCGATTTGTTTCCCGCACTCGACCATCTATTGATCGAATTGCTCAAATCATTATCACCGGCTGAATGGAATCGAAATACTATTGCTAAAAAATGGACTATTAAGGATATCGCTGCTCACATGCTCGATACGAATATGCGTACGATCTCTTATATGAGAGATCAGTATACTTATGCA
Source organism: Sediminibacterium sp. (assembly GCA_017537025.1). Taxonomy (GTDB): domain Bacteria; phylum Bacteroidota; class Bacteroidia; order Chitinophagales; family Chitinophagaceae; genus Sediminibacterium. The sequence continues at coordinate 430,500 of JAFWCB010000004.1, forward strand.
GCCAATACCGATATCCAAAATCATCAACAGCTTGTTAATTATATAAACGACCTGAATGCAAGTTGGGTATTGGCATTTAAAAGGGTTAGTCCTGCTATTATTATTGAACTACTACAAGGCAGTAATAAAATATACTTTGAAACTATCAGTAAACTGGATCCCTGGGAAGATGCCATATACCCAGTTTCATGGGTAGGTGAAACAAAATCTAAGAACTGGTTTTATATTGCGAGAGAGTATACGGAAAGATATATCCATCAGCAGCAAATTAGAGATGCTTTGGGTAAGGATGAATTGTATGCGCCGGATTTATTTCATCCCTTTATCAATACTTTGATGGTTGCTTTGCCTTATACGTATCGCAACACCTTAGCTTTGGAGGGTACCACGGTTAGTGTTCAGGTATCTTCTGCAGGTGGCGGTTGTTGGACTATCCAAAAAAAACGGCGCGGTTGGGAATTTATTCAACCTATGCCTTCAGCAGATGCTGTAGTTGATATGCGACCTGATACCGCGTGGAAATTATTCTCAAAAGGTATAACCCCCAAAGAAGCTTTATCTGACGTTACTATTGTTGGTAATAAAGATCTGGCCATTGTATCTTTACAAATGGTATCGGTAATTGCCTAAAATGCCAGCTCATGCGACTGCTTGTAATTCTATTTTTAATTATTGTTGAAATTTCTTGTTCAACAAAAAAATCATACGATAATTGGGAAGTGTATGGTGGTAATAATGAAAATAATCACTACAGTTCTCTCGCAGCAATAGATACCAATAATGTAAGTCAACTTCAATTAGCTTGGGAGTATCATTGCGGAGACGCTGATAGTATGACGCAAATACAGGTTAATCCCATCATTATTAATGGTGTATTCTTTGGCGTATCACCTAAACTCAAATTATTTGCTCTAGATGCAAAGAATGGGAAAAAATTTTGGGAATTCGATCCTGCAACTTTTGGTAATAGTGAGATACAGGGGAAAGGATATTTTTCAATGAATGTATGTAGGGGAGTAGCGGTGTATAAAGCTAATAACGGCAATCGTATTTTTTATGCCGCAGGTGCCAGGCTCTTTTGTATTGACGCTAATTCGGGCAAGCCAATTACAAATTTTGGTAATAATGGTTTTATTGATTTACATGATGGGTTAGGCGAACGAGCAAAAAATTTATATGTTGCTTCTACAACACCCGGGACTATTTATAAAGATAAAATTGTAATAGGTGTTAGGGTAGCAGAAGAAGCTGCTGCTGCAGCCGGTTATATAAGAGCTTATAATGTTCATTCAGGTAAGCTGGAGTGGACCTTTCATACCATTCCTTATCCCGGTGAAACAGGATATGAAAGCTGGGAAGATTCCACTGCCTATAAATATATTGGTGGTGCTAATACATGGGCCGGCTTTAGTATGGATGAAAAACGGGGCATCGTATTTGCCCCAATCGGCTCTGCCACCTATGATTTCTATGGAGGTAAAAGAAAAGGAGCAAACTTGTTTGCTAACTCCATTGTTGCCTTAGATATTGAAACCGGTAAGTTAAAATGGTATTTTCAAACAGTACATCACGATTTGTGGGATAGAGATCTACCCACTGCCCCGATCTTAACACAAGTTCAAAAAGAAAATAAGAAAGTTGATGTTGTTATTCAATTAACAAAAACAGGTTTTGCTTTTATATTAGATAGAGAATCGGGAAAACCAATTTTTGAGGTAGAAGAAAAAACAGTTCCTACTTCTTCTTCTTTATTAGGCGAAAAAGTATACCCAACTCAACCACAACCTAAGTTACCATTGCCTTTTGTTAGGCAACAGTTTAGCGAGAAAGATATCAATCAGTTGATAAGTATTGAAAGTAGAAAAAAGATTAAACAAAAATTGGATAGCCTCATGCCTTATCATTTGTTTCAGCCTCCGTCTTCAAAAGGAACTATTATTTTTCCGGGTTATGATGGGGGAGCTGAATGGGGCGGCGGGGCAGTTGATCCCACTACCGGTCTTTTATATGTGAATGCTAGTGAAATGCCCTGGATATTAACCATGTTACCGACTGTAGAAAAAAAGAATAAAGAAACGAATCTAATAGCCGGTAAAAGAGTATACACGAATAACTGTGTTCAATGTCATGCTCCAAATTTACAAGGTGCGGGTAATTACCCCTCTTTAATTGGAGTAGATAAGAAATATAATGATGCTTCATTGTTAGCACTTTTACAATCAGGAAGACGGATGATGCCTGCTATGACACAGTTATCGGATGCCGAAAAAAAAGCGGTTATTTATTTTATCACCAACAACAAAAAAGAAGGGCAAAAGCCATTTACCGGAACTGATGAGGCATTAGCAAAATGGTATCATTTACCATATACATCTACAGGATATAAAAAATTTCTAACACCCGAAGGATATCCTGCCATAGACACGCCTTGGGGTACATTAAGTGCTATTGATTTAAACACGGGACAATTGACCTGGCGAAAAACCTTAGGGGATTATGCGGAATTCAAAGCGAGAGGAATTCATACCGGTACAGAAAATTATGGCGGTGCTGTGGTAACTGCCGGAGGTCTTGTTTTTATTGCTGCAACCAGTGATGCAAAATTTCGTGCCTACAACAAAATAGACGGTCGATTAATTTGGGAAACGGATTTACCGGCAGCAGGTTTTGCAACACCAGCGGTATATGCGATAGACGGTCAACAATATATTGCTATAGCCTGCGGTGGAGGAAAATTAAAAAAGCGTACGGGCGACAGTTACAGGATTTATACAGTTCCGAAGAAATAAGCTTTATTAAAAGTTTTTGAGCGGGTTTCTTCTTGCGGCTAATACATAATTTTTTATGTTTACCCAAAATGCCAAAATCATGTAAATGATTACAGGAGAACCCATGGTAAGAAAGGAAATGTAGATAAACCACATCCGTATTTTTGAGGAAGCGATACCGAGCCTTTCACCAATGGCATTACACACACCAAAAGCTCGGAGCTCTAAAAACTCTCTTATTTTTTCCATAAATAACTTTTAGCGGGGTTTGTAGTCAAAATTAAACAGAATATTGCTATAAAAGTTCAAACTAGCCTTTTTAAAGCCCTTCATTTTTTGTAAATTTGCTTTTTATTGCATTGCTAATCTCAAACTAATTATCAGCCATGGCTTTCGACATTGAAATGATCCGCAAAGTATATGCGGAAATGCCCGGAAAAGTAGACGCAGCCCGTAAAGCATTGGGCAGGCCCCTCACTTTATCGGAGAAAATATTATTTGCGCATCTTCATCCCGATCAAAAACTAAGTAATTTTGAGAGAGGCAAGAGTTATGTAGATTTTGCTCCTGACCGTGTTGCCATGCAAGATGCTACCGCTCAAATGGCTTTATTGCAGTTTATGCAAGCGGGTAGGCCAAAAGTAGCAGTTCCCTCTACTGTGCATTGCGATCACTTAATTACCGCAAAATTAGAAGCTAAAAAAGATCTTGAGGTAGCCAATGCAGAAAGTAAAGAAGTGTACGATTTCTTAGCGTCTGTTTCCAATAAATATGGCATTGGTTTTTGGAAGCCGGGTGCCGGTATTATTCACCAGGTAGTACTTGAGAACTATGCCTTTCCCGGTGGTATGATGATTGGTACGGATTCTCATACCGTAAATGCAGGTGGTTTAGGTATGGTAGCCATTGGGGTAGGTGGTGCTGATGCTTGCGATGTAATGGCAGGGTTGGCTTGGGAACTTAAATGGCCTAAACTTATCGGCGTAAAACTTACCGGTAAGTTAAGCGGGTGGACTGCACCCAAAGATGTGATATTAAAAGTAGCAGGTATTCTTACCGTTAAAGGTGGTACCGGTGCTATTGTTGAATATTTTGGGGAAGGTGCCGTAGCTATGAGCTGTACCGGTAAAGGTACCATTTGTAATATGGGAGCCGAAATAGGTGCTACCACTTCTACTTTTGGTTATGATGAAAGTATGAGCAGGTATTTGAAAGCGACCGGTAGAGCAGAAGTAGCTGAATTGGCAGATCATATTAAAGAACATCTTACTGCAGATCCGGAAGTGTATTCTAACCCATCTGCCTATTTTGATGAATTAATAGAAATTAACTTAAGTGAATTAGAGCCGCACTTAAATGGCCCGTTCACTCCAGACCTGGCTACCCCGATATCTAAAATGAAAGAAGTTGCCGCTGCTAATGGATGGCCTACTAAAGTTGAAGTGGGTTTAATTGGTAGCTGTACCAACTCTTCTTATGAAGATATTAGCAGAGCTGTTAGTTTGGCTAAACAGGTTTCAGAAAAAGGATTAAAAACAAAAGCACAATATACGATCACTCCCGGCAGTGAGCAGGTACGCTATACCATTGAAAGAGATGGATTTTTAGAAGTGTTTGATAAAATTGGGGCAACAGTATTTGCTAATGCATGCGGACCTTGTATTGGAATGTGGGATAGAGTAGGTGCCGAAAAACAAGAACGCAATACCATTGTACATAGTTTCAATAGAAATTTTGCGAAAAGAGCCGATGGTAACCCGAACACCATGGCTTTTGTGGCTAGTCCGGAATTGGTTACAGCCCTAGCAATTGCAGGTGATTTAACTTTCAACCCAATTACAGATACCCTAACAAATGAAAAAGGGGAGCAGGTGAAATTAGATGAGCCTAGCGGACAAGAATTACCTGCACGTGGTTTTGCAGTAGAAGACGCCGGATATCAGGCACCCGCTGCAGATGGAAGCGGCGTAAACGTGATTGTAGAACCCACCAGTAAGCGCTTACAATTATTAGATCCTTTTGCACCCTGGGAAGGAACGGATTTAAAAGGATTGAAATTATTGATTAAAGCAAAAGGAAAATGTACAACCGATCATATTTCTATGGCCGGACCTTGGTTGAAATTCCGTGGTCATTTAGATAATATTTCGAATAATATGTTGATCGGTGCTGTGAATTATTTCAATGATAAAACAGACAATGTTAAAAATCAATTGACTAATGAATATGGCCCTGTTCCAGCAACACAAAGAGCCTATAAAGCATCAGGTATTGGTTCAATTGTAGTAGGAGATGAAAACTATGGAGAGGGTAGCTCTCGCGAACACGCCGCTATGGAGCCCCGTCATTTAGGTGTAAGAGCCATATTGGTAAAGTCTTTTGCTCGTATTCATGAAACGAATCTGAAAAAGCAAGGTATGTTAGCATTAACCTTTGCCGATAAAAATGATTACGAAAAAATTCAGGAGAATGATACCATTGATATTCTTGGATTAACAGATTTTGCACCCGGTAAACCATTACAAATTGTATTACATCATGCAGATGGAACCAACGATAGCATCACTGTAAATCATACCTATAATGAACAACAAATCGAGTGGTTCAAAGCAGGTGGTGCACTCAATATCATTAGGAAGCAAGTAGCCGGCTAATGTAATAGTTTACGCATAAATAAATTGGCCCTTGATTAATTTCAAGGGCTTTTTTGTAAAAAAGAGTATCTTAACGATATAAAATGTAAGTATGGCTTTGAGTAGGTTTTGGTTGGTAATCATATTAGGGTCAATTACCTATATATTGGCTTTGTTGTTCAGTGGTAATTATTACTCTATTGAATTTGCAGTAAATGGTAAAAAAGATGATCCCATCGTTAAAAAAGAAGTTTATTTAAACAGCTTACCTCAATCTATTCAAGACACACTCAAAAAAGTAAAAGAAGGTAAATATGCAGTCGGGAAGGATAGCTTATATATACTCGATAATTCGGTTGTGAAAATATGTGTAGGTAAGCAAGCTACTGATGGCATATTACCCACAGCCAAAAATACCATATTCGATTTATTATTGCCCCTCATTGCTTATCTCTCTTTTTTCTGCGGTATTCTTCAGTTGTTGATTGATAGTGGGGCATCGCAACGATTGGCAAAATTATTGAGTCCAATTTTTATAAAAGTATTTCCGGAAATACCTAAAGATCATCCTGCTATCTCTTACATGATGCTGAACTTTGCTGCTAATTTTTTGGGGTTAGATAGTGCTGCCACACCGTTCGGATTGAAAGCTATGGAGAGCTTACAAGAAATCAATCCCGATAAAGATAAAGCCAGTAATAGCCAAATCATGTTCATGTGCTTACATGCAGCAGGCTTAACCTTAATACCAACATCTATTATTGGATATAGGGCTGCACAACATGCCGCAAACCCTGCCGATGTAATGCTACCTTGTATTATTACATCATTTGTTGGCACGATAGCCGCCTTGGTTATTGTGGGAATAAGACAGCGAATTAAATTACTGAATATTACATTAGTTATAAGTATTGGTGCTGTAGTTGGGATCATCACCGGGTTACTTTTTTATATTACCCGTTTAGATTTGATAAGCAAAGGACATTTTACCGGTAATCTATCGAACGTACTTTTATTGGGTATTATTTTTATTATTCTCGCTTATAGTTTTTTGCGCGAAAAAAGATTTACCGATCAGGGTAAGAATATTTTTAACTCATTTGTAGAGGGCGCTTATGATGGATTAAAAACGGGAAGAACTATTTTTCCTTATATACTAGGGATGCTAGTGGCTATCTCTTTATTTAGGAATAGCGGTGTGTTTGAAATATTAGCCGGTTTATTAGCTAAAGCGTTTTTAGCTATTGGTGTTTCAAAAGAAATTGTAGACGCTTTACCCATCGCTATTCTAAGACCTTTTAATGCAGCCGGAAGCAGAGGGTTTTTAATTGATGCTATGCGTACTTATGGAGCAGATTCTTTTACAGGAAGGTTAGCATGTGTATTTCAGTGTGCAGCGGAAACAACATTTTATGTAATTGCAGTTTATTTTGGAAGTATCAAAGTGAAGAATACGAGATATACTTTAGGAACCATGCTACTGGTTGATTTGATATGTGTATTTGCCGCCATTTTCTTATGCTTATTATTCTTTTAAACGGTGTATAAATCAATTTTAAGTTTATACCTGATCATTTTCGGGTGTTATATTTTATTTACGCGTGTGCCCGATTATTTTGATGGCGAGTTATACCCTGCAACTATCACATTTGTAAAAGATACCAATGGTATTGTTATACCCATGGCAAAGTATAATTACGAAGGGAAGGAGTTTACCATTGACGCGCGTTATTTTCCGTATCGCTATAATAATGGTGATCGTATCACTGTAATTCTTGAAAAGGAGCATCCGCAAAAAGCGGCCATATACAGGCTGGGAGGTTATTGGTTAAGTTGGGGAGAATTAATAGGATCAATCATTGCAGCCATTTTGCTATTCCAAGTAGCTGTTTCTATTACCAAAAACCCAACCCCAGAAGCTCTTTTAGAGCAGTTAAGCTATACAAAAGAGAAGAAAACTAAGTATGAATAAGCGATAAGGGATAAGCTATGAGCTATAGGGGCTACTATTACCTTTTACCTTTCACCTTTCCTCTAATAGTATTTCCTATGAAGATTATATAACACCTCCCTTCCCAAAGCAGTCATCCCCTTCGTAGTATCTTGTAAAAAATGTCGCTTGAAAGCAATGATAGCTGCACTGGTATCTTTCACATCGAATCCAACGATCCGGAGCCCATCTATATGATTAAAAGTTTCAGGAACAGGTGCTCTCACGGAATCATACCAAAGACCATAACCTTTATCTGCTAATAGTTTCCAAGGGAAGCGCCAATTCGGATCGTTTTTGCGAGTAGGAGCAATATCTCCATGTCCGATGAAATTAGCAGTGGGAATATTATATGTTCTTTTTAATTTTTCGAGTACAACTAATAAACTGTTGATCTGTAAACTATCAAAATAATGATATCCATCGTTATCTAATTCAATACCAATAGAGGCCGAATTCATATCTAACTGATTTCCCCATCTACTAATCCCTGCATGCCAGGCACGTAAATAATCGTTCAACATTTGATAAACAATCCCGTCTTTACCGATTACATAATGGGCGCTTACCTGGGTACGCGGAAGGGTAAAAGTTTTTAAAGTTTCCTCAGTAGAATGCTGCGCGGTGTGATGTATAATCACATAACTCGGTTTGCGCATATTGAAATTAGTAGTGCCTACAAAATAGGGTGATTGTTTTAAGGAGTCGGTTAGGCTTGAATCAACAGGTTGTTTTCGCAACATGGCCGCATACTGTTTAGCCTGATTACGATACGATTGATTGGTTTCTTTATATGGATTTCTGGAACAGGAAAAGAATGCTATGAGCAGCAATAAGCATGCAGTTAGTTGTTTTTTCATTCCGAAAATTAATCAATTATTTTTTGTGTACGCTAACATCTGTTAGCTTATTTTTGCATCTCAAAATTAAGCAATATGCATTTTCAGCTAAGTGAAGAACATTTGATGATACAGGCAGCTGCCCGAGATTTTGCCAAAAACGAGTGTTTGCCGGGGGTCATTGAGCGCGACGAATTACAGCGTTACCCCAAAGAGCAGGTACTAAAATTAGCTGAACTTGGGTTTATGGGTATGATGGTAAGTCAGGACTATGGTGGAGCCGGTATGGATACGATCAGCTATGTTTTAGCCATGGAAGAAATTTCTAAGATTGATGCCAGTACCAGCGTATCCATGAGTGTGAATAATAGCTTGGTATGTTGGGGGTTAGAAACCTTTGGTAGTGAAGATCAGAAAAGAAAATATTTAACACCATTGGCACAGGGAAGAAAAGATGGTGAATTATATATCGGCGCCTTTCTGTTAAGTGAACCTGAAGCAGGAAGTGATGCTACTAGTCAGCGTACAACTGCTGAAGATATGGGTGATTACTATTTGTTGAATGGTACCAAAAACTGGATCACGAATGGTTCTTCAGCATCTGTTTACTTAGTAATTGCGCAAACGGATCCCTCCAAAGGAAGTAAAGGAATTAATGCATTTATAGTTGAAAAAAACTGGACGGGAGTTACTGTTGCTGCTAAAGAAAATAAATTGGGTATTCGTGGAAGTGATACGCATACAATTTTATTAACGGATGTAAAAGTGCCTAAAGAAAATAGGATAGGGGAGGATGGCTTTGGATTTAAATTTGCCATGAAAACATTAGCCGGTGGGCGTATAGGTATTGCCGCTCAGGCCTTAGGTATTGCGAGCGGAGCCTATGAATTAGCTTTGGCATACAGTAAACAGCGTAAAGCATTTGGTAAAGAGATCATGCATCATCAGGCTATTCAATTTAAGTTAGCAGATATGGCTACTAAAATTGAATCTGCCCGATTATTATGTTTAAAAGCTGCCTGGGAAAAAGATAATGGATTAGATTACACATTGAGTTCATCCATGGCAAAGGTTTTTGCGAGTGAAACCGCTATGTGGGCGAGCACCGAAGCTGTTCAAATACATGGTGGATATGGTTTTGTAAAAGAGTATCATGTGGAGCGATTAATGCGTGATGCAAAAATTACGCAGATTTATGAGGGTACCAGTGAAGTACAGCGTATTGTGATTAGTAGGGCGATATTAAGTAAATGATTTTATTAGGTTTATAGCCTAAGCTAAAGATTTATTAAGTTATTGGAAGAAGTTGATAGATGAAGTATTCTATACGAAGTTGATTGCTGAGCTAAGCAATACTGATACAACATTAGTTGCTGTAAGCAAAACAAAGCCTGTTGAGGATATACTTGCTTTATATAATTTAGGTCAGCGCGATTTCGGTGAGAATTATGTACAAGAATTAGTTGAAAAGCAAGCACAGCTACCAGCAGATATACGTTGGCATTTTATTGGCCACCTTCAATCGAATAAGGTTAAGTATATAGCTCCCTTTGTATCACTTATTCATGGGGTTGATAGTTTAAAATTATTGCAAGAAATAAATAAGCAAGGTGTAAAGCATAATAGAATTATTGATTGCTTATTGCAAATATATATCGCACAGGAAGAAACAAAGTTTGGATTGGATGAAGAGGAGCTAGCTTTTATTCATAAACAACTAGATAGTTTCACACATGCCCGTATAATAGGATATATGGGTATGGCATCATTCACAGAGGATCAACAAAAGATTCGCAAAGAATTCCAATATCTAAAATCTATCTCAGAAAAATACCGTCTCCCGTCAATGGTCAATGGTTTATCATCTCCGGCCTTATCCATGGGCATGAGTGCCGATTACAAAATAGCGATAGAAGAGAGTAGCAATATGATAAGGATCGGAAGCCTTTTATTTGGCTCCCGATCTTAGTCAATTATTTCGCACCGAATACCAAATAGCAAAAAGTTCTGGTACCAACATCTAATTTACTGTCGTTGATATAGAATTCAGGCGCATGATGGCTGGGTGCATTTTCCATACTCGTTTTAGGATCGCGGGCTCCTAAATAAAAGAAAAAAGCGGGTGCTTTTTTACCATAAAAAGAAAAATCCTCAGCGCCAGTTTGCCAATTAATAGGAACCACATTCTCAACTCCCGCGGCTTTTTTAAGTATAGGTAATGATTTTTCAACCAGTGAAGGATCATTATAGGTAACCAATGTTTTAGTATCTATTTTTACCTCTACGGTAGCACCATTGGCCTCTCCAATTTTTTCGGCAATATGTTTGATACGTTTATGTATATCTTGTTGCATAGCATCATCCAGCGTTCGAATGGTGCCTTCTAGTTCTGCTGCTTCCGGAATAATATTCGACCGTACACCCCCATGAAATTTACCAACGGTTATTATTGCGGGAGCTTTTGTAATATCAATTTGTCTGCTTACAATGGTTTGTAATGCCTGTACAATTTCTGTACCCACTATAATAGGGTCAACAGATTTCCAGGGGCTGGCACCATGACTTTGCTTTCCCTTTATTTTTATGGTAAACCAATCAGACGATGCCATGAAAGCGCCGGGTTTGAAATAAATTTTTCCAAGATCACCAAAAGCTTCTATATGCATTCCATAAACAGCATCAACTTTAGGATTATCTAAGGCCCCTTCCTTGATCATTAAAGGTGCACCCCCTTCCTCATTTCCGGGAGGGCCTTCTTCAGCCGGTTGAAAAAGAAACACTACAGTGCCATTTATTTCTGCTTTTAGTTTGCTTAATACTTCAGCCGCACCTAGCAGCATGGCAATATGCGAATCGTGACCACAAGCATGCATTACCGGAACCGTACTACCCAAATATTCTGTTTTAGCCTTCGACCGAAAGGTTAAATCGTTTCTTTCTTCAACAGGTAATGCATCTATATCGGCTCTTAGTGCAATAACGGGACCTGGTTTTGCTCCTTTTAATACACCTACAACACCTGTTTTAGCTACAACGCGTGTTTCAATACCAAATTCCTTAAGTGTTGCTTCAATTTTTTTACAGGTATTGAATTCTCTATTACTCAATTCGGGGTTCTCGTGAAAGTAACGGCGCCAGTTAATAATCTTACTGGTTTCCGCATCAATTAATTTATCGAGGTTGGCGGGAACATTTTGCGCCCAAATAGGCATTGCCAGTATGATTAGCAATAATCCGAATAAAAATCTCATGCTTTTTTAATTTTTTGAAAAGATACTAATAAATAATATCTTGTAACAAAACAAAGCATATGAAAAAACTGATTTTACTGTTAATCGTTGGTTCTATCGTGGTACATGGAGAAGCTGCCATTTCTGAAACTGAAACAAAAACAAATGCCCCGGCGAGTGCAGAAACCAATGTGATTCCTGATGATATTGCTATACAACACGCGATGACAGAATTTAAAAGTCTAAGTCGAGTTGAACGAAAAGCAAAAACGAGTGAAGTAAAAAAAATGTTAGCCACTTATAAAGCGCAGAAAGCAAGCGGTAATAGTGATGTTTCTACGAATCAGGTATTACTTGCTATTCTTGCCATATTATTACCTCCCTTGGCTGTAGGATTACATGAAGGTCAATTGAATGGCAAATTTTGGTTAAGTGTTCTGCTTACGCTATTATTTTGGTTACCTGGGGTAGTATATGCCTTGATTGTGGTGTTATCGTAAGTTTATTTATACTCCCCAAAAACAGATCGTAAAGTATCTGCTATTTCACCCAGCGTACAATAATTTTCTACAGCAGCAATTACCAAAGGCATTAAATTTTCGCCAGTAGTTGCTGCTTTCTTTATACTAACTAGTGCTTCATCTACCGCGGTCTGGTTGCGCCCTTCGCGTAGCGTAGCTAATTTTTGCGACTGAATAGTACGGATGCTATCATCTATTTTAAAACCAGGAACGGATTCCTCTTTGTCAACTGTAAATTTGTTTACTCCTACAATAATTTTTTCACCATTCTCAATATTTCTTTGGTATTCATAAGCACTACGTGCGATCTCATCTTGCATAAATCCTTCCTCAATAGCAGCTACACTTCCTCCCATAGCATCTATTGTATGAATTAATTCCCAAGCTCGTTTTTCTACCTCTTGAGTAAGAGATTCAACATAGTAACTACCTGCTAAAGGGTCAACCGTATCCGGTGCACCACTTTCGAAAGCAACGATTTGTTGTGTTCTTAATGCAATACGGGCTGCTTCTTCGGTAGGTAAACTTAACGCTTCATCATAACCATTGGTATGTAAGCTTTGTGTACCGCCTAATACAGCAGCCAAGCTTTGTATCGTAACCCTGCAAATATTGTTTAATGGCTGTTGAGCAGTAAGTGTTGCGCCGCCTGTTTGTGTATGAAATCGAAGCATCATGGCTTTTTCATCTGTGGCGCCTAATTCCTTCATAATGGTAGCCCACATTTTGCGTGCAGCCCTGAATTTAGCAACTTCCTCAAATAAATTATTATGCGCATTAAAAAAGAAAGATAATCTTTTTCCAAAAACATTGATATCTAATCCCTTTGCTAAGGCAGCTTTTACATATGCTTTACCATTACTTAACGTGAAAGCAATTTCCTGAACTGCGGTGCTACCTGCTTCGCGAATATGATATCCTGAAATTGAAATCGTGTTCCACTTAGGTAACTCTTTACTGCACCATTCAAATATATCGGTAATGATACGCATGGAGGGTTTAGGTGGGTAGATATAGGTACCTCTTGCGGCATACTCTTTTAAAATATCATTTTGAATAGTTCCGGTGATCTTATGTAAATCGGCACCTTGTTTTTTTGCCAATGCAACATAGAATGCCAGTAAGATGAAGCCGGTAGCGTTGATAGTCATAGAGGTGCTTACTTCTTCCAACTGTATTCCTTTAAAAAGAATTTCCATATCGGCCAGGCTATCTATCGCAACACCTACTTTTCCTACTTCTCCTTCTGCTAGTGGATGATCACTATCGTATCCGATTTGTGTGGGTAAATCAAATGCAACACTTAAGCCCATTACCCCCTGAGATAATAAGTAGTGATATCTTTTGTTACTTTCTTCAGCCGTAGAAAAACCTGCATACTGCCTCATGGTCCACAGTTTACCCCGATACATATCTGCCTGAACACCTCGGGTATATGGGAAGTCACCCGGCATACCGGCATCTGTTTCCGGTAAATCTTTAGCGGTATATAATTTCTTTACTTCAATGCCACTATCGGTAAATTTGGTATCACTCATATCGAAGGATTACTACATTAATTTTTTGGCTTCATAACTCAATGCTTCACTCACTAAATCGTGCAGATTGGCATGCTGATCGTTTACTAAAAAGGTAAGGATTGCTTTTTGTAGATCCAGTGCTGTAGCTTCTTGTGGAAGTTGCATGCTAATTTGGTTTACGATTAGTAAATTTTTATCTCTAAAATTTTTTAATGCTTTCCAGGTTTCGGCACTCACATACATCTGTTGGGTAACATTATAATCAAATTCTTCTCGAATATGTTTTACTACCAATACCCGCATCTCTGCGGCCGATATGCCTTCATTGGGTAATCGATTTATTAAATTAGGCAGTGCTATTCTATCTGCCAGTAATAGTAAGCGTTCATATGCCTGAAGTGCTAAAGATAGATTTGTGGGAGAGGGTGGAGGGGTAGCAGGAGACGATTTATGGGATCTATTCAAAAGATAATAGCTTATAGCTGCACCCAAAAGAGCCGCAGCAATAAGCGAAACAATCATTTCGGTGTTAAACATCTCGCAAAATTAGGGGGTTAAGGCCTGAATTTACAGGTTTTTGTATCTTTGCATAGTAAACAATAGTATTATGACAACTGTGGAAACGAATATACCTGTAAGTCTAACTGCCGGAGCCATTGCCGAAATTAATCGTTTGATGAATGAACCCGGGTTTGATAATACCCAAAGGTTAAGAGTTGGGGTAAAGGGAGGAGGTTGTAGTGGTATGACTTATGTACTCGGCTTTGATGCCCCAACTGCGGAAGATGATTTATTTAACATAGATGGGATTCCTTGTATCATGAATAAAAGTCATGGTTTATACCTATACGGAATGGAGATAGATTGGCAAGGTGGATTAAACAGCAGAGGGTTTACTTTTAGCAACCCAAATGCCAGTAAAACATGTGGCTGTGGCACTTCTTTTGCGGTTTAGTTATACCAGTTTACAAGGGATTACCAAGTCTTCAGATAAATAATAAGAAGCACATAATCTATGATAGCCATCGGCTATAATAAGTGCTTCATCTCCTCTTACTAACAACAACGGGGATAGTTTTTTACCTTTTTTAAATTTCTTGAGGTTATCACCTACATGGCGATTATCTTTTGGAAGTAAGGGCAACTTACTGGCTCTGAAAATATCCTTTGCTTTTTTTTCGATTACAGGTGCTTTCTTTAGTAAGCTAACTTTTGCTTTGGCTGCTTGTGTAGTCATCACTAATTCTAGATAGTCCTGTGCTGCAGGGTAATCGTGTTCTTCCGGTTTTTTTAACCAAATGGCTTCCATAATTTTTATTGATAATCTACTTGAATAATTCTGTTGTCTTGAAATAATTGCTTTTGAAGTATTTTATGATGCTCGGCCTTACCCGTAATTTTAAAACCGACGGTTAGGATTTCTTTATCTTTTTGAACAGTGGTATTCGATGTTTTCAATTTATGTGCCTGTATACAACGATTCAATTCATCCATAATTTCTTCTGTATAATAAGCCGATATTTTATATGATCTGGTTCTGTTCTGTTTATCAATATAGGCTTCTGCATATTTAAGTACTGATAATACCATAATTACGATAGTGGTTCCCAGTATCGCTACTTTAATGAGTCCGGCACCAACAGCCATACCCAGTGCCGCGCAAATCCAAATAGTAGTAGCAGTGGTTAGTCCGTTTATTCTATTATCATCTTTAAAAATGGCACCTGCACCTAAGAATCCAATACCGGTAACAATATTGGCAGCTAGCCGATCAGGGTTGGCAATCCCAATTTGCATAGATATGATAGTGAAGATACAAGAGCCTGTTGTAACAAGCATTAGCGTTCGTAATCCTGCAGCCTTATTCTTATACTCTCTTTCAACCCCTATCAGAAGCCCAATGAATAGGGCAAGTAATATATAGCCGGTTTCCTGAGAAAAAATAGTATCCTTCATCTTTGAATTTACGAACTATAATTCAATATGCAATCGTATGGCATAGATATTTGCCGGACCTCGATCTTTATTGTAGGCAGGATTAATAGCAAACTGATAATCAGGAGTTAGTGAAATACCTTTGTACACCTGAAAGAAATAGTATGCTTCAAAAATTTGTTCAGGTGCATAATTCAATTTGCCATCGCCAACCATAAATCCTATTCCTCCGGCTGCCAGGTATTTACGATGGGGTTCAGATAATCCATTGGCTATAAATGCTATAGCGAATTTATCGTTATTTCTTTTCCAATAATAACCATCAAATTGAATACCCGCTGTAATACTTCGATCAATTTCAGTGAAAGCCCAGGTTTCATTTTTGCCATCACTCCAGCTTGCATTCAGGAAATGATGAATATGGCTATAATCTGTATTTAAACCTGCATAAATACCTGCTTTTACCCTGCCATATTTTCTACTATCGGTAATATCGGGTATCGTACTGCCTGCATTTTTAATGGATTGATTATAGTTACCCATGCGTGCATTATTATAGAAAATTCCGGCATGGAGAGATGTTTTTCCGCCTTTTAGATTGTTAAAAATATTTTCATGGCTATATTCAATTACAGTACCCATGGCTTTCCCCGGTTTAAATTGAAGGGTTGGTCCGTTAGCTTCAGTAGGAACTGTTGTGATAGCAGCTTTCAGTGCCCATGTTTTTTGAATGTATTGAAATACAGCGCCCATCGTATATCCACGGGTATTAGCAGGATAATCCCAAGCTCCGCTACCCATGAGTGCCCAATTCAGATACTGTGTTCTGGGGTCATTTGAGGTAGGTAAATCATCAAAAAAATCAGTAATTGAAAATTTCCCTACCAGTACAGAAAAATAAGCTTCATTAGCTTTCTCCTGTATTTGATTGGCCTCGTCCCATACTTTTGCTTTTATGTTGCTTAACGGGAATCTTTTTTCAATATATAATCTGGCAATAAAGGGCTGGAGTTTGGGGTCTCCGATTCTATATATTTCTCCATTTGGGAAACCGGCCATACCGGTTGTAGCACTTAGTCCGCGACCACCAGCTATTTCCGGATTGAATACAATATAGGTATTACGCGCGGGCTTATAGGCTAAAAAAGCAGTAGCCGTAATGGAACTGCGTGTGGGTTCTGTTGGCAAAAAACTATTATCTCCAACATAGGGAGATTTGAATCTATTCGTACCCTGTGAAATAACAGTGGTTTGAAAGTGATAAGAAAATTTTCTTTCTTTGAATGAAGAATCGTCCTGAGCCTTTGCAAAGTATGTTAGAAAAAGCAGCACGCAGAGAATAGGTTGCTTTCTTTGAATCAGTTTGTGCTGTTCAAATTTCATAATGCTTAAATATTATCTGTTTAGTAATCCCGCTTTCTTTAACAAGTTACGATTTTGTCTATTTCTAATGATTTTATAAGCCATCATATATATAACAGGTAATACAAATAGTGTGAGGATAGTGCTGGTAACTAATCCGCCGATCACTACTGTAGCAAGGGGCCTTTGCGATTCAGACCCGATACCGGTACTAAAAGCAGCAGGAGAGAGGCCAATAGCTGCCATGAGTGCCGTCATTACTACCGGGCGAACCCTCGATACAACACCTTCATGAATTGCTTTTTTCAACGGTATCTTTTTTTCCAGATTATGCCTGAATTGCGTGATGAGAATCACGCCATCTTGCACACATATACCTGCTAATGCAATAAAACCTATTCCGGCAGAAATACTAAAATTCATATCGCGGATATGTAATGCTAGAATTCCTCCCATTAAGGCAAATGGCACATCTAAAAGTACGATCACAGCATCTTTTACATTATTAAAAGCTATGAATAATAATACAAAGATGAGAAGCAAGCAAATAGGAACAACGGTTAATAGTGTGCCTTCGGCTCTTTCCTGATTTTCGAATTCTCCATTCCAAGTTATTGAATAGCCATCTGGCAACTTGAGTTGTTCTCCGATTGTTTTTTGGGCTTCTGCAATAGTTCCGCCTAAATCCCGATCTCTCACACTAAACTTTACACCAATATATCGGCTATTATTATCTCTATAGATGAAGGCCGGGCCTGTTAAGAATTTAATTTCTGCGATATTTTTTAAAGGGACCTTATATCCATTACCTGTGGGTACCATAAGTGCTTCTACTTTTGCGTCATCATCTCTATAACTTTTTAAATACCTGATTCTTACATCAAAACGCTTTTCATTATCATAGAGAATAGTAGCTGCTTTACCTCCAATGGCCATTTCAATAACCGAGTTTGCATCGGCAACACTCACGCCATATAAGGCCATTTTTTGTTGATCTAATTCTATCCTAAATTCAGGCTGTCCTACATTTCTAAATTCTCCCAAGTCTTTAACACCGTGAATTTTTTTAAGAATAGCCTGTGCCTCAGCCGATTTTTCTTCCAATACATTGAAATTAGGTCCGAATATCTTGAGCGCATTTTCAGCCGGAATACCGGCTACTGCTTCCGCCACATTATCACTGATAGGTTGCGCAAAATTGAAATTGATACCTTTAAATATGGCTAAAGATTTTGCCATTTCAGCAACCAGTTCGTCTATATTCCTATTCGTCTTCCATTCATTTTTGGGATATAGATCTACTGCAATTTGTACATTTGAAAAACCTTTAGGATCGGTTCCGTCGTTGGTTCTTCCCACCTGTACCATCACTTCTTTTACTTCGGGAAATGTCTTTAATATATGATGCATTCTCTCACCATATTCGTAGGAGTTATTCAATGATGAACTGATCGGTAACTGTGCCGTAATCCAAAGTGCTCCTTCATTGAGCTTTGGTAGAAACTCAGTTCCTAACCATCTGGTTGAATAAAAACAAATAGCCATGGCGCTGAATGCAATAACTAAAGTTGTTCTGGGGAAACGAAAATTAATGGCCGCAACCTTGTCTACAAATTTTTCTAATCCACTCACAATAGGATTATGTTTCTCTCTAACATTCTTACGTAGGAGTACACTAGCTAAAGCGGGTACTAATGTGAGTGTATACAATAAGGCACCTAACAACGCAAAACCTAAGGTGTAGGCGAGGGGGGAGAACATTTTACCCTCCACTTTTTGGAAAGCAAATATTGGAAGTAAGCAAGTAATAATAATTAACTTGGAAAAGAAAATAGCTTTTGCTTTTTCAATAGATACCTGTTTAAATACGCCCAATTTAATGAGGCGGTTATATTTTTCCATCCCTATTTCCTTTGCCATATGATCCATGGCCACAAAAATTCCTTCTACCATTACAACCGCTCCATCTATGATAATTCCAAAGTCTACGGCGCCCATAGATAAAAGATTGGCTGTCATACCCTTGATACGCATACAGGTAAATGCAAATAAAAGAGCTAGAGGAATTACAACGGCAACGATAACAGTGGTGCGCCATTCCGCCATAAACAAGAAAACTACCACTGTAACTAACAAAATTCCTTCTATTAAATTATGGATCACAGTTTCTGTACAAAAATCCATTAAGGTAGTTCTATCGTAGTATGTTTTGATTTGTATGTCTTGTTTAGCAAGAATCTTATTAAGCTCTTCTACTTTGGTATGAATTTTAGCTAATACTTGACGAGGATTTTCTCCTTTACGCATCACCAGAATACCTTCGATCACATCGGGTTGTACCCCTCTGCTCACTTTTCCTAATCTTGGTTTTCCCGACTCTTTAACTTCAGCAACATTGCGAACAAGGATGGGAACATTATTAATATTGGTAACAATAATATTTTTAATTTCTTCAATATTATTTAGCAAGCCAATACCCCTTACTACAAACGCCTGTTCATTTTTTTCTATAACATCGCCGCCAACATTCACATTGCTTTTGTTAACCGCATTAAACACATCCAGTGCGGTAAAACCATATTTCGTTAATAACCCCGGATTAACGCGGATCTCAAAAGTTTTCTCTTCACCTCCAAATGAGTTCACATCTGCAATACCAGAAACCGATTTGAACTGACGATCTAAATACCATTCCTGAACAGTAGTTAAATCTCTAATCGATTTAGTATGGCTGGTTAGTGTATACCGATATACCTCATCGGTGGGTCCGTAGGGTGGTTCTATTTCTGCTTTAACTCCATCGGGTAAGTCAATATTTAATAAACGGCTTAATACTTGCTGTCTTCCAAAACCATCATCTACATCATCTTCAAAAATGATTCTTACATAGGATAAGCCAAATGAAGAAATGGTGCGTAAATTGATTTTTTTCTGAACAGAGTTCAGCTCGGTTTCAATGGGTATAGTAATAAATTTTTCAACCTCTTCAGCACTTCTTCCGGGCCATTGGGTAATGATAATAATTTGGGTATTGGTTACATCAGGAAAGGTATCAATCGGTGTTTTTATATATGACCAAATACCAACACCTACCATTACGATTGTAAAAAAGAAAATCATCAATCGATGGCGAAGTGAAAAATATATTATGTTTTTTATAAAGCTATTCATCCTTCTCTTTTAGTATGGGTATTTATTTTTTTTGAAGCAAGGAGTTGAAGATTAATAATCCTCTTTTTGAGATATATGGCTCTCCGTCGGATACTCCTTCGGCAATATAAGTCCAATCTCCTGCTTTTTTCAATATAGATATCTCCCTTATTTCTACCTGATTCCTGCTTCGATAAATGAGGATATAGTTTTTAGAGTTATCAAAAATGATAGCACTAGATTTTATCGCCAAAGCCTTTCTGCCTGTACTATTAAAAACAGATATGGTACTAAACATCTCCGGTTTTAGCAACATATTTGGATTAGCCAGTTTCAATCGAATTTTTTGAATTTTATTATTGGGATCTAACACCTCACTTACTTTGTCTACCGTGGTGGAAAATACTTTATCGGGGTAAGCAATTACTCTTACATCTGCTCTATATCCTTCTTTTACTCTGCTTATATCGGATTCATAAACATTGGCATACACCCAAACGTTTTGAAGATTAGAAATAGTAAAAAGATTATCGGCCATATCACTTCTAATGAAATTACCCGGATTAGATTTTTTCTCTACTATGTATCCATCTATAGGAGATTTAATGTCAAAAGTTCCACCCGCTTTTGTATTGCCACCGCCATTGATGCTTAAGAGATTAATAATTTTCTCTTTTACAGCTAATGCTTTTGCGTAATTATTTTTGGCCTCCGTTAAATCTTTCTCACTGGCTATACCTTTTTCATACAATTGCTGTGTATTTTTTAGTTGTCTTTCTGTAATAGCAATATCTGCATCAGAAGATTTTAGATCGCTATAGCTTCCTGCAATATCCGCACTTCTTAACGTGGCTAATAATTGCCCTTTGTATACTTTATCTCCAATAGATACCGGCATAGATACAATAACCCCACTTACATTGGGGAATACTTTTACCACTTTATTTTCATCAAATACGATTTGTCCACTTAATTGCAGCTCATCTTCCATCACTTTTTCTTTAATGGTATCTATAGTGATCAGCTTAAACATGGAGTCTTGTATAAGTGGTGTTTCCGCTTGTACAACAGGTTTTGGTTTGTCCTTACAGGCTACAAAAGAAAGGAGTATTACAGGGATCAAAATTATGTTTCGCATATCACACAAATTAATTGAGAATATCTTTTCCGATTAAAAATTGTAGTTCTTCTTTTGAAAGAGCCAGGTTTAGTTTTTGTTGAAAGTATCGGGTTTTAGTATCTGTATAGTCGTTGTAAAAATCCAAAAATTCTAATAGACTGATTTGTTTAAGCCGATAGCTTTCTAACATATTCGAAAATATTTTTTGATATGTTGAATAAAAATCTGCCAGAGATGTTGTTTGTTGCTTTTCTGTGAGAAGTAATTTTTGATATGCCGCAATCACACTATTTTGAAGATCAGTAGCGGCACTTTCTACTATAGCTTTTTGCTGATTTACATTAGCTGCTGCGGCTTTTATATTTCCTTTATTTTTATTTAAAACGGGAATGGGTAAGGAAATACCAAGACCCACATAATTGGGCTGAAAATTAGAATTCCTGTCGAAATTGGGACCCAGGGTAACATCAGGCACCTTTAATGCTTGTTGATAAGCTAAAGACTTTTGGTAAAACCGAGTGGTTTCTTCCTGTAATTTGTAATATGGATTTGTAGTTAGGGCTAAAGTTACGATGGAGTCTAATGATAATTTTGAGCTTGTTTTATTATAAGTAGGATTCAAAGGAGTTATAAAAACGGATTCTTTTTTTATTTGCAGAATCGTTTTAATATCATTTTGGGTATCGGCTATGGATTTTTTAAGATCGGTGATATCTTGTTGGAGTGCAATAACTAAGGCTTGTACCCTTACCAAATCTTTCTGTGCAATATTACCAAGTTTATAACCTGCTTCTAAACCATTTTGCAGGATGAATAATTGTTGCAACTGTTCATTATATAAACTTAGCAGCTCAAGCTGTTGTTGAATAGTATAGAAATCCTGATGTAATTGATATCTTAGATTTCTGATTAAATCTGCTAACTGCCAACTGCTTATAACGGCATTGCTACTGGCAATATCAATTAATTTACCTCTTTTTTTAGCAGTTAAAATCAGTTGCTGAACCTGAATAAAGTACTGACCACTATAAGTTCCATCTTCATTAACACCATAGGGAAACATTTTCCCATTTGCAGCAATAACCTGATCGGTATTGAGTACCGGATTTTGCCAATATTTGGCTTGCTCTACTAAAGCTTTTTGTGCATCAATATTGTAGTGGGCAGCCAGTAACAAGTAACTGCTATCCATAAAAATTTTATCACATTGAGAAAGCGTAAGTTTTAAAGAATCCGACTTGTCTTGTGCACTACAAATAGATGCTGAAGAAAGATTTAATACGACAAAAAGGAAGACAGAAAATGTAAAGATTGATTTATTTTGGTACATAATTTTCTTACTACAAACTCATTTCCATTTAATACAATATGAAATAACAACTAAAAGTTTGATATTCAATCGATTGCTTATATCATGCAACTAGATTTAAGCTACTTTTAACAACAAACCCCGACACATGTGCCGGGGTTTGAAACAAGGTTACATAATTGTTATTTACTTAGCGACTTTCCTTTACCAAAGTCAACTAAAATGGGCGCTGCTACAAATATGGATGAATAGGTACCTGTAATAACCCCAATTAACATCGCAAACGCAAAACCTCTGGTAACTTCTCCTCCAAAAATGAAGAGGATAAGGATCGTAAGGAATACGGTGAGGGATGTCATAATCGTACGACTCAATGTTTCATTAATCGCCCGATTAATAATAGAAGCATTATCGCCACCTTTCATCAACTTGGCATCTTCTCTAATTCTATCATATACAATTACAGTATCATTCATAGAGAAACCGATTACGGTTAGTACCGCTGCTATGAAATGCTGATCAATTTCTAATGGGAACGGTACTACTTTACGCAAGAAACTAAATACAATCAATGTTACGAATACATCGTGCAATAAAGCTACGATAGTACCTAATGAGTATCTCCAATCGCGGAATCGGATAAAGATATACAAACAGATAACCAAGATGGCGAATATGGTAGCTTTTTGTGCTCCCGCTTTTAAATCGTCTGATATGGTAGGTAATACGGTTTGTGAACGCTGTTTGTACACTGTTTCAAATGTATTAAAACTAGTACCGGCAGGTAATTGTTTACTAACCCCCTTAAATAATAAGCCTTCCACCTCAGTATCGATATTCGTACCGGTTTCCTTGATTTTGTAGGAGGTAGTAATATTTACTTGATTCTTGGTATCAACGGTTTTCACAATAGGGGCTTCCCCAAATACTACTTTTAATTCATCTCTGATTTCATCAGTATTTACCGGCTTATCGAATTTGATTGTATAGCTTCTACCACCTGAGAATTCAACGCCTTCATCAAACCCATTAAAGAAAGAAGCAACTCCTAAAATTAGGATGATACCAGATAATCCGTATGCATACTTTCTGTATTCGATGAATTTGAAAGCTGCATGTTTGAAAATTTTACGAGATATATCTGTGAAATATTCAAAGTGACGATTTTTATTAGTGTAGATATCTGTTATTAAACGAGATACCAAAATACCGCAGAATAAAGAAAGGAGGATACCGATGATTTGCGTAGTAGCAAAACCCAGAACCGGACCTAGTCCAAAATAAGCCAGTATGATGGCGGTTAAAAGAGTGGTAACGTGCGCATCTAATACCGGAGATAAGGATCTTCTATATCCATCATTCACTGCCGTAGCATAATTTTTACCCTTCGATAACTCTTCTTTGATCCGCTCGAAAATAATTACGTTCGTATCTACTGCCATACCAATGGTAAGTACTAAACCGGCGATACCGGGCGCAGTAAGTGTGAAGCCAAGCGCGCTTAACACACCAATAGTAAAGAGTAGGTTCAATATCAACGCAATATTAGCAACCCAACCGGCTGTATTAAAGTACAGCAGCATTAGGGCAAAAATTACAATGAAAGAAACCAAGAAAGCCAATCCACCACCTTTTACGGATTCTTTACCAAGGGTTGGACCAACCTGCTGAAACTGAACAATCTTAGCAGGAGCAGGCAGTTTACCACTCTCTAAAATTTCTGCCAAATCCTTAGCTTCTTTTAATGAGTAGTTACCGGATATTTGGGAGTTACCTGTTGTAATCGGATCGTTTACATTAGGTGCAGAGTACACGAAATTATCAAGTACAATGGCAATTGGTTTACCCACATTTCTGGTTGTCATTTTAGCCCAAATAGTGGTACCGATTTTATCCATATTCATGCGGATAGCGATTCTTCCACGCTCATCAAAATCCTGAGCGGCATTAGATACATGATCTCCTTCTAATTCTGCTTGTCCGTTATCGAGTGTTTTAACACCATAGAGCGTAAGGATAT
The DNA here is from genome assembly GCA_017537025.1 of Sediminibacterium sp. Classification (GTDB taxonomy): domain Bacteria; phylum Bacteroidota; class Bacteroidia; order Chitinophagales; family Chitinophagaceae; genus Sediminibacterium. Next base: position 454,897 of record JAFWCB010000004.1, read on the forward strand.
CTTTAAATTTAGGATCATTAGATTCTGCCTTACCATACATGAATGTAAGATTAGAAGGGAAAAGATTTTTTACAGACTCCAACGCTAAATAATCATTCAAAGTGCCCGTATCTTTTGACTGTACATAACCTAAAGCAGCAGGGAAAATAGTTTTACCATTTTCGCCTTGATAAGGCTGATTAAATTGTACAATACGTAATAAAGGATTTTGGTTTAGCTTATTTTTTGCGGTATCAACTTTCGCTGTTTTATTGGTATCCGTTCCTGAAACACTGGATAGGGTAGCCGTTTTAGTAGTATCTCCTTTAGTTGAAGCAACTGTAGTAGCCGTAGTTTTAGCTTTAGCAGTATCTGTTTTGGTTGCAGTAGCCGTTGTTGCCTTGGTTCCATTTAAATAATCCTGAATAGATTTATCTGCTGCAACGATAGCTGATTGTAAATCTTTACTCTCTAATGTATATACTTCAAAGAATTGAAGGTTAGCGGTAGATTGTAAATAGGCGCGAACGCGTTCTTTATCGTTTACGCCGGCTAATTCAATATTGATGATACCTTTTGTAATATCAGGATTGATATTAGCAGAAGCTACACCAAAACGGTCGATACGGGTGCGTAGAATACGATAGGTATTATTAAATGCAGCTTTTGATTGCTCTCTCAAATAATTGATTACAGCATCATTGCTTGCGTCTATTTTTATTTTTCCGTTACTACGTGTCACGAAAAAGGGAGCTAATTGAGTAGTAGGATTAGCTTTTTTAAATTCTTCTCCAAACAAAGTGATTAGATCGGCACCACTATTTGCTTTACGATTAACGGCGCTTTCAATTGCTTTATTGATAGAAGCGTCTTTGGTGAAGTTGGCAAGAGATTTAATAAGTCCATCTAAACCCACTTCCATCGTAACGCTCATACCACCTTGCAAATCCAAGCCAAGCATTAATTCTTTTTCTTTGGCGTTACGGTATGTTGTTAAACCAAATGCGAGTTTGGTGTCTTTAGTACTATCTAATAATCTTTGTAAACGATCTTTTTTTAGATCATTTAATGAATCGCTATAAGCAGCTTGTAATTCTTTATTACCCGGATATTGTTTTTCGGGTGTGGGAAATCTTTTTAACCAAGAAGTTGCTTTTTCTTCCATGGCCGATTCGTGGTTACGAACAAACCAGGTAAATGAAAGTTGGTACAAACAAATCAATGTAAGTGCAATGGCAAAAAAACGCACTAAACCTTTCAGTTGCATATTAGTAACGGTTTACAAATGGTGAATCCGATTGTTTTTTCGGGGTGGCAAAGATAGGGGAATGAAGCCTAAAATGGGCATGAGATTACCCACCAAAACCCATGTATAGATTTTTTTACTAATATTTATCTAAATGATACCAGCGTTACGTCGAAATATAGGGGTGAGTTTGCCGGTATGGTTGTTCCACTACCTACACAACTATATGCCAATGAAGAAGGAATAACCATTCTTATTCTTCCGCCCGCTTTCAATAGCGGAATGGTAATTTGCCAGCCTTGGATAACACTCGATAGACTCAGCGGAACTGCATTAGCTGATGCATCAAAAGTGCTGCCATTTAATAACTTACCGGTATATATTACACTAACAGTTGAGGAAAGATTAGGGCTAGCACCGGTTCCGGCAGCAACTATTTCATATAGTATACCACTGCTATGCTCAGTAAAATTGATACTATTTGAGGTACAAAAAGCAACCATGGCGGTTCTTTCGGAGGCCGGAGTAGCAGGCGTACAGCCTGTTTCAGCAGTTTTACCACATCCTGCCACCATTATTGTGGCAATAATCAATCCTAATACTAAATACTTCATTCTTTTATTTTTTAAAGATTTATATCGCTGCTTTTTGGCTGCTTTTGTGCTTGTTTATTTTTCTTGGCGCTTATTTCTAAATATCGTTGTTCTTGCATTTCCCAGTGGAATCGCCGGTAGAAAAAAGCTACAAAAAAAGACAGTAGCATGATAGCCATGAACAATACCAGCGCGCTCATTTTGGCATTGGCTACCATGGTTGCCCGCTCGTACCAACCGGAGAAAATAAAAGCCACCACTAAGGCTCCTACCGCAAATCCGGCCGATAATCCCCTGATAAATATTCTGGCACTATGCTTTTCCCGGATCCTGTTTTCCTTCCAATAAACCCAAAATTCATCCTCTGTGCGCATGTCGCGAAATTAATCGTTATAAGATGAATAAAAAGCCTTTATTTTCGTTAAGTATTTATAATCATGCAATTAATTAAGAAAGAAGGCATTTTTATTTTTTGGCTGGTATTATTTACGCATTGTGCTTTCATATACTTAGGAAAAGAGGAGTATCGGCAAATAACGAAGCTGCTTATTATGCCCTCGCTCATATTATTCCTATTTGCCAATGTGAAGAAAAATAAGTACCCAACCAGCAAATTCATCATTTTCACAGGCTTAATATTCGCTTTTCTGGGAGATGCTTTACTCCTAAAATCAGGATCACAATGGTTTATAAGTGGAATGATAGCTTTTTTAATTACCCATATCTGTTACACTATTTTCTTTCTCCGTATTGCCAAAGTAAAATTTACCAATGCTACCGAATTTGCTATTGCGGCAGTAGTAGTATCTGTTATCTCGGTTAAAATATTACAGTTCTTAACTCCTTATTTAGGAGATATGAAACTTCCCGTAAAAATATATGTTGCGGCTATCTCTGTGATGGCTGCTACAGCTGCCAATTTATTAGGTAATAAATTATTAAAAATTTTAGCCACCAGCTTTTTTATCCCCGGTGCTGTTCTATTTATGGTTTCCGATGCTACCCTTGCCGTTAACTATTTTATTTACCACGAACCTTTTTTAGATGTGGTGGTGATGATGAGTTATGGATACGCCCAATGCCTTATGGTACAGGGGTTCGCGAGGTATTTGAGGAGTTAGGGGATAGTTAAAAGGGAATAGGGAATAGGTTATTGTGAAAACATCTATTACCTATTCCCTATAACCTGTAACCTAAAAAGATCCGAGGCGTAGCCATCGGATCTTTTTTCTATCGTCTGTCACCCTGAGCTGCTTGCCAAGCCGGCAGGCATGGCCGAAGGGTCGTCTATCATCTAGTAACCCATCCCACCCATATCAGGCGCACCTGCATGTGTATGTGGAGCTTCAGGCTTTGGCTTATCAGCAACTACACACTCAGTAGTGAGTAACATAGCAGCGATAGAAGCGGCATTTTCTAAAGCAACGCGACTAACTTTAGTTGGGTCGATCACACCGGCTTTGAAAAGATTCTCATATACTTCAGTACGTGCATTGAAACCAAAATCAGCTTTACCTTCTTTGATTTTTTGTACCACAATAGAACCTTCAATACCGCTGTTAGATACGATCTGACGCAATGGCTCTTCAATAGCTCTTTTTACTATTTGAATACCGGTTGCTTCATCTTCATTACTACCTTTTAATTTTTCAAGGCTTTCTACAGCACGGATATAAGCAACACCACCACCCGGAACGATACCTTCTTCAACGGCAGCTCTTGTAGCATGTAAAGCATCATCTACACGGTCTTTTTTCTCTTTCATTTCAACTTCAGTAGCAGCACCAACATATAGTACGGCAACACCACCACTTAATTTAGCCAAACGCTCTTGTAATTTTTCGCGATCGTAATCTGAAGTTGTATTTTCTATTTGTGCTTTGATTTGATTTACACGAGCAACGATATCTGTTTTCTTACCTTTACCACCTACAACAGTTGTATTGTCTTTATCGATGGTTACAGAAGCAGCTTGACCTAAATAAGTAAGATCTGCATTCTCTAATTTGAAACCTTGCTCTTCACTCACTACAGTACCTGCAGTTAAAATAGCGATATCGGTAAGCATTTCTTTTCTGCGATCGCCAAAGCCGGGAGCTTTAACAGCAGCCACTTTTAGCGTACCACGTAATTTGTTTACAACCAATGTTGCTAATGCTTCTCCTTCTAAATCTTCGGCAATGATTAATAATGGGCGACCGGTTTGTGCCACTTTCTCCAAAATATGGAGAATATCTTTCATAGCAGAAATCTTCTTATCGTAGATCAAGATATATGGATTCTGTAATTCAGCTTCCATTTTCTCGCTATTGGTTACGAAGTAAGGAGAAATATATCCACGATCGAATTGCATACCTTCTACAACATCAACAGTTGTATCAGTTCCTTTCGCTTCTTCTACCGTAATAACGCCTTCTTTTCCAACTTTAGCCATAGCAGTGGCAATTAATTTACCAATCTCGCTATCACTGTTAGCAGAAATAGTAGCTACTTGTTCAATTTTTTTAGAGTCGTTACCAACAGCCTGAGACTGAGCTTTTAAGCTATCAATAACTTTTTCTACCGCTTTGTCGATACCGCGCTTTAAATCCATAGGATTAGCACCAGCAGCCACGTTTTTCAATCCTTCACTGATAATAGCTTGTGCTAAAACAGTAGCGGTAGTAGTACCATCACCTGCAATATCTGCAGTTTTTGAAGCTACTTCTTTTACCATTTGGGCACCCATGTTCTCGATAGCATCTTCTAATTCAATTTCTTTTGCTACGGTAACACCATCTTTAGTTACAGCGGGTGCGCCAAATTTTTTCTCAATTACTACATTACGACCTTTTGGTCCGAGTGTTACTTTTACAGCGTTGGCAAGTGTATCAACGCCTTTCTTCATCTTATTTCTTGCTTCAATATCAAAGTATATTTGCTTTGCCATCTTGTTTAGTTTTAAGTGTTTAGTGGATAGTGTATAGTGATTAGATTATTGCTAATAAATCACTTTCGCGCATGATCAGTAAATCCTGACCTTCGATTTGTACTTCAGTACCGGCATATTTACCATACAATACAGTATCGCCCACTTTTACAGTCATCGGCTCATCTGTTTTACCTTTTCCGGCAGCAACAATAACACCACGTTGGGGCTTTTCTTTGGCAGTATCCGGAATAATGATTCCCCCGGCCGTTTTTTCTTCGGCAGCAGCAGGCTTAACTAAAACTCTGTCGTGCAGAGGAGTAACGTTGATTTTCTTAGCCATACGTTATTGATTTTTAAATGGTTAAAGTTTCGTTACGGACTTCCATAATTATGCCAGAGCGGGCAATAAGTCATTTTTTCAGCTATTTGGCGATAATTCCTGTGCAGACATCCACAGCTTGTCAGCATAGTAAACCAAAAACCAGAGTAAATGCCAAAATTTCATTTTACTAAACCCAATGAATCAATTATTCGTATATACCTCGATTCCTCCCGGTTACATATAAAAACTTTTTTGTGTGATAACTGGTTTCAGGTGTTTAAAGGTTGACACCCGTTCGTTCTCGAACGGGTTTTTTTATGATTCAATAGCCTAAAATGATTAACTTTGCCCCGCCAAAAAGTTCTTTTAATGATCAGCAGAAGAAATATCCGGGTTAAAGTGATGCAGTTATTGTATATGATTGAAACAGCCCAGCCGGATTCCCTTTTTAAGCAGCCGGTTCAAACCCTGGAGAAACAGATGGATAAGAGCCGGGAATTATTTGTTTATTTATTGTTTTTTTTATCTGAAGTTGCCCGATATGCCGAAACGGATGCCCGTAAACGAGCCAATCGGAACCTACCAACGGCTGAAGACCTGAATATCAATATCAAAATTGCGGGAAATGAATTTGTTTGGAACCTGCTCGAAAACAAAGCCTATCAAAAAGCTATTGAAACCGATAAGCCGGAGAATAAACTGGATGCCGAATTAGTAAAACTGATTTATAACACACTTACAGAAACTGCTGAGTATAAAAATTATATCCAAGAACAAAGTAGAGATAAGGCGAAGGAAAAAGAAATTATCAAACTGATTTTCACTCAACTAATGCTGCCTAATGAATCTTTTATCACACATATAGAAGAGCATTTTAATAATTGGGATGATGATGGGGAAATGATGGAGCAGTTGATACTCACTTATTTGCAAAAACCAAAATCGATACAGATTGGTCAATTAATGACCGATGACAAATGGCATTTTGCGCGTGTATTACTTACCACCGTTTTGGAGAAAAAAGAGTATTGCTTAGACCTTATTAAACCGAAATTAAAAAACTGGGATGCCGATCGGATTGCCTTATTAGATATGGTTTTGATGCGGATGGGTATATGCGAATTATTATATTTCGAAACTATTCCAACCAAGGTAACCATTAATGAATATATAGATTTGGCAAAAGAATATAGTACCGCACAAAGCGGACAATTCATCAACGGTATACTCGATAATATCCATAAAGAGCTGGCAGCTGCCGGAAAAATCAATAAAATAAATTTCAAAAAATAAAACAAACAAATATGTTATCAACAGCAATGATTCTTTTATCTGCCGATCCTAAACAAGGCGGAACCGTTCAATTATTATTAATGGGTGGTATTATCCTTGTGTTCTGGTTATTCATGATTCGTCCACAAGCTAAAAAAGCCAAAGAGCAAAAGAAATTTGTAGATAATATGCAGAAAGGAGATAAGGTTGTTACCATCGCCGGTATTCATGGCACCGTTAACAAAGTGAATGAAGATAATACCATTCAGTTAGAAGTGAGTCCGGGCAGCTATTTGAAAATTGAGAAATCATCTATTAGCATGGAATGGACAGCTGCCATCAATAAAACAACAACAGAAAAAAAATAGTTAATACGAAAGTTATAATTTAGTCCCGGCGATAAAAGTCGCCGGTTTTTTTTTATGCGAATAATAGGACTCACAGGCGGTATTGGCAGCGGTAAATCAGTAGTTGCAGAAATATTCCGCAAACTGGATATACCCGTACTGGATGCGGATAAGTTGGCCAGAAGCATCATGGAACACGATGAAATTGTTCAAAAAGCTGTTATAAAAGCTTTCGGTGAAGAGAGTTATTTAGATGGAGAATTAAATAGGGCTTTTTTAGCCAAAATTGTTTTTAGAGACCCCTACCAATTACAGGTATTGAATAGTATTACGCATCCCAGAACCATCGCCGCGGGTTTCGAATGGGCCAAAAAGCAAAATGCTCCGTATGTAGTAAAAGAAGCGGCATTGTTTTTTGAATCGGGCTCCGCGGAGGGCATCGATAAGATGATTGGCGTTACGGCTCCCAAAGCACTACGCATTCAAAGAGTAATGAAGCGAGATAATATAGACAGGGAAGACGTTTTGGAAAGAATGAGCCGACAAATAGACGACAAGATTAAAATGCGATTATGCGATTGGGTTATTGTGAATGATGAGCAAGAGCCTTTGTTAGAACAGGTGCTGGCGGTTCATGAGAAACTCTTAGGCTAAGTTTGGAATCTTCAATCTGGAATCTTCAATCTTCAATCTTCAATCTGGGGGTTTATCAGATTCCAGATTCCCAGATTCCCAGATTTCAGATTTTAAAATACAAAACAGTAGGTGTTTTCCAAACGATACTTCTAATTAAATTTGCGTAACGTTTAAAAAATGTATAAAGTACCCATACCGTCTAATGAAGACGCTCGTTTAGAAGAATTAAACCGATTGCAAGTTCTTGATTCTGAGCAAGAAGCACAGTTTAATGAAATAGTTGAATTAGCTTCCAGAATCTGTAAAACGCCTATGTCGCTCATTACCTTGGTAGATGAGAACAGACAATGGGTTAAAGCCCGAGTGGGATTAGACCTTATTGAATCTGATAGAAATGATGCTTTTTGTGCCCATACCATATTAGGGGATAGTGTATTTGAAGTGCCTAATGCGCTTGAAGACGAGCGATTTGTAAATAATCCTTTTGTAGTAAGCGAAAGCAATATTCGATTTTATGCAGGTATTCCCCTGGTATCGGAGAACGGGTTTAATTTAGGGGCTATTTGTGTGTTAGATACGGTTCCCAGAAAGCTTACGGAAGATCAAATTTTTGCATTGGATGTGTTATCCCGACAAATCATCAAACTTTTTGATTTGCGCTTGCGCAATTTGCAAATTGAAGCTCAGAACTCCATCATGGAGAACCAAAAAAATCATTTACAGGAGTTAAGTGAAATTCAGAATAAGATCATTTCTATTGTAGCACACGATGTAAGGAGCCCGGTTGCTTCTTTACGTAATGTTATCAATTTAAAAAAGCAAAATGATATCAGTGCCGACGAGATGAATGAATTCATGGATATGCTCAGTAAGCAATTAGATGGCACCATGAGTTTATTATCGAATTTGGTAGAATGGGGTGGTATTTTAATAAAAAAATCGGCAGCTAAATGGAATGAGATAGATCTGTTTACACTGATCGAAAATATTTTTAAGGATCTGGAAATAGCGGCATTGGTAAAGCATAATAGACTGGTGAATGAGGTTGTTAAAGGAACCAAAGTATGGGCCGATGAAAATATGCTCAAGTTCATCATCCGTAACTTAATGAGTAATGCCATCAAGTTTACTGAAAACGGAGCGGTAAGTATTGCCAGCTCGGGAGAAAAAACAAGAACCCGTATATTGATCAAAGACACCGGTATTGGTATGAATGAAGAGATACGATCCAATCTTTTCAAAGCCAATAGATCCAGCAGTAGAAAAGGAACCAAGAAAGAAGAGGGTAGTGGATTAGGTTTAATTCTATCGAAGGAATTTGCAGAGAATTTAGGTTCAGATATACAAGTTGAAAGCGAAGTGGGTAAAGGGAGTATTTTCTCATTTACCGTGCCTGCTGTTTAAGCCTTATCTATTTCAAAGCACCAGCGTTTTAGTTTCCCTTCAAAATCGAATGGGGTAGTGGCTTTGGTGATATCACGGATTTGCGTGCTAATGATTTTTTCTTTCTCCATCATAAATTTTGTAAAGTTTGTACTGAAAAAAAGTTTACCACCCGGTGTTAGCGCGTATAATACGTCATTGATGAGTTCGGCATGGTCTCGTTGAATATCGAGGATATCTTTCATTCTTTTACTGTTACTAAAAGTAGGAGGGTCCATCACCACCAAATCGAAGCTATTGGGTTGAAGGGTTTTGAGATATTGTTTTACATCGGCATGAATGAATTGGTATTTTTTCTTGTCTTTCAGCAGGTTGATGGCAAAATTATCTTCTGCCCAACCCAAATAAGTTTTAGATAGATCAACTGAAGTTACCGATGCCGCTTTACCTGCTGCGGCATATACGGAGAAAGAACCGGTGTAACAGAACAAGTTGAGTACCCTTTTATTTTCAGCCAGTTGTTTTACTTTTTCTCTGGTGAGTCGATGATCGAGGAATAGACCTGTATCCAAATAATCGTGCAGGTTAATGAGGAATTTGAGATTGTTTTCCAGTACTGTAAAGTACTGTTTTTCTTCTGCCAGTTTTTCGTATTGTTCTTCTTTATGGCTCATGCGTTTCCGCATTTTTATAAACATATTTTCGGTGGGCACCCCGGTAATATCGGTGATGATGGTCATACAGCCCTGCATCCATGCATCATGTGTATCATCTTCCATACCGTGGCGGCGCAGGTATTCGGCAATGTATAGCTTATCTTCATAGAACTCAATACTGAAGGGAAATTCGGGCAGGTCGTGATCGTAGAGGCGATAGCAGCCGATACCCATACGCTTAGCGATCTTGTTTTTATGTTTATATACTTTGGCGAGCCTATTCCGAAACATCTCCGCCTTTTGGGTATCGAGCATAGTCTAGTTTTTGCAAAGAAACTATTTCTGCGGTTTGATGCCAAAGTATTCGGAGTAGAGATAAATTAGGATTATTAGTTTTTGATATTATCAATTTATTGCATACATTTATATAAATCAATTGCCATGAAAAACCAAAACTACACTACAAAGCCTAGATGCATGCTGCATCGGGAATAAAAGAACTATAAATTATTAACTCACTAATAATACAAATTGTTTAGCACCTAGATGCACTACTCTAAGGTTGATTAAATGGTTTAGGATACGGGGAGTAGCGTATATTAAGTGTTAGCTGGCATTAAAATGACAATCTATGGCACAACATATAATTCCTAAATTTGACGAGACAGCATTTAATTGCCCACGTTGCGGTGCGTATGCTAATCAAAGCTGGTATCTCGGGAGTGCTTATGATAAAGAGAGAGCAGAAACATATGGACAAACTTTACCGAAAGGTACCATTGATGAATTTGCATTTTCGAATTGCACTCATTGTAATGAAATTTCAGTTTGGCTTCGAGGAAAAAAAACTTTAATATATCCAAAGATAACTACCAGAGCCTTCGATTTGACAGAGGTTCCAAATCATCTTGCAGATGATTATGAAGAAGCTTGTTTGGTTTTAGCAGATAGTCCAAAAGCAAGTTCTGCCTTAAGCCGAAGATGTTTGCAATCCATTTTGAGAGAACAAGGTTTTGAGGACAAGAGTCTCAATAAAGAAATACAAAAAGCAATCGATAGCGGCAAACTACCTTCTCATATTGCTGACAGCTTAGACGCGGTTAGAAGTATTGGAAATCTAGCTGCTCATCCAACAAAAGATACAAGTACAGGAGAAATTTTGCCAGTTGAACCTGGCGAAGCAGAATGGAATATTGAAATATTAGAATTCTTGTTTGATTTTTTCTATATACAGCCAGCAAAAACAAGGAAAAGAAAAGAAGCCTTAATTGAAAAGTTGAAAGCAGCAGGCAAGTAAGTAGACTAAACACCAGCTAACAATGCCTTTATGCAATAAGGGTAACTCGATTTTACAGCATAATTTGTAATTCTATAATAATGTGTTTGATTAACTTCAGAATTCTCGCTAATTTACCTTAACAACTTACGTGTAAACTAAAACAGTAATGCTATTCCCTTACTGGATAAACGCATGTACGTTAGTGGCAATGTAAGCTCCCCCAAAAATAGTACGTTTTGGAAGTAGACTAAATAGTTAACTTTAAAACGTAAAATATGAAGAAGAGTCAATTCAGTCACACGCAGATTGCGAGTATTTTAAAGGAGTTTGAACAGGGTAAAAGTGTGGAA
>JAFWCB010000014.1 GCA_017537025.1 Sediminibacterium sp.
CTGTAAGCCGGAAGGAATACCTTTTTCCTCACTACTTATTGCTTCAACCTTATGGCTTATAGCCTCTTCCTTCCCCCTTTCGCCTACGGCGAAAAACGCATTATTAATCAAATTCAATACCACCCTTCCCATATCCTGCGGAACGATATTTACTTTTGGTATCGTTTCATCAAACTCCGTTTTAAATTCTGCATTAAAGTTCTTGTCTTTTGCTCTTAGTCCATGGTAGGCCAGTCGTAAATACTCATCACATAAAGCATTGATATCGGTTGGTTCTTTTTGTCCGGATGAGGTTCTGGAATGTTGCAGCATACCCTTTACTATCGCCGCTGCTCTTTGTCCGTGATGGTTGATTTTTTCGGAGTTGGATTGAAGGTCTTTTAGAATATCTTGCTGATCGGCTGTCACCCCGAGCTTGTCGAGGGGTCCCAGCTCTTGTAACAATTCATTATTTAGCTCAGAGAAATTATTCACAAAATTCAACGGGTTCTGAATCTCGTGCGCAATACCTGCAGTAAGTTCTCCCAGGCTAGCCATCTTCTCGGATTGAATTAACTGTTGTTGGGTAGATTTTAATTCTTGCTCACGTTTTTCAGTTAGTGCAAGCAAGGTTTTCGTCTTATTAAATAATTGAGCATTCTCAATAGCAGTCGCAGCTAAAGGCGCAAAGAGTTTTAATAATCGAATATCTTTTTGCGTGAATGTTCTATCGTTTTCTAAATGAACAGTACATAGAACCCCCACAAGCACCTCTTTACTAATAAGAGGAACGGCCATAACTCCTCTTACTTTAGTGGCTTCATATTTATTTGATCTGCCTTCCCAAATTTGGTAATCGGGTATAATTAATGGTTCTTTTGTTTGTGCAACAATACCCATGGCACCTTCACCAATTTTTAATTTGATACCAATAGACTCCATCCCCAGGTTTGTACTTGCTACAATTTCTAACTGCTCGGTTGTATCATCTAAAATTGCTAGCTCACCACCGGTAACCTGTAAAAGATCAACTGCTCTTTCGACTACAGATTGCAAAACAGCATTCAGTTCTAATTTACTAGATAAATCTTGGGAAGTTGCCAGTAGTGCTTTTTGCTCCTCAGCACTATTTTTCTCCGACTGATAAAGTGTTACATTGTCTATTGCTGTAGCAGCTACTGATGCAAATAATTCTAATAATTCCATGTCGGCATCTACAAATCGTCGACCCTCTTCCAAATGAACTGCACATATTACACCAACCAGCTGTTGTCCTAATAATAATGGAGCAGCCATAACACTGCGCGCTACTGTATTGCTATACTTATCAGATCGCCCCTCCCATTCTAAATAATCCGGAATAATGATGGATGTTCTTTGCTCGGCTACTTTTCCCATAACACCTTCACCTAATGCTAATGTAACACCCTGGTATTCCATGCCTAGGTGTAAACTGGTTACTACTTCAAGTTCTTGCTTTTCTTCATTATAAATCGCAAGCTCACCACCGGTAATTTCCAATAAATTAATAGCTCGCTCAACTACAGCCCTTAACAAATATTCAAGCTCAGGCTTCTGAGAAAGCTCTTTCATACTTTCTAACAAAGCAGCCTGTTCTTTGTATTTTTTTTGTGCCGATAAAACGTTCTGTTGATTTTGTAAAACCACACTGATAGACCCTGCCAAAGCTTGAATAAAATGAACTTGTATAGGTGTAAATGCCGACTCTTGTGTAAGGTGTTTTAGACTGATATAACCAACCACCTCATTATCATTTACAAAAGGGGCAAATAAAAATGCTTTTGGAATAATAATACCCGCTTTTTCAGCATAATCAGCTCCTAAATAATTATTTACAAAGTTTTCAGCATTTTCATTAACTAATATAGGGTTATGCGCTTCAACTAATTGCTGACGAATGTTATTATACGTTTGTGGTTTTGGGTATTGTCGCTCGCCGTTTTCAAAATGAAACTCGAAAAATTCTTTGTGTAGTAAACTATCAATTCGTGCTATTGAAATAATATAATTTGGAAAAAGTTTTACCAGCTCTTCACCGATCAAAGCATAAATATCACTAAGCTTTTTACCCTCTAAAAGGGCAACATGAATGGCATTAAAAAAAGAAAGTACTTTAACTTCCAGCGAAGCCGTAGTATCGTTTTGGTTTTTTGCCATATTATTTGAGATATTTAAAATACGACAATCTTTTAATTTATCGGTACTCTTAGCCTTCATTATTTAAATGCAAAGTCGCTAAGACGCTACCCTTCCCCGCCATGGCGGGTGAACTCTGCTCAGGATGACATCGGTATCTCAATCTTAAACGTTGTTCCCTTTCCTTGATCACTCTCCACAGTTAGCTTGCCTCCATGCACTTTCGTAACAATATCATAAGCTAAACTCAACCCCAACCCCGTTCCTTGTCCGGTTGGCTTGGTAGTGAAGAAAGGCTGGAAGATCTTCTCTTTGATCTCACTAGGTATCCCCGTGCCGTTGTCGGATACGTGGATTTCTATTTTATTCCCCAAGTTTTTGGTGCTTACAGTAACTGTTGGGCTATAAGGTGTGAGCTGTAAGCCGGAAGGAATACCTTTTTCCTCACTACTTATTGCTTCAACCTTATGGCTTATAGCCTCTTCCTTCCCCCTTTCGCCTACGGCGAAAAACGCATTATTAATC
>JAFWCB010000005.1 GCA_017537025.1 Sediminibacterium sp.
ATCCTGAGCCAGGATCAAACTCTCCATTGTAAATGTTGTTTGATCTGACTATAATCTCAATTAATCGAAATTAACGTCTGATATTAATTATTATGATTGCTGTTAACCTTCACCTGAATTATATTCAAGTTACTGTTGCTTCCAAACTTTCAAAGATCTTTTAGCGTTTAAAACTTTCGTTCCAGTGCTACCCATTTGATTGGGGTTGCAAAGGTAAAACGCATTTATATTTCAACCAAATTTATTTTGAAAAAATTCAAGAAAAATTTGATGCGAAAAATTCAATGTAAAGAACTGTTAATCAAGTATTTAAGAGAAATTAATGGCGTTGTAAATACACCCTTAATCGTTTAAATGAACTTCCGTTTCTGTTGAACGGGCGGCGAAGATAGGAGTCTTTTTTTACCTACCAAATTTTATTTAAAAAATGTAGAAAATATCTCTCCATCAGCCTCATTTTACTCTCAAAGAACATCCCCTTTTTCTAAAAGCGGGTTGCAAAGATACGCAGCCCGTGCTTCTTTCCAAATGTTTTTTGAAATTAATTCTCAGCAGCCTTAAAAAAGCCCGATTAATAAGGCTTTTAGCCATAAAAAAATTATAGAAACCATACCCGCTCCAAACATAAACCGTGGGGTGGACTACTAAAATCAGCTTTTGTACAATCTTTTGCTTCTATAATGTGGCGAAATTCCGATAAATCTATTTGCTTCCTCCCCAATTTTACCATCGTAGCTACCAGCCCACGCACCATCCCCCTCAAAAAACGATTGGCCTTAACATGATACACTAATACACCCATATGCTCCCTTGTCCTATTCCTTATACCCTCTACCTTATAGCTCTCCCCTTCAAATTCCTCCCACCTGCTCTCTATAATATCACAATTAAAAGTATACACTTGTGTATTTCGTTTGGAAAAACTAGTAAAGTCGCGATACTCCTTTATCATTTCTGCCGCCTCCTGCATTAAGCTGATATCCAATGGATAGGGATAAAACCAAGCCCTATCTCGCATAAAAGGATCTTTCTCCCGATAAATATGATAGGAATATGACCTCGCTACTGCATCAAACCTGCAATGAGCCGTTGCTCCAACCTCTCGAATACTTCGCACGGCAATATCGGGCGGTAACAGCGCATTTATATTGTAAATGTGTTTATCATTGATATCAATTGTGGTATCTACATGAAAATAGTTTTGCAGCGCATGCACCCCGGCATCTGTTCTGGATGAACCCGTTAGTTCAAAGTTTTCTCTATAAAAAATGGTTAATGCCTTAGATAGTTCTGCCTGAACTGTATTAGCATTTTCCTGTACTTGGAAACCATGATACGCAGTTCCCTGATAGCATAACTCAATAAAAAATCTAGGCATATTATTGTTTCAGCGATTTCTTGGGTGTATTACTCCCAAAAGCTTCCGGTACTAACGGAACTTTAATTTTCGTAGCAGATTTACTTGAGTTTGGTTTACCGGCACCTGCTTTTTCAGCCACCCTAGTTCCATTATTTACGGTATTCGAAGCAACCATTAGGGGAATAAAAACAGACACAGTATCTGCCTTACTCCCATTTTTTACCAGATATTTTTGATCGAAACCATTATCGCTGGCTCTTTCCGAGAGTTTTTGGATCTGCTTCGGCGCGTTTATATTCACAGGCAGCCCACTTAATACCCCTCTTAATAACTCTCTTGTTACCATATCCATCAATACCCATTCTCCGTCTTGTGTAATCCGCAACGCAAAGCCCTTCGGCTTATCAGCTACCGTAAAACTAAATGTATACTCCCCATATTGATCACCCGGAAAACTAAGACTAATATCTTGTTTCCCATTTGGTAACTGTGGAATAAACAAATAGCCTTTCCCATTTGAACCATAGGTATTACCCTTCCATTGAATAAAATAGGGCTGGTTATTTTCAGATTGAATGTATAGGAAGTTAGTTTGCGCGCTTATTCCGCCAACTAATAAAAATAACAACCCACAAAAGGATAAGCGGTAAAGAAAAAAGCGTTTGATCATGTAAACTTGCTTTTAACAAATCTACTAAAAATGTGTGTTGGGCGCATCTTTCAACACATATATCTTTATACAGTAAAATAAATACATGAAAAAAATCCATTTGCTCTTCTTACTTGCACTAACAGTGAGTGCAGTTTCTTTGTCTCAACCAGCAAACAACGATTGGAAAAAAATATATCGTGCTGTTCCAACAAAAGTGAATGATCTGGTGCATACCAAACTGAATGCCCGTTTCGATTACACAAAATCGCAATTATTGGGTGATGTTTGGATCACCCTTCGCCCACATTTTTATACAACGGATTCTTTGCAGCTAGATGCTAAAGGCATGGATATTCAACAGGTTGCTATTATCAAAGGAGCGAAATCAAGTCCACTAAAGTATACCTACAATGGTATGAACCTATTCATTCAACTCGATAAAAGCTATACTCGAAACGAACAGTACACAATTTATATTAAATACACAGCTAAACCCGATGAACTCGAAGTAAAAGGAAGTGCAGCCATTACGGATGCTAAAGGATTATATTTTATTAATCCTAAAGGTGAAGAAAAAGATAAGCCGACACAAATTTGGACACAAGGCGAAACGGAAGCAAGCTCTGTATGGATTCCTACTATCGATAAAACAAATCAAAAAACAACACAAGAATTTAACCTTACTTTTCCTAACAAATATGTTTCCTTATCAAATGGCAAATTGGTAAAACAAACCATTAATAAAGATGGTACGCGTACAGATAGTTGGAAAATGGATTTACCACATGCACCTTATCTGTTTTTCATCGGTATTGGCGACTATGCCGTTATTAAAGACAAATACAAAGACAAAGAAGTAAATTATTATGTAGAAAAAGAATACGCGCCAGTTGCACGTAAAATTTTTGGCAATACACCCGAAATGATGAAATTCTTTTCTGAGAAATTAGGGGTAGAATATCCTTGGGTTAAGTATAGCCAAATTGTTGGTAGAGACTATGTGAGTGGTGCGATGGAAAATACAACAGCAACTCTTCACCAAGAGAGTGCGCAACAAGATGCTCGCGAATTAACAGATGGTAATAGCTGGGAAAGCACCGTTGCCCATGAATTATTTCATCAATGGTTTGGAGATTATGTTACTGCTGAGAGCTGGAGTAACCTAACCGTAAACGAAAGTTTCGCCGATTATAGCCAATTTTTATGGGAAGAATATAAATATGGTAATGATGCGGCTGCTTTTGAAAACTGGCGCTCTATGCAGAGTTACCTCAATGGCAGAACAGACGCTGCCAAAGACCTGGTTCGTTTTTACTATGCCGATAAAGAAGATATGTTCGACCTAGTTAGCTACCAAAAAGGGGGAAGAGTATTACATATGCTCCGCATATATGTAGGTGATGATGCTTTCTTTAAATCGCTAAACAAATATTTAACCGATAATAAATTTGGAAATGGTAGCGCTCATAAACTCCGATTAGCCTTCGAAGCTATAACAGGTAAAGATCTGAATTGGTATTTTAATCAATGGTATTTCGGAAGCGGCCACCCCAAATTAGATATTAGCTATAATTACAATGCCGATGAAAAGAAAGCGGCTGTTTATATCAAACAGACTCAGGAAAAACTATTCCAACTACCTATGGCTGTTGATGTGTATGAGGGTGCAAACAAAAAACGCTACATGATCTGGGCATCTAATAAAAATGATACTTTTTATTTCCCCGCTAACACAAAACCTGACCTGATCAATGTTGATGCTGAAAAAATAACCTTAGCAGAGAAAAAAGATGCGAAAACCTTGGCCGAATTTGCACACCAATTCAAATATGGCGGTAAGTATTTAGATAGAAGAGAAGCTGTTGATTTTGCTTCAAAAAACAGTAGTGATCCATTAGCCTACAGTATTATCAGCAAAGCTTTATATGATCCTTTTTTTCGTATTCGTCTCAAAGCATTCACAAGTTTTGGTAATGCTACTATCGATGATACTACTTTAGCAAAAATTGAAAGTATTGCAAAAAATGATCCTTCAAAAATCACAAAAGCGGAAGCTATTAGTTTTTTAGGAAAAAGAAAGAATGCAGCCTATACCGATTTATTTAAAAAAGCAATCTATGATTCTTCTTATTCAGTTGCCGGAGCAGCGCTTGAAGCCTATGCAGAATTAGATGGCAAAGCTGCCTATACTATTGCAAATACATTAGCAAAAGCCCCAGCGAAGGGTAGGCTACAAACTGCTATTAATAGTATTACTATTAAGTATGGAGACGAATCGGCCTACGATTTCATCATCGGTAATTTTATTAAAATGCCATTATCACAAGCTAAGTTTCAATCCATCGGGAGTTTGGCAGATTTCTTGGCTAAAGTGAATGATCCCTCTAAATTCAAAAAAGCAGTTGATGAAATTATCAAATTCAGAGAAGAAATTCCACAACAAGCCAGGGCACAAACAGATCCATTTATTAATAATACTTTGAAGGGATTGGCTGCTAAGAAAGAGGCTGCTAATCAACAAGAATTGGCGGATTATATTAAGGGGAAGATTAAATAGACGATAGGGTTAATGAATTATGAATTAAGAGTTATGAATTATGAGTTACTATCTGTTTCCAATTTTTAATTCATAACTCTTAATTCTTAATTCCTTCAATAGTTGATTCTATCTTTACTGAAACAGGAAACCGGGTATTTTGAGATTCGGCTGTGCCTTCAAATTGAATAAGGCGTTGCTCTTTCATCAAGATACCCGTTTTACTATGGTAGTATCGCATCGACTTTTCTAACCCTTTTATTACCTGTTGAATAACTTGTTCTCCTTGCTTTACGGTATTTTTTATGTTGTGGGTACCAAAAACATGTATCTGAATAGTATCTACATACTTACGCAAAAAAGTACATTCGTATACGGATGAAGAGCTATCAACTTGAACAGAATCCGTCCACCCAAAAGCAGTACCAGCCTGTATGTACTTGGCCGGCAAGAAAAACTTTTTATAATCTTCCGGCTCAAAACTAAGTGATGATAGTTGATTAGATTTGATCTGTTTACTCGCTTTAAAAATTTGTATGCTTGGTTGAAGTATACTATCAATCAGGTTACGTTCTTCAACAGACAAAGAGTCCTTTTTTTCCGAATCGAAGGATTGTTCTTGTCCAAATGCTATGATGCTACCTTTAATTTTTTTTACTTGTGATTGAAGTGCCGGCTCTGATTGTGGTGTTTCAATAAACTGATAGGCTACCGTTCTATCTTGCGTTAGTTGAATCAGGGTTTCTTGGTTCGGAATATGATAAGCAATGGTTTGTTTCAGCGTAGTATGCATAACAAAAGGGTTATTACTTACATCCGTATATTGTGCAAGTGATAACCCCTGTATCGTACCGAAAAAAATAAAGAATATGTAGCGCATCTACTTATTTTTTACCATCCGCCGCCGGCTCCTCCTCCTCCTGAGCTTCCGCCACCGAAGCCACCAAATCCGCCACCACCAAAACCACCTCCGCTTCCGCCGCCCCAACCTCCGCCACCGCGATTACCACCACTTAATAGGCTCGACCATAACATCGCTTCTGCAATACCCCCAACACCTCTTCTACTCATCATACCGCCACCTCTTCCGCCGCCACCACGGGCTATAATAATAATCACTACGATAACAATGATGATAAATTTAAGAATGCCTCCAATACCAGTCCCTCCACCTTCTCCCTTACCTCTTTCCCTTTTTACTTTATACTCTCCAACAGCTGCTTTACTTAGCGCGTCAATAGCCTTATCGATACCTCGATAATAATTTTGCTGTTTAAATTCAGGAATAATTTCATTTCGATAAATAGCAGAGGCTGTAACATCAGGTATCACACCCTCTAACCCATAACCCACTTCGATCCACACCTTTCTATCATCAATGGACGCGAGAATAAGCACCCCATTATTAGTTTTTTTATTCCCAATACCCCATTCTCTAAAAAGCTTATTAGCGTACTCTGCAACTTCATACCCATCCAAGGATTTGATTAGTACAACAGCTATTTGATTAGAAGTACTATCATCTAAAGCAACTAATTTTTGCTCTAGAATCGCAGCCTGATCGGCCGATAAAACCCCTGCCGCATCATTAACTAATTTGGGTGGATTGGGCTTGGGTAATACATTTTGTGAATAGCTAGCAAAAGCAACGAATACAAATAATATAGATACTAAATATTGCTTCATGTTATTTACCGAAGACGATATCATCGGGAAGTTCATTTTTATCGGTATTGGCGTTATAGGGGAAATGGGTAACCAGTGCTTCACCAATATCATGTATTATTTTAACGATACCCTGCACATAATCTTTCTTATTAAAATGTGCCAACATAGATTGAACCTCATTATTCCAAAATGCTGTTCCAACTTTATCATGAATACCGGCATCGCCATAAATAGCGAGCTGACGATCTTTCATAGCAATATATACCAGCACTGCATTTCGTTCTTCGGTTTTATCCATCTGTAATTCAGCGAATATCTCCATCGCCCGGTGAACAGGATTTACGAGATAGCATCTGCCTTCTACATAAATCCTGATTTCACCGCTGGTACGATGTTCTGCTTCTTTAATAGCCGCAACAATAGCCGCCTGCTGTTCAGCAGAGAAGTAACTAAATTTTTTCTTGGAAAAGATTCCGAGCATGCAATGATTTTAGAATTTCACTTCGGGTGCTTTTTCAGATCCTGCATCTGCTTTAAAGCCTTCTTTTGTTTTAAAACCGGTGATACCTGCCAAAATATTCATCGGGAAAGAACGGGCTTTAATATTATAATCTGCAACGGCACTATTAAAGTCGTTACGAGATACCTTTATTCTGTTCTCAGTACCCTCTAGTTGTGCTTGCAACCCACGGAAAGCTTCGTTAGCTCGGAGATTTGGATAATTCTCTGATACTACTAATAACCTTCCTAAAGCTTGTGATAACTGGCCTTGAGAGGCTTGGAATTGCTGTAATTTTTCAGGTGTTAGATCTTTCGCATCTACTTTAATTTGTGTAGCACTAGCCCTAGCTTTGATTACATTCTCTAAGGTGGTTTGCTCAAAATTAGCTTCTCCTTTTACCGTATTAACCAGATTAGGAATGAGATCGGCCCGGCGTTGATAATCGCTTTGCACGTTATTCCATGCTTTACTCACCCCTTCGTCTAACTTAACTAAACTATTATAACCATTACAACCGCAACCACCTACTAATAAAATTAGGGCTGCAATTACAATAAGGGTAATGTTTCTTGTACTCATGATGTTTTGAAATTTAGTGTAATATAACTGTTTGTATGTTTATCTAGCTAAATATTACAAAACAAATGCCACGCTAAAATCGTGGCATTTTGTCGGGATTTGTTTTTAGTTCGTTTTTACCCTACTGGATTCAGCATCGGAGCCCGTACTTCTATTTCTGGCGGCTTTTAACTGTTGATTTCCAAAAGAATAACTAATAGCCAATCTGATATTTCTAGATTCGTTTCTTTGTCTGAATGCCACGTCGATATTTTGGTATTGCAATGATCCATCTGATCGTTGTGTAAAAAACATATCATTTATATTCAAGGTAACTCGCAGTTTTTTCTCCATAAATGACTTTTGAACAGCCATATTCAAATTGCCCAATTCCCGAATGGTAATAAACTCATTTAGAAAGTTGGTGGTATAAAACCCGGATACCTCAATATTCCAATCTGTTCTCGGTTTATATGATATCTGCCAATACGCTTGCCAGTTCCATTTTTGTCTGTCATAATTTGTACCCAAATACTCGGTAGCATAATGATTCCAGATAAACTGATTTCCTCCAAAACCTGAAATCTTTTTCCCAATATTGATCGGAAAGTTCAGCTCAAAAACTAAGTTCTCGAATTTGGCAAGGTTCTCGGGTGTCGTGAATGTAAGATTACCTTGTTGCCGTGGGGCGTTATCAAATATCACGTCATTGGTTTTATTATAGCTGATAGCAAAAAAAGGTTGATTATCATAATTGAGAGAAAACTTATACTGATCAGAAGTTTCCGGGCGGAGTAACGGGTTACCCTGAGTATACGTAAGCGAATCTAAAAATTCAATAAAAGGATTTTGTTGCTGATAACCGGGTCGGTTTACTCTTCGTACATACTGTATACCTGTTGCAAAATGCTTGTTTAGTTTTCTGGTAAGAAATATAGAAGGGAACATTTGCCAATAATCTCGATTTAAAACCTCAGTTCCGCTATTGGTGCCCTTGGCAACAGTTTGTTCTGTGCGTAATCCTGTTATCAATTCCCATCTCTCGCCAAATTGTTGCTTTAGATTAATATAGGCTGCGTTAATATTCTCCCGATAACGAAAATTGGTGCTACGTTTACTATCATATACGCCGTTACCGATAAATACCAAATAGTTATCGATCGTAGCAAAACTAAATTTACTGCCGGCTTCCAATAATCTGGTTTTACCAATAGGTTTCCCATAGTCTGCTTTCAGCACTAAAAATTTTACAGGATTGTTAATATCTTGATTATTGATATAACTATTACCATTAGCTAGTGTATTTGTGATATCACCCCTGTTCGTAATATCAAATTGAGCGTAATCGGCATCTATATTTAAAAAGTGTTCGCTAGTATCAAAAATATGTTTCCAGTTAATATTGGCTGCTCTATTATTTCTTCTACTATCATTATAAATATCCGTTCTAAAAGTACTGATGAGTGCTCCTGAATTAGCATTATTTTGTTTGGTATTATTAACAGTTTCGGTAATTCCTTGGAAATCGAAACCTCGAATTAAAAAACCGAAAGTGTTCTTCTTATTAGCATAAAAGTCAACACCGGCTCTATAGTTAATGGTATTCCGATTGGCAGGAGAATAATTAGTTTGAGAGAATTTAAAGGGGCTAATAGCCCGATCAAACTCGCTATAGTCGAAGAAGTTACGATGAAAAAAGTTTCCGCTTCCATACACATTCCATTTACCTTTTCTATGGTTAATAGACATAGAAGGAATTACGCGATAATAATTTCTATCTACCCCATACTGCCCTTTCTCATAAATACCTTGTGATACTGCTAATCCAATGGTGCCATTGGTACCGAGGTTTGCATTCTTTTTTAAAATAATATTTATCAAAGAACCACCTTGCGCATCGTAACGGGCACCCGGGTTTACCATCACTTCAATTTTTTCAATATTACTGGCACCCATGGATGCTAATACCTGGTTGATATCTGTGTACTGGGTAGATTTCCCGTCTATTAAAATGCCGACATTATTTCTTCCTGCAAGTGATATTTTTTCGTTACTAACAATTACCCCCGGTACTTTTTGTAAAATTTCCAATGCAGTAGCACCCGCAGCAGTAGCACTATTTTCTACATTCACTACTAACTTATCGGCACGTTGTTCTAAGAAAGGTTTTGATGCAACTACTGTGACGCCAGCGATTTCGTTTACTTGTTGCTTCAAGATAATATCCCCTAACTCTTTTTGATCTTTCAATACAATATATTTAGTTTGAAGTCCAACACCAGAAAGCTGTAACAGGTATTGTTTATCATCATTGATCATAACTGAGAAAATACCTTCTCCATTCGTAATACTAGATTTTTGTAGGCTAGAATCTTTTTGCCATAACAGTAAAACAGTTATACCCTTAAGTGGTTTTTGTTTTTCGTCCAGTATTTTTCCTACAATCGTTTTCTGTGCATGTGCCCAAGTACTCAAAGCCAATAAAATTCCAAAAGCCGCTCCTTTCACCATTATTGTTAGTTTTTTATGGAACGGGGTCGATATAAAAAAGTTACAGACTAAAGAAAAAAGGGCATTATTAAACCTTTGTCATTATTCAATTGAGATATAGCCCATTTTCTCTTATTTTTGCCACCAATTAAACAACAGCGATTGATATGTCGGTACTCGTAAATAAAAGCTCAAAGATTATCGTTCAGGGTTTTACCGGAACTGAAGGTACTTTCCACGCAACTCAGATGATTGAATATGGCACCAACGTAGTAGGTGGTGTTACCCCCAATAAAGGTGGTAGCATTCATTTAGACAGACCCGTTTTTAATACGGTAGCAGATGCCGTAAAAACAACCGGTGCCAATGTAAGTATCATATTTGTACCACCCGCTTTTGCTGCAGACGCTATTATGGAAGCAGCAGATGCCGGAATTGCTTTAGTAGTATGTATTACAGAGGGCATTCCTGTACAGGATATGGTGAAAGTGAAAAATTATTTACAAGGAACCAAAACCAGATTGATAGGACCTAATTGTCCGGGTGTTATTACCGCGGGCGAAGCCAAAGTGGGTATTATGCCGGGCTTTATTTTTAAACCTGGAAGAATAGGTATTGTTTCCAAGAGTGGAACCCTTACTTATGAAGCGGCAGATCAGGTTGTGAAAGCCGGATTGGGTATTAGCACAGCTATCGGTATTGGTGGCGACCCAATTATTGGTACACCCACAAAAGAAGCGGTTGAGTTGCTGATGAATGACCCTGAAACAGACGGTATCATAATGATCGGTGAAATCGGCGGAAGCATGGAAGCAGATGCCGCTCGCTGGATTAAGGATAATAAAAAGAAACCGGTTGTTGGTTTTATTGCCGGACAAACAGCGCCTCCCGGCCGAAGAATGGGACATGCCGGTGCTATCATTGGCGGTGCCGATGATACGGCAGCGGCCAAAATGAAAATTATGGCCGAATGTGGAATAAATGTTGTGGCGAGTCCTGCAGATATTGGTAAAACAATGGCCGCAGCCTTGAATAAATAATTCTTTTAACAAATATTATGAATCCCGAAGTATGCCACTTCGGGATTTTTGCATCCTATACCTTTGTATAACATTCGAAGCCTATGCGTTTAGTAATAGTATTGCTGATTTTATCGTTTTCCAATTCAATAGTAAGTGATGCACAAGAAACTACTTATAAAAAACAATGGCTTGAAATCGATACACTAATTGCATTTACCAATCAAACTAAAACAGCATTAGAAAAAATTAAATTACTGCAACAAAAAACAAAAGAGCAGGGGGCGCAAGCTGATTATATTAAATCTCTATTATATCAAATTAGTTTAGAAGAAAAGATTTCAGAAAGAAATATAAATAATGAAATAGCTGTATGGGAACAACAATTAAAGCTTAGTACAAATAGTATTGAAAAATCAATTCTTCATTGTTATATAGCGAATAGTTACGATGCTTATTTCACGGCAAACCGATGGCAAATTCTAAATAGAACGAATACAGCAACAACTGCAGCAAAAGATATCCAAACCTGGACTTCCAACGATTTTATAAAAAAAATAGTTTTTCATTATCAGCAAGCCATAGCTCCGGCTATGGCGTTACAAAATGAACCTATTAGTAAATGGATGCCATTAATTTCAAAAGGGAACTATCCTGAACTTAGGCCAACGCTATATGATCTTATTGCACATGAAGCATTAGACTTTTTTAAGAAGAGCCCTCCTTATGGCATACAAGAAAATACTAACTTCAAGTTTAGTGAAGACAAAATTTTTTCCCCCCTCACACAGTTTTCAGCATTACCACTAGAAACAAATGATACAATATCCAGAAACAATCTGGCATTAAGTTTATTTCAAAAATTATTAGGCTTTCATATCAATACAAAAAACAGAGCTGCTCTATTAGCAGTTGAACTTGAAAGGATACAATGGCTGCACCAAAAATTTCCAAATGGCGAAGCGCATTATCTTAAGGCATTGAATTATTTACAGAATCAATTTAGTGATGTAGAAAGTGCTGATGACATCTATGCTTTGCTGGCCGAATATTATTTTACAAAAGGAAATTCGTATCAACCTTTTGGAGATACAATGTATAGATGGTATGAGGTAAAGTCGAAAAAAATTATTGACGATAGAATACAACAATTTCCAAGTAATAAAACTGGCGGTAGATATAGAATGAATGATATTAAAGCAAGTATCGTAAGCCCCGGTATTCATGTAGAAGCTGAATTGGTGAATCTCCCCAATAAACCATTTAGGAGTTTGGTAAAATATAAGAATATTGATACATTATATGTTCGAATAATACGAGCGAGTGAAGCAACAAATAAACAATTAGAAAATAAATCGAATTACAATTACTGGAAAGTAATTACAAGTTTGATTCCAGAAAAAGAATGGATACAACCTTTACCCAATATGGGTGATTATCAATTTCATGCTACAGAAATTAAAATACCTGCTTTACCAGAAGGAGCCTATTATTTATTATTTAGTAAGCATCAGGCATTTGATTCTGCGAATAATATTTTGGCATCCGTACAGGTTCAAGTATCCAATCTAAGTGTGGTGAATACTAAAAATGATTTCTTTGTGCTTCATCGAGAAACCGGAAAACCCGTTACTAATGCGATTGCTACAGTTAAACAAAGAAACTGGAATGGCATTAAATATATTGAAACCAAGGAACAATACACCACTAATAAATACGGGCAATTTAGTTTTCATTCATCTACTTACGACAATTATACTATTAGTGTTACTTACAAAAACGATTCAGTTTTTGTGGTTAACAGTTATCTATCGCCTGCAAGATATTCTGAAGAAGCAACAGAAGAAGAACCAGCTTATGAATCGGGAGATCGAACGGTTTATTATTTCAAGGATCGAGCCATATATAGACCCGGACAAACCATCGCTTTTAAAGGTATTCTGGTACATACAAATTCAAAAACAAATAATCCGATTAGCCTGGATCAGGTACCTAACAGGCCTCATAAAATGATCATTTTATTGAAGGACCCCAATTACAAAACCATTGATACCTGTAAAGTAACTATAAATGATTATAGTTCATTTTCAGGTAGCTTTACGCTTCCTACTAATACTATAACGGGTGAGTTTCATTTAGATTCTGAGATAGGTAACGAACAGGGCTCCTCATTTAGGGTAGAAGAATATAAGCGGCCAACTTTTTATGCCACTATGAATAAACCAAAAGGTGATATTCAGTTGGGAGATAGTATAGCATTTACGGGTTTAGCAAAAGCATATGCAGGCAATGCGGTTGATGGAGCCATTATTAGTTACACTATTACAAGAAATGCCAGGAGGTACGAGTGGGGGCCCTATTACAGATCACCCAGAACAAATTCAGTTATTATACAACAAGGAGAAACAAAAACGGATGGTGAGGGTAAATTTCTAATTGATTTTATAGCCATTCCGGATACCCTTTTTGAAAAAAAATCTATCGCTAATTTTTTATATACGGTAAGTGTAAAAATTACAGATACAAAGGGGGAGTCGAAAGAGATAGAAACTAGTGTTAGCATAGGATATAATCCTTTACAATTATCGATTACTACACCTGAAATAGCAGAAAAAGACAGTTTACGATCCATTTTTGTGTATAGTAAAAATCAGGTTGGTGACGATGTGCCGAATGATTTAAAAATAACCATGGCATCTTTGATATCAAATGAAAGATTGACCAGAAAAAGATTATGGGATCAACCGGATGTATTCGTCATTAATAGAGAAGATTTTATAAGAGACTTCCCATTGGATGAATATGATGGTATGGAAAACGACAAGACCCAATGGAAACTAAGCAATACTGTTTTCGCAGATTCCATACATACCGGCAAAACCAATACTGTTAATTTTACCAAATTATCCCTAACCCAAGGATGGTATGTTATAACAGTAAGTGGAAAAGATAAAAATGGAAAAGAAGTTATCGAAAAAAAATATCTACAAATTTTTGATAGAAAACTAAATAATCTTCCTACACCTACCTATAACTGGCAATATATCATTAAAAATACAGCCGAACCCGGAGAAAAAGCGAGTTATGTACAAGCCAGTAGTGCTAAAAATATTTTTTTAATTCAATATAAAAATAGAGACAGAGGTAATAAATACTATAAAAATATTTACACCTTTAATGAATTAGCTAAGACCAAAAAAGAAAATATTTTTGATATCACTGAAAAAGATAGAGGTGGATTTACTATACATACTGTTTTTGTAAAAGATAATCGCGTATACACCTACAACTTTCCTGTTGAAGTGCCATGGACTAATAAAGATTTAAAAATTTCCGTTAGCAGTTTTAGAGATAAAACAGAACCCGGCAGTAAAGAAAAATGGGAAGTAAAAATAACCGGCAATAAAGGAGAAGAAGTAGCTGCAGAATTACTAACCAGTATGTATGATGCCAGTTTAGATGCATTTGTATCTAATGACTGGCAATCGCCGAGTTTATGGCTAAAACATTATTCTTACAGATCATTTAATAGCTTACAAAGTTTTGTGTCGGCAGGCTCAAATCAATTTTTTGAGAAACCAAGATTATATCCATATAATTTTATCATTCATAGTCGGCTAGTCTTACAGCCATCCGAGTTCTGGGATCGTTTGAAATTTCCTCTTACCATAAGAGAGAAAATACGTGATGGTACTTTTACTGAGGGAATTTCGTTTGGCGAAGCGGAGGTTCTTAATGAGATTATTGTTACTGGTTATAATATGAGGAGTTCAAAAAGCATATTAGGAAGTTCAGAAGCGATTCAAATCAGAGGAGCAAACTCAATTCCATCTAACAGCAATCAATTATATATCGTTGACGGAGAAATTTATGAAGGCGCCCCTCTAACTATCAATCCAACTGATATTAAAAGTATGTCTATACTTACTAAAGAGGAATCCGTAAAACAATATGGCGAGAGGGGGGGGCAAGGTGTGGTTATAATAACTACAAAAAACGGTTTGTCTAAAACTAAAAACACACCCATACAAATACGCAAGAATTTCAATGAAACGGCTTTCTTCTTCCCGCAACTATATGCAGATAGCAGTGGTATCTACCGTTTTGAATTTACGATGCCTGAAAGTGTAACAACCTGGAAATGGCAGATGATAGCACATACTAAAGATCTATCCTTTGGTAGTCTTGAACAAAAAATTATCACGCAAAAAAAACTAATGGTACAAACCAATATACCGCGTTTTTTGCGAGAGGGTGATAATTTAGAAATCGTAACAAAAATTAGCAATACCGGTGATGCAGAAATAACAGGAACAGCAGTGCTAGAACTAATAGATCCACAAACAAATACACCCGTTGATGGATGGTTCCAAAATGTTTTCCCTAATCAATATTTTACTGCCGAAAAAGAACAAAGTACTATCGTTAAATTTCCTATTCAAATTCCATTTGGTTATAACCGGCCACTCACCTGGAGGGTTACTGCTAAATCTGCCAATGCAGGGGATGGTGAGCAAAATATTGTTCCGGTGCTTACCAATAGAATACTTATTACAGAAAGCTTACCGCTCTTATTACCTAATGGAGGCAAAAAACAATTCAGCTTCGATAAGCTACGTACCAATAATTCAGAAACACTTTCTCACGAGTCGGTAACGGTTGAATATACCCCAAATCCTATTTGGACGGTAGTACAATCACTCCCCTATTTAATGGAATATCCTTATGAATGTGCTGAACAAAGTTTCAATCGATATTATGCTAATACATTGGCAGCATATATTGTACAACAGCATCCTGTCATAAAAAATGTATTTAGTAATTGGGCGAAGGATAGCAGCAGCTTGCAGTCTAATTTATCTAAAAATGAAGAATTGAAACAATTGCTATTACAAGAAACCCCTTGGGTTAGTGCTGCGGAAAATGAATCGGCACAAAGAAAAAATATAGCTTTATTATTCGACCTTGGTAAAATGGCAAATACCAAAGCCCAACTAGTTGATAAGTTACAACAACTGTAATTACCCAATGGTGCTTTTAGCTGGTTTAAAGGGGGAAGGGAAGATTTTTATATTACAAACTATATTGTTACAGGTGTAGGTAAGCTAAAAAAGTTCAAAGCTATTATTATAGAAAAAGAATTAGAAGAAATCATACATAGCGCTATTACCTATTTAGATAATACTATGCTCACCCAATACCAAGAACAATTAAAGCAAACCAAGGAACCCAACTATTGGTATGCCTTAGAATACTTATATATGCGTAGCTTTTATACACAGATCCCTCTTAAGGATAGAACAGCTTGGGAATATTATTATAATCGTGCGCTGAATCATTGGCAACAATATTCTTTATTTCATCAGTCGCTGATAGGTGCTATAGCCATAAGAAATAAAAACCTCTACTTTGTTAAGAAAAACATACTGCCTTCTATTTTGGAAAACACTGTTGAGGATTCACTTAAAGGAATATATTGGAAAAACACAACTACTTCTTTCTGGTATAATAACCCCATTGAATTTCAAAGCAGCATGATCAATTTTGTTACTGAATATAATGAAGTAGCTAATAGTAATTCCTTAGCAGCGCAAATTCGTAAGATGAAACAATGGTTACTCTTACAAAAACAAACCACCCATTGGAAAACAACAGTAGCTACCGCCGATGCTTGTTTTTCCTTATTATACAATGATACTTTATCCTTAAAATTGAATAATAGTGTAACTATTCAGCTTGGTAAACAACTCATAGAAACGGATAAGGAAAAAAGTACTGCCGGAACCGGATATATAAAGAAACGCTTCGATAATAAATTTATCAATAACGACATGGGAAATATTACTGTTACTGCTTCATCCTCTAACAGCAATACTAATACTTCACTTTCTTATGGCGCTGTGTACTGGCAATATTTTGAAAACTTAGATAAAATCACTAGTGCAGGATCTCCCCTAGCATTACAAAAGCAATTATTCCTAGAGAAGACAACTAGTACCGGAAAGGTTTTAGAACCCGTGCAAGAAAATAATCTTCTAAAAATTGGGGACAAGCTCATTGTTCGTATCATACTTAAATCCGATCGGGATATGGAGTATTTACATTTGAAAGATATGCGTGCTTCCGGAACAGAACCTCTAAATGTTTTAAGTACCTATAAATGGCAGGATGGATTGGGTTATTATGAAGCAACTAAAGACGCCAGTACTAATTTCTTTATCAGCTATTTACCTAAAGGCACCTATGTTTTCGAGTATCCATTATTTGTTACACATAGCGGTACTTTCTCTGTGGGTATTGCCAGTATACAGTGTATGTATGCGCCGGAGTTTACCAGTCATTCAGAAGGGATCTCGGTGAGAGTTAGTGGTCAGTAGTCAATAGTCATTGGTAACGGTTAGGGTTGTTGTTAAAGGAAATAAAATTTCCCCTCCATGGAGGGGATTAAGGGGTGGGTAATAAACCCGTAACCTGCATCCCGTATCTCGTATCCCTTATCTTTACTACCAATGACTATTGACTTTTTAATAATAGGCCAAGGCATTTGCGGAACCATGCTCAGTTGGAACCTATTGCGAGCAGGTAAATCGGTAATAGTGATTGATAAACCTACTCCAAATAGCGCCTCTAAAGTCGCCAGTGGCGTTATTAATCCCGTTACAGGCCGGCGAGTAGTGCGAACCTGGGAAATAGAAACCCTGATGCCTTTTGCTATTGAAGCCTATAAAAAATTGGAGATTGAACTTAGCTTATCGGTAGTAAGGCAATGTAATATTCTAGATTTCCATGGCACTCCGCAAATGAAAATGGCTTTTGCAGATCGCTTAAACGAAGAACCATTCTTATCAACCCCAACTAATGAGAATGATTATTATCAATGGTTTCATCCTGCATTTGGAGTTACAGAAATAAATCCTTGCTGGCTAATACAGCTAAACAGTTTATTAAATAGTTGGCGAGATGAATTGAGGAAGAAGGATTGTTTATTGGAAGAAAACTTTGATATTAATAACTGTTCTATTCAACCGGAAAAAATCGTTTATCAAGATATTATCGCCCAAAAAATTATTTTCTGTGATGGTACTATTGGATTTGATAACCCTTATTTCAAACTCCTTCCTTATGCCCGTAATAAAGGTCAGGCTCTTATCGCCTCCATACCTGATTTACCAACTACACATATTTTTAAACAGGGTATCAATATTGTGCCCTGGCAGGACGGATTATTCTGGATTGGTTCTAGTTATGAATGGGATTTCACAACCTTAGCACCAACTGTTGACTTTAAAGAAAAAGTGGAAAATCAACTCAAACAGTGGCTTAAACTTCCTTTCACCATTGAAGATCATATTGCCGGGGAACGACCGGCCAATATGGAACGTAGGCCTTTTGTAGGCTTACATCCGGTTATACCATCTGTGGGTATTCTCAACGGAATGGGTACCAAAGGCTGTAGTTTAGCCCCCTATTTTGCAGATCAACTTACTAACTATTTAGTTGGGGGGACTGCCATCCACCCGCAAGCCGATGTTCAGCGTTTTCGTAAGATTTTAAGCAGATAATTGGTTACAAAAAATTAATATTGTATCTAATTAATCTCCTTCAATGGCGCAAAACCCGATCGCTACAAGCGAAACATCAGAAACCAATGCTAATGAACCGCTTAAAGCTGTTTCCATCAATACCGGTGAGCTGCGGTACAACATACCGCTTAAGTTTCGCAAAATGGAGAATCTCCACATAGTATTCTGGTTATTTAAGGATTTGAGTTGGTGCTTAAGTTTTAAGTGGTTAGCAGGCGTAATGATCGTACCTACTTTACTCGTGTCTATTATTATTGCTTGGAATACGCGCCATTTCGTTTCCGAGCTTTGTCATAATCTGGCAATTACAATATGGATCATGGCCAATAGCTATTGGATGATTACGGAGTTTTTACATATAGACGATAAACTCGTTTTTGGTGATATTACCTACAAGAATCTGGCTATCATACCTTTTGTAATCGGTATTATCATTCTCGCTTATTATTATGTTTATTGGAAGCCAAGGCATGCCAAAGAGGGGATTTAGAATTTTACCACTCATCATACATACTTTACCATTCTTCGTTGAGCCAGTTCCGTTTGAACTGAATAGGCTTTTCAATAGGTTCAAAGCCACCATATATTTACATCAGCAACGACAATAAAAGCTTCCGCGCTACAAATTATGAACTACATATTGGAATTTCTCTTTACCCCTTTTAGTCAAAGAGTTTAGCCACTGAAATTACAGAGCCATTAACTATCCCCGCTCTTATTTCATCACCATTACAACATTAACATGAAACCAATTTTATTGGTAATACTTGGCGCATTAGCCTTGTTATTACTGATCTGATGCCATGCATCAATCGGGGTTATACAAATAAGCCCCATTCATCTTCGAAACTATCTTTATGAAATGTAGACACCCATTGACGGAAGAGCTCTTTAAATTTAAAGAGCGCTTCCTCAATAACTTTTTTATGACTATCATCGGCCCAACCCATTAAAACGGCGAAGCCGATTTGTTCCATCATTTGTTTACAATTTATTCTAATGGTAGCAGCATTCTCCATTTTCAAAACATACAAATCCATACTAATTGCACCTATTATTTTAGGAGCCACTATCATCACGTTTTCATAGATTAAAGCTTTAGTAGATGCGGGATGACTTTCTTCTCCATCATCGGCCAAGTTTTCTGCAAACGCTATGACTAACCCGAATACCTCACGCCATTGTTTATACATGGCTTTAGCAATAGCTCTTGCCGGCCCGCGACGCCATTCTTCACCGGCATCATCCGGACCAACCTTGTACCGGCTATCATCCCATTCGGGCAAAAAATTGAGGTCATTCAAGTTCATATCCTAAAGGTAACTTAATTTAATTCAAGCTTCAGAAAACGAGAGGTATGCGTTTTTACCTGTTTCACCATTTCTTCAGGTGTGCCTTCAAAAAGAATTTTCCCACCACCATCACCACCTTCAGGTCCTAAATCAATAATATGATCTGCCATCTTCACTACATCCAAATTATGTTCAATCACTAAAACAGAATTCCCGCGATCCACTAATTTATTCAATACATCTAAAAGATGCTGTATATCTTGAAAATGCAGTCCGGTAGTAGGCTCATCCAAAATATAAAAAGTTTTACCGGTGTCTTTTTTACCTAGTTCAGTAGCTAATTTAACCCGTTGAGCTTCGCCCCCACTTAGTGTTACTGCCGACTGGCCGAGTGTAATATATCCAAGTCCCACATCTTGCAGCACTTTAATTTTCCGATATAAAAAATTTACTGGTTGAAAAAACTCACAGGCTTCCTCCACGGTCATATTCAATACATCACTAATAGATTTTCCTTTGTATCGAATTTCTAAGGTTTCTCTATTATATCTTTTACCATTGCATTTTTCACAATTCACATATACATCGGGCAAAAAATTCATTTCAATAACACGCATACCGCCACCTTCACAAACATCGCATCTACCCCCCTTTACATTAAATGAGAACCTACCGGCATTGTAGCCTCTAATTTTTGCTTCAGGAACAGAAGCAAATAGTGTTCTTATCTCCGTAAAGAACCCACAGTAAGTGGCAGGATTACTTCTCGGTGTTCTACCAATTGGTGATTGATCTATCTCTATTACTTTATCAATATGTTCCAATCCTTTCACCGATTGAAAAGGCATAGGTGTGACCCTGCTATTATAACAATGCTTAGCAAGTATGGGATATAATGTTTCGTTGATGAGGGTCGACTTACCGCTACCACTTACACCACTTACTACAATTAGTTTGCCCAAGGGAAAAGTTGCCGTAACATTTTGTAAATTATTACCTGAAGCACCTTTTAGAATAATATTTTTCCCTTTTCCCATTCTTCTTTCGCTGGGTATTCTAATTGCCTTTGTTCCATTTAAATATTGTGCGGTTTCAGAGTTACTTGTCAGCACTTCTGCCGGTGTTCCGGCAGAAACAATATTACCACCAAATTTTCCGGCTTTCGGTCCAATATCTACCAAATGATCAGCTGCTAACATAATATCTTTATCGTGCTCAACTACTAAAACACTATTTCCGATATTCCGCAAGTTTTGTAGTGCATGAATTAATTGTTGGTTATCTCTTTGGTGCAAACCAATGGAAGGTTCATCTAAAATATACGTGATTCCCTGTAACTGAGAGCCAATTTGTGTTGCCAAACGAATACGCTGTGATTCCCCCCCACTAAGGGTTCTAGAAGGTCGGTTCAAAGAAAGGTAGGTGAGTCCAACATCTAATAAAAATTGCACCCGTTCTCTAATCTCTTTCAAAATATCTTTTGCAATCAGGTTTTGCTTATCACTCAATTTTTTTTCAACTGTTTCAAACCAGACAAATAATTTATCAAGATTCCAATTACTAAGGGTTGCAATATTCTCGTTGCCAACTTTAAACCAGAGGCTTTCTTTTTTTAGTCTTTGTCCATCACAAACAGTACAGGTTTTTAATTCCATAAACTGCTCTACCCATTCGCGCATACCCTCACTATTCACGCCTGTAAACCATCTTTTTAACATGGGTATGATACCCTCAAACTCACCTTCATAAGGTTTAATTACGGCACCTTCTTCCACATCATCTAATTCAAGTGTGCCTCCTTCAGTTGATCCAAATAATAAAATATTTAATGCAGCGGGAGATAAATCTTTAATGGGTTTATCTAGAGAAATTTTATTTTTTTTAGCTAGTACCTCTATATTTCGGAACATATAAGCATCACGCTGTTCTCCCAATGGGGCAATACCACCTTCTTTTACAGATATGTTGGAATCGGGTATAATAGCACTCATATCTATCGTATATACATTACCCAATCCTTTACAAGTGGGGCAAGCACCATAAGGTGAATTAAAAGAAAAGGAGTTAGGAGAAGGTTCTTCGTAGCTGATACCGGTATCTTCACACATTAATTGCTTAGAAAACTGGACGATTTTACCGCTATCATTTACCAGCATAAAAAGTAAATCTTTTCCCATTTTTAGAGACTGTTGTACGCTTTGGCTGAGGCGCACTTTCATTTCGGCTGTAACGGGAATGCGATCTATCACTACTTCTATATCGTGAATTTTATATCTATCTACTTGCAACTTAGGTGTAATATCAATGATCTCACCATCCACCCTTACTTTTAAAAAACCTTTTTTTCTGATATCTTCAAAGAGTTCCCTATAGTGACCCTTTCTTCCTCTAATCAATGGGGCGAGTAAAGTGATTTTTTTATGTTGATATTTATTAAAAATATTTTCTACAATTTCCTCTTCACTAAACTTCACCATTTTCTTACCTGTATTATAACTATAGGCCTCTCCGATACGTGCATATAGCAAACGGAGAAAATCGTACACTTCTGTAACCGTGCCTACTGTTGATCGTGGGTTTTTATTGGTAGTTTTTTGTTCAATGGAAATAACTGGCGATAAGCCGGTAATTTTATCTACATCCGGTCTTTCCATATCACCCAGAAATTGCCGCGCATAGGCGCTAAAACTTTCCATGTATCGGCGTTGGCCTTCATTATAAATGGTATCGAATGCGAGTGAGGATTTACCACTACCACTTACACCGGTAAAAACTACTAATTTATTTTTAGGAATATGAATATCGATATTACGCAGATTATGTTCTCGCGCACCATATACTTCGATGTATTCTTGATCGGATACTGTAACCGTACCTTCAGATTCTTTTCTCTTTGCCATTGGTGTAAAGATAGGGAATAGGGTAAAAGGTATAAGGTTAAAGGGAATAGGTAATAGAAGAAACCCTATACCCTATAACCTATAACCTTTATCCTATTAATTTAATAGACTAATAATTTGGCGGTTTCATAACTTCCCCTATATTTGCAATAGTTCTTAGATATACTTATCCAGAAAGGCGGAGGGTTTTGGCCCTGTGAAGCCTTGGCAACCCATACTTCCACTCAGTTGTATGAAGGTGCCAATTCCATTCCCGATAAATCGGGAGAAGATAAGTCAGAGTAAAGCCACAAAAAATATTGAACCTCAGTATAGGCCCATCTGACAAATCGGATGGGCTTTTTTGTTTTTCGGATAAGTTGATCTAACTGTTTAACAATTAAAAAAATAAAACATGTCTGTCAACGCCACACAACTCATCCATCAAATTCCTGTAGACCCACTTACTGGTGCCATTTCAGTACCCATTTATCAAACATCTACTTTTGTACAAGAAGCGCCGGGTGTAAATAAGGGGTATGATTATTCAAGAACAAATAATCCTACCCGAGAAACATTAGAGAACCTTGTAGCTAAACTAGAGAAAGGTAGTACCGGTATTGCTTTTGGGAGTGGATTAGCTGCCATTGATGCGATAGTAAAGTTATTAAAAACGGGAGATGAAATTATTGCTGTGGATGATATTTATGGTGGGGCTTACCGATTATTCACCAATGTATATGAGAAATTTGGAATCAAAGTACAGTATGTAGATTGCAGTAACCCTGAAAATATTTTTAATGCCATCACTCCCCATACTAAACTAATATGGATTGAAACGCCTACTAATCCAACACTTAAAATTTCAGATATTAAAGCAATTGCAGCCATTGCAAAAGCTAGTTCCTGTTTACTTTGCGTGGATAATACTTTTGCATCGCCCATACTCCAACAACCTCTTTCGTTGGGAGCTGATATTGTAATTCATAGTGCTACTAAATATTTAGGTGGGCATAGTGATCTGATCGCAGGTATTGTAGTTACCAAAGAAAAAGAACTGGGTGCACAAATTAAATATTATCAAAATGCCTGTGGAGCGGTACTTGCTCCCTTTGATAGCTGGCTTGTTATACGTGGAATTGAAACGCTTCACCTGCGTATAAAACAGCATTGCCATTCAGCACAAGCCATTGCTGAATTCTTAGAAACACATCCTGCCGTTGCAAAAGTATATTATCCCGGATTACCATCTCATCCAAACCATCATATTGCCAAATCACAATCGAGTGGATTTGGAGGGATTATTTCGTTTACCTTAAAAACTGATACTGAAGCTGCTGCATTGCAATTTGTTAAAGAAACGCAACTTTTTAAATTAGCTGAAAGTTTAGGTGGTATAAAAAGTTTAATTTCACATCCTGCAAATATGACTCATAAGTCGATCCCCGATGAAAAAAGAAGAGCTGCAGGGGTTGCCGATAGTTTACTACGCTTATCTGTTGGCTTAGAAGAAGCTGAAGATTTAATTGCAGATTTAAAACAAGCACTAAATACTATTGAACTACCAGTAAATCATTACCATTTAAATACATTAGCTACAATTTAATCATGGAAACACATAAACAGTTAACGATTGGACTATTCGGATTTGGCGTAGTAGGGGAAGGTTTATATAAAGTATTACAACAAACCCCTTCTTTAAAAGCAACCATAAAAAAAGTTTGTATTAAAAATCCGGGAAAGAAAAGAAATGCACCCGATACCTTATTTACCGTTGATAGAAATGAAATTTTACAAGACCCTACCATAAATGTAGTGGTGGAAGTGATTGATGATGCCAATGCTGCTTTTGAAATTGTAAGTACTGCCTTAAAAAATGGAAAATCAGTAGTTAGTGCCAGCAAAAAAATGTTAGCCGAGCATTTGCCCGCTTTGCTTGAGCTACAAGAAAAAACAGGTCAATCATTATTATACGAATCTGCAGTGTGCGCGTCTATTCCTGTAATCAGAAATTTAGAAGAATATTACGATAATGATTTATTACATTCGATCAGAGCAATTGTGAATGGGTCTACCAATTTTATTCTTACAAAAATGTTTGAAGACAAGTTGAGTTTCACTGATGCGCTATTATTAGCCCAACAACTGGGTTTTGCCGAGAGTAATCCGAAGTTAGATGTAGAAGGGTATGATGCTGTAAATAAATGGACAATCCTCTTAAATCATGCTTATGGTATAGTTTCTCATCCTGATAATATTTTATTTACCGGTATCCAAGCCATCCAAAGCTCCGATGCATTAGTGGCAAAAGAGAAAGGGTATGATATAAAACTCATCGCACAAGCAAAAAAACTAAATAATGGGAAAGTAGCGGGTTTTGTTTTGCCGCAATTTATACCAGTGAGTGAACCATTATCATTTGTAAAGAATGAATATAATGGGGTTGTAATAGAAAGTGGATTTGCTGATAAACAGTTTTTTTATGGCAAAGGAGCAGGTAGTTTCCCAACCGCTTCTGCCGTATTAAGTGATATTGCAGCACTTCGATATAATTATAAATATGAGTACAAGAAATTATTTCACCATAGGCCACACGAGCTTACTACTAATTACTATTTAAAAGTGTATGTTAGTTTCGATGATTGGAAATATATTCCACGGGAAGAGTTTGAGTGGATAGAAGAATGGCATGCACAAGCAGCACGTAAATATCTGATTGGTGTATTACATGTTTCGAAATTAACTACTCAACCATGGTGGAAAGAACATAATACTTCACTTATTCTCACCCCCGACCCCATCATTGATGATATTGAAATTATTCAAATAAAGAAAAAGAGTTTGGAGTTGGCAGGGATAGAGAATTAGGAATTAGGAGTTATGAATTCATAATTCTTATTTCTTATTTCTTATTTTCTCTTGCAGGTATTTCGAAATAAGTACAGCTATTACTGCCGTAATCATCCCCGCTCCTACATCTAATGGAAAATGCTGCGCTAAATAAATGCGGGAATAGCCGGCCATAGCAGCCAGCAGCAGCCCCACTACTAATAAAACCGATGAATCTGTTAATAATAACAGTAGTAAATAAACAGAGAAAGCAGTGGTCGTATGTCCGGATGGAAAGCTGTAAATAGTATGAATATCAACACCGCTTACCGTATGAATAGCCGTTTTGTTCTCAATGGCAGCATAAGGTCTTGGCTCTTCTGGCAAGAGCACATACTTACCCATATTTACAAAAGCAGTAGATATAATGATGAGAGAAAATAAGAGTACCCATTTTTGTCGATGATACATAAGTACCCAAATACCAACAGGCACCCAAATAATACCATCGCCTATATAAGTCGCATAAGTAAAAATAAAATCACCGATACTACCTAAATTACCATTTAGTATTAGAAATAATTCATTCTTACCAACTACAATACTCAAGAGTATCAAAGCAATACCAAGTATTAAAGTAAGAAAAATACCTATAGAAAACTTATTCTTCAACCCTTCGACGGGCTCAGGGTGACACTTTTTGTGATGACTACTGACCATTGACTATTGACTATTGACTACGGACTAATCCTTCCACCTCCATTCTCCTGCAATTTGTAAAGGTTCTTTCAATTTATTTTTGAGCAAGAAATTTTTTGTTTCTTCATCCGTAAAGTGTTTGGCTTTAATTTCTTTTGCATCAGCAACTCCATATAGTAACATCGAGGCATAGCGAACCGTATTCTTCATGCCTTGTTCATCTACTAATTTAAAATCATCACAATCTGCGTGATAACAAGGACCTGCATTATTAGGTAATCCACCCCCTGCACCACCACCTGTTGGAACACCATATAACATAAAAGGTTGGTGATCGCTATGTAAACCGGCACCTGCGCGAAAAGTATTTTTGAATCCACTATCAATACTTTGAGCAATGGCACCTATTGACTGAAATAATTCTTTACTCTCCTCAGCTGTAGTACTGTATCCGTTCGGGTTATTCGTCATGTCGTAATTAAACATATACCGTAACTGATCAATACTCTTATCTTTTACGGCATAGTTTACATAGGCTTTAGAGCCAAGCAATCCTTCTTCTTCACCCATAAATAAAATAAACTCAACGGTTCTTTCAGGTTGCAGCTTCAATGCTTTAAAAGTTCTTGCAATATCTATTACAGAGAAAGAACCGATTCCGTTATCAATCGCGCCCGTTGCTAAATCCCAACTATCGAGGTGACCGCCTACTACCACTTTTTCTTGAGGCTGTGATTTTCCTTTTATAGTAGCTATTATATTTCTGGCTTTAATGATTCCCGAATTGTTTGTCATGTTAATGGATACATAATGCTTTGCAGCAGCCAATTGTTCTTTTAATTTCAGACCATCTTCTTTGCCAATACATACAGCGGGTATAGGAATTAATTTACCGGTAACAGAAGCAGTACCGGTTAGTAATATACCACCGGTTGCTGTATTGATCACCACAATTCCTTTGGCTCCATATTTAATAGCGATAGCTGTTTTTTCAGATCTGTGTAGGGTACCTGTTCCCGGTTTTGAACCGGGTAAAACACCAAGGTATACTAGGGCAATTTTTCCTTTTGCTTTATCAGGATTGTTAGCATAATCTTCCTCCAAACCATTGCCCATATCTATCAATTCTTCTGTAATATTTACTTTCACCGGCGAGTGTGCCAGAGATACAGATTTTATTGATTCAAGATGTGCAGCATCTGTTCCTATTTTTACTGAAAGTGATCCTCTACTCCAGCTTTCCACTTCAAATGGTTGATATCGAACATCGGCATAGCCGTAAGATTTGAGTAAGTTAAATACAAACTCCTCTGCTTTTTTCCCATTTGCCGATCCGGTAAGCCGATGACCTATTGTTTCAGTAGCTGTTTTTAAACTACTATAGGCTTTTGAATTAGCTTGTACTTCCTCATTTATTTTTTTAAAGATGCTATTCCATTCCGGTTTTGCTTGGGCAAAAACCAGCGTTCCAATCAAAATAGATGTAACCAGTAGAATTAATTTTCTCATGCCTTTAAATTAGGCATTGAAAATACAACTTATGCCTTATTTCAGCTTACCTAAATGCGTATTTTTGAAAGAATCCGTATACTTTAATCCGTAACCAAAAACTCTGTCAAAGCTAGCATGAGCGAAAAGAAGCATACCCACCAAGGTAAGCCATTCGTTATGGGTATAAAATCCGATACAAGCTAGTACAATGGCAACCGCTTTATGATGAAATAAGTTATAGCAATAAGCGCCAATGCTAGTATTTATCAAATACCCTAACATAGCAATATCCGGGCTAAAAAAAAGGATAAACCATAGCCAAGCCGGCAAATGAATCGGCTGTAGTGTAAGTAAAAAAATACCTGCGATACATTGCGCCAACTCTTCAAGTAATAGAATTTGTTTCATAACTAATAATTTATACAAATTTCTTATTGATAACAGCGCATTGAATTAACAATTGTTAAGAAATCACGTATTTATCCTATTTCTAATCCTACTAAGACTAATAGGCGTAATACCTAAATAATTGGCAATATATTGCTGGGGAATTCTTTCAAGTATCTTTTGTTTATCAGTACTAGCCAATAGTTTGCGATATCGTTCTTCCGGATTATCTGCCAATAATCCAACCATTCTATCTTCAGTGCCAATAAGTAAATATTCTGCTATTTTTCTTCCAAATAATTGCCAGTTAGGATAGGCTTTAAATAAATCTTCCAAAACAGTATAATTGAATACAAGCAGCGTACTTTCTTCGATTGCCTGAATAGTAATGAGAGATGCCTTACCTGTAATACAACTAATATAGGAACTAATGAAGTTATGTTCGAAGAAGAAATAAGTACTGAGTTCTTCTCCTTTTGGGGTGATATAAAATTGTCTGAAACAACCTTTCAAAATAAAACCAATCCTTGTTTCTACTCTACCCTTCTTGATAAAAAATTCCCCCTTACGTATAGTTGTTTCTGTACACTTCTCATACAATAATTCCCACTCCTTTGTATTGATGGGAGAAAATTGTTTGATCAATGTTTGCAGTGGGTGCATCATTCAATTTACACAAAAGTTCTGAAAGTAAGGTTGATACGGGGCTCTTGTACTTTTAGAGACTTAGGCAAGCTATGCAGCCAATTTTCCTGTGTATTATGAAGCATGAGCAATAGACTGCCATTTTCTAACATGATATCGATTTTCTCTTTTGTTTTTTTATGTTTGAAAGAGAATTTCCGGGTGGCGCCGAGGCTCAAAGAGCCGATGGCGCCATAACGTTTCATTTCGGGTTCGTCGTCGGCATGCCAACCCATACCCTCTTTACCACTGTGGTATAAATTCAATAAGCAAGAATTAAATCGCTCCCCTGTTCTATCTTCTAATACTTGCTTGATTTCTTGTAAAGGCTTATTCCAGGGCAAAGCATACCGTGTTATTTTGGAATATGTATAACCGAAAGGTGCATCTCCATACCAACCGGATTTTCTGTCGGTAATAATTCTTTTTCCAAACATCATCACTTCGTCTTGCTTCCAGCTGATACTAGTAAACAAGCTGTTATAATAGTGTAATGCACGCTCTCCGTCTAAAAATGTAGGATAGTAAACAACTGATCCATCATAAGGAATAATATTATTGGTTAGGTTTAATTCCATCCGCCACCTAGAGATTGATATAGTTTTACTTTAGCACTAATTCTATTCATCAAAATTTCTGTTAACTGTATTTTTGATTCCAAAGCTTCACGCTGTGTAAGGAGGACCTCCACATAATCAGCCCTAGCTGCATTAAACAAATTACTAGAAATAGTGGTTGACTGTAAAAGTAATTCAACCTCTTTTAATTTCATAGCATAACTTTTTTCATAGTTACTATTTTTTCCTAATTGATTCAACACTTCTGTATAGGCCTGTAATAATTTTTGCTGGAATATAAATACAGTTTGAATTTGTTTTGCATTGGTATTCAAATAAGTAGCAGTTATGGCATTCTTATTTATTAAAGGGGCCACCATATCTCCGGCCATATTATATAGAATCGAAGCAGGGTTTACTAAATAAACCGGATTAAAGGATTGAAATCCTAATCCGGCTTGAATTCGGAAGGAAGGATAAAAATTAGCTTTAGCAGCTTGAACGTCTAACTTCGCTGCTTGCATATCTAATATAGCCGCGCGGATATCAGGTCTACGTTCCAATACTTGTACAGGAATTCCAGCCGGCATATTTTGATCTAGTAATTGCTGCAGAGCACTGCTATTTCTTTTCACTGTAGGAAGATAGGAGCCTGTTAAAAACCGAATCTTATTCTCTAACTCAAGAATATGTTGTTTAACTTCAAATTGTCTATTTTGCGTATTCAATAACTGTGCTTCAAACCTATTCACAGCCAGTTGGGTAACTTTCGCTGCTTCTTTTTGCTGTTTGATAATACGCAGCGCATCTGCTTGTATAGATGCGCTTTGTTCTATTATTTCTAACTGATTATCAAGTATTACTAATTCAAAGTAGGAAGAAGCAATCTCCGAAACAATAGTGGTAATGGCAAAATGCTTACCCTCTTGTGTAGATAAATATCTGATTGAAGCTGCCTTAGTAGCATTATGTAATTTATTCCAAACATCGAGTTCCCATGAAGCTAATCCACCTACGAAATAATCTCCCAATATGGTAGGAAAAGCTTTTCCCTCTTTTATTGGCAACGCTTCTTCTACAGCCCCATTTCGCGTGTATTTAGCCGTTTTTTCATAACCAATACCTGCTTTTAGATTCAAAAAGGGTAAATACTCACCCTTTTTGGCCCTGATTTCATTTTTAGAAATAGCTAACTCTTGATTAATGATACTAATTTCTTGATTATTAGAAAGTGCTGTATCGATCAAGGCTATTAGTATAGGATCTGAAAAATAGGTTTTCCAATTAGGCAATTCAGCATTCGTGCTATCTTGATTAATACCATAGTTTACCGGTAAGGTATTGGTTGCTGTTTTCTCAGAAATCAATGGTATTTTACAAGCTGTTAATGTACATAAGGATATACCTACAATACTGATAAGAATTTTATGCTGATTGATTTTCATCTTCTTCTCGCTTAATTTTTTTAATAATTCGTT
Source organism: Sediminibacterium sp. (assembly GCA_017537025.1). Classification (GTDB taxonomy): domain Bacteria; phylum Bacteroidota; class Bacteroidia; order Chitinophagales; family Chitinophagaceae; genus Sediminibacterium. The sequence goes on from JAFWCB010000005.1 coordinate 30,665, forward strand.
TAACTAATTTTGTGAGCACTCGCTCTTTCGAAGGATTCATTAACTCTTCACTTAGAGGATTGGTATCCTCATCTTTAATGAGTTGCTTACCATCCGTGAGTGTACCGAAAATATAATAGAGTCCGGGAATAATAATAACGCCAAATATGGTACCGAAGAGCATACCGCCCAAAGCGGATGAACCTATCGTATGATTCCCTTTTGCACCCGGACCCGTTGCCACCACTAATGGAATTAACCCTGCAATGAATGCAAAAGAAGTCATTAGAATGGGGCGAAAACGTACTCTGGCTCCTTCAATAGCTGCATCTACTATTGTCATACCCTGCATCCTTTTCTGAACGGCGAATTCAACTATTAATACGGCATTCTTTCCGAGTAATCCAACTAGCATAATCAAACTAATCTGTGCATATATATTGTTAGATAAGCCCATGAATTTTAGCAGGAAGAAAGAGCCTAGTACTCCTGCAGGTAGCGATAAGATAACGGCCAATGGAATGATAAAACTTTCATATTGAGCGGCTAGTACCAAATACACAAATAATAATACTACTATAAAAATATAAATTGCTTCATTCCCTTTTTTTGCCTCGTCATAAGACAATCCCTCCCAAGCTATATCATATCCTTTCGGCAATGTTTGTCTTGCCACTTCTTGAATGGCTTTGATAGCGTCGCCACTGGTATAACCGTTTGCAGGTACTCCTTTTATAGAGGATGATGTGTATAGATTAAAGCGTGTGATTTCATTTGGTCCTTGCGTTTTACGTAGTGTCATAAATGCAGAATAAGGAACCATTTCTCCTCGATCATTCTTTACATATAAATTCAAAACATCTTCAGGTAATCTCCGATATTCAGGAGAAGATTGTGTGTACACTTTGAAGAAAGTATTGAATCTTACGAAACCTTGTTCATAGGTACTTCCAATGAGTACGTCCAAATTACTCATGGCTTTGCCAATGGAAACACCTTTTTGCATGGCTAGTGCATTATCAACCACTAACTCATATTGCGGATAATTTGCAGCATAAAAAGTAAATAGTCCGGCTAGTTCTTTTCTCTTACGTAATGCCTCCATAAAATTGGCATTCACTTTATCGAATTCCTGATAATCGACCTCGCTGCCTTTGTCTAATAGACGTAAAGAAAAACCATCAGAAGAACCATATCCGGGGACAGAAGGTGGTTCAAAAAACTCAATGACTGCTCCTAGATCTTTGGTTTCTTTTTCCAGTTGTTCAATAATTTCTTTTACAGATGATTTTCGATCCGACCAGTCTTTTAAGTTAATAATACAAGTGCCTGCATTTGATCCTCTACCTTCCGTAAGTATTTCATATCCGGCTAAAGATGAAACAGATTTTATACCCTCCACTTTCCGAGAAATCGCTTGTAATTTTCTAGATACATCATTTGTTGTTTCCAATGTACTTCCCGGAGGTGTTTGTATAATAGCGTAAATCATTCCTTGATCTTCATTTGGTATGAAACCCGCGGGAAGACTCTTATTAATCCAGTAGGTGCCCAAACAAAACGCTATCAATAAGCCATATGTTACTACCCGTCTGTTTACAATAAGCTGGAGTAATGACGTGTATCTGCCGGTTAATTTTTCGAATCGCTTATTGAACCAATCGATAAATAAATTAACAGGTGTTTTTCGTTTAGGTTGACCATGTGTATTTTTTAAAATCATGGCACATAGTACCGGTGTGAGCGTAAGTGCCACAACACCTGATAATACTATAGAGCTAGCCATCGTAATAGAGAATTGCCTATAGAAAATACCTACTGGCCCTGTCATAAATGCAACCGGAACAAAAACGGCTGTCATAATAAGAGTAATAGCGATGATTGCACCATTAATTTCACCCAATACTTGTTTTACTGCTTTAAATGGTGAAAGATGAGATTCCTCCATTTTTACGTGAACTGCTTCTACCACAACTATGGCATTATCAACTACAATTCCAATGGCTAATACTAAAGCAAAAAGAGTAATGAGGTTGATAGTTAAGCCAAATAGTTGCATAAACATAAATGCACCTACCAATGAAACAGGAACTGCAATAATCGGGATTACTGTAGAACGCCAGTCGCCCAAAAATAAGAATACAACTAAAGCCACAAGTATAAAAGCTTCCACTAAAGTGTGGATTACTTTCCCAACTGAGGCATCTACAAATTTCGATACATCGTAGTTTACCTCGTAACTCATTCCAGGAGGGAAATCAGCCTTTAACTCATTTAATTTTGTTTTCACATCCTCAATTACTTTGCTGGCATTACTTCCAAAATTCTGTTTAAGTACAATAGATGCTGCAGGATATCCATCTTTATTTGAGTAAATATCAAAAAATTCACTTCCTAATTCAACATTAGCAATATCTTTTAATTTTAGGATTTCTGCTCCGGGGTTAGCCTTAATGATAATATTTTCATATTCTTCCGGCTTATTAAACCTACCCTTATAAGTAAGTACGTATTCGAGTGACTGAGCTGTTTTACCTGAACTTTGACCAATCCTTCCGGGTCTTCCGATTACACTTTGCTCACTCATGGCTTCCATCACTTCTTCAACAGATACGTTATACGCGCGCATTCTATCAGGCTTTAACCAAACCCGCATAGCATATTGTCTACTTCCTAAAATTTGCGCTCTTCCCATTCCACTGATCCTTTGTAATTCAGGAAGAATCTTAACATTGGCATAATTGTAAAGGAATTTTTCATCTGCATTTTTATCTGTGCTGTATAAATTAACATACATCAACATACTCGGCTGGATAGGTGTAATAACAACTCCTTCTCTTTGCACCAATGGCGGGAGGTTATTCATAAACTGATCTACCCTTGTTTTAATATTTACAACCGCTGCATTCGGATCTGTACCCGGCTCGAATACGATTTGAATAGTAGCTTCTCCGGCACTGGTGGCATCGGATATGATGTATTGCATTCCTTGCACACCGTTGATTGCCCGTTCTAATGGTATGAGTGTAGATTTTACTAATACATCTGCACTGGAGCCCGGATAAGCAATAAAAATATTTACTCGTGGAGGGGCTATATCAGGAAACTGCGAAACAGGTCTTGTAGTCATCGCTAATACACCTAAGAATACTATCGCAAGTGAAATAGCGATGGCAAGAACCGGTCGTTGTATAAATTTTTTAAACATTTTTATTTGATTTGATTCTTGCTTTATTCTGCATGTATATTACTTACTTCTTTCAAAATCTCTGATTGTGGTACAAAACGAGTATTGATTTTCTCCCCTACTTTTACTTTTCTCAAACCTTCTACCAATACCTGATCGGTTAATGATAAACCTTTTGTAACTACATATAAATATGGTAATTCAGTTCCAACCTCAATTTGCTTCGACTGTATAATATGGTTCTTGTCGACAACAAAAACATACTTTTTATCTAAAATTTCAAAGCTTGCTTTTTGAGGAATGATCATAGCCTTTTTAAGTTGAACAGGCATTAATATATTTCCTGTTTCACCATGGCGTAATATTTTTTGGGGGTTGGGGAAGCTTGCCCTGAAGGGTATATTCCCTGTTTCATTATTGAAATCAGCTTCTATAGTTTCTATGACTCCTTTTTGATCGAATAGTTTTGTATTAGCCATCCTGAGTTTTACAGGTAAGGTGCTATTCTTTTTTTGTTCTGAAGCATAATCGAGATATTCTGTTTCGGGGACGTTGAAGTAGACCCACATTCTGCTATTATCTGCCAGCGTTGTAAGTAATTCACCCTCGTCTAATAAACTACCTAAACGTACTTTAAAACGATCAATAATACCATCGAATGGAGCCCTGATCTCAGTGAAAGATAAATGAGCTTTGGCTAAAGATAATTCAGCCTGAACCTTATCTAGTTTGGCTTTTGCGAGTGCTAATTCACGTTTTGAAACGATATTACTATCAAATAACTGTTTGGTATTTTGATACTCGATCTTTGTATAATTCAACTCAGCCTCAGCCTTTTGTGTTTCGGCTTGATAAATAATAGGCATGATCTGAAATAAGAGCTGACCTTTCTTAACAAATTGCCCTTCATTTACAAATATTTTTTGTAAGTAACCCTTTTCTAATGCACGCAATTCAATGTGCTGTATCGATTGAATCTGTGCTACATACTCTTTGTAAATCAATGTATCTTTTTCAATCGGGTTCGTTACTAGAAATTGGCTTTGTTCAACAATTTCTTCTTTTTTTTCCTTGCAGCTTACCAGCATAAAAAAACAAACACTAGCAAGTATTAAGTTGCTTTTCAACATAAATGATATTTTAATATAGAAGTGAATAATACTGTTCCGTGGAAACAGCAATAGAGAGAGGGGACTCGCTTACAAAAAGTTTTTCCAGCTATGATGCAGAACAAAGAGAGGTATACTGCAACCGTTTTTGGCTTGACGACAAATTCTTAAATTCTCAACTTTGGTAGATATGATAGTTGATAAAAAAAGAGGATAGATACTTTCTAGAAAAAAAGAGTTATCAATATGATCTTCGTCGATATCCTCCGGGCTAGATTGAAAAATTTCTTGATCTGAAAAGGGGGTAGATTGAGGCAAATGATTTTTATTATTCATTTGCTGAATGAATGCCCTATGATTACTTGCTTTTGTACTTAATTTTTGTTGCGCTGGCAAATAAACACTCAGCGCCAATAGGAGTATTAAGGAAAAGAAGGCTCTGACAGCTGCTTTAAGGTAAACGATAATATGTGAGAACCTATTACGAAACATCTTAATCGGCGCGAAATTATTGAGATTATATACAAAAACCATCCCTTTAATAATTTCTTCACATTTTTTTGTGCATTTTAATGATATACTTTCAAATAAAAAACCCCGACAAAAATTCGTCGGGGTTTTATCGTCGGGACGGCAGGATTCGAACCTGCGACCTCCTGGTCCCAAACCAGGCGCGATACCGGGCTACGCTACGTCCCGAAAAAAATCATTTAAGCGGTGAGGGCGGGATTCGAACCCGCGGTACAGTTTGACCCGTACGGCAGTTTAGCAAACTACTGATTTCAGCCACTCATCCACCTCACCGTCTTTACCCTTTTGGGAAGGGCTGCAAAAATAGGGTTGTATCCCCTTTATTCCAAAAAAAATCCCAGTTCTTTAGAACCGGGATGAATTAATAAATGATTTAAGTAAATAACTAAAGCTTTCTCGCCGTCTTTTGCGGCTCGAAAAGACACTGACACTAATCAGTATACACTATGCTCTCTTCACTACATGGCTGCTAACTGTACTTTCTGTGTTAACTCCATTACATTCTCTCTGAAAATTGAATCGGTATCCATCAAATCTTTTACTGTTTGACAAGAATGTATAACGGTAGTATGATCCCTGCCTCCAAAGTGTTCTCCAATTGTTTTCAAAGAATTTTTGGTAAAGGCTTTTGCTAAATACATGGTAATCTGACGCGCCTGTACAATTTCTCTTTTTCTTGTTTTGTGTAACAACTTATCATAAGGGACATCAAAGTATTCGCATACCATTTTCTGAATAGCGTCGATAGTAATTTCTTTACTGCTTGTTTTTACAAAATTGCGAAGTACTTTTTTCGCCAGTTCAACATCAATATCTTTTTTATTTAAAGAAGATTGTGCCAATAAAGAGATTAAGGCGCCCTCTAATTCACGAACATTAGTATTGATGTTATAAGCTACATATTTCACCACCTCTTTAGGCATATCTAATCCATCGTTCTTCATTTTCTTCTCCAGTATCTCGATACGGGTTTCATAATCCGGCACCTGAATATCTGCACTTAATCCCCAACGAAATCTGCTCAGTAAACGCTCCTGCATACCGTCTAAATCTTTAGGAGGTTTATCGGATGTTAATACTAACTGTTTACCACTTTGATGAAGATGGTTAAAGATGGCAAAAAAAGCATCCTGACTTTTTTCTGCCCGGGCAAAAAATTGAACATCATCTATAATAAGTACATCGATCATCTGGTAGAAATGAATGAAATCGTTAATCGCATTGTTTCTGCTGTGATCTTGGAACTGATTGATGAATTTCTCACTACTTACATATAATACTACTTTGGACGGATGCAACCGTTTAACATCGTTCCCAATGGCTTGCGCTAAGTGCGTTTTACCTAAACCCACACCACCATATATTACCAAGGGGTTGAAAGAATTGGCCCCGGGTTTTTCTGCTACTGTTTTACCGGCTCTCCGCGCAACCCTATTACAATCGCCTTCAATAAAGGATTCGAAAGTATACATATGATTGAGCTGCGGATCTATTTGCATTTTCTTCAAACCTGGAATGACAAATGGGTTTTTAACCGGATTATCTATCACCAAAGGAAAATTCATTTCATTATTATTCACCGATTTATGACCACGGGCAGGAATATCCATGGAGCCGTTTCGACTACTGTTTCCACTATCTACCATAATACGGTATTCTAAACGAGCCTCTTTACCCAATTCGCGTTTAAGCGTTTTAGCCAATAGCGTTACATAATGCTCTTCCAAGTATTCATAGAAAAACTGACTTGGCACCTGAATCATGAGTACGGAACCTTTTAGCTCTACAGGAGTAATAGGTTCAAACCATGTTTTAAAATGTTGCCATTCTACAATGTCTTTGATGATCTTTAAACAATTTACCCAAACAGTTTCAGCGGTTTTAGCCATACAAAAAGTGAACAATTTATAAATCAGTTAATTCTTTTCTCGTCTGTCAAGATATCCCTTTTTATCCACATGTTGAAATCTTTTCAAAAAATAAAATGGGGGTGCGAATATGTATGTTTTATGTTGAAAAAAAAATTTTTTTATTCGCTTGTTTTTTTCATGACAACTACAGTATGGGCTTCCATCGATTTTTTGCGGTTTTTTCCGGAAAAAATATAGTCTAACCTACCCAATTGAATACCCCCCCATCCTACCTGATTAACCATCACATCTCCTCCGATTTTATTTCTATACTTTCTGGGTTGCTCAAAAAACCGATGGGTATGCCCACCAATAATAAGATCTACAAACTCGGTTTCCTTGGCCAACACCTCATCACTTACTTTATTATCATCATATTTATCACCCAAATGCGATAAGCAAATGATCAAATCACAATTATTTTTCTTCAAAATCGCTGCTGTTTCATTAGCTGCTCGGATGGGGTCTTGATACACTGTTTTTCCATATAAATTCTCAGGCACCAATCCTTCCAATTCTATACCTACACCTAGTATACCTATTTTTTTCTTCCCCTTTTGGATAATGGTATATGGCTGATACCTGTTTTCCATGGGTGTACCTGTAAAATCATAGTTAGCAATAACTATCGGAAACCGAGCATGTACTAATTGATTGGCAAAATTTTCTATGCCCGCATCAAAATCGTGATTGCCCATTGTTACTGCATCATACCCCATTCTGCTCATGGCCTTTATTTCCGGTTCTCCTTTATACAGGTTAAAATAAGGGGTACCCTGAAAAATATCTCCGGCATCTAGCAATAATACCTGCTCTGTTTGAGCGCGAATGCCTTGAATCAATGAGGCTCTGGCCGCAACACCCCCTAACCCCTGATTTCTACCGCCATCCATCGGAAATGGCTCTAAACGGCTATGTACATCATTAGTATGCAATATAGTAAGCGGGTATTGTTCCGGAATAGCTGCAGCAGCTACCCCACTTATTAGCATACCACCTGTTGTTAATGCTGTTTGCTGTATAAAATCTCTTCTATTCATCGGCTTTTATTACACGTTTTTCCTGTTTGGCCTCAATAGGTTTTCCTGAGCTTGTTATCTGCTGTATATATTCCAGTAAGGCATCTCTTAATAAATACCCTATATTTTGTTGTGGTATCGCTTTAAGCATAAAAGCGTTGTTTCCTCCATTAGCAATATAATCGCTACTCGCAACAGTGTATATGGCTGCTTTATCAAGTGGTTTCCCGTCTACCAAAATATCAATCGCTTTTTTATCTTTGATAGTATAAGAAGATCCTGAGGAAATAGGCCATCCTCCATCTGCAGCATTATGTTGAATAAACTGCTCTAATACATCTCCTTTCAAATCTTGTAATACTAAGATATTATCGAAAGGCATCAACTCGTAAATATTACCTATCGTTATATTCCCTTTATTAATATCTGCCCGAATACCTCCCTGATTCATGAAAGCGATATGTACTTTCTTACCAAATTTTTCTGCACCCATTTTTTGAAAACAATCAGTCATAAAATTACCCAATGTATTCTCAGGCATTTTTTTAGTAAGGGTAGCATTCGCAAAACCAATCACTTTATTCATGGTGCTATTAACCGTTGCAGCATAAGGTGTTAACATATGCTGTAAGCCGGTATCTGCTGCAACCTGTGCATTTACCCGATAACCTTGATAGGAAACGGTGAGCGGCAGCTTGGCCGGTGCACAACCCAAAAAAAGAAATATAATAAAACTAAAAAATGAAAGTCGGTACATAGCTCTTTTCAAACTGGTAAGGTACGGTTTTTTAATCCTACTTTTACACCTTAATCGTTTATTATTATGAGTTATGAAATTATTGGCAAATTAGTAGCCCGATTCGATATTGTACAGCGTACAGAGTCTTTTAAGACAAGAGAATTCGTCATCGAAAAAACAGAAGATATCAACGGAAGATCCATTACAAATTATGTAAAGTTTCAATGTGTGCAGGACAAAACTGCTTTACCTGATCGCTTTTCTTTGGGAGAAGAAGTGAAAGTGCTTTTTAATATTAAAGGTACTAAATGGGTAAAAGATGGAAGAGAGAATTATATTACCAATTTAGATGCATGGCGTATGGAATCCTTTAAAATAGGAAGTGAAGGTAGTATGCCACCTCCCTCAACATTTACAGATATACCTCCGGCTGATAATATGGTGGATGATCTACCATTTTAGTGGGTAGTGTATAATGGATAGTGAATAGTAAACTTTTTAGGATAACAACCTAACAGTAAATAATGCAAAAAGAAATTACACTCAAATTAAAGCCTGAGGAAGCTGCGTCTGACAGTATTATTTCTCGGTATATTACACAAAGTGCAGGTATTAGGGCTACTCAACTTCATGGCTTTCTTATTCAAAAAAAATCGATTGATGCGCGGAGTAAACAGGTTTGGATCAATCTTTCATTAAAAGCCTTTATTGATGAGCCTTTTATACAAAGATCAAATCTGCATTATCGTTTTCAACCACTAGCCAACAACGCAAAAAAAGTAATGATCGTCGGTGCCGGCCCGGCAGGATTATTCGCTGCATTGGAATTAATACTATTAGGTATCAAACCCATTATTATTGAGCGGGGTAAAGATGTAAAAGCCCGCAGGAGAGACTTAGCAGCACTAAATAAGGAAGGTATTGTTAACCCCGATAGCAATTACTGTTTCGGAGAAGGTGGAGCCGGCACATATAGCGATGGCAAATTATATACCCGAAGTAGTAAGCGTGGAAATATAGATAAAGTATTACAATTATTTCATCAGTTCGGGGCAGAAGAAACAGTACTATATCAATCGCACCCACATATTGGAACAAATAAACTCCCACAAATCATTACAGCCATGCGTTCGCAAATTATAGAAGCAGGGGGAGAATTTCATTTCAATAAAAAATTAGTTGGCTTTGTACATGATGATCATAATATAAAAGCTATTGCTACCGAAGATGGAGATAGCTTACATGCAGATGCGTATATTCTTGCAACCGGACATTCAGCGCGAGATATTTTCAAACTCTTAGCGGAAAATCGAATTCATATCGAAGCGAAACCCTTCGCACTTGGCGTTCGTATTGAACATCCGCAATATATTATCGATCAATCGCAATATCACTGCGCAGTGAGAGACCCCTTATTACCGCCTGCTTCTTATAGTCTTGTTGAACAAGTAAAAGAAAGAGGTGTATTCAGTTTCTGTATGTGCCCCGGTGGTATTATTGCGCCCGCAGCAACAGACCCCGGTGAGTTAGTGGTGAATGGATGGAGCCCCAGTAAAAGAAATAATCCTTTTGCCAATAGTGGCATGGTTGTTCAGGTTACCGAACAGGATGCCAGGCAATATTTTCAAAAAAATAAATTACCCGATGCTTCGCAAGAACACCCTGCCTTATTACTCATGCAATTTCAACAAGCTATTGAGCAAAAAGCTTTTACAGCCGGAGGAGGGAAATTTGTAGCACCTGCGCAACGGATGGTCGACTTCTGCAATAATAAATTTTCTAAAAACTTACCAGATTGCAGCTATTTACCCGGACTCAGATCCGTTGATATGCACCATGTTTTACCATCTTTTATTCTTCAGTCATTGCAAGGAGGCTTTCAGGCATTCGGTAAGAAAATAAAAGGCTATTATACCAATGAAGCGGTTGTTGTAGCAACAGAAAGTAGAACATCCTCTCCTGTAAGGATACCTAGAAACGATGATACTTTACACCATCCTCAAATATATAATTTATATCCTTGCGGGGAAGGTGCGGGATATGCAGGTGGTATTGTAAGTGCAGCCATGGACGGACAAAAAATTGCGAACCAAATAGCCAAGATATTTGCTTAGCTACTCTACTTCTTTAGCAACAGCTTTTTTAGCGATCAACTTATTTTCTTTGATTAAGGTGTTGCTCTTGTAAAGCTGTAATTCATCTGCATACTGCTTTGCCGAATGATCATTCCAGTTTGTAATAGAAGAAAGATCAGGCTTACCGGCATCTACCCAAGCGGTGTACCAAAAATCGGCTATTAAATCTGCTGAAGCTAGTAACTGATCATTTACCGTACTTTTTAAGGCTGCAGCGTATGCTTTTGCAAAAGCAGTCGTATAATATTTAACTTCTACTCCTCTTCTCATCTGTATACGATATTTTGTTTCGAGGGTGAATTGCTTGGACACTTCTTTTTCCAACGCCAAAACATTGGGCACTAATGCATGCGCCTGCCGAATCGCATTCCAGATAGCTACTTCAGGGCGCTTTAAATAGGTAGCTTGATGTGTATTATATAAATTATAATTTAGAATAAGTAACTCAGGAATAACAGATTCCCACAAACTGTGCAACCCTTTTTGATCGGTTAATTGTCCATCGTAATTTACAGAAGTATGCAAAGGCACATTAGCATCCCCGATATAATGAGCTAGATCTGTAGCGTAAAAAAGAATGCTGTCTTTATTTCTTTCTTTAAAAGCCTTCGTTAATTTTTCTTTCATGTATAAAATATGATACGGTACATATCCATATTTCAATAGGCTATCTTTTGAATATTTTTTAATAGCTTTTGAAAAACTATAGGGCATATCGTTCGCGGCATTTTTTCCGTATGGTTCCAGATCAATAAAATGCTTTGAAGCTTCTGTACTATCTGTATTTCTTCGGGTATCAGGCCTACCGGCTTCCGCTACTAACTTATCCATATTCATGTAAAAGAAAGGAGCAATAGGCTCAGGAAGCTTATATACTGCAAGCTGATGAATGGTTCTGTGTACCAAAAAGCCCCAGCTGGTTAGCAGGGTAACGCAAATCAAACCCGTACAAACGATTAAAAATTGGGGGAACTTTTTCATCATTCTATTTTAATTCCGGCAAAAATACAATTCGCAAAAAGTTTTTTGTAATATTTTGTTGAATGGTAATACAAACAACATATTTTAGTACAGATAAAAGATATTGCATGAGTTCAATTCTCCAACTAAATCACTTAAAAAAGCATTATGCCACCCAGAAAGCAGTGGATGATATAAGCTTTTCAATAGAAAAAGGCAGCATTTTCGGTCTTTTGGGACCCAATGGAGCCGGTAAAACCACGTTACTACGCATGATCACCGGAATTTTTTTTCCGGATAGCGGAGACATTATTTTCGATGGAAAACCCTATAACGCGTTGGAAGATGTAACCAAAATTGGATATATGCCCGAAGAAAGGGGTTTGTATAAAAAAATGAAGATCGGCGAACAGGCACTTTACTTAGCTCAACTAAAAGGACTTAGTAAAGTTGAAGCTATGGAAAAAATAAAATTTTGGTTCAAGCGATTGGAAATGGAAAGCTGGTGGAATAAAAAAGTGGAAGACTTAAGCAAGGGTATGAGTCAGAAATTACAATTTGTTACCACCGTATTACACGAGCCCAAACTAATTATCCTCGATGAACCTTTTAGCGGTTTAGATCCTTTAAATGCCAATTTAATTAAAGACGAAATATTTGGATTAGCGCAAAGAGGTGCAACAGTTATTTTTAGTACCCATAGAATGGAGCAGGTTGAAGAAATTTGTGATCATATTGTATTGGTTAATTTAGGAAAGAAAATTTTAGATGGTTCCGTTACGGAAGTGAAACAACAGTTCAAAGAGAATAAATTCAGTATCCGTGTAAAAGAAGTACCAGCACACATAACATCAGACGCATTTGAAGTGGTAGAACAAAAAAATCATGAATTGATTGTAAAAATCAATGAGGGAAAGGGTTCCAACGATGTACTACAGTATTTTATCCGACAAACAAGTATAGAATCTTTCAATGAAATTTTGCCATCGCTCAATGAAATATTTATTGATTTGGTAGAGGGGACGGCGGCCACCACAAGAGCTTTTCAAACCGTCTCAAACTAGATTTAATACACACTATCCACTAATCACTATACACTTTCTATGAACAAAATATCTATTATCATAAAACGCGAATACTTCAGCAGAGTAAAAAACAGGCGTTTCTTGTTAACTACTATTCTTACCCCTTTATTATTTGTTGTATTTATAGCAGGGGCAACTATTTTATCGCTTAAAGGAAAAGATAATCATAAAATTGCGGTGATCGACCAGAATGGTTTCTTTAAGGGTAATTTAAAAAATGCAAATGATATCAATTTTGAATTTCCGGAAGGGGTAGATACGCTTAACTATTTAAGCAAGGGCTATACCGATATTTTGATCATCCCAAAATTCGAAGGCACAGAGAAAGTAAATTATATACTTCGTTCAAAAAAACGTATTGGTATAGGCACGGAAGACCTTATCAGTAATCGTATTAATCAGGCCATAGAGGACAAAATGTTACAAGACGCAGGTATCAATCGCTCTCAGTTGGATTCTATTAAAGAGAAATCCAAATTTGCCGAACTAAAAGCCTTAGAAGAAAAGGGAGAAACGGTACAGGAAAGTAGTGCCGGATTATCGTATGGTATTGGTTTTGGTAGTGGTATGCTCATTTATTTAACCATGTTCATTTATGGTGCTATGGTTATGCGGGGTGTGATGGAAGAAAAAACAAATCGTATTGCTGAAGTAATGGTGAGTAGTGTAAAACCATTTGAGTTAATGCTCGGAAAAATTATTGGTATTGGTGCGGTTGGGTTAACCCAATTCTTTATGTGGATACTGCTCATTTTCGGACTCATGACTGCTGCACAATTATTTATTTCTCCGGAAGTAATGAGTCAGGTTAATACTTTACAACAATATAACGGACAAATACCCACAGGTGGTATGGTGAAAGCCGGTGAAGCCGCTCAAAAAATCTACGCGATTAAGCATACGGTTAGTATGGCAAACTGGCCGGTAATTATCGGATGCTTTATTTTTTACTTTATTGGTGGTTATTTATTTTATGCTTCTTTATTTGCTGCAGTAGGTAGTGTAGTGAATGAAGATCCACAAGATGCACAGAGTTTAATGTTCCCAATTACCATGCCCATCATTTTCTCTTTTATCATTATGAGTAATGCCGTACAAGATCCTAACACCGGTATTGCTACATGGGCCAGTATTATTCCATTCAGTTCACCTATGGTAATGATGGCGCGTATTGCTTATGGTGTGCCCGGCACCGTTTCGTATTGGCAATTGGCGGCGAGTATGATCAGCCTAATTGGCGGTTTTTTACTCACCACCTGGCTCAGCGGTAAAATTTATCGTACGGGTATCTTGATGTATGGCAAGAAAGTTACCTGGAAGGAAATGGGTAAATGGGCTTTCCGGAGGGGATAGTCTCATTCATAACTTAGCGCCAACCTAAACAAGCCTGAAAATAAGCCTAGGGAACAAGTTCGAATGAGGGAAATTGGTTTTAAATGAGGGCTTCCGCTTTCACAGAAGCCTCATTTTTCCTGATTATTAAACTAAACGCAACTTTATTAAGAATATATTCTTAAATTATTTCCAACCAATGAAGTATTGTATTGTCGTAAAGGTGTGTTTGCCGGGCCCTTTGTAACAGCACCAGAAGTATTGAAAGTGGCTCCGTGATTTGGACAATAAAATTGATTATTATTTGGCTGGAAATTTACACTGGTTCCTTCATGGGTACAAGCTGCCGAAACAGCAATAAAATTACCAGTTATAGTTTTAGCAACTATTAATCCATTGCTATACAGATAACCCCCATTAGTGGTTAATACTGCGTTAGCCGGCTGAGTGAGATCTAACGTAAAATCCACATTACTTGGTGCCGTTGAGCCTATGTTTTTACTACACCCTTCAAAACAGGTTGCCACAACTATTCCACCTGTTGCCATTCCAATTGATGATAAAAACTCTTTTCTATTCATTTTTACTATTATGCTATTATTTGAGTCCTTTCGGTTTTACAATAGTGAATACCCTTGAAATATTGAACCCAAAATGAATATCCCCATTATTCCACTTCCCAGTAGTTTCTGTGATAAATGTTCTTTCTGTCATACCGGTTGAATTTGTGAAATGCAATTGAAAAACATGCCCACCGGTTTCAATATCCACACCAATTGACAGTGAATTACTAAAGCCGGATAATTTTTGCAATTGATAAAAATAATCGGTAGTAATATTCACTCGTTTACTAATTCTTATCCGATTACCAATACCTATGGCAAAAAGGTCGTTGGGATCAGTAGCTAACGGTACGTTATTATAATGAATAACCGTTGGCGTTACTTGTAATGAAAAATAATCATTAAACTTCCTGGCGACAAGTATTTGATGATAGTATGAAAATTTATCCGTGTAGTAATAAGTAATTCCGGCTCCCGCATTGTTGTCGTCGAGTGTTCGCCAAATCATACCTCCTGCATAACTTATTGAAATTGGCATATTTATTTTCCCTGTTGACTGACGCACTATTCTATATTTCACAAAACCATCTACTTGTTTTTGGTAAGTGCTTCTACCTAATCCAATCATCAATCTATTTGTAATACCATAGTCTAAACTCATTCTCATAGATGCCTGATCCAATCCGAATAAATTATATAATCCATCATTTACTTTTCCAAAACGATGATTTATTTTAAAATCTAAAATGCCTTTCCCTACATTCTCAATAGAATGCACGTTTACAATTCTTGTAGTTTTGAAGATAGCAGTTGTGATATCAGTTGCCTTTTTTTTGGCAGCACTATCTTCTTTGTCTTGTAGTTTAAATAAATCTATTTCTTGTTGAGAAAATAGGCAACACCAATAAAATAAACAAAGGGGTAATAAGGTTATTCTTTTACTCATTTTAGAATTTGCTTGTGATATTGATTGTAGCTTCTGCGGCAATTTTATCTCCAATATATAAACCCGCAATTTGATAGTCTTTCAGCTTTATTTTAAACTCTGATAACAATATCACCTTACCTCCTGTGATATTTATTTTTCCGGTAGTATTAATTTTTTGACTAACTCCATGAATGGTTAATATACCATCTGCTGTAACGTCATAATTTCCATCTATTTTATAATCTATCGGCTTTGCAGATCTAATGTATCCTTTGAAATCAGATTT
This sequence comes from Sediminibacterium sp., assembly GCA_017537025.1. GTDB lineage: Bacteria > Bacteroidota > Bacteroidia > Chitinophagales > Chitinophagaceae > Sediminibacterium. The sequence continues at coordinate 46,428 of JAFWCB010000005.1, forward strand.
TGGGAATTTAGTACTCTCTAAATAGTTTTCATTAAAATGATCTTCCATTAATTGGTTTTCGAAGCGAAACCCTTTTATTAAAATACTAAAAACTATTTGCCCTGTATTTGTCAGAAACTTACAATCGGCTTCATTATTAGTGGCAGCAATTTTTTCGATTCCGCCGGTAGCATTAAATTTTACTTGTGCCGACTTAGTTGAAAGTAGTTGCTGTGCAGATACGGTATATTGTATCAGCATTATCAAGGCTATGCTAAATATTAACTTTTTCATATTTTTTGTTTAATGATTATCGCATCTTTAATTTTTACATCTGTTGTAAACCCAATACAAATTCCTTTTACGATTATGACAGTCTGTGGTTTAATATTTGTTGTTGATTTTAGAGTACAATACACTGAGCTAAAGGCATCTTGACTTTGTAATGTGAGGGTTGAAAATCCATCTTGATTTTTATCGATTTGAGTAACAATACCTGTAACTTGAACAGCCTTATTTAAATATTTAAGGTTTGCCATTTTCTCATTTGTTTGGTATTCTTTTACGATATCTACTGCTGCAATTGGAATGGCAATCTCATTATCAATTTTACGATGATTGTTTTTTGAATATATAAAAACATAATACCAAGTAGCAGCTACTGAAATAGCTGCTACTGCTATAATTGACAAGACAACTTTTGTTTTCATACTAATTATTTGGAGCACCTGCATTTATCCAAGTTTGAATTTTCTTAATATCGCAAGTAGCTAGTTTATTTCCGCCTTTTGGCATTGGTGATGCTTGTCCATTCTGTAAAATAGAATTGATTAGCAAGTTATTTTTAACATAATTCAGTGTGCTTGCATAGGTATCAAGTTTAATAGATGCCCCGGCAATCGCTGTGCCCCCGTGGCAACTATTACAATTTGTATTTAAAATTGGCAAAATCGTTGTGCTGTATTTGATATTTGCAGTGTCGCAAGTGGTTGTTGGATAAATAAGTTCACTTTTATCGTAGTAACAACTTGTAAAAAAGCAACAGACTATAATTAGGATGATAGTATTTTTCATGTACAGTTTTATTTTGGCATTCCCGCATTAATCCATTTAGTTATTATTTTAATATTACAATCACTCATTTTGGTTCCTTGTGGCATCCGTTGAATGGCCGGCAAGGTAGCATCGTGATTAATTGCCTTTAAGAAAAGTGTTGTGTTGGCAGAAATATAAGCCTGAGATGAAGCATATGTGCCTAAGTAAACATTACCTGAACCCGGTGCGTTGCCATGACATCCATTACAACTATTAGCAAATATCGTTTGGACAGCCGAAGTATATGTGAATTTTGAAGTATCACATCCTGTTGGGCAAGTATTGTTTAACGCCCCAAGTGTAATCCATTTTTGTATAAGAGCAATTTGTGTTGCTGATAGTTGTGGAGAACCTGCAGGCGGCATTTTATTATTAGTAATAATCTTGAAATATTTACTATTAGTCGGATTACCAGGTATTATTCCTTGCATAATTGTGGTATAATCAACTAATACTATACCATCTGCTCTTGAGGTACTGTTGTGGCACCCCGCACTGGCACAATAACTTTGGTACATTGGCAAAATTTCTGTTTGAAAGCAAATAGAATCTGTTGGGGTAGAACTTCCACCACCCGTTCCTCCCCCGGAATTGCCAACAGTGCCCGGCTCTAGAATAGTATGCTTACAAGCAATAACTATAGCTATTAGCGTAAAAATGGAAATTATTTTTTTCATAAGATATGTTTACCGTATTCCCTATAGTTGAGATACAGTAAATTTTTAGAAAAGGTTGCCTCTTACTCTATTATTTTCTTTTAAAGTTGTAGCGCAGATTAAAATAAATGCCTACAGAACCTAAATTTTTATGCCCTTCATTTAGTTCTTCTAATGGTAACTTAAAAGTTGGATCAATTTCTAGATATAAAGATTTATTTAATTTAAGACCTATACCGGTACTTACTACAAGGTTATTCAAAATATGAGGTCTATTATTATCGTCCGGATCATCATTACTATTGGTAGTTATTTGAGTGGTATTATTTAACAAAAGCTTATAAGTGTATTCCTGATTTAAAAATATGTGTGATGACATCCCCATCGAAGTAATCCAACTAATTTTTTTGGATGGTGTTGCATTATATCGAATAGCAAGAGGAATCTCTATATAATCTACATAGCCCATAGCATCTATAAGTTTTAAAGTAGTGTAAGATGGAATATTAGAAGGTACTTTAAAAGAAAAATCATCTCCGTTATGATAAACAGGACTATGCACATAGTTTATCCCAGTGCGTAAACTAACATTTTTTGTGACCCGATAATTGATACCTAAACCAATAGATGTAGCCAAGTAATGAATAGCATTAACATTCGGAAAGTTATAATCTTTTCCATAAGATATAATTAAGCTAGTTTTTGATTGTTTACTTATGCTTTCTGTAGATGTTTTTATTTCTTGTTTAGGAGTATCGATAATTTCCGATTTAGTACTGATTTTCGCTATTACTAAATTACTATCGGTAGATCCTTTGCTGGTATGATCGACAACATTATTTATATCATCACTCGTTTCGGATATGCGACTGCTCGCAAGATCTACGCTATCATTATTGCTATTTTGGGAAGGGTGCGTGTTTATATGATCAATACCGTGGTTTTTAACTTTTACAGTTTCTTCAAGTGTTATCGAATTGGATTGTTTTTTAATAGATTTTGGGGGTACTTGTTGTTTTTTATTAGTTAAACTGATATTCGTTGCTTTAGTTTGATTTATTCCGCCGTTATTTTGGGTATCATATAGTTTTATTGAAATAATTGAAAAAAATATTGGCAAAAGAAACCAAGCAAATAAGCTTCTTTTCTTTATCGTTTTTATCTTATTTAATTGTATTTCTACTTCGCTCCAATTAGGTATAAATTTGTCGATTTCTTGATTCTCAAAAGCAGTTCGACTTATTTTATCTAAATTTTCATCATCAAAATTATTCATATGCAGTATTTTGGTCTAATAATTTTTTTAGGTGCTCTCTCGCCTTAAATAAATTTGACTTTGAGGTACCTGTTGAAATATTTAGTATATCAGCTATTTCTTGATGTGAATAGCCGTCTATTGCATAAAGTTGAAAAACTGTTTTATATGCTTTAGGTAATAAGTGAATACATTTAATAATTTCATTATAATTGAAATTATTAAATGCATTCAAATTCACATGCTGAAGTTCGCTATCGTTTAACTCGTCTAAACTTTGATAATTGTGTTTAAATTTTTTATTGTAGTTTATACAATTATTAATAACTACTCGTTTAATCCAAGCTTTAAAACTGATTTCCGTGCACTCGAATTTGTCTAAATTGTAATTATCTATTTTAGTAAAAACTCTCATAAAGCTATCTACAGTTAGATCTTTTACATCTTGCTCGGAGTTGGCATAGCGATAGCAGATACTTGTTACATATTGTTTCAATGCTTCAAATAGTTGCTGCTGCGCTTTTCCATCATTGTTTTGGCAGCCGATTATCAAAAATTTAACCTGCTCTGAAGTAATACTTAAATATTAGTTTAATAAACGGTAATAGTAGTACAATAATATTTTAAAAAAGGTTGCTTTTGGTTAATAGTTTTCGCATTAAGAAAATTTAGGGTAACCTAGCCCGAGCTACTGCGCCAATGAAATTCTTACATTGATACCTGCTCGGGTATTGGTTATAGGTGCCGAAGTAGAGATATAGGGTACTACCCTCCTCTGATCAAAAAAGAATTTGATATTGATACGATTATTCAATACATAATCTATAGAAGGTTGTATTGTTACTTCTTTTTGCCCGCCGGTACCATAGGCATTACTCTGATCTAAACGGCTATTACTGATTGTTACATCCCTAAATGATAAATCTAATTTCATATTCAAATCGTTCTGCAATTTTTTTCCTTTACCACCGGGTAATTTAAAAGGTAAATTAAATCCTCGCTTTCGCCAGCTTACTCCCATGATCCATTCTGTACTTCTGCTTTCACTCAACTGATAATCAATTAAACTCAAACTTAACTGTCGGCTCTTGCGATACTCTAGATTCAAGCTGAGTTGCTTCACCGTTGTAATATCTACTTTCAATAAGGGCTCAAATCGTTCGGCCATACTTATATTCGGCACAAGGAAGAAAGGAATAAAATTACCACTCACCGTATCAATAAAACCGGGTGCGCTAAAGCGGAAAGGATCTTGATATAGTAAGGCACTGCTAAAACTATTCATGCTCAATTGCCCGTTATAACCATGACTTAGTGTGATATTCGTAAATATGCTAGACAATTCAGGTATTTTGCTCAAACCTGTATACGTTAATCTCCAATTGGGTTTTGGTAGTATGCCCCGGAAAGGGTTTGAACTGATTGTTTGCGAAGCATTTTTAATTAAGGCAACACTATTCGCATCTTTACCCGTATACGCTGCCAAAAAAGAGGATATCAAAACATCTTGTGAATACCTTCCATAGCCTCGGGCAAAACCATCTGCCGTAAATTTTTGACCTGCCGGAAGTGCCTGCCAATAAGGGTTCTGCTCAGCTACCCGCTTCGATATCAGAATACGGTTATTTTGAAACTGCTGGAATGTAGCAGATAATTCATTCGGGTTTTGCTGCCCGAATAAAGTTCCAAATGAAATATAGGAAACACTAAAACCTCCACTAAACAAAGGATTTAAAATTCCGAAATTATTACCCGTACCGGTTGTGTCTTTAATCAAGGCACTATAATCTTTCGTAAATGTTTTATCTACAGTCAAATCAATAATCAACTCTCTGATAGGTTCTATTTGAGCTGTAATATTTAATCGTTGCTCAAAACTCTGCCTGTATAAAAAGTTAAACGTACTATCTTTTGTAAGTAACCCTTTTGCAATTTTACTATTGATCCAATCGGGGGTTGGTTGCTTCCCAAACACATAATCTAGTCCCGGAGCCATAGATTTGAAATTCTGTCCGATAAACTGGGTACTATCCATATATCCGGGTAAACGGCTCCTATAATTCTCTCCGTAGTTAATAGAAATATTCCGGAACATGGTCACAAATTTACCTGCCGTTCTTTCAAAGCCATTTAACTCAGGTAATTGTCCGGCTCTACTCAATTTGTCAGCTAATCGTAAATCTCTTCGTTGCTGTCGCCATTTTTTTAAAGCATCCGTTCGCTTAGAACCTGTTAAACCTTTCAGTACTTCTTCCTTAGGTGGAAGAACAGCCCCTAAACCCACATTCGGAGGCAACTGTTTTGCAGGATTATTTTTTAATTTAGGTGGAGGAATATTATCTATTGCTCGCAACCATTTGAACTTATTATAGAGATTACCAAAATTGAATTGGGCATTGAAGTTGTTTTCTTGAGAGTTTTCAATGGTATTACCTAAATTAATCGCAAGCCGGCTAGCTCCTATCCAGTTATAACTTGTACCATAAGTGTAGCGGGCATTGATCCAATCGGCAAAAGGAAATTTATTTAAAGGGATATTATAATTCAATAAAGCTTTTTGTTGATAAAGTGTATTTCTTCCTCCTTTCAAAAAATTATTTTTTACAGAGTCTTTCTTTTCTTTGTTATCAATTCTTCCGTATGGTTCGTCTATGCGAGCATTATTTGTTGCATTAAAATCAAAATTTAATGATCGGGTAAGATCCCAACGCATATTATAAAAACGATCGAACGTAAAATATTTATCATAGGTGGTATCTACCCTATCTACTTTATTGCTATAGGTACTTACAATACGAGGTATGAATTCACCAAATTGTCGATTTATATCTGCACGAAAACTTAGGAATGAGGGTTTCAAATTAAAATTCGCATCTCGGATAAATGCCAGCCATGGCGAGCGTCCTTTGATCCACTTTTTAAAGGGTTCTTTGAAGGTACTTTGCCCCACATAGGTGTAGCCAAAACCCATTCTTTGTCGGGTAATTTTATTTTGGGTGATTACTGGACTCGTATGGGCTGTTTGGGAAAAGGAATAACTAAAATCGAAATTGCTCAGTTTTAATAAACCGGGTTTAGTATTACCTTGCATCACTCGTACATTGGTAAAGTTTAATGTTTTGATCGTAGTTTGATCAATGGCTGCTTTACGAATAGAATCTCTCGCGGTTCCGGTACTTCTGGCTAATTTTTCTTTATATCGAATATCCAAATCATAGGGGTCAAATTCCGGGGTAAGGGTATTCAAATTATAGCTGGCATAAACAGGAATAGACAGCCTGGCTTTCTTAGGAGCTAATTTACCGGCATCAATATTGGCTGCAATATCAAATTGAGTGAGATTATCTTTTGCACGTTCATTTACTCGTTGTTCTAATGTACCGAAACCTTGTGTATACTTATTGGCAGAAACGGAAACCTTTCCGAGATCGGCCAATATCAAATCAACCCTTCCTAACGCAGCCCATCCTCCATTTTCATCTAAACCTGCGAGCCTTAATTCGTTGATCCATACTTCTGTACTGGCTGTTACGGCGCCTGTGCGTTGTGGATTTTCAACGGCAACTAATACCCCTCGTACTTCTCCCAAATTTGGATTCCCCATAATGGAAAAAGTTTTATTGCCTACTATTTGTCTGAATATAGAGGTAACAGAAGCACCTGAGTTATTTCTATTCAATTTCAAATCGATCAACTGTCTTAGATCAAAATCAATATTGTTAGCCGCAGGCCATACTTTGTCTTCTTGTCCTCTTGGGTAAGAACCCGGCGGAGTAACTTTTAAAGGGATCTTGATTTCATAATAATTATTCAAAAAATCTTGACCGATACGCATCACAATATTTAACTGATTATCGGTAATGGGATTCACACCTGTTACGGATTCGGCATGAATAAACATTTCCATACGCGCATATCTTCTGATATCTAAATTCAAAGTTTTGAAAACAGCTCTAGTATTACCGGGTTGCAAATTGTTAATCCGCATACTGAGGGATTGCTCATTCTGCAAAATATTTACACCATTATTACTCAAACTCTGTACCCGCTCAATACCGGGAGGTATTAAATAGTTTACCGGCTGCCTGCTACTATTTTCTTCGAGATTTACTGCCAGTGTGTTAAAACTAGTACCGCTTGTGTTGTTTATGGGTGTATAAGAACCAGTAGTGTCTACATTGTAAATGAATTGTCGCCATTGATTACGTACTAAATCAAATCGTGCCAAACGAACCACTACCGAATCTTCGAAATCGGTCATATACATTCTTACAAAACGGATGGATTTAAAATCGGGTATATTACCCACTTTACGCGAGTAACCGCGAATAGGTACACGAAATAAAAACCAATCTTCGGTACGTGTTACTCCATCTGCTGAGTTTACGGTTACTCTTCTTTTGTCTGTGATATAAGGCGTTAAACCAACATCCATACCGGGTTTCAGCGGAATTTCATATTCATAATAAGCTTCTGTTTCATTCAATGTATTATCTCTATTCAAATCTTCATTATCAGGATAGAGTGTAGCGGCTGAAGTAAATTGTCCGCCTGTAGTTGCAACGGGTGAATTTCCTTGTGGATTATTAAAGTTTTTATACCTGCCTAAAATACCTGTTCCTTGCGCATCATAGAGCCCATCTCTAAACCAGCGGTAGTTATCATTGGCAGGGTCATTCAAAGCATTTTGATATACGATCGAACCCAGACCAAAATTGTTAGCCAACCTTCTGAGGATATAATCTTTTTTTCTACGTTCTCCATCATCATCAATTCCATCAAATCCAACATCCTGAAAAGCTCGATCATTAGGGTCGTTACTAAAAGCTTGCGTAATTTGAATGGGGTTCACAGGTGTTTTACCCCAGGTATTAGAACTATCTACTGCTGCAGGAATATTGGGCGTATTCATTCCATTTTCATAAAATCTTTTTCCATCTTTCAAAATATCTTCACTCACATTTCCAAAATTCAACACCATTTTACCACCTGTGCTTCCAGGGGTCATTATAAAAGGATTCTGCATCCAGAATTCCACAAACTCAATATTATTAGTTTCGAAATCGGTTTGATCGATAGCACGCATGATGCCACCCCATCTGGCAGCAGGGTTACTCAAGCGGCCGGCTGCATTGATTTGGGAAGGGTTTGTTTCAAAGTTATAAGGGCCTTTTTCTCTTGGATAATAAGCCAAATCAAATGTAGCTGTTTGTACATCAGTGATATTCGTTGTTCGTTGCGGAAATAATTCGTTTGTAAATACTTGTCGCACCCGCGGATCACTCAATTCTGTAAGGTTTCTGCGTAAAGGATTATTCGGACTATTCTTATCCTGTAAATTAGGTTCAATGTTATACCAAGCCATCTTTGCACGGTTTCTATTATAATCAATAGAATCCGTAAGTGTTGACTCGGGAAATTTCGTAACACCTTGTGGTGTAGAGGCCAATGCCCAAGCTACAAATGGGAAACGTAGATCAATGGTGGCTCTTGTTCCTTCAAAATCATCTATATAAATTAATCCCTGCTCGGCCTTACCAATTTGAGGGGGGTGACCGGGTTTTAAATAAGCAGCTTCGCCATAAGCATTGATAGAAGATTTTGCTTTGGTAGCATAGAAAGGTAATTTATTCAACAAACGAGTAAGTGAGGGTAATTCAGATTTATAATTGAAATCGAAACCATACATAGTATTTCGAATAGGATCATCACCATAACCCATTTTGGTAAAAAAAGGTCTTTCGCCCAAACGCATTACAGCGGCACCTAGTGTTAATTTCTTACTGGCTAAATAATCTACCCGTAATGCTGCAAAGCCACGTTGTTGAACACCAAAGCCGATATTATTTTCAAAAGAAACTTTTACAGGAACATTGGAACTTAAAATACCCTGATTCAAAATTTTAACTGTTCCCAGGTTATAATCTACCACATAATCTGAACCCTCTCGCAGTATTTGTCCGCCTGCTGTTACCGATACCGACCCTTGCGGAATATTAAATGTATTCAAATAAATTTCTGAACCCCCACCCGTACTTCTCACCTGCCCTTGCATAATAAATCGATTTACATTGGCAAAAGTTTGTGCAATGGCTTTGATAGAGTCATACAATTGATAGTATAAATATTTTTGTTTAGTAGCAGTTGGTAATCCTGTAAAAGCAAGCGTATCCAAATCTCTACCAAAAGGTTCTAGTACCGGGAACACCACTCTACCTGTTTGTGGCAAAATGGTAAATCCATCAATATAGTCAAATACACCATCGGGCTGCGGATCGTTTCTATTATTTAAGCGATCTAAATTTAAGATGCGTAAAAGTGGTTGTCCGTTAACTGCTTGATTTGTTTCCGGTAAAAATCTTTTTAAGCCACCACTGGGTTCTTCATATAAAACATTCAACTTAAAATCATCTCTCGAAATACCTCCAAAAACATCCAGCGAATAAACGTTCTTCATCATCCAACCCCAAATAGGCGAATTAACGCGTTGTGAAGTTGCTTTCAGCAATTTTAAAAACAATACTTTCTGTACGCCTTTAGTAGAATCGAGCGCTACATCTTGTGAAAACTCCCCCACTTGAAATACTCTTCCATTATAGGTGTATTGAAATGCAACGGCTAATACCTCATCTGCTTGCAACTGTGTATTTACCGATAAGAAGCCTGCCTGCGGATTAAAATAATATTCATTGGTGGTTAATTTACGAGCAAACGTTTTTTCGTAATCATCTACCGGTCTTAACCCTCTACCATTTAAAATACTATTAATTAATGCAGGGTTTCTGGTATTGGGATCATTGGTTAATGAAGTGTATAAAGTATTGGCATTGTTAGCAGGTAAATCACCGGTATTATTAGATTGAATGATGGGATTGAAGGGTCGGCTCTCGCCTAAGTCCATTAAACCAACAATATCTCTGGCGTCTGTAGTGGCTCCGGTTCTATTAGTAACCCATACTTCCATTCTTTGAATTTGCACTTGCGAGTTTACAATGGGCAAATTGCGCATGGTTTTATTAAAGTTGGTCCTAAAATAAGTACCTAATAAAAAGTGACGATTCTCTTCATAATCATCTAATCTTTTTTGAAAAGACTGAGCAGCAGCGCCTCCTTGTAACGAGACTGTTTGACGCGCAGAACGTTGATTAGCGATTGCACCGGTTACGAATACTTTACCAAATTGTAATTGCGTTTTTACACCGAATAAATTTTGGGTGCTGGGTAATAAAGTACCGCGCGACTGAAAAGAAATATTTCCAGCTTCAATGCTCTTAATAATTTCATCATCCATACCCTTATAATCGAGTTTGAGTTGATTATCAAAACCCAGGTTGGTAAGTGTATTATAATTGATGGGGAAACGCAGTTTATCTCCAATACTGGCATTCAGATTAAGGTTGGCATTCATGTCGAAATCGAAGCCGCCATTTCTTCTGGCTCTTTCAGGTAGTGTTGGATTCTTGATATTTTGTCCTTGATAACCAGCCAAGATATTTACTTCGCCACTAGGACGAATATCTACTTTCAAATTATTACCTGTTAATCCGAATATGCGATCGAATAATTTATCATAAGCACGTAAGGGTGGCCGGGCTGTTTTTTTATTCAGTGCTGTTAATGCTTCGGCTCTTCTTTTAAAATAATCAGTTTCTGCCCGTTGCGCTTGCAGTCGTTGGAATTCTTCAAAAGAAATAGAAACGGGTTTACGATAGAAGCTATTCCCAATTTTTTCAACTACATAATAGCTTTTTGTTTTGGGATCGTACTCGATCTTTTGTTTGATGAGTGAGGTATCTCTGAGATCGAAGGGGTTTTTGCTGGTGTTTGAAAAAATATCACCCCGCCTATCGTTAATAGGAAAACGAAGACTATCTCGCTGCTGTGCATGAGTAGTGGCGAGTGTAAAAAGAAAAGCAAAAACTAAATAATTGCAGTATGCTTTCAAAAAAAGCTTGCTTGGTTAGGTAGAGTTCAGATCAGGGGCTATAAGTTTTTGAGTGCATGTTTAATAATTTCTTCCACTGAGGCAGATAAAGGTAATACAGCTATAGCTTTTTTTACACTTTGCTCGGCCATGGCTTTGCCAATTCCTAATGAAATTAAGGCATTTATGGCATCCGTATTCACTCCCCCGCCTGTAAATCCCGGTAATATGGTAGATTCGGTAACTTTTGCTAGTTTATCTCTTAATTCCACAATAAGGCGTTCGGCAGACTTTTTACCTATTCCTTTGATACCTTCTAACTGCTTCGTGTTGCCCTGCACAATGGCTTTTACGATTTCATCGGGATGCATTCCGGAGAGCATCATACGGGCTGTGGAAGCACCTACTCCGGAAACGCTGATAAGATGTAAAAAAAGTTCTTTTTCAGCTATATCTGCGAAGCCAAACAAACTCTGTGCATTTTCGGTAATATGGAGGTACGTGAATAGTTGTCCGCCCTCCAAATTGGCGATGGCCGAATACGTGTGTAAGCTAATATTGACTTCGTAACCTACTCCATTTACATCCATGATAACCCTGGCAGGGGTTTTGACGGCAAATTGTCCTCTTAAAAATCCAATCATGGTTTAAAATTAAGCATAAACTACGGAATACGTATCTTTGTAAAAAAAAGATACGTATGTCTACCAAGTTAACCTTATCCATTGATGAAAAAGTGGTGGCAGAGGCGAAGGAATATGCGAAAGAAGCTGGTAAAAGTGTGTCTCAAATTGTGGAATCTTATTTAAAAGTACTTACGCAAAAAAGCAATAAGCATACGTCTAGCTTACCGGCCCATATTAGTAGATGGCAGGGGGCTTTTAAGTCTACCGGCAAAAAAAATTATAAGGAAGTGTATACAACAGCACTCACTGAAAAATATGGTAAGAAATGAATGTTTTCATAGATACCAATATATTGATTGATTTTTTTGAAGGGAGGAAACCTTTTGTTACAGAAGCTACTGCCATTTTTTCTTTGGCATTTAATAAAGAGATAACCATTTATTGTTCTGCATTGAGTTATTCAAATATTTTTTATTTATTGGCAAAGAGTCAGGGTAAAATAAAGGCTAAACAAGCCTTGAAAGATATCCGACAACTTGTGCATACGGTAACGGTAGATACTACTATCATTGATAGGGCCCTTGAAAATGAGCAACCCGATTTTGAAGATAATATTCAATTAGAATGTGCTTTACTTGTAAAAAATATACAAAGTCTGATCACAAGGAATAGTAAAGATTTTAAAACAAAAAATATAACTATTCAAACCCCCAAAGAATTTTTAGATACTTATAATTATTGATCTCATGCAAAAAATGAATGCTGCTATTACCGCGGTAGGCGGATATGTTCCGGAAACAAAACTTACAAATTTTGATTTGGAGAAAATGGTAGATACCAACGATGAATGGATACGTGCCAGAACCGGTATTGAAGAGAGAAGAATTTTGAAAGAGCCGGGCAAGGGCAGCAGTGATATGGCCGTACCTGCCATTGAAGAAATTTTACACAAAAAAGGAATGTTAGCAACAGATATTGATTGTATCATTTGTGCTACCGTAACTCCCGATATGGTATTCCCGGCAACCGCCAATATTATAGCTGATAAAATAGGCGCTACTAATGCTTGGGGCTATGATATGAGTGCTGCCTGCAGTGGTTTTTTATATGCCCTTACAACAGGTGCTATGTATATTGAAAGTGGAAGATTCAAGAAAGTAATTGTAGTAGGTGTTGATAAAATGAGTGCGATCATCGACTATACCGATCGTGCTACATGTATCATTTTTGGAGATGGTGCCGGTGCTGTTTTACTAGAACCTACAACAGAAGATATCGGTATTAAAGATAGTATTTTAAGAAGTGATGGGAGTGGCAGGCAATACTTACATATGAAAGCGGGCGGTTCTGTAAAACCTGCCAGTGTAGAAACTGTTTTAGCAAAAGAACATTTTGCATATCAAGAGGGACAAGCCGTTTTTAAATTCGCAGTAAAAGGTATGGCAGATGTAAGTGCTGAATTATTGGAGCGAAATAATTTAACAGGAGATGATATTGCATGGTTAGTACCGCATCAGGCTAACTTACGTATCATAGATGCCACAGCAAACAGAATGGGATTACCCAGAGAAAAAGTAATGATCAATATTCATCGATATGGTAATACAACAGCAGCAACTATTCCCTTGTGCTTATGGGAATGGCAAAACCAATTAAAGAAAGGGGATAATATTGTATTGGCTGCATTTGGCGGCGGTTTTACCTGGGGTGCAACTTGGGTGAAATGGGGGTATTAAGTAAATAAGGTTTATAAGGGTTGCTTGCTGGAATAGTCAATAATTATTTCAAGTACTTGTTGCTTATGCCTATCTATATGAAATGCCAAGAATTCGATTCGCTGTTGAAAATCCATGGCACCGGAAATGGGATGAGGATGTGCTTGTAGTCTTAATTCATCTTCTTTAATTTCATTACCGAATGTTTCCAATATAGATTGTAAACTATTCAATGAATATTTCCAAAAAGCTAAGGTACCACCCAGTCTTGGGGCAGCAACAGCGGGTACTTGCTCTTTAGGCTGCCATGTTTTGGCAATGATATCTTCAATAGGTAGGTTCTTATGGATCGAGTCGTAAGTTTTATTCATTTTGCCTTCTCTGATGGCGAAAAGTGTTTTCCACATGCCGTATAGTGCGCCTTGTTCAGCCCAAAATAGATGTTCCGTAATATCAATAATATTCCATTGCTCATCGCTTTTTTTCCATTGGGCTTCAAGTTCTGTTATGGAAGTAATAGCAGCTATATATTGGGAGCGGGCAATCGCAACGTTTTGGATAAGGGCTTCTACCAAATTCATATCATGTTTTCATGTAAGTTATACAATAAATTCAACTAGTATAAACTGATTATACGTTCACATGTAGATAGTAAAATGACCCGTATCCCGCAACCCGGAACTCGTAACTTATTCTTACCTTCATTCCTGAATGAGAGAAAGAAAATTAACCGGTATCGGTACTACAGCTATTCATGCAGCCGGCCATGATCATGCAGATCATGCACACCATGCGCCTATTTATGCAAGTTCTACCTTTACTTTTGACTCCGCAGCAGAGGGGAGTGAACGTTTTGCCGGTACCGATAAAACACGTATTTACAGTCGATGGGGTAACCCTACATTTACTGCTGCAGAAAATACGATAACCGCTTTAGAAACATTTGGCGTAACTGATACCGACGGATCGCCACTTAAGGTAAAAGCATTATTGCATGCAAGCGGACAAGCAGCCCTTACTACCTTATTCTTAGGCAATTTAAAATCAGGTGATGCGGTGCTTTCGCATAAAGCATTATATGGAGGAACTCATGAGCTTTTGCATAAAGTATTGGAGAATACAGGAATCCAGCCCATCATCATAGATTTTCATGATCTATCATTACTGGAAAGAACACTTTCTACAAACAAGCATATTCAGCTTGTTCATATTGAAACTCCATCCAACCCTACCTTACGTTGTATAGACATTGAGACTGTTTCACTCATTGCAAAAAAATTTGGCAAATTGGTATCAGTTGATAATACAGCCGCGACCCCTTACTTACAGCAACCTTTTGCACTGGGTGCAGATTTTGTGATGCATTCTACCACCAAGTTTTTAAACGGACATGGAACGGCTATCGGGGGAATCCTTTTAGGAAAAGATATTGAAAAAATGAATGGTCCTATTTGGAAATGGCATGTGTTATTAGGCGGAAATAGTAACCCCTTTGATGCATATCTGCTTACCCAGGGTTTAAAAACTTTGGAACTAAGGATGGAGCGCCATTGTCATAATGCTCAAGAAATAGCTAACTTTTTTGCACAACATCCTGCTATCGAAAAAGTTAATTACTGTGGATTACCTTCACATCCGGATTATGCCATTGCCGTAAAACAGATGAAACATGCCGGTGCCATAATGAGTGTAGAATTAAAAGGGGGGTTAACAGCCGGACAAACATTTGTAGATCGTTTACAGGTAGCAGTGAAAGCGATTTCCTTTGGTACGCCGGATACTCTGGTTTCACATCCTGCCAGTATGAGTCATAAAGGACTTACTAAAGAAGAAAGACTGGCTTATGATATAACAGACGGATTAATCAGAATTAGTGTGGGGATAGAAAATATAGAAGACTTGCTGAATGATTTTGAACAAGCGCTGGGATAGACAGTAGACCACAGACGATAGACCGTAGACGATCTGACAATTATTGATTCTTAATTATACATGATTATGAGAAAATTTATTTTATCTCTTTTGGCCCTTTCTGTATTTGCATCGTATGCACAGAAAAAAAATGCTATTACTAAGCCCGATAAATTTTCAGGTTTAGATACTGCTTTTGAGCGCGTACTCAAAACATGGCATGGTGCCGGTTTTGCAGTAGCCGTAGTAGAGAAGGATAAAATTGTATTTGCAAAAGGGTTTGGATATAAAGATTATGAGAAAAAAATTCCGGTAACACCTAATACTTTGTTTGCTATTGGCAGTTGTACAAAAGCATTCACTTCTGCTACTTTAGGTTTATTACAGGCCGATAACAAAGTAAATTTTGATAAACCGGTACGGGAGTATTTGCCTACTCTTCAGTTTTACAATGAGCAAATGAATGCAAAAATTATTGTACGCGATTTAATGAGTCACAGAACAGGCCTACCCCGACACGATTATTCTTGGTATGGCTTTCCCAGCAGCTCTCGCGATAGTTTGATGAAACGTATTCAGTATCAAGAACCAAGTTTTGATATCCGTGCCAAATGGCAGTATAATAATTTCATGTTCTTATTACAAGGCATGATCGCGGAAAAGATTACCGGCAAATCTTGGGAAGAAAATGTTCGCGAAAAAATATTCAAACCACTCGGCATGAATAAAACAAATTTCTCCATTAAAGATTTGGCAAAAGATGCCGATGCTTCCTTAGGATACGATGTAAAAAAAGATAGTATCATTAAAAAAATAGATTATTACAATATTGATGCAATGGGGCCAGCGGGAAGTATTAATAGCTCAGTGAATGAAATGGCCAACTGGGTGATTACCTGGATTAACGGAGGTAAATTTAAAGGCACCCAAGTAATACCCGCTGCTTATGTAACAGAAGCTATGAGTTCGCAAATGGTTATTGGAGCTGCGTTACCAAGCAAAGAAAAACCAGATGTGCATTTTTCTAATTATGGCTTCGGTTGGTTCTTAGCATCTTATAAAGGGCATTATAGGGTTGAACACGGAGGCAATATCAACGGCTTCTCAGCCAGCACCTGCTTCTTCCCTACCGATAGTATTGGTATCATCGTTCTTACGAATCAGAATGGTTCTCCAATACCTTCGATCGTAAGAAATATCATTACCGATAGAGTATTGAATCTACCTTATTTTGATTGGAATAGCGATCTTAAGAAAACCAGTGATTCTGCAAAAGCCAAAGCAAAATTGGCGGAGGCAACTTCATCTGGAAACAGGAAAATGAATACCTCCCCATCACATGTTTTAGCTGCTTACGAAGGAATATATACTCACCCAGGTTACGGCAGTTTTGATATCAGTTTAAAAAATGATTCTTTATTTGCAAGAATAGGAAAAGACATTTTGTGGCTGAAGCATTATCACTATGACGTTTTCCAACCTTTTGATAAAGATCCTGAAGAGGGAATAGACACTACGAATAAATCGCCTTTACAGATTCAGTTTATCGCTGATCTGAGTGGTGATATTCATGAATTATTAATTGCCTTGGAGCCTACTTTAGCACCATTGAAATTTACAAAAACCCCAAAGGCTAAACCATTAAAAAAAGAAGATTTACAGAAATATGTGGGAGAATATGATTTGGGCGGAGTAATAGCTAAAGTATTTATTAAGGGAGAAAATACATTGGTCGTTCTCGTTCCCGGACAACCGGAATATGAATTGATACCTGTTGAAAAAGATCGTTTTAGTTTAAAAATACCCGTTTCAGGCTATTTTGTTCAGTTTTCCGTAAATGATAAGGGCGAAACAAGCGAGTTGACATTTCAACAGCCAAATGGGAATTTTAAAGCAAAAAAGAAAAGTTAGAATCAGCGTCGGAACGTCAGAACGCAAAACCTCAGACGTTCCGACGACCTGACGTTAAATGACCATTGACTATTATGATAAGAAGAGCAGAAAGAAAAGATTGCGCCCGTATTATGGAGCTGGTACATGAATTAGCTGTTTATGAGAAAGCCCCTGAAGAAGTAACGGTTACACTCGAACATTTTGAAGAGAGTGGCTTTGGTCCAAACCCCGTTTGGTGGGCATTTGTGGCCGAAATAGAAGGCAAGGTAGAGGCCTTTGCACTGTATTATATTCGCTACAGTACATGGAAAGGGCAGAGAATGTATCTGGAAGATATATTGGTAACAGAAAAATTAAGGGGTAGGCATATCGGAAAACAGCTTTTTGATCGTTTAATAGAAGAGGCCAAAGAGCGAAAACTAAAGGGAATTGTGTGGCAGGTACTGGAATGGAACGAGCCTGCTATTAATTTCTATAAAAAATATGATGCTACCTTTGACCCGGAATGGGTGAATTGTGGACTGATGTTTTAAACCATGAAACCAATAAGAAACTTAATTATTGTTTGTTTTTTTATCTCTTTGCTAACAAGTTGTAGCAAATCGGGTGAGACTATCATCGATAATGAAAATTCGGTTGGTACTTCTGGCAGGGCTCTAGATAAATTAGCTAAGGGCATTAATTTGAACAATTGGTTTAATGACTTCTCAGATAAATCTCAATTTGCCACCCGATATAATGCAAGCCATTTTGCGAGTATCAAAGCTGCAGGATTCACTTATATCAGATTACCGATTGGCCCTGCTACTTTATCCGATCCAACAAATATTGCACAAATACAACCTGCCAACTTAGCCATGGTAGATCAGGCAATAAAAAATATTACCGCGTCGGGGTTATCGGTTATGTTGGATATACATTCTTATGGTGATGCTTTTGAAATAAAGCTAGCTACAGAACCCACAACCCGTGCTAGTTTCCGGCAATTCTGGAAAAACCTTGCCACCTACTTTAAAAAGTACGACACTTCACAAATTTTTTTTGAAATATGGAATGAACCACATGTTGGTGCTGCACAAGCTATAGCCGGTATTGATAAGAATTGGTGGATGCCTTTCCAGGGTCAGATTATTCAATCGATTCGCGAAGCAGCGCCTGATCATTATATTGTAGCCGGTGCAGAAAATTGGAACAGTTGGTATGATCTTACTTTCATTCAACCTTATAACAGTAAAAATATTGTTTACAATTTTCATTTTTATGATCCCTACACTTTCACACACCAGGGTGCAGATTGGGCAGGATCTCCCTATAGTAATTTAAGAAATGTACCTTACCCCGCTAACCCTCAAAATGTAAGTGCCTTAATTACAAGTAGTACGCCAGTTGATGTAAAAAATTTACTGAATTGGTATGGTGCACAAAGGTATAATAGCGATTCTATCAACTATGCCATACGTGTTGTATATAGCTGGGGTTTAAGCAAAAACGTACCCATTATCTGCAATGAATTCGGTGCTTACAAAATTTATGCTCCAGCCGATAATCGATTGAAATATCACCAAGATGTACGCAACGCCCTAGTAAAATACAAAATGGGCTGGGCAGTTTGGGAATATGATGAGGGTTTCGGTATTGCAGAATATCCTACGAGCACAAGAGCCGGCGTTCCGGTATGGAACGATCCTTTACTAACGGTACTAGGTTTGAAATAATTAGTTGATACCGCTTACTGTTACCGTTGATCCTGCAATTTTTCCAACTAAGCCTTGTAATACTTTTCCGGGGCCACATTCTACAAAATTAGTAGCGCCATCAGCCACCATAGCTTGCACGCATTGCGTCCACTTAACAGCACCTGTTAATTGTTCAATTAAATTTTGTTTGATGATAGCGGGATCCGTTACGGCTTTGGCAACTACATTTTGATATACTGCACAAATAGGTGTATTAAAATGTGTGGAAGCAATCGCAGCGGCCAACTCTTCTTTTGCAGGAGCCATAAGTGGTGAATGGAAAGCCCCACCAACAGGTAATACCAATGCACGTTTAGCTCCAGCTTCCTTCATCTTAATACAGGCTATATCAATTGCTTTTATAGTTCCACTGATAACTAACTGGCCCGGACAATTATAATTTGCAGCCACCACAATTTCTCCTGTTTCCTCTTGTACTTGTTTACAAATATTTTCTACTACATCATCTGCTAAATTCAAAACCGCGGCCATGGTAGATGGGTTTTGCTCACAAGCTTTTTGCATGGCTTGTGCACGTATACTTACAAGCCTTAAAGCATCTTCAAAAGAAACTGTTTTATTGGCCACTAATGCAGAGAACTCTCCTAATGAATGACCTGCAACCATTGCGGGCGATGGGTTATCAAGCGTATGATAGGCAACTACAGAATGAATGAATACAGCAGGTTGTGTAATATTGGTTTGTTTTAATTCTTCATCAGTACCACTAAACATGATATCACTGATGCGAAAACCTAAAATTTCGTTAGCTGATTCAAACAATGATTTTGCAACCGGAGTAGCATCATATAAATTTTTTCCCATTCCGGAAAATTGGGCTCCTTGTCCGGGGAATACGTATGCAGTTGAAGACATTTTAAAACTCTGTTTTCAACTCAAGATAGCGCAAAAATTCATCTTTTACTTTCTCTTCTTTGAACTTGCCACCGTAAAAAGCTGTAACGGTTGAAGAGGTATCGTCTTCTACACCTCTGCTGGCAACGCAAAGATGTTTCGCATCAATTACAATGGCCACATCATCGGTACCTAATACTGCTTGCAATTCTTTTCCAATTTGCATCGTAAGACGTTCCTGCACTTGCGGGCGTTTAGCAAAATACTCAACTAATCTGTTTAGTTTACTTAGCCCAATTACTTTACCATTGCTAATATAAGCTACGTGTGCTTTACCAATGATAGGTACAAAATGGTGTTCGCAATTGCTATAGAAAGAAATATTCTTTTCTACCAACATTTCATTGTACTTATACTTATTATCGAACAATGCCATAACAGGTTTATTAGCAGGGTTCAGTCCACTAAAAATTTCCTTTACGTACATCTTTGCAACACGTTTGGGTGTTCCTTTCAAGCTATCGTCTGTTAAATCTAAGCCCAATGTTTCCATGATGGCTTTAAAATGGTCTTGAATAATGGCTAACTTTTCTTCTTCTGTTTTATCAAAAGCATCTGCACGCATAGGTGTATCTACCGATGTGCTCACATGGTTATCACCTATTTCATCTATCAAGGTATCGCTTAATTCTATTTTATCTCCGTTAAGCCGGATATTCAACAAAGTTTCTTTCTGTTTCATATAACCTTATTTTTAAATCAAGAGCCTGATCCAATTCAGCCCGCAGCAAATCATAAATCACCACTGCAATATTTTCCGCAGTTGGGTTTAAGGCTTTGAATTCAACCGTATCAAGGTTCAAATTTTTATGATCAAATTTTAATAATACTTTTTCTTTTACAAGATCGCTCAACTGTTTCATGTCTATTACATATCCGGTTTCAGGATCAATATTGCCGGTTACTTGGATAATTAGTTCGTAATTATGTCCATGATAATTAGCATTATTGCATAATCCAAAAACAGACTTGTTCTGCTCATCTGCCCAATTAGGATTATGTAGCCGGTGAGCTGCATTAAAATGCTCTTTCCTAAATACTGTAACCCTTTTTTCGTGCATGTAGCAATAATAAACGTGAAAATGCTTCCGTTGGAACTGTTTCAGAAGTGTGCTGATCAAGTGGCCAACTAATTCTTATATAACGGAGATTAAATTATTTTGTTTAATAATTTATAAAAATTACTAAACAATTAACTTAAACTTCATGATTCCCATCCTAATGAACTATCGAAATTACCCAAAATATTCCACATATATCCGAGGTGTTTCATAGAGTTTGATACAATGTAACTTAACTTCTACCGGCAAATGTGGTGCCAATTGATTCCAAATAGCAATTGCCAGATTTTCAGTACTGCACATTTTACCCGACATGAAAGGTACATCAATATTCAGGTTTTTATGATCTAAATGGTCGGTAACGTGTATTTTTATCAGTTTACTCAACACTTTAACATCAAATAAGAATCCAGTATCCGGGTTAGGATTGCCCTTAACCGTAACAAAAAGATCATAATTGTGCCCATGCCAGTTTTCATTGGCACAGGGCCCGAAAACAGCCTCATTCTGCTCTTTACTCCAATTGGGGTTATAAAGTTTATGTGCGGCATTAAAATGTTCCTGTCGAGTTAAATATACCATCCCAGTTCCTTCGTTTTCAGCAAAGGTACGAAAATGACGAAAGTTGGTGCTTTTTCATCAACTTTACACTTATGAGAGTAGTCATTACAGCAGCTACAACAGGGGAATGGATGCCGGCCTTTGTTCACCTCAAAGATCTGTATAGCAGTGATAGTAAGCGCCTGAAAGTACAATTTTACCAATCAGGGGTTGGTATGCTTTCCAGTGCTGTATCACTTACGAGGTTAATATACGAGGAAAAACCTGATTTGATTTTACAGGTTGGGATTGCCGGCTCTTTTAACCCTAAATTATCGATTGGGAAAACGGTGGTAGTAGCAGAAGAAATCATTGCAGATATGGGTGTAGAAGAGCAGAAAAAATGGAAAGATATCTTCGACCTGAAACTGGAAAAATCGAATTACCCACCTTTTGAAAAAAAGAAGTTACCCAACCCTTGGCTTAAAGAATACAACTTATTAAAACTTCCGGAAATAGTTGGTATTTCTGTTAATCAAATTACTACCGGTGAAAAGCGTATCAAAACAATCAGTAAAAAATATCAACCCGACATAGAGTCGATGGAAGGTGCTGCCTTGCATTATGTGTGTAGAGAATTTGCCATTCCTTTTTTACAAATAAGAACTATTTCGAATGAAGTAGGTGAAAGAGATAAGACCAAATGGGATATTAAAATAGCCATTAATAATTTAAACAAAATAATACTGGCTTACTTAGATAAATTATATATGCTAAAATAACTGCTACACTTATGAAAAAAATTTTAACTGTTTTTTGCTTAACTGCTATATTTTCTTCGCAGGCTCAAATTCAATCATCTCCTGAAAAAAAAGAAGGAGATGGCCCCTATACGCAACTCATCATTCGTGGTGTTACGCTCATTAATGGAACCGGTGCCCCACCTAATGGGCCTGTAGATATTGTGATAGAAAATAATCGTGTTGTTCAAATAAGTACGGTTGGTAACCCGGGTGTTCCGATTAATGCGCAACGCCGCCCTGCACTTAAACCTAATGGCAAAGAACTTAATTACGAGGGTATGTATGTAATACCCGGTTTGATAGACATGCACGGACATATTGGCGGCAAGGAGCAAGGCACTCCTGCGGAATATGTTTTTAAATTATGGATGGCGCATGGTATCACAACCATACGCGATCCATCTTGCGGAAATGGATTGGATTGGGTACTGGATCATAAAAAGAAAAGTGCTGCTAATACCATTACTGCGCCTAGAATTTATGCATATACTGCATTCGGACAAGGATCTAAAACACCCATCAATACTGCTGAAGCTGCGAGAGCATGGGTTACTGAAAATGCAAAAAAAGGAGCTGATGGTATTAAGTTTTTTGGAGCCTCCCCGGAAGTAATGGATGCGGCATTAAGAGAAAACAAAAAATTAGGATTACGCTCTGCTTGTCACCATGCACAACTTGATGTGGCCAGATGGAATGTATTGAATTCTGCCAGATCAGGCCTAACAAGTATGGAGCATTGGTATGGTTTACCGGAAGCTTTATTTACGGATAAAACCATACAACAATACCCGGTTACTTATAATTATAATAACGAGCAAGATCGTTTTGAAGAAGCGGGTAAACTTTGGAAACAAGCTGCAGCTCCTTATAGCGAGCATTGGAATAAAGTGATGAATGAATTAATTGCTCTCGATTTTACATTAGATCCAACTTTTAATATTTATGATGCGAATAGAGATTTGATGCGGGCCAGGAGAGCCGAATGGCATGAGGATTATACACTTCCCTCGCTCTGGAAATTTTACGAACCTAGTAGAGTATCCCATGGTTCTTATTGGCATAATTGGGGAACAGAGCAAGAAGTAGAGTGGAAAAATAATTATCGCTTATGGATGACTTTCGTTAACGAATATAAAAACCGGGGAGGTAGAGTAACAGCAGGTTCCGATAATGGGTTTATTTATCAATTGTATGGGTTTGGTTTTATCCGCGAATTAGAATTACTCCGCGAAGCCGGGTTTCATCCTTTGGAAGTAATAAGATCGGCCACATTATATGCGGCTCAAGCATTAGGTGCAGAAAAAGACCTGGGCTCTGTTGAAATAGGAAAGCTAGCCGATTTAGTAGTAATAGATGCTAATCCTTTAAAGAATTTACAAGTGCTTTACGGTACCGGAGCTATTGAACTAGACGCTTCGAATACTGTTATAAGAAAGGGTGGAGTAAAATATACTATTAAAGATGGTATCGTTTATGACGCTAAGAAACTTTTACAGGATGTAAAAAATATGGTTGACGAAGAAAAGAGAAAAACAAATTGGCAATTAAAACAACCGGGTATCAAATAATACGATGGAACTATCACTGGCTTTTTCACCTTGTCCTAACGATACTTTTATTTTTGATGCGTTAGTAAATAGCAAGATTGATACCGAAGGTTTATCCTTTACTGTTTATTTAGAAGATGTACAAACCCTTAATGAATGGGCATTAGCCGGGAAGATAGATATCTCAAAAATTAGTTACGGAGTATGGCCATCCGTAATGGATCATTATGATCTTTTACGTAGCGGTGGGGCATTAGGTATGGGCGTTGGTCCACTATTGATTACCCAAAAAGAGAAAAAAGATATTGATATAAATAATGCCACAGTAGCCATACCGGGAGAGCATACTACGGCACATTTTTTATTTTCAATGGCGTATCCGAATGCTAAGCAAAAGATATTCAAAGTATTTCATGAAATTGAAGATGCGGTAATACAGGGTAAGGTTGATGCAGGGGTTATTATTCACGAGAACCGATTTACTTATGCGCAAAAAGGGCTTTATAAATTAGTTGATCTAGGCGCGTTTTGGGAAGAAACTTTACATATTCCGATTCCTTTAGGGGGTATTGTTGCACATAAGCGAATTGATAAAGCAATCGTACAAAAATTGGATCAACTCATTAAGAAGAGTATTGAATATGCCTATTTACATTACCCTCATATCAGTGAATATGTGAAAATGCATTCGCAAGAAATGAGCGAATCTGTTATGAGGCAGCATATAGACCTTTACGTCAATAAATATTCTTTAGACCTGGGAGAAGATGGATTGATAGCGGTGAGGAAGTTGGAGGAATTGAGAGTAAAGACGATAGACCATAGACGATAGACGATAAATTCTATACCCTATACCTTACATCTTACACCTCATACCTTCTAACCTACTCCTTCAACGCCTTCGCATATACTTCTAATACCCTTTTGCGAGCGGCTTCATGGGGCACTATGGGTTTAGGATAGCTAAACTCCATAAATTCTGGTACCCATTTTTTAACGTATTTTAATTCCTTATCAAATTTTTCAGTTTGTAAATACGGATTAAAAACGCGGAAATAAGGTGCCGCATCGCAACCGCTGCTACTAGCCCATTGCCAGCCGCCGTTGTTTGCAGCCAGGTCAAAATCCAATAATTTTTCTGCAAAATAAGCTTCGCCCCAGCGCCAATCTATTAGTAAGTGTTTGGTTAGAAAAGATGCTACGATCATTCTTACTCTATTATGCATATATCCTGTAGCATTCAATTCGCGCATACCCGCATCTACAATCGGATAACCTGTATTGCCTTCACACCAGCGCTTAAACTCATTTTCATTATTGATCCATTCTATTCTTTCGTATTCGGATTTAAAAGATTCTCCTTTGCCCACTTTAGGAAAATGCCAGAGGATGGCGTGATAAAAATCGCGCCATATTAATTCATTTAAGTAAGTATCATTCAATATTAACGCTCTTCTACCTAATTCTCTAATACTAACGGTGCCAAAACGTAAATGAACCCCCATTTTAGAGGTTCCTTTTTCTAATGCAGGATAGTCTCTATTTTTTGTATAGTGCTGTATGATATCATCCGCTAATTGCTTAGAGGGAAAAGGTATATCTACTGCTTTAAAACCCATGCTAGCTAAAGATGGAATAGCAATGGCTTCTTGTTTTAGAAAGGCTGAAAAATATTTTTCGGTGGGGTAAGCTTTTAAATAAAAAGGATTTAGTAAAGCTCTCCATTTTCTGGCATAGGGCGAAAAAACGGTATAAGGTTTCCCATCATCTTTAACCACTTCATCTTTTTCAAAAATTACCTGATCCTTATAGGTAAACAAATGAGCCCCATGTTGTTGTAAGAGATCTTTGATAAGGGTATCCCGCTCTATGGCATAGGGTTCATAATCATGGTTAGTATAAACGGCTTTAATAGTGTATCGAGAAAAAAGCTTTTGATATACTGCTAAAGGATAGTCATAAAAAACTTCTAAGGTACTACCCAGATTTTGAAGCAGTACTTGCATATCATGTAATGCAGCGTGTATAAATTCCACTCTCCTATCTGCTTTATTCTCGAGCTTATTCAAAATATTTCTATCGAAAATAAAAACAGGTAATACCGGATACCCTGATTTTAATGCCTGATACAAAGCGGCATTATCTGCCAAGCGAAGATCTCTACGAAACCAGCAAATAGCAATTTCCTTTTTCATAGCAATACAACAACTTATTTTGAGAATAGTTAAAAAAATACCCCAACAGTAGTGTTGGGGTATTTTTAAATATCAACAATAGTGCTATTCCTGAACGCGGAATTCAACCCTGCGATTCAATGCTTTTCCTTTGGCTGTTTTATTATCAGCAATAGGCTTGCTACTACCAAACCCATCAGTTACTAAACGTGCAGCATCGATCTTCCTGCTAAATAAATAAGCTTTAACGGCATTGGCGCGCTTTAATGATAGAGGCACATTCACTTTGTCGGAACCTGAATTATCTGTATGACCATCTACAAAAAGTTTTAAAGAAGGATAATCAGTCAAGGCCTTCACTACTTTTTCTAACTCTACTTTAGAAGCTTTTGTTAGAACAGCAGTACCAGTATTGAACAATACTTTTTTATTGTCAAACTTATATTGCGCTGCTAATTCAGGACAACCAGCATTAGCAACAGTGCCTTTAACGGTAGGACATTTATCTTCTTCATCATTTACACCATCTCCATCAGTATCCGGAATAGGGCAACCATTGTATTTCGCCAAACCCGGAACGGTAGGACATTTATCTTCTTCATCATTGATACCATCTTTATCAGTATCCGGAATAGGGCAGCCACCATATTTGGCTAAACCCGGAACGGTAGGGCATTTATCATTTTCGTCGTTGATACCATCTTTATCAGTATCCGGAACAGGGCAACCACCATATTTGGCTACACCCGGTACGGTTGGACATTTATCAACATCGTCTGTGATACCATCACCATCTGTATCTTTTGGTTTAGGTGGTTCTACTACTACAGGAGCTACTACTACTGGAGCAGGAACAGGCGCCACTTTTGCCACTTTTGTTAGTCTGAATTTGAAACCTGCTTGAATGCCCCTATTAAACAAATTTGGCTCATTCGAAGGGTATTTCGGACCTGCCACATTTTGAGTACCATACATATACCTTATATATGGCTGTACAAAGCAATCAGGGAATAACTCAACACCGGCAGTCCAAGTAATAGTTTGACTTCTAAATTGACTCTTGTATAAAATATCTTTGGCTGCGCTGTTATTGGTTATTTTATTTATAAAATCGAACTGAGGTCCCAGTATAAAAGCAAAATCTTTATTCGCTTTGATTTTAACAAATACCGGGAATGATTGATACTGCATGATACCATCGAATAATTGTAAGCTTGGTGATGTATTATTACTTACATAACGTAAATAAGAATACTGCGCTTGAGGCTCGATTGATACAAAACTATTTATCGGGATATTAACCCATACTCCGAATGCACCGCCGCCCGCTGCCGTATAGGTATTGGGTGTATACGACTCTACACGAAACTTTGTGTAGTTACCTGCACCTAGTATACCAAAAGATGTTTTGGGCTTAGGTTCTTTGTTTTGAGCAATTACGCCTACGAATACTGTAAGTAATGTAAGAGTGAGTAATGTTAGTTTTTTCATCCTAGATATTTTTATGTGTTGCCAAGTTAGCCATTTAAATATATGAAAAAAAAGTAAATAATTAATTATTGATTAAATTTTCTGTATTTCTCCGACTAATTCGTCCATGAATTTATTAGAATAAGTTAAGGATCCTATACTTTTTACCCATTTTATCCCTTTGATGGCATTAGTTAAAAATATTTGATTAGCATTTTTTAAAATATGTTCTGATATGGCAAGTTCTTGAGCTCCAAAGCCTGTTTTATCTAATTTTTCCAATAAAAATCTACGAAAAACGCCGTTAACACAGCCTTCACTTACTGGAGGAGTTATGATATTATTATTATTTATAATAAAAATATTTGCAATGGTGGTATCTGCCACCCTACCCCATTGATTGAGTAATATAGCATCATTATACCGATTCGATTTCGCAAACTGAGCAGCCATAATATAAGGCATAGCACTATTCGTTTTCAGAGCCGAATAACTATCAGCCGTTTTTATAGCATTTCGGAATATATTAATGTCTAATCCATTACTATTTAGGTCGAATAAACCACCTTCTAGCGGCCAACTTTGAATAATAAGCTGAGGGATATTTGTATTCGCATCATATATTCCACCCTCTCCTCTAAAAACGGTGCAACGAATACGCGCCTGGCGTTCGTGTTTGTTTTTTACTACCAGAGCCTGAATAGACGATTTGAGAAAAGCTTCATCCCACCATGTAGGAGTAACAAAAGCCAGTTCATTAAGTGTAGAAAAGAATCTTTTTACATGATACTCCCATAAAAAAGCGGTGTTACCCTCCCATCGAATGGTTTCAAAAAAACCATCCCCATATCTGAATGAACGATTATCAGCTAACAAAACAGGATTACTACTTTCAATCATTTTTCCGTTTAAAGAAAGAAATTTTCCAGGCTGCATATATCAAAGATAGTTTGCCTGTACATTCGTAAGAGAATTAGTTAATATGACGATAGAGAAGGTTCTTGCAGTATTAGAAAAACTGGCACCCCCGGCTTATCAGGAGGAATATGATAACGCCAAACTATTAACAGGAAATAGAGCCGCTATTTGTACGGGCGTGCTATGCTGTTTGGATATTACAGATGAGGTATTAGAAGAAGCGATTCAGCATAATTGTAATTTAATCGTTGCTCATCATCCCATTCTATTTGGTGGTATCAAGTCAATAACAGGTGCTTCTTATGTAGAAAAAATTTTGATCAAAGCCATTAAATCAGATATCGCTTTGTATGCTATTCATACCAATTTGGATAATGTAATACAAGGAGTGAATAACCATATAGCCGGTAAACTTAATTTGATCAATTGTAAAATATTGGTTCCTCAAAAAAATACACTTGCTAAACTCATTACTTATGTTCCAAAAGAAGCTGCGAGTGCGGTTTTAGATGCGCTTTTTAAATCCGGTGCCGGACATATTGGGGAATATAGTGAAGCCAGTTTTAGCATGCCGGGAACCGGTACTTTTAAAGGTTCTGATAAAACAAATCCGCATATTGGAGTTAAGGGGGTAAGAGAAGTGGTAGCAGAAGAAAAAATTGAGGTGCTGATACCGGTTCATCTCCAGAATAGTATTTTGAAAGCCCTTTTTGAGGCGCACCCTTACGAAGAGGTGGCATACGATCTGGTACCACTATTAAATACAAATCAGTGGGTTGGCTCGGGATTGATTGGGTATTTGGCAGACCCTTTAGAGGAGGTCGCCTTTCTCCGGAAGTTAAAAAAAGAATTTAATCTTTCTATCATAAAGCATACCACCTTATTGGGGAAGCCCATTGAAAAAATCGCGCTCTGTGGCGGCTCAGGCAGCTTTTTAATTCCGGCTGCCAAAAATGCAGGCGCGGATATTTTTATTACTGCAGATATCAAGTATCACGCTTTTTTTGATGCTGCTTCGGAGATGATTATTGCCGATATAGGGCACTGGGAATCAGAGCAATATGTTCCCGAGCAGCTTTTTGCGGTTTTAACCAGTAATTTCCCTAACTTTGCCGTCCTTAAATCAACGGTGAATACAAATCCCGTGCATTATTTTCTGGGTTAAAAACAAAAACCGCTATGGCAGCAGTAAAAGACTTCTCAGTAGAAGAAAAATTGGTAAACTTACTTCGTTTACAAAAGATCGATAGCAAACTAGATGAAATTCAAATCTTAAAGGGAGAGCTTCCCATGGAAGTGAGTGATCTTGAAGACGAAATACAAGGTCTTACTGCACGTCAAACTCGTATTGAAGAGGAGATTAACGGAATCACTGATTTTATTGAAAGCAAGAAAGCCGCCATTAAAGAAAGTGAGGCTTTGATTGCTAAATATGAAAAGCAAAGTGATAATGTTAAAAATAACCGCGAATTCGAAGCCATCAATAAAGAAGTGGAGATGCAGCAGTTGGAAGTGAAATTGAGTGAAAAACATATCCGCGATGCCAATGAAGAATTAGCAGAAAAAGTTAAAAACTTAGAAGCTGCTAAAAAACAAGTGGCTGTTAAAGAAGGCGTTTTAAATCATAAAAAAGGCGAGTTAGAAAAAATTATCGCTGATACTATTAAAGAAGAGACTGCTTTAAGAGAGGTAAGCGAAGAAGCGCGTAAGCATATTGATGACCGATTGATATATAGTTACGATCGTATTCGTAACAGTTATAGGAATGGTTTAGCTGTTGTTCCTGTAGAAAGAGACGCCTGTGGGGGATGCTTTAACGCCATTCCGCCTCAGCGCCAAAGTGAAATTCGACTACATAAAAAGATTATAGTTTGTGAAAACTGTGGTCGTATTCTGGTAGATGCCGATTTGAATGATAGCGTAGAAGCAAAGTAAACGCTTATAAATATTTCATGGAAAGGGCAACAATTCGTTGCCCTTTCTTATTTTCGATATCACATGAAAAAGACGAGTGTTTTGATTCTTGGAATCATCCTGATGGCTTCCATACTGCAGGCTCAAAAAAGATTTGATTTTAATCCGGAATGTGTACAAGCATATCAGGAAATTTCGAAACTTAAAATGAAGTCTGGCAAACTACTGGTAGAAAAGCTCATACAACAACAGCCAAATAATTTAGCCCCCCTGCTAATAAAAGATTATATCGATTTCTATACCTTGTTTCTCAATGAAGATCCCGCCTATTATGATGCTCATTTCCCTGATTTTCAAGAGCGTTTGGAATGGATTCAATCCGGACCCAAAGACTCCCCTTTTTATCTGTATGGACAGGCATTAATAAGAATCCATAGAGCCGGAGTTTCTATAAAATTTGGACATTTCTGGGATGCCGGTTGGGATTTTAGAAAAGCCTATATGCTGCTAAAAGAAAATAAAAAAGTATTTCCTCAATTTACCCCGAACGAGTTACTTTTTGGTGCTGTGAATGCGGTAGTAGGAACGGTACCCAAAGGGTATAAATGGCTTACCAATTTATTGGGTATACACGGATCCTTATCTGAGGGAATGCATATGGTAAGGCAATTTGCGTATAGCAATGATCCATGGGCAAAAATGTTTTTTACCGATGCAGCATTTATTTATCCCTATTTACAATATCATATCGAAAATAAAAAAGAGGAAGCGCTACAGTTTATTAGTCAGCGTAAGCTTGATGTAGTAAATAATCATTTACTAGCTTTTATGGCATCTAATTTATATCTTAATTATAAAAATATAGAAGAAACAAAGACCATTATTTTATCCAGAAATAAATCAGACGACTACTTACCCTTATCCATTTGGGATTTTGAAATGGGATACATTAAGCTATACCATCTAGAAACAAATGAAGCACTTAGTTTTTTTGAGCAATTTACGAGCCAATTTAAAGGTAAGTTTTATGTGAAAGATGTATACCAAAAGATAAGCTGGTGTTACTATTTACAGAATAATTATGCAGCAGCGGACAACGCCAGAAAACAGGTTATAAAAAAAGGTAGTACCGATTCAGACGCAGATAAAAAAGCTTTAAAAGATGCGAAAGCAATGTATTGGCCCAATCCCTTACTATTGAAAGCTAGGTTACTCAATGATGGGGGCTACCATACCGATGCCTATAAACTATTATCCGGCAAAACGGATGATGACTTTCCAAAAGAAGAAGAAAAGTTGGAATTTGCATATCGTGTTGCCAGAATTTTAGATGATCTTAATAAGCCTGACGATGCTATCCGAAATTATTTAATTGCCATAAAAATAGGAGAAACCAGAAAAGAATATTATGCCGCAAGAGCAGCCATTCAAATTGCTATGATTTATGAAAACCGTAATCAAAAAAAACTAGCTATCAGCTATTATCAAAAATGTTTGAACATGGACGACCATGAGTATAAAAACTCGCTCGATCAGCGGGCTAAAGCCGGTATTGAAAGATGTAAAGGGGAATAATAATAATATTGTAACTATGATCCATAAATTATCAATACAAAATTACGCCATCATAGATGCCATTGAAATTGATTTTCATTCCGGATTAAATATCATTACCGGAGAAACGGGTGCCGGTAAAAGTATCCTTATGGGTGCATTAGGATTAATATTGGGGGGCAGAGCAGATAGCAGTGCCTTGCTTAACAAGGAGAAGAAATCAATTATTGAAGGATTCTTTGCGGTAAAAGAGAAACAATCGGTCATCACTTTTTTACAACAAGAAGGTTTTGATTATGAAGGAGCTTTGATTCTTAGAAGAGAGATTGCTGTAACGGGAAAATCGCGTGCATTTATTAACGACTCTCCTTGTACCCTGCAACAGCTAAAGCAATTAGCTTCCTTACTTGTTGATTTACATCAACAATTTGATACGCTGGATATTGCTGAATCCGATTTTCAGCGAGCTGTTATTGATATCCTTGCGGGCAATCATTCCCATTACATTCCTTTTCAAGAAAAATATCAGCAGTGGAAACAGCTATTAAACACTATTAAAAAAATAGAGACAGAGAAGGTAAATTTTACAAGAGAGGCCGATTACCATCAGTTTTTGCTAGACGAACTAGTTCAGCTTAATGTAAAAGAAAATGAGTTGGAAGAATTGGATGCGGAATGGCAACTATTGAGTAATGCTGCTACAATAAAAATGGGATTATCTAATGCGTATGAGGCGCTGGATAATTCTGAAGAGCCGCTAACCGCAGCTTTAAAAAATATACAAGCTGGCTTAACCCAAATTTCCAAACTATACCCTGCTATTGACTTACAACTCGATCGTTTAAAAACAATTTATATTGAGCTTAAAGATATTGCCCAGGAGTTATCGCATTTAGCAGATTCCATCAATGAAAATGAATCTCGCGCTACTGTTGTGAATGAAAGAATTACGGCCGGTGATAAATTACTTAGAAAACATGGCTTTACGCATACTAAGGAATTATTAGCCTTGCAAGCCGATTTACAAAAAAAATTAGATGCTGTATATAATATCGATGAGCAATATCAGCAGCATATAGAGGCCGCCAAAAAATTAGAAAAGGAATTACAGGAAATAGCTGAAATAATAAAAGTTAATAGACTAGCACAAGCTCCCATTTTTGAAAAGTCGGTAAATAACTTATTAAAACAAGTGGGAATGCCGAATGCTCAAATTAAAGTTGTTTTTGAACCAACGCAGCTTACCATGTATGGAACAGAAGAAACACTTTTTTTATTCGATGCTAATAAACAAGGTCGTTTTGAATCATTGGGTAAGGTAGCTAGCGGTGGAGAATTGAGCAGATTAATGCTATGTATAAAATCTCTAGTTGCTTCCACCATTGATTTACCCACTATGATTTTTGATGAAATAGACACCGGCATTTCCGGCGAAGCCGCCAAACAAGTAGGTATTATCATGCAAACAATGGCTGCAACCAGACAAATCATCTGTATTACGCACCAGCCTCAAATTGCGGGTAAAGCATCTGCTCATTTCTATGTTTATAAAGAAGCTAAAAAAGATGGTATTAAAACAGAAATCAAATTACTTACTGAATCTGAAAGAATAGAAGCGATTGCAAAAATGCTGGGGGGAGAAAAACCTACAGCTGCGGCATTGGAAAATGCACGTGAAATGATGAATTGATATATCTTTAGACCGCCCTTCGACAGGCTCAGGGTGACAAACCGAAAGTATACAACTATAAAAAACATGCTATGCCATATAACTTATTAAAAGGAAAACGAGGAATTATTACAGGTGCTTTAGATACCAATTCTATTGCTTGGAAAGTAGCAGAAAAAGCGCATGAAGAAGGTGCTAGTTTTGTACTTACCAATGCGCCTATAGCCATGCGAATGGGTGAGATCAATAAATTAGCTGAGCAAACTAATTCTAAAATCATCCCTGCCGATGCTACCAGTGTAGACGAGTTAACCACACTTTTTACGCAATCTCAAGAAGTACTTGGTGGCAAAATAGATTTCGTTTTACATTCCATCGGCATGAGCGTGAATATTCGCAAAAAAGTTCCTTATACAGAAGCTAACTACGATTATTTTATGAAGGGTATTGATGTATCTGCTATGTCTTTTCATAAAATGTTATCTGTGGCTCGGAAGCTTGATGCTATTAATGAATGGGGAAGTGTTGTTGCCTTAACTTATATGGCAGCTCAACGCACTTTTCCTTTTTATACCGATATGGCAGATATCAAAGCAATGTTAGAATCTATTGCTCGCAGCTTTGGATATCATTATGGGGTTGAAAAAAAGGTAAGAATCAATACTGTTTCTCAATCGGCTACAAAAACTACTGCGGGTACCGGTATCAAAGGATTTAATGATTTTTATGATTACGCGAATGCCATTGCACCACTTGGTAACGCTACTGCTGAAGATTGTGCGAATTATTGTATTACCCTATTCTCGGATTTAACGCGCATGGTTACGATGCAAAACTTATTTCATGATGGAGGTTTTTCTATGACAGGCGTAAGCAATGAGGTTATGCAAAAATTGGGAATTCAGTCTGAAAGTTAATAACAACACCATGCAATGGAATGAACTAATAGGTTATATCGGTGCTTTTTTAAGTGCCATTACTTTTATACCTCAGGTATGGCAAGCTTGGAAAACGAAGAGCGTGGGGGATTTAAGTATCTGGATGATCTTCATCGTAATTACCAGTACTATTGTATGGTTAATCTATGCGTTTAGTGTAAATAGCGGACCTGTAATTGCTGCAAATATTATAGTATTGACGCTTGCTCTGATGCTGCTTTACTTCAAGCTTACTTTCAAAAACCCTACAAAATAAATTAGCAGATACTTGATCGTATCTGCTAGATTGTATTAATATTCATCTTCATTAAACATAAAGTCTTCCTGACTTGGATAGTCGGGCCATATATCTTCAATACTCTCATATACTTCCCCTTCATCTTCTAATTCTTGCAAATTCTCAACTACTTCAATAGGAGCACCACTACGTATTGAATAATCAATCAATTCATCTTTTGTAGCCGGCCAAGGGGCCTCTTCCAAATAACTTGCTAACTCAAGTGTCCAAAACATATTTCCTCCAATTTTTTGCAAAAGTAAACGTATAAACGATACAACCAAATCCAAGATATCCAGCAGATGCGGAGAAAGCTTTAAAATCCTGATTTTTGGAGCCTGTTTTGTAGGTTTGCGAATTAAAAGCACCCATTTTAATGCTAAAAGCTGAAAATATTACTAAAAAATTCAACAATATTACTGTTCTGAATCAGGTAAATATAACCCTTGAGAAGGGGGAAATGGTCAGTTTGGTGGGGTCGTCGGGTGCCGGAAAGAGTAGTTTGTTACATATTTTAGGATCCTTGGATACCCCCGATTCAGGCAAGGTTTGGTTTGAAGATACCGATATTAGCAAGTTGAGTAATAGTGAACTGGCACAGTTCAGAAATGCTCATATGGGATTCATATTTCAATTCCATCAGTTATTACCGGAATTCACTGCTCTTGAAAATGTGTGTATACCCGGGTGGATAGGTGGCCGTAACAAGAATGAAGTTGAGGAACGTGCAGCCTCCTTATTGAAAGATCTAGGCTTACAAGACAGAGTAACCCATAAGCCCACGGCTTTATCGGGAGGCGAACAACAAAGAGTGGCCGTTGCCAGAGCCTTGATTAATGAGCCCGCTATTGTTTTCGCTGATGAGCCAACAGGCAATTTAGATAGTACTAACGCAAAAGAATTGTATCGTATTTTCAAAACCCTTAACCAAAAAACAGGAACCGCTTTTTTAATTGTTACCCATAATGAGGAACTAGCTGCTTTTGCGGATAGAACTATTAAAATGAAAGATGGACAACTGTTATAAGTTTAAGACACTCTTGGTTTCCAGGGAACTTCTGCAACCTGCAAAGTTTTTGCAGCAAAGCGAGAGAGCACGAACAGATAATCACTTAATCTATTCAAATATTTTATGATCAAGGGCTCCACAAACAAATCATGCTCTTTCATATTCACGATCCCTCTTTCTGCCCTTCTACATACGCATCGCGCAATATGCATTTGAGAAATAATAACATGACCGCCGGGAAGAATAAAAAACTTCATGGGAGGTAAGTTATCATTCATCCTGTCTATTTCTTTCTCCAATAAAATAATATCTGTCTCTCGTAAATCAGGTATTTTCATTAGAGGCTCTTTTTCGGGGTCACAAGCTAAAGAGGAACCAACTGTAAAAAGCCTGTCTTGTATTTCTTTGAGCGTATTATTTGTTTGAGGGTCATTGAATAAATCACCGAGTAGCCCAATCCACGAGTTTAATTCGTCTACGGTACCATATGCTTCAATACGAATATGACTTTTGGGTACTTTAGTACCTCCTATCAAAGCAGTTTTGCCTAAATCACCGGTTTTGGTATAAATCTTCATTGCCATTTTAAAACAGTAGCCAATAGTACAAAAAAATAAGGGAATGGTTCGCGTTAGGCCATTTGTTCAACTACCTTTCGGGTATCTGTTTCAATCAAGCCATCGCGTAGTCTAACAACTCTATGTGCATAAGCCGCTATATCTTCTTCATGGGTAACTAAAACCACGGTATTACCCGCTTCTTGAATTTTGCCAAAAATTTGCATGACTTCAACAGATGTTTTTGAATCCAAATTACCTGTTGGCTCATCCGCCAATAATATGGAAGGATTATTCACTAACGCCCGGGCAATAGCTACCCGCTGAATTTGTCCACCACTCAACTCATTCGATTTATGATGACTCCTTTCCGCTAAACCTACTTTATTCAATGCTTCCATGGCACGTTCAATGCGTTCTTTTTTACTAATGCCCGCATAAATAAGAGGCAATGCCACATTTTCGGCTGCACTTAACCGAGGTAATAAATTAAATTGTTGGAAAACAAATCCGATTTCCGTGTTCCGAACTTCGGCTAAGTCATCATCATGCATCTTGCTCACATCTTTTCCATTGAGCACATACTTGCCACCGGTTGGAGAATCTAAACAGCCCAAAATATTCATCAAGGTACTTTTACCACTTCCCGAAGGTCCCATCAAAGCAACATATTCATTTTTGAATATATCTAAAGAAATACCTTTTAATACGGGAATTGCTTGGGAACCCATAAAATAGCTTTTTTGGATATCCTCTAGGTGTATAATTGATTCTGCTTGCATGTACTCTATTTTTTTATAACAGTTGGAACTTTAAAATAATGAACATCAGGAACCGGAGCATTTGAGAAGATTATTTGGGGGTCGATGGGATCTGCGGGATGATCTTCTCTCAACCCTTTTCCTGTATTCGACATATATAATAAGGGTTCAACATTACGGGTATCCAGTTCATTCAATTTTTCAATAAAAACAACCATCTTTTCCAAATCAGCTCGCAACGCAGTTTCATTCTCCGGATTAGATTCCAGCCTTGCTAAATGCAGAAGCTTAGTGATCATATCGTTGGTAATTTCCATTATTGACAAAAGTAACAGAATGATTGGCATTCGGAGTGAAAGAAAATTGTAAATGGTCGATTATCGCAAACAACGGTTATTTTAAACGATTTCTACCAAAAGCCACCTTTCACAAATATTAATTTTTGTTAATATAATTCATTCACTATTCGCAGAATCGTATGGACTGAGTTTACTTTATCATTAAAAAAAAATTAAAAATTGAACTAACCAATTTAAAATTTGTATTAAGAAATTGAGAATTATTCTCTAAGAAGCGTGTTATTCTTGGATTTGCGGTTTTTTTCGATGAAAGGGTTTATTTTCTTAAACATCGTTATTCACTTTGGTGCATAATTGTTGAATAGTTAGCATTCATATTTTTAATAAATTGTAAACACAAATCCCCCGTTATGCTAGTTTACGTTCTTTTGGCCGTTTACCTAGTTTGCCTTTATTTGGCATATAAAGGTGCCGCCGTATCGGAAGAATGAATCCTTCCCCCAAAAAAATGAATATCAAACCCTTGGGTTTGATATTTTTTTTACCCTATCTTCGATTAAATTAGTTGCATAACTAACTATTTTTGTGCCGATTGCTAAATATCAACCATTTATGAAACGTTCGATTAAAAAAGTTGCCGTATTAGGTAGCGGGGTTATGGGATCCCGTATTGCATGCCATTTTGCAGGAATTGGTTTGCCCGTTTTGCTTTTAGATATGGTTCCTGCAGGTGCCAAAGAGAGTACAAAAGCTGTTGAAAGAAATAAGTTAGTGAATGATGCTTTACAAGCAGCTATTAAATCGAACCCCTCACCTGTTTTTACTAAATCTGTAGTAAACAAAATCAAGACAGGCAATTTTGATGATAATATGAAGGAAATTGCCGATTACGATTGGGTAATTGAAGTAGTTGTAGAAAGGTTGGATATAAAACAGCTCATCTATAATGAGGTTGAAAAATATCGTAAACCGGGTACCTTAATTACTTCTAATACTTCGGGTATACCCATTCATTTAATGGCCGAGGGCAGAACAGAGGATTTCAAGAAACATTTTTGCGGAACGCATTTTTTTAATCCACCACGTTATTTACGATTACTAGAAATCATTCCTACCCCATATACAAATCAAGAAGTGGTAGATTTTCTGATGCATTATGGAGATTTGTATTTGGGTAAAACAACGGTACTCTGTAAAGATACTCCAGCTTTTATTGCTAACCGGATCGGCGTGTTTAGTATCATGAGCATTTTCCATATCATGGAAAAACAGCAATTATCCATTGATGAAATTGATGCTTTAACAGGGCCCATAATAGGTCGACCCAAATCGGCCACTTTTAGAACCGCTGATGTGGTTGGTATAGATACCTTGGTAAAAGTAGCAAAAGGTGTTGCGGATAATTGTCCGACCGATGAAGCAAGAGCTACATTTCAAATTCCTAGCTGGCTTGAGCAACTCATTACGAATAATTGGTTGGGAGATAAAACAGGACAAGGTTTCTTTAAAAAAACAAAATCGGCAGCCGGCAAAGAAATTCTTACGCTGAATTTATCGAGCATGGAATATGGCACTAGGGTAAAACCCAAGTTTGCATCTATTGAAGCTGCTAAGCCGGTTGAGGATTTGAAAGAGCGCATTAAAATGCTGAGTGCCGCTACAGATAAAGCCGGAAATTTTTATAAAGCATTTCATGCTTCACTCTTTTCTTATATCTCTTTTCGTATACCTGAAATAAGTGATGAGGTATATCGTGTGGATGATGCGATGATGGCAGGATTTGGATGGGAAATTGGCGCTTTTGAAACCTGGGATTTACTGGGCGTTGCCAAAACAGTAGAAGCCATGAAATCGAGTGGCTATGGTGTAGCTCCCTGGGTTGAAGATATGTTGGCAAGCGGTGCCACCAGTTTTTATAAAGTAGAAAACGGGAAGCGATTATTTTATGATGTTGCAACTAAGTTGTATAAACCCATTCCGGGTGGTGAGGCTTTCCTTATCTTAAAAAATCATAGTGATAATCTGGTTTGGAAAAACAGTGCTTGTAAATTATATGATATTGGTGATGGCGTTGCAGGGTTTGAATGGAGTACCAAAATGAATAGTATCGGTGGCGAAGTGTTAGAAGGTTTAAACAAAGCCATAAGTATTGCTGAAGAGAAATTCAATGGTTTAGTGATTGCTAACGACGGGCCCAATTTTAGTGCGGGAGCTAATGTGGGTATGATATTTATGTTAGCTATCGAACAAGAATACGATGAATTAGACATGGCTATTCGAATGTTTCAAAACAGTATGATGCGTTTACGCTATTCGAACATACCGGTTGTTACAGCACCGCATGGCTTAACGCTTGGGGGAGGATGTGAAATGAATTTACATGCAGATAAGATTTGTGCTGCTGCAGAAACTTATATTGGGTTAGTTGAATTAGGAGTAGGTCTGATACCCGGTGGAGGCGGTACCAAAGAATTTGCATTAAGAGCCGGTGATGAATTACATGAAGATGAACCGGAAACAAATACGTTAAAGAAAAGATTTTTTGCTATTGCTACAGCCAAAGTAGCTACTTCGGCATATGAGTCGTTTGATATGGGAATTCTGAGATCCGGACAAGATGAAGTAATCTTGAATATAGGAAGGAGAATAGCGGAAGCTAAAAAGAGTGCCATTGAATTATATGAACAAGGGTATACCATTCCCCAACCAAGAAAGGATGTAAAAGTGTTAGGTCGCGCTGGATTAGGGGCCATGTTGGCCGGTATCAATGGTATGTGGCGGGCCAATTATGCAACAGACCATGATGCATTGGTAGCACGAAAATTGGCTTATGTAATGTGTGGTGGAGATTTAAGTGAGCAAAGCTTGGTAAGTGAACAATATTTACTGGATTTAGAAAGAGAAGCTTTCTTGAGTCTTTGTGGCGAAAAGAAAACCTTAGAAAGAATTCAGAGTGTATTGAAAACAGGCAGACCTGTTAGGAACTAATTATCGAATATTGTATACGACCCAGTTTTCGGTTTCAAATACCCTACTGGGTTGTATTTGTAATCTTTCGCGCATGATACCTAAGTTATACGCATTCATAACGGTATAGTTATGTAATCTGTTATTACGTTTGGCAATCACCATATACTGTACCGTTAGCGTAGGGTTTTCAATAACAGTAACAAAACTTTTTTGTAATGGCATTACTAAGCCGGTTAAATCGGGCAAATACGCTACAATACCATAAGCAGATGCATCATCAATTAATACAGGCCTTTTGGGCGATTTAATAGCAGCTATATACTCAGCTAGCTTCTGAATTTCTGTTTGTGATCTGGGATGAAACCAATTGGATGTTTGAGATGCAGAAACAAAAAATTGTTGTTCTTCTACATCATTGGTTTCACTAAAATAATAATAGCTACCATAAATAGTTAAAGCAGTGGCAATGTATAGCGCAGGAGCTGTTAATTTTTTAAATCGCTTTTTCGTTGAATAGAACCCTAGTGCAGCAATACCCATTACTGTAACTATCACATAGTATTCCACAGTAAGGTATATGCGAGTATCGATCAATATAATGGAAAAGAATATCAGGGGAGTTATGATTGTGAACAATTCATATAACTTACCTCTAAAGATGAGTAGGGAGAGAATAAAAATAGGAGATAGCATTGCCACAAAAACTTGAAATACAATTTGTGTTTGCTTAGCAATATTAGCTCCCTTTACCATTTCTAAAACGGTTGTAAGGGACGTGCTTCCTGTAACACGCCAATTAGCGTATTGACTGGTTAAGAAATAAGTAGGATCCCCGGCATGCGCGTTATTTAAAGTCCTGAATAAATAAACCGCTCCGAGCGGCAATAAAAACAAAACTAAATATAAGGAAAGCGTACGATTGGCTAATTTCCTTCGAAGCGAACGATTATTAAGTGCTTGATAATATTGAAATACCGGTAAATCGGTCTTAGACACTTTGATCCCTTCAATAGATACCAACACAATAAAAGGGAAAAAAGATAATAACATCCATATAAAATTGATCTCTGTAAAAACCAAACAAGTAAGGTATATACTGGCTAGGGAGAGATAGTATGTTGTTTGATTCCGATAGTAGTAAAACAGGCTTCGAAAAAGTAAATAAAAAAATAGCATAATAGCCGCTATATTTCTACCACTTATTGCGGCAAATACGAACTCCCAATTAAACAAGAATAACAGCAATAAACAGGTTTGCATGGTTTTAGGAGGCAAATCAGTTTTTTCTAAATCGCTTGCCATAAAAAAGAAGAGCAACGTCATCATAACGATAGATGCCGCAACAGGTGCAAAAAGGTATCCAAATGGAGCGAAAACAATTGCTGATAAAAAAACAGTAGTGGGATAGGTAGTACCGAGCGTTAACAATGTGTTTTCTTTAAACTCGAAAAGGAGTTTTAATTTCTCTGCATAAAACAGTCGTTCCGTATGTTCGAACCCACTTCTAAATAATACCCATGCAACCACTAAGTAATATACTACCAGCAGCAATGAGGCGATCTTTATATGTCGGCTATTTGATTTCATATATTAGGTTGCATTGGCTGCAGCAGAAGAATGCGATACTTTGGTTAATCCATGGTTTGTTTTCTCCCAATAAAACGGTTTATATATCAGTTGCCATAATCCTTTATAAGCAGCAATAGAATGCATTAACCAATATATAGGGTTTAGAATGGCAAATAAAATCAACTCGTAATACCTTCTTTTAAATACGGCTAGCATATTTACATATACCATCAGCGTATTCCCGGCAACAAAGTTGAAGATAGAAATGTATAGTACCCAATCCGGGAAAATAACGCGTACTGCTTGCAAATCAAATATCAGGTATATAACAAAAAAAGAAAGCAGCACCGGGTATAATAAAAAAGTAATAGGCGTTCCACCTACGAAGAAATTAAATCCGAAGAACCCTCTCCATCCAATTTTACCAATCAATCGAACCGGGTTACGCATATGTACCAAAGTTGTTTGCATATATCCTTTGATCCATCTAGAACGTTGGCGAATCCAGTTAAAGGGTTCGTTATTTGCTTCTTCTAAAGTGGTACTGTTAACTACTCCTACTTTATATTTCTTCTCAAACACACGAACACCTAAGTCTGCGTCTTCCGTTACATTGAAAGGATCCCAACCACCAAGTTCGATGAGTTTATCTAATTTAAAATGATTAGAAGTACCTCCTAATGGAATCGGAACGTCTAACGATTGTAAGCCGGGCAGCATATAATCGAACCAGTAAGAATACTCCAACGTAAACATTCTGGTTAGTAGATTTTCGTTTTTATTGAAATAGTTCAGTGCTCCTTGCAATACGATATAATCCTTTGGCAATTTTCGGAATAGCGCAACTACTTTTTTCAGCTGATCTGAATCCGGTACATCTTCAGCATCATAAATAGTAAGATATTTACCCTTACAGAAAAATAAACCATAATTACATGCTTTCGGTTTTGTTTTAGGCATGTGAAAGGGTACTACTATGGTTTCGAAGTTAGCCGGGAAATCGAGGTTTCGAACCGCATTTAGTGTTTTATCATCATCTTCCTCAATTAAAAGCTTTACATCTAGTTTGCCCCGAGGATAATCTAAGCTTCGCAAATTCCAAATCAGTTTACGAATCAGTTTATCTTCTTTATATACCGGCAATAAGATAGTATAAACGGGTAATGAATCATTGTTAACCGCTTTCACCTCTTCTTTGGTAATGGTTTCATGTAATTCATACCGAGAGCCTTTCAATGCCAGATACAATTTGAATAAAATGGCAAACAAAAAAGTACCGCTAAAAAATAAATTGAAGAAAATAAATGTGTTCACTAAATTATAAGTGAGCAACATAAAAAATAAAGCGATCAATCCAAAAATAAAGATGAGCTGAGGATCGGTAAATGTAGTTAATCCGGAACTTGCCGGGTCTTTTCGCATCAAACTAAATACAGCTTCTTTCACATAATATTCGCCTCTTAATTTATGAACCATCCAGGTGATATCTAGATCGGAGGCAGCCACCATGGTGATGCGGGTAGCAAATTTATTTTCCAGTGCACCGATCAGTTTTTCATCCATCGGATCGGCTGCTGCGACAATTAGCTTACCCTTACCATCATTTCTAATCGGTAGGTATAGAAAAGAATTGAGGTGTTGGAGATCGCATTTATCTACAAATCCCTGATCAATCACTTCATTTCTAACATCTACCAAAGGGTAACCGGATCGCTCGAGGAAATGTACATATTCCTTTCTGGTAAGAAATCCGAAGTTCAGTGCCGCTTTAATGGAGGCATAGTTAAACTCTTCGGCAATCACTTCTATCTGTTCGAGTTTCGATACGGTGAATTGTCCGGCACTCAACATATTATTTAAAGCAGAAACCGGCATAGGGTATTATCTGGTATAGAACGGTTAAACGATTTCCTGAGAGCGTTTCACTCTTCTTCTCACAAAGAAGAATAAAGCAACTAACAATAATACAGCTCCAATCATGATGAACAACTTATAGTTATTCCAGAAGAGTAGTAAATTATTCTTATCGCCCCGATAGGTTACTACACCGGCGTTATCAGGCAACTTGAAGAAGAAATTACTTTTTCCTCTATTATTGGCAATACACACATTACTTTCGATAGCGGAATATTGTGAGCCGAAACTACTGATTACACTTTCGAAGGCATCCCCAACCGCGGTATCACCTAAGGCGGTTACTAATAAATAGGTTGTTGGCCCTTGTTTAAATATTTGAGCGATACCGCTGCTGGCAAAGTCGTTGATCGAGTAGGCTGTTTGTCCGCTTACGTCTTTATATAACTGAAAATCTCTGGTAAACTGAACTGGTAAGGAGCTTGTAAAGTTCTTTACAAAAGGGTCATTTCGTTGAACTAAAGCAATAGCGTTAAAATCACGGAGTTCGTCGGGCGTAACTTTATCGCTTGTAACCATTTCAGGTATATACAGATAATTAGCAGGTATAGTGGTGGTATTCAGTTGATGTATAAGCTCTCCCATGGAAGAAACTTAAAGAAGGTAATAAAGAAGGAGTTACCACGAATTTTAATGCCTTCTTACGGAATTCACCGGGGTAGTTGAAGAAATTATAAAACTCATTTACTTTTTCTCCCGAAAAAACAAGATTTGATGTTTTGGTATCAATAAATCCAAAGAAGTTAGCGAATCCTTCTTTACAAATACTTCCTTGTGGATGGAATCGCATTTCTACGATTAAAGAGTTATTTTTTGTAAGTAAGTATGGTTTTAAGTCGATATCCCCTGCGAAATTCGTACGATCGTGTAAATCGGTACTGAAAACTAAGTTATCATTGAGGTATACGTTCAAAAAGCCACGGTCTCCGCTTTTCAATAAAGAGAGCATGGCTTCTAAATGGAAAGTAAGTTTTTTGGGAATAGCGTTATAATCTGATAAGGAAAAAGCATAGTTAGTTTTTAGTGCTCCAACCCCTTCCATAATACGAGGTGTACCTCCCAACTCTTCCAAAGAGAATACAACCGGCAATGCATTTTTTTCGAAATAGTTGGGTGCTCCGTTATCAATAATCATTCGATAAGAGAAACTGCTATTGATAATCTTATAGTTTGTAAGCACATTAATAGCTTTCTTATATCCGGCTTCATCCTTACCGGTAATAACCAATACATGCCTGTTATCGCCATAAGGTATGAGGTTAGCGATACATCCTTGTCCGGCTTGAAATTCAGGCAATAGCGCTCGCAAAACCGCGGGTAT
The DNA here is from genome assembly GCA_017537025.1 of Sediminibacterium sp. Lineage (GTDB taxonomy): Bacteria > Bacteroidota > Bacteroidia > Chitinophagales > Chitinophagaceae > Sediminibacterium. The sequence continues at coordinate 91,398 of JAFWCB010000005.1, forward strand.
TTTATTATATAATCCTGTAACAACTGTATTTCCTAAGGTGTCTGTTTCTTTATAATTATCTGTTTTTACTTTAACCAAGCTGGCACGCTGCTTCATCAATGCATATAATACTCCACTGGAAAGTAAGTCGTTCAAATCTGAATTTACGGGAGTACTAATTCTATCATATTCGAGAATGGTTTCTTTTAAACTTTGATAATACGTTACTTTTTCTTGTTTGGCAACTGCCAGATATGAACTATTTCTAACAGACATCCAAATGGCAGGATTATCAACATCTTTACAGAACTCATCAGACATGGCCATTTTGGCATCAATACGAACTTTAATAAAGCGACCGTCGGGTTGTACAAAGCGGCTGTTCAATGGAATGGTAATTACCATTACGGAATCGATAGCCGTTGCTGCTAAGCGTTCTGTATGAACCGGCTCATCTTTTAGAGATACCGTAACTGCTGAAATCCTATTGTTTAAAACCGGTGATGGTTTAATATTCAACACCAATTTCATATTGTTCAGATCATCGCGTGGTTGCACTTTCACGAAATAAGTAAGGGCTCCGGCAATACCGGTGATAGACTCATTCCGATAGCCCATATCTTCCAATGTACGCTTGGAAGGGTCGGTATTTATCGCTTCTGTATTGGCTTGTGCAAATACTGCCTGAACAAATAGCAGTAAGCCAAAGAGTAGGGATATTTTTGTTTTCATAACAGCGTATTTAGGACTAAGCAAGTTTAAATTTGATTTTGAAATAGTTACCAATAGCTTCATTACTCTCATAACTAAGCGTTCCGCCCATGTCGGTTGTAAGTTGTTTGGAAATGGAAAAACCCATTCCTGATTGGGTAACGGCATAATCGGACTGATTTGGGGCTTGGAGCCTGTTAAAATATTCATCCAGTTTATCCATGCCAATTGGCGTACCCTTATTGATAATTTCAATAATACAGTTCCCATCACTATCTCCCGCATGTATGCTAACGGCCGATCCTTTCTGGATAAACCTAATAACGTTAGAAAGGAGCTTAAATAATATATGACGAAGAAATATTTTATCCAGATTTACCATTACGGCAGCAGGGGACAGGTGAACCTGCAGGCTCACTTGTTTAATACTAGCCGCATCTACCAATGAAATAGCCGCTTTTTCAACCTCCGGAATGATATCGAAGGTTTCAAATCGGTATTCGATTTTTCCGGAATCGGCCTCAGCAGAATCGGCCAATTTTTTAGATAAATAGTGTAATTTCTCATTACCCATAGTTATATAGCTCAGAATTTCCTTCTGATCTGCTGTAAGATTGCTCGATTTTCTATTTATAAGATCTATTGAAATTTGGTTCGATCCAATAAAGTTCTTCAAATCGTGAATCATAATATTTAAGGTGTTCTGCCGGTAATCGCTCAACTCCTTTAATCGTCTGTTGGCTTCTTCAATAATATGATGCTGATCGTTGATTTTTTCATTTTGCTCTAACATGCGCTTATTCGATTCCTCAATGATCAAGTTTTTTTCTGTTTCCCTTTTGATAACCTGATATCGATTATAGGCAATAAAACAGGAAAAAGCGGATACCAGAAAATAGACCCCACCTCCATTGGCGATGAGCGCACCATAGCCCACCATTCTACTATTGATCGAATATAATACCACTATGATGGCATAAGAAATAGCGCAATGCAGCTGCGCAAAAATAGGCTTCCAGAAAACCGTGGTATTGAGTAACAGCATCATTACAGAGCCCAATAAAAAATAGGGTAATGCATTAGTTATAGGTACAATACCGCAAACCAATGCCATTAAACAAACATTTGCTCCAACAACCAGATTAAGAATTAATTGATAGTTCCACCTACGGCGAGTACCGAAAAAATAGAAAAAATAGGATATACAAAAGAAAATCACCCGAATAGCCAACAAATAAAGCCACTCTTCCTTCATAAACAATACATCTAAGAGCCAAAAGAGAGGAAGTGAGAATATGATCGTCCATACAGCCACATTAGAGAAATAGGCCCCTCGCTTATTCAATTCGTTTGTAAGCTTTTGTCGGTCTATATTTACATAAGGAATCCTATGATAATCGATCATAAATTAAGTATGCAACAAGTATTTTACAATAGGGTGAATTTAAATCTTATCTGCCTAAACCGCTCTTTTCTCATTGCTAGTTTACTAACAACCATTACACTGTTTTCGGCTTTCACTGCTAACGCTCAAAGTAGTACAGAAATTGTGCGTCAGTCGCTTAATAAGGGGGTTAACCTTTCTTTTTTAGAACATTATTGGACAGACCCCGTTCATTTATATGAGAAAGAGGTAGACGATAAAATAAAAGATATTGCCCGCAAAGGTTTTCGGGCGGTACGTTTACCGATTGCTTTTGATCATTTTACAACTGATGGCAATACGCAATTGAACCAAGAAATACTTAGAAAGATACATCTGATTTATGCCAAATGTTTACAACAAAACTTAAAGTTGGTATTAGTTTACCATTATGGTCGTCTTCGGAATGATAACTTATATAGTGAGAATGACCGAATCATTCGACTTTGGAAACAGGTTATGCAGTCTCTTCGAGTATACCCTTCCAGCCAATTGGTATATGAATTATATAATGAGCCCACTACCGATATGGATATATGGAAATCCGCTGCTACTACTTTGGTACGAGAATTGAGAAAAGAAGACCCCGAACGTATTTTTATTATTGGCGGAGCTAATTATAATGGAATTAATGAGCTTTTAACGATGGGGAAGTTGGCAGTAGATGATGGTAAAATTTTATATACTTTCCATTTTTATGAACCTTATATTTTTACCCACCAAGGCGCTGATTGGACACCCGAAAAAACTTATATCACCGGCTTCCCCTACCCTTTCAAACAAAATAAGATGCCCAAAGTGCCCGATCTAAATGATTTTTCTGAATTAGCCAAAGACTATCGGAGATACTATAAGGAAGCTACCTATGATTATCTCTTCAACAGAATCAAACAAATCAGCGACCAGGCTAAAAGGCAAAATTTACCGCTTATCTGCACAGAAACCGGTGTTATCAATTTTGCCGATATCAATTCAAAATCGAATTACCTTAGAGATATTACAAGTATTATGACAGAAATGGATATACCGGTATTTTTATGGGATTATGATGATAAATTTTCGGTTATCCAACACAGGAAAATTATTCGTTCATTGAAAAAATGGTTACGATAGTAATAAATATATGAGCACTATTTTATCAATCTCCGGCTTATCTAAATCTTATGGTAAGGTTCAGGCGCTTAAAAATGTTTCGCTTCAAATACCCAAAGGAAGTGTGTTTGGTATTTTGGGCCCGAATGGAAGTGGAAAAACAACTTTGATGAGTATTGTATTGGATATTCTGAGGGCAGATACAGGTGCTTATGGTTGGTTTGAGCAGCCTAATACGAAAGGAGATCGAAAAAGAATAGGATCGTTACTGGAAACTCCAAATTTCTATCATTATTTATCTGCAGTAGATAATTTAAAAGTTACGCATGCAATAAGTGGACGAGGAGATGCTGAAGCTATTGATCAGGTTCTGAAAATAGTAAAGCTCTACGAGCGGAGAAAGAGTAGATTCAGCACTTATAGTTTAGGGATGAAACAGCGCCTGGCTATTGCCGCAGCCTTATTAGGGAATCCGGAGGTGCTTTTATTGGATGAACCCACGAACGGCTTAGATCCTGTAGGTATAGCAGAGATACGTGATTTAATAAAGGAGATGGCCAAGCAAGGGATCACCATCATTATTGCAAGCCATTTATTAGATGAGGTTGAAAAAATTTGTACCCATGTTGCCATCTTAAAAAAAGGAGAATTATTAACCGCAGGCCCCGTTGCTGAAGTTTTAGCAAATGAAGATATTGTAGAAGTAGCTAGTTCAAATTTAGAAACACTTGAGAACTGTTTACAAAGCATGGGTGGATATTCTAATCTAGTACATCATGATGGGAAGATTCAATTATACTATCCGGTAGGCAAAGCAGATTTAGCAGCGATTAATCAATACTGTTTTACCCAAGGGGTAGTACTCAATATATTGATCCATCGCAAAAAAAGTTTAGAAACAAAATTCTTTGAACTCACCAACGATTAAAATGTATGCGCTCACTTGTTACCATAGAATGGTTAAAAATTAAAAAATACCCTGCTTTCTGGTGGATGCTTATTATTGTGTTACTCACCTATCCCGGTATTAATATCATGTTCTATTATGTATATGAGAAAGTAATAACGGGTAAAGAAATGGCTAATAATATTGCAAAATTATTATTAGGCAATCCTTTTGTATTTCCTGAAGTATGGCAAACTGTTGCTTATTTTTCTTCCTTCTTTGTATTATTACCTGCCATTTTGGTTATCATGCTAGTAACCAATGAATATAATTACAAAACACATCGCCAAAATATTATCGACGGCTGGAGTAGAAATGAGTTTCTGTTAAGTAAACTGATAGATGTTGCAATTATATCATTTATTGCTACACTAGTATTTACTTTAGTGGCGGTAACCTTTGGTATTTTTTTAAATACAAATAGTTTAAACAGATGGGCTGAACAGCTTACTGTTATCCCTTTATTTTTTATTCAAACTTTTGCACAATTATCCATTGCCTTCCTGCTTGCCTACCTGATAAAAAAAGCTTTTCTGGCGTTAGGGGTATTTTTATTCTATTATTTGATAGTAGAAAATATTTTAGTTGCTTATCTCCGCTTTAAAAAAATAATGATTGGGAGATTCCTTCCATTTGAAGTATCTGATAGAATTTTAGTAGCACCTGCTTTTACAAGAAATTTTGGAAAAGACTCTAAAACATATTACGAAGAAGCTTTAGCTGCCGTAAATACACAGTTATTATTAACCATATTGCTCACTACCATCATCTGGCTAATCTGTTTTAGGCTTCATCAGAAACGTGATTTATAGGGCCTAATAAATCCTTTAGTGCCATATCTATAGTAGGAAATAAGAAAGTAAAGCCACTTTGAAGCATTTTTTCTGCCGACACTTTCGTGCTTTTCAGCACTTCAATACTCATTTCACCTAATACCCATTTCAATATAAATGCAGGAACAAATAAACGGATATATTTATTTTTAAAAAGTTGAGTAGCCATCTTGCAAATGAGTTGTTCATTAGTAACAGGATGAGGTGCTACTGCATTGTATACTCCTAACATATTTGAATTTTCGATAGCGGAGATATATTGGTTACAAAGATCTTGAACATGTATCCAGCTAATCCATTGTTTACCGGTTCCTAATACAGTAGCTACTCTATATTTTAATGGTTGTAAAAATTCTTTGAACGCCCCTCCTTCCTTACTAAGTACAATACCGGTTCGTAATATCACCAATCTTTTCCCAAGCCCAGCAACCGGTTGTATAGCTGTTTCCCATTGTTTACACGTATCTCCTAAAAAATCGTGATATGCTGGGTCTGTTTCTGCAAATCTTTTTTCGGGATGATTGGTTTTATCCGGGCCATACCAACCGATAGCTGAAGCACTAACAACAGTTTTTACTTTGTTAGGTATCGTTTGCAATGCTTGCACTAATAATTGGCAACTTTGAACCCTACTGGTTAGGATTTCTTTTTTCCGTTTGGAAGTCCATCTTTTATCAGCTACCCCGGCTCCAGCTAAATGAATAATATAGTCGGCTTTTTGAATCGCTTCGGCTTCTATTTCCATGCGCTCAATATCCCAAGTATAATAACTAATCCCATTACCTGATTCTTTTTTTGATCTACTAACAATCATTACCTGAAAGCCTCTGGCAATTAATTCTTTAGTAAGGGCGGTACCTATGGTTCCGGTTCCTCCGGTTATCAATACTTGCTGCATAATATTATTACAATTGGCAATTCATAATGTTGCATAAAAAACCCCGATTGAAAATTCAACCAGGGTTTATATTGGGTTTGGGTTAGTAACTAATCTGGTTTCTTTCCATCAAAAAATTTATTGATAGTAGAAATATTGCCGGGGTTTTGATCATCTTTACTTACCGTATACTTACTATAAAAATTTTCTACTGAAGTAAGCGTATTTCCGAATAATTCCATATTTCTTCTTACATAGGCCGGCACTGCATCAAACTCGCCATTGGCGTCGGCGCTACTATTCATATTAAAAGAAAGATTGCGTAATTTTTGAATTCGCTCAGCAGCTCTTCTTTTTTGCTCCTCAACATCATCCAATAAATTATCTTCTTCAAAAGCCGGCACTTGAGCAACCGGTTCTGCGATCTGGTCTTCCGGTTTCTCAACCAATTGCATATTGAAAAGTGGTTCTTCTAGAACGGGTTCTTGTGGTTGAGAAGATTGTTGAGGTTGGGGTATATTTTCAACCGCTTCCGCATAGATATTCATAGGTTTATTCATCAATCCCGCTGAAGCTGTTACTGCTGGCTTTTCGTTTAAAGAAAAATTAAGCATGGGTTCAACGATGGGTGCTTCCGGAACTTTTGGCAATACCACTTCTTCTGTAATATCTGTGCTCAATTCAAATTGTAGCACTAACGATTCTCTTTCCTCGGCAGCATGATCGATTGTTTCCTCTTCGAGAATAACAGGTTGCATATCTATTACGGGAGTCGTTTCTGGCTCTTGTAAAGTTGGTATTAAAGCTTCAACTATTTTAGCTTCTTCAACAGGTGGTACTACCTGCATTACCGGAACAACTGCTTTCGGCTCTTCTGCTTCCACACCCAACGTCATCACAATTTTTTCGGGAACTGCTTCTACAATCGGTGCAGCTGCCGGTTTTGCGAAAGGATCTTTTCTTTCGAATCCTGTTGCTACCATGGTAATTCCAATCTTTTTATCGAGTGTAGGGTCATAGCCCATACCCACAATTACATCGGTATCTTCCCCGGCTTGCATGCGCAGGTGATTATTGATGGTCTCCAATTCATCCATCGTACATTCATGTTCTCCCTCGGCACTATTAATATTTATCAATATCCATTTAGCCCCTCTAATATCATCATCATTCAATAATGGTGAACTCAATGCTTCTTCTATAGCACGTTGCGCACGATTTTCACCTTCAACTTCTGCTTTTCCTAAAATGGCAACACCACCATTTTTCATTACTGTACATACATCTGCGAAGTCAACGATAATATGTCCGCGACTATTAATCACATCCGTAATACATTTAGCTGCTGTTGCCAATACATTATCTGCTTTGCTAAAGGCTTCTTTCATTTTGAGGTTACCGTATTGCATACGGAGTTTCTCATTACTGATAACCAATAATGTATCTACATAAGGCTTAAGGGCATTAATTCCTTCTTCTGCTTGTAGTTTTCTACGAGGTCCTTCGAAACCGAAAGGGGTGGTTACTATACCTACAGTTAAAATACCTAATTCTTTACATATTTGGGCAATAATAGGAGCACCGCCCGTACCGGTACCACCGCCCATTCCTACTGTTATAAATGCCATTTTGGTATTTACTTCCAGTATGCGTCTTATTTCTTCCAGAGATTCTTCGGTAGCTTTTTTACCAACTTCCGGGTTAGCACCTGCACCAAGACCTTGTGTTAAATGTGGCCCCAGTTGGATTTTATTAGGTACTTGACTTTGTTCTATTGCTTTGGCATCGGTATTACAAATAATAAAATCAACGCCTTCGATGTTTTGCGAAAACATAAAGTTTACCGCATTACTTCCGCCACCGCCAACACCCAATACTTTAATAATGGATGATTTTTGCTTTGGCAAATCGAAATGAATCATAGTGTAGGTTTTGGGTTAGATTATCTATAAGAAACGGGCAATACCCTTTTTTATTTTACTAACGGATTACTTGGTCTTCTTCTTCTTTAAATAAATCAATCAGATTATTCTTGAACTTATCCCAGAAGCGCTCTCTTCTTTGTGTTACATCTACTTGTGTAACAGGTATTTCTACTTCCGGTTTTACACCCATCTCCTGTTTCTTTGTAAGTCCTTCCGGTACTGATACTTTCACAAATTTTTCGTTGAACTCTTTATACTTATGATCGTAATCATTGTATCCTTTCAGTATTAAACCAATACAGGTAGCATACATAGGTTTTTTCAACTCATCGATATGATTGGCGGCTAGATGCTCGTTAGGTAAGCCTATACGGGCATTCAAGCCGGTTGTATATTCTGTTAATTGAATCAGGTGTTTTAATTGAGATCCACCACCGGTAAGGATGATACCACCATTGAGTGCACGATGATCTAAGCCTACTTGCTTTAAATGATAGGTTACAAAATCCAGTATCTCACCCATTCTTGCCTGAATAATAGAGGCCAAATTTTTTACGCTGATCTCTTTAGCAGGCATGCCTTTTAAACCCGGAATGGTGATATAAGCATTGGCTTTGGCTTCATCTGCTAATGCCGAACCGAATTGTACTTTCATGGCCTCTGCCTGACTTTTCAATACACCTAATCCGATCCTGATATCATTCGTAATATTCTCACCACCAAATGGAATTACAGCGGTATGCTTTAAGATACCTTCATAAAAAACAGCTAAATCACTGGTACCACCACCAATATCTAATATGGCAACACCGGCTTCCATATCGATCTCACTCATTACAGCGCTCGCAGATGCTAAGGGTTGTAATACCAAGTCTTTTGTTTGTAAACCACTGCGATCTACCGCTCTATTAATATTCCTGATAGCATTTCTATCGCCTGTGATGATATGAAAATTAGCCCCTACTTTCACTCCATTATATCCAACAGGGTCTTTAATATTCTGGATACTATCTACATGGAAATCTTGCGAAATCACATCAATGATCTGATCTCCTGCAGGAATAAAAGTTTTTCTTTGGTTATTGATAAGCTGATCGATCTCCCAACGTTGAATTTCAGTTTCCGGATCCTGCCGAACGATATCACCGCGTGTTTGTAGGCTTTTAATATGGTGACCGGCAATACCAACATACACTTCATTAATTTCTAAATCGGGATTGCTTTGGGCACAATTTTCAAGTGCTTGTTGAATCGCTTTGATGGTTTGATCAATATTAAGAACTTGCCCATGCTGAACGCCATGGCTATTGGCGCGACCAAAGCCCAAAATTTCCAGCTTGCCGTACTCATTTTTTCTTCCTGCAATGGCAGCTATTTTGGTTGTTCCGATATCCAGACCAACAATGATTGGTGCTTCATTGTGATTCATAAGGTATGTTTTTTTGTTGTTTTAGGTTTTACCCCATTCGTTAACGGTTTTATGGTTTTTTTATTGTTAGGAATGGGTAAAGATTTTATTTTTTTATCATGTATAGTTAAGGAGTCTGCTACAGCGGGAATCACCTGGGGATTTATTGCTATCAATGCCTGAGCAGCGGCGGAATCAGCAATCATTTTAGCGGTTCCTTTTTTTGTAGCAACAATTTGATTCCGGTATTGCAAGTCGAGTTTTTCATACTTATCAAATCCCGCTTCGAACCAGTTTTGAGTATAAAAGTTTTTTAATTTAAAAAAACGGGCTTTTATATCGGTAGTATCGCCAAAAATTACCAGATGATCTCCGATAGTAGGTACCAATTCAAATTGCTTTTGGTCATTAATATTAATCTGGGCAATTTGGGCAGTAAAAAAAGAATCTGCACCGATATAAGAAGCCATAGCAGCTATTTGGGCCAGCATTGTTGTATCTTTTTTAGGTAACTGCGGATTAACCCCTGTAAACACAGGAACTCGTGCTGTAAGTTTATTACTTAATGGCAAGATTACTAAAGCAGTATCGATATAATAACTATTGCCTGTTGTTTCAAAGATTCTTGCAATTGGCTGCCTCTCTTCAATATGTATTTGTAATACGCGATTATTATCAAGATACATTTCAGCATTTTTTACCCAGTTATTTTGCTCAACGGCTGCTTCCATATTACGTAGTGATAATGTATAAATCGGCCTACCTATTACATTGCCTTTGGCATTTACTAACTCTTTTATATCTACTTCATCAATAAACATATGCTTTTCGGCTCCTCTGATCTCAATATTGATATCACTGCATAACTGTCTTTTTTTGAATTGAATACCTGCACCAAATAATACTATGATAGCAATACCGAATAGTATCCAAATGATACGAATAATCCATCGGGTTATATTTGCAGGTATCGTCATACTAGCCGAGTAATTTTGCAATGGGTTGAACTAATGTATCTATATCTCCCGCTCCGGCCATTACTACCAATTCCGGTTTATGTTTATCAACATAGGTCAAAAGATTTTCTTTAGAAAGCACTTGTTTATGTTGCATGTGTACCTGATCTAATAACCATTCGCTATGTATACCCTCCATGGGTAGTTCTCGGGCAGGGTAAATCGGTAAGAGAACTAACTCGTCTGCCTTGGCTAAACTGGTAGCAAACCCTAGAGCCTGATCCTTGGTTCTGCTAAATAAATGGGGTTGAAATACCAGGGTTAGCTTTGTATGCGGAAATAAACTTCTTACACCACTAATTAAAGCATTCAATTCTTCGGGGTGATGCGCATAATCATCTATCACGGTATGTGTACTCGTTTTCAATGCATAATCAAATCTTCTTTTTACACCTTTAAAAGAAGCTACTGCGGATTTAATCTTAGCGTCATCTATTTTCAAATACTTCGCCACCCCGATAGCTGCTAATACATTTTCAATATTATGCAGCCCACCCATATTTAGTACAACATCGTTGATAGCCCAATAATTATTTATTACATCAAACCGGTACGTACCATTATCAACTACTAAATTTTGTGTATGAATATTTGCTAAACTATTGGTAAGATCATAGGTACAATGATCGGGAACTGTAAATGCTTTCTCTTTATGAAGTCCGAGCTTCGTAATCAGGCATCCACCGGTTTTAACTTTTTCAGAAAACTGAACAAAAGCATTCTCCACTTCTTCTGCTGTACCATAAATATCTAAATGATCGGGGTCGGTTGCAGTGATAATAGCTATATCCGGAGATAATTTTAAAAAACTTCTGTCATATTCATCTGCTTCTACCACTACTACATTATTTTCATGGCTCCAGAAATTACTATTATAATTAGCTGCTATACCACCTAGAAAAGCATTACATCCATATCCGGTATCGCGTAAGATATGGGCTATCATGGAACTCACGGTAGTTTTACCGTGGGTGCCTGCCACACAAATATTGAATGAGTTGGCAGTAATCCATTGTAAGATATCACTGCGTTTAACTACTGTAAATCCATGTTCTTTATAATAATTTAGTTCCTTATGATTTGTAGGAATAGCTGGTGTATACACAACTACATCCGGCGTCTTCGGCGCCAAAGCTATATTATCTTCATAGTGTATGGTTATTCCTTCTGCTTCTAAAGCACGGGTTAGTGCCGTGTTTGTTTTATCATACCCTGCTACCGCTGCTCCTTTTGCATTAAAATACCTAGCTAAAGCACTCATACCAATGCCACCTACTCCAATAAAATAAATATTCTTTATTTCTTTTAATGCAATCATGATATATAGTCGATAATTTTTTTTGCTATTATAGTATCTGCATCCGTTATTGCTAATTTCTTTATAGCATTTGTCATTTGAATCTGCTTTTCTTTATCTTCTGCTAATAATAAAATGGCATCTACTAATTCATTATTAGCGTCTGCATCCTTCACTAGGATAGCAGCATCAGCATTAACCAGCTGCAAAGCATTTGCAGTTTGATGATCTTCTGCCGCGTGTGGGAAGGGCACTAAAATAACGGGCTTAGCTATGATACATAATTCTGTTACTGCCATAGCCCCAGCTCTACTCACAATAATATCGGCAGCAGCATAGCCGGTTTCCATTTCTTTTATAAACTCAGTTACTACAACTCCAGGATACGCTTCCTCGGCATCCGAATACTTAGTTGCATTTGTTTTTCCGGTTTGCCAAATCAACTGAATATCTTTTTTAACCATATTCTGAATGCCTTGCAAAATGGCATCATTAATACTCTTCGCTCCTAAACTACCGCCTACCACTAATACTGTTATTTTATCGGGTGCTAATCCGAAAAACAAGATTGCATCTTCCTTCGATATAGATTTTTTAACAATCGATTTACGTACAGGGTTACCGGTAATAATGAGGTTTATATTGGGGAAAAAAGATTCCATACCTTTTGTAGCAACAAATACTGCTGTTGCTTTTTTTCCTAGCATAATATTAGCCTTACCGGCAAATGAATTACTCTCATGTAAGAAAGTAGGGATTTTTTGCGATTGGGCAAATCTTAACACCGGAAACGAAGAATACCCGCCCACACCTATAACGGCATCCGGTTTAAATTTTTTGAATATGGTTCTTACTTGCACGAAGCTTTTTATTAATTTAAGAGGCAGGCCGATATTTTTCAACATATGAGTTCTGTTAAATCCGGCTATATCCAGTCCTTCAATAGCATAACCTGCTTGAGGTACTTTTTCCATTTCCATTTTACCTTTTGCCCCTATAAATAAAAATGCTGCATCAGGTAATTGCTCTTTCAGTGCATTCGCAATCGCAATGGCAGGGAATATATGTCCGCCCGTACCACCTCCCGCTATAATAAATTTCTTACTCAATCGGGGCCGTTTTAACAGGTAATGATTCAGGTTCTTTTCCTTCTAATTGCTCCACGTTTCGGGCTACACTTAATATGATACCAATAGCAGCGCAAGTAAATAAGTAAGAGCTACCCCCCATGCTCACAAGCGGTAGTGTAACACCCGTTACAGGTACTAAATTTACATTTACTGCCATATTTGCAATAGCCTGAATGATCAGCGTAAAACTCAATCCCAATGCCAGAAAAGCGCCAAATGCATAAGGGCATCTTCTGAAAATACTGATACATCGAAACAAAAAAACCAAATAAATAAATATCATAAATGCACCACCCAGCAATCCATATTCTTCGATAATGATCGAATAAATAAAATCATTATAGGCTTGCGGTAAAAAATTTCTTTGTCTACTATTCCCCGGACCTAAACCCATTAACACACTTCCATTAGAAATGGCAATTTTTGCTTGTTGAACCTGATACGGTGTTTCCTGATCACCAGCGTACATAAAATCCTGTACCCGTTTTACCCAAGTGCCGAAGCGGCCCATTGTTTTCATTTTCTCGGCAACTATAGGTTTGGCGATATCTTCTTTTTTCTTTCCCTCATATGTTAACATAGCGATCGAAACAATAAATGCTACCGGAATTAATGCAATAAAGATGGTGAGTAGAATATGTTTCATACTTACTCTTCCGATAAACATCAAGAGTAAAGCCGTGGCTCCTGTTAATAAAGCGTTAGACAAGTTGGCAGGCATAATAAGGGCACAAATAATAAGTACGGGAGTTACTACCGGAATAAATCCCTTTTTAAAATCTTTGATAACTTCCTGTTTCTTACTCAACATTTTTGAGATATACATAAACAAAGCCAGCTTAGCAAAGTCGCTGGTTTGTATGGTCATATTGATAATTGGTAATTTAATCCATCTGCTTCCCTCATTGATACGTGCCCCGAAGAAAAGAGTATATAATAGTAAAGGCACTGAAATAAAAAATAATAAAGTAGCTACCCTTGAAAAAAGGGTATAGTTAACCCGATGAAGAAAATAAATTAATAGCATCCCTAAGAGGGTAAACGACACTTGTTTAAAAAGATAGATTGTAGTATTACCTCTATACATTTTATACGCCAAGGAGCCTGTGGCACTGTACACTACCAGAATAGATATCAATGACAATAAAAGTACTATACCCCATATATATTTATCGCCGCGAGTACGTGTTACCAACTGATTTCTTACCCCTTCTACTGTTGGTATCTGAGAAAATAATGTATCATTTATTTCAGACATGCTTACAATTCTTTTACAGCCGCTTTAAACTGCGTACCTCTGTCTTCATAATTTTTAAACAAATCAAAGCTTGCACAAGCAGGGCTCAATAAAACCACATCGTCTTTTGTGGCTGCTCTGAAAGCAGCGTTTACTGCTTTTTTGGCACTATCGGTTTCTATGATAATAGGTACGATATCTTTAAAAGCCGCGATAATCTTGGTATTATCCAAACCCATACAGATGATGGCTTTTACTTTCTCTTTTACCAATTCTGTAATCAGACTATAATCATTGCCCTTATCGGTACCACCAAGTATTAATACTGTAGGCTTGTTCATGCTTTCCAGTGCATACCAGGTACTATTCACATTGGTTGCTTTACTGTCGTTGATAAATTCAACTCCTCGTACCATAGCTACGAATTCCATGCGATGCTCGAGACTATGGAAGTTCTTTACCGCTTCTCGAATTTTTTCTTTACGGATACCTACGGTGGCTGCTGCTATACAAGCTGCCATGGTGTTGTACTGGTTATGCTTGCCTTTTAAAGCAAAATCATAGATACTCATGCTCACTCTTTCTTCTTGAATTCTAAGCATCATTTGATCTCCTTTAATGTAGCTGCCTTTTTTTACTTCTTGTTTCATAGAGAATGGTAAGGGGTTAGTATGGGTGTTTAGTAATGGTAGTTTTTTCATGATTACTTCATCATCGGCGCAGTAGATAAAATAATCGTTACTGGTTTGGTTTTGTATAATTTTAAATTTGCTATTGATATAATTTTCAAATTGATACTCGTATCTATCCAGGTGATCTTCGGTGATATTCAACAACACGCTTACATCAGCTCTAAAAGTTTGAATATCATCCAGCTGAAAAGAGCTGATTTCAAGTACATACCATTCCTTGGGATCCTCTACTACTTGCTTGGCAAAAGAGTAACCAATATTTCCTACTAATGCGCAATCAAAATCTGCAGTTTTACAGATATGATAGATAAGTGCCGTGGTAGTACTTTTTCCGTTACTGCCGGTTATAGCAATGATTTTACTGTTACCCTTAAACCGATATGCCAATTCTACTTCACTAATAACCGGAATTCCTTTTGCCCGAATAGCTTTCACCAATTCATTCTTTTCAGGGATACCCGGACTCTTTACCACTTCGTCTGCAGCTAATACCTTATCTACTGTGTGTGTACCCTCTTCAAAGGCAATACCCGCTTCACTTAATTCCTTTCTATATTTTTCTTTCAATATCCCTCCATCACTTAAGAAAATATCATAGCCATGCTGCTTTGCTAATAAAGCAGCACCTACTCCACTTTCGCCACCACCTAATATGATCAACTTCTTACTCACTATTTATCTGATCTTTAAGGTTATTATTGATGCTACAACTAACAATACAGTTACAATCCAAAAGCGAACGGCTATTTTACTTTCATGAAATCCTTTCTTTTGATAATGATGATGTAAAGGGCTCATCAAAAATATCCGCTTACCCTCTCCATACTTTTTCTTCGTGTATTTGAAATAGCTCACTTGTAAAATCACACTCAGATTTTCTACTAAGAATACTCCGCAAAAAATGGGTATCAACCATTCTTTACGAACAATAATGGCTAATGAAGCAATAATGCCACCCAAGGCCAAACTACCGGTATCGCCCATAAATACTTGTGCAGGATATGCGTTATACCAAAGAAATCCTATACATGCACCCACAAATGCGCCCACAAATATGGATAGCTCACCAAGATTGGGGATATACATGATGTTGAGGTAATCGGCGAATTTGTAGTTACCACTTACATAAATAAAAAGCCCTAAGCCTGCGCCAATAATAGCACTCACGCCGGCGGCTAATCCATCTAACCCATCAGTAAGATTGGCTCCATTACTTACAGCAGTAATAATGAGTGTAACAATCAGTATATAAATAATCCAAGTATATTTCTCTGCTCCCTCGCCTATCCAACTGATTAATTTACTATAGTTAAACTCATGATTTTTAATAAATGGAATAGTTGTGATAGGTGTTTTTACTTTTACGAATGATCTTTCAATACCATCCATTTGCCGAATTATTATACCGGTATCTTTAGCAAAGCGTTCTCCTTTTTGTAAAACAGATACTTTTCTTTCCGAGCCAATAATTTCTCTTTCAACGGTTACAGCATTACTGAAATAAAGTGTTGTACCGATAATAATACCTAATCCAACCTGACCAATTATTTTTGAAATACCTGCTAACCCATCACTATCTTTTTTCTTATATGCTTCTCCTTTTTGTTGTGCTGCTTTTCTTGCGCGTATCTTAAAAAGATCATCTAAGAATCCAATCAATCCTAACCAAACCGTACACAGAATCATCAATCGGATATATACTTTATCAAGATTTGCAAATAATAGCGTAGGAATCAGAATACTTAGCAAGATGATGATACCTCCCATCGTTGGGGTGCCTTTTTTCTGTTGTTCACCTTGTAAGCCTAACTCTCTTACTGTTTCACCAATTTGCTTTTTTTGTAAGAAAAGGATAATCCGTTTACCATACACTGTAGCTATAATCAGTGATAATAAAATAGCCATAGCAATACGAAAAGTAAGGAACTGAAATAATCCTGCTCCGGGTATATTAAACGTTTCTTTTAGCCAGGAAAATAATTGATATAGCATGGTGTACAGATTAGGGTTTGGGTTGGTTTAAAAATTCCTGCAATACTGCTTTATCATCGAAAGGATATTTTACCCCTTTTATATCTTGGTATTTTTCATGTCCTTTACCGGCCACTAAAATGATATCCTCTGCTTTAGCCATATCTACTGCGGTTTTAATAGCTTCTCTCCTATCTATAACCGTGATATATTTTCTTTTCGCTGCACTCGATAATCCTTTTTCCATATCCACTAAAATTTGCGCAGGATCTTCTGTTCTTGGATTATCACTTGTTAATATTACCCGATCACTCAAATCACAAGCGGCCTGTGCCATTATGGGTCGCTTCGTTTTATCGCGATCTCCCCCGCAGCCAACTACGGTAATAATTTGCTCATGCCCTTTTCTTAATTTTTTAATGGTAGTTAATACATTCTCTAGTGCATCGGGAGTATGCGCATAATCTACAATACCGATCATTTTTTGTGCATTGATGATATAATCGAATCTTCCCTCCGCGCCAGTGATCATACTTAATGCTTGCAGTACGGTGTCGCTATCTTCTCCTAAACAGATGGCCGCTCCATAAACAGCCAATAAATTATAGGCATTAAACTCCCCAATCAATCTGAAATGCACTTCTTTGTCATTTACTAGCATGACCAATCCGGTAAGTACATTTTCTAAAATTTTACCTTTAAATGATGCCAATGTTTTTAAACTATATAGATATTTCTTGGCTATTGTATTTTGTAACATCACTTCTCCTCTTTTATCATCGGCATTAGAGATAGCGAATGCATTGGCAGATAGCTGATCAAAAAATGATTTCTTTACCCGAATATATTCATCAAAGGTTTTGTGATAATCTAAATGGTCATGCGTGATATTACTAAATAAGGCACCGGTGAAATCTAATCCTGTGATACGATGTTGATGTATCGCGTGACTACTACATTCCATAAACACATGAGAGCAGCCTGCTTCAACCATGCGCTTTAACAATGCATTTAAACTAATTACATCGGGAGTAGTATGGGTAGCCGGAACGATTTCATCATCAATTTGGTTTTGAACCGTACTAATTAAACCGCATCGATAACCTAATGATCGGAATAACTTAAATAAAAGTGTAGCAATAGTGGTTTTACCATTGGTTCCGGTTACTCCAACCAACTTAATATGTGCAGAAGGATTTCCATAGAATACTTTTGCGATATATGCAACAGCTTCTTGTGCATTAGTAACTTGTATATAAGCTATTCCTTCCTTTATTTGTGTTGGTATTATTTCGCAAAGAACAGCTACGGCTCCTTGTTCTATTGCTTTCTCAATAAATGCATGTCCATCTGCTTGTACCCCTTTAATGGCCACAAACAAAGAACCTTTTTTAGCTTTACGAGAATCAATATCAATCGCCTCGATCATCACATGCGTTTCACCCAATACTTGTTTAGGTGAAATAGATTGTATGAGTTGATGGAGTTGCATATTAGTTTAATAACAGTTGAATGGTTTGCCCCTTCGCAATAGCTTGCCCGGGTAAAATGGATTGCTCATTTACTTTTCCTCTTCCTTTTACACTAACCAGAAGCCCTATATTCTCACAGAGGTATACAGCATCTTTTAAACCCATTCCTTTTAACAAAGGCATGGTATTATTCGTAACAGGTTTCTTCTGTAATACCAATGATTTCTTGATACCAGAAATAACACCCCATTCATCAGCACGACCGGTAGAATCTTTATAATTCAGTTGTAAGGTTTTAGATAACTGATATAGATCTTCTTTATAGGTAGTATATTGAAGTTGAATACTGTCTTTATTAATTGGGGGCTGTTTTGGTTTACCATTTCGTATATAGGTACTGTATAAACGATCTGCGATTTCTTTAAATACCGGTCCTGCAACAGCAGCTCCATAATATACAGGCGCGAAAGGTTTATTTTTTATCACTACTACACAGGTATACTGAGGATTATCTGCGGGAAAATAACCAGCAAAAGAAGATTGATATATTCTGTTAGCGTATCCCTTATTACCGTCTGCTACTAATGCGGTACCGGTTTTACCGGCTACTTTATATGGCAGGTCTGCAAATAATGCTTTTGCAGTTCCGTTTGTGCATACCCCTTCCAAACAGGCTTTTAATAATAACAAAGTTTGTTTGCTGCAAACTTCTTCACGCAATACAACCGGATTGATTGATTTAATAGTGATGCCTTCTTCTTTGATACCACTTACTAAATAAGGCTTCATCATCCTTCCTTCGTTGGCTACAGCATTGTAGAGCATAGTAGTTTGGAGTGGACTAATAGCAATATTATACCCGAAGCTCATCCAGGGAATTGTTGTTGGTCCGAATAATCTAGAACCCGGGCGATAAATAGTTGGTTTTCTTTCCCCTACTAGATCAATACCTGTAATACTATCCATACGCATTTGTGCTATGCGTTTTAAGAATTGATTGGGATTACCACTGTAGTGAGCAGTTGCTAATTTAGCCATTGCCACATTAGAACTTAATTCAAAGGCCTGCTTTACGGTTACTTCGTTTACACTGTGTTGTTCCGAATCAAATACCGTGATGCCTGCCACTTTCCACACACCATTTTCTAAATTGATATATTGATTAAGGTTAATTTTTTTGTCTTCTAATAATGCCATTAAAGTGGCAAGCTTAAAAGTAGAACCCGGCTCGCTTGGAGTGATAGCGTAATTCAAGTCTTCCCAATAATTCCCTTCGCTTCTTTTACCAAGATTTGCAATAGCCTTAATCTTTCCTGTTTTAGTTTCCATCACAATCGCACATCCATGATCTGCATCATTTTTTATCATCATTTTCATTAGTGCGTTCTCCGTAATATCTTGGATGAACACATCGATCGTACTTACAATATCTTTACCTGTTTCTGGCTCTACCAAGTAAGAGTCATCAACCGGAACACCCACTCCACCTGCAATAGATCGAACGGTTTGTTTTCCATTTCTTCCTTTCAATACACTATCATAGGTCATTTCTAACCCTACTTTATTTGAATCCCGGGCAAGGCCAATAGTTCTAAATGCCAACATTTGATAGGGATTCAGGCGAACAGTTTTTTCGTTTGCGATCATTCCGCTCTTATATCTACCTAATTTGAATAATGGGAATTTGCGCAACTGGTCATATTCTCTAAAGGAAATTTTCTTCTTTAGCAAGAAGTAGCCATCCTGTGTTTTATAGCCTTGTTGCAAAATAGATTTATATTCTGCCGGTGTTTGATCTTTAAATAACTGAGATAAATAATAACTGAGTGAGTCTACATTTTCTCTGAAACGTGCACCATTTTTTTCTCTAAGTGCTGCCACTCTAAAATCAATATATATATCGAACTGAGGAATGCTAGTGCTTAGCATTTGTCCGTCTTCGCTATAAATAGTTCCTCTCTCAGCTTCAATTTCATCGATACGTTGATGTAGGCTATCACTCATACTTCGCCATTTAGAACCTTCCACTTGTTGTATGTAAATCGCTTTACCAAAAATGGCAATACATACCCCCACTATTAAAATATAGCTGAGGTATACTCTCCATAATATGTCGCGTTTTACTTCCATTTTATATTAGTGGGTAGTGGATAGTGTATAGTGGGTAGTGCTGATCTTACTATGCACTACTCACTTCACACTACTCACTGTTATCCTAGTTGGCATTTCTTTACTGATCTTCAATCCCAATGGTTCAACTGCTTTAACAATTTGTTCTTCTTCCATTTTGAACATCACTTCACTTTTAAGCGTTTTATATTGGTATTGTAATTCTTTTAATTCTGTATTGATGGTGTTGATTCTTCTAATCGTTCTATCTGCCATATGTCCGTTTGCGATGTACAATACCGTAAGTGCAGAAAGGAATAGGAAGAAAGAAATATTTTTTACGATCCATTCGTAATTGAATAATCCTTTCAGCGGGTTCTTATTGGTACGTTTCTCGGTCATTAGTTATAAATCAATTATGAATTAAGAATTAAGAATTATGAATTATGAATTATGAGTTATGAGTTATGAATTATTAGATCGTCATTTTAATTTTTAATTCATAATTCTTCATTCTTAATTATTCTATTAGCTCTGCTACTCTCAGCTTGGCGCTTCTACTTCTAGTATTTTTTTTCAACTCTTCATCACTTGCGGTGATTGGTTTTTTATTAAGCAACCTAAACACCTGTTTTTTTTCGGTTATATCAAAAGGGTTCTCGGGCTGCTCTTCAAAGCTTCCTTGGCGAAAGAAATTCTTCACCATACGATCCTCAATAGAATGAAAACTGATAATAGCCGCTCTACCACCGGGTTTTAGTACGGTTGGAATTTGTTCGAGCAGTGCCCTCAATGCTCCCATTTCATCATTCACTTCAATTCGTAAAGCTTGGAATACCTGTGCCAAATACTTATTCGGATTTCCTTTCACCACGGAACTAATCAATGCTTTAAACTGGTTGATAGAAGCATAAGGTAGATGCGCACGTTGATGTACAATGTGTTTTGCTAATGTTTTTGCGTTGGTTACTTCTCCATAAGTTTCGAATAATTTATGAAGAGCAGTTTCGCTATACTGCTGAATGATTGTTTCGGCGGTAGTAGCGTTTCTATTATCCATTCGCATATCCATCGGTCCATCAAATCGAATAGAGAAGCCTCTTTCAGCCGCATCGAATTGGTGACTGCTTACGCCTAGATCAGCCAATAAGCCATCTACTTTATCAATTTTATGCAGCTTCAGAAAACGGGCTAGGTAACGGAAATTTTGTGGAATGAAAAGTACCCTGGTTTCTTGTGGCGGAATATTTTTTTGTGCATCGGCATCCTGATCAAAAGCGATAAGTTTTCCCTTCGATCCTAGCTTTGCTAAAATTCCTTTACTGTGGCCACCCCCACCAAATGTGCAATCAACATATATTCCATTTGGCTGTATGTTCATCCCTTCCAATGTTTCGTGAAAGAGAACGGGGATATGGTATTCATTCCCTAACTGCTCCATACCTAACTGTCTCGCTTTTCCTTGTTATCAGTCATCACTTCCTGAGCCAGGTTACTGAAAGCTTCGGGTGAGAAATCCTCAAAGAGCTGTTTGTACTTAACGGCATCCCATATTTCGAAACGATCTAAAGCTGCAGCGAGCACAATATCTTTTCCTAATCCGGCAAATTCTTTTAAAGATGCGGGTAGTAAAAGTCTGCCTGCCGTATCGAGTTCAACTTCAGTTGCGCCACCGAGGAACTGCCTACGGAATTGCCTTACTTTTGGATCGAAATCGTTCAACGTGCTAATTTTGGCGATAATGAGTTCCCAACTTTTGAGTGGATATAAAGTGAGACATTTTTCGAAGCCACGGCTAAGGATAAAGCGATTCTCTGCCTCGGGTAGCTGCTTACGCAGTGAACCGGGTAGCAGAAAACGCCCTTTCGCGTCTACCGTTGCCTCATATTCTCCATGAAATCCGTTCATTCGTTAATAACTTTTTCCAAGATTACCACTTGTTGACACAAAATAACACTTTTTCCCACTTTCAAACCTAATCTTAGGGGTTTGTATTTATCCACAGCTAACAAATTCGCTATGAATGAGTTATAGCAAGGTTTTGAGGCAATTTCACCAGAAATGTAATGTGTATACGATGTGAATACCTGTGGATAAGCCCGGAAATAGTTGATTTTAGGCTGCGTTTCCCAGAAAACAGGCTTTAAACCGTCTTTTTCCTTTGCCTTTGGCTGAATTATCTTTGCCGAATGCATCCATCTCAGCTATCCATTCAAGATTTTAATTATACCCTTCCCGAAGAAAAGATCGCTCGTTATCCGCTTGTAGAGAGAGATCACAGTAAATTATTGATTTACAAAAAAGGAGAAATTGGAGATAGTACGTATCGCCAAATAGCTAGTTATATTCCAGCTGAAAGTTTATTGGTTTTTAACAATACTAAAGTGGTTGAAGCAAGGCTTCTCTTTACAAAAGAAAGTGGTGGCACCATTGAAATATTTTGCTTAGAGCCCGATATACAATATCCCGATATTACTACTGCTATGAATAGTAAAGGGAAAGTATGGTGGACCTGTCTTGTAGGAGGTGCCAAAAAATGGAAGGATAGGGTTTTATATAAATGGATAACCTATCAATCAAAAACAATCTTACTCAGTGCCAAAAAAATAGATCATCAACAGGAAACCTATACCATTGAACTAACTTGGGATGATGCTGACATGAGTTTTGCCGAACTATTGCATGCATCAGGATTAATTCCACTCCCTCCATATCTAAATAGAAAGGCAGAGGAAACGGATAAAGAAAGATATCAAACTATTTATGCGGAAGCAGATGGTTCCGTTGCTGCACCAACAGCAGGCTTGCATTTTACAGAGTCTGTTTTCGCTTCATTTGCTGAAAAAAATATTCAAAAAACTTTTGTAACACTACATGTTGGCGCAGGTACATTTAAACCCGTGAAAGCTGCTACCATGCAGGATCATGAGATGCACGCAGAATATATCGATGTACATAAAGATTGTATACAACAATTACTTGCGCATTTGGGTAAACCCATAGTTGCAGTAGGCACTACTTCCTTGCGCACCATTGAAAGCTTATATTGGTTGGGAGTAAAAACAAAGATCAATCCCGCTATTCAATCTGCTGAATTATTTATTAGTCAGTGGGAGCCTTATGAATTAACAGAAAAAAATATTTCCACTAAAGAAGCATTAAGCGCATTGTTAACATGGATGGAAACACAAAACTGCAAACGTATTATCACCAAAACCCAAATTATTATAGCACCGGGCTATTCATTCAGGCTCATGAACGCATTGGTTACCAATTTTCATCAGCCACAATCCACACTCCTTTTATTAGTAGCAGCTATCGTAGGTGATGATTGGAAAAAGATTTATGATCACGCACTTAAGAATGATTATCGGTTTTTGAGCTATGGGGATGGATCATTGTTGTATAGTGGGTAGTGGATAGTGAGTAGTGGGTAGTGGGTAGTGAGTAGTGGTTACGGGTTACATATATCACAGTACATAGGGTCTTCTGTGATTTTATTATTCGGGTAATCTACCTTTTCTTTATAATTACATTTTTCACAGGTATATATTACAGCTTTTGTACTTCGTGTAGGTGTCCCACAAACAGTACATGGTAATCCCCCAATAACCTCAGTGATTGAAAATCCGGGTATACCGCAGTTTTTACAAGAATGCTTAATAGCAGCGATTAGTTTTTTGCAGGCTTCCCCAATCACTAACATTCTACTTGGGTTAAAGTTTGCCCGCATATCTGTTTCTACATAAGCTGACCCATTTTCAGTTAAAAAATTACTAACTATTTGTAAGTAGTTTTCACGGTCATGTATACCTTTATAAATATCAGTGAAATTATTTTTAGCTTTTTTCACTATTAGTGCATGGGAAGGGAAAAGTACAGATTCCGCGAATGCTAACGCATCTTCTTTGCTATATATAACTCGCCCACCAAAATTAGTAGCCGTACTTAATTCTTTTACTTTTATAATAAGTTCATACTGCTTATCAACTAGAACAAGTAATTCCTCGTCAGCAGGTATAAAACCAATATATGGATGTGGACCGAATGAACCTTCACTGGCTACTGCTAGTGTAGTATTCGTTTCGAGCATTGCGGCTTCACACTTCTTTATAGCAACATCTAACGGATTCCCTTCTCGCTCTACCTCACCCGAAAATGTTCCTAATAAATCTGAATTAAATATTTTGGGTAAAATACATTCAACCCCTAACGCCTCCTCTAACAAAGGTTGTAATACTTGCTGCTTTCTATGCATGGTAGCAATAACAAGTTTTCGACCAGCAAAATATTCTTTACCCATCACAACTAATTATATTTACTATCCACTACCCACTATTCACTACCCACTAATAACTATCCCAAAGGCACTTCCACCGTAAAGCTAGAACCCTTGCCCGGTATACTCTCTACTTTTATATGACCTTTATGTGCATCCACCACTTGCTTTGCATAACTCATTCCTAAACCGAAGCCTTTTACGTTATGTACATTACCGGTATGTGCGCGATAAAATTTTTCAAAAATTCGTTTTACCGTTTCTTTACTCATACCAATACCATTGTCTTCAAAACGCATTACAAAATAGTTTTTGGTACTATGCGTAGAAATTTTTAATTCCAATTTGTCTTTAGAATATTTAATAGCATTATCTATAAGGTTCGAGATTAGGTTGAAAAAATGAACTTCATCTCCATTGATAGTATCGTTTTTGGCATTTAGCAATAATTGAAAATTACCTCCTTTGTCGTGCAACTGTAATTTGAAATTATCAATCGCTTGCTCAATCATGGCATGTACCTGTATGGGAGAAAGGTTCAGCTTCAATTCCTGTTTTTCCATGGTTGCAGCCTGCAGAATGGTTTCTACATGCTTATTCATTCTCGTATTTTCCTCCTTGATAATATTATTGAAGTAGCTCATCTTGTCTTTATTAGCTAATACTTTTTCATTTTTTAAAGCATCAACTGCTAAGGAAATAGTGGCTAGTGGCGTTTTTAACTCATGCGTCATGTTATTGATAAAATCACTTTTTATCTGGCTTAGTTTTTTTTGATTCAAGAGCGTATATACAGTAACATAGAAAGCAGCAATAATAATCAGGGTAAATAAAATAGCACCAAGTATCACCCATTTTAATGATTTCCAAATTTGCTTCTGTAAATCCGGTAATATTAAAATTAATCGTTCGAAATTTTGGTTAATCTCGGGATCAGGATCATTGGGAACAATAGCAATAAAAAAACGCTTATTATTAGTAGTATCCCAAAATTCTTTTTCGAAATCATTACTAAGCATCTCATAGTCGTCGTTTGCATTTAAGATTGCAAATTCAAATTTTAGTTTACCTAAATTTTCTTTTTCAAATGCCGACTGAATTTTTCCTCGTACTTCTTCCAACGCAAATTTTTCTTCTACCGTTGGCTTTCGTAAGATACGTAGTTGAAATTCAGTTCCTAAACCAAAACCTCCTCTACGGAAAGATCGGGAAACGGTTCCGGCATAAGTGCCCTTCGATAAGTCGGCTGAAACGGCAAGGCCGGCGGCGTTTATTTTATTGTATACTTGGGTATTGGTTACCTCTAATAAATTATTGAACCAAGATACTTGCAATAGTATTAATCCCAGTAATGATAAAGAAATCAGTATAACAATTAGGGGTAAAGTTCTCTTCATGTTTCACAAATATAAATTTTACCACAGATTGTAAACCTATTTTAGCTTTATTTCAACAACTCACGGTTTTGCCTTAATTTAATGGTATGAAGCAGTTACATCCGGGCACATTGCTATTATCCGACCCTTTTTTAAAAGATCCCAATTTTCAGCGATCGGTAATATTTATTTGTGAGCACAATGAATCGGGCAGTTTTGGATTGGTATTGAACAAAAAAATACCCTACACACTAGGCGAATTAGTTGATAGGGCTTTAGGTATAAGATTCCCGGTATATGAAGGGGGGCCGGTACAGCCTACTGCGGTTCATTTTTTACATACCCGTGCCGATATTATTCCCGATGCCATATCTGTTCATGAGGGTATTTATTGGGGCGGACAGTTTGAGGAAGCCGTAGAAGCCATTCGTTTAGGCAAATTAAAAACCCAAGAAATCCGATTCTTTGTAGGTTATAGTGGGTGGAGTGAAAATCAATTACAAGAAGAATATGATGAAAAAAGTTGGATACTCGCTGATGGGTCTATCGATATTATATTTGAGGAAAACACCGATTCAATCTGGAAAAAAACAATGCATACCCTTGGTGGAGAGTATGCATTGATGGTTAATTATCCAACCGACCCGCAGTTGAATTAATATATTTATAAAGCTATCGCGCCTTCAACCAGTACCGTAGCTTTATTATTCAATACTTCTACGAATCCGCTTTGTATGGAATAATTTTCTGTTTCTTTTTTATCTTTTAGAATCTTCAAATTCCCTTTACCCAAGGCGCTTACCAATGGCGCATGTTTATCCAACACTTCGAATAAACCGTGTATTCCGGGGAGTTGAACGCCGTATACTTCGCCGCTATAAAGTTTTTTTTCGGGTGTTAAAATTTCAAGTGTCATAGCTATTATCCTTTAGCAGCTTCCAATAATTTTTTACCTTTTTCAATAGCATCTTCTAATGTACCAACCAGGTTAAATGCTGCTTCAGGGTACTCATCTACCTCACCATCCATGATAGCATTAAAGCCTTTGATGGTATCGTCGATACTTACGAATACTCCTTTTAAGCCGGTAAACTGCTCGGCCACATGGAATGGCTGAGAAAGGAAACGTTGTACTTTACGCGCACGCTGTACGGTCATTTTATCTTCTTCGCTCAATTCATCCATACCAAGGATAGCAATAATATCTTGTAGTTCTTTATATCGTTGTAAAATTAATTTTACACGGTTAGCAGTATCATAATGGGCATCTCCAACAATCGCCGGAGTAAGGATACGAGAAGTGGAATCTAATGGATCCACCGCAGGGTAAATACCCAAATCCGCAATCTTTCTGCTCAATACGGTTGTAGCATCCAAGTGTGCAAATGTTGTTGCGGGAGCCGGATCGGTTAAGTCATCCGCTGGTACATATACGGCCTGTACAGAAGTGATAGAGCCGTTTTTAGTTGATGTGATACGCTCTTGCATCAATCCCATTTCAGTAGCTAAGGTAGGCTGGTAACCTACTGCAGAAGGCATACGACCCAAAAGGGCTGATACTTCTGAACCGGCTTGCGTGAAGCGGAAGATATTGTCTACGAAGAATAGGATATCTTTTCCCTTTCCGGTACCATCTCCATCGCGGAAATATTCTGCGATCGTTAATCCGCTCAATGCCACACGAGCACGTGCTCCGGGAGGCTCGTTCATTTGTCCGAATACGAACGTAGCTTTTGAATCTTTCAATCCTTCCATATCTACCTTGCTCAAATCCCATCCGCCTTCTTCCATACTATGTTTGAAGCCATCACCATATTTCATGATACCCGCTTCAATCATTTCACGTAATAAATCGTTTCCTTCACGTGTACGCTCTCCCACTCCCGCGAATACAGAAAGACCACCATGACCTTTTGCGATATTATTAATCAATTCCTGAATCAATACCGTTTTACCTACACCTGCACCGCCGAACAAACCGATCTTACCCCCTTTTGCGTAAGGCTCGATCAAGTCGATTACTTTAATACCGGTAAATAATACTTCGGTAGCAGTACTTAGGTTTTCAAATAATGGGGGTTTATTGTGAATAGGGCGACCTTTCGCTTTACTAGGCTGAGGCAAACCATCGATGGCATCACCTGTTACATTAAATAAGCGACCGTTAATAGCTTCGCCAACAGGCATCGCAATGGCATTTCCTGTATCAAGTACTTCCATACCTCTTACCAACCCTTCGGTTCCGTCCATCGCAATAGTACGAACGCTATCTTCCCCTAAGTGCTGTTGTACTTCGAGTACTAATTTTTCACCATTTTCTTTGGTAATTTCGAGGGCATTGTAAATTTCAGGTAAGGTATTATCGTCGGGGAAATGCACATCTACCACCGCACCGATAATTTGTTTAATTTTCCCTTTAGTAGCCATATTAGAAGGTATAATTGTTTAATATTTGGAAACAGGGGTTCCCGATTTGGCGGCAAAGGTAAGGGGATGGCATTAAAAAAAGGGGGTATTTTGGCTTTTTTTTCTTTATGCCATTGCGGTTAACATTCTTAGAATTAAACGAGCTTATTATAGATCAATACACCTAAAATGGCACCGCAGATAGGCCCCACCACGGGCACCCAGGCATATCCCCAATCGCTTTTACCTTTATTTTTTATGGGAAGTATGGCATGCATGATGCGGGGGCCCAGATCCCTGGCAGGATTAATGGCATAACCGGTTGGCCCACCCAAGCTAAGGCCTATGGCTAATACTACCAGTGCAACAGGTAAGGCATCCACAGATCCTAATGTATTAGTAGGTTTTACAATAAATAAAATAGCCACCATAAAAATTGCCGTTGCCAACAATTCTGTTGCAAAATTTTGACTGGTATTGCGGATAGCGGGAGAAGTGGCAAAGCAAGCTAGTTTAACTTCGGGATCTTCAGTGCTATCAAAATGCTCCCGGTAGATCATCCACACGATTAAAGATCCGATTAGCGAGCCTAGTAATTGAGCAACAAGATAAGTTGGCACCAAGGTCCATTCAAATTTCCCAATCACAGCCAGACCAATCGTTACAGCCGGGTTTAAGTGTGCACCACTGCTACCCGATGCCGCATATACACCAATGAATACTGCCATGGCCCAACCAAAAGTGATCGCTATCAAACCTCCGCCATTTCCCTTTGTTTTTGAAAGTATCACATTGGCAACAACACCATTACCAAATGTTATCAATAAGGCAGTTCCAACCATTTCGGCGATAAAAGGGGTCATAAGCAAGCGTTTAGGAACAGTAAATTAAGCAACTAAATATTGTTGTGCAAGTAAATTAAAAGATTCCACTTGTTTCTCTACCCATTGGTGGCTCATTCCCATTTCGTGGGCCATTATTTCGGCTACAAATGGGGCTATATGTTGGGACAGTCTCGCATCTAAAAATAGGAGTCTTGTTCTTCGAGCTAAAAAATCTTCTACGGTTACCGCTAGTTCAAAACGAACTGCATAAACTATTTCCGATAATCGGATTGAATAACCGGCTACTAACAATGCCGCTTTATCCCCATCCGCTTTTTCTATTTCCTTTACCCTTTCTTCTTTTAGTTTATCATCTCCTATTTGTAATTCTTTTGTTATACAGGCCGCTTTCTTTTCAAGCTTCGCTGAAAAAATGGCATTATCAATGGCATCTTGCCCCATTTTTCGGTAGGTCGTCCACTTGCCGCCGGTGATGGTAACCAATCCACTATTGCTAATGAGTAGGGTATGATCTCTGGATAATAATGCCGTAGAAGCCGCCCCTTTTACTTTTACGAGTGGCCGTAAACCGGCAAATACGGATAATATATCACTACGTTGGATAGTTGCAGCAGCATATCTGTTAAAATGATTGATAACAAATTCGATCTCCTCTTTCAATGCCTTAGGCTCTTCAGCAATAGTATCTATAGCGGTATCCGTTGTACCTAATACTATTTTATCAAGCCATGGTACAGCAAAGAAAACCCTGCCATCATCGGTTTTAGGAATCATCATCGCATGATCGCCGGGAAAAAAATGTTTGTGAACTACCAGATGTATTCCTTGAGAAGGACTTACTAATTTATCTCTATCCGATTCATCTAATGCTAATATGGCATCTGTAAAAACCCCTGTTGCATTAATCACCGATTTAGCTTGTATGGTATACTGTTTATTTTGTAATTGATCTTTACAAGTTAATCCAGTAATTTTTCCATTTGTTTTTTGAAATCCTACTACCCTACAATAATTCAACAGTATTGCACCTTTGGCTATGGCTGTAGTGGCTAAATCTATACATAATCTACTGTCATTGAATTGACCGTCGTAATATAATACACCCCCCACAAGTTTTTTTTCTTCTATTCCGGGTAATAATGCTTTTGTTCTTTTTTTATTTAGCCATTTTGTTTTACCCAGCGATAAATTACCGGAGAGTACATCATATACCATCAACCCGATGCCATAAAATAATTTATCCCATAAGCTGTAAACCGGTACTACAAAGGGTTGTACCGAGGTAACATGCGCTGCATTTTTTAATAATCGTCCTCTTTCATGCAAAGCTTCTCTTACTAATTTAATATTTCCTTGCGCCAGATATCGAACTCCACCGTGTACCAGTTTAGTAGATCTGCTAGAAGTGCCTTTGCCGAAATCCGCAGCTTCTATCAATAAGGTACTATATCCCCGTGTAACAGCATCCAGTGCAGCTCCCAAGCCTGTAGCGCCGCCGCCGATGATTACAATATCGAAGGAAGGGTTTTGTGCTAGTTTATTTATTATTTCGGCTCGAAGCATGAGATTTAGATACGGGTTGCGAGATACGCGATACGAGATATGAATTATGAATTTAGAATTATGAGTTATGAATTTAGAATTGATTAGTAAATATCCATTCTTAATTCTTAATTTTTAATTCTTAATTAAAACTGTACCGTTGCATGTATGGCTTTGCCCCATCCGGTTGCGAGTTGTTCTTTTGTTTGAACCGACATTAGGGGTTTGAAGATTTTATCTTTTTGCCATAGCTCTTGTATTTCTGTGGTGCTACTCCAATATCCTGTTGCGAGGCCTGCTAAATATGCGGCACCCAGCGCTGTAGTTTCAATAGTAGTAGGGCGAATAACCGTTGTTTGCAACAAATCACTTTGAAATTGCATCAACAGATTATTAGCTGTGGCACCTCCATCAACCCTTAACTCTTTTATCGCAATACCTGCATCGGCTTGCATAGCGTTTAGTACATCCATCGTTTGATAGGCAATACTTTCTAAGGCCGCACGGGCTATATGTTCTCGTGATGTACCTCTTGTAATTCCTACTATCGTTCCTCTGGCATGTTGATTCCAATAAGGAGCCCCTAATCCGGCAAAAGCGGGAACAATATACACCCCATCAGTACTATCTACTTTGGCAGCAAGGCCTTCGATTTCTGATGCAGTACGAATCATTTTCAACCCATCTCTTAACCATTGCACTACTGCCCCTGCAATAAATACACTTCCTTCTAAAGCATACTGTGTTTCATTATTTATACGCCAGGCAATTGTGGTCAGTAAATTATTTTGAGAAAGAACCGATTTTGTTCCTGTATTCATCAACATAAAACAACCGGTACCATAGGTATTTTTAACCATACCGGGTTGGGTACATTGTTGTCCGAATAAAGCCGCTTGCTGATCACCGGCAATACCTGCAATAGGAATTTCCTGTGCTGTTAAAATACTTTGGGTGTAACCATACACTTCACTGCTACTCTTCACTTCCGGAAGCACAGAGGCAGGTATATCAAATAATTGAAGTAGCTCATCATCCCATTGCTGGGTATGAATATTGAAAAGCATCGTGCGTGAGGCATTCGACACATCGGTGGCATGTACTTTACCATTCGTGAGTTTCCATAATAACCAACTATCTATCGTACCAAATAATATATCTCCTTTATCAGCCAATTCACGCACTCCTTTTACTTCATCCAAAATCCATTTCAGTTTTGTAGCAGAAAAATAAGCGTCGATCACTAAGCCTGTTTTTGTTTGAATTGTTTTTGCCAGGCCTTGTTGCTTGAGACTATCGCAATAATCGGCTGTTCGTCTATCCTGCCATACAATCGCCTGATAAACGGGTAAGCCGGTTCGTTTATTCCATACTACCGTAGTTTCTCGTTGGTTGGTGATACCAATAGCAGCTATATTTTTAACCGATAACCCTGCCTTAGTAATAGCTTCTGCAGCTACACCTATTTGAGTACTCCAAATTTCATTGGCATCATGTTCTACCCAACCGGGTTGTGGAAATAATTGCGGGAATTCTTTTTGAGCAATAGAAATAATAGTGCCTTGTTTATCAAAAACAATAGCTCTACTGCTGGTAGTGCCTTGATCGAGAGAGAGTATGTAGGATGACATGAAATATGAATTAAGAATTAGGAATTATGAGTTATGAATGAGGAATTATGAGTTATAAATATATAATTCTTAATTCTTAATTCTATCTAGATTTCAGCCAAGGGCGTGGACTTTGAAACTGAGTACGTTCATTCATAATCATGAAAACTATGGCGCCGCCACCATCAATGGATGTTCCTGATTTACCTAGCAGAGAACCGGCTTTCACTTCTTGTCCGCGGCTTACGCTAACAGAAGAAAGATTTTGATAGCCTGTAAAATATTTTCCGTGTTTAACAATAACGATCATTTCTCCATCCACTTCTCCTGCCAAAGCTACTTCTCCGTCTGCCACACAACGCACAGCCGTACCTACAGGAACCGCTATTTCAATACCATCAGATTTTCTGTTCAATTTGGTTCCTTCAATAGCTTGTACACCGTATTCGATAGTAACTACTCCATTAGCTACAGGCCAAGGTAAGCGACCTCGGTTTTTTTCAAAATTAATCGACATCTCCCTACCCTCTGGTGTAGTTTCTAAGGGTGAGTAACTTCTATCTTTATCTTTTGTAGTAGTGGTAACTCCGGTAATTGGCTCATCCGCATTATTTTTTGGCTTTGGATTGTTAGCTGTAGCATCGGCTTTGGCTTGTGCTTTTCGTTGATCATCTAATTGTTTTTTTCTCGCTTCATCTTTCCTACGGGCATCTTCCATTTCCCTTCTAATGACTGCATTAAAAGCTGTATTTACTTTTTGCCTCTGCTTCTCCCGTTCTTTCATTTGTGCAGCCAATTCTTTTTCTCTTCCCTTGAGCTGTGCTACTACTACGTCTTGTTCTTTTTTATCTTCCTGTAAAACTTTCAGTTGTTTATTTTGAATTTCGAGGGTACCTAGCCTTTCCTTTTTGTTGGCACTTAATATCCCAATTTTTTCAGTTAGTAATTGCTCTGATTTAGCAATTGTGCTTGCCTGTGTTTCTCGGTTTTGTCGATAGCTTCTTAAATAAGCCATGCGCTTAATGGCATCGTTGAAATTGGTTGCTGAAAATAAAAAGTTTAGATATTCATAGCTACCTCTATTTTTATAAGCAAATACGATACTTTTAGCGTATTTAACCCTTAAGGTATCTAATTCCTTTTTTAATCTATAAATATCTCTTTCATTCAGATAGATGGTTTCGTCTAATTGCCTCACTTCCCTATTAATACCATTTACCAGATCTTCTCGGGCATTGATTTTTCGTTTAATTAGTGCTAATTGTTTGAGTGATGCTTTTTTATTGTTTTGAGTTTCTGCGTAAGATTGACGAAGATCTTCTATCTCCTTCTCCAGTTCCTGCCTTTTCTTTTGTAACTCCTCTCTCGTTTGCGTAAAAGCTATCAATGCACTACAACTGAGTACAATTGCCATTGAAAAGATTTTTCCCAAATAAGTCATGTGCTGAATATTAGCCTTTAAAGAACGTAAAAATTAGTTATTAAATTACTTACGTTTTACATTTTTAGGGATTTCGAAGGTATATTTTAACGGTTCATTGATAGTATACTCTTTAAAATCGAGCTCAAGATCTAGTTTTGATTTTTCTGAAACCACCACTCTCCGGTAGGTTGAAAATTGATAAGATCCTAAGGGAGCATAGCTACTATACGTAATATCGCAGGTTCTGTTTCTTTGAAAATCAACATCATCTAACTTGCTGTGAATAATGGTCTTGTCGTCTTGAGCCAGTGTAATTAAATGCTTGAAGGTATCTCCCAACATGAGAACCAATAAACCCGCATCATTATCTTTATAGGATACAATATTGCTATCAATAAAAACCGGGTTGCCAATAATCAAATCTTGAAGTGTGGTAAAATCGAAGGGTATTTGCGTCACTTCTTGTAGAAAACTAATACTTCTGTTTTGAACATATCTTTCTCCAATTTTTTTATAAAGAAAAACACTGTCTCTTTTAACTTTTACCTGCATGCCTTCTTGCTTGATGCCTAAGAAAGAACCTAGTATTCTGATGTACATAAGGCTATCTTTCAACACGCTAATATTAACTGTATAGGTATCGCTATTATCTGCACTTTCATATCCCACTTTTATTTTAGCATTGAAGGTTTTAAAATCGATTTTGCTTTTTACCACTTTCCGCATAATATCTTTTACAATAGCGGCTGAGTCTACTTTTGGGGCATCTACGATCATTACTGTTTGTACGGTATCTTTTTTAGTAAATGCTTCCTGAATAGTTGCTACTTTTTTTACTGTTTTACAGGAGAATGCGATAAGAACAATGCTTAGTACGAATATAAATTGTTTTGTTTTCAATGTTTATTATTTAGTCGGAAAGTCCGGAAGACCGGAAGTCCGTTTTTAAGAATTAATGATTACCGGTACTACCAAACCCCCCAACACCTCTTATTGTTTCTTCTAATGATTCTACTTCCTCCCATTCAATCTGTTCCACTTTCTGTATTACCATTTGAGCGATTCTATCTCCATTATTTATTACCTGTATTTCTGCAGATAAATTAATTAATAATACTTTCAATTCTCCGCGATAATCTGCATCAACTGTACCCGGACTATTTAAACAAGTGATACCTTGTTTAAGTGCTAATCCACTGCGGGGGCGAACTTGCGCTTCATAACCAATAGGTAAGGCAATGAATATACCGGTAGGTATCAACCGCCGTTCCATGGGTGCTAAATGAATGGGTTCTATAATATCAGCTCTTATATCCAAACCCGATGAACCGGAGGTAGCATAATGGGGAGAAGGGTGCGATGATTTATTAACGATCTTTACTTTCATATGGGTGCCCGGCAAAGGTAATACCATAAGGCTTACTTTTGGCGAACCAAACCTAAGGATTTAATAAAGAATTATGTTTACCCATTTTATCAGCAAGTTTGCGAATAATAGAAATAAAAACTCCTTTTCGCATGCACAGCGGGCTAAACGATTCTCATTCTTTTTAGAAAAAATAGAAAAAATTCCCAAGCCCCTCACCATACTAGATATAGGAGGAACAGTAGCTTTTTGGGAAGCCATGAATTTTAACCAACCGGGTATTAAGATTACTTTACTGAACTTAGAGAAGGAGGAAGTAAATAATCCGCAATTCCAATCTATAACTGGAAATGCAACAGATTTGTCTGAGATAGAAGATCAACAATTTGATATTGTTTTTTCTAATTCCGTTATTGAGCATCTATTTACTTGGGAAAATCAACAAAAAATGGCTAAAGAGGTATTGAGAGTAGGTAAGTATCATTTTATTCAAACGCCTAATTATTGGTTTCCAATAGAACCACATTGGGTTTTCCCTTTTTTTCAATTTCTTCCTAAGTCAATAAGAATCCTGCTAACTCAGCGATTCACACTTGGGCATATACCCCGTGTACCAACATATCAAAAAGCAAAAGAGCAGGTAGATGAAATACAACTTCTCTCTTTATCAGCCTATAAAACACTTTTTCCTCATTCTCATATATATATTGAAAAGTTTGCAGGATTATCTAAATCCTTCACAGCCTATAATATGTAATAAAAACATATTATATTAAATTATCATTCAACTAAATAAATCTAAGGGTATTTGAGTACCTTTACCATCCTACTGTTAGGTTAGTATGACAAAGAATGCACGCTATTTTAATGTTACAAGATACTTGGCGGATGCCTTTGCCATTGTTTTAGCCTATATCGTAACGCTTCTTATCAGTTTTTCATCTTTCGTTACTGCATTCAATATTTCTTTTTTAGCCTTTTCTATTGTTTTCTGGTACTTGCTGTCTCAAATTTCTAAGTTATACTCAGATAGGCGATCCAATAAATTTTCTGAAGAAATTGTTTTTATTGTTTATAATACTTTACTGCTTTCGATTACCCTTAGCTCCTCTCTTTATTTTTTAGATGTTAAGAAAGTTTACACCATTCCATTTTTCTTTAGCTATTTAGGATATATCGTTTTATTTGTTTCGCTTATTAAATATATACTCCGAAAAAGTATTCATGCCGCACTACATCAGGGTAAACTATATGATAAAATTTTATTAGTAGGCTCAACGCCTGCGGCCGTAAATTTTTACGAAACCATCAATAAGTTTTATTATTATGGTTACGAATGTATTGGACTGATAGATGAAAAGCCTGCTAAGTTAAATGGGTGCAAATATTATGGTAAAATAGATGCGCTCAATACCATTTTAAAAACAGAGCCTGTAGACGAAGTAGTTATAGCACTCCCTCATAATGAATACCATAATATTCAGCGTTGTATGGAAGTCTGCGATTTTCATCGAACAAAAGTGCGCATCCTACCCGATTTACAGCAGTATGCTTCTGCATCCATTGCGGTTGAAAATATTGGTTTATTACCCACTATCAGTGTTATTGAATTACCCTTAGATAAGTGGCAGAATAAATTACTAAAACGTTCATTTGATATTGTATTCTCATTATTAGTATTTTTTACCGTTGGGCTAGTTCTATTTCCACTCATTTCATTGCTTATTAAACTCACTTCCAAAGGAACTATCTTTTTTAAGCAAGAAAGATGGGGATTGAATAACGAAAAAATTACTTGTTATAAATTTCGTACCATGGTGTATAATAGTAAAGATGTAGATGACAACGGAATTTATCAGCAGGCACAAAGAAATGATCCGCGCATCACTTTTATTGGTAAGTTTTTACGTCAAACTAATTTAGATGAATTACCTCAGTTCCTAAACGTTTTATTAGGTAATATGAGTGTGGTTGGTCCACGCCCACACCCAACCCCTTTAAATATTCAATCTATGCATTCCGTGGAAAATTATATGCTTCGACATATTGTATTACCCGGTATAAGTGGTTGGGCACAAGTTAATGGATGTAGGGGTGAAACACGTACTCCGGAAGATATGCAGCGTCGTGTGAATTTTGATCTATATTATATTCATCGATGGACATTTTGGCTCGATTGCCAAATTATCTTACAGACCATTATCAATATTTTAAGAGGAGATCAGAATGCGTACTGAGGAGGGGGATAGGGTATAGGGGATAGGGAATAGGTTATAGGTAATAGAAATAACCCCGAAGGGGTGAAATTATGATAGGGGTGAAATAAAAATAAATGAAAAGAAGTTTAATTACGTTCGTTTTGTGTGTTTTAATTACAAGTGTGCATGCACAAACAGTTTGGGAAAATTATAGAAGTGAAGTGTATCCGTACTTGTATCGTATGGCACAAAAGGGGTTGGTGGAATTTAGTGACCTTATACAGCCTGTTAGCAGAGAAGATATTAGTACTCGCTTATTGCAATTAGATTCAGTGCGCAATCAATTAACGGATATAGAGCGCAAAGAATTAGATTTTTATTTGAAAGAATATCGCCCTATAGCAGGAACAGATGCTGCTCGTTTAAAAGGAATACAAAGAGATGCTAATAAACGCTTACGCGGGTTGTTTTACCATGGTAAAGATTTTCAATTGTATGCCGATCCATTTGGAAGTATTATGCGTGTTAGTGGAGGAGGAAAAAATTTTACGCAAATGAGTCAGGGTTTTCAGTTTTGGGGCAAAGCGGGGAAATTTGGCTTTCAATTTTATTACCGAGATTACACAGAAACCGGTTCAGGTATAGATAGTTTTAGAAAGGAGAGCCCTGAAACCGGTATGATTCTTCAATATAATACGAGTCCGAAAAGTCAAAATTATGCCAACATAAGAACAAATATTAGTTATACCTGGAAGAATGGGCAAATTAGTATTGGTCAAGATCAAATACGCTGGGGATATGGTGAAAACGGGAGAATTGTTTTATCAGATAAAGCACCAAGCTATCCTTATATCCGTTTCGACTATCAACCTTTGAAATGGCTTCGTTTTAACTATACCCATGCGTGGCTCAATTCGAATATTATTGATAGTGGTCGTTCTTACGGTACAGGATCCGGAGTTAGCACATCTACCCGTATTTTATTTGTTCCTAAATATATGGCCACCCATAGTTTAATATTCACTCCCAAGAAAGGATTGGATATTGCCATCGGAGAATCTATTGTGTATTCGGATCAATTAGATTTTGGCTTTTTAATACCGAT
This sequence comes from Sediminibacterium sp., assembly GCA_017537025.1. Taxonomy (GTDB): domain Bacteria; phylum Bacteroidota; class Bacteroidia; order Chitinophagales; family Chitinophagaceae; genus Sediminibacterium. Next base: position 129,666 of record JAFWCB010000005.1, read on the forward strand.
AAACTTTTTTAAGATCTATGATAATAATAGAAGCAATTATGATATTCGGGCAGGATCAAATGGACAGTTCTTTACGCAAGTCAGCTCCCGCAATCATATCAAAAACACTCATTTATATGCCTCTCTTTTTATAGATGAAATAAGGGTATCTACTATATTCAACCCGGCGAAAAGCAGGAATCAATTAGGTTACACACTTGGTGGATCTGTAACGGATCTTTTATTACCTTATTTAACATTGGGAACAGAATATACTCGTGTGAATCCATTTGTATATAGTAATATCATACCTGCACAATTTTATACGCAATACGATCTATCCTTAGGCGACTGGATGGGTAATAATTTTGATAGGGTTTTGTTATTTGCCAAGTATAGCCCTATTCCTCGGTTGCGTTTATATGCTCGGTATCAGCATATCCGAAAGGGAGGCGCGGGAACTTTGATACAACAGTATACAGCTGAGCCACAGCCTCGTTTTTTGTTTGATTTCCAGAAAAAAAGAACCGACCTGTTTTTTCAGGCCGGTTATGAGTTTATGAATAATTTTTATTTAACAGGTAGCTATCAATGGCTTTCTCAAACTTTAGCGAATGGCACTGGTAGCAATGGCAGCACGCTTCAAATTGGGATTAGTTATGGGTTGAGGTGATTTTGCTCCAAGCAGCCATGATTTCTTTGATACGGTACTTGTAGTATGTTATACGAAGTGTACTAACTTCATATATGGTTTTTAATTGTGCCGGTGTAAAAAATATATGATTAGCTCTAATGGCTTTCAATACGGCTTTTCTTACCCGCTCCCCTTCTTGCCTAGCTGTTAGACCATTCGAAAAGATTTTTCTACCATCGGTTACCGGCTTAGTATGTTTAATTTGTACGGTATGGATAACCGCAGTTTTTGTTGCACCTAATAGCTTTTGCACATATGGCACTGCATACCTATCTACTCCGTAAGAAGAAATAGATAGTGATAGAAATGCTGCTAATTCATCAAAGATATTTTTTCGATAGAATGGCATCATTATTTCTACCCAATCAACATACACTATATCTGCCCCGGGTTTATGTACATTAAATGCATGGCTATAATAAGATGTAGCATCAATCGAAGCTTGAAATACATCTAAATCATGGTAAATAGCTTTCTCCAGCAAGGTATTGATATCTGAAACAAAAAGAGCCAAATCATCATCCACAAAAGCTACGTAGGTGATATCTTGTCTATTCTTAAGAAAATGATACGCTTCTAACATCAAGGCACCTTTAAATTCTGTTTTGATACTTACTAACTGATCATAGTGTAGTATATGCTCTTTTGCTGGTATCGCTTCATTACCTGAATAATTAAAAATTACTATTTCGAAATGAGGTTTACTATCAAATGATATTTGTTTAAATGGTATGGAATTACCATCCCAAGCGAACACTATAATCGTTTTATTAGTTCTCGACGGCACCTGCTAACTTATTTACTTCCCAAGATTTTAATTTATTATAATCCGGTTGTACATTATAGAGTTTATAGACTTCTGTTTGAAAACGTGGATAATCTTTAAAAAAATGTTGTTTCAGCTTATATTCATCATCCTCATTATAAAAGAAGTGTTGTACCGAATCGCATTTCATTTTGCTGATAGCATCACGCATGGCATTGTAATGCTCCTGCTCAATACTTCTGCCTCTATAGGTAAGAATAAAGGTGAAATTTTTACGAGAGAAATCAGGTAATCGCTTCAGTCTTTCTAGGTCTATATGAATATTAGTGGTATCAAAGTATAGCGAATTATAAAAACTAATTACTTTTTTTCCAGAACTCATTAAATAATAATCAAAACTAGGGTGATGTGTAAAGTATACTTCAGTTACTCCGTTCTGCTCTAGTAAAAAGAGTTTTTCCATAGTTGGAAGAACAGGTATATTCCAAGCATTTTTTGTTGTGCGTTGATGTGTTACTATATTATATATACCTGCTACATTGCCAGAAATAAGTAAGATAAAGGCAACAAGCACAATTTTATTTTTCAATAAAAAAGCATTTGCAAAAAGTTTATTTCTAGCCGGTTCTAAAAGTACCAAATTCCGAACCTTACCAGCTATACCAGTAACTAGAAAAATAAAAGAAAGGGAGATAAACACGATCCAATTAGTAGCATTTTTGGTAGACCGATAATAATAAATAAGTACGCCATAAAACAAAACAGATCCCACAATTGAACAAACACCCCAAAGAGATAAAGGGAAAACTCCTTGATTACTAGCTATAGAAGCTACAAAAGAAATAAGAGATGTTTTAAGATCAAAAACCTGTTGGTTTGCCTTCTCAGCTAAATTTACTTTACTATGAACCGTGATAAAAATATAGAATTGATACGCATATAATATCATAGTTACTAAAGCCCAAGGCCAAATTCTTCGCCATTTTAGTTTCAGCTCATTTGTATCGTGTATCCAATAATATATGAAATAAGGTAGCGCTAGAAAAAGACCTGCATATCCTAAATATGATATAATTATAATTAAAAAAAAGTATTTACCCCAGTAATACCATTTAGAAGGAGATGGCAAAATACTTAATAGTATTATTAAAGGTACGGTGTATGCATACCACCTTAATCCGGTAACCCATAATAAAATTGTTGGATTAAACCCTATTAACAATAAACCGATTAATTTCTGTTTAGTATTATCTTGATTTTTTATATAAAAGAAAAGAGAAATCAAAAAGAATAAACTGGAAAAAACACGTGTAAAAGGCCAGCTACCAAGTAAATTATAAATTAAGTAATTAAGTACATACGATAAAGGAGGATGTAAATCATAACTTTGCATATACTTAACGAGATCAACAAGATTCAACTCGCGTACATAGCGAATATTATAAAACTCATCGTCGTAGCCCTCTGTTTGCAAAGAAACCATCACAAAAATGGCGGCAATACCCGCAAAGAGCAGCCATTTTAGCCATTCTAATTTTTCCGCCTTATTGTATAGGTCTGAAGATTTCATGAACTTTTTCAGTTTAGAGTCTACTTACTATTTTTTCAGGAAGCCATTTAATCATATTGCCTACCAAAAACCAAAACCTGTTGGGAAAGATTTCAAATCTATTAGTATCTGCCACAATTACCCTTGCTACTTCTGCGGGAGTATTTGCCTTTTTCATTTCCCCCAGATGTGCTGTCATTTTAGTTTGCACAAAACCCGGTGTTATAGCTTGTACAATTACGCCTCTTTCTCTAAGATATTGCCGAAGGCCAAAAAGATAGCCATGAAAACCTGCCTTAAGACTACCATACATGAAATTCGCTTTTCTAACTCGCAGTCCTGCTATAGAAGATATTCCAATTATTTTTTCAAGATTCGGATTATCTGCATCAACCAATTGATTTAGTACTGATACTGCGCCGATAAAATTGGCTTCTGCAACAGCTTTCCAAGTATCAAGGTTTTTCATGAGTTGTTCATTTTCTTCTAACAAACCTGCTGCATATAAAATGACCTGTGGCTTATAAGGAAGATTTACTACAAAATCTTTATGCGTATGCATTGCCGAAGCATCGAAAAAAAGTACGAGAGCCTGTTCTGATAATTGCTGCTCACTTACAAATTTCTCAACGACTATCGTATTTCGCGAAGCCAGCAAAAAATATGCCTGCGGTTCTTTTACACGCCAGGCCAATACCGTTTCCTTAGCAATATCACTGTTAGCTCCTAATATCAGGTAAACTTTTTGTATTCCGGAGCGCAGTCTATTCATTTGTGCAGAAGTGAATTTATTATTGGGCGAAAGAGTTTGTGTATACTGTTTCTCAAAACTTGCTTTACTCATGCGAGCGTCTTTGGCAAGATAAATTTTTCCACCTAACTCATTTACCATTTTATCTGCTTCTTCCAAAACTTGCCATAGGCTATCACTAACTTTTATATCTAAAGCAAGCGTATACCCTTTCATCGGAAAATGTAAATACCTGCCTTCATGAGATTCTCCAAATAATTTTAGTACTGCGAGAAATGAGCCCATTTTATATTTTGCGAAAAGGGTAAGAATTCTTTTGATTCCATCATAAGATACAGCTTCCGGTAATACGAATTGATACTGTATGAATCCTTTTCTACCATATATCTTATTCCAATGATGCAATTTATCCAAAGGATAAAAATAAGGATCATAATGAACAATAGAATGCCCTTGAGAAGAGGGTTTCTGATAATATAACCAATTGAAAATTTTAATCGTGAGTGAATTGAGTATCCAGGAAGGAAAAAAGAAAGGAATTGAAAGCGCAGCAGATTGATGTGTTTTCAATGGCTCTTTCCCGGATAGCTCAGCCACTTTCGTATGTTTACCCAATAATAAAACAGAACGCCCCAATTGATCGCCTTCGGCAAAGCAGTCGATCCATGCTACGGAATAAGGAGCATCTTTATTTTTTTCAAAAAGATCGAAGATTTCCCGAAGGTTTTTAGCACGTATGGCATGCTGACTTATATAAGCAGTTTCAATAGGTTTGAGTTTGAATCTAATGCTTAGTATAAAGCCCGTGAGCCCCATCCCTCCTGCTGTTTGGGCGAACAGATCGTCTCCGGGAACAATTTCCAGGATATTCCCTGCTGCTTCCAGTAAGCGAAAAGAAATTACATGATCACTGAATACCCCTTCTATATGATGATTTTTTCCGTGTATGTCTGCCGCTAAGGCTCCTCCAACAGAAATAAATTTAGTGCCCGGTGAAACGGGTAGAAAAAAACCTTGGGGAACAATTACTTTTAAAATATCATCCAATAATACACCTGATTCAACTTCTATGATTCCGGCAGAGTTATCGAAGGCAAGAATCTTGTTTAGGTGTTGGCTTAGCACCAGGTATTCTCCGAGAGCAGCATCGCCATAAGAGCGGCCATTACCTCTGGGTGTTATTTGTGTAGCCGATGCTACAATTGTGCGCAGTGCTGCTTCATTATCCGGTACAACATAATTCGCTTTTATTCCCGGATACAAACCCCAACCTGTAAATACCTGCTGCATATTAGTGTTGTATCATTTCAAAAAAATAGAGCCCTAAAAATAATAGTACAAAAATTATCAATGGAAGAGAGCGGGTTACTCTTTGTACCGGATCATCTGCTTTTTTATTTCTGGTATCGAAATAGAAAAGTAGAATAGCTATTGCTAATAGATTCAGAAAAAGAAAAAAATAAGGAGAGCGAATCATCAGTACAAAATAGGCATGTACATTGAGCAGCAAGATGGCGCCTACAGAAAAATTGTACATCAACAATTGTAACATAGGCATATCTTCTTTTGTATAGGCTCTACCCAACAGGGTCTCTTTATCAGAGAAAAGCAACTCTAAATATCGCTTACTACATGCAAGAGCAAATACCGACATTGCCATGGTAGAAACAAACCATCCGGTGAGCTCGGTTTCAGACAGTTCACCTCCAAAAAACACCCTAAACATATAGAAACCGGTAAGGATAAGTATATCAATGAATCTAATTTTTTTCAGATAAAGGGAATACATCATACTTACTAATCCATAGAGCAGTACCCAAGGAAGGAGACGAATATCTAAAATAAAAGCCAGTGCTATAGAAATGCCGGTGAGCAACCCACACCATATCATCGCTTGTGTAGTACTGAGCTGCGCAGCAGCTAAGGGACGATTTCTCTTTTCCGTATGCAATCGATCATTAGGTATATCTAAAACATCATTGATAATATAGCAAGCCGAAGCCATAAAAGAGAGTGAAAAAAAGCCTAGGATTAAAGAAATGAATTGTGGAAAGCTAAATCGATGCGCTAATAAAAAAGGTAAAAAAATCAGGAGGTTTTTAATCCAATTATTTGTTCGAATAAGCGATACAAAGAGTTTGAGTTTATTAGATTCCGGACGAAGAGATTGTACTTTAATGGGTTCTGCTGCAGCTTGAAAGATGGGTGTATCGGAACGTGAATCTCCTATATAGGCAAAATCTGTTTCCCACTTCGCTTGAATAAAATCTCTTTTGGCCGTCCCTTTTAAATTGATGGTAGTACTTCCATGTATTTCATCAAAAACTCCGAGAGGAGATACTAGTTTCTTAACAAATGAATCAGGACTTGCACTTACCAAAACCGTTTTAGAAAACCGATATTTGTTTGTATTGATCCATTCTTGAACGTTGGGATCTATTAAGGATGAAATATCGAATGGGATACTAGCTTCAGAAAGAATAGTTTCCTTAAATCCGACCCAATTATGTTTATTATCTTGAAAAAGACGAAAGGTACCCAACGGCTTACGCAACAATTGCTGGAGTAAAGTTTCTGCAAAAAAATCGTTTTTTAAAAAAGTTTCGTCTAAATCTACTACTAGAATCATTAAGAAACTTTTGCCAGTACCGGCCGGGTAGCTTGTACCTGTTTATTAATCCATTCAAAAGTTTTTGTTAATCCAATCTGCAAAGGCGCAGTTGGTGCCCAGTTAAGTCGCTGCCGAATTAATCGATTATCGGAATTTCTTCCCCGAACGCCGATATAGCTTACCGGAACATTCTTGATACTCAATTTTTTTCCAGCGATCTGCATTACTAATTTAGCCAGGTTATTCAAAGAAATCATTTCTTCAGAACCAATATTGATAGGCCCGGTAAAATCACTTCTCATAAGCCTATCCACTGCTTCCAGGCATTCATCAATATATAAGAAAGAACGGGTTTGTTTACCATCACCCCATACCTCAATTTCTCCTCCCTCTTTGGCTTCGGCTACTTTTCTGCACATAGCAGCAGGTGCTTTCTCTTTACCGCCACACCAAGTACCTTCAGGGCCGAATACATTATGAAAGCGTGCGATACGCACATTCATGCCGTAGTTTCTTGCGAAAGCGAGGAATAATCTTTCACTGAATAATTTCTCCCATCCATACTCACTATCGGGTAATGCCGGATAGGCCGACTCTTCTGAGCATTTTGGGTTATTCGGATCTTCTTGATTATACGCCGGATAAATACAGGCGGAAGAAGAATAAAATATTTTCTTAACCCCTACTTTATTGGCCTGGTTTACGATATTCAAATTGATACTGGCAGAATTATGCATGAGATTCGCGTCGTTCTCACCGGTGAACAAATACCCTGCCCCACCCATATCTGCTGCTAACTGATAGATCTCATCAAAATTTGTATCAACAACCTCATTTACTAATTGCTGATTGGTAAGATCACCTATAATAAATTCATCCGCAGGCGAAGCACTAAATTCATTGCTTTTTAAGTCAACCCCCCTTACCCAATGCCCCTCGCGTTTTAGTTTTTTAACTAAATGACCTCCAATAAACCCCCCGGCACCACAAACCAGTATTTTCCTCATATTAGTATTTTTTGAGTATGTAAAAGTCAATAAATTCTTTGATATTCAGCCAAATAAATAAGGGAACAATTTTCAGATACCTTTTATACAGTCTGCGCGGCTCCATAATGAGCCTGAAAAGCCATTCTAATGCTATTTGCTGCATCCATTTTGGTGCTTGATTTACGGTTCCGGTATGGAAGTCGAAGGCGGCTCCAACGGTTATTATATAGTCTGTTTTACAATATTGTGTTAGTTTCCAGGCAAATTTCTCTTGTTTTGGGGTGCTTAACCCAATCCAAACGATATGGGTACCGGCTTGTTGAATCATGGTGCCAATCTCTTGCCATTCCCCCTCTGTTATTTCCCTAAAAGGGGGGCAAAATGTACCCACTACATTATGATTTCCCCAACTATGTACAACTTCTTTTAACGCATCGGCTACGCCTTCTTTACCCCCGCAGAGGAAATGGTTGATAGGCTTATTGGCAGATTCTTTAATAAGGACTTTGAAAAAATCGGGACCATAACAACGTTGTATTTTTTTAGCACCCTTGAGGCGAGCTACCCATACTGTGGGCATACCATCGGGGAGGTTGCAATAGAAAGCTTGTAATATTTCTTTGAATGCAGGATCTTGATTGGCTTCAATAATACCGTGTGCACCGGTAGCACTGATACAACGGTTTTGATTGGTAATACTACCGGCAGTATATGGTTGTACTATTTCTGCTACAGCAGATTCAATGGTTCCATCATATATCGGCAAACCCAATACTTTAACCATGCACCACAGCTAATTTTTTTTGTAGATACCAATAACTAAACCAAAAACTGGTAAGCAGCAGGGAAATCAAACTAGCATACACTGCCCCGATAATGCCGTAGCGGGGAATTAATAGATAGGCTAACCCTAACCCAAGCAAACCTTGTATCAGTGATACTATAGTAGGGTATCGGTTAAATTTCAATGCCGTTAAAAAAACTACCGGCACATGCTCCATAATAAGCAGTAGTATTAAAAAAGTATAGGCCATATACACCCGGTACACGGCATCTCCCGTTAAACCAGACCATTGCATAAAAAGCCATTTACCAACTGATAATAAAAAAAACGCCGCCAGTACACACAATATAAACATCCGAATGGTGATAGCTCTCAGCCTATGTTTGAGCTCTACCCAATCATTGTTTTTTTGTAGTATGCTAATCGATGGAAATAATATCAAAGTAAAATTACCCAAGCCTATTCTCACCACTTCATAAAAACGCGTGATCATAATATAACTCGTTAGCGCCGTTACACTCAGCAAGGTACTCATCAAAAAAGTTTGCGCATTGTACACCATCACGCCTGCTAATGCCGACAGAAAATACCAAAATGAATAATGTAAATGTTGAAGTAACTGCTGTATATGCCAATATTTCCAATGCAGGGAAAAACCATTTTCTTTTCGTGCATAAAGAGCCAGCACTATAATATATAAGGCATTCACCAGCACCAATGCCACTAACACGCCATTGAGCTTATAAAAAAGAGCACCCAAATACACGAGCAGGGCTTCTACAATCGTTTTTATGATTCTAATAAGTTTACCGAGAAAAATTTTATTCACTGATTGTATAATCACATCGAATAATATCGCCATTAAATTCAACACCAAAATGGTTGATAAAAGAAAAGCATACCTGGCGGGATATTCAATAAACGCTAAATATCCTTTGCTAAAAACAATGTATAAAATCAGCATCAACAAAGGCCAAATGATTATATAAAAAAATATACCTCCCGAAACCAATTGCGATGATTTCTCTTGCTCATGAATCAGTCTTCTTAACAACCCGGTATTATATCCCAGATCGGCAATCAAACAAAAAGACAATACATTTACCACCAATAGTCCGTATAAACCAAAGTCATTATTACCCAGGGTGTTGAGTAAAAAAGGCGTAATCAATAAAAGCGAAAGAGCAGTTATGCCTTGTGAAGCAAAACTCGTGATAAGGTTAATCCAATAACGCGAATTGGCTTTTACATATTTATTCCAAAAAAGCTTCCAGCTTTCTTTCATCTTATGAAGGTATTTCTGCTTTTTTGAGTAAAAGTATTCCTGTGAATAACCAAAAAGGCATGGCCATTACCGGGCCTTCCAAACTTACATCAAAACTAGCATTGATAAAGAACGCCAATAATATCAAGGTATATACGAGTATATCGGGGTTTTGTTTGATTGTAAAAAGGGGTTTCCAAAGCAGCACCAAATATACCAGCCAAAGTATAAAAAAAGGAACCCCATAGCGCGCAAGTAACGTCATATTGTAATTGTGGGGCGATCTTAATGTATCATCATCCACTCTTATCTCATCACTGGTGGCTAAATTGATACCCAGCCCTTTCCCCTGAAAAAAATAAGGCCCGGTAAAAGTATAGTCGATAATAGTTGCCCACCACGATAGGCGCCAAACCACATTATCATTTAATGTTTTGCCAACTTTTCTGGAATCCTGGTTTACAATACTGGTTACATTTTCTGTTAGCTGTTCTACTCCAATTTTTCTACCCTGTACTTTATCTTCTAGCTTAGTAGAAAGGTATAAGGGTAACGCAACAAGTAATACTACGGGAACAAATTTTAAATAGCCGATGTATTTTTTTCCCTGGGGTGTTTTTCTAATTAGCACAAAATAAATACCTAACGGAATAATAAACGACAACATTCCACCTCGGCTATAAGTGGCCGATACCAATGCTAAATAGCCAATAAGTAAGTAATTCAGTTGCAGCAATCGGGGCGAAACAGCTATTTTATTATTCAACATCAACACCAAACAAACAAATAAATGCACAGCTATATCCCCATTCTTATACGCTAGCAATGGATGATTACCAACCAATATAAAATTATTGAGTGCCGGGAAAAAAGCCCTTAACAAAAAAGAGATTGATACTATAGCCGGAAAAAAAGCATATACCCGGGCTATCTTTTTTTCCAATATATCCCGTTCTGCCACAAACAAAAAAATTATAAACACATACCAGGCATAATTCATCACAAAACTATCCCGGATAGTATCTTTTATCCCGTATCGGCCAATACCCACTGCTGTTTGAACGGCTGTAACCATTAAAAAAAATACGATAAAAGCCGTCTCTTTTCGCCAAATAAACACATACTGCTTGATATGCTTGAGCATTAATAAAATGCCTATTACGAGTGTACCTTCTGTTAAATAAGTATAAGCAATGCCTTTATTAAAATAGCAATACAACGCATATACGGTTACCAGTAAGTGGAGGTAGATTTTTTTCCATATTGCCATTGGCGCGTTCATATTATCCTAAAAAAGCAATGATACTGTTTCTGATATTGAGTAGTTGCATTTTTATTTTTTGTTTGGCGGGGGTATGTGGTCGTTCCCCAATAAAACTACCATAGCTTTTCTCCGAAATCATTTCAGGTTTTACAGCACCCATTTTCAAAAAACCCGGTGTCACATAATATTTAAATTCATCAGCAGGGTAGGCAATACGGGCAGATGTTTTGAGTAAATGCGCTGCTGCTTTTTTATTCAACGCATAACCATACCCGCCCGAAATTGTTTTTATAAATGGCGCCCCGTAATAGTATCCTTTCTCTAATTTTTTTTGGGTACTTCTGAAAATACGCACATTCCCCAGCCAGGCACCAAAAAAGAACATATCATATTCGGTAGTGAGCGTGTCAAAATATTGATGTAATAATTCGGGTTCATTGATCCAGCTATCGCTTTCAAGAATTAAAAAAGTTTCCGTATCACTAGTAGCCGTATCACAGATCGCTCTCCAAATTTTTCGGCTCGTTAACAGCACGCCAAGTTCCCCATCGTTTAGGGCATGACCGGTGCGTTGTTTAGCGTGTTGCTGTAGTTTTTCTTTAAACGGAATTTTTTGTAGTGCAGGATATATGGCTTCTATTTTTGTTAGCTGTGGAAATTGTTGCAATAAAAAAGCTACGCGTTTGGCGCGATCTGTTTCATGCGCAGCGGTAATAATAAAGCCCTTCATATTTCCCCATGCTGTTTTCATTATGCTTGCCAAATAATATTTATTTTTTCCAGGATATTCCCTTTCTCTTTTTGGGTAATGGTGCGTAAGCACATTTGGAGTATATCCAGTGGTTTCATATAGGCTGCAAAAAAATCTCCTTTTGTTTTGTGGTAGAATAGTTGTCGACTTTTTTCATAGTGGTAATACCGGAATCTATTGAATACCGTTTTATCAGGGTCGCTTGCACTTTCGCTGTGTATGATTTGTACGGCGGGCAAAAGTCGTACGGAATAACCTGCTTTACGCATGCGATAGGCCCATTCTGTTTCTTCGAAGAAAAGAAAAAAAGCTTCATCAAAAAATCCTTCTACGTCAATAATTACCTTTCTTATAAACATAGCTGCTCCTGAAATATAATCTACTTCTTTAATGGCATCACCTTCATTAGCGGCGCCCATGCTCATATGTTTTTTAAAATAGGTAGGATAGAAAATTCGTAAACCCAGCGCAGAGATGGCATGTAATATACTCGGGAAATTACCATAAGCCTGTGTGGGTTTTCCGGCGTCATCGCGTAAATCGGCACCACAAGCCACTACCCTATCATTATCCGGCTGTTCCATGTACGAAAAAAAATAACCCGCCGCATTACTGCACAAACGGGTATCGGGGTTCAATAAAAAAAGGTACTTCCCTGTTGCTTTTGTAACACCGCGGTTATTGGCCGCGCCAAAACCACTGTTATGATTTAAGGGTACGTATATAAGTGTACTATCCTGTAAGTTGTTGATCACGGCATCAATGGCCCTATCGGGCGAGGCATTATCTACAATAATAATTTCATAGCGAAGAGATACCGTATGGGCGCGAATCGATTGCACGCATTGCTTCACCCAGCTTGCCGTATTGTAGTTTACTATGATAAAGGAAACATCCATACCCGGCATGTATACTAAGCGGGCGATTTATAGGTAAAGAATGCCTGTAAAAGCGTAAGCAATATCACCACTGCCCATACACCTACCAACAAAATGAACCAGGAGGTTCGATTGTCTTCAAGTGGATATTTAGGCATGTCTAATAAGTTGATGATAGGCGTTTGTGAAGCCAGCGACATTCTACTGGCTTCGAGGTTTTTAGTTACCTCTGTATACAATGCATAGGTTAATGTTTTTTCTCTTTGCGTAAGTTCGCTTGGCACTGATGCAGACTTAAAAGCCACATTCGCATCCAATATTTGCTGGGTAGCCGTTTGGTAACTTTTAGCATTGAGAATAGCCAATAAAGAATCGGCTCTTTTCTCTAAGCGTTGCAAATTTTGACTGGCTACCGATGTTTTAATAGCTACATAATAAGAAATAGTGGCATGTACTACGCGCTCCGAAAAAAGTTTTGAAAATATTTCATTTCGCGCGGTAGTACTTACTTTAATGATGGTTCCTTTTTTATTGAGCCGGTCGACCAACAAATTTTTCTTGGTCACCAGTTTATATACCTGAAACAACAAACTATCTTTTAAGCGCTCACCGGGTTGATAAAGGCTGAAATTAACGGTATCTATACCTGCCACCCTACTCCATTTTTTTTCTTTGAGTTTTTCCGATTCAATATAAAGATCTACCAGTCGTTTGCCTTGTTGTACATTAGGTTCGAGGGTGCCGAGTAATACTTTTTCTACAATATTTCTCGAGCCAATAATATCCAAAATATTATCTCCCGCAAAAATGCCATTGTTACCCGAAAGGCTGCTGATATCAAAACCAAATTGCGAAGCTAGTCCTGCTAATCCGCTACCACCCGTTTTCTCTTCCAAAATAAAACTTGCCTCAGCAGTATAGGCAGGTTTCTGCCAAAAATAATAACCAATAGCAAGGGCAGATAGTAAGAGCCCCAGCACAAGGGCTCTGGGAATATTTTTTTTCACTGCTCGTAGGAAAGCAGCAACTTCCCCAAGTATGTCTTTCATTTGTACAGTATCTATAGAAGGGTCAGTAGTCATGAGTCAATGGTCAATGGTCAGCCTGCCCGACTTGAAGAGGCGGGTGGTCAATAGTTATTATTTATTTGAATTTGCCAATACAATAAGTACACTTACTAATGAAGTTAATCCACTGAAGATACCGATTACTTCTCCGGTAGATAACTTCACTTTGGTTCTTTTTTCAGGCACATAAATTTCTGTACCCGGACGAATGGCCGGATGAAAACGGAGGAACAAAAAGTTTCTTGTTTTGCGTACTTGTCCGTTCGGATAAATCACATAAGAATTTTTCCGCGATGCGTTTACACTATATCTACCCGATTCGCGGAGAGCGTCTCTAAAACTAATACCCTCTTCATACACAATTTGCTTGGGCACATTTACTGCCCCAAAGGTTTGAATGGTTTGCAATTGTTTTGGCACTTTTAGTATATCCCCTTCCACTAAAAATAAATCTTCGGGGGCGCCGGGGTTCTCTAAAATTTTATCGAGCCGAATGCCTACCGGTTTTTGTTGTTTGTTCAACGTATTGAGTAGTGTAGTATCGTTGGTGTTTACCGGCCCTTTCCCACTTTGGGTATTGATCAAATTATTTTTAGAGTTTACCAAAGTGGCATCTGTCTGTGAAATATCTCTATACGTATTCCTTAATAATACTGCACCACCCGCAAACCCTTTTTGTTTTAATCCTCCGGCTCTTTTTATCAGATCTGAAATTTTTTCTGCATTACCACTCAGTGTGTATTTCCCCGGGAATACAACTTCGCCTTCTATCGCTACATTAATTTGTTCTTTGTAAATAGGCGATTTACGAACCGATACGATATCGAAGGGCAATAGCGTAAAAGAAAGGTCTTCCGCACGCGGGTTGGCCAAATTAATTTCTTTGATAATGGAATAGGTAGCACTGTCTTTCTGATATACACCCGGTGTTCGCAACCTGCGAGATACTTCAATATTTTGTAGGGCGGCACCATCTTTATACCCTTCGGCCAGCAATACCAAATCTTGCACCCGCATATTTTCAGCGTAGGTAAAAGTAGCCGGTTTATTTACTTCCCCATTGATAGTAATCGTATAGCGTTCCCGCAGATCGTTGATGCGAAATAATTGCACCGAATCTTCTCTTTGCAAGGCTATGTTTTCTTTACCATGTAGAATATCATTGATATTGAAGGCAATGATTTGTGGGGTGAAGTCGTCTTTAAGTCTCTTGATCACCCCTCTTTGTACGTACACATCTTCCCGTGGTTTGGCGGCAATCAGTAATTCTTTTAAAGTAGGTAATTGCTGTATACTATAAGCTCCTCCATAATAAATAGCTCCACTGATCACTACCCGGTTCGCAAACTGATTGGCCAGTGTATCTATCACCAAAGTATCGCCGGTATTGAGTTTGAAAATATTGAGTTGTTGCTGCGGAACACTAATGATTTCTTTGTTGCGGGTACTCATTCTATATACCCGAATCCATTCTTTGTAAGCGATGTCGGCAAAGCCACCTGCGTAGCGGATAATATCCGCTGCGGTTTCATTATCCCGCACATCGAATAGGGCTTGCTTTTTAACAGCTCCTCGCAATGTAATACGATTGGTATAGGGATTAATGCGAATTACATCCCCTTCTGCTAAAAGCAGATTTTTGGTTAGGTCTGATTTTAATAAAAAATTATAGAGGTCGAAATGAACGAGTGTTTTACCATTTCGTACCAATTCAATATCTCTGAAGGAGCCAATTTTATTGGGCCCTCCTGAGGCATAGAGCGCGTTCATTAAAGTAGAGAGGGAAGAGAGTTCATAGTTACCCGGACGAACAACTTCTCCAATAAGGGTTACCCGAATACTGCGCAGTTGTGCCAAAGAAACCTGAACACTTACTGAGCCATTGTTGATACCGGGATAAATTTTGGCCAATGCTTTCTTCAACTGTATGCGTGCTTCTTCTATGGTTAGTCCGGCTACTTTCACCGGACCAAGATTGGGAAAGCGAATAAAGCCATCAGCACTTACTTTTAATTTACGTGTTAAATCAGACACGCCAAATACATCAATATTCAATTGATCGTTTACCCCTATTACATAATTCTGTGGTGTGGCAATATTGATATCGGGCTCGAAGCTAAGGTTGGCTGTTTCAAAAATATCGGCTCCAAATGGTTTCAAAGTAGCAGAATCTATCACCCTTGTTCGTACTTGTTTAATATTGGGTGGTGTGCGCGATTCATAAGGATCGTAATTGGCTTTATTGCCTTTGTTAAGTTCGGCAACAGTAGTAGGATCGATGAGTGCAATTCGCTTTTTTAATTGATTAATTTGATCGGTATTCAATCCTTTCTCCCTGGCTTTCATTTCCATCTCCAGTTCAGATAAACCATAGAGCTGGTACTGGGTCATAAGGGCAATGATCTGCTGGTCGGAAAGGCTTTCGATAGAAATATTGGGTATTTGGGCCACCATGTTAAGGGGTATATAACTACTCACTAAGGCCAATAAAAATATAATACAAATCTTTTTCATTCCTGTAAAAGTACTAATTAATCAAATTAAGCTGTTTGGCACGTTCCAATAGCTTACTATAACCTGTAAAACACGCAGCAGTAGCATTTTTTTTTGCGTATGGCGTAATCCATTCTTCATTGATACTATTGGCATATAGTATCCCATGTGGTGTACCCATATACTGCGCTACATGGGCCGGCAAACTATCCGCACTAATCACAAAAGCTGCTTCTTGTATAGCTTTACAGAGGTCTTTAAAATTATGGTACTGTTGTTGAAAGCGCCATACTATTATATGTATCCCTTCAGTTTTTGCCCAGGCTTGTAAGGCTTCGATGATATGCTCGGGAATTTGTTTTTTGCGTAAGCGCGAATCGGGAAAAAGAAAATAGTTGTTATTATTTACCCGCTTTTCGATGGAAGGATATACAGCCGAAAAAAAATGCGCATAGCTTTGGTATATATTTCCACTTGTATGAATGGGGCTTACTGCTTTCCCTACAAAAAATGATAGTATATTTTTTCTTCTATATTGTTCTACCCAAAATTGAACCGGTTGTTTACTTATATACGCTTGTAATGCGCGTATTTCTTGGAACGTTCTGTAACTGAATACATGTTTATTGGTGAATACACGCAAGAGCCCTTTATCAATTCCCCAATCTTTAAAATTGATAGCAGGTACGGAGTTATGCGGGAGGGTTTCTGCCAGGGCTTCATAAAGGGGCGCTAAGTGTGCAGAAGCGGTGATCGCGAAGGAAGGATGATGGCTCTGTTGGAGCGCGTTGAGAGCCACCACAAAATCTCCATAGGAGCGAAGTAGTAGCAATTCATTCATTACCGATGGGTGGTAAGAAAACGGGTGATAGAAAAAGAAAAGCGGGTATTGTTTCTATCTCCGTCGGAAGGTTGTGAGAATATATTATGGAGTTTTACCCAGCGATAATTGATGGCATTAGTGTATTGATAAAAGCCTGAAATAAGCCAGGGGCCTATATCCCACTGCAAATTCAATCCATAACTCATATTTACCCAATACCTATCGGCACCCCCCGTTCCAACAATTCCTGAAAAATTACTGTACACTGCAAAATCATTGTTATTGGCTACCCTCTCCAATTGCAATCCTATTCTTTTGGCTCCTTTTATCCAACTGAGATTAATTGTTTGGCTATTACTACCAGGGCCAATAGAGGCGCCCATTACCTGGCCCTCGTTGGTATAACCCTGCATTACATAAGGATGGGTGTACCAACTATTGGTTTTAGGAATACTTAGGGGACTTGCCGGATTAAATACTATACGTGCATCGGGTAATTGAAGTTGTGTGAGTTCAATACCCAGGGCAATATGGGCTTTATTCAAGCTGCCAACTGGAAATAGTTTTCTAAAGCCTGCGGTATATCCCGTAGGAATGGTATCGCCAAATATATTCCAAGGAGCAGCCCATCTGTTTGCACGGCCATATTCCAAATAGAGTTCTGTATTTTCTTTAGGCATTTTATATCGCAAGTAAATAGCCCCCATACGAGCAGGACTTACTTTGTTTTCAAAAGGAAGTACTAAATCGGGCGAGGCATTGGCATCAACCCCTTGCGAATAGAAATAACTGGTTCCGGCAAAACCAATAAAGAGATTTTGTGTCCATCTAGGATGGTAGCTAATGTTATATCCTATTATAGTTCTACTTGCATTTTCGGGTTTACGTGCAATACCATCATTCCAGATTGTACGCATGATAGGGTTGTCTTCTGCTTCAAAAGGCGTTTTATTTAGCTTTCCAACAATAGCTTGAAACTCAATATTACCTATGTTAGTAGGAATGGGTTTATAACTATTAATAGTAAAGTGAACAAAGCCGGGTGCATTGTTGGTTAACACCAGGCTATTACGTATACCCGGCCCCCACCAAAGATTTTCTGTAGATAGTCCGATGCTTATATGCTTAAACTGATAACTCAATCGCGATTGTCCGGGAAAAAATTTTTGATAGGTATCGGTACCAAAACGCGTAAGATTGTCGATCTTATTGATCGTATATAAATAGTACCGCGACCAATAATTTCCATTATTAGGATCACCCGTAAAATTAGTAGGGGTTGTATTCGCTGCCGATACAAATTCAGGTTGTAGTTGTAGTAACCAATGCTCCCATTGTATACGAGCACCGATGGTAATTCTTTGTTGAGTACCTGTGGCCGGAATCATAGAGCCATCATTCTCACTGAGGGTAAGATTATTATTGGTATGAAAAGTATAGCCCGCCTGGAGCCATTGAAAAACAGGTTTCGACTTTTTTGTTTTGCTTGTTATTGGATCCATACCCCAGTTCAGGGAACTACTTCTCATCAGGAAGCTGCGTTCGTCTTTTCCTGTTGAGTCTTTCAGCTGTTCCAGGCGCTGCAGGTCCATGAGTGTGATATCGCTATGCACCGTTTGAGCGTGTGCGGTGGTAGTAGCGAGAAGGGCTAGTATAAGTGTGAAAATTTTCATTTTAATCGTCGGGTCGTCAGAACGTCAGGGCGTCGGGTCGTCAGAACGGAGGGACGTCATTCGTCGGAGCGTTGCTGTGGCTAGTTAGAATAAAATTTTTGATCTTCGACCTTTTAAAAATTGCGTTAAGAAATAAGCGACGAGTGTAAAAATTTAAATTTCTAACCAGCCACGGCGGAGAAGCATTTTTAAAAACGGTGGATGCAAAGCATCCATTGCTACGAAGTAGCAAAGTTTTTAAAGCAGCTACGGAGCTGTGGCGAGGCCCCGCGGCCGGGAGCGGAAAAGCTATTGCAAAAGCGTAGCCTTTGAAAAATCTATTTAAAAAAATAACTCACATATGCAGTTGCATATAGATTAAACGCATTTGCGTTATTCCAGCCGTAATTTTTAGAAGACACAAACTGAATTTCTCCGCCTGCCATGATGTTGTTCCAACGTTTATTGCCGAGTAAGCCAACAGATATATCGGTCCACTGGTAATCTCGCATACCGAGGGTTAAACCAGATCCTTGTAAGCCTTTAGGATCTTGTTGAATCCGTTGAAGTTTTAGCCCTATCTGCTGCAGGCCTTCTATTTTTTTTATTTGTAAGGTTTGTACATTATTTCCCAGCCCACTTCCTGCCCCCATAATTTGTCCTTCGTTGGTTAAGCCTTGCGTAATGGCTCCATGGGTATACCAGTTTCCTGCGTTGCGTAAAATATAGCTGGTAGTTTGAGCCAGTTGGGTGGCTTCGAAGGAGAGGTCGAGATATGGTCTCTCACTGCCTTTGGCAGTTCGAGATGACGGTTTTAGGGCTACAATCTTTTTCATACCGATGATCCAGGCGGCGGCGTGGCTGGGGTTGACCCAAAGATCACGGAGGTTTTGCTTGTAATCGTTATAGCCATATTCTACATAAAACTCAAATTTGTGTTTGGGTAATATTTGCCGAACAAAAAAGCTGAATTGTCCATCCGCAGGAATATCATCGGCCTGTGCATTTTGTGTAGGTGAAGCCGGTGCAAATATGGGCAGGTATTTTTTTACAAAGCCTGTGTTCTTTAACCTATCGTTGTTGTACATCTGTACCGAGCCGATAATGCCAAGATAGGTATGGGGAAGAAAGGCCGGTTGGTAATTCAGTACCATAGCACTGAGGTAGCGCCAATCATTTTTTGGGCGGGTAGGTTTCAGGTACCCGCTTTCTGTAGCAAGCGTAGTATCTTCTGATAGTTTTGCAGCAATCAATTGCCATTCAAAAGCACCGATGGGTGTTTTAATGGGCCTGCGGGTATTAAAGGTAACATGTAAAAAGCCCGGGATATTATTGCTCATGAGTAAGCTGCTGAATTGCCCAGGCCCCCACCAGAGATTTTCTGTGGAAATGCCTATGGAAAGCGGACCTGCATTGAGGCGAATAGATGATTGCCCCAAAAATCGTCGATTATAATTTTTTTGTGTAACAGATCCATAGCCCGGCGTTGTATCGAAGGAAGGATTTGCTGCCCATACATATTCCGGGCGTAATTGAATCGTAAGTGGCCCGGCTTTGGCGTATATACCCCCGCTGATTTGGGTTTGTAGCCCTTTGGCCATGATCATGCCTGCATCATTCCAACCATAAGGATGATGCGAGTTGAATTTGGTTTGAAGGGTAACAGGGAGAATTTTAAATTGGAATGCGGAGGGAGAGCCCACCAAATTATCAACCTCTCTCATATCCGGCAGGCTCGCGCTATTATTTATCGTAAACGAAGTCTTGCTTTGCAGCTTCCCGGCTACTTGAAGGGTTCGCGCTAATTCATAATAAATAGGCTGACCAACATAGATGGGTTGAGCGAGGGCTTCGGTGCTAATGAAGATCAGTAATATAAATGATACAATATTTTTCATTGGTGGATTCGTCATTCGTCAGAACGTCAGATCGGAAAACATTCTCCGACGATTGACGATAGTATTAGGCGCAAAGATTACGACTAGGAAATGCAGGTCTTTTTAACTTTTTTTACGAGACTCAAAGATTTAAGCGCAACCTCTCTATCATGTGAATAGTTGATATATCGAGCATTCATCGACATATTTAATAACCATTCATAGTCTTCACCAATCGTTTTGCAATATTTATACACTAGATCTAGAAGTAGTTGATGCTTATTAATTTTTCTGCTGGATTGATAACTATAAAATTGGTTAAGACTTTCAATTTTTGTTTTTTTACCCCCTATAGCTTGTACCTCAAATGGGAAAATCTTATAACTAACAAATTGAAGTGCTGTATAAAAAGCAGTAGTTATTACCCAATCTGAAAACTCAGGCTTTAATTCTAGGTAATTACATACCTGCTCATTATGAAGAGCATGATTTAATGTTTCATTATTTCTTTTCATACTTCAAAAAATAACCGTCGGCATGAAGGTTTTTCTCATTTAGGTTATTAGATATTGGGAGAAATGTAAAATTGATATAAAAATTCTCGGTTTCAACTTTAGCTTTGAGCTTACGGGATAGTGTAAAAATTTGCCTGAAATTATCTGAAATAAAATCATTTTTATCAACTACAAATAAAGCTGAAAAGTTGGTAATACCATCTGCCTTTAAATGAACTTCTTTCGGTAGTATTTTTTTCTTTTTTGCTTCCAGAAAAAGCTTTTCTGAAACTGTTGTTGCTATTGACAAATTAGTTTCAAATTGTTTTGATAGAATATGTATCATTTCACTTCTACCTGCTTGCTTTCCTTTTAGGTACGCATCAATTAAATCATCGCCTGTAAAGCTATTTTCCTCTTGATGCCAATTAGTTGGCCATGATTGTACCGTATCTTTTTTCTTGAGCGTACTTTTCATGTTAAAGATTAAAAAAGTAAAGTGTAAAACTAAATTGAAATAATTTTATAGAGTAGCGTATTAATACCTGATTTTAATTAGGCTTTTTTCGCTGATAGTATGAACGTCAATCGTCGGATCGTCAGAACGTCGGGTCGCAAAGTCCCGAGGATTCGGGATCGGAACGGTGGCGAATGTTTTCCGATCTGACGTTCTGACGATTGACGTTCCGACGCTCTGACGATTGACGATACACTAAGCCGTTTTATTAATCGCAATCACCGTTGCAGGTTTATCGAGGGCTTCGAATTCGGAGTTATTGCTTACAAATTCGGGAACGAGTTCTTTCATGGCACGCACCACAAGTGTTACATCTGTCCGGTTTTTTGCGGGTGTGATCAGTGCTTCAATTTTTTGATTCAGTTGATCGTATTCTAATGAGCGGGTTTTCGCTATGAGTATTTTATTATGATAGGTAGGTAGTGTATTTTCTGCGTTATTGAGCAGTTCTTCATAGAGTTTTTCACCCGGGCGTAAGCCACTGTATTCAATCTTGATATCTTCATCCGGCTCCAGACCCGAGAGTTTTATCATTTTGCGGGCCAGGTCTACAATCTTCACCGACTGCCCCATATCGAATACAAATATTTCTCCCCCATTACCCATGGAGCCGGCTTCCAATACTAGTTGACAGGCTTCGGGTATGGTCATAAAGAAACGGGTAATATCCGGGTGCGTAACGGTTACCGGTCCGCCGGCTTCTATCTGTTTTTTGAAACGTGGAATTACAGAGCCGTTAGAGCCTAATACATTGCCAAAACGGGTGGTGATGAATTTGGTACGTTTTACTGTAATATCTTTTTGGAAAGCTTCTTCTTGTTTTTGATAAAGGGATTGTACATACATTTCGGCTATCCGTTTGGAGGCACCCATAACATTGGTAGGATTCACGGCTTTATCGGTAGAGATCATTACAAACCGCTCTACACCCACCGCTAAAGATTTATCTGCCATAATACGGGTACCCATAATATTGGTACATACCGCTTCAAAAGGAGCATCTTCCATCATGGGAACATGCTTGTATGCAGCCGCATGATATACATAGTTAGGTTGATGGGTATCGAAAATATCATCCACTACCAGTTTATTTCTTATATCTCCTAAAGCTAATTTATAATTGGTAAATCCTACTTCGTCCAGTTCTAATTTGAGATCGTGTAATGGTGTTTCTGCGCTATCGTTGATGATGATGCATTCCGGTTTATATTGAATAAGCTGGCGAACAATTTCAGAGCCTATAGAACCTGCCGCACCAGTCACTAATACTTTTTTACGGTTGAGTTGTTTGAAAAGAATTTCGTTATAAATTTTTATTTGTTCTCGTTCTAACAGATCCTCAATTCGTATATTCTGTAATTGTTTGGAATTTAATTGTCCGTTGATCCAAGTCTTTAAAGGTGGAACTGTAAACACGCCAATTTTTTGATCCAAACAAAAGTCAACGATATCATTTTTTTGTTTGGAGGGTATTTTGGTAGTGGCGATAATCAGTTCATCGATGGCAAAATCCTTTAGTAGTTTTTTAATATTGGCGGAATCGAATATTTTGATACCATCAATATTCTTACCTACTTTTTTTTGATTGTCCTCAAAAAAGAGCACCATCTGAACATTGGCCGTCATATCATGCTCTAGCGCGCGTTTGGTAGAAATACCCACATCGCCGGCCCCGAAAATGGCCACTCTTTTTTTGGCACTATTGATGGTAGTGATATAAGCAAAGAAATATTTAATGATCACCCGATAGGCACTAAGTAAAATAAAAGATAGCAGGGTATTGATAATGAGTACTGAAGTAGGTACCAAGTGCAAGGCATACCATTGAAAATAAAAAAGATCCAGGATCAAGTATCCGACATTGGCAAACAGTACTACAAAGAAAATACGAAAGGCATCTTGCATACCGGTAAAGCGAATGATACCGGCATATACCCTGAATAGGCTAAACATGGGCACTACAAATGCCAGCATCATGAGTGTGTTATTCAGTAGGTTGAAAGATTGAAGGGCTGAGAAATTAAATTCAACCCGAATGAGGAAGGATAGGATAAAGGAAAATATCGTGATCGCTATATCTAAAAGAAAAATGATCCATCTTGGAAGGATGGAAAGGTTTTTAATTTTTCGGATAGCTTTGATTTTAGAGGAAGGCATAAGTAGCTTTATTCATTAAATCTAAGGAATATATAACTAATATCAGGCTTTTATTCTGTCGCCAAAACCCTTGCCGGTGACGGTAGCTATGATTATCTTAAAATAGTTGAACAAATTAAGGTTTTGGATCATAGAAGCGTCTGTTTCAGCCAGTAGTTGAGGGGTACTCATATCAATTTCTTGAATTTGGGCCAAACCGGTTATACCCGGGCGAACACTATACACTTTTCTTGATTCTCTTTCTTGTAATAATTCTGTTTGGTTTGGCAAATTTGGTCGTGGCCCTACCAAACTCATATCTCCAACTAAAACGTTCCACAACTGAGGCAATTCGTCTAGCTTAGACTTTCGTAGGAAACTGCCGAATCTTGTCACCGCATTTTTATTTACTAAGTGCGTGGCGACCGATTGGGTATTCAAACTCATGGATCTGAATTTTACCAAGAAAAAGATTTTTTTATTTCTACCTATTCTTTGTTGAATGAAGAATGGAGAGCCTGTATCAAAAACACCAATAACAAATAAAATAAAGATTAACGGGCTTAAAACCAATAGCCCAAGGATAGAAAAAATAAAATCAAAAAAACGAATCATTATAAATCGTCATGAATTTTAAATCCTTCTAAAACAGGGGTTGGGTTCCAACCAAAAGCTGCTCTTGCTTTTGAGTCATCAAAGGTTAAAGTAGAAGTGATTTTTTTAAATTTATCACTATTTAATGGAGCTCGACTACCAAAAACATCACCTACTTTAGCAATAGACTTAGCAATAAAATTGGGTATATTTTTTACTTTATTTTTCCCTAAATGTTTGGCAATAAGATTGCTTAATTCATTAAAATTAGGATGGTATCCGTCGGTTAAATTGTATGTTCCTCCAATTTGGGCAGCTTTCAAAATAAATTTTGCTACGTCTGTTGCCAGTACCATACTTTTTTTTGCTTCACCTCCTCCGATATTAAAATAATATCCTTTTTTAATGCCTTCTATTAAATTACCTAAGTTACCTGGTGGGTTAGTCCCTACAACTAATGGTAATCGTAAAATTGTACAACGTACTGAATGATTATTACACCATTCTTGAACTATCTGCTCTGCTTCAATTTTACTTTTCCCATATGGATCAGTTGCAATCAATGGAGATAATTCACTTATATTATTTCCTTGTTCTAATCCGTAGACTGATGCAGAACTTATAAAAACAAAAGATTTTAAATGCTGGTGTTCTAATGCACTTAATAAATTTAAGGTGCCTTTGTAGTTTACAATATAAAATTCATCAGCCTCCGCTGTAGAATTTGGTACCACATGTGCTTTGCCAGCAGCATGAATCACCACATCAAACTCATTATGAAAGTTAGGAACTTCATTAGCCAAATTACATACATATTTACAACTTACATCTCTACCCAAGGTTTCAACCTTATTATCAATTTGAAAATATGTTTTAATAAATTTACCCAGAAAACCACTAGCACCTGTTAGCAAAATATTCATATGTCTAGCCATTAATTATTACTGAATAATATTGACTAAGTATAGAATTTTTTGTAAATCTACTTTCGGTGAGTATACGAGCATTATCGCCTTTAAGAATTATTTCTGGACGTATTTGATCAATATTCTCAAAAAAATCAATGATATCAGTTGTATTATCCCAACTAAATGCCCAACCAGTATTATATTGGTTAATATACCTGCTTATTTCAGCATCCCTGTCACCAATAAATAGTACCGGTTTCCCTGCGGAAAAAATATTGTAAACTTTTGAAGGAACTCCAAGTCCAAACATCCCTGAACAAAGTGTAACTAATCCTATATCGCATGCATTTAAAAAATCGTTCTGCTCTACTCTCGGCCTTGAAGCTAGGAACTGTATATTTTTAATATGATTTTCTTCTACAATTCTTTCGAGCAGACTCTTTTGTGCTCCATCTCCTACTAGTATCAGGTACCATGAGTGGTTCATGATTTTTCCTAAAATCCTGAAAAGTTGATCCAATCCTTGTACCCTTCCGATATTTCCTGCAAACTGAATCACAATCTTATTTTTTGCATCGGCTTTGTAGTTCTCTCGAAAGGCTGAGGATGTGATTGGGAAAATCTCATCATGGTCAGCCCAATTAGTTATAATGCTGATCGGTTTTTTATTGCCCACTTTTTTCCGAAATAATTCTTCCATATCACCACCTACCACAATCAGATGATCTGTAACGTTGTAAGACCTGTTGAATATCAAAAGTAAAAATTTGTAGAGTAGCGATTTTTTTTTTATCATTTCTCCTGCAACTGCATTTTCAGGGAATACATCATGAACTATTATGATGAAGCCGAAGCCTTTCAGTATCTTCAGAAAAGCGGTAACAGGTAATAATGTAGGCGGATTGGTTACCAGTATAAGCTTATCGCCTCTTTTTACATTAGTGATGATTTTAAACGCGATGGCAGTTGTTAACAGGAAGAATCCAAGTATCCGCAGTAACAGGTTATTCTTATTAAACCTAGGGGTATTTACTCGTTTTATGAGTATCTTATTTGACAATTCATATTTTGCTTTGAATACCCCGGCCTGATAATCCGATGGACCACAAATCACACCTACAGATTCAGTTTCATTGAGCTTCTCGGCTATTTTTGTCATCACATATCCTGTTGATACTTCTTCAGGATAAAAAAGTTCGGAAACAATCCAATACCTCATTAAAAAGTATAATTACCTATATACAAATCACTGTTAGCAGACATCCAAAGTTTCAGTTCTTCGAGCATTTTCTCATAGCTTGGTACATATCCTAACCGGTTAGATAGAGGGCCGGCAAGTAAAGATTTATCTACATAATAATCAGAATATGCCTCGATAATTTTACCTGTTTTAAATATCTCATTAAACAATAAAAGCAAATCGTATTTGCTTATTTTAGTGCCATTTGTTAAATGGATTAAGCCAGCTAGTTCGGCATCTTCAATAGCGTAAGCAATTGCATGTGACAACTGCAAAGTTGTAACGCCGCTCCAAAAGGCATTCGTGTAGCCTTTTAAACTTTTAGATGGGCTTGTCAGAAACCAATGCAATAACCCTATCCCATTCTTATTTAACTCAGGTCCAATAATCGAAGTTCTTATCGTTATATGTTTATCATACGCAACTTCTCCTAACGCTTTTGATTGAGCATAAAATCCAATACCATCTTTATAATCTAATTCTGCATAATCTCCTTTTTTTCCTGAGAAAACACAATCTGTACTAATATGTATTAACCTTCCATTGTATTCTTTAATTTTTCTAGCAAGATAATGTGGAAGATAGCTATTGATAAAGATGGCCTTATCGGGGTTATCTTCTGCGTCTTTATTTAGAATTCCTATACAATTGATAATTATGTCCGGAGCCAAATTAGCAAGTAACCTATCCAGCTGATCCTTATCTGTTACATCAATACTATATGAATCTTTCGTTTCATTTATACCTCTAGCTACTTGAGCTACTTGATATTTATTTAGTTGCCTCAAATACTTTACAACTAAATGACCAGCCATACCCTTTCCACCTAAAACTAAAACCTTCTTCATACTACATTTCTCTTATCCCAAATTACCTTATTTACTATTGCCGTGTAACTCTGTATAATCCTAACCACACGATCAGAACAATTGTATACATTGTATTCAAGAGGAAGTAAAGCTTTGTCTGAATCAGTGTTAGTAGATATTACAACTTCGATGGCATTTATTACTTCATCACGCTTGATACCTCCTAACACAATAGTCCCTGCATCAATTGCTTCAGGGCGCTCGGTGCTTGTCCGTATACTTACAGCCTTGAAGTTCATCATTGCTGACTCTTCACTAATTGTACCACTATCAGACAAAACAATAAAAGCATGCTGTTGTAATGATACATAGTCAAAGAAACCTAATGGCTCAATATTTCTAATTAAGGAATTGAACTTAATTCCTTTTTTTTCAATTACTTTTTTTGTACGTGGGTGTGTAGAGAAGATGATAGGCATTTGATACTTTTCAGCAACCCCATTTAAAGCATCAGAAAGCAATTCAAAATGATTGGCAATATCAATATTTTCCTCGCGATGAGCACTTACAACAATATATTTACCAGATTCAAGATTCAATTTACTAGCAACTTGACTAGCCGTAATCTTATTAGAATATTTCTCTAAAACCTCTCTCAAAGGAGACCCTGAAACAAAAACATGATCTTTTCTAAACCCTTCACTTAAAAGATACCTTCTACTATGCTCTGTGTAAGTGATATTAATATCACTAATATGGTCTGAGATTTTCCTATTAATTTCCTCTGGAACATTTTGATCAAAACATCTATTCCCTGCCTCCATGTGAAAGATGGGAATTTTCAAACGCTTTGCGGCGATCGTGCATAATACACTATTCGTATCTCCAAGGACGAGAATTGCGTCTGGATTTTCTTTAACCAAGACATTATAAGATTTAGCAATAACATTCCCAATTGTTTCACCAAGATTCTCGCCAACTACATCCAAAAAGTAATCTGGCTGTCTTAATTCTAAATCATCAAAAAAAATTTGATTAAGGGTGTAATCATAGTTTTGCCCTGTATGTACTAGTTTATGGTCAAAGACCATATCACACTTCTTAATACATTCAGCAAGACGAATAATCTCGGGCCTCGTTCCAACGATTGTAACTACTTTAAGCTTTTTCATTTATCTTATTACTTATAACCAATACTCTTTAATAATTTAATTAATTCGTTCTCAGTGAGTCTTCTTGTATTATGGGAATTATAATCTTCTAAATCAGCAATACTGCCTTGTCCCTCCGAAAAGAACTTATTATAATTTAAGTCTCGATTATCTGCTGGAACACGAAAATAATTGCCTAAATCTTCTGCATTCAACAACTCTTCCCTACTCAAGAGTGTCTCATAAAGTTTTTCTGCATGCCTTGTACCTATGACATTGATTGGAACATTAGAATTATAAATTTTCTTCATAGCAATAGCTAGCTCACCAATGGTAGAGGCTGGAGATTTCTGAACAAAGATATCCCCTGAGTTTCCATTTTCGAAAGCATACAGAACTAACTCTACAGCATCATCCAGTGTCATCATAAACCTAGTCATCTCAGGATCAGTAACTGTGATAGCTTCATTTTTTTGAATTTGTTCATGAAAAAGAGGAATCACAGATCCTCTAGATGCCATCACGTTCCCATAACGAGTACCAACTAAAATGGTATTCTCAGATATCCTTGATTTAGCAACCATAACTTTCTCCATTAATGCCTTGGACATCCCCATTGCATTAATCGGATAAACAGCTTTATCAGTACTCAAACATATTACCTTACTTACACTGTGATTGATTGCAGCGGAGATAACATTTTCTGTACCTAAAATATTTGTCTTGATCGCCTCCAGAGGATAGAACTCACATGAAGGCACTTGCTTTAAAGCTGCGGCATGAAATACATAATCCACACCACGCATTGCATTGTCAATACTGCTATAATCACGAACGTCTCCGATATAAAACTTTAGTTTCTCGCTTCCAGCTTCAAGACGCATATCATGTTGCTTCTTCTCATCCCTACTGAATATCCGTATTTCGTTAATTTCTGTATTTAAAAATCTTCTCAATACGGCATTACCGAAAGAACCTGTACCTCCAGTAATCAATAGAGTCTTCTGCTTAAATATCATAAAATCGCTATTAGTTCTTGAATCTTATTTCTGATCTTAATTTTGCTTTCGTTTACGTTTTCTCCAATTATGACTCTGTATATCTCATGCGCTGCATTTTCTGTACTATAAATATCAATAAAGCTAGTGGGTCCAATTATTTGATTAAGATAGTCAATATTTGGCCCAATAATCTTTAGCCCGGATAGAGCGCCCTCTATTAAAGGAAGACCAAAAGATTCATCTTTAGAGGGATATATAAGGAATTCTGATCTATCATATAATTCTTGTAACTCACTTCGAGAAATAAACCCTAAGTTCTCTATATTAAGATTATCCACACGAGTATATCTCTCAATTTCTTTACATAAGGGGGCATACGATTCACAATCAACGGTAAGATAAAGCTTAGGAAAAGTCTGATATTCTGTGCCTAATATCTTCCATACTTCTAAAAGAAATAGATGGTTTTTACTAGGCACACCTGTTGCAGGATATATGAAACCTGATCGCTTATTCCTTTTAATGCTATTTTGATCGATCCTATCATCAAAAAAAGGTAAAACCATCATTCGATTATCATTATACATAAATGATGATTTGAATCTATTCTCGATGCCCTCAGTTTGAGTCAACCAAGTATATTTTTTTTTATTAAACAATCGAATATAAAGTCTTTTAAAGTTATAGCCCACCCTCATTCGAAAAGGAAGGCCTAGTCCATCAGTCTTAATTATAAAAACATTATGGAAATAAATATAAACAGTATAGCCCCCAAATATGATTGGCGGTAGATTATTCAACGATAAAATACTTTTAATACTCTTAGTTCTTTTAAGATTATTAAAAGCTTTGAGTCTACTCCACTCACCAGGCTTTAAAACCATGTAAGAATCCTTACTCAATGAACTATAAACTAATGGATCCAGCCTCTTATCAAATAAGTAAAAAAAAAGAGAATTTTTACTGCTCTCTAAGGCGCGCCTAATGAATAGCTCTAAAAGGATCCTACCTCCACTCTGATTAATGTAAGTAGCATCAATTATGATACAACCTCTTTTCATTCAGAAGATTTATCATGCTCATAACTCTATCGGACATTGAAGAACCACTATTTAATATACCAACATGCCCTCTTTCCCTTATTTCTTGCAAACGATCAATACTTAGTGAAAAGATATACTCAAGTGTTTCAATCAGGGAATTCTCATTAAAATAAAAACATTCGAATCCATCTTTAAGAATTTGACTCTGTCGTTCAGAAAATTCAGATAACATAAGACCACCTGCTGCTGGAATTTCATAAAACCTTTGATTAGTTTGATCAAAGTTCTCTTCAGTCAATAGATTGAGGTTAACATAGTATTCTTGCACAATATCACTATATTCATTAGGCCTAAGTACAACATTGGTAATATTTATATTATTTCCATTCACAAAGCGCTTCTGCTTCCAACCATATCCGTAGATAGTCACTTTAAAAAGCTTTGCAATTGAATCTAGTATTTTTTCTCTTTTAGTACTATAAGTGCCAATGAAACATATTGCTTTTTTAGAAATAGGCAATATGTTTTTTCGCTTATGTAAGCGCTCTATATAATACCAATCTAAATAGAAGCACTCATTGGCACCTTGCGACATATAAAAAGGGATTCTAAAGTCTCTTGCCGTTATAATTAAATCAAGAAACTTAAAGGATTGTATTAGATTTTTGGAAGTATTAAACGGATTAAAAAAGTCATCAGGACTCCAATTAATTATTATGCAGCCTTTATTTTTTATAAACTTAATGGTGTCCGCCTGAATATTAACCCCCTTTGAAATAAATAGAAATCGAGGGACTATCTCACTAAATGCTTTACATAGCGCATTGTTTAATTTTTTTTCTTTGTATCGAAAGAAGAAGATTCTGATAAGCTTATTTAGGTATCTATTACTTGGTCTTAAATAAAACTCAGAATAAAAATCAAAAATATGGTATGAGATTCTATTATCTTTTAATATTTCTGCTATCTCATAAATATGAGACCCAGGCCAATATTCACCATATAACAAAAAATCTACCTTCATTATTTAGTAATCACTACTAACAAATGTGTAGCTAGAAAACTCTTAAATAAACCCAAAGTGGCTTTGTTAATATAATGACTGATAGACCTATCTTGAATTACATAATTACTTTCTGCAGCAATCACATTATGCATAGTTAGATTACTCACGATTGAAGGTAAAGTAAAAAATCTCAGATGTGTATAATCTAATATACCCCAAGACGCATAATCCCATCGATTAAAGAAAACTAGTTGTTTTAGTGTTTTCCAGTAACGAATATTGGGAACAGTAATTATAATTCTCCCGTTTTGTTTCAGCCTCTGACGAACTTTTTCTAATAATGAGAAAGGATCAACTAGATGCTCAACCACAT
Source organism: Sediminibacterium sp. (assembly GCA_017537025.1). Lineage (GTDB taxonomy): Bacteria > Bacteroidota > Bacteroidia > Chitinophagales > Chitinophagaceae > Sediminibacterium. The sequence continues at coordinate 161,130 of JAFWCB010000005.1, forward strand.
CGCCAAAAATTATATAGTCAAACTCTGTAAAATCATCAGGCAGATCTATTAACTCAATATTACCATATATAACTTTTGTAAGATTTTCTTGAGCGATTTCAGCAACTTTTCTATTTATTTCAACTCCGTAAACAATAGCATCCTGTGTTCGTATAAAATAATTCCCAAGAGAACCTGTTCCACAACCTATATCCAGAATTTTAACTCCCTTCTCTTGTATTTTATTTTTGAATATTTGACGCTCCAAGGAGAAGTAATCCATTTCCTTACTTTCATATAATTTTTCAACAACATCAACACTCATTGTATTTGTTTTTAATATTCCAATAAATACTTTTCAGTAAAAGAAAGTTATTTCGAATAAAACCCGATCTAACAATTCTTATATATGAAGGATCATGCTTTCTTCGTAGAAAAGGATTATATATCTGATTTAATAAAGATAAAATAGTTTTTATAACTCCCCAGCAACTTAGGTTTTTAAAAGCAAATAATATTGCGTTTCTATAAGCAAGCCAAGAATTATTGCCCTTAACTTCTCCACTACCTTCTGAGATATGTAGTAGAGATAAACCACAATTTAATATTTGAAAACCTTTATTTTTTATACGGTAAAAAAGATCTATTTCTTCTCCGTACATAAAATATTCTTCATCGAAAAAACCAACTTTGTCCAGTACAGCACTATTTAGGATATAAAAAAAACCGGGAACATTTGTTGCAATTTCCCAGTTAATATTCTGCTCTAAAGCAGTGAAATTTTGAAGACTAAAGTCGCTATATAAGATTTCCCTAAAACCAATTATGCCGATATCAGAGAAACGGTTTATCAAAATGTTGTAGGTTAAGAAAATCCCAGAAAAATTTTCTACAAACCCTTTGCTAAGTCTAATATCGTTATTAGCAATAATAAAAAATTCATACGACTTATCACTTTGCTTAAGAAAATACAGAGCACTATTCGCATTTGCTGCATACCCCCTATTGGGCCCTCTATTAACTATATAGTTAATACCTAGTGTATCCAAAAAAGATAAAGAATTGTCTTTAGAATTATCGTCCGCAACTATTAAATCAAGATTATTGATTTTGGCAAAGTCAATGACTTCATAGATAAACTTGGACAGAAACTTATACCCGTTATAATTAACTATGACATAACACCCTTTCATCCTTTAACTAATAACCATGAATTAGGATAAAAAGCGTCTATAACACCAATATCAGTTCTATCGGGAGCCAATACCATTCCATCGCTCTCAATACCCGCTAAATAGGCAGCCCACCAACTATATGAGCTATTTGCAATGATAAAATTCTTACAAAGCGACATTAAGGTAAATTCCATTAATTCATTCATTTCAGAGGTAGAAACAATATAATTATTCTGTGTGTTAAATTTTCCCAGATTACTATTTAACCACTCAATGTCATCACAGAAAAAGAAAAAATAAGGGCTTATAAGACTCTTTTTGATAAGTCCGATACTTTTGTGATAATAATCCATGTCTAGAATATTAGTATAATCTCTTCGTCTAATGTGAATAGCAACGGAGTTGGACTTTCTAATTAAACCTTCAAGCCGAATGTAATAATCTGAATGTGGGATTTTAAACTTTAAATGTGTTTTGATTTCAAATCTCGACTGATAAAAATATTCATATGACTGAAAATACCCTTCGATAAAGACTATTCTTACTTTAGAAAAATCTTGAGAATACCAACTTACCCTTTGTTTATTATCAAGCTCTATTAGGAATTTAACACCTAATTTTTCACTAATGTCATGTGACAGTATTTTACATAAGTAAAAAGTGATAATTTCATATACTTTAATAAATCTATAATCAGATTTACATACTAATTTATTAAACACAGGTTTTCGTCCATACGAATCTTTATAAAATCCTGTTTTATCGTCCAATATTAGTTTCGAACTTAATTTTCTTGAAAGTTCATATGCAAATGAATAAATGAATAGTTGATTACCGAGTCCTCCTTTTATTCTCGCAATAACTTTTCTAGCCATTAAATATGATAGATTTAATATTATTTCTTAAGATAAAACCGTACCAAAGTGCTTGAAGAAAGATAATCCAACTTCTAAAGTGACGGATCGGATTAATTATATTCTTTTTTCTAAAGGGGCCAACTCTCAATACAGCATACAAAGTTTTAAAAAATCCAAAAGCAAAAGGATGCCTACACAAAAAAAGCGTATAACTCATAAGCCGAACACGTTCATTATAAACTTGACTACCTGTGAACCTCAACCCACCAGATGGACTTTTTAAATGTAGAACCAATGCTTCAGGATTGAATACTGTTAAATATCCCTCTTTAGTAACTCTAAGACCTAAATCAGCATCTTCATAGTAGCCTCCTGCAAAATTCTCATCAAAACCATTTACAGATATCAATGCCATCTTTAAAAAGCTTTGATTACATGTTATAGCAGGACCATTAAAGCCTACAATAACATTATCAATTCCATGCATAAAATTTTCCGTACCAATATGGGGTTCACAAATACTTAAGGCATCTTCAGGATAATTAGGTAACCTATGATAAATATGACCAGTGACTGATCCAATTTTTTCATTTATATAAGAGTTTATATGTGCTTCCAAACATTTTTTACCAAGTAATACATCATCATCTATAAATAATACTATATCGGATTTCGCTTTCAAAATTATTGTATTTCTTGCACGCGAAACATGGGGCACATCTTGAATATAATATTTTACAAGAGGACTCAAATTAGAAAAATAACTTTGTTGCTCACTCCTTATCAAGACATCAGTTGTCTGATCTATAATAATAATCTCTGCTACTTTTTCATTATTGAAAGAAAGAATATTTCCAACTGTCTCTCTTAAGACCTTGGGCCTGTTAAAAGATGCTATACCAATTGTAAGAGATTTATTTGAATCCAATATTTTTTATTTTATGTAATACAATAAAAGAAAAAAGCACAACTCCAAGCGGAAAAAATTGTGTTTTAGACATTATAATAGCTTCTGCCATCCAGATTTTGGGCAAAAACCAAAAAGGTTTGAACGAAAGTAACCAGAAAGCTTGACCCAATAATTCATAGCCCTTTGAAAGAAAATATATAGAGAAACTAAAAATTGAAGCAACAAAGCTAAACAGGAAAACACCAAAAAAACCAAACTGCCAATAATAATGCCCAGAGACATAAAAGTCAGTCATATTATGATTATCGCCGGTTATTTCATTGTAACAGGCATACATACCCATTGTTTTTTCAGTGCCATCTAGAGAGCCCGAAACAGGTTTGTCATCACCAATAATCTGCCTTGGCATAAAAGCCTTAATTGTATTACTTTCAATTTTTAGTTGGGCTATATAACCGTTATTATACATCCTCAGAAACCCTACTGCAAACATACTTGCTGCCCCATACCTAAACTCAACATCATTAATAAAACTGGATTCTACAGCCTCGAAGTCAGTTTCATTAATAATTTCACCATTGATAAAATCATTAATGAAATTTATATAACTCATTGGATTTTGCAAATCGAGTGATTTATTCGCCACACTTATTGCAAAAGCATATTTTAATGGACCCAACTTTGTTTGTACAAAGTATAATAACGTTACTGGGATGAATGCATACAAAATATATTTCTTAATAGTTTTAGCGTTTAATTCAATGATTGAAAGTATGACTAAAAGAACCAATATGCCTACAATTGCCCCACGAAGACCGGCAATCATATTAATTAAGAATGTAAGAATAATATTAGTTAAACCAATAGCTAAATTGTAATTATTACGATTTTTAATCCCCCATATGGTTAGTATTACTGAACTAATTGGACCAATTGCAATAAGAAGCGGATTTATGAACCAGAAGAAGGAATTAAAAATCCCTGGAATTACATAACTAATAGAAGACAAAAGAGATAATGTAGTAAGGATGTATATTTCGTTACTCTTTAAGCTTTTTGAGGGGGCGCCGAAAGCTATAATTCTTCTAAGTATTAAAAATACAGCTAAATAAACTATATTAGACGAAAATTCTATTAATGTGATATAAAATAATTCGTAATCTTTAACTCCATACTCTCTATTAACAGCGCCATTTGATAAGATTCTTAAAACATCTACAAGAATGCCATGAAATAAGCATTTATATATCAAGACTGAATAAAAGAGCTGAAGTAATTTTGAGTCTCTCCCATGGCTCTTTTCCTTAATTACTAAGAAAACAAGGAGAGACAAATAAGAAGAGTTTATTAGTAAATTAAGTAAGTAATACACTTTTAAAAAATATCTTACCTTAAAGTATTAGCAAAATCAGCCTCACAAAGGATTATACTAAAGTAAAGCTTAGACACTACCGTGTAACCTTTATCTTGCAAATAACTAACTGCTTTTGATCTTACTGAATCATCAAGCAAAAAGCTTTGAACCTCTAGGACAATAACTTTAGGTCTAAACTTATCCCAATTGTTTGTCAAAAGAACCTCAAGTTCATATCCCTCCACATCAATTGACATAAAATCTATATTCTGACCTTGAGCCAGATACCTATTAAAAATATTATCAAGTCGATCGCCTTTTACTTTTATACTTTTTATAATTCGATATGGAGCTTTAGTGGACCACAAATCGGCATTTTCTTTTGAAAAAGTATTTAACGCTGGTTCGTTGAAAACATAATACTCAATGGAATTAGTATCATTAGTAATTGCACATTCTAAATTCAAATCGCGCCTCCTTACTAAATTAAATTTCCTCATTGATCCTGGCATTGCATCTATGTTAATACCTTTCCAACCTTTTTTATAGAACTTATATGTATTTGATAGGCGTTTTGGATGATGAGCACCAATATCAACATAAAAACCTCTCTTTATATGGCCCAAAACTCTATCAAGTATAATATCTTCACCTTCTTGCGAGTAAGACCTATTTAAAAAAAGGAAATCCCATAAAAATATCTCCCTAAAATAGTGTAATGCAAGATTGAAGTAATACTCAATTTTTTTTGCCATTTAAAAAGGCTTTTAATTTAATGATAAATTGTAATGAAAAAAACAGACGATTAATTTGTCTATATTCACATCGTAACGGCTTGAACAACAGACCAGAAAAATGAGCAGCTATAGAGTAAGATACCACTGTTGCTATAGCAGACCCCATAATTCCAATTACAGGAAGCAATATAGCATTTAGCAATATGTTAAATATCGCACCCAAAATTGTACATATTAGATAAAGCCTATTGAGCCCTTTTGAAATCATGTAAGAATTTCTTGCTACACCAATTGAAACAAATAATAATGCAAAAACCGAAATTCTAAGCACTTCTGACGCCTTATCAAATTCTTGCCCATACAAAAAGTTAACTATGAATTTTGAGAAGATTAGATAACTTATAATAACAACAAATGAGAAAAACAACATTATAGAATACAAGAGATCGAGATTCTTCCTAAACTCATTTTTGTTATCTCTACTCTCATGAAGCTTAGGAAAAAAAGATGTTTGCAAAACCAAAGGCAAAAAATACCATATCTCAGTTAAACGAACTGCAACAGCAAAAATACCAGATTCTCTGCTGCCAAGATAGTTTCGGATCATGATTTGATCTACCTTCATATAAACACCAATCATAAGACCACTAAAAAAAAAAGGTAATGAGTCTGAAAGTATTGATTTTGCGAGGAGCTTATTAACTTTAAACTCTTTCGTTATTCCATAATCTCTCTTGTACGAATAAACAAGTAAAGCTCCTAATATTATTACTTCGAGAGAATAAGTTGCTACAATTAAATAGGCTCCTAGGTTAAAATATATCACTACAACCTTTGCTATTGTTGAGGTTATAAGTGAAATATTATTTAATCTAGCAACAACAAAGGATTTAGTTTCTGACTCATACACGTAAGTAAAAAACTTAACAAATTCAATTAGAAAAATGATTGAACTTATTAATGACATTTTAATGAGCTCAATGTCATTAGAATGTATGATAACAACCAGAATATTTTGAACCAAAAATGCTATTACTCCTGCAACACCTACAATGGCCATGGAAGTACCCAAAATCAACTCTCGTTGTTGCTTAAACTCTATTAATTTTTTCGTTATTATAGCTTGTATACCAAGTCCTGAGAAAGTAGAAATTATTCCTGTTAATGAAAGTATATATGAAAAATTTCCAAATTTTTCTACACCCAGATACCGCACAATCCATACAGAAATAAATACATTAACTCCATACTTTAAAATCTGACTTACAGATAATGAAAAAATGCTTCGAACGATTTTATTAGACAAAATAGAATTAAACAAATAATGTCTCAAATAAAAATAGTTTTAATACTATCATAAACTGAACTAACACCACTTTTTAATGATATTTCAGCTTTCCAGCCGAAGCTGTTGATCTTACTTACATCCATTAACTTCCTTGGTGTACCATCTGGCTTGTCGGTATTCCAACGGATACTGCCTGTATACCCAACGATACCTTGTATCAACTCAGCCAATTCCTTGATCATTACATCTTCGCCCGTACCAATATTCACTAACCCCTTCTCACTGTAATGTTCCATCAGGTGCAAACAAGCTGTGGCCAGATCATCTACATGCAGGAACTCTCTTCTCGGACTGCCCGTACCCCATAATTCTACTTCGGGTAAATTGTTGCGCTTGGCTGTGATGAACTTGCGCAGCATGGCTGGCAATACATGGCTTTTCTCTAAGTCGTAATTGTCATTGGGACCGTACAAATTCGTGGGCATCGCTGAGATAAAATTCCAACCATATTGAGCGCGATAGCTGTCGCACAACTCAATACCTGCAATCTTAGCCACTGCGTAAGGCTGATTCGTGTGTTCTAAATAACCACTGAGCAAGTATTCTTCCTTCAGTGGCTGAGGTGCCAGTTTAGGATAGATACAAGAGGAACCAAGGAACAATATTTCTTAACACCATTTACATAACTGTGGTGGATGATATTACTCTCCATCATCAGGTTATCATAGATAAACTCTGCACGGTAGGTATTATTCGCCACAATACCGCCCACTTTGGCTGCAGCCAGAAAAACATAATCCGGCTTTTCTTGTGCAAAGAAGTCGGCTACTGCCTGCTGGTTACGCAGGTCTAACTCCTTGGATGTTCTGGTAACAATATTGCTATAGCCTTCCTGCTCCAGTTTGCGCACCAATGCGCTTCCTACCATTCCTCGGTGTCCGGCGATATAAATTTTAGCTGTCTTTTCCATTTGATGTTTTAGCTATGGCCTATCAACCATGAGCCATTACCCATTATTCAAATTCATTCTTAATCTGGTACCCGCTCTCTTTTAGCAACTGCTCTTTCTTGAACAGTTCTGTATCACTTGCCACCATTTCCTTCACCATAGAAGCCAGCGTGTATTTTGGCTTCCAGCCTAGCTTGGTTTGGGCCTTGGTTGGGTCGCCGATTAAGAGGTCCACTTCTGTAGGACGGTAATACCTTGGATCTACTTTCACTACTTCCTGTCCAATCTTGATCTTATCATTACCACCATTATTCACTACAACACCTACTTCTGCTTCGCCTGTTCTTTTGAATTCCAGCTCCACGCCTACTTCTGTAAAAGCCATGTGTACAAAATCGCGGATATATGTAGTTATACCTGTTGCTACCACAAAGTCTTCTGCTGTATCCTGCTGCAGCATTAACCACATCGCTTCTACATAATCCTTGGCATGGCCCCAGTCGCGCTGTGCATCCAGGTTACCTAAGAAAATGGTTTGCTGCAAGCCCAACGCAATCTTAGCTACACCACGGGTGATTTTTCTGGTCACAAAAGTTTCCCCGCGGATCGGTGATTCGTGGTTGAACAAAATACCATTGCAGGCATACATATTGTATGCTTCGCGGTAGTTTACCGTAATCCAGTAGGCATAAAGCTTGGCTACTGCGTACGGACTTCTTGGATAAAATGGCGTAGTCTCACTCTGTGGAACAGCTTGTACCAAACCATATAACTCAGACGTAGATGCCTGATAGAATTTGGTTTTCTTGGTGAGTCCGAGTAGACGAATCGCTTCCAATATTCTCACTGCACCAATACCATCGGCATTGGCCGTGTATTCCGGTGTTTCAAAACTCACATGCACATGGCTCATGGCTGCCAGGTTATAAATCTCATCCGGCTGTACTTCCTGGATGATGCGTATAAGGTTGGTACTATCCGTTAAATCACCATAATGCAAATGCAGGTGTCTGTCTTCAATATGCGGATCTTCATAAAAATGATCGATACGCTGGGTATTGAACAAAGAACTTCTACGCTTGATGCCATGCACCTGATAGCCCTTCTTCAACAACAATTCGGCCAAGTAAGCCCCGTCCTGACCCGTAATACCCGTGATTAATGCTTTCTTCATGATTAATTTCTTCCAATACTAAAATACTGGTAGCCCAGTGAACGAATCTTATCTGTATCAAACACATTGCGACCATCGAAGATTACTTTGTGTTTCAGTTTTGCATCTAATTGCTCAAACTCCGGTGTTCTAAACTCACTCCACTCGGTTGCAATGATCAATGCATCTGCTCCTTCCAATGCACTGTACTGATCTTGAGCATAAACTACTTTGTCACCAATCTGTGCTTCTACGTTTGGCATGGCTTCCGGATCAAATGCTGTTACTGTGGCACCTGCTTTCGTTAAAGCATCAATCAGGTACAATGCCGGTGCTTCGCGGATATCATCTGTGTTGGGTTTGAATGCCAATCCCCACAAAGCAAAATGCTTGCCCTTCAAGTCGTTCTTGAAATAAGCTTCAATCTTAGGCATCAGGTGCAGTTTCTGCTTCTCATTCACCACCTCTACCGCTTTCAAAATCTTGAAGTCATAATTCACCTCATCAGCAGATTTAATTAAAGCTTGTACATCTTTGGGGAAGCAGCTACCGCCATAACCGATACCGGGGAATAAGAAACGTTTACCGATGCGTTCATCGCTACCGATACCTCTACGTACCATGTCCACATCAGCACCCAGTTTCTCGCACAATTGCGCGATTTCATTCATGAAAGAAATCTTGGTTGCCAAGAATGAGTTAGCTGCGTACTTAGTTAACTCAGCAGATTTTTCATCCATGAAAATGATGGGGTTACCCTGGCGAACAAATGGTGCATACAATTCACCCATCAGTTTTCTCGCTCTTTCTGAGTTGGTACCAATTACCACTCTATCGGGCTTCATAAAATCATCCACAGCCACCCCTTCTCTTAAGAACTCAGGGTTGCTCACCACATCAAACTCACCTTTGTAGTTGGCGGCTACTGCTTTGTGTACCTTCTCTGCTGTACCAACGGGTACTGTACTCTTATCAACGATGACTTTGTACTCCTTCAGAATCTTACCCAAGTCTGAAGCCACACCTAATACGTATTTCAAGTCAGCAGAGCCATCAGCACCTGGAGGTGTGGGCAGGGCCAGAAAGATGATCTGAGCATCTTCCACCCCTTCAGCTAGATTGGTCGTAAACTTCAGGCGACCTTCTTTCAGGTTACGCAAGAAAATCTTCTCTAATCCCGGCTCATAAATCGTGATCTGGCCGTTAGAGAGTTTATTGACTTTGTTGACGTCGATATCCACACAGGTTACCTTATTGCCGGTTTCAGCAAAACAAGTACCCGTTACCAAGCCCACATATCCAGTTCCGATTACTGCTATTTTCATACTCTTTCCTTAATTCTTTTTTTTAGATAGGTAGAACTATAAGGATGCTTTCTACCATTATAATGTATACGAATGTTTTGCTCCTCACAATAATTTTTGCCTGTAAAATCTTTTTCTAGATAGTCTTCACCGATTATTCTCACATCAATCTTAAATGACTGTAAAATCTCCATCAAATCTGCTTCAGTTGAGTAAGGAAAGATCTCATCCACAAAGCGACAGGATTTTAATTGGATGTATCGCTCAATGATTGACTGAACTGGCTTATTTTTCTGAGGCCTATCAACGGTAGGGTCTATTTGCAAACCAACAATCAAATAATCACACTGGCTTTTGGCTTCTTCCAACATTTTCAGATGACCAGCATGTAGCACATCAAAACAACTAAATGTAATCCCTATACTCACTCCCATAGGGTGCTAAAAAACTTCTTAACAGAAATATAAAAAATAAATATCCACGAAAATATTATAGCCCATAGAAGTGAGGCTTGAAGTTTAGAACTTTTATTTACGTCTAGTGGAAAATTCGAAGAATCTATTACCTGTATGACTGGGGTTTCTTGACTTAAGGTGAATTTGGCTACTTCTAAATTTTTAGAAACCTCAACGTAAACAGATGTCAATAAAGCTTTATCACGGGATGTAAGTTCGCTTTTAATTGTTGCATCTGTTCTATACAAGGGATTTACATCCATAGTTGCTCCAGCAGTTTGTAATGTTGCCGCAGCTAATGTTCTGATTGATAATACTCTAGAAATACTATCTAACCGTTCCTGAAGTTTAAATACTGTTTTTTGTTGTCTTTCTGTCTTAAGGTTTACATACTTCTTGATTGCTGTCTCTAAGAGTTTTTCACAAAGCCGCTTTGCCCAGACTTCTGAATTGGAAGTAACTTTAATTTCAACGAAAGAAGCTTTTTTATCAATTCGAGAAACTGAAAGCGAACTTTTGATTACTTCATTTGTGATTTTTTTTAAAACACTATCTTCAATTCTAGAATAAGAGTTAACTGGTTTGTTTGTGTGAAAATTGATCATACTGAGTTGCGTTTTATCATTACCAGTAAGTTGATCTGCTTTCATCTTTAAATAAATATCAGCAAAGGACAAATTACTAACGGTATCCCAAGAGCTTAACAAAGTCTCACGACACAATCCTGGGCTTTTTAGGTAAAATAAAATATTATCCCCTGAAATGATTCCACCACTTGATACTCCTCCTCCGCCCACATCTACACCAAACTGTCCCGCCAAAGATGCTAAGCTTCCCAAGCCACCTCCGGAAGATTTTGCATCTTCCACCACAAAAGTAGTTTTAGCCGTATACGTAATCGGTTGCATCCAGGTATAAATAAAACCAATAACACCGCCAATAAAACCAGCAATAGCTATTTTCCACCATTGGGTTTTGAGATAACGATACCATTCGCCTATTTTTTGGATAAGCTCTTTGAGGGATATTTCGTCGGAAGAGGGAGAGGGTAGGTTTTCGTTCATTGTAAAATGTTTTTTCGTCAGATCGTCGGGTCGTCAGAGCGTCGGAACGGAGGATCCGACGATTTCCTATTGCGTAAGATTCCGAATCGTTAGTAATAAAGTTACCAGGGTTCCTAACCCGGTGGTGAGGGCTACTATTTCTCCGGTACTCATACCCTTACGCTCTGTTCTTACTGGCACATATACTTCAGACCCGGGTTTTATTTTTGGATAACTACGTACAAATAAGAAGCTCTTGGTGGCCCTTACTTCCCCATTGGGGTACACTACATAGGCCCGCTTTTTTTGTCCGCCGGGTACAATACCTCCCGATTCTCGAATCACTTTTCGCAATCCTAAACCATCCCGGTATACCACTTTCTTTGGGAAATACACCCCACTAAAGGTTTGTACCGTTTCTACTTTCTTAGGCACTTTTAAAATATCACCATCCTGCAATAAAATATCGAACAGGGATTCTTTTTCTGTCAACACTTCATTCAACCGGATACCCACAATTTTCATATCATCTTTCAAGGTACTATCAGCAGCCTTGGCTTTTGTCGTATCGGTAAAACTACTTTTTAAGGTAGCCAACTTATTCTTTAAGATAATGGTATCATTCGCAGTAAGGTCTTCAAAAGTTTTACGCAATAAGAAGGCACCTTCAGGATAGGCCCCTTGCTTTAAGCCTCCGGCTCTTTTTACCAGATCGCTCAAGCGCTCCTGGTTACTAGCAATAGCATATTTACCGGGATACAATATTTCGCCCTCTATAGATACACTAACCTGCTCTTTGTAACCGGGGGCCTTACGTACAGATATAATATCGAAGGGCTCTAAAGATGTGTTTAGTGATGGCTGATTCTCGGATTTCGATAAATCTACACTGAGAATGATAGCATAACGCTGTGTTTCAGCGGCACTGCTGGTATCTCTTACTCTACGAGCTACTTCTACTAATTTTTGGGTTGCCCCATCTTTATACCCTCCCGCCATTAAAATGGCATCTTGTACTTGCATACCTTTGGCATATATAAAACTATCGGGCCTGTTTACCTCCCCTCTTACTTTTACTTTAAATAACTCTTTAATTTCCTGATAAGGATATACATGTACAGAATCTTCTCTTTGTAAATTCAAGTTGAACTTCCCATTTAATACATCGGTAATATTAAACCCCACCATTTCAGGCGTATAATCAGCCCCTAACCGCCTTACCACCGCTCTTTCTTTATACGCTTCTTCTTTAGGCTTAGCAATAGCTAATAAATCTTTTAGTGTAGGGGTATTATTCAAGGCATATTGGCCCTGATAAAAAACAGCACCCGTAATAGATACCCTGTTTTTGAAGATATTGGCTACGCTATCTACATATAATTTATCACCTGTTTGCGGCACAAAGCTTGCAGCTTGCAACATGGGAACAGTGAACACTTCTTTTTCCTGTTTACCAAAACGAGATACCCGTATAAATTCTCTGTTGGCACTATCGGCTAGTCCACCGGCATACTGCAACACATCTTGCAATTTATCATTTGCGCCTAACTCATATACTGCTTTTCTTTTTACAGCGCCACGCAATTCTACCCTTGCTGTATAAGGTGCTATCCGGATCACGTCTTCATCTTGCAATAATTTATTATTACTCAAATCGCCATGTAATAAATATTGATATAGATCGAATGTAGCAATGGTTTTACCGCCTCTGATCAATTCGATATTTCTATATGAACCAATAACCGTTGGCCCTCCTGCTGCATACAGGGCATTTGCAATAGTAGATAGCGAGGAAAGCGAATAAGAACCCGGCCGGGTAATTTCTCCAATAATATTTACTTGAATACTTCTGATATCACCTATGCTCAATTGTAAGTTGGTATTGCCTGCTTTTAAGCCGGGATAGATTTTAGCCAACGTATTGGTTAATTTGGTTCTCGCTTCTTCTACCGTTAATCCGGCCAATTTAATGGGCCCGATATTGGGATACCGGATAACGCCCTCTGTATTTACTTTTAAACTTTGTTTTTTATCTGAGTACCCAAAAATATCAATCGTAAGTTCATCCCCTGTTCCGATAACATAGTTTTTAGGGGTCGGGATATTGACATTAGGTTCGAAGCTGAGATTCTCTTTGGTAAAAATATCAGAGCCATAAATAACCAACCCGTTGATATAGTCAGGCTCTTGTTTAGGAAGTATATAGGGAACAGTCTTCCTCTTTCCTTTTTCCGGACTTCCGGACTTCTGGACTTCCGGACTGCCTGAAAGCCCCTGCATCCTAGCCCTCAACTTGGCAATATCGGCATCACTCAAGCCTTTTTCTTTGGCTTTAGCTACCAATTCGGTTTCCGATAAGCCGGATAATCCATACTGTTGTACCAATTGGGCTATCTGCTGATCGCTAAGTTGATCAATATTTATGCTGCCGGGCAATTGCGCTTCTGCCAGTAAGCTAAAGCTTATTGCCAAGACAAGTAAGAAGCATTTAGGAAGAAATAAACGCATAATATAAATTTTACATGGCTTCGCCTATCTGAGTCACAATGGCACTACAGAAATGATACATTTTCAGCGAAATTTGTCGCCAAAATAACAACTAAATAATTAATAATCAAAGAAATAGCAGCTAATGCCCGAAACCGTGGGGGAGGTGGTTTCTATATGGGTGCAAATATATAGCTGGAGGCTATGCAAGCCAAGTTTTGTATGTACTATTTTAATATTTCTTTAATATGAAAATAGCCCCGCCTGAGGCGGGGCGGTTCTTCTGTTCTTTTTTTGCTTGATCAAAAAAAGAACGAAAAAAAATCAAGGCTCAAAATAAAAAGCTACATCAAGCCTTCATTCGCTAAAACAAAAAAACTCCCCCGCCGCTGCGGGCGGGGTCAAACAGCTTTTGTTTTTTAACGCTCATTCAGTCTTTCTGCTTTACGCTTTTTATTTAATGCCGATTCAAAACCAAATTTTCAAAATATCCTCCGAAGCGGAGCGAAGGAGCAACTGTTGAAAGAAGATTATACTTGTAACAAACTAAAATACCATAGAATGGCGGGAAGGAAGGCAGGCTGCGCGGAGCGTTCAGGCCTGCCTTGATTTTTTTCGCCCTTTTTGTATCAAGACAAAAAGGGCATAAAGAATCCAAAAACGAAGTTTTTGAAAAAGAATTATATAGAAATCTTCAATTCATGCGATGCAAAAGCACTGTCTTCTGCTTCAAGCATTATTTGATGAGGCACTGCCAAAACAATACCATCATAAGGGTATAAGGGCTGAACTGTAAGCTGTAAGCCAAACTCAACACTTACTTTTTTAGCATCTACCAAAGGATCATATACATCTACCAATAATCCTGCTTTAACCAAACTATGATACACATCAATAACTTTTGTATTGCGCGTATCTGCACAATTCGGTTTGAATGCAAAGCCAAGAATCAACACCCGTTTGGCTTTGATTTCTCCGCCAAATTTTTGTGCTAAAGCCGCAATCATTTTTTCTGCCAAAAAAATACCCATCTGCTCGTTCACTTCTCGTCCGGATAAAATGACTTTTGGTATATAGCCTACCTGCATGGCTTTCCAGGCCAGATAATGAGGATCTACCCCTATACAATGACCACCAACCAGGCCGGGCTTAAAGGGTAAAAAATTCCATTTAGTGCCCGCAGCTTTAAGCACTTCATGCACATCGATATTCATTTTATAAAACATCAATGCCAATTCATTCATAAATGAAATATTAATATCACGCTGTGCATTTTCAACCGCCTTTGCCGCTTCGGCTACTTTGATAGAAGGGGCTTCATATACGCCGGCTGTAATGATTGACTCATAAACATGTTTAATAAGAGCCCTTCCCTCCGAGGTTTTACTGGCTATAATTTTTTGGATAGACACTAAAGGTTTTGATTTATCCCCGGGATTGATACGTTCTGGAGAATACCCCAAATAAAAATCTTTATCTGTCTGCAATCCACTAACTCGTTCCAGTACCGGTGCACAATCCTCTTCGGTACAACCGGGGTAAACAGTAGATTCGTATACTACTAGATCTTCTCTTTTCAAATACTTACCAATAGTAGCAGAAGCCGCTAACAGATAGCTTAAATCGGGTGTATTATCTTTTGTAATAGGCGTAGGAACAGTAACGATAAAAGCTACACAATCTTGTAATAGTTTATCATCATTTGTTATTACAGAGATAGGGGCTCCTTTTATTTCTGCTGATGAAAATTCATTTGTACTATCTAAACCCTCATTAAGCTCAACTACTCGCTGCTCATCAATATCGTATCCCACAACGGTGAATTTTTGGGATAAAGCCATAGCTAATGGTAATCCAACATATCCTAAACCTACAACTGCAATTTTCATGGATGCAAGATAAAGAAGGAGACCGGAAGTCCGAAAGTCCGTGAGTCCGGAAGAAAGTCCAATAGAAAGTCCATAAGCCAGTCCAATTGAAAGTCAAGAGGAAAGTCAGTTAGTTAGTCTGGCTCACGGACTTCCCGACTTCCGGTCTTCCGGACTTTTTTCCGGTCTTTCCTATTGACTTAACAAACAAACCGCATGTGCCACCAAGCCTTCTTCTCTTCCTACAAACCCCATCTTTTCGGTAGTAGTGGCTTTAATTGAAATATCGCGGATGTCGATACTTAAAATCTGCGCGATAGTAAGCTGCATTTGAGGGATAAAAGGTTTGATTTTAGGTGCTTCTAAGCAAAGGGAGGCATCAATATTAACAATGGTATATCCTTCGGCAGCAATTAACTGCTTAGTACGTGCTAATAAAATTTTACTATCAATATTTTTAAATTCAGCAGACGTATCGGGAAAATGAACCCCAATATCGCCTAAGCAAGCAGCACCCAAGAGCGCATCACAAATGGCATGTAACAATACATCGGCATCACTATGTCCGAGTGCGCCTTTATGATGCGGAATTTGAACACCTCCGATCCATAGATCTCTTCCTTCTACTAACTGATGAAAATCAATGCCATAGCCTATGCGCATATATGTCTTTTTTCAAAGATAACTTTTTTGCAAATGCTTTAGCCACGCCAGGCGTGGCGCTCCTTCTTGTTCTTTTGCCTTGACGCAAAAGAACCAAAAAGTCAAGACTGCTGAAAAATTGCTAAAATCTGCTTTATAAGGCTACAAACAAAAAACTCACCCACGCCAACGGCGTGGTCTCAAACAGTTTTGTTTGCTAACGCCTTATTCGCAGATTTCTTAACGCAATTTTTCAAAGGTCGGATTAACGCTTTCGCATTTTCATTAAACGAATTATCAAAATATCCTCCGAAGCGGAGCGAAGGAGCAACTGTTGAAGAAGAATATACATGTAGTAAACTAAAATACCATAGAATGGCGCGAGGGAAGGCAGGCTGCGCGGAGCGTTCAGGCCTGCCTTGATTTTTTTTCGCCCTTTTTTCATCAAGGAAAAAAGGGCATGAATTATCCTAAAACGAAGTTTTTGAAAAAGATATGCATAGAGCACAGGTGCGGGGCGGCTCCGAACGACAAAAAAGATTATTTAAAAGAGAATCTTTGAAATAAGATTTATCCACGCTTATTTCTACGCGCAGGGAAGAATATTCCTGTTTTAGCATTCCTACTTGTACCTTCTGCAGAACCATAATGACTCATGGCGCAACGGAAACCCAATGTGCTCAAACTTTGATCTTCCTCTAAAAAGCGGCGGGTACCGGGGCTCAACCAATAAGCCCGATCGTTCCAACTACCACCTTTATACACGCGAGATTTATCTGAAATTAATGTGGTGATACCGTAGCCGTAAGAAGCATTACTAGCTGAATCACCATCACCAAAATTAACCGCATAAGACTTCTGATAATTTCTTCTGTTCTTAAGCGCAGAATCGGATTCAGCCACTAACTTAATACGTCCCTTATCATCTCTCAAATTACCTTCTCCTAAACTTCTATCCACTTTTTTGAATTCATTTCCTCTGAAAGGGTTGAAATCATTGGCTTCTGAGCCGGTAAGCGGACGATACACATCTTGCACCCACTCATTCACATTACCACTCATATTATATAATCCGAAACCATTAGGCAAGAAAGAAGTAACTTCTGCAGGTATAGCCGCATTATCATTCAAACCGCCTGCCAATCCCATATTATCTCCATTACCTCTTTTGAAGTTAGCCTGGAAAGAACCTTGTGCAGCTCCTTTTTGGGTGCTACGAATATTATCGAAGCCATTATTCTTCCAGGCATAGATTTGCTTGTTAGCAATCAATTCTTCACCCTTTACTTTGCCCGCTTTCTTTTGTGGATTCTCCATCACATAACCATAAGCTGCATATTCCCACTCGGCCTCTGTTGGCAGGCGATAATCGCCAAACATAATACCATCTTCGAACTTAGCCGTTGTACGTGGGCGACCTTGCGCATCTTTCAACGGATTTTTCTTGGAAGTAACTTCTCTGCCAGGTGTGGCCTGATATTCTCCCAATAAATAAGCTTTGGTATTGAAGTTATCTTGTCCGGCGCCATTTAATGTTTTCTTGATTTGGGTACGCTTATCTAAGAACCCTTTCTCCATCAATGCCAATTCGTTTACACGATCCGTTCTCCAGATACAGAAATCAGTGGCTTGCTTCCATGATACACCTACTACAGGGTAGTTATTATAAGAAGGATGGCGGAAATAATATTCTACATAAGGCTCGTTATAGGAAAGCTCATCGCGCCATACTAATGTATCGGGCTTGGCCTGATCCACAATAGAATCCATACCGGCACCACCAAAAGTACCTTCTAACCAATAGAGATACTCGCGATAGTTAAGGTTGGATATTTCTGTTTTATCGATGAAGAAAGAGTTTACGGTAACACGGCGGGGAATATTATTCCAATCGCCCATTACATCTTCTTGCGTAGCACCCATGGTGAAGGTACCACCCTGCACGAATACTAAACCCGGTGCTGTTTGAATATCTTTAGGCTTGGTAACGTTGAAATTACCATAGTTTTTATCGTTATAGTTCCAGCCGGTAGTGTTAGACTTATCGGGCTTACGCTTGAAGAAAGAACAAGACGTAGTAAAACCTGCAATACTCAGGATAAGTAAGGAATGCTTTGCGATGTTAGATAACTGCATGTTACGGAATTGAATAAGTAAAGTTTTACTTCAAATACTCGGTTTTTATCAGCGAATGTAGTTCATTTACCTGTTAGTGAAAACCTAAATATTGATGCTTAAACAGCTTAAAACGCTGTTTTTCGAATAATATTTTATCTATGATCATTCTATATATTATATTTTTTTAATGTTTTCTTAAAAACTTTATTTTAATTTCCTTTTTCCATGTTCCTAAGCATGTTCTTTCAAAAACTTCTTTTTGCTTTATGCATTTTCTTTCAAAAACTCCGTTTTTGGATAATTTATGCCCTTTTTTCCTTGATGAAAAAAGGGCGAAAAAAATCAAGGCAGGCCTGAACGCTCCGCGCAGCCTGCCTTCCCTCCCGCCATTCTAGGGTATTTTAGTTTACTACATGTATAATCTTCTTTCAACAGTTGCTCCTTCGCTCCGCTTCGGAGGATACTTTGAAAAGTTGGTTTTGCAACGGCATTAAATAAAAAGCGTAAAGCAGAAAGCCTGAATGAGCGTTAAAAAACAAAAGCTGTTTGAGCCCCGCTGAAAGCGGGGGGAGTTCTTTTGTTTTAGCGAGTGAAGGCTTGATGTAGCTTTTTATTTTGAGCCTTGATTTTTTTTCGTTCTTTTTTTGATCAAGCAAAAAAAGAACAAGAAGAACCGCCACGCCTCAGGCGGGGCTAAAAACCCTGAAAGGGATGTTCAAGGAAAAAAGGGCATAAGCTATCCAAAGGCGCAGCCTTTGATAAAGCATTTGCAAATAGAGTATTTTTGAAAAGACTTTTGAAAAAAATAATCATTATAGTAATCTTATTTGCAAGCCTAAGCTCGCAAGCCCAGCGTAGCTATAAACAGAGCAGCGCGCTAAACACCGGCAAATGGGCGAAAATTGCAGTTACCGCAGAAGGCATTTATAAAATTGATGTGGCCCTACTCAATACACTTGGTTTTACTAATACCAATATTCCTTCTTCCAGTATTCAAGTTTTTGGTAATGGCGGAACTATGCTTCCTGAGAATAATGCTACCAACAGAATAGACGATCTATTCGAAAACGCCATTTGGATGGAAGATGGTGGAGACGGTATTTTCAATGGTAACGACTATGCATTGTTCTATGCCGGCGGACCTCATCAATGGCGGTATGATACGGCTTTCTTCTACCAAAAAAATTTATATACCGATACGGCTTACTATTTTATTACACTAGGTGCTAACGGTAAAAGGATTATTGCAAATTCTACTAGTGGTACGCCTAACTACATTAGTAATAGCTATACCGATTTATTTGTGTATGAGCCTGCGAATATCAATTTACTCAATAGTGGAAAGCAATGGGTGGGTGATGTTTTCACGAATAGCTTTGGCGGAATTACCTCCAGAAATTATACGATCAATTGGCCGGGATTGATAAACACAGAACCTATCATCATCAAAAACAAATTGATAACAAGAACCATAGGCGCCAGTGCATCTTTTACCATTTCCTCCAACAATCAATTACTCCAAACACTTACCCCACGCAGTGTTTCAGGCGACCTGCTAGATGATTATGCTATTGCAACAAAAAGCTATACTGCTTTTAATGCTACTACCCCAAGCCCTACGATTACTATTCAATTCAATAGCACTGCCCTTGGGGCAACAGGCTGGCTACAACAACTGTTGGTAACGGGAACAAGAAACCTCGCTTTTAGCGGAAACGGGTTTCTTCGCTTTAGAGATCCAAAATCGATCGGTACTAATAGATTCACGCAATTCAATATTAGCAATGCTCCTTCCGGAACAATCGTTTGGAACATTACGAACCCCCTTATACCTTACTCCCTAAACCTTACACCTTCTCCCTCCAACCTACAATTCAGCGACAGTACACAAATCCTACAAAACTACATAGCTTTTACACCGGCCATGGCTACAGCCCCTATTGCACTTGGTACTATAGAGAATCAGAACTTACATAATAGCAGAAATATCAATGGCATCATCATTACACATCCATCTTTATTGGCAGCTGCAAATCGTTTAGCCGGTTTTCACTCGCAACAATATGGATTAGTTGATTGGGTTATTTCGGCTCCACTTATTTACAATGAGTTTGGAAGCGGACAGCCCGACCCTACAGCAATCAGAGATTTTATAAAAATGATCTATGATAGAAATCAATTTTTATCGAATTACCCACCATATATTATTCTTTTCGGCAAATCTTCCTTCGACCCGAAAAATAGAATCTCGAATAATTATAATCTAATTCCGGGATGGCAAACCGCCACCTCTTTCAATCAACTTACCAGTACTACTTCAGATGATTATTTTACCATTGTTGGCAATACTGAAGATATTAATACAGGCTTGCCAAATAGTACTATCAGTATTGGACGGTTCCCGGTTACTACGAATACCGAAGCTATGATGATGGTGAATAAAATTATCAATTATCATAGTAATAATACTATTGGTGATTGGAAAAAAGAAGTGATCGTTATTGCCGATGACCAGGATAACAATTTACACCTTACTGATGCTGAAACGATAGCTCAAACGGCCAGCAACAACAATAATTTCTTACACATACAAAAAATATATTTAGACGCTTTTCCACTCGTTGCAGGAGCCGGCGGCGCCACCTATCCTGCTGCTAACGAAGCATTGGTAAATGGCTTGCTGCAAGGGGCACTCGTGGCGAATTATAGCGGGCATGGCAATTATCAACGACTTGCACAAGAGGCAGTATTCAGCAATACAGAGCTAAACAGATTAAATAATAAAAATAAGCTCCCTCTTTTTGTTACAGCCAGTTGCGATTTTGCACCCTATGATGATCCTACTAAAAAATCTTTAGGAGAAGCCTTATTATACAACAATGAAAATGGAGCAGTGGGTTTGTTAACCACTACCCGACTGGTTTTTGCAGCTAGTAATACCATTTTAAATAAATTTTTTGTAGAACAACTATTCACGAAACAAAATGGCCAATTCGTTTCTCTAGGCGAAGCCGTTCGCTTAGCAAAAAATAAAACGATTACGCAAACAGGTGATGTGTTGAATAGTAGAAAATTTGCATTACTGGGCGATCCTGCAATGAAGCTCGCTAATCCGCAGTATACCGTTCAACTGCAAACTTTAAATGGACTAGGATTCAACAGCAGCGATAGTTTAAAAGCAGGAATCAAATATACACTTACGGGTAGTATCATAAATACTAACAATAGCGTCCAACAAAACTTTCAGGGGATTTTAGCACTTACTATTTATGATAAGCCACAACAACAGCAAACTCTAGGAAATACAGCAGGTAGTAATAAAGTAAATTTTACGGTACAGGATACGAAATTATTTAACGGACAAGCAACGGTACAAAACGGACAATTCAGCATTCAATTCATATTACCGAAAGATATTCGTTTTGGTGCGGGTAATGGATTGATAAGTGCTTATGCTAGCGCAACCAATAATACAGATGCAGGATCAGCCTATTCTATTAATATCAGCAATACAAGTTTCTTCAATAATAACGATACGCGTGGTCCGGATATTCAGTTATTTCTAAATGATAGTTTATTTAAACCTGGCGGACTAACCCATGAAAACCCTATACTGATTGCTAAACTTTCAGATAGTTCAGGTATTAATGCCACTGGTAATAGTATCGGTCATGATATTGTACTTACGATCGACGGCGATATTCGCAATAGTATCGTAGTAAATAATTTTTATACGGCCGATATAGACAGCTATCAGAAAGGCTCCATTAGGTTTCAACTACCTACTTTAACCACGGGATGGCATTCGATCAAGTTAAAAGCCTGGGATATATTGAATAATTCGAATGAATCAACCCTCTCTTTTTTGGTTTCACCACAAGAAAAACTAGAGATCAGGGAATTACGCAATTTCCCAAACCCTTTTAATTCCGGAACCACTTTTTCATTTGAGCATAATCAGCCAAATACCAATTTGGAGGTAGAAATACAGATTGTAAATGCCTCGGGGCAACTAGTAAAGAAAATAGCGAGAACCCTTACCAGCAATGGCACTCGGCTAGCCTCACTTTACTGGCAAGGGGATACAGATAATGGAAGAAAATTAGGCCACGGAATGTATTTTTATCGTATCATTGTACAAGCAGCAGGGCAACAAAAACAACTCGCCCAACGTTTACTGCTTCAATAAACAGCACTGAATGGAATAATTCTACGCGAAAGTATCTTAGGTTAAAGGAAATAGGTTATAGGTTAAAGTAAGAACATTCTTTACTTAACTTTCTTCTGTTACCTATTATCTATAGCCTATTACCTTTTAAACACAATCGTATGAAGAAAATACTAATAGCTGTTTCTTTTTTAAGTGTTTGTATTTTAACAAAAGCGCAAACCGATTCTATCAATATTGTATCTACCGCTGTTCCGTTTTTACGGATTTCACCTGACGCACGTGCAGGCGGTATGGGAGATGCAGCCATTGCGACTGCTCCGGAAGCCAATGCTGCTTTCTGGAATTTATCGAAAGTAATTTTTGCTAAAAAACGTACCGGTATTGCCCTGAATTATACGCCATGGTTGCGCGATTTAGGCTTGAATGATGTGTATTTAGCCAGCATGGCTGCGTATCATAAACTAGATGAAACAAGTGCTATTTCTACCTCTATGCGTTTCTTCAGTTTAGGGAATATTCAACTTACCGATTTCTCCGGAAATGTATTAAACACAGTACGCCCAAGCGAATTTTCCATCGATGGTGGTTATACCCGTGCATTGAGTGAAAAATTAAGTGTAGCTGTTGCCTTACGCTATATTAACTCTCGGTTAGTTACCGGAGATGTTGGTACCGGTGTAGTATATCGTGCAGGTAATGCAGTAGCGGGTGATGTTTCTTTATTCTATAATGGGAGAAATACGGATGATGTGGGCTTTACAGCCGGTTTAACCGTTTCTAACCTAGGAACAAAAATTGGTTATACAAATGATGCGCGTAACAGAGACTTCTTACCGGCTAATATGGGCATAGGCTTTGGATACACTACTGCTTTAGGAGCCAACAGTAAACTAACTTTTGCTTTAGATATCAATAAATTGTTAGTACCTGCCGCCCCTCTTGCCACGGGTAATTTCAGTACCGATTCCGCCAACCTCGCCAATTATAGAAGTACGGGTGTATTTTCCAGCTATACTAAATCATTCGCAGATGGTACCAGCTTGAGTAAATCCTTACAAAGTTCTATCGGATTAGAATATAATTATGAAGATAAATTCTTTTTAAGAGCGGGTTATTTTTATGAAGATAAAACACGCGGTAATCGTAGATCTTTCACTGCAGGTGCAGGTTTTAATCTCGACTTTATGACGGTGAACGTTTCTTATCTGGTACCTTCAGGTAGTGGCGTAACCCGCAATCCATTGAGTAATACCTTACGTATTGGATTGGTATTTAATTTGGGAGATGAGTAGCAATTTGTTAGTGGTTAGTGCATAGTGATTAGTGGATAGTGAAGAGATACCTATTCCCTACTACACACTACTCACTACTCACTTGTCACTACTCTCTCCATACCAATCCCTCTCGAACCTTTAATGAGTATGTGCACATCATGAAAATCTTGTGCTATAAGCCATTGACGGGCTTCTTCTGCATTCGAAAGATAGGTAAAGCTATGTTTGATTTTTTCAAAATCGCCGCCAACCAATACCACTGCTTTCCACGAATATTGATCTATTAACTGAATGAGCGCTTGATGCTCTGCTAAACTCTCTTCACCCAATTCTTTCATAGCTCCTAACATCAATATTTTCGCCGGAGCATGCATGGCTGCGAAATTTTCTATCGCTACTTTCATGCTGGAAGGATTGGCGTTGTAAGCATCTAGAATAATATGATTACCCTTATGTTCCAGCAGTTGAGATCTGCTATTAGACGGCGTGTAGGATTCAATAGCGTTTACAATTTTTTCATCCGGCACGCCAAAATATTTACCGATGGTAGCTGCGCAAAGTACATTTGGTAAATTATAGTCTCCCACCAATTTTGTTTTGATAAGCTTAGCATCTAAACCCTTTGTTATTGCCACTTGCAGAAAAGGCTCCCGAGCTGCAACAGTGCCTTGTATAAGCCCTGTTGATTGTCCGTACCAAACTTTATTTTCTATACCGTCACTCATAGGTTTTAAATAATCATAATCATCGTAGATAAAAATAGTTCCGTGCGCTGCACGAATAAAATCGTAGAGTTCTCCCTTTCCTTTTCTAACTCCTTCTATACCACCAAAGCCTTCTAAATGAGCTTTACCCGTATTGGTGATAACACCATGTGTAGGTAGTGTGTACGCACAATAGCCGGCAATTTCTTTTTGGTGATTAGCACCCATTTCTATGACAGCCATGGCCGCATCTTGTCCTACGCGTAGGATTGTTAGCGGTACGCCAATATGATTATTCAGATTACCTTCTGTAGTGTATGTTTTAAAATGGGATGATAGTACTGCTGCAATTAATTCTTTACTGGTAGTTTTACCATTACTGCCCGTAATAGCGATAAAAGGAATTTGAAATTGTTGCCGGTGGTATTTGGCTAATGCCTGTAGTGTATGTAAGCAATCATCTACCAAAATACATTTTTCGTTTACAACTGCTGTAGCCTCATCTACTACCGCATAAGCAGCACCTGCATTAAGGGCTTGCTGTGCGAATAAATTGCCATTAAAGTTGGGGCCTTTGAGTGCAAAAAAAATATCGCCTGGTTTCAGTTTTCGAGTATCTGTTTGTACGGATTTTTTTTCTAGGAATTTTTTATAGAGATCTTCGATAATCATGTTTCAAATATACTTTTTTTTGCAAATGCCTTTTTTTAAACCTATCCTGCCTCTTTAGGGCTACACATGTTCTTTCAAAAACTCCGTTTTTGGATAATTTATGCCCTTTTTTCCTTGAACTTCCCTTCCAGGGTTTTAGCCCCGCTCAAGCTGGGCGATTCATCTTGCCCTTTTTTTGCTTGATCAAAAAAAGGGCGAAAAAAAATCAAGGCAGGCCTGAACGCTCCGCGCAGCCTGCCTTCCCTCCCGCCATTCTATGGTATTTTAGTTTACTACATGTATATTCTTCTTCAACAGTTGCTCCTTCGCTCCGCTTCGGAGGATATTTTGAAAAGTTGGTTTTGCAACGGCATTAAATAAAAAGAGTAAAGCAGAAAGACTGAATGAGCGTGGAAAAAATCTAATCAGCCATAGCTCCTTAGCCTTTATAAAAATACGGCCTCTGTAAAATAGCGTTAACAAATTTTAGCAGTGAGGCGTTAGCAACGAATGTTGTTTGAGTGAGCCGCAGGCGAATGAGTTTCATTCGTTGTAGCCGAACAATAAAATTTGCGCTATTTTACAGCAGCCTTGATTTTTTTTCGCCCTTTTTTTGATCAAGCAAAAAAAGGGCAAGAAGAATCGCCCCGCCTGAGGCGGGGCTAAAAACCCCGAAAGGGAAGTTCAAGGAAAAAAGGGCATAAGCTACCCAAAGGCGGAGCCTTTGAGAAAAAAGCATTTGCATATAGAATATCCGTTAAAGAAATAAGAATTCAGGTATAAATACCTAATAAAATAAATAAAAGATATATCTAGCTTTACATTATGACACAGATAACTAAAATTCAATTCATACAAACTTTATTACCAAAGATTGGTACCAAAGAAACTGAAACAATGGTAAACTATATTGACCATAGCATTGAACTGAATAATGAAGAGATATGCAAAAAATTAGCCACAAAA
The DNA here is from genome assembly GCA_017537025.1 of Sediminibacterium sp. Classification (GTDB taxonomy): domain Bacteria; phylum Bacteroidota; class Bacteroidia; order Chitinophagales; family Chitinophagaceae; genus Sediminibacterium. The sequence continues at coordinate 187,215 of JAFWCB010000005.1, forward strand.
GATGACTTGAATAAATTGGAGCTTCGAGTTGTTGAAATGAAAACAGATATGATAAAATGGGTTTTCAGTGTTTTCGTTGTACTAATGGTTGCAATAATCGGTCTATATATAAAAAAATAATTACCAATTATTTGCCTGCTCCTTATTCACCCGCTCAGGCTGCTCTACTTCATGTTCGCGCCATTGCGGATCATAAGATACAAACCAACTCAACCATAGAACACGCGCATATCGCATAATAATAGGCTGCATTAAAATCAGCAGAATAATGTTTGCTCCTAACCAATAGAAAATTCTATTATCATCAATCTTAAAAGACAATCCGATCAATACTTTCCATGCAATAAATGTAGCAACAGATATGGCTATCGTTAAAGCATAGCTAACATAGCCGGTACCATAATAAAAGCCCACTTCAATTTCTGTAGGCTGTTTACATACCGGACATTCGACATGCATATCCATATTCTCTTTAGAAAAACTGTACTTAAACGGATGTTTGTATATTTTTCCCTCTCTGCATCTTGGGCAGCGTGCTTGAAAGGTTGAAAGCAGATAATTTATCATTGGAATGATACAAAGGTAAAAAATCCTCCAAGCTTCTGTTGTATTATTTTCAGATGATGTTACCAGATCGTAACCTAATTGCTATAAAAAATGGAAGGCCGGGGTAGAAACCCCAGCCTGTTTTTAATCCGTACCCTATGAAAACAGAGATAACGGCAACCGGTGGGGTAGCACCGCTGCCGTATTAGTTAATTTTCGTTTTTGTTCATCATGATCATCACCTGTCGTATGCTATAAACGGTTCTTGGATTCTTTTATTTTCTTGGCAAGAAAAAAAATTGATTTTTGTGGGATGAAATTGATTGATACGCACTGCCATATTTACTTAGAAGATTTTGATACCGACAGGGCAGAAATGCTTCAAAGAGCCATAAATACGGGCGTCGAGCGTTTTTATTTACCCGGGATTGATAGTAGCGTTATTCCTAATATGATGGCTTTAGAAGCGGCTTATCCTGATCAATGTTTTGCGATGATGGGCTTGCACCCTTGTTATGTAAAAGACAATTATGAAACCGAATTAGCTATTGTAAAAGAGTGGTTAACCAAGCGACATTTTCCTGCTATTGGAGAAATTGGACTGGATTATTATTGGGATACTGATCATAAAAAAGAGCAAATTTTAGCCTTTGAACAACAGATGCAGTGGGGGTTGGATTATGAGCTGCCTATTGTAATTCATACCCGTAATGCCATGGAGGAAACGATTGAATGTGTGAGGCCATTTGCTAAAAAGGGTTTGAAGGGTATTTTCCATTGTTTTAGTGGCAGTTACGAATCGGCACAACAAATTATAGATATGGGATTTTTATTGGGTATTGGCGGCGTATTAACCTATAAAAATGCAGGCTTAGGGGCGGTGCTGGAAAAAATTGACATCAAGTATATGGTTTTGGAAACAGATGCACCTTATCTTACCCCTGTTCCTTTCAGAGGGAAGCGTAATGAACCTTCTTATCTAAGCCATATCATTCATAAATTATCCGAAGTAAAAGGTTTACCGGAAAGTGAAATAGCATCGATAACTACGGGGAATGCATTAAAAATATTTAAAAACAACCCGTAAAAGCCTACATTTGCCGCCCTAATAGAGAGGTGTCCGAGTGCCGAGACGCTGCGGTCTCGGTGCCGACCGAAGCGTCGGCAGTTGAAGTAGCTTGTAGTTCTTATTTTATAATTTATAATAAATTCAGAGAGGTGCCCGAGTGCCGAGACGCTGCGGTCTCGGTGCCGACCGAAGCGTCGGCAGTTGAAGTAGCTTGTAGTTCTTATTTTATAATTTATAATAAATTCAGAGAGGTGCCCGAGTGGTTGAAGGGGGTCGCCTGGAAAGCGGCTATACGGGAAACTGTATCGAGGGTTCGAATCCCTTCCTCTCTGCAATAAAATCAATTAATCACCAGAGAGGGCCGAGGCGATAAATGTCTCGGTGCCGACCATAGCGTCGGCATTCGAATCCCTTCCTCTCTGCTAAAGTTTATTACTTGTACACATGTTTTACGTGTATATCCTTTATTCTTCTTCAGCCAATAGATTTTACATTGGCCAAACACAAGACCTTCAGCAAAGATTACAAAGGCACAACAATGGATACGAATCGGCTACTAAACCTTTTATTCCTTGGGAATTAAAATGTGCTATCCAAAAAAATTCTAGATCTGAGGCTATTGTACTAGAAGCTAAACTCAAAAATCTTAACAAAAACAAGCTACTTGCTTTTATTCAAAAGTATAGTTGACGAGGGCCGAGGCGATAAATGTCTCGGTGCCGACCATAGCGTCGGCATTCGAATCCCTTCCTCTCTGCTAAAGTTTTTCAAAAGAATACCCTTGCTCCGTAAAATATGCCAATACTTTTGGTAAGGCATATGACATGCGCTCCCATGCCTTGGTACTATCATGAAAGACCACAATAGAGCCGTTACCGGCATGTTTTATCACATGCTGTAAGCACTTCTCCTTAGATAGCGTAATATCGAAATCACCTGCCAGTACCGTCCACATAACTATCTTAGACGGTAGATTCAAGACCGGAGAAGAAAGACCATTGACCGTAGACCGTAGACCATTTTCGGACTCCCGGACTCCCGGACTCCCGAACTTACTTTGCAACCTCCTAATTACTGCTCGCGTAATTCTCCCATAAGGAGGCCTGAATAAATCTGATGCAATAACCTCACTGGCCTCCTGTATATTAGCGAGATAAGCAGCATCCTTCACTTTCCAGCCATTCAGGTGATTATTTGTGTGATTACCAATGCTATGACCTTCAGCTATAATTCGTTGATAAATATCGGGGTGTTTACGTACGTTTTTACCGATGCAAAAAAAACTAGCTTTAGCATCATATTTTTTTAATTGATCAAGTACAAAGGGAGTGGCTTCATGGTGCGGACCATCATCAAAAGTCAAATAGATTTTTTTCTCCGATGTTACCGGCATCTCCCAAATAAGAGAGCGATATAACAAACGCAGCCACCAAGGTATTTTAACCACATACATACCGCAAAGGTATGCTTGTTATCCGCTAAAATCCATACGCAATAAAGCCTATCAATATATTTTCATATTTGTATGCCCTACCATGCTGCGCCAATGTTTTTTTCTGTGAAGTTTCGTTCTCTAATAAAGAATCCATGAATGCTTCCATTTGTTTCAATCCCACAACCGGAGCGGAACCCCGGGTGATAGCGCTTCGAATATAAGCCGCCAGCGCACTCTCCCAGGCATTATTGGCTAAAGAAGGCGTAACAAATAATTCTGTACCTAAAATACGATCTCCTGAAATAGCCAGGAATCCTGCGAAAGAGCTATCAGAAGCAGCTAATTTTTGATTAAAAAAATTTTTATACGCAGTATCAGCTTTCAGAATTTCTTTATCAAGTTGCAAATAAGGCCAACTGCTATTATTTTTATTTTGAGATCGAAAATTTTGTTGAATCGCTCGCCATATATCTACTTGTCGCTGCGTAAGATCCATCACCTTGCGTAAATCCATATCGGCAGAACCACTGTAAGTAAAGGATTTTGGCTTCTTATCCCATCTTCCTTCTTCTACACAAAACACATTTACATATTGTTCTTGCTTGCCGGGGGGTATTAATGTTGTTTCCCCCACCATTCTATCTTGTTTACCACCCGCAATTAATTCGCCGGCATTCACCAATATTGTTTTATCTGAACTGTTGATAATGCTAAGTATATGCACATCGGCATCCCCTTTCGCAAAAAACTCCTTTACTTTAACCTTGCCGGTTTTAATACCCTGCTGCAAACTCATAAACTGTTGAGGTAGCATTTGTTTATAAAAACCTTGCGCCCCCTCCCCCCGATATCTTACCGGAATAAGTTGTAGATTCTTGTAGGTCCAGGCCGAATCGTACTGTACCCAAACCTGCTGATAGGTAAGCTGTGCTGTGCTTTGCAGCCAAATACCTAGGAACAATATCAGAATTCGAATATGCATTTGATCTATAACGAAAAGCCTTGATTTATATTTGCACCTATGAGTAAAAAAATAAGAGTACGTTTTGCCCCCTCTCCCACGGGTGGTCTTCATTTAGGAGGCGTGAGAACCGTTTTATTTAACTACCTCTTCGCTAAAAAAATGGGAGGCGATTTTATACTCAGAATTGAAGATACCGATCAAACCCGTTTTGTTGAAGGTGCCGAACAATATATTATGGATACTTTAACCTGGTGTGGTTTAACACCCGATGAAAGTCCATTTACAGGAGGCCCCTATGCTCCTTATCGACAAAGTGAGCGCAAAGCCATATATCGCCAATATGCCGAGCGACTTATCGAAAGTGGTTATGCTTACTATGCCTTTGATACCCCTGCCGAATTAGAACAAATGCGTAATGATTTTAAAACGGCTGAAAACCCCTCTCCTCAATACAACCATCGTATTCGGGAGAAAATGAAAAATTCACTCACCCTCTCTGCATCCGAAGTAGAATCCTTATTAACAACGGGCACGCCACATGTGATTCGCATTAAAATGCCCGAGCATGAAACGATAACATTTACCGATATGATTCGGGGTGAAGTAAGTTTTCAAACAGCACAGGTAGATGATAAAGTATTGCTGAAAGCAGATGGTATGCCTACCTATCATCTAGCCGTTGTAGTAGATGATTACTTAATGAAAATTAGCCATGCTTTCCGCGGAGAAGAATGGTTGCCTTCTGCACCGGTTCATATTTTATTATGGAAATACCTGGGCTGGGAAAATGACATGCCTGAATGGGCACATTTGCCGTTGATTTTGAAACCCGATGGACATGGCAAACTGAGCAAACGGGATGGTGATAGACTTGGATTTCCGGTATTTGCTATGGACTGGACCGACCCCAAAACAGGAGAAAAAACAATAGGCTTCAAAGAACGCGGATTTTTACCGGAAGCCTTTGTGAATTTGTTAGCCTTATTAGGATGGAATGATGGCACCGATCAAGAAATATTTTCGATGGCTGAATTAATAGAGAAATTTTCTATAGAAAGGGTTCATAAAGCCGGTGCCAAATTCGATTATGAAAAAGCGAAGTGGTTTAATGCGGAATGGATTAAACAATCTTCAATCTTCAGTCTTCAATCTTCAATAGAAAAAGTATTATCCGATGCTGGTATTCAAGTGGATGATAAGGAGAAATTAGCGAAAGTTATTGCCCTTACCAAAGATCGATGCACGTTACTTACAGATTTTGTGCAGCAAGCGGGTTTCTTTTTCAAACGGTCTGAAACCATTGATCTAGCTGCTATACAGCCGAAATGGGATACTGCCAAAAAAGCATTCTTCACTGCTTTGATTACTGCTTACGAAAATGTAAATCATTGGGAAGCGACGGAACTGGAAAAAATATGCAAAGAGCTGGCTACTACTCATCAGCTAAAACCCGGTGAATTAATGTTGCCTTTACGCATCATGTTAGTAGGCGGCAAATTCGGCCCCGGCGTTTTTGATATTGCAGCCATCTTAGGAAAGGAAGAAACAGTGAACCGAATTCAGAAAGTGATAGCGTTGTTGCAGTAAGTATTCGTATCTTGCTGTAAAGCAACTTCATGAAAAATATTAACCGGCTAATCTATATATTGGCACTGGTGCGTTTTGCGATTCCTTTTGTGTTAGTTCCTTCATTTTACGAATTACATCGAGACGAATATTTGTATTGGTCGGAGTCCTTTCATTTAGCCTGGGGTTATATGGAAGTTCCGCCTATGCTAAGTATTCTTGCTTATATATCAAATACCATTGGCAGCAACGCTTTTTGGCTGAAACTTTGGCCCGGTCTGTTTGGCTCCGTCTGCTTTATACTTACAGCGCGTATGGCTATTAGTTTAGGGGGGAAAAGATTGGCAGTATGGCTTTGCTTTATTGCATTTGCTATTACCGGTTATATTCGATTATTCTATTTATTTCATCCGAATTTTTTAGATGTTTTTTTCTGGACATTAAGCGCCTATGCTATCTTCTTTTTTATTCGCACTCAAAATAATAAATGGCTCTATCTATTAGGTATTGCTGTTGGTTTAGGTATGATGAGTAAGTATTCAATAGCTTTTTATACTGCAGCATTATTAATAGCTAGTGTGTTCACGCCGCAAAGAAAAATTTTTATAAACAAACATTTTTATGGTGCGCTTGCAGTGGCTTTACTTATTTTTCTACCTAACCTAATATGGCAATACAATCACTTGTTTCCTATTGTAGCACATATGCAAGAACTACAAGAAGAACAGTTACAATTTATAAGTCCACTTACATTTATCATCGGCCAAATACTCATGCTACTTCCTTGTTTATTTCTATGGGTACGTGGTTGGTACTTCGCAGCTTTTAACAAAGAGGGGAAACCATATAGAATATTTGCATGGGCTTACCTGTTTTTAATTACCCTATTGATTATTGGTCGCGGAAAAGATTATTATGCATTAGGAACCTATCCGGTATTACTTGCTTTCGGGAGTTATCAATTTGAGCAATACGTACAAAAACATAAAGTATGGTGGAGATACTTTCCAATAGCTATATGTTTTGCCATAGGGTTACTCATTTATCCGATATTATTACCTATCGGAAAACCCGAAAAACTATCAGCTTATTATAAGGCAGCAAGGTTTGATAAAGCAGGTGTACTTACCTGGGAAGATCGGAAAGTGCATGAACTACCACAAGATTTTGGGGATATGATTGGTTGGAGAGATTTAGCCGAAAAAACAGCAGCTGTTTATAAAAGTTTACCTGTAGCAGAACAAGCACATACATTGATTTATTGCAGAGGATATTTCAGTGCTGGCGCCTTAAATTATCATGCTAAAGCATTGGGTTTGCCACAGGTGCATAGCGACGACGCTTCATTTTTATGGTGGATGCCCAATAAATATAATATCCGAAATTTAATTTTAGTGGGTCGTCGCATACCGGATTCTACTGATAAAGTGTTTACACTTTTTGAAAAAAGAACTATTAAAGATTCATCTACCTTAGATTTATTTAGGGAGAAAGGAATGAAGATCATTCTTTATGAGAATGGAAAAGATTCATTAAACACGATTATTGAAAAAGGTATTGCTGCTAAGAAGGCTCAATTTACGCGCCAATAACTCATTTTTTGTACTTTTACACCATGCAAAAAACGGCTCGCCCCTTACGCGTATTGGTTGCTAAAGTTGGTTTAGATGGCCACGATCGTGGCGCTAAAGTGATTGCTACCGCACTACGCGATGCGGGGATGGAAGTTATTTATACCGGATTGCGCCAAACACCTGAAATGGTTGTAAATGCTGCCTTACAGGAGGATGTTGATGCTATCGGTATTAGTATTTTAAGTGGTGCGCATATGACCGTTTTCCCCAAAGTGATTGCTTTGATGAAAGAAAAGGGAATGCATGATGTTTTATTAACGGGAGGAGGTATTATTCCTGATGATGATATGCAGGCATTACAAGATATGGGAGTGGGTAAGCTTTTCGCTCCAGGTACCCCAACTACACAAATCGCCAATTATATTCAAGAATGGGTTACTGCAAATCGCAGTTTTTAAGGTCACTTAATGATAAAATAAAGCTATGCCATACGCTACTCTACTAACAACACTGGAAGAAGGTATTTTGATCGCTACTATTAATCGTCCGGATAAGTTAAATGCTTTAAACCAGCAAGTAATGAAAGATCTCAATAGTTTAATGGACGAGGTTGCCGCGAATACCGATATTAAATCTGTAATCCTTACAGGCGCTGGAGAAAAAGCCTTTGTAGCAGGTGCGGATATCAGTGAGTTTGCCGGTGCCACAGCAGATGCAGGAAAAGCGTTAGCTAAAAAAGGGCAAGATATATTCTTTCGAATAGAAAAAAGCAATAAACCCATTGTTGCCGCAGTAAATGGTTTTGCACTTGGTGGTGGTTGCGAATTAGCGATGAGTTGCCATTTTAGGATTGCTTCTCTTAATGCTAAATTCGGGCAACCGGAAGTAAACTTAGGATTGATTCCGGGATATGGCGGCACACAAAGATTAGTACAACTTATAGGTAAAGGCAGAGCTATGGAATTATTGATGAGTGCCGGAATGATAGATGCTACTACAGCCTTACAATATGGGTTAGTAAATTACGTGGTACCGCAAGAAGAACTACTTGCCAAAACAAAAGCCATACTTACCACTATCAATAGTAAAGCCCCACTTGCAGTAGCAGGTTGTATTAAAGCAGCTAATGCAGTATTTGATGAAACACAGGATGGTTATACTGTAGAAGTGAATGAATTTGGGAATTGCTTTATTACAGAAGATATGAAAGAAGGAACAACGGCTTTTCTAGAAAAAAGAAAAGCTATTTTTTCAGGGAAATAAGTAACGATTAAATACTATATATGGAATTCAGAATTGAAAAAGACACGATGGGTGAAGTGAGTGTACCGGCACATGTATATTGGGGTGCGCAAACGCAACGCAGTATTGAGAATTTCAAGATTGCACAGGATACGAATAAAATGCCTAAAGAAATTATTGAAGCTTTTGCTTATTTAAAAAAAGCAGCAGCCTTAACAAATTTAGATGCCGGTGTTTTAACTGCAGAAAAAGCAGAATTAATTGCTACAGTTTGTGATGAAATTATTGCCGGTAAACTAAACGATCAATTTCCATTAGTAGTTTGGCAAACAGGAAGTGGTACACAAAGTAATATGAATGTTAATGAAGTGATTGCCTATCGCGGACATGTACTAAAAGGGGGCTCATTAAATGATAAAGAGAAATTCTTACACCCTAATGATGATGTAAATAAATCACAATCATCTAATGATACTTTCCCAACTGCCATGCATATTGCGGCTTATAAAATTCTATTAGAAGTAACCATACCGGGCATAGAAAAATTGAGAAATACACTTGCCGATAAAAGCAAGGCGTTCATGCATGTGGTGAAAATTGGCAGAACCCATTTTATGGATGCTACACCGTTAACAGTTGGACAAGAATTGAGCGGCTATGTTTCTCAATTAAATCATGGATTAAAAGCCATTCATAATAGCCTAGCACACTTGAGTGAATTGGCACTGGGCGGTACAGCAGTAGGTACCGGTATCAATACGCCAAAAGGTTATGATGTTAATGTAGCAAAGCATATTGCCAACCTCACAAAATTACCTTTTGTAACTGCAGAGAATAAATTCGAAGCATTAGCAGCACATGATGCTATTGTAGAGGCACATGGCGCCTTAAAAACAGTTGCGGTGAGTTTAATGAAAATTGCAAATGATATTCGCATATTATCATCGGGCCCTCGGAGTGGTATTGGTGAATTATTTATTCCCGACAATGAACCCGGGTCTTCCATTATGCCGGGTAAAGTAAATCCAACACAGTGTGAAGCACTTACCATGATTGCAGCGCAGGTATTGGGTAATGATGTAGCCATTAATATTGGTGGGGCTAATGGACATTTTGAATTGAATGTTTTTAAACCGGTGATGATTTATAATTTCTTACACAGTGCCCGATTAATTGGTGAAGGATGTGTGAGCTTTAATGATAAATGTGCAATAGGTATCGAACCTATTGAAGCTAATATCAAAAAACATGTTGATAATAGTTTGATGCTTGTAACTGCTTTGAATACAAAAATCGGTTACTACAAAGCAGCCGAAATTGCACAGAAAGCACATAAAGAAGGAACTACTTTAAAAGAAATGGCCGTAAAGCTTGGGTATCTTACTCCGGAAGAATTCGATCAGTGGGTAGTGCCGGGAAATATGGTGGGAGAAATTAAATAGTTTTCTCTTAGCGTCTTTGCGCCTTAGCGATTATATTGAACGCAAAGTCGCGAAGACGCAAAGTATCAGTTCTAATGACTATTGACCACTCACTCTTTTTCCTCCTATGAACGTAGCAGTAACTTTGGTATTTAGTATCTCTGTTGCTGCTATTTTCATGAGGTCTTTATCGAGTATGATGAAGTCGGCTTTTTTTCCTTTTTCTAAACTTCCTACTTCTTTTTCCATAAATCCGGCTTTAGCAGCCCAGATAGTCATACCCCGTAATGTTTGTTCGCGTGTAAGGGCATTTTCTATTTGAAAACCATCGGCAGGAAATCCTTTGGCATCTTTACGAACTACTGCTGCTAAAAAAGTTTTGAAAGGAGAAATATCTTCTACCGGAAAATCGGTACCCAAAGGGATCCATCCGTTTTGATCGAGTAATTGTTTAAAAGCATAAGCCCCTTTCATTCTTTCTTTACCTAAACGAGATTCAGCCCAATACATATCGCTGGTTCCGTGTGTGGGCTGAACAGAAGGAACAATTGATGCAGCACCAAATAAATTAAAATCTTCCGGCGCTACAATTTGCGCATGTTCAATTCTCCACCGACGATCATTTTTTCCTTTTAAGTATTTATTATAAATAGTAAGTATGGTTCTATTGGCACTATCGCCAATTGCATGTGTACACATTTGAAAAGGAGAGTTAATAAGAACTTGTGCTAAAGAATCGTAATGAGAGGGATTACGCAATAAAAAGCCACCCCACCCCGGTTGATCGGTATAATGTTTCAGCAAGCAAGCACCCCTGCTCCCTAAGGCACCGTCGGCATATACTTTCACTCCATTAACTAATAACTTATCTGTTTTATAAACCCCTTTTTGAAGATAGTAACGAATATTATCGTTGTTATCACTTATGAGTACATGCAGACGCATGTGAAGTTTATCTTCTTTTTGCAGGGCATCGATCAACTCAATATCAGCTTTATTCAATCCACAATCAGTAATGGTAGTTAAGCCTTGTTCAAAGCAATTTTTTTGTGCAGCATTAAACCATTGTTCATATGCTGCTTTAGTGGGTGGTGGAATAATGTCGTAGATAGCATTATCGGCATTATCAATTAAAACGCCTGTAGCTTTTCCATTTTTAACAAGGATATCGCCGCCTGTAATTGTTTGTCCAGCTTTTATACCTGCCAACTCCATAGCCTTATCATTGGCAATAGATGCGTGCCCATCTACCCGCGTAATCACTACCGGAATATTGGGGAAAGCAAGGTTTAGTAATTCGTTGGTGGGGAATTGTTTACCCGGCCAGTTATTTTGATCCCATCCTCTTCCTTGTATCCAAGATAAGTTGGGATGTGCAGCAGCAAAGGCTTTGATGCGATCCACCGTTTCTTCCCATGTTTTGGTACCAAATAAATTGGCTATAAAAAGAGAGCGGGCATAGCCCATAAAATGAGCATGGGCATCAATAAAACCCGGATAGATCGTAGCTCCCTTGGCATCGATTATTGAATCGGCTTTGTATAATTTATTGATTTCCTCATTCGTACCCGTAGCTATAATAATTCCATCTTTTATAGCCATGGCTTGTACCGTTGTAAATGAAGAGTCTGCCGTATAGATCACCCCATTTTGTACGATTGTATTTACTTTTTGAGCATTATTACAGGCTGAAAAAAAGACTAATAACAGAATATAGAAAATCGGTTTCATGCGGCTTATTTAAAATATCTGTGTTTTATCGTTTACCAAGGTATTGGTTTCGATGGTATGATGTTGAGGTTGCTCCTTTTTCTGCATCAGTTTATTTTGAAATAACAAGAGTACAATAACACCGGTAGAGATAGAGGCGTCGGCGAGATTAAAAACGGGTCGGAAGAATAAAAATTCATCACCTCCAACAAAAGGAAACCAAGATGGATAATGAGACTCAATGAGAGGGAAATAAAGCATATCTACCACCCTGCCGTGAAACAGACCGGCATATCCGCCCGATGGTGGAAAAAGTTTCGCAATAGATTCAGGTACATAGGGAATACTATTATCAAAAATGAGTCCGTAAAAAAGGCTATCAATTAAATTGCCTAAAGCACCGGCATAAATGAGTGCGGCACAAACAATAAAGCCGCGATGGTACTGTTTTTTTATAAAATCTTTCAATAGAAAGCTACCCCAAATAACGGCTACTAATCTAAATAAGGTAAGTGCAATTTTACCAAAACCACCACCAAATTTCCAGCCCCAGGCCATGCCTTCATTTTCTACAAAATGAAGCCGGAACCAGTTACCAAGAATACGGTGTTCTTCTCCTTGATAATAATTGAGTTTAATATAAAATTTCAGTGCCTGATCGGCGATTATAATGGCTGCTATTAAAAAGATGACTTGTTTCGCTTTCACAATTTTTATTTCGCCAAATATACATGATACTGCTTAGTTTCTTCCATTCCTGCCACCTCTTCCGCCGCCACCCATGTTACCTCCAGCACCTCTATTACTCATGCCAGGCATGTTATTATTCATCCTTGGCATAGGATCCCTACCTCTAAATATATTATCCCTTTGTACACCCCGCTCGCGTTGTGTTTGGGCACGCTCTAATTGAGGGAGTTGATTCTGATGCATGGGTTGTACATTCCCCCAATTATTATTGGCTCTTTGATTCCAATTATTTCTTTCCTGATCTCTTCTAAAAATATTTCCCTCTCTATCCGTTATAACATTATTAGATATAGACCGGTTATTGTTGTTCTGCATAATACGAGGATTAATAGTAGTACTAGTAGCCCCACGAACCCGATTATACACGTTAACATTATTGTTTACTGTATTATTATTACGAATAATATTAGTATTATAATTATTATTGATTACTACCGGACGATTACTCATGATATTCGGGTTACGAACAGCATAGCCACCCCAACCATAGTATCCTCCATTCCATCCCCACACCCTAACCGGGGGAACATAACCAACAGGACCATACCAACCTCCCCAGCCCCAGGGCCTTCCCCAAGCACCACCCCATCCAAAACTCCAGCCGATATTAAAACTGGCATTCCAACCACTCCAAGGGTTATAACTAAATCCAAAACCCCAAGTAGCCGGACGGGGATAATAATTCACTCCATACCATGGATGATAATACCAGCCGGTTCCATAAACCACCGTTGGACCAAAAACATAGTTACCTAAATAGCCGGGTGTGTACCCCATATAAACATAATCAGGTGTTGATTCGTATACATAAACATAGCGTGTATTATAAGCATGATTGGTAGGCGGTATTTTATCTACATCCTGAGGTCTTTCATTAGCAACTGCATAAGGACCATTGGGGTTATCACTAACATACCACACCCCTTTATCACAGGCATAGTATTTTAAGTTAGACGCTTGCAAAACAGTGATATTACTGTTTTCTGCAACCCGCAAAGAGGTACCCTGAATGGGAACAAATTTAGGTTTGCCATCGTATTCAATTTTTACGTTAGCAGTAGCTCTGCTTATTTTAGCAGTTTGTGGTATTTGCGCTTCAAGTACTGCTTCATTCGCTTCTTGTGTTCCTGCTACATGTGCCAGTACACCATCTTTTTCAGAACCTTTAGGAATTTTTGCGAAATCGGTGGGTAATTGATCTGCCGGAATATAACTCCAAGGACCATTCAAATCATTGGCACTATACCAACGACCTGCTAATAGGGTATATGTTTTTTGAGAATTGATATCTTTAAAAATTTCATCTAAACTGTTATTGGCATAGAGTAAGTCGGTACCCCGAATAGGTGTATAATCGGCTTCACCTTCGGTTTGAATTAATTCTGCCGCTGTAGTTTTAACTATTATTGCAGTAGGATTAGCAGGCATTTGCTCTTTTTTATCCGCGGCAGCTTTCTGTTCTTGAGCTTTTACCTGCGCATCTATAGCAGATAATGAGCCGGGTAAATTTTGTACAACTTGATAATTACCCATCACTGTTAGTGCCTTATACCAAAAGCCACCGGCTCTTAAATAGTAGGCATTATCCGTAGGGTTTTTAAATATCAAAAAAGGGGTATTCATCACCCTATCGAATCCCATGTCTTTATCTCTAGCTATTTTAGGTTCACCATCAATAGTAACCAAGGTAGAAGGTGTAGTGGTATATATTATTTCAGGAGGTGCTGTATTAAACCGGTCTTCTTTTTGTTGCTGTTCCTGTTTAATAGAGCTCAATAACTCATCTAAAGCAAATATAAGATCCATACCGGGTACTTGCGATTCAATAGCTTTTGTATAATCACTTGCATTGGTATTATCGCCAATTTTACTTTGTGTGATATGAATAGATTGCATTTCTACTGTTCTATTCGCTTTATCGATATCTAAATGAGCAGTGAACCATATGGCGCCAAAAACCGGTTCACTTTTATTATTGGTTTTTACAGAAACAGCTGCTCTTGCCGTTAGCGTATTGCCTTGTAAATTTTCCGGCTGGGGCTGATAAATTGTGATTTGTGTTCCATTATTAGCATTAATTATTTGTGGCCAGTTACTGGTTTGTGCTTGAACAGCTACAGTTGTAATTATTAAGCAAAGGCAGAGTGTAAAAATATTTTTCATGTTGGAGCATTTGTATGTATCTGACCAAAAAATATTGCCAAAGCTTAATCTTTATTAAATTTTATAGTTTTTTTAATAAAAAACCCGTGAGGTAGAAACCCCACGGGAACTGCTATTTAACAATTATGAGAAAAATGAAGCTATTGATTACCTTGGTATTCTATCTCTTTGAATAGTATTTCTAAATTCAATGGGGAGATAGTAACTGTTCCCACCAGTTATCGAAAAATTCGAATTATTATTTGCAAAAGTTACATTTGTTGCTAAAGAAGGTAAATAAGTACCTGGCAAGCCTTGGAGGTTTGTATATACAGGTCTTCCGCCAGTAGTAAACATAACTGCATTATTAAAGATACCACCAGCCCCAGGCGTAACTTGCCAAGTTGGTATGTTTCCAGTTGCAATATTGGTGAGTGCCAATGTTATTCCTTGAATTTTACCTGTATTTCCATTAATTGTAGCGCGTAATGATGGAGCCGAAACTATCCAACCCGGAACAAGTGATACTAACGTTACTGGAGATATTGTATCAGGTCTTCCGGAATTGTTTGGCGTGGTATAAAGTAGATTTCTCCTATATCCTACACTGTTATCGGTAGAATGTACTCCTGTAGCGTTATTCAATGTCAGATTAGAAGCACCTACAAAAGGGCTAGTGCTTCCCGTTCCTGAGCTTGCTGATCCTAATGGAGTAAAATTATTTCCTAAACTATCTGTTCTAACTGACCCAAGATTTCGATTACTGAAATTTATACCGCCACCACCAAAAGTTGGTAAAATAAAGTTATTGAGATTAGTACCTGTACTTGGAGTTACAGCGGCAATCACCGTTCTTCCTGTTATGGTATCAGCCGGTAAAGTATAATATATACCAGTACCATTTCCTGCTGAAAGGTTTGTACCTGCACTAGAAATGGTAGCTCCAATAGTAGCGATTCTAGGAACCGTAGTAGAAGCATCTTCATCAGTAAAGGAATTTACATACAAGCGTTGTTGCACTTTTGTATTATTTGCATAAACCGGCGTGAAAGTGCCATCCGGAACACTTACGGTGTAGTTACCGTTAGCATCACTTACTGCAGGGAATTGATATACTACTGAAATAGGCGGTAACCCAGTTGAAATAGTTGTTGTAAAAGTAACTAAATGACCTACCACGGCCTCCATAGAATCCCCATTTGTTAAATCCAAATCACCCATCACAGAGCCACGAATGGTGTTTCTTGTATTGGCAGTATTAAACATACCAACACTAGTTGTTACCCCCCTTACAGTGGTTGTAGAACCTGGTGTAGTTGTAGAAGGAACAGATCCAATATTAACCAAACTAGCTTCACGAATTAAAATAGAGCTATAGCCGGTTGCAGATACGCTAAAGAAAGCTGCAGGATCTATAATCTGCCCATTAAATGTAGCAATACCATTTGCATTAGTAGTAGCTGTAATAGCCGCAGAAGCATTATATGGAATAACAGAAACAGTTGCACCAGCAATCGGCGTACTAGTTGTAATATCCGTAATGGCAAGAGAATAATTTTTTCTTAAACTATTTAGTGCAGAAGTGCTATTTGCAGCTAAAGCTACACTATCGTCCCAAAGTTTTTTTGCTTTTGCTATAGCATCATTTAGATTAGCTATTCCTTTTGATAAGCTATCTGCTTGCAATGCTAATAATCTATCGTTTTGATATTTTTGTAACAATTGAGCAATAGCCGATGATTGTTTCACTCTTTCTAAAGCACTATCAGATCTGAATTGTAAATTAATCATAGCTAACTTAGCACTATCACTTACACGTTGAATTTGTAAATCGATATTTTTTAAAGTCAGCTCATAATTAAACTTCACTTGTAATAAACTCTGCTGTGCTGTAAGTGCATCTTTTTCATTAAACGCATCTTTTTTACAAGCTGCCATAATCAGCATGCCCGATAAGGCAAGGATAAAGCCCCATGTTTTGGTAGATAAAAAATTAAACTGTTTCATAATTTTTGTTTTGGTGTTGAATTAATTTTTTTTGATTTTTTTGAGTATGTTTTTGGAAATGCCCAACTTTAGTTGGAAACTATTGGTGCGAATGGCGCCGGTAACGCCTGCGTATTCGATATAAGAATACTCAGGTCGTACACTGGTAAGCCCTAGGAGATAACTGCAGCTAAGCGTCCAGTTAACTTTTTTAGCAGGTAGCCATAAAGCAGCATGTGCATCGGCATGCCACCAATTGGCAGCAAACCGATTTGTAAATTGATTACCGGTAACGGTTCCGTAAACACCGGTAATAAATTCTCCTGTTTTTTCATAGTACTCGTGCTCACCGAATTGATTGGCCATACCGCCACCCAATCCTAGCTGCACTTTCCATGGCTGCTTAGAAGGCAATTGATAAAATGCGGCAATGCCGGCATCAATAGATAACAATGTGTAACGACTCTGTTTTACATTGCGAAATGTGAATAGGTTATCCTGACCATAACGGGTATCATCTTTAAAAGTAACCAGTTCGCCACCGAAACCTGCGTAGCCACCATAGCCTCTTAAGAACCATCCCTTACCCAATTGCAAATCGGCAAAAAGAGATGCGTTGTAGCTAAGTGTGGTGCCTGTATGTGGCTGCTCACTGGTAAAATTATTAATAGATAAACCGTTCAAGAAACCCAATCGCCATTTACTCTCAATTTTTTCTGATGACTGCGCTATAATACCCCCCGATATAAAGAGCAGTAACAGTAATAAGTAAAATATTTTAATTGGATGTTTCATTTTGTTTTGGTTAAAGAGATGATCAAATAGTGATGATGAGATTGTTTAAGGTGGTATACCTAAACGAAAGATGGAATTCGATTGCATGTTATGGATGGTTTTGATTAAGTATTTCGTTTCTATTATTTTTATAATAAACAATAGCTTCTACTCTATTCCGAACAACGAGTTTTTTGAAAATATTTTTATTGTGTTTCTTAACCGTGTCTTCCGAGATACTCAACCGATACCCGATTTCTTTATTGAGTAAGCCACGAGATAATAACTCCAATATTTCTTTTTCCCTTTCAGATAAAGGCATAGACATAGCTTCAGCGTTTTGGTTTTACCAACTAAATCTTGGGGGGAGCATTAAATATTCAACTGGGAGTGTAAAAAAGGGGGGAGTGTTTTTACAATGTAAACTTAGAATGCATTTCAATATGCGCAAATACCTCTTTAGGGTACTTCTTCAACTTTTCAATACTACCGTTATATTAATAAAGGGATCCGCCTTAGCAGATCCCTTCCCCCAGTTATACTGTTTCTTTAAACAGTAATGCAAACCTCATTATAAATGAATAGGTACCCTAACGTATTATTACCCAAATAGAGTACGTAAAATCACGTGAAAAAGGAATACATAAACCAAGATATTTGATATAGAATAAACAGATACTTTAGAAAGTAAATTGAAAATCCCTTATTATTTTTAATACAAATTAAATTTCATGGCGGAAAAAAGTCCACTCTCTGAATCAATTAAAATTTGGCAGAATTATGCCCTTGGCCAAAAAAACGATACACTTGAATATGAATTAGATATTCATAAGAAGTTATTAAATTTCTTTCAAGTCGGTGATTATTTTTACTGGGTATTTAATTTATCTACATTAGGTTTTGATTTTATAAGCCCCGGTTTTAAAAGAATTCTTGGATATGATCAGGAAGAAGTAAGCCTACCCTTTTTTTTCAATACTTTTCACCCGGAAGATCAAAAATGGTATACTAATTTTGAAAATGAGGTAGGTAAGTTTTTACATAGCTTACCTCTAGAAAAAAGAATGAGTTATAAAGTTAGAATGGATTTTAGGGTTAGAAAAAAAGATGGATCCTATATTAGAGTTTTATATCAAAATATAGCTATCCAATTATTTGAAAATGGTAATATTCACAGGTCCTTAGGCCTGATGACCGATATTTCGCATATAAAACTGAATGGTAAGCCCATGCTCTCTTTTATTGGCTTAGATGGTGAACCATCATACATTGATGTTAAACCCGGCGAAATACTGATTCCGATTGATGATCCCATTTCTAAAAGAGAAAAAGAGATTTTATTGTTGATTATAGATGGGAAACTGAATAAAGAAATTGCCCATATTTTACATATTAGTAAAGAAACAGTAGACAAACATAGAAAGAATATGATTAAGAAAAATAATTGTACTAATTCAAATGAATTGATAGCCTTAGCCATAAAAAACGGTTGGCTTTAGAAATACTCTTTTAGGGTAACACGCGTATTAAACATTTGATTCAGAAAACTGCTTATTCAACCAATATAATACCACTTCAGATCTGTTCCTAAGTTTTAATTTTCTGAATATATTTTTATTATGTGCTTTTACCGTTTCTAATGAAATAAACAGTGATTCGGCAATTTTATTATCCGGTAATCCATTAGAGAGTTTTTCCATTATTTGCAGTTCTCTGGTAGTTAGTTTTTGATCTTCAGTCATACAAACCTATTATCAATTATTATTATCCGGGGAAAACATAAATAGTTTTAAAGAGCGTAATGCTCCCCCGAACATTACGCCCATAAATTCGACTTCAATTGAAATCAATCTCGATACAAATTTATATGTCAAAGTAATTCTTAAAAATCGTCATTGTCTATACCCCTTTCGGGTAATTTTTGAAGATTGAATTACTTAACATTTAATTAAAGGGATCCGCCCGGGCGGATCCCTTTACCCAGTTGTGCTGTTTCTTTAAACAACAATACAAATATCTAAAGAGGTAAATAGATGCTCGAACGTATTATTACCCTAATTGGGTACGTAAAATTCCATAAAAGAAATGTAATCATTGAAAAGCTTTATCTCTAAATAGTAAACGGTCAATGGCTAGGAATCTTGCTTTGGCATGGGCTTACTATTTTCATTAGCCTTAAGTGCCAAGTAAGAACCCGAGCTAATGCCAATTAGTGCAAGCTCTTGAGCAGAAAATGAAGGTAAAGTCTTTAAACAAAGAGAGAACGTATTTAAATAAATTATTCCGAATAGTACATTAAAAAGTAAACCCTGTAACCTATGGATACTGATTCCATGCCCATCATCTAAAATATCAGTAATAAAATTAATACTGTTTCTATCTGCTTTAACTCGATCTTTCCCATTTTGAATATCACTCCCATCTATAATGCTAGCCATAATTCTGGTGCCCACGCCAATGCCCAAAAGCGAAAGTAAACTGGGATCAATTACTGGAAAATTAAACCCATTAGCTGCATAACAAATGCTGATTGTAGGCAGAATCAAAAAAGTCCACCACATTAATTGAGTTCTAGAATAACTGTACGGCTTATTGGGATTTTTACTGGTACTAATATCCTTAAGAATATCAGTAAAAAAACAACAATATAAAATGGTTATCACCATTATTGCAGGAATGATATAGTAAAAGACGATTGGCATACTATAAATTTTTTATTAAATTACGTAATATCTATTAGATAAAATACGTAAAAACACGTACTTTTTATCAAAGGAGATTTATTCACTTTATATCTCAAATTTTAAAAATTATTTTATGCCCACAATCACCTGCCCACTGTACTACGCAAGAATGTATGTTGACCAAACAACTGCCGATGATAGAGAAAAATGGCACAACCAAGTAAAATTGGTAGAACTATTTGACAAATTAAAAAAACCTGTTCTCTTATATGCAGATTACACTTCCACTAATTTTCATGATTTACATACAGCGTTATTCACTAGAGACTCTGCTGATGGCGTAAGGATTTATTTTGCTGCTTTTCCCAACGATAGCACAAATCCCTTAGTACCAAGAAATTATGAGGGTGCTGTTACTGTACTTTATGCTCCTTGCTCACATGATACTTCTACAAATTCCTATACAGATTTAGGTAAATATTATTTAGTGCACCCTTATCAAGGAGTTACAGATATTGGATATACTGATGCGAAAAAATGGATCGATGATTTTAGAGGGCCTTCAAACATACTTAACAGTTTAACAGATATTGTAAAAAAATATGTTCCAAGTCCTCCTCCTTATCCTTATCACTCAGATACGAAATGTATGATACATACAAGAAGAGACTTCAATGATTTTCTTACAGAAATCGATTGTCATGATGTTTTCCAGATAAGAGCAAAGTTTAGTTCTTATCACGATCATGAAACTTTACCAGAAGCTAGGACATATATGTGTAGAACGATAATGGTTTATGAATTAATAGACGTAGGTGGAAATGTAATTAATATTAAAACACCCGGAAGAAAACCTCAGCCAATCACAAAGACCCATAATTCAGAAACCGTAGTAGAGGATTTTTCAGATGATTTTAATAATGGACAACTTTGTCCTCCCGATATTAATTGTGCAGGAGGTATTTAATTTATGTTACTACTTATTAATTATTTAGAAACGCTTGCCCTTATTTGTTCAATAATAAATTATAAAAAATTTGAAACAAAAGCTTTGAAGGGTTTTTTGTTTTTATTAATGCTTACAAATATAGTTGAATGGGGGAACTTTTATAGGTTATTTGCTATTAAACATTCCACCAATTGGGTTGCGAATATTCGTAACCCAATTGAATTTATATTTATCGGTTGGTTTTATTCTACAATTATTAATAATACCAAAATAAAACTCTATATTAAATGGTTAAATTGGTTTATTATAGTCACTTCTGTTATCAATTTAATATTCTTTCAAGGTTTTTACTATCTAGACTCCTACACCATTATACTAGGCAGTTGCTTTTGCCTGTACTATATTATTGTATACTTAATACAATTGATGAAAACACCTAATATTCCTAATTTACTACTATATCCATATTTCTGGATCAGCGTAGGATTTCTATTTTTTTATACAGGGCAAAGTATATTGTTAAGCTTTTTTCAATACTTTCTTTATATCAATGATTTTAGCTCATTTAGAACCATCTGGTACTTTTTTATTATCTTAATAAATATAATTTTATACTCTTGTTTAAGTATAGCATTTTTTTGCAGGCTCAAGCCAACCAATACATTGTTACAGGAGTAGCTATTGGTTTGATCCTGTTTATATTACTATGCATAGCGGTAGTATATTTTGTTGTTAGTTATCAAAAAAGACAGCGACTAAATGAAGTTGAAAAAAAATCGATGCAAATTAGTTTTGAACAAGAAATATTAAAAACAGAAATGGAAGTAAAAGAACAAACGCTTCAAACCATTGCTGCTGATCTTCACGATAATATAGGGCAGTTACTCAGTTTAACCCATGCAACACTCTCTTCCATCAATATACATGACCAGCCTAAGGCAGAGCAAAAAATCGCCACTGCACTTAACTTCGTGAATAACTCCGTAAAAGAGTTACGACAATTAGCCAAATTATTACAAGCTGAAAATTTATTACAATATGGTTTAATCAATGCAATTGAGCAAGAAGTTAACTGGCTGGAGAAAACCGGTCAATTTAATATTGAATTCAACAATCTTTTAACGAGAGAAATACCTGAACCCAATGATAAATCGCTATTTATTTTCAGATTAATTCAAGAAACCATTAGCAATATCATTAAACATGCAGAGGCCACTAAAATAATCATTGAGTTAGGCCAATTAAATAGTTGCCTCTACTGCAAAATTGAAGATAATGGTAAAGGCTTTGACACAACAGAAATATTTAATAATAAAGATAGAGGACTGGGATTGAGTAATATGAAAAAAAGGGTAGCATTAATCAACGGGAGAATAGACATTAATTCAACGCTTTTAAAAGGCACCACCATTTATATAGAAGTACCCTATGAAAACTAGTACCCCGAAAATAAATATTGCCATGATTGATGATCATGCCATGTTTCGCTCGGGCATTGCCTCCTTATTAACCGAATACAATGATATCCATATTGCATTTCAGGCTAATAATGGTCTTGATATGCAAACTAAAATAGTACAATCCATAGACACCCAAGTAATCTTAATGGATATCAATATGCCACATATGGATGGCTATGCAGCCACTGCCTGGCTAAAAACCAATTATCCACATATTCATGTGCTGGCATTAAGCATGTACGACGAAGAACAAGCTATCATTAAAATGCTCAAAGCCGGTGCCAATGGATATATATTGAAAGAAGCAGAGATCAGTGAATTACATAAAGCGATACTACAATTGGTTGATAAAGGTTTTTATACCAACGACTTGGTTTCAGGTAACATGCTTCGATCTTTTCATATGACTGAAAAAAATGGCACTGATGAAATCAAATTGAGTGAGAAAGAAATATTGTTTCTACAGCTATGTGCAAGTGAACTCACGTATAAAGAAATGGCCGATCAAATGGATATTGCCGTTAGAAGTGTAGATAATTACAGTAGAAATTTATTTGAAAAAACAGGCTGTAAAAGCAGGGTAGGTTTGGTACTGTGGGGACTGAAAAATAAAATTATTTCAACCTGATTATTACAATTCTATGTTATGAAAGAAAATAGCTTAACCAAGTCTACTGAAAAGAATGAAAATTTATATTATAATACCGTAGTAAATCTGTGGAAACAACTTAGTGATGAAATCAATCCTTCTACGCTTGAGTTTGAACTAGAGGTTTATAAAAAACTTATCAATTTTTTTCAAGTAGGTGAATTTTATTATGGAATTTTTAATTTAACAACACAGGATTTCGATTACGTACACCCGAATGTGGAGCAAGTATTAGGTTTCAAACCGAAAGAATTTAATGTTAAAAATTATTTTGAATGTATTCACCCTGAAGATCGGCCTTGGATGGCTAATTTTGAAAATGAAGCAGGAAAATTTCTTTATAGTTTACCGCCCGAAAAACTATTTAGTTATAAGGTACAGTACGATATGAGATTTAAGACAAAAGATGGTAATTGGAAAAGAATATTGAATCAAGCAGTTACCATTCAACTGAATGATAATGGAGGTATATTCCGAACATTAGCTGTTCAAACAGATATCTCACACATTAAATCATTCGGAAAGCCTAGTTTATCTTTTATTGGCTTAAATGGAGAGCCTTCTTTTATTGATGTACAAATAGGAGAACCCCTTTTCCCCTTTAAAGAAAAGCTTACAAAAAGGGAAAAAGAAATTTTATTACATATTATTGACGGGAAACTCAATAAACAAATAGCTACTATATTGAATATTAGCAAGGAAACAGTTGACAAGCACAGAAAAAATATGATTGAGAAAGCTAATTGTAGTAATTCCGGAGAATTGATTGCAATGGCAATCAAAAATGGGTGGATATAATTATCATACTTCAAAATAAACCCTCTTTACCCTCGCACTAATACTCGTCATAATTTCATAAGGAATCGTGCCTGATTTGGCAGCTAACTCACGAACTAAAATATTAGGACCCATTACTTCCACCACATCGCCGGCCTTAACATCGGGTAAGTCAGTAACATCTAACATCGTCATATCCATACAAATATTGCCAATAACAGGAGCAAAACCGGTTTCCAATTTCATCGTACCGATTCCATTACCTAATTTTCTACTATACCCATCGGCATAACCAATACGCACTGTTGCAATTTTACTATCACGGGTAAGAACACCCGCTCTTCCATACCCAACTGTTTCACCAGCTTTCACTGTTCTTACCTGAGCTACCGTTGTTTTTAAAGTTGCAACAGGCTCGGTATGTAATTGTTGCGCGCTTGCATCAGCACCATATAAACCGATACCCAAACGAACCATAGAACACTGCGCAGCGGGATGCCTGAGTATGGCAGCGGTATTAGCGATATGTGTAATAAAATCATATCCTAAGGTTGTTTTGATTTTTTGATAACCGGCTTCGAAAACGGCTAATTGATATTTTGTAAAATCGTCATGGGCTGCTGATTCACTGGCCGCAAGATGACTAAATACAGAGCGTACTACAAAAGGTGCCCCTATTAAAAAGTTCGCCATATCTTCAACTTCATCGCTGTCGAAACCCAATCTATTCATTCCCGTATTCAACTTCAGATGAATCGGATAGTACGCAATACCAGCCTGCTTGAGATAGTAAGCAAAAGACTTGGCTATATCCATCGAAAATATTTCCGGCTCTAGCTGGTTATGAATGATAGTATGAAAAGAACTTTCATCGGCACTCATTACCATAATAGGCAATTTAATGCCGGCTCTTCTTAATGCAACCCCTTCATCGGCATAAGCAACCGCTAAATAATCGACCCCCTGCTGCTCAAGCTTTCTGGCTATTTCGGCATCACCCGCACCATAACCAAAAGCTTTTACCATCACCATCATTTTAGTGCCGGGATTAAGTATTTGTTGATACTTTTTGAGATTACGCACCATTGCCGATAAATTAATTTCCATTACCGTTTGATGCACTTGTTGCTCGAGCCAGTGAGCAATTTGTTCTAAAGCATATACACGCGCCCCCTTAACTAAAATATATTCATTATGAAACGCCTTATGATATACTTCAGATAAAAAATGAGGGGCATCGTTAAAATGTAGTATGGTAAGTTTATTGTTACTACCAGCTTCTGTAAGATAGCTACCCCATTGTTTACCTATGGCGAATAATCTTGTGATACCATTACTTATTAATAAACCGATCACTGTTTGATATAAGTCTTGTTCATTTATTCCAGACTGTAAAATATCAGATAGTATCACAGTGGTTTTCTGTTCGCCCGCCTGCGTTTTTAAAAAATTCAAGGCTAAGCGGAGAGACACTAAATCATTGCTATAACTATCATTTATAACAAAAGACTGATTAACGGCTTTGCGCAACTGCATCCGCATTTCTACAGGTGTAAGTTGTAATACACGCTCTTGAATGGTATACCAGGTGTATTTTAACTCGAGCATTAAAGCTACACAGCTTACGATATTGGTGATGGATACCTCATCTTCAAAAGGTACTAATAGCTGATAAAAGATTTCTTTGTACCCGAATAAGACCTGAGCTCCGATTTCATGTTTTTCTACCGACCCTATCACAATATCATCAGGTACATTAATGAGTAAGGATACTTTTTCAAAAAGCTTGAATTTTTCTTGCTTTTTCTCCTCCCTATTCGCAAATCCCTCATCATGTGCGGCGCCGATATTGGTAAAAATACCAATGGTAGGGTCAATGATTGGTACCAACTGTTGCATTTCATTCCGTGTAGAAATACCGGCTTCAAAAATGCCCAAAGTATGTTGTTTATCAATTTGCCAAACACTTAGTGGCACCCCAATCTGTGAGTTATAACTACCGGGGCTCCTCACAATATTATAATCTGGCTGTAACAATTGATAGAGCCATTCCTTTACCATGGTTTTACCATTACTTCCGGTGATTGCAATAATCGGAATCGTAAATTGCTTGCGATGATAAGCCGCTAATTGTTGCAGCGCCTTCACTGTATCGTGTACATATAAAAAAATAGCATCCGGAAAATCGGTACTATCAAAGCTTTGATCTAATACAAATGCACGTACGCCCCTAGCATATAAAGGAGCAATAAACTGTGACCCATTTCTTCTGAATCCGTTGATAGCAAAAAATAGTGTTTGTTCCGGGAAGATCACTTTTCGGCTATCGGTTTCTAAATAGGATATAGTGCGTTCCACACCTTCTAAAAGTGGTATACCAAATAGGGTTGATATGGATTGAAGCGAGTACGTCATAGTTATATAGAACCATCTTCAACATCAGGCGGTATTCCATTCTTTTTAAACACCATGGAATACAAAATTGAGCCTGTAATACAGGATACAATCACGCCCAAAGAAATAATTACCTGTGTTGGTTTTTCGATCCATTGGCTAATATAGTGTTCACCCAGCATTTTGATACCGATAAATACTAACACAATCGCAATGCCCTGTTGCAAATAATCGAATTTAGAAACTGCACCACGGAGTAAAAAGAACAGAGAGCGTAAGCCGAGAACGGCAAAAATATTAGAGGTATATATAATCAGCGGGTCTTTTGAAATACCCATTACCGCCGGAATAGAGTCTAATGCAAAAACCAAATCAATACCGGCAATGATTACTACCACTACAAAAAGGGTGGTATATACCGGTTTACCGTTTTCTCTGGTTATGTATTTACCATTGCCATCATGATCCACAAGGGGTAAGAATTTTTGTAAAAACTTAAATATTTTAGATTCTTTTGGATTGAATTTTTCGTCACCATCTGCTGTAAACATCGTATAACCCGTATACACTAAAAAAGCTCCAAATAATAATAAGAGCCACTCGAACCTTGCAACCAAAGCAACTCCGAGTGTAATAAAAATAATTCTAAAAATGATGGCCATTAATATTCCTACCAATAATACCCTTGGATAATATTTTTCCTTCACACCAAAAGCGCTGAAGATGAGTATGAAAAGAAAAATATTATCGATACTTAAACTCCATTCCATCAGATAAGCACTTAGAAATTCAAGGGGTAACTGGGTTTTGCCAATCCGTATTCCCCCTATACTTTCTTCGGCTGCTAATGCCGGACCTTCTACCCACAAAAAAATAAAAAAAGCCAATGCCAACATTACCCAAAAAAAGGTTTGCCAAAGCGCTTGTTTGATAGTGATGGTTGCATTTTTTTTACTGAGCAAACCTAAATCGAATACCAGTGCTACCAGTAACACAATACCAAAAACCAAATAAACAATTTGATGCGTATTCATAAGCTAGTTAATACCGAATTGTTTTTTCCGGTATTGTTGAAATAACCACCCACAAGCCATTACCAATAAAACAGGTAGTAATGTATTCAGTAATTGCCAGAAAGTTTTTTGCGCAGCTAATTTTTGTTTATCGAGTAAGCGAAGCACTACCGTTTTATTTCTACTCTCAAATAAATTAGTTGAGCTAGAAAGATAATCAATACTATTTAAAAAAAACTCTCGGTTTCCGAATCGATAATCTTCTAAGGGTATAGTACCCATAGGAAGCGGGCCGGTAGTATTACTTATTTGATTCGTAACAATATCTGCATCTGCCACTACTATTTGCTTACCCGCTTTCTCAGCCTGAGCCATAAAAGCTTTGCCCGTTTTTTGTTGAATGGAATCGAGAGAGGATTTCGATAATCGATTACTAAACAAGGAATGGAATTTCCCTTCGAGCATTACCGCTACCGGTACATAACTGCGATTGAATTGCAATAAATCCGTTTCGCTTTGTACGCTATTGAGTGAAACGATGGCCGGAGAAGCTATACTCCTGCTATTTGTATCGGAAGCCAGTAAAATCGTTTTCCGGATACCGGGTGCAGCTACTGTATCTATACTAGAGGGGAATATAGGCAAAACCCGATCTATATTTTGACTGATAGGATTAGGTGTTCGTGATGAAAGAAAAGGATAATAAGGCCAAGGCATCCGTTGCATCCGAATACTACCATCGGGGTTTTTACCTACCACTAAAGGAATCTTAGAGCAAGATAAATCTTGTAACAAATCGCCGTTAATACGCACGCCGTATTTAAATAGGATTTCATCGAGATTCAATCCTCTATCGAATGCTGTGTATTGATTGATATTTGGCCTTTTTAGGCTGTCTAGTTCGGCATATAATTTATCGATACACCAAAAGATATTCCCTCCATGCATTATATATTGATCTAACCTTACCAGATCTTCTTCTGTAAATGCTATTGTAGGCTTTACGATAATCAATGTTTGGATGATGGAGGCATCCGGGTACCCTTTTTTCAAATCGAAAATACCCAGGCGATAATCGTTGCGTAGGCTTTGTCCCAAATCATTGACTGTTAAATCTACCGGTTCCCCATTTCCAACTACATAGGCTACAGTCGGAATATTTTTTCGGGTGAGTTTATCAATAGCTACAGCAAATTTATTTTCGAGCAAAGCTTCTGCTGCATTTCTTGTAGCTTCTATATCTTCTTTCGGCTCATCGGTAATAATATTGAATTGCTTATACACTTTTTTACTGCTGCGTAAATCTACGGCAACAGGTAATTGATTGGGGTGAAAATAAACTAATGCAGATGGTATAATAAGTTTTGTAACGGTTGTATTACCGGCATCTTCGGCGGCAACTGATCTTTCGAATACAACTCCTAATCTTGCTAAACTATCATACAATTGTGCTTTCAGCGAGTCGTTACTGATATCGGCTCCTGGCTCTTTAAAACTTACTTCTATGGGTGCATAGTTTTTAAAAGCCGCTAACATATTTTCGGTAGCTATGGCTAATTTTTTATAATCGGCCGGCAGTTTACCTGCCAATAAAACTTCCACACGAATGGTGCTATCTACATGATGTAATAATTGAATAGTAGACTTACTAAGGGTAAATCTTTTTTCTTGCGTAAGATCTATTTGAAAACGAATATACGCACTACCGAATACGGCTATCATAAGTAGTAAACCGGCTAGCCAAAAACGATATTTTATTTGTTGCAGTTTATAGATAGTAAGATAGATACAAAAGATACTAATGGCTAAAAAATAAATCATATCTGAAGCACTAATAACCCCTCTGCTCATATTAGCCGTGTGGTATTGTATGCCGAGAATTTGGATATAATAATCTACGCCATCAGCTAAAAAAGGTAATTTACTAATAGCAGTAAATCCACTATGCACTGTTAAACATAGGAAGGCTCCCATTACAAAAGCAGCCATATTATTTTTAGTGAGGGCACTGGCCAATAAAGAGATAGCAGCATATACAGCAGCTAATAAGAATAAGCTGCAATAGCTCCCGATTGTGGCGCCAATATCTATACCCCCGGTAATACTCAATGCCTGCATAGAAAATGCATAGATGATAGTGGGAAGCAGTGTTAAAATAGTAATCCCTAATACGCCTAAATATTTACCTAGTATAATTGCTGTTTTGCTGATAGGCAAGGTGAATAAGGTTTCCAGCGTTCCCTGCTTTTGTTCATCGGCTATACTGCGCATGCTGATTGCAGGGATGAGAAAAACCAATAACCAGGGCATGAGGTTGAAAAACTGGTCAAGCTGTGCGTATCCGAATACTAACAAGCTAGTATCGGGGAAAACAAAAAGTAATAAGCCGGAGAGTAGTAAAAAAATGACCGGTACCATAATACCGGTTATCGAGCTAAAAAATTGCTGCCATTCTTTTTTGCAGATTTGCCACATAAGGTCAAAACTACATTAATTATACGGCAAAACTTTCTCCACAACCACAGCTTCGGCTGGCGTTGGGATTATTAAAATAAAAACCTTTACCGTTTAGTCCGTCGGAGAAATCGAGTTCTGTATTAACCAAGTATAAAAAGCTTTTTAAATCGGTAACTACTTTTACACCATTATCTTCAAACACCTGATCCATGGGCTTTACTTCATTATCAAAATCAAGTTTATAACTCAATCCTGAGCAGCCACCTCCCACTACGCCCACGCGCAAAAAATAAGAAGGATCATCCCCTACTCCTGCTTCTTGCATGAGTTGTACGACTTTCTTTTTCGCTTTTTCGCTTACGTAAATGCTATTTTCTGTTGCTACCATATAAGAAATCTGGAATCTTTAATCTTCAATCTGAAAAGTGATTATTAATGAATACGCTCTTCAAATACTAGTTCCTCTAAGCCATTCTTTTTACGATAATCGTTGATAGCTGATTTGATGGCGTCTTCTGCCAGTACAGAGCAGTGAATTTTTACCGGTGGAAGATTGAGTTCTTCCACTAAATCCATATTGTCGATAGCAACCGCCTGATCTACCGTTTTACCTTTTAGCCATTCGGTTGCTAATGATGAAGATGCAATAGCAGAGCCGCATCCAAAGGTTTTGAATTTAGCATCTGTGATAATACCGGTAGCTTCATCTACTTCAATTTGTAAGCGCATCACATCGCCACACTCCGGTGCACCTACTAATCCGGTACCTACGTTTTTCTTAGATTTATCGAGCGTTCCTACGTTCTTAGGATTGCTGTAATGATCGATTACTTTTTCTGAATATGCCATGATTTTATGAATTATAAGTTGAGAATTATGAATTGTGAATTAAGAGTTAAGAATTAGGAATTAAGGGTATGAATTCTTAATTCATAATTATAAATTCTTAATTACTAATGATGCGCCCATTCAATTTTATCCATATCCACACCTTCTTTGAACATTTCCCAAAGCGGACTCATTTCTCTCAATTTCAACACTGTTTCGCTTACCGCTTTTATGGTATAATCTATTTGCTCTTCGGTAGTAAATCTTCCCAATCCAAAACGTAGCGAAGAGTGTGCCAAATCATCTCCAAGTCCCAATGCTTTTAACACATAGCTAGGCTCTAAAGAGGCTGATGTACAGGCCGAGCCGGAAGATAGGGCGATATTTTTATTAAAGCCCATCATCAATCCTTCTCCCTCTACATATTTGAAAGAAATATTCGTTACATGGGGTAGTCGATGTTCTCTACTACCGTTTACATACGCTTCTTCTAATTGCAGTAAAGCGTTCTCCAGCTTATCTCTTAGCTTACTGATACGTTCAGCATCTGCAGCCATTTCGAGCCTGCAAAGTTCACAAGCTTTACCAAAGCCTACAATACCGGGCACATTAAGTGTACCGCTACGCATACCACGTTCGTGACCGCCACCGTCCATTTGTGCAGTAACTTTCACCCGTGGATTTTTGCGACGAACATAAAGTGCACCAATACCTTTGGGGCCATACATTTTATGTCCTGTAAATGCCATTATGTCAATTCCATCTTTATTTACATCTACAGGAATTTTACCAACTGCTTGTGTGGCATCGCTAAAGAAAAGAATACCATTTTTGCGAGCTATAGAACTAATTTCTTTGATCGGCTGTATTACACCAATTTCATTATTAGCGTACATGATGGCTATCAAAATGGTAGTTGGTTTAATAGCAGCTTCCAATTCCTTCAAATCAATTAAACCATCGGCTTTTACTTCTAAATATGTTACCTCTCCACCTGATCTTTCTATATGCTTACAAGTATCTAATACTGCTTTATGTTCTGTGGTGCAGGTAATGATATGATTTCCTTTGCTGGCATACATTTCGTATACCCCTTTGATACCCAGATTATCACCTTCAGTAGCTCCTGAGGTGAAGATAATTTCTTTAGGATCGGCACCGATTAGTTGAGCCACTTGTTCACGCGCATAATCAACCGCTTCTTCTGCTTCCCAGCCAAAAGGGTGGTTGCGACTAGCAGCGTTACCGAAATGCTCGGTAAAGTATGGGATCATAGCTTCCAACACCCGTGGATCCATAGGGGTGGTG
The DNA here is from genome assembly GCA_017537025.1 of Sediminibacterium sp. Lineage (GTDB taxonomy): Bacteria > Bacteroidota > Bacteroidia > Chitinophagales > Chitinophagaceae > Sediminibacterium. The sequence continues at coordinate 218,913 of JAFWCB010000005.1, forward strand.
GCATTATTGTCTAAATAAATCGGCAATTTCAACATATCATTCTTCTTTAATCGATTAACGCAAAAGTAGCACAATAGGTTCTATATTTAACTTGTGTTTTAAACAGAAGGGTTGTTTTTCCATAATTCGAAATCACATATAAAATTATTTTTTAATGTTAAAGGTAGAGCATATAGGAATTGCGGTAAAAGATTTGGGTGTTTCCATCCCTTTATTCGAAAAACTATTGAATTCGGTTTGTTATAAAACCGAGGAAGTGCTATCGGAGAGGGTGAATACAGCTTTTTTAAAAACCGGTGATACTAAAATTGAGCTATTGGCCAGCACCGAGCCGGGTGGCGTTATTGCTAAATTTATTGATAAGAAGGGGGAAGGAATACATCATATTGCTTTTGAAGTGGTGGATATATATGCGGAGATGGAACGTTTAAGGGGGGAAGGTTTTGTGTTATTGCAGGAAGAGCCTAAGCAGGGGGCAGATAATAAATTGGTATGCTTTTTACACCCGAAAGGTACGAATGGGGTGTTGGTGGAGTTGTGTCAGGAAGTGGGTTCCACTTTTGGAAAGTCCTAAGACTTTCCAAAAGTTCAATCATAATGCTTAAACCCAATTTTATTTCTTGGGGTTGGCTTAGCATTCTTGGCTATTAACGCTTTCAGCACTATGAAGATATAATAAATGTGTTTACTGTTTAATATACTTGATATCACAAAATGTGATATCAGGTTATGAAACACATTATAATGTATTACTTGAAATAGAGCCCAATTATCGCCATCATGGTAACGATAAAAATACTGACTACCCAACGAAGAATATCTGATTTTGTTTCGCTAATGCGGGTATCAATAATACTCATACGATTTTCCATCTTAGCTTCTAATTTCAATAAATCTTCTTTTGAAGCCAATCGCTTATAAAGTTCCTCATTATTTTCTTTAAAGCGAACTTCAACATAATTAACTATAGCTTCTGCTTGTGGTTCGCCTATAGTAGGTTTAAGTAATTGAAATAATTGAATTTCAGATAACCGAATCATATTACAAAGCTAGCAGATACTGCAATTAAAATGTAGCGTATTTATACCTGAAATTTTACAGAAATAACGGGAATATTATAAGCCCAGTTTCTCCACAGCAATTTGTGCAGCAACCTGACTAGCATCTTTTTTATTGGAACCTCTTCCTTGCGTAAAAACTTCACCATCCAAAACAGCATTCATAGTGAATACACGACGGTTACCCTCTAGCTTTTCTTCTGCCAATTCAAAAGTGATAGTTTTGCCGTTTTTATTGGCCCAGCCAATTAATTTATTTTTTAAATTAATATCTATCAACTCTAAATCTTCCACAAACAAATACGGTATTACAATTTGCTTCAATACCCAATTTTGAGTTTTCGTATACCCCTTATCCAGATACACAGCACCTACTAAAGCTTCGAGTGTATTTCCGAAAATCTGACTTCCTTTTAATGCATTATCAAACTTATTATAAAAAGTAAGTTTACGTAATCCCATCTTCAAAGCAATATCATTCAACTGCTGGCGATTCACCATCTTACTCCGCATCTCCGTTAAAAAACCTTCTCCCTTATAAGGATACCGCTTAAATAAATAATCAGCGATCACTGCACTTAATACTGCATCTCCTAAATATTCCAGCCGTTCATTATTTTCATCAGGAGTTTCTTTAACCGATCGGTGACTAAGGGCATTACGATACAATTGAATATTACCGGGTATAATACCTAGCATATCCTGCAACTGCTTTTCGAAAGCAGTCAGCTCTTTTTTTTGAAACAATCTTTTTAAGAATTGCACTATTATTGACCTTCGTATTTCTTAACGATCACGCATGCATTATGTCCGCCAAAACCAAACGTATTACTCAACGCAGCACGTACGGTTCTATGTTGGGCCTTATTGAATGTAAAATTCAATTTCGGATCCAACTCAGGGTCATCTGTGAAGTGATTAATCGTGGGGGGAACGATATCATGTATCACACTTTGAATACAAGCTATGGCTTCAATTACACCTGCAGCACCCAGGCAATGCCCGGTCATAGATTTGGTGGCACTGATATTCAAAGCATAGGCATGCGTACCAAATACTTCTGTAATGGCTTTTGCTTCGGCACCATCACCTAAGGGTGTGGAAGTACCATGGGTATTCACATAATCTATTTCATCGGGTTGCATGCCTGCATCTTGCAAAGCAGCAATCATCACATTACGCGCACCTAATCCTTCTGGATGTGGCGCTGTTAAATGATAGGCATCAGCAGTAGCGCCACCACCTGCTAATTCACAATATATTCTAGCACCACGTTTAATCGCATGCTCATATTCTTCTAAAACAACAACCCCTGCTGCTTCACCCATTACAAAACCATCGCGATCTTTATCATAAGGTCTGCTCGCAGTAGCAGGGTCATCGTTTCTTTCGCTCATAGCTTTCATAGCATTGAAGCCACCAATCCCTGCTTCGCTGATAACGGCTTCAGAACCACCACTTAATACTACATCTGCTTTACCTAAACGAATAGTATCTGCGGCAGCTATCATGCCGTTAGTACTGGATGCACAGGCACTTACTACAGCATAATTGGGTCCGCGAAAACCATGACGCATAGATATTTGTCCGGCAGCAATATCCAATATCATTTTAGGAATGAAGAAAGGATTGAAACGAGGTGTACCATCGCCTTTAGCAAAATTGATCACTTCTTCTTGGAAAGTAGTTAATCCACCAATACCACTGGCAAAAATTACACCTACCCGATCGATATTCAGCTTCTCTTTATCGAGCCCGGCATCGGCAACAGCCATATCACTGGCTACGATTGCTAGCTGGGCAAAACGATCGAGCTTACGCGCTTCTTTTTTTTCCATGAACTGCGTGGGATCAAACCCTTTCACTTCACAGGCAAAGCGCGTTTTAAATTTACTGGCATCAAACAATGTAATAGGGGCAGCACCTGAAACACCAGCCACGAGATTATTCCAATAATCTTGTAAATTATTTCCCAATGGAGTAAGTGTTCCGATACCTGTTACAACTACACGTTTTAATTGAGGCATATCAACCGTTTTAAGAGATAATCCGCCTTTCGAGGCGTTGGCGCCGCAAGAAGGCGGATTATATATTATTTCCTACGAATGCTATTACTTAGCGTGCTCTTCCAAATAAGCTACAGCCTGACCAACAGTAGTGATGGTTTCAGCCTGCTCATCTGGGATAGAGATATTGAATTCTTTTTCGAATTCCATGATTAATTCAACGGTATCCAAAGAATCGGCACCGAGGTCGTTGGTAAAAGAAGCTTCGTTGGTAACTTCTGCTTCATCCACTCCTAATTTATCAACGATAATTTTCTTTACTCTTGTAGCGATGTCTGACATTGTAAAAGTTTTTTGTTACAGGCGCAAAAATATACATTTTACCATATAAGCAATGTTTTCCTTGTTATTTGTTTCCACAAGTATTCGGGTTAAATTGATGATTTTCTCAAAATCGTAGCTATATTTAAGGGTAACAAGGCTATGGCACTTAAAACAATCGTACACGGAAGCAAGGAATACGAACAAATGGTAGCATTGCGTTACCAGATTTTACGTAAACCCTTGGGACTGGAATTTTCTCCCGAAGAGCTGGAAAAAGAGAAAAATAACCTTCTTTTTGGCTTTTTTGAAGAAGATTCATTAGAAGGATGCTGTATGTTGGTAGAAACAGCCAAAGGTACCGTTAGACTCAGGCAAATGGCTGTAGTATCCGGGTTACAGGGTAAGGGCATTGGCCGAGCACTGGTAATATTTGCCGAAAACGTTGCCCGCGACCGCCGATTTAAGAAAATAATCATGCATGCCCGTAAAGCATCGATCCCCTTTTTCGAAAAACTAGGTTACCATACCAGTGGCGAAGAATTTATAGAACTCACGATTCCGCATGTGGTGATGGAGAAGGAGCTTTGAATCTGGAGTCTGGAATCTGGAATCTGGATTCAGACAGATTGAATTCGCCTAGGCGAACAGATTGAAGATTGAAGATTTACTTTCCTCTCAAAAAACCTCTCAACTGATGCTGTAATTCAGGTTCCATCCCTTCTTTAGGCAATAAGAAAAAAGACTTGGAATCGAAATACAAATGAAAGAAATGCGGGCTCTCAAAATAATTGGAGAACTGCCTCCAGCCCCAATGCACTTCCCCTCGCTCATTCTCTAAAACCATTCCACTATCGTTCACATGTACTTTAAAACTATCTTTAAATGTAGCCGACCGCTTATAAATACTATTCGGTAAGAAATACCAAAAAGCTGCCATTAATCCCAACCATATTAAAGAGCCTAATAAAAATGGCTCCGGACGTATTTTTCTGGTATAAAACAATACCGCCGCAACAATGGCGAATACATTTACTAATATCAATAGCAGGCGTATCTCTTTTCGCTGTACGAAATGATATCTAAGCGCTTGGATTACTTTTTTCTTCTCATACTCAAAAGCATATTGCATAAGACAAAAATAGTGTTTCAACGCTTTCCGGCTCCGCAAACGTTTTAGAATAATAAAGAGCATACAATTCTTTCCACAATCAAAATCATTCTCTATTTTTAAAGACTAACGAAACAGCTATGCATATACCTAAGCCTAGGCTCTCCTTCATGCAAATCATAAACATGAATGTAGGCTTCTTCGGAATTCAATACAGCTTTGGCTTACAACAAAGTGCTGTAAATCCTATTTACGATTTTTTGGGCGCTAAACCCGATGAAATTCCTTTACTCAACTTAGCCGGACCAATGACGGGGTTATTAATACAGCCCATTATTGGGGTATTGAGTGATCGTACTTGGCACCCCCGTTTTGGTAGAAGAAAACCCTATTTTTTCATGGGCGCGCTATTTTGCAGCCTATGCCTTTTCGCCTATCCATTTAGTAGTAGTTTGTGGATGGCTGCCGGTTTATTATGGGTGCTTGATGCTGCCAATAATACGGCTATGGAACCCTATCGCGCATTTATTGCCGATAAATTACCACCCTCTCAACATGCTACCGGTTTTCTTACTCAAAGTTTTTTCACCGGCTTAGGTATTACGCTTGCTAATATCTCTCTATTTATTTTTCAAAAAGTTACTTTCTTAAAACAAATGCATGGAGCCATTCCCTATTGGGTTTTTGGCTCTTTCTTTTTAGGATCTATTTGCTCTATTAGCTCTGTATTATGGTCGATTACTAAAACACCTGAAATACCCCCTACAGATGAAGAATTAGCTGCTTTGCGTGCCTCAAAAAAAGGAATACTTCAACCCTTTATGGAGATTTTTCATGCCATAAGCGATATGCCCAAAGTAATGTGGCAATTGGCATTGGTATATTTATTTCAATGGTATGCCCTCTTTTGTTATTGGCAGAACGCATCTAAAAGCATCGCTCTATCCGTATGGAAAACATCTCCTTCGGTCAATAAAAACTTATATGAGGAAGCCGTTGGTTGGGCCGGGCTTGTTAACGGATGGTATAATGTAGTCACTTTTTTATCGGCTTTCGGATTAGTAGCGATGACAAAAAAATTCTCTCCAAAAAAAGTACATGTTAGTTGTTTACTCTTGGCAGGCTTAGCACTACTTGCTTTTCCGCATATTGAAAATAAATACCTGCTCTTTGCTCCCATGACGGGCTTTGGTATTGCCTGGGCCAGTATGATGGGTGTGCCTTATTTGATGGTAGTAAACGATATCCCAAAAGAAAGATATGGTGTATATATGGGTATCATTAATATGATGATTGTTATTCCCATGATTTTACAAACCACCACTTTTGGTTATGTACTTGAACACTTTTTGAATAATGATTCGGGTAAAGCCATTGCTTTTGCTGGCGTACTGTTGTTATTGGCTTGCGGGGCAACATTGTTTATAAAAGATAACAAAATTTCCGAGGATGAATTGATATTACAAACAGGCGGCCACTAACTCCTTTGCGACTTAGCGCCTTTGCGTTAAATCTAATCGCTAAGGCGCGAAGACGCAAAGACAAAATGTTGGCATCGGACCATTAACTAATGACTAATGACCATTAACTAATGACTAAAAAATGAAAATACTCTGTATAGGCGAAGCATTAATAGATATGATTTGTACCGATAAGGGCAAATCTCTTTCAGCCGGTAATAATTTTTTAAAAAAGCCCGGAGGTGCACCTACCAATGTTGCTGCAGCCATCGCTGCACTTGGTGGTGAGGTAGAACTAGCAGCTAAAGTTGGGAATGATCCTTTTGGCAAACAACTTATTGAGGTAATGGAATCTTTTGGAGTTGGTACCAAAGTTATGCTTACCGATGATACCCATTTCACCACCTTCGCCTATGTATCTCTAATGGAAAATGGAGAAAGAGATTTCGTATTTAACAGAGGTGCAGATGGACAATTAAGCATTGAAGATATTAATGCTATCGACCTAACAGGTATTAGCATTATTCATTTCGGTTCGGCCACCGGTTTTTTACCCGGCCCCTTACAAGCAGCTTATTTACATTTGTTACAAAAAGCTATTGATAAAAATATTTTTATCAGCTTCGATCCTAATTATCGGCATCTTTTATTTCAACATAATATCCAAACATTCATAGATCAATCTTGGCATTTTTTACAACATGCTAATTTTTTTAAAGTAAGTGATGAAGAAGCTATGTTACTTACTCAAACAAATAGTCTAGATGCTGCAACAGATCAATTATTGCAACGTACAAATGGCGTATTTACAATTACCCTCGGAAAAGATGGTACGCTCTTGGGCCTAAATGGGAAGAAGTATATCATCGAAAGTATTCCCATTAAACCTGTAGATACCACAGGAGCCGGCGACGCTTTTGTAGGCGCGGTGCTATATCAACTCCGTAATCATACTAAACAAGCCATCCTGAATATCGATTATGCAGGTTGGGAAACGGTAATTCGAAATGGCAATAAAGCAGGTGCACGCACTTGTGAGTACCTTGGCGCCATGGAAGCTTTTAAACATTTAACAAATCAAATATTTCAATAAACAGCATCGTGTATCAGTATACCTTACATCAAAGAATTACAAAGGCTTGTGAAACAGAAAAAATAGATGTTTCCGGTAGCGACAGGCATTTTTTTGTTCGCCTTATCGCGAATGCCATTACTTTATATGATTTATATACCAGTATTTATGGTAATCAGGAAGCTTCCGAAAAAGGATTTGATGAGTTATTAAAAAATATCATCACTACACATAAAGAGAGATCAGCCATATTGATTGCAAAAGATATAGCGAAAGAAGAAGAAGGCAGTTGGTTTTGTAGTAATCAGATAGCCGGAATGAGTTTGTATGTAGATCGTTTTGCCGGTAATTTAGCGAACCTACCTAGTACATTTCCTTACCTAAAAAATTTAGGAATCAATTTCTTACACTTAATGCCTGTGTTTGAAAGCCCGGCAGGTGAAAGTGATGGCGGCTATGCCGTTTCGAATTTTAGGAAAGTAGATAAACGATTTGGCACGAATAAAGATTTAGAAAATGTTATTACAATAATGCAAGCTGAAAAAATGTATTTAATGCTTGATATTGTACTCAACCACACTTCGCATAAACATGAGTGGGCCATGCTTGCTAAATCGGGTGATAAAAAATACCAGGATTATTTTTATTGTTACGACGATCGGTCTATACCCGACCAGTTTGAACAAACCATGCCTGAAATTTTTCCGGAGGCAGCACCCGGAAGTTTTACGTATGTGCCTGAATGTAAAAAATGGGTAATGACGGTATTTCATAATTATCAATGGGATTTGAATTATACCAATCCCACTGTATTTAATGAGATGCTGAGTAATATTTTTTACTACGCCAATTTAGGTATTGATATTTTACGCATAGATGCTCCTGCTTTTATTTGGAAACAATTGGGCACTACTTGTCAGAATCTCCCACAAGCTCACACATTATTACGTTTGATCAAACAGGCAGTGCATATTGCTGCACCCGGTATGGCTTTATTGGGTGAGGCTATTGTGGCACCGAGTGAGATCATGAAATATTTTGGTACGGATAATTTTACGGCTAAAGAATGTGATGTAGCCTATAATGCCACACAAATGGCGTTACAGTGGGATGCCTTAGCAACCGGCGATACAAGGGTGATGTTGGCTGCACAGGGAGAGTTATTACAAAAACCTTTAGGTACTACCTGGATCACTTATACCCGTTGCCACGACGATATTGGGTTGGGATACGACGACGCAATGATTGCCGCAGCAGGGTATAATGCCTATGAACATCGAAAATTTTTAAAAGAATTCTATTCGGGGGCACATGCTTATTCCTATGCCAGAGGTGCCCTATTTTCTGTGAACCCTAAAACACAAGATGCCAGAATAAGCGGTTCTTTAGCTTCGCTATGCGGTTTAGAGAAAGGGATCGTAGAAAATGATCAAGATGCTATACAACTGGCTATTCTAAGAATATTACTGATGCAAGCACAGAGTATTCTTATTGGGGGCATACCTATGCTTTTTTATGGCGATGAAGCAGGTTATACGAATGATTACAGCTATTTAGAAGATGAAGGAAAGAGTTATGATAATCGATGGATGCATAGGCCAATAATAGATTGGGAGAAGAATAAAAAAACACAAGATGAAAATACGATAGAGGGACAAATTTTTACCGCAACCAAAAAACTACTGGCTATTCGCAAGAAGCTTACTGTATTGGCAGATAAAAAAAATATTACTTGGCTTACGCCTCATAATATTCATATTGCCGGCTTTTTACGTGCTTATGATAAAGAAAGGATTTATTGCTTATTTAATTTTAGTAATAAAGCTGCTTATTTAACCTGGTATGCTTTTAAAGAACACGGATTCAAACCCACAAATCTTTTTGACCACTATACAGGCAAAAAATATAAAATAGGACCCGATCACGAATATCTAGTGCTCAAGCCATATCAGTTTATGATTTTAGAAATGCAACCCTAAACTCAAGGTAAAGTTTCTACCGTCTGAAGGCCAGATGCCGGGTCCCGGATATAAGAGTGGCCGTTTGGTAAAATACTGTAGGTTCCCCATATTGTTCAAATTGAATTTTATGTCGGCCCTTTTACCCAAGCTGTATCCCGCCGACATATCCCAAAGTGCATATGCGGGAACCAACCCCACCGCGCCAGTTCCGGGCGCTGGATCTTTTGTATTTAATGCATCAGCATAATTTTCTGACACATAACTATAATTTACTGAAATGAAATAACGCGCAGTCTTGTAACTGATGCCATTTCTACTGGTGAAATCCGGAGCCGACTCTACTTTATTTCCTTGAATGTTTACATTGGTACTTCCTTTTTTGGCCGATCCTTCCGTATAGATGGCTTTCATCCATGAATTGGAGCTGAATACCTGAATTCTTGTTTTCTTACTAAGCCAAAACTCTTTCTGAATAAGCATTTCTAACCCGGTTGCTAATGAGTTACCGGTATTGGTTCGATAAGTATATACATCGTTTGTTACAGCATCTGTTTGATAAAGGGTACCAAATCGATTTTTGATTCGTAAAGCAAAAGCATTGATATCCCAGTTCCATCCACCTATATTTCCCCGGATACCTGTTTCCGCATTATAACCACTTTCGTCTTTAATAGCGGGATCCACTCTTTCATAAACAGATGCAGGAATCAGGTCCTTGAAAATCATTGGGCGATAGGAACTAGATACCCCGCCATACCATTGTATTTGATTGCTGATTTTATACTCCCAGCCTACTCCCCATAAAAGAAACTGATGGCTGATATTTACAGGGATCTGGTTTTGCGGATAATAAACAATATTGCCACTCAGTTTAGTAAGCCCAGATTCCAATCTTACGCCGCCAGTAATCGTTAATCTTTTATTCCATTCTAATTTATGTTCCGAAAACAAAGCCAGATTTTCTGTATGAAAATAAAGGTCTCTTCCCCAAATAGGATTTACCAATGTGAGGTTATAATCACTGCCATTCGTGCCTTGCCCCAGTTGTTTTCGGTTCAACTCATTATGCATATACTGTATACCCATACTTAACTGTTGAAACTTATTCAACCACTGGAATTTTTTTGAAACTCGCCACTCTACTGTATAACTATTGAAAAAATCTATGTCTACTTGCCGATTATTATAGGCTCCTGTAGAAGTGTTGATGCTGTCTTTGATGTTCGCTGTCTTATCAAATTGTACACTATTCCGGCTACCGAGCACAGCAGATACAGATAAGGAAAAAGCAGTACTCTTATCGGGGTTCCAAAAGATTTGTACGGAAGGAATATTGATTATAGGACTGTAATAGTTACGGGTACGAGTAGCCTGTCGTGGATTTATTGCGTACTGGCTATCATTCAGCGGGCCGGGAGAGCGAAACTGATAACCGTTTCTAGACCATTCCATCCGGATTCTCCATTTTTCAGAAGGTGTATATTGAAGCATCAAGCTTTGTGCATCTCCTGAACTTGATTCTGCATCTCTATATCCTGCCCTTTCGCGCATATGTACATAACCGGTATAGGTCCATTTTTTCCACTTGCCGGATATGCTGTAAAAGGCACTGCGCATCTGGTAAGAACCTAGGCTATGTATAAGGTCGGCATTTATTTTTTTACTACTATCCGGTTGCTTACTTATAAAATTGATCATACCTCCAAACTGAGCACCATATTGTAATGAGCCGGTACCTCGCACAATTTCTATACGCTCTATACTTTCTAATGGCATACTAAAATGACTTGCCGGATAAGCATACATATCCGAATTGGTAATGATGCCGTCTTTACGCATATTGAATTCCCAAGAACGATGCGGATCAAGACCCCTTGCGCCAATATTGATCTGATTTCCTGCTCCATCCATATCGTAAACAAAAACACCCGGCACGGTTGCAAAAATCTGTCTGGCATTTTTACCAGCTATATCGGCACTACTACCTGAGAGTTTAATTTGTTCTGTTTTTTTACCACTGAACATATAGTTCCCGGAAGGTTCATTCACCCAAGATCTTGTTTGCTGCGACGATATTACCCGTACACTGTCTAGCCAACGAACTAGTATAGTATCTGATTTATTCAATTGCTGTGCCTGAGCAATAGATATTGTACTGCCTATTCCGATAAGAAACACATGTAATGTTCTCATAAAAGTCAATTAATTAATTCGCACCATCTGTTTTTCCCCGCGCCACTGCAAAATCACCTACTTTTTTGCCCTGTGTAAGCCCAACCTCGCAATCGCTTCGGTAATGAAGAGCGCCATATATCCGGGATATAGAAGCCTCCTTTGCCATTTCATTGTAATCGTTGGCTTTTGCCGGATTGATATAGCTTAATACCGTTGCCGCTGCACCACTAAAAGTAGAGTGTCCGGAGATATAGGCCGGAAAATTGGGAACACCGGTATTTGTTTTAATAGACGGATCCATCTGTGATGGTCTGGGGTTAAAATAGTAGTTCTTAGTATCCCAACAAGAAATCCCAGCATCCATAATAGCCATGTTGAGTAACGCCATATTTCTGGCCCAACGTACTTCACTAAAATTAAGCCCTACAAAATCATCTGCAGCAACCGCATTCCAATGCCCGGGAGGAGTATAGGTTCCTACACCATCAGCCCAAAATGCTACAATCCTTTTTTGCTCACGGGTAATATTATCTGCAAAACTTTTAACTTCAGCTAATTCCTTCTTGAATTGATCTGAATTGACAGAAGGCGGTGCGGGCGGACGAATAGCGATAGTGGTTAAGGAATCGAAGAGGAATGGACGAACACGACCAAAAAAAGGCAACATGGGTGGGCGTCTTGGATTTTCCAAACTAATCCATGGTGTTTCTCCTGTTGCTGCAGTTGTAGATTCTAAAGCTGCCCACTGAGCGGGTGTTCCAACAGCCTTACCCATATTATCATTAGCTGCCCGTGCAATTACTTTTGTAGCCACTGCCCTTCCTAAATTTTCGCCAGCATCCATATCGCTTCTGGTATTCATCCCCGCTATAATGCGATATAACTTATGCTCATCTGCCTTTTGTTGAATATAAGCAGCATCAGCAGGAAATAACAACTTCAACATTTCAACTGTAACGGCATACACCGTTGCATCTTCACTCGGGTAAGCTGCTAAGTCGCTGGTTGGTACTAAAGGTTTAATAGCGGCATCTACCTTATATGGCGCCACTCTATTATATTGACGTTTATAAAAATACGCTGCTACTAAGGCATCATATTGCGCAACAGCTACATAAGCATAGGCACGGGCTGCATATGGTGGGTTAGCGAAAGGGAATTGCGGATAACTGAAAGGATTAGCAGCACTTGGTATTGGATAAGTACCATCATCGTTTTGATAAGGTGGCAAATTGTGCTTCGCCACTAAAGCTCTCATAATTTCATTCCAACGCAGCACGGCACCCGCACTCCAATAATTGATGATCTCTTGTTGTGACGGTGTTATATTTTGTTGATAGCCTTTGATCTCATTAAGTTCACGCAGGTATGCCGCATTAGTGGTAGGTAAGGGTGCTGCTAATGGAAACTCATTAGGTGCTGCAAGTAGTACCGGTTTCCAATCGCCTGCATTCAAATCTATATTAGTAGGATTTAGGGAAGGGTATCCTTTACTACGATCATCTAAGCTTTGCTTACAACTACTCAATAAGAGTATCGAAATAGTACAAGCAGTTATATAATTATTTATAATTTTCATGATTATTATTTTTTATCGGTTGTTTCACTTTTCTTCTTCTTATTAAAGTCGATAATATAAAATACTCCGGCACTTATACTTGTTGTTTGCCCTATATTTCTACCGGCAACTGTAAACATAGTATTAGCAATAAGGGAGAGTTGTTCTATTTTAGGTACGGTATATTTTATGTTCGCACCAATCTTTGTTGCATTCATCTGATTGCTTGGGAAAGGCATATTATTACGCGTAATATCAAAACCGCCATTGGTTTGCCAGATATCGGCAACGCCCTCTGCAATTAATCTTGAACTTCTATAACCCGCGCGAATATTGTAGTTAACCGTATTAGGCATCCACACTTTATTGGTATAATGCATTTCGGTTGTATAGTAAGCGGTTCTATCAATAGTGATATTACTTCTCAAGGCATAAGCTGCCGAAGCAGTAACAAATAAGTTTTTTACCTGATAATCAACCATTACTCTACCGGTAGCATTAGTACTTCGAAGGCCTATTGAAAGCGGCAAAAAATCGGCAACATAATTTGATGCAGGTGTGGAAAAACCTCCCAAAGCATATAATGAAAAAGTGCCCTTTCCTACTTTTTTCTCAATGGGCATCCATTTCGCCATTAAAGAAAAATCTTGAATCCCTTTTTGTCCGGCTAATGTTCCTGCAGAAGCTTTGGTAGTGATATAGGGTAGTGAAAATAAAATATTTAGATTATCCTTAACCCCATAATTACCCATGATACCAATCATTTGGCTACTTACGGTTCCTAAGTTTTGGTTATTTCTGTGAAGGGTACCTTCCCAATAATAATCCCATTTACTGCTTGTATACATTAAACCCCCGCAGAAATTATTTTTAGTCATCATAATGGCATCCACATCTGTTTGGGCAGAAGAGGGTAGCATGCGTAAGCATATAGAAAGACATAAGAATGCCTTTAAGCAATAATGTTTCATTAGTTAGTTTATTATTTCTTCATTTTCAAACGGTCTACTATCAGTGTTCCCACTTTTCGACCAATCTCTGTGCTAACAATACAGGAGTTGTGAAAATGTAAGCCGCCATAAAACCTGGCCCAGTTATTTTCTTCAGCAGCATGCCTAAAAGAGCGGAAAGATCTATTAGCAATACCAAATTCTTTTTCGGTAGAATCGGTATAACTAAAATTATCTCCAAAAACACTTGTAAGTGCTTCTGCGGCAGCGGAAGAAATAGTTGAATGTCCGCATGTATATTCAGGGAAGGCCGGTGTTTGTAAATAAGGCCTCCAATTGATATCTATATACTTGTTGATCACTGTTTCCGGGCGGGCTGTATTGTACTTATACTTTACATACCAGCATTGTATGAATCCATCGAATAAAGCAATGGCTGTTTTAGCTACTGCATATACGGTGGTATTGTAATCGGCTTTTGCTTTTTGGGCAGCAATACCCACCACACTCATCCAATGACCCGGTGGTGAGAATTTTTTACTACCATACATTACATGGCCGGTTACATTCATTTTGAAAGGATTATCGTCCCAAAACTCCGCCATATGGCGTTGATCCGGTGTAAGGCTATCAACTGCATTTTTAATGGCAGCTACCTCTTGATAATACTTACTTTTTTGATCTGTAATATTAAAAGCTGGTGGTGGTGCAGGTTGATAAATACCGGCACTATCAATAACCATCGGTCTTATTTCTTTCCAATGTGGTTCTGCAGCAGAGGCATATAAAGGTGGTGTAGGAACCCATCGGCCGGGTACATCCATTACTGTATACCTTTCTGCAGTACGTGTTTGTAAATAATTATCTTTTTTACTCCAGCGAATAATTTGCATACTGATACTATCTGCAAAAGCAATAGTATTTTTTTCAGTAGCGCTGGGAAGTCCTTTATCTCTCGCAACTTGCAGTATACTGTCTTTATACAGTTTCATACTCCCTTCCGGAAAAGTAACAGCTTCGCCCACTTTTATATAGGCTAAGAGAGCCGCTAATTCAATATCTGTTTCGGTTGTAACAGGTAAACTACTAATTTTTTGTAACCCATGGAGCTGTCCGGCTAAGGAATGATATTGTTCCGGAAAGCCTGCTGCCACAACCTCATAAGCTGCAATAGCTGCATACGCGTAGTTCCGTGATGCTACCATCGGCGGAAAATTATTCCCCATTACAACTGTATTCAATTCATGAACCGTTGCACTAAATAAAGAAGGGTTATGCAGATAATTTTTATACTCGTTACTGTTTTTGCAAGCGTGGATGCTCACAATCAAAACAGTCCCAAACAGGAACTTTTTCATGTATATTAAGAAAATAAGAGATGATGATTAATGCTTAATGTACCAGCATTAAACCTGTGGCGGGCGCTCTAATAATTTGCGATGGTCGTCACCCAAATATAGATTATTACTCACATACCAAATATGCTCCTGTACATCACACCTAAACTGCCAAGAAAAAGCATGATCGTTGGTGAAATCGGATAATGAGAGCTTTGTTATGGATGGGTGAGAACTATTAGTTTTTTTAGCGCTATTATTATTAGCTGTAAAATCATTCGCTAAGCGAAAGAATTCATCACGGGCATTACGAATATTGGTTTTCGCAATGTTTGGTGTATAGTATAACTCTAAATAATCTTGATAAAACCGGCGCTTCACATAGTTATAAGTAATACCATTTACTTCTATGCTACCGCTAACTGTTTCAAATTCTTTGCTGCTGGTACCATAGGGCAAACTCATCGGTATTTTAACATAGAGTAGATTAGATTCCTCATATTGATTATCGTATAATGCCTCCTGCATAGCTATCTCAGCTTTTTGCTCTAAGTAGCTAGTAAGCACCCGATACCCCCCCCATGTAAAGAGAAGAACGGCAAGCATTAATATGGTAATCACCCTTTTCAACACTACTAAAATAGGATTTTTTATTTAACTACAAATGTTTTGTTCTCCAAGCCTATGCCTGTTAGGGTTAACTTTTTCCAATGCTTGGGCAGAGCAGATTTTATCTGGGTAATACCAGAAGGAGTAATTTCTAAACCCCCAAAACCCATTAGTAGACTTTGTAAAATACCCCCCGCCCCCGTAGCAAAATAAGGATTTGTTCCCCCCTTCGTTTCAGCAATAACACGCAAGGGTGGATTTAAGTTTGGAACATACGCATCCTGAAAGAAATGAAAAGCTTTATCCCCATCCCCTATTCTCGAATACAATAAAGCAAAGATGGCCTGCGTCATAGCCGGTGTACCCTCTGTTGGCACGCGGGTTTCATAATATTCAAGGTCTTTTTTAATTTGCTTAGGATCGCTCACTTCTTTGAGTGGATACGCCAACAAATTAACATCCCCTTGCTTAATCCCTTCTCCATTATAAGTAGCATGCTCTCTTGTTACCCCATTATCTAACTTAAGAATGGGAATATTCTGTGCCACTACTTTCCAATCGGCATTAGGCTTAATGCCCAATAATGCGGCCGCATCAGTTGCATAATTCAATACCGCTTTAGCGGCGGCATTTGTCCATGCATTATTATCTACATTCTCGGCCCATTCATCGGCAGCCACCACATTTTTTATATCAAATTTTCCGGGTCCGTTTCTTTCAACCCTGCTAGCCCAAAAATCTGCTGTTTCTTTCAATATAGGCCATCCTTTTTCGCGCAGCCAATCTTTATCTTGTGTTACACAATAATAATTCCATGCAGCCATACCAACACATGCAGTAATATGATGTTCGAAAGGGCCACTCAATGCCCATACCGGTGTTTCTTCAACCCCGGTTCCGGCACTTTCCCAGGGAAACATAGCTCCTTTATACCCATGATTAAAGGCATTTTTTTGAGCTGCACCTAATCGCTGAAACCTATATTCTACCATACTCTTAGCCATTTCCGGATGCAATACTAATAATGCCGGATACATCCATAATTCAGTATCCCAAAATACATGTCCATTATATCCTAAGCCACTCAACCCCATAGGAGAAGGACTCATATCACTCCCTTCACGAGTAAAAGAATACAAGTGATATAACATACTTCTGATATCCTGCTGCGATTGTGGATCTCCTTCAATCTGAATATCACTTTTCCATAATTGCGCCCATGCCTTTTGATGAAATGCCAACAACCGATCACGCCCTTCCAATTTGGCAAAAATGGTCATACGCTCTGCCTCATTCAAAGGATCATCGTGGTGTGCACTTGTAATAGAAGTTCCGGCAATAGAAAAGCGATAAGACTCCCCGGCTTTTAGTTTTTTGCTAAACTTCATTAAGTGCATGTTATTATCCCACATTTCATGAATTACTCGGGGCTCTGTACCATGCAGCTCCGTAAATAAAAAAGTATTGGAAGCACACATCAATAATTTGCCGGTAGGGCTCTTCGCTGAAGACGTAAGCAGGCTAATAGTTACATGAGGTCTATCTATTTCATTGTAATAATTCTGAACATCTTTTAAAGCATCCGGAGCCTCCATTACACTGGCTGCATTGATAGCTATATCTTTCTTTGGTGTAAGGGTTACATCCATTAAAACGGTAAAAGGTAAATGGCGCAGGGAGTAATAGGTATAACTGATAGTGGCTTTATCACCATAATCAAAAGAACAAGTGAAAGATGCTTTCTGCATATCCAGCTCCTGCTTCATATTTTGCACATCAGCCCCTGAAATAGATTTTCCATCTATACCCAGCTGCATATTCAGCAGGTTAAAACTCCGCAGGAAATTACTCACCCTACCCCGTCCATACAAATCATAAGCGCCCGCCAATACCACATCTTTAACTTTAAAAGGCTCCGGGGATGATACAATACCGATCATACCGTTTGCAACTGTAATACCATAATAATTAGCGGAATTGATATTGTTGGTGGTTATTTTCCAAGGGTCTTGCGCCAATAGAGCTACCCCTAAAAAAAGCGCAGAACAAAAGGCTAACAATCGTTTCATAAATGCTTATTTTGCAAGTTATACAGAGACTCAAATCTATCCATAAAAACTGGAAGAGAAATACTTGCCCATGAAAAAATACTTTTTTCTGATTAGTCTTATCGTGATTGTTGTTTCCTGCACCAACAAACAGCCTTTATTCAAAGAATTATCTGCCTCTCGAACCGGAATTGATTTTAATAACCAAATTGTAGAAACATCTGATCTGAATATTTTAAATTACGAGTATTTATACAATGGAGGAGGCGTTGGTATTGGTGATTTTAATAATGATAGTTTACCCGATATTTATTTAACCGGCAATCTTGTTTCTAACAAACTTTATCTCAATAAAGGAAATCTGAAATTTGAAGATGTAACAACTATCGCCGATGTTGGCGGGAAAGGTAAGTGGTGCAAAGGGGTATCTGTAGTTGATATCAATAATGATGGATGGCAAGATATTTATGTATGTGCTGCTATTTTACCGGATAGCAATGCCAGAAGAAATTTGCTCTATATAAACCAAGGATTGAATGATCAAAAAATTCCGGTATTCAAAGAAATGGCTGCTGAATACGGGTTAGATGATCCCTCTAATACACATATGGCCGCTTTCTTTGATTATGATAATGATGGCGATCTGGATGTGTATTTATTGATCAATGATCTGGATGGTACTTACCCCAATGAGTTTCGACCAATCCGTAAAGATGGCTCTTGGCCGAATACCGATAAATTACTTCAAAATAATTACGACAGTACAAAAAAACATGCTGTATTTACAGATGTTTCTTCGAAAGCAGGTATTCTTATTGAAGGGCATGGACTTGGTGTGAATATTGTTGATATCAATAATGATGGATGGAAAGATATTTATGTTAGCAATGATTATCTATCAAACAATATTCTTTACATCAATAATAAGAATGGAACATTTACCGATAAGGCTTACGAATGGTTAAAACATACCAGTAAAAATGCAATGGGTAATGATATTGCCGACATTAACAATGATGGGCTAGCTGATATCATTGAAACGGATATGTCGCCCGCAGATCAATATCGTTTGAAAATGATGAATAGCGATATCAGTTATCAAACTTTTCAAAACTCCGCTCGCTATGGATATATCGCCCAATATCCAAGAAATACCTTACAGTTAAATAGAGGCCTCATAACCAGGGAAAACGATAGTATACCTTCACCTGTATTTAGTGAAATAGCATATTTAGCAGGAGTTGCACATACCGATTGGAGTTGGGCACCCCTACTAACAGATGTAGATAATGATGGCTATAGAGATCTATTAATAAGTAATGGATTACCAAAAGATATGTCGGACTTAGATTTTATGGCATATCGCCAACACGCTGTGGCAAGCGCTTCCTTAGAAGAAATTTTAAATCAATTGCCTAAAGTACAAATACCAAACTATGTTTTTAAAAATAATGGCGACTTAAGCTTTACTAATAAATCTACCGAATGGGGTTTCACAACGCCTACATTTTCTGCCGGTATGGCCTACGCCGATTTTGATAGAGATGGAGATATGGATCTTGTGATCAATAACACAAATATGCCTGTAAGTTTTTTAGAAAACACTTCTGAAAAACAAAAAGATAAAAATAATTTTATCCAATTACGCTTGGAAGGAAGCTCACAAAATAAAGATGCTTTAGGTACTATCGTAAAACTATATACGGGATCAACACAACAGGTTTGGGAACATACCCCCTATAGAGGATATATGAGTACTGTAGACCAAACGATTCACTTCGGTATCGGCAATGCGAGTATTATTGATTCGATTAATATTATTTGGCCCGATCATACAATACAACAACTAAAAAATATTCCTGCCAATCAATTTTTAAATATTAGCTATCAAAAAAACAATCCTTCTACCCTTCGACAAGCTCAGGGCGACGCCTTACCCCTTACACCCTACCCCCTATACCCTCTATTCACAGATATTACAAAGCAAACAGGTGTAAACGCTGTATATCGAGAACTTGATTTTATTGATTTCAATATACAACGGCTCATACCTCATAAGCTTACACAAACAGGGCCTGCTTTAGCAACAGCCGATTTGAATGGAGATGGATACGCCGACTTTTTGATGGGAGGCGGTTCACCCGAATCAGCTATAATTTTCTTTCAATTAGGTAATGGAACTTTTATCAGCAAAAAAATTACTGATTCAAAAAGCGCACAATTACAAGATGATGCCGATATCTGCTTATTAGATATAGACGGAGATAAAGATATAGATATATATATTGCTTCGGGCGGTGCCGAAAATGAGCCTCAATCTGCCGCCTATCAAGATCATATATACTTGAATGATGGCAAGGGCAATTTCAAGGAAGCCGTAGATGTGTTACCTGTAAATAAAGATTCTAAAAGTTGTGTTCGTAGCAATGATATAGATGGCGATGGAGATTTGGATTTATTTATAGGAGCAAGAGTAATACCGGGAAAATATCCATTACCGCTAACTAGTCGTATTTACAGAAATGATACTAAAAACGGAATTATTCATTTTACTGATATTACCAAAGAAGTAGCTCCGGATTTGGAGAATATAGGTATGGTTACCGATGCTGTTTTTGCAGATATCAATAATGACAAACAAAATGATTTAATTCTTACGCTGGAATGGGGCGCTATTACCATTTTAGAAAAGAAAGGAAACAAATTTGTAAAAATAAATACCTCTTTAGCGTCTGAAAAAGGATGGTGGACGAGCATCAAAGCTGTTGATATAGATAAGGATGGAGATCTGGATTTGATTGCCGGCAATTACGGAAGAAATGGTTTTCTAAATCCCAGTGAAAAAACACCTTTACATATTTATGCTAAAGACTTCGACGCGAATGGCAGTATGGATGCTATTACCACTTCTTTTTATCCGCCTGGCATTGGTGAAGTACCTAAAGAGTTTCCTGTAGCAGGCCGAGACGAGTTTATTCGGGAAATGACAGCTATGAAAGAGCGTTTTCCTAATTATGCAAGCTATGCGAAAGCCAGTTTTCCCGAAATTTTCAGTGCTGAAAAAATGAAAGATGCTTTGATATTAAGTGCCAATAATTTTAATAGTTGCTGGATAGAAAATAAAGGCAACAATGAATTTGTATTTCACCCATTACCCACTTTAACGCAGCTAGCCCCCGTATATGGCATACTTTGCGATGATTATAATAAGGACGGTAAATTAGATATATTACTAAACGGAAATGAATATGGGATGGCTCCTTATTTAGGTAGATATGATGCAGCATGTGGATTGGTTTTATTGGGAGATGGAAAAGGTAATTTCAATCCCCTTTCCTTACCTCATTCCGGATTCTATATTCCGGGAAATGGCCGCTCTCTTCTTCAAATCAATCAACCAAATAAAAAATGGATTATTGCCGGTCAAAATGCCGGTACATTAAAAATATTTAGTACCCATGAATAAATATCTTTCGCTCTCGCTAATTATCTTTTTGTTGGCTTGTAAAAATGATAAAAAAGAAACCCCGATCAACCATACTCTTTTACAACACCAGTGTGTTCAAAAACTGACTGATGTAATCGTATATGATATTTTTACACCACCGGTGGCCAGCCGAATTTATGCCTATAGTAATTTAGCATTTTATGAAGCTTATATTGGCGATGCTGATAGCCTTAGTATTACCAGTCATTTAAAAGGATTCAACAAAATACAACGCCCCACCCAATCTATTAATAATGAATTAGCTGCAACCATCGCTTTTATGAAAGTAGCAGAAGCACTGGTTTTTTCAAAAGACAGTATAAAACGATATAGCAAAGATATTTTAGCCAGAATACCTGAAGAAGATCCAAAAAAATCACAATCATCAACTTCTTGGGGTGAAGCAGTAGCCGCTATGATATTAAAAAGAGCCGCTGAAGATAATTATAAAAAAACGAGGGGTATGCCCAGGTATAGTGTATTTAAAGAAGCTACTACCTGGCAACAAACACCGCCTGATTATGCAGATGCTATTGAACCGAATTGGCGATTAATCAAACCACTTTTGCTAGATAGTGCTTCGCAGTTTGCACCTCCACCCCCGCCACCTCTATCTCTTACACCTTCCTCCTTATACCTAAAAGAGTTAATGGAGGTGTATAATACAAGCAAACAGCTTACCCCCCTACAAGATACGATTGCCATTTATTGGGACGATAACCCCTTTGTTACCAAACATACCGGACATTTAACCTATGCCAATAAAAAAACAACGCCTGTGGGGCATTGGATGGGAATCATTGCTATCACCAGTAGCCTTGCAAAAGCCTCTCCGCTACTTATCGCTAAAGCCTATGCATTGACCTCCGCTGCTATTTTTGACGGTTTCATCAGTTGTTGGGATGAAAAGTTTAGGAGCAAAACAAAACGTCCTATTACCGTTATTAGAGAAAATATTGCATCTGAGTGGAATTCATTATTACAAACCCCACCCTTTCCTGAATATACAAGTGGACATAGTGTAATATCCGCGGCAGCAGCAACTGTACTTTCCCGGCAACTAGGAAATAATATTGCTTTTACGGATACTACCGAGCGGCAATATCTCGGTATCGAGCGAAAATTCTCCTCTTTTAAAGCAGCATCAGATGAAGCCGGTATAAGCAGGCTTTATGGCGGCATCCATTATCGGTCGGCTATTGAACAAGGAAAAATTCAAGGTAATAAAGTAGGCGAATTATATATTCAACATTTTATACATTAATTTTTTCATTTTAATTTTGCACGCGCAAAAAAGAATTATGAAAAAAGTTGCTTTTATCGTTATTGGGTTACTACTTATTACAGGAGCTATAGGTTTCTTTATCCCAAAAGTTTATGAAAGTAATAGCAGTAAAAATATTGACATAGCCCCTGAAGCTGCTTTCAGAATCTTTGGTAATTATAAAAAAACAGCTTGGTGGCCGGGCCCAAAAAAAGGCGATTCCATTTTCGTATTTAATGATCATGAATTTTATATGAAAAATTACTTGATCAATACTATCAACTTGCATACGAAATACAATACAATTAATATTGACTATACTTTTAGCATATTACAAGCAAATAGCGTTCAAACCCAGCTAACTAATGTTGTTGCGTATCAATTATCCGTAAATCCCTTATTAAGGCTATGGCAGTACTTTCAACTAAATAGTACAAAAAAGATATTGGATACTGTATTCGACTCTTGTACAAACTATTTTGCAAATCCGGAAAAAGTATACGAGCTTAAAATAGAACACCAGAAAGTAAAAGATTCAGCTTTGGTATCTGTTGCTGATGCCTTCGATCATTATCCTTCAACTACAGATATTTATAAACAAGTGAACGAAATAAAAAATTATATCAAGCAAAAAAATGGTAAAGAAGTAAATTATCCTTTTCTCAATATCCGTCAGCTTGATAGCTTACACTGGGAATCTATGGTTGCGATTGCAACAGAAAAAGAACTAACTGGAACTTCAAGATTTAAGGTTAAAAAAATGGTTTTAGGCAATATACTTTTTGCTGTTGCGAAAGGTGGCTTATGGTCTATTCAAAAAAGTGAGAAGCAGTTATTTTATTATGTAACCGATTACCATAAAAGTTCTCCGGCTATTCCATTCCAATCATTAATAACCGATCGCTCGGCGGAACCGGATACCAATAAATGGCAAACCGGGCTTTATTATCCTGTGTTTAAATAGATTACTCTTGCTGTTTTAATAAAACCAAACTGCTATTATTTCTTACCGCCAGCAAACAAGGCTTACCGGCCACTACAATCTTTTGTAAGCGCCTCACTTCTCCTTTGGGAAAACCATTTACCGGAATTGAGTTTTGGTTATACCCATTTTTATTGGAAGATAATAATATACCCATATTACTATCTTGCCGTCCAAGTTCCACATTATACCCATAAAAATTACCTCCCAGTAATACTTTGTTATCAGCCGATCCCGGAATCATAACTCCCGAGCGAATAGTGCTCCACTGAGCACTGATAGGTAATTCCATAGCCTCAAATCCCTTTTTGCCATTATTTATTAATACACAACTAGCTGTTGTTGTAATGCTATACTTTTTAGCCGAAGTCCATTTTTGTTGAGGAAAAATATCTAGCAGCTTTGCTTTAGCAAATTCTGCTGCATATAAAAATTTCTTTTTTAATACAGGCATTCTCCTCTCTAATTGCATTTTACTGGAAAAAGGGATTTCTTCATCGTGTACAAAATAAGTTAGTATTTGTTCCTTCATACCATTGTCATCAAAATCATTGACATACATATTGATGGGTTCTTGTTCGGTAGCTTTCAATCTGCTGTTCAATCCGTAATTACCGGCTATGATATCTACATCTCCATCCCCGTCTGCATCTACCGGTAATAAAAATTGCCACATTCCTGTTTTTGTACATAGATTTTCTTTGACAAAACTATTTTTCTGTAGCAGATAAGCATCAATAGTTCCCCATTCCGAACAAATTACAATATCCTTTTTTTGATCATTATTAAGATCTATTAAGAAAGCATCTGTAACCATCCCCGCCACTGCCAACTCTTTACTCCATTGAGAGGTAACATCTTTAAAACTTCCATCCCCTTTATTAAGCAACAAAAAGCTATGAGGTACCTCCCCATAATTCCAAGGAACAGCTCTCCCTGTAATGAGTAGATCAGCCCAACCGTCGTTATTAAAATCGCTGCTGAGTACTTTACTTTGTGTAGTAAATATGGGAGGGAAAGCATTTGTACTTTTTGTCAACTTTCCTTTTCCATCATTGAGGTATAATAAGGGTTGTAAGTGTTCATCTTGTCCGTAATATTCATTCCCACCGGTAGCAATCACTAAATCAGGCGCTTTATCATTGTTTACATCTACCCAAATAGCATCTACCGCCTCCCACATAGAATCTAATTCCAAAGCAGGTTCAGACAATTGTTTGAATTTACCATTCGGTTGTTGAGTAAATATCTTGCCTTTATACGTTTTAGATGCACCGATATAAAAATCTTCTAAGCCATCGTTATTGATGTCGGCTACAGCTATAGCAGGCCCTTCCGTGGAAACCATTCTTGGCATTAATAATTCTCTATCAAACTCATTAAAACTATTTTCCTGATGTGTATAATTAATACCCGACTCAGTAGTAATGTCTCGAAAATTGAACACTGGCGATTTACTATCTAAATTGGTATAATTAAATGCAGGTAACCCATTTGTGTAATTAAAACTGTTTACACCATTAATTTTCAAGTCGATTTTTTGATAGCTATTATCCGGCCAAATTAATATTGCAGAATCCACTTTATTATTCCCAAGTCCTATTGTTATGGGAATTTCACTACTAGATAAAAAACCATGAACCGGATATTTTTCATAATAAAATCTACTCGTTCCGGCATATACCAATAGTTTAGTACCGAGGGCATTTTTGTTATTGGCAGGGCCTGTTACTTGTATAGTAGCGAATTGATTTTTGTTGATATTTCTATTCGCATTATTTACATAAAGTAAAACCTTATCATTTATATTATTGGTAATAATATCCAGATCGCCATCATTATCCAAATCTGCATAAAGTGCCCCATTCGAAAAAGTAATGGGATTATTTTGAATACTGTCTGAATAATTTGTGAAATGAAGGTTGCCATCATTTACAAAAAATTGGTTCGGTAATTTTATCTCCGGAAATTTATTGGTAAGAGAAAGATCCTTATCGGCTATCGTATTAGTTCGTAATTTTTGCTGGATCTCATCTCCCGAAACAAAATTGATATAATCAATATCATTCATTCTTTTGGGTATGCCGTTTGATACAAATAAATCTTTGTATCCATCATTATTAAAATCTATCCATAGAGGCGACCAGCTCCAGTCTGTAGCAAAAACACCCGCATATTGACCAATTTCAGCAAAAGATCCGTTGCGAAGATTATACTGTAAATTATTTCTGGCGTATTGATAAGTATAGCCGTAAGCAATTTTTTGATAGAACAAATTATAGTCATCTTCCGATAAGGATCGTTTTAACATATAAGGTTGATATGGCAACATATCTACCGATATAATTTCAGGAAAAGCATCATTATTTATATCTGCAACATCAACACCCATGCTAAACTCACTAGTATGAGTAAGTTGAGTTGCTCCTTGTTCTAGGAAACTGCCATTCTTCTGATTAATATATAAGTAGTCGTTTTCATGAAAATCGTTTCCCACATATATATCCGGCCACCCATCCATATTAATATCTGCAACGGAAACACCAAGTCCGTAACCAATTTTAGAACCATTAATACCTGCAGAAGCGGTAACATTAGTGAATCTATTTCCGTCGTTCCTGTATAGTCTTTGTCCGGCTAATGAATCATACGTCCCGATAAATTTGCTGCGAGGTGCATAATTACCATCATGATTTACGGAATGATTCAGTAAGAACATATCTAAATCCCCATCTCCATCATAATCTAAGAAAGCAGCTTGTGTGCTAAACCCGGAGAAATCCAATCCATAGCTGGCGGATTTTTCTTCAAAATGAGGGATACCGGATGAATCGATATTTGTACAAATAAATAATTTATTCTTACCCTTCAATACTTTATAGTTCCCTACTGCGCAGAGATAAATATCTAATAAACCATCGTTATTAATATCGATGATGGATACTCCTGTATACCATGCGCCGTCGTAGTTGATACCAGTTTTCTGGGTAACATCTTCAAAATGCATATCTCCTCTATTCAGATATAGTGCAGGGGCGCTTTGATTAGCCGCAAAAAAAAGATCAATTTTTCCGTCTTTATTAAAATCACCGGCGCCGGTACCGGCGCCGTTATAGTAATACATATAAGAAAATAGATTGAACTCTGGTTTAGGTACCAATTGATTTTGAAAATTTAATCCCGTTGAATCGGCTGGGAGTACGGTAAATAAAGAATTCCCACGCTTATCTGAAGAGCATGCTGCAAATAATACAAAAATTAAAAGTATAAATACGTTCCGCATGACTTTCTACTTAAGTTATCGTCTACCAGATTGAAGTGCTACTAAAAGAGGTGTATTATTATTTTGTAATATTAATAGAAGCGGTTCTTTGCGATACATTACTTCTACGATATCTCTTATCTGCTCCTTACAAAACAAACCGGTTTGTGATTGTGGCATTACAGAGAAATTATTTTTCCCTTCGTTTATTAAGATAGTTCCATAGTTTCCATCGAGTCGGCAAAACTGAGGTAATAAATCAAATTCATTCCCGGCTAATAATAGATCAGGTTTCCCATCTGCATTAAAATCTTTCACGATAATGGAATATACGCTACTCAATTGTGCTTGTACAGGTAAAGGTTTGAGCGTAAAATTTCCTTTCCCATCGTTTATCGCAATCATAGAAGAGGCTGTATTGACCTGCTGAACTTGAGCACTTTCTAAATCTTTTCCGAACAAATCTTGAATAGATTTAGCAGCATAATCTACATGTTTTAAGTTAGATTTTTTTAAAGATGGTAATTGATCTGTAATATCTTTTTTCATGAATACAGGCATATCTCTTCCGCCTATACCTTGTGTAAATACTTTATCAATAGTGCCATTTTGATCAAAATCTTTAATCCATATTTTAATCGGGTTTTCAGCAGTGGGGTGTAAATAAAAATTTTCTCCCTTATTTCCGAGTACCATATCCAGATCACCATCTCCATCTAAATCGGCCAGTTTTATTTGTTGCCACCAACCATAGTTTTTTTCAAGACCCATATTAAGGGGTACAAACTTCTTATTCACGTAAGAAAAAGCCTGTACACCCATATAATCTCCGGTAATAATCAACTCTTTTTGTGCATCTCCGTTAATATCCGCGTATACCGCAGATGTAACCATACCCAAGTTATTTAGAAAGGGAGCCACTTGTGCTGTTACATCTTCAAAGGCTCCATTTCTGTTATTATGAAAAATAAAAGAGCGGGGAATTACTCCATATTGCTGAGGTTCGCTTCTACTTCCTATAAATATATCAGGGTATCCATCGCCATCGTAATCCATTGGAATAGCAGTACCACAATTGGTATGGCTAATTCCAAAAGTGCCCGGCTGTAAGGTAAAATTACCCTTACCATCATTTTTATAAAATTGATTTTGATAAGCATCGGCAGATGCAGGAGCCATATTACCACCTCCTCCAATGAATAAATCCAAATCCCCGTCTTTATCGGCATCAAAAAAGAAAGCTGTTGTTACATCATTAAAAGAGAATTTCTCGAAATCCGGAATTGGCTTTTTAGTAAACCCATTTGCTTTTTGAAGATATAACTGAGAGGGTTGCTGAAAAGCTCCTCCAATAAAAATATCTTCTAGTCCATCTCCGTCAACATCCCCTACCGCAGCTTTAGGCCCTTGTTTAGAAAGCATAAAAGGAATATTTCTTTCTGTATAAAAATCTACATAATCATCTTCTTTATGTTTATCAAAATTTTGATTGATGGTCGTAAATAAAGTAGGTACAATATCTTTTTGAGTTACCGGCTTTTTTATATCAGCCATATTGTACATAATATTATTGAGTTTATTAAGTTGGGGGTTGAATCGGGTGATTGTTCCATTAGGCCACAATACTTCTGCAGAATCTATTGTATTATTACCTAAACCAATGGTTTGCTTATACTCCATAGAGGACTGGAATCCACGCGCCGGCATAATAGTTCTGGTAATCTTATCTTGTTTAGAAAAAATGGTGATCGTTGCTCCAATGGCAAAATTATTAGGTGCCAAATACTGTAATGCTACAGCTATATAATTGTTGGGAGAATCCATTTTTTCTCTGGCATTATTCCGATAAATAACTGCTTTTTGGTTTACATTACTGATCACTAAATCTAGATCTCCATCATTATCAATATCTGTATAAACGGCTCCATTAGAAAAAGTTTTTTTATCCAATCCCCAGTTGTCGCCAATATCTTCAAACTGTAAGTTTCCTTTATTTCTAAATAATTTATTAGCAATAGGAACCGAGGGCATTTTATTGATAATAGTACTCACTTCTTCTTTTTTACCACTAATAACCATTTGTTGCATTACTTCATTAGCGAAGAAATCGATAAAATCCTGATCTGTTACATCTCTGTAAATGCCATTACATACCAGTATATCCGATTTCGAATCATTATCTGCATCAAAAATTAAAGCACCCCAACTCCAGTCACTCGCCGCTACCCGACTATAAAAACCTGTTTCTACAAAACGACCGTCGCCATTATTAACTTGTAATGCATTTTGGGTAAACTGATTATAAAAACCTTGTTTCTCTTTTAGCTTCACAACATCGTATCCTTCAAAAGAGGTATTTGTTTTTAATCTGAAATCATTCCCGGGCAACATATCAGTTGTAAAAATATCGGGGCGACCATCATTATTTATATCAGCCATATCAGCTCCCATAGAAGACATGCTCACATGTTGCATTCGATTCTCAATATCATCTATAAATGTTCCGTTTTTTTGATTGATATA
This sequence comes from Sediminibacterium sp., assembly GCA_017537025.1. Lineage (GTDB taxonomy): Bacteria > Bacteroidota > Bacteroidia > Chitinophagales > Chitinophagaceae > Sediminibacterium. Next base: position 248,097 of record JAFWCB010000005.1, read on the forward strand.
TAAATAATCTCTTTCAAAAAAATCGTTTGATACGTATATATCGGGATATCCATCTCCATTTACATCTCCAACGGTTACGCCGAGACCAAAACCTATTAAACTTCCATGAATTCCTGATTCGTAAGTAACTTCTTTAAATTTACCATTATCGTTTCTATACAAATGATCACCCCCACCTTTTAAAAAATCTGCAACCGCAGCTTTAGCAGCAGGCTGGTTACGAACATTAGCATAGTTAAGCGTATTAACAGGAATAGGGCTATTATTAACGATAAAACAATCCAGGTCCCCATCAAGATCATAATCAAAAAAAGAAGCATGGGTAGTATAGCCATCATTATCTAAACCATATTCGGCTGCTTTTTCGGTGAATGTAAGATTATGATTATTGATGAATAATTGGTTCTTCCGTAAAGCTGCGTTGCCCATGTTACCGGCATTACACACATAAATATCTAACCAACCATCTGCATTTATATCAACTAACACAACACCGGTACTCCATTGTTTTTTATTTGGATCGAAGCCGGCTTTTTCTGAAATATCTTCGAATTGAAAATTACCCTTATTGAGATATAATTTATTCGCAGTTTGGTTACCGGTAAAAAATAAGTCGGTTAACCCATCATTATTCAGATCTCCGGAAGCAACACCACCACCGTTATAAAAATTTCGGTATCTAAAAACATTAAAAGTATCAGATTCTGTGATATTGTTAACGAAGCTGATATTCGTATTCTCTACCTCTGTAAAAAGCGAATTTCGGGCTTTGTTTTGGCAAGATAAAATCAGCAATAGAAGGGCAGTGGAGATAATCGTTAAACGCATATGCTAAAATAAGCCAATCGATTAAGAACATAAAAAAAGCCCCAACTAAAACGTTGGGGCTTTTAAAATATTAACCAAATATTGGATTAGTATCCAAAGTTTTGTTTAAGATTAGGATTTGAAGCTAAGGCTTCTGTAGGGATAGAGAATACTACACGAGATTTATCAGATGGGTTTGGTCTTTCTTCAACAGGAGCGTTGAATGCACCAAAACGTACCAAGTCGTTTCTTCTCCAGCCTTCCATGTATAATTCACGGCTACGCTCAGCTAGTAGAGAAGATAATGTTACAGAGGTAACAGCACCAACTCTTCTTTGAGCACGTAAACTATTTACTATCGCTAATGGTGTTTCAGCATCAGTACCACCTCTTAAAATGGCTTCTGCTTTCATTAAACGAAGATCAGAAAAACGGAATAATGGGAATTCGTTATTACTACCCCAACCACCGTCATTAATAGTAGAAGGATCTAATGGGAATTTGTTGAAACGAATACCAGATGCTTCTCCATTGAAGAAGATACTTGCATTTCTAGTAAATACCAATGGGTTACCAGAACGATCTTTCAAATTACCCACAGTACCACCGATGGTTCCATTTAATGGACCACGAGCTTGGCCAACTAATAGACCCGCAGTAGCTCCTACACGGTCTGTAAAGCCGGCTAAGGTATCACTTCTTCTAACATCAGTTGGATCGAAAGCATCATACAAAGTAGATAGTGCCACGAAGCCATTCCAGCTAGATGGAGTTTGATTATAGTGCCAGCTTTGAGAAGTCTGCCAACGCAATCCGGTACCATTACCAGTACGACCATTAGGGTCTCCATTGTTATGACGTACAAATATATTTTCTGTAGATTTTGTACCATTATCCCACTTAAAGTTATCCCAGTAGTAAGAACTAACTTGTATTAGTGGATTAGCAGCAACCAAATTTGCATATTGTATAACCTTGTTCATATCTGCTGCTTGGAATGTATAAGGACCAGCGGGATTATTTGGATCTTGCTTATACACTGCTTTATTTAAATAGCATTTGGCTAACAAGAACCAAGCAGCTTCTTTTGTTGCGGCTGTTCTGTTAGTTCGTGTAAATGATGGTAAGTTAGCCACAGCGCCCTCTAACTCAGCGATGATAGTATCAATTACAGCTGTTCTTGACAATACTTTGGGAATCTCAGAGGCTCCGGCTGTCGCTGGTCTACTTTGAACCTGACCATACAAATCACACACTAAATAGCGGAAATAAGAGCGTAGAAATTGACCCTCAGCTTTTACTTGAGCCGTGGCTGTTGTACTTTCTGCAACTAAAGTAGTTTGGAATAATGCACCATTTAAACCATTCCAAGTATCACGGAGCTGATTATGATCTGGTCCCCAAGTGTGAAGGTGTAACCTACGCCATGTACCGAAATCATCCCAGTCGGTTCCACGTGTTGGCCCCATTACTTCATCAGTAGTATGTTCTTCCATACCAAACCAGTTACCCTGACCACCTGTTAATTGGTTTAGTTGCTCATAAACCGCAGATATCGACGGAGCAGTAATCGCTCCGCCATTATCAACCGGTGCTATTGAATTAGGATCTTTTAATTTGGGATCCAGTTTTGTACAGGAAGCCATGCTAAGCATACCAATACCCGCTGCAATTGGCAACATGTAGTTTTTGATTATCTTTTTCATTTTTATTAAATATTGCGTTTTTTATAATTAGAAACCAACATTTACACCGATAGTAACCAATCTTGGACGAGGATATTGCGTATAATCAAACCCTCTAGATGGAATACCATTCAATGCTTTATTAACATTTACTTCAGGGTCTATACCAGAGTATTTAGTCCATAAAGCAAGGTTCTGTCCAGATAGAAACACATTAAGTGTCTTAATTGTTTTGCTCTTAATGTTAACTGAGTAGCTCAAATTCACGTTAGAAAGGCGGATGAAGTCTCCTTTCTCTAAGAAACGAGTAGACACTGAACCCGGGTTGAATGGATTCTCATTGCTGTTACCCACTTCATAAGTGACATTACGAGCATTTCTCAAACTACCTTTCAAGAACAAAGCATTCGCTGTATTATTATATACGTAGAAACCCGAAACTGCGTTCAAAAATAAACTCAAACTCCATCTTCCATATGTAAAGTTATTTGTTACCCCCCCGTAAAAGTTGGGAAGCGCAGAACCCTGTAATTGGTTAGCTGCCCCTGACGCATAACGAGCATTGCCATTACCATCAAGCCCTTGATATGTTGGCATATACCAGCTAAAAATCGGCGCACCATTTGTTATTACTTGTGCAAAAGCACCTGTTAAACCTTGACCACTTACTTCTCCAGTACTAAATGGAGCATCTAACTTTGAAACATTATTTTGTATGAAAGTTAAATTTGTACTAACATCCCAAGTGAATTTTTTACTTTCAATAATTTTATAGCTTACTCCTAACTCCCATCCTTTATTTGTTACATTTCCATTCATATTTTGAAAATAATTAGACGTAGGTGCAAAGCCACCAGGTGTTGGAACAAACAAAGCCATATCTTTTCTAACAGAGTTAAAATAATCTACTGTGATATTTAATCTCCTATCTTTCGTTGCTAGATCTATGCCTACTCCAGTAGTAGTAATTGTTTCCCATTTTAGATTTGGGTTTCCGTTAAAAATAACGCGGCTTACAGACCCAGTACCAGGGTCAAAAGTTTGTCTTATCGCCAAAGATGAATATGATCCTAAAACATCTTGGCTACCTAAAATACCGTAATTGGCACGTACTGAAACATCACTAAACCATTTACCAAGTGCTTTTTCTGCCCAACCTTCTTGCATTACTCTCCATTTCAAAGCAAATGCTGGGAAGGTACCATATCTATTATTAACACCAAACTTAGAAGACCCGTCTACACGAATAGTTCCAGTTAGATAATATTTATCATTGAAGGTGTAGTTAACCCGTCCAAATACTGATTGTAACTCGTTCCTATTATAATCAGGGACAAAAGTTGCGTAGTTTTTAAAATTGTTAAAGTTTTTAACAAAGATATCAGTGGGATTAACTACGGGTGTATTTAAGCCCCAACCTACTTTACCGGTATATTGTGTTTCAAAGTTTTGGTAAGAATAACCTGCAATGGCATTAAAATTGTGTTTACCTCCAAAAGTATGATCATACGTAAAATAATGCTCAATTAGGAATGATTTGGATTCTAAATTTTGTTTTGTTGTTCTACCATTTCCAAATATTTGGTTTCCTAGATCTCTACCAAAAATATTTGTGGTACCACCATATGCATTAGTTCCTAATCTAGGGTCTGCAAAGGAAATTCTTTCTGATTTACTATTATCAATACCAACAACGGCCTTATAGGATAAATCCTTAGTAATCTGATAAGTAAAAGAAAGATTCGTTAGCATTCTATCAATTTTATCATTATCATCGAAGTAAGCTAACATTTGAGCAGGGTTACGTTGATCTCCCGGTTGGAAGAAAGAACCATCTTTATTGTAGATAGGATTGGTAGGGTTAAACTGCAAAGCAGCACCTAACAAACTACCCTGATAACCTGCATTATTGGATAATGGAGGATATTGGTTGCGTGTATTTGAATACGTAATATTCGCATCAAAACGTGCTTTATCTTTAAAGAATTTCTGAGAGAAATTAACACGACCCGTAACACGTTTTAAGCTACTGTTTCTCACAACACCTTGTTGATCATCATAAGAACCGCTTAAACGAAGCGTAGTTCCTTTATTATTGTAACCCCAACTTAAATTGTAAGCTTGAGATATAGCGCGACGGAAAATCTGATCTTGCCAGTTCGTGTTAGCACCACCATCGATAAGCTTAACCGCGTCGGCAGCAGCAATAGGATCAGCGCCACCATCGATATTAGCTTTTTTAGCTGCTGCTAAGAAATCTGATGCTCCCATTAAATTATAGCGCCTTGCAGTTTCGGCAACGCTTGTGTTAGCTGAAAATTGGAAGCTTCCTTTACGACCACCTCTACCTTGCTTGGTGGTAATAAGGATCACCCCATTCGCACCCCTAGATCCGTAAATAGCAGCTGCAGAAGCATCTTTAAGTACCGTGATATTTTCAATATCATTAGGGTTTAAGAATATAAGCGGATTTTTCGGTGTTGAACCACCTTCAACACCACTACTGTTTGTTCCCAAAGTACCCCCTGTAATGAGTGGCACTCCATCAACTACATAAAGTGGCTCTTGTGAACCACCTATGGAACTGGTACCTCTAATATTAATAGTGGCAGCAGCACCAGGTTCACCACTAGCAGGTGTTACAAGAACGCCAGGAGCGCGACCCTGTAATAGCTGATCAGGAGAAGCAATTTGTCCTTTGTTAAAATCTTTTTCAGTGATTTTCGCAACAGAACCTGTTACGTCTTTAGCTTTTCTGGTACCATAACCTACTACTACTACTTCGCTAAGCGCATCCGCAGCAGCAGTTAATGCTACATCTACAGATCCACTGGCACTCACTTCTTTGGTACCAAAACCAACAGAAGAAATTACCAAAGTGGTAACATTAGATGGAACAGATAATTTAAAGGTACCATCGGCACCAGTTTGGGTACCTGTTTTGGTTCCTTTAGCAACAACAGAGGCACCAACTAAGGGTGATCCGTCTTTTGAATCGGTTACCTTACCGGAAACCGTTTTCGTTTGCGCATGCGAGAAGATCGCAAACAGGCAAGCGAACGAACCCATCATAATGGGCTTGGCAAGCTTCATTAAATTCATAAATGGCAGTTTACTGGTTATTAAGCGTGTACAAAATACACATTTTTATACTAAAAAAAATTTTTTGTTATTTTTTTCTAAAAAGAATGCTAAAAAAACTCAACAAAACCCTTTTTTCCGCACAAAAACGATTGTTAGACCACAACCATCTTCAAAACGATGCATTCTTTGTTAAATTATTTGTAACAATTCTTTTTCTAAAATAATGGTGATTTACATACCAAAAATAGTTTTACCGCAAAAAATCATGGAAAAAAATAACAAACGATTGCGAAAACATTTGATGTGAAAATGTAATACCTTTCTAAAAAATTTGGGATGAACAATACCACGTTGAAAAAAATTGCGGAAACCATGGGTTGCAGTATCTCTACCGTTTCCCGCGCGCTCAAACACCACCCCGATATATCCATTAAAACCAGGGAAAAAGTATTGGAATTGGCAGCGGCCTTAGATTATGAGCCCAACGCCTTTGCCGTACATCTTAGAACCAAACACAGTAAGCTTATTGGTCTATTAGTACCTGCTATCTCCAATCATTTCTATGAAAGCTTTATTTCATCTGTAGAAGAAGAAAGTAGAAGGAACGGTTATTCTCTCATGATCCTTCAAAGTGCAGACGATGCCGATATTGAATCCGATAATTTACGCTTATTCCGTCAAAACAGAGTTACCGGCTTATTCGCCTGCATAACTGCCGATACCAAAGATTTACGACATTATAATAAAATGAAAGAGCTCGATATTCCGGTTGTATTCTTTGATAAGGTGCCGGATGAAAAAGGCTTGAATAAAGTTTGTTTAGCCGACGAAAGAGCTGCATTCATTGCGGCAGAAGCTATTACTCAAGCCAAAAAAACAAGAATCCTGGCTTTATTCGGTGATCCCAAACTTTCTATCACCCAAAAAAGAAAAGATGCCTTCGAACGATATATACATAAACACAATAAAGAGGCAACCATTGATATCGTGTTTGCAAAAAATAGTGCCGAGGCAGAAACAGATACATACAAAGGATTAGAAAAAACGAAAAAACCGGATGTGATTTTTTGTATGAGTGATGAACTATTGATTGGTGCCATGAAAGCCATTCGCCAAAAACAAATTATCATACCCAGAGAGTTGGGTGTAATATCCATTAGTAATGGCTTCATCCCCTCTCTGTATTACCCCGAAATCACCTATGTAGAAACCAGTGGCTATAAACTGGGTAAACTTGCATTTACACAACTAATGGCTTGCCTATCCGGACAACCCTCTTTACAAGAATTATTTGTTGAGAGTAGTTTGGTGGAAGGCGGGTCATTATAATGGCTTCGACAAGCTCAGCCTGACATGTATTTGTCAACCTGAGCTTGTCGAAGGGCGACCATTACTTTAATACATTGTAAACTTTCTGTTTCAAACCCTCAAATTCTTTTTCTAAAATATCAATAGCACCGGCTTTTGAAATACTTAAAGGCTCTATGGCTGTAGCAACCGTTAGATATAAATCGCTTATTCTTTTTCTGAATTTAGTTTCATCGAAGAAAATAGATTTACGATTTGTTTCGATAAGCTCTTTACGCAAATCGGTCAGTTGCTGTAATTGCTTACTATCTTGTTCATTTTTTTCTTTTTTAGCAGTAAGCCTGGCTATTGTTTTATCAGTTGTATCTACTAAATAAAATAATTTCTCTTCAAGATTAAATAAACGCGTTGCTTGTTCTTTTAATGTAATTGCTTCTTGTAAACTAAATCCTTTTTGTGGATTTGGTAATACATCAATATACTGTACATAATCTTTACCATCTGCTTTTATCACAATCTTGTATTTACCAGGTATTACCCTTGGTCCCACTAGGCCGGCTCTTTGCATGGAACTCTGCGTGATCATACCACCAACTGCCACTTTGGGGGGTCTGCTATTCAATCCCCAATAAACCTTATTCAATCCTTTCAAACCGGATCCATTAAAATCAATGACTGATTTATTATTGCTATCAAAAATTTCAATTTTCACCGCATCATTACTTCGTTGTTTTAGATAGTAATAAAAAGTAGGTGCTAATACTGTATTCTCTCCATACCAACCATATAAATTAGCGGAGGGCTGAGGATATTGTGCGTTGTAGTCTATTGTAAAAGATTGAACAGGAAAGAATATAAAATCTTTATTGAGATCGGCCTTACTCATTTCTCGTAAGGGCTGTAAATTATCGATAACATAAATACCTCTTCCGTGTGTGGCAATTACTAAATCATTTGTTTTCGGATGAATTTTAAGATCTCTTACCAATGCATACCAAGGTATATTTTGATATTTACTACGCATCCAAGTAGCTCCGGCATCAAATGAAATGAACAAACCCATTTCCGTTCCAAGGAATAATAATTTTTCATTCACAATATCCTCTCGGATAACATGTGCGAAACCTGTAAACTCTGGGGAAGTAAATCTTTTCCATGTATTTCCTCCATCTGCACTCATAACCACATAGGTTCCATGATCACCATACATATGATTTTCTAAAGTAATATAGATTCTCTGCGGATTCAAAGAAGAAATTTCAATACAACTTACCCAGCTATGTTCCGGCACTCCTGTTTTCCAAATTTCGGCGGCTTTATTAACCCATGTTTTACCACCATCTTTTGTAAGTTGTACATTTCCATCATCTGTACCAGCCCAAATAATATTTTCGTTTTTAGGATCTTGTGTAATGGTGAAAATAGTACAATGGTTTTCTGCACTGGTATTATCACCCGTAATACCGCCACTACCTGCAGCCTGTTGTTTATCTTTATTATTGGTGGTTAAATCCGGAGAAATACGTTCCCAATTTTTCCCTTCATCTCGCGAACGAAATACATATTGAGCGCCCGTATACAGGTTATATAATTTATTACCGGGCTTTTGTAGTTTGCTGGCACCAATAACAATCGGTGTATTCCAATTCCATCTATATGCGCTATCACCTTTTTGTAATTGGGGTTGTATATCAAAAGATAATCCTCGCTTCATATCAATACGGTACATTTCTCCACCCTGCGATTCTGCAAAAACACTAGTGCCATCTATTGGATCGGGTTGTACCCAAAAACCATCTCCCCCACCAAGTCCGCGCCAGTCGGTAGATACTACACCTCCGGGCGATGAGCTGGGTGCTATCCAATTATTATTATCCTGTAATCCGCCATAAATATTATAGGGTTTTTTATTATCTACACTTACATGATAAAATTGCCCTACCGGTAAATTATTTAAAAACTGCCAGCTAGTTCCTCTATTCGTACTCAGATATACACCGCCATCGGTACCTAAATACATAACATCTGTATTTGCAGGGTTTACCCAGAGCGCATGATGATCGGCATGTGGCGCAACACCACCATAGCCACTACCTGTCCAAGTTAATCCACCATCATTGGAGAACTCAAAAGAATAGGTTGGGCGATATATTCTTTTCGGATCTTTTGGATCCACAACTAAGGTGCTGAAATAGAAAGGACGAAAAGAGAGCGTATTATTCGAGGCTATTTTTTTCCAATTATCTCCTTCATCATCAGAAACATATAAGGCCGATTCTTTTGCCTCTACAATAGCAAATATTTGCGAAGGTTTAGACGGATTAATGGTGATTATGATTCTTCCAAAATCACCTTCCGGTAATCCGTTTCTTATTTTATTCCAGGTTTTACCTCCATCTATTGATTTAAACAGCGCACTACCGGAGCCCCCTGAATTAAAGGCATAAGGTTTACGGCGAAATTGCCAGAAACTGGCCAATAGAATATTTGATTTTTGTGGATGTACAGCAATATCCGCACAGCCTGTTTCATCATTCACATATAAAATCTTATTCCATGTTTTTCCGGCATCAGTAGATTTATATAATCCTCTGTGAGTAGAATTACTCCAAAGAGGACCCGGAGCCGACACATAAATTGTTTTTTTATCAGCAGGGTCAATAATGATTTTACTAATATGCTCAGTACTATCTAAACCTATCTTTTGCCAGTTCGCTCCACCATCCGTTGTTTTATATAAACCATCTCCGATAGACACTGAATTACGCATATTTGATTCACCTGTGCCGGCATATACAACTTTGCCGTTGCCCGGCTCAATGGCTAGTGCACCGATACTCTGACAATATTTATCGAATACGGGACTAAACGATTGTCCGCCATTCTGGCTTTTCCAAATACCGCCACCTGCCGTACCCACATAAAGATTAAGTTGATTATCCACTGTTATCCCTTCAATCGCACTGATTCTCCCACTCATGGTAGATGGCCCTAAAGCTCTGGCACTCATAACCTGATAATAAGAAGAGTTTAAGCTCACCTGTGCCTGTGCAGACATGGCGAGAAGCAAGGTTGATAGTAAGAAATATTTTCTCATAGCGCATAATTAAAAATGCTTTCTACCTTACCTATGATAAAGAAGAAAGCATTCTGAAAAATTATATTAATTTAATTTCCTTTAAAGATAGTTTCGTCGATGGTAGGGTTAAGGGTAACCTTCTTAACCACCTGTATCATCTGACCCAAATCTGTTTTGAAAGGCATTTTTATACCATTCTCAAGTGTTTGATAATCGAGATACTTGATAGAACTTTTTACTTCTTGCCCCTGTATTTTTGAAATAGACTCAGTTTTATACGCTAAGCTGGTTTTTATGTCAAAAAAGTAAGTTTTTTCATTCCCATTTTTAGTAGTGATTTTCACTTTAAAGTATTCATTACCATCTTCTTCATCTTTTCCTAAAAATTCTACTGTAGATCCTTTTGCTTTGTAGTCAACAAAAGCATCCTGAATATCTAAATCATCTAATTTAGTTTTCAGTTCATCTTCCGTTAAAGCTGTTAAGCCCGATTTACCACTGAACGGGTCTTGCGACCAACCTGCTGTTGGGGTAACAATATCAATAATTTTATTCCCCTGGAACTCTGCATCTATGCGCATTCCTTTCATTTGAACACCCTGCATGGTAAAAGGGATAGCAAAGCCTTGTACTTCAGCCTGACCTTCTACTTTTAAAGATTTAATTTGGCGCCATTTATCGGCACCTCCGATGGCAGTAATATATTTAGTAATGATTTCATCTGCTGTTTGTGCAGATACTGAAAAGCCTAGTGTCAGCAAAACAAAAGCCGATAAGAATAATTTTTTCATAAAACGTTTTTTCATTTGTAATTGATACATGCAATATATTACATGCCCTGTGATAAAAAATTTCTTTTTAACACTAAAGGCAAAAATCAAGGAAAAGCGTACTATTTACAGGATTTGCTGAGCTCTAACGCAGCTGGTTTACTTCCCAAATCAACCGCTTTTTTCAGGTCTGTACAACTTCCGGGAATATCTTTCAAAAAAAACTTGCACAAACCTCTAAAATAATAGGCCTCCGCTCCGGTAGGATGAAGTGAAATAGCTTTTGTTAAATCTTCCATGGCATTGGTATATTCTTTCTTCATTTCTAACAAAATGCCACGATTTAAATAGATATCTGCATTTTTAGGATCCTGCTGAATAGCTTTGCCATAATCGATAATAGCTTCATCATATTTTTTTAACTGAGCAAAGGCAATACCTCTGTTAAAAAAAAGATTCGGCAAAGAAGGAGCGCTTACAATGACTTTATTATAATCAAGTATGGCTAAGTTATATTGTTTTAAAGCTGCTTTAGAAATGCCTCTATTAAAAACCAGATCAGGCTGTTCGCCTAATATTTGAATGGCTTTATTAAAATCGGCTACGGCGTTCCCATGTTCTCCGGCATGCGCCCTTTCCACCCCTCTATTATACCAGGCATTACCAAAAGAAGGTTTCAGTTGAATCACTTTACTATAATCAGCCATGGCGCCCTTCGCATCTTTCAAATAACCACGTACAACACCGCGATTAAAATAGATGTCTGCATTTTTCGGATCTAAATTTATCGCAGTATTGTAATCATCCAGCGCAGATTCGTAATCGCCGGTTTTATCATAATAAATACCCCTGTTAAACCAAGCACTGGTATTCGATTTATTAGCTTCTATAGCTTTGGTAAAATCCTTAATAGCATTCAGGGTATCGCCCAGTAATACACGGGTAATCCCTCTGTTTAAATAGAGGTCTGAATTATTCGGACTCAATACTAAGGCTTTATCAAAATCTTCTAAAGCCATTTTATACTGCTTACTATCTCTTCGGATAACAGCCCTGTTAAAATAGATATCCGGGTTGGCCTGGCTAATCTTAAGCGCTTTTTCTAAATCACTTAAAGCTCCGTTATGGTCTCCTAATTTCTCTTTGCTCAGCCCTCTATTGAAATATACATTATCGGTTTCCGGTTCTGCTGCAGCTACTTTATCAAAATCCTGTATAGCTCCTCTATGATCATTGATAGCGGCTTTAGCAATCCCCCTATTGAAATAAATATCGGTAGCAGGATCTAATTGAATAGCTTTATCAAAATCACCGATTGCCGATTTAAATTGGTTGAGTTTGGTTTTAGCATAACCTCTATTAAACCAACTATTCGGGTCGCTTGCATCCAAGCTGATGGATTTAGAAAAATCATTGATAGCGCCGTTATAATCGTCTTTACTCATTCTTTCCGTACCGCGATTAAACCAAACATCTTTATTCTTCGGACTGTATAAAGCGGCTTTGTTATAATCCTGAATAGCTCCCTCTTTATCATTTAATTGACCGCGAACTACGCCTCTATTAAAATAAACAGCTGTGTTACGTGGGTTCAAGACCAACGCTTTATTATAATCTGCTAGTGCCCCTTGAAAATCTTTTAGTTTCTCTTTTTCAACCCCTCTATTATAATATACATTGGCATTATTAGGATTGAGCTCGAGCGCTTTCGTATAATCGTCGATAGCTCCTGCCGCATCTTCCATCAAACCTTTCGCCACACCTCTATTATAGTAAAGCATCGCATTATTAGGTTCTATTTCTAGGGCAAAACTTAAGTCTTCAACCGCACCGGCATAATCTTTTAATGATCTTTTAGCAATGGATCTATTTACATACAAATTAACTTCCTCAGGAAGTTCTTCTAATGCGGCAGTAAAATCTTGGATAGCACCCCGATAATTTTTGGCTGCCATTTTCTTGATTCCATTATTGATGATTGTACCGGTATTTTGTGCGGCCAAGAAGAAAACTGTAAATTGAAACAGGCTAAAAATTAAAATGCGAAGGGGGTATTTTGCAAAGTACATGGTTCAAAACTTAGCTGCAAGATACTTAAAAAAGCAAATGGCATAATGACCTTCCTGTAGCCTTTCTTCGCAAATGAATTCCACTAAAACCAATCTGCAAAACCCTGACTCAAAAATGTAAAGTAGTTATTTTTATGAAAACTATACAAATAAGGTGCCTTGTGCGGTGTTCCACTGAATAGTTTTTCTCGTTTTATCAAAATATCCAAAGACAACATTTTTCGATTAAAATTGGGGCGGTCTAGCTTCTTATTTAAAATCAATTCATAAATGGTCTGCAACTGACGAAGCGTAAATTGTTTAGGTAAAAGATTATATCCAACGGGCTTATACAATAAATGATAGCGAAGTTGCTCCAATGCTTTTTCTATAATTTCCTGATGATCGAAAATTAATGGCGGCAGTTGTAATAAGTCATGCCACTCACAGCTAAGGGAAAGCGAATCGGGATTCGGATTAACTTTTGCAAATTCAACCAAAGCATAGTAGCCTATACTCACAAAACGTTCTTTGATCCAATCGGAATGGGCTTCATCCAGTTGTAATGCCTTCATAGCCGCATTAACCACTTTAGGGGAAGATCTTTCAGTACCTCCAAATAACCAAAACTGTTGGAGATATACATTTTTTAGCCCTGTTCTATCCTGTAGAATCCGTTTAGCAGCGTTATCTACGTCTTCTTGGTGTAACACATGACCTCCCGGTAACATCCAATTTTTTTTATTTCTGCATTGCAACAAAAGCACTTTAAACTGCTCCTCATGAAATCCGAAAATGACATTATCCAAGGATATACCTTTCACAAAGTATTCTTCCTTATACTGATTTAAGTTGGGAACTACCTGTTTCTTTAAAGCCATACTACAAAAAAAAGATTTTTTGGCGTATTCGTCAAAAGGGAATATTATTGTGTCATAATGACTCAATAGAAAATCATAAACACTTGCCATATGAAAAAGCAATTTGTTATCACACTTGTACTTGCCACATTTTTGGATGTGTTCGGCTATGCCCAAACAGCAGCTCCCCAGCTAGGGAAAGACCCTATTCCTGTAGTTGTAAAAGCGATGACTTTGGATGAAAAAATTGACCTGGTTGTAGGACAGGGTATGTTTTTACCCGGTATGCCCATGCCGGGAGCCAACACAAAACCAACACCTGCCCAACAACGGGTACTGGGAGCAGCTGGAACAACGGTTGCTATACCGCGGCTCGGTATTCCGGCACTGGTGGTTTGTGATGGGCCAGCCGGTATTCATCCATTCAATACAGGCAAGGGTAGAATGTATTATGCAACCGCTTGGCCAACCGGCACTTTATTAGCATCGAGCTGGGATACCGCCCTCATTAGAAATTTGGGCGCCAGTTTTGGAAATGAGGCCAAAGAATATGGTATAGATATACTCTTGGGGCCGGGCATGAATATTCATAGGAATCCATTAGGTGGACGAAATTTCGAATATTATTCAGAAGATCCGGTTATTACCGGCAATATTGCAGCAGCCATGGTTTCGGGAATTCAGAGCGCGGGTGTTGGTACTTCTGTGAAGCATTTTGCTGTGAACAATCAGGAAACAAATCGCAATACAGTTGATGTAAAGGTTAGTGAAAGGGCACTCCGCGAAATTTATCTCCGCGGATGGCAGATCGCCATAAAAAAATCCAATCCATGGACGGTTATGAGTTCTTACAATAAAATAAATGGTACGTACACATCTGAAGAACCGGATTTATTGAATACTATTTTACGTAAAGAATGGGGATATAAAGGATTTGTAATGACCGACTGGTTCGGCGGAAAAAATGCTGTTGCCCAACAGAAAGCTGGGAATAATCTTCTTATGCCCGGATCAGGTCCACAAAAAGCAGCAATTAAAGAGGCGGTAGCAAAGGGTTTATTAGACGAGAAAATACTGGATGAAAATGTTGCCGGGATCCTCAATATTATTTTGAAAACGCCATCGTATAAAAACTATACTTTCAGCGATAACCCTCCTCTCACTGCCAATGCACAAGTGGCCAGAAAAGCTGCCGCAGAAAGTATGATTTTGTTGAAAAATGAATCCTTAACACTACCTCTTCTTGCAGGCTCAAAAGTTGCGGTATTTGGTAATAACGGAATAGAGCTGATTGCAGGCGGAACCGGCAGCGGAGATGTAAGCAAAATGTATACGGTTTCATTGTCGCAAGGATTATTCAATGCAGGCTTTAGTGTTAATAGCAGATTATTTTCCCTCTATAATCAACATATAGAGACAGAAAAAGGGAAGAAACCAAAAAAATCGCTGTTCGAAGAAATGATGAGTCCTTTTGTGCCACTACCTGAAATGGTGGTTTCGGCGGAGGAAATAGAAAAGGCTTCGGCTGTATCAGATATTGCAATTGTATCTATTGGTCGTAATGGCGGAGAGGCGAATGATCGCAAACTAAAAGATGATTTTCTACTTACTGAAACAGAGAAAAATTTATTAGAAAAAGTATCTGCCACTTTTCATGCCAAAGGTAAAAAGGTAGTAGTAGTATTGAATATTGGTGCTCCTGTAGATATGTCGTGGCGCAATCTCGCCGATGCGATACTCCTTACATGGCAACCGGGTATGGAGGGAGGTAATGCTATGGCCGATGTTCTTTCGGGAAAAGTAAATCCTTCCGGAAGGCTAGCCACCAGTTTGCCTCTGCATTATGAAGACGATGCCAGTGCTAAAAATTTCCCCGGTAAGACCATTCCCGGAACACAAAAAATGAATATGATGGGACAGCCAGAGTCAGATGCGGAGGTAGTATACGAAGAAGGCATTTATGTAGGATATCGATATTACTCAACATTCGGTGTGAAAACGGCTTACCCTTTTGGTCATGGATTATCCTATACGCAATTTGCATACGATAATCTGAAATTGAACACGCCAGAGTTTAAAGACCAAATCACCATATCTCTAACTGTTCGAAACACAGGAAAACTACCCGGAAAAGAAGTGGTAGAACTTTACTTGGTTGCTCCATCAGGTAAACTGGATAAGCCGGCATTAGAATTAAAAGCATTTGCAAAAACGAATCTCTTGAACCCCGGCGATACGCAAGAATTAAGCTTTACCCTTACGCCCGAGCAATTGGCATCCTTCCAAACAAATACCGGCGCATGGATTGCCGAAGCCGGAAATTATACGATCAAATTTGGTAACGCTGAAAACACCATTACATCAGCCTCTTTTAAACTAAGTAAAGAATTAGAAGTAGAGAAAGTAAATAAGGCCTTAGTTCCCAAAACGAACATTACTGAACTAAAGCCAACCACTAAAGCCATCAAATAGATGGCTTTAGTGGTTGACTTTTTTACATTATTTCCCGATACAAAACTTACTAAAAATAAAATCAAGTTGATCTTCGTGTGTGATGGTACCCGTAATCGTTCCTAAATAATGCAATGCCTGCCGTATGTCCAACGCTAATAAATCGCCGGGTATTTCATTATCCAAACCGGTATGAATATCCTTTAAGCTTTGTTGTAGCTGTTGCAAAGCTGCATGATGCCTAGCATTCGTTACAATGGTGCTTTCCGTATATATATCCCCTGAAACAGTGTGTTGCAGCAGGGCAGTTTTTAAGGACTCAATACCGGTTTTATCGCGAGCAGAAATAAACAAACAATCTGCTATTCTATGCAAAACAACTTGCTGATCTTCTGTACAACTATCTGCTTTATTCGCAACAAGCATATATGAAATATTTTCTTTTTGTAATTGAGCAATATCTGCCTGTAATATTTCCGGTGTAGTAGTGGAAGCATCAAATAAATAAATAACCAACTGGGCACTTCGCATTTTTTCTAAACTTTTCGATACCCCAATTTCTTCAATAATATCTGCCGTATGCTCACGTATACCCGCCGTATCTATCAGCCTAAATAATACCCCACCAATATTCAATACTTCTTCAATAGTATCCCTGGTTGTTCCGGCGATATCACTTACAATCGCTCGGTTTTCATTTAATAGTGTATTTAATAAAGTAGACTTACCCGCATTCGGTTTACCGATTATTGCTACCTGTACGCCCTCTTTAATTACATTACCTAACTTAAAAGAATCGATCAATTGTTGAACCGCCTGCTGTAATTCCACAATGAGTTTTCGAAATGCTGAACGATCTGCAAATGCCACATCTTCCTGTGAAAAATCCAACTCTAATTCTATCAACGCAGAAAACCGGATCAGCGATTCCCTTAGCTGTGCCAAATCGGAAGAGAAACCTCCTTTCATGGTGTGTAGCGCAGCTCGCTTACTGGCTTCTGTATTACTGGCAATTAAATCGGCAACTGCTTCTGCCTGCGCCAAATCTAGCTTTCCTTTTAAAAAAGCACGTTGTGTAAACTCCCCGGGTTTTGCCAATCGCACACCTCGCTCGGTAATGGCTTCTATAATTTGTTGTTGAATAAAGGGCGAACCGTGACAACTAATTTCAATTACATCTTCCCCGGTATAAGATTTGGGAGATTTATACAAGGAGAGCACCACTTCATCAAGTACCTGCTCTCCTTTTTTTAATAAGCCAACATGAATGGTATGCGATTTTTGCTCGTGCAAATTTTTGGATGCAAACAATTCATTCACTACATCAAAAGTTTTAGCACCACTTACTCTTATCACGCCAATTGCCCCAATACCCGGTGCTGTAGCTAATGCTACGATCGTATCATCCCATCCCATGAATTGGAAACTCATGCAACAAAGGTACTAATCCTCATTCACCATAAATACGATTGATTGACGCTGTCTGTAAATCACATTTTTCCCGTTTTGTACTGCCGGTTTCCATGAAGGGCCCTTTTGTATTACGCGTACTGCTTCTGCTTTCGTTCCATAGCCGGGATCATTTTCGGCAACTACATCACTTATGCTTCCGTCTTTAGCCACAATGAAGGAAACAATAACAGTATATTTTCCGGCAGGCGCGCCATTTTGAACAGGTAGATCGCTATTTAAATTCTTTTGTAAGTATTTTGTCCAACCCGCTAAACCGCCGGGAAATTCAGCTACCTGCTGCACTGTTGTAAATGGAAGATCATCATCAATATCTTCTCTAATTTTTTTTCCTAACCCTACCACTTCTTTTTCAACAGGTGGGGCAACGATATCTGGGTCACCTTTTTCTCCTTTTTCGGTAAACGCTCCAATTTTAGTAGATTCTAATTGTTCGATTGGCTTAATTTCATTTTGTTCATCAATAACTTCTTCCCTAACAATTTTAGGAACAGTATATGTAATTTGTTCCTGCTTTGGAATTTCTTTTGGTACCGGAGGTGGTAATTTCTCTTCTGGTGGTTTTTGAATTATATCACTAATAACAATTTCAGGACCTACAAAATCTATCTTTCCATTCTTTCTTCCGCTTGCAAATAATGTAGCTACAACAAATACTGCAACAAGCGCACCGGTACTTATTAAAGCCACTCTAATTCGTTTAGCGTATGTTTTTCTTAAATCATAGGCACCGTATTGTTTATTACGGCCTTCAAAAAGAATATCGAGCAAATCACTGCTCATGATGTTTTTCGTTTCCATGGTGTTTGGTTTTATAAATATGATTCGATAAACCAAAGTTTTCCATAACCGATATATGACACCATAAAAAAACTCCCACATCAATTGATGCAGGAGTTTTTATTTTTTCTTATTGAATTTATTTATTCTTCAGAAACTACAAACGTAATACTCTGGCGGTTACGATAAATTACGTTTCTACCATTTTGTACAGCTGGCTTCCATTTAGGACCTTTTGTTATTACACGCATAGCTTCCGCTTTAGTTCCATAACCGGGGTCGTTCTCTGCAGTAACATCACTAATGCTACCATCTTTAGATACGATGAAGGAAACGATAACAGTGTATTTACCGGGAGGTGCTCCGTTTTCAACAGGTAAATCTCTGTTGAGGTTACGCTCTAAATATTTACCCCAAGCACTTTGTCCACCAGGGAACTCTGCCGGGTTTTGTACCACAGTAAATACTTTATCGTAATCTTCTTCTTGTTTGGGTGCTTCAACTACACCAGTACCTTTACTTTCAACAGGAGGCGCTACGATACCTTCATCTTTTGTACCTTCTTGGTTGATGGTACCGATTTTAGTATCTTCTAGTTTTTCAACCTCTTTAATTTCATCTTCCTGTTTCACTTCCTCATCTTTAACGATCTTAGGAGGTGTAAACTTGGTGATTTCTACTTTAGGAGGCTCCTGCTTTGGTGGTGGGGGCGGGGGAGGTGGTTCGGGTTTCTTCTCTTCCGTTTTCACATCCTGTAACGACATATCAGCCACAACGATATCCGCTTTACCTTTTTTAGAACTGTTAGCAATTAAAGAACCAACAAGTAAAAGTGCGCAGATCACAAAAGTACCTATCAACGCATATGTAATACGTTTGTTATAGGTTTTTCGTAACTCATAGGCACCATACTCTTTGTTTCTTCCCTCGAAAAGAAGATCGAGTATATCGGCTGTTTTAATTTTATTTACATCCATTGTAAAAAGTTATTAGGGTTTATTGCTTGATCTATTTAGTGCCGGCGGCATTTTGCTCCGACTTCGCAATCAACTGTTCTTCAATATCTAAGATATCTACTAATGCATATTTTTTTATTACATTAATAGAAACCTCATCTAAAATATCAACGACATTACGATAAGTACACTCCTTCGAAGGTTTAATAATCAAAACAAGATCCTTTACATTAGTACGGGATTTTTTATCGATTAAAACACCACGAATGTCTTTGAAATTAGAAGATTTAAAATTTGATGCTGAGTTATCAAGCTGTCCTTCATAGTAAAAGACGTTATTGTCTTTTCCCAAAAGAACAGTAATTACCCCCGATTCCTTGGCCTTGTTCTGATCTTCCGGCTTATCAGCATCTTTTGGCAAGAATAAACGCATTGCCGTAGGCTGACTCATCGTTGTGGTGAAGATGAAGAACGTAATCAATAGGAACCCGAGATCCACCATCGGGGTAAGATCCACCCTGGTTGATAGTTTTTTCCCTTTTTTGACGCCGGGACCTTTTTTGTGGCCACCACCGCCTGAGGTATCCATTTCTGCCATGTCGGTAGAATTTAATTTTCGTTTATAATATTATTTACTCTGCTCTTTTTTCTCCACTCTGATTAGCTTTCCACAAATCAGTACCAACGGGTACCGCTTCGGGGTTAGTAATCATTTGGAATTTTAGGAAATCGTTCTTTTTGAAAGCATCAATTACTGCTTTAAAAGAAGGATATTTCGCTAAGTTATCACCCTTCATTAACAAATTAGGGGCTTTATTACCTTGGTACGCTTCATTCACTAAGCGCATCCAAGTCGTTAACTCATTATTTGCGGTATCCTTCACCGGTATACCCGGTAAATTTCCTCCTTTACGCTGATCTTCCGGTAAGTTTACAAAAGCGGCAATATTACTCAGAGGCGCCCCAAAAAAGTTTGCTTTTTTGAAGGCTTGAACATTAATGCCCAGATTTCTGGTATTATTTAGCGCATTGGCAATATATTCTTTCTTATTCTGATCATCCATTGAAAGAAATACTTTGCCATCCTTATCTATAATAATCATTACGAAATCCTTATCTGGTGCCACTTTTGCCGCTACCGAATTGGGCGTGGTAACTGCTATGGCTTCGGCAGGCTTAAACTTGGTCGTTAAAATGAAGAACGACAACAAGAGAAAGGCCACGTCGCACATCGCCGTCATATCGATACTCGTACTCTTTCGAGGTAATTTGGCTCTACCCATTGTTTATTGTTTAACTGTTCTCACAAATTAGATGCATAATGTTTTGATTTCCATAAAGAATCTTTCGATTATTTATAGTTAGCTGCAAAACTTTGTGTTAATGTGAAACCAGACTCATCAATACCATATGTGATACCATCAATACGTGTAGTGAACACATTATACATAATGATTGCTACCGCTGAAGTACCAATACCCAAAGCCGTATTAAACAACGCTTCAGAAATACCTTTTGATAATTCACGAGCAGCATCACCACCACCTTCATCACCTAGGGCAGAGAATGACTTGATCATACCTAATACCGTACCTAACAAACCAAGAAGGGTTGCTACTGATGCGATAGTTGATAAGAATACCAAGTTTTTCTCGAGCATCGGAAGTTCAAGTGCAGTAGCTTCTTCTACTTCTTTTTGAATATTCAACACTTTTTGTTCGGTTACCAACTCAGTATTGGTAATCATTTCTTTGTATTTTTTCAAACCTGCTTTCATTACATTACCTACAGATCCTTTTTGCTTATCACAAGCTGCGATTGCTTTATCAACATCTTTGTTAGCTAAATGGAATTGTACGGTACGAACAAATTCAGCGATATTACCTGTACCAGCTGCTTTAGAAACAGTGAGTAATCTTTCAATTACGAAAGTAAGTACACAAAGGAAAGCACCAATAAGGATAGGCACGATAATACCACCCTCATACATTTTACTTAAACCTGCTTTTGGTCCTTTGTGGTTAGGCCAGAAACCACCACTTGGATCCGGTGCAGTAAAATTACTATCCGCGCCCAGTACAAAACGCCAGATTACATAACCTAATAAAATACACGCTAAAGGTGCCATCCATGAAATCGCGTTGCTGCTCTTCTTTGGTTGAACAGAAGTTGCACTCTTTGCTGCAGCGGTTGGTTTTGTTTCAGCCATGACTCAGTTGATTTTTGGTTTTTTAAATTAACAGTTGATTTAATAATTTTCCTGTAGCCTTCATTCCCAGCTACAAAAGGGGTTACAAAATAGGTAATTTATTGAAAGGAACAAATTTGCGTGGAATAATCTTTCGGTAATTTTCTTTTACCGATTGCTAGTAGCCATTCATCCAAACGTTTGCACAAAAACTTGTATTCCCTTTTCAGACCACTATCTTTAACATCCTTAATTTATAATTAAAACCATGAGAAAGATTGCTCTAACTGCCGGCTCCATAGCCATGGCACTCCTGATTCAGGCGCAGCAAAGGCCTCAAACACCTTCTCCTACGCCTACTCCGGGCCCCGGCACACCTGCCGGTAGCTCCCAAAACCCTACCTTAAACATGCCCAATTTACAGAATTTTCTGGGTAATCAACGTCAAGGCCCCCGAGCTTATAAAGACGTTATTACTGAAAAAGCGGTAACTAAAAAAGGGCTGTTTACCGTTCACAAAGTAGAAGATAAATATTATTTTGAAATTGCCGACTCTATTTTCGGAAGAGAAATCCTTTCTGTAGTGCGCTTTATTAAAGTGCCTGCCGGTGCCGGTTATGGCGGCTCTATGGCAAATGGAAGGGGGCAAATGATCAGCTTTGAAAAGGGTCCGAGTAATACCGTTTTTTTAAGAACGGTTACTTTAGTAAATACAGCCGAAAAAGACCAAGACATTAACAAGGCCGTGGATCTCTCGAATTTAAATGCTATAGCTCAGGCCTTCCCGATCGCTGCTTTCAACAAGGATTCAAGTGGCGTAATTATTGATGTTACCGACTTTTTTAAGGGTGATAATCAGGCTGTGAGTATTAGTTCGAATACCAAGCGTGCTTTAAACCTATCGGTATTGGCACAGGATCGTTCATTTATTACCAAGATAAATACCTTCCCGATCAATACGGAAATCAAGACCATAAAAACATATACAGCTACCCCGAGTATTGGAGGTGTTTCTATCCCTGGTATACCCGGAGCCCCATCCAGTATTCAGGCAGCCAATGAGGCCGGAGCAGTAACCGTTGAGCTCAATACTTCTTTACTGTTGCTACCCAAAGAGCCTATGGAAAGAAGAATAGCCGATCGAAGAGTAGGATTCTTCACCCGCAACTTTGTTCGCTTTAGCGATACCCAGCAAGAAGTTGAAAGAATCAATTTTGCTGTAAGATGGCGCTTAGAGCCGAAAGATGGCGAATGGGAAAAATGGAAAAAAGGAGAACTGGTAGAACCTAAAAAGCCCATCATCTATTATGTTGATCCTGCCACACCAAAACAATGGCGTAAACACCTTATTGCCGGTGTAAACGATTGGCAGGTTGCTTTTGAAAAAGCCGGATTTAAAAATGCCATTATGGGTAAAGAATGGCCTGAAAATGATAGCACCATGAGTTTGGAAGATGCTCGTTTTTCGGTGATCAGATACCTCGCATCTGATATTGAAAATGCCTCCGGCCCCAATAATAATGACCCCAGAAGTGGAGAAATTTTAGAAAGCCATATTCAATGGTATCATAATGTGATGAAATTGGTACACGACTGGTATATGATCCAAGCAGGAGCCATAGATCCCGGTGCCCGCAAAATGAAATATGATGATGACCTCATGGGCGATTTAATTCGTTTCGTTTCATCCCATGAAGTTGGGCATACACTTGGTCTATATCATAATATGGGCAGCAGTAGCAAAACACCGGTAGAAAAACTACGCGATAAAGCATGGGTTGAAGCAAATGGACATACCGCTTCTATTATGGATTATGCACGTTTCAACTATGTAGCACAACCAGAAGATAATATTACACGCAAAGGTATTTACCCACGTATCGGTGATTATGATAAATGGGCAATCAAATGGGGTTATGGATATATTCCCGGTAAAGATGAGGAAGAAAGAAAAACCAACAGCACTAAAATGGTTACTGAGGCTTTAAAAGCAAATCCTCGCCACTGGTTTGGAACCTATGAATTTGGCAACAATGCCGACCCAAGAAGCCAAAGTGAAGACCTTAGTGATAATGCTGTAAAAGCTTCCGAATACGGTATCATGAACTTAAAAAGAATCATGAAGGGTTTACCTGAGTGGACTAAAGAAGAAAATGATCAATACGAAAATATAAGCGTGATGTATGGTCAGCTATTAGCTCAGTTTAGAAGATATGCAGGTCATGTTTCAGCAAATATTGGCGGTGTGTATGAAACTTTTAAAGCAGCTGAACAAAATGAACCTGTTTATGAGATTACGCCTAAATCAAGACAAAAAGAAGCAGTTGCTTATTTGAATAAACAAGTTTTTGAAACACCTACCTGGCTTATTGATAGAGAACTCTGGAATAAATTCAATAATCCAATTTCAAATGACCCTATCATGAGTTTGCAAGATGCAGTTCTTAGCGGATTGATAAGTAGTACCAAATTAGGACGTTTACAGTTATCCGTTAATCGTTTTGGTGCTGATAAGGCTTATAATGCAATAGAGTTGCTAGACGATGTACAGAATGGGTTGTTTAGTGAATTGAAATCGAAAAAAACAATTGATCAATACCGCAGATTATTACAGATGAGCTATGTAGATAAATTGGTAGATATCATACTTCCACCAACAACGAATAATGCGGCAGCTATTATTATTGGCGGTGGCGGTCGCGGTGGCGGCGGATCATCCATTGATCTGAATAAAAGTGATGTTCCTGCTATCGTAAGGGCACAGTTGGTAAGTTTACGCTCCCAGTTGAATGCTTCCCTTGCCGGTTTTACTGACAGATTAAGTAAAGCACATTTGC
Source organism: Sediminibacterium sp. (assembly GCA_017537025.1). Taxonomy (GTDB): domain Bacteria; phylum Bacteroidota; class Bacteroidia; order Chitinophagales; family Chitinophagaceae; genus Sediminibacterium. The sequence continues at coordinate 272,420 of JAFWCB010000005.1, forward strand.
AAGACTTATCAGAGAAAATTAAACAGGCTTTAGATCCCAAATAATTAAATGCATGTAAGAATCAGATTCTTCATTATAAAAAAGCTCTCCGTTCATACGGGGAGCTTTTTTATTAATTATATTTGAAAAAAAACATGCGAAAAATTGCATTGCTTTTTGTTTTCGTTTGTAGCTGCTATATTCTTACTGCGCAACAAAAAAAAATAGTTTGGGGTTATTTAAAAGATAGTATTACCAAAGAACCTATTGCTTTAGCCAGTGTTTCAAATTTGAATACTAAACAAACGGTTATGACAAGCCATACCGGTCGCTTTAAAATTCAACTCAGCGAAAACCAACTACTTTCCTTTGCCGCCGTTGGTTACCACTTCGACACATCAACTTTTCATGCCATTCATTTACAACAAGATACTTTATGGCTATTTCTTACTCCACTAACAAGATCTTTAGCTAATGTTACCGTTACTGCTAAAGGAATGAATGCTTATCAATTAGATAGTATTGAAAGAAGAAAAGATTTTATGGGAGGCCGGGTAAATTATGCTAAGCCAACTTTTGATGTATCAAATAGTGGCGCAGGTTTAGGTATAAGTATTGATCGTTTTTCCAAACATGAAAAAGATAAAAGGAAAGCATTTGCATTTTTCGAAGCTAATGAGCGTGAAGAATATATCAATTACAGATTCCCAGCATCACTGGTTACTAAATACAGTGGTTTAAAAAACGAGGCATTAGAAGAATTTATGCAACGTTATCGCCCATCTTATGAATGGCTAAGAGCACACCGAACAGAAGAAGATATTAAGTACTATATTAATGAGAAGCTGAAAGAAGACCGTAGACGATAGACGATGGACAGTAGATCATATTTCTTTCTATCGTCTATAGCCTATAGTCTTTCGTCTATTCGTATCTCAACGCCACAATCGGATTAAGTCTTGCAGCTTTCATAGCAGGATAAATTCCTGCGGCAAGGCCTACAATAGAACAAATAATAATTCCGGTTAATACCCAACCCCAAGGAACTAAGAATCCTGTTCCTAAAAAAGCACCTACCATATTCCCTATCAATACACCGAGCACGATACCAAAAAAGGCTCCCAGTAAGCTAATGATTAAACTTTCAAATAAAAACTGCTGACGTACATTGGCGCTCTTACCCCCAATAGCTTTAATTAATCCTACTTCCTTGGTTCTTTCATTCACAGCCACCAACATAATATTCATTAAGCCGATAGCCGCTCCAATAAGTGTAATCAAACCAATAGCACTGGCAGCGCCCGTAATACTACTTAAGAATCCGATAAACAACTCGGCAAACTTATCGCTCTTCTCAATCACAAAATTGTTTTCTTCAGTAGGCTCCAGTTTACGTACAGCCCTAAACACAGACGTAGCTTCATCCGTAGCTACCGGTAATTGCTTAACATCATTTACAATAACTCCTATGAGATAAGATGGGCTCGCATTGGCAAACCTTCTTACATTCGTGTAAGATGTGAGTACCATATCATCTTGGCGCATCATAGCACTTGAGCCTTTAGGTTTTAATAGCCCCACAACTCTATAAGGTGCCCCCCCAATTTTAATCACCTTATCGATACATTTTTCCGGGCGATTACCAAATAATTTACCCGCCACATTACTTCCTAATAAACAAACACTTCTACCACTCTGAACATCTAATGCATTCAAATTTCTACCCACATTAATATTGTAACCGTTAACAGGTAAATAATTTTCATCACCACCCCAAACGGTAATTTGTGGATTCGTTTTTTTATCTTGATAATGTAATTCCTGTGCACTAGGACCTCTTCTATAGATACTGACTGCAGCACCGGGAAAATGATAATTTTCTTTAAAAAGGCTTGCATCTTCCAACCGAAAAGGCTTTCCTAAATTCGATTTCTTAACCTTCAGCCCGCGTTTTGTTTTGGTAACATCGTTGTTATTATTGGGTCCGCCTACTCTGGATTCTTTATAGCGAATATTAAAAGCATTGGCACCCATAGAAGAAAAACTCTCTCTTAAACTTTGATTCATAGCTTCAATAGCTGTGATTATTCCTATCAAAGCCATAATACCAAAAGCAATTATTGCGATGGTAATACCCGAGCGTAATTTATTACTTCGTACCGTTCTCCAAGCTAGAGAAAATGAGTCGAGCAGGGTCATACTAATTAAACCGATTTACGTAAAGGTAAAGACCCGAAGCCTTTTGTATGTACCTATGACCCTAAAATATGAGGAGTGGTTAAAAATAGAACCAATTGAGCACTATAGAAGGAAGAGCGCCAACCAATACTATGGCTGCAGCCAATAAAACCAGCAAAGTTCGATACATGGCAGAGCCGGCATTTACTTCCGGATTACCTTCCTTGAAATACATGGCCTGTATCACTTTGAAATAATAATAAACACTCACTGCTGCAAACAAAACCGCTGTAATAACCAACCATAAAGCGCCACCAGACTTAATAACGGAAGCTAACATATAGTATTTCGCAAAAAAACCTGCTGTTAACGGAATACCGGCTAAAGACAGCAAGAATATCGTTGCCGAAAAAGCAAGCAGTGGTTCTTTCTTCGCTAAACCATTAAAACCTTCGAATGTATAGTCTTTTACCTTTATCAACACTGCGAAGAAACCAATGGTTGCCATACAATAAGCAACTGCATAGAGTATGATGCCTTCTCTAGCTAAATCATTATTCGAGAATAAAGCCAATAACATAAAACCTGCTTGCGCTATACTAGAATAAGCTAGCATACGCTTTATACTCTGCTGAAATACTGCGGTAATATTACCTGCCAATAAAGTAGCTACCGTTACAAATGATACCAGTATTTTCCAGCTTGGCCCTAGTAAAGCAGCATTGCTTTCAAACAAATGAATAAAAGCAAAGAACCCTGCAGCTTTCACAATGGTTGCCATAAAAGAAGTGAAAACACTTGGTGCACCATCATATACATCGGGTGTCCAAAAATGAAAAGGTGCCGCAGATACTTTAAAACACATAGCAGCGAATAATAAAATATAACCGGCAGATTTTAGAAAAGAAGGGATTTCCACCCCTGCAGATCCTGGTTTATTCATAACCGATACCAAATCGAAACTACCCGTAGCACCGTAAACTAAAGCAATTCCCATGAGCATGATACCGGTAGAGAATGAACCCATCAAAAAATATTTCAATGCTGCCTCATTACTTTTCAGATTTCTTTTATCTGCACCGGTAAGAATATAAAGTGGAATAGACATGATTTCTATTCCCAGGAATAACATGAGTAATCCATTGAATGCAGTGAGAATACTTATACCGCAAAGTACAAACATAATAAGGGCATAATATTCGGCTGTATTAACGCTTGTATTTTCGATCTCTTTACCACTTAATAAAACGAAGATGAGTGTGGCAGCAATTAATATAGAATTAAAGAATAAGCCAAATCGACTAAAACTGAGTAGGTTTTTTGTATCAACCGTAATAGCAAACAAGCCATAGTTTTCAGCTATGTTTACGATGAATAATATCAATAAAGAAACTACTGCTATGACAGTGATAGTTGATTTCTTCGAAAAGAAAATACCACTAAACATAAGCAGTACGCCTAAAACAGCAGAAAAAATAATTGCATTCATATCTTATCAGCAGGCTTTGCCCGTTTTGTTATTTTACTAATTCAATTAAATGTTGCGGTAAAATACCGAATACCACAATCATTAGTACAATAAGTACTAATACTAGCCTCACATTACCGGTAATATCAGTAGCATTCGCTGTGATCGCGCTTAATTCTCCATAAATTATTTTTTGCACCATATTCAACGTATATACCGCTGCAAGAATAATACTAGTACCTGCTATCACCATCACCCATACATTATATTGGAATAATCCGTTGAACATTAAGAACTCACCTACAAAAGCGTTGGTTAATGGTAATGCTATATTAGCCAAAGAAAGTACTACTAGCAGTATAGCCATCGCTGGCGCTTTTTGTGCCAACCCACCCAATTCACTCAATTTACGTGTTCCCAATTGTTGTTCTATTACTTCGGCAATAATCCACAATCCTAAAACATTGATACCATGATTAAACATTTGTATCATTACGCCGGATGTGGCAGCAGCATTATTTGTAAACATAGCAGCACTCATCAAGCCAATATGGGCAATAGACGAATAGGCTATCAATCTTTTCAGATCATCTTGCTTAATAGCAATTAAAGAAGCATAAACCATACCTATTACAGATAGAATAATAACCAGGTGCGCATGTTGTGTTGATGCCATTGGCACAACTGGTATTAACCATCTTAATACTGCATAAATACCCATCTTTACCATAATAGCACTTAACACCATCGTTACAGCAGTAGGTGACTGTTCATAAGCATCAGGCTGCCAAGTATGAAACGGAAAAATGGGCATCTTAATAGCAAAGGCAATAAATAATAAAGCGAAAACAGAAGCTTGTTCTTTACCGGCTAATGAAACCGACTTAAATGATTCCCAGGCAAAACTTTGATCAGCTGTATGGAAGTAAACATACAATAAACCTGTAAGCATTAAAATAGAGCCAACAAATGTGTATATGAAGAATTTAAAAGTAACTGCAATACGTTTCTCTCCCCCCCAAATAGAACAGAGAAAATATACCGGTATCAAAGCTAGTTCCCAGAAAAAATAAAATAACAAAGCATCAGCAGCCAAAAAAACACCCGTTAATCCAACTTGGGTAAGCAACATCAAACCATAAAAAGCATAGCTATTTTTATACTGGCGAGCATGAACGGCTGCAAATATTAACGGATAGGCAATTGCCGTTAACAAACAAAGTATTTTAGCCATTCCATCTGCCCGCAAGGCAAACCTAGCTCCTATTGAAGGCATCCAAGATGCGTCGTAAACAATGGTAGTTTTATTAATGACCAATAACAAAGCTATGATAGCAGTTGCTGTTGCTGAAAGCAATGAAATGGTTTTTACTTGCTGTTCGTTTTTCAACGCAAATAACCCCAAACCGGTAATCAATGGTATCAATAAAAGAAGTAGAACTAACATTATATCTTGTTACTTAAATGAATTAAAATAATTTATTGATAAATCGCATGATATGTAAATCGTTAAACCAAATAATGAAAAATATCACCATCGATAAGATCATGATAAGTAAGTAGTTTGCTACTTGTCCGCTCTGCACCAAGCGTAATTGTCGAGATCCATATGCTACCAGCTTACCAACACCATTTACTACTCCGTCTATACCGCTTTTTTCGATAACATTTTTTAAGAATCCTCCAAAACTATTTAATGGGTTCACGATTACTGCATCATATAGTTCGTCGATATACCATTTGTTCTCCAAAAGTTTACCAATTCCTTTGGCTTCTTCTGTATCCCCTATACCTTTCTTAAATGTATTCACCGCGAAAAGAATAATAGCTATAATGATTGCCGTTACAACTCCCATCATTATATACTCCTGACTGCGACTGAGATGATGTGGCTCTACCAAAGCTGTAGATGAAGCAAATATGGGAGATAAATAATGTTCTAACCAATGGCTATTTGCAGCAAAAGCTTCAGGAATTCCAATAAAGCCACCTAATACAGATAATATAGCTAAAACAATCAGCGGTATCGTCATCGCTGAAGGACTCTCATGAAGATGATGCTCTTGCTCATGCGTGCCTCTGAAACTACCCAAGAACGTAAGGGTATATAATCGGAACATATAAAACGCTGTCATCAATGCTCCACCCACCCCTATCAAATAATAGATTGGGCTATGAGCAAATGCAGCTGCAAGTATTTCATCTTTAGAAAAGAATCCGGAAAATGGAGGGATACCTGCAATAGCTAAACAGGCTAATAAAAATGTAATATGGGTAACTGGCATATACTTTCTGAGATTACCCATCTTTCGAATATCTTGTTCATGATGCATGGCATGAATAACAGAACCTGCGCCTAAGAATAAAAGCGCTTTAAAGAAAGCGTGCGTTATTACATGAAATACGGCTCCTGTGTAAGCACCTACGCCTAAGCCTAAGAACATATAACCTAATTGGCTTACTGTTGAATAAGCCAGTACCTTTTTTATATCATTTTGTTTGAGCGCAATACTTGCAGCAAAAATAGCTGTTGCCAAACCTACAATAGCCACCACTGTTTGTGTACTAGGTGCCATAGTATACAAAATATTACTTCTCGCAATCATATAAATACCTGCCGTTACCATGGTTGCAGCATGTATAAGGGCTGATACCGGCGTAGGACCTGCCATGGCATCCGGCAACCAGGTATACAATGGTATTTGCGCACTTTTACCCATAGCACCTACAAAGAGTAATAATGTAATAGAAACAATATCGGTCTTGCTAAGAGAAGCTACACCTGCAAATACTTCATTATACTCAACTGTACCCAGTTTATATAAAATCCAAAAAACAGCTAATAAGAAACCAAGATCACCAATTCTGTTCATGATAAAAGCTTTCTTGGCAGCGTAGTTATAATTGGCATTTTTAAACCAATAACCAATAAGTAAGTAAGAACATAAACCAACTCCTTCCCAACCAATAAACATGATTACATAGTTGCTACCCATTACCAATAGTAACATGGAGAAAACAAAGAGATTAAGATAGGCAAAATAACGAGCATAATGATCTGCTGTTTCTTCTTTCATATAAGCAGCAGAATATACATGTATAAGGAACCCAATACCGGTGATTATAAGTAGAAATAATACAGATAGTTGATCTACCTGAAAGGAAAATGAAATATTAAAAGTGTTTACTGCAATAAAGTCGAATAGTTTTACAACACCATTTCCGGCAGGTACTAAACTAAATAAATAGCCAGAGAGTAAAAAAGAACCTAGAATAACTCCGGAACCGATAACAGCCGTTACTTGTTTCGACAAGGATTTTCTACCTAATCCGTTGATCAGGAATCCTAGTAATGGAAGCAAGGGAACCAAAAAAACAATTTTACTCATACCAATATTAGTTTTTCAACCTATTCAAGAAATTAATGTCAACAGAATGGGTATTACGATACATCATAACAATAATAGCTAGCCCTACACTTACTTCTGCAGCAGCAACTACCATAATAAAGAATACGAATAGTTGTCCGTCTATGCCTGCGGTACTTGCAGGATTAGCAGCCAATGCAGCGCCATGATGCATTTTAGAAAATGCAACCAATAGTAAATTCACGGCGTTCAACATCAGTTCAATACACATGAAAACAATGATGGCATTACGGCGTGTAAGTACACCAATAATACCGATGCTAAACAAGGTTAAACAGAAATAAATATAATATTGAATAGGCATATTAATCTTTTTTACCGATTACAACTGCTCCTACCATAGCGCTCAAAAATAGAACACTACTTATTTCAAAAGGAACTACAAAATCACTAAATAATACTTTCCCAAGATTTTTAATAAGTCCGATATTACCTTCTTTCACTAATGCCGTTTTACCGGTAATTTCTACTGTTTGTCTTACTAAAGAAATTAATACCATTAAAAAACAACCTCCTGAAATTACACCGGCAATTTTCATCCATTGATGCTTACGAGGTTCTGAATCGGCATTTAAATTCATGAGCATGATCACAAACAGAAAAAGAACCATGATGGCACCTGCATAAACAATGAGATTCACGATAGCCAGAAACTGGGCGTTTAACAAAATATAATGACCGGATATAGCAAAGAAAACAGCAATTAGCCATAATACACTATGAACGGGGTTTTTGCTGATCAACACCATAATAGCGCTGAAAATAGCCAGTACACTTAAGAAGAAAAATAATATTTGAATCGTACTCATATTTTTACCCTCCCTCCTTGCGCTTTTTCAAAACCTGCGGCATCGGTTACCGGATCTGGAATTAACAAATCATCTTTACCATAAATAAATCCTTTACGTGCAAAATTTGCAGGTGCAAAGGTTTCACTAAGGTAAATAGCATCTTTAGGACAAGCTTCCTCACATAATCCGCAGAAAATACAACGCAACATATTGATCTCGTATTTAGCGGCGTATTTTTCTTCTCTATATTTATTTTCTTCTCCCGGTAAGCGCTCAGCAGCTTCCATTGTAATTGCTTCCGCTGGACAAGCAACGGCGCAAAGTCCGCATGCAGTGCATCTTTCACGACCTTCTTCATCTCTATTCAACACATGTAATCCGCGGAATACAGGGCTAAATTCTCTTTTTTGTTCCGGATATTGGATAGTGGGTTGTTTTTTAAAAATATGGCTGAATGTAATAGCCATCCCCTTTAAGATAGAAGGAATATATAAGCGCTCCATGAAAGTCATAGGAGCTCTATTAACCGCCTTACCTCTATTTGTTAATGCCTGCATAATATTGTCATTGTCGTTGGTCATTCGTTAGCCTTGTTTCCACAAAATAAAGGCACCTGTGAGCAACATATTAAATAATGCCAATGGAATCAATCTTTTCCATCCCAAATTCATCAACTGATCATAACGGAACCGGGGTATCGTCCACCGAATCCACATGAATACAAAAATGAAAATGATAATTTTTGTAAACAATGCTAGGAAGCCTAACAAGGCTGCAATATTAGGGGATAGTGTGCTTTCATCAAAGAAAGGAATATCATAGCCCCCAAAAAACAGGCATGCCATTACTGCACTGCTCATGATCATATTGATATATTCTGAAAATAAGTAGAACCCAAGTTTCATAGATGAGTACTCTTGATGGTACCCAAAGTTCAGCTCATTCTCCGCTTCCGGTAAATCGAAAGGTGTTCTATTACATTCTGCTAATGCGCAAATAAAGAATATGATAAAACCGAGTGGCTGATAAACAATATTCCATAAGTTACCAGCTGCCTGCTGCTGTTCTACAATGGCTTTTAAACTTAATGAGCCGGATATCATGAGTACCGCAATGAGTGATAAGCCCATAGCTAATTCATAACTAATGGCTTGTGAAGCACCCCGTAGTGCTGCCATCAAAGAGAATTTGTTATTAGAAGCCCATCCCCCGATCATGATACCGTACACACCCAAACTAACTACACCAAAAATGTATAATATACCAATATTGATATCCGCAATTTGTAAATCAATCTTACGACCAAAAAACTCCACCGAAGTACTCCAGGGAATAACGGCGCAAGTCATAAGTGCTGCCGTCATAGCTAAGCCCGGACCTAAAACAAATAATACCTTATTAGCTGTATTGGGAATAATTTCTTCCTTCATGATGAGTTTTAATCCATCGGCAAAGGGTTGAAACAAACCGAATGGTCCGGCACGATTAGGACCCGGGCGATCTTGCAAAACAGCAGCCACTTTACGTTCCGCAAATGTGGTATACAAAGCAATTCCTAAACTTGCAAAAACAATGATTGCAATCAGAATCAATTTCTCTAATAATAATATCCAATCAAAAGCCAGTATCGTAGTCATAGCTCAATAAGCATTATTTTGTAAAATCAGTTGAATGTGCCGGCCTATCTAATAAACTCAAGGTTATCTCCGGCTTATTCACTTCACTGATGTTATGAATATCCATTAATAATTTGGGTTGTCGGCCATCATTTACCGCTTCAAAAGTTTCTGTTGGTTTATGTGTACCGATATTACCTGCATAATGCCCTTGTGAAATAACGGAGTGACGATCAATCATACGTGGCCCTTCGATGACCCAATCACTTGTTTTCTTTTTCTCAAAGCGACAAGTATTGCAAATCCAGTCTTCAACTTCTCCCCATTCATCTTTTCTGGCAGTTACGCGAAATACTTCATCACCTCTATTCCATAATGTTACTTTACCGCTACAGGTTGGGCAATCGCGATGCGCATCCACAGGTTTTAAAAACCATACCCGATTTTTAAATCGGAATGTTTTATCGGTAAGGGCACCAACCGGACAAACATCAATAACATTGCCGATAAAATCATTATCCAAACTCTTCTCAATAAATGTTGCAATTTCAGCATGATCTCCTCTGTCTAACACGCCATGCTCTCTCTTCTTCGTAAGTTGATCGGCCGTGAAAACGCAGCGGTAGCAAAGAATACAGCGCGTCATATGCAATTGAATATACGGACCGATATCATGTTTCTTAAATGTACGACGCTGGAATTCGTAGCGTGTACCTTCTTTACCATGATTATAACTTAGGTCTTGTAGGTGACATTCACCTGCCTGATCGCAAATTGGGCAATCGAGTGGATGATTGATCAACAAAAATTCAACGACCCCATTTCTGGCATCTATTACTTTTTCACTGGTAATATTTTTTACTTCCATACCATCCATTACCGTAGTACGACAAGAAGCGACAAGTTTAGGCATAGGGCGTGGGTCTTTTTCGGAACCTTTGCTCACTTCCACCAAACAAGTACGGCATTTACCGCCACTACCTTCCAACTTACTATAATAGCACATGGCAGGAGGTGCTACTTCACCACCAATTTTACGTGCCGCATTCAAAATAGTGGTACCGGCAGGCACTTCTATTGTGATGTTATCTATGGTTACTTTAAATAATGGTTGTTCGCTCATATTTCATTTATGCAGGTACATGAATCGGATCGGCATAATGCGCCAAACCATAATTTCTTTTTTGTGATTCTTCGGGGTTCAATACATGCCATTCGAACTCATCCCGGAAATGACGAATAGCTGCTGCAACAGGCCATGCGGCTGCATCACCTAACGGACAGATCGTATTCCCCTCAATTTTACGTTGAATATCCCATAATAAATCTATATCACTCATCTTTCCTTTTCCGGTATCAATATTTTTCAAGATCTTCTCCATCCATCCGGTTCCCTCGCGACAAGGAGAACATTGTCCGCAACTTTCATGACGATAAAAGCGCGCTAAGGTATAGGTGTTTTTTACAATACACTGATCTTCATCTAATATAATAAAACCGCCCGAGCCCATCATAGAACCCGTTGCAAAACCACCGTCGCTCAGGCTCTCATAATTCATTAAGCGGGTTTCCCCTTTGGCAGTTTTTAATAAAAGATTGGCAGGAAGAATAGGAACAGAAGAACCACCCGGTATACAAGCTTTTAACTGCTTACCATTGGCAATCCCACCGCAGTATTCATCAGAATAAATAAACTCTTCCACGGAAATAGTCATATCAATTTCATACACACCCGGCTTATTGATATTACCACATGCAGAAATAAGTTTAGTACCGGTAGAACGACCCACACCAATTTTTGCATATTCTTCACCTCCCATATTGATAATAGGAACAACAGCAGCCAGTGTTTCTACATTGTTAACTACCGTAGGACGATTCCATACGCCTTGTATTGCAGGGAATGGAGGCTTGATACGCGGGTTACCACGCTTGCCTTCTAAAGATTCTATCAGTGCCGTTTCTTCACCACATATATAAGCGCCGGCGCCACGATGCACATAGATATTACAATCAAATCCGGAGCCTAAAATATTTTTTCCTAAGAAACCATTGGCTTTGGCTTCTTCAATAGCCTGTTCTAGAATATCTACTATCCAAGCATATTCACCGCGGATATAGATATAAGTATCATGGCTGCCTAATGCGAAGCTCGAAACAATTAAACCCTCGATCAATAAGTGAGGGATAAATTCCATAAGATAACGGTCTTTAAAAGTACCCGGTTCACTTTCATCTGCATTACATACCAGGTGACGGGGTACACCTTCCGGTTTGGCGATAAAACTCCATTTCATACCCGCCGGGAAACCTGCGCCACCACGGCCTCTGAGTCCACTTTTCTTCACTTCTTCCACAATAGTTTCTGGGCTCATTTGCTTCAATGCTTTCTCCACACTTCTATATCCTCCCTCCCGGCGATACGTTTCGAAGTAACGAATCCCTTCTACATGTGCTTTATCTAATAATAATTTTACTCCCATATTAATTATTTAAGGCAGCTGTTTTTCTACATTCATCAATAATCGCATCTACTTTTTCTTTAGTAAGATGCTCACGATAAGTTTTACCCATTTGCATCATGGGCGCATAACCACAGGCACCCAAGCATTCTACTGTTTTCAATGTAAATAAACCATCTGATGTAGTTTCTCCTGGTTTAATATTTAACTTCTCTCCGATATAAGCAATAATATCATCGCTGCCATTGATCATGCAGGGCCCTGTTTGGCAAACTTCGAACATGTATTTTCCAACGGGTTTCAAATTATACATGCTGTAGAATGTAGCTACTTCATACACTTCAATAGGTTGTATCTGCAATAATGCGGCAACGTAATCCAATGTTTCGGAACTTAACCAACCACCAAAACTATTTTGCGCCAAGTGCAATACAGGAAGTAACGCACTTTTTTGTTTGCCTTCGGGATAATGACTTACGAGCCTGTTAAACTCCGCCATCTGCGATTCTGAAAATTTCTGCGCCATATTGATAAACATTTCTTCTATAATGATTTCACCCCTTCGGGGTTCAACACATTTTTTATTAATACCTAACTTCTACAGTTTCGAAAATTATACCCCACTACACACTATTCACTACACACTAATCCTACGCATCCAATTCCCCGGCAATTAAATTCAAACTACTCATGGTTACGATAGCATCACTCAACATTCCTCCTTTGATCAATTCCGGATAGGCTTGGTAATAAATAAAGCAAGGGCGGCGGAAATGTAGGCGGAAAGGCGTTCTTCCTCCATCACTGATCAAATAGTACCCTAGCTCACCATTACCCCCTTCTACCGATTTATATACTTCACCTTTGGGCATATCTACTTCACCCATTACAATTTTGAAATGCCAAATCAAGGCTTCCATTTTTGTGTATACATCTTCTTTTTTTGGCAAATAATATTCAGGAACATCTGCATGATACACTTCTGCATCAGCGCCTGTAAACCCTTGAATTTTTTGATAGGCTTGCTCAATAATGCGCAAACTCTGCCACATTTCCTGATTACGAACCAAGAAGCGATCATAGTTATCACCTGTTTTGCCTACGGGAATATCGAATTCAAAATCTTCATAGCTACTATAAGGGCTATGTACACGAACATCATAATCTACCCCTGCAGCGCGAAGATTCGGTCCGGTAAAACCATAATTGAGCGCGCGTTCAGCACTAATGGCTCCACCACCTATTGTACGCTCCATAAAAATACGGTTACGAGAAAATAGGTTCTCAAACTCTTTGAGCACTTTCGGATATTCTTTTAAGAATTTCTCGAGTTTCGTAAACGCTGTATTTGTGAAATTCCTTTCAAAGCCGCCAATACGCCCAATATTAGTAGTAAGGCGGGACCCACATACTTCTTCATATATTTCATAGATTAATTCACGGTATTGCATTACATATAAGAACCCGGTATACGCACCTGTATCTACTCCTACGATTGAATTACAAATAAGATGATCAGAGATACGTGCTAACTCCATGATAATAACACGCAGATAGTCTACCCGTTTTGGCGTTTCAACACCTAATAATTTTTCGCAGGTGAGGTGCCATCCCATATTATTAATGGGGCTGCTACAGTAATTCAATCGGTCGGTGATGGGTGTAATTTGATACAGTGGCCTACGTTCTGCCAACTTCTCGAATGCACGGTGGATATAGCCTACGGTTTGCTCCGTGCTTACCACGCGTTCTCCATCGAGCTCCATAATATTTTGAAATACGCCATGCGTAGCAGGGTGTGTAGGCCCTACATTGAGCGTAGTTGTTTGCTGCTCAATCGAATTTTCCGGTAATGTTATATGTTGTTCCATCATCTTCCAAACATTTCATCATCTTTATCAATACGGGTTTGATCCTCTAAAGGATATTCTTTTCGCAATGGGAAATAATCCATTTCATCTACATTTAAAATCCTTTTTAAATTAGGATGACCCACAAAGTTGACGCCAAAGAAATCATAGGTTTCACGCTCCATCCAGTTAGCCGAAGCAAATAGTTTGGTTGCTGTATATACATCCGGTGTTTCTACCGATGTAAATACTTTAAAGCGAATGCGTACATTTTCTTGCAAATTATGCAGATGATATACTACGGCAAGTTCACGACCTTTATCATCCGGATAATTTACAGCACATAGATCCGTAAGAAATGTGAAACCGAGAGTAGCCTCATCATATAAATACTGTAATACTTTCAGATTGTGTTCTTTAGGCGCTTCAAAAGAAAGCATACCATAATTCTCTTCGAAGCCAAATACCTGATCTCCGAATTTCTCGGTTAATTTTTGTTGTATGTATTGATTTGTTAAACCCATATTTATTATTATTCAACTCCTTCGGAGTCAGTATTATGCTACCAACAGTCTTACCCCATAACCTATTCCCTATACCCTTTCTACTGTATCCCGTAACTATTCAACAATGCCTTATACTGAACACTGTTTCTGCGACGGATGCTTTCCTGTCCTACCAATTCCTGTATTTTCATAAATCCATCTAAAATAGCTTCAGGACGAGGGGGGCAACCGGGTACATACACATCTACCGGAATTACCTGATCAATGCCTTGTAATACGCTATATGTATCGAAAATTCCACCGCTAGATGCACAAGCTCCTACCGCAATTACCCAGCGTGGCTCTGCCATTTGAAGATATACCTGTCTAAGTACAGGTCCCATTTTCTTAGCTATGGTACCCATTACCATAAGTAAATCGCACTGACGTGGTGAAAACCCAACACGCTCAGAACCGAAACGAGCTAAATCATAATGAGACCCCATCGTTGCCATAAATTCAATACCACAGCAAGATGTGGCAAAAGGTAAGGGCCATAAAGAGTTTTTACGTGCTAAACCTACCACATCACTCAATTTCGTGGTAAAGAACCCTTCTCCTGAATACCCTTCTGGTGCTTCTACTGATGTAATAGCATCTGATGTTTTAGCAACAATAGGGTGAACATTAAATCTTACCGGACGTGACATATTTTATTTAGTTATTAGTGAGTAGTGATTAGTGGATAGTAATATAACCACCGAATACTCACTTAGTTCTATATTATAATACACTATACACTCCTCACTGCGCACTACCTACTACTCACTCTGCTAATCCTCCCACTTCAAGGCTCCCTTTTTAATGATATAGGTAAAACCTATCAAGAAAAAAGCAACAAACATTAATACTGCAAAAAAACCATTCCACCCTAATTCCCTAAAATTCACGGCATAGGGATAGAAAAAAATCACTTCAACATCAAACAAAACAAATAATATGGCCACTAAAAAGTACTTAATAGCCATGGGTTGGCGGGCATTACCATGACTTTCGATACCGGAGGCAAAGTTTTCCAATTTATCGGCAGTTTTACGCTTAGGGCCTACTAAAGCCGAAAGCCCAATCATAGTAGCAACAAAGCCTGCAGCAAAAATGAGTTGAATGCCGATGGGAAAGTAATTGTCAGCCGAACTGCTGGCACTAGCATCTAAAACAGAAACAGTTAACCAATCCATATCTTTCTTTGAGTACGCAAAAATAAGCTTGTGGGGCATATAAAAGAAAAACTCCTCGTGAAGAGGAGTTTATTTTTCATTTATTTTTTGGGAGATGGGGTTCCGTTCCCTTTTCCGCCTCCCGCAGGCTGTTTAGCAGGGGGTTTGGAGTAATAATCAACTACTTTTTGGGCTCTGGCTTTTTGCTCTACCCCTGTTTTATTAATTTCATCTACCGGATCAGGATATAATTGTATCAATTTATCACAAACTTCAACTGCTTTTTGTGCTGTTAATATACACTGATCAACCACTGGTGTTTTTGTACCGTCACTTTTGACTTTAAAATCAGGGTCTTTTTGTAGCGTATTATATTTATTGATATAATAAACTAAAGCGTAAATATAGTTCTGTGAAATTTTGCTTTTGTTCTTAGCAACATCGCTTGCATAAAAATTATTCAAATAATCTAAATGCTCTAATGCCGTTCCTTTAGAAGAATCAGGATCTAATGCAATAGCTGCTCGACGGAAAAAGCTAGCTGGCTGGGTTTTATCGGGGTAAGCTTGTAAATAAGCCTTTGCTAACTCAATGGTTTGTAAATAATCTTTAGCATTAAATGCGGCACTGGTAAGCGCATAATGATCTGCTTCCGATAAGGAGCCTTTTAACTCTAGCTTACGCTTCATCCATTTTAGCTGCTCAGGGAAATTTTTCGCTTTACCAAAAATAGCTGCAGCTTGATCCATAAAATCTATTTGATTTTTCTTAACGGTATCGAGCGCAAGTGCTTTCTCTACATAACCCGAAGCCAAGGCTTCACTACCGGGAAATTTAGAAACTATTTTTAAGGCCAATTCATAATCCGGTAGTCTCAATTTATCTGTAGGTACATTGGCAATATACTCTTGAATATATTTTTTTGCCGCTACTGAGTCGCCCAAGCGATCATAGTCGTAAGCATAGATCAAACCCAATCCTGGTAAGGCTTTGATACCTACTGAATTATCTAATTCTTTCAGTTTATCCAATGATTCCTGATAGCGACCTGCGCGAAATAAATACTCTGCTAAGTAAAGATCGTTTTTAGGGTCTTTTTCTGCATTGGCAATATACTTATCCAAATATTCTTTTGCTTTATTTACATCGCGGTTAGCATAGTAATCAAACAAGCTGTAATAAACCTGTGGGAAATTAGGGTCGGCCTGAATGGCTTTATCAAAATATTGATCAAAAATTTCTTTATTATTTTGACTTAAATAAATCTTACCGATACGATAATAAGCTAATGCGTTTTTAGGATCCTTTGCAATTGCTTCTTCATAAGCTTTTACAGCCTCACCACCATTTTCACCACCTAATTTCAGATAGTTAATACCCATATTGATAAAAATATCCGGAATATTAGGGTCGGTATTTGCAGGATCATAAGCTTTGGCCATTTTTAGTTTATCAATGGCATATATTGGATCGCCCACTTTACTGCCTCCATCGGCATTAGCTCTACCAATGGCGTGTAAAATAAGTGGACTAACCTTCCCTTTATTCTTACCTTTTGTTTCGGTAGTAGCGGTAATAGCTTGTTCAAATTTTTGTTTGGCGCTATTCAAATCACCGCCCTCTAGCACTTCAATATGACCCATACCAACTACTAACAAAGGATCGCTGCCAACGTCCTGCAAACCCTTCTGGTATAAGGCTTTCGCGGCAGCAATATTCTGAGCGGCCGGCGTTACACCATCGCCTGCAAGAATGGCTTGACCCAGCCAGTAAATACTTTGCGGGTCTTTGGGATTGGCGTCATAACTCTTTTGAAAGAGAGCCCTGGCCGTTTTATTTTTTTCGTAATTCAACAACTTTACGCCCTCGGCAATTTGTGCCGATGCCATCATTCCGGATACTAAAGTTGCAAACATCAAAGCAACAATCTTCTTCATGTTTCTTTTTTTATAGTTGGTTTGTTATTCCTCTTTTATACTACCATTTCTTTTGTGAAAAGCCATTTTTGCTGGTGCTAGAAAAGCTCTTCTAAAAATGAGTTGCCCACGTTCTAAACTCATGAAATTCATGAATCCGGTTCCTAAGCCAGCTGCATTTTCTTTTAATATATAATACAATGGCCGTGCCAAAGGGTATTCGCCATATGTAATGGTTGCTTGCGAGGGTTTTGCAAAAAGTCCTTTTTCCAAACAAGCGGTACATGCTACACGAGCCAGTCTTATTTTTTTAAGATATGCTCGCTGTACAGGATCATAGGAATCGCCTATCCAGCTTAGTCCTACAAAACCAATTACATCTGCCCTTTTAGATACCAAATCAATGACCTCACTACTATTGTTTACCGCAGCAACATTCGACCCGAATGCAGCTCCTTTCAATATACTATCCTGTAAAAACCGAACCGTACTAGTAGCCGATTTCCCATCCATTACCGCAATGATACTATTTCTTCCGCCCAATATATCTCTCAATTTTTCTATCGTAAAAATGCTGTCTTTTGCTTCATTATTTACGATAACTGCCACCGCATCATACGCCAAAATTCCATATTGGGGCTTGTAAGATAAGGCGGATTTATAAGATTCTGCTTCTTTTTCGGTTAATCCTTTGGCAACTATGATCATTCGGGTGCTATCTTTTTGTAAATCTCTAAAACAAGCAGCTTCCGATTTATAACTAACCTGAATATTTGCCTTTGGAAAAGATGCCTTGTGCACCCTTATTTGCTCTTCTATTACTGGTTTAAAACTCTCATCAACCGAAATGTTAATATTACCCGTTTCAGGGGTATCTCTTGTATCGTTTTTTTTACTCGCATCACCACAAGCAATTGCTGTAGCTAATACAAAAAACAATAACATTTCTCTCACACAAAAACCCGTTCTCATTAGTAATCTTGTTTTATCCCTCGGTATAAACGAAATGCACCATACAACAAACAGATACCGCCAAAACCGTATTTATAAAGCGGCTCTTCTGTAAATACTAAATTCAACCCTAGCCTGTCAACACTCATTACACCGATACCTACTAATACAAAAAGTATAGCCATCGTAATGTCGTATACTTTCCTAAAGTTGGTATATCCCTTTCTACTTTGTTCTCTAAACTTGTTCTCCATAATTTCAAGATGGGCAATTTAGTAAATATTTTTACTGTGATGCAGCAATTTTTAAATTCCATAATATCCATCTCTCAAAACTAATTGTTGTTAGCGTATTCCTTCACCCATAACAGTATCTTTGCAGCATGAAAATTTTAATGGTTTGCTTGGGTAATATTTGTAGAAGTCCGCTAGCTGAGGGGGTTTTGCAAACGTTGGCGAAAACAAGGGGGTTGAATTGGGAGGTAGCCAGTGCAGGTACTGCCGGATACCATGTGGGAGAGCCCCCGCACAAATTATCTCAAAAAGTAGCCAAGCTTAACGGAATTGATATTAGCGAACAACGTTGCCGAAAATTTAGCAGAAACGATTTTGCTTATTACGATCAGATTCTGGTAATGGATCAACAAAATTTAGCCGAAGTATTAGCCTTAGCACCAGACCCTAATGCCGCTTCTAAAGTATCTTTGCTATTAGATGCACTTTACCCTGGAGAAAACAGAGAAGTACCCGACCCTTGGTACGGGGAAGAAGATGGATATCATGAAGTTTTTGCATTAATAACCCGAGCATGTGAGGCGATAATCAAAAGCCAGTGTGTGGTGGACAGTGAGTAGTGTATAGTTTACTATCCACTTTACACTAACCACTTTTAACTAAATAAATATGACTAAACCCAGTTTACCTCAAGGAACCCGCGATTTTTCCGCTGCCGTTGTACAGAAGCGTAATTATATATTTCAAACGATTCGCAGTGTATTTGAGTTACATGGCTTTCAGCCATTGGAAACACCCGCTATGGAAAACCTGCAAACATTAATGGGAAAGTATGGGGAAGAAGGAGATAAATTAATTTTTAAAATACTCAACAACGGTCTGGATAATCCTACCAAAAAAGAAACAATTACCGAAGCTTTTGAAAAATTACTGGAAGGTAAAAATAGTGCTGCACTTACAGAACGAGCCCTGCGTTATGATCTTACCATTCCCTTTGCGCGTTATGTGGCTATGAATCATCAACAATTAGCCATGCCCTTTAAACGCTATCAGATGCAGCCGGTTTGGCGAGCAGATAGGCCGCAGAAGGGCCGCTATCGAGAGTTCTATCAATGCGATGCCGATGTTGTGGGTAGCAATAGCTTATGGAATGAAGTAGAATTAGCCGGTATTTATGCAGCCACTTTTGCTGCCTTACGATTGCCTGTAGAAATCAGAATTAATAATAGGAAAATATTAGCGGCACTAGCAGAGATATGCGGCGGAGCCGATCAGCTGGTGAATATTACAACGGCTATTGATAAGCTTGATAAAATAGGGATCGAAAAAGTGAAAGAAGAATTGGCAACAAGAGGATTAGAAAAAGAACAAATACATATTATTGAAAAATATTTATTGATTGAAGGAACAAATGAAGAAAAAATAAGCAGTTTAGTAAGCTTATTGGGTAAACATGAAATAGGAAATGAGGGTATTGACGAAATCAAATACATACTCCATCAATCATCATCCATAACGCACAATCACTCATTAATTGTTGACCTAACGCTCGCACGTGGGCTCAACTATTATACCGGTACTATTTTCGAAATAAAAGCTATTGGGGTACAAATGGGAAGTATTGGCGGAGGTGGCCGATATAACGATCTTACCGGTTTGTTTGGAGTACCCAATATACCCGGAGTGGGTATTAGTTTTGGGGTAGATAGAATCTATGACGTTTTAGAAGAGTTGAATTTATTTCCAGCAAGTTTAGTTGCTGCATCGGAATATTTGTTTTTCAACTTAGGAGAAGCAGAGGCAAAGCAAGCATTTAGATGCGTACAACAACTAAGGGCTAAGGGTATTAGTGCGGAATTGTACCCTGATAATGTTAAGCTTGACAAGCAGTTTAAATACGCAGAGAAAAAACAAATTAAACAAGTAGTAATCATCGGTAGCAAAGAATTAGCAGAAGGTATTTGTAATATAAAGAATTTAAGTACCGGTGAACAACAAACAGTTAAGCAAATAGATTTATAATAGTCGGTGTATGAATAAAGTATTGCTCATCCTATTTTTATCTTTTTCAAAGAGTATGATTGCGCAATACAAGATAGACCCACAGTTAAAAAAAGAGTTTTTCAATCTTTACAAAAAACTTCAGTCTCTCACAAATTCAGAATTTTTAAATGAATATAAAGATGGGATAAGTCTTTTTTATAAAATAAAAGAAGATACGCTAAACAAGCAAGATATTATTAAATCTAAAAATAATATAGAAGTCTATACCATTGATACGGTAACAGGAGAAATTGATACAACAGATTCACAATCAACTAACGAACCTGTTCCTAGTAAACAAACACCTTACCCATTTTATTGTGTATGCGAATATCAAAGAGATACACTTGTTATTACAACTGGTATTGCGATTTTTGGAGAAATGAAAATTACTTCTAAGCTAATACATAACAAGTTGACTGCAAATTACACTGAGTCGGACTCGAATGATACTCTTTTTAAGCGAACCCTTTCTGATGATCGTTTATATGGTATTACCATACCTGCAAAAATAAAATCCCTGAATCTAAACGTGAAGCCTCATAAAAACATACCTGAGTTATTTGGCAAAATGCGTATTGTTACAAACGGTTATTATTACTATGCAAATGTTTATGGATTTAAAAACGACTATATCTATCAGCGAATGAATTTTGAATTTTTATTTAGATGCCATTTGAAAAACCCAAAAAAGATAATATCCGGTAATTAGAAATTCAATTTAAAATAAATGAAAAAAGTATTTTACATAATACTATTATTTATTTATGCAAACGGGAGTCCCTTAGGCAGAATTCAATCGACAATAAATCAAAGTCAGGTGAAGGAAACCGAAGAAAAAAATCCGCTATCTGTAGAAGCCGATTTTTTATACTGGCAATAAGTAGTAAGAAATAAAAATAGTTTCAACGATTCGCTTGGTTACAGTTTTAGAACTACTTATGATTTCTCCTATCCTCCTATCAAGTACTTAGTACAACTCAAAATACTCGTTTATATTTGTTATGGTACAAAAGACTATGCAGCCCCTTTTAATAATTATTCAAGAGTCGAAATAATAAGACAGCAAAAAGTAAATTTTGATTTCAGGGCATATTTTGGTCTTGAACACAACTTTTTCCCTGTAAAAGAAAATGGTGAAATAGACTATAGTAAGTTCAATTGGGATAGTGTTATACTCGACTAGGTAAACTGGTTAAAAAAATAGGCTTCAGGAATTAACCTCAAAGCCTATTAACAAGTTATTTTATTACCGAATATGTAATTAGCTATCGCTTCCATAGCGAAGAACGAAGATAAAGGCTACCCTCCTCTTTCGTTCCATCCAAAACATAGCCACCGGCATTAATATTAATACCGATTATTTTCTTGGCATCATTGCGTTTAAAAGTTGCTATGCCTTGAAATTGTGTGATTACAAATACATCTTCGGATTGTTTCTCTAAAGAAGAGCTACCCACAGCCGAAGACATTGTAAGTGCTCCATTATCGAATGTGACTGTTACATCAGATACTACACTGCCTTCAGGAAATTTATATTTACCTACGTATTGTTTCAACGTAGTATCTATTTGCGCAGATGCGGCGAATGCCAGACCCATCGACAAACAAATAAAAAATAGTATTTTTTTCATATGTAATTTTTATAAAACTAAAATACAATTTTTTATACAATTTCTTAATTATTCAACACATTCTTAATCTAAGGTTCATATGTAGGGTATCAATTTAAGAAAAGGGGGTGAAATAGGCTGCTTCGTTCGCTTAATTACTGCTTAGTAAAATAGGTAGTTAAGGCTTTATCTACATAAGCATTTTGAAAAATGGAAAGCAATGCCTTATCATTTTCTTCTAAATCTACATAGTAATTACCATTTATTATTTGAAGCATGATAGAAGATATTTTACGTAATCCCCCTTCCGATTTAAGTGCAATAAACGCAATTTTCTTTTTTTCTGACAGATTCACTGTCCCTAGCAGTTCCACTATCGGGGTATATTTCAACATTCCATAAATGCGGTCGTAGGAAAAAGAAATAAAATTTGTTGTATCTGTAATAAATTTTATTTGTTCGGGTATTAGTATACCTCTGATATTGTCATAGCCGGGCTTCATACATAATTGGTGAAGGCGATTGAGGAAATCGGACTCATTAGACTTCTCTTTTTTAAGGTTAATATCAAAGTAAAACGTAACAGCGTCATTATTTTTTTCATTAAAGCTATAATCGATATTTTTTTGCATACAATTAAAATGAACAGCAGTATAATTATTTAATTGTAAGGGCGACTTAGTTCGGTTAGTTAACCAATCTGTAACCCAGGACGAAGCCATAAAAAATGGATTCGACCCATCAATTTTGAGTGTTAAGTAATATTTTCCTCTATCTTTTATTATCGGCGAAAAATAGGGTCTCAGATTTCCACGCGTATAAAAATCATAATTCATCATTACAAATTCTCCGGATTGAATTTTACTGTAGAATTGTACGTCAGTATATAAAGACAGTCCATCATACATTTTATTAATATCTGTTGAATTAAGTTTAACGGTATCTAGGAATAAACTCTTTAAAAGAAGTAAGTCTTTGTTTTGAATAGCTTTAAACATGGCTTCAATTAAATATTCGGGTTCTTCATGCGGGTTATTTGTCGCTTGTCGTAAAACATCTTTACCAAAAAAATCTTTATATATGAAAGTCTTAATTGATACAGCGATACCTACCTTTTGACCAACTGAGTAAACCGGGAAAGGTTCATGGTGATATTCTCCTCTTATTTGTCCATTACTATAAGAAATGATACAAAACAACCAGAAAGTAGCTACTATTTTTTTCATATACTCTAATTTTTAAAAAGGATAGGATTTGCCTGGAATAAGCAGAAACTCTTTTTTATAATCATAATTAAATAATGATGTTTTTATTTCCGCGCTAAAAATCATTTTAGTATCCCCCATATTAAAATTTCCATGAAATCCCTTTATTTTACCATCTATATCAGGGCACTCATCCCCTCTATAGTTGCCACTAAATGCCATACCGACTTGCCCAGCGATCTTAGCATTAACTGTTTCTTGAAAAGTCGCATCCTTTGTGATATCAAAATCATAATCTTTATCATCCTCTTTTTTATTTTTATCATCACCTCCGAAGAAACTCTTAACAGAAGAAATAAAACCTTTAGCAATACCAGTTAATATATTTTCATTTTTATTTCTAAACATCTTTAGAGATGCTGTGGCTTTCCCTTGTAAAGTTAAATCGCCATTTATGCCGACATTATACTCCGTACATGATCTGCATACTTCATTCGAAGGAGTATATTCCAAATTATCTATTCCCAAATTGCACTTTAATTTTGGAATGAAAGAAATTCCGCACTCAAATTCATATATGCATAAGAAACCATACCCCCGGTAAGAATCTCCAAATCTCGGCACCCCCCATAAAGGAACAGTTAACCCTACATCACCACCTACATTTGCTTTTGTTTGAGTATAAGACAACGGATTCCCATATTCAGAGCAGCATTTCTGTCCGGTTTCTTCCTCTACACTTGCTTTCAATGAAAAACTAAATCTCGGATCTTTTTCTTTTGTTCCTGCATTAACTAATTTTTCTAGCTTATCAGTGATTGGTTTAGAGTCAAACTCTTTCTTGAATTTTTTAGGTGTGTCAGAAACTTTACAAACTTTTTGTTTTTCCGGTACATCAGGTGGTGGCAAAGGCCGTTCCCGCGTTCTTGGGATATTATCACAATCCTTTAACGAAATGTAAATACCAGCACCTACGCGTATATTATTTTTCATTCCCCCGGTTGCGAAAGTGGGGTTATAATCTACTTTTAAAGCAGCCACGGTTTTAGGTGCAATCGCAAACCGTATATCAGTTCCTGCAGCCACACTAAAGTTGAGGTTATTATTAGAGTAGGTTGTTCCAAAAGCTGAACTCTTTGAACCCACATTGGCCACTCCTGCTAATACATGCGGAACCAATACTATTTTTTGTCCGGGGTTGGGTTTTGCCAAAAAACTAACCCCACCCAATACTTGTGTTTTCGTATATTTAATGCCATCCAATGACCCAATAGTTATTCCGGCATCACCTGTTAGGCCAATAC
The DNA here is from genome assembly GCA_017537025.1 of Sediminibacterium sp. Classification (GTDB taxonomy): domain Bacteria; phylum Bacteroidota; class Bacteroidia; order Chitinophagales; family Chitinophagaceae; genus Sediminibacterium. Next base: position 297,159 of record JAFWCB010000005.1, read on the forward strand.
GCTTGTTGAGTTTATGTGTGAAAGACGCTTGCAGTCCATAAGTATTGAATCGCTTATAACTATCTTCAAATATGGTTGAACCACCAATTAATATTTTGGGGCAGTCATCAACAACTGCCGGGGTTATACTTTTATCGCGTGTTCTTCCGGTTGAAATTTCCTGAGCTGTAGTTTTTTGACAAATTACAACCAAGCAACAAAATAAAATTCTTATAACAATTTTTTTCATACTCAATTATTTTAGCAGTTCGTCTAAAATCAATCAGTCGCAAGTTTGAGATTTGTGAAATAGTATTTATGGTCATCGGCATTATAGGCTTTCGTAAATAGTGTTAATGCATTATAAGTTACACCGTCTGCAATGGCACGCGGCAGGTCAATTATTTTTTCTTTGTTTAGGTAAACACGTAACCGATTGCCGGTTCTCCAAATAGCCAGATGGGCAGTTAATGAGCCGCCATTACCTCCATACCATTGCTTTTGTATTTTGGTAATAGGTGATACCGGATCTATAAGGTACTCGCCATTATTACAAAAATTATAAGAATAGTAACCAGTTTGCTCTGACTGTCCGACCCACGAATAATTAGGATAAAAAACTAATAATGCAGCATTTTTTTCATCGTACCTATAAATATTAGGTAAACAGCAAGATTCAAACCAATTAGCAAAGTTTTTGTTTGGATTGGAATTGCTTACAATACCAATGTACAAAGCATCAACATTTAAACCACTAAACTTATAATCTCGGCGATACGCTTCGCTGCAAGCAATATCCATTTCTAAAGTAAAATTTTCGGGGAAGCGATTAAATTTTTCCGCCAATAACCTTCCTGCTTTGCTTATTTCTAACCAATGGGTATTGGTTTTATTCATATTTACTACTTGTGCAGATGAGTTTGTGTTCCATCCTTTAGGAAAATCGCCGGCATTGGTTTGCATAAAATCTTCTGCTGCAATTATGTTTTTACCTGCAACAAAATCATAGTTTGCAGAAAAATTTACGGGTGTTGGGGGTAATCCCATATCCTTTTTTACTTCATTCCCCACTTTTTGAATGGTAGAACAACCAAGCATCTGTAGTACAAGGAAAAGAAATAGATTTGATTTCATGCGGTGTTATTTTAATGAATAACAAACCTATCCCGCTTTTTATAGCCATGCAACTACTAAATCTTGCAGGCTGCTATACAATGTTTTCTCTGATGGCTTTAGCTACAGCTTCGCTTACCGTATGTACATGTAGCTTATGATAGATATTCCGAATATGGAAATTTACCGTATGGTAACTAATATTCAATTCGTCTGAGATCATTTTATAACTTAAGCCCTCTACTAAAAAAGACAATACCTTTTTTTCTTTCTCACTCAATGCATAAGCCGAAGCCCTTGCCTCTTCTTTATTTCTGAAAAAAAACAGCACTTTACTAGCAATTTCCGGAGTCATAGGCGCCCCACCCCTATATATATCCTGTATGGCTTCCAATAATTTTTCCGGGGATGTTTTCTTGAGTAAATACCCGGTTGCACCTGCCATTATCGACTCAAATATTTTATCGTCTTTATCAAATACCGTTTGCATTAATACCGGCAAATAGGGGAATTCTCGTTTTATTTCTTTCACCGCATCAATACCATTAACCGCGGGCAATCCAATATCCATTATTACCACATCAGGTTCGGAGATAACTATTTTTTTAATCACATCTGTTGCATTATCAAACGCTCCGGCACAAGTAAACCCATCTGCAGTATTTAATAACAGTTGTAGGCCTTTAAGCCTTACCGTATCATCTTCAAAAATCGCAACTTTTATGCGCATACAGCAAACTTATAACATATTTTTTCTCGGTGCACCTGCGAAATATTGCAGGTACTATAGCCCTATTTCTACCCAAATGCGGGTGCCTTCATTGGGGTTAGTTGTAATCGATAGCTTACCCTTTAATTTATTTATTCTTTCCTGCATGGCCGATAAGCCATGCCCTTTCGAAACCGTTTCTATCTCAAACCCTTTTCCTTCATCGGTTATCGAAAAAAATAATTTCGCATTTTTAGCGGAGAAGGAAATGGATATACGTGGCGAATTTGAATATTTTACTGCGTTGTTTACAGCCTCTTTTACAACCATAAAAATGGTATTTCTTTGCTCTTGTTGCAGTTTTATTTTCTTCACATTTTCATCTGTAAAAAAAATCAATTCCATTTTTTTAAGGGATGTAGCTTCTACCGAAAAAACCTGTAGCTTTTGAAGCAATTGCTCCATCGAATCGTTTTTATGATGCAGGCCCCATACTATTTCATGCATACTATCCTGCATTTGCTGACTAATGGTTTTAATTTTTTGAATGATTGATTTGACTTCGGCAGCAGTATGATCAATTTTCAGGTTAGCTACTTCGCTGTATAAGCTAATAGTGCTTAATGCTGAGCCAACATCATCGTGTAAATCATTAGCAATTTTATTTCTTATTTCATACATGTGGTTAATTTGACTTATACGAAAACGGATATAAGCGTATATGGCTGCGCAGATAAGCGCCGCGCATAAAACATAAAACCACCAGGTCATATAAAAAGGGGCACTAATTTGAATGCTAATTGATTTTATTACAGGATTAAAAATACCGTCTGTATTAGCTGCTTTTATATTGAAATGATAAATACCTGCTTTAAGGTTTGCATAACGTGCAAACCCGGGATTTATAGCCGGCAGCCAGTTTTTATCAATCCCCTGTAATTGATATTGCAATTGTACATTTTCAGGTTCATATAGATTGATACCAATAAAATTAAATGAAATGGTATTCGATTGATAATCTAGTTTCAAATTTGCACCGGTATCAAGGTTACTTTTCTCGTATACCTCATCATTAACTTTTATCCCGGTAAACTGAATTTGGGGTACAATCACATCTTCCTTAATAGTGGACGGATAAAAGGCATTAATTCCATTTACACCGCTAAACCATAGTTCTCCATCAGGTGTTTGCAAAAAACCGTTGGTATTAAATTCATTGGATTGTAATCCGTCTTTACTCGTATAGTTCCTGCATTTACCCGATTGTAGCGAAAACCGGCAAAGCCCATTGTTTGTGCTCAACCACAAATTATTATTTTTATCGGCTGCAATTCCATAAATACAATTATCTGGTAAGCCATTTGCAACTGTTATTACCTGATAGGTAAAATTTGAAGGGTTTATTTTGTAAAGGCCGTTATTTGTACCCATCCACAAAATAGAATCCGTTTCATGAAAACATTTGATAATACCTGCATTGTTTAATTTATACACTATGCAAGCATTATTAACCGATTGATATACCGTTAAATTTTCCGGGGTTGAATTTACATATACCCTTCCTTTCTTGTCTTCAAAAAAAGTGCTTCTTTCCCCAATGCATTTACTAAATTTTGTTCGCTGAAATTCGAAACTGCCATTTTTTTCTATCACTTCTTTTATAAAACCATCTCCACAAGTAAAAAAGAGTTTACCTGTTTTCGATTGTAGCATGGAGCAGTAGGAACTAGAAGTATCTACAATATCAAATCGTTTTTTAGATGAATTGTATAGAAAGAGGTAATCTTCCATCAACCAAAGACGCCCCTTAGCATCGAAAGCAATATTATTAGTAGTAGAAAAGTTTCTGGCATTATTCAACTTTTTAAATTGCCGGATGGGCTGCTTTTGTGCATTCAATACATATACTTCTCCATTCATTGCCCCACACCAAACATTCCCTTGCTTATCGCGAGCCATACATCGAATAAAATTATCCATATTGAGCTTTTCTGCTTCGGGCCTGCTGAGATAATGAATAAATTTTTTTTGAAATAGATTGGCATAATCGATACCTTTTCCAAATACACCCAGCCAAATATTCTGATCATCATCAATAAGCATGGTTTCAGAAATATTATTATAAGAAAGGGATGCATTATCACTTACATTCGCCTGCCAGTGTTCAAGAAATTTCTTCGTAGCAATATCGAAAAGCCAGAGGCCAGAATTGGTACTAGTAATCCATAATTTATCTTCATGATAATATAAAATTGAGAATCCCGTTCTACCCCAAAAATTATCCGGTGCATAAGTAGTAAATTTCCCTGTATGAAGGTTGAGTAAATCCATTCCCTTGATTGAAATAAGCCATACCATACTATCATTCTGCTGATACATTTGCTTACTGGTTGCATCGAATAGTTTTGATAAATGATTACCGGTTGAAAAAAAAGTTTTTATTATTTGCGTATTCGTCTGCTTTTCCAAAATAATAAGTCCATTCTTTTTTGAATAACCCAATACCCACCGTTTTATTGTTTTGGGTTTTACAATATTGTACAGCATTTGATATGCTGTTTGGGGATTAATTTTTTGAAAGGTTTTAGAATGTGTATGGAATAGGGTAAAATCCTCGATCAATCCTATCATCATCGTACTGTCATTTAACCATTCGATCAACCGAGTTGGTATAGAAGAAAGTTCACCGGATAAACTTTTAATAAAGTGAATCTTATTGAGTGATCGTTGATAATAGCAAAGTGATTTGTTCGTAAAAATCCAAAGATTATTTTTTTTATCCTCTAATATATTATGAATAAAGCTCCCATTAATTTGTACCGAATCTTTATTACCGGTAAGGTAGTGAACTACATTACTGCCATCAAAACGAGCCAAACCATTATCGGAGCCTACCCATAAAAAGCCTTGTGAATCTTTAAAAAATTTTGTTACATGTCCAACGGGCAATCCATTATCAACCGTTAAATGCTTAAACGATAAATGGTATGGTTGTGCTTTAGAATAAGCAACAAACAATAGTACCTGAAGCAGTAAAAAAGCCAATGCTTTTTTCTTACATTTCATTCTCTAATGTAAGAAAACTAATAGCAATAACATATATCAAGGCCCCAATCACTATAGTGATACATCTCATGATTGCCCAGTTATGTTATACACAACCTAATAAAAATTATAAGCCTTCATAAACCACCGCCGCTCCTTGTCCCACCCCTACACACATGGTTGCCAAGCCATACTTTGCCTTTCTTCTATTCATTTCGTGTACCAAAGTAGTAGAAATTCGGGCCCCGCTGCACCCAAGAGGATGCCCTAATGCAATAGCACCGCCATTTACATTCACTATCGTAGGATCCAAATTCAGATCGCGCATACAAGCTATGCTTTGTGAGGCAAAAGCTTCATTTAATTCTACCAATGATAATTCCTGAGCGCTCAGCCCTGCTCGTTTTAGGGCTTTCTGTGAGGCCGGCACAGGGCCAATACCCATAATTCGTGGATCTACACCGGCTACGCCCATGCTAACCACCCTGGCAATTGGTTGTAGGTTGAATAATTTTATCGCCTCTTCACTAGCTAATAATAAGGCCGCAGCACCATCATTTATCCCTGAAGAATTCCCTGCCGTAACGGTTCCGTCTTTTGCAAATGCAGGTTTTAAAGCTGCCAATTTTTCCAAACTGGTTTCTCTTGGGTGTTCGTCTTTATTAAACCACGTGATCATCCGATCATTAATCATTTCTATGGGCGATATTTCATCCTCCCATTTTCCCGCCGCTAACGCGGCGGCATATTTCTCCTGTGATGCCAATGCAAAACGATCCTGTTCTTCCCTACTAATATTCCATTCCCTAGCAACATTCTCTGCGGTTTCACCCATACTATAAGGATGATACATTTCCGCTAGTTTTTTATTGGTAAATCGCCACCCGATAGTAGTGTCGAAGGTCTCCACCTTTCTACTCCATGCCCCATCGGCTTTTGCCGTTACAAAAGGAGCTCTCGTCATACTCTCTACCCCTCCGGCGATATAAAGCATCCCTTCTTTACAAATGATCGACCTGGCAGCATCCATAATCGCTTGTAAGCCACTGGCACATAAGCGATTCACCGTATTACCACCAACGCTTATAGGTAAGCCGGCTAATAAAGCACTCATACGGGCAACATCTCTATTATCTTCTCCAGCCTGATTAGCAGCTCCCGCAATTACATCCTCAATAGCATTAGGATCTATCGATTCATTTCGTTTTAGTAAGGTTTGAATTACATGGGCTAATAAATCATCCGGACGAATACTACTCAATCTTCCACCGTACCTGCCTATTGGCGTGCGTACAGCATCTATTACATAACAAGCGTTCATAGGGCAAAGATACAGTTTAGACCGAGAGTCGGTAAGTCCGGGAGTCCGTAAGCCAGCATTAATTATCTAAATATATACGCTATAAACCTACACCACCTATTCCCTATAACCTTTAACCTCCTACCTATTCCGTATCTTTGCAGAATGAACAGTTCTTTACCAAATATCAGGCACTTGAGCACCGAAGATCTTACGACCTATTTCGAACAAATAGGAGAAAAGAAGTTCCGCTTGCAACAAGTGCAAGAATGGCTTTGGCAAAAACATGCCCATAGCTTCGAGGCTATGAGTAATTTAAGTAAAGAATTAAGAAATAAACTGAGTACCGATTTCAGCTTACCCGCCCTAAAAGTGGATGCTACCCAGTTCAGTAGCGATGGCACTATTAAAACCAGATTTAAAACCTACGATAATCATTTGATTGAAGGTGTACTCATTCCTACCGAAGATCGCAAAACAGCCTGTGTATCTTCACAAATTGGCTGTAGCCTCAGCTGTAAATTCTGCGCCACTGGTTATATGGACCGCAAAAGAAATTTAACATTCGACGAAATCGTAGATCAAGTAGTACTCATCAACAAACAAAGTGAAGAAACTTACCAAAAAAAACTAAGCAATATCGTTTTCATGGGTATGGGTGAGCCCTTACTCAATTATAATAATGTACTAAAAGCCATCGAGCGCATTTCAGCAGAAGATGGTTTGTTTATGAGCGCGCGTCGTATTACCGTTTCCACCGCCGGTGTTGCCAAACAAATAAAGAAATTAGGAGATGATGGTGTACGATTTAAACTGGCGCTATCGTTACACGCTGCTAATGATGCCAAGCGAAATGAAATAATGCCTATCAATGAAACGAATAATATTAAAGTATTAATCGACGCCTTAAATTATTTCTATAAAAAAACAGGCAACGAAATAACGCTCGAATATATCCTCTTTAAAAATTTAAATGATTCTCCAAAAGATGCCGAAGAACTTACTAAAATTTATCGGCAAGTACCTGCGGATCTGATTAATATCATTGAATACAATAGCATCGACGCTTTTAAGTTTACAAAACCGGAAGAGGAAGATGTGCAACAGTTCATGAATATTTTAGCCAATAATAAAGTGAATGCTCGCTTGCGCAGAAGCAGGGGTAAAGATATTGATGCTGCATGCGGACAATTAGCGAATAAGGGGTAAATGGTTAAGGGAATAGGGTATTAGGAATAAGTAATAGTTTTTTAACCCCAAAGGGGTGACATATTTTTAGGAAAATGAAAAAGAATCGTACAGATAATTTTAGCAAGTTTGCCAATCAAAAAAAAGGAGCGGCAATTAAAGAAGCATATAGGCAAGAAAAACGCAAAATAAAAGCGGAAGCTCGGGAGAAGGGGGAGGCGCTTCGACAGGCGAAGAAAGAGATTCCTCGCTCCGCTCGGAAAGACGATAAACCGGAGACCACCCTTCGACAAGCTCAGGGTGACAGCCCAAAACCCGCAACTCGTAACTCGAAACCCGCTCTTCGACAGGCTCAGGGCAACAACCCGAAACCTACTGTCATCTCGAGCGAAGCGAGAGAGCAAATGCCCCTCAATAAATTTATCGCACACTGTGGTGTTTGTGGTAGAAGAGAAGCAGCGGAATTAGTGAAAGAAGGAAAAGTGACCGTGAATGGTGATAAAATTTTTGAACCGGGTTATAAAGTAAGTGATACCGATAAAGTAATCGTAAAAGGTAAAAGAGTATTTCTACAAAAAAATAGTGTTTATATTTTACTAAACAAGCCCAAAGATTTTATTACCACTTCGAACGATCCGCAAGGAAGAAAAACGGTACTCGATTTAATTAAAAGTGCAACTACAGAAAGAGTATATCCTGTTGGCAGGCTCGATAGAAATACAACCGGTGTACTCCTGCTCACAAACGATGGGGAACTGGCGCAAAAACTTACCCACCCATCATTTGAAGTAAAAAAAATTTACGAAGTAACACTCGATAAACCGGTTGCTAAAACCGACCTTGATCAAATTGCTTCAGGTATTACATTGGAAGATGGTTTTGTAGCAGCCGATTCAGTTGGCTATGCTAATACGAAGGATAAACACATTGTTGGTATTGAAATTCATAGTGGCAAAAACAGAATCGTTCGCCGCATTTTCGAACACCTGGGTTATGATGTAAAAGCACTTGATAGAGTGATGTTTGCTAACCTTACTAAAAAAAATGTAGAACGTAGTAAATGGCGATATCTCAACGAAAAAGAAGTACGTTTATTAAAATTCATGAATAATTCTTTTGTACGCAAACAAAAAGGATAGTCGCATGAAATTAAATATCTTGCTCGAGAATGAAGAATTTGTTGCCCTTAATAAACCAGCAGGATTATTAAGTATACCCGATAGGTTAGGAATTGAGCGATCTCTAAAAGATATACTCAAAGAAAAATATGGGAATATTTTCACGGTTCATCGCCTAGATAAAGATACCAGTGGTGTAATCATTTTTGCTAAAACAGAAGAAGCACATGCCGCACTTTCTGAATTATTTAGCAGCAGAGATATGAAAAAATGGTATCTCGGTTTAGTGAGCGGACAAATGCTAAACATTACCGGAAGTATTGATGCGCCTATTATGGAGCATCCCGGCAAAAACACAAAAATGATGACCCATGCCAAAGGCAAGGCATCACTTACAGATTATGAAGTGCTCGAAACCTTTCGCTTATTCACTTGGGTAAAATTTCAGATACACACTGGAAGAACCCATCAAATTAGAGTACATGCCCAGCATATCGGCCACCCGATTGTATGCGATGATATTTATGGCGATGCTAAACCTGTTTTATTATCTGCCATCAAACGAAATTTTAAACTATCCAAAGTAGCAGAAGAAGAACGACCCATTCTTTCGCGATTAGCACTTCATTCTTACCAATTAGCTTTTACATTAAATGGTAATAGCTATACTATTGAAGCACCCATACCAAAAGATATCAGCGCTTTATTACAGCAATTGCGAAAATGGAAGGGCTAATTATTCTTATATACGGTTCCGTTTTTCATCACAAATTTAACACGACTCATACTCGTTATATCTTTAGTTGGGTCCCCATCAACTGCAATAATATCTGCCAGTTTATCTTTTTCAATTATTCCGATTCTATCATCGCCCAATAAATCTGCAGCATTTAAAGTAGCACATTGTATGGCTTCTAATATGGGCATTCCTGCTTCGGTCATATATATAAATTCCATCCAATTTTTACCATGACTATATACACCTGCATCTGTACCAAATGCAATTTTAACTCCGCGCTTATAGGCTTTGGCAAAAGTGGCTTGAATAAAATTTCCAACTACCAATGCTTTTGCTCTTACAATTTCAGGATAATAACCCGGCTTTTTTGCGGAATCAGCGGAAGATTTTCCTGCGATAATGGTAGGTACTAAATAAGTGCCTTTCTGTTTCATCAAATCCATAACCTCTTCTGTCATATAGGTACCATGCTCTATAGAACTTACCCCTCCTAATACAGCACGTTTCATACCCTCGGCAACATGTGCATGCGCAGCAACTTTAAATCCGTAATCTTTTGCCGTTGTAACAATGGCTTTTATTTCTTCCTCGGTAAACTGAGCGCCACTTCCATCCTTTGCCATACTCAATACGCCACCGGTAGCTGTAATTTTGATGAGGTCTGATCCATCTTTATAGCGCTGACGAACAGCTTTAGCGGCATCTTCAGGTCCATTTACAACTCCTTCTTTCGGACCTGGATCACCCATTATCTCTTTTCTGTAATTGTTGGTAGGATCGGCGTGCCCACCGGTAGATGCTATCGCTTTTCCGGCAGTATATATACGCGGCCCCTTCGTGAGATTATTATTAATGGCATTTCTTAGAGAAATATTTACCCCTCTTCCGCCCAAATCGCGAATTGCTGTAAAGCCACTCATCAAAGTTCTTTCAGCATAAACAGCCGCCTGAAAAGCAATATCAGCATCATTCAACGTAAAACCATTCAAGTATCTGTTAGGTCCTGTTTCTTCCTCTAAATGTACATGCATATCGATCAGTCCGGGCATTACCGTTTGCTTTTTCAGGTCAATAATTTTATCATTGGCGCTACCCGCAACATATCCTTTTTGAATATCTATTATTTTGTTTCCATCTATTATAATGGTCACTTCATTGAGTAGGGATAATTTTTTTACATCCACGAGGGTACCGCAGTGTAAATATGTTTTTTGGGCAGCAACATGAATAGCAATCAGACTTAAAGTCAGGTAAAGCAGTTTACGCATGGTTTATTGTTTGGAGGGAAGATACAAAAAAGCCCCGGTAGAAACCAGGGCAATACAAGTACAACTATTCAAAAACTATTTATTTGGTTGAGGTGTAAACCGTAAATAAGGCTTTACTATATTTAATCCTTTTGGAAATTTTTGTAATGCATCTTCGGTACTTACAGCAGGAACTACAATCACATCTTCACCCTCTTTCCAATCGGCTGGTGTAGCTACACTGTATTGTGCAGTAAGTTGAAGAGAATCGATCACTCGTAATACCTCATGAAAATTTCTTCCGGTAGAAGCAGGATAAGTAATGGTAAGTTTTACTTTTTTATCCGGACCAATAATAAATAAAGATCTAACCGTAAAGGTTTCAGAAGCATTTGGATGAATCATACCATATGCATTAGCGATAGATTTATCGTGATCGGCGATGATAGGAAAATCTACAGATGCACCTTGGGTTTCATTGATATCTTTGATCCAACCTTCATGGCGCTCAATACTGTCAACACTTAATGCGAGCACTTTTACGTTACGTTTGGCGAACTCCTCTTTAAGTAAGGCAGTTCTTCCCAGTTCAGTAGTGCATACCGGGGTATAGTCTGCTGGATGCGAAAAAAGGACTCCCCATCCATCTCCCAAATATTCATAAAAATCGATGGTTCCAATACTTGTGGTTGCCGTAAAATTGGGTGCGATATCCCCTAAACGTATGCTCATAAAGTTCTTTTATGGTACAAATATAGTATTATCCTATTAATTTAGTAGGATAATAGATTAAATTTTAATCATCCCCCTTCCTCACAGTCCTACCCTTCTGCAAAGCCTTTTTCCCGAACTTATTTTTTACTTCATCGATGGCCTTATATAATTCGTTTTTCTTTCCTCCATCATCAAACAAGCTCCCTTGTAATACATGGGATGTAAGTTCGGAAAGTCGCACTCCGATTAATCTTACCGGTTGCCCTTTACGATATAACTTATGAAACAGGTCGATCGCAACAGGTATCAACTCATCGTCACGTAGGGTATAATCAATGGTTGTTTGCTTAGAAGTAGTTTCGAAATTCGGATACCGGATTTTGACTGCTATGCAGCCTGTAAGCTTTTTGTCTTGTCGCAATTCATAGGCTACTCTTTCGGTGAGTCTTACTAATTCACTCAATAAAAAAGAAACATCTGATGAATGTTCTTCTAAGGTATTTTCTGCCGATATAGATTTGCTCTCATGATAAGGATGTACTTCCCCCTCATGTATACCTTGCGCCTTTGTCCACAAATCTTTTCCCCACTTGCCTAAATTTTTTTCTAATAGAACAACTGGTGTTTCGCTCAACTGTTTAATGGTATGAATACCCATAGATTTCAATTTTTGAAAACTATGTTCACCTACCCCTGAAAATTTATTTACCGGCAAAGGAGCTAGAAAAGCTTTCTCCATACCCGGCTGTACAAATAAATACCCATTCGGTTTGGCTTCATCAGTAGCAATTTTGGCAACCATTTTATTGGATGCGAGACCGAATGAAATCGGCAATTTAGTTGCATCAATTATTTCATTCCTCAAATCGATTGCCCACTGATAAGGGTCAAAGAATTTATCCATCCCGGTGAGATCTACATAAAATTCATCGATTGATGCTTTCTCAAATAAAGGGGCTTTGGCAGCAATGATATCAGTAACCCAGCGGGAGTACCGACTATATTCACCTCTGGTACCACGCACTAAAATAGCGTGCGGACAAAGTTTCATTGCCTGCTTCATGGGCATGGCACTTCGTACACCAAATTTTCTAGCTTCATAGCTGCAAGTAGTAACAACGCCCCTATCGGCTGTGCCACCAACAATCACCGCTTTACCTTTCAAAGAAGGATCATTCAACATCTCCACACTCACAAAAAATGAATCTAAATCATAATGGGCTATATAACGCTGAGGGTTACTCATGATCGATAAATATCCAATAATCCATCTGGTAATACAAGATATACTTTACCTTCTTTCCGATCAATTTTGTCGAGTGTTTCAGCATGCAGAGGAATCAATGCCTCATTTTTATCGAGCATTATTTTCAAAAGAACTTGATGGGGTTGTTCAATAATTTCTACGATAGGTCCTAAATCTTCATCTTCGTCTGTAATAATATGATATCCCAGTAATGAAATAGGTGCGTCTTTACCGGCTAGTCTACGAAAATCAGCATCTGCGAACCAAACCGGTTTTGTTTGAAAACGAGCTGCCTTCTCTTTAGTATCTATATCTTCTAATTTTACAAAAGTTTCTGTATCGTCTTTTGCTTTTGCGCTCTCTACGAAATAAGGTATGTAAGCACCTTTGGCCTCTTCCACAAACAAAACTTCCAATCCTTTTAAAGTTGTTTTCTTTCCTAAGGAATGTTTTAGTATTAATTCTCCTTTTAACCCAAAAGAAGCGACAAATTTTCCGATTTGAATATAATGTTCCATAAAACCGGTCTGACCATGGTCAGACGCTTTTAAAATTTAGATGTAAAAATAATATAAAGGGGCGTCTGACGCTAGCGACAAAATGGCAAAAAAAACCCCGACCTTTCGGTCGGGACCTTTTCAAAAAAAGTTTATTACGCTTCAGAACTTCCTTCAGCAGCCGGAGCAGCTTCTTCAGTCTTAGTTTCTACTTTCTTTACTACAGGAACATAAGCTTTCTTAGCACGCTGTTTACTCCTATGTTCTTCATTCCTACGAGCAACATTTGCTTCGTGTTCATTATGCCATACCTGAAACTTAGTCATCGCAGTGGCATCATCAAACAAACCAAGCTTAACACCACGCAATAGATGCTTAAGGTATAATACTCCCTTGAAAGATAAAATTCTGCGTACAGTATCTGTAGGCTGTGCTCCTTTATTCAACCACTCCAATGCTTTTTGGCGATCTAACTGAATTGTTGCAGGAACTGTTAATGGGTTGTAAGTTCCAATCTTTTGGATGAACTTACCATCTCTGGGTGCGCGTCCGTCGGCCACTACAATAAAATAGAATGGGCGCTTTTTACTTCCATGACGCTGAAGTCTCATTTTTACTGCCATAAATAGAAATTTAAAGGCGTTTACAAATTTGGTTTAAATAGGGGTGCGAAAATAATAATTTCATCAATATCATCCAAAATATACTGCAAATCAATGGCTTTAGCGTCTCATTCCCGGAAAACGTCCCCCCATTGGTATATTATTCATCATTTTCATCATTTGCTTCATTTGTTCAAATTGCTTCATAAATGCATTAACCTCGTTCATATCTTTCCCACTACCCTTTGCAATCCTTTGCTTTCTGCTGGGGCTAATGGCATCAGGATTGGCACGTTCAAACGGGGTCATTGAGCTGATAATAGCCTCGATTCCCTTAAATGCATCATCATTGATATCAACATCTTTTATAGCTTTCCCAACCCCGGGTATCATCCCCATCAAATCTTTAAGGTTACCCATTTTTTTAATTTGTTGAAGCTGGTCTAAAAAATCCTGAAAATCAAATTGATTTTTCCGAATTTTCTTCTCTAGTTTTTTTGCTTCGGCTTCATTAAACTGTGCCTGTGCTTTTTCTACTAACGTAGTGATATCACCCATCCCCAATATCCGCTGTGCCATCCTTTCCGGATAAAACACATCGAGTGTATCCATCTTCTCACCACTGCTTATAAACTTAATAGGCTTATCCACCGTGTATTTAATAGATAATGCCGCACCGCCTCTGGTATCTCCATCTAATTTTGTTAGCACTACACCGGTAAAATCAAGTCTGTCGTTAAATGCTTTCGCAGTATTCACAGCGTCTTGTCCGGTCATAGAATCTACTACAAATAAAATCTCTGTAGGATTCACTGCGGCCTTGATATTGGCCACTTCTTGCATCATTATTTCATCTACTGCTAATCGGCCCGCCGTATCAATAATAACAACATTTTTATTGGTAGCTTTCGCTTCTTTAATAGCATTTTGCGCAATGGAAACAACATCTTTATTTTCACGCTCACTGTAGATACTCACTCCTATCTGATCTGCCAGTACGGTTAACTGATCAATAGCTGCCGGTCTGTATATATCCGCAGCAACTACTAAAGGAGATTTCCCTTTCTTGGTTTTTAAGTAATTTGCCAACTTACCGGTAAATGTTGTTTTACCACTACCTTGTAAACCTGCAATCAATATCACCGTGGGATTACTATCTAACTTAAAAGCAGATTCCGTGCCTCCCATGAGCTGGGTTAATTCATCCTGCACAATTTTTACCATCAACTGAGAAGGACTAATCGCATTAATTACCTTCTCACCAACTGCTTTTTCTTTTACCTTATCGGTAAACTCTTTCGCTATTTTGAAGTTCACATCCGCATCCAATAAAGCGCGACGGATATCTTTAACGGTATTGGCAATATTAAGCTCATTAATACGAGCTTCTCCTTTTAAATTTTTAAAGGCTGATTCTAGCCGCTCTGCTAAATTCTGGAACATAACTATTTCTTTCGGGTTGCAAATATAACTTAACCCAAATAGAATCTTAGCTGTTTACAACGACTAGTACTTCTAAGTTTTGTGATAGCCTTATCTTTTATTTGGCGTACCCTCTCTCTGGTAAGATTAAAGCGTAGGCCTATATCCTCCAAACTGAGTGCATGATCTACCCCTATTCCAAAAAAATAACAAAGAATATCTTTTTGCCGCTCTGTTAACGTTCTTAAGCTCCGCTCAATTTCTACCTGAAGAGATTCATGATGATCTAATTTTTCATCAGTTTTGGCTGCATTAGGGTTTTCTAGCACTTCCATTAAAGTTCCTCCTTCCTCTCCTTCACCAAGTGGGGTATCCATACTTACATGCCTAAAACCTGCACTCATAGTAGCACTGATTTCTTCAACGGGCATGTCTAACAAATCAGCTAATTCTTGCGGGGTAGGTTCACGCTCAAACTCTTGCTCAAGCTGTTGATACGCTTTACTAATCCGATTCGTTAAGCCAACTTTATTCAATGGCAGTCTAACAATTCTACTTTGTTCTGCCAATGATTGTAATATGCTTTGTCGGATCCACCATACAGCATAGGAAATAAACTTGAAACCCCTTGTTTCATCAAATCTAAGTGCTGCCTTAATGAGCCCTAAATTACCCTCGTTGATTAAATCTGATAAGGTAAGTCCCTGATTCTGATATTGTTTCGCTACAGAAACCACAAAACGGAGATTGGCTTTCACAAGCCGATCTAATGCTTTCTGATCACCGGCTTTTATTCGGGCAGATAAACTTACCTCTTCTTCTGCATTGATTAACTCTACCCTGCCGATTTCTTGTAAGTATTTTTCCAAGCTTTGTGACTCCCTATTGGTAATCGACTTGGTAATTTTGAGTTGACGCATACTCATGGGCAACGGTTTAAAAGGTGTTTTGGTTGATCCACGCCTGCAGCACTTACCTAAACAGCAATTTACAACATTTTACATGTTACTCAAAAAATGCTTTCTGGGTAAAAAATACCATTCAACCTTATATAAAAAGGGCTTTTAAAAAAAAAATTGGTTGATATATATAATTTAATATTATTGCACGCCCTCTGATGGGCAAAAAGAAGCGTTAATGAGTAAAAAGCAGTTATTTACACTTGAGTTCCCGGTAAGATGTTCTCCAGCGATTTTATACGAATTTCTAGCCACTCCGGCAGGTTTGCAAGAATGGTTTGCGGATAAAGTAGACGAATGGGAGAATACTTTTAGTTTTTCATGGAATGGCGGAACACCTGATAGAGCAGCATTGGTAGACCAAGAAGAAAACAAGTTTATTCGTTTTCATTGGCTCCACTCCGATAAAAATGAATATTTCGAGTTCCGAATCGAAAAAACGGAGATTTCAAATCAAACCATTTTAATAATCAAAGATTTTGCTGAGAAATCGGAAATAAAAGATCAAAGCCAACTCTGGGAATATCAGGTGAAAGAATTATTTCATCGTTTAGGAGCCTAGTATTCCAGCATTATGGCAAGCATTTTATTAAAATGGGTTGTTAAAAATAATTCCATGTCATCCCACTGTTCCAGTGGGATTTTTTTTGCCAGCTTCAAAAAGGGTAAGCCGGTAACCCTTTTTCCATCCCACTTATCCAACGATACATAATTATCCTCTTCAAAATAATGTTGCCATGGCTGATCTCCCACACCAATATACCATCCTTTGGTTTCAGGTGTATACTTACCCGATAAAGTCAAGAAACGATCGATCGAAGCACCGTATTTTAAAAGATATTTCCCCTTTAACAACAAATGAATACTGCAATGATTACCCCACCAGAAGAAAGTTCGGATAGCAAAGAAATCATTATCCGTAAAGTTTCGGGGAAAGTCGAGCATTACATACGGCAATTGTAAATACTGCTCCCCTTTTGAAATTTTAGGTGATAGTGCAAACAAAGTAGACCGCTCAAAATCAGGAAATTTTTTGTAGATATCTATATATTCCGCTGCTACCCTACCAAAAAGCTCATAAACCTTCTCGATAATCAGATTCTTTGTTAAAATCCAATCTGCATTATTTACCAATTCCTGTTCCTTTGGTGAAAGTGTTATTTTTGCTCCGCTCATAGCAACAATATTAAGAAGCTTACTTGATAAAAAAACTCGATATACTCATTATTCGCTCTTTTATAGGGCCTTTTATTGCCGCTTTTGCAATATCCATCTTTGTACTAACCATGCAATTTTTTTGGTTATACATTGATGATTTGGTAGGTAAAGGACTGGATTTATTTACCGTTTTAAAGCTGGTAGGACTCGTAACCTTATTTTGGGTACCCACCGCTTTACCATTGGCACTCCTATTTTCTTCTATTATGACATTTGGAAATTTAGGGGAATCCTTTGAACTCGTAGCTATTAAAGCAGCCGGTATCCCACTGGTTCGTTTTATGCGCCCTTTATTGGTGATCACCCTTTTTATTAGTGGGCTTGCCTTTCTGTTTGCCAATAATATCATTCCTGTTACACAGTTAAAATTAGCAGCCCTTAAATACGATATTATTGTTTCAAAACCTTCACTCGATATCAAAGAAGGTGTTTTCTTCGATAAAATGGATGGTTATGTAATTAAATTAGGTAGAAAAGAAAAAGATACTATCATATATGATGTGGTTATTTTTGAGCGAAGCAATACGTTGCAAGACAATATGCTGGTGGCTAAAAGCGGCGTAATGCGAGTAACCCCGGATAAAAAATTTCTCGAATTTATTTTAAAAGATGGCTGGCGCTATTCCGAAAAAGGAGCCAGAGGAGCCATCAATACTGAGTTTACCCGAATGGGTTTTTCTACGTACAAAAAAATATTCGACCTGAAAAGTTTTCAATTGAACAAATCAGGAGATAGCGCTTTCTATGATCCAAAAATGTTGAGCTTACGACAACTTAACAAAGCCATCGACTCATTAAGTCATCTCGATTCTTTTTATGCCGAAAAATCGTCTCGTGAAGTGCGACCATACTTACGTTTCGCAAGATATGCCGATACAGGTTGGAAAAAGGTTAAAAACCCGCTACCCAAACAAAATCCGGAGAAACTATACAAAGACACCAGCGATATGAGCCTATTAGATGCCGCTGCAAATCAGCTGGCTACTATTAAAAGTAATGTATACGTAATGGCAAACGATAAAAAAGAAAGATACCAATCACTACTCTTGCATGAAATTGAATGGCATCGGAAATTCACTTTATCGGTAGCCTGCCTTGTGCTATTCTTAATTGGCGCCCCACTTGGTTCCATTATCCGAAAAGGAGGATTAGGAACCCCACTTGTATTCGCCATTATATTCTTTGTATTATTTCATCTATTCAACACCTTTGGTGAAAAATTTGTAAAATCTGAGCAAGCAAGCCCCATTGGTGGTATGTGGCTCTCTACCCTTATTCTTATACCTATAGGCGGTTTTCTTACTTACAAAGCCATGCGCGATTCACAATTATTTAATCAAGAGTTTTACTACCGAACCTTTAAGCATATTCGTGGCTTTTTTAGTAACTTTAGAAAAACGAATCATGAATAAAAAAATAACTAGAAGATCTTTTATTGAGACTACCGGTAAAACTTCTATGGCAGTTGCATTCGCACCCTCCATCCTAAAAGGATCTATACATACCAATATTGGTTTTACACAGCAACCAATACCCTATTCCTACAATGCGCTTGAACCGTATATCGACGCACAAACCATGGAAATTCATTATTCAAAACATGCAGCTACCTATACTAAAAATCTAAATGATGCTTGTGTGGCTGAAAAATTTGATTCCACAAAAAATTCATTAGAATCCCTATTATCCTCTATTTCAAAGTATTCCGCAAAAATGCGTAATAATGGAGGTGGACATTTTAATCATGAATTTTTTTGGGAAACTATGAAAGGGGGTGGCCCCGATTCGCCAAAACAAAAAACGCTCGCCGCTATCACTCAAGATTTTGGATCTCTAGATGCTTTCAAAAATCAATTTGCTGATGCTGCTAAAAATCGTTTCGGAAGCGGCTGGGCCTGGCTCATTAAAAATACCAATAATAAATTGGTAGTTATATCAACCCCAAATCAAGATAATCCACTCATGGATATCGCCGAAGTAAAAGGTATACCGATATTAGCCTTAGATGTTTGGGAGCATGCCTATTATCTGAAATATCAAAATAAAAGAGCTGATTATATTACCAATTGGTGGAATGTAGTGAATTGGGATATAGTAGAAAAAAGATTATCATGAATCTAGAAGTACATTGGAAAGAAGGCCATGCATTTGATGCCATATCTAATACAGGACATATTGTGCGTATCGATTCCGTGGGAGAAAATGAAGGGCCGCCAACCGGTATGAATCCTAAGAAATTATTGTTGGCTTCTATTTGTGGCTGTAGTGGTATCGATGTGGTAGATATTTTGAAAAAAATGAAAGTGCCCTTTACCAAGCTCAACATTTATGCAGAAACGGAACAAACAGATGATATTCCCAAAGTTTTCAAATATGTGAATATTGTTTACGAAGCAGATGTATTGCCGGAAGATGAAGACAAACTTAAGCGAGCAGTAAGTTTATCGATGGAAAAATATTGCGGCGTATCGGCTATGCTGGCAAAGCATTGCCCCATAAATCATAGCACTAAATTAATACGCTAATTAAGAAACTCTTTCTACAAATTTTCTGAAATACTTATACCCGAATATTACCTTTAATAATAGTAATATGCCTAATCGTAAAGTTAAAAAGTTGGGGTATAATGTCATAGATCCGATTGCTTGACGAACAGCCGTTTTGGTTTGATGATATTCATGATAATACTTATGCGATAGTCTTACAAAATATTCAGCAAAATTCTTTCTGCTTATAGCCGTAATCTTATTTCGCTGATCATCCGGCATATGTAATTTAATAGTTTGAATGATAGTATAAATATCTCGGATATTTTGACCGGTACGCATGGTATCGCCACTACTATCCTGATCATGAATGCGATGCCTGGCAAGTATTTGGGGCGAATGCGCAACCCTAAAATGCATAGCTATCCTAATCCACATTTCCCAGTCTTCTCCGTATTGCACCCCATAAAAACTTCCTAAACGCTCATAGGTACTCCTTTTAACTACTTTGGCTGGAGGCTGCACCATTTGTTTTTGAGCAATCGTAGTTAACCAATTTTTTAATACCCCTTTTTCAGGATTCACTACCGGTTTATTCCAAATATTTTTCCCATGTTCATCTATATATTCGTAACCAGTAAATGCAGCTCCAATATGAGGATAATCGTTAAACAGTGTTTCTATTTCCGCATAAAAACCAAGTAGTACCTCATCATCACTATGCAAAATATGAATATAGTGCCCTTTGGAAATCTTAATACAAGTTTCGAGGTTTCTCAATTTCCCAACATTGATATCCTGCCTGAAATAACCAACCCGCTCTCCGCCTACCCTGCGAACCAATCCTTCTACATTTCCATCAGTACTAGCGTCATCCACAACTACGATCTCCATCACTTCTTTACCGATTCCTTGATTGAGTACCGATCGAAGGGCTTGTTCCAAAAATAGAATAGAATTATATACCGGTATCATAACCGACCAAAGGGGGCGCTTAGCTCCCTCCAGCACCGGAGGAATTACCGGCGGCTTCGTCGGCACTCGCTCCAGCAGCTTATTTGATTCTAAATTCATGATTTAAAGTACTAAATAAATACATTCCATCCGAATGGTTTATTTTTATTCTAAAATATGCCCTTTGAACAAATCACTACAAAATTATCAGGTTCAAAAGTGGATTACAGTGCTAAGCGTGTTTCTGTTCCTACTAAAAATTATAGCCTATTATTTTACAAACTCACTCGCAATATTATCGGATGCATTAGAGAGTATAGTCAATATCATTGCAGGTTTTATTGGTTTATACAGCTTATATATAGCTGCAAAACCAAAAGATACAGAGCATCCTTATGGGCATGGTAAGGCAGAATTTATATCAGCAGCAGCAGAAGGCAGTTTAGTAATTGCGGCAGGAATTATTATTTTATATGAAACCATAATCAATATCTTAAAAAAAGAGCAACCACAAAAATTAGATCAAGGCTTATGGCTTGTAGCCATCACTGCTGTCGTTAATTATATTGCCGGGTATATCTGTATTTACTTCGGGAAAAAAAATAACTCATTGGCGCTTACGTCTAGCGGCAAACACTTACAACTCGATACGTATTCTACAATTGGTGTGATAGCAGCAGTTTGGCTAATGCTTCTTACTAAGATATACTGGATTGATAAAGCCGTAGCGCTTTCTCTGAGTGCTTTCATTATGTATAATGGCTATCATATTCTTAAAAAATCCTTAGCCGGCATTATGGATGAAGCAGATATGGATGTACTTGCCAAAGTAATAGCTGTGCTTAATGAGAAAAGAAAAGAGAATTGGGTTGATCTGCACAATCTACGCGTTATTAAATACGGAGATATGTTGCATGTAGATTGCCATCTTACAGTTCCCTGGTACCTGAATATTCACGAAGCACATCGTGAAATTGATGATATCCTTTCTATCATTAAAAAAGAATTTGGCGACGCTATCGATTTATTTGTTCATACCGATGGCTGCCTCGATTTTAGTTGTGCTATATGTACAAAAAATAATTGCCCTGAGCGAAAATCTCCCTTTCAACAAAAACTTAATTGGAATATGGAGAACGTACTTTCGAATGAGAAACATAGGGTGTAGAAATAATTAAGTAACTAGGTAGAATAAGTAAATAAGTACATTTGTAATTCAATTTGCGTATAATGAATAATTGGAAAATATTTCAAGAACAACATAAAGATCGTTTTTTAGAAGAATTATTGGCATTATTACGTATTCCCAGTGTAAGTGCCCGATCTGAGCATAAGCCAGATATGCAGGCATGCGCCGAAGCAGTAAAAACAAGACTGGAAGAAGCAGGTGCAACAATTGTTACAATTTATCAAACCGACGGTCACCCTATTGTTTATGCCGAAAAAATAATTGACCCTTCAAAACCAACAGTGTTAGTGTACGGCCATTATGATGTGCAACCTGCTGATCCTCTAGAATTATGGCATAGCGGGCCTTTTGAACCCTTACTAAAAGATGGAAAAATATTTGCAAGGGGTGCCTGCGATGATAAAGGTCAGTTTTATATGCATGTAAAAGCATTGGAAACTTTTACCAAAACAAATTCCCAACCAACGAATATTAAATTTTTAATTGAAGGAGAAGAAGAAATTGGAAGCCCTAATCTTGCCACATTCGTAAAGCATAATAAAGATTTATTAAAAGCTGATGTAATTCTTATTAGCGATACTTCTATGTTGAGTATGGAGAACCCTTCTATCGATACCGGTGTTCGTGGTCTAAGTTATATTGAAGTAGAAGTAACAGGTCCCAATCGCGACTTGCACAGCGGTGTATATGGCGGAGCGGTTGCGAACCCCATTACTATGTTAGCCAAGATGATTGCTTCTTGTCATGATGAAAATAATCATATTACCATCCCCGGTTTTTATGATGATGTACTGGAAGCTACTACTGAAGAACGAGCTAAAATGGCTCAAGCACCTTTTGATGCTACTGAATATAAAAAAGACCTGGGTGTAACTGAATTGTGGGGAGAAAAAGGATACACCACCAACGAAAGAACAGGTATTCGTCCCACACTTGAAGTAAATGGTATTTGGGGTGGTTATACGGGTGAAGGTGCAAAAACTGTTTTACCATCTAAAGCCTTTGCAAAAATTTCTTGCCGCTTAGTGCCTAATCAATCTTCTGCTAAAATCACAGAAAAAATATTGAACTATTTCAAATCTATAGCCCCTGAAGGTGTAACGGTGAAGGCTGAAGAACATCATGGAGGTGAGCCTTATCTTACACCCATAGATTCTATTGCGTATCGCGCAGCCGCTAAAGCCATCCGTACTACTTTTGGTAAAGATCCCATTCCCGTTCGTGGTGGAGGCAGTATCCCCATTTGTGCTTTATTTGAAAAAGAATTAGGGTTAAAAATTGTTTTCCTAGGATTTGGTTTAGATAGCGATAACTTACATAGCCCGAATGAAAAATATAATATTGAGAATTTTTATAAGGGTATTGAAACAATTCCTTATTTCCACCAATATTTTGCTGAAATGAATGCCTAATGGAAACAGCAAAAATCAAAATTCGAATCGATAAATATCTCTGGGCTATTCGCTTATTCAAAACCAGAACCTTAGCAACAGAAGCCTGTGATAAAGGGAAAGTAAAATGGAATGGAGCAGCCGTAAAAGCAGCTAAAACTGTTCATATTGGTGAAGAATATGAAGTAAAAACGGAAGCTAAAAAATGGGTTATAAAAGTAGCAGGACTATTAGATACGAGGGTACAATATAGTGAAGCAATAAAATACTATATAGATATTACACCCGAAGAGGAATTAGACAGGATAAAATTTGTAGCTGCCAGTTTTCATACGGGTAAACGATTGAGTAAGCAAGGCCGACCTACAAAAAAAGATTTACGCGATTTAAAAGATTTTTTAGAAGATTAAATGAAAATAGACATCCTTACTGTTGTTCCCGGCTTATTGGAAAGCCCCTTTTCGCATAGTATTATGAAACGTGCGCAGGAGAAAGGTTTGCTTCATGTACGGGTGCATAATTTACGGCAGTGGGCTATCAATAAACAAGCTCAGGTGGACGATTACCAATATGGCGGTGGAGCGGGCATGGTTTTAATGTGTGAGCCTTTAGCTCATGCTATCGAAAGTTTACAGGCAACTACAATATATGACGCCATCATTTATATGACACCGGATGGCAAAACACTAAATCAACAAACAGCAAATCAACTTTCTTTACAAGAAAACTTACTGATTATTTGTGGGCATTATAAAGGAATAGATGAGCGCATCCGGCAACGCTTTATTACGCATGAAATATCGATTGGCGATTATGTACTTAGTGGCGGTGAATTAGCTGCAGCGGTATTGGTTGACGCTATTGGCCGATTATTACCCGGCGTATTAAATGATGAAACATCTGCACTAACCGACTCTTTTCAAGATAACCTATTGGCACCGCCCGTTTATACCCGCCCTGCTGATTTTAGGGGAGATAAAGTACCCGATATCCTTCTACAAGGCGACCCTAAAAAAGTAGAAGAATGGCGTTACGAACAATCGCTGGAGCGTACTAGAATACGTCGTCCCGATCTTTTAAAAGGCGAAGAATAGCATCTATCCTAATTTCTCACCACTCCTCCTTTTTTAACATCCTTAGCCTCATAATAAGCGCCAACTTCACTGCTATGCGCCTGATAGCCTTTTTGTTTATACTACTTTTTTCCATTGAAAGTTTTACCCAAGAAAGAAATGGGGAAGCTTTTCAGAAAGACTATCAAATTCACATAAGTAAAGCCTCAGCAAGCATAAAAATTGACGGGGAATTAGACGAACCCGACTGGCAAAAAGCGCAAATGATATCTAATTTTTGGCAAAAATATCCTGACGATAAAAATAAAGCTAAAAATAAAACTGAAGTACGCACACTATACGACGATAAGTATTTATACATTTCATTTAAAGCCTATGATAGTGGTAAAGCATTTATCCAAAGCCTTAAGAGAGATTTTGGGCACGATGGGAATGATTGTGTTGCTATTATTCTCGATCCCATCAATACACGTAATAATGGATTTTTCTTTGTAGTAAATGCATATAATGCACAAAGTGATGATCAACTAAATTCTTCAGGTGGAGGTGCCAGTTTTAGTTGGGACCAAACCTGGTACTCTGCCACAAAAAGATCTGAAGGCTACTGGACTGCTGAAATTGCCATCCCTTTTAAATCGATTCGTTATAACGCCGATAAAAAAAATTGGGGTATTAATTTTTTAAGAGTCAATACAAAAATTAATTCCTACGATACTTGGACAAACGTACCGGTAAATTTTAGATCATATGATATCGGATATACCGGTTCTTTAATTTGGGACGAACCACCTCCAAAGCCAGGTAGCAATACGGTTTTGGTTCCTTATATAACATCTGAACTAAATCAACCTGCAGGCGGTAATTCGTCGCCGGAATTAAAACCCAATGCAGGTTTCGATGCAAAGATTGGATTAACCTCCTCCCTTAATTTAGACCTTACTACAAACCCAGATTTTTCTCAAATTGAAGTTGACAGACAAGTAACTAATCTTACCCGTTTTAATATCTTCTTCCCGGAAAGAAGAACTTTTTTTCTGGAGAATTCCGATTTGTTTTCAGGATATGGGATTGACCCGATTCGCCCATTTTATTCCAGAACAATAGGGCTTGATAAAAATGGAAACCGAATACCTATTTTATTTGGCGCTCGTATTACTGGCAATATTGCTAAAACAACGCGCATTGGTTTTATGAATATGCAAACAGGAAGACAAGGAGATTATTCCCCGGAAAACTATACAGCTGCCTCAGTAGATCAAAGAATATTTAAAAGATCTGTTATAAAAGGTTATTTTTTAAATAGACAGAACTTCATTTCCGACGCAGAAAAAAAAGCCAATCCACTAAGCCAGTACGGCAGAAATGCCGGGGTGGAATTTAATTATTCCAACTTAGCCGGAACCTGGCAAACTTGGGTAACCTATCATCATTCATTTAAACCTACTATTAGCGATAAAGATAATTATATAAGTACCGGGCTGTCTCATAATAGTAGAAACCTAAATTTTGTACTCGATCTAACTTCACTAGGTACCAATTACTATGCAGATATGGGTTTTATTCAGCGAATTGAAAACTATGATGCACTTAGAGATACTACTATTCGTGTAGGCTTTAAGCATATATATACAAATATTGCTTATAAAATAATTCCTACCAAGGGAGCCATAATAGGTTATAATATTCAAGGTGAAAATTATATCGTTTTTAATCCCGATGGCAGCTTCAACGAGCGTAATAGTAATATCAACCTAAATATTCAGTTTAGGAATACGGCTAACTTAAATATTGGTACATCTCAGAATGAAGTTCAGTTGTTATACCCAATATCCTTTACAGGTAAAACACCTTTACCTATAGGAGCTTATCATTATAGCAACGCATTTGTTAACTATAGATCTGATTTTAGGAAGCCATTCAGTTATTTTGGAAATATCGGTTTGGGTAGCTTTTATAATGGTTATAATCAATCCTTATCAACCGGTTTTACAATAAGAAAAATACCACATCTTAATCTCGACTTCTCTTTTCAATATAACAATCTTGTATTCCCGGAATCATATGGAACTGCTGAATTATTTTTAATAGCACAGCGAACAGAAATAAACTTCTCTACCAAAATTTTCTGGACAACCTTTCTACAATACAATACACAAAGGAACAATCTTAATATAAACAGCCGTCTTCAATATCGATTCAAACCAATGAGCGACCTATTTTTAGTTTATACCGATAATTATTTTACCGATCCTTTATTTAAAAGTAGGAGTCGCGCATTGGTGTTCAAATTAAATTATTGGCTCAACCTATAAACTTGGTTTAATACCTATTACAGGTATCTGTTTATCATTGATCAATTTATTTAATTGCTTCAATTCATTACCCATTACCGATTGAAGTTTGTTTAACTGAATATCTGCTTGGCCTGCTAAATCGGCAAATGCATCAATAGCTTGCTTTGTAGGTGGGTTTTGTCCGCTTGCAGCCACTCCCCACAGACCGGCTATTTTATCGTTCAACCGAATGGGGAAATTGAGTACATCTTGTCCACTTTTAGATTTTGTTTGATATAAGGCCTCTTCAACAGCTGTAATTTGCTTTACAATAGAATCACTCATCAGTTTAATCTCCTTATTCGCCTTACTATCAATTCTTCCATTCAAATCGTTAATCTGTGTTCTAACAGTTCTAATATTTCGAATGGCTTTTTGTATATCATTAAACTTATCACGTACTTGTAATAAGAAGTTAACTTGAGCTTCATAATCAGCATCGGTCATTTTATAGGTTGGGTCTGCCTTAACAACAAATGGTACATCTAATGAATCAGTATTATACTTTACACGAGCTTTATATGTACCCGGTGCAATTTTTACAGTTCCAACCCCTCCATTCCAAAGAATCATGCCATCAATTCTTTCTCCCGGTGCATGATTCATATCCCACACAAATTGATTCATCCCTTCATTAATATCTAATTTATCAGCCGCTTCGCGGGAAGAGGTACTAAATGTTTTCAAAGGCTTTTGTTGCTTATCAAATATCGTGATACTACATTTACTGCTATCTGTAACTCCTTTTAAATAGTAATTTACTACTAACCCAAGAGGAGGATTCTCACCTGTATTAGGCTCTACAGTAGCCCCGCCTCTTCTTCCTCTTCTCCCGCCACCGCCATCTAACCGGTAGGTATCATTCACGGGGAATACATGTAAATTCTTCGACAAAATAGCAGCACTTCTTTGTTGAATGATAGTAAGATCATCGATCACCCAAAAAGCGCGACCCTGCGTTGCTACTATCAGGTCATTGTTTTTAATCGTAATGTCGGTAATTGGCACTACCGGTAAATTTAATTGAAAAGACTGCCAGCTGGCACCATCATCATAACTTATATACATGCCATATTCAGTACCCGCATATAATAGACCTGCTCTTTTTTTATCGGCTCTTATAGCTCTTGTGAAATGCATGGCAGGAATACCTGTTACAATTTTTTTCCAAGTTTTACCATAATCTTCTGTTTTAAATAAGTAGGGTGCAAAATCATCTAACTTATATTTTGTTCCGGCAAAATAAGCAGTGCCTTTTTTAAAAGGATCCGTATCAACACAATTCCACATCATCCATTTACCGGCATCAGGTGGTGTTACGTTCTCCCAGTTTTTACCGCCATCTTTACTTACATGTATCAATCCATCATCGCTGCCCGTCCATAACACATCTTTTTCCAATTCCGACTCTGTAGCCGTGAAAATGGTACAATAATACTCAACCGATGTATTGTCTTTAGTAATAGGTCCACCACTAGATGCTTGTTTAGATTTATCATTTGTAGTTAGATCACCTCCTAATGTTTCCCAACTTTGTCCTTCGTTCTCTGTCACAAATAAATGATTACCCCCTGCATATAACCGCTTAGGATTATGCGGTGAAAAGAAGAAAGGAAAATTCCATTGAAAGCGATATTTCTGTACATCGGCACCGGCTCCCATAGGGTTATCGGGCCAAACATTAATAGCGCGCGATTCACCTGTTCGATGATCCCTTCTTTCTAATAAGCCTCCATAATTACCTCCGTATACGATTTCAGGATTTGCCGGATCGGCTATCACATAACCACTTTCTGCACCGGCGGTAACTTCCCAATCGCGCTCGGTAATACTTGAACCCGTTGTTCTACTTTTAATTCGAACAGTGGTATTATCCTGCTGTGCTCCATAAATTCTATAAGGCACAGCATTATCTGTAGAAACTCTATAAAATTGTGCAGTAGGCTGGTTATTCAGCGTGCTCCAATTTCTACCTGCATCAAAGCTTATTTGGGCACCGCCATCATCGGCAACGATCATTCTATTTCCATCTTCCGGGTCTATCCATAAATCGTGATGATCCCCATGCGGAGGAGGGGTGTTTGAAAATTGAAAAGTATAACCACCATCTCTGCTCACCATAAATTGAACATTCGGACAATACACCAGGTTTTCATTTTTAGGATCTACAAAAACTTTGGTGTAGTACCACGCACGCTGACGAATATTATTATCACTCGAAGTGAGCGTCCAGGTTTCACCGCCATCATTACTCATATACAATCCGCCATCTTTATTTTCGATGAGTGCATATACTTTATCGGTATTAGAAGGTGCAACTGCAACACCAACTATTCCCCAAATACCTTTTGGTAACCCTTTTTTGGTAGAAATAGAAGTCCAGGTTTCACCCCCATCTACACTTTTATACATCCCACTTCCATCACCACCGCTTTCCATACTATAAGGTGTTCTTATAACACGCCACATACCTGCATAAAAAACAGATGGGTTTCCCGGCTCCATCACTAAATCGGAGCAGCCTGTTTGGTTATTGATATATAAAGTTTTCTTCCAGGTTTTACCACCGTCGGTAGTTTTATAAATACCTCTTTCTTCATTAGGTCCAAATAAATGCCCCATCACCGCAACCCATACCGTATTAGGATCACGAGGATGAATAACAATACGAATGATATGGCGACCATCTTTTAATCCAATATTACGCCATGTTCTACCCGCGTCGTCGCTACGCCACATACCACCTAATCCTTCAGCCACATTACCGCGCATACTGTTTTCACCTTCTCCAACATATACTACCGATTCATCGCTAGGAGCAACAGCAACTGCACCTATTGTTCCACCAAAATATTTATCAGAAATATTTTTCCAGTTATTTCCACCATCCACTGTTTTCCATACACCACCACCTGTTGCACCAAAATAAAAAGTGGTTTTACTTTTATAGCTACCGGTAACGGCAGCACTTCTACCGCCCCGGAAAGGACCAATAGATCTGTACTTTACTTTTGATAATAGTGCGGCATCCGACACTTCCTCTTTAACAGGTGCAGGAACGTTTTTTTTGTTTTTGGCATTTTGTGCGAGGCCTACAAAGCAAAGCAAACATGCTGTAGCAGTTAGTATTTTTCTCATGATAAGCAAATTGGAGGGGTAAAATACTCATTCTGATTTGCTTCGCAAAAAAATTAGGATAAATGATTAATTACCTGTTTTATACCATTTACTATCTATGCCTTCATTTATTTTAATCGTGGTATTTTCAACAAGCGTTTCTACCGGACCAAGACTAATACTATAGGATGAGGGATATTGTACACCATTTACCTGTTGGTAAGCCGAAAATATGAGTTCCGCTTTCATATCGCGTTTTACCCCACTACCAAACATTTTCATCATAGCACCAAATCCGGTAAGATTAGCCGCCATCTCCCCTGTAGCTTCCATACGTTTTACCAGATGTGTATTATTATCGAAGCTGTACAATATGGTTTGCCCGGTTTTTAATGTAAGTTTCAATTTTGTACAAGCTTGCTTATTCACCTTTTCAGTTCCAGCTAATTCTATAGTATGCCCTTATGCTTGGTAATCTACCAAGTTCGCAAAAGCGCCGGCACAATCCAGCTCATATTGTTGTGAAGTAAGTTCAGCAGCAGTAAGTTTTGTTAAGCTC
The DNA here is from genome assembly GCA_017537025.1 of Sediminibacterium sp. Lineage (GTDB taxonomy): Bacteria > Bacteroidota > Bacteroidia > Chitinophagales > Chitinophagaceae > Sediminibacterium. Next base: position 327,357 of record JAFWCB010000005.1, read on the forward strand.
GCAGCTGTTCCTGGCATATCACCAAAACCACGAACCGAGGGAATAAATATATATCCTGCCGTATCTGTTATGAGTGTGTATGTATCGCCCATGCCCATAATACCTCCTAGTTGCCTGCGAAATAATTTATTTTTCTCTCTCACTTCAGTAACTGGTAATTCGATTGACTGTCCCATTACACCCAACTTAATAGTTCCCATTACTTCAATCTGCTTTATCGCATTTAGTTTTTCTTTACCACCCGCAGCAGTAATATATTGTGCAATCAGTTCGTCGGCGGTTTGGGCAGATAGGCTATGAGCAACTATAAAAGCCCATACTACACTTATGCATTTTTTCATACACGTATTTGAAATTAAAGATACTATTCAAAAAATGATAACCATTTAGTTTCTGTAATTTAGATTTTTATTAGCTTATGAACAGCAGTCATTTCTCTATAACAGCCAATCTAGTAAATATTCTTCAACGCAACATACAAGAAGCGATTATAAATATTGAAAACGGAAAAATAAGTCGTGTTGCGATAAAGGGCGAAGAAAATAAAAGTTTACCCTATATGCTGCCAGGTTTTATTGATAGCCATATTCATATTGAAAGCAGTATGCTTATTCCCAGTGAGTTTGCCCGTTTAGCTGTGGTACATGGTACAGTAGCTACTGTGAGCGACCCGCACGAAATTGCTAATGTATGCGGTATAGCAGGTGTTCACTATATGATTGAGAATGGCAAACAAACCCCTTTCAAATTTAATTTTGGCGCTCCAAGCTGTGTGCCGGCAACGATTTTTGAAACAGCCGGTGCTTCTTTAGATGCAAGTGCTGTTAGCGCATTATTAGCCCTGCCCGAAATAAAATACCTGAGTGAAATGATGAACTTCCCCGGTGTATTACATAAAGATCCGGAAGTAATGCAAAAAATTGCGGCATCGCATCAATGGGGTAAACCGGTAGATGGCCATGCACCGGGCCTCAGAGGTGAAGCCGCTCAACAATATATTGAATCGGGTATTTCAACCGATCACGAATGTTTTACCATGGAAGAAGCACTCGATAAATTAGAACATGGTATGAAAATTATTATAAGGGAAGGAAGTGCTGCCAAAAATTTTGAAGCATTATATGAATTGATAGATGACCATCCGAATGCTATCATGCTTTGCAGTGATGATAAACACCCGGATAGCCTGGTAGAAGGGCATATTAATCAACTTTGCGCCAGAGCTGTAGCTAAGGGTATTGACGTATTCAATGTATTGAAAGCTGCTTGTATCAATCCCGTAAAACACTATAAGCTTGATGTTGGTTTATTAAGAGAAGGAGATGCTGCAGATTGTATAATTGTAAAAGACTTACGGCATTTTAAAGTACTACAAACCTATATTGACGGGATACTGGTTGCAGACAATGGTAAAACCCTTATTTCTTCTGTACCTGCAAGCATCATTAATGCATTTGATTGCCAACCAATCAGCAGGGATCAATTAGCTATTCATGAAAATGAATACCCCAAAAGCGAAGAAAAAATACCGGTAATTGAGGCTTTAGATGGACAATTAATTACCAATACATTATGGCTCGATGGCAAAAAAGAAAATAATCATTGGGTATCAGATACCAATGAAGATATATTGAAAATAATTGTGGTGAATCGGTATCATCATGCACCCATTGCCAAAGCTTTTATAAAAAACATGGGGTTGAAGGAGGGAGCGATCGCCTCTACTGTTGCACACGACAGTCACAATATTGTAGCAGTTGGTGTAGATGATGATTCACTCACAAAAGCTATCAATTTACTGATAGCAACAAAAGGAGGTGTGAGTGCCGTTTCAAATAGAGAAGCAATTACATTACCATTACCTGTTGCCGGACTCATGAGTACCGATGATGGTTATGCGGTTGCTGAAGCTTACACAAAAATAGATACTCTTGCCAAAGCAATGGGATCAACACTTTCAGCTCCCTATATGACCTTGAGTTTTATGGCATTATTAGTGATACCACATATTAAACTCAGTGATAAAGGATTGTTCAACGGAGATACGTTTTCGTTTTATTAGTACCCTGATGCTGTAATTACTTTCACAGACACGCTATCAGTTCCCTTTGGTGCAAAATATTTTGTTTTGAATTTGATAGTCTCACCGGGAGGAATATTGTCGTAAACAGTTTCCATAGCCTCATCTAACTTAACTGCTGTTTTACTGAAGAAACTAAGTTTTAATTGTACATCTTTATAAGAAGCAATGGTAGCCTTATTATGAATAGTTCCTTTTACTACTGTTTGTCCGATTATATTTTTCCGATCCCTGTTTTCAACGACTAAAAACTTAGTGGGGTTATTCTTTTCTTTATCAGCCATGTTTTCCTTTACTTCTTCATAGTTGGCCTTATCAAATCCTTTCTCTTTTTTCTCGTTACTACAAGCCAAGAAAGCAAGCATAATCAAAACAATACATGAATAACGCATAATAAATTTTGTACTAAAGTACTAATATAAAGGTCAATAGTCATTAGTCAATGGTCATTAGGAAAAACTAACTTTACAAATTTCTTACAACCACTACCCACTACCCACTACCCACTACCCACTACCCACTACCCACTACCCACTGACCACTGACCACTGACTATTCCCTATCTTCGCAAAAACCCCTTCCAATGGTCATTAATCTCAGCGAACAGCACAGTTTAGTAAGTAATTGGGTATCGGAACTAAGAAATACCGAAATACAGGGCGATCGTTTACGCTTTAGAAGAAATTTAGAGCGGATCGGAGAAATTGCAGCCTATGAAATTAGTAAGCAACTTCCTTTTAAAATTCAGGAGACCCCCACCCCATTAGGAACACACGAAAGTAAAGTACTCGCAGCCCAGCCTGTGCTGGCCACCATATTGAGAGCCGGACTACCCTTGCATAATGGTATGCTCAATTATTTTGATAAAGCAGATAATGCTTTTATCTCTGCTTACCGTAAACATCACAAGGATGGAAGTTTTGAAATCAGTTTGGAATATATGAGTTGTCCGGTTTTAGAAAACCGCGTAATTATTATAAGCGACCCTATGTTGGCCACCGGGGCTTCCATTGTAAAAACTATTCAATATATGAAAAATGAAGGCAACCCAGCGGCTATACATGTTGTAGTAGCTATTGCCTGTACCATAGGTATTGAATTTATTCATCGTGAATGTGGTGCCGAAATTCCCATCTGGTGCGGTGATATAGATGATGAACTCACTGCCAAAGGATACATTGTTCCAGGATTGGGTGATGCCGGGGATTTGGCTTTTGGTTCCAAATTGCAAGCCTGATTAACATATCCTTCTCAATTTTTTTGGTATATTTATTCTAAGGTTAGTTTGTATGCGTAGTGTATTGTTTGTAGTAGTCTTGTTTTTGATAACCAAAAATATAACGGCTCAGGATCCGAATTTTTCACAATTCTTTTCCTCTCCGCTTACATTAAACCCTGCTTTTACAGGCAAATTCTTTGGGGCTTACCGGTTCGCTGCAAATCACAGAAACCAATGGCCTACAATCAATAATGCATTCACCACCACTACCGCTTCTGTTGATTTTCAAATTTTAAAAAATAAAATCGCTGCTAATGATACCTGGGGTGTTGGATTTTCCGGCTTGAGCGACCAGGGCGCAGCGGGTGCAGTAAAATTTAATTATGGCTCCTTCTCCACAGCTTATCATAAAGGATTAGACGAAGACGGCTTTCATCAATTAGGGGCTGCTTTTCAGGTTACCTATGCTAATATGTTTGTAGATCTTACAAAAATTAAATTTGCAGATCAGTTAACCACTCTTGGGTTCACCGGTGTTACATCAGAAGTATTTGATTTTAATACACTTAAATCTAATTATGTAGATATCAATGCAGGCTTATTGTATAATGGAAGTACAAGCGATAAAAATAATTTTTATGTAGGCGTGAGCATGTATCATATTAACCGACCCGCTCAGCAATTTACAGGTGCCTCGTATCTAATAAATCCCAGAACAAATTTTCATGCGGGCGGCTATTTCCCAATCGGTGAAACTAGCACACTCCATCTTAGTGCTTCGCAAATTTTACAAGCAGGTGCATCACAAACGATGCTTGGAGGTGCCGTGCAGTTAACTGCATCGAGTAGCGACCCTAATAAACCCACGAGTATTTATGCAGGTAGCTGGATTCGTTTTAATGACGCGATCATCCCTTATATTGGTATTGAATTCAATGATTTTAGAATTGGTGCTACCTACGATTATAATTATTCTTCATTAAGAACTGCATCACAAAATCGAGGTGGTATCGAAGTGTCAATCATTTATATCCATCGCCCTTCTACCGATAGACCGGTAAACTGTCCGAAATTTTAATTGCCTACTTTGTTAGTATCTTAGCAAAAAAACAGTCCCCCTTTGCTAAAAGAGATTATTATAGCATTACGAGCCTATAGAGAGGCGCATCTGTTTATTAAAGCAAACAAATTGTGGAAATGGATTATTATTCCCGGAATCATTTATACAATCCTTTTTTTACTAGGGGCTATTTATTTTAGTGATACTTCGAGTGATGCCATTAGTTGGATAGCCTTAAAAACCGGCTTAAAAGGATGGCTCGATAGAACAGATAGCGGCTTACTAGGTTTCATTTTCACCATGGGAGGCTTAATTCTTTGGCTCATTTTAATGTTATTTTATTTTTCTCTTTTTAAATATTTATTCTTGATTATAGGTTCTCCCGTATTCTCCTATTTAAGTGAAAAGACAGAAGCTATTATTGAAGGGAAAGATTTTCCTTTTTCTTTTTATAAAATTATTCATGATGCCATAAGAGGTGTAAAACTTGCTGCCAGAAATAGTTTATGGCAAACCGTTTATCTCATCAGTATCATTCTTTTAAATTTAATTCCGGTTGTAGGTTGGTTAACACCTGTATTAGCTATTTTAATTGAATGCTACTACTATGGTTTTTCCATGATCGATTATACTATGGAACGCCACAATAAAACTTCTGCTCAAAGTATTGATTTCATCAGTACACATAAAGGGCTGGCGATTGGAAATGGACTGGTTTTTTATTTGATGCACTTAGTACCAATAATTGGCTGGATATTCGCACCATCTTATGCAGTGGTTGCCGCTACCTTAAGTGTATACCCCCTTAAAGAACAACATACTGCGAATAATGAGTAAACAAGGAAACGTGATCCTCTTACCCATGGAATTGTATGAAAATACCGCACATACCATTCCACCCTATGCTATTGAAGCGATCAAAAGCTGTTCTTCGTTTTTTGTGGAAAATGAGAAAACAGCGCGTCGTTTTTTTAAAAGAGTTTGGAGAGAAATGATAATTGATGATTATCGTTGGTATACTATTCATAAAACAGAAGAATCGGTAAAAAAAGATTTTTACAAAGAGCTAGAGGCGGGTAATACTATTGGTATTATGAGCGAAGCAGGTTGTGCAGGCATTGCCGATCCCGGGCAAATATTGATTGCTCTCGCACAAGAAAAGGGATACCCGGTAAAGCCATTAGTGGGCCCAAGTTCTATTTTATTGGCGTTGATGGCTAGTGGAATGAACGGACAATCATTTCAGTTTAATGGTTATCTACCCATTGAAACCCAAGAGCGAAGAAAAAAAATAAAAGAATTAGAAACATTAGCTATTAAACAAGAACGTACACAAATTTTTATAGAGACTCCCTACCGTAATAATCAAATACTTAAAGATATTATAGATACTTGTGCTAAAGAAACAAAGCTTTGTATTGCCGTAGATATTACTGCAAATTCTGAGAGTATTAAAACAAAAACCATCCGAGAATGGATGGTTCAATTACCCGATTTACATAAGAAACCGGTTATATTTTTACTAGGAACTTAGTGTTTAGGTGTTATCACAGTTTCTCCGGCAACACCTCTAATTTCCAATACACTATCTACGATATATTTTTCAACTCCCCGCCAAGGAAGAGCACCTAAATATCGCTTATAATGCAAGTTCATTTCCCGGCCTGAATTTGCTTCAAGTATACGCGCAATATTTTCTTCTTCTACGCTGAAATTAAATTCATTACTCTGTATGTTTTTTTGAAATCCGCTTTGGATAATTTTTCCTTCATAGGTTTTGAATACAAAGCCCTTTTTTTGAAATGTATTTAATTGCCCCGCCTTAGTGCCTTCGGAGTAAACAAAATAAAAACGCCAATAACCGGCTACGAGTAACACAAGCAAAATAACAGTAACGGTACTCCAGATAAATTTTTTTGTTGTCATATTATAATCCGTATTGATCTACAAGATAAACTAAGGCTGCCATATTCAATGCCCCTAAGAGTAATTCTCTTTTGTGCACATTTTCGAAAATATCCGACCTAGCATGATGTACATCAAAATAGCGCTGCGCATCGGGTAAAAAGCCTCCCAAAGCTGTTCCCAGATTCCGATTTAGTGGGCCAATATCGGCACCCCCGCCACCCATTCTTAAAATACCTGTTCCATACGGTGCTAATAAGGGCATCCAAGACTGTACTTTTTTCAACTGTGTTGTATTCATAGTAAAACCGAATCCTCTGGGGGTAAAACCACCTTCATCACTTTCTAGCGCAAACAAATGCTTCTCATTCTTCGCTTTTGCTTCTTCAGCATATTTAGTACCACCTCTTAATCCATTTTCTTCGTTGGCAAATAATACAAACCGAATGCTGTGTTTTGGCTGATAGCCTAAGGCTTTTAGGGTTCTTAAAATTTCCAAAGTATGAACCACACCTGCGCCATCATCATGTGCCCCTTCATTTACATCCCAACTATCTAAATGTCCGCCAATCGTTATATATGTATCAGCATTAACCGATCCTTTTAATTCACCGATAACATTATATCCTTTAGCATCGGGCAAAAATTTACCGCTAGTAGTCATGGATATGGTGAAAGAAGATTTCTTTCCTAAACTCCAGAGATAATCGGCGTCATCTCCACCAACTGCAACTGCAGGAATTTTTGGAAAAGAATCATTATAAGTCATCCCACCTGTGTGCGGATTATTATCTGTGGCTTCTGTTAAAGAGCGTATTATCACTCCAACAGCTCCGTATTTTGCAGCTCTACTAGCACCGCTTCTCCGATATTGACCGGCTTCTGCATATGATATAGAGGGATCAATATTTCGAGGATTAAATTTATAATTGTAGTAAACAATTTTACCTTTTAACAGATCCTTCTTTGCTTCAAGTTCAGTATAATCTGCAACTGTAATTACCTCTGCAGTAACAGGGTTACCGTTAGTACCTAAAGAGTTTCCCAGAGCTAATACATCTAGAGATCTATTAGATTTTTTACCATCAATAGTAATGATAGTTGCTGCATCTCTACCCCCTCTATTCCAGTTAGGCATCATACATTCTTGCAGTGTCACATTATCTGCACCCGCTTCTTTCATTACCGCTTCTCCCCATTTTACCGCTTTCTCAAACTGTGGAGAACCTGCTAACCGACCTCCTATCTGTTTAGTAAGTTGCCTCAACCATTCGTAGGCCCTTCCATTTGTTAGCAGTTCATCTGCCATTTTTCTGATAAATAGGGAATCGTTTACTTGTGCTTTTGAAAATAGGGGTAAGCAAAAGAAGATTAATAATTTTTTCATAAACTAAAGATAGGGAATACAAATCTTCAATCAATAATCTGGAATCTACAATCTTCAATCTGAAGAACGCATACCCTATACCCTACACCCTGTACCCTTCATCCTATTACCTACTACCATTCTCCCAATAACTTAATACCTTTGCATTTCAATAGTTAATCATGCGTATAGGAATTGTTTGCTACCCAACCTTTGGCGGAAGTGGCGTGTTGGCAACAGAATTAGGAAAAGCATTGGCCGATAAGGGGCATGAAGTTCATTTTATTACGTACCAGCAGCCGGTAAGATTAAATGTTTTTAATACCAATATTTTTTATCATGAAGTAAGGGTACCTACTTATCCCTTATTCGATTATCCTCCATACGAAGTAGCACTGGCAAGTACTATGGTAGATGTGATCATTAATCATGATCTCGATTTATTACATGTACATTATGCTATTCCGCATGCTTCAGCTGCTTATATGGCTAAGCAAATTGTAAAACAAAAAAATGGCAGAAATGTGCCTGTTATTACAACCCTGCATGGTACCGATATAACTTTGGTTGGAAAAGACAAAACCTATGAACCGGTAGTTACTTTCTCCATTAATCAAAGTGATGCCATTACTGCTGTTTCAAATAATTTGCGCGAAGAAACCTACAGTTCTTTTCCGATAGAGAAAGAAATAGAAGTCATCTATAATTTTGTAGATGTTACCCGTTTCGATAAAAAACCTTTAGATGCTTTTAGAAAAGTGATTGCGCCTAATGGCGAAAAAATACTCATCCATGCCTCTAACTTCAGAAAGGTAAAACGAGTGCCTGATGTGCTGCATGTATTTGCGAATCTTTTGAAAGAGGTACCTGCAAAATTATTGATGGTAGGTGATGGACCTGAACGCCCTGCCTGCGAGGAGTTAGCTCGTGCCTTAGGTGTAGACGATCATGTTCGTTTTTTAGGTAAGCAAGAGCAAATGGAAGATATTTTAGCAGTAAGTGATATTTTTTTACTGCCATCCGAATATGAAAGTTTTGGCCTAGCCGCTTTGGAAGCCATGGCAGCACATAGTGTGGTGATCAGCACTAATGCAGGAGGTTTAAATGAAATAAATATTCAGGATAAAACAGGATTCATGGCCAATGTAGGTGATATAAATGCCATGAGTCATTTTGCTATTCATTTGCTAAAGGATAATGATAGATTGAATTCTTTTAAAGAAGCTGCTTATCAGCACGCTTTACAATTCGATATCAAGCACATAATTCCCGTATATGAAAAATTATATGGCAGATTTTGTAGGATGGATTGTTGAGGTAGCTGATACACCGGAAATAATAGACGATAGTAATTTCTTTATTAGTTCATCGAGTTCCTCATAACTGATACATAAAGGTGGTGCAATTCGTAATCTATCCGGAGCAAATAAAAACCAATCAGTAATCAACCCATTCATAACACAAGTATGTGCAATTGATTGTGCTATTGTATCTGATTCAAATTGTAATGATATCCATAATCCTGCTTCGTTAATTTGTAGAATATCAGGATGCTCTAATTTGCTTTTTAGATACCGCCCTTTTTCTTTTACTTCTGCAATCCATTCTTCTCCTAGTAAAACTTCGAAAGCTGCTTTGCCTGCAGCACAGGATACAGGATGACCTCCAAATGTGGTGATATGTCCGAGTACAGGATTATAAGTAAGCGTTTGCATTAATTTTTTGTCGGCAATAAAAGCACCTAGTGGCATACCACCGCCCAATGCCTTCCCAAGTAATAAAATATCAGGAACTATATTCATTTGTTCAAATGCCCATAAGCTACCGGTGCGACCAAATCCTGCTTGTATTTCATCTAATATCAATAGCACACAATGAGTATCGCATTTTTTTCGCACTGCTTGGAACCATGTTTTATCAGGGACCGAAATACCACTTTCAGCTTGGATAGTTTCCAATATTACACAAGCTGTATTACTATCGATTGCATCAATTAACTCTTGGCTATTATAGGCATACTGGAAAGTATCGGGCAAAAGTGGACGAAAAGCCTGCTTATAATATTCATCACCCATTACACTTAAGGCACCTTGTGTACTACCATGATAGGCATTCTTGGCAGAAATAATTTTAGATCTACAGGTAATTCTTTTTGCCAATTTCATGGCACCCTCTGTAGCTTCCGCTCCACTATTTGTAAAATAAACGCAGTTTAAAGAAGCAGGAAGATGATCTGTTAGTAATTTGGCATACGCAACCTGTGGTTGTTCGATGAATTCCCCATACACAATGGTATGCATATAAGCCGCAGCTTGTTCTTGAACAGCTCTTATTACTGCCGGGTTAGAGTGCCCAATATTGGCTACGCTAAACCCTGAAATACCGTCTATATACCCTTTCCCGGATACATCGTATAGGTACACCCCCGAAGCGCTTGTGATCTCTACACCAATAGGTTTAGGAGATGTTTGCGCTACATGTTGCAAGAATAGTTGTCGGTAGTTCATGTGGTAAAGGTAATAGAGAATAGGTTATAGGATGGAGGTAGAAAGCATATTGACTTATTCTAGTTATTTTACTAATTTCACCACACTATACATTACCCACTAAACACTATAAACCCCTACCATGCCCACCATTCTCCCTGTACTAGGAAAACATCCGCAATTTGGCAACGACTGTTTTATTGCTCCCAATGCCACCATAGTGGGTGATGTAATTATGGGGAATGAATGTAGCGTATGGTTCAATACAGTAATAAGAGGCGACGTACATTATATTAGAATCGGTAATAAAGTTAATATTCAAGATGGGGCAGTAATACATTGTACCTATCAGAAAAACCCTACGGAGATAGGGAATAATATTTCTATCGGACATAATGCGCTTGTTCATGGATGTACGCTGCACGATAACGTGTTGATCGGAATGGGAGCTATTGTAATGGATCGGTGTGTGATACATTCGAACTCCATTATTGCCGCCGGAGCAGTATTATTGGAGGGAACAATAGTAGAAGCCGGGGGTATTTATGCCGGGGTGCCTGCTAAAAAAGTAAAAGATATTTCGAAGGAACTTATTAGCGGTGAAATAGATAGAATCGCTAATAATTATGTTCAATATGCTTCCTGGTTCAGTGATTATAATCACAATTTTATCAAATAAATAGGAACCTTTTACGTTATACAAATACCAACCTACACCCCAATTATGCGCAAATTAACTTTACTGCTAGTGTTAGCCATCTTTAGCCTCAGTTCTTGTAAGCTATTAGGTATTGGTAAAAATGCGTCCGGTAAAAATGCAAAACAAGATGGCGGCTGCCCTACCAATGGTAAAAATGTAGGTGCCGAAAAATTATTGAGCGATGATAAGGCAGCCGTTAAAGCGCCAAAATATACTAAGGGTAAACAACTGATCTATTAATATAGATTTTCTTCTATCGTATCTTTTATAGTAAGATAGCTAACATATCTCTCCTCCGAAATAAGTCCGTCACCTACTGCTTGCTTTACCACACAGCCCGGCTCATTATAGTGCATACAATTATTAAACTGACAATCATTTAATACTTTTCGCATCTCGGGAAAATAGTGCGACAGTTCTTGTTTTGAAACAGCTGTTATACCAAGCTCCCGAATACCGGGTGTATCAACTACCTTACTAAACGCATCAATATCAAACATCTCAGCAAAGGTAGTGGTATGCATACCCTTCCCACTCCAACTACTTACCTCCTGTGTACGTAATTCAAAATCGGGAAATAGCGCATTAATCAAAGTAGATTTACCAACGCCACTATGGCCGCTTAATAGGGTTGTTTTTCCCAATAATTTTTCCTTCACTTCCGCCAATCCTTCCTCCCTTTCAACACTGGTAAGCAAAACATCATAACCAATACTGGTGTATATGTCATGATATCGCTCATATTGCAGCATCTCCTTCTCCTTATAAATATCTGCTTTATTGAAAATGAGAACTGCAGGAATATGAAAGGATTCACAAGCAATTAAAAAACGATCTATAAACCCTTGTGAGGTTTTTGGAGATTTTAGGGTAACAAATAGAAAGCTCTGGTCTATATTCGACGCAATGATATGATGCTGCCGTTTATTATGAGGCGATACCCGCGCTACATAATTTTGCCTATCAAGAATTTCCTCTATAAGGGCTGAGGCTTCCTCCGTATTTTCAAAAGAAATATCAACTTCATCACCAACTGCTATCGGGTTTGTGGAAGTTATTCCATCTATTTTGAAAATTCCTTTTACACGGGCATTATGGAATTGACCATCAGCTGTTTTCACAACATACCAACTACCGGTAGATTTGTATACAATTGCTCTCACAGATGATGAAGATAAAGCCTTTTTCAGCCTTATCTAACTAATTTTTAGGAAATATTAACCATCCTCAAGCATAATAAAATCAATATCTTTGACGCATGGCGAAATACGCACATGACGATATTGTTCCTTTTGAAGCCAGCACACTTGATAAAAAGGAGCAAGTGGCAGATATGTTCAACAGTATTGCCTTTAGATATGATTTTTTAAATCGTTTCTTGAGTGCAGGTATTGATATTAATTGGCGCAAAAAGGCCATTAAAGAATTAGCCGCGCTGCAACCAAAAATAATTCTTGATGTAGCTACCGGCACTGCTGATGTAGCCTTACTCACACAGAAAATATTGAAGCCAAACAAAATTATAGGTATCGATATTTCAGCAGGAATGTTAGCCGTAGGCAGAACGAAAATTGCAGCTGCCAATCTTCAGGAAACGATTGAATTAACAGAAGCGGATAGTGCTATTATTCCCTTTGTTGATAATTACTTCGATGCTATTACCGTTGCCTTTGGCGTACGTAATTTCCAACACTTGGAAAAAGGAATAGCGGAGATGTATCGCGTATTAAAGCCGGGAGGCAAACTGGTGGTACTTGAATTTTCAAAACCGACTACAGCAGGTTTCAAACAATTTTATAATCTCTACATGGATTTTATAACCCCTTCTATTGGTAAAGTATTCTCAAACAATAAGGAAGCTTATGCGTATCTTAACAAAAGCGTACAAGCGTTTCCCGAGGGGCTCACTTTTTTAAACATCATGAATGAAGCAGGATTTACCCAAACTTATTTGAAAAAACTTAGTTTCGGAATATGCACGATATACTGCGGAAGCAAATAATCCTGCTTTTATCGGTGCTACTAGGCATTGTTTTTTCAGCTAATGCACAAAAACAATTGTATCGTCTTCAACGAGAGGATCAACTGTATTATTTTGGCATTACGCTGGGGTATAACAGTTCTTATTTGCATCAGGTAAAATCAACTACTTTTCTCGCCAGCGATAGCATCCTTAGCGCTGAGCCGGGATCTAGCGGAGGTATTGCTATGGGGCTGTTAGCTACTGCTCGATTAACCGATCATTTTCAGGTAAGGGTAAATCCACAACTCATTATCGGAGGTGCCAAAACAATCAGGTACAGCTTAGGTTCTAGCCGAGTAGGTGAGGGAACAAACCAGGTACAAACCCTTCCTTCAACACTTATCAGTTTCCCTTTACAAATAAAATTTAATTCCGATCGCATCGGTAATTTCAGAACTTATTTATTAGGTGGCATCAAATATGATATTGATCTTTCCAGTAATGCCTCTACCCGTAATGCCGAGGATTTAGTGAAGTTAAAAAGAAATGATTTTGGGTTAGAAGCAGGTATCGGATTCAATTTTTATTTACCCTTTGTAACAGTGAGCCCAGAAATCAAAATCAGTTACGGACTAAGTAATATTCACCAACGCGATGCCGCTTTAAAATATTCAAGCGCACTCGATAAAATTCAATCTCGCATGATTGTTTTCTCCATTCATTTAGAAGATTAAAAAACAAACTCTCGCCTAGCCATATTCCATCGTATGCCACCGGATATCATAGTGGCTTCCGGAGCTGTTCCTCCCAATAAAGAACTACTGGATCTTTTATTTATATTAATATCTAAAAATAAATTCTCGGCAAGTTCGTAAGATAGTTGTAAGGTTAATAGTAACACTTTTGTTTCATCGCCGCTACCAACTTTTAAAAAATCGTTTCTTAACCTGTCGGTATAGGGTCGCATCGGATTAGCGCCCAAATTGAACCCCAACGAATCTCTTCCTTGTTTGTAATATACGGCTCTGGCATTCACATATAATTGCTTCAAAGGTTGCGCCCGCAGAATGGCAACATATTCCTGAAAATTAGCTCCTAATGGATGAGCAAAAGGTTGATTATAGTGTATCCAATTACTGGTACTATCTAAATGCGAATACGTGAATGGCCGAACCCTATTCGATTCTAACTGTAGGTCAACATTTTTTATACCAAATACATCGATATATTTTAATCCTAACTGATAGCCATATTTATTCTGCCAATTATATTTGTTTGAAAATATTTCCTTCGTAATAAACTCATCAAAATTTATTTGCCCATATAATTGAAAGCGTTTGGCAATATTGGCTTTAGCGTCTATACCTAACATGGTATTATCCGGACTACCAATCTGTTGCTGGCCGGGAACTAGAAAAAGTATCGGATTGAGGTACATAAAATCAAAATGATCCCCCCTGCTAAACATCACCGCATCAAAAATGCCCACATTCAACCACTTAGTAGCATTGACACTTAAGTGATTCATCCGAAAATATTTTCTTGGCAAGTTTCTTCCCCCGTTCGCAATAAAGCCATTCGGTTGAATTAACTCCATAAATAGATTCTCATAATTCAGTTTCCAAATTCTCGTATTAACTTTTAGAAAGAGTCCACTATTGCTAAAGTCGCTCATAAACATACTTCTAAACCCATTTCCAATAAAATTGCGGTCATACCCAAACTGCATATCAATAAATTTAGCAGCTTTAAAACTGATAGATCCTCGCACTTCGGTATAATCATAGCCTTCCACCACCCCTAAAGGTTTATAAAAACCCGCACCCGGTACGGCTTTATATTGTTTTACCCAAGCCTGCACATACCGAGGATCCCGCTCTTGGTTATCGGTAAAATACACGTCAAATCCAATTTTATCGGCTATTCTTCCTCGAATATATAAGCCTCGTGTATTTTGAAAAATAGGCTTATCATACCCATTTTCCTGTCCGCTTTGTATGTTTATCAACGGACTGGCCTGCACATAAAAATCCTTATTATTTACTTCAAATAAATTGCCTTTGGAATGGAAAAAATCATGAAACATATTTTGCGGTTTCCGTAAATCTTCCCGAGTAGTCCATTCCGCATTATTTGTTAGAAAGCGTTGCATATTGTAAATATCTACGCTGCTAAGCCTAGCTTTCAAATTTTCGTTACTATACCGCATACTATCAATGATCTCTACTTGCTTAGTATAATATTTTCGATTATAGGGCCTAACATGTGTAAAGAAAAGATCTTGCTGCTTCGTTTTAATTTCTAATCGATCCAATAAGATATAATCTTTCATCCCCATAGGGATATAGGTAGATTGTGCTTTTATGAATAACGGGCTTAGAAAAAATAGTAGGTAGCGAACAGATTTAATAAATTGCATTCTCATAGTATAAAGACACAAATTGGTAAATATATGCAGCATACAATTATTAAAGATACGTGCATCATTAACGAGCAACAAAGAATTTACGGTGATTTATTGATTACAGGAGATAGAATTGAAAGAATTGGTGGCGAAATAGATATAAAAGCCCGAGCTAAAGAAATAGATGGTTCCCATCAAATACTCATACCCGGGGCTATCGACGATCAGGTTCATTTTCGGGAACCCGGACTTACCCATAAAGCAACTATTTATACCGAAGCCAAAGCTGCTGTTGCCGGTGGTGTTACCTCATTCATGGAAATGCCTAATACAAACCCACCTGCTTTTACAGTAGAACTATTGGAAGATAAATATGCTATAGCAAGTAAATCGGCATTAGCAAATTATTCTTTTTTCATGGGTACTTCAAATGATAATATAGAAGAGATCAGGAAAATAAATAAGAAGAAAAATGAAGTGTGCGGAATAAAAATTTTTATGGGATCCTCAACAGGCAATTTATTGGTAGATAACCCTTTAGTACTAGAGAATGTATTTGCAGAATCGGAATTACTGATCGCTACGCATTGTGAGGAAGAATCGATGATTAAAGAAAACTTGCAAAAGATCAGATCCATAAAATCGGTTTTAGAACCGGCAGATCATCCTATTATTCGTAATGAAGACGTGTGTTTTGAATCTTCTTTTAAAGCCATCCAGTATGCCAAAAAGCATGGAAGCAGGTTGCATATTTTGCATATCACTACTGAGAAAGAGTTACAACTATTTTCAAATATGCTGCCTTTAGCAGATAAGCGTATTACCTGCGAAGTATGTGTACACCATCTACATTTTACGGCTGACGATTACGCTCGTTTGGGTAATCAAATAAAATGTAATCCGGCCATCAAAGCAACGCATAATAAAGAAGCCTTGTGGAAAGCCTTAATAGATGATCGCATCGACGTTATAGCTACCGATCATGCTCCGCATACCTGGGCCGAAAAACAAGAAGATTATGAACACGCTCATGCAGGTTTACCGCTTGTGCAACATTCGGTTTTGTTAATGTTACATTATGTTGCCGAAGGCAGGTTAACTGTTGAACAAATGGTACAAAAAATGAGCCATGCTGTTGCCGACTGCTTCCAAATAAAAGAAAGAGGTTATATACGAGAGGGCTATTTTGCAGACCTGGTTTTAATTGATCAACAACAAAAAACAACAGTTACTAGGGAAAATTTACTATATAAATGTGGCTGGAGCCCCTTAGAGGGTATGCGTTTACCTGCTGTTATAAAAAATACTTTTGTAAACGGACATATGGTTTATGGAAATGGGGTGTTCGATGAATCTCAATGGGGATCTAGATTATCCTTTAATCGTCAATAAAGATTGCATGCAAATAGATAAAACAACTTTGTACGATTTGGGCGTTTTTCATGCTGAAGAAGAACAGTCTGTTTTCCATTATTTAAACTTTACCAATACCAATGATGGAAGAGATTATTTAAAATATTTACTCGGTAATCCACTTACTACACTAAAGGAAATTAAAGAAACCCAACAAACCATTCGCCATTTACAATCAGTAGCCGATAAATGGCCAACTACACTTACGAATGGTACCATTATGGTGCTTCAAAAGTTTTATGAATCGCCAATAGATGCCTATCCGAGTGTGCAGGGTAATTTTCCCGCATACATATATAAGTTATTAAAAGGCGAAGATTATGCTTTATCTGAATTTAGTGTTAAACACAGCATTGATTTTTTTCAGGCACTGTCTGTCATTCAATCATTGATCAGCAATAGCAATAGCCCTTTACTCGGAATTATTGCTACGCGGATGGAAATATTATTGAAGAAAGGGCTAGTGCCGAACATGATCCAGCAAAATAAAGAAACACTGTATCCATCAATTGTATTAGAATATGCACAATATATACGAAAGGGATATAAAGGTTTTGCTTTTGACTTGATAGATATGTATAGCCAGCTCGATGCGTATATGAGTTTAGCTATAGCAGGCAATAAGTATCAATTTCAATTTCCTCATTTTATGGAAAGCGAGGAGCCCCATTTTTCTGCAAAAAAATTATTTCATTTCCAAATCCCAACACCCGTTGCCTATTCCGTTGAACTCTTACCCGCTTCCAATTTCCTTTTCTTAACCGGCGCGAATATGGCAGGAAAAAGTACATTTATTAAAGCATGTGGGTTGGCGGTATATTTAGCCCATATTGGTATGGCTGTACCGGCAGAAACTATGCAACTAAGTTTTTTTGATGGATTGTTGAGTAATATTCAAGTAACTGATAATATTAGCAAGGGAGAAAGTTTCTTTTTCAATGAAGTTCAGCGTATAAAAAATACTGTTGAGCGTATTAGCGATCGAAAAAAATGGCTGATTCTCATCGATGAATTATTTAAAGGTACGAATCAACAAGATGCTGTAAAATGCAGTACTACGGTTATTGAGGGCTTACGAAAATTAAATAATGGCTTGTTTATTTTATCTACTCACCTATACGAAATTGCCGATTCTTTACATCAATATCCGAATATATTATTTCGCTATTTCGAAACGGCTGTTGATAATGATCAATTAGTATTCAGTTATCAGCTCAAAGAAGGTGTGAGTAATGATAGGCTTGGATATCTGATTTTAAAACAACAGGGAGTTGTTGATATTTTAGAGAAATTATGATACCTTGTTGAGTATCTAAAACTTAATGAGTAAATCATGAGAAAATTTATTTTATCATTGTTAATTGTTGTTACAATTAGCAGCTTCACATTTGCACAGTCGATATATTTTCCGGATACCACTTGGCAAACAAAAACAGCTCCCCAACTTAAACTCAATCAGGTTTTATTAGATAGTGCTGTGAGATTAGCAATTAATAACGAAAACAAAGTAGAAAAGGACCTTAGAATTGCTATACTTAAATCCTACGCCAATGAGCCCGATTATAAAATAATAGGCCCCACGAAAGAGCGGGGAACTGCAGCCGGAATAATTGTAAAAAACGGATATATAGTTGCACAATGGGGAGATATTAATCGGGTGGATATGACCTTTAGTGCTACTAAAAGTTTTTTGTCTACCACCGCAGGATTAGCGGTGGATAAGGGTTTAATTAAAAGCACGCAGGATTATGTTCAAAATTATGTATGGGATGAAACATTCAGAGGGCCACATAATAGCAAAATTACTTGGGATCATTTATTAACCCAATCCTCCGATTGGAGCGGTACGCTTTTTGGTTTGCATGATTGGGCCGATCGCCCACCCCGTGAAGGAACGATCGATGATTGGAAAAAAAGAAAATTAAATGAACCAGGTACATTTTATAAGTACAACGATGTACGTGTAAATATTTTAGCTTATTCCCTTTTGCAGGTTTGGAGAAAACCATTACCACAAGTACTAAAAGAAAAGATCATGGATCCTATCGGAGCTAGCACAACCTGGCGTTGGTATGGTTATGATAATTCATTTCTAAACATAGATGGTATCATGACACAATCTGTTAGTGGTGGCGGGCATCATGGTGGCGGCTTATTTATCAGTACCATCGATATGGCTCGTTTTGGCCTACTATTCTTACGCAACGGCAAATGGAATAATCAACAACTAATTTCAGAAAAATGGGTAAATGCAGTACAACAACCTTCATTGGCCAATAAAGAATATGGTTATTTATGGTGGCTCAACAGTACCGGTAAATGGAAAAACGTATCTCCAACTGTTTATTATGCGGCGGGCTATGGAGGTAATTATATTGTAATAGATAAAGAACACGATTTACTTATTGTAACGCGTTGGATAGATGATAGTAAAATAGGAGAATTGGTGGCGTTAGTTACTAAGTCGATAAATTAATATAACAAATCTTGCATGAATCCTAAAGTTGACTTCTTCTTTGCAAAAGCAAAAAAATGGCAGGAAGAATTATTGCTACTAAGAGAAATTGCCCTTACAACTGCTTTACCTGAAGAACTAAAATGGGGTTGCCCATGCTATACGTATAATAAATCAAATATTGTTCTCATTCATGCATTTAAAGAATATTTTGCTTTACTATTTTTTAAAGGGGCATTATTAAAAGATGATAAAAGAATATTAATCCAGCAAACTGAGAATGTACAATCTGCCCGACAAATACGCTTCACCAATTCAAAAGAAATAAAAAAATTACAGGCTACTATCAAAGCCTATATTTTTGAAGCGATAGAAGTAGAAAAAGTGGGACTCAAAGTAGCGTACAAGAAGCCGGCAGCATTTACCATGGCGGATGAGTTTAAAATAGCGCTCACAAAAAACAGTAAACTAAAAAAAGCTTTTGAAGCATTAACACCGGGCCGACAAAGAGCATATCTGCTTCATTTCTCACAGCCTAAACTATCACAAACTAGAATAACTCGAGTTGAAAAAGCGATTCCACAAATATTAGCCGGGAAAGGCTTACAAGACTAGTCGTTTATTTGCGTTTACAAACGAATATTGTTATTTCTCCAGTTCTCTGGTTCACAGATCCGCTTATCTTTACTTTGTTTGTAGCCCTTCCAATTCCCCAAGGGAGGTTTTCCCGAAATTTTACATGTTGGTTAAATCATTTGGCAGCGCTGTTTACGGCGTTGAAGCTATTACAATTACCATAGAAGTAAATGTGAGTATGGGCCAGGGTTATGCCATAGTAGGCCTACCCGATAGTGCTGTAAGAGAAAGCTTGCAGAGAACAGAGAGTGCAATAAAAAGTAACGAGTATTATATGCCTCGTACGAAAGTAGTGGTAAACTTGGCTCCCGCCGATATTAAGAAAACAGGATCTTCTTTTGATCTACCGATTGCATTAGGTGTTTTAGGTGCCAGTGAGCAGATCAACGATATTGAAAAAGTTTCCCGCTATATTATTATGGGAGAACTAGGTTTAGATGGTTCTGTACAACCTATCAAAGGGGCGCTACCTATTGCCATTCAAGCACGCAAAGAGGCTTATGAAGGATTGATATTACCTATTGCTAATGCCCGAGAAGCAGGTATGGTAAATCAACTAAAAGTATATGGTGTAGCCCATTTGAGAGAAGTGGTAGATTTCTTTAACGGAGAAAAAAACCTAGAACCTACCATCGTAAATACAAGAGAAGAATTTTATGACACGCAAAGTAATTTTGAGTTCGACTTTGAGGAAGTACGTGGACAAGAAAACATAAAACGTGCATTAGAAATTGCAGCTGCAGGTTCGCATAATGCCATACTGATCGGACCTCCCGGAGCAGGTAAAACAATGTTAGCAAAAAGACTACCCACTATTCTCCCTCCTTTAAGTTTATCGGAAGCTTTAGAAACCACTAAAATCCATAGTGTATCCGGCCGCTTACCTGCCAATAGTTCGCTTATTAATAAACGTCCATTTCGTTCACCCCATCATACTATTTCAGATGTAGCCTTGGTAGGCGGGGGCGGATTCCCCTTACCGGGCGAAATTTCCCTAGCCCATAATGGAGTTTTATTTTTAGATGAGCTACCTGAATTTAAACGCACTGTTTTAGAAGTTATGCGCCAACCCATGGAAGAAAGAAAAGTAAGTATTTCGAGAGCCAAGATTGCCCTCGATTTTCCGGCCAATTTTATGCTAATCGCTTCTATGAATCCTTGTCCATGCGGATATTATAACCACCCGGATAAAGAATGTACCTGTGCGCCCGGTATTGTTCAAAAATACCTGAATAAAGTATCCGGTCCTTTGTTAGATAGGATAGATTTACATGTAGAAGTAACCCCATCGGCTTTCGCAGAACTTACTAAACAACACAAAGGAGAGCCATCAGCACAGGTAAGAGAGCGTGTAATAGCAGCAAGAGCCATACAACTCGATAGGTTCTCGGAAGCTACAGGCATTTATGCAAATGCACAAATGACCACTAAAATGTTACAGGAAATTTGTGTATTAGACCAGGCATCGGAGCTCTTGCTAAAGCGTGCAATGGAAAAATTAAATTTAAGTGGAAGAGCTTATGATAGAATTTTGAAAGTAAGTAGAACCATTGCCGATTTAGCGTCTTCTTCCAATATTAAATCTGAACATTTAGCCGAAGCCATACAATACAGAAGTTTGGATAGAGAAGGATGGGGAGGGTTTTAAAAAATTTTAAGCCGGCTAACTTTTGGAAAGTTTGGGAACTTTCCAAAAGTTCACTGTAGCAGCATTGATCAGTTTAGCAGCATCCCGCTCATATACCTTCAACAAGCTAACAAAAAATCTCATGTTACTTCCAAGTCAATTCTACCATCTTTATAACCATGCCAATGGAAGCGAAGATTTATTTAGAGAAGAAAAGAACTATCATTTCTTTCTTGAAAAAGTAGGAAAATACCTGAGTCCTTACATGAAAATCTATGCCTATTGCCTCATGCCAAATCATTTCCATTTGGTTATTAGAATAAAAGAAGAAAAGGAGTTATGCGAGATGTTGTCCAAATCAAGTAGTTTTAAAAAATTGAGCGAAACAGATCAGATTAAATACATGTATAATAAAATCAGTAAATCTCTTTCCAATCTTTTCAGTAGCTATACACAATCCTATAACAGAATCTACCAACGTAGAGGTAGTTTATTCATGCCTAACTTTAAAACAAATGATATAGAAGATGATCTGGCTTTTTGTGCCATTACACATTACATACATGCTAATCCGGTGCATCATGGTTTTGTAAAAGATATTAGAGAATGGAGATTTTCTTCATTTAAGGCATTGCACTCTGATAAACTTACGAGACTTGAACGGGATTATGTTTTGAACATATTTGGAAACAAACAGGCCTTCCTAAACTATCATGACAAACCTATTGACCGCAAGTACAAATGGCATGAGTAATTTTATGTAAAACTTTTGGAAAGTTTCGAAACTTTCCAAAAGTTTCGCATTTAGCCGAAGCCATACAATATAGAAGTTTGGATAGAGAAGGATGGGGAGGGTTTTAGTACTGCCCTGTGCTCAACAGTACCAATGTACATGCTTCTAAAGCTTGAATCCCTTTTCCTTGTGCAAGTTGCTCTAATTCCTCGTTCTCAGCCCCGGGATTAAAAATAATACGCTTAGGTTTCAAAGAAAATATATAATCGTAATAGTCTTTCTGTGCGGTTGGGTTTATATATAGCGTAACGGTATCAACATCGTCGATAGGACTATGTTCTGTAATAATTTCTGTATCGCCAACTTTTGATGCTCTTCTTCCTATCGCAATTACCGGATGTTGATGAGATCGCAATCGCTGTACAGCCAAATAGCTATACCGCTCAGGATTATCAGAGGCACCAAGTACCACTGTTTTTTTCATCAGTCTTTAAATTCAATTTTTTTATGTGCCCCGTCACAATATGGCTTATTTGCAGAGGCACCACACCTACATAAAGCAGTAACCCCTTCGCGTATTTCTACCGATCCATCAGGTTTGGTTACGGCACAACTTGTTTGAACTAAAATAGGGCCATTGGGCTTAATGTGTATGGCAACAGGTTCTTTAGTAGTTTCTTGATTATTCATATTATTTTCTATTGAAGAGAGAATTGATAAGGCGCCACTCGGACATTTTTTTACTTGCGCAACGATCGCATCCAAAGAAGCTCCTTCCATATTCACCCAGGGTTTTTTGAATGGATCAAACACCTCTCGCAAATCCGTCCAGCAGATTTTACTATGAATACATTGTTCGGGTTTCCAAACAACGGTAACTTCATCTCGGTTATACTTAAAAGTCTTTAGTGGCATCTTGCCATAAAGATACAACTAATAAATATCTTGAACTATTGTACTATTTTCCCAATGGCTGTAAGTAACTCTCTGGCAGACAAATAACCACCGGCATTATCTATAACTGATAAATCGGAGCGTAGAAAACTCGTGGATGGATATCCCATTTCCTGCTGGGACATTCCTAATGCAAAAAGTACTTCATGATACCCGGTTCCCTTACCGGTTGGTACAAATACAAATTTTTTACCCCTAAAATAAATATCCGTTTGCTGCTCCCCATTAAATGAAATAACATAAAACTGTTTGTTCAATACCTCTATTAGTTTTTTATTTCGAAAAGAAGTATACCGCATTTGTTTACAATACACACACCAATCTGCATACATAAAAACTAGTACAGGCCTGGGTTGCGAACGTTGTAAGCTATCGAGTTGCTCAATCTTATACTGTTGTAACTGTGCCTGAACAAATACGGTTATAAAAAGAAAAAAGATCGATATGCTGATTTTATACAACATGAAATTATCGTATATGTATCCGCAAACCTACAAAAAAACGAATACCCTGATTGGGAGCATATACATAATTTGGATCAAAACTTAGCGCATAAGGATTATCGGAAGTAGCCAGAATTTGTCCATTAGCCCCATATTGTACCTGCTTATCAAAAGGATCATGCGTACGAGCAATCAAAAAAGGCAAGCCATTACCCGGTAAATAATTCAATAGATTTTTCACACCGCCATATATCTCTACACCCTTCAGTCGATGCCATCGTACTTGTATATTTTGTATACTCCACCAGGGGCTCATTTCTGGTCGCGGATCTAATGCCCCTAGTAATGGTAAACGCATAGGACTATAGATATTCCCGGTATAATCAATATCCAAATGTTGTACAGGAAGCGTATAAGAAACAGTCCAGGTACCGGTAAATCTCTCCGTTAATATTTGCTGTTCTTTTATACCATTCTCCACAACACTTACATCCATATAGGTAGCTCCAACTCCGAGTTTCCATCTACCTGCCGTGCGATAATCAGTATTAATGGATACGCCTTTACTTTCAGCGAATCCATGCAAGTTTTGATATATAATCTGATTAGGATCAGTATCAAAGTCGCCTATGATTCTATTATTAAAGTAGGTATAGAAAGAAGTAATATCCAGATTACACGTAGAGCCGTCTTTCCCAAACCAACGTTTCGTGTAATTAAGATTAATATTGTAGGATCGTTCCGGTTTTAAATCTTCTTTTATCACTACGGTTCTGGCACCGGTTAAAGCCGCATGATCTTCAGTAAATAAATTCACAACTCTAAAGCCGGTACCGGCATTCAATCTTATAAAGCTATTATCATTGATCGTGTATTTGTAAGCAATACGAGGGGTATAAATATTTCCGTGTGCAGAATTATAGTCATACCGAAAGCCTACTAGTAGTTTATGCTTATCGGAAAAACGAATTTCATCTTGTATAAAAATACCCGGTAAACTAATTTTTTGTGGATTCGTACCCCACTTATCAGGTGCCGGTGATCCTGTGGCGGGTGTATTATCGTTATAATGCGTATACCTAAAAGCGGTTCCTGCCAAGAGATCGTGTTTTGCTATGGTTTTATCCCAAGTAAGTTGCGCAAAGCCGATTTGCTGATTAGCAATATAAGAACTGTTACCATACCTACTATCCTGCTCGTGTCGGTTATAAGAGAAAGACAATAAAATTTTCTCTTTAGTAGGAAGCTGATAATTACCAATTAACTCTACTCTACGGGTATAAATACTCTCACCATATACGATATCCGTTCCCCTAAATTTTTCGTTCCAATTCATATCTCCACCCCATCTGTTTTCATAAAAATACCTACCGGCAACGCTTGCTATCCGCGATTCTCTACGTTTAAAATTCCATTTTTGAAAAACAGAAAAACGATTTTGTAAACTGATATCGGTAAAACCATCATTATTATTATCGATACGATTATTGAATCCGAAATAATGCAGTCCAGTTAATATGGTTGTTTTTTTTCCTATACTGTTCGTAAAACCTATATCGATATTAAACTCACCCCAACTTGTGCTCATCATTTCTGCACTAACCCTATTAGATAACGTTGGTTTTTTTGTAATGATATTTATCAAGCCGCCTACCGCTTCACTACCATAAAGAGAAGAAGCAGGTCCCTTTACAATTTCTATTCTTTCCACAAAGGCATTTGGAATACCCGATAAGCCATACACCGTACTTAAACTACTCACCATTGGCATACCATCAATCAATACCATGGTATACGCACCGGGTAAACCATTGATACGAATATCTCCTGTATTGCAGACATTACAGTTAAGCTGGGGTCTTACGCCATTTATCTGCTGCATGGCATCAAAAATATTAGATGTAGGGTTCTTACGAAAAAAAGCAGCACTGTATAGTTCAACGGCTACCGGACTTTCCGATCTTTTTACCTCCTTCAACGTGCCTGTTACCACTACATCTGCAGAAACTCCGGCCATCATCGTATCCTGTTGCGCAAAACCATATTCCGGTATGCCCGATAGCCACACTAATACATATAATAACCGTTGTTTCATAATGTTATATCCGCAAAAATATAAATGTTAGATTAACCTAACAAATTTAATTCGATATTTTGCTTAATATTGGCCTATGTTATCATTTACGGAAGAGAATTATATAAAGGCATTATTTCAGCTCACGCTGGAAGATGGCAGCAAAAAAGAGGCCGGCACCAATGAACTAGCACAGCATTTAAACCTAAAACCGGCCACGGTAAATGATATGCTTAAGAAATTAAAAGAAAAGAAACTAATTCATTACGAACGATATGGGAAATCATCCCTTACCAAAGAAGGAAGAAAATGGGCGATAGATATTGTGAGGAAACACCGCCTATGGGAAACTTTTCTATTCGAAAAATTAGGATTTAGTTGGGATGAAGTACATGAAGTAGCGGAACAACTGGAACATATTCAATCAAGAAAACTCATTGATAGGCTCGACCAATTTCTCAACTATCCGGCTATCGATCCACACGGGGATAGTATTCCGAATGCAAAAGGTGAGATCATTACATTAAGTAAAAAAACATTATTAGAAGAAGAGGTGGGTCATCAATGCAAAGTAGTGGGTGTAAAAGATAATTCGCCTACCTTTTTACAATATGCCGATCGAATTGGTATTTCACTTAATCAATTGGTTAAAGTAAAGGCCAAGCAAGCATATGATGACCTGATTGAAATAGAAGTAAACGGGAAAAAAAGCAGCATCAGCCCAAAGTTTGCTGAAAATATCATTATTGTTTGTAATGAATGTGGAAAGAAATAAAATCGATTATACTAATCAATTTTACCTTCACCCTTCTCCATTTTCTTGAGCACTGTTTCAAAAACACCGCTATTATACCCACGTTTATTATTCAACTCGATTGCTTTCTTCTGCCAATTTATAGCTTCGGCTTTGTTTCCTGTTTTATATAATAAACGGGCATAAGTATCCGCCACTTCCGGTGTTTCAAAAAACTCTACTGCTTTACGAGCCATTTGAAGTGCTTTGGTTAAGTAAGTGATATTATCGGTATACTGATAAATTGTCCAAGCCCCTTCATTTAATGTATTTGCATAAAATTGCGCTTTAGGAGCATAGGTAACCATTTGCTTAGCCACAATACCTCCCCTACTTTTAATCAACGCCTTGATACTATCCGGTAACTGATCCAAAGCCGCCTGATTCATTCTTTCCATCTCAGGGTTTTGAGTCTTTCTGGCATTAATCAACATTAATGAATCTTCTCGTTTTATATCAGCTACAGTTAGTTGCATATAGAAGCGATCATAAAAATTAAAAACTTGCCGCATATAACTAACGGTATCATTAATTCCTTTATAATAATCCAGCATAGTTTTCATATTAGCTCTTGCGCCATCCTCCTGCTTATCTAAATAAGTAGCTTGATTATAGGCAGCTACTTGATAAGCATAAGATGGATTTTTTTCAGCAATTGCTTTTTGAGTAGATTTCCAAATTAGGCGCTGGTTTATTGAGATCCGCTCGCGTGTATCCATACGATACCAAGCCATATTGTAATTATCCCGATTCTTTTCTACAAACCGAAACGCAATTGAGCCAACGAGTGGGGCAAATCGCATAACATTCGACAAAAATGAAAGTGAAGCAGCAGAATCTAAGGGCGCTTTTTGCACTAACTCATCTATTAAAAAACCTTCCGGTTCAAATCCAATGGACTTAATCTTATTGAGTAAATTGTATACAGCTGAAAAGTTCTTTACCTCCTTATAATAGGCTTCTTTATAAAATTGAAATGAGCTATTGGTATTAGCCGCTTCATTTTTTGCAGTCTCCATCCCTTTTACATATTCATTACTAAAGGTTGTGCTGCCATTTTTAATACTTAACGGGTTAAAATCTTTGTCGAACCATATCACTCCGAAAAGATCTTTAGGAATCATAAAAAGAGACGGAATGGAAAAAACGCCTGCGGGTACACCTGTATTCGAAACAATAACACAATTTTCTTCTAATCTTTTTCGAACACTTTTAATACCCGCTTCAGCAACCTCATTACACTGATTGCAAGTTGGTGATTGCACAACTAGCATGATCATCTTGTTCTCTTTAATGGCAGACTTTTGCGCATCAATTAAAGAATTTGGTAAGGTGTTTTGTGAAAAAGATTGACCAGCCAGAAAAAGTAGCGTAATGAGTAGGTAATTTCTCATATATGGATATTTAGATTGAAAATACTTAATAATCTATTTCCAACCGTAATTTATCTTTTAATTCTTTTACCAGTGGATATTGCTCCGCGATTCTTTCAAATTTTTGTTTACTATTTAATCGCAAATGCATAGGTACATCTGTTTGCTCTGTAGCAGCCACTAAAACAGTAAACCCGATAGAGCGGTTATTAAACTCGGTATGCAACTGATCCAAAAGCGTCATTTTCTCCTGCTCAATAAATTTTTGAGCAGTAATAGCCGATACAGTTACCGTAAAATGAATATCATTATCAATTTCTAAGGCAGCGATCTTAAAAGTTCCAGCTGCGGAATGTTTTTGTTGTGCTAATAAGGATTCACCAAATTGATCCCA
Organism: Sediminibacterium sp.; assembly: GCA_017537025.1. GTDB lineage: Bacteria > Bacteroidota > Bacteroidia > Chitinophagales > Chitinophagaceae > Sediminibacterium. Next base: position 355,435 of record JAFWCB010000005.1, read on the forward strand.
AAATTGCATGAGCCTCTCTTTGGTAAGTGGCTCCGCTTCTTTCACTTCTTGTATCGCGTATCGCTCACCGGCCCTTTCTTTTAAAACATCCAGTAACGATTTTTTACTAGCATTTGGTGAAACAGGCGCTGGCTTAGCAACAGGAACTTTAACGGGTGGAACAGATAACGTTTTATCTACGTATAGTTTGGCATCTACGCTAGTGCTTGGTGCAACACCTCCCCCACTTGTGCTTGGGGATAAAGGCTTAATCGATTTAGTACGAAGTGCTATGGGAGCATCAATTCGTTTTTTTTTAACAACAACACCATTATCAACCGCCAAATCTATGGCCTGCTGTAAGAAACTTAATTTGATCAACGCTAATTCAACATGTAATCGCTTATTTCGAGCCATCTTAAAATTAACTTCTGCCTCGTTTAAGATATTCAAAGCACTAATCAAATACGCCATACCCGCTTTAGCTGCCATGGCTACATATTTCTGCTCCATACCCTCCACCACTTCAAGCAAGGTGGCAGACTTAGGATCCTTACACACTAAAAGATTTCTGAAAAACTCCGCAAACCCGTTCAACACTAAATCTCCCTCAAAACCTTTTCTATTGATCGTATCAAATAATACCATAGCGCCGGCCATATCCTGCTCCAGCATACAATCTAATAATTGGAAAAAATAATCTTCATCCAATATATTCAAATGCTCCAATGTATTTTGGTAGGTTACGGAGCCGTTTGTAAAACTTACGATCTTATCTAAAATACTCAAAGAATCGCGCATACATCCTTCACTTTTTTGCGCAATAATTTGTAAAGCAGCTTTCTCAACTTGTATTTGTTCTTTATCTGCTATTTCTTGTAAATGAAGAACCGTATCGTTGTTCGTGATACGCTTAAAATCAAAAATCTGACAGCGACTTAAAATAGTAGGCAGTATTTTATGCTTTTCCGTTGTAGCTAAAATAAATATGGCATGTGCCGGAGGCTCTTCCAATGTTTTGAGGAAAGCATTGAAAGCACTCGTACTTAACATGTGTACCTCATCTACAATATATACTTTATATTTCCCTGCCTGAGGCGCAAACCTAACTTGTTCTACCAACACCCGAATATCATCTACCGAATTATTACTGGCAGCATCTAACTCATGAATATTTAAAGAAGAACCCGCATCAAAAGAAACACAGCTATTACAGGTGTTGCAAGCTTCTCCTTCAGCAGTTTGATTGGTGCAATTAATTGTTTTCGCCAAAATTCGTGCACAAGTTGTTTTACCAACCCCCCTTGGCCCACAAAACAAAAATGCATGCGCCAGTTGATTATGTTTAATCGCATTTTTTAAAGTAGTAGTAATATGCGATTGACCCACAACTGTACTAAAATTTTGTGGGCGATACTTACGGGCAGAAACTACAAAATTATCCATATTCGAACCTGCAATATAGCTTATTTATACTCCATTATTGGATGCCTTTCAAAAGGGTATTTATCGTTGAATATATACCGATAAGTGACCATTCTCCGACTTTGCTTTCCCCCTAGACTCTTATATATATTGTACATTTTAGGGTTCCAATCGCCCGCCCAACCCATTTCATATCGATGATACCAACCTTTACCTTGTAAATGTAACCCACAGGCATAAATTAAATAACTATCTACTCCTAATGCCTGATATTTTGGTACCACACCAAAAGCAAGACCAGTAAGCTGTTTATTGGTACCCCGCCATTTCATCCAAATCAAACGTAATTTTTCCAACCACCCCAGCCTTCCATTAAAATGTTTAAAATACTGATTCAAATCCGGTAAATTAACAAACATGGCTATCGGTTCTTCTTTATAATACGCAAACCAAACTGCCCGCTCATCCATAATTGGCTTCATTTTACTAAATAACTTTATTACCTGTTCTTTAGTAATTTCTTTAGCTTCTCCATGTTGCGCCCAGGCTGCATTATATACAGTTGCAAAATCACCTGCATATTTATCGAGTTCACCCAGCTTAACATGTTTCGCAGCATAACCAGGTTTATTATTGAATTTTTCGTACCGCTCCGGAAATTTCGCCGGGAGCGGATCATCTACATTCATATAATAGTAATACTGATTGTAGTAATTCCGAAACCCATACCCTTCAAAAAGGGATTCATAATAACTGGGATTGAACGACATGCCATACATAGGCTCTCTATCAAAACCCTCAACCATTAAACCCCACCATTTATCTCGATCTCCGAAATTTACTGGGCCATCCATGGCTTCTGCCCCACATTCAATCAGCCAGTCCTTAGCTGTATCAAATAATAGATTGGCAGTTGCCTGATCATTAATACAATCAAAAAAGCCAACACATCCGGTTACAAAATCAGTACCCTTATTAATATATTTCGAACTGATAAAAGCAGCAATTCTTCCCACTAAATCACCATCATCTGTTTTGGCAACCCATCTGCAGGCTTTGCCATATTTAAACTGTTTATTTTTTTCAGGATCAAATACTTCTTCTACTTCATTATTAAGGGGACGAATATAATTCGGATTACCTGCATTCATTAATACGTTTACCTGTAGAAACTCAGCAACCGATGCCTTATCATATACTTCAATAATCTGCATATTCAAATCTATTTACTGAATAATTTAGCGGCCATTTTCTCGTCGTGCCCGTAAATATCTTTTCTAAAATTTAAAACACCATTCTTATCTACCCAGGCCGTAAAATAAACTAAAAATACCGGTATAGTTTTTTTTAAACCAACCCATTTCTCTTTGGCTAAATGCATGGCACTATCAATTTTATTACTGTTCCAAATCGCACTATCTTCTCGAAGCAGGTACTGGGCAAATTTTTTCGGTTCTCCTAAACGAATACAACCATGGCTCAAACTCCGGCTAGATTGGCTAAATAAATTTCTATTGGGTGTATCATGAAAATAAATATTATAGTTATTAGGGAATAAAAACTTAACTAACCCTAATGAATTTTTATTGCCGGGTTTCTGTCTTACAATAGGTATCTTACCAGAATATCCTGTTATTTCCATTTCATTCTTGGCAATATAGTTCTTATCTTTTGCCATTGCAGGCATAATCTCTTTCTTTACTATACTCTCCGGAACATTCCAATACGGACTAAACACAACATATTTCAAATTGCCATTGAATATGACCGTACTATTAATGGCAGACCCTACAATAACATTCATATCAAAAGCTAATCTGCCACTATCATATACATGCATTTTATATTCGGGTATATTCACTACAATATAATTGCTATCATTTTCAGGAGGCATCCAACGCATGCGTTCCATATTTACCAGTAGCTGTTGTATTCTTTTTTCCAGGGGAACATTGAGTTCCGCTATCATTCTATTACCAATAGCGCCATCCACATATAAACCCATTGAGCGTTGAAACCTTTTAGTAGCTTTCACCAAACTAGTATCGAAGTTTCCACTAGAATCCAGCGGAATATCGGGCTGTAATAGATATAAGCGACGTTTTATTTGAACAATAATATCAGCGGAATCGCCACTTCGTAAAGGCTTTGAAACAAATAAAATAGTATCGGTTGATTCTTGCTTTTGTTTATCTACATATATCGGTACTAAAGCTTCTAGTTTTTTATATTGATCATTTAGTGGCACATATTGCTCTGGTGTAGCTACTTTTTTATTTATCATCGTATCTAATAAAGCGGTTACATCAATTTTTTTACGTGGGATAAACCAACCCAATTCAGCAGCATCAATATCAGACCCACCATATACTTTAGAAGCATACTTAAAAAATTGTCCGGTTAATAATAACTCTGTATTGGCAATAACAAGATCCTTGCTACTAGGGGTGAATGTCTTTAGGTTCAATGAATCGTATAATTTCTCTAATATGTTATTATAGATTGTGCTATCTCCAATATTGCCAATATAATTACTTTGTAAGTTGTAGAAATTGTGTGCTTGTTCCGATAAACCAGCTGAATCAAACCATGCTAATTCAAAATTACGCTGGGTATAAAAATCAATAAATTGCTGTTTATACGATGCAAACTCAGGATATCTGTTCAGAAAAGTATTAATAACACTACTGTCGAAAAAAAGGGTGTTAAAGGAGGTAGTTTCTGTAATAGTGGTATCTCTAATAACAAGTGGTTTCTTTTTTTTCAATCGATCGCAACCCTGAAAAAAAAGGGCAACTAAACATAGGAAAATAGTGAGTTTACGCATAGCATAAAGATATCATTTAATGATGTTGCAATAAAGTAACTGCTACCAAACCCGCCGTTTCAGTTCTTAAGCGAGTTTGTCCCAAATCTAGTGCCAAACAACCGGCATCTGTAGCGGTTGCTATCTCTGCTCTGGTAAAATCTCCTTCCGGACCAATTAAAACCCTCCTATATGCAGCAAGTGGTAAATATTGAGCCAGCGGTTTTGTACCTTCCAAGCAATGAGCTATAAAAGTTGAACCTGAAAAGGGTACAGCTAGTAATTCTTTTACTGTAGCAGCTTTATGCAATATTGGCTTATACACTTGTTTACTTTGCAACATCGCAGAAATTAAAATATTATCCCATCTTTCTGATTTAGCAACTGTTTTTTCAGATCGCTCACAAATTAATGGGACGATACCAACAACTCCAATTTCAGTTGCTTTCTCTAAAAGCCATTCTATCCGCGAAGGGTTTTTTACAAAAGAAATGGCTAAGGTGGTTTGAATAGTTGCTGGTTCTTTATACATAGCAACTGATGTTTGCACCGCCATTCTTTTTTTATCGGCTGTTATTATCGTAGCTTCTGTTAACCAGCCCGTACCGTTTGTTAGCAGTATTTTCTCACCTAACTGCATCCGCAGAACTTGTATACAATGCTTACTGGTTTGCTCTGAAACCGTTAGTACACTCGATTCTTGTGGTAATATAGTTTCGTAAAAAAAAGGTAGCTGCATGGTTTTTATTAGAAAGGAGATTGCTGATCGGCATCAATACCTTCATCAAAATCACCAACATCGTTCATTCTACTTCCTTTTTGAATAAAGAATTTACCACCATCATTGGCACCACCACCCGTGCTAGGAATGTTAGGAGTAATAGGCTTCCAACTACTACTTCCACTATTACCGTCTTCCCATTCTTCAAAACTTTGAATATCTAAACGAGCGCGTAGTTTCACCGTTTCCAAAGAACCATTTCTGTGTTTAGCAATACGAATATGTGTTTCTCCACTCGTACTCTCGCCCATTTCATTACTCATTACTTCATAATACTCTGGGCGATAAATAAACATAACCATATCTGCATCTTGTTCAATAGCTCCCGATTCACGTAAATCACTTAATTGAGGCATCTTACTCTCTTTACGCGTTTCAACAGCCCGGCTTAACTGACTTAGTGCTATGATTGGTACATTTAACTCTTTAGCCAATGCTTTTAGGTTTCGCGAGATATTACTAATCTCTTGCTCACGATTACTACCCCTATCGCCACTGCCACTCATCAACTGCAAATAATCGATTAATATTAATCCGACGTTATGCTTATTTACTAATCGTCTGGCTTTTGCCCTGAATTCAAAAATATTTAATGCTGCCGTATCGTCAATAAAAATAGGTGCTGTTTCTAATTTTTTAATCCCCTTACTATGCAACTGCTGGTATTCATATTCTTCTAATTTACCCCTGCTTATTTTCTCCATTTTAATTTCACTCTCAGCACTTAAAATACGTTGTACCAATTGTGAGGCGCTCATTTCTAGCGAGAAAAAACCAACAGGAACAGGTTTGGTTGGGTGCAAAGCCGCATGGCGCGCCAGGTTTAACGCAAAAGCCGTTTTACCCACTGAGGGACGTGCTGCTAAAATAATTAAATCCGTAGGTTGCCAACCATAAGTAACCCTATCTAAGCTGGCAAATCCACTCGGAACACCGGAAATATCTTCTGTTTTTGTTCTTAACTCGTCAATTCTATTGATTGTTTTTACCAATACATTACCGATATCCTCGAAATTCTTTTTTAGATAATTATTGGTGATGTTGAACATCTTCGTTTCACTATCATCCAATAAATCAAACACATCCGTGCTATCTTCATAGGCATCCCCAATAATTTCTCCACTGATTCTGATCAACTCTCTTTGAATAAATTTCTGCAATACGATGCGAGCATGGGCTTCAATATTAGCTGTAGATACAACCGTATTGGTTAGTTTGGTAACATAGTAAGGGCCACCCACTAAATCGAGCTGCTCTCTGAATTTCAATTCTTCTACAACAGTAAGGATATCAATGGGAATATTCTTTTGTTGTAAGCCTTGCATGGCTTTGAAAATATGCTGATGTGCTTCTACATAAAAACACTCGGGCTTAATAATTTCAGTGATTGTATCAAAAGCACTTTTCTCCAACATTACAGCACCTAATATTGCCTCTTCTAATTCTTTTGCTTGTGGAGGAACCTTACCATATACCATCGTGCTAAGATCTACAGAAGTACTTCTTCTCTTACGTTCTTTATTGAGGCTGGTGATGTCCATGGTGCTTAAAATCTATGCGTTAGTAATGGTTTCCTTTATCAGTGGAATAATTCTAATGTTAAGAAATTGTTTCCAACGAATAAGGGGGAGCGAATATAAGGGCAGTAACCGGGTCGTGAAAATATTTTATTAATCTATATTATTCCACCACTCATACACCGCTCGTTCACAAATAACTCGTAACTATTCACACAATTTACCAAGCTTATCCACTATTTTCAAAAGTTTTGCGCTTTTATTCCGCACAATTCACATTTAGATGTGCAGAAAGATATTTGGGAAAAAGGGGGGAGGTTTGAGATTAATAGATTAAATCAAAGTCCAGAAGAAAGTCAAAAAGAAAGTCTGTGAGCCGAGTCCGACTTTCTCATAGACTGGCTTACCGACTTTCTTATGGACTCCTCATCTCCCCGACTTCCCTTACCTTCGCGCAAACTAGATTATTGAAGCGATGACCATTAGCTATAACTGGCTTTCCGACTATTTACCCGAAACCATTGCACCGGCACAACTTTCTAAAATACTTACTGCCATTGGTCTTGAGGTAGAGAGCTTGGAAGTTTTTGAGAAAATTAAAGGCAGTTTACAAGGTGTAATAATTGGTGAAGTACTTACCTGCGAACAACACCCAAATGCCGATAAACTAAAAATCACAACTGTTCATATCGGAGCAGCACAACCCCTTACTATTGTTTGCGGTGCATCTAATGTTGCAGTAGGTCAAAAAGTGGCCGTAGCTACTATCGGATCCACCATTTACCCTATCCATGGTGAACCCATAACGATGAAAGCCGCTAAAATACGCGGACAAGAAAGCCAAGGTATGATCTGCGCCGAAGATGAACTTGGGCTCGGAACCAGTCACGACGGAATTATGGTACTCCCAAATGAGTTGGAACCCGGAACGCCCGCAGCCGACTACTTCAAACCTTATAGCGATTGGATCTTTGAAATAGGGCTTACCCCAAATCGTATGGATGCCATGAGCCATTTAGGGGTAGCCCGCGATGTTTGCGCCTATCTAACACATCATCAAAAAGAATCAAAAGTACAATCGCCATTTACCAACGGCTTCAAAACTGATACAACAGAAACACCGATAGCGGTAACTGTTGAAAATACAGAAGCCTGTTTACGATACGCAGGCATTACGATCAAAAATGTAAAAGTGTCTGCTTCACCGGAATGGTTGGTAAATAAGCTTACCGCCATTGGGCTTCGGAGCATCAATAATATTGTAGATATTACCAATTTTATATTGCACGAAACCGGACAACCGCTGCACGCATTTGATGCAGCTGCCATTACAGGTAATCAAGTGATTGTAAAAACATTAGCCTCTAACACTGAATTCATTACCCTGGACGAAAAGAAAAGAACATTGCATGAACAAGATCTGATGATTTGTAATGCAACAGATGGTATGTGTATAGCCGGTGTTTTTGGAGGTATGAAAAGTGGCGTAAGCGAAACCACCACAAGTATTTTTTTAGAGAGCGCCTGCTTTCATCCCACCTGGATTCGAAAAACATCTTTACGTCATGAATTGAGAACGGATGCTGCTACACGCTTTGAAAAAGGGGTAGATATTTCCAATACAGTAAACGTTCTAAAAAGGGCAGCTCTATTGATCAAGGAAATAGCAGGCGGTGAAATCTGCGGAGATATCATCGATATATACCCGAATCCGAAACCAAAAGTTTCTGTAACTATCAAATATCACTACTTAAAAAAGCTAAGTGGTAAAAATTATCATCCCGATCAGGTGAAGAAAATCCTTTCTGCACTTGGGTTTGAGATAGTGAAAGAAGGCTTGGATGAATTATGGGTAGCCGTTCCTTACAGCAAACCGGATATTAGTATTCCGGCTGATCTGGTAGAAGAAATTTTAAGAATCGATGGACTAGACAATGTAGAAATACCACAGACCATTACGATTAGTCCTGCTACGGAGCAACTGGGTATCAAGGAAAATCTTAGAGAAAAAATTACGGCTTTCCTCGTGGGAAGAGGATTTTCGGAAATCGTAACGAACTCTATCACCAATAGTAAATATTTTGAGCAAGATGGTGTTGCCATTGTAAAAATGCTCAATAATTTGAGTATAGAGTTAGATACCTTACGACCATCTATGCTGGAAACCGGGTTAGAAACGATTGCCTATAATATCAACAGAAAAAATAATAGTTTACAATTATTTGAATTTGGCAAAACCTATCATCCGCAGGAATCGGGGTATAGCGAGGAAGAACATTGTACGCTTTTTGTTACCGGTAAAAAAATGGAACAAGGGTGGAGAACCAAGGCCGTTAATAACGATTTCTTCGACCTGAAAGGCTTAACCACAGCTATTTTACAGTGGTGTGGTTTAGCGCATATCGGCATTCAAGAAACGGAACAACTGGGTTATTTTACCGTAAAAGCGGGCAAACAAACCCTTGGATTTTTACAGGAAGTAAGCACACAAAAATTGAATAATTTCAATATCAAACAACCCGTATATCAGCTAGATATCAACTTCAATACGTTGATAAAGCATGTTGAGGGTATCAAAATAAGCTATAAGGAGGTAAATAAATTTCCGGAAGTAACACGCGATTTGGCATTGGTAGTAGATCGCACTATTACATACCAGCAGCTGGAAAAAGTGGTACAACAAACAAAACCCGCCAAGTTACAGTCGATGCGTTTATTTGATGTATTTGAAAGCGATAAGTTAGGCGCTAATAAAAAATCTATGGCCGTAAGTTTCACTTTTGCCGATGATACAAAAACGCTTACCGATAAGGAAATTGATAGTATGATGCAGAAGTTGATAGGTGGCTTCGAAAAAGAAATACAAGCCGAAATAAGAAAATAAAAATAGTTATCTTCAAGTATGCTTGAGTTAAACGCTTCTTTAGATGAGCTGCAAATGAAAATGCAGGAATTGCTGAAAGCATATAGGCAATTACGTAAGGATAATGAGCGCCTAACAAAAGAGCTCCAGGAAGTGAAGCAACAAGATGAGGCAGCCCGGAAGAAACTACAAGAACTCGATCAAAAATTAGCGGCAGCCCGAATCAGTAATGGTAATTGGAGTGAATTGGAGAAACAATCCTTACAAAAAAAGATAGATACCTATTTAAAAGAAATAGACAAGTGCATGGCACTTTTACACGCATAATATGAGTGAATTGATCCCTGTAAATATCGTAGTGGGCGATCGTACGTATCGCCTAAAAATTGAACCCGCCGACGAGGAAATGGTACGTAAAACGGCTAACCTGATCAATGAAAAAATCAGCTCCTTCAAACTACAGTTCGCGGGAAAAGATATGCAGGACTACATTTCAATGGTATTATTATGGTTTGCCACCGAGCAAAAACAGGGTACTAGCCCCGTAGAAGCCCAGGAAGCCCTGCATAAAATCAGGGAATTAACCGCTTTGGTGGAGAAGAGCCTTTAAGGGACAAGGTATAAGGTTTAAGCAGTAAGGTTGGATCGGAGCGTCAGAGCTATCTAAAAATACACTCAATTTATTCTTTACCTTTACAGATTCCTCCCGTCTCCCGTCTCCCGTCTATCATCTATTTTCATTATCTTCGCAAAAACCGACACTTATTAGTAAAAAATGAGATGTGTAACGGAAAATAGGATTGTGAAATTTTTAAACCCTTGCCAAAGTCATGGATCAAACACTTATATCAATACTTGTAGGCGCTGTTGCGCTTATAATTGGAGTAGTAGCGGGTAAAATCATTTTTGCCAAAAACACTAAACAACAAGTAGAAGAAGCAAACCTCCAGGCTCAAACCATTATCAAAGAAGCGGAACTAAGAGCCGAAACCATAAAAAAGGAAAAACAACTCGAAGCCAAAGAGCGTTTCGTTCAGTTGAAGGCTGAGCATGATCGGGAAGTACTCGATAAGAACCGTAAAATCGGAGAAGCCGAGAACCGTATCAAGCAAAAAGAAATTGCCATCAATCAAAAAGAAGCCGGTATAGATAAGCAGGTTAAAGAAAATGAGGCCATCAAAGAAAACCTGAATCGCCAGATTGAACTGGTAAATCATAAGCGTACTGAACTGGAAAAACACCAGGAAGAACATATTCGCAGGCTCGAAAAAGTAGCCGGCTTAAGTGCAGAAGATGCCAAACAACAATTGATCGAAAGCCTTAAACAAGAGGCTCAAACCCAGGCGCTTTCGTTACAGCAAGAGATTATTGAGGAGGCCAAACAAAAAGCGAATAAAGAAGCTCGTAAAATCGTTATTCAGTCTATACAGCGTACCGCGGCTGAGCAAACCATTGAAAATACCGTTACTGTTTTCAACTTGGAAACAGATGAAATAAAAGGACAAATTATTGGTAGAGAAGGACGTAATATCCGTGCCATAGAAGCCGCAACCGGTGTGGATTTGATCGTAGATGATACCCCCGAAGCCATTGTACTTTCTTCCTTCGACCCACTCCGTAGAGAAATTGCCCGCTTAAGCTTACAGCGTTTAGTGGCAGATGGTAGAATTCACCCGGCTCGTATTGAGGAGGTTGTAGAAAAAACGCGCCGACAATTAGAAGAGCAGGTGATGGAAATTGGAGAGCGTACCGTTATTGAGATGGGTATTCATGGTTTGCATAAAGAGTTAGTACGTGTAGTGGGGAAGATGAGATTCCGCTCCTCTTACGGACAAAACCTCCTCATGCACAGTCGCGAAACAGCTAATTTATGCGGCATTATGGCTGCCGAATTGGGAATGAACCCTAAATTGGCTAAAAGAGCCGGTTTACTACATGATATCGGTAAAGTACCCGATGAAGAAACAGAGTTAAGTCACGCCTTGTTAGGCGCTAAACTGGCGGAAAAATACGGTGAAAATCCGGCCGTTGTAAATGCTATCGGCGCCCACCACGATGAAATGGAAATGCTCTATGTAATTTCCCCCATCGTTCAGGCTTGCGATGCCATTAGCGGTGCCCGCCCCGGTGCCAGAAGGGAAATTATGCAGCAATATCTGCAGAGAATCAAAGACTTAGAGAACTTGGCGCTAGCCTATCAAGGTGTGGAGAAAGCGTATGCGATACAGGCAGGTAGAGAGTTAAGGGTGATCGTGGAAGCGGAAAAAGTAACCGATACCGATAGTGATAAGCTCAGTTTTGAAATAGCCCAGAAAATTCAAACAGAAATGACCTATCCCGGTCAAATCAAAGTAACCGTAATACGAGAAAAAAGGGCCGTAAACGTTGCGAGGTAAAAAAAACCAAAAAGAGTAGCACAATATTGGTTTTTTCCCTACCTTTGCCGTCCGCAAAAATTAAAGTTATGAACGCAGCAGTTCAGTTTGTACATGAGCAATTGACCGTAAAGAAGGAATATCCTAAATTCAAAGCAGGTGATAACATCACTGTGAATTATAAGATTATTGAAGGTGGAAAAGAGCGTATCCAGAGCTTCCGTGGAGATGTTATTAAACTTCAAGGAAATGGTGCTACGTCTTCATTCACTGTTCGTAAAATATCTGATGGTGTTGGAGTTGAACGTTTGTTCCCTATCCTTTCACCAAATATCGACTCTATCGTTTTAAACAAAAGCGGTAAAGTACGCAGAGCTAAATTATTTTACCTTCGTGAAAGAAGCGGTAAAAGTGCTCGTATTAAAGAAAAACGTTTCTAATCGTTTTGGAATGATAAGAAAAAGCGAAAACCCATGGTTTTCGCTTTTTTATTGTACTTGCACCATTCAATTATATTACCTTTACGAAACTAAATAAAACATCATGGGCAATTTAGGTTTTCAAGAACTATTAATCATCGGATTGGTAGTATTAGTTTTATTCGGTGGTAGAAAAATCCCCGAGTTCATGCGCGGCTTAGGAAAAGGTATTCGCGAATTTAACGACGCCAAAAACAACGTTAAAAAAGAACTCGAAGAAGGCATGAAAGAAAAAGATAGCACTAACGCATAATTTTTGGTTTAACGCTTATTGCATTGTTTCGTTTTCACTCTATCTCCGATTATCATAAAGCATTACAGAACGGCCAAACCACCTGTGTGGAGGCCGTTCGTTTTTATATTGATGCCATAACAGAGCACGCTTATTTAAATGCTTACATAGAAGTTTTTGAAGAGGAAGCCCTTACTAAAGCTAATGAGCTGGATGAACTTCGCGCTAAAGAAGGAATCAATACATCTTTACATGGTGTTATTGTGGGCTTGAAAGATGTGATATGCTATAAAGATCATGCCGTATCGGCTGCTTCAAAAATTTTACAGCCTTTTACATCTATATACAGCGCTACAGCTACGCAAAAACTAATAGACGCCGGAGCTATCATTATTGGCCGACAAAATTGCGATGAATTTGCTATGGGTAGTAGCAATGAAAATTCAGCTTATGGTCCTGTAAAAAATGCGCGGGATACCAGTCGCGTTCCCGGCGGATCTTCCGGTGGTTCGGCAGTTGCCGTTCAAGCGGGTTTGTGTATGGTAAGCTTGGGCTCCGATACAGGTGGCTCGGTAAGACAGCCCGCTGATTTCTGTGGAATCGTAGGCTTAAAACCAAGCTATGGAAGGATATCCCGGTACGGACTGATTGCCTATGCTTCTTCCTTCGATCAGATAGGTATTTTTGCTAACAATATTCCCGATGCTGCTGTTGTGCTTGAAACCATTGCCGGAGATGATGAATATGACAGCACTGTTTCTACGCATCCGGTACCTGCCTACAGTTCATCGTTAACGCCACCCCCAAAAGCCTATAAAATTGCCTATTTTGAGGAAGCGCTGAATCATCCGGCACTCGACCCAACGATTAAAAAAGAAATTAAGAATACCATTGAATCTTTACAGTCAGCCGGACATGATGTGCAGCCTGTGTCCTTCCGTTTATTAAACTATGTAGTGCCCACTTACTATGTACTCACCACAGCAGAAGCTTCCAGTAATCTATCAAGATTCGATGGCGTTCGCTTTGGTAGCCGTACAAAAAAAGAAGGACTCGATTTAACCGATATGTACAAAGCCACTCGCAGCGAGGGTTTTGGAGAAGAAGTAAAACGTAGAATTTTATTGGGAACCTTTGTATTGAGTGAAGGTTTTTTTGATGCTTATTTTACCAAAGCACAACAGGTTCGCCAATTACTAAAGCAACAAACAGACACCATTTTTACAAATTTTGATTGTATCATTTCTCCTACCGTATCGGCTCCTGCTTTTAAACTAGGGGAAAAAACAAGCGATCCGATTGAAATGTTTTTGGCAGATATATTTACGGTATATCCAAATCTGGTTGGTATTCCTGCTATCTCCATTCCTCTCTATACCCACGAAAACGGAATGCCCTTTGGCTTACAACTGATGACAGCAGCTTTCAATGAATTAACTTTGCTACAGCTTTCGCAAACACTGATGGCTAAGCAAGATGAAAGAATATAAGATCATATTATTTTACTGCTTTCTTTTTTTTACTTCTTTATTATCGGCCCAAAAAGATAGTACCGATAAAATTGGTTTTAGCTCGCTGTTTAAGAACAAATTCGATTCTTCCAAACCATATGCAGCTCAGCTAAATCCACGTGCTGTTTCCTTTGTACAAGAGTATATAAAAAAACAGGGCAAAGAATTGGAACGCATGAAGAGCTGGGGTAAGCCCTATTTTGATGTGTATGATAATATTCTCAAACTTTACGGCATACCTACAGAAATGAAATACCTCAGTGTAATTGAAAGTCATTTGCAATCGGGTTTGGTATCTTGGGCAGGTGCTGTAGGTCCCTGGCAAATTATGGACTATGAAGCCAAACGATTCGGATTGCGTGTTGGGGTTAATGATGAGAGAACCGATTATGTTAAAAGTACCCATGTAGCAGCCAAATTAATGCGTGAATTATATGCTGAATTTAATGATTGGCTCTTGGTTGTTGCGGCCTATAATGGCGGTGCAGGAAGAGTTCGGCAATGTATTCGTAAATCAGGTAGCAGGAGTTTTTGGGATTTACAATACTATCTTCCGGAAGAAACCAGAAATCATGTAAAAAAATTTATTGCAACCCATTATATTTTCGAAGGGGGCGGCGGCTGGACCACTATGACGGCGGCTGAAACAAAATACCACAAAGAAAATATGCCCTTGCTTACAAAACCGATTCTTACTGATGAAGAAGAAGCCACTACTACCACTATTGAGATAAGTGGCAGGTATCAATCACTTATTATTGCTAATGAGCTACTGATCAATATTGGTTTGTTCAATAAATGGAATCCCGGTTTAGATAAACAGTTGTCGGAGGGAAAAAAATATTCGCTCCGAATTCCAAGAGATAAGCTTGCCATCTTTGAGGCCAAGAAACCTCAATTACTGGCCGCATCACTACGGGCATTATTAGAAGGGAGTATACCCGGCAAACAGTAACCTAGTTCACTACTTTATCGGCGCAACAACTGCTAGCAAAGGCTTCCGGCTTGGCTTTGAAAGCAAATCCCATTCCCAGGATATAACCCATTGCTTCCCGCAAAGCATCATTACTCTTAAATTGGGGATTGGTGTTGATATCGGCATGCACTTCCATATCAACATGATACTCGATAAACAGGTTACATAACTCGTAAGCGATTTCGATACTCTTCGCAACTTCTACCAGCATCCTTTCTTTGATATGGTATTTCTGCTTTGTTTTTTCATTGTGGATATACATGAATCCACCATTATGCTCACGCAAAAAAACAATTACAGTTGCAAACTCAGTATCATCGCCTTTAACCTGACTGTCGGTGCCGATACATACTTTTAAACGAGTACCTAGAGCTGTTTCCCTTTTGATGGCTTCTTCAACTGCATCCTTTATGGGAAGTGTAATGGGCTCGCCATTGAATTTTCTCCAACGCATATAATGAAGGTTTTTGTAAGTTACGTATGTTCCGTACTACAAAAATCAACCCCTCATCAAATTATTATTAACAGTTGGGGATTGTTATAGACGAAGGACGGTAGCCGGTAGACCATAAATCTGACTTTCGGACTTCCCGACTCGCGGACTGTAAACACGTATCTCGTAACCCGTATCTTCGCATCATGAAACTACTGTTGCAATACCTGAAACCTTATAAATGGCTGGTAATGCTGGCTTTACTATTAGCCGCTATCAACCAGTCATTCTCTATGTTAGACCCCTATTTCTTCGGAAAAATGCTGGACAAATATGGCATGCACCCACTACAAATAGGTTATTTTAATGAAAGCAAACAATTTGTGGCCACCGGCACAAGAACTCAATCAGAATTTATTTGGGGGGTATTGGGTTTCTTAGGAATCCTAATCAGTGTAGCCATGGTATCTCGTATTGCCAAAGCTTTTCAGGATTATTTTAGTAATGTGGTTGTTCAAAAATTTGGGGCAAAAATTTTTACCGATGGTTTAAAACATTCTATGCAACTGCCTTATCAAGAATTTGAAGATCAACGCAGTGGCGAAACACTCTCTATTCTTTCTAAAGTAAGAACCGATACAGAAAGGTTTATCATTGCTTTTATCAATGTACTATTTAGTATTTTGGTAGGTATCGTTTTTATTTCCGTATACTCCTTCCGCCTACATTGGTCGATCATGCCTATTTACGCAGCCGGTATTATACTATTGTCCTTACTTACAAACTTATTAAGTAAAAAAATAAAGGTTATTCAAAAAACCATCGTTAAAGAAACTACTTCTTTAGCCGGTACAACCACCGAAAGCCTTCGCAATATTGAATTGGTAAAAAGCTTAGGATTAACAGATCAGGAAATATCCCGATTGAATAAGAATACATATAAAATACTAGGACTCGAATTGCGCAAAGTAAAAAGTGTTCGCTCCCTAAGTTTTGTGCAGGGTACTTTTGTAAACTTTCTCAGGCAAATTATTATGTTCACCTTACTGTGGCTAGTTTTTAGTGGGAAGTTAACAGCGGGTGAGGTCATGACACTTACTTTTTATTCTTTCTTTATTTTTGGTCCGTTACAGGAGATTGGGAATATCATTCTCTCCTATAGAGAAGCAGAAGCTTCTTTAAATAATTTTCACAATCTCATGCAGAAGCCTTCCGAGCCCATACCTGCTGCACCCCATAAAATTGGCAAAATTGCTTCCTTAACATTTGAGCATATTACTTTCAAACACCAAACAGCTCAGTACAATGCGCTAGACGATATTAGTTTTGATGTGACGAAGGGAGAAACCATCGCTTTTGTAGGCCCTTCCGGTGCCGGTAAAAGTACTTTAGTTAAACTCTTAGCCGGTTTATATCGTGCGCAAAAAGGAACTATCAAATACAATGGTATAGATGCTAATGAAATAAATTTCGATGAACTAAGATCACAGATAGGATTTGTAACGCAAGACACACAATTATTTGCAGGAACCATCCGGGAAAATTTATTATTTGTTCATCCTACTGCCACAGACGAAGATTTACATGAAGCGATGCATAAAGCAAGCTGCGATAATCTTTTAGCTCGTGCAGAAAAAGGAATTGATACGATGATTGGAGAAGGCGGATTAAAATTAAGTGGAGGAGAAAAACAAAGGCTTTCAATAGCACGAGCTTTAATACGTCATCCACAACTGCTTATTTTTGATGAAGCCACTTCTGCATTAGATAGTATCACAGAAGAAGAAATTACGAATACCATTCGTTCTATCTCTGCTCAAAAAGAACAAATCACCGTAATGATTGCGCATAGGCTAAGTACCATTATGCATGCCGATCGTATTTATGTATTAGAAAAAGGGCAAGTGGCTGAAACAGGCACCCATTCGGATCTTATAGCCGAAAAAGGTTTGTACTATGCCATGTGGCGCCAACAGATTGGGGAGAGGAAGCAGTAAATCTGGAATCTTCAATCTTCAATACGATAATAAAATATTTGTACAGATTTCAGATTGTAGATTCCAGATTATCCCTCTCGGTCAAACTTCTTCTTAATATACTCTATCACAGAAGGATCTTCTAACCCTTCCATATCACTGAGTTCAAGTTCTAGGGCTTTTGTGCTCAATTGTATTTCTACGAGTGAAATAAATAATGAAATAGCGAAACTCAATAAGCTAAAGGCGAAAATCCAGTGCGCCATGATCATCCATTCAATATAAATAAAATACATACAAAGAATACTACTTAAGAAAGTAAGTACGCCTAGTGCCTGCATATTTTTGATAAGCTTTAACCTGTAACGCAGGTTACGGATTTGGGCATGTACAATATCCTTTTGTTTATGTCCATCATATTTATCGTGTAAAGATCTTACCCGATTGGATAGTGCCAGAAAGCGATTGGTATACGCTAACATGATTAAGCTAATCGCCGGAAATAACAAAGCGGGGGTATTGATACTAATATCCATCTATAAAACTAAGAATAATTATAGAGTACTCGTACATACCTGCTTTGGATATTTTTGTAGTATAATAAAATAACCAGTAATCCGAGTAATAACAGGTTCAATAGAACCACGGAAGGGTAAAAACTAAAAATAAATGCTCCAATCAATGTTAATCGGGCGAAATCCAAATAGAAAACCCATTTCCTTTGCTCAATCATCGCACCGGTACTGATCACGCTTAATAAAATAAAAATTGTACCAATAAATAATTGCCAGCCATTATAATAATGCTCGAATAAAACAAAGAAAAATAATAAGCTCAGCGTTATAATGGTTTGAAGGGCAATTAAGGATCGCAAAAAAGCAGTTTGGGAATAATGTTCATTTTTGCTTAGTAATCTCTTCTCCAATAAAATACGAATACGTGGGTCAATGCGATCAGGCCTTCCGAAAATAACTTTAAGCTTTTCCCAAAAACCGGTAGCCCTTCTGTAAGCCACAATCATTTCTAACAAAAAATGAAAATGCTGCCACAAAAAACTATGGCTATTAAGCGGTTTTGTTAAACCATATATGGGTTTTTCCGTCTCTGCTGCAAATGTTCCGAAGAGTTTATCCCAAATAATAAGCACATCACCGTAATTTTTATCTAAATAAATGTCGTTGCTACTATGATGTACCCGATGATGAGAAGGGGTAACGAAAATATATTCAATCCAGCCGAGTTTGCCAATTAGCTGGGTATGGGTAAAGAAGGGATATGCCCCATGTATCAACAAAAGTATAGTAATCATTTTAGGATCGAAACCGATAAGGGGCAATACAGCCCAAAATAACCCGCGTGCTACGGCCTGAAAAACAGTAATACGGGCAGAAACGGTATAGTTATAATCATCACTCTGATGATGTACTACATGCGCACTCCAAAATAAATTTATCTCATGGCCGAATCGATGATACCAATACCATAATAAATCGGTAAGTAAAAATAAGAGTACCCAGGTAACCCAAGTATGGGAAAATTGAAAAAGAGCAAACCGATCATGTACCCAGGTAAATACATAAAAAAAAGCCCCTGTAGTAAGCATATCAGCCAATCGTTCTCCAATACCTACATTAATATTAGCCACAGCTTCATTGAAATGAAATAGCTCTTTTTCTTTCCTTTTGGCTAATCGATACTCCAATACCATAAAAAATAAAAAAAAGGGTACTGCCAGTGCTATATAGTTTAAGGTCATACCACAAAACTAAGGATTAGCTATATTCCTACCAAAATAGTAGACTTTTTAACAAAAAAACTGATTACCGATACAAATTCGTATATAGTTTTTAACTTACATCAAAGCCAGCATGTGAAAAAACTACTGCTTTTATCAATAATTATCGTCAGTATTCCTGTTTCTGGGCAATTGGTACTGCCGTTTATAATTAATGCTTCCGGAGGTAATTACTTGATAAGGGGAAGCAATACAAGTAAGAATTTTAGCTTGGTATGGAGTGTAGGAGAGTCCGCACTTATTGAGACTTTCAAAACAGCTGACGGTTCCATTATCATTACGCAAGGCGTTTTACAACCGGTTACAGAATTTGACTTACAGACTGTTCCTGTGCCTGGTTTTACAAAAGAAGAATTGAAAGTATATCCCATTCCTGTTTCAGATGTATTACTATTCGACATGTTCAGCAGAGACTCCGGCAACGTATTATTGCAGCTCTTTGATATTTCAGGAAGACTATTGAGCACTAGAGAATTTATGTATAATACGGTACCGCTAAATCAACAAATCAATTTTTTACCATATGCTGCTGGCACCTATCTTCTTAAAATATCATTATACAAAAGCGGAATACTAAAAAAGAATACTGTTTTTAAGATACTCAAACTCAGAAAATAATTTACCATGAAACTAGTTAATTTAATAGTAGTACTCGTACTATTAGCTCATACAAAACTAGAGGCCCAGCAACTCAACTATCAGGGTATTGCGCGAAATGCAAATGGAGTAGCATTGTCATTACAACAAATTAATTTAAGACTAAGTATTAGAGATGGAAGCACTACCGGAGCGATTGTATATAGTGAAACACGATTACTACGAACAAATCAATTTGGGCTATTTACTGTTGTTATTGGCAGTACCGGCGCTTCAAATGTTTCGGGCAGTTTTAATACCATTAATTGGATTACAGGCAATAAGTTTTTACAAGTTGAAATCGACCCCGACGGTGGCAACAATTTCTTAAACGCGGGAACATCGCAATTACAGTCTGTTCCTTTTGCATTTTTTGCCGCTGCAGCCTATCCGGTTGGTAATGCGGGTGGCGACTTATTGGGTTCTACCTACCCTAATCCTGTTATAGCACCATTAGCAGTTTCAACCAACAAGATTGCCAATAATGCTATTACAAACGAAAAAATAAAAGACTCCACTATTACAAATAATAAGCTGGCAAATAGCATTATAACTATTAATGATCAACCATTACAGCTAGGTGGTGCACATTATTTCACTGTAGGTACAGCCGGCACAAACTTCACCATACGATCACAAGACTCCGTTCATACCTTTAATATTCCAACCGCATCAACTACTGCACGCGGATTATTATCGCCTGCCAATTTCACAATATTTAGTAATAAACAAGATGCTTTAAATGGACTTGGCTTTGTAAAATCTAATAATGGACTCATCAGCTACGATAATACAAACTATACCCCTACTTCAAGAACTATTAACGGATTCGATTTATCTGCGAATAGAATTCTTACAACAGATAATATAAATGAAGGAAACTCAAATCAATATTTTACAAACACAAGAGCAAGAACAGCTTTAACAGGGGGTAATGCGATTAATTATAACAATAGTACAGGAATCATATCGAGTAATTTTTCAATTACTGGTCAACCTTATTTAAGTTATGCTGCTACAACAGGACAACTAACCGCCAATGCGATAGATTTATCTGGAACACAGGTTACGGGAACACTTGCTGCTGCTCGCTTTGGAGCGCTTACTGGAGATATCACCAACACACCTGGATCATATACCACCATTATCAACACAGGTGCAGTTACTACGGCTAAAATTGCAGACAACGCGATAACAAATGCTAAACTACAGAACAGCAGTTTTACTTTGGGCTCAACATCAATAAGTTTAGGTACAAACCCAACAACTATTGCCGGACTTACTAGTATTACCGCAACATCATTTATTGGAACTTTAACGGGTAATGCAAGTACTGCAAGTACAGCAACAACTTTACAAAACGCCAGAAACTTTTCTATAACAGGAGATATAACTGCTGCCGCACAAAGTTTTAATGGCGCTACCAATGTAGTACTATCCAGCACACTCGCAAACACCTCCGTTACACCTGCAACATACGGAACAGCTACATCAGTGCCTACCATAACAGTAGACTCAAAAGGAAGGATTACTAATGCAGGAGCAACAACTATTACGGGAGTTTCTACCCTTGGTTCTTCATTAAATAGCGCTAATATTATTATAGGTAACGCCAGTAACCAGGCAACGGCGGTAGCTATGAGTGGAGATGTGTCAATCTCAAATACAGGAGCAACTACCATTGCAAGTAGTGCAATAACTGGTACCAAAATTGCCAATGGGGCTGTTTTACTTACAAAACTTGAGAATATTGCAACAGGTACTTTTTTAGCAAATATCTCAGGTAGTTCAGCACCTCCTACAGCTGTTCCGATTCCATCAGGAATTTTAAATCAAAATACCATACAGTCGGGGGCAAGTTTTAATATTTCGGGCAATGGTACTATTGGAACCAATCTTACAGTAGGAGGAACCGCTACTATAAGTTCATTAACTGCCGCTGCTGTAACTAGCACCGCTGGTGGACTTCTTACAGGATCTGATAAGAGATTAAAAAATCGTATTTCTGATATTGAGTTAGGATTGAAAGAAATAATGGAGCTCAGGCCTAAGAAATACTTTTATAATGTTGATAGCAGTAATATAAGATATGGATTGATTGCCCAAGAAGTACAATCGATTATACCAGATATTGTAAAGCCATTGAGTAAAGAAAAAGATTTACTTGGCATCTATATGGATGGTATAAACGTAATACTCATTAAAGCCATTCAAGAGCAGCAAAAACTTATCCAAGAATTAGAAAAAAGAATTGACCAACTCGAAAAGAAGTCAAAAAAGTAAACATGCTATATTAAGAAATTAATAACTCACATTTAAAATAAAGTGCAATCATTACATTCCGAGGTTCTGACGACCCAACGTTCCGATACTTATCATAATTTCCAACTCAACGGCACATTTAACTTCACACTAAAATTCCTTCCCATATTAAATACCCCCATTCTTCCTGTAACATTATTAATATCGGTATACTTTAATCTGCTCAAATGATTTTGATACGCTACATCAGTAATATTATTTACGGCAACGTGTAAAGCAAATAAAATTTTTCCTTTGTCTTTAAATTCGGTTCCCATGGCAATATTAAAAAGCGTGTATCCTTTGGTGGCAGTTTCAGTATTAAAAGCTGTGAAAGCTCTACGCTGCTGAAAACTATTATCCATTTCTATTTTCACATATACATTTTGCATACTAGCTGCACCTTTACCTATATCTGCTCTTAATTCTGTTAGTAACCGTGCCGGAGGGATAAAAGGTAAATAAGCAACACCTTCATAAGTGGCATTAAAACGACCTGCCACATAAGAAAAACTATTGGAAAAATGTAACCAATCGAGAGGATGCGGATGAATATCTAGCTTTGTTTCAAACCCATACAAGGCTGCCCCCGACTGTCGAAATTTAAAAGCCATAATATCCACCCCGTTTACATACACTAAAGAATCGCCACCCGCTCTCCTACTTAATTTACTATAGAAAATATAATTGTTAATTTGATTATAGAAGGTATTTACACTCCAACTCAAGTGCTTTGTATCCCATTCAAAACCAGCGTCGAATTGTAACGAATTTTCTGTATTTAAATTTGGATCCCCATACTCATATCTATTCGTTCCCTCATGTGCTCCATTACTTGCCAGTTCAGAAACTGAAGGCGCTCGGTACCCTCTCGAAAGATTAGCTTTGATAATAAAATTACCACTCAATGCGTAACTAATCCCCGCACTTCCACTAAAATCACTAAAATTTCTTTGAATAGCTGTAAACTTTGTAATACCCGAATTATCTATCAAACCACCGGTATATAGGTTTCGAGTATCGACCCGTAAACCGCCGCTCAGTGTTAGTTTATTAAAAAATGTTTTTCGTGTATATACAAAAGTACCTATGTCAAATTGCTTATATTCAGGTATTATGTATTCCTCCCCCTTATTTTTATTTTCCTGATACATTCCATTAATCCCTAGAGATGTTTTCCAACCGCTTTGCTCTGAAAAATGATATTGTACATTATAATTGAGGGTTTGTAAATCAAAAAATAATCTAGGGCTGCTTGAAAAAAGATCTCCAAATTCTTTCCGCTGATTTCTTTGATAACCTATATTGATACCCAATCTATTTTTTCCTACCGCAATATTATTATCTGATGCTATTTTAAAATGTTGTATATGTTGATAGGGAACAGTAAATGCACGCGTATTCAGTTCTGCATCTGTAGCGATATGTTCCAATGTGGTTTGTGGATAAATTAAAAACTTACCGGTTGCAGAATCTCTTCCCCCGTCAATTAATCCTAATTGCTGATTAAAATTGCTGATTAATAAATGACTATATCCCCAGGATTTATTTACCCCTATATATCCCCCAACATTCTTCTCCTCATATCTGCTGTTCAACACCCTACCGTCAAAAGCATTTTGATAATCTTTAGCAGTTTTAGAAGTTCCATATACATTCCAGTTAAAGCCATTTTTTAAATGCCCGGCTATATTGGTATTTACGGCAAACAACCCATTATTATCAATATAATTTGTATTTACATTCGCTTTTATCACACCTCTCTCAACAGGTGTATTAGTAATCAAATGAACAACCCCTCCCATACCATCACTACCATATAATAAGGAAGCGGGTCCTTTTAATACCTCTACTCTTTGTATACTATTTTCGTCTACTTCAATACCATGTTCATCTCCCCATTGTTGCCCTTCTTGGCGAATACCATCGTGTATGGTTATAATGCGATTGTATCCTAAGCCTCTTATAATTGGTTTTGAAATAGCAGGTCCGGTACTAAGCGCACTCACACCTGGTACAATACGCGCTAAAGCATCAATAATATTAGTAGATGTTTGCTTACTTAAATCCGATTGTTTTACAATACTTACCGGTTGTGCCGTTTGCTTAGCTTTCACTGCAGATGCCACACCCGTTACGGTAACAGCATCATTCTCAACTACGGATTCTTTTAATGTAAAATCTTTGTGCGTATCTCCATTAATCGTAATGGTTTCCAATACGGTACTGTATCCTACAAAAACTACTTCAAATAGGTAACTCCCATTAGGAATTGTTGTTGTTTGATACTTCCCTTCAACACCACTAACAGTACCTTGTTTCAACTCATAAATTTGAATGGATGCACCTTCCAACTTTTTGCCAGAAGCATCTCTCACAACGCCGCTTAGCGTTCCTTTACCCGGGCCCTCCGCTAAAACAGGATTAATAAAGGAAACCAGAAGAGCTAAAAACGCAAAAAACAGCTTTCTCATATATTTACATTTGCTACAATGTTGCAAATATAAGGGGCTGTTTTGATTTTTACATCATTGTTGCAAAAATTATCTTACCTTGATCATTGCCCTGACCTGTTGAACCGATAAATTTTGTAAACGAGCATAATATATACCGGTGGGAAGGTTGCCCCCATTAAAGGACACCGTGTAGGTACCGGCATTGTATTCTTTATCTACCAAATTCGTAATAACCCTACCGGTGGTATCCATGATTTGAATCAGTGTATGTCCACCATTCGTTTTAAAGGTAATAACCGTGTTACTGGTAAATGGATTGGGATAATTGTGTACTAAAGTTTCACCCGATAAATTAACTGCTTTATTACAACCAGCAGCATTTACTAGGGGAAGGGTTTGATAATTCTTCAACATTACTTGTTGTAAGTCTTTATCATCTACACATAACCAATTAGATAACAGTGTTGCATAGATGCTTCTAAAATCATATTGGAAAGGTATATTATCATTCACGGTAACACCGGCTCCGAATGAAGGCGTATCGCCTAAAACATTTCCCATAACCTGTTTACCAAAAACAAATAATGGCGCAGCAGATCCATGATCGGTTCCGGTACTTGCATTACTTTTTATTCTTCGACCAAACTCAGAGAAAGTAACACCCACAACCCTATCTTCAATCCCTAAAAATTTCAAATCATCCTGAAAAGCTTTAATAGCATCGCTGACATTTTTTAATAAATTGGCATGGGTACCGGTTGTAGTATCGGTACTATTCACTTGTGCAGCATGGGTATCAAAGCTTCCATAACTCACCATATATACACGTGTTTGCAGTCCTCCTTTAATTAGTCGAGACACAATTTTAAGCTGATCGGCTAATGGATTATTAGTTGGGTATGTTACTTGTTGAGGCACTTTGGTAGCGGCGTCCTTAATTACGGTAGCATACTGCTGTGTTTGCTGTGCTATCAAACGAACAAAACTTAACTCCTTACCTGCCGGTGTTGCTGGTGCAGGATCTTGCACACCATTTAGTAAATTATAAAAATTTGATGTGTTACTAATACTCATGCCCATGCTTACAGCCGGTCCTTGCAAGGTTAAAGAAGTGGCAGATCCTATTTGGATAGCTAGCGGATCACGCATGGTAGCGTTAGGATATCCATTGGGGAAATTGGGATACTCATAATTCAAATATCTACCTGCCCATCCACTATTTACGACTTCCGTACTATCACTTCCGCTCATCCAAATATCAGTTGCTCTGAAATGAGAGAAGCTTGGCTGAGGGTATCCCGCAGATTGAACAATATTTAATTTACCCTCATTATACATAGCTTGTAACCCTGTCATAGCAGGGTGTAACCCTGCTTTTTGTATACCTGTTAAGGATAAAACTTTTTGCTCGGGGATATAAATATTAGGGCGTGCATTTACATAATTACTGTAATTAGCTAAGGGTATTACCATGTTTAATCCATCATTACCACCGCTTAATTGTATAATTACGAGAACATGATCTGTGCTAGTAACCGGATTTAACATAGAGAGAGCCAAGGGAGATTCAATGCCGAAAGCTTTAAAAGATAAACCGCTTACTAAGGAAGGAAGCATGATCCCAACCGGCATCGTATTTCGCAAAAAATCTCTTCTTTTCATAGAAATAGGTTAAGCGAGTTGATACTCGGCAAGGTTCATTAAATATTTAATTAAATCGCGTAGCTTATTCTTAACAGTGGTTGTATTAGCAGTATTTCCGGGATTATTAATAAATACATTCCAGGCATCTGTCCAGTAGCTGTCTGTGGTTTGTCCGCTTAATAATATATCTCTCTTTAATTGGGTTTTCGAAGCTGCCGACAAATCAAATTGAAACAAAGCTGATATAAGATCGTCGATCAGCACATTAGGGTTCGCCGGGTTACTCAATGTTTTGGCATACTCTGCCCCATCAATCTGGATTTTTTTTCCATTGAAGGTATATCCGTTTACAATTAATGTATCTGTGTATTGATTACGCTTTGGCAAGGTGTCGCTATTCACCCATACCTCATAGAATTGGGGTTCCTGATAATATGCTTTCCAACCACTTACATCAGGAGGATCACCAATATTTTGCTGCATGTTGCTAACCCAACTCACTAAATAATTATAAAAACCATAATTCGTAATATAGTCCGATGCGGGTTGGAAAGAAACAGTAAACTCCCTACATAAACCAACTACTAAATCTACCGGAGATTTAATTTGACAACCTCTAGAGAAGACATCAAAAAAATGTTCACTTTTTAACAGTGCGGCTAATACAGGTTTGATCTCATAATTATTTGTTCTCAATATATTGGCCAAGGGCGCAATAACATTAGTTTCAACAGAAGCATCAATATCATAGTATACAAACCATCTATAAAGCCTTCTGCATATATATTTTGCAACTTCCTGCGTATTGAAAATCATTGTCAACAAATCATCTAACTCTTGATTCCCTGCTGTGGTACCTGTTCTTCCCGTTATAATGGTATTATTATAAAAAGAAGAGAAAGTTTTATTTGAGGTATCATGCTTAGTGGCATCAAAATAAGAGCTGATGGTAGCAGCATTATTTCTCCAGCCTGTTAACACTTTAGCCGCGGCTTTCACATCAGATTCTGTGTATTGAGATCCCGGCCCCTTTCCGCAACAAAATAATTCTTGAAGCTCTCTCCCATAATTTTCATCGGGGGCCGATGCAGTATTGTATTGCCCGTTCAAATACACCAACATCGCCGGATCCAATGTTACTTGCTTGGTAAGTGTTTTAAAATTCCCCAGTGCATTAGCTCTTAATAAACTATGATGTTTGTACACAAACTGCGCATTACCAACATCATTGGTTTCTGTAGCAAAATGATTATGCCAGAAAAGTGTCATCTTTTCTCGGATACTTCTATCCTGATTAATCATTACCCCTATCCACCATTTTTTAAAAGAAGCTCTCCGCAAAGAAGCCACTGTACCATCTGTGTTGGGGTCGTTTACCCAAGTAGCACCTAAAGCTATATTGGTATCCGGTGTTATGGTTGTTGAGGGAACGGTGTATTCTTTAACAGGAGGGTCGGGAAGTGGTGCAGTAGGATTTAATAGCTCATCCACTACCTGACTTAGCGTTTTACCTTTAAAATAAACCAAATCAGCTTGCGATACGCCGAATAAAGTTCTTTTTAATAGATGCATCAATTCTACGCTTGTAAAACTACCAGCATACGCGTTAATTCCGGTTGAGGGAGGGGCTACAAGGATGCTTTGCCTTTCCATGGGCGATTTGTTAACGAAAAGATAAGTATCCTATCCGAAATGCAGCTTTAAATGAACATTAATTTTGTTGGTGAACCCTGCAAAAACATGCAGCGCATTAGTGTAAAATATGTCCTATATTTAGGGTAAATAAAAACCCTTCATGACCGAGCAAGCGATATTAGCAGGTTGTTTGCATAATGATCCCGTCGCACAGCGAGAGCTATATAATCGCTACAGCCCTAAAATGCTGAGCGTTTGTTATCGCTTCAGTCAGAGTCGTGAAGATGCAGAAGATATGCTGCAGGAAGGTTTCATCAAAGTATTTACCCAAATACATACTTTTCAAAACAGAGGTGCATTTGAAGGCTGGATTCGAAGAATTATTGTGCATACCTGTATTAACTTCTTGAAGAAGAATAAGAAGTTTAATGAAAGTGTGGATATTGCTCATGCTGGATATTTAGAGGTAAAAGAAGAAACTGTTCCCTCTATAATGCAAGCGAGGCAGATTATTGAATGTATCAGATTATTACCGTTAGGATATAAAACAGTACTTAATCTGTATGCGATAGAAGGTTATAGTCATCGGGAAATTGGCTATATGTTAGACATAGAGGAAAGTACAAGTAGAAGTCAATATACCAGAGCTAAAGCAATGCTAGAAAATATATTGGTTAAGAAAAGAATTATTGAACAACCGAAGGAGGAATTTAACCTGGTAGCTTTATTAAAGAAGTAGCAGGTATATATATGGATTACAAAGATTACCAAGACGACTCATTTAAGCAGTTTCTGCAAGAAGAGGTAAATACACACCGTATGTACCCGGCAGATGATGTTTGGAAAAACATCCGCACTGAGCTGCATGGTAATCGCACATGGCCGGCACTTACTGTAATTGCACTACTAATTATTACTAGCCTAACTTTTTCTACCATTTTAATGACAGGTACCAAAGAGTTTAGATTAGCTAAAGAAAATGCCGCTGTAGAGGCGGCAAAAGAAATGGCTGCCAATATCTCTGCCAGTGAAAATAAAATAGCTAAGAATTATTTAACTAGTGTTGAACCCCATAAAATTACGGCAGCAACTATTTCTCAAATTGAAGAGTCAGCCTTTTATTCCGAAGACCTCCCTCAAAATAGCCCCGCTTCGGAAGCTACCATTATTATACCACAGGAAAATATTCATTTACCTGCAACGCAAGCTATCACCGTTTTCTCAGCACCATTATCGAATTTACATATTAAGGAATCATTGGTTACCCCCGAAGAGCCGAAAGAAGCCCCTGCTTTTACAGGGTTGAGTAAAGAAGCTACTAAAACAGTAAACCAAACTAGTCCGATTGTAGCCATTGAAGAAATAGATAAATCGAGATTTGTACCAAAACAATTGTTCTCTTGGAAGAATATATCCAAACTAGGCTTTCAATTTTATATAACTCCTTCTCAAAGCTATCGGGTGTTATCGGATGCCGCAGTAAAAGAGATCGTTCAACCTACGAGTTTAGCTCCCTCATCAGGACAAAATGGACCGCTAGGTTTAGATTATCGCGCGGGAGTAAATGATATTGTACGGCATCGTCCGGCATTAGGTTTAGAATTGGGTGTTGCAGCACTTTATAAAATCAATAATCGATTGCAGTTAAAAACGGGGCTTCAAATGAATATACGTCAGTATGAAATTGAAACCTTTAGAACTCGAAATAGTGACATAGCTACCATTAGCCTTATAAACGGAAGAGGTGTAGAAAACATCAATCTCTTATCAAATTATAATAATAATGGCGGATATAAATCTGAGCAAATCGCTAATAAAACTTTCGAGTTAGCCCTTCCTATTGGCATTCAATGGCAAGTTTTGGGTGAACAAAAATTAGGGCTTAATGCCGAAGCATCTATTCAACCTACCTATATTCTTAGCAATAACGCTATGCTGCTTAGTACAGATTTTAAAAATTATACCGACGGAAGCGCTTTTGCCAGAAGGTGGAATGTTAATACTAGTATTGGCATAAACCTTACTTTTAAAACCGGTTCAAATCTTTGGCAAATCGGTCCACAAGTGCGTTACCAGCATTTACCCTCCTATACCAATCAGTATCCCATCAAAGAGTTTAGACTTGATTATGGTATTCGTTTAGGCATAACCAGATTATGGAAATAATAGATTTTGGTAAATTTGTGAATGAAATACTTCTCTTACTTTATTCTATTACTCACTTTGTTATTTTTTTATAGCTGTAAACAAAAAAAAACAGCTGTCAATTTAGTAAGTATACAGAAAGATACCTCGAGCTTTTACCCGCTTGTTTCATTTATAGAAGAACAAAAAAGATATGTTGATGTAAGAGATTTCCGAATTACCAGAACCATCAAGCAAAATACCCTTATAAAACAAGAACAGATTTCTAAAGAAGAATTCGCTTCAGAATTAGGTGTTTTTCAAAAGCTAGCTGCCGATTTTGAACAACAAGAAAAAGACTATACCGAAACAATATTCCAGGATTTAGGAACAGATAGCTATACCCTTACTTATCAATCTATAAATCCATCATTATCCATTCAGCGAATGGATATCTTACTTCGATCCCAAACAAATACTGCAAAGCAATTATTTATTCGCAGTTTTGATCAACACGGCGATACTGGCTTTATCAAACAATATAGCTTTTGGGCAGACAAAAAAATGGAAATTGCAACGGAGTATTCTATACAAAAGAACAAACCAATCAGAGAAACTAAAATTATTGAATGGGCTAAAGTATCCGATAAATAATGACACAAGCAGCTTTTCACCAAATGGCCCATACTATTCCCACAGAGCCGGGTATATATAAATATTTTGATAAATCTAACGACTTATTATATGTAGGGAAAGCCAAAAATTTAAGAAAACGTATTAGCTCCTATTTTTCCAAAACCTTTACTGGGTACAAAACACATGAGCTTGTTCAACGGATTCATAGGATTGAATTTACGATTGTTGATTCTGAGCAAGATGCTTTTTTATTGGAGAATTCATTAATAAAAGAGTATCAGCCCCGCTTTAATATTGATTTGAAAGATGATAAAAGTTATCCCTATATCATCATAAAAAAGGAAGAATACCCGCGCATTTTTCTCACTCGCAAAAAAATAAATGACGGTTCAGAATATTTAGGCCCCTTCACCTCAGCAGGTAAAGTAAGAGAGCTCATTAGTTTCATTAGACAATACATTCCACTGCGAACTTGTAAACTGGCTCTTACCGAGCAGAATATTCAAAAAGGAAAATTTAAGGTTTGCTTGGAATATCATTTAGGTAATTGCAAGGGACCATGTGAAGGATTACAGTCTGAAGCAGATTACAAAGAGGGCTTACAGCAGGTTAGAGATATGCTCAAAGGGAATTTACAACCTGTTATACAACGGTATAAAAAAGATATGCAGCAATTGGCCGAGAGCCTTGAATTTGAGAAAGCAGAAGCCATTAAGAAAAAATTAGTGCATCTAGAACAGTATCAAGCAAGCTCAGTTGTAGTGAGTAAGCATCTCTCTAATTTAGATGTGTTTACTATTTTGAAAGAAGACGATTTAGCTTATGTCAATTATTTAATGGTACAAAACGGTACAATTGTACAAACACATACTATTCCAGTAAAAACAAAACTCGAAGAAACAGATGAAGAAGTATTGGAACTAGTTGTAGCAGATTTAAGAAAAACATTTAATAGCATCGCTACAGAAATAATTGTTCCCTTTCCCATTCATGTTGCAGATACAGCCATTATTGTAACGATACCAAAAGCAGGTGATAAGAAAAAGTTATTGGATCTCTCTCAAAAAAATGTGGCTTATTTTAAACTGGAGTTGAAGAAGAAAAAGATATTGCATTTGGAAGGCAAATCTGATATGGAGCAGAAGAAAGTATTGTATTCACTGCAAGAATGGTTGCAGTTATCGGAAGTACCAACACATATCGAGTGCTTTGATAATTCAAATTTTCAGGGTGCATTCCCGGTATCTGCGATGGTTTGTTTTAAAAATGGTATTCCTTCTAAAAACGATTATCGCAAATTCAATGTAAAAACAGTATCCGGCATTAATGATTTTGCCACTATGAAAGAAGTGGTTTTTAGACGCTATAAGCGGTTAAAAGAGGAAGGTGCTGATTTCCCTCAACTCGTTATTATAGACGGCGGAAAGGGTCAATTGAGTGCTGCCATGGAGAGCATTACGGAATTAGGATTAAATGGGAGAACCACTTTGGTAGGGTTAGCAAAAAATGAGGAAGAATTATTTTTTGATGGTGATCAGGAGTCGATTAAACTACCCTGGGATAGCGACGCTTTGAAACTTATTAGGCGAATTAGGGATGAAGTGCACCGATATGGTATTAGTTTCCATAGGGATAAACGTTCAAAAGGCGCCCTAAAAAACGAGTTAGAACAAATACCGGGTATTGGCAGCCAAACAATTACTGAACTGCTCAAAGTATTTAAATCTGTAAAAAGAATAAAAGAACAGCCGGAAAACAAATTAGCTGAGGTGATTGGTTTAAAGCGTGCGAAAATCTTAATAACTGCATTCGCTCAAAATAACGCATAAAAAAAGGGCCAGGATAGAAATCCAGCCCCGTTTTTAAAATCCAATATCCTATGAAAAACCGAAGTAAAGATAAGGGTTATATTATTTCTACATAATTTTTTTTAGCCCAAATTTTCCCTCTAAAAAGGTCAATAAAGCAAAAATGGGCGGTAAACCGCCCATTTTTAAAAAAATTTACAAACTACTTAGTATGCCCAAAGATCTTGCTCAAAGTTGAAGATCTTCTGTTTCAAGTTCTCTCCCTCTAATAGTCTAAATAATGGATCTTTTATCATAGCCGCTAAAGTTAGATCAGATGGGTTGTTGAGAGAGGTCTTCGTTATATAACTAGAGAAGAAACGTCCCTCAAATAATTCTTCCCACGTCATCCGAGAAGAGAAGTTTTTAGGATTATACACTTCGAATTTAGAAAGTGTTTTTCTCATATCCGGATAATACACCCAAAATAGAACCCGAGGCCCAGACTTTCCGGCAACCACTTGTTTTGCAATAGGCGCAATGCCGATGATTCTGGTAAATAACCTACTAGATTCTTTATCAAAAATTACTTGCTCTTTAATTCTGAAAGTATATACAGAATCGGGACTGAATAAAGCTTTTTTCGTAACAGTTTTCTCCACAGTACCTGTTACCGGATCTACTACTTCTACCGTTTCTAATTTACCCCCAACCATATTCATCACTTCAGAAGCAGTTAAAGGCTTAGTGAAGCGATCATTCTCACTTGAAAAAGCAACAACACTATCATTCTTAATAGCACTTAAAATAATCGAGAAAAAACGCTGATCGCCATTGTCATCTTTCCCGGGATACATAAACGCTTGATTGATCTTCTCTCTCCCGTCTATTTCTCTCCATACAAATGTGCTGAAAATGGCATCGTCTTCTCTAATATCTTCATACTCCAAAGGTTTTCTATCCTTACCTGCTCTTGAACGATCTACCGCATAGTTATTCCGTAATGAAATTTCGGGCTTAACATCAAACCCCCCTTGAATGGTGGTATCGTAATTGATCGTAACATTACCGGAAGCAGTAGCACCCGAAGCGGTAACGTTTTTATTAGTATCTGTAAATGTAGCAGTATTGTTCCCGGGGCGGTAACGAGAACTTCCTGTTACAGGAGGTGTAGTATTATTATTGTTTTTAATAGTTGTATCGGTATTCGATTTGGCAGCCCCACCTTTTGTATTAGCGTTTACATACCGTGAATTACCGGTAGTTTTCGGAGCCGTTTGTTGCTGTGTAGCCGGAGTTGTTGTGGGCGGGGTAGTATTTTGCTGAGTTGCCGGCTTTGCCGCATTACCGGTTCTATACTTCGATTGTGCAATACAACGGTAGGCACTTAAGAATGTAATACCAAATAACGCAGCACTAAACAATACCTTTTTCATACAATACTATTGAAGTGTAAAGGAAATATTTTGATCAAGATTTCTAACTCCACCCGGGCCTTTTACTTTTATTTCATCGATCACAACGGTTGAACCTGCTTGGCATCTGCGAATCAATGCTTGTGCATCAGCGGTGAAATAAGGGCCGTTAACTTCAGCAACACCTAATCCACTATCCTCAAATCCCTTTCCGGTACATACTAATGTAAAAGAAACAACTTCATATTTAATCCCTTCAAAAATAAAGTCGCGCAATTCAGCAGCTACGCCCTTCTGCACCCTGAACACATTCGCACCAATAGGACCGCCAGCTTTACCTCCAACCGTTGCCAAAGGATCGGGTACTCTTTTGATAGGGATGATTATTCGTTGATTATTCTTCCCATCAGTTGCATTTACGGTTGCGGTACCTAATGCTTTTGGAGTAACGATATATTGACCCGGACCAACTTTTCTGAAGGTTAATCCATTCCCTTCTACGTTTACATTTACTTTTTCATCACCACCCCCACCGGTTACACTTAATGGATTATCTAAATCTTGGTAAAACACCCGTGTTTTATCTGTTGATACGGTTAAACCGGAAGGCACCCCTACGGTATACTTAATTTCTTTTGTTACAGATGCCGTAGTTCCATCGGGTTTTGTAAATGAGATGGTTACTTTCTTAGTACCGGTACTAGATGGTTTAAATTTATAATCAAATGAACCATCGGGGTTTGGAGTTGCACCGGCTCCATCTACTGTTACAGACGGCTTACTGGCACTATTAAAAGCACCTACACCGGCATTAATCGTAATCTCTTCACCCGGCATTACATAAGTTGCATTGGCACTGGCAATAGCGGCAAACTGATCGTACACTAACTCAACCTCTCCAATTTCTTTATGACAGTATTCAACTATTTGTGCTTCACTATTCTTAACGTCGTTTTGAAATTTGCTCAGAATAGTAATACCAGCAACAGTTGGCGTCATATGAAAATAACTAAATGCCCAATCGTTTTTGGCAGCCTGGTTATTACTTTTTGGAATAGACAGATCCAATGGCAGGTTAGGAATTACTTCTTTTGTGATGCCTGGATCTATTTCTTCCAAAGCTTTTCTATATGCTTGCAGTTTAGCGTACAATTCTTTGCCACGCCCTTTACCTTCAGGTGGGTTAGAAACAAACAAACGCGTAGCTGCATCCAAATCATCTTCCTTATAAGTCTCAACACCATTCTCTATTTTCAAACCCGCTTCTTTTTTCAACTCTTTTTTTAACCCCTCTAAGTAATTATACATTTCATCAGAGAGTTGTTTTGCTTTTTGTGCTTTAGGAAACCACAATTCAGCCTTTTCACGGGTAGTAGCGTCGGCCAATTTCTTTTCAAAAGATTTGAAAATACCAACATTCTTCTGTTCTACAATGCCACTTGCCGTCATCAAACTTCTATCAACCGTTTTAAAAGCGTTCAAAATTTCAGAAGATACATTCAGTGCCAGTAGTGCCGTAAGCACGAGGTACATCATGTTAATCATCTTCTGCCGCGGCTCTTTGGGTAGTGCCATACTATTCTAGTTTTCTTTCTGTTACGAATTAGTTTTGGGTATACAAAGGATTATCTTCCTTGCATAGCGGTAATCATGTTACCATAAATTTGGTTGAGTTTGCCAAGGTTATTGGCTAAAGCGGCAATCTGCTCTTTCGCTTTAACTGCATCTTCGGCACTACTAGTCATAGCAGCAGAAGCTTGAGCCAACTTACCGTAGAACTGATTCAATGATTTCAAATGGTTATTACTCTCCTGTAATTCTAATTCGTAAATAGTATTTAAGGAAGAGAGATTTTTGGTAAGTCCCTGTATTTGTACATGGAATTGCTTGCTGGTTTCTGCAGCGGTAGTAAATCCGCTTAATGAAGTAACCGCTGTTTGTGCTGCCGCAGCCACAGAACCTATAGCAGCTGTTGCTTCTTTTGATTTAGCAGAGAATTCGCCTGTAGACTTAACAACGTCTCCAATTTCACCCAAGTTATCTACGGTAGTTCCTAATTTCTTGAAGCCCTCGCTCAATTTAGCTAGGTTGGTTGGCGTAATATCTGCCTCTTGCAACATTTTATCCAAGCTCTTCAAAGCAGGATTACCTGCTTCAGCCGCCTTACCAGCTAAATGCACTTCATGATCATCAATAGCAGGATATCTTAAGTACAAAAATCCGTAGCCAAGAAAGATTGCTGCTTCTGTACCCAAACCTATTTTTAGCATAATATCTGCAATTTCAGTATGCAGAATTTTTTGAAGGGCACCATAAATTACTACCGCAGCAGCGATAGACACACCTACGTCGAACCATTTCGTAATTTTGGGAGGAATTGCAGCAGCCATATTCTGTTTTGTTTTGAATGTTTAAGGATTATTATTTGATTTATTTTTTTGCTTTCGGTGCTAGGTCTATCACACAACGGAAACCGATATAAGATTTCGCTGTATCTTGATATTCATAACTGCGGGTACTTACTTGTAACATATAGCCAATATCTTTCCAACTACCCCCACGAACTACTTTTCTTTTCTCTTTAGGTTTATCGCTCTCTTTAGCATCATAGCGAATATCCGGACTCATATCTGCTACAAAATTATAAGCTCCCTCATAATAGTAAGAACCGGTCCATTCTGCCACATTTCCGCTCATATTAAATAAACCATAATCATTCGGCCAATAGGCATCGGCGCGAACAGTATAAAATCCGCCATCTTCTGCATAATTACCCCTACCCGGCTTAAAATTAGCCAGCAAACAGCCTTTCTTATTTCTTAAATAATAACTACCCCAAGGAAACATGGCATTGGTTCTACCACCTCTTGCTGCGTACTCCCATTCTGCTTCACTAGGCAATCGATAATCCCCATCAACAGCTAATTTCTTCTTTTCTAAGTAGGCATTCTGAATATGAGATCTCCACGAGCAAAATGCCATAGCTTGTTTCCAATTAACCCCAACTACCGGATAATTTCCGAAAGCAGGGTGAGCAAAATAGCGTTTGGTCATCGGTTCATTGTAAGAATATGAAAAATCGCGCATCCAAACCAAGGTATCCGGATACACTTTCTGATCTCGCTTAACAATGAAATTTTTTCTTGGTTGACCTGCATTATCTCTTTTAGAAGCTTCTGCTAAATCAAAATATTCTACCCTGTAAACTAATTTTTCCGGATCTAATTCGGGCTTACCGTATAACCGATTATCAGGAGCCAGATTTAACTCATTTAATTTTTCAACGGTATTCTTATCCCACTTGATAGTAGCTACTTTTTTCCAGTCAACAGCCATGGTATCTTCCGCTTTATTAATACCCTGACCAAATAAAATTTTGAATGCCAATGAATCCCTAACCCAACTTACAAATTGACGATATTCATTATTGGTAATTTCCGTTGCATCCATCCAAAAACCGGGAATGGATACTTGGCGGTTGCGGGTAGTATAATTATAGCTGATATCTTCATCGCTTGGGCCCATATGAAAAGTACCCGGCTGTACATAAACCATGTTCCTGGGATTATTCATACTTTGGCGAGCCGTAGGAGCTACGCCGTGCAGCTGACCATCATCGGGTATACCCTTCGTTTTCCCACCTTTTTTAAAGCAGGAAACCATGCCGGTGGCTACGATTACTGTAGCAACTAAAGAAAGCTGGATTCTCATGACCGATAGCGATTTTGACAGTGACAAATATATGTTTTCAATTGACTGTAAAGTCTTTTTAATTTCTTTGTTTCCAATATCTTAATAATAGCAAGTAGAAGTAACGCTCAATACGGTCAAATTATTATTTAATAAATACGAAACCAAGGTTCACTGTATGTTGCAAGTTAGAAATAAAGTTGTTACACATTTGCTAAAAGAGCGTTAACAGTAAAAAAAGCGGGTTTGCAAACCTTTTCCCTGCATAAATAGAAATGCACCTTATCTGTGGCGTATTCCTTGCCCTTCAAAATTGGGAAGCGAGAATCTTCCAGCGTAGCACATATTACTAATTTATGAGGTATATAGGATGCTAATATAGGATACAAGTGGCTAGAAGCCTGCTGCCCTGTAATGGTAATTTCAGTTAGTCCGGCAAGCCAAGTTTGTAACAATCCCGCCCAACATCCAAAAGACGAAGGATATTTCTGAGCGGCATTCGCCATAGAAGCTAACATATGTTTGGCTCTTTCAGACCATTCCGGAAAATCGAAAATTTGTGCCAAATAAAACAAATTGGTTGCCATAATAGCATTACCACTCGGAGTTGCCCCATCATATACTTCTTTTTTACGCAGTAATAGGTCTGTTTGATGAGCAGGCGTATAAAAGAAAAAACCGGAAGAAGATTCTTCGAAATTAGCTATTACATGTTCTGTAATCGATTTCGCACGAATCAAATACATTAAATCGCCGGTAACCATTTGCAGTTGTATACTGGCTTGAATGAGATAGGCCAAATCATCTAAAAAGGCTGGGATGGTAGCTACTCCATTTTTCCAGGTATGATGCCAATAACCAGATTCTCCCATAAACTGGCTTTCTAAAAAAATATAATTATCAATGGCTATTTTTAAATATCTGTTATCCCCTGTGATACTATAACCTGAACTAAATGCCTGATTCATAAGCGCATTCCAGCCCAATAGTGATTTATCATCTGTTAAGGGTCGAACCCGCTGGTTTCTATAAGCCATGAGTTTAAACAGGCATCTGTTATTCAGTTCTTTTTCTTCCTCGTTTAAGAAATGATCAAGCCATAAGATATTGGTAGGGTCAGCCGCTTCCTTACCTTCGGGCCAATTACCGGCGGTCTCCACTTTATATAATGTACAGAAGGCATCGCTATCTTTTTCTAAAATGGTATCGAGTTCTTTTTTAGTATAGGTATAAAATTTGCCCTCCACGCCTTCACTATCGGCATCAATGGCACTGTAAAATCCATGATGTTCATGCATCAATTCGCGGGAAACAAAATCAAGGGTATGAATAATGTAGTCTCTATATCTGGTCTCTTTAGTAATTTGATACGCTTCTGCTAAAACCAACACCAGTAATGCGTTATCGTATAACATTTTTTCAAAATGCGGTACCTGCCATGCCGCATCTACACTATAGCGGGCGAAGCCTCCACCCACATGATCATAAATACCGCCTAACATCATTTTATCTAAACTCAATAATGCTTGTGCGAGTGACGCCTCATCATTATAGGTATGATAATGACGTAATAAATACCGAATAGAAAAAGTTTGTG
This sequence comes from Sediminibacterium sp., assembly GCA_017537025.1. Lineage (GTDB taxonomy): Bacteria > Bacteroidota > Bacteroidia > Chitinophagales > Chitinophagaceae > Sediminibacterium. The sequence continues at coordinate 394,504 of JAFWCB010000005.1, forward strand.
GGAATTTAGGTGCATTACCAAAACCGCCCAAAACAGTATCTGCTTGTTCTAAAAGTTTTTCCTGAATCGCATGTAAGGTAGATTCAGAAAAAAAATCTTGCGTTAACTGAGTTGCGGGCACGCTATTGCCAAATGAATTGGATTGCTGCAAGTGGGCAGTCAGCTGTGATGCCTGCAATAAAATATCCTCTTTTTTTTCACTATATGCCTTATGTATACCTATCAAAACTTCTCTCCAAGAAGGCCTGTTATGGGCCCTAATGGGGGGGAAATAAGTGCCCCCATAAAAAGGGGCTAGGTCTGGAGTGAGAAAAACATTCAAAGGCCATCCACCACTACCTGTAATAGCCTGAACAGCATCCATATAAATATGATCTAAATCAGGGCGTTCTTCTCTATCGATCTTGATATTGATAAAATATTCATTCATTAATTCGGCGGTAGCTTGATCCTCAAAGCTTTCCCGCTCCATAACATGGCACCAATGACAAGCGGCGTAGCCTATACTTACTAAAATGGGCTTACCCGTTTTTTGGGCTAATTGCAAAGCTTCTTCCCCCCATGGATACCACTGAACCGGGTTGTGTGCATGCTGCAACAAATAGGGGCTCGTTTCTTGAGCTAACTTATTGATATTATTTTTTTACCGGTTTCAACGAATTCGCTAAAAACTGATCAAGCGCGGCAACCATACTAGGCTGTTTTGGACTAGGCACTTTAATGTCTAATGTAAACCCGGCTTCTTCCACTGCTTTTGATGTATTGTTGCCAAAAGCTCCCATTACGGTTCCATTTTGCTTAAATCCGGGATAGTTATCTAATAGGCTTCTCACGCCACTTGGGGTAAAGAAACAAATAACTTCGTACGATTTATTTTCAAATACCGGCTTAATATCATTACTGATTGTACGATACATGAAGCCAAGAGTAAATTCACATTTATTATTTTTTAACCAGCTTACTATTTCATTGTCTTGCTGGTTTTCACTGCACACGTACAAAAATTTTTCAGATTCTTTGTGTTTATTAATTACATCGAAAAGGCTCTTATTTGTGCCATCTGCACCATAAAACACTTTCCGCTTTCTGTACAAGATGAATTTTTGAAGATATAGAGCTACTGCTTCAGTGATACAGAAATATTTCGTGTCTTGCCCGATACTGATTTTCATTTCTTCACTCATTCTAAAGAAATGGTCTATAGCATTCCGACTAGTGAAAATAACAGCAGAATAATAGCTGATATCAATCTTTTGTTTTCTAAACTCCCGTGCCGGAATTCCCTCTAGTATAATAAAAGGGTGAAAAACCAGTTCCACCGAATATTTTCTTTCTAAATCGAAATAAGGTGATTTTTCACTTTCCGGCCTTGGTTGGGAAATCAGTATTCGCTTTTTCGTTTTGGTGTTTGTCGATTGCTTAGCCCCGTTCATACTCATGCTGGTATCAGTATATTATGCAAATGTACGTTAGCCGATATAATTTACCAATAACTTATAAAGCAACACAATAGGTGTTATTTCAACTGCGCAAAAGTACAGGAAAAAATGAAAGATATTTAGCTTTAAATCATTTCTTAATGCCCCAAAAGATACCAGATATCGATACACAAACAAAAGGCATATAATAACAATCCCTGCGGTAACCACAACAGGAGTCACAGCGGGTTTTGCAAAAGCGAACAATATAATAATAGGCAATAGCAATACACCCATTATTCTGTTCACTATTGCTACCAGGAATATATAGCCGGAAGCGGCTTCTTTATTATTGAATACCCAGCCTGCAAAAGATATGAACAGGTGTTTACCGATATATATAGCTAGGATCAGCGTGGCAATATAACCAAATAACTTTTCAAAAACCAAGGCCGACCATCCATAATATTGCGTGAGTAAACTCAGGAAAAGAGCTGCACTCATTACAAAAAATAAATTAATGAGTAAGGAGGCCAGCCCGTTTTGGAGCAGCTGTTCCCGGGTTTGTTTTTGTCGGAGAGAGGTTTGGAAAAAAAGCAAGAATAGGTTCCTGAAATACTTAGGAAATAAGACTTTGATAAAGGCCAATAGGAAAACCAACAACAGAACGATATAAAAAAGTTCATCTTTGATGATACCCTTATAATAACTTATTATTTGGTATGTAGGCGTAGCAAATAAAGGCAAATAAGGATGATACATATATTTACCATAGCCCGAAGTGTCTTTTGTTGGCCGGGCTAATTGCAGCGCTACTTTGGCAATAGAATCCTCTCGAATACTATCTGCACTTAGTAATTGAAGGCTATCTACTATCTTGCGGGCTGTTAGGGAATCAATCTTTTGTATGGGTTTGGGTGTTGAATCGGTATTGGCTACCGAGTCGGTTTGAGCCAATAAAGAGGTACTCATCAAAACCAGAAAAAGCAGCTTTACAAGCGTCTTTAAAAATTGCATACCACAAAAATATTAAATTGGCCGGCATATATATTCATATTCCTTTTTGTAGAAAAGCATGTCATTATTGCGATTTCCATTTCTCAACAGGTTTAGGCGCTATGGAGGATATGGGATTAGCGATTTGTAAGGAGCTATATCAAAGAAAGAATTTTTTAGCCAATACCCCTGTAAGCACCATTTATTTTGGAGGCGGTACCCCCTCTTTGCTACCCAAATCTATTTTACATAGCATATTAGACACTGTAAATAATCATTTTTTAGTTGAAAAAAATGTAGAGATCAGTTTTGAAGCTAACCCGGATGATATCACAAAAGAAAGATTAATAGAATGGATGGATACCGGTATTAACCGGTTAAGCATAGGTATCCAATCTTTTCAGGAGGCAGATTTGGCATGGATGAACAGAGCGCATACTGCTGATCAATCTTTTCAAAGTATCAACTGGGTAAATGAAGTAGGTTTTACAAACTATTCCATTGATTTAATATATGGTAGTCCAGCTTTAACAGATAGTGCGTGGGAAGAGAATTTGGCATTTGTAGTTCAGCATAATATCAAGCATTTATCTGCTTATGCACTAACGGTGGAACCAAGAACGGCTTTAGCAAAACAAATTCAGCAACAAAAAATAGCAGATGTTGATCCGGATAAACAAGCGAAACATTTTGCTATATTATGCGCTTGGGCAAACAATCATAACTACTCGCATTACGAAATTTCCAATTTGGCCAAAGAGGGTTATAGAAGTAATCATAATGCCAACTACTGGAAGGGATTACCTTACTTAGGGGTTGGCCCTTCTGCTCATTCTTTCGATGGCAAAAATCGGGGGTGGAATATTAGTAATAACGCTTTGTACATCCAAGCACTAAAAAATAATCAAAATATATATGAGGAAGAAAAGCTTACTGATACGCAACGAGCCAATGAATATATTATGACTTCAATCAGAACCATAGAAGGTTTAGATTTAACCCATATACAAGATCTGTTAGGGGAAGCTGCCATTTCCATGATTTTAAGAAGTGCCAATAAAGCTATTCACAACGGTCTTTTACAAAAAGAACATAATATACTCACACTCACTCAAGCGGGAAAGTTTTTGGCAGATGGAATTGCTGCAGATTTATTCTTATAAATATTGCTCGAACCCACTGTCCATGCTTTAATCAAAACATTTTATTGCAAATTCTTTTCAATAAAAGCAAAACCATCCGCAGGTAACAGTTGTTCCCATAGAATTTGATAAATAGTTGCTGCAATGGGCATATGAGCTCCTATTTGTTGATTCATTAAAAAAACACATTTACTGGCATTATAGCCTTCTGCAACCATATTTAATTCTAATTGAGCAGCTTTCACGGAATATCCCTTACCTAGCATATTTCCAAAAGTTCTATTTCTACTATATAGAGAATAGCATGTAACCAGTAAATCACCTAAATACACGGAGGCTGCATAGTTAAGACCGGAACATGGGGCAGATTGTTTTGAGTCATTTATTTTTTTTAAAAAACTTACCATTTCATCCGCCGCCGCAGCTATATAAACACTTTGAAAATTATCTCCGTATTCAAGTCCATGAGCAATCCCTGCCCCTAGGGCATATATATTTTTTAGTACAGCCGCATATTGTACACCGATAATATCTGAATTGATAATCGTATTGATATATTCCGTTTTGAAACTTCCTGCTAAGAAACTAGTTGCCTGTTCATCGATACCCGAAAAAGTAAGATAGGAGAGTTTTTCAGCAGCAACTTCTTCGGCGTGGCAAGGGCCTAAAATAGTGAAATAGTTTTCCAAATCTAATCCGATAGTCTCTTGTAAATAATCGTTAAGCAGTTGATTAGATCCGGGGAGTACTCCTTTAACTGCCGACATAATTTTTTTCCCACTCCATTTATGGATAGCAACAGATGTTATTGTTTCCGCTACATAAGCAGAGGGAACTGCTATTACCAAAACATCTGCTGCATCTATAACATCGGATAATTCCTTATGCAGGTGTAATTGATTGGGGTTGAAATAAGCACCGCTAAGATAATGTGGGTTATGTCTTCTTTTTTGGAGGTATTGGATAGTATCCGGATTCCTTACCCACCAATAAATCGAATTGCCATTATCGGTTAAAATTTTGGCTAATGCGGTAGCCCAACTTCCGCTTCCTATGATCCCAAATTGCATATCGCTAGATTATGCGGCAAATATAGGTTATAGATAATAAGGTTATAGGCAATAGAGAATAGGTTAAAGAAGAAGCCTATACCCTATTCCCTATCCCCTTTCTCCTAATCCTTCTTCTTCTCTTCAAATAATTTATCCTTGGCTGTTTTCTTTACCAATGTGCCCTCTTTCAATGTTTTACTCACAGTGCTATACGGGCCGGTAACAACTTCATCTCCCTCTTTTAAACCTTCTACAATTTCAATATTGTTCAAATCCTGGATAGCAGTTTTTACTTTTACCTGCTTTACTTTATTATCTTTTTGTAAGACGAAAACAACTTCTTGTAAATTATCTCCTGCTGTTACCGATTTGGGTGCATCACTTTTTACATTTTCATCTTTTTTCTCTTTCTTATCGTTTTTAGAAGTATTGCTGCTGTCTTTAGGGTCTCTGGTAGTAACCGCGTTTAAAGGAACGGAAAGTACATTATTATGGCTCTTCGTTTGAATATCTGCACTTGCAGTCATACCCGGACGAAAGGGGAAACTTTTACCTTTTATCACGAGATCACTATAGCTATCTGGTAATAAACGAATATGTACTTTATAATTTGTTACTTCTGTAGTTGATGATCCTCCTGTTAACGCAGAGCTGCTAGTTGGGTTCGCAATTTTATAAACTAATCCCTTGAATTTACGATTACTATAGGCATCTACTTCTACAATAGCCGTATCTCCCAATTTCACTTTAGGAATATCATTCTCCCCCACATCTACCCGTACTTCAATGCTGCGCATATCGGCCACACGCATCATTTCAGTACCAACGTTAAAGCTATTACCCGCAACACGCTCCCCTTTTTTGATAGCCATTAAACTAATCACGCCATCCATTGGAGAAACAATCACTGTTCTACTAATATCTTTATTCGCTCTGTTTAGTTGGGCTTGAACACTAGCTACGCCGGCTTGTGCACTTTTTATACCTTCAGTTGCAGCGATATAATTTGCTTTTGCGGCACGGTAGGCTTGCTCAGCCTGTTCAAATTCTAATCGACTAATTACTTTTTCGTCAAATAATCTTTTTTGCCTGTTATATTGTGTTTCTGTTTGATCCAGTGTAGCTTTTAGAGCTCCTAATTGTGCTGTTGAATTAGATACTTGCGCTTTTTGTTGATTAACACCAGCGGCCACCTGATCTCTTTGAGAGCTTAAGATATCGGCATAAATACGAGCCAGTACTTGTCCGCGACGAACACTATCCCCTTCTGCAACCATTAATTCAACGATCTCACCACTAACATCCGGGCTAATCTTAACTTCTACTTCCGGATATACTTTACCACTAGCATTAACCGTTTCGGTTATAGTTCTGCGCTGAACTTTCTCAATAGAAACTTCTATTCCTTCTTCCTTACCAATTACACCGGATTTTTTTAGCCCCACTAATACAATGATCAATACCACTAGTATTCCGCCGATCCATATCAATTTTTTACTCATACAGTTGTTTTATCTTTTTTACGCAGATTGCTTTATAATTTAATTCCCTGTCCTTTATAAAATTCTAGTAGTTTAATTCTAAAAATATAATCGAACTGGTTATTTAATCGATCGAGCTTTGTTCTCAATAAATTGTTTTGATTTGTAATGAGATCTAAGGTATTGGATAACCCCGCTTCATATCTCTTAGCCGCAAAATCATATGCTTTTTGTGATGCTTCTACACTTTTATTACTTGCATTGAAGCGCAATAAGGCTGCTTTAGCATTCGTATATGATTGGTAGATATTCTGCTGCAGGTTAATATCTATCTGTTGTTTGGTAATTTCAGCATTTTTCTGATTGAGCTTTGATCTTTCATATCCTAAGCGTGCCGTACCATTACTAAAAATCGGCACTTGCAGTTGTAGACCAATATTTTGTCGAAAGTTCTGATCGAGCTGGGGCCCCCATCCTTTCCATTGCTCAAAAAAAGATTTTTTAGACGTGGTTAACTGAACATCCGGTTGAAATACTAGATAATTGGTGCCTCCAACAGTAACAAAGCTACCAGTGGGTTTAGAACCTACTACCGTGGCACCGGTTACAGAAGAACTGGGATTTGCAAAATTAGATCCCAAACCTCCAAATGCGGATAAGCTCGGATAGAAGGCCGCTTTAGCTCTTTTCACCGATTCTTCGGCTGATTTTACGCGTAATATGGCTGCTTTTTGTGCCGGCTGGCTGCTTAACGCAAGCTGGTATAAGATAGCAGGATCCAAATCTGCCAAAGATTCAAGCGGAATTTTATCAACCTCCGGTATATCTATTTCAAAAGGGGTAGCCATATCTAAATTGATAGCTGCCTTTAACTGTATTAACGCTTGCGCATAACTCGCCTGTGCATTTACTAATGTAGTGGTATCACGCGCTAATTGAGCCTCAATCTCTGCCGCATTCAATTCTGGTAAAGCACCCGCATCTACTCGCTTTCGAGTAAACGCTAATTGTGTTTTGGTTTGTGAAATTTGTACTTCTGCAATTTCAATTTGTTTTTTAGTTGCTACTACCTGCAAGTAAAAAGTAGCCACATTAATGGAAACATCATTAATGATTCGTTCCACATCTGTTAAAGCTGCATTGGCGTTAAAAGCTGCAATTTTCTTATCGGCCTGCAATGCCCCCCAGCTAAAAACATTCACTCCAGTATTCAGATTCAAATTTTGAAATAAAAGCTGGGAAGAAGTGAATTGGTTCGTAGTCGGGTCGATAGATCTACCATATTGGGTACCCACATTAGTATTAAAGCCAACATTGGGATATTGAGCTAATTTGGCTCTTTCAACTTCAATTTTGGCTAACCGTGCCTGAACATCTGCCTGCTTAACAGATATATTATTTTTCGCAGCATACTCAATACAACGCTGTAAACTCCATTTATCTCCTGCATCTTGCGCGTGTATTCCTGACACTGATACCATAAAAGCCAAAAAGGGTAATAAAATTCGCTTCATTGTACAAAAATAGCAGAAATCGGAGGTTTTGTTTAAAATTTAGACAGACGGAAAGTAAGGATGCGCAACAGGATTTTTACAATTATGAAAGGTTATACCTTATTTTTCCGAATTGATTTTGTAATAAAGTATAATCCTATGAAAGCGGCCAGCACAATTACACCTGTTAAAGCCGTTTCAGGGGTTTGGATAGCGATACTAATGCCCACAAAAAGATAAGTTAGGATAAAAAGTACAGGAAATAGCGGATAGAGCTTCATTTTATAAATACCCTTGTTATCCAGATCACGGGTGCGTTTACGCAATAAAAATATGGTAGCACTAGAAGCCACCATGCCAAAACAATCGAGAAAAATAGTAAAATTCAAAATCTTCTCAAATGTTTGGGCAAAAAACAAAATCACAATACAAAGTGCTGCAAATACAGTTAATGAAACTGTTAATACCCCATTTTGCTCATTTTGCTTCCCAAAAATTTTTGGCAGGGTCCCCTCATCACTCATAGCATACATAACCCTTGGGTTACTCATTAATAAGGCATTTACATATGCCAACACTCCAAAAAATAAAAAGAAAGAAAAAATAGCCGCGCCTTGTGACCCAAATACTTTATCAATTACTACGTATGCTATCTCTCTTTCGCCCTTCATTTGATCAAATCCGATAATAGCATAGTAACTGAAGTTTACTAATAAGTACAGCGTGATGATAATACCTATTCCAAAAAAAATACCTCTTGGAATGTTTTTTGCGGGTTGATCCACTTCATTTCCAAAATTGATTGTTTGTTGATACCCCCCATAAGTAAACGATACGGCAATTAAACTTATGCCTAAACTCTGTAGCCAACCCATGTTAGGAACGGTAACTGCAGTTGTGGCTGCTTCAGCAGTAGATGAATTATGAGGAAAAAATAAAGCCACGATTAGTACCAGTATCATCCCGATTTTTACAATCATTAAAATATTCTGGGCTTTAGAACTTATACGCAGTCCTTTTAGATTAATCCCATAAAAAATAATAATCGCTATGCAACTGATAAGTGCTTTATCAATATCCGTCCAAGCAATGGCCGGAAAAAGTTTTGTAACATAACCACTCCCAATGAGTGCTACTCCGCTTAAGCTAGCTGCATTACTTATAAGAATAATACAATTAATGGCGAAGGCAATACTAGGGTGATAAGCATAAGAAAAGATTTTATAATAGCCTCCTGTAACCGGGTAACGGCTACCAATCTCCGCGTATGTAAGCGCCCCACAAAGTGCTATGAAACCACCTAAAATCCAAGCAGTAAAATATACAGAAGGTTCAATGGCATTTTTTGCACTGGTAGCTGCAGATCTGAAAATACCCATACCTATTACCAATCCCACAACAATCATCGTGAAACTAAAGAGGTTTAATTTTTGGTTGCCTTTCATGGGATGAATATAGGAAAAAGACTGGAGACGGTAGACCGCAGACAATCACCGATAAAACCCCGAAGGGGTGACATGTTAATAGATTGAGAGAATTATTTAACATCCGATAAACCCCGTAGGGGTGACATGTTAATAGATTGAGAGAATTATTTAACATCCGATAAACCCCGTAGGGGTGACATGTTAATAGATGTGTATAATAAAAAGAAATCCCAACATTGTTGCGTGTATATTTGCAATGTGTACGGTCTCCGCCAAAGGCGGGGTTAAAAGGGAAGTTCGGTTACATTCCGACGCTATCCCCGTAGCTGTAAACCCGCTGTAATAAACAGCTTTAAGTAACTGCATCCACTGTTTGCTCAGGCAAATGGGAAGGAAACTTAAAGTGCGGGGAGCCAGAAGACCTGCCGCATACAAACAATCATTTCAAGGCTTTCGGGTGAAAAGCATGCAATGTAAATAGCTGCAGGCCACAGCAATTTATATTACCATTTATTTTCCGAAAGCTCATTGTTAATCTTTAAAACAAAAACAATGAGCAAAAAACTAACGCTCTTATTAACATTGCTTGCCAATAGTTATGTGCAAGCACAAAAAGACAGTAGTACGCAGGTACTCGATGAAGTTACTGTAACCGCAAACAAACAACTGCAGAAACAAAGTAGTACAGGAAAAGTAATTACAGTCATCAGCAAAGAACAATTAGAAAGACAACCCGGCAAAACTATTGCCCAAGTACTCAATGAAACGGCAGGCATCACGATTGCCGGTGCTTTCAATAATGCAGGAACCAATCAATCGGTATTTATGCGGGGGGCGGCTTCTGGAAGAACATTGATTTTATTGGATGGTATTCCGGTAAATGATCCCTCCCAAATCAATAATGAATTCGACCTTAATCTTTTTAGTATAAACGATGTAGAAAGAATTGAGGTATGCAGAGGGGCACAAAGTACCATTTATGGTAGTGATGCTGTTGCCGGAGTAATAAATATTATTACAACCAAACAAAATATTACCAAACCTTTCAATGTAAAACTGACTTCAACTGCAGGTAACTTAGCTACTTTCAAAAATAATATTCAAGTCTATGGGAAAAAAGACAGACTAAGTTATACTGCCCGATATGCCTATTTAAAAACAGGCGGTTTTAGTACAGCCTATGATAGTTCAGGAATTAAAGATTTTGATAAAGATGGCTATAAAGGAAGTAGCAGCAACGCGAGCTTACAATATCAAGCAACCGATCAATTATTGGTAAAAAGCTTCGTTATGTACAATCAATATCGCGCATCTATTGATGCAGGTGCATTTACAGATGATAAATATTATTCCGTAAATAATAATATGTTGAATACAGGTGCCGGTTTTATCTTCAAAAAATCATCTTACAGTATAACAGGTAATTATCAATTTAGCCAAACCAACAGGGCCTTTGAAAGAGATAGTACCGATAAAGCGGTATTCAGCTATTTTCAGCGAAATATTTATTTTTCAAAAACACAGTTTGCCGAGTTATATGCCAATATCAAATTAAGCAAAACGCTTAGTTTATTACAAGGTGTTGAATATCGTTATGCCAGTATGAATAATCAATTTCGGTCTGTAAGTAGCTTCGGCCCCTATAGTAGCGGATTTAGAGATACCAGTGTTTCTCAAACATCTGTGTATAGTTCTTTACTCTTAGATACAAAAGAGGGCTTTGCTACCGATATAGGTATACGATATAACCAACATTCACAATATGGCACCAATTATACTTTTACCTTTAATCCTTCTTATCAAGTAAATACAAACACTAGAGTTTTTGGTAACGTAGCCACGGCTTTTAAAACCCCTTCGCTTTTTCAGCTCTATGATCAATTTAGCGGAAGTACTACGTTAGCTCCTGAAAAGAGTACCACAATCGAAGCCGGCATAGCCTATAAAACAGGAAATTTTTCAAATAGAGTGGTTGTTTTTCACCGTACCATCCGCGATGGCATTGATTACGACTATGTGCGTTTTCGATATTTCAACTTTGTGAAACAAACTACTGTTGGTGTTGAATATGAAGCCACTTTAAAATTGAGCAATACCTTATCGCTCAGAACTAATTTTACCTTTTTAAGTTTAACGGATTCCACACAAAGCAGGGTGAGTTTCAAAGATACCGCCTATACGCATGGATTAAGACGCCCCGGTATAAACATGAACATAGGACTTGATTATACGCATAACAAATTTTCGGGATCCATTACTGCCAAATATGTAAGCAGCCGGTTTGATGTTGGCGGTTATAAAAAGGCCGACATCCTACTTCCGGAGTACTTTTTACTCAATGGGTATGTGGGGTATTCCGTAAATAAATACTTCCGCATTTTTGCCGATGCGCAAAATATAACCGGAAAGCAATTTTTTGATATTCGCGGTTTTAACAGCATTCCGTTTATTTTTAATACAGGACTCACCTTTAATTGGTAATATGATACAGTTTTCCCCTACGCGGCTACAACAAATAATTGATACGAAAACCAAGCCTATAGGCGCGCTGGGTTTGTTAGAAAAAATTGCCTTACAAATCGGAACAATACAACAATCGTATACGCCATCTATTCAACTACCGTATATCGTTGTATTCGCTGCTGATCATGGCATTGCCCTTAGTGGATTAGTTAATCCTTATCCACAAGCCGTTACTGCGCAAATGGTACAGAATTTTACGAATGGAGGTGCTGCTATCAATGTTTTTACAGACTTACATGAAATCAATTTATTAGTTGTAGACGCGGGGGTGAATGCTGATCTATCTTCACTGCAAACACACCCATTATTTAAGGATGCTAAGCAAGGTTTTGGTACCAGGAATTATTTAGATACCACTGCTATGCCTCTAGAAAAAGTGAATAGCTGTATTGAGGCGGGTAAAAGAATTGTAACAGACATTCATAGAGCTGGCTCAAATACTATCGGTTTCGGGGAAATGGGAATTGGCAATACTTCTGCTGCCGCTTTAATATTAAGTGCCATTACAGGTATCAGCATAGCTGAAGCCACAGGTAGAGGTACCGGTGTTACAGATCTGCAATTAGATATAAAAATTAAAACACTTGAGCAAGTTTATGTTAAGCATAACCTTAACAATTACAGTAATAATCCGATTGGTTTATTAAGTTGTATTGGTGGATTTGAAATAGCGATGATTACTGGTGCGTACTTGGCTGCAGCAGAAAAAAATATGGTTATTGTAGTTGATGGTTTTATTGCTACCGCAGCTTTATTAGCAGCCTATCAAATTAATAATACAATACTAAGTAATTGTATTTTTGCCCATACCAGTGGGGAAAAAGGTCATAAGCAAATGCTTCAATATTTGAATGTAGAACCCATACTCAATTTGGGTATGCGGCTTGGAGAAGGAACAGGTGCAGCATTAGCTATTCCTTTAATTCGTTCGGCAATTGCCTTTTTAAATAAAATGGCTTCCTTTGAGGAAGCAGCAGTAACCAGTATATGATAAAAGTTATAAAATATAATGTCCATTTATTTTTAACGGCCATTATGTTTTTAACCAGAATACCTGTTCCAAAAAATTTACCACATTCCAATACGCATTTGCAAGGCTCGGCCAGGTATTTTTCGTGGGTCGGCATATGCGTAGGTGCAGCAGCAGCTATCGTTTTCTTCTTAGCACAACTTTTTTTTTCAACTGCACTGGCTATTATTTTATCGATGATTACTACACTCCTTATAACAGGCGCTTTTCATGAAGATGGATTAGCAGATTGTTTTGATGCATTTGGTGGTGGATGGAGTAAGGAGCAAATACTTACTATAATGAAAGATAGTAGGCTAGGAACTTATGGTGTTATTGGTATCGTAGGTGCCTTGTCTTTGAAATATATAATACTCTTTGACTTAGCAATTAAAGTGACTTCTTTACATATGATCTTTATTTTTATTACTGCTCATTCATTTAGCAGAATGATGGCAGTAACAGTTATGCAGCAACTGAGCTATGTACAAGATATAGATATTAGTAAAAGTAAACCCTTGGCAAATCAGAAATTACTCAACAGCGAAATTGTTGTGGTGACACTAGGAGTCGCTATACCACTTGCTACACTTTTATTTTATTTTCCACCCCAATCTTTACTAATAAACCCTTCTGCTATTTTAAAAATTCCTTATCGCCTATGCTTATTATTGGCCCCAGCATTTTTTTTAAGATATATTGCCGTTCGTATTTTTAAAAAGTGGATTGGGGGATATACGGGTGATTGCTTGGGTGCTACTCAACAAATTTGTGAAATTGGATTTTATATGGGATGTTTACTACTATGGAAATCTATTTAATACGGCATACTACCCCTATGGTAGAAAAAGGCATTTGTTACGGACAAACCGATTTGGATGTTACCGATACTTTTGATGAAGAAGTGAAGTCAATACAACCGCACTTACCAAATTATATCAAACATGTATTTAGTAGTCCATTGCAGCGATGTAGTAAACTAGCAAAAGCCTTATTCTATGAGCATGATATTCAATTCCATCCCGATTTGATGGAATTGAATTGCGGTAATTGGGAAATGCAAAAATGGGATGAGATACCCAAAGCAGAGATACAGCCTTGGATGGATGATTTTGTAAATGTTACAGTACCGAACGGAGAAAATTATGTAGCTCTCTATAATCGGGTAGTTACACAGTACAATTTTATTAAATCGTTAAATGAGCCTTCTGTAATTGTAGCTCATGGCGGTGTTTTAAGAAGCATTTTGGCATATATCACGAATACCCCCCTTAAGGAATCCTTCGATGTTTTTACATTGCACTATGGCTGTGTGGTAAAAATCAACCCTAGTCTAGATCCGGCCAACTATGAATTATTATATAATATATCCCGTCAAGGCAAGGAATGGCATCGGCCATCTTATTAATAAGGTTGTACCTTTACAAAAAAAATATGGGTATTGATTTCGACCAACTGCTAACCGTAACATTTACGTTATTCGCAGTTATTGATATTGTTGGCTCTGTACCCATCATTATTTCAATTAAGGAGAAAATGGGTGGTCTACGATCTTTTCAAGCCACTCTTATTTCGGGCGGACTAATGATTTTATTTTTATTTGCCGGAAGATCTTTCTTGAATATCCTAGGTTTAGATGTTCGTTCATTTGCGGTGGGTGGATCTGTTGTAATTTTTTTACTTGGATTAGAAATGGTATTAGGTCATGAAATTTTTAAGGGAGATAATAATGCAAAATCCGGAACCGTTGTTCCGATTGCATTTCCAATAATTGCCGGTAGTGGTACACTTACTACTATTATGTCGCTGAAAGCAAATTATCAGGAAACTTATATTTTAACCGGAATTATCATCAATTTAGTGATTGTATACATTACCCTAAAATCACTCGGTATCATTAAACGAGTATTGGGCGACTCCGGATTATTGGCAGTAAGAAAGTTTTTTGGTGTAATTCTACTAGCGATTGCAGTAAAAATATTCAGTTCGAATATTGGTGTATTCGGAAAATAGTGGTCTCGCCTGGAATCGAACCAGGATCTGGAGCTTCGGAAACTCTTATACTATCCATTGTACTACGAGACCTAATTGCGCAAAAATAACGGAAAGCCATCAAATAGAAGCAAACATCTGCTTTAGGGCAGCTGGTAAGAATATCCTCGTTGGTACACTATTCATAATTTTAATATCAGCAATAAATGAAGACTCATTATCCAGAAACATAAATAGATCAGTAACCTTATTTTTTTGAAACAGTTTTGTGAAAATATCTGCACCGCCCATCCGGCCCTCTTTCAATACACGCAGTAAAGTAGCGTCATATAAAGCTGCTTTCTTATCATTAAAACTGCGTATGCTAAAATTTAAGTTATCTTTTTTAATTACATTAATTATCTGACCGGTTCTTTTTTGAATAAATTGAAAAGCATATCCACTACTGGCTTTGGCTTGATTTGCAGCTATACCAATATGAATAATATTTTTTTCTTGCTCAGGATATCGAAAATTAGTCATTGGGATAATTCCTTTTTCAACATGCTCAATAGTATACTCCTGAATATTTAATTGATTAGCTATATATGATGTTAAAGCCTCGTCGTACTCATTTTGTGCTAAAAGATTTTGAGTGAATAAGGTGTATTCAACTAGGGCCCTATGATTACTAAGTGGCAAAACATACATAAAGCAGGTACCATTTTTTTGAGGGATGGAGAAGTCCATGAACCTTGCTATAGAAGGATCAAAACAAGGTTTTACAGATTCAATTTCCCAACCTACAAAATGTTGTAAAAAATAATATTGATGCTTCCGTAAAATTGGCTTTTCAAAAATGATACTATTAAAAATAAACTGAGATGTTATTCTCATTGAGCCACATTCAACAGTCGCTAACCCATTTTTGTCGGTATATATTTTTGTTACCGCTGCCTGAAGCCAAGAAATATTTGGAGCCGATTTTGTTTCTTCCTGAATATAATTATAGAAATCAATACCTTTTATCATTTTATACTGATAAGGAAGAATAGGAGTAGTAAGCTTATATTGATAGCCTAAGAATTCTATCTGATCCCAAGAGTGATGAACAATGGATTCAAAAATACCGGGTTGCTTTTCCCAAAAACACCAGGTTCTGTCGTTCTGTTTTTTTTCAACAGCATCAATCACTAAGATTTTCTTATGTTGAAAATAGGGGTCCTTATGAAAGCGAAAAAGCAGGCTTAAGCCTGCGCAACCACCTCCGGTAATAATATAATCGTAATCGGATCGCAATTATGATTGTTTGAATTGTTCATCTCTTTTCACCTTATCCCAATATTTTTTTGCTACAACGAGCATACCAAAACTTTCACCCTCCTCTTTTCCTAGATGTTTATGATGCATTTTATGAGCCCAACGGATAGCTTTGATATACCGATTATTACTTCTTGTAAATAATTTAATACGTTGATGAATGATAATTTCATGTACCAAAAAATAAGCAAATCCATACATGGCAATTCCTGCACCCACACTTACCACCCAATATACCTGATTCATACTACCTAACATGATGCATAGCCAACTGGGTATTGCGAATATGATAAAGAACGCATCATTTTTTTCGAAAAAACCCGGCCCCTTCTGATGATGATCTTCGTGCAAGTACCATAAAAAACCGTGCATCACATAACGATGGGTTAGCCAGGTGATGCCTTCCATTACTACAAATACAAATAGTGTTATTAGAACATATATCATATTACAAAAATAAATTCAATAATAGAAAAAATAGTATTTGTATAATTAACAGATGGGTAGCAAAATGGTTTTTTGTAGAAATTTTTAATTTCCGCATCACCAGTAATAGCAGCGCACTTAATGCAAACCAGCAAACGTAATTATATCTGGGAATATTAGCGTTTTTCCATTGCCAATAACCTAATGAAACGGCAACCGGCTCCATAAAGTAATCGAATAATGTGGCAATGGCAGCGCCATCAATAATAACTGAAATAGCTACAAGTAAAGGACTAACTGTTGCGGTACTTGCGCTTGCCATTTTATGGTGCAATTTTTCCATGAAGCTACCTATACAATAAACGATAACAAACCAGTTTAACCCTATTAATAAAGGAACTTGTGAGAGTTTTGGACCAAGTATAGTTCCATATTTGTATTCGCCAAATAGTAAGCCGGTATGAATCCCAATGAATTCAGCGCAAAATCCGGTAAAAAAACAAATGACTGCAAATAACCAGAATTTTTTATCTCGTTGCTCTTGCTGAAGGAGTAACAAAAAAGCCATGATGATTAAGTTAAGGGGGGTACATTTAATAAACCACTCCCTATAATTTGGCGACAAGATTCCGATAATACCAAATCCATGAATGATAATTGCAATATATATTGCGGTAGTTTTTGAGATAACTATCTTATTCATGATTAGCAATGATTGATGCGGTAATTTTAGCGCTTTGCAGACATAAAGGTATACCGCCACCCGGGTGTACACTACCACCCACAAAAAATAAGTTTTTGATCTTTGAACTAAAATTGGGATGTCTTAAAAAGGCGGCCATTTTACTATTGGAAGAAGTTCCATAAAGGGAACCTGCATAAGAAGCAGTTTTATGTTCAATTTCCGCGGGTGTTAGTATATTTTCACAAACAATGTGCGGCTTAATATTTTCACCAAGCATTCGATTGAGTTTTTTAATTATGTTTTCCCGATATATATGCATTTGCTCGCCCCAAACCTGACTGGTATGGGCAGGAGCATTTACCATAACAAACCAGTTTTCCATGCCCACTGGTGCATGCAGCCCCGGCTCAGGTTTTGCAGTGATATTGATATATATTGTTGGATCATCAAATACTTGTTTGCTATTAAAAAGATGGTCAAACTCCTTTTGATAATCATTTGAGAAAAAAATATTATGTAGACCTAACTGTGGAAATGACTTATTTAATCCCCAATAAAAAATAACCGCACTGCTACTCCTTTCCTGTTTTAAAATCTTTTTAGCTTTATCATTATCTTTTAATAAATACTTATAGGTAAAATAAGCATCCATATTACTAACGATGATATCTGCATCTATTTTTTGTCCACCAACCAAAGCACCAGACACTTTCTTGTCTTTTATAAAGATTTCATCAACTTGTTGGTTATAAACGAATTTAACTCCTTTTTTTTCAGCCAGTGACACTAGTGCGTTCGTAATACTAATCATACCTCCTTTAGGATAAAAAGTACCGATATTAAATTCTAGATGGGGAATCATGCTTAACATGGAAGGTGCTTTATACGGATTACTTCCATTATAGGTAGCATATCGATTAAAGAGTTGAACAAGCTTGGGCGATTTAAAACTCTCTTCATGAAAGCTATTCATGGATTGAAAAATAAACCTCGACCGAAATGCTGCTAAAGCGGCTACTATATCTTTTTTAAGAAGGGTTTTGAATTTATGTAAGGAGTGCTGTAAAAAAAAGCTTCCTATGCTGTTATAAAGTTTATCAGTAGACTGCAAAAAACGATTAATATTTGTAACAGGCTCCCCAGTTTTTTCATATAATTCAGCTGCTAATTTTTTTTTGTCGCTATACGCTTTAATGACGGTGCCATCTTCATAAAAATAGGTACAAGTAATAGGTTCTTTTTGATAGGAGAAAAAAAGTTGGATATCTTCTTTAGCTAAATCAAATAGCTCTTCTATAAAATGAGGCTGGGTAAATAAACTAGGACCGGCATCAAAACTAAAATCCCCATTTTTAAAGGAAGAGAGCTTTCCACCAGGGTAACTATTTTTTTCAATTACTTTTACCTGATATCCTGCTACCTGTAACCGAATAGCAGTAGCAATTCCTGCTATTCCTGCACCAATAATTAAAACTTGTTTAGAAGCATTTGTATGCATTATACAACGAGCGTCTTTTTTTCTTCTACCCATAGTTTAACTCTGGGGAAAGCAATATGAAACCAAGAGGTAAAAAAATCGGGGTGCGACAACATATATTCGCTTATTTTGTCTAAGGATCTAAATGCATAGTTCTCTACTTCATTATGATCGGGAAGAACAATGCCATTATAGTATCCAATAAATACATGATCAAATTCATGCTCCGTTAATCCGTTTTCAAAATTTGATTTATAAACGAAATCAAATGCTTTATATAAGCCGGTTTCAAAACCCATTTCTTCTTTTAATCTCCTTTTGGCTGCATCAATGGTTGTTTCTCCTGGTCGTGGGTGGCTACAACAGGTATTCGTCCACAATCCCCCACTATGATATTTGGATACGGCTCTCTGCTGTAACAACAGCTCACCATCATCATTAAAAATAAAAACACTAAAAGCCCTATGAAGAAGAGCCTTTTCATGCGCTTCTATTTTTTCCATAAAGCCTAATTCACTATCCCATTCATCTACCAATATGACCTGCTCTTTATTCATAATAAATTTAACTGGCTTCTAATACCCGCTTTTGCTAAAATATAAATTTTACCATAATCAGGTATGCGCACACGTTCCTCCATAATCTTTTGGGGCTGTATTTTCTTTATTTTTTTAAAAAGTGACAAGTAATATTTGTATGCCACGTATACTCCAAATCTTGCTTTTAGAGGAAGCTCAATGATACCTTTATAAGCATCATCAAAATCTTTTTGAATGTCTGATTCTATCTGCTCTTTATCTGTATTTGTAAAATTTCTAAAATCGCAGCCAGGAAAGTAGATTCTATCTAATCCTTCGAAATCAGCTTTCAAGTCTCGTAGAAAATTAACTTTTTGAAAAGCGGCTCCTAAGCTCTTAGCAGCAGGTTTTAATTTTTCATACGCACGCTTATCTCCTTCACAAAAAACATGTAAACACATCAACCCAACCACCTCTGCACTTCCATAAATGTATTCTTCATAACCTACTCGATCGTATTCACGTTTATTCAAGTCGAGTTCCATACTATATAAAAAAGCATCAATCAAAGCATAGTCAATCTTGTATTGATTTACAGTAATTTGAAAACTATGTAGTATAGGGTTCAAGCTAATTCCGCGATTAATGGCGTCGTAGGTAGCAGCTTTAAACTCTTCTAATAGTACCTGTTTATTATGGTCATGAAAAGTATCTACAATCTCATCCGCAAATCGTACAAATCCATAGATATTAAAAATAGGAGTCCGAAGATCTTTGTGGAGCAAACGAATAGACGAAGAAAAACTTGTACTATATTTTTCTGTTGTAATGCGACTGCATTCCTGACTCACTTCATGAAATAATTGCATCATACCCAAGTATTTTAAAACTACAAAATGATTTTTATATCAACTATTAAAAAATTTAACAACCTCATTAGCAATCACTTCTCCACTTATTAAACTCGGCGGAACCCCCGGGCCGGGTACTGTTAGTTGTCCGGCATAAAACAGATTCCCTAATTTCTTACTTCTACAAGAGGGTTTTAAAACAGCTGTTTGCAGTAAAGTGTTCGCTAATCCATAGGCATTTCCTTTAAAAGAATGATACTCATTTTTAAAATCGCTTACAGCAAAAGACTTATAATAGATAATAGCATCAGCAATGGGTTCCCCTAATTTATTTTCCATACGCTTAATGATCGTATCAAAATATTTTCTTCTCACCTCTTCCGTATCCCCTTTTAAATCTGACGCTACGGGTATTAACAAAAATAAATTTTCACAGCCTGCGGGTGCTACTGAGTTATCCGTAACGGAGGTAGCACTTACATAGAATAATGGATCAGTCGGCCATTCTTTTGTAGTATAGATTTCTTCTCCATGCTTTGCAAAAGAGCTATCAAAAAACAAACTATGGTGCGTAATGTTTTTTAATTTTTTATTCAATCCTACATAATATAATAAACAACTGGGGGCCATTACCCTACTATTCCAATAAGCTTCAGTATAGGTACGATTATCAGGAGTTAACAGTTTGGTTTCTACATGATGATAATCTGCTGCAGCCACAATTACGTCTGCATCTATTTGCCGTTCAGTATCATTTTGTAAAGCTTTGATACCGGTAGCTTTATGGGAAATGGTATTAATTGATTTTACTTCTGTATTGAATAAAAATTGAACCCCTAATGAAAGAGCCAATTGATACATTGCCTCGGCAATTTTAACCATGCCTCCTTGGGGATACCAAGTTCCTCCTTTAATATCGGCATAGTTCATCAAACTATACAAAGCAGGTGTTTTTTCAGGCAAGGCACCAAGAAAGAGAACCGGAAATTCCATGAGCTCAGTTATCCGGGGGTTTTTAAAATATTTAGCTACATGTTTTTTCATGGAACTAAATACATCCAGTTTAAAAATACCTGCAAGTAATTGAGGGTCTATAAATTCGGTAATCGACTGTGAAGGTTTAAATACTAATTTATGAATACCTACCTCGTACTTATAAGCAGCTTCTGCTAAAAATTTATCAAGTGCTTTAGCACTACCCGGCTCGATGGATTCAAAAACATTTTTGAGCGCATCATAATTAGCTGGGATATCAGTTAGTCCATCAGGCCAATAAACCCTATAAGAAGGGTCTAGCCTCTCTAATGTATAAAAGTCGCTTGTTTTTTTTCCAAAGCTTGCAAAATACCTATCAAAGATATCAGGCATCCAATACCAGCTTGGTCCCATATCAAATGTAAAGCCTTCGGCACTGAAGCTCCTTGCCCTGCCACCCGGGGTTGAATGTTTCTCTACTATCGTAACATTCCATCCTCTTTGGGCAAGAAAAGAAGCTGCTGATAACCCGGCAAAGCCCGACCCTATTACAATAGCTTTTTTATTGGGCACTTATATGGTTTAAAAACGTTGAATGTGCGACTTCAGTAATTTTCTGGCAAAGTGTATTCTACTCTTTATGGTTCCCAAAGGCTCCTGTAGCATTTCGGCTATTTCATGGTATTTGTAACCATCAAAATATAAGAGAAAAGGGTGTTTGAAAATATCAGGAAGATCGTGTATAGCTTGTTTAACTTCTTTTAAATTTAATGTAGCTACTGCATCGTTAGCCACTACCCCTTTATTAACGTTTAATAAAAATTCATTGGGGGTACTATCAAATATTGTGGCTTGTTTAGCTTTTCTGCGATAATTATTGATAAAGATATTTCGCATGATAGTATACAACCATGCTTTGATATTGGTACCTACATTGTACTTGTCTTTATTAGCCAACGCGCGAAATAGGGTTTCTTGATATAAGTCTTTAGCGGCTTCATTATCGCGTGTTAGCGTTATCGCAAAAGGCTTCAAAAACTCCGTATTATGTAAGAGCATCTGGTTAAATTCTTGCGTAGACATAGAAAGTGTTTAATAATTTACGATGTAAATCTAAACACAATTAATGAGCCCAAGAAATATTTTTGTTTAAATATTTTTATAAAAAGTGAAACAAAAATAAAGTCATGTCAAAATACTATTGATTAATATTTTTTTATACATAGTATTATTTTATATATATTTACATAAAGAGCTACAAATCAATGATTTGAGTATTACTCTGTTTAATTATTTTAGTGATAACTATTAAAGGGACGACACGTATTCCATCACTTCTGACAGCGACTTTTTGAATGAAACGTTGGTAGGGATTCGCTTCTTATACGTTTGCGTGAGTGAACCAGACACAACAAGTTTAAAATCCGGCATTCGATTCTGAAAATTAATCAGGAATTTTTCAAAATTGAAGTTATAAGCAACTGATGTTAAATGTGTATATAGAAGATCCGGTTTTTTAATATTAGCAACATATTCGACATCTTTTATGGGTATGTTGGCCCCAACATACAAAGTACTTATACCCCTACTTTTGAGTAAATAACTCATAAACAAAATGCCAAGTTCATGGTGTTCACCTTCGGGCAAAAATAATAATACAGATGTGTCATTTTTAATATGGCTATTGGTAGATTCAATACCCACAATTAATTTTTGTCTGACAATATTGGTAACCAGATGTTCCTGTGCAGGGTTGATATGATTTGTTTGCCATAGCACCCCTATCCGTTCCATAAAAGGGAAAATGATTTGAGTGATCGTCTTTTCTATACCTTTTGCCAGAATATAATTATCGAGAACAGCCTCAAACTCGTCCATTTTCATATCAACCATACAATGGATCATCTCATTAACGATACGCTCTTGCTGGGCCTGAACTTGAGATAAGGATAAAATTTTCTCCTTCATTTCATCGGGAGTCATCTTATCTATATGAGAGATTTTATATCCGAATTTATTTAGCAGTGCAATATTGAGTACGGTTTTTAACTCAACATTAGAATAATATCGAATATTTGTATCAGTTCGTTGGGGATTCAAAAAAGAATATCGTTGCTCCCAAATACGTATAGTATGAGCTTTAATCCCTGAGAGATTTTCTAAATCTTTAATGGTAAAGGCGTTCATGCTAAAGTTCTAAAACAACAAATATTTTTAATTGTTTAGAAATATTGATAAATATCTTAAGTTATTTTGTAAATAACTCATTAGTAACCAAAAGATTATAGTTAAGAGGAATAAAACAAAAAGCTGTTCCATGATAGAACAGCTTTTCCCAAAATCTCTTAAACAAATAAATTATTTTTTTAATCTCTTCAAGTACTCTCCATACCCGCTTTTTGAATATTTTTCGCCCAGTTCCATTAATTTATCGGTTCCGATAAATCCCATTCTATAGGCAACCTCTTCAATACAACCCACTTTTTGACTTTGACGCTTCTCAATTACCCTTACAAATTCGCAGGCATCACTAAATGAGTCGAAAGTTCCGGTATCTAACCAAGCTGTACCCCTATTCATGATGCCAACTTGCAATTTCCCTCTTTTCAAATATTCGCCATTTACATCTGTAATCTCGTACTCACCTCTTGCCGAAGGTTTAATATTTTTTGCAATCTCTATTACATCATTATCGTAAAAGTATAGCCCCGGTACTGCAAAGTTAGATTTGGGCTGCTTAGGTTTCTCCTCGATAGAAATAGCTTTTTGATTGGCATCGAATTCAACTACTCCGTACCGTTCGGGATCATTTACTTCATAAGCAAATACGGCGGCCCCTTCTACATCAGAAAAAGATTGTACCAGTTTACTAAAGCCCGCTCCGTAAAAAATATTGTCGCCAAGAATCAGGGCAACTTTATCTTTTCCTACGAATTTTTCGCCAATTACAAAAGCTTGGGCTAACCCATTTGGAACATGCTGTACTTCATATTGAAAATTACAACCTAGCTCAGAGCCATCTCCCAGTAAGCGTTTGAACTGATCTAAATCGTGGGGTGCGGTTATAAATAGAATGTCTTTAATACCTGCAAGCATAAGTACAGAAAGCGGATAATAAATCATAGGTTTATCATAAACAGGCATTAACTGTTTACTGATTCCCTTTGTAATGGGATACAATCGTGTTCCTGAACCGGCAGCCAGAATAATTCCTTTCATAGTATTATTTTTTAAAATTAAAAGCTTAGGGTGCTAATAATGTCTTTCAATGGAGGTAAGATAGTATCTTTCTCAGAAAGTATATGTAGTGATTTATCTATTTTCCAATCGATTCCAAGATCCGGATCGTTATATATAATACCGCCTTCAGAAGCTTTGTGATAATAATTATCGCATTTATAAAAAAATACAGCTTCTTCACTTAATACCACAAATCCATGCGCAAATCCTCTCGGTACAAAAAATTGGGTTCGACTATCTTCAGATAATTCTATGGCTACATGCTGTCCGAAAGTCTTGGATTCTCTGCGCAAGTCTACGGCAATATCCAGCACCGAACCTTTTAAAACCCTTACCAGCTTCGCTTGCGCAAATTCTCCATGCTGAAAATGCAAACCACGTAAAACGCCCCGTTTTGAACTCGATTGATTATCCTGAACAAAATCAATAGCCAGACCGGTTTTTTCTAAAAAAGTTTTTTTATTGAAGCTTTCAAAAAAATAACCTCTGTTATCACCAAAGAAAGTATCGTGAATAATATAACAACCTTCCAAAGAAGTAAATTCAATATTCATACTAACGGTTAGAATACATGGATTGATAATAGTGTTGATAATTTCCGCTTGTTACATTTTGCAACCATTCGGTATTGTTCAAATACCAGTCGATCGTTTCGGCCAGCCCTTCCTCAAAAGTAACCGTTGGTTTCCAACCCAATTCTTTATTAATTTTTGATGCGTCAATAGCATATCTGCGATCATGACCGGGCCTGTCCTTCACATAAGTGATAAGTCTTTCACTATAACCAGTAGCTCTTCCCAATTTCTGATCCATAATTTTACAGAGCAGCTTTACAAGGTCGATATTTTTCCACTCATTAAAGCCACCGATATTATAAGTTTCTCCGTCAACACCCTGATGAAAAACCAGATCAATCGCCAATGCGTGATCTTTTACATATAACCAATCTCTGGTATACAAGCCATCGCCATAAACTGGTAAGGGTTTCTCTTGAATGATATTATTAATAAATAGTGGTATTAATTTCTCCGGAAAATGATAGGGACCATAATTATTAGAGCAATTAGATACTACTGTTTGCATATGATAAGTTTCTCTATAAGCTCTTACAAAGTGGTCGGAAGCGGCTTTACTAGCTGAGTATGGGGAATTGGGATCATAGGGAGTAGTTTCTTTGAACAAACCTTCTTCACCTAGCGATCCGTAAACTTCATCAGTAGAGATATGATAAAAGCGGTGTTGATCATACGCGCCTTTCCATTTATTTCTAGCAGTGTTCAGTAAATTTACAGTTCCTATAATATTAGTATATACAAAATCGAGTGGCGAAACAATAGAGCGATCTACATGCGACTCGGCTGCTAAATGAATTATATCTGTTATTCCATATTTATCAAATACTGTTTCAATAGCAGAGGGCTCAAGAATATTTACTTTCTCAAAATGATAATTAGGTTTTTGATCTATATCTTTCAAATTTTCCAGGTTTCCTGCATAGGTCAAAGCATCTACATTAACTATTTTATATTCAGGATATTTATTGACGAAAAGTCTCACAACATGTGAGCCGATAAAACCGGCTCCCCCTGTTATCATGATTTTTTTACTCATACATTTTAGTTATTACCAGTTAGTATTTTTAACATCGTTATATACCATTTGTATTCCTTCCTTCAAGCTTATCTTTGCTTTCCATCCTTTCGATTTCATTTTAGAAACATCCATCAGTTTACGGGGGGTTCCATCGGGCTTACTGGTATCAAAAACAATATCTCCTTCGAAATTAGTAATTGATTTTATTATTTCCGCCAGTTCCTCAATCGACACATCTTCACCAGTACCAATATTCACTAACCCTTTTTCATTATACGACTGCATGAGATGTAAGCAGGCCTCTGACAAATCATCGACGTGCAAAAATTCTCTTCGCGGCTTCCCGGTTCCCCAAATTGTAACTGCGGGTAAACCCTCACGTTTTGCAGTGATGAATTTTCGTAATAAAGCAGGTAAAACATGGCTTTTCTCCAAATCATAATTATCATTCGGGCCATATAAATTCGTAGGCATAGCCGAGATAAAATTACAGCCATATTGCGCGCGATAGCTATCGCAGAGTTCTATCCCCGCAATTTTTGCTATAGCATAAGGCTGGTTGGTTTCTTCTAAATAGCCACTTAATAAATATTCTTCTTTTAATGGTTGAGGAGCCATTTTAGGATAAATACAAGATGAACCCAGGAATAACAATTTCCTAACCCCATTCAAATAACTATGATGGATGATATTGGATTCCATTATTAAGTTATCATAAATAAACTCGGCTCTGTAAGTATTATTAGCTACAATCCCTCCTACTTTAGCGGCGGCTAAAAAAACATGATCAGGTTTTTCTACTGCAAAAAAATCGCTTACAGCTTGCTGGTTTCTCAAATCGAGCTCTGAAGATGTTCTGGTAATAATATTTGAAAAGCCATCTGCCATTAATTTACGTACAATGGCACTACCCACCATACCCCGATGCCCGGCTACATATATTTTATCCTCTTTATTCACTTTTATACTTATTTACTTATATATCTATTTTACTTATACCTTCCTCCCTACTCCTCCCCCCTCATCCCAAACCCATTCTCTTTTAATAATTGCTCTCTTTTAAACTCAACAATATCGGCAGCAACCATTTCCTTTACCATCGCTTCCAATGTGTATTTAGGTTTCCAGTTGAGTTTGTTATTCGCCTTACTCGCATCACCTATCAATAAATCAACTTCTGTAGGTCGGTAATATCTAGGATCTACCTTTACCACTTCCTTCCCAGATTCCAGATTATGGATTGTTGATTTCGTTACTCTTCCCACCTCATTTACACCCTCTCCCGTAAACTCCAATTCCACTCCAATCTCCCTAAATGCCATCTTCACAAAATCGCGGATATAGGTGGTGATACCCGTTGCCAATACAAAATCTTCCGCTTTCTCTTGCTGCATCATCAACCACATCCCCTCCACATAATCTTTAGCATGACCCCAATCGCGCTGTGCATCCAGATTGCCTAAATATATCGTATCCTGCAAACCCAAGGCAATCTTTGCCACGCCTCTTGTTATCTTACGTGTAACAAAAGTTTCTCCTCTTAGCGGACTCTCATGATTAAACAATATACCATTGCATGCATACATACCATACGCTTCCCGATAATTAACCGTGATCCAATAGGCGTAAAGCTTCGCTACTGCATATGGACTTCTTGGATAAAATGGGGTTGTTTCACTTTGTGGTACTGCTTGTACCAAACCATATAACTCCGAGGTTGACGCTTGGTAGAACTTCGTTTTCTGTGTTAAGCCTAATAACCGAATAGCTTCTAATATTCTCAAAGCACCGATCCCATCCGCATTAGCAGTATACTCAGGAGTTTCAAAACTAACATGCACATGGCTCATAGCAGCCAAATTATAAATCTCATCAGGCTGTACTTCCTGTATAATCCTAATCAAATTAGTGCTATCCGTCAAATCCCCATAATGCAACGTTAAATGCCGTGTGGGTACATGTGGATCTTCATATAAATGATCTATTCGTTGCGTATTGAATAAAGAACTTCTCCGCTTGATACCATGTACCACATAACCTTTCCGCAAAAGTAGCTCTGCTAAATACGACCCATCCTGACCCGTAATACCGGTAATTAATGCAACTTTCATGTAATTAAAAATTGGGTGATTTTTCTTAATGGTTTTAAATAAAGCGTGAACCAATAGGGTTTTAATTCATTAATTTCCCAAGCCATTCTATCGCCTTTATTAGCTAACAGTCGGTTTTGAATTGACTTGTTACTTGCTCCCCCGGTTCTCATGTTTACCATTATTTCCGGCAAATATGCAACCTTAATACCATATCTGTATAAAAAACGAAGCATCAACTCATAATCGGCAGCTGTATATAGATTGAGATTAAAATATCCATACTGTTCGTATATCGTTTTTTTTTACAAAAAAAGTAGGGTGTGGGGGCATCCATCCGTATAAAAAACCCTTTTTTGAAAACTGTCCTGCCTGCCAAGTACGTGTAACTTGTCCTGTTTCGGGGTTTGAATAAATAAGATCACCATAAATAGCATCAGCATTAGTGGATTCAAATAAATCAGCTACTTTTTGAAGAATGTTCTGATTCATATACATATCATCGGAGTTAAGTATACCGATAATATCTCCCTTAGTTTTCGATAGCCCCTTATTCATGGCATCATAAATACCGGAATCTTTTTCAGAAAACACTATAGACTGGGGTGATGTTTCTTTCACTAATTGGCATGTGTTATCCGAGGAGGCACCATCAATAACGATATGCTCTATATGCGGGTAGCTTTGATTATTGATTGATGCTAAACAATCCATAATAGTAGCTGCACTATTATAGGTAGCAGTAATGATGGAGAATTTCAACGTTCTACAATTATATTTTCCATTACGAGCATATCCATACTTGTTCTTAAGAAACAGTCTAATGCTTCTTCCGGCTTATTTACAATAGGTTCGTTTTCATTAAACGAAGTGTTCAATAAAATGGGAACACCTGTTTGCTGAAAGAAATATTGTATCAATGCATGATAACGCGGAGAAATGGCAGCATCAACGGTTTGTAATCTACCTGTACCATCCGCATGTGTTACCGCTGGAATTAATTGTCTTTTCTCCTCTCTAATAAGATACACTTTCTCCATAAAAGGTACTATATCGTCTATCTCAAAAAAATCACTTACATGTTCTTTTAAAATACTGGGTGCAAAAGGCCTGAAGCTTTCTCTTCTTTTGATCTTACTGTTAATAATATCTTTTGCATCCTGCCGTGTAGGATCTGCCAAAATAGATCTTCCACCCAGTGCTCGGGGACCAAATTCTGCTTTCCCGTTAAACCAACCAACCACGGCTGCATTTATTAATTTTGACACCACATAAGGTAGTAAATGTTCATCTTTTAATTTCCTATAAGAAATACCTCGTGCTTGTAACATATTCTCGATATACTCATTCGAGAAAGAAGCACCTGTATACGCAGAAAAAATGGGTGAGGTACGTGATTGCTTCAGTTGATTATAATAGACATACTGTGCTGCACCCATTGATATACCTGCATCATGACCGGCAGAAGGGATATATATTTTTTTAAAAGGAGTATTTGACAATATCTTCCCATTAGCAACGCTATTTTGAGCAACACCTCCAGCGATACAAACAGCTTTGAGATTAGTTTTTTGATATAAATAATCTAAGCAATGAAAAATAGCCAGTTCAGCCATTCTTTGTACAGAAGCTGCCAGATCTTTATGATATTGGGAGAGTGGCTCATCTTTTAACCGTTGTTTACCAAATATTGCTTCTGCTTTATTACCGAAGGCATTTGGGTGCTTAGGTATATTATCATCGCTATACGCTACATATCCTTTGCCCGGTGACCTGAAATAAGAAAGATTTAATTTAAATAACCCCCCGGGAATTAATTGCACTACATCTTGTAGCTTATCTACATATAAAGGTTTTCCATAGGGAGCCAAGCCCATTATTTTATACTCATCGCCATAATGTGGAAATCCAAGTAACTGTGTGAAAGCAGTATAAAAAATACCTAATGAATGGGGGAAGTCGATAGACTCTAATACTTCAATACTTGACCCTTTTCCAATTGCCAACATAGTGGTAGAAAAATCACCAGATCCATCTATACTGATAATGGCTGCCTCGTGAAAAGGTGAGGAAAAAAAGGCACTGGCCAAATGACTTCGATGATGTTCTATTTGATGAATTTTGGGTCTGAGTTTTTCTTTCCCTATACCAAAATGAATTTCAAATTCCTGTTCTATACTGTTTACTTTTTTTTGATTTTGCAAGCGCTCAAAAGTATGGATGGCACTTTCTATTGGTCGCGAAGCAAAAAATAAAAGTTTATTCAGGAATTTAGCTTTAGGATCTCTTCCGATCGCAATATGATCTACATCTTGTAATGAAATGTTAGCTTCATCTAAGCAGAATTGAATGGCTTCTGCCGGAAAGCCAGCCCAATGTTTTATTCTTTTAAATCGTTCTTCCTCAGTAGCTGCTAAAAGTTTACCATCTATAAAAATAGCTGCTGAAGAGTCTGCATGATATGCATTTATCCCAAGTATAATCATATATAACTAACCAAAAAGTTTTTTGTATGCAGCAACATAATCCTTCGTAACATATTGATTATTCGCTAATTGAAGCGCTCCACTATAAAATGACTCAAATACATAGTTATCCATTTTAGCAATTTGGTCAATAGCCGAAGCCGTTACTAATTTGTCGTCGATGGAAATGTTCCAACCTGCTTTCTGGGCTTCCAAATGATCCCAGCTTGTGAATTCACTTGTTATAACGGGTCGCCCAACAGATAAACTCTCCACAATAGCATGACCAAAGTTCTCTGCCTTACTTAATAAAATCATCGCATGATGCTGAACAAATATATCTGTTACATCACTTGAATGATAATTTCCTAAATATTGAACTTTAATATGGCTAGGCATTTGAGAGATCAGTCTTTTACAATCCTCCCAATACGCTTTTTCCTTAATTACGCCATATATGTTCAGTTCAATTTGTTGCGTACACAATACAAGTGTTTCAAGGAGATAAAATAGATTTTTTTTAGGCGTAATGATAGAAGCATAAACTAATTTAATAATCCCACCTTCTTTGTACAAGAACGCAGGCGTACTTACAGGTTTATGAAATAAATTTGGAATAACTGTAGCACTATTTATCCCCCACCCTAATTTTTGAGCTTCAACAGCTTCGGCTTCAGAAGTAAAATGCCATTGCATATTTTTTGTTAGACCAGCTAATTTGATAAATTCTAGATATAAGAATTTTTTTAGCGGCTTTACATTAATAGCTCCTTTTTGGAGCATACCTCTGGGTGCTATAATAGTTTTGATATTTTTGAACGATTGAAGTGCAATTAAGGGATAGAGTAAGAACTGTAAGTGCATAAATCCATTGATATAAACTATATCAGGATTTACAGTTTTAATAATTTCTTTCCATTTACTAGGCGAGCTATTTTTTTTATCGTCATACCAAACTTTGGCATTTGATTGTTCTATCTGAACAGTATTCCACTCATTTAACTTTATATTCATTAATGGGAATTTTTCTCCAAGATCGTACCCGCCTGTTACGATATAAAAATCATATTCATTACCGAGTTTACTTATTATATTCTCAAGAGACCTAATAATACCCCCAGCCTTAAAAGCGGGATAAAAAAACTCGTAGATAATTAGAATTTTTTTTTGCCTTAAACTCACAATATCACTTCTTGTATATGGTTACTCAATTCATTACAAAAACGTTCAATGCTATATAGATGCATTATTTCAGACCAATTATTATCATTTGATGCTCTCTTTTTATAATATTCCTCCCGAATGGCTGTTGCTAATTCATGTATGTTATCAGGGTCTACTAACCTGCCATATTTTCCATAACCTAGGGCTTCGGGTGTACCTCCTGTATTGGCAGCTATAATTGCCATCTGATTCCTGATAGCTTCTATAAATACAATACCAAAACCTTCGCCTTTGCTGGGCATAACAAATAAATCAGCTAATTTACAATAAGAGGCAAGTACCTTATCAGGTATGAATCCCAGGAAAATAACATGCTCTCTAACCTCATTTACTTCAGCCAGTTTTAAGAGTCTTTGAAGTTCATTATCCTCATATTTGCCGACTAATAAATATAAAGGATGTAGTCCATTTTTTTTAACTTCCGCTAAAGCCTGAATTGTGAGATCAAATCCTTTATAAGCATCTTCTTTACAAATTCTACCAACAGATAAAATAATGGGCTTAAAAGATTGAATAGACAGCCTGCGTGATAATTCACTTACTTCTTCTTCATTTGTGTTATCTCCCTCATCAAATGGATTTACTGCATTTAAAAAAACAAAAATCTTATCTCTAGATATGTCGTCATTAGCCTCTTTAAGCATTCGTTTGGTGAACTTACTAACACATAAAACCCTATTGGAAAAACGCATCATAGCAGAATCCAATCCTGAAAGAGGCTTCCACACTTCGACCCCATGTGTGAATACAATAATTTTTATTTTTGGATTGAGTAATCGCATCAAAAAAACAATAGGCGACAAATTAATATGACCTACTAATAGTACTTTGGTTTTCTTTGCCGTACGTAAACAGTGAACTAATAATTTAATTTTATTACCAGCAAAAAAATAGGTATCTAAATTGCTACAATATGCCGACTCCCCCTCGAAGTCATGTAGTGAGGTAATAATAGGTTCATATCTATCTTGTAATTTCTGTAAGCAAAACATTATATTTTTATTGAATTTTTCAATCCCTCCGGTTTTAGAAAAAGCGGTGAGGTAAATGAATTGAATGGTTGTTAACGATTGCATGAATTAATTATGCTCATACCGTTTAAATAAATAGGAACTGGCAATTTTTTTATACAAATTGAATCCGGCTAATTGTATTGCTTTTATGATTTCAGCCTCTGTACTAAATTTATTCTTATACATGCCAGGATGTAATTCAATAATAATTGTCTGAATATATTCTGGCAACTCAAACTCACCCGTCACTATAATTTCCTCACTCCCTTCCACGTCAATTACTAATACATTAGGCTTGAATGAATAGTTCTTCTCGATGGTGTAAAAATCAATTATCCTGTGATCCCGCTTCACAAAATTTTGATCTGTTGAAAACTCCAGCTTAGTTCCTAAAGAACCTAAATCGTCTGAATACCCATCTATTGATAAGTTATCAGGTACTTTATACACAGGGAACCCATATCCGTACAATAAATTTATGTTAGGGTATAAATTGACCCATCTATGGCATTGTTTATAAAGCACTTCATTACATTCGATACTAACTAATTTTCCACTTTCACCAACAATTTTACTCATCACTCTTGTAAGAACACCGATCGATGTACCCATTTCAAGTACCTCATCTCCTTCCTTTAATATTTCGTTTACTAATGCTATTTCGGGGTTCTCATACTCTTTTTTTTTCAATATCCACTTGGTTCCAAAACTGTACGGTTCATTTCTAATTGGTATTTGCGCACCACTGATATTTACAGAAACAGGCCAAATAAATTCCGGGATAAAATGAGAAAGCATGAATCGACGGAATTTTAATAAAAAAGATTTCATAGGCTAATTTGTGTCTTTATTCGAGATTGTGTATAAACAATAAGCCCAATATCTACTCCAGTGTATTTTACCGGAGGTTAACTCAGCATACATAGTATTGAATTTTCCATCGTTAGCAATTGGCAACTGTAAAAAGGAAAACCATTCTTTAAATGGAAATAAGAATCCTTGCTTGGGTCTATTCCAAATTGCTTCCGGTAATATGTTTGAAAAGGCCTTAATGAGTAAATATTTAGGTATGCCTTTATATTTTATTGATGGGTGTATAGTATTACAAACTGCCATAAATTCTTTATCCAAAAAAGGCACTCTTACTTCTACAGAATGCCACATACTCATATAGTCTGTATCTCTGAGTAGTTGATTTTGCATATACAGATTTGTTTCTGTAAAGCTTACTTGTTCTTGTATGGCAAGTGAATTAATAAACTCAGGAAGGATCACCTTATCAATAGCTGCTTGAACTGTGCTTACAGAAATATCTAGTATTTGGGCAACTTGACCGGGAGTAAAAAAGCCCCGATTAAAAAGATACTGCCCCAAAGCATTTTTCCTTTCTAAGAATCTTATTTTTCTTTTTTTATCGTCATTAAAATACTCAGCCATATGCAGCAAGAAAACTGGCATTAACTTCGACTTACTTAAGAGTGAGGACCTTTTAAAAGAGGGATATCCACCTAATAATTCATCTGCTCCTATACCACTTAAAACTGCTTTCAAACCAGCTTTCTGTGCATATTTTGTAATAAAATAGGTATTTATTCCATCATTACTGGGTTGGTCCATGGCATGTAAAATATCTCCGATTGCATTTTCAAAATCTTCCCTTGTAATGGTAAATCTTTGATGTTTAGCACCTGTTTGTTTAATAATGATATCTTGATATTTCTTTTCAGAGTAATTAGCCTCATTAAAATCAATAGATAACGTATTTAGGTTATCGCCTGCGAATTCTTTGGCCAATAAAGTAAGAATACTAGAGTCAATTCCGCCACTTAGAAATAGCCCTATAGGAGCATCAGAAATAAGATGCCTTTTCACAGATATTCTTAGGGTATGTTCAATAGCTTCAGTAGCTTCTTTTTCATTAAAAATCTTGTATTCGTATTGAGGTTTATGAAATGAATAAGTTTTACATGCAAGGGTATTAATATCAAATTCGATAATAGTACCCTTTTGCAAAGAAAATACCTCATGGAGTGTTGTAAAAGGTTCCGGTATATGTCCGAACACTAATAAATAAGTTCTCCAGTCCGGGTTATTAATCCATAAAGGATCATAGTTTTTAAAGGATCTTACTTCTGATGCAAAAATCAGAACCCCATTTCTCATACTATAGTATAAAGGTTTTATCCCCGCATGATCTCTTGCAAGATAGAGTTTAGCATTCCTCTTATCATATAAGGCGAGCCCAAACATTCCATTAAACTTTTCAAAGCAGTTTATTCCCCACTCAAGAAAAGAGGCAATTATAACTTCTGTATCTGAATTTGACTTGAAAGTATATCCAAGTTGAATAAGTGATTGTTGTAATTCTTTGTAATTATATATCTCCCCATTATAAACAATGATTATATCTTGCTGCGAAGATTGCATTGGTTGGTGACCAGCATCTGACAAATCAATCAATGATAATCTACGGTGAGCCAGGAAGACTTTTTTGGCTTCATCAGCATAGTAACCGGAATCGTCAGGGCCTCCATGTGCCATTACGTCTCGCATAGATTTAACTTTCTCTGTAAAGTCTAAGCTACTATACCCAATTAAACCATTTATTCTACACATAAATTTTCTAAAAGGTAGTTTTCATATCTTTTCCAATGATGGTTTTCAACGGCTTTTGCTGAAGCTGTACCCATCTCCTGGATTCGTATTGGATTATCTATAAAATATTGAATAGCTTTTTTCAAAGCAATTGAATCCCCAGGTTCAATAACATACCCGCAATCCAACCCCACTAATTCGGATGCTCCAACATTCTTGGTGGTGATAACCGGTAACCCACATGCCATTGCTTCAGTCACAACTGCTGCCCAACTATCTAAAAAACTAGGAAATACGAATACATCTGCATTTCTAAAAAAATTAGCTAGCTGGTTCTGGGATGTTGATTCATAATAAGTAATTTGAGTGTATGACAGGTACTTTTCTAGGATATTGCTCGCATCTCCTCTTGATCCTACTACAATTAGCTCAAGATCAGATGATTGGAAACTACTTACTGCTTCCAGCAGTAAATGAATACCTTTTCGTTTTGTAATGATACCCGCATAAATTAATTTTATGGGATGGCTGCATGTCTTTTTTTGTTTTGGGAAAAATATATCAGGGTCGTACCCAAGTTGATTTACTTTTATTTTTGAATCTAAAATTCCTTGTTCAATAAGAGTCTGTTTAGCAAACTGGGATAATGAAAGTATATAGTCAGCAAATTTGTATTCAGTAATTTTCTTATCTGTAATAATTTTAAAAAGCTTATTTGATCCCGTTATTGCTTCAAAAAACTCGTACTTTTCTCTTAATTGCTTAATAAAAAAAGGGTGTACTTGCGCAAGATCCAGATAACATTTTCCGTTATACCGTTTTACTGCTTGAAAAGTTTGCAAACAGGATTTCTCATAACCAATTACCATGTCGGGTTTGTGCTGCTCGATCCAGCCAGACACCCACAGATCATGCTTTACATCTTCTTTAAAAGACCGCTCTTCTAGAGTATCATTAATAACCTTATACCAAAAATGAAAGATAAGGCCTGCATAATGTTGAATAATAAATTCTCGATTAAGGAAATCAATTTTTTTATTTATTAATTTTCTTGATACTGACGGTAAAATGATTTTGATTATTCTCTCGAAGAAACGAGTTTCATCATAAACATATGTTGTAGCGAAATATACTTTGTAACCTCCGGATTGTAATGCTTTTACAGTTTGGAGTGAGTATTGAAATGACGGATTAGATACTAATATTTTCAAAGAGTCTTATATATTTTTCTGCAATTGAGTCCTTAGTATGTTTCTGTAAATGCTTTTCAACTGATTCGTAATAAGTGTTGTCTGGCTTAAATACTAAAGCTTTATTCATCACCAAAAGCATTGATTCAGGAATTTCCGGATCAAACAAGAAAGCATATCCGCCAGTTGCTTCCCTTAAACCAAGCCTATCGGAGCATGCAATAATACATCC
This sequence comes from Sediminibacterium sp., assembly GCA_017537025.1. Taxonomy (GTDB): domain Bacteria; phylum Bacteroidota; class Bacteroidia; order Chitinophagales; family Chitinophagaceae; genus Sediminibacterium. The sequence continues at coordinate 430,910 of JAFWCB010000005.1, forward strand.
GCATGCGAGCCCCTCAAGGGCTACAATACCAAAGGGCTCTTCCCAAATTGAAGGGATAACCATTACTTTACAATTATTCAAAGCATTTGCTAATGCTACTCCATTCAATAAACCGGCAAATTGTATTTTATTTTTCTGGCCAGCATTTTCAGATAATTTCTCTAAAGCAGCTTTCTCAGGACCATCTCCGATCAAAAGGCAAGTTGCGTCCATATGAATTACAGCATCTAAAAGTTTATCAACTCCTTTATCTGAAACCATTCTGCCTAAAAAAACAAAATCGTATTCTCTTTTACCGAAATTGATTCTTTTGAATTGGGGTGAATAAAAATTATGAATAACGGTTGATGGTGTACCAAGCGCTTTGGCAATAAAATCGCTTACGGAAATATTATGAGCAAATTTTGAAAGTTTATTTTTTAGGATACCTGACCATTTTTTTTGATGAAAATAGGGGGTATGATGTACTACAAACCATTTTTTGTAACAACACAAGCCAACTAAGCTATTTTTTAAACTGATATTGGCTTCAATATATATATCTGCTTTTTTAACTGCTTTATACAATTGAAAGACTGATTTCTTTACATTGATTGTAAAACTAAAATTATGTGAGTTCGATCGCTGATCAGTCAGCGTATATACAATAACTGTATGACCCATTGAAGTCCATTCTTCTGCTAAACCAGCCATTATGTTTTCTAGCCCTCCGATATTTGGCAAAAAAGTAGAGCTGTAAATAATAATTTTCACGAAAGCCAGCCCTTTGATTTAAAAAATTCAACTTGTGCTGTTACATTAGATTGACTATTCCATGATTTCATTTTTAGTTGACAATTGTTTGACAAAGTTGTTTTGAGTTTTGGAGAATCAATGAATAATTTCATTTTACTCGATAAGGCATCAATATCTGCAACCGGATAAATATAACCTGTAGCCCCCTCCTCAATTAAATCTCCCGCTGCACCCACTGCATTGCTGGCAATAACAGGGGTGCCACATATCATTGCCTCATTCACTGGGAGCCCATAAGGTTCATGTTCTGCAGGAATTACTAATACTGAGGCAAGCGCATAATAGCTTGGTAATTCATTGTATGGAACAAGTCCGGTAAAAACTACTTGTTGTCGAATATTCAACTCTGTGGCTAAGGCTTCGAGAGTGAGCCTTAATGGTCCATCCCCTACAATAATAACCCTATTTGTCAACTTATTTATTTTTGCGAATGCGTGAAGTAAATCTTCTGCTCTTTTTCGCTGAATCAATTTACCGCAGAACATAAAAACAGTATCATTGATACGAATACCAAGGGATTCCCTCAGCATTGCTACATCAGAATTTTGGAGAGCGTTTTGTATAAACTCCTCATTTACCGTGTATGGTGTTAATATTATTTTTTGCTGCTTAATACCGATCTGTTGAAAGAATTTTTTACTGGCATTAGATGGAACAAAAATGGCATCAGAGATTTGATTGTAGAGTAATCTGAATAAAGCAGGTTTCAATTTCAGTTTCCATCCGGAGCTACCTGCTAAGCCTTGGAGACCGGAGGCATCAGAAGTAAGAATTAATTTTTTTCGAAAAAATCTTGCAAGTAATATGGCCTTCCTAAAAACCGGGTGAAAATGGCCGTATATCACAATAACGTCTGCCTGTTTAATAAAGGTAGCCAATGAATTAGTATCATTTAAAAATTGATAAGGAAAGGTATACAGTAAATTATCTGTAAATACAGATTGATTAATATTTTCATTTTGAGCAAGTTGCCCGTTTGTTTGCTCAATGCATAAAACTGTTATAGCTATATTCTTTTCTTTAGCTATTAGTTGATATGGAAGATCGTTTTGTATTGGTCGTTCTAGTATGTAAAGCAGGTGCATTTAATTTAGTCGATTTCGAACTTTATTATACTTAAGTCGACTCATCTGAGATAGTGTCATTTCACGATAATAAAAATAATCTATTAAAATTATTCCTATTGCAGCAAATACAGCGTTATATATATTAAAAATGGAAGAATAGAAGAAGAATAATACGATAACAATTACAATTTTTGCATTAACTGGGATAAGTAGTTGTTTTATCAAATAGACTATAACAAAGGCTCTCGTTATGAGCAGTAGGTAACCACCCTCCAATATTACTCGAGTTAATTCGGACTCGAAAAATCCATATTCTAAAACATAAGGGGAAGTCCCAAATAATTTATTAGCTCCTTGATAAGTGCTTCCCAACCCAACACCAATGATTGGATAGTTACCTCTAAAGTTCAATACTTCATTTAGGTCTCCAAAAATTCTAAAACTTTCTTCCCCAGTTTGAATACCGCGATCTCGTCGTTCGGCAAACCCAATAAATGCATTTTCAACTAAATACCTTATTTTATCGAAACCATATCCAACTAAAAAGGTTACAATCATTAAAATTGGAAGAATTAGCTTGAAATCCAATACTGTTTTTCTCAATGCTTTATATTCGTTAAAACATATAATTAAAAATAAAATGAGGTAAAGATAAGTTGCTGATCTAGCTCCGCTCATAAAGCAGGCTACCATACCCATTAGCAATAAGATAATCGTATAAATACTTTTATATTTATACTTAAACATTGCCCACACCAAAAAACTATGGAAAAAAAGAAACGCAGTAAATCCACTAATGTACGAGAATGTGCCTGTAACTCTTGCTGAATTTCCCACTGTAGCAATGCTCCCAACAGCCTCAACATCTGCATAAGTATTAATTAAGGAATCCGGTGGCTGAGAATATTGAAAAAAGGCCAATGCTAGCTGAAGAAAGCCTAAATAAACTAACCAATCTAAAATTAGTTCAAACTTAAAGTAACTACGATTATTTATATAAAAGAAAATAATGAATGCAAGAGAACCGTGAAGTAGCGCCCCTAATAATCCATGATAAATACTAGGTCGCAAAGGATTTAGTATCCCAACAAAAAAAACAAAACACAGAAACGAAAAAACTCCTACACCTACCTTCCATCGCTTTATACCCCCTTTGATAATAAGCAAAGAATAAGGGATAATAATTTGCAAAAAGAGAACAAAATTATCAAGCTCCTTAGAGGAAAAAAACCATTTCCGTAATCCCCCACTTATAACCGTAAAGAGATAAATACCCAGAAATACTTTTAGGTAGATATTGATTTTCCCTTTTTCTAATTGACCAGTAGGCACTATTCTATAAAAAGCTTAAAACAATTATAACTAATTTTCCAATCTAAAAAAAAAAATGCCCATCTACCTTTTATAAGATTCCTAAAAAATCTATTAAAGTGATCTCTCAGCAAAATTTTACAAAAATCCTTATATCGCATACTTTTACCACTTCCAAGCGTCATTCTCACTAAATGCTTTCTGCTAATCAAATCCAAGCTATCCTTTTGATGTGAAATTATTGAAACATTTGAATTGTAATAAATATTTGTATCCAAAGCTTTTAACCTAAAGCAAATATCAGCGTCTTCATGAACAAGTTTTAGGTTTTCATTATACCCTTTTACTTGCAGCAAATAATCGCTTTTAAAAAGAACAGCATGTCCTGGTGCAAACTCTGCTCTGCCGCTACTTTTTGGATAGTATTGCTCATGAAATCTTAAACGCCAAAGAGATAAAATTGACTTACTGTTTACAACTAATTTACCGAAAGCGGCACTAATTGGAAATTCATAACAATCACAAAAACAAGAAAGAAGTAGTTCAAGCCAGTCTCGTTGTAGTTCAATTTCAACATTTATACAGGCGATATACGTTGCAGAACTCAGTTTAATTGCAGTATTTCTTGCTGCAGATATTCCTTTATTGACTGGGAGTGATATAATTTTTATTGATGGATGAGGGATTAGTTTGTCAGGTGAAAAGTTTTTGGAGCCATCATCAACAATGTAAATTGTATCAAATGGAAAAGATTGTTGTAAACAAGATGCTAAAGTAATATTAATTTGATCATAGCTTTCATTATATGTTGTAATTACGGCATCAACAGTAATAAATGTTCTATTGAGAATATTATTACCGTGCATTTTTTACAAAAAAAGATTTAACCCACTTTAAAAGTAAATAGCAGTAGAATATAAAACGAGCCTTACCCGACAAAATTTGTTGTAAGTAATTAACCTGAGAAGCATAATTATCGGGATGAACAATATCAATATAAGCAATTGGAGAATCAGTGCTTATTTTATTAGACATATAATCATAGGATACGTATACAATCATATTTTGTTTGTACCAATATTTAATTTCAGGATTATTCCAAATTAATGGTCTGATTAAATCTATAGGTTTAAACCTATGCTTTTCAAATTTAGCGCTCCAATATGATTGCCATTGTTCATTAATATGATATTGCCCGCCTTGCAAAGGAATTGCAGCTGAAAAAATTATAATATCACTAGCATTTATCAGTGATAAAACCAAATCCTCCGAACTTTCCCTACTTATATGTTCCCCGACTTCTAAACATAGGGCGATATCAAATTTTTTATTTATTTTAACTTGCTTATTAAGATCTTGTTGGAGGAATTGCTCTTCTGTTAAATTATTCATTCTCAAGCTACTTGAGTGAATATCTCCATCCACTCCTAAAACATCTTGGACTCCGAATTTCTTAAATTCTGCTAAAAAGTTGCCGGTGCCACATCCAATATCTATTACTGAGGAAGGAGCAAAGTAATTCATTATTATAGGAACAATGATTTGCGGGTCTTTATAATTATGAATTTGTGGATTATAATTATACCTCATTATAATACTTTAATAATATATGTAATATTGTAATTGTACTGGCAAATCAACTCAGCGCATTAATTATCAAACAAAAATTATTTCCAGCATTCAATTTACTTATGCGCATCAACAAGTAATAAGTTTTTAATACAGGTATTTTTTGAAATAATTGTGTACTTAGCATACTTATTACATAACTTAAAATAGGGGAATAATCTAAAAAATAGGATTCTCCTCAATCATTTTTTTAAATATCAACTCATTATATGAAATATTTTTTTCGATTTTTTGAATACTATTTATAAAATTATTTTCTCCTAATATTGTTATTTGAAATATTCTTGAATTCAGCTCAACATTATCTGTATGTTGTTCTAATGGCATGTATTTTGATATTGAAATAACTGGTAACCCATGCGCTAACATAGCAGCAATGGAGCCACTTTTACTCCAAAAAGGAAGCATGTATGATGTTAAACCATAATCGGCAGATTGTAATAACTTAGAAATAATAGTAGGTGCAACAATTCCATATTCTTTAAAGATAACCCCATGGGAGGATAAGTTTTTTTTGATTGACTCCCATTCATTTATATGGCCTCTATATATACCAACATGATTTATTACAACGTATTTTCCCTTGTGTAAGAATTCTTTTAAGATAAAATGAATAAAAGCTTGTACATCTAAATGAAAAGCAATTGAGCCAAATAGAATAAATGTAACTGTTTGTGAACTTGAAATTTGATCTTCATGTGCAATATGAATTGGAATATTGCTAAAAACTGGTAATGTTTTAGCGTCAATCTCAACGGATTTTAAAATATTTTTAAATATATCAGTTGAAACGAAAATGCATTTTATATTGGATAATCGAAATAATTTAATCAATAATTGCTTTTGTATAAGACCAATAATTTTATTTTTTATTGTTTCATTTTTAAAGTTTCCCATCCATAATTCGTGGGCAATAATAGTAATAGGCTTTTTCAACAACCTAAAGATTTTAAGCAAATAAAGAGGAAACCCTTTTGCTTGATATCCATATGAAACTAAATTAAAATAAATTTCTGTTGGTTGAAGTTGTTGTACGCACTCAATAGTGCGCTTAAGCTTGTAATTGTTATTGAATTTTCGGGGTATACGAAGAGAAAATTGATCAATTTGAACGTTCTCGATATACGCATCTGATAATGCTATGATAAATACGTCTATTTGTTGGTTCTTAAAAAGTCGCCTAAGCTCAATTGCATAGTCACTAACACCGCATAACGATGGTTCTAAATTGGGAGCAATAATTAAGATCAATTTTTAATTTTTCTTAAAATACGAATCAACGGAGCTGGAAGAAGCCTGTTGAATGCATTGTATTTGATATAAACTGAAATTGGATATTGAGTTCGAATAAAACAATTTACTATGAATGTAAAAATCACATAGAGTGATTTCTTGTTTGAAATTTCTGCAAAATGAATGACTCGAATATTGTGTTTAAGAAAATACAGTAGTTGAATTTTTTTATCCGTATGTTCTTTTAGTAAGTAATCGAGTATGGCTTTAGATGAAGACAATAAACTATTATTTTTATTAATCCGATGCTCATCTATGCTCCCGTAAACCGAGTAATTGTGTTCGTGAATATGCCAAGTTGACAACGGTTCACTTATAAAATAGGTATCTCCTTTTGATAAGGCGTTTATGACCAAAAACTCATCTATATACATATTAACTTCGGGAGGAATTGTGTCTTCTTTAAGAATATTTGCCAAACAAGCAAAAGTAGAACCACCTCCAAACAAGATATTATTTGAAAAAAAAAAATTTAAAGCTTCTGAACCTGAAGTAGGCTTATTCAAAAGAAATTTTGGCACTTTCTCAATTGTAGATCCTTGATTAGCATATCTAATTAAAGCTGGAGTTGAAACATGTACTACTTGTGGGAACATCTTAAATACGTCTACCGTAACTTGAATTTTACCGGGCAAAAAAGTATCATCTGCATCTAAACAGAAAATGATTTTACCAGTAGATATATTAATTCCACTTATTGTAGCCGAGGCTTTTCCTTGGTTACTCTGATAAAAATATTTAATTGTTTTCCCAATAATAAACTCTTCCAAAACACCACGTGTATCATCAGTTGAGCCGTCATCAACAACAATTATTTCAGTTAATTCCTTTGGGTATGTTTGAAGAATAACACTTTGAATAGCAGCAATAATAGTATGCTTATAATTAAAAGTCGGAATAATTACAGAAACCTGCATTCGTTCAATTCTTCTTGCTAAGAATAATAAAAATAGAATCGCCCTCTTTTCTTTTATTTAAAAGGATGGCATCTCTTTTAAACTGTTTAATTTCTTTCTCGGAAAAAAGTGAACTATTTCCTTTGTAATAAGAATTTTGATCGTGTAGTGCTATACCCTTGAGGTACTGTTCACTTCCCGCAAATTGAAAATAAGTAGACTCATAATTAATCTCATCAATTTTAAAATTAGTCTGATCTGCCAAAATTACTAAGCTCTTAATTGAGTATAAGAAAATATGCCTTGGCGCATCTAGCTGCACCCAATTAACTCCATACTTATTCCAAGCAAAAGAAGAAACTGTTGGAATCCTAATAATGAGTTTTCCCAACGCTTTAAGTGAGCGGTAAACTTGTTGTAAATGCTCTATTGGATTACTCAGATGTTCAAATGAATGATTGTACATAATAACATCAAAGTCGCTAACATTTAAATCAAGAAAATCAATTTTCTTTATAGTTAATCCATTTTCATAAGTAATGTCATTACTAATATACGGGTCAATACCGATAGTTTTAACAAAGCCAGCGTTAAAAAAAATATATGGTATAATTCCGGATCCACTGCCAACATCCAAAATCTTATCCTTTTTTTTAAGTTTAACTTTACGAAAATTGTAAAGTTCAATACTAAGATTTGGATAAAATAATTGAATTATTCGACCTGTAAAGCCTTTTCCCGTGATTATATAAGAATCACGTATTTTTTTTAAGGTCTGTTTTATCTCACCCTTGAAATGGATCTCTGGAGAATATTTTAAACTGTAATAATTTTCAGGGTAATATTTTTCAATATTGAAAGGAATTTTTACGATTTGTAAACATTCGCACTGAACACATTGAAAATAGTTGAAAGTATCATTCATACCAAGCATCATCTCCTTTACAGTATAAAGCTTTTGCAAATGCTCTGTATTGCATATTTTACATCTTATAGTGGTCATTTGACAACTACTTTTTTAACTAAAACGATACTCATATATATTATATCTACTAATAGACCAGTGTTATTTTATAATATCGTTTAAGAATTTTTCTGCAATCTTTTTAGTAGTATTATTTGAAATCCACTTATAAGAATTTTCTAATAAATAACTGTATTCTTCATCAGAAAGTTCAGCAACCTGTAACTTAAGATCTTCTGTGGATTTATAAAATATACAATTTGATTTATCTAAACCATGTGGCGCACAATCAACTGGCTTTTCTTGATAATTTTTAAAGCATAAAACTGCGCCATTCGCTGCATATTCATAATGCCTTAAACAATCCCATCCACTTCGTTTTGTCGTTATTCCAAACCTGCTATTTTGAATATCTGCATAGTATTCGCGCTCTTTGTTGAACTTATATAATTCCTGTCCAATTGGTATTACTTGTAACTCAGGAAAATGACTAACTAATTCTTCGTCAACAATATTTGCGGTAAAGTCTTTAATCTTATTATTTGGGGTTACTCTGCTAATTTTAGAAGAGGGTATAGAAAAATTAATTTTATAAACATTTTTAGGTAATAATATCCTTTGTATAAAATTGGGTAAAAAGTACAGCCCTGTTCTATCTTTCAAAGAAGAGCTTAATTCCCTTTTAAAATATTTTATTGATTTAGTATCAGAAAATAAGTATTGAAAAAAAATAAAAATACCATTTTTATAAAAATTGTTAAAAGGGTAAAATCTAAAATTATCGGAAGGGTCTATAATAATTATTTTTTCTTTGGGTACACTTCTTATTAACTTTAAATAGACCTCCCAAGAATTCCAAATATCAGCAACTATATAATAGTCAAAATCAGAAATATTTTTATGCCAAATAAAAAATCTTTCGTGAATATTTTCAGGATAATCTTCTAATAAACCATAAAGTGAAAAACCATTTCCTCTGATTTTTGATCTTACTTCATCTGAAAGTGGAGCATACATGCAATCAAATCTTGGAATATCTAAACATTTATTCCCAAGCACTTCTCGTAGTCCATGAAAAAGGCCTGCGGAAAGATAATCTGGCGTATTGGAATGGAAGAAAAGAATTTTCACTTTACTATTAAAGTTTCAATTTTATCGTTCCACTTTTCTGAAATAGCAACAAAATTTGAATACCCAAAGAATTCTCCATAAAAGTTTGGGTCGAAGCTACTAAGACCATTTTTTTTAAGAACATAAAACTGATATTCATTTTGAGTTAATAAAAGGTAAGCCGACTTTAGAGTGGCGCCAGCATCAATCCATTCTGCATTATATTCAAACTGAATAATGCCGATTTTTCTATTTCGTAAAGATTCTTCTGCTCCTTTCAAAACATTAAAATCAAAGCCTTCACAATCAATTTTTAAAAAGTCTATACACGCAAAATCTTGATCTTTTAAAAATTCATCTAATTTAATGACTTCTATTAGAGTTTGTGTATTGTTATTATTGGATGAAGGAACAAATGAAGACATCTCACCAGCATTGGATTGTTCATTAAAAAAAAGATGAGAGTTTACATGACCTAAGCCCTTGTTTAAAAGTAGCAAGCGTTTATCCTTAGAGAATTTACTAAATAATTGATCAAAAGCTTTTTTTCCAGGTTCTATAATGATTATTTTCTGGATATGCTCGTCAGAATAACTGAGCACCATATCTGTCCATTCACCAATATTTGCACCAACATCGATACATGTAGTTAAAAAAGGGGATAATTTTTTAATGAGCAATGCTTCACCACTATTTTCAAAAATATGATCTTGAATCAATGAGTAGGCAATAATTTTATTGATTTGATTCTTTATTTTTATTAAAAAAAATACAATTACTCTATTTTTTGCAATAAACCTTTGGACTGTATCAATTATTGATTTTAATCTACTCATGACTTTTGAATAACTATAAAAGTGTGTTCATCGAATGGGAACTCTGTTCCCATGGGAAATTCTGATTTATAGCCGGCATTTGTAGCCCATTGTTTAATTTCTTCTTTAGAGGCAATATATACTGCATCAAAATCAGGCCAATGAATTTGATTATTCGTATGTAAACATATTGGTGCCAGATTTATCATAAATCTACCAGGATTCATTTTTATTCTTTTTAAGTTGCGATTCAATTTTATTTTACTGTCGTATAAACTGATAAAAAAATCTAGAATCTTACCTTTCTTAATCTTTTCTTTCGCACTACGTAACTCGCTCAAACCCAAAATTTGAGAAGGAAACCGTTTTTCACTTGTAAAATCAGGAAAAATAAGTGCTAAATAACCCCCTTTTTTTACGACTCTCATCATTTCAACAATAGCTCTTTCAGGAAAAACTAAATGTTCAATTACATAGAATGAAAAACAGATATCAAAGGATTCGTCTTCAAATGGTAACTCGTAAGCCCCCGATGAAATCCATTTGTCTTTTGGCCATTTTATTGAATTTTCAAGAATTACGTCATCAGAGACTTCGATTCCTGTATAGTCAATGGACTTATTAATGCCATTTAGATGATGTCTAATTCTACCTTGCCCACAACCTACTTCAAGCACCTTATTGGCATTAATGCTTTCCATCCAATTGAGAAAACCATAGGTAATAGGACCTGGATCTATACCAAAATCTGTTGTTAGTATCATTTTATCATATGATTCCCTGTGATCGTTTTTAGTATAAAAAAGATTCATCTTAAACTGAAGTTCATTTAATTTATCCTGATTACAAGCTTCTATACTAGAAACCCAGTTAAATTTTCGAGTTGCTTTTAAATTTGTATGCACTTAGTGTAATTGAAGGAAATAAAATAAGCAATGTAATCAAATGAATAAAAGAAGTTTTTATAAATTTTTTGCCTATTGCATTTGCTAACGCAATCAGTTGAGATTTATAAGCTTCTTTAAAAACTTCTACCCAACTATGCCTTTTTTTATAAAAAAATATCCAACTATTCAACGATCGCGGCAACCTATTTAATTTATCCAGCACTGAAGCAATTCTTACTGGGTGAACTACTTTGGCATCTGACACAAAAATAATTAGAGATATATCTTTAATTCGGTTGTAAATTTCTTGATCTTCTTGAGCTGCTATTTTAAAACTATCATCGAACATTCCAATTTGCTCAAAAAAAGATTTTTTGATACAAATATTTGCCGACCAAAAACAGCCTCCAGTTGTGTTTATGGGGCATTCTGCCATATCTAGTTTTAGTAGTTTCCAATCATCGGGATAAATAGCACCCTCAAACGCACTAATATTTGGATGTGCATTAATCGCAGCCGAGTATGCAATCAGTAGGTTAGTATCAGGTTTTACATCATCATCTAAAAAAACAAGCCACTTACCTTTTGCTATACTTGCACCCTTATTTCTATTAGCTGCTGGTCCATGTTGGGGTCCTTGTATCCAATTAACATATGGATATTTATTATTTATTAGTAATCTTGTACTATTTGTATTACTATCGTCCGATACTATTACTTCATAGTCCACAGCCAGTTCCTGTAATTGTAATAATGAAAGACAGGTATCTAACAAATCAGTACGGTCGCATGTGGGTATAATAACAGAAAAATACACTTTATAGTCCTATTAGTTGTATGAGATTTTTAGAAAAAACATCAGATGAAAAGCAATCAGTATATCTATTCTTAAACCATGTTTTATCAGAATCTACACTTTGTTTATGGATAATAGCTGATAACTTATTTTGTAAATCATTCTTACTATTCAGTTTATACAAATAGTCTTCTCTACCTATTATTTCGTCAAATGGGCTGTGCTGTGGCGATAATATAGCCAACCCTTGCGACATTGCCTCTACTTGCACATATCCCCAATCATCACTGATTGAAGCAAAAATAAGCACGTCGCAATTTCTTAAAGCACCTATCGCATAATCTCTAGATAAGATTCCTGTAAATATTGCAGGAAAATTATTTTGAAGCACCCATTCCTTAAATTCGTCTGAGCAGGAACCAATTAATGTTAAGGTAAACTGATATGGTTTTAATTGTTTTAATATATTTATAACTTTAATAAACCCTTTTCGCTTATCCTCTAGTGATAAAGCCATTAGCGCAAATCTTATAACATTAGTATCTCTGGGGTTAGTTACATTGTTGTTTGTGATTGAACGTACACATGGATAAATACATCTGGCATTAATTTCTTCTTTTAGCAAAATTGCAGACAAGCGATTAGAAACAGACATAACAGTTTGTGCAATTTTGTAACCATGCCAATCAACCTTATGCCAATAAAATGCGTTCAGCATATTACTAAAAAGCTGTTTAAAGTTTTTAGAAAGTAAAAGGGCTTTTCTCAAATAATCTTGCAGGTAGGGTTGATACGTCCATGCGACTACATGTTGTGGAACTGGAACCAGTTCGCATAAAATATTGGTTTGATTAAAAATGTAACAAAAAGGGGAAATTTGTAAACTATTTAAATAATGATGGAGCGTTTCTAAAAAATTTGTTTTGGGCTTTACCCAAGGCATAAAAAACCAAAGTTTATAAAGCTTATCCCTTACTTTAACGGATAATGTACGTTTAGATTGCATCATGGAGATATCAAAATCTACAGTTTTCACTGGAAAACTATCTGGTAATACAATTTTTTTTGATTTAACAAGTATTACTCGCTCTCCAGCATTATGCAATGCTAAAGCAGTTTCTATACACCAACTTGCCATACCATTATTATTATATAAATATCCAACAACTATCATTTTGCTAGATTATGCAGCATATTTATATATTTATCGGTTAGAACATCCCAACTATATCTGCCGAATGCAAAGTTTATAATTTCTGTTTTACTAAATACAGAAACAGAAACCTGATCTATTGCACTGTTAAGTATACCTGTCTCACGCATGTTCACAAAAACTCCAAACTTATCTAAAACTTGTTTGCTTATTTCATAATCGTGCACAATAGGCAATAATCCATAAGATAAGGCTTCTGGTAAAACACGGGGTAATCCTTCGTTTAATGATGCCAAAATAAAATAATCAGCAATAGCCAAAAAATTACCAACTTCAGAAACATCAACTTCTTTTATCGAGTATAAGTTTTCCGGTAAAGAAGATGCACTTTCAAAGATATGTGGCGTTTCATTAGTAGTTTGCCCTAGCAAAATCAAGTAATATTCTTCCTTATTCTCAATTTTTTTAAACTCTTCAATTACATAATCCATTCGTTTATGACTTGCATTGATTGCCCCAACAGTTATTAATATCTTTTTTTTCTCCGGTATCTTTAGTCTTTGTTTTATTTTTTCTTTTTCCGCAATTTTTTCTAGATTCTTTTTTACATCAATATTAATCCCATACGGCAATAGCGTTTGGAACGAACTAGGCACATTAGCTAATATTGCGTCGTAATAATATTTTGGTAATAATTGTTGTACATGATGCATTCTAGTGAAAGGAGGGCTATTAGGTGCACCGTTTGAAAAGAGTAATTTAAATTTATATTTTATCCATTTATTAAAATGCCACAAGTAGGTCCCTAATTCAAAATCACTATAATAAATAACCGACGGTTTATACTTTACTATTTTAAAGATTAAATTTAAAAAAAAAGTGAATTGTTCTATTGTATATGAATCGAGGCCACTAACTTTTGAAATTAAATAAGCTAATTTCCCATTTCGATGGATATTTCTAACTTTTAACTCCCTATCCTTATTTTCCCCTGCACCTTTTATTAAAAAAATAGTGAACTCACTGTTACACTTAATAGCCTCAAAACATTCCCTAGTAAAAGATTCATACCCTCTTTTTATTCTACCTAATCCTGTACATACAAAAAAAATAATAGGTTTATTATTCATTAACATTTACTGCTAAGCACTATAAGCGACAACTTTGTGAAAAGCATACCAAAGTTTATCAGACAATGAAAAATGTATTTGGTTTTTATTAAGAAATAAGACTTCAGCATACTTACTAGAGGATGTTATGATACTGTAGAAACCAATTTTGTGCATCTTCGTAAGGACTTCTTTTGTATCGTTAAAGAATTTATCACTTAGATATTCATGAAATTCTACACCTATTTGTGGAATAGCTAATAAAGTATCATTAGGCGTATATTTTAATACATCTATTTCAGCGCCTTCAATATCAATTTTTAAGTACGATATCTTTAGATTGCTATATTTTTTAATTAAAGTTTGTAAGGATATAGAGGGCACAATATGCTTACTCTTAGTATCCCAAACATTCGCTATTTCAGGATATATACTGCTAGCTTCATCATTATACGAAATAATGAACTCCTCACTGCCATCTTTTGCTCCGCAAACTGCATATTCTTTCTTTAGCCAATTATATTCGGGCAATTTCTCAAATAACTGTTTATTTGCTTCCACACAAATCGAATATGTATTGAATATCCTATTCATAGCTATACTAAATGCAGCTTTATTAGCACCTAGATCTACAATTACTTTATTATTTTTGATATCCTTTACCCTTACATAGTGCCCGCCAATATTTTCACAAAATAATTTTTTTGCAGAAATATAAATTAATTTTAATCTTATTTTTTGGAAAAAATTCAACTATTTAAGTTTAAAAGATACTGCTTCAAAATTGACTTATAAGTGATGTCCCAAAAACCAAAATATGGAAACCGTATCCCAACCTTAATTATGTCTAAAAATTTACTCCGAGGTGCCAGTTTCAGTAATGATTTATAATACCTAATGAGCTCCTTTAGAACAATTTTATCAAAAAAACTTAAATACTTTAGATATCGCTCCGCAATCATGATTGCTTCGTATTTCATTTTTACATTCGAGGACGAATTACCTGTTTTTGTTATTTCATTTAATCGAAAAAAACATATTGTTTTATTGTAAAATAGCCTTTTCTCCGTGTAGAGATAAACTCTACAATACCAATCTAAATCCATACAATAATGTAAGCTCTCGTCTAAACATCCAATTGCATCAATAACAGATTTTCGTATAAAAACCGATTGCGAGGGTATTATATATTTTTCATTATAAAAAAATCTTAAAATATGTTTTAGCTTTTTTTTAAACCCAGAAGGATGTTTGTTTTCTTTAGCCACTTCAATACTACGTCCATTATATCCATTACCATATAAAAAGTCATACTTGTCGTACTTTATTTCAGTAAAAAGATATTTAAAAGCATCTTTTAAAAAACAATCGTCTGAATTTAAATAGTTGACCCATTCCCCTTTTGCAACCGCAAGACCCTTGTTAATAGCATGAGCTTGTCCATTATCGGCTTCGCTTACCCAATACGCAATATGTTCCGAATATTTTTCGATTATACTAACGGAGTTATCAGTACTCCCGCCATCAATGATAATCAATTCGAAATCAGAGAAGTCTTGTTGGATAACAGACAAAATCGTTTCTTCTAAATAGTTACCTTGGTTAAAAGAAGGAATAATTATTGATATTAAAGGATTACTATGTTTATATTTCATATTGGAAGGAATCTATTGCACAAAAAGTAGATTATGCTTAATTACGAAGCCAGCTAATTACTTAAAAAAAAGTCAAGTATTGTTTTAAGAATTCTTTTATAAAAACGGTTAGGTAACTTCCCATAATTATAAAGTATAGAAGAATGTATATACTTATAGAATAAAAATTTACCGCTTGTAGGCAACATAACAAATTTTTGTATAACCGGGTCATTCCAGATATATAGGTTTTTGAAATATTGTATCCCTTTTTCTTGAACCATATCATTAATGAGCTCGATCCAATAGAATGCTGAAAAATCTTTAATTAGAGCTATTTCAAATCCATTTTTGTTTTGGCTATAAAGCCATTCGTTTGGTATAGAAGATTTTTTTTTGGATGTGTACCGAAAATGGTTGTATTGTTCATAAATATCAAGTATCGATTTATCAGGATTAATTATTCTCTCATAAAATTGATACCAAACATGTTTTACAACTAGTCTTTCGTAAAAAGCATATTGAAAATGAAGCAACCGAACTTCGTTAAGATATATGGTTTTCTTATTGTTTGAAACGGGTATTCTTGGACTATGAATTATACTACTATTTTTAGGTGATCCGTCGTCTATAAACCCGAATATATAGTGTGGAAAATTCTCCCAATAAGAAAGTAAATCAGGAGAAACATTTACCCACTTAATTGCCATTTGTGTACCTGGTGGATTAGAGAAAAAATTATCCCATTCAGCGCTTTCCAAAAAATTAGCCGATAAAATTTCATCCGCATCTAAAGCCAATATAAAATTGTTAGATCCGAATTTTCGAGCCTCATCTAAAAGGAGTTGTTGCCTTTCGGATTCATTAAAAGTTACACATTGATTTTTAATAACATGTACTTTAGGATATTTTAATGCAATCGAAACACTATTATCTTGCGAGTTTTGATCAGCGATTATTATTATATCTGCCCACAATGAAGCAGCTTTTAAAAAACTGTCTAAAATCCAAGCCTCATTACGAACAGGGGTAATACAAATTTTCTTCAAAGGGGAAAATAATTTGCTTAATTAAACTCAATGAATTGTGACCAGAACCGAGGATCATATTTATCCCATGCATGACAACCGAATGGCAAATTTTTGTTTGTTTTATCGAACAATAAAGATGGGTTACATTCAAAACTAAAATACATTGCAATTTCGGGTGGCGGTACGCTATACCAAATAAACTTTGAGCCTGCAAAAACCGACCAAAAAGCATCCTCGTTACCAGAAAAATTATTGAATAAATAAAATGTATTATTTCGAATAGTTAAATCAAGTATGATAGCCCATAGCTGAGTTAAAAAAGTATAAGGACCGATAATAAGTTTTATCCTTTTTTTAAGAACCGCAATTGGGCTGTCAATATAACTGAAGGAATAAAGAATCCGCCTGGCCTTAGAAATATTACGTAGTGAAAATCCACCATTCCCAACACCTGTCATTTTTGCATTTGTTTCTCCATGAATATACCCTTCGAACCATGGTGCACCGATAAAATCGAATCCCTTATTACACCAATAACTTAATTCATTTTTAAAAACCCAAGCATCCGATTGGTAGATTAAAAGATAAGTATATATTTTAAAAAAATTATAAAAAAAAGGTTGTAGTAGTAATTTATTATAGCTGTTTATATCAGTAAAATACTTATCAGGAAATCGCTTAATAAGAATATTTCCAAATTTCTCCTCGTAAAACTTGGTATCCAAATTAAAAGGAGCAATAAAAAAAATAGAATAATCACTTAAAATTTTAATACACTGATTAATTGAGCCTATCTCCTTAGAAGTTAAGTTAGTTGTATAAATCGGAATTGCGATTACGGCATCGGCTGTATTTACATTTCGGGGCACTATCAATACTAGGCTTTATTCAATTTCCTTTTTGATTCCGCAGTCCAATGAGTGTAGAAGACAGTATGTGCATGTGTAATATAAAACTGCTCTTCCTCGCTCAAATTTGCTGAATTGAGATACCAAGGCATGTGTTTTATTTGAAAATTTCCTAAAGTCCGAATTGCTTTTAAGAAGCCAGCCGGACCAAATTTATTTGGCCGGTATAATGCAAATGTTGTGTCTACTGGGGCTTCAACAACGTTTTTTTCAAGCTTTTTACTATTCTTGATTAAGGTAGACTCCCATTTATATACCTCGTCTTTAAACTCATAGTAATGCGGTAAGTTATCAAAAATAATTCCTAACCCAACTTTATCAATATGATTATATTTATATAGTAAATATTGCAGCCAACAAAGAAAATCCTCCGGGCAATCATCAGATATTACAACATCACTGTCTGTATACACATAATATTGATCTTTGAAATTATTGAAAATAGGTGTATCCCACAAAGCGCAAAAGCCAACATTTTTATCTAAATAATATACTTTAAATGAAATCTGCTTATAATATTCAAGTAAGGGTGGGAAAGTAGAATTATTATCGATAATATGAATATTTGTATACCCTCGATCTACCAAAGATTTTATTAATAGTTTGAGAAAAGAAAGTCGATTTCGATTATTGATAATTATGGGTATAGTCTTAGAAAATACTCGATTATTCTTTTGAAAGGATTTATAAAATAAATTTGTGCTTACTGTATTAAAGTAGCTTCTTATGGGGTTACTAATTGAGTTAAGGTATACGCTAATTAAGTTTTTAAGTGTACTAATAACATTTTTAATTTTTAAAAAATAAAATAATTTAATTTTTTGGAAATATGATTCAAGTAATTGATTCCGTTCAACTAAAAGCAGAACAAAATTTGGAACTATCTCCTTAATCGCTCTTCTCCTTTCAGATTCAACTTTGATACTTTTTGTAAAATTTGCTTTCCTGCCTAGATCGGAAGTTACAGAAATAGGTTGAGCTAAATATTTAAAAGAAATTTCAGGTTTAAAAAACATGCTAACGAAAAAAGTCCAATCTGAGATCATTTCATACGATTCATCATAAACTCCATATTTTTCAAAGATTCTCTTTGGAATGATCGTACTTGAAAGTTGTAGATTATTTTTTAAAAGCCATTCTATTGTAACCAGATTAGGGGGATTATAGATGAAGTCTAAATTATTTGTATCCGAGAAAATTAAGGTCTGCCCATAAAAGATACTATTTTCGTAGATAATATCGTTTTTCAAAAAAATATTCTCGAGAACATTATCATCATAAAAAAAATCTCCACTATTCAAAAATAAAAGATACTCTCCTGATGCACGCACAATACCTTTATTCATAGCATTATACTTACTACTATCCGGTTCTGAAGTCCAATAGGCTAATCGACCTGCATTTTCTTCTAGTAAGGTTTTACTTCCATCGATACTTCCGCCATCGATAATAATATACTCAAAATCATTAAAAGTTTGCGCGAATACACTTTCAATCGTTTTTTTTAAACGAGCGAAACTATTATAGCTTATGGTAATTATTGAAAGTTTCAAACTATAATATTAAGTATACAAATTAGCTCAAACTTAGATTGAATTTCCCTTATACTTCACAATTTTAATGCAAAATTCTAGGGCGGTACCCGATTACTATTTTTATGATATATCTGAGAGTTGGATAGAATCCTACCAAGTCACTAATATTCCAGAAATTAGATATGATTGAAAAAAAATATTTTCTTTTAATAGACTTTGGACTATTTAAAAAAATGTGCGTTGCCGTTTTTTTTCTATCTAAAATATATTGCTTGAAGCGATTATGTTCAAATACTTGTTTCGCCTCATTTTGATGCTGCAGAGATGATAAAATTGCAAGTCGTTTATAATAAAATTTGAGCACATTCTCTTCAGAGTCTGGCGGATAATTCTCTACGTCTTCTTCTTGTAATTCAGGAATTAAAGATCTAAGTAATGAAAGTACTATTTTATTTGCTAAATTGGATTGTGATTTTTGTTTTATTATAGAAACTTGATGCTCATGAACCCGATAGGTTAATAAAACTTCCTCCATATTTGCTAGTTTACCAATCAAGCAAACTCTACTCCATAAGTCGTAGTCCTCGGCGGGTTCCATAGCAGGATTGTACGAGAGTTGATTCTCTCTTAAAAAGCTACTTCTGATAAATACAGTTGGGTGTGCAATAATACACCCACTTAATAGTCCAATTTTTATTTCCTCATGGCTTTTAGGGTGTCGAATAATCTTGTTAGTATCACTGGTTTTATACCAAGTTCCGCAGACTGCAACATCTGTGTTTGATTCCATGAATTCAACTTGCCTTTCAAATCTATTTAGTGCACATATATCATCACCATCCATTCTGGCTATATATTTCCCGGAAGCTAAAGATAATCCAAGGTTTAAACTTTCTGTATAGCCAGTATTTCTTGACTTAGTGATAATAGTAATTCGAGCGTCTTTAAATGTCTTTATAATTTCAATACTATCATCTGTTGATGCATCATCGATAATGATTAATTCAAAATTTGTAAATGTTTGATTTAATACACTGTCAATTGCCGCTACAATATAATTTTGAACATTATATACGGGCATTAAAACACTTATAACTGGGTGGCTAGAATGATTGTTATTTTGCACTTAAAGTCGTACCCAGGTTTTAGGTATTATCGATTCTGATTCTTTATTTTTTTCCGGATCAGCGAACCATTCCCTAGGGGCGATAATAATTTTTTCTTTATTCACATTTAACCAAGCTCCCCACCAACTAAATGTACTATTAGCCAAAATATTATGTTTACAGGCACTCATTAAACGGAGGTCTTCGTAATCTTTCTTAGCACTATTATGATCAATATATACATGCTTGTAAGACAATTTTAAATTTTCTTTTGCCCAATTAATATCATCAGAGAAAATGTAAAATACTGGCTGCTCGCATATTTTTGCTATTGTCTTAATGGCTTCATAATAATAATTTAGCTTGGTTGTTCCATGAACTTTATTAACTGATTCTACATTAACATAATTACCTCTACGAATATGAAGGCTAACTGATTGATTGTTTGTTTTTATCTCTTTTAAAATTTGAAGATTGATAGCAGATGGCTCAATCTTAATCATTAGCTCTTTTCTTAAAAATGACTCAATATTTATAAAATATTTCTCGGATTGCCAATAACCAATTAGGTATCTATTATTTCTAATTTGCAAATAGCTACTGTTGAATTCCAAACTTTTCTCGTTAATTACAATTGGTTGTGTTTTAAAAATACGTTGCTTTAGTCGCTCACAATATCTATTATTTTTTTTTACCATGTCATGAACCTCAGCTTTAGAAGCTACTACTGCCTCTAATAGAAAAGGGGCAAGACTATATTCATGCCACTCATAGGTTTCGAAAAAAGAAATATCTAACTTTAGTTGAGTGTTGTGTTTTAGCGCAAGCATGCGCCCCATTGCATATTGAAATAGTTGATTCCCAAGCCCCCCCGTAAGTTGCACAATTATCATTACTAGTATTTATATAAACAACTACTGATAGTTTCTAAATCGGTTTCCGTAAGCTCGGGGTAGTTACCACAATAAAAGCTATTCGTATGCAAAAAATTTGTATTAGGCAAATCAAAAAGCTGTTTGACATATTTTTTATAAAAAGGCTGTAATTGGATGTTACCTGCTATCATAGGTCTTATTTCTATACCGGCACCTGCAAAGCGAGACAGGTAGTGTTCACGCAATGCTGGCGTTTTGCAAACAACTGGAAAGGCAAAGGTTGATAAACACGTAATATGACTATGTTTTAAAATTACCAGATCTTCGTTTTGTTGCATTATTTTTTCTAAACGTAAATAGTTTTGCTCTCTACATCGAATATTACTCTCTAAATACTGCATCTGAAACTGCCCTAAAAATCCGGTAATCTCTGTTGGTCTGAGGTTATAACCTAAATCGTAAAAGGTATATTTCGCTTCAAACTCTGATTGTATATTATATTTTTTTCGCCATTTCACTTGTTGTTTTGCGGTAAGGTTTCTATCCCACCCGTTTGCTCTTACAATCCGAAGCATTTCAGCAAAATCTTCATCGTCTGTACAAACCATTCCTCCCTCGATAGTACTCATATGATGTGCAACAAAAAAGGAAAAGCTTGCGGCTAATCCATAATTACCTGCTTTACCAGTTCTCAATTCTGTTCCTAGGGATTCACAGTTATCCTCAATCAGTAGAACACCTTTTTCTTCACAAATAGATCTAATCTTATCAAGATCTCCAGTAAAACCAAGTACATTAGTTAAAAATAAAGCCCTTAAATCTACCTCGGCCAAGGTTTTTTCCAGATTAGCAGACATTACATTTAAAACACTGTAATCACAATCGATAGCTACTGGCACTAAACCCATTTGTATAATAGGCATTGTATTGGTACTCCAAGTTAATGCCGAGAAACCTATCCTATCTCCTTCTTTAAGCTTACCTAAATTTTTCAAAGCTTGCAACATAGCAAGATTCGCACTACCACCGCTATTAAACAGTATAGCTTCCTTACGGCCTTGATATAAAGAAAATTTCTTTTCGAACAAAGCACACTCCTTATCCATGCTAAGCCTATTAGCTTTTAATATAAATTCAGCTAAAGCTTTTTTTGTTTCATGCTCATGCAAAAAAGCATTTTTCATCAATGGAATCATGCAGTTTTTTTTATATTATTATAAATGTGAATCATTTCCTTTATACCCGCCTCTAAGGAGATAGTAGGCTCAAAGCCTAACTCCTTCATTCGGGTTACATCCATACATTTACGCAGCATACCATCAGGTTTAGATGTATCCCATAATATTTCTCCATTAAATCCTGTTTGCAATGCAATCATTTCAGCTAATTCTCTAATACTAAGGTCATATCCTGAGCCAATATTGATAAATTGTGGATCATTGTAGTTAAGAATCATATATGTAACTGCCTTTGCAAGATCGTCAACGTGCATAAATTCTCTTCGCGCAATTCCAGATCCCCAGAGTGTAATACTATCATCACTATTAGATTTAGCATCGCTGAATCTTTTAACCAGTGCAGATAATACATGAGAATGTTTTAGATCGAAGCTATCATTGGGCCCATATAAATTACATGGCATTAAACTGATACTTTTAAATCTATATTGTTTATACATTGCCTCTAATAGCTTTATTCCTGCAATCTTTGCAATGGCGTACCCCTCGTTGGTAGGTTCCAATTTTCCTGTGAGCAAGTAATCTTCTTTCATGGGCTGGGGGGATTCCCTAGGGTAAATACAAGAACTACCTAGGAATACAAATTTTTTTATATTGAACTGAAGAGAGGTACTTATAACATTATTTTGTATCTGTAAGTTATCTATTAAAAAAGTGGCAGGATTATCAATATTCGCCTGTATTCCTCCAACTTTAGCTGCCGCCAAAATAACGATTTCGGGTTGCTCCCTTTCAAAAAAAGTTTTTACCGCTTGCTGATTTGTTAGGTCGAGTTCATTCCTGCTAGCATATATCAAATTAGTAAATCCACCTTCTTGCAAAACCTTTAGGATAGCAGAGCCAACCATACCTCTATGACCAGCTATGTATATTTTTGAGTTTTTACTAACCATGAGTCAGATTTTTAAGTTGCCAATTCTCCCAAACAAACTCATATTGATAAGTTAGAAAATGGGTTTTTGATAAAGCATCTTGAATTTTATTCATTCTTTCTCTAGCATTTGGAATTACAAAGTCGTGAAACTGTACCTGAATATTATTAAATAGTTTGATTTTATCATTATCGATTAATGCTTCTAATAACTCATACTCACCTCCTTCAATATTTATTTTAATTAAATCTACCTTCTCAATATTGTTCGTATTCATAAACTCGATTACACTCAGAAATTGAACCTCGATTCGATTCTCGTCATTTGTAAATATAGAAGAACTATTATCGAGCAATGAAATGTATTCCTTCTTGGTTTCAGTTGACAACCCACAGCAATGTGGGGTTATCTTTTTATTCTTCAAAAATTTATCTACAATGATTTGATAAAATTCTGGAATCGGTTCAAAGATGTGAATATTACAATTATATTTATTAATTATAGAGGATGCAAATTCGCCTTTGTAACCACCGATATCAAAGACTAAGGAATTTTCATCAAGGGGGTAATTCACTCTAAGTGTTTCGTCGCCTTTATCTTTAAACCAAGGGACGCATCTTAAATACTGGATTTGACTGTTATGTCTTAAACGATTCTTTCGATTTTTTTTCTCTTGATATGACTTCTTTTCGAAATCATATAATATCAAAGCCCAAATAAATGGTCGAATTTGAAATATTTTAGTTAATAATTCTTTCACTAGAATTTAATTTTTCCTAAGAGCCTTTCTAAATAATTTTGTTTAGCTTCATATTTCTCAAGCCCCGAAATTATGTTTATTTTTTTCCTGTCTACAAGATGAGCATTCTGCTTCAGAAAAGAACATAGCATAGGAAATAGCTGTTGCTCATTCAATAAAACATCTCTATAAATCTTAGAATTATCGATAAAATCATTATAGATTGAATCATTGCCAATTATACTTTCAATGATTTCAATAGATTGGTTAAAATTATTTATATCTATTCTAGTGAAAGATTTTTCAGAAATATATTTATGTATGTTTGGGCATCCATAATAAAATGGGTAGGAATAGGCTAAAATAGGATCAAAAAATTTTTCAGTAACCCAATCATCACAACTATCATTTTCAATAGCAATGTGATATTTATAGTCTGCTAATGTGTCCCATTTTTTTTCAAATGGATTTAAGCCTCGTCCGAATAAATCGACTGAGTCACCAAAATATTCTTTTATTTTTTTAGCAAAGTCAAGTCTTTTCCTATGCCCTTCTGTAAATGCTTTGTCTGAGCTTACGATGGACATCAATTTAGTCTTACGAAAAGGCTTTAATTCAACTAATTCATCATAATTTTTTTCTATAAACCAAGGGTTTGCATTTTGATGATGAATTACATTTTTCCCTTGAATTTCTTTCTGAACCGTTATTATCTTTCCAAACTGTTCTAAAAACTTAGCTGGATATCTCGCACTTGTATTATAACATTCAGCAGGCAGAAAAAAAATATTTTCCTTATTACATTTACACCTTTCTTCTATTAACTTATATTCCGAATAAATTACCCAAAAATCACATTCACTTAAATTAGGGTCAATAATAAATTGATAATCGTCCCAAATACCAAAATTCCTAGGTGTTTGTCTAAATATTGGCCAATCAAAATTGAATGTTAGCTTTACAGTATACATTACTTTTTTATCCATTCAGGATTCATAAAAATAAGTCCAGCGGTTTTAGGCAAATACCTACTAGTATAAATTCCTCCATCTAAAATTGTAAATGTTATAGCTTCCTCAATATTATCATACACTTCATGACCTGTAGTATTTGCACAGGTTAATGTTACATTATAAATACCAGGAAACAAGCGAATATCTTCTAACTTTAGATTAAAAGTTTCAATATCCATCTCAAATTCAGGCTTAAAATTAGAGTCTCTGCACATCATATGAAAAATGGGCATTCCTTCGGAAGATTTTATTTGAACTGCTAATTCAGCATTATTTACAACATGATTATTTTTTATTTGAAAACTAAAATTTAAATTCTCGCCGATTGAAAATTCATTTCTAAGTTCACTATTATTATCTTCGATTTTAATCCATAAAAACCTAAAATTCCCATTCCCTGAACGAATCGTTTCATTTGTAAAAATGACACTTGCATTAGTAACAGTATTGCTATTTATATAATGGTCTACAACTTTATTAATATCTCCTGTGCTTTCAACAAGCCCGTTTACCAATAGAAGACCTTTGGTACAGAGTTTCTGCACTGCCGCCATATTATGACTCACAAATAATACAGTTCTACCCTCATTCATACTCACATCTTTCATTCTACCTAAGCATTTTTTTTGAAACTCAGCATCACCAACAGCTAATACCTCATCTACAATCAAAATATCTGGCTCTAAATAAGCTGCAACTGCGAAAGCCAAACGAACATACATACCGCTACTATATCTTTTCACAGGGGTATCTATGTATCGTTCCACACCACTGAAATCTACAATTTCTTCAAACTTGGACTGTACTTCACGTTTAGTCATTCCTAAGATAGCACCGTTCAAAAAGATATTTTCCCTACCAGTTAGTTCAGGATGAAAGCCTGTACCAACCTCCAATAAAGAAGCTATTCTTCCTTTTACTTTAACAGAACCTGTAGTTGGACTTGTGGTTTTAGATAAAATTTTTAACAGGGTAGATTTACCAGCTCCATTCCTACCAATAATTCCCAACACCTCTCCAGCTTCAACTTCGAAATTAATATCTTTTATTGCCCATACATAATCGCTATTACCTTTAGAAGCTCTATCATTTGTTTCCCCTATTCGCAAATAAGGATCTTCTTTACCACGCACGTTGTACCACCATCTTTTAAGGTCGTGACTTAAAGTGCCCGTACCCACATCGCCTAAGCGGTACTGTTTGGATAAATTTTCTATTTTAATTACTGTACTCATATCTACACTGTATCCATAAAGGATTTTTCCACCCTATTAAATACAACCGTTCCTAATGCTAATAATACAACAGACCATACACTGCTATAAGCCAATGAATACCAAGAAAAAAAACCTGAACCTGTAAATGCGTATCTGAAAGTTTCAATGATAGCTGATAAAGGATTGGCTCTAATTAGCCAAGCATATTTGAGAGGTAAACTACTCATAGAGTATATAACGGGTGTTGCATACATTAGTAGCTGCACACCAAAGCTTAATAAAAATATCAAGTCTCTATACTTGGTTGTTAATGCGCTAATAAGCATTCCTGAACCCAACCCTATCACTGCCATTAAAAAAACTAAATAGGGAACCAATAGCAAAAAAATATTAGGTTCAAGTGAATGACTCTGCATCAAATAATAAATCCAAATTATTAAAAACAGAATCATTTGTATACCCAGCCTTACTAGGTTAGATACCACAATACTTAATGGCATTATCAGCCGAGGGAAATATACTTTACCAAAAATGGATGCATTATCTCTAAATACCGTAGAGGTTTTATTTAAGCACTCTGCGAAATAATTCCAAAGGGTAATGCCACACATATAAAAAACCATCATTGGTATACCATTTGTTGAAATACCTGCAATCCTACCAAAAACGAGCATAAAAGTTAAGGTAGTAAGCAATGGCTGAATGAAAAACCAAATTGGCCCAAGTATAGTTTGCTTATAAGTGGCTATAAAATCTCTCTTTACCAATAAAATTAAGAGATCACGATAAGCCCAAACTTCTCTCCATTTTATATCTAGTAAACCTTTTGGGGGGGTAATAGTCTCAGTCCATTTCTCATTCGATCCTTGGCTACCGTTTACTTTCTCCATATTCTTTTCCAAAAACTTTTTTTCGCTTCGTCGAAATAAGGGTTTGCGCCAGAGAAATAGGTGTCTTTTGCTTTACCACTCATATATATTCCATACGACTTACCGTAATTACCGTAACCATAATTATATTTATATCCATAGCTATAGCCATATCCATAGTACCCATATCTGCCGCTCAAATTAATATCATTAATAGCCAATACTATATTTTTAAATTTTTTATTCTGCCTTAGATCATTTACAAAGTCTAGTTGCTTTTTCAAACTAAATCTTTGCCGCACTATAAAAATAGTTACATCTGAATATTTGTTTAACGCAAACGCATCACTTACCAAACCAACTGGTGCAGAATCAATCACTATATAATCATACGCATCCTTTAATTTTTCAAATATTAAATCCATTCTTTCACTAATCATTAGTTCGGATGGATTAGGAGGTAATGGCCCTGTTTTGTATACATGAAGATTCGGAAAAGCATCAATTGCATAAGCTAACTCTGAAAGATTGTCAGTCTGGCCAATTAAAAAATTCGTAATTCCCTTATCAAATTCTTCATTTTTAATGACCTTCAAACTTTTTAACTTTCGTAAGTCGAACTCTAATAAAGCCACTTTTTTTTCTGTTAGCTCCAGAACACCTGCTAAATTTGTACTTACAAAAGACTTACCCTCCCCACTTATCGTTGATGCAATAAGAATGGTTTTTGCTTTATTATCCTTCGAGAAAGGGGATAAGAATTGTAGGTTACTTCTTAGAATTCGAAATTGCTCAGCTATAATCGAGCGAGACTTATTAACCACTAATTCTTCTTCTCCATCTAAATGACTTATCTCTCCAACGATTGGAATATTACTACGATTGGAAATATCTGTTCTAGAAATAATTTTATCGTTTAATATATCAATTAAATAAAGAAGTGATATTGGGATGAGTAAACCAAATAAAATTGCGAAAGTCTTTATTTGTTGTTCTTTGGGCTCTATAGGTGCTGTAGAAAAACTGGCAGGGTCAATCGCCGAATAATTCGATTTACTAGAAATGGCAGTTATGGCAGTTTCCTCTCTTCTTTGTAATAAATATAAATATAGTCTTTCCTTTAATTCTTTTTGCTTTCTCAGTTCTATCTCTCGCATCGTTTTCTCAGGAATTTCCTCCATTTTACCTTCGTATAGATTATTTCGATCACTGAAAATTTTAATCTTCAAATTGTAAGCATTTTTAACATTGGCTAGGCTCACTAAAACATTATTGCGTAGGCTCTCGATTTTATTTTCAACTGAAGCCATTAAGATATTATCAGCTAAATTCTCAAATTCGATTTTATCTCTTTCAGTAATTGCTTCATTATACTTTGAGATAGAAGTCGCCAATGAGGCATCAGCGATTCCTAAAGGAGAGAATATTTTTTTGTACTTATTTTTTGTATCTCTTACATAATCTTCTATCAAATTAATAACAGCAGTATCTACAGAAGCTTCTTCTAATTTATTTTCTGTAAGCCCATATTTGCCTTGCAGATACAATAATTCGCTACCAATATCTGCAAATCTTGGGTTACTATTCAGATTATTTCTACTGCTATCTATTAACTTCAAGTCATTTGCTACGATATGCAATCTATCATCAATAAAGGCTAATGTATTTAGTGATATTTCTTTTTTTAGTTCTACATCTTGTTCTGAAAATTCCGCAGTTAACAGGTCTAATACATCTGCTGCTCGAAATGGGTTAGACGAAACTAAAGTAAGTGCCATGATTGTAGTTCTAAGACTTTGGCTTTTTACTGTTAACCCAGCTCGAAGATTGGAAGCAGCTTCTGTGATCGAAGCCCATTCAACGGTATATACTTCTTCACTTGAGGGCAGTATGTTTTGCTTGCTTCTAAATACAACCTTCCCGGGATAAATTGATAACGTATCATTCCATTTAAATTTTTTTAGTGATTCCCCCCGTAGTTGATATAACCCTCCGCTCTTGTTGATTTTTGTCACCTTTACCGACCAAGAATAACCTGAATCTTTCACGCTTAATACTTGCAAATAAAACGGTGCGGCTTTATATAATTCCATTCGTTTAATAGTCCCCTCATTAAACACACGTACATTAAAGCCACCCCTTCTTACTACCCTTTCCAATAACCGATTTGATCGCAATAATTCAAGCTCATTATCGATATTTATAGTTCTTACCCCATATAAGCCTTGAGAAACTAAGTCGGAGCTAGCTGAAACCGCATTATTACCCCCAACAAGTATTTGTGCGTTGGCTATATATACTTTATCTGTGTAGCGCAAATAGATATATGCCCCACCGACACAAATTACCATACTTAAAATAAACAAAGGGAGATTAACCAGATAACGAAGTAAGGTTTCGCGAATACTAGTTTTTTTCTCACTTATTTGATCCGGGAAATCACTATAACCTATATCTTCGTGCATCTATTTGTTTAGTGTTGAAATTAGAATCGCTATACCTAAAGCAAAGTTGAAAAAAGACATGACTAGAAAAGTTGTTGAGAGTCGTTGATTTATATCTGAAGTAGCCCGCTGCCTAAATTTAAAGTCAGCCATTCCCACTACAACTAAATCATTTTGTTGCATTTGATATACCGGTGAGTTGTAAAAATGAGCGTCCCTAAAGTCTATTTTATGAATAGACCGATTACCGGCAACCTCACGAATAACTAGTATATCATTTCGCTTACCATCATCACCAAATCCACCACTTGCAGCAATTACATCCACGATTGTAACTTTTTCTGATGTAAAAGTTTTTGTGCCAGGCGCCCTCACTTCTCCTAAAACATTTACAATCATATTTTGTAACTGTATATTTACGCCTATATCCTTTATGTAAGGCGACCATTTCGTTATTAATTGTGCCTTTAATTCTTTAAGGGTTAATCCCTCAACTTTCATCAACCCAATTTTGGGTAAATCTATCTGCCCATCCACATTCACTGAATAGGTGCCGTTTGTTTTACCCATACCGCCCAAATTGAGAATTGTTGCTTGATCCTGATTATTTGTAGCTTGTGTATATGCGCTGATGATAACATTATCGCCGACTTTAAGCCTCAGCCCCTCAAGACTGTATTTCTCAATACTACTATCTAATCCTCGCTGAAACAATTGCATCTCATCCCTAAATTTTTTGGTATTCAAGCAGCTTGTAGCGATGACAATTATGCTTAAGTAAATAAGTATTTTTTTCATATCGATTAGGGTAAAGCGCCGCCAGCTCAGTCACAAAGCTGAGAAAGCACATTATAGATATCTCAAATATATACTTTGTTCAGATACAAATTAGTTGGATAATGTTGTACACAATTAAATATTCACAGTTTAAACACATTGAGTATCAATTTTTAATGTCGTTTCTACAAAATAAGTGGTAATTATTATCAATCTTTTCAATTTGCCCGCTTAAAACATAAGCCCAACAATCCTTTTGGTATATTTGAACGTAATTTTGCAGCAAGTAGTAGCGTTTAGGTATCTTATTATCAGCTAGATTGTGTTCGATACTTTAGCCTTATCAAAAAAATGAAGTTTTTTTCTAAAAATAGCATCAAGTTTTTAACAATCTGTGTATTCGTTATTTGGGGTAAAGTAGATTGCTTTGCTCAAGTTACCTACTATTCCAAAGCATCCGGCAATGCAAATATTGTTTCTACTTGGGGTACCAATACAGATGGGAGCGGACCTAGTCCGGCCGACTTTATAAGCGGTGATATTTTTATTGTAAGAAATGGCAGTTCACTTACAACGAGCGGGTCGTGGAATATAGATGATGGAGGTATTACTAATGGAGGAGTGTTGAGGATAGCAACAGGCGGATTGCTTACTGCGTCAAATGCCATTACATTTAGCGGGTCGAGTATAACAGGCACCACATTTAGCATCCAAAATGGGGGAACCTATCAACATGCACTATCTACCAATATCTCAACCAGCATTTTATCAGCCACAACCCTTGATTTTCAGACCGGCTCTAACTTTGAAATAAGGGCTACCGGTTCTCATACAAATGCTGCCGGAGCTGTATTTTATAATCTTACCATAAACAATAGTGCCACCGTAACCATCACCAATACTATTGTATATGTTGGGGGTGTTCTAACCATAAATTCGGGCTCAACACTGCGTTTTTCTAATACCGGTATTACAAGCGGATTACAAGATGCAACGGGTAGCATGACAACATCGGGTACAGGGCTACTGCGAATAGCAAGTACTTCTACCGCGAATTTACCCTCAAGTATTACTTGGAATTTTCAAGTTAATTATGATGGTACAGGAACCCAACGTATTCAACCCGGCACCTACAGTACCCTCAATGCAACAGGTGGAAACAGAACAATTAGTAGTGGGTCAACTGTAACTATTAGCGGTACCTTCACACCTGGTGTAGGCACATATACACTTACCGGATCAACCATAGAATACAGTGGCAATGGATCTGCCAATATCCCCAATCTATCTTATAACAACCTTACCATTAGTGGAACAGGCACAAAAAGCCTTACTACCGATCTTACCGTGAATGGAATTCTGTCCATAACAAATGCATCGGGTTTCTTGGCAATCAATGGCAATACACTAACACTGAATGGTACAACAGATTTATCGAATGGTAAGTTAATTGGTTCTTCTACTTCTAAACTTACTATCGGAGGAAGTACCGGAAGCACTACGAATATAAACTTTAGCCAGTCTGGCACTGATAATCAACTTCAATCCCTTACGCTCAATAGAACCGGTGGCGGAGGGGCAACACTATTAAGTGAAGTAGATATAATAAATACGCTTACCCTTACTAACGGTATCTTAGCAACTAATAATAATACGCTCGCTTTAAGATCTACCTCTATTTCAAATACAGCCAGAGTTGCAGCTGTTGGATCCGGGGCAAGTATTACGTACAGCTCAGTGGGTGGTATTAGATCCGAAAGGTTTCTTTCTCAAGGATTTAGAAGCTTTAAAGATCTTGGTTCTGGTATCTACACTTTCAGTAATTATATTTTTGATAATTGGCAAGAGGCCGGTGGGAGTACTAGTGGATTAGGTACCCATATTACGGGTATCGCCAGTTCAACCGGAGGAGTTGATGCAACAACCGGTTTGGATAAAACGCAACAGGGAAATGTTTCTTTGTACACCTATAATGGCACTACTTTCCCCTCCATCACAAATACAAAAACAAACCGTTTGGATCCCTTTAGAGGATATCGTATTCTTATAAGAGGCGACAGGAATGTAGACTTATGGCAGTTACCCACGCCTACAACAATGAATACATCAACCGTACTGAGAGCAACCGGACAAATGATTTATGGAGATGTTACTTACTCTACCTCGGGCGTTTCCAACGGCGTATATAGTTCATCTTATGCTTTAAATAGTGCTAGTTCAACGGGCTTTAGCTTAATAGCAAACCCTTATTGGGCACCTGTTAGCTGGGGCAAAATACTTGATAATGCCGGTACCAGCAATATCCAAAGTACCTATTGGTATTTTGATCCAACCTTAGGTGTTAATGGAGTGTATGCTACCTGGCTTCGCACGGGTGGAACTGGGTCTGAATCGGGCACAAGTAACGGGGTTGGTAATACAAATAATTTTATACAACCCGGACAAGCCATTTTTATCCGTAATAATAATAGTACTAGTCCGTCTCTTAAAATTACCGAAAGTAATAAAGATATTGCCTCTGGTGCAGTTAGTGTATTCAATACCCCTTCTACTGGTTCGCTTAATAAGCTGGGGATCGTATTACAAAGATTTGTTGACGGAAGAGGTCAAGTTGTATTTGATGGATCTACACTACTTTTCGATGCCAATTATTCAAACAATGTAGTTACCAATGAAGATGCAGGAAAAATTACCAACGGAGGTGAAAATTTAGCCATTGTAAATACTTCTAATGGCACTACATTACTAAGTATCGAAAGCCGCAAGCCTGCAGTATCTGCAGATACACTCAATTTACGCTTGTGGCAAATGGCTAATAATGAGAATTACACGCTTAACTTGATGGCTAAAGATTTTAATGCCAATGGTAATCTCGCATTCTTAAGTGACCGTTATTCGAAAAAAGAGCTATTTATCCGGAATGATACCGATACGCTAAAACAAACATTTACAATTAATACCGCTGACTCTTCTTCTTATTTCAATCGATTTGCAGTAATTTTTAAACAACCCTATCCGATTGGAAATAATTTCAGTGCTATTGAGCTCAAAGGCTCGCTTACAGCTGGTATCGCCTCACTAAATTGGAATATACCTACGAGTGTTAATAACGACCAACTTTTTTATGATCTAGAAAAATCAAATAATGGAGTTGAATTTACCGTTTTAAAAAGAATTTACAAAGATTCTGCTACCAGTCAATATAGTTATGTAGATAGTGCTGCTAGCCTTCCTAAAAATTACTACAGAATCAAGGCCTATAAAAACGACGCAGGGTTCGGCAATAGTAATTTAGTACTACTTGAAAATGAAGATAGTATTAAAACAATCTCTTTTTATCCTAATCCTGTTACTAATAATAAGGTTAATATTCAGTTCAATAAACTGAACCCTGCTAATTATCAATTTACCCTTTTAGATATGAAGGGAAATATTGTAATGACGAAGCTTATCCAACATATTGGCGCATCTAGTACGCAGCAAATTAGTTTTATTAAACCTTTGAGTCCGGGTACATATAAAGCAGTATTATTTAATATGGAAACAAAAAAACGTTTTACCGGAACCATATTGGTTGGCAATTAATAATTTTTTGAATGAAAAAAATTCGTATTTATATTTTTATTACCCTTTCCCAATCAATATTTTTTGCCTTGCCAACTAGCGCACAATTTGGAGGTACTACACCTTCTATGCCGGGTTTAGATACGGCTATTATGAGAAGAGATACCGTAACAATTTCAGTTGATCCAGATCCAACCAATAATCCTTTTATGCGAAGCAGTGGTACTATTCGATCTAATGACGATCCTGGTGGCCCGGGTAGCGGTGGTGGATTTGGTAGCCCACCGCCTGATGCGGTTATACCTATTGATGGTGGAGTGGGATTTTTAATAGCGGGTGGAGCGCTATTGGCAGCCGGAAGATATCGAAAAAAGAAGCCGAAACTTTAATGTTTGCTTTGCATTTTTCTGTGTACAATTAGCATTAAAAAAACAATGCCATACAATACATAATTATATAAATCGTGGTGATTGATGCTACCTGATTTTAGTCCTTTGTGATAGTAGGTTAGAAGTAATAAAACAATACGAGTAATGTTTAAGCAAGTTATCATAACGATACCTATAAGTATCCATTTTAGCCTAAAGCGTAAAGTATCTCCGGTATACGCAAAAACATAAGATACCCAAAAAGACAATATGCCGATTCCTAAACACCAATATACTAGTTGAATACCAACTGTACCATTAATATATAATAAGTACTTGCCTCTTGTTTGCGTATAATATCCTAACCATTCAACTACTTGCGAAGCGCTTCCTAATAAAATACGCCTGTATACACTTACATAGTCTACATATTTTAGCCAAGCAATATATCTACCTCCTTCTGTAGATAAGCCTATAAATGCATATGTTCCATAATACAACAAAGCGTAAATCGATAGAAATAAAAATAAAAATTTGATATATGCCGGAACCGATCGCATAATTGCAATTTAGTTAATGTACATCGATAAAGTCTTATCTTTATAGGTATGAACAACAGGTACTACTCCCTCGATGTATTTCGCGGTGCCACCGTAGCATTGATGATCCTCGTAAATAACCCCGGCAATTGGAGCCATAGTTTCGACCCACTCAAACATGCCAAATGGCATGGCTGTACCCCAACAGATTTAGTATTCCCTTTCTTTCTCTTTGCAGTTGGTAATGCCATGGCTTTTGTGATGCCTCGCTTTGAAAATGCAGGACCTTCCGTATTCTGGAAAAAGATCATAAAAAGAACTTTACTCATTTTCATCATTGGCCTAATGCTCAATTGGAGTCCATTCGTAAAATGGACTGATGCGGGTTTGGTTTTTAAATCATGGGAGAATATACGCATCCTGGGCGTTCTACAGCGGATTGCACTTTGTTATTTTTTCGGATCTGTGATTGTTTATTATGGGAAAACAAAAGGTGCTTTCTATATTTCAGCGTTAATTCTTCTCGCCTACTGGTTTATTTGTTATGCACTCAATCCTTCAGACCCCTATAGTTTACAAGGGTGGTTTGGCACCAAACTAGATATTGCCATTTTAGGTGAATCACATGTTTATAGAGGAGAGGGAGTTCCTTTTGACCCCGAAGGTTTTATGAGTACACCCGCCGCAATTGTTCAAGTTGTGTTCGGGTTTTTAGCAGGACAATACATTCAATTGAAGGGAAAAAGTTACGAAATGCTTGCTAACTTACTAATAGCCGGTTTGATAATGATTACAACCGCTTATTTCTGGGATATGAGCTTTCCAATCAATAAAAAAATTTGGACAAGCTCCTACGCACTTTACACTTCCGGTTTAGCTATCCTCTGTTTGGGTGTATTGATATATATAATCGAATTTAAAGAAACCAAGGGCGCATGGAGTAGTTTCTTCGATGTGTTCGGAAAAAATCCTTTATTTATTTTTGTACTAAGCGGATTTTTACCCCGCTTACTCGCCCTTTTTCGTTGGGAAACAGGTATAGCCCCTAATGGTTCTAAAGAGTATACATCTGCATTACCCTGGTTTTATCATACCATTTGCGAACCGATCAGTAATGATCTTAGGGTTGGATCGTTTATGTATGCACTATGTTTAATCATTTTTTATTGGTTAATAGTATACTTATTAGATAAAAAGAAAATCTATATAAAAGTATAGGGAGATAATAAATGAGAAAAATACTTCGATTTTTTAGAAAGATTTTTTTGAATACAAGCATACTACTATTTTTAAATGGCTTGCTGCTTGGCTTCTCCATCTATTTCAAATTAGAATCTAATTATGAAGATGAACTTTTTACCAGTTTGGTAGAAAATGTAATTGAAACGGCTAATCCTTCAAAAAATCTTGATTCCTTTTTTATCAGCTCCATGCGTTTAACGCATACGCTTGAAGTAAACCGACAAAATATTTTTAGGGATAATAAACCCAAGGGGTTAAAAGCTAATTTTTTCAGGCCGGCAGTGGTAGACTTAATGACAGGTGACGGTGACTGTGGTAGCTATGCAGTAGTTTTAGCCCGACTTTTAAAGTCGGCAGGCTATAAAGTGCGTATTGCACAAATGCAAGTACATGGCGTTAATGCCGGACATATGGTAGTAGAGGCAAAAAAAAGAAGCGGATGGATCGTTCTTGATCCAACTGTGAACCAATATTTTAAAAAACCGGATGGAAGCCTAGCATCTTTTAAAGATGTACAGCAAAACTGGGACTATTATAAAAAGCAAACTCATTCTAATTATGTTCAGAGCTATAAATACGAAGGAGTTAGATATACAAATTGGAGCAAAATCCCTTATTTAGGAAACGGTGTAAAATCAATTATTAAAATATTTATTGGGGAGGAAGAAACCAATGAAATTGCTATAAGATCTTATCTACTAAGAAAATATCATTTTTTTTATTCGATCACGGCAACCCTCTATGCAATTAGCTCAATACTTCTTATAATAACAGTTTTTAGAAAAAAACGTTAGTGCAAAGTCCGGATTAATACGGCAGGGTTTCCCGCATAGGTACCCGCAATTAAAATATCTTTTGTAACAACTGCCCCCGCTCCTATAACTGCATTATCACAAATATTCACGGGTAGTACAGTTGCATTTGATCCGATCGATACATTATTCCCAATAGTTATTTTTTTCCAAAGGGAGGCATTCCCGGCAGGTTTGCCGATTTTAAAATCGTCATTTACAAAAACTACTCCATGACCAATAAAGCACTCCTTTCCAATCGTTACTCCGGTACAAATAAATGTATGCGATTGAATCCTACAATTATCTCCAATTACTACACCACTTTGTATTTCAGTAAATGGACCTATAAAGCAATAATTTCCGATAGTACAATCGTACAGATTAACAGGTTGTACAACCTGCACCTGATCTCCAAACACCACATTTACTATTCCTATATTTTTTTCAAGGGGTTGCATATAATTGCAGAAAGATACATCTTTTCAATCGTTCTAATAGTAGCTTCTGCTTCCTGTAAAGAGGTATAATAGGGTTCATTCGATTGATATATCTTTAATAAATGCTTGTACACTTCATCATGATAAGCCCCTGAGCCCTTATAATTATCATAATTATTTTCTTTTTTTTCCTGTATATCAAGCTCAAACGGGGTTGTATTGATTTCGATTCGATTTAAAAAAGTACCGCCAATTTTGATAAACCCTTTTTCTGTAGTAAGCATAAAAGAACCCTCAATATTACTCGGCTCTGTATTTACTGTATAGTTAACCGAACCAATAATTCCGTTAGTATAATTTAAAATGAATACTCCCGTATCTTCAACATCTAATTCTTTATCAGACTGCTTACTGATAAAGCCTTTCGCATCCTCACAATCACCAAAAAACCAGGTGAGTATGTCGATAAAATGGCTAAGTTGTGTATACAAAATACCGCCATCTAGCTGCTTATCCCCATGCCAGCTATTTGTATAATAAGCAGGGGGTCTATTCCAGAAACAATTGATTTGAAAACTGTAAATGGTGCCTAATTGCCCTTCTTGCAATAATGTCTTAATTCCCTTAATAGCAGTATTAAACCTGTTCTGCATAATAGGAAACACCTGCCTACCGGATTTTACCATGGCCACTACTATCGCATCAATATCCCTTTTAAAAAGTGCAACTGGTTTTTCTACAATCACATCCATTCCTTGCTCCAAACATTGGATCGCTTGTGTTGCATGTAATCCATTTGGAGTACAAATTACAGCTATATCTATATCCAGCTTTTCCGCCAGAAAAGCTTGTAAAGAATCAAAGTTTTTAGCTTGAAATATATTTGAGAACTGTATAGCTCGGTCGGCTATAATATCTACTACCGCTATAAGTTTAGCGTACTGCTGTATTAATAATGCATGCCTCTCACCAATCCGGCCACAACCAATTAATACGAATCTAAGCTCGCTCATTATTGAAACAGTTTTTCTGCCATTGCTACACTTTCAGGCTTACCTACATCTATAAATAAAGAACCGGTATGGTCGTAAGCCTGTATATAATTTGTAGAACACAAATCGAGATATACATCAATCATTGAAAATTTTCCTTCGAATCTATTTTTGTTAAAAATATCGTTACTAATAATATGGATACCACTAAATGATTTTTCTTTAATCTTTTCTTCCGAATTCTCGTTAAGAAACCCTTTCTGATCACCGGTAATTCTATTTCTCCATCCAACCATCCTATCTCTATCATCAAATAATAAGCAACGTGATGACTCCCGATCACTTACTGCAAGCGTTGCCAGTGGTTTATTTTTTTTATGTATCGCTATCATACTACTTAAGGGCATATCAGTTAGGATATCGGCATTCATCACTACAAAACTGCCTTCATTTTCTAAATACGATTTTGCTTTCATTAAACCACCTCCGGTTTCTAATACAGCGTCTGTTTCATCAGAAATAATAATATTAGAGCCCCAACCATTATTGATAGTTATTGCTTCAATAATTTGATCCGCAAAATGATGCACATTTACAATGACTTCAAATATGTGGTGATTTTGCAAATACAATACATTCCTTTCCAGTAAAGATTTATCATTCACCATTGCCAACGCTTTGGGATGATGGTCTGTAAAGGGTTTCAGACGAGTACCTAAACCTGCTGCAAAAATCATAGCGCGCATAAGCAATATTATTGTACCCAATTACTACTATTGGTATGATTAAGTTTCACTTTTACTTTATACTTATTCCTTAAATGCCGCGCTGTTTGCTCAGCCGCGTACACACTTCGATGCTGCCCTCCGGTACAACCGAAATTAATCATCAAATTACCAAAACCACGTTGCAAATAATCTTCAACAGTAATATCGATGAGATCCCAAACACTGTTCAAGAATTTCGGCATTTTAGTTTGTTGCTCTAAAAAATCTTGAACAGGTTTATCTCTTCCCGTTAGTTTTTTGTATTCCTCAAATCTTCCCGGGTTTAATATGCCACGCATGTCAAACATAAATCCACCTCCGTTCTCACTAGCATCCTGAGGTATCGCTTTTTTATAACTGAAACTATTGATTTCAATAATAAGTGGCGTTTGCTCATTAGCTTGCGGCACATGAAACCGATTTCTTATTTCATCGGAAACAACCCATTGCAGCATTCTATCAAACTCAGGTGTAATGATACCTACACGCTTGTGATCGATAAAAAATTTAAGATTCTGTAGCGCCAAAGGGATGCTTGCCAAGAAATGTGCCTTCCTTTCAAATAACCCTCTAAACCCATACGCACCTAATACTTGCAATAATCGAATCAATACATAACCATTATACTGACTAACAAATGTGATCCGATCAATGGGCTTATCGAGTAATGTATCTGCCTGATCCATATAGTACTCGAGTAATTGATTTTTCCATTCTTCATTTAATTCGGCTTTTGCCTGCCATAATAAAGAAGCAACATCATATTGTAATGCTCCTTTCATGCCACCTTGAAAGTCGATAAAATGCACCTCATCATTCCTTACAATAATATTCCTGCTTTGAAAATCGCGGAACATAAAAAATTTATTCTCTGTTCTGGTTAAATAAGTACTTAAGGCGTCAAAATCATCCAGCATCGCCTGTTTATCGTATGGTAATTGCAGGGTATCTAAAAAGTAGTATTTGAAATAGAGTAAATCGCTCAAAATAGCCTGTTTGCCAAATTCACGCGCTGTTAAACAATAATCATAATTAAGTCCTTTATCACCTAAAATTTGAACCTTGGCCAATTGTTGCAAACTTTTGCAGAATAGAGCATACGTATAATCATTATGCCCTTTTTTTTCAAGTTCGTTTAACAGCGAATTGATACCCAAATCTTCCTGAATATAGATAGTATTATTATCGTTTACACCATAAATAGCCGGAACGGGTAATCCTGCTTTCTTAAAGTGTTCGCTAAAATAAATAAAGGTTTGGGTTTCTTTTTGATGCAAATTATAAGTAGCGATATAAGAACTATCGCCGCTATATATCCTGAAATATATCCGATCACTCCCACTTTGAGGGATTTTTTCTATACGGTTGGGCGATTTACCGAATAAAGATTGAAACAATGCACTAATATTTGCTATAACGGCTTCCATGTAAAGCTTTTTACGAAAGTAAAGATTTGTAATTGCAAGAAATAGTATTTATTTTCAAATTATGAGGAACCTATTTTCATTCCTATTTTTTTGCTCGAGTTTAATGAGTAATGCCCAAACGATTGAAATGTATTATGATCAAAACTGGAAACCTTGTGAACCTTCGCGTGCCTGGTTTTATGGAACCTTAGAAAAGACCGATTCTGGATGGCTTGCATATGATTTTCATTTAGGTACAAAAAAAGTGCTAATGAAAGGATTATATATAGACAGTAGCAAGCAAATTAAAAATGGGATATTTCATTGGTATCACACAAACGGAAATTTAAAGAGTTATGGATTATATCAAAATAATCAAAAGGAAGGTATTTGGGTAGATTTTCACTCTAATGGAAATATGAGCGATTCTGCAAAATACAGTAATGGTAAAATTACAGGAATAGGTTATAAGTGGTATAGCGATGGGTATTTATCCGATTCCATTTCTGTTGATCCAATGGGTAGAGCCGTTTTAGTGAGTTGGTTTCCCAACGGTAATATTGCTTCTGCGGGTAGGCTAAATGAATCAGGAGAGCAAAATGGTAAATGGCAATACTATTACAAACAGGGGGGTGTGAGCAGTTCTGAAATATATGATGCAGGAAAACTAGTTGACTACAAACACTATGCACCCGATGGGTCTATTATGAATGACACAGTAACGACTGAAATACCATGCAGTTTTCCGGGAGGGGGAAGAGGTTGGGCAAGATATATTGAGGGTAGATTGCTGCCTCTTGCAGAAAGTTTTAACAATAGCGAAAAAGTAGTAGTAACAATTCAGTTTGAAGTAGACGAAGAGGGTAAAGTTAAAAATCCAGAATTAAAAGCTCCCTCTTTTACAGAGTTTGATAAAATTGCTTTGGATATTATTAAAACATCACCTAAATGGATACCCGCTAAAGCCCATAATAGAAATATACCTAGTATTACTAGTCGAAGTATAACTTTAATGCGAATTAATTAAAATCTTTTCTTCATGAAATATCCTATAGTAATTATTTTACTTTTCTTCTTTCAATATGGAGATGCACAAACTATTGAAAGGTTTTATGATCCTAATTGGAAATACTGCGAACCCGCATATGCAAGATTTTACCGCATACTTAAAAATACCGATTCCGGTTGGCTGGCGAATGATTATTATTTAGCCACCAACCGCCTTCAAATGTCGGGGCTATATACGGATACCGCAGGTAAAAATAAAAATGGTTTTTTTAAATATTATCACCCAAACGGATATCTAAAAAATAGTGGACAATACATTAATAATCAAAAACATGGACTTTGGGTTTCATATCACTCAAATGGCGCCATGAGTGATTCGGCAATGTATAGAAATGGGATAGTTGAAAACTATGCATTAAGTTGGGATAGGGAAGGTAGCCTAACAGATTCAATTTTTGTAGGGTCTAATGGACTTTCCGTGCAGGTATCCTGGTTTTCAAACGGTAATATCGCTATGGCTGGAAGGCTAAATGAAAAGAAAGAAAAATATGGTCGTTGGCAATACTATTTTAAAGAAGGTGGATTAAGTAGTTCAGAAATTTATGAAAATGATAAATTAATCCGGTTTACTTTTTTTACTAAAGAAGGGAAGCCAATAGAAAACGCCAATTATGAAGACATTCCCGCTACTTTTCCCGGAGGAAATGAGGCATGGCAAAAGCATCTCTTAAAAAAACTTTATTTTCCCAATTATATACTCAAGAATACAACAAGTGTATCTGTAGTAGTTGAGTTTGAAATTGACGAGGAAGGCAAAGTACAGAATGCAGAAGTAACTGTTCCTCTTCACCCGGAATTTGATAGAATTGCTTTAGATGCTATTAAGAAATCACCGAATTGGATCCCTGCTAAAATACATAATAGAAATGTAGTTTATAGACAAAGGCAATTAGTAAATTTTAATCAACAAGAATAGTAATTAAAATAATCTTCCCTGCTCTCCTGGTCGTTTAAAGCCTGAGCTATCAAGCTCCCATCGTTCTGCATTTAGTCCATATATTTTATTGTATTTAATAAATTGTTGTCTTACTAAATCACTGATCGGCCCCTCCCCCCTCATGCGTACTCCCCATCGGCTATCGTTTACTTTACCACCATGTCCGTTCTCAATTAAATGCCAAACCTTATCTGCCCTATCCGGAAAATTTTTATACAACCAATCATGAAAAATTAATTTGATTGCTCCATTCAACCGAATAAAAGTATAGGCGCTAAATACAGCCCCGTTGTTACTTGCTGCCTCCATGATGCGTTGCATCTCATGTTCATTCAGTCCGGGAATCATTGGACCCAACATAACTCCCATTCTTACACCAACATCACTTAATTCTTTGATAACCCGTAATCGCTGTTTGGCTGTTGTTGTTCGAGGTTCCATAGTTCTACGTAAATCTTCATTAAAGGAAGTAATACTTACCAATACACTTACTAATTTTTTCTTAGCCATTTCTTGTAATAAATTTTTGTCGCGTAGTATTCCTGCATTTTTTGTGATCATACCTACGGGCTGATTAAATTCATTACACACTTCTAATAACTGTTTTGTTAACTGATATTTTTTTTCAGCGGGCTGATAACAATCCGTATTGCCACTCAAACTAATCGGTACGGGTTCCCAGTTTTTATGCATTAGAAATTTACGCAATAGTTCTGGTGCGTTTTTCTTTACAATAATTTTTCGCTCAAAATCGAGCCCTGCACTGTATCCCCAATACTCATGCACATTACGCGCATAACAATAAATACAGCCATGCTCACAACCTTGGTAGGGATTCATACTATACATCATTCCTACATCCGGACTCTCTACTTTATTCACAATAGATTTTGCATGATCTTCCAAATACACGGTAGCTTCATTGGGTTCCGTCCAATCATCAATAGCTTCTATATGCTCACGCACACGTTGATTCTTTAAAAATCTATTCTTAGGATTGAATTGGGCTCCTCTGCCTTTGAGATATATTTCTTCTTCTTCATTTGTCATATAAATAAATGGCCTTGAATAGCAGGCGCAACTTTTTGATGTAAGAATGAGATTTTTTTAACTAATCGGTACTGATGTTCAGATACTCGCTTACGTAATAATTTTATTTCTGTTGCCACAAAGCGGCCACTAAATGGCGTATTACTCATCTCCAGCCAACCTTTTTCAAATTGCCAAGGAAGCAACTTATTAGCTAATACAATATAAGGGTCAGTAATAAAATGCGGTTTATG
Source organism: Sediminibacterium sp. (assembly GCA_017537025.1). GTDB lineage: Bacteria > Bacteroidota > Bacteroidia > Chitinophagales > Chitinophagaceae > Sediminibacterium. The sequence goes on from JAFWCB010000005.1 coordinate 474,390, forward strand.
ATCCTTATTGGGTGTTAGCAAGCCGCGAATAGTAGCAATAGCTTTCACTATTAGGATCAATTCGTTTTTAGTGGCGATATTAAAAAAGATAGTATGGGTTGGAAAAGAGCCAAAGCCATTTATATCAATAGTGATATGATTGAACGATTGAATAATTCTAATTAGTGGCGCCATCATTCTTGTCTCCATCATTTCATATTGTTGAAATTGCACTAAACTAATATTCGCATATGGCTTTACATGTGCCGCTGCTTCATAGTTTTCAGCGAATTGAGTATAGTGCACTAACATTTTTTCTTTCAGCGCTGCCGAAAGCTCTATCACCAGCAAGTATTGATTCAATGAATATTCCATAATCAGGGATATAATGCAAATACATTTACTTGTTTATAAGCATCTCTTGCATGCTGGCGCTTCATTAATACGATTGATTGTACTTGGTATTGCCCTTCATAATTGATGGCTGCACCGGCCAATTGCAAATGATAAGCAGGATCGGCAACGGCACTCAGCACAGCAGTATGCAGCTTTAATTGAAATTGCATTTCGCCACAACCATAGCTGCTGAGATACTGACTAATCACGCGCATATTATTAGCCATACGCTGGAAAACAGATCGGTCGGCAATACGCAGGTATAAACCCTGTTCATTCCGTTGCTGCGCTATCTGCATCGTAAACTGAGGCTGTGTGCTCAATATCCGATGCATCCATCGAATAATCGTGGCTTCCATAGCCTCTTTTGCTTCGAAAGAAGCCAGTTCAATAGGCCCCGGCCGTGGGCGTGTAATAGTGTTTTTACCCAATTGAGGGTAAATCAATAATAGATACTCACTGCAATTAGCCGTTTGCTTTGTTGATTGATGTTGGGTTGTTAAAGATCCTGCCTGCATAAACAAAATTATTATTTGTGAAATAATTTAGCATAAATTTACTAAATATTTTAGTAAGTAAAAATTATTTTTATGGAAGGGGAAATCAGACATGGAGCTGCCTATAAGGGCTCTAAACAGTACTCGCAATGGGAGGTACCCACCGCCAATGCCACCGGTTTTGGAGCCGCGGCCGATGATTATATGGAACGCGGTATCGATCTTAACGAGCAATTAATCTACAACAAACCCGCTACTTTCTTTTTTAGAATGAATAGCGATGCCATGCAAGGCGCCGGTATCTTTAGCGGTGATATACTCATTGTAGATCGTAGTATAAAGCCGGTAAGCGGGAAAATTATCATTGCCATACTGGATGGTGAACTACTGGTTCGGCGGCTACAGAAGAATATTAATTCAGCAGTACTCATGGCCGAAAATAAAAAGTTTGCAGATATCCCTTTATCTGCCTTTGATGATCGCGCCAATGTATGGGGTGTGGTTACTTATGCTATTCACTCACTATCTTCTTAATATGCGTGCTATTGTAGATTGTAATAGTTTCTATTGCTCCTGCGAGCGTTTATTCCAACCTGCATTGGCTAATAAACCAGTAGTAGTATTGAGTAATAACGATGGCTGTATCATATCGCGAAGCGATGAAGCAAAAGCATTGGGAGTTGAAATGGCAGGCCCTTATTTTAAAGCAAAACCATTGATCGAAAAATATGGGGTAACTACTTTTTCTTCTAATTATAATCTCTATGGCGATTTAAGTTGGCGCGTAATGGAAAGCTTACGTATGGTATTACCACCGGGTGCGGTAGAAGTATATTCTGTAGATGAATGTTTTTTAGATCTCAAACATGTACCTGTTGCCGAACTACAATCCTTTACTTTATATCTCAAAGAAATTGTAGAACAATGGACGGGTATAAAGGTATCAATAGGTGTAGCACCCACCAAAGTGCTTTCGAAAGTAGCCAACCGATTAGCTAAAAAACATAAACAACTTACTAACTGTATACTTGTACTCGATACTCCACGTAAAATAGAACAGGCTTTACAGAAAACACCTATTGAAGATATATGGGGAGTGGGCTATCAATACGCCACTAAACTACGTAGGCTGGAAATTAATACGGCTTTTGATTTGAGTAAGAAAACAATTGAATGGGCGCACCGAAATCTGGGGGGCGTAGTGGGTATACGATTAATTCGTGAATTATGTGGGGAAGAAAGTATGGTTATGAATGAAGAAAGAATACAAAAAAAAATGATCGCTACCACCCGTATGTTCGGCTCCCCCGTAACAGATATTAAAGCCATTAAAGAGGCGGTAGCTACCTATACAGCAAGGGCTGCAGAGAAATTGCGGCGCCAGCATGGCGCCGCAACAATGATCAGCGTTTTTGTAGTTCCAAAAGAACAATCACATAATACTCATTTTAAACATGGTCCCACTATCAGCGATCAATTATTACTACCCGTTGCCACTTCCATAACCAATGAACTTATTAAACCTGCTATGCAGTTAGTAGACAAATTATTTGAACCAGGGCGTATCTATAAAAAAGCAGGTGTTATGCTTAGCCATATCGTACCGGATAATGCTATCCAAAGCACATTATTCGATCCACCGGCTACAGCCAAAAATCGAATGCTTATGAGCACTATCGATAATGTAAATTTTGCTATGCGTGATGATATGCTAAAATTCGCCTCCTCCGGAACTACGCGTAACTGGAAAATGCGTCAGGAGCTGCGCAGCCCCCGTTACACTTCTCGCTGGGAGGAAATATGTACTGTGAAATAATTAAACAGAAAATAAATTTCCTTGTTTACCTGTATCGCCAATAAAGACAGGCTTCTGCAAATTCAATCCCGTAGCAGCGTTTAGCTTATCTACCATATACACGGTTAACTCAGGAGAAAATGTTTCATCGTGCATATGCATAAAAAAATATAACGCTTCTATACCCCTGTCTATCCAATATTGCATCCGCGCTATCCATGCATCAACCCGCGTATAGTCTGTAGGATGTAAACTATTCCCTACATAGCGAATAAATGTTTTAGGCACCGTTAGATACATATGCGCACAATCGCGTCTACCGCTGGTATCAGTAATTACAATACCCATATTATTCACTTTGAGAAAGGTCATCATCTCATCACGTATATTTTCTTTAGCGAACCAATCGGGGTGGCGAACCTCTAGAAAAAATTGTAGGTCGGTTGGCAGCTTTGCTAAAAAAGAAAATAATTCATCTTTTCTTTTGGTAGAAAAACTATCACTTACCTGCACAAATATGGGTCCGAGATTATCCCCAAAGGCAACAATACCCCGGAAATATTCATCCAACGCGAACTGCTTATTGCCCAATGCACCTCTATGCGTAATGCCCTTATACATTTTCGGACAAAACTTAAAATCTTTATCCTTAGCAGTAGCAGCCCATTTCGCAATCCCTGCGGCTCCGTAAATTTTATAATGCGTTGCATTCAACTCAATACTATTATAATGCTGCACATAATGCTGTAAAAAATCTTTCTCCTTTGTTTTAGGCGGGTAAATTTTCCCTACCCATTCCGTTCTTCCCCATTTGGCACATCCTAGATATATTTTTGGGCTGGCCACTTTAACTCCCGATAAAACAGATGTATTAAATACAGGATCATCCGGTAAATCAAAATGAATTTGATCAAGGGTTTCTATGGGTACTCTTCCAAATTCCATATACTCATTTATTATTTAACGGAGATTCGTTTCTCGCATTTACACTTACTCTTTAACAGCAATATTTATAACATACTTAGGCGGCGAACTCTTTTGTAACTGATCTAACTCTTTTGTATTTATAATATACAAACTTGAATCAGTCATTTTTTTCTGATCCACTAAATAGCTTCTTACTGCTGCATTTCTTTGTTGCATCTGTTGTTGCACTAACAGTTGTAATTTTTCTTTACCTATCAACTCTACACATTTTTCTTCCGTTGATTGAATAGTTGAATTTGTTTTTAAAGCAGTATTAATATATTTTATAAAAAGAGAATCATTATTAGTAATACTATCTGTTCTTAATTTAACCTGTACAGACGGAAAATTATCGGGTATGTCCAAATACTTTCTTTTCATATGATATACCGCTACCGCTTCCATATCATCTTGTAAATTGGTAACCTGAACTAACTCAACTTTTAGATCGGGCTTGTCTGCCGCTACTTTTGCCAACCTATCTAAGATCGTTTGTTGATTTGGCTGTATCGTTGTTTGTGCATATTCAAAATGCATCTCTTTAAAATCTTCTTCCTTACCTCCAAACATATTAGCCAGTAACCTAAAAGGAGCAGTAGCTGCTTTAATAATTATATTCTTGAGTACTTGCCAAACAACCTTTCCCCATTTAAATTTCGGATCATCTAAACTACCTTTAACGGGTATATCTAAATGTATATTCCCTTTTACATCTCTCAACAAAGAAACAGCCAGCTTAACAGGCAAGTTCATAGCTGTACTATTTTTAATCTTAGATCCGGCTTTTATCTGCTGTATATCTAACACATTTTTACTGTCTAATTTTCCACCCAATACAGTAGTTCTGTTTACGTATGAAATGGTACCATTTAAGAAAGGAGTTGCTACATAATATTTTGAGTATGGGTTAAAATCAGTAATCAGCAAGTCCCTTATAGACGCATCAATATCAATATCCTTATATCGCTTTGGATCAACTTTCAAAGTGCCCTTTAACTTCCCCGATGTATTTAAACGGGCATTTACACTAAATAATAAAAACGGGTTATTACTATTGATACGATCACTTTCCAAACGCATATCATCGAGCACATACCTAAACTTATCGCCATGCGTAAAATCGGTAAATATGCATTGTCCACGTGTAATGAGTAGTTTATTTACTTTATAATTATTTACATCATATTCCCTTACAATTTCCTGAACATATCCACTCATCATCAAAAAAATATTCGCATACACTTTCGAAGAAGTATCGCCCGATGCTGTAAGTGGAGTGGTCATTATACGTTCATAGTTGAACCCTTTATCATACATACTCAATCGAAAGAAAGGATGATCCATAGTGATATACGCAAAGTTGAACATATTCTTTCGCGTATTAACGGTATCTATTTTAATTTCTGTTGCATCAATAGCGGTAAGTAGCTCGTTCGTATTATCAACAATGGTGAATTGTTTCGCTAGTATATTTCCTGAAGCAGCAATATCAGTAGGATGATTGAAGTTGCCGCTGATATGCATATTGGCATCTACCAATCCATCAAGAGATTTTACTTTTAAATAATCCTTCAGGTAAGGATATAACATACTAATATTTAGCTTCGTAATAGCTGTTCGAAGTTGATACGCATAACTGTTGGCGTTCAACTTTAATTGAGCCTTACAATCGCCACCGCTAGCTAATGAAAAATCAGATAGAAGATTATATATGGAATCATTCCAGGCAACTAGTGGTAATTGTAAATTACCTCTTATAATCTCAATTCTAGTAAGTGGCTTTGTGTTTGTATACGCTATTTTGGCATCGCTAACAGTAATATTGCGAACCCAATATTGTACGGGTTTTGCTTGTACTTTTTTTTGTGTTGTATCAGCTGTCAAAAATCTTTTTATCAGGTCATCATAATTAAACTGATCTCCTTTTTGAATGATACGAACAAAGGGTTTATTTACTGAAACAGATGTAATATCATATTTACCACCCCATAATTTATATACCGTAATATTCAAGTCTAACTGATCAATTTTACAAAAAATAGTTTTGCTCTTCGCTTCATAAACAGTAAATCCTTTGGCAGTAATAGACCCATTAAAAATATTGATAGCAAATTTATCTATTCGGATAACCCTACCCGTATACTCTTCACTATGTTTTTCAATCAAGTATTTGGTAATAGGGGATATAAAAACAATCAGCAGTATAAGTAAGGCTACCACAACTCCTGAAATAATCAATGCTATTTTAATTCCTCGCTTCATACTCATTATCACATTAAAATTAAGAAAATGCTTAATCTGTTCCTATTCTAATCTAATTTCAAAAAATAACCCGAAAAATCATTTGCTAACCCTAATTTTGCACAATTCTTTAAAAATGAACCCTACACTTCCCTCCAACGAATCTATTCCCTCAAAAAAGAAAAAAATCATTGTATTAGGTAGCGGCCCTAACCGCATCGGACAAGGGATTGAGTTCGATTATTGCTGTGTGCACGGTCTATTAGCTATTAAAGAATGTGGTTACGAAGCCATCATGGTTAACTGTAATCCGGAAACTGTTTCTACCGATTTCGATATGGCCGACAAGCTTTATTTCGAGCCCGTTTTTTGGGAACATCTCTGGGAAATCATAGAATTAGAGCAACCAGAGGGTGTTATTGTACAGCTAGGCGGACAAACAGCCCTCAAACTAGCTAAGCGTTTGCATGAGAAAGGAATAAAAATCATAGGTACTTCTTTCGATAACATGGATATTGCCGAAGATAGAGGTCGTTTTAGCGATCTTTTAAAGGAACTAAATATCCCCTACCCCGAATATGGAACCGCCTATACAGCCGAAGAAGCTATTGAAGTGGCTAATAAAGTGGGTTATCCCGTTTTAGTTAGACCTAGTTACGTATTGGGCGGACAAAGAATGCGGATTGTTATTAACGACGATGAGGTTGAAAAAGCTGTCATTAGCTTACTAAAACATATCCCTGGTAATAAAATTCTGATCGATCATTTTCTCGATCGTTGTCAAGAAGCTGAGGTAGATGCCATTTTTGATGGTGAGAATTTCCATATCATGGGTATCATGGAACATATAGAACCAGCCGGTATTCATAGTGGAGATAGTAATGCGGTATTACCCGCTTTTAACCTCACTCCTTTGGTTGTTGAAACGATGGAATATTATTCCGAAAAAATTGCCCGTGCATTAAATATAAAAGGCCTCATTAATATTCAGTTTGCTATTAAAGATGGCAAAGTATACGTTATTGAAGCTAATCCACGCGCATCAAGAACCACTCCCTTCATCGCTAAAGCTTATCAAATACCTTATTTGAATATCGCCACAAAAATTATGCTGGGTGCCGCAAAACTTACTGAGTTTACGATGGAGAAAAAACTCGAAGGTTATGCCATTAAAGAACCCGTTTTTAGCTTCGATAAATTTCCCGGCGTTAATAAAGAATTAGGTCCGGAAATGAAGAGTACCGGTGAGGCCATCAGATTTATCAAAGATCTAAGAGATCCTTATTTCCGCACTTTGTATAAAGAGCGGAGTATGAACTTAAGTAAATAACGTATTTATACCCGATTTTCAAAGCCATGATTTTAATCGTGGCTTTTTTTGTATGTTTTTCTCATGCAAAGAATTATTCGCGAAAAATCGTGGTATGAATATCCACTCATAAAAACGGCTTTCTTTTTTATAGGAGGATTATTAATTGGCAAATACATACCGGTATTTTCGGCAACTATTATACAATGGCTTTTAGCTTTTAGCTTACTCCTTTTCACCTTACTCCGTTTTGCAAACTATAAAATGGCATATCGATTACAAATTTTTACAGGCGTATTATTAGTTACTACTATTCTATGCTTAGGTATAATGTGCATGCAATTTCGTTTAGCCCAGGTGCCAACATCCAATGCCATCAGCAAGCAGAGTATCGTTTTGGTAAAAATAGAAGAATCTTTACAAAAACATCAAAAATCAGTTTCTGCTCTTGCCCGTATTTTACAATGGAAATCTGGAAATATCATAGAAAAAAGAGAAGGGCTTATTCGTATTTACTTCCCACGTACGCTTACAGAAAATATCATTACACCAAACAATTGGATTGTAATATATAAAACACCTCAACTTATTTCATCTAAAACAAATAGTGCTTTTGATTATAAACATTATGCCATTATACAGGGTATCTACTATCAGCTATATGTTCAGGAAAAAGATTTCGTATTGGTAAGAAAAGAGAAAGTTCCATTACTCTCCCAGACACTCTTTATATCAAAGAGAAATATTATTCAGCTACTAGATCGGTATATTCAAGGAAAGCAGGAAGCAGGTATAGCTCAGGCTTTACTCATAGGCTATAAGAAAAATATAGATAAATCACTACTCGATGCTTATAGTAAAACCGGTATTATACATATTATAGCTATCAGTGGTATGCATTTAGGTATGATTTATTTATTACTCTTGAAGCTATTATATCCATTTCGCAATAAAAATAATTATCCCGTTATGGAATTTATCATTGTAGTACTGATTATATGGCTTTTCACTTTACTAACCGGTGCTGCTCCGAGTATTGTTCGTGCCGCAATTATATTTTGCTGCATGAGCATGGGTAAGTTATTGAAGAGAAAATACAATAGTTTAAATGCTTTAGCCTTCGCTGCGCTTTGTATCCTTTTCTATAACCCACTACTTATAGAAGATATCGGTTTTCAGCTTTCTTTTGCGGCAGTTATCAGTATTATTTGTTTTTATATTCCTATCAAAAATCTATTATATATAAATAACAAAATACTGCTTCTGTGCTGGGAATCAGTAGCCATAACTATAGCGGCTCAGATACTTACCTTTCCGCTATTACTTTATCATTTCCATCAATTCCCGATTATTTTTTTATGTACAAACTTCATAGCTATCCCTATTTCAGGAGTAGTATTATATCTGGAAATATTATTATTAGTGGTTAGTCCGATCCCGCTGATTGCGAACTTATTCGGAAAGTGTATTTATTTACTTCTCGCCTGGCTTAATAATTGGGTAGCAGCTATGGCCGGGTTACCCTTTATTAGTATTAATAATATTTCTATTACCATCCCCCAAACATTAGCTATTTATATACTTATTATTATTTTAAGCAGTTTAAAAAGAGAAAAATATGTATAAGAAACAAAGAGCACTTACTTTTGCGCATCATGCAAAAGAAAATACAATCGGCCCTTATTTCTGTCTTCTATAAAGATGGTTTAGCCCCCATTGCCCAAGAATTACACCGCTTGGGTATCACCATTTACTCAACCGGTGGCACACAACAGTTTTTAGAATCATTAGCCATTCCTTGTGTGCCGGTAGAAAGTTTAACCGGTTATCCCTCTATTCTGGGAGGAAGAGTAAAAACACTACATCCGGTGGTTTTTGGCGGTATTTTAGGTAGAAGATATGAGGAACAGGATATAGCAGAAATGAAACAATATGAGATACCTGAAATAGATCTTGTAATAGTAGACCTTTATCCATTCGAAGAAACACTGCGTAACACTACCGAAGAAAAAGCAATCATTGAGAAAATTGATATCGGCGGCCCTAGTATGATTCGTGCAGCTGCAAAAAATTTCAGGGATATTACGGTTATTGCCGCTAAAGGTAGTTATGAGAATCTATTAAACCTTCTTCAAACCCAGGCAGGTGTTACCAGTATAGAACAGCGTAAAGCCTTTGCTGCCAAGGCTTTTGAAGTGGTTATGAATTACGATATTGCTATCAGTAATTACTTTAATCCTATTCATCAGCAAGTATTGCGTTATGGTGAAAATCCACATCAAAAAGCCATATTCAGCGGTAATCTTGGTGAACTGTTTACACAATTAAATGGTAAGGAATTATCTTATAATAATTTGGTAGATGTTGATGCTGCCGTACAATTAATCCAAGATTTTACGAATTATGATAAAGCCGTATTTGGCATTATTAAACATACCAATGTTTGCGGTATCGCTGCCAGAAATACACTCAAAGATAGCTGGGATGCGGCTTTAGCCGGCGATCCGGAAAGTGCTTTTGGAGGTGTATTGGTTACAAATACACGGCTAGACGAAGCTACTGCCAATGCCATTAATGAAATATTTTTTGAAGTATTAATAGCCCCCAATTACACCGAAGAAGCGCTAACCATTTTAAAAACAAAGAAGAATAGAATTTTGCTTCAGTCCTTACAAGTACCTATTAATAATAGCATGAAAAAGTCGGTATTAAATGGTTGGTTAGAGCAAGATACCGATACCACTAACTATCTGAAATGGGAGGAAACAGGTGGACGTACCTGTACCGATAAGGAAAAAGAAGATCTTGTATTCGCTAATATTGTTTGTAAGCATTTAAAAAGTAATGCTATTGCTTTGGTAAAAAATTTGCAGCTAGTAGGTAAGGGTTGCGGACAAACAAGCCGCATAGATGCACTCCGTCACGCACTAGAAAAAGCCAAACAATTTAATTTTGAATTGAATAATGCCGTATTAGCATCAGATGCTTTTTTCCCTTTTAATGATTGTATTCAGATTGCGCATACAGCCGGTATCAAAGCTTTTATACAACCGGGTGGATCCGTAAGAGATAAAGATAGTATTGCTTATGCCGTTGAAAACGGATTAGCCATGGTGCTTACCGGTACCCGGCATTTTAAACATTAATGAATATTAGTACAAAACATAAAGCTTATTTCGCGCTATTTATTACCAGTACAGTTTGGGGTACTAGTTGGATAGCCAGTAAAATAGCCGTAAAGTACACCCCGGCCTTAGAAGTATCTGCTATCAGGCAAGGAATAGCAGGATTTAGTTTTGTTCTCTTCTTTTTAATAAAGGGTGAAAAATTGCCAACCCGCAAGCAGTTTATCTGGTTAGCAGGCATGAGTGTTCTGCTTTTTGTATTGGCTAATGGCTTTGCTACCATTGGTTTACAATATATATCGAGCGGTTTAGGGGCGCTCATTTCCGCTTTATACCCTTTGAGTGTAGTAATAATTGAACGTATCTTCTATAAAAATACAAGAATCACTACGCAAACATTTGTTGGCATTTTCTTAGGGTTGGCCGGTATTGGGTTAGTATTTTTTGAAAACGCATTTCATAACAACACGGAAGGGTATATCATTGGTATCATTTTTTCAGTAATTGCCATGCTCGGCTGGGCTATTGGCACTATTTATATTGCGAGAACAAAAATGCAAATAAATCCCTACTATGCTACCGGCTGGGAAATGATTTGTGGCTCATGTATTCTTTTCGTTATGAGTGTAGCTAATGGTAAATTCATACCTATTAATACGATACCTTATCAAACTTGGCTATCCATTGGTTATCTTGTTTCCATGGGCTCCGTTATTACATTTGTTGCCTTTATCTATACGATGAAGCACCTACAACCATCTATCGCCGCATTATATGCTTATATCAATCCTATTGTTGCCATACTTATTGGATCAGTATTAGTAAACGACCCACTTACAATCAATATTATTCTTGGTTCTATCATTACCTTGATAGGCGTATTTATAGTAAACCAAAGTCTCAAAAAGCAACGCGATCTAGCAAGTAAAATTACTGATTAGAAAATCGGCATAAGCTAATTTCCAATCAATAAACGACAGCTGATTAGTAAGAAAATTGTTATGATGTATCATGATACATTCACCACCATATTCTTTTATCGTATCTATATACTGTTGCATCACTTTAGCTGCCTCAGCAACATGCATAGATAAATGAAAAATTGCCGTACTGTCCATATAACAAAATGGATGAACTATTAATGTAGTTGGCACATCTTTTTCTAGGTCGTACCAGTTATAAGGGAAAGAACAGGATGCCCTAAATCCATGTACATTAGCATAACCCATGGAATAATCGTCGGTGATTCCTGCAGCAATCAAGCTTCTATAAGTATCCGGGAATTGAAGAAAAATATAGTGCTGTCTTGACCTTGTAATATCAACTTCGGAATTCAATTGTAAGCTAGCTATCTCGCCTCCCAGCAATGATTTTGCTTTATTAGATTGTATGGATGGATGAATACCAACTATATATTTTTCACTATGCTCTTTGACTAATTTTTTTAAAGCTAAATTTTTGGGGGAGATATTCTTGTCTGCTCCATTATTCCTATTTGCTACCAAAAAAAAGTATATCGGTTTTAAATCTAAACTATCGTGTAATAGATCTAACCAATTGTATACGTCATACGGATCAGCTTTTTGAGAAGTTAAAACCGCTATTCTTTCCTCTACAGCGGCAATATTACCATTTATAAAATCTTTAAAAAATCCTCCGGCATTAGTAATAACTCCCCTATGTAAATAACTATACGCGATATCGATGTCGTAGGTAGGTATAAAAGAAAATTTCGGTAGTTGAAAATTAACGGGTAGATGCCCTTTATCTTTTAATTTTTTCAGCCAGCATTGAATTAAAGGCAGATGCAAAAATTCGCACTTATAAGCAAGCGCATTTTCATGTTTGAATCTACCGTATTCATCTTTTTGTGATTGGGGGTTGTACTCTTCATACCTTGTTATCAAATAAAAAGCGGCAGCGAAAAAATCGAATGTAAAACCCTCCTGAGTTTCAAAAAAAGCAGGCAACCCCTCCCACTGTATACATTCAATAGCAGGTTGCTTAGTCCCTGTTTGCCCCAGTAATCCATGCGGTTTAATCCAAAGATTGGCTGCTATATTAGGAGTATCCGTATATGCAATACGAAAACCATCGTAGGCATTAAAAACTGTTTGATCCGTAACTACTACCGCCTGTTTAAAAAAAATAGTTTCAACAATATAAGAAAGGCGATTAGTAATGCTATCCGCCAAAATCATTAGCACAGGGTGTGCTATTTTCATTTATTTCGCTCCTTCCACATTTGATTAAATGTTTTGGAAGAAAAATGAAGTTCGTCTCTGTGTACCGTCCACCCCTTAAAAATTTTATTGACTACCCAGCTTTTCATTTTACCATTTCCTGCATTCATCAGCATTCTACTCAAACTAGCTGCTTTCCAAGCTTTCCAAGCAACACGTTCAGCTATATTGCTTTCACCCGTAACAACAGCTTCTCTCCTATTCTCCAGTAATAACTCATGTAAATTGATCCTAACCGGACAAACCTCCGTGCAATTACCACAGAGAGAAGAAGCATAACTAAGGTGTTTATACTCATCTAATCCTTGTAAATGAGGTGTAATTACTTTTCCAATAGGACCACTATATGTGGTTTCATAAGCATGACCACCAATATTTTTATAAACCGGACAAGCATTCAGGCAGGCTCCGCAGCGTATACAATAAAGGGCTTCACGTGCCTTTTTATTTGCGAGTAAATTGGTTCTGCCATTATCCAATAAAATAACGATCATTTCTTCAGGCCCATCTTTTTCTCCGGCCTGTTTGGGTCCAGCAACTATGGTATTATATACTGTTACTTTTTGTCCGGTTCCGAAAGTAGAAAGCAATGGCCAAAATACAGGTAAATCGTGAATGGATGGAATTACTTTCTCTATTCCAACTACTACAATATGTGTTTTTGGCCAAGCACAACTCAAGCGAGCATTACCCTCGTTTTCTGTTAAGGCAATGGCACCTATATCAGGTAAGATAAAATTAGCCCCAGTAACACCAACCTCTGCTTGAACATATTTTTCTCTTAGTTTTTTTCGTGCAACCAAAGTGAGCTCTTCCGGCGTTAAGCCTGGTGGCGTTCCTAACTTTTCTGCAAATAGCTTAGCAACATCCTCTTTGCTTTTATGCATAGCCGGTGTTACAATATGATACGGCGATTCACCATCTAGCTGTTGAATATATTCACCTAAATCTGTTTCTACACTTTCTATTCCTTTCGACTCGAGATAATCATTTAAGTGTATCTCTTCGGTAACCATACTCTTACTCTTCACCAATGTTTTGCAGTTACGCTCTTTACATATATTGCCAATATATTCTTGCGCTTCTTTAGCATCCGATGCCCACAGTACTTTAGCCCCCCGCTCAGTAATTTTTTTTTCAAAATCTTCCAGATAGGTATCTAAGTTCTCAATTGCCTCCCATTTACGATTCTTAGCCCATTCCCGCGTTTGCATGATATTGGCAAACTGCTTTTTACCAACAGGTACTACCGCATTGTATTTACCAATATTAAAATTGATTTTACGTCGATGATCTAAATCGGCGGCCTTGATGGTACTCTTTGCAATAAAGGAAGCGGCAGTATTACTCATTTTAATTATCGTTCAGTTTTTGTGCGGCAGTTTCCAGTGCCGCATAAAATTCTTCTCCGTATTTTCTAATCAACGCATCTTTCAAGAAAACATATACCGGAACTTTCAATTTCTCTCCTAAACTACATGCTGCTTTACATAGATCTTCTCTGGGTTCGTAGTTTACATATTCCACATCGGGATCTCGTTTACTTCTTTTTGTTTTGATAGGAAATAGATGGCAACTCAACGGTTTCTTCCAATCAAGTTTACCATCATTATAGGCCTCTTCAATACCACATTTTATAACCCCCTTCTTATCCTTATATCCATAAGCGCAGATGGCGCCATCAATAGTTGGTGTAACCCAACCAAATTCCTTATCATAGATATACTTGCCTACACGTTCCACTTCTTTAATACCTTCCGGCGTCATATAAGGCTTGATCTGTTCATAGTATTGATTGAGTTTTTCTAATTCCCACTTTTCCATGGGAGCTCCTGCATCACCATCTTCACAGCATCCTCCCTTACATTTACTAAGGTCACAAACAAATTGCTCCTGAACCACTTCATCGCTTATCAAAACCTGATCAATAACTATCATGATACGAAATTAAAAAATAATAACAAACATGCGATCAGTTCTTCCATTTAAAACTATTGATCAAATGCTTCACATCAGCGATCAAAAATTTATTGACGATACCCAAGGAATCGGCATTAGGGGTAGCATCAAAATATAATGCACCTCGTAAAAAATGATGACTAGAGTCGGTTAAAAAAAACTGATTTGCTGTAGCAACATCTCCACCAACCGTAAAGAAAATACCCGATACGGTATTTTTGGGATGCATTAATGAATCGCTTATAGAATAGGCTTTAACCGTATGTTTACCGGTTAGCGTAAAAGCATGTTTTATAAGCGTATCAAAATTATTCTTTTTCAAATCTTTATAGCTAATATAAATGCGTCCATTAAACTGGGGGAAATTAATATTGATCCACCATGGATTCTCATTTGTTTCTCCAAAAAAAATACTGTCTTTCGCTACAGAAGCATACACCGGATACTCAAAAGCATAGGGATAACCCGGTTGATCGAAGATTTGATATTTTTTTTCGGGAAAAGAAATAGCGTAATAACCCGTTGGTTTAGGGGTGAAAGGGCTATTGCAGGAAGATAGACAATAGCCGATAGACAATAGACCGTAGACAATAGACCTTACACTACTCACTATCCACTTCACACTATTCACTCTCCCTCCTGCTTTATGGTGATCTTAATTTTTTGAATTCTATTTTTTTCAACCTCTAAAACAGTAAAATCAAATCCTTGCCATGCCACCACCCTGCCTGCCTGTGGAATCTCGCCGGCAATTTCTAAAACCAATCCTGCTAATGAATCACTTTCTCCGCGGGCATTATCAAATGTATCTACCAATAACCCCATAATTTTACATACGTCATTGATCATCATTTTACCTTCGAAAATAAAATTGTAATCATCCACCTTTTTATAGTTAGTCTCTTCGTCATCAAACTCATCTTTGATTTCGCCAATTACTTCTTCCAAAATATCTTCTAATGTAACGATACCGCTAGTGCCTCCGAATTCATCTACTACTACGGCAAAATGTATTCGCTTTTGTTGAAATTCAGATAATAAATCCTCTATCAATTTCTGTTCATGTACAAAATAAGGCGCTCTCAATAAGCTTTGCCAATTAAAGTCGGGCGGTTCATTTAAGAAGGGGAGAAGATCTTTTGTATGAATCATGCCAACTACCGTATCAATCTCATCTTTATATACCGGTAAGCGGCTATAATTCAACTCTCGTACGCGTAGTAGCAGATTTTCAAAGCTAGTATCATCACTAATAGCATGCACATCTATTCTTGTTTTCATCACTTGCTTAACGGTGATATTACCAAACTTAATAATGCCTTTTAAAATATTTTTTTCATTTTCAGAGGCCGTATTATCGGTAGTAAGATCAATCGCATGATCAAGCTCTTCCAGAGAATAACTATTTCCCATTTTATCGGATAATTTTCTTTCAATTACATCCGAATATTTTACTAGCCATTTAGCTAAGCCCGATGTAGTATAGGTTATTGCTTGTACAATACCGCCAAAATCTTTAGCGAAGCGAATATTATTTTGTGTAGCTAGCACCTTAGGCATTACTTCGCCAAACAATACTAATACGAAGGAAACGGCTATTACTTTAATTACAAATTCAAGCCAAACGGCATTAAACTGTTCGAAGTTGAACAAGTCGTCGATTAATAAATTCGAAATAATAATAATCGAAATATTGATAAAACTATTGGCTATTAATAAAGAGGCCAGTAATGTTTTGGGCTCTTCCAATAAATCAACAATACGTTGAAAAGGCGCTTGTTGTTTTGCCCGGAGTATATTAATGTCTTTGTAAGTCAAAGAAAATAAAGCTACTTCCGATCCAGATAAAACGAAGGAAAAGAAAAGCAATAAACAAAGAATCAATACAAGAACAGTAGCTCCCTGTGCCTGTATGGCCGAGAGTATGGGTGCCGTTAAAAGAAAATGAAGTACCGAGTGATAATCCAAAATAGGGTTATTTGTTTAAACAAAAATATTGATTTAGCATCAAAAAGGAAGGGGTTCCCCTGAATCCGCTATAGGAGGGGTATCATCCCTAAATCCTTCCATATGATCCCCTATACCGTGTAAACCGGTTCCATCGGCTCGCTTATCCAGCATAATTAAATTGTCGCCTACTATTTCTGTGGCAAATTTTTTATTACCCTCTTTATCTTCCCAGCTTCTGGTTCTCAATCTTCCCTCTACATATATTAAACTTCCCTTATGCAAGTATTTTTGGGAGAGTTCTGCTAAGCCGCGCCATAATACTACGGTATGCCATTCTGTTTGAGAAACGAGTTTCCCTGTTCTGTCTTTATACGTTTCCGTAGTTGCCAGAGGAAATTTAGCAACAGCAATATTACCTTCTAATTGTTGAACATCGGGGTCTTTACCGAGGTTGCCGATTAACATAACCCTATTAACGCCACGCATAATGAAAGTTTATGTATTTCTTAAAGTTAGTTTTTTTTCGGCTAAGAAAGAAGTAATAAATCGCGGGAATGCCAGTTTATCGATTTTTTTAGCAGAATGCCAACAATCGGCGGGTAAGCTTTGGGGTATTTCGTCGATATGGGCTTCTATGAAAACACCATGAATTAATTGATGTGTAAGTTGCTGTTTTCGCTCAGCAGAAATAAATTTTATTACCGGTTTTTTTATAGCACATTCTTTTTCTAGCCATGTCGTGGCTTTTTTCTTGGTCCATGTAATGGACTGTTTCGACTCAAACAAATAAAATTCATGCAAGTGATGCCAAATATCTTTTCCCTGCCGTTGCTGGATAAATATTTTGTTCCCGCTATAAAGTATAAAATAATAAAACCACCTTTTTGTTATCGCTACTTTTTTCTTTTTGAGTGGTAGCTCATTTACTTTTTGCTGCTGAAAGGCAGCACATCCTTTTTGCAGAGGGCAGCCCAAGCAGTTGGGGGATAAGGGTTTGCAAACCGTAGCCCCAAAGTCCATAATCGCCTGGTTGTAGATATGTGGAGCATCCCGATCCAATAAAATCTCTGCTGATGCCTGGAAAAATTTTTTCCCTTCCGTACTATCAGCTGCCAATCTAATACCGAAATATCGGGCAATAACCCGAATCACATTACCATCCAAAACAGCATGTGGCAACTGATATGCAAACGAAGCGATGGCTGCTGCCGTATAAGGCCCAACACCTTTTAAGGACAATATATCTTTATAACTTTTGGGAAACACGCCAGCTTTCTCAAAGCTGATAAACCGGGCAGTGGCTAATAAATTTCGGCATCTGCTATAGTACCCTAAACCCTCCCATAATTTAAAAACAGCCTCATCATTAGCAAGTGCCAAATCATGTATGGTAGGATATTTTTTTATAAAGCGCTCGTAGTATGCGAGTCCTTGTTCAACCCTTGTTTGTTGCAAGATCACCTCACTTAACCAAATTTTATAGGGTTCTTTTTCTCCTTTCCATGGCATTTGACGCTTATTTTCCTTTTTATTCCAAGCCAAAAGACCCGCTTGAAATGGAGTAATTTGATTTTTATGAAGTGACGAATATGCCATGGCGTATAAATATATAATCAAATTTACAATCGTAACTTATTGACTCATTAGGCGAAACAGGCAAAAAAAAGGATAAATTCCTGCCAACTTTCTTGGGTATTTCATAGTTTTTACTTTACTTTAAGATGTAATATGTTTCTACAAAAAAATTAAGATGAGGAAATCTGATCTCATAAATAACATTTCTGATAAAACAGGCATTCCAAAAGTAGATGTTTTGGTTACGCTTGAAACCATGTTTAAAGAGGTTAAAGATAGTCTCTCACAGGGTCAAAACATTTATATACGCGGCTTTGGTAGCTTTATTACAAAAAAGCGCGCTGCTAAGATTGGTAGAAATATTAAGAAAAATGTAGCCGTAGAAATTCCGGAGCATTATATTCCAGCATTCAAGCCTGCTAAAGAATTTATAGGCGAAGTGAAAAGCAAGCGCAAGTAAAGTTACCTTTGCGCCAAATCAGGCACTTCGTGAAAAAACAAGCATATATACTTATTGGGGCTGCTATTATTTCGGTAATCGGTTTATATACGATGGGCTCTACCGTTCCCCCTGCCAAACTTAAAAAAGCTACCATTTCTGCCGACGAACATGCGGATCATGAGCATAAATCTGGAAATATTGATTTCAAAGATATCCTTACAGCGGCTAAACGCGGTATTACCAATGATCAAAATGCCAGATTAAACGCATTAGAAAATGCCGTAATACGAGGGGACGTGAAAGATCAACAACTCCATATTTATCATCAATTAGCTCGATTTTGGCTCGATTCAGCCCAAGTTTTTGAACCTTACGCTTATTATACAGGAGAAGCAGCAAAGTTGGAAAATTCTGAAAAAAGCCTCACCTTTGCCGCCCGCTTGTTTGCAGAGCGACTTATGGTGGTAGATGAGCCTGCCATGCAAAGTTGGTTGGCAAGCAACGGAAAAGTTCTTTTTGAAAAGGCATTACAGCTTAACCCGAACAACGATTCTAACAGAATTGGTTTGGGTGCTTGTTATATTTTCGGAAATATCAGCAATAATCCCATGGAAGGAATTTTGCCTATTCGGGCTATTGTTGATAAGGATCCCGGTAATATTTATGCCCAGATGATTTTAGGTTTAGGGGGTAAGAAAAGTGGACAATACGACAAAGCCATTGAAAGATTTATGGCAGTATTGCGCAAAGAACCCGCTAATATCGAAGCTATTTTTCATGTAGCTGAGTGCTATGATTTAAAAGGCGATAAGGATAATGCTATCCAGTATTATGAAAATGCGAAGAAACTCGTAGCCATACCGGAAGCAAAAAAAGAACTGGAAAAACGGATTGAAGAATTGAAAAAATAATTATTGTTTAACTATTTAAATGTTTGAAAATGCCTTGTGGTAAAAAGAGAAAGCGTCATAAGATCGCAACACACAAAAGAAAAAAACGATTAAGAAAAAATCGTCATAAGAAAAAGAATAAATAGTTCTTATACCTTATAGAATAAATGCATTGTACGAAGTGCAATGCATTTATCATTTATCCTGTTTACTATTGCTGTATTCCTTATTGCAACTTTACAACTCCTTCCCCTCCTCTCAGCAATTCGGTAAAAGTAATCAGGTGCTATTCCGCCATGGCGGTAATAGTGTATTATTAAAGTTGCTATTGTGAACAAAGAATTGATCATAAATGCCGCTCCAACCGGAGTGGAAATTGCTTTGCTAGAAGACAAAAAATTGGTTGAGCTGCATAATGAAAGCGCCGACGTCAATTTTGCTGTAGGCGATTTATATTTAGGCAAAGTAAAGAAATTGATACCGGGCTTAAATGCCGCTTTCGTAGATGTTGGTTTTGAGAAAGATGCTTTTTTGCATTATACCGACCTGAGTCCCTATGCCCGCTCTATTATTAAATTCACGCAAATGGCGATGAATGACAAGGAGACTGGCGGTTTTGATTTTGCGAACTTTCAAACAGAACCGGAGATAATTAAAACCGGCAAAATCAATGAGGTGCTAAATGGGAAACCTAATGTATTGGTACAAATCCTTAAAGAACCTATTGCTGCGAAAGGACCCCGATTGAGCTGTGAAATATCATTACCGGGGCGCTTTGTAGTTGTTACTCCATTTAATGAGATTGTTGCTGTTTCAAAAAAAATACATTCAGCAGAAGAAAGAAAAAGACTTCAAAAAATTGTGGAAGCGATACGCCCAAAGAATTTTGGTATTATTGTTCGCACTGCCGCAGAAGGAAAAAGTACGGCTGAATTGCATCAGGATCTATTGGCTATTATTGAGAACTGGAATAGCATACATAAAAATTTAAAGGGAGCAACCGCACCGGTTCGAATATTGAGTGAAGAAAATAAAACTACCAGTATTCTCCGAGATTTGTTAAGTGCCGACTTTAATAAAGTAGTTGTAAACGATCGCAACTTATTTACCGTTACACAAAGCTATATTCAACGTATTGCTCCGGATAAAATGGATATTGTATCCTTTTATCAAAACGGATTACCGATTTTTGATCAGTATGGTATCACGAAGCAGGTTAAATCTGCTTTTGGTAAAACAGTTAACTTACCAAGCGGTGCTTATTTAATTATTGAGCATACAGAAGCTTTACATGTAATTGATGTAAATAGTGGATATAAAAGCGTAAGCAATAATCAAGAAGAGAATGCCCTCGAAACGAATTTAGAAGCCGCAGAAGAAATTGCTCGCCAGCTACGCTTACGCGATATTGGGGGCATCATTGTGGTTGATTTTATAGACATGAAGCTCCCCGATAATAAGCGGAAAGTGCAGGAAGCTATGGAGAACTTTATGAAAACAGATAGAGCCCGTCATTCTGTTTTACCTATTTCAAAATTCGGATTATTGCAAATAACACGCCAGCGTATGCGTCCTGAAGTAAGCATTAATACTTCAGAATCATGCCCTGTTTGCAACGGCACAGGTAAAATTTCCTCAACGCTGTTATTAGAGGATGAAATAGAAAAGCGTTTATTATACTTAACAACACATGCACACAAGAACCTTACCCTAATGGTGCACCCTATCGTTTACTCTCACCTTACTAAAGGGCTTTTCAGTTCTATTGTAAAGCGATGGAAAAAGAGATTCAAAACAAAGATTACGGTAAAGCAAAATACAAATTATCATTTGATAGAATTCCGATTCTTCAATGATCATGATGAAGAGATCAAGCTGTAGATAAGTATTTTCTTGATCTATACTATAAATAAAAAACTTCCTGTTTGCAGGAAGTTTTTTATTTACGCGATTTTAAATTATTTAATAATGTCTAAGAACCATTGCACTTAAGGGTTGCGACGCTGCTGTACCAATAGCTGCAATAGTCACAATACGACCAGCAGTAAAATTAGAACCTGCGCTAACAGCTAATAGTACAGTCTGAGTACCTGCCTGCTTAATCTTGATAGTATATCCAGAGGAAGCACCCGGTATTGGTGTAAATGGTGCAAGAGAGGTAGCATTTGGAGATGCCCCAATATAACTTTTACCTGTTAGGGTTACACTATCAGCGGTACCCTTTGTAAAAGTTACATCTACAGTCGGACCACCCGGAGCTAAGTGTAGGAATCGTACATGTGTATTGGTTCCAGTAGGAAGGGTTAGATCATCAGGAATCAAAACAAATTTAGGAGAAGGTAATACATCATACACTGCAAATGTGTACGGCTTATTGGCATCAAATTGATTTGTGGCATCTACCAAGTTAGTTTTTCCGGAGTCAGGAGAAATTTTAATATTCCTCGAACCAGTTGTAATTGGAATATAAGTACCCCCATTTCCACTCCCACCTCCTGCAGATGTGGTACCGTATGTTAATCTACGACTTCCGTTCGATAAAATTCCGTCAACTAAAATATCAACAGTTGGCCCTCCGGGCGAGGCATATAATACTGCAAAAGAAGCACTGGCGTCTGTGTTCAAAGTAATAGCATCTTTGTTGCAGGCGCTTAAACTTACTGCAATAAACGCTATAAAATAATATACTATTTTTTTCATTTTAATTTTTTTGAAATGATGAATTAGTACCCTGCATTTTGAGCCATATTAGGATTTGCATCACGCTCGCCCTGAGGTATTGGCCATACCCACTCCCTTCTACCGGCAGCTAATAATGACTGTGTAGTTGGAGAAGAAATAGCCCCTCTATCGATCAATCTGGTAGTACGCTTCAAATCAAACCAACGATGCCCTTCCATAAACAATTCTTTTCTTCTTTCCAGCTGTATAGCAGCTAGTAAAGCAGCACCCGTTTCAGCTCCTGCTACAAAACCGTTAATACGAGCTGCCCGTAAGGCATTCAAATCATTCAGGGCTAATAACTCTTGTGAAGAATTAGCTCTAGCTTCAGCACGTATCAGGTACATTTCTCCGGTTCTGAAGGCTTTCCAGTCTACCACACCATCTAATGCAGTTCCTTTGCCGAGATACTTGGTTACTACTAATCTTGAGTTAGCTCTTACCAAACTAGTTGTTGAGAAACCTCTTGTTACGGATGTAGAGAAGCGAATATCATTGGCTTCGTCGATCTGACTAAATAAAGCAGGATTTCCCTCAAATTGAGAACGGTTTGTTCCGGTGGTAGGGCTGTACACATCACCCGCCAAACGGCTTAGAAATTCGCCGGTAGAGAAGAACACGGCAAATGCTACTTCTGCCTGACTTTGATCACGCCAAATTGAAGGATACACGGCACGGCTTGCTAATGGTAAAGCATTGATTACAACAGTAGAAGCTGAAATGGCGGTTGGCCAATCTTTCGCATATAAAGCAATTCTTGCTTGTATAGCATTTAGAGCGGTTAAATCAATTTTATACTTGGTTGTGCCATTAATAGGTACATCAATATTTGATAACAGAGTTTTTGCTGTTGCAATGTCTGCATAGATTGCATCATATACTTGCGCAACTGTTAATCTAGAAGGCTTTGAAGAAACAGGAGACGCTTCTAATACAGACGCAGTGATATAAGGTATGCCGGGAGAAGTACTACTTCTATCCAAATTATCGGCAAAATATTTCAACAGATCAAAATGAGCCATCGCACGTAAAGCGATCATCTGACCTTTGATTCTGTTCACACGTGTTTGGTTAGCAGTGGTAGCAAACTTGTCGATGTTATTGATAATAACATTAGCATTATTAATAACAGTAAATCCTGCTAACCATGTTTCTGCCACGGTACCATTTTGTGGGGTATATAACCAGTCGGTTACCTCCAAAAAATTCACCAGCGATTCTCCAGTTTGAACAAGATTATCGGTATTCATATCCGGTATCACCGATTGGTTTCTACCATAATATCCAACCGCACGGAGTGAGTTATACGCTGCGCTTAGAGAATTTTCAAAATCATCTAAGCTCTTGAACGCATTTTCGAGCGTTAGCGAATGGGTAGGCGTTTTCTCAACTGCCTTTTCACAACTTGCCACAGTTAAAATAACTGAAGCCGCTACTATGTATTTAAATAATGTCTTTTTCATTTTCTTTTTTTTAAATGTTTAGAAGCCAACAGTTATACCTGCGGTCAAAGTTCTTAATGCCGGATATTGTGCTCCAGTTAATACACCACTAGACAATTCTGGATCGAATCCGAGGAACTTAGAACTAGTCCACAAGTTTTCACCCATAATAAAGAAACGAGCATTATTGATATGAAGCTTAGTTGCTACTTTCTGATCCAGATTATACGCTAATTGAATATTACGCAATCTCAAGAAACTACCATCTTCCAGAAAACGTGTTGTATTTCTGCGCATTACCTGACCGGCTCTTGGAATGCTTGTTATATCGCCCGGTTTTCTCCACTCTTTAGCAACCTCAACCCACATATTATCGTAGAAGTAGCTAGGATCTTCTACGTTGGCACGGTCGTTATTATACACCAAGTTTCCGAATAAGAAATTAAAGAATACACTGAACTCAAAGTTTTTATAATTGAGTTTGTTTGTAATACCACCAAAATAAGGAGCATCTCTTGTGCCAAATATTTGTCTGTCGTTTACATCATCGTACAACTCTGTTAATACACCATTTGGTCTTCTATAGATAGCATTACCATTATTAGGATTTACACCTTCATATTTCACTACATAGTTACTGTTCAAAGGATAGCCTACGCGTTGAACAGTGGCTCCGGAAACCACACCTGTTTCTGGTGTTGTGGGTGTAAGAGACAATATTTTATTTCTGTTGATAGTGAAATTAGCCGTAGTAGTCCAACGGAAGTCTTTAGTTCTGATATTCTCTGTAATCAAAGTAAATTCAAAACCTCTATTTCTTACCTGGCCAATATTGGTATTTAATGAGGTGAAGCCGGTAGTTCTAGACAATTGATTATTCAAGAACAAACGATCCGTTACTTCACTGTAATAATCAACATTTAATGTGATTCTGTTTTTTAAGAAAGAAGCATTAATACCAATATTAAATTTATTTCTTTGCTCCCAAGTAAGATCTTGGTTAGGTAACTGTGTAAGACCTAAGCCGTTTGTACCGCTATAGGTCCTTACGCCGAAT
This sequence comes from Sediminibacterium sp., assembly GCA_017537025.1. Taxonomy (GTDB): domain Bacteria; phylum Bacteroidota; class Bacteroidia; order Chitinophagales; family Chitinophagaceae; genus Sediminibacterium. The sequence goes on from JAFWCB010000005.1 coordinate 498,977, forward strand.
AATTCTCTTGATGCGAAATCACCAATACCTTCCTGATTACCTACGGTACCATAAGAAGTACTCAATTTTAGATTGTCTATGAAACGAACAGATTTAAAGAAATCTTCATCGCTTATCATCCAACCACCACCAACAGTATAGAAGGTAGCAAATCTGTTATTTCCACCAAATCGAGAAGATCCATCTCTTCTCACACTGGTATTGAAGAAATAACGATTTTTATAGCTATAGTTACCGATTCCAAAGAAAGAAATCAAAGAATTCTCAAGTCTGTTTTCAGAAATCTGAGGAATGAACGTTGTAGAAACTGTAACACCTGCTCCATTTTGTAAGTTACCCGTTAAACCATAACCTGTATAACCGAAACTTTGAAAAATAGTATTCACGAACTCGTTATACGCACCAACAGTAAAATTGTGATCACCGATTGATTTGGTATAGTTTAATGAAGTAGTTCCTGTATATCTGGTTTGTGTACGAGAGGTTTTAGCATAGGCACCTTGGTTACCTGTTTGTGCTTGCCCTACAACACTAAAACGTGTAAATAATGTGGTTAGATCCCGATTCTCATAGTCAACACCCCACTGCGTTCTGAAACTCAACCCTTTCGCAATAAAAGGAAGTTTGGATTCTAAAAAAGTGCTGGCAACTATTTTTAATTCTTTTGTACCTCTATTGGTTTCGTTGATATCTTGATAAGGATTTGGCTGACCGGAAACAAATTGTTGGTAAGTACCTGTTATTGGACTGATTGGACGCTCATAAGGATTACCCCAACGAATAGCGTTTAATGGAGAGGCAATACCGGTATTAGCTTCCGTAGTATTTTCAAAATTACTCCAACCTGCGTAAGTGCGTGTTCCGATTTTAACATTATTATTGATATTATGATCAATATTAGTGCGGAAACTATATCTTTTTAAGCCGGTTCTTTGTACCGTACCTGTTTGGTTAAACAAAGCACCAGATATATAAAAACTTGTTTTTTCATTAGCACCACTGGCGCTTATCTGATGACTGTTTGTAATACCTGTTTGTGTGATAAAATCTTGCCAATTAGTATTGATTTGACGTAAACTATCAAGGTCGGTTGACGTCCAGCCGTAAGGATTTCCCCTGGCAATCTCATAATCTAGTTTTTGATTGGTATTCATCATCACCAATTTATTTACTGGGAAGCGAGACTGACCGTATTGTGCGTTGTATTCTAATTTAGTTTTTCCTGCCTTACCTTGTTTTGAAGTGATAACGATTACACCGTTCGCACCACGTGAACCATATTGTGCCGTGGTAGAAGCATCTTTTAATAAGCTCACACTTTCAAAATCATTCGGGTTAAGCGAAGCAAAGTTTTGAGCTGAGATTTGAACCCCATCAAGTATGTACAAAGGTTCGGTGGTACCATTAACCGAACCCACCCCTCTGATTACTACTCTAGCTGCAGCGCCGGGCTGTCCTGAGTTGGATTGAATTAAAGCGCCTGAAGCCTGACCTTGGAGCATTTGATCAAAGGAGCCAATGGGGGTATTTTTGAATGCACCGCCACTTACCGTAGCTACAGCACCTGTAACCTGGCGCTTTTGCAACTGTTGGTATCCGGTAACTACCACTTCTGAGAGTGATTTATCTCCCTGAGTTAACTTTAATGTTAATGGGCCTTTTGTGATGGCTACATCCAAATCGTCGTAGCCGACATAGGATGCTGTTAAACGTTTAGCAGCTGCCGGAACAGAAAAGGAAAAATTTCCTTCCTGATTGGAAACACCAATAGCTTTTCCGTTTAAATAAAAAGTAACTCCACTTAGGGGGGATCCACTTTGTGCGTCGGTAATTTTACCGCTCACTGTGGAACTCTGCGCATATATCCCAATTAGGGCAAAAAAGAATGCACAGAAAGACATTAGCAGTTTCTTTCTCATCGTTTAGTTTTTAAGTTGCTTTAGCATCATGCGTAAAGCGGTCAGCGAATATATTGAATAACGTCAATATTAATAAAAGGTTAAAATAAATTTTTACCTTTTTTTTGTGACAAATCGCAGATTTAAATCGCTGCTTAAAAAAGAAAATAAATTTTTAAAAGAATTTAAGACGATAGAAAGATGAATCGGCAAAAAAATTTACATTAAAAAATTATTGCATATTATATTTATCAAATATTGCTTTTAAATCCTGCTCATTTTTGATCGTACTTTTATAATTCATCAAAAAATTGGTCATTATTTTAGACTTATCGAGCATTAATGAGTAAATGAAATCTTTATCCCTTTTCAGTCGAATAGTTTTACCATCTTTCACTACATAATAGTCTGTGGTCAACACAAATTCTTTGGAAACTTCACCGCTTAGTTCATTCTTTCTAGTTTCTATTTGCTTACTAAGCGATTTTACCAGCAGCAGCTTTCCGTCGGAAATTACCTGATAGAATTCAGTGGTTTTATGATTATCAACGGGAGGAATTCCTGTTCTAAAAATATAGGCTCTAGGTATCTCCGTGCTTGAATCGGTATAAGCAACTTCCATTACGGCAGCACCACCTAAATAGCCCTGTTCGTTACTTGGGGGAGGTGAAACAAAATTAACTTCATGTGTTACGATGTCTATTCGTAGCGGTATGCCTATAAATTCTCTACCATTATTTAAAATGATTTTGCCGATTTTAAAGTCGTTATTGATAAAAGGATTACCGGAAACATCGGCATAACCAGATTTAACAGGCCTTCCTTGCACATCGCTTATAATAACCTGCTGATCCCATTTTGCTAATTTCTGACCTGCTAAAGATTGTGCATAAATAGATTCGTTGAATAACAATAAAAAAAATATAAATCTCATTAATATACCACTATCTTATTATCAGTATTGCAGTAACTAAATCCATCAGTATCGAGAACATAATCGTTCCATGGGCTACTATTTGGATCATAATCTACCCGCCTAATTAAATTATCGAAGCCATCCACTATATCTATATGATCAAAAACTCCATACATTTTTAAGATAACCTCAGCATCACCCATATTTGAGGATTGGTAAACTCCATTATAACCAAGATTTATATATAAATTAATCATCCCCAAAGATCTTTCATCATAAATTAGTCTTTTAACAATTCCTGTTGAAGAGTAATTAATTACACTAAACGATAAAGCACACGACTTTACATTATTATACTTGTCTGTTTTTTCGCTTTTGGTATCTTTTACATTAATAAATGCAGCTGACAACATTATAAATGGCGTTAGCAAAATCAATCTGTAAACTTTAGTATTGATTTTTTGTTAAACTTACGACTAAAAATATTAAAAAATGATTAAACATTTCTTTTTCGTTAACTTTTCTTGGGGCCTCGTGTTCTGATTTTTATAAAATTTTAAATTATGAAAAAGAAAATTATTTTCCTCGCCTCAGGTTTGGCATTTATTCTCCTATCGGTGATTCTACTATCTTGGAAAACTACTAAGAATGTATCTCAGAAAGAAAATGATGCAAAAACAGTTTTGGTTAAAAAGAAACCCAATTATGACTATGATCGTGGTTATAATAAAGGGTACAGTTATGGTTCAAGTGGGCTAACTACCCTTTTTCAAGGACAATATTCGAATGCTTTGAATGCCGATCAGTTTGATTATGCCGATGGCCTTCTTGATGGATTTAATGCAGGCAAATCGGGAGGAAGCTCTGCACCTGGTGGAGGGGGTCCAGTTTCTATCGACCCCACAACTGGGTGTAAGTATGTAATTAATGATCAGGCACTTGTCAATTATCTAAATAGTCTTGGATTCGGTTGCTATGTGAATTTTAATTAATGAATATTATAGTTAGATTGAAGGGGTGACTTTTAAGTCACCCTTTTTTTATCCCACAACTTAATTAAGGCTAGCCATTATGCTCGACTTTTCAATTAAAACAACATTACCGCATACTGCTTTTCGCAGTTTTGAACATCACATGAATATCATTAATATCTTTTAATTAAGAACTGAAATTTAAATCCTTTTATAATTCAAAAATTTAATGACGCTTAGCTTAAAGATTTTAATTTATGGCATTAGCAAAAGCCTTTTACAGAAAGAAGCTTATTGGAATCTTTATATAAAAAGGCGGGCTCCATGAATAGAGCCCGCGTACTTAAAAATTAAACAAGAGAAACTATGAGAACGATTTATTTCGGATTTTTGGTTGGTGCGCTTCCAGGGGCTGGTTTATTATAAGCAAGCTCATTATCCGGAACATCCCAATAATCAAGGAACCCATATATAATTGTTGCGTTCGTATTTACTGCTCCTGATGATGAAATTAGGTTACAACCAGTTCGCGATTTATTGGGTGCAATGATATCATAACGACGAGCATCATAGAAGGAAAGTCCTTTAAAAGCTAATGCTATTCTACGCTCTCTTCTTAAGAATTCTAATGCCGCAGCTTGTGTTTGTCCGGCAGGAATAGCTGATAATCCGGCACCTTGGTACGTTCTTACCGCATCTATTAAGGCTGTACCTGCATCAATATTTGTTTGTCCACCCTGACGAATTAAGGCTTCGGCACGCGTTAACGCATTTTCTTCATATGACCCACATAATGTAATCTCATTTGCTCCAGCATCAGTATTTGCATAAGTATAAACACCAGATAAACCGGTACCCTGATTAGCAAGCGTATAACGTGTATTAAAGCTATTTCCACGATCAGTATTAAATATACCTATACCTGCATTTAATGTAAGTATGTTTTGTGTAAATCGCTTATCGCCAGGATAGAATTCCTGAACAAAACGCTCGCTTAACTTGTATCCACCAGTAGCGGTTACTTTTGATTGAACACGATCTGCAATTGTATTCCCCAAAAAATCTCCATTTGCGTCTGTGCGACCCGTAAATACGGGATCAGCAGCTGTAATACCATTGGTAGTTAGCGTTTGAATTTGGGTTAACTGTGCCGGTGTTAATGCGGAAGCTAATGTATTAACCAAAATATTTCTTGCGCGCAGTGTGTTTATATTTCTAATCCATGCTGCATTGGAAGGCACGGTACCTTTGCCAACTTGAACAAAAATAGGAAGTAAATTCTTCATAACTGCTGTGTAATCAGCAGTTGAAGTAGCCGCATTAATATTAGTTTCTGCCCTAGCGAAGTTTGCTTCTGCTTCTGCGATCAATGCTTCTTTAGTTACATAATTATTGTTAGTTGTTCCAGTTATACCATTATTAATCAACCCAGCATAATATATAGAACCAATTCTGGAATAGGCATACCCTCTCCAAAAATTACACCAAGCTTTGATTGTTGCGACCTTCGTTGCTTGTGCAGCAGCACTACCAGTAAATATAGTTTTACTTAAAACATCTTCAATTGAATTACACGCTGTAATCAAATTGTACATATATGCCCACTCGTGATAAGTGGGATTAGCTCCCTGTTGAGAATTGAAGTTAACTGATCTTAATAACGCATATTGCGTATTCACTGCACTAGGATTTAAAACCACCGTGCCATTATCAAGTATCACTTTATCCGGACAACCGATTTGATTGATATAGGCATTAGCTGCTTCTACGCCAATAATATCCCCCATCATTTCATGGAACCCAGTGGCACCAGTCCAAAAAGCACCATAAACACCATCGTAAAACTTAACATTATTAAATCCGGTTGTGTAAACAGCTCCCTGAGCGAAAATTTGAATACCAGCTTCGCTTGCGGCACTTGAAGGGGTAGGTTGGTTTGGATTGGAAATGTCAAGGTCTTTTTTGCAGGAACTCACTCCTAACGTTAACCCGAGTAATCCAATTAATATTTTATTTGTATTCATTACTATTAAATTTTAAATGATCAATTAGAATCCAAAGTTTAAACCAACTGTGTAGGCTTTCGTATTTGGAATAGTATTGTGATCAACCCCACGATCGAAAGCAGAGTTGCTTGTACCAGAACTAACTTCAGGATCCATACCGGTATACTTGGTGAAAGTAACTAGGTTTCTACCACTTAATACAAGTTGTAACTTTGTAAATGCTTTTAACTTGAATGCTTTTGCAAAATCAAATGCAACAGAAATATTTCTTAATCTCCAGAAAGAAGCATCTTCATAGAAATAATTCTTAGTACCATTATTCGCACCTGCTTGGTATACACCACGATAAAATGCGGTATATGCCTGAGTTGTACCATCTATATTAATTGGTTGTGTGTAGTCACTACTAATACCATCACGGTACATCCATGATTTAGTTTGGTTATACAAATGGCTTCCATTTACCCAATCCCATTGCATACTGAAAGTTGCATAACCTTTATACGTAAGATTATTGATGAAACTCATATTGAATAATGGGTTCGGATCACCAAAACTAAACTGACCAGGAATATTGTATGGGCGCTTCGTAGCTTTTTCAACTACCCATCCGTTGCTGGCAACAGTATATAAGGATTTTTGTGCATCTGGAATTGCGGGCAACCCTGTTGCCGGATTGATAGCATTCAAATCTCTAATCATTAAGAAACCAAATAACTGTCCAATTTTATCACCAGCTTTTAATACGTAGTTTGAGCTACCGGCTGAACTCGTTACTACAATTTCAGCACCATTAGTTGATGTGATTTCAGATGTTTGTTTACTAAAATTAGTAGTCATATCCCAACTAAAATCTTTCTTTTGTAAAATATTCAAATTCAATGAAGCCTGAAAACCACGAGATCCTAAACCAAATGCATTATTCTTAACCGTTCCAACTCCGGTAGATGGAGCTACGTCAACATCATAAATTGCATTGTCGGTAGTTCTTTTCCAATAAGTTGCAGAAAGCGTGGCATTTCTCAACCATTCTCCTTTTAAGATAGTAAACCCTAAATCAAATCCGTACTCTTGCTCTTTAGAAATTTCAACCTGAAGAGCTGGGTTTGGGTTTGAAGTCTGAAAATTTAAAGTACTATTTGTACCTAAATTATTTACGTCCAATACTGGAAAACGATCGAATGCACCTGGTTGAATACCCGCCTCACCATAAGCCGCTCTAACCTTAAAGGAATTAATTACATTAGAAATAGAGGAGTTTTGCCAGAATTTAAAACGATCTACGTTTATATACCCATCAGCACGAGGGAAAGTTTGTGCAGTTTGACCTGACCCGAAAGCAGAGGAATAATCACTCCTAACACCTACCGATAGACCAGCAATATCACCATACTCAAAACGCTGATTTACTAGGAACCCATAAGTAATGAAAGGTCTAACAAAATCGCTTGTAACTTTGTAAACACCTGCTTGGCTAGCATTCCAAGGAGTAAAAATTGGTGCATCATATGCGTCTGCCTGAAATCTTCTATAAAGATTCTTACGATAATCATAAGAAAACTGAGTGCTAGATCTAATGGGAATATTAATCTTAAAGTCTTTGGCAAAATCAAAACGCGCTGTGGCACTAGCTATAAAGTTTTGAAAAGTTGTCCGATCATTCGTATTCAAAATTTCTCCAGTTGTGCTTCCATCGGCTTTTGCATTAGGGTTATAACCAAGACCAATTGCATCTCTAGAAATATTCACCAATACATTTTTATTAAACTGTTGGTTATCTACTTTTTGATAAGAATTATAGTTTTGATAGTTTAACCCATATTTGGCATCCAATTCAACAAATCGAGAAAATTTGTAATTAAGATTGATATTTTGTATAACATCAACAACTGGTCTGTTAGCACTTCTATACTGTGTTCTAAAATTAGGATTAGATCCATTAACCCCTACTGCATCTCCATAATAATTACCATAATTGCCGTCTAGATCTAGTTGATTATAGTTTGCAAAGGGTCGAGAATTATTGAGAGCATAAAAAATATTTCTACCAGACTCCTCGTTTAATGTATTTTTCGTATAAATTAATTGAGTAGAAGATGTTAGTGTTAATCCTTTAGCCAGCTCAAATTGTAATTTTGAGAGGACATTAGATCTAGCATAATCTCCATTTCCCTTAAAATTGCCTTGTTGCTGATTATTCGAAACAGATAATAAGAAATTCATCTTCTCTTTACTACCAGAAACTGTAACAGAGTTATTCAGTACATTTCCTTTTTGTAGGAACATGGCATAATGATCATAGTATTGTAAATTCTTATCATATGCTTTATCTGCAAAACTAGTTAAAGACAATGCATTGTATTGCACATTGGCAGAATATCTAAGTGTTGAAGGATCCAGTGTTAATGGAACTCCACCTGAAGAAATAACTTCGTTATTGGCATTGGTTACAAAAGCATGCTTATCTGCTTTTCTCAAATTACCAATGTTTAATAATTCATTACTAGTATAACTTGAACTTATATCAATATTAATTTTACCGGCTTTGGCTTTTTTAGTAAATAATTGTATTACACCGTTCGCACCCTGAGCTCCATATAAAGAAGCGGCAGCAGCACCTTGCACTACTTCAACACGCTCAATGATGTTTACATCTATTGAGCCAAGATCTGTACCTGAAAGCTGTATACCATCTATTAAAATCATTGGTGAGGTACCGCCTTGTATTGAGTTAATCCCACGTAACAAAATGTTTAATGGACGACCTGGATTACCGTTCGTACTGGAAATTTGAGCTCCTGCGATTTGTCCAACCAATTGTTGCCCAACATCGCCACTTGGAACTTTTACCTGATTAGCCAGGTTAACTGCTTCTACGGCAACCGCAATTTTCTTTTTGCTCGTAGCAACACCCACGCCGGTAACAACCACTTCATTCAATGATTTGGTATCGGTAGCGAGTTTAATCAACAAATTGGTTGCATTAGCAACTACCTGCTGATTCTCATAACCAATTTCAGATACGATAAGTGTGGCACCTGACTTTACCTTTATAGTGAAAGCACCATTAGCGTCGGCACTTACACCATTTTTGGTGCCTTTTTCAAGAACAGAAGCGCCAGCAAGTGGAGCCCCTTTGTCGTCTGTTACTTTACCCGTAACAGTTGTTGTTTGTGCCAAACCCGCAGTAATTGCGAAAAGAAAGGCACAAAAACTGATCAGCAGTTTTTTTCTCATGTTGTTAATTTTAGGTATAAAAGCCGTTTATCAAGCTTTTTGACCACCTAAGTAACCAAATAGCTGCCGATCAACCTTAAAAAATTGTTAATTTTAAGCTTTTTTTAAGGTTGTATTTGAAGGAAATTTATTCCCCTCGTTTATATTTCCTACTTACAGTTGGTTATAAATATTAAAGATATTTATAATGTCAGTTTCATTACGAATAGCAGTTTTATAATTATTGAATATATCTTTCATTTGAATGCTTTTATCAGACAAAACGTCCATGATGAAATTTTTATCCTTTTTCAATCGAATAAACTCATTGTTCTTTAAAATATAATAATCAACATAAATAACAAACTCCCGGGTAATCTCTCCGCTAATGTCATCCTTGCGTGTATCAATTCGTTTGATGCTGGACTTATAAAGACTCAGTTTACCATCAACTAAAAGTTGATAGAATTCATTTTCATTATGCCCAAATGCCTTAGGCAAATGCGTTTTGAAGACGTAGGGAATTGTTTTTCCTCCTGATGAATCTAAGAAAGTAAATGATTTGACGATTTTACTTTCGATATTAATCTCTTCATTATTGTAAGCGCGAATATTAATCAAATTGGATACGAGATCAATTCTTAGTAGAACATTCTCCAGTTTCTTCCCATTTAAAAATTCAATATTACCCCATTTAAACTCTTTTAAAAGAAAGGGATGCCCGGCTATATTAGCATAATCTGGGCGAAAGGGTCTACCATTCATATCGGTAACCATCATTATTCTATCCCAACCACTCGATTGTAAGGTGGGTAGCTGAGCATTTACATTTATACAAGAAATCACAAAAAAAATAAATAACACCCGTTTGAATATATAGTTCATAGAATCAGTTATAACTGAAGTTACTAATATTCTAAAATAAAGCGAGCCTCAAGAATGAGGCTCGCGTACTTAAAAATTAAACAAGAGAAACTATGAGAAAAATATAAAATTTAAAAATTAGGATTTTTTACTGCCACACTTGATGCGGCAGGAGGATTTTTTACAATTTCATCGGCAGGTACATCCCAATAATCCATATAGTTGTAGTTGAATGTACTGTTAGTATACAAGGTATTTTTATAAATTAAATTACAGCCATATCGTCCGCCACCGTTAGCAGTGCTGTACGTCCAACCCCATCTTCTTAAATCATAATAAGAAAGACCACGGAAAGCTAAGGCAGCCAACCGTTCCATTGTCAATTCATTCATAGCCTGAGCTGGTGTAAGTGAAAGACTAGAAACCGGAGAAACATTCGCTCCCTGACTGGCTCTCACTGCATCTATTTGTAACAGGGCAGCAGGAACATTACCTGTTCTGATATTAGCTTCTGCTAACATCAATTGATTTTCTTCATAAGTTGGTCCGATATATACCTCAATGGTCCCGGCTGTTCTGGAACCCAATGCAGGAACTTTATTAGGTAAAGAAACATTTGCCGCATCTACTAAAGTGTAGCGTGTGCTATTCGTATTGGCATCGCCATAAAAAGTACCTTGGGCTGTAGTAAAATTAGCTAAACGAGCATCTCCGCTTTTAAATTGCTGAACTAACCGTTCACTCACTTTAAAAGTTGAATTTTGATTGCTAATAGCTGCAAGCGATGAAACAGTTCCACCGGCTGCCGTGAAAAATGAATTAGCGGCCGTAGATCTGCCGGTAAACACATAATCCCCTTGCTGAACACCTTTATTACATAGCGTTATAACATTTTGCCAATCAGCAGTAGTCATAACGGTGGTACTTGATTTAGTAATCGTAGCATTCAGATTACCATTTACGAATGGAGATAGTTTGTTTAGTACAATATTTCTGGCAAGTAATGTATTTATGGATCTAATCCATTGAGCCGAGCTGGGAGGCTGACCTAACCCTACTTGATTTTGCTTAGGAATCAACTGGCTTATGATAGCATTGTAATCAGCTTGGTTACTAATACCTCCTAATAAAGTAGCGGCTAAATTCAGATTCCTGTTAGATTCCGCAATAATAGCATTCTTATCTACGTAAGTATTTACTATGGTATTTGATTTATCTACAATTAAACCTGCATAGTAAAGAGATCCGATTTGAGAATAGGCAAAACCTTTCCACCATGCTGCCCATGCTTTAATCGTAGTAACTTTATCAGCAGAAAGACTAGGCACATTAGCAATTTGATCAAGTGTGAGGTTACAAGCATTGATCAATCCATACATACTAGCCCACTGATATATAAGTGCATTATTTGCATTTGCAGTTGCCGCCGTTGTATTAAATGACCGAATAATTGTTACCTGTGGAGAGGGATTATTAAATACAGTAGTAGCGTCGGTTGGATCAGCCTGAAAACGATCCGGAACACCCATTGTGGTAGTTTGGTTATTGGAACCTTGCCCACCCCCTACTACATCCCCCATCAATTCAATATAACCCCAGGGCAAAGAAAAATAACTATCCCCAAGCCATCCATTACCATAAGAAAATCCATTCCAGTAAACAGCACCCTTCGCATAGGAGGTGATACCGGTTTCATTCGTAACATTTCCTGAAAAAGTTGGTGAATTAGGGTTTGTTACATCCAATTCTTTTTTGCAACTAACAAGCAAAAGAATGGAGATCCCCAAAGCCGCACTCACCAATAACTTGGTACTTGTGCGATATGTAAATATTAATTTATTTTTTTTCATAATTCATTTTTTTTGGGTCTAGAAACCTAAATTAAGAGTAGCTTGAAAGGCTTTTAAGTTTGGAATGGTGCTATGATCTATACCACGATCGAAAGCAGAGTTTGAGGCACCGGAGCTAACTTCCGGATCCATACCACCGTACTTTGTGATTGTTAACAGGTTTCTTCCACTTAACACCAACTGACATTTTTTAGTCCATTTTAAGTTGAACAATTTGGCAAAGTCAACTCCAAAAGAAACGTTACGAAGTCTCACAAATGATGCATCACTGTAGAAGTAATCTTTTGTCGTGTTATTACCAACACCACGGGCTGTAGTACCCAGTGCATAATATGCGCTAGCATAATAGGCAGTATATGCACCTGTTTGTCCGTTAATAGTTACCGGATTGGTAAAATCGCCACTGATACCGTCTCTATACATCCACTCATTAGTTTGATTGTATAAGTGAGAACCATAAATCCAATCAAATTGGAAACCAAAACTAAAGGCGCCTTTATATGTAAAACTATTAATGTAAGAAGATGTTAATTTGGGATTTGGATCACCAAAAGGGGTTGCCTCGTCAGAGAAGAAAATAGCTTTCGTAAGCTTATTAACAACCCTGCCATTTACTATTTCATAATTACCCTTGTTAGCAGCCGCAATGAAAGGCGTTCCATCAGCCCTTGTTTGATCGATGCTTGTAAGCGCTTTATACCCGTAAATTTGTCCAATTGGTGCACCTGCCGTAAGTACTAAACCGGATGAACCAGCAGCTGTAGTTAAAGGTATATCTCCTCCTGATACGCTGGTAATAATTGATTTTTGATGTCCAAAGTTCGCTGTGAAATCCCAAGTAAAGTTTTTAGAAGCATAAACCGGGATATTAATGCCTATTTGAATACCATTAGAGGATAATCCGATGGCATTGGTAAGCAAACGAGATGCACCGGTTGAAGGAGGTACGTTTTGAGAGAAGATAGCATTATCTGTTGAACGTTTCCAATAAGTAAAGTTTACGTTGATATTTCTCAGCCAGTTACCCTTATTATTAGCATTGATGGTGAAATCGGTACCTATCTCTGTTTCTGTAGAAACTTCCACATTCAAATTAGGATTACGAGAGGTAGTTTGATTCGTGTAAGTTACTTCATTACCCGTTTGTTGTAAATTAAGCACAGGATTGCGTTGGAAGGCACCTGGTTGTATACCTGCTTGCCCCCACCCACCTCTGATTTTAAAGGCAGAGATTACATTGCTTAATCCACTCCAAAAATTAAATGTGTGGAGATTTACATATCCGTTGTAGTGCCCGAAGGTAAATGGTTTTGAACCCGCACCAAAGGTTGAAGAATAATCTGTTCTAAAACCCCCGGATACACCGGCATGATTTCCCCAATCGAACTTTTGATCAACAATATAGCCGTAGGTTACAAAGGGCTCAACGTAATCATTCATTACGAATTGTTGTTGGGTAGATTGCGCATTGAAGGGCGGATTTAATGGTAATGTTTGCCCCCAGGTATCATATTCCTTATACTTATTTTTACGATAATCAAATGCAACTAAAGTGGTTGACTGTATAGGTATACGCAACTTTAAATCTTTATCGAAATCGAATTTGGCATTTGCACTAGAGTAAAAATTCTGTTTGGTATTAAAATACTGGAAATTATTAATCTCGCCGGTGTTATCGTTTCCGTTATTATAGGCAGCCCAATTCTGATAAAAATTCGAGTTTTGATTTAAGCTCTGGTTGAAATAAGTCCAGATTGCATTTTCATTCCTATAACTAATACCGTATCTGGCATCTAAGGTTACGAATCTATTAACCCTATAGTTTGCTTGCAAACTGGTGAGAAAGTCGATTCGCTTGTCATCATTACTTGTGTACTGCAAGCGATAAAAAGGATTAAATGCATTAACGCTGGCAAAACTTGCACGCTGATAAGATACATAATTACCATCAGCATCTTTTCCCATCAAATTGAAAAAAGGAGATGTATTTAAGAAGCCATAAACACCACCCACATCAGCATTAGACGTTCCATACCCATAACCGATGCCGCCGCCACCACCTAATTGTGGGTGCATAGTATTATTAGTATAAACAATATTTGTTATTGAACGAATGGTGAAGTTTTTAAACAATTCAAATCCAACATTTACTACCAAATTAGTACGATCGATACCACCGTTATCTTTCAGTAAAGCCGATTGAATATTATTATTCGATAGGGTAATACTGAAGTCATTTTTTTCACCGCCGCCACTAAAAGTTACACTATTATTGCGACTCAACCCACTCTGAAATACTTGTGAGAAGTGGTCATAATATTGAAGTGATCCTTTGTATGATTGATCATTTGTATTCCGAGGATCGAGGATACCATAGCGGGTATAATTGGCTGTTCCTCCCGGAGTAGTGAAACCTGCAGGTAACCCTGCTATATTAGTTCCATAGCGGTAGGCAAGCGTTCCCGAACCTAGTAAAGCTCCAATATTAGGATCGATGCTTAATGGTTGGCCGGCTGTAAAACCACCACTGTTTAAGGCAGAAACAATATTGCCATTAGCATCTGTTAAGTAAGGATGCTTATCTGCTTTTTTGAAATTGCCGGCATTGATATAAGTATTTAAACCAACGCTAGAGCTAACATCAACTTTTACAGAACCTCTTGTTCCTTTCTTCGTGAAAATTTGAATTACCCCGTTCGCTCCCTGGGCTCCGTATAGTGACGAAGAAGCGGCACCTTGTACAACCTCAATTCGATCTACTTGCGTAAGATCCAAAATATTTAAACTAGAAAAGGGAATTTCAATACCGTCTAATAAGATCATCGGACGAGTACCTCCTTGAACACTGTTAATACCTCTTAAAACGATATTAACCTGATCACCGGGGTTACCAGATACAGAAGATATTTGTGCACCGGCAATTTTACCAACTAGGGCCTGATCGATACCCGCAGAAGGAATTACCGGTAATTTATCTCCTTTAATAGATTCCACCGAGATCCCGAGCTTGCTTCTGGTTGTTGCAATTCCGGACCCTGTTACCACCACCTCACTCAATGATTTGGTGTCAGTATTCAATTTGATGATCAGATTTGAAGTTTTAGCTGAAACTTGTGTTGTTTCAAATCCAATTTCAGAAACGATTAGCGTAGCACCGGTTTTTACTTTAATGGTGAAAGCACCATTAGCATCGGCACTCACACCATTTTTGGTACCTTTTTCAAGAACAGAAGCGCCAGCAAGCGGCGTCCCTTTGTCGTCTGTCACTTTACCTGTAACAGTTGTTGTTTGCGCCAACCCTGCTGTAATAGCGAAAAGTAAAGCACAAAAACTAATTAGCAGTTTTTTTCTCATGTTGATTAATTTAGGTATAAAAGCCATTTATCAGGCTTTTGACCACCTAAATAACCGAATAGCTGCCGATCAACCTTAACATTATATTAATTTTAATGCACTTTTAATTTTTTTACAAATAAATTTTTAAATCATTAAACAAAATTGATGATCGGTAAAAACGGCTTTTAATCCGCTAAATAGTTGATTATAAATATACCTCTGGGCTAAATACCTGAATCAGAAGTTATAAAATCAGGCTTTTTTAAGTCAACCATTTAATTACGCTAAACAAAAAAAAGTATGCAAATTATTCTACATATGAATTGGCCGAATACCGCTGAATGCAAAAAATTAATTTTGCCGTGTGGCCCAGATTTGTAACTTAGTGTTAGAATTTAATGGGTTAGTAAGTAAAAGGGTCAGCAGGAATGTTGACCCTTTTGCATTTCCAGATTCTGTGTTGATTTATCCTATTTTCAGCTAATATGAGTAAAATTAAAACCGCTTTTTTTTGTAGTAATTGTGGATATGAAAGTACAAAATGGTTAGGCAAATGTCCATCTTGTGCACAATGGAATACGTTCACACAAGAAGTGCTTTCCCGTAATGAGCCAACAAAAAAAGAAAGCTGGGATGATTACACGGATGAAAAAAGAAAATCAAAAACAGTTTCCCTCAACACTGTTACCTCTACCGAGGAAAAAAGAATTATTACTACCGACCCTGAACTTAATCGTGTTTTAGGAGGTGGCATTGTACCCGGCTCATTGGTTTTAGTAGCAGGCGAACCGGGTATCGGCAAAAGCACTTTGTTCTTACAAAACGGACTACTACTTTCTTCGATGCGGATTCTATATATCAGTGGAGAAGAAAGTGAGCAACAAATAAAAATGCGCGCTGATCGATTGCAAATTCAAAACCAGAATTTTTATTTACTTACCGAAACAGATACTACGACCATTTTTAAAGAAATAAAAAAATTAAAACCCGAACTCATCATAGTTGATTCTATTCAAACAATGGAATCATCATTAATCGATTCTGCAGCGGGCACAGTTTCACAAATCAGAGAAACAGCCGCCGCTTTTCAACGCTTTGCCAAAGAAACAAATACACCTGTTTTTTTAATCGGACATATTACCAAAGATGGCGGTATTGCAGGACCAAAAATTTTAGAACATATGGTAGATACGGTGCTGCAATTTGAAGGTGATAGACATTATGTATATAGATTATTACGAACGCTAAAAAATCGCTTCGGCAGCACTGCAGAATTAGGTATTTATGAAATGAATGGTAACGGTATGCGGGTAGTAACAAACCCATCTGAAATACTCATTGCACAAAGAGAAGAGGTATTAAGTGGGTGTGCCGTAGCCGCTTCGTTAGAAGGTATGCGGCCATTACTTATTGAAGTGCAAGCACTCGTAACCACCAGTGTTTACGGCACTCCGCAAAGAACTGTAACCGGTTTTGATTTGAGAAGATTACAATTACTATTAGCTGTTTTAGAAAAAAGAGGTGGCTTTCAATTTGGCATTAAGGATGTGTTTGTGAATATCGCAGGGGGCATAAAAATGGAAGACCCATCTATAGATTTAGCTGTTATTTGTTCTCTACTTTCTTCCTATGAAGATATTCCCTTACCAAAATCGATTTGCTTCGCAGGGGAAGTTGGTTTGAATGGAGAAATAAGAGCTGTTACGCGTATTGAACAAAGAATTGCAGAAGCAGAAAAATTAGGTTTTGAAAAAATAATTATCTCTCGTTATAATAAAATAAATACCAAAGAAAAAAAAGGTATCGAGGTGATTGCACTTGGCAGGGTGGATGAGGTTTATCAACAGCTATTCTAGTCGGAACGTCGAGTCGTCAGATCGTCAGATCGTCGGAACGTTAGCGCCTCATAAGGTTGACTTAGTCAGACGACCCGACGAAACTCACCGTTAAAAAACATTAGCGCTTACGGTTAATACCTTAATAAAATAATTTCTGCCACTCGATATTGCAGTATGCTTCACAAAATGGCTATCGCGATTCGCGATTTATTTTTTCCGCACTATTGTTTAGGTTGTGCAGCTGATTTCATCAATGCAAAAGAAGTTATTTGCCCGCGTTGCAAAATCTCATTACCTGAAACGCATTTTATAAATAGTAGCCATAATACTATTGAGAAAATTTTTTGGGGGCGTATCCCAATTGAGCAGGCAACTGCACTGTACTATTTTAATAAACATGGATTAGTACAACAACTACTCATTTCACTTAAATACAAAGCCAATATCTATAGCGGAATTTTTCTTGGTCATGCACTCGGTAAGTCATTAGCTGCATCATCTCGTTTTAACGATATTGATGCTATCGTTCCTTTACCACTTCACCCCAAAAAAGAATATAAAAGAGGCTATAATCAAGCCATGATTATTGCGCAGGGAATACAAGAAAAATGGGCTAAACCTATACTCGAAAAATCGGTAATTCGGCTGGTTGATTCCAAAACCCAAACCCATGAAAACCGAATTAGCAGATGGGAAAATATGAGAAATATTTTTTATATAAGTGATCCCGAAAGCCTTCAAAACAAACATATATTGCTTATAGATGATGTAATAACTACCGGCGCTACCCTTGAAGCCTGCGGAGAAGCGATTCTCAGCGTTCCGGGTACCAAACTTAGCATTGCAGCGGTAGCGTATACGCTGTAGATGATAGTCAATCTACAATCTACAATCTTCAATCTGGAATCTTCAATCTGGAATCTTCATCTGTTATACCTAATTGAAGATTCCTGATTGTAGATTTAACCCATTACCTTTACATAAAAAACATATGAAATATTTTTTCAGCCTCGTAACAATACTCTTTTTAAGTGCCTTTACCCTACCCGGCCCTAATAGTATCCATAGTTTTAAAGTAAAAGGTCTTGATGGCAAAACGATTGATTTTGCTTCTTTCAAGGGCAAGAAAATTTTAGTAGTAAACACCGCTTCGAAGTGTGGTTACACGCCGCAATATGAAGCCCTTCAAAAAGTGTACGATCAATACAAAGACAAACTAGTGATTGTAGGTTTCCCGGCCAATAATTTTGGTGGTCAGGAGCCTGGCGCTGATGGTGAGATTCAAGAGTTTTGTAAGAAAAATTACGGTGTAACTTTTCCTTTGGCCAGTAAAGTAAGTGTGAAAGGTGATGATATGGCACCTATCTATAAATGGCTTACATCCAAAGCAGAAAATGGCGTGTTAGACGCAGATATTAAATGGAATTTCGGGAAATTTTTATTGGATGAAAATGGTAAATTAT
This sequence comes from Sediminibacterium sp., assembly GCA_017537025.1. GTDB lineage: Bacteria > Bacteroidota > Bacteroidia > Chitinophagales > Chitinophagaceae > Sediminibacterium. Next base: position 517,335 of record JAFWCB010000005.1, read on the forward strand.
TACAATACTTCCCGAGCAAAACCACTCCTGATAGTGAAGATATTCTGAAATACGTAAAGTAAGTTTTAACGTGCTTTTTTCTGAGGTGATTGGCCAAACAGCCACCAAGCAGCATTTGGCTGAGATGGTAGAACATAACCGTATCAGTCATGCACTACTATTTCTTGCCAAAGAAGGAGTGGGTGGCTTGCCTTTGGCATTAGCTTTTGCACAATACTTAGTGAGCTTACCTGTAGATGCGCCCGTTGTAGAAGATTTATTTGGAGGGATGACTGCTCTAGAGCCTTCTTCGGGCTTCATTCCTCCGGAAAGAATTGCAGAACAACCAGCTTATCAGCGTGCTCAACAACTAATACATCCCGATCTTCATTTTAGCTATCCTGTTATCCCTCGTAAACCGGGGGATAAACCGGTAAGCACAGACTATATAGCTGATTGGAGAGAATTTATTCGGCAATACCCTTATGGAAACGCATATGATTGGTTACAGAGCATCAATGCGGAAAATAAACAAGGTAATATTACCGCAGAAGAATGTAACCGTATTATTCATGAGCTTAGTTTAAAAAGCTTTGAGAGTAAGTACAAAGTATTGTTGCTTTGGATGCCTGAATACCTAGGCAAAGAGGGTAATAAATTACTTAAACTTATTGAAGAACCCCCGGCTAATACGATTTTTATACTGGTTGCAGAAAGCGAAGAAGCTATATTGCCCACTATCTTAAGCAGATGCCAATTAGTGCGAATCCCATCTTTAACGGATGCCGAAATCGAAGAGGCACTGATACAAAGAGCCGGTGCCGATGCGGGTAAAGCTAAACAAATAGCGGCTGTTGCTGAGGGTAATTATCGCGAAGCATTACTAGCCTTGCAACACGCCGACGAAGATTGGCAGAGTTTATTACGTGAATGGCTTAATGCCATTTTGAAAACAGGTCCGGCTGCTCAAGTGAAATTTAGTGAAGATATTAGCGCTCTGGGAAGAGAAAAACAAAAGCAATTCCTACGCTATTTCAATCACCTACTCGAATTAAGTATCCGAATACGCATACTAGGCGAAAACGGAGTAAACCATGATGAGGCCGAAAAAGATTTTGCGAATAGACTTAATAAAATCTCCTCGGTTAGTCAGCAAGAAGCAATTATAGAAGAACTAGATAAAGCCGCCTATTACATAGAACGTAATGCCAATGGGAAAATGCTGTTTCAAGCCCTTAGCATCAAACTATACCATATCATTCAGAACAAAACTGTATTTTTGACTACTTAGTTTAACTCTTATTATATATTTATATATGGGCTGTGGATCTTGTGGAACGGGAAAACCCAACGGTTGTAAAAGTAATGGTGGATGCAGTACAGGTGGTTGTAACCGCTTGAACGTGCACGATTGGCTAATGAACTTACCTTTTAGTGATCCTGAAAGTACTTGTAAAGTGGTGGAAGTAAGTTTTAAGCAAGGAAGTAGGAAAGAGTTTTTCCGTAATCCAACCCTACAATTTTTTGAAAAAGGGGAATATGTTACAGTAGAAGGGGTAAGTGGCTTCGACGTGGGCGAAGTAAGTTTAACAGGCGAATTGGTTCGCTTACAATTAAAGAAAAAAGGGGTTGATGAATTTAACCCTGAAATGAAAAAAATCCTTCGCCCCAGCTCCGATCGGGATCTGGAAAGTTATAAAATAAGCAAATCAAGAGAAAGGGAAATATTATCTCGTAGCAGAGCAATCGCTCGCTCCCTGAATCTTCAAATGAAATTAAGCGAAGTAGAAGTTCAGGCCGATGGCAAAAAAGCTACTTTCTTTTATACTGCCGATGATAGAGTTGATTTTAGAGAAATGATCAAAATATTTGCCAGCGACTTTAAAGTAAAAGTTGAAATGAGACAAATTGGGATCAGACAAGAAGCGGCTAAAGTTGGTGGTATTGGCAGTTGCGGGCGCGAGCTTTGCTGCAGTACTTGGCTGAATGATTTTAAGAGCGTGAATACTACAGCCGCTCGATATCAAAATTTATCGATCAACCAAACAAAATTAAGCGGACAATGCGGTCGCTTAAAATGTTGTTTGAATTACGAGCTCGATACCTATTTAGATGCTTTACAGCACTTCCCGGATTATGCAGATACACTAGATACCGCCATGGGCACCGCTTTCCTAATTAAAAAAGATATTTTTAAAAATTTGATGTGGTATACCCTACCCAACAATAGCAAACATTATCCGCTAACGATTCAGCGAGTAAAGGAAATCAAAAGACTGAATCAACAGGGGCAAAAAGCCGAAGAATTACAAGCTGTTGAAATAGTAAATAAAAAACAAACAGAAGTTGAACCGGCCTTTGTAGAATTAGTAGGACAAATCAGTTTGAAAACACTCGAAAAAAATGAACGACGTAAACGCGATCAGCAGCGTAGTCAACAATCACCACGTGGTCCACAACAAGGGAGAAATAATCCACCCAAAGGCAATAATCCTCAGCGACCTAGATCGAGTGGCGATAATAAGTAAAGCTAAACGCGAAGACGCTAAGGCGCGAAGCAAATTTAGATCCCATCTTTAGTAGCCTGACCAACGATAAACTGTTTTTGTATAGGCGACTAATATCTAGTTCCTTCTTTGCGTCTTAGCGCCCTTGCGTTCAATTTAACTCTGTCTTCACAAACTCCATCAATCTTTTTATATAATCGGGAGTAAGATTAAATTCTAATCCTGCCGCGCTATATAACTCCGGTAAGGTTTTCGTTCCGCCTAAACTTAGTGCTTTCATATAGTTCTCAAGGGCTTTATCCTTATCATCCTTAAACTGCATCCACAAACCAATAGCACCTAGTTGAGCAATTCCATATTCAATGTAGTAAAACGGCACTTCAAACAAATGAAGCTGGCGTTGCCAACCGATGGCCCTATAATGATCCAAGCCACTATAATCAATAGCGTCTGTAGAAAACTCGTTAAGTATATTTACCCAATTTTCGGTTCTTTCAGCAATAGTATGATTTGGGTTTTCGTACACCCAATGCTGGAATTTATCGATAATGGCAATCCAAGGAAAAATAGTGATCGTTCTTTCGAGCTGGTGTTCTTTAGCACGTTTCAATTCTTCTTCATTGTCAAAAAAGCTATGCCAATAATCCATGCTAAATAGTTCCATCGACATACTCGCTACTTCAGCTATTTCCATCGGATATTCTTTGAATGCACTCAATGGAAGCGGATGTGACAAAAAAGAATGAATGGCATGCCCACCTTCATGTACCATTGTAGTTACATCACTCATTTGAGAGGCAGCATTCATAAATATAAAAGGGGCACCGCTTTCCGCTAATGGACAATTATAACCTCCGGGAGCTTTTCCTTTTCTACTCTCTAAATCAAAATGATTAAGCTCTTTCATTTTACGTAAACAATCGGCAAAAAAAGAATTCAATTGCTCAAAACATTTTACTGATTTTTCATACAAATCATTGCCATCTGTAAAAGGCTTTAAAGGTTTGGTACCGGCGGGTTCTGCCTCTGTATCCCAGGGGCGTAATGTGGTTAATCCAAGTTTCTCTTTCTTCTTTCTATAGATATCATTCACCAGCGGTAATACATGTTGTTTTACGGCTTCGTGAAATTGAAAACAATCTTCCTTGGTGTAATCAAATCTTCCCAATTCTTTGAACTTGTAATCTCTATAATTTTCAAAGCCGGCATTAACAGCTATTTGTTGCCTTTTTGCAATTAAACTACTATATAGTTCATGCATAGCAGTTGTGTCTTGTAAACGACGATCCTGAATTTTACGATATACTTCTTCTCGCAAACTTCTATCCTCATTCTCTAAAAATTTTCCTGCCTGTTGTAAGGTAAATTCTTCTCCATTTACTTCGATCGTCATTTTACCTGCTATAGCTCCGTATTGTTGCTGTAGTACACTAAGCTCTGCTTGAATAGGGATATTGGCTTCCCGAAAAAGCTCAATATTTTTTTTAACAGAACGCAAATAGGTATGATATAAGTTTTGATCCAATTCGGCAGTGTATTTGCAGTCAATCAATTTTTTATTCAATGTGTCGGCATAAGGTTGAAGCTTAGGCTGAATTTCCATACAGAAATAAGTGAACGCTTCTTCTAGGGATTTGTTGGTAGTGTCGCAGGTCATACGAATTTGTCGCCAACAGGCATCTTCACTCACCACCGCTTCTAATTCACTCATATCTTGCAACCACTGTTCCAAATCGGCTTTGCTATTGATAGGGCGTTCTACCAAGGTTTTAAAAAAAGGCTCTAAATGATCCCAATCGGTTACCACAAAATCGGCGGGCACAAAGGATCTTTTTATTTTTTCTATAGCTGCTGTGGGATTCATATTTTCAATTTGCGGCAAATTTAGGGTATCGATATGGGCAGAACGGCGTATGGGTCGTATTTTTACAAACATTTATTGAAATAGCGTGCAGGATATTATACAATTGTTACCCGATAATATTGCCAATCAAATAGCAGCCGGAGAAGTAATTCAACGACCCGCCAGTGCTGTAAAAGAATTATTAGAAAATGCGGTTGATGCCGGTGCTACCCGTATTCAATTGATCATCAATGACGCCGGTAAGGCACTCGTTCAGGTAATTGATAATGGCAAAGGCATGAGTGAAACCGATGCCCGTATGGCATTTGAGCGCCACGCTACCAGTAAAATCAGGGATATCGAAGATTTATTTCGTATTAAAACCATGGGTTTTAGAGGCGAAGCTTTAGCCTCTATTGCTGCCGTTGCGCAGGTAACACTGAAAACGAGAAGAGCCGAAGATGAACTCGGAACGCATATCGATATAGAGAATAGCAGGGTGGTAAATCAGGAACCCTGTGCTGCTGAAGTTGGTACCAATATCAGCATGAAGAATTTGTTCTTCAATGTGCCTGCAAGAAGAAATTTTTTGAAAAGCAATGCTGCTGAAATGAGGCATATTGTAGATGAATTTATTCGGGTAGCTATGGCTTTCCCTAGTATCTTTTTTTCGTTGAGTGCAAACGGACAGGAGCTATTTCATCTTGAAGCCGGTAATCATAAACAAAGGATTGTACAAATATTAGGCAGCACCTATACCGCGAAGCTGGTACCTGTACATGAAAAAACAGATTATCTCACGATTTCAGGTTTTATCGGCAAGCCCGAAACTGCACGTAAAACAAGGGGTGATCAGTATTTTTTTGTAAATAATCGCTATATTAAAAGTGCCTATCTCAATCATGCTGTAAACGCTGCTTTTGATGGTATTATCCCGAATGATAGTTTTCCGGGCTATGTATTATATATAGATTTAGATCCCGCACAAATAGATATTAATGTGCATCCTACCAAACAAGAAATTAAGTTTGAGGATGAGAAAATAATTTATGCTTTTATTCAAGCTGCAGTAAAACATGCATTAGCGCAGTTTAGTATTGCTCCTTCATTAGATTTTTCTTTAAATGCTGATATACAGCAACTGGATGCAGTGAGTAAACCATTTACGAATGAGCAACAGCAGGCAACTATTTCTTCGGGTTTATACCAAACATTTTCCCGCAGTCATCAGGCACATGCTATTGAACCTACCGAAAAAAGTGGCTTAGGAGATTGGAGGGCTTATTTTAAAGAATCGTCAATCGCCAATCGTCAATCTGAAGAGAAGCAAGTTCCAGATTCCAGATTCCAGATTGAAGACTCCGGTAATTCATTTCTACAAATAAATAACACTTATATCTTAGTAAATCATTCACGTGGTTTTCTGGTTGTACATCAACAATTAGCGCATGAAAGAGTGCTTTATGAAAAATTTAGCGCAGCCATGCATAACCAGCAAGCCGCAACACAGCAGTTATTATTTCCGGTTACGCTCGAGCTCGCAGCTCCCGATGCAGCACTGTTACAAGATATGTTATCCGATCTGATTCAAATAGGCTATTTGGTAGAGCCCTTTGGCACTAACAGTTTTGTAATACAGGGCTGCCCGGCAGATGTAATTACGGGCAATGAAAAAAATACAATTGAATTATTAATAGAGCAATTCAAACATTTTAGCAGCGATGTAAAATATAGTAAGCGAGAAAAATTAGTTCGATGCATGGCGAGACAGCAATCTATTAAAGCCGGTCAATCACTAAGCGAAAAAGAAATGCAAAGTTTAGTAAATGATTTATTTGCATGCACTACTCCCAATATTTCACCCAATGGAAGTCCTACTTATATTGAGTTTAAAGAAGAGTATTTAGATCGAATGTTTGGAAAATGAAAAAAATAGTATCAAACCTCACTTTTTGGGTTTTACTCGCTATTGTGAGTGGTATATTATTAGGGCATTTAGCTCCTGCTACCGGTGTGGCTATGCAGCCCTTGGGTAAATATTTTATCGATATCATAAAGCTCTTTATTAACCCTATCATTTTTCTTACCATCGTAACCGGAATATGTGGTATGGATAGTTTGAAAAGAGTGGGCCGTGTAGGCGGTAAAGCGCTTATTTATTTTGAAGTTATTACTACGCTTGCCTTATTGATTGGTATTGTGGTAGCGCATTTTATACAACCCGGTTCTGGGGTTGATACTTCAGGTGTTGGCAATGCAGATATTTCAAAGTATAAGGGTAATGTATCCATTTCCTGGATGGCCTTCTTTAAAGAAAATATAACGATTCAGATTTTATTGCTTTCGATTATAGTGGGAATAATATTGAGCAAGTTATCGACTAAAGAAGTTTTTTTAAACCCTATCCAAATAGCTTCCAAGTATGTTTTTACGGCCTTACATTGGGTAATGAAAGCCGCACCTATCGGCGCGTTTGGAGGAATGGCATTTACCATTGGTAAGTATGGATTAGCTACCCTTATTCCATTGGCTAAACTCATGCTCTGTGTGTATATTACCATGGGGGTTTTTGTTTTTGCTGTGTTGGGTTCCGTAATGCGTTATTATAAGATTTCGATACTCCGCTTTTTGAATTATATCAAAAATGAACTGCTTATAGTACTGGGCACTTCTTCTTCCGAAGCTGCCCTACCTTCCTTAATGGAAAAATTAGAAACTATGGGTTGCCATAAATCGGTAGTAGGCTTAGTGGTACCAACCGGTTATTCTTTTAATCTCGATGGTACTTCTATTTATTTATCGATGGCTGTTTTATTTTTAGCACAGGTATTTAATATTGAATTAAGTACCCAGCAAATACTCACCATTATTGGTGTACTCATGATTACCTCAAAAGGTGCCGCAGGTGTTACCGGTAGTGGTTTTGTAATATTGGCATCTACCTTAAGTGCCGTAAAAGTAATTCCGATAGAAGGTTTAGCCTTATTATTAGGTGTAGATCGGTTTATGTCAGAGGCTCGTGCCATCACCAATTTTATTGGTAATGGAGTAGCTACCGTTTTTTTATCTAACAATGAGAAAATGTTCGATAAAGAAAAAATGAATCAGGCTTTTAATTACCCTCAATAATTCCTGTAATCAGTTGTTCAATCGCTCTTCGGATATTACCAGCACTGGTTTGATGTGCATTTACCATTACCGAGAAAATAAGTTGCTTACCGCTTTTTGTAAATAAGTACCCGCTTAAAGCAACCGTATTACTTAATGTACCGGTTTTAGCAAAAATTTTGCCGTTATAGTTTTTGTATAAACCTGCCAATGTACCTTCATTACCCGAAGCAAAAATGGCTTTTACCCGATTCCATCCTGCGGTTTGTTGTATTTGGTTTAGCAACCAAACAATAGAACGCGGCGTCATCATATTATACCTACTCAAACCACTGCCATCTACCCAACGAGGCTTATCGGGTATAGCTGCTAAATCCGATTTTAAAAGGGTGTCAATGGTTCGGGTATCATCGAGCCAGCCATGTATTTGATAGCCGCTCATTAATAGGGTTTGTTCTGCAAAAAAGTTATCACTTCTGTGCATCATCACGCTCAGCAAACTATCTGTAGGTTGTGAATATAATTTTTTCCAATCGCTTCTTTCCTTATCTAAACTGCTGGCAACATGTAATATCCTATTCAAGGTATCTTCCAATAAAGGAATACTCAAGGTAGACCATTCTTTTTCATGTGTAAAAGGGATATAAGCATTGGTAACCCGTTGATTTGATTTTACAGCTTCAAACTGATTTGTTTTCCAATCACGTGTAATATCGAATTTGCCATCACTGATATCAGAAAAAATAGTGAGGGAGTCTTTAAATGCTTTAGGTACTACTTTAATCGCATTCCCTTTCTTCGTAAACTGAACCAAATTTCCATAAATCGGCATAGGCGAACGTTCCGGCGCATAATCACCATCATAATCGTTCCAAGCCCATCCATTGCCAAAGGGTTGTGCCTTCCATTGAGGGTTGACAAAAGTAATAGCCGTTGCATTTTTCAACAAGAAGTCATACGCTCGCTGATTTTTAAAATCAGGATGAAGAAAGGTAGGATCACCGGTGAACCTTACAGTATATTCGTCATCATCCTGTAAATACTCCAAAGCTAGAATACTATCGGGTAAATGCTTTAAAGCAGCATAACAGGTAAATATTTTAGTATTACTGGCAGGTGTAAAATATTTATCATCCTGATAACTATATACTATCTTTTTTTCTTGCAGATCGTATACCTGAATACCGATATGAGCGGGTTTGAACTCGGGCTTATCGAAAATTGCTGTTTGCGCAATAGCGGCTATTCCTGTTGGAGCTGTGGTTGCTATTTTCTTTTGAACAGAACAAGAGGGTAGGGTAAATAAGTAAACTAAGTAAATAAGTGTCAGGCTGAGCTTGTCGAAGTCTAAACTAAGTAACTTGTTTTGTGTAACTAGCTTTTTAACTGCGTTCCACTGCGCGAAGCCATCTTTCAGGTATATCATTATTACAAGCGGTTATATAATCTTTATAGCTGCAAGCTACGTATTTACCGTCGTGTAATTGCATCCACCATCTACCTGTTTTTTTACTTTGTAAGAATGCTGTTTCTACTTCTGCGAATGCCATCGTAAATTCATTAAATGCCTGTTTATTATCTATAGAGGCTTCCTGTTTCCCTTTTTGTATACCATCCAATACATACCACAGCATGTGTGCCTGTTGTTTTGCAGTAAGGTTATGCTGATCTTGTTTTGGAAGATATCCATATAAACCTATTGTTTGGCATTGCGCACTCATACCAGCATACTGCATAAGCGTACAGGCCTCTTCTCCGTTAAAACCATTAGGGGTAATTATATTAGCCGGTGCATGTGCATGTTGTATAGCCGCTATATCAAAACTAAACATATCACAATTGCGGATAGGGGGCTCCATTTCTTCAATAGCTTCTTTTACCTTTCCAACTCTATAACAATCGAAGCCTAATTTATCGATTGTTTCGAGCATATGCGGATGCATAAAATAACTTTGAAAACCAATATGGGTATAATGTTTGAGATGATTGGGCATACCCGTAAACATATCTACTAAAAATTGATCTGCCAGATGCACATTTTCCATATCCAAATCAATTTTTGCATCTACTACAACAGCATCAATAATTTTATTGAGCCTCCCATAAGCCTCATATTGGGGAGTGGTTATATCATGCGCTCCCCCTAATATCAAAACTTTCTTTCCCGCTTCTATCAATTCGCTTACCACTAATCTTACCGCAGCATAGCTATCATTCAATGTGGCCCCGGTTTTGATATTACCTAAATCGGCAACTATAACCTCTGTATGCCAATAAAACAAACTATAAAACTCCTTCCGAACCTCATCCGCTCCCGCTTGCTTATCATATTGAATACCCATTCCACGCATTTCATTACAACCTACTATCACCAAATCGGCATGGTCGATATCTGGTAAGGCATCTTCATAAACCTGTACATGTTTTCCTAATTGCGTGTCTTTAAAACCCTCATCATTAGAAAGGGCCGCCGTATTGATAGGTTCCAAAAAGTCTATTATAGATTCGAGCATAAGCGTGGTTATGCTGATAGAACGAAAAAAGTGCCATGAGTATTATATATAAAGTCGGAAAGTCAGGAAGACCGTAAGTCAGTTGGAAAACCAGATGTAAATAAGATCGGACTTGCTTATGGTCTCTCGGACTTCCGGACTATTGACTCACAAACCGATACCCCACCCCCCTCACGGAATGGAAATAGCGTGGGTTACGGCTATCTTTCTCAAAATATTTTCGGAAACTCAGAATAAAATTATCGATGGTGCGTGTAGTAGGATATACATTATAACCCCAAACTACTTGTAATATTTTTTCACGGGTTACCACTTCTCCCTTGTTTTCAATCAACAATTTTAATAATAAAGCTTCTTTTTTACTCAGTTGAATGGTTTGCTTATTCCAGGTAATAGCATCCTGTGCTTTAAAATTGATGATATTATCACCAAAAGTATATTGATCACCTACCGCTTCTTTTACTTGAATCTTTTTATTTTTTTCAATTAGTTTTTCTACCCGTATCAACAATTCTTCCAAATCAAATGGTTTAGTGAGATAATCGTCTGCCCCTTTGCGTAAACCCAACACCTTATCGGCCGGGCTATTCTTCGCGCTTAGCATTAAAACCGGCACATCGTTATTATGAATACGCAGGTTTTCGGTAATACTGATACCATCTAATTCCGGTAGCATGATATCCATAATGATTAAATCAAAATAGGCTTCTGTTATTTTCTTTAAAGCATCATTCCCATCATAGGCAGAAGTTACTGTATAGCCTTCTAACTCTAAATTGAGTTTTAAGGCTTCATGCAAGTGTTGCTCATCTTCCACCAATAAAACAGATGCTCTGTTGTTCATATTATGTATTAAAAGCAACCGCAAAAATACTTCCTTGCGGGTGATTATCCGTCACACTAATATTAGCATTATGTGCCAACGCAATTTTTTTACATAGGTATAATCCTAACCCTGTACCCTGCGCCTTACGGGTATTTTCATTACCACTTCGATAAAATTTACTAAAAACTAATTTTTTTTCTGAGTCAGGCACTCCTGCTCCATTATCTTTTATCTGCAATATGATTTGTCGGTTTTTCTGAAATAATAAAACACTAATGGCCGATTCTTTACTAGTATATTTTAAAGCATTATCCAGTAAGTTATTCAAGAGCATTTGCAATAAAAAAGTATCTCCATTAATATGTAAGTCTTGTTCTATTTCGTCTTCCAAGATCCTATCAGGAAAACGATTTTTATATTCGTCGATTGTAGTTTCGGTAAGTTCTGTGAAATCAACTTCTTGTGAAGTGAGTTGGTATCCACCCGATTCGAGCTGAGAAGTAAATAAAATATTATTACATAAACTATTCAACCGCCTGGCTTCTTGCAGGGTATTACTAATGAGTTTCTGCTGCTTATCTTCTTCTAATTTCCTTTTTTGAAGGGTTTCTAAATTAAGCTGGGTAATAGCAATGGGGGTTTTAAGTTCATGCGTAACAGCCATCATAAAATTCTGCTGCTGTTGCGATAGTTTTAATTGTCTGCGCGTAGCGCGAAAAACAAAAACAGCACCAATAATTATCAATGCTAAAAAAGTAACACCCTCTCCCACATATTGTGCGGTTTTTCGTTTTCTAGCTTCTTCAATAGTGAGTATTTTTTGATAGTACTTGGGATCATCTTTAATTAATTCGTTCACCCTAATATTAGTAATAGCGGTATTTTGTTTTTCTAAAGCAATGTACCACCAAGCTAATGCAGCGATCATATACGTTAGCAATACCCAATAAACCAAGGTAACAAAAGCGAGTTTAGGATTTTTAATCCTGTTCATGATACTACTTTTTCAATACGAATACCGGTATTCAAAATAGCAGGTAATGGATCTTCACGCATTATTTGTTTGAGTTTGAAAGTGTATTTCCCCGCTTTCAACTTCTGTGGACTTTTAGTAATTCTTATTCTATGGTCGAATATATCATCCATTCCGGCTCCCAGCCAACCCTTCTTATTATCGGCTAACAAGAGATTGAGGCTTTGTGTTTTAGCTGTATCACCGGGCGATTGCGTTGTAATTTCTACCCATAAATTATTGTATCGATAAGCATCTTCATGCCTTACCGCTATATAAATATTATATAATGCTGCTGTATCCTTTATCGTAAAATCAAAACTTGGCTGTATCGTGGATTGCCAGGCGTGTTGTTTAAAAAAATATTGCTTTTCAAATACCCCAATATCAGAACAGGCATTTACAAAAAATAATACCCCCAATAACAAAGCAAAAAATTTTGTTTTCATGAACAATTACAACACATTTAAAATTTGTTCTTTGGCTTTTTCCAATTCATCTTTCATTAATACCACCGCTTTCTGTATCACAGCATCATACGCTTTTGATCCGGTAGTATTAATTTCCCTGCCAAACTCCTGCAAAATAAAAGATAGTTTTTTTCCTTTGGATGTTTCTTTTTCGTTTAAAATTGATCGAAAATAAGCACAGTGATTATTTAAACGTACCTGCTCTTCACTAATATCAATTTTCTCGATATAATAAATCAGTTCCTGTTCTAATCTATTGGGATCATAATTTTCTTTGCCAACATTTTCTTCCAGTACTTTCTTCAACCCTTCTTTTATTTTTGCCCTTCTATTGGGTTCTAGCTCGGCAATAATTTTTTGTTGTGCTTCAATATTGGATAATCGTGTGAGCAGATCCTGTTCAATAGATTTTCCTTCTTCCAACCTATGTTTATTTATTTGTGCAATAGCTTCTTTTAGCAAAGCTTCTGTTTGGCTCCATTCCTCTTCGGTAAGCATTTCGTTAGAAGGGGTAATTACATCGGGCAATTTTAATAGAGTGCTTAAAATATCTCCTTTGTCAAGTCCTAATGAATCAGCCAGGTCTGATACCGGTTGATAATAAGCTTTTGCCAGATCGGTATTAATTGTTACCGGTTTATTGGCGCCATTTAATTTAATGTTGATATTACATTCTACACTACCTCTCAGTAAACCTTCATTCAGGTTATTTCTGATTTCAAACTCAAAGGGTTTTAATAAGGCCGGAATATTTAATCGAAGATCAAATTGTTTGCCATTAAGGGATCTGATTTCAATTAAAAATTGTTTGCCGCCGATCATTTGCTCAGCCCTTCCATAACCCGTCATCGAATGAAGCATGTAATACTATTTTGGTAAAAGTAGGTTAAGCCATTGATATCTGCTAAAAATCAATACCGATCCACTTTCTTTTATTCTTTTCGTATTTCTCAAAGTTAAATTTATAGAGTTTACCCGGACGGTGAGAAACATCTTGCTCCATTTCTTGGGTATCTATTAAAAGGTCCATAGATGCGAACTTTTTCCTAAAATTCCTTCTATCTAAACTCACGCCCAATATGGCTTCATAAAGGTTTTGTAATTCCCGTAATGCGAATTTATGTGGCAATAACTTAAATCCTAATGGATGTTCCTGTATACTTTCTTGTAGCCAATGATAGCAAGAGTCAACTATTTCTTTATGATCAAAAGCCATATCTTTCAAATGGGCTAAACTGTACCAGTCTAGTTCATTATCATGAATTTTAAGCTCATGATGCTGAATATTTAGCAAGGAGCAATAAGCAATGGTAACAACCCTTCCACCGGGGTGGCGATCGGGTTTGCCAAACACTTTTACCTGTTCCAAAAACACGTCAGTCATTCCGGTACGTTCTTTCAGGATACGATATGCCGCGGCATCTAATTCTTCATTATCACGTAAAAAATCGCCCAATAAAGAGAGCTTACCTTCATAGATGGCTAAATCACTTTTAATCAAGAGTACTTTTAACTTATTTTCTTCAAAACCAAAAATTACGCAATCAATGGTAAGCGGTACTTTCGGGTAAGTATTTACCAACGGAACGGCATCAGCAATCAGCTGCACACCATTTGATGCCTTTTCAGGAAATTTCTTCATATATGGCAAATAGTTATAAACGAGGGTAAATACCCTGCAATCGTAAGTTTAAGATACAAAATAATTTGAAATGTATGAATTTTACAAACCAACCCTCTAATAACTAGCTATGTATACGGAAGATCAGGTAAAAGAAATCATGCGATTAACCGGCGAATTACTACAGCCAAATAATTATTCAGATAAGCAATCTGTTGAAATACTTTGTAAGGTACTACGCTTTCACGAGTATCGATATTATGTACTTAGCGAGCCTTTAATTGCTGATATTGAATATGATACCCTCTATAAAAAACTGGTTGAACTCGAATCTCGCCACCCGAATCTTGTAACCCCCGATTCTCCTACCCAGCGTGTTGGCAACAGCTTAAACCAACAATTCGAAACAGTTGCCCACCTGGTTCCGATGTTAAGTTTGGATAATAGTTATAATGGGGCAGATTTACTAGACTTTGATAGGAAGGCCAGAGAGCTAAGTGGATTAGAGAATATAAAGTATTGTGTAGAACCCAAATTTGATGGTGCCAGTATTTCATTGATTTATGAGAAGGATATACTTGTTCGCGCAACTACACGTGGCGATGGTGTTGCCGGTGAAGATGTTACCAATAATATCAAACAAATAAGATCCATACCATTGAGTGCACCTTTCTCCCATTATGGTATTGAGCAAATAGAAATACGCGGTGAAATTATTATGACCAAAGAAAGCTTTGCATCCTATAATACCAAAGCTTTAGAAGCGGGTACTACCGTTTTAGCCAATCCGCGTAATGCCGCTTCCGGTAGTTTACGCATGAAAGATCCTAAAGATGTAGCTGCCAGAAATTTGGATGGTTTTTTTTATCATGTGAGTTATTATAAGACCGGAGACCGGAGACCGGAGACCGGAGACGACCCACTAGTGAAGCACTCAAATACTTTGAAACTGCTATGGGATATGGGTTTTAGATCACCTGAGCGAGAGAAAAAAGTAGTAACAGGTATACAAGATGTTATAGATTATTGTTTAGCATTTGAAGCGAAGAGAGATGAGCTTCCTTATGAAATTGATGGAATGGTAGTAAAGGTTGATGAGATTGCCTTACAAGAAAAGTTGGGGATGACTTCTCACCACCCGCGATGGGCAATTGCTTTTAAATTCAAAGCCCGGCAGGCTACTACCACATTATTAGATGTAGAGTTTCAGGTAGGAAGAACCGGTGCCGTAACACCGGTTGCCAAATTGAGCCCTGTTTATCTGGGCGGTGTAACCGTTTCAAGTATTTCTATTCATAATGAAGAATATATTAAGGAGAAGGATTTACAAAAAGGCGATCGGGTATTGATCGAAAGAGCCGGTGACGTAATTCCACAAATTGTTCGCTCAATACCTGAAGCCAGAACCGGTAATGAAGTGGCCATTCAATTTCCTAGTGAATGCCCTGTTTGTAAAAGTGTTCTTTTTAAAGAAGAGGGTGAAGCTGTTTGGCGTTGTATCAATATTGAGTGTGAAGCGCAGGTTGTAGAACGCATTATTCATTTTGTGAGTAAGGATGCGATGGATATCAAAAGTTTTGGTGAAGCGAATGTGCGCAAGTTTTATGAGTTAGGTTTATTATCAGATATCCCCTCCATATTCAGATTATCAGATTGTAGATTGAAGATTAGCGAGTTGGAAGGATTCGGCAAGAAGTCTATTGACAACTTATTTACCGCCATTGAAGCGAGTAAGCAACAACCGCTATACCGATTAATTTATGGATTGGGGATTCGTTTTGTGGGTGAAACAACGGCTAAAACATTAGCCAATGCCGTAACGCATTTACTCGATTTCGCTAGTAAAACAGAAGAGGAACTCATGCAGTTGGAAGATGTGGGTACAAAAGTAGCCAAAAGTATTTTCGGTTTTTTTATGAATGAACAGAATATAGCTATGCTGAAAGACCTTGAGTTGCTGGGTTTAAAACTAATAAATGAGAAAAAAGAAACAGTGGTAGGTGGCAGCTTAACAAATCAAAGTTTTTTATTCACGGGAACATTATTGCAACTTAAACGTTCTGATGCAGAAGCAATGGTAGAAGAGAAAGGAGGTATTATTTTGAGCGGTGTAAGTAGTAAGTTGAATTATTTAGTAGTAGGTGAAGATGCAGGGAGTAAATTAGAAAAAGCAAAGAAGATAAATACGGTGAAGATTATTACAGAGGAAGAATTTTTGCAATTGATAAAATAAAGCTTTGCGACTTAGCGCCTTTGCGTTCATTTAATCGCTAAGACACCAAGATAAAATGTAAATATATTATGCTAGAAGCAACTACATTAAGATTCTTAAAAGACCTTAAGAAAAATAACAACAAACCTTGGTTCGATGCTAATCGCAAACACTATGAATTAGCGAAAGCCGACTTTACCAAATTCGTTACAAAACTATTGGTAGCCATTGCTAAGAATGATCCGAGTATTGCTACCCAAACAGCCAAGGATTGTACTTTTCGTATTAACCGGGATGTTCGTTTTAGTAAAAATAAAGACCCTTATAAAACGAATATGGGTGCAGGTATCAGTAAGGGTGGTAAGAAGATGAATGTAGCGGGTTATTATTTTCATTGCGAGCCCGGTGGAAATAGTTTTATCGGTGGTGGTTTATATATGGCAGAGCCGGATCAATTGAAAAAAATAAGACAGGAAATAGATTATAATTGGCCCGAGTTTCAAAAAATTGTAGAGGGTAAAAAATTCAAATCTGTATTTGGCAGTTTATCGCGAGAAGAGGGTTTATTTTTAACAAGAGAACCTAAAGGATACGAGAAAGATAATCCTGCCATTGAATATATCAAGTTAAAAAGTTTTACGGCTATTACTCCACTAACCGATGCCGATTTAACAAGCAAGGATTTGATTAAAAAAACAGCTACTGTTTTTGCAACCTTACAACCACTGCTTGAGTTTTTGAATAGAGCTTTGGAAGAGTGAGTAGTGGGTAGTTTTGCTGTGAAGATTATTGAAACATCGATCTGGCTATCCCCATCTCCAGGCCCCGCAACTCGGCAAGCCCTCTTAAGCGGCCAATAGCACTATATCCCGGATTGGTTTTCTTTGTAAGATCATCCAACATCTGATGACCATGATCGGGGCGCATAGGAATAGCTGTTTTTCTTTCCTGCATCATTTTTACAACTGCTTTCACAACAGCATACATATCTACATCCCCCTCTAAATGATTGTCTTCATAAAAATCTCCCCATTCATTACGCTTGGTACTTCTTAAATGCAGAAAATGAATTCGTTCTGCAAACTGATTTACCATAACCGGCAAATCATTATCTGCCCGCACACCAAACGAACCCGTACAAAAACACAACCCATTATTTACAGAAGGAACAGCCTCAACTAATGCTTCAATATCCGAAGCAGTACTAACCACCCTTGGCAATCCTAATAAAGGATAGGGAGGATCATCCGGATGAATCGCCATCTTAACGTTACAGGCATTGGCAATCGGAATTATTTGTTCTAAAAAATAAATCAAATGCTTACGGAGCTTTGATGCATCTATTCCATCATATGTATCCAATGCAGCCTGAAATTGTTCAATCGTAAAACTTTCTTCACTACCGGGTAAGCCCTTTATCATATTTTGTTTGAGCAATAATTTTTCATCTGCATTCATAGCATTAAATCTTGCTGTGGCTCTTTGTATTTCTTCTTTAGTATAATCTTGTGCAGCATTCTGCCTTTTTAATATAAACAGATCAAATGCAATAACAGCCGCTCTTTCATAAAATAATGCCAATGAACCATCTTTCATCGGATACGACAAATTGGTTCTCGTCCAATCCATCACCGGCATAAAATTATATGTGATCGTGCGTATACCACAAGCACTTAAGTTTTTGATCGTCTCTTGATAATGTTGAATGTATTGCTGAAAACCTGATGATTGGGTTTTGATCGCCTCATGCACCGGAACACTTTCTACTACATCCCATGTTAACCCTGCAGATTCAATCATATTTTTCCGTTCCTGAATAGCTTCGATCGTCCAGATATTTCCATTGGGAATATGGTGTAAAGCAGTAACTACTCCGGTGCACCCCGCCTGCGCAATATCTCGTAAACTAACCGGATCATTTGGTCCAAACCAACGCATGGTTTGTACCATTTTGTATAATTCCATTATCCCAATTTTAAAGAGAAAATATTACCTCGTAACGATTTACTAATACTTGAATGGTTTACCATTCACCATTACCTCCTGTGTTTTCGAATCAAAAGTTGCTTTGGCTCCGGTTCTTACCGCAGCATTGGTCATGATGGTAGCAATGGAATGACTATACCCAGCTTCTACCGGGGCATTGGGCTGTTTTCTGGAACGCATACATTCCATCCAATTACGCACGTGTAAAGAAGTAAGTAAATCTTCCCCCGTATTCGCACCAGATTCTACGGTTATAGTTTTATCTAATAAATTTACTTCAGGTAAGAGATTAGCTTTCATTTTCATGGCTGCCGCCATATTTTCTCTTAAGCCTCCATTCGAAGAAACTTTATTAGTGATCAAATTTAATTCTCCCCCATTAGAAAAATAAATTTCACTGGGTTTTTCATCACCATTATGCATTCTCGACATGAACACAACTTGGAATCCCGAACTAGGATCGTTCATTGGACCATAATCAAAAACAGCCGTTGTAGTATCCCAATTTTTTCTTCCATCTTTCCACCAATAAATACCACCATTGGCGGTTACCGATCTTGGATGATCTAATTTACTAAACCAATGTACGGTATCAATTTGATGGCTCATCCATTGACCCGGCATACCGGAAGAATAAGGCCAAAACAAACGATATTCCAAATATTTCCTGGGATCAAATTGCTCAAACGGCCGATTGAGTAAGAATCTTTTCCAATCAAGATCAGCCTCTTTACAAGAGGCTACTAAATCGGGCCTTCTCCAACGACCCGGTTGATTCACATTCCAAGTTAATTCTACCATCGTGATAGGGCCAAACTTCCCTTCTTGAATAAAATCTGCGGCAGCTTTATAGTTGGGTCCGCTTCTTCTTTGAGAACCTATTTGAACGATTCGATCCGAAGCTTTAATTACTTTCAAAGCAGCGCGATTGTCTTCCATGGTTTCTGCAAATGGCTTCTCACAATAAACATCACAATTAGCTTTAACTGCTTCAATAGCGTGTAATGCATGTTGAAAATCTGGGGTACTTATAAAAACCCCATCTATATCTTTCAATGCATACAAAGCTTCATTATTCTTACATGCCACAATATCATGGCCTAATTTATTTTTTAAAAAAGCTTCCCCCTCTTCTCGTCTTCGCTTCCAAATATCTGAGACAGCTACGATATCAAAATTTAATTCTTTATAATGCCGTAGAAATGAGGGGAAATGCGAATTCCTGAATCGATCCGAAAAGCCAATTACCCCTAATCGTGCCCTATCATTTGCACCCATAATATTGGCATAGCTTTTTGCAGTAAAGCCAATTGATGCTATATAAACTCCGGCAGTTGATTGAATTGTCTTTTTTAAGAATTTTCTTCTGGAATTGCTCATACAAAAAATTTATAGTTCTTTGATTTTTATACTTCTAAAAGCTACATGTGTTCCATGTTCCTGTAATAAGATATGTCCCTTTTCTGCCATCCCAAAATTTGGCCATATAACATATTTACTTTTCGCTACCAGTGCATAAAAATATTGTGTGCCTCTTTGGTACTCTACCACTTTCCATCCATTGATCCAATGCTCAATTTTTCCGTCAGGATAAACCACAATTCTTCCCCGATTCCAGGATCCGATCGGTAATTTTTCTCGGCGTTCATTATTGTTTCCGTAAATTCTCTTAGCAGGTATCAAATCATATAGAGAAGCCATGGTTCTATTTCCTATCGATCCTAGTTTGGCATCAGGATGTTTGTCGTCGTCCAATATCTGGTATTCTAATCCGATGGCTGAACCGGTATTATTTTCTTTTTCTGTAACAAAATATTTCACGCCACTATTGGCTGTATCTGATAATTGAAATTCAAACTGCAAATCAAAAGCATGAAATTCATCAATTGTTACAATGTCGCCACCATTTGCAGACTCTGCACCATTTGAGGCCTTAACATTCAGTGTGCCATCTTTGATATACCAAATATTCCCGGGAAAGGTTTGCTTATACGCTCCCCTCCATCCATTGGTTGTTACTCCATCCCAAAGCAGCTTTACTCCATTCCTTTTTTCATCAGGAGAAATGTTATTGGGTATCGTATTCACAACAAAGATTTGATCGCTGGGCGAAGGCTTCAAATTCTTGGTTTGTATACGTATATTTTTCCAACGTATTTCCTGACCCACTTCGCTGTTGTCGTGAATTTGGTGTACCTGCAAAGCAATAAATCCTTTGGCTGTTTGATCATCGATCAAATGAGCACAAGCAATTCCATTAACCCATGTACGAATACTATTACCAATACATTCTATCCGATAATGATTCCACTGATTTTGTTTAAAAGCAGTTTTAGCAGCAGGATTATATTCCATGGGATATAACCACCCTTTTCTTGCTTCATCGTATATACCCCCACTCCAGCCTCTTGAAGAAGGATCGATCTCCATTTGATACCCATGCACTCTTTCCGATGTTGTTTTATCTGTTACTTCACATCGATCATTCGCATCTTTAATTTCACTCCTGAATTGAACACCTGAGTTCATTTTGCTATCTACCTTAAAATCCACTTCGAAAATAAAGTCGCCATAGGTTTTCTCGGTGGCTAAAAAAGTGTTCGGACTATTTAGCACCGTGGTACCAATTAACTCACCGTTTTTTACAAAATAGTTAGCAGTACCATTTAATTTTTTCCAGCCTTTCAAATCCTTTCCATTAAACAAATATTCCCACTGTTCATTCGTTTTTTGAGCGAAAGTGCCCGATACAAAGCCAATCAGTAAAAATAAAATGGCATTCTTTTTCATTTAATTTATGCTTTTAATGTTTTCATATCGATCACAAAACGGTATTTAACATCAGATTTTATTACTCTTTCATAAGCTGTATTGATATAATCCATTGGAATAACTTCTACATCGGAGTAGATATCATTGGCAGCGCAGTAGTCTAACATTTCCTGTGTTTCTTTTATACCACCAATCATAGAACCCACAATACTTCTTCTTTTTGAAATAATGGAAGCAGCATTGAATCGATTGTCTTCCGGCGGAATTCCCACAACCAACATTTTTCCATCTACTTTTAACAGATCAAGGTATTGATTCATATCATGAACGGCTGCAACTGTATTCAAAATAAAATCAAATTGCATTTTCAAACCTTTGAGCTGGTTTTTATCTGTGGTTAGCACGAAATGGTGCGCACCTAATCTTTTAGCATCGGCTTCTTTTGAAGGAGATGTACTCAACATAGTAACTTCAGCGCCAAAGGATGCTGCAAATTTTACCGCCATATGCCCTAATCCCCCCAAGCCTAAAACAGCTACTTTATGGCCTTTACTCACGCCGGCATATTTTAATGGAGAATAAGTAGTTATGCCTGCACATAAAAGCGGGGCAACCCCTTCTAAATTTTTCGTGAAAGGTAAATGTAATGTGTACCCTTCATCTATTATATAAGTAGAAGAATAGCCACCGAATGTGGGCGTCATTCCATCTCTGTAATAGCCATTGTATGTGGGCGTCATTCCTTCATCGCAATATTGTTCCAAACCGGATGTACAAGATTTACATTTTCTACAAGAATCAACAAAAACACCTACACCTGCCAAATCCCCCACTTTAAATTTGGTAACTGCATTGCCTACTTCTGTAACGCGACCTATAATTTCATGACCCGGAACGATTGGGTAAATAGCCGGACCCCACTCGCTTCTGGCCATGTGAATATCTGAATGACATACACCGCAATATAAAATATCGATCTTTACATCTGAAGGCCCTACTTCTCTTCTTTGGAATTCCAAAGCATGAAGTTGATCTTCCTTACTGTTTGCTCCAAAACCATTTACTTTTATCATATTATTTTTTGTTTTTTAAGAAATTTTTTCTTTACGCGTACGCTTTGCTGAGACTTCCAAACACGGCTTCAGATGCAACCTTCCCACTAAAGGTTGTATATTTTTATCACATAATAAAATTTCCGATTTAGATATGGACAAGGGTGCTATAGGCAAAAATTATTTACCCTTATGTGGAAACTAGAACTCCTACATAAGGGTAATTTATGTATACTAATACAATAAAGCAATCTATTGTATATAGGTGTCTTTATCTACATAAGCTATAAATTCCGTTCCTTCCTCAAACTTTGCCTGTTTGCCTTTAATAAACAAAGCCAATGGAGATAATAAAACCGCTGTAGTAGCTACTAATGCACCGCGACCGTTGGTTTGTTTTTCAACTGAAGATCTAAGCTTCACAGGCCTGCCATTAGATAAATACAAATAATCTATTGAAAATTCCAGCTTACCTTTTTTACCCAACGCTTTACTGCCGGATGCCTCCGTAACAGTACCCACTACACGGGTACCTTCATTCACTAAAATTTTATCGCCAACAACTACGTTTTTGGCTACCGTAAATTCAATTTGGTCACCAACCTTAGCATTCTTACCGGAAATATCTTTTGAAATTTTACAATGCACTTCTGTGCCTTCATAAAGTATTTGTTTTGAGGTATCGGTTTGGCAATTGGCAGTTATGGTACTTAATACAACTAGGGCAAGTAAAAATTTTTTCATAGTTTTTTTTCAAATGTACCCCTAGTTTAAGTATATAAATACGATTACACTTTTAGGATTTTGTTAAATGTAATGCCGGTTCAGGACTCTCCACTGGTAAAATATACCTTATATGCCCGGCTTCTTTGCGTTCGCAATTATGGTTACATCTTGTAGTTGCAATGATTGAACCATATTTTTTACAGCTTCTTTGTAGGCTAAAAAATGAGGTGTAGCAATATGTACTTTATACGCTGCTTCATTAGCATATATTTCAAATATGGTAATACTGCTCGGATCTTTTTTATCTGCCACTGCATAATAGCTTAAAACACCCGGCTCTTTTTCCATAGCAGCTTGCATTTGTTCTTTTAAGGCTCTATGATAAGCTTCTAGCTGCTTAGGGTCTACTTTAATTTTGGCAATTCGTTCCATCCGATTTGTTGAATTTGAAGGTGGCTCTTGCATGTAGGAGGCTAATACAGTGAGCAAGCCAATTACAATGATAATCAAGCTAATCTTTTTTCTCATAAAACATTATTATCTCTTAACACTTTTAAAATGGTGCCTGTTAAAAATTGTTCCCCATTCGTAAGCCAAATTAATCGAAACTGCTTTGAAGGTATCATGAATACATGAGCTCGAAAACCACCCTGATCACCTGTATGCTCAATTACTTCCTCCTTAATTTTTACCCCATTCAGTTCATATCCATTGGTATGCACAAACCAACAGAATCCATGTGTGGGAGCTTTAGCGCCTTTCCAATTGGCAGGCCGCCAGGCTGTTTCAGAAAAGTCGATGATGCGCTTGGGTAAAAACTTATATTCTGCAATCGCATCGGTATACTTTATCAGATCATCTACAGAGCTCCATACACCGCCATTACCCGCAGCGCAGAAAGTAGGATACTCCCCATAATCATATTCCCGCCACTCGCCATCATATTTCCGATATCCGTGCGCAACTCCCTTGGATGGCTCTGCCCCATCGGTAATAACACTGGATCTCATTTTAGCCGGCTTGAATATTTTTTCTTCTACATATTTCTGCCATTTTTTTCCTGTTAATTTTTCAATAATAAGTGCCAGACCATTATATGCCGGGTTCGAATAATTCCATCTTGATCCGGGTTCGAATTCTAAAGCATCTGTTTGTAATAAGGGAGCAAAATTTTCAGCATCTTTTGCTGTTAAGTAAAAAACACTATCTCTTGTTATTTGTCTACTATCCGGCAAGCCGGATGTATGGGTGATCAAGTGTTTAATCTTAATTTTTTCTGCTATCGAAGGGTTCTTGAAATCGGAAAAATATTTTGCCAGATTATCTTCAATGGATAGCTTCCCTTCTTCCTGCAATTTTAAAATGGCATAGGCCACAAATGTTTTAGATACGGAACCTACATTCGCTACGGTGTTATCGCTAAATGAAATATTCCGCTTTATATCGCTTAACCCAAATGAGGCTTTATAAATAGTATTTCCTTGAAACTCAATAAATATAGAGCCACCCGGGGCATTCGGTTTAAAATACTGAGCCATGGCTTTATCCATAGCCGTTTTTACATAACTTAAATCGGGTGCTTGTGAAAAGCAGTGTTGTACAATTAGTAAATAAGTAACTAAGTAACTAACTCGTTTCATACACTATTTAATTTGAGTTCTGTATACGCCTACAGAATAATGCGCTACAGTGTTTAACTTTAAATGATCATTCGTAGCACTAAGCTTCTTATATGGTTTAAACTGCCCCTTCTTATCTAAGAAGCCGATAATACAGGTATATTTTTTATCTCCTTTTTGAATGGCCGGTTTTGGCTGCGTACCAAAATTAGGTAGTTCCATATCAGCCGTTTCTCGTAACTCTTTATACCGCATTACTATCCGATAAACGAAGGTTTTTTTAGTTTCGTATACGCGCGCAGAAAATTCCCAGTTATTGGCATTATTTACATCATCACTCACCCATTCGCGGTATTCAGCAACGGGTTTTTCTGCAGGCTTGTTCCTTATTTCAGCAATGGTATCATTCGTAATAAAGGTTTTTGTAGCCGAGACTACCACTTCTTGTTGTTGCGTTTGGTTGCAGGCAGCCAGTAAAAAGATACATGCTGCATGAAAAAAATATCTCATAGCAAATGGGTTTAGATGAAGATATTAATACCTAAACACATCTGCAAAATTTTCATCTGTAATCAGTTTACGAAAAGATGAATTTTTCATGACATCCGTATAATGCATTCGTTTACCGTTAACAAGTAAGTATTCGTAAACCAGGCGTATACCATGACTATAATCTACGTACCAATTTACATGTCCGGTATACAACGGTTGTATAGGTATACCATCTGGTTTATGCCAACCGAATATGGCTACCCGATTAGGTTTACTCGATCGGGTAAGCAAATCGGTAATTACCACATCTTTCTTAATCCCTGCGATTAACCCTTTTCTATTTTTCCTTTGTCCTTCTATAATCAAATGATGTTGCCACATCGTAACGGTACTATCTCTAAAAATATACATCGGCACAGGATCAAGTTTAACTTTTGCCGATGCGTAAATATCATTCACTAATTTTTTTGTGGGTAGAAAACAGTGCAGGCTATCTGCTATGGGTTGTGCAGCAAGGGGTGTGAGGGGTATACGTGCCCAATTATCATTCGTTCCTATACATAGATAATCGGGCAGTACCCATATTGTTGCCTTATTCCAAGTATTCGTGGTTGAGTCGAAACTACGAATCTGAACAGGTACAAATTTTCTTAAAAAAGAGGGGATATTTCCTTTTAAAATTGATACTGTTGCAACGGAGTCTCTTTGCTTCCATTGCATTTGCCAAACCTGTTTATAAAAATCCTCTCCGGTAAGGGTATTCGGATTATTGGGTAATTGTATTTTGGGTGAAACACAGCCCATATAAGCTAATAAACAAATACCCAAACAAATCCGATACATAGAAGCAATTTTTGAATTATAAATTATGAATTATAAATTAAGAATTGAGAATTCTTACCTCCAAATCCATATTTCTTAATTCATAACTCTTAATTCTTAATGAATAATCCCCTTGGCAAGTAAATGCTCCGCTATTTGTACCGCATTAGTAGCAGCTCCTTTACGCAGGTTATCACTTACAATCCACATATTGAGTGTATTGGCTTGTGTTTCATCTCTGCGTAATCTTCCTACAAACACCTCGTCTTTTTCATGTGCCCATAAAGGCATGGGATATTGTTGATTGGCTATATCATCTTGTACAATAATACCCGGTGCATTCTCCAAAATAGATTTTACTATTGCCAAATCGAAATCATTTTCAAATTCAATATTTACGCTTTCGCTATGTCCGCCTACTACGGGTATACGAACTGTAGTAGCAGTTACGCGAATGCTATCATCTTGCATAATTTTTTTGGTTTCATTTACCATCTTCATTTCTTCTTTGGTATACCCATTATCTAAGAAAACATCGATTTGCGGAATTACATTCAAATCGATTTGGTATTTGTACGCCATTTCTCCAGCAATATTTTTTCTTTCATTAAAGAGTTGGTCTACCGCTTTTTTTCCCGTACCGGTAACACTTTGATAAGTACTAACCACTACCCTTTTTATTTTATAACGCGTATGCAAAGGTTGTAATGCTACCACCATTTGAATGGTTGAGCAATTAGGGTTGGCGATGATAAAGTCTTCGCTTGTAAGAACATTGGCATTCACTTCCGGCACTACTAATTTCTTAGTAGGATCCATTCTCCATGCAGAAGAATTATCAATTACCCGAATACCTGCGGCTGCGAATTTTGGCGCCCATTCTAATGAAGTACTTCCACCTGCAGAAAAAATAGCCACTGCTGGTTTAGCAGCTATTCCATCTTCCATACTCACTACAGTATAGTTTTTACCTTTAAAAGACACTTCTTTACCTACTGAACGTTCTGATGCAACCGGTACTATTTCTGTAACCGGAAAATTACGTTCTGCTAACACTTGTAACATTTTGGTTCCTACCAGACCTGTTGCGCCAACTACAGCTACTTTCATATTTGTTCCCCCCAAGTTTTGCTCCGCCAAGGGCGGAGGTTTTATGTTTAAAAAAAAGCCCCGACGATTTGTCGGGGCCTGGTTATTTATATTGACATACAAACGTACATAGCCCCTCCTATGAAGGTTTTTTTGTGCGTTTTGTATGTTTCATTATTATCATCTCGTGCAAATATAATGTATTACTTCAAAGAAATATCAAAATTCACTAACTGTACAAATTCTGCTAAACGGGCATCAATATCTGCTTTTGAAATTTCGCGCAAACGTTGGGTACCGAATTTTTCAACACAGAAGGAAGCCATGGCACTACCAATAATAATAGCTGTTTTCATATTTTCAAAAGAAATATCTTTTGTTCGCGCAATATGTCCAATAAAACCTCCGGCAAATGTATCGCCGGCACCGGTTGGATCAAATACTTCTTCTAAAGGCAATGCGGGAGCAAAGAAAACACTGTTGCCATGAAACAATAAAGCACCATGTTCCCCTTTTTTAATGATGAGGTATTTGGGTCCTAATGTCATTATTTTTTGTGCAGCTTTAACTAAAGAATATTCGCCGCTTAGCTGTCGGGCTTCGCTATCGTTTACCATTAATAAATCAACCATAGAAATGGTTTTCAATAATTCGTCGAGGGCAATTTCCATCCAAAAATTCATCGTGTCCATCACGATCAATTTAGGTCTTGTTGTCAACTGCTCAATTACACTTCTTTGTACGGAAGGCAATAAGTTACCTAACATCAAGAACTCACAATCTTGAAAACTTTCGGGTACAACCGGCTGAAAGTTTTCTAATACATTCAATTGTGTATCCAGGGTATCACGGGTATTCATATCCATATGATACTTACCACTCCAAAAAAAAGTTTTCTCGTCTTTTTTAATTTGTACTCCCGCTAAATCTACATTACGGGCTGTGAGTGCATCCAGCTCTGCTTGTGGAAAATCGCCACCTACTACTGAGATCTGCTTTACCGGCGTGAAATTAGATGCGCACCAGGCAATATAGGTACCTGCACCGCCAATAATTTTATCACTCTTACCAAACGGCGTTTCGATAGCATCAAAAGCCATAGAACCAACAACTACTAAAGACATAGAAATTTTTTTGATTGTTGGGGTGCGAAATTAGGGCATCCCTTGTGGAATACCTGAAACTAACATAGAATAAATATATTCGAAATAATATTGCTAACATTTGTTAGTATACTATCTTTACCAAATGGCAAGGATTCAAATAGATAAAAACAGTTCCCGAAAGGATGTAATTGTTAGTAAAGCCGCGGCGCTTTTCCGCGAAAAGGGCTTTAAAGCAGCTAGCATGCGCGATTTAGCTGAATCAGTTGGTGTTGAGGCAGCTAGTTTATATAACCATATTAAATCGAAAACAGAGTTATTACATGAACTATGTTTTGGTGTAGCCAATCGTTTTATGCATAAAATTGATGAGGTTGAATCAGAGAAGGTTACTGCATTGGAAAAAGTAGAGCATTTGATTCGTTTTCATATTGATGAAATGATCAATCATTATGAAGAAGTATATGTGAGCGATAGAGAATGGAAACATTTATCAGACCCTTACCTTTCTAATTTTCAAAATCAACGGCGGATGTACAGAAAAAGATTTGCTGCTATTATTGAAGCCGGTATCAAGCAAAAAGAAATTAAACCCATCGACGCACCAACTGCGGTACTCATTTTACTACATGCGATCGGGGGCATAGAAAGCTGGCATCGCAGCACCCAAAAAATTTCCGCCGAAGCGCTAACAGAAAATATGGTGAGCATGTTAGTAGGAGGATTGGTGAATAAGTAAATAAGTAGAATGTCACCCTGTCCGCCTAGGCGAAGTCGAAGGGTAATTTATTATCACTATGTCAAATAAATTCCACTCAATAACCGTAAAAGATATCCGTAAAGAAACAGCCGATTGTGTATCGATCGCATTTGATATTCCGGAAGAAAAAAAATCATTATTTCAATTCACACAAGGACAATATATTGCTGTTAAAAAAGATATTGATGGTGTAGATATCAGAAGATCTTATTCGATTTGTAGTTCCCCACTCGATGATGAATTGAGGATCGCTGTAAAAAAAGTGGAGGGAGGTGTTTTTTCTACTTATGCCAATAAAAAACTTTGCGTTGGGGATACCATAGAAATCATGCCCCCTCTTGGCAAATTTTTCACCCCCCTGGTATCTTCCCAAAGCCTCAACTACGCTGCGTTTGCAGCGGGTAGCGGTATAACGCCTATCCTTTCTATCATAAAAACTACTTTGCTAACCGAACCGAATAGCACATTCACATTAGTGTACGGAAATAAAAATCGACATTCGATTATCTTCCGCGAGGCAATAGAAGCACTTAAAAATAAATTCATTCATCGCTTTCGTGTAATCTATATTTTATCGCGCGAAAAAACAGATACCCCCATTCAAGCAGGAAGAATCAATGCTGAAAAATGTAATGCGCTTTTTGAAAAAATAATCGACATCAAAAATATCGATCATTTCTTTATCTGTGGACCTCAAGAAATGACGGAAACAGTAAAAAATAAATTAGCCGCAAATGGTATACAACCAAAACAAATTCATGTAGAATTGTTTGGGGTGAAAACGACCCTTCGACAAGCTCAGGGTGACAGACCGGAGGCGATAGACGATATAATGACTTCAAAAAGGAACATCACCATAAAACTAGATGGGGTTACGTTTGATTTTGAGTTGCGAAATAATGAATCGATTTTAGATGCTGCCCTTGCACAAGGTGCCGATCTGCCTTTTGCCTGCAAAGGAGGAGTATGCTGCACTTGCAAAGCCAAACTAGTAGAAGGCAAAGTAAAAATGGATGTTCATTATGGACTGGAGCCCGATGAAATAGCAGCAGGTTTTATACTTACCTGTCAATCTCACCCCCAAACACAAAGGGTGTTGGTTGATTTTGACGCCAAATAGCCTAACAAAAAAGCTAAATATTTAAACAAATAATACTAACATACGTTAGTATTTAGTATTTTCGTTACCTAATTCTTCTACAATGGAATTCGAGCAAATTTTTCAGGATAAGATAGATAAGGAAATCCGAATTGAACCGAAAGATTGGATGCCCGAGAAATATAGGCAAACATTAATCCGGCAGATTAGTCAGCATGCCCATAGCGAGATAGTTGGTATGCTCCCCGAAGGTAATTGGATCACGCGCGCCCCATCTCTTCGCAGAAAAGCGATTTTATTGGCTAAAGTGCAAGACGAGGCCGGTCATGGTTTATACCTCTATAGCGCAGCCGAAACCTTAGGTATAAGCCGGGATGAAATGACAGAACAATTATTAAGTGGCAAAGCAAAATATTCTTCCATTTTCAACTACCCCACCCTTAGCTGGGCAGATATGGGTGTTATAGGTTGGTTAGTAGATGGTGCTGCCATTATGAACCAAGTACCTTTATGTAGAACCAGCTATGGCCCTTATGCGCGTGCCATGGTACGTGTTTGCAAGGAAGAAAGTTTTCATCAACGCCAAGGTTTTGAAATATTACTCACGCTAAGCAAGGGAACAGATGCGCAGCGCAAGATGGCACAAGATGCTATTAACCG
Organism: Sediminibacterium sp.; assembly: GCA_017537025.1. GTDB lineage: Bacteria > Bacteroidota > Bacteroidia > Chitinophagales > Chitinophagaceae > Sediminibacterium. The sequence continues at coordinate 547,606 of JAFWCB010000005.1, forward strand.
TTGGTGGTGGCCAAGCATCATGATGTTCGGACCAAAAGACGATGAAAGTCCGAATAGTGTACTGAGCATGAAATGGAAGATCAAGCGTTTTAGCAACGACGAACTCCGACAAAAATTTATTGATGTTTGTGCAGAGCAAGTAAAAGTTCTTGGTTTTACATTACCCGATCCCGATTTAAAATGGAATGAAGAAAGAGGACACTATGATTTTGGTACCATTAACTGGGATGAATTTTGGCAAGTGATCCAAGGAAATGGCCCCTGTAATAAAGAAAGATTAGATGCCAGAAAAAAAGCCTGGGAAGAAGGCGCCTGGGTGCGAGAAGCAGCTACTGCTTATGCGGAGAAAAAGCGAGTGAAAAATACTTTGAGGGTAGCATAAAATAATTAATAATGAATAATTTAATCATCAAATATTACTACGGCGATTATGGAGAGGCAAAAAATGGAGCCGCAGACATCAGCACTAGTAATAATCACAAACCCGAGTGGCCATTATGGGAAGTATTTATAAGAAGCAAGCAGGGCCTCGACCATAAACATGTAGGCAGCTTGCATGCGGCTGATGCTGCTATGGCTATTGAAAATGCAAGAGATGTTTACACCAGAAGAATGGAAGGTGTAAGTATTTGGGTGGTTGAAAGTAAATATATACATGCCAGCAATCCCGATGAAGCCGATTCGTTGTACGACCCTGCCAATGATAAAGCATACAGACATCCTACTTTTTATGAATTGCCCGAGGAGCTTAAGCACATATAGGATAGACAATAGACGGTAGACCGTAGACGATAAGAGTGTGAAGTGATTAGTGAGCAGTGTAAAGTAAAAATATGATTGAAAAAATATTACAATTAGCAGATGACGCGCTCATTCTTGGGCATAGACATAGTGAGTGGTGTGGACATGGGCCGGTATTAGAACAAGATATTGCCATATCAAATATCGCATTGGATTATATCGGTTTAGCTAGAAATTTATATCAACATTCGGCAACATTGATTAATGCAGGTGCCACAGAAGATACACTTGCCTATTTACGTGATGTTATTGATTTTAAAAATCATTTAATAGTTGAATTACCCAATGGCGATTGGGCACAAACGATCCTAAGAATATTTTTCTTCAGCCAATATCAACGCCTACGTTATCAACAATTATTATTGGATACGGATAAACAGATAGCCGCAATTGCAGAGAAGTCGCTGAAAGAAATTACCTATCATATTCGCTGGAGCACAGACTGGGTACTGCGTTTAGGGGACGGTACCGCAGAAAGTAAAGCCAGAATGATAAAAGCAGCCGACTATCTATGGCCCTATACGGAAGAACTATTTGTTGATGGTTTCATCACAAAACGAGAATGGCTGGCAACAATAGAACCTGTTTTTCTGGAAGCTACATTAGCGCTTCCTTCTACTAAACAACTGCTACAAAAAGGAATTGAGGGAGAGCATACGGAACACCTAGGTTATATACTTGCCGAAATGCAATACTTACAAAGAGCTTATCCCAATAGCGAATGGTAACAAAAAAAATTCTAGATATACTTAGCACAGTAACCGACCCGGAAATACCTGTACTCTCTGTAATTGACCTTGGTATTATTCGAGATGTTATGGTGAATGATGATACCATAACTATATTGGTGAGTCCAACTTACTCGGGATGTCCCGCCATGGATATGATTAGCATGAATATTAAGTTAGCTTTAATTACAGCCGGTTTTCATAATGTTCAAATACAAAAAGTTTTATCACCTGCGTGGACTACAGATTGGATGACAGAAGCTGGAAAGCAAAAATTAAAAGGGTATGGTATTGCTCCGCCTGTAGGTAAATCTTTCGATAAAATGTATCTGGAAGAATTAGAAGTTGCCTGTCCGCAATGCCATAGTACTAACACCACAGTTATTTCCGAATTCGGAAGTACATCCTGCAAAGCGCTTTTCAAGTGTAATGATTGTAAAGAACCTTTCGATTATTTTAAATGTCACTAAATTTAGCATATGGATCCCATCCTTTTACATATTGAAAATAATATAGCGTTTATTACCCTTAACCGCCCCGATAAACTCAATTCATTTAACAGAGAAATGGCTTTACAACTCCAATCTGTTTTAGATGATTGTGAAAATAATGAATCGATACGTGCATTGTATATTACCGGTAATGGGAAAGGCTTTTGTGCCGGGCAAGATCTTGCTGAAGTAGTAGACCCCAATGGACCCGGTATGCAAAGAATTTTAAGTGAACATTATAATCCTATTGTTACAAGGATGCGAAAAATTCCCAAGCCTATAGTAGTTGCCGTGAATGGTGTAGCTGCCGGTGCCGGTGCGAATATTGCTTTTGCAGGAGATATTGTAATAGCGATTGAATCGGCTAGTTTTATTCAGGCTTTTTCAAAAATTGGATTGATACCTGATAGCGGGGGCACTTTTACTTTACCTCGATTAATAGGTTTTCAAAGAGCGAGCGCTTTAATGATGCTCGGCGATAAAGTTTCAGCTGCTGAAGCATTGCAAATGGGTATGATTTATAAAATATTCGATACTACTTCATTTGAAGTAGAGACAAAAAAAATTGCCTTACAGTTAGCACAAATGCCTACTAAAGCATTAGGGTTTATTAAAGAAGCACTCAATAACGCTGCAACAAATAATTTAGAACAACAGTTAGATTTGGAAGATCAATTACAACAAAAAGCAGCAGCAACGAATGATTTTAAAGAAGGGGTGAATGCTTTTTTAGAAAAAAGAGCACCGGTGTATATGGGGAATTAATCTTTGCGCCTTCGCGCCTTCGCGTTTAAAAAAAATAACATGATAAGTCCACAACAGGTTGTTGATCAAATGATGCAAGATGATCTTTTCTCACAATGGCTGGGAATTGAGGTATTAGATATACAAGAAGGTTATAGCAAAGTGCGAATGAATGTGCGGCCAGAAATGATTAATGGCCTTGGTATCGTACATGGAGGTATAGCTTTTTCTTTTGCAGATAGTGCTTTTGCATTTGCTTGTAATAACCGTAATAACTTATCAGTTGCCCTTGATACTTCTATTAATTTTCTGAAACCGACTCATGTTGGAGATATACTTGTTGCTGAGGCGATGGAAATTCATAATGGTAGAAGTACCGGTTTATATGAGATCCTGATAAAAAATCAACATGATATATTGGTTGCCAAGTTTAAGGGCACTTGTTTTAGAACAGGTAGAAAGATAATAGAATAGTTATTTATCGCTAAGGCGCAAAGACGCCAAGTTTAAAATTTCCAACCATGATCTATAGCTTCAAATCATTTATTCCGGTTATTCATGAAAGTTCATTCATACATCCGCTAGCTGCAGTTACCGGAAATGTTGTTATTGGTAAAAATGTATATGTAGGTCCGGGTGCCGCTATACGCGGCGATTGGGGTGAGATTATTATTGAAGATGGGTGTAATATTCAGGAGAACTGCACCATTCATATGTTTCCTGGAGTAACCGTATTAATAAAAGAGGCAGCACATATTGGTCATGGCGCTATCATACATGGAGCAACTATTGGAAAAAATTGTTTAGTAGGCATGAATGCTGTAATTATGGATAATGTGATATTGGAAGATGAATGTATTGTAGGTGCCATGAGTTTTATTAGAGCTGATGAACATTTTGAAAGCAGATCTTTAATTACCGGTAACCCTGCCAAAAAAATAAAAGAAGTGAGTGATGAAATGATTGCCTGGAAATCATCGGGTACATCCCTGTATCAAGCACTTCCTAAAGAAATGCATGAGCATTGGCAAGTATGTGAACCCTTAAGAGAAATGCCTGCTAACAAGCCTACGCAAGAAAGTTTATACAACACTTGGAATGAGATCAAAAACAAGCATCGCTTGCAATAGTGTATCTTTGCCAAAATTTAAGGGTGTCGGAAAGGAATAATTTCATCGATTATATTCGAATATTTGCACGCAGTGGTCATGGTGGAGCTGGTGCCAAACATTTTATGCGTAATAAGCTAACCGCCATGGGTGGCCCGGATGGTGGGGATGGTGGACGCGGCGGACATATCATTTTACGTGGTAATAGTAATTTATGGACGCTACTTCATTTGCGTTATTTTAAAAATGTACTGGCTGAAAATGGCGAAAATGGAAGTAAAAATAATTGTACCGGAAGAGATGGGAAAGATATCATTATTGAAGTACCATTAGGTACCATTGCCAGAGACGAAGAAACCGGAAAAAAAGAAGCAGAGATTTTAGAAGACGGGCAAGAAATTATTTGGATGAGAGGCGGTCGGGGTGGATTAGGTAATAGCAATTTTGCAACACCAACGAATCAGGTACCGGAACATGCTCAACCCGGCGAGCCCGGGGTTGAAGGATGGAAAAATATTGAACTGAAAGTATTGGCAGACGTAGGTTTGGTAGGATTTCCAAATGCAGGAAAATCTACATTGCTCTCTGTTATTACGGCCGCCAAACCCAAGATTGCCAATTATGCTTTCACTACATTAATCCCACAATTAGGTATGGTGGAGTATCGAGATTCTAAATCTTTTTGTGTGGCCGATTTACCCGGAATTATTGAAGGCGCAGCTGAAGGTAAAGGACTGGGGCATCGATTTTTACGACATATCGAAAGAAATGCTGTTTTACTATTTTTAATTCCGGCAGATAGTGTTGATCATCGCAAAGAGTTTGAGATTCTAAAAAATGAATTAGCCTCTTATAATCCCGAAATGTTGCAGAAAGATTTTGTGATTGCTATTAGCAAAAGTGATATGCTGGATCAAGAACTAAAGGATGCTATTAGTAAGGAATTACCTGGTAATATACCCCATCTTTTTATCTCTTCTGTTACGAATCAGGGGCTCATGCCCCTTAAGGATTTATTGTGGGAAACACTCAATAAAAAAGAATAAAATACATAACTATTTGGTTAACAATTAGTTAACATAATCTACTATTTTAGTTGGGTTACCTTTTCCCTATCTGTGTATTAATGTGTAAAGTGTACACTAAGTGATGATGCTTGCTGCTATGAGAGAAAGATTATTTCATCATTAAAAAAACTTTTATGAAAAAGCAAAATTTCAGAATGATTGTTAAAAGAGTGTTGTTAGGTCAGTTATTTACCGCTTTGGTTTTTTTATCTGCAAACGCTTCAGTTTCTCCGGTTCGCCATTTTGATATTACAAATACTGCTAAAGCAGATGTAAAATTTAAAGGTATCGACGGTAAAAACATGTTGGGTTTTCAGGTTAAATACGCAAATCCTAGTGGTAAGGCGTTCGACTTTGTAGTGCGCGATGCGTTCAATGAAGTTATTTTTCGCGAAACCTATACTACCACTGATTTTAACAAAACCATCAAATTAGAAAAAGATGAGTTCAGTGCATTAAGTTTTTCAATTGAAGACACATTTAACAATGTGATTGAGAAATACAATGTACAGTTAGAGCCGTTAACTTCTAATAAAGAAGTAGTAATCAAAAAGAGTTAATCTGTAATTGGTATTAACTGTAAAGCTTGTGGTCCGCTAGTAACATTGCTAAAACCACGCAATACAAATGTGTAGCTTTTTCCCGCTTCTGCAGTAAAATTCGGAAACTGGAAAAGCTGCACACTTGTTCCTGCAACATATACGGTAACATTAAAAGTTCCCGGATCAAATGCAGTATAGCCAAGTAAAGAGCTATTATTAAAATGATCTGTTGCACTTCTGTTCGTAAACATATTCGTAGAAGTTCCTTGCCTAATATCAACGATTACATTCCCTTTATAAAAATGTAAAAACCGGATGTTCGCTTTTCCTGATGGAGGGGCAGTTCTATCATCCTGCAAAAAACTAACTTTCATTGAAGTTGTAGAATCGTAGAGATATAAAGTATAAAAACTATTTGCAGAAACACCTAAAGCGGAAGAGAATAGTATCGTTCCACTTTGTCCGATAGTAAATGATGGCGAGTTAGAACCAATACCCTGGTAAGCGGTAGCAACCCCATAGCCAATACTCCCTACCTGCAATGATCCATTAACATTAAAATCAAGGCTGGTACTATTGGGTACTAAATTAATGACACGAACATTAGCAGTACCCTCAGATGATTTTTTGCAAGCGGATAAAGTTAGTACTGCCAAAAGCAATGAATAGATGCTTTTTCGCATGGCGATATTTTCTTCAAATATAGTGAATCTACCCTACCGCTTCGCTCTGCAAACTTCTGGTAGCTTTTTTGCGGTCTTCTTCATTCAATATCGTTTTACGCATCCGAATATTCTTAGGTGTAACCTCTATACATTCGTCTTGCTGAATATATTCCATACATTCCTCTAAAGTAAACTGTAGTTTGGGAACAATTCGAACAGCATCATCGCTACCACTGGCTCGGTGATTCGTAAGCTTTTTCATTTCCACCGCATTCACATTTAAATCTCCCGGCTTAATATGTTCGGCTATGATTTGTCCTACATATACTTCCTCTCCCGGATCTACAAAAAAGCTTCCACGATCTTGTAACTTATCAATGGAGTAGGCCGTAGTAGTCCCTTGAAATTTAGAGATCAAAACACCATTATTTCTTCCCGGAATAGGCCCTTTCCAAGGCTTATATTCTAAGAAGCGATGCGCCATAACGGCTTCGCCGGCTGTGTTTGTAAGCATTTGAGAACGTAATCCAATTAAGCCACGTGAGGGGATTTCAAATTCAAGATGTTGCATCTCACCTTTGCTTTCCATCACTTGCATCTCTCCTTTACGTTGTGTTACTAGGTCAATTACTTTCCCGCTAAACTCCGCAGGCACGTCTACAACAAGGTTTTCATAAGGCTCATGCTTCTTACCATCAATGGTTTTAACCAGTACCTGAGGATTTCCAACAGTTAATTCGTAACCCTCTCTGCGCATGGTTTCCACCAATACTCCCAAATGCAGGATACCTCTTCCGTACACCAAGAAGCTATCTGCGCTATCCGTATCTTCTACCCTTAGTGCCAAATTCTTCTCTGTTTCTTTCATCAATCTATCTCGTAAGTGACGAGAGGTAACAAATTTTCCATCCTTTCCGAAGAACGGCGAGTTATTGATACTAAAAGTCATACTCATGGTAGGTTCATCTACACTAATAATCGGTAAGGCTTCCGGGTTTTCGGCGTCGCAAATAGTATCTCCGATATTAAAATCTTCTAATCCTACAACTGCGCATAAATCGCCCGATAGTACCTCGTCTACCTTACGTTTACCCATTCCTTCAAACACATATAATTCCTTTACCCTACTTTTCTTGATGGAACCATCGGCCTGAACCAAGGCGATTGGCTGATTTTCCTTGATAGAACCACGGGTTACTTTACCAACAGCAATTCTCCCTAAGAACGAAGAATAATCTAAAGATGTGATTTGTAATTGTAAAGCACCTTCACTCACTTTAGGTGCGGGTACATATTTCAAGATACCGTCCATTAAGGGTAAAATATCTTCAGTAGGTGTAAGACTATCATTGAACCATCCGTTTTTACCACTACCATAGAAAGTAGGGAAATTCAATTGTTCTTCTGTTGCATCCAAGTTGAAAAATAATTCGAATACCGCGTCATGCACTTCATCGGGTCTACAATTAGGCTTATCAACTTTATTGATAACAACAATCGGATGAAGGTTTAACTGTAAAGCTTTTTGTAACACAAATCGGGTTTGAGGCATAGGACCTTCAAAAGCATCTACTAATAGAATTACACCATCGGCCATTTTCAATACGCGCTCTACTTCTCCTCCAAAGTCACTGTGACCGGGCGTATCAATTACATTTATTTTTATATCCTTATAGGTTACTGCTGCATTTTTACTAAAAATGGTAATACCTCTTTCTTTCTCTAAATCATTACTATCCATGATCAATTCACCTGTTTCCTGATTATCTCTGAAAACTTTGGTTGCGTGTAAAATTCTATCAACTAAAGTGGTTTTACCGTGGTCTACGTGTGCAATAATTGCGATGTTCCTTATATCCATATTAAACGTTTTGATCTCATTATCAATTACTTAGGTAAAAGATACAGATCCAATGAGCGGCAAAGGTACTACTTTACAACGGGGCAACAAGAACTTACATGTTAATTGATCTGTATTTGTGTTGAATCTATCCTATCTTTCTTAAAAATTCACCATGCGTTTTATAAAGATTATACTCATCATAGCCGTTATAGGTATAGCCATTTATTTTGCCGGTCCACATCCCTCAAAACCTATCTTCGAAACAAAGCTACCCGCTACGCCGCCTATCGAACAGCTGGAATCCTTTATTACCAATAAAGAGCATAAGCATAAAATTAAAGAGAATAATGAAGCAAGAATTGTTTGGGCAAACGATACATTGAAACAAAAAACAAATTATGCCATTGTTTATTTGCATGGATTTAGTGCCAGCCAGGAAGAGGGTAATCCGGTTCATAGAAATATTGCCAAACAATTTGGATGTAATTTATATTTAGCTAGGCTCGCAGAGCATGGTATTGATACCGTAGATGCCTTATTCAATTATACTGCTGATCGTTTATGGGAGTCTGCAAAAGAAGCCTACGCAATTGGAAAAGCCATTGGTGATACTGTTATTTTAATGGGCACTTCTACAGGAGGTACTGCTGCATTGCAACTTGCTGCCACTTATCCGGAAGTTGGTGCACTGGTTTTATACTCTCCAAATATTGCTATTAACGATCCTAATGCCTGGTTATTAAATAATCCGTGGGGGTTATCGATTGCCAGAATGGTAAAAAAATCTAATTATGTTACATCAGACAATAAAAACGAGCTATATGCGCGTTACTGGAACACCAAGTACCGCCTTGAGGCTGCTGTTGAGTTGGAAGAATTATTAGAGCGCACTATGATAAAAGCAACTTTCCATAAAATAAAACAGCCTCTATTGGTATTATACTACTATAAGGATGAAAAAAATCAGGATCCTGTTGTAAAAGTTTCTGCGATCAAAGAAATGTTTGAGCAAGTTACAACCGATTCGAATAAAAAAAGGATGACTCCTATTCCTAATGCCGGAGCACACGTTCTAGCATCTCCTATTATTTCAAAAGATATTAAAACGGTTCAAGAACAAACAGCAATTTTTTTGAAACAAGTAATAGGTTTGAAAGAAAAATCTATAAACTAGTCATTTTTATAAAGTTCCTTACCTTCACCGATTCTAAATTGCTTGCGTATGCCCTTAAGTAAGATTGCCGGGATAGGCATGTACGTGCCTAACAATGTTGTTACGAATCAGGACCTCACAAAGTATATGGAAACCAGTGATGAGTGGATACAGGAAAGAACAGGTGTTAAAGAACGTAGATACGCACATCGCACACAGGAAACCACTACAACCATGGCTGTTGAAGCTGCCAAAATTGCGATAGCAAGAGCAGGCACTACTGCTGAAGAAATTGATTTTATTGTTTTTGCAACCCTATCTCCTGATTATTATTTTCCAGGATGTGGGGTAATGCTGCAGCGAGCCATGAAAATGAAAGAAATCGGCGCCTTAGACGTACGTAATCAATGCAGTGGTTTTGTATATGCTTTAAGTGTTGCCGATCAGTTTATCAAAACAGGTATGTACAAAAATATCTTAGTTGTTGGTAGTGAGAAACATTCTTTTGGATTAGATTTTTCTACACGCGGAAGGAATGTATCTGTGATATTTGGGGATGGTGCAGGAGCAGTAGTATTACAACCTACTGAAAAAGAGGGACAAGGAATTTTAAGTACACACTTACATAGCGATGGAGAATCTGCCGAAATATTGGCAATGTATAATCCCGGCACCCATGCTAATTATTGGGGTGAAAAAAATTATGCTGATTTTGATGATGCAGAAATTGCACAGATGTTTATGAGTCATCGTATGATTGATAATGCACAAAATTTCCCTTATATGGATGGCCCATCTGTTTTTAAAAAAGCGGTTGTGAAATTTCCGGAAGTAATTATGGAAGCATTACAAAAAAACGGATATCAGCCAACAGATATCAATATGCTTATTCCTCACCAGGCTAACTTACGCATTTCTCAGTTCGTACAGCACAAGCTAGGGTTGACAGATGAACAAGTCTATAATAATATTCAACACTACGGCAATACCACGGCGGCTTCAGTGCCCATAGCGCTTTGCGAAGCCTGGGAAAAGGGCAAGGTTAAAGAAGGTGATCTAGTATGTTTAGCAGCATTTGGAAGTGGCTTTACATGGGCCAGTGCATTATTGAAATGGTAGCAATATATGCAGCGAAAAATTATATACCTCTACAACCCTATTTCAGGAACATCAAAAAAAGATAGTTTCTTAAAGCTTATTGAAAAAGAAACTAAGTACCAAGAAATTCCATACTGTTTATACACAACCAATGCAGCAGGTAATTATGATGAATTAAAAGATATTATCGAATACGAGCATTATACAGATGTGGTTATGATGGGAGGAGATGGCACAATTAATAAAGCTACACAAGAGTTAAGATCTACCGGTGTACAGTTTGGAATTTTACCCGTTGGATCCGGAAATGGCCTTGCTCGTGCAGCAGGTATACCCGTTAAATTAAAATCTGCTCTTGCGCTGATTTTTAGTGGTACCGCAAAACCCATCGATGCATTTATGCTTAACAACCAATATGCTTGTATGCTTAGTGGTATTGGTTTTGACGCACAGGTTGCGCACGGTTTTGCAAATAAAGCTACAAGAGGTTTGCTTACATACACACAACAAAGTATTATCAATTATTTTAAAGCACATCCCTACCAATTCGAAATCGAAATAGATGCTTTCAATTTTTTTACGGAAGCATTTTTTATTAGCATCGCTAATAGCAATCAGTTTGGAAATAATTTTACAATTGCTCCGGAGGCATCTTTAAGTGACGGCTTATTAGATATCGTTATTGTGCAAAAAATGAATAAAGCTAAATTACCTTTTGCGCTTTTGAAACAAATTCGGGGTAACAATAAATTACAAGAGCTAGTAGATGATTTGGGTTCAAAAAATATTCTGTACTTCCAAACATCTTCTCTCAAAATAAAAAATTTGAAATTAGCGCCGCTCCATTTAGACGGCGATCCGGCCGAAACGATGGAAGAAATAAATATTCGAATTATACCTAACGCCTTTCAATTAATTTGCCCTTAATCTCATTTCATTAATGCAGACAATTGCTTAAAAGCTATTTGGTTCACTTCATCATTAAGCGCGTTGGCAATATCTCTTTTCTCGGCTCCTGTAAGGTGAAAGCTTAAACTAGCGGGGGCTTCTTTTCTTGACGGAACATATTGAAATGAAATTCTGTATAAGTTTTTGCCATAGCTATCGAACAAATAATCAAGCTGATCGTGTTGGTAATAATCTTGCATCTTAAACCAATTATTTTGCAGGATCAAAAAAGGCTTTGTAAGAAACCCTATTAAACTATTAGTCTCTAATGGCTTATCCCAATCACTAAGTCCTCTATCTCTGATTTGTATGACTACCAATTTAGTTGTGTTTTTTTGAAGCCATTCCTTAAATGTTTGTATAAAACGTAAAGTGGTTTCCTGTCCGTAATTATCCCGTAATCCAGCATCCATTACATCAATAATAGGATTGGAGGGTAGCCACACATTGGGTAATACATAAGGGAATGTAGCATTCATCCGCAAAGCGCTTAAAGTGCTGATTTGATTACTTTTTTGTTGCCAAAAAAAAGAATGAAAATCGATAGCATCAGGATCGAAAGAGGGAAGATTGGGCGTATCTGAAACCGGCTTCATCAAAAACCGAACCGGCCTTGTTGCTATAATCATTTTCCTGCCATCACGAGAGATGACTGCATTAAAAAATAAAGAAGGTAGTATCGCTTTTTCTTCGGCAGATGTATAGTCAGCTAAAGGTTTATTTAGTACACCGTAGGTATTTTCGTTTAATTTCTGTTCAAATGCATACCCTCTATCTTTGATATAATCGAATCCTTTAAACTTAAATTTTTGAACCGGGCCAAATAAGTCGCGGGTAAGAAAAGAGGAAAAAAGTGGACTTAATAAATCCTTTCCAATATTAGCTGTGTATTGCGGGTCTTGTAAGTTAATATCCTTCCCTTTGATCTTTTCAAAATATAACTCTCTAAAATAAGCAGCACCCAACATACCTCCCGACGCTCCATTAATTAAAAATGTTTGCTCCATCAGTTTACCCTTAAACAGCAGATCTAACTTCTGAAGTGTATTCATAGTGAAAGTAGCGCTTCGGGTTCCGCCACCACTTGTATTAATGATATACATGATTGGTTGCGGCGAAGACTGTCTGGCCTTCCAATTATCTAAAATTTGTAAAAAAGCTTTTTTGTCAGCCTCTATTAAACTGTCTGTAGCCAATGTATTAATATTCTCTTTGCTATACAAGGGTCGATTATATTTATGTACATAATCTAACCCATATGCTTTATTTCTAGGGTCAATAATTTCTTTTTCATAGAGATAATTAGCAAGCAAATAAATGACTACCAGTAAAGGAATACTCCAGGTTCCTAGAAAAATAGATAAAGCCCCTGCCACTGCAATGATGATCGAGAAAAATAATGTTACGCTGGCTGCAGCAGGTAGCTGAAATAATCTACTATCTGAACTATAGCCGGTGAGTATGATAAAAATAAAAGCCAGTGTTATGGCTAATACAGCAGCAACATGGTGGCGAGTAAATACAGCATTTAAAAATGCTTCACTATAATGCCTTACATCTCTAGGTTTCCGAAGTTTACATGTGGCGCTCAGAAACCAATCTACCCGTAAGTCATATTTTGGAGCAGGTAATTCATTTTTCGAAGCTGTTTGATACGCACTATTCGCATCTTGAATACTATTGGCCAACGTATAATAAATAGTTTTATCGGCTCCAAAAAAATACAAAAAAGAAATGAGCAAAGACAATATGAGTCCTCCCGCATATCCAATAGCGAGTAAGAAAATTTCCTTATTGTTGAATAATTCTTGAAAACGTGCATAATCGATGGCTCTCACTAAATAAAATAGTAGGAAACAGAGTGGGATAATAGCATTATTGATACAGTATTTCAAAAATGGTTGAGCCGTAGTGGCTAAGAAACGCAAATTTTTACTATGTAAAATAAATGTGGTGATATTCCAGCTCATGATAAATACACCTGTTGTAAACCCAACAATTGCGGTACTTCCGGCAGATACTTCTCCAAAATATTCAGGCGCCAAAAAAAGAGAATCGGCACCAAAAGTTTTCATAAATACGCCGGCCACGGTAGCAAAAAGTATATACCACACAACCAAGAATATCTGGTACCTCCTGAAATGAAGCAGGAATAGTTGAATGGGTAATGAATACCAAAAACCAACTACATATTTTTTCATACTCTTTTTATCAGATAGCGCATCAGCACCAATGATAATAATAACAACATACCCGTAAGTTGGTGTAGTTGAGCCATCCATTCGAATGTGCCCCAGTTACCTGCTTTAATACCAACACTACTAAGCACTGTTATAATGCCAAGCAATACTTGTACGCCCGTTATGATCAGTGGCCACTTGCGAAGCTTATTAAACAAAAGAGTACCATTAAAGCGGAATAGCTGCACCGACCAGTATATTACGATTGCCAGAATGAGATAGGCTAATCCACGATGAATAAAGTGAATTAATATAGTGTTATCAATAAAGTTTAATAGTAAAGGTTGATCCTTAAATAAGCTTGCCGGTAACCAATCTCCATTAATTGTTGGCCAGGTTGCCGCAACATTTGCAGCTTTATGTCCCGCCATTAATGCCCCATAAATAAGTTGAAGTGATAACAATAACAGCAGTATGGTATTTGTGTTCTGCCATTTTTTATGGACGATTCGATTTGATGGGTCAATTAACAGATCAAGTGCAAACCAAAAAGTATATGATAATAAACCTAGTGCCAAAATAAAATGCATGGCTAAGCGAGTAGGCTTAACATAAACAGCGTCACCTGTTAATCCACTTTTAACCATGATCCAACCTACAGCACCTTGTAATCCACCCAATAAAAAAAGTATTAGGAGTGGCCGAATCATGGTTGGCTTAAACTTTCGTGTAGCTATGAAGTAAACAAAGCCAGTAACAAAAACTAGCCCTATTAGTCTTGCCCACAGCCGATGAAACCATTCCCAAAAAAATATAAACTTAAAATTAGCTAGTGTAAAATCGAAATTTAGCAGCGCGAATTGAGGCGTTTGTTTATACTTATTAAACTCCTCTAGCCAAGCCGCTTCATTCATTGGGGGCAGCGTTCCTGTAATCACATTCCATTCTGTTATGGATAATCCGCTACCGGTAAGGCGAGTGATACCCCCCAAAGCAATTTGTATGACTGTCATACCCACTCCGATCAAAAGCCAAATAGCGATTTGTTTATTCGAAAAATGCTGTTCCCTTTTCATAGTGCAAATGTAAACATGGGTAAGGGTTAATTGGTTTAAAAAACGGAATTTTACACTTATGTTACCTGCTTACTTGCAAAAAGGAAGATTAGAGGCCGGCTGTGATGAAGCCGGAAGAGGTTGCTATGCCGGACCGGTTTTTGCTGCAGCAGTTATTTTAAGTCCCGATTTCAAACACGATTTATTAAACGATAGCAAACAGGTAAGTGCTAAACATAGGATGGTTTTAAAAGAAGTGATTGAAACGCAGGCTTTGGCATGGTCGGTAGCCAGTGTAGATGCCGGAGAAATTGATCAGATTAATATTTTAAAAGCTAGTTTTAAAGCCATGCACATGGCTATCGAGCAATTAAAAATAAAACCGGATTTTTTACTGATCGATGGAAATAGGTTTACCAGCTATCCCGGTATTGCACATAACTGTATTATAAAGGGCGATGGAAAATATGCTTCTATCGCTGCCGCAAGTATATTAGCGAAAACTTACAGAGATATATATATGGATACGATTCATACTCAGTTTCCACAATACGGATGGAAATCGAATAAAGGGTATGGTACTTTAGAGCATCGCATGGCCATTGAAAAAAATGGATTATGTATTCATCACCGAAAAAGTTTTAATATTATTCCTCGGCAAATAAGTATGCCATTCTAATCAGACTGATCCCATTCTCCAGCACCTTTCCTAATAAGTGTATAGGGTTCGGCAGTACAATCGATAACGGTAGATGGGATCATACCTCCATTACCTCCATCTACCACGATATCTACAAGGTTCTCGAAATTTTCATGCATAATTTCAGGGTCGGTATATTCTTCCACCATATCTCCCGGTAAAGAGGCAGATAAAATAGGATGTTCCAGTTTAGTTACTATAGTTCTTGCAATGATATTATCCGGGATTCTTAAGCCGATAGTATTTTTTCTGCTCTGTAAAATCTTTGGTACCTCTTTGCTGGCGGGTAAAATAAAGGTATATGGCCCAGGCAAGTAACTCTTCAGCAATCGATATAGCGGCGTGTTTATGCTCTTTGTGTACTTACTTAAGTCGCTCAAATCGTTACAAATAAAACTTAACTGTGCTTTAGAAGGATCTACTTTTTTTATTTGAGCAATTTTTTCTAGTGCTTTATGCTGAAATATGTCGCAGCCCAGCCCATAAATAGTATCTGTAGGATAAATAATAATCCCCCCACTCCTTAAACAATCAGTAATAATACCAATATGCCTGGGGTTAGGGTTTTCGGGATGAACTTGTAAGAGCATGTGCAAATTTACCAAATAGCGTGATATGCAAAGAGTTATGTAAAATTTATCGCGTTTATCATTTTATCTCTTGGTAACAATTTCTTCATATTACCTTTGCTAAAAATTTTTGGTGATGAATCTAAGGCCGGTAGATACTTATAACATACTAGAGGGGGAGATATTCAGGAAGAACTATTATGAGCTCAAAAAGCCGGTAGTTATAAAAGACTTGGCAAAAAGCTGGCCTGCCTATCAAAAATGGAATTGGGATTATTTCAAATCCATCGTAGGGGAGCAGCGGGTAGCTTTATATAATAACGTGAAAAGTGATGCTTACACACCTATTAATACGGCAGACGATTATAAAACTTTTGGAGAATATATCGACATGATAAGTGCCGGCCCGGCCGGCTGGCGAATTTTTCTATTCAATATTTTTGATCATGCACCAGAGCTCATTCAGGATTTTATTTGGCCCGATAATTTGATGAAAGGGTTTGTGAAAAAATATCCGATGCTATTTGTTGGCGGCGAGGGCAGTATTACACATATGCACTTCGATATTGATATGAGTCATATACTGCATACTCAATTTGCAGGCAAAAAAAGAGTGCTATTATTTCCTTATGAAGAAAAAGACCGGCTATACAGAAAACCCTTTGAAGTATTGAGTTTGGTTGATTTTAGTAATTACAACGAGGGTAATGGAAAGCCTGATTATAATGCGTTTCCTGCTTTAAAAAAAGCTAATGGATACGAGGTTATTTTAGAGCCGGGCGATACATTATTTATGCCTGCAGGTTATTGGCATCACATGGAATATATCGATAGTGGTTTCGCGATGAGTTTACGTGCATTGCAATCCTCGGCTAGCGGTAAACTGCATGGTATGTGGAATTTGTTTGGCATGCGTACGATAGATACCATATTGAAGAAAACAGCACCAAAACCTTGGTATGAGTGGAAGAAGAAAAAGATATTTAGGTCGGCTGAGAAAGTACTTTAGCTGTAGTATGAGATAAAATTAAAGGCGGCCTTGTGCCGCCTTTATTGTTTGTAACCCCTGGTGATTAATAGAGCTTCTAGCTCTTTGACAAAACGAAAATACATACTGAAAAATATTTAAATTACTCGGGAAACACCTTAATTTTAATCGTTTTTTAACGGTAAAAAAACAGGTGTATGCAGCAGACTTTTATGTTTGTCGCAACATTTTCTTTGTACATTATTCACACCTACCCCCAATAGTTGATAAGATGTATGAAAAAAATTGCTCTAGTAGACGACCATTTACTGTTGAGAAATGGTTTAGCAGTGGTTATCAACTCCTATGAAGGGTACCGCGTTGTATTTGAAGCTGGTAATGGAATTGAATTTATTCAAAAGTTGAAAGAAAATGAGTTACCGGATATTGTATTGCTGGATATATCTATGCCCTATATGAATGGATATGAAACTGCAGAATGGATTAAAAAAAATTATCCTTCCATAAAAGTGTTGGTATTATCTATGCTGGAGGATGAACGTTCTGTAATAAGAATGCTACAATATGGCGCAAGAGGTTATATTACTAAGGGAAGTGATCCTAAAGAATTAAAGACAGCATTAGATACACTATCAAAAAAAGGTATGTATTTTAATCAGTTAGTGTATCAAAACCTAGTTGGGAATATTCGCAATCAGCTGGCAGAGCCATTAGATGATAGTATTATACTAATGGGATTGAAAGAAAAAGAGAAAGATTTTCTACGACGCACCTGTAGCGATAAATCCCTGAAAGAGATTGCAGCAGATATGTATTTAAGTCCTCGTACAATCGACGACTACAGAGATACTTTATTTGAAAAGTTACAAGTGACAAGCAGAACCGGGTTAGTACTATTTGCCATAAGAGCAGGATTGGTTAAATTATGAAAGGATCTCCCATACCTCTCTGCCCCGCAATAATTTATCTAAGTTGCCTTTACCTTTCGTGGCTATAGCTTCTTCGATTTGCATGGTCATAACATCTTCATAGCATGCTCTTTCCGTTTCATAAAAAACACCAAAGGGGCGAGGGAAATGTTCCCCACCTTTATTTGGGTCATCGAACATGCGTACCAAGGTTTGTGCTTTGTAAAAATCCTTTTCATCATGTATCCAGCAATCATCTGCACTTATATCCTTACCGATTTCAACCACAACAGGTTTTAACCCATCTAGCTTAATACCTTTTTGTTGATTGGCACCAAATAAGAGTGGCTTACCTTGTTCCAGAAATAACGCCTCCTCCATCTTTGTCGATTTTTCGGTAAAAATTTCAAAAGCGCCATCGTTAAAAATATTGCAGTTTTGATATATCTCTAGAAAAGAAGCTCCTTTATGTTGATATGATCGTGTAAGCATTGTTTGTAGATGTTTAGGGTCTCTATCCATAGAGCGTGCAATAAAGGTTGCATCAGCTCCCATAGCTAGTGCTAACGGGTTGAATGGGTGATCGATACTGCCCACAGGTGTACTCTTGGTAACTTTATTTATTTCAGATGTGGGAGAATACTGTCCCTTTGTTAAACCATAAATCTGATTATTAAAAACTAAGAGGTTAACATCAAAATTTCGCCTCAGCATATGCATGGTATGATTTCCACCGATACTCAATCCATCACCATCACCGGTAACGATCCAAACACTCAACTCCGGACGAGTAGCTTTTAAACCACTCGCCACTGCCGTGGCTCGCCCATGAATACTATGCATACCATAAGTATTCATATAATAAGGAAATCGGCTACTGCAACCAATACCACTAATGATTACAATATTTTCTTTGGGCACCCCAATGCCCGGCATAATCTTTTGTACCTGCGCTAAAATGGAATAATCACCACAACCGGGGCACCAACGTACTTCCTGATCGGTTGCAAAATCCTTTGCGGTTAAGGTAGGGGCTGTATTTGTAGTTTGCATACGCTAATTTTAAATCTTCAATCTGGAATCTGGTATTTCTATTGCAGATTGAAGATTAATAATTGAAGATTACTTATTCAATTCCTCCCAATACTCTGCTGCTCTTCGTGTATGTGGTATCACTATAGTTCCACCTACAATATTAGCAACGGCAAAAATTTCATACATTTCTTCTGTTGTTACTCCTAGTTCATAACTTTTACCTAAATGATACTTAATACAATCATCACAACGTAATACCATACTGGCTACCAAACCGAGCATTTCTTTTGTCTTTTTATCTAGTGCACCATCTTCGTAGGTATTCGTATCCAAATTCCACAAGCGTTTCATCACCAAGTTATTCTTACTTAAAATAACTTCATTCATTCGTTCGCGGTAACTATTAAACTCATTTACTAATTCACTCATACTATTACTTATTTTACAAAAATACAGTAAGCTTGTTTTGCGAAGCCGAATTCTTTGTACATTAACCTTCTAAATTATTTCGAATGAAGAAATTTTTATTCCTTGTTTTTGTGGCACCACTGTTTGTAATAGCACAAACAGCAACCGAGTTAATTAAAGTTACTGATATGTTGAAAATAAAGCAACCCAGTAGCGTAAATATTAGTAATGATGGAAGCAAAGCCGTTTTTTTGGTAACCAATATAGAACCTGAAGAAGCTAAATGGGAATATAAGTACAGTGCCCAGCTCTTTCTGGCACCAACGGATGGATCTGCTCCCCCTCGCGCCCTTACCGGCAAGGAATCGGCTTCCCAACCCAGCTGGAGCCCCGATGGGAAACAAATAGCATTCGTTCGTGCTGTAAATAATAAGCCCCAAATTTTCATTCTATCCTTGGAAGGTGGTGAACCCACCCAGATTACGAATTTCAAATATGGCGCTTCCGCTCCAAAATGGAGCCCCGATGGGAAACAAATTCTCTTCAGTGCCAGTGTTTCTCTAAAAGATCTGCTAAAAGACACCGAATTAAACCCGAATAAAGAGGTGCCCAAATGGCCTTTGGAGAAACCCGGATTTTCCAAAAATGAGTTTTTATTACCATCTGCAGCCACCCCCAACCCGGATGGTACTATTGAAGAAATAAGGGCCTACTTAGATGTAAATGCAACCGATCGTAAAGCCAAAGTAATTAATAAACTTAATTTTCAGGAAGAAGCCACCACCTCTCCCGACATTAATTTCAACCATATTTACATTGTTAGTGCAACGCCGGGAGCCACTCCCAAAGCCCTTACAAAAGGCTTTTACCGTTTTAATGGAGCCGATTTTACACCCGACGGCAAGCAAATTATTTTTACCGGAAATACGGACGATACCCAACACCCGGATAGGGCTTTAGAATCATGTATTTATTTGGTTAATACAGATGGCAGTAATTGGAAGCAACTACTGGGAGAAAAAGGAAGAACCTTCAATAGCCCTAAAATTTCTCCATCGGGCAAATGGTTAGCTTTTCAGTTTGGCACAACCAGTTTCGTAGATGTACCGGCGCTGGCTATTATGCCTATCAACGGTTCAGAAAAAGATAAAACCGTTCTGCCATTCGACAGAAATAAGAGTGGCTTTAATTGGAGTGCTAATGAACAGTATATTTATTTCACAGCACAAAGCAATGGTGGTGCGCCTATTTACAGAGTTGATATAAAAACCAAACAAGTAGAAGCGTTAACAGAACCCGCTGCCGGGATCAGCAGTTATGATATTGTAGGTAACAAAATATTGTTTGTAAAAACAGAAGTGGCCAATCCTTTTGAGTTGTATTTGAGTGATGCCAATGGTAAAAATGCAAAGCGTATCAGTAACTTCAATACCGGTTGGCTCGCCAACAAAAAGCTTAGTTTTCCTGAGAAAAAATCTTTTGTAAATGAAAAAGGATTAACAGTAGAATACTGGGTAATGAAACCGGCTAATTATGAACCCGGAAAAAAATATCCTACCATACTTGATATTCATGGCGGGCCTACCGCTATGTGGGGCCCCGGAGAAAGCTCTATGTGGCACGAGTTCCAGTATTATGCTGCACGTGGTTATGTAGTAGTATATGGTAATCCTCGTGGATCAGGAGGTTATGGTACTGAATTTTTACGTGCCAATATAAATGATTGGGGTGCCGGACCAACATCGGATGTGCTCACATACTTGGATCTCGCCGCAAAAGATGGTTTTATAGACACAAGTAAATTGGCTGTTACCGGCGGATCTTATGCCGGCTATTTAGTAGCCTGGATTGTAGGTCATGATCAACGTTTTAAAGCAGCCTGTACCCAAAGAGGTGTGTACGATTTAGGTACCTTTTTGGGAGAAGGAAATGCCTGGCGATTGGTACCTAATTATTTCGGTGGCTACCCCTGGGAGGAGAAGGCAAGAGCTGTTATTGAGCGCGAATCACCTATTAATTATGTAGCTAATGTGCATACGCCACTTATAATTTTCCATGGAGAAAACGATTTAAGAACCGGTGTTATTCAAGGCGAAACCTTTTATAGAAGTTTAAAGATTTTAGGTAGAACGGTAGAATATGTGCGCCACCCCGGAGCTACGCACGAAATCACCCGAAGCGGAAATAATCGCCAGCGAATAGATCAAATGTTGAGGACCGTAGAGTTTTTTGAAAGGTTTATAAAATAAAGGTTGAAGGTGAAAGGTTGAAGCATAGTGTCTTTGTGTCTTCGTGGTTAAAATGACCACAAAGGCACGAAGACACGAAGAAAATTGCAATAAAAAATATTTAAATAGAATAGTAGATAATTAAAAAATGAAACTAGGCTTAAAAATACTCCTACTAGTATTGCTTCCTTTTTTAGGAATGGCACAGCCTATAACTCATTTCACACAAAAAGATTTTACGAAGAATGGAGAGCTAATGCTTTTCCTAAAGGGAGAATGGGAGTATAAAGCGCAAGGAGCAAGTACTTGGAAAAAAATTGATCCGTTAAAACTAGATGCTTCTATTGCCAATGAAAAAGGAGAGATTGATGGATGGCTACGCTATTATTTTACGGTTGATAGTACCATAGCGAATGAGCCCTTATTTATGCGGTTTATTTATTTTGGCGCAGCCTCTGTTTTTATTAATGGACAGCTAATTCACAATCAAGGTCTAAATTATGCGGCAAAACAGTATGATTATAAAACAATAAATAACCTGTCAGTCACTAAACAAAACTGTTTACTAGTTCATATTAAAGATAAAAAATATGGATTTCCAGTCTATGCCTATCAACAAGACTTAAATTCATCTAAAGCAAATACAATAAGATTTGTAAATACTAATTATACAGTTTTTATAAATGTTTTGCTGGATAAGATTGCTTTTTTCTATCATTTATGGATTACTGGTCTCGCTATTTTTAGTATTCTATTCGGGATTTTATATTTTGTAAATAAAAGAAACCCCAACCTCTTCTACATCACATTTTCCAACTCCCTACTCTGTATAGCTATCTATTTGATATATGTCATTAACATGAAAGAAATTACATTTAATGACTCCATCCTATATGAATATATTTTTAGGTCGGTTTATTGGTTATATGTATTGGTTTTAGTAATAACAATTTTCAAGTTAATTGGTGCACAGTTCACTAAGATTATCCGAATTCTTTTAGGGTTAATAATCTTAGGAAGTGGGATTCAAATATTTATTGATAAAAATAATTTATTAATTGCCATTATATTTTACGCTTTAATTCTAATAAGCTATCAAGTAGCCAAGCGAATCAAATTTATTAAAGGGGCTCAATGGTTTGTGATAGCAGGCTTAATATCAGTTATCGTTTTTTCAATTTTATTCAATGTAATCATTCGCATAATAAAAGTAGATATTAATTCTAATTTTTCATTACTAGTTGGATCTGGTGTTACACTATCTTTTCCTATTTCTCTTTTCTTTTATTTGGCGTTTCGTTTCCGTGAAATAAACCAGGAAGTGGTGGCTAATGCCAATGAAATAGTTCGGCTTTCAGCACAACAACAAAAGCAATTAGAAATACAAGTAAATGAACGCACCGCTGAATTACAAAAAAGCTTAACCGATTTAAAATCCACTCAAACCCAACTGATCCAATCCGAGAAGATGGCTAGCCTGGGAGAGCTTACTGCTGGTATTGCGCATGAGATACAGAACCCATTAAATTTTGTGAATAATTTCTCGGAGCTAAATAATGAATTGTTACAAGAGCTGGGACCCCTCGACAAGCTCGGGGTGACAGCTGATCAGCAAGACATTCTAAAAGACCTTCAATCCAACTCTGAAAAAATCAATCATCATGGACAAAGAGCAGCGGCAATTGTGAAGGGCATGCTGCAACATTCTAGAACCTCTTCCGGACAAAAAGAACCCACCGATATCAATGCTTTGTGTGATGAGTATTTACGACTGGCTTACCATGGACTAAGAGCAAAAGACAAGAACTTTAATGCAGAATTTAAAACCGAGTTTGATGAAACAATACCAAAAGTGAATATTGTACCTCAGGATATGGGAAGGGTGGTGTTGAATTTGATTAATAATGCGTTTTTCGCCGTAGGCGAAAGGGGGAGGGAAGAGGCTATAAGCCATAAGGTTGAAGCAATAGGTAGTGAGGAAAAAGGTATTCCTTCCGGCTTACAGCTTACACCTTATAGCCCAACAGTTACTGTAAGCACCAAAAACTTGGGGAATAAAATTGAAATCACAGTATCCGACAACGGCACGGGGATACCGAGTGAGATCAAAGAAAAAATCTTCCAGCCCTTCTTCACTACCAAACCAACAGGACAAGGAACGGGGTTGGGGTTGAGTTTGGCATATGATATTGTTACGAAAGTGCATGGTGGCAAGCTAACTGTGGAGAGTGAGCAAGGAAAGGGAACAACGTTTAAGATTGAGATACCTACTTAGCACCTTGGCGACTTCGCGTTTAATATTTCAACGCAAAGGCGCTAAGAGAAAATTATATACTATTGGCTCCAAAATAGGCATGCAACACCTCCGGTAATCGTATCCCCGTTTCTGTTTGGTTATTCTCTAATAAACAAGCCATAATACGTGGTAATGCTAATGAACTGCCGTTCAAAGAATGGGCTAATTGTGTTTTTCCATCAGTCCCTTTAAAGCGACATTTAAGTCGGGTAGTTTGAAAGCTTTCAAAATTAGATACACTACTTACTTCTAACCAACGTTCTTGCGCAGCGCTATATACTTCAAAATCATAGGTAATAGCACTGGCAAAACCCATATCACCCCCGCATAAACGAAGAATCCGATAAGGCAAAGCCAAGCTGATCAATAATTTCTCTACATGCGCTACCATTTCATCCAACACTTCATAACTCTTATCCGGATGTACAATTTGAATGATCTCAACTTTTTCGAATTGATGTAATCTGTTTAATCCGCGCACATCTTTACCGTAACTACCCGCTTCTCTTCTAAAACAGGGAGAATAGGCCGTCATCTTAATCGGAAAATCTTCTTCCTTTAAAATTACATCCCTGTAAACATTGGTAACCGGCACTTCTGCTGTTGGTATCAGATACAAATCATCTTCAGTAGCATGATACATTTGTCCCTCTTTATCGGGTAATTGTCCGGTTCCAAAGGCAGAAGCACTATTTACCATATAAGGCGGTAAATATTCGGTGTAACCGGCCGCCGTATTAAAGTCTAAGAAATATTGAATTAAAGAACGTTGCAATTTTGCCCCCTTGCCTATGTAAACAGGAAAGCCACTTCCGGTAATTTTATTGCCTAATTCAAAATCTATCAATTTATATTGCTTCGTTAAATCCCAATGTGGAGCGGCATTAGCGGGTAGTTGAGGCATCGTACCGCCGGAGCGAACCACTTCATTTTCTTCGGGTGTTTTACCTTCCGGTACAACATCTGCGGGTAAGTTTGGCAATTGTACCAAAGCATTATATAGTGCCGTTTCTGCTGCCGCCATTTCTTCTTTCAATGGTTCTAATTCCTGCTTCCAGCTAGCTACTTTTAGCTTCAACCCTTCTGCTTCTGCCTTCTCCCCCTTCCCCATAAGCATGCCGATTTCTTTAGATGCAGCATTTACTTTAGCTTGAGTTTCATCAAAACTTACCTGTAATTTTTTACGATTATCATCTAATGATATAATGATATCTACTAATTCAACCTGTTTAAAATGCTTTTTTAAAAGCTTTGCCTTTACCAGATCTGGGGCCGTACGCAATAAATTCACCGTTAACATACTCCGATTTTGCTGCAAATATACCGCATGCCTGTTACCTTTGCCCCATGTTTGTAACAGATGATATACAACAACGTTGGTGGAGTTTAGAAGCTAAACTGACAGAACGATTTGGCAAAAAACCCGATTTGGAAGCTGTTTTATTCCTAATAGGTATGCAGGAAACAGGCTTTATGCATCAAAAAATTTCTAAAGAACAGAAGCAAGATCTAATGCATGTGGCCATGTGCACGGTACTGGCACCCAGCGGTTATTATGGTATGGAGGGAAAAGATGAAGAAGGGTGGCCTCACTTTAAACAGTTAAAACCCTTGCCAGATATGGTTTTACCAGAGCAGGAGAATTTTATTAAGGACCATGTATTGCTTTATTTTGAGCAACTAGGTTTCTGAATTGTTTTTTATTGAATATTTGCATTATCAAAATAAACTCAGATGAATTTTCCAGAAACACTTCGCTACACAAAAGATCATGAATGGATACAGCTGGATGGTAATACAGCCACTATTGGTATAACCGATTTTGCACAGCATGAACTGGGTGATATCGTTTATGTAGATATTAATACCGTTGGCAAAGCCCTTTCTGCCGAGGAAGTTTTTGGTACGGTTGAAGCTGTAAAAACAGTGAGTGATTTGTTTTTACCGGTAGCAGGTACCATCAATGAAGTAAACCCTTTATTGGAAAAACAACCTGAACTGGTTAATACAGACCCTTATGGAGATGGCTGGATGATCAAGATAACAGTTAGCGATCCCGCTACCGTATCTGATCTTCTAACCAAAGATGCTTATGTAGCATTAGTAGGGTAAAACCAAATGTTTCGTATTATCGTAAATATATTGTCAACTTAATTCCTGAGCCAAATAGCTTTTTTGGAAGCCGTACAAAAATACAGTGAATCGGAGCTGGTGTCCTTGCTCAAACAACGGAGCCAGCAAGTGTATAGCTATCTTTATGATAATTATGCCGGTGCTTTGTATAGTACTATCGTGGGAATTGTGAGTGATACGGA
The DNA here is from genome assembly GCA_017537025.1 of Sediminibacterium sp. Lineage (GTDB taxonomy): Bacteria > Bacteroidota > Bacteroidia > Chitinophagales > Chitinophagaceae > Sediminibacterium. Next base: position 573,477 of record JAFWCB010000005.1, read on the forward strand.
ATTGGCCAATGATGTATTGCAAGAAGTATTTGTTAAAATTTGGCGACAGATAGACAGCTATGACGCAAAGAAAGGGAGATTATTTACTTGGATGCTGAATATTGCCAGAAATGCTTCTATAGATACAATTAGAAGCAAGGGATTTCAAAATAGTAGAGCCAATAGAGAGCTGACCGAAAATGTGTACGAAAGTGCCGGATCGGTAGAAACGAAAACAGATACTATTGGTTTACGTAAAATAGTGGCTCAGTTAAAAGAAGATTGGAGGGTACTGGTTGAGCTTTCTTATTTTCAAGGCTATACACAAGATGAAATAGCTGGCATACTCCAAATACCTTTAGGAACCGTTAAAACAAGGATGCGTAGCGCCTTACAACAATTAAGTAAACAGTTGAAAGAAAAATAGTGGATGTACAATTATACATACAAAGTGGAGTCATCGAGAGCTATATTATGGGTATAGCTGATGAGCAGGAGGTTTCGGAACTGATGCAGTTGGCTGCCCAGTACCCCGAAATTAAAGCAGCCATCGATGAGGCAGAAGCTTCTCTAGAGGCTTTCTCTTTAGCCAATGCTACAACTCCTCAGGCTGCCGTTAAAACAGCCATTTTCGAACAATTATCTACTGAATTTAGATCGGATATTGAAACCAAAGAAACCAAAATAATATCTTTCAATTTTCGCTGGGTAGCCGCCGCGGCAGTAATTCTATTAATGGTTAGCTCTGGCTTGAACGTGTATTTCTATTCCCGTTTTAAAGAAACTACCAGTCAATACGAAGCCTTGGTACTTGAAAAAAATACCCTTCAGGCAAACAATCAAATTATGCAAACCAAGTCGCTCGATTTGTATAATAGCATGCAAATGATGACCGACCCTGCTATGCTTAAAGTGGCTATGCCCGGTATTGCAGGTAAGGAGAATAGTTTTGCCACCGTTTTTTGGGATACCAAATCTAGAGACGTATATATTCTCCCTAATAAATTACCTCAGCCCACAAAAGGTAAGCAATACCAACTTTGGGCCATCGTAGATGGCAAACCGGTAGATGCCGGCGTAATCAGCGATTGTGCTGGTTTATGCAAAATGAAGAATATACCAAAAGCCTCCATGTTTGCCATTACTTTAGAAAAAGAAGGTGGCAGCCCTTCCCCAACCCTTTCAGAAATGTATGTAGCAGGTAAAGTAGGATAAACTATCTTTATCATAACTTCTTTTTCTACATGCGCGATAATAAGCTTAAGAAAATATTGGGTCTGAAGAAACCTGTTATCTCACTGGAAAATAAGATTTTCAACCTCGTTACTTTTCTGGTGTTCATTGCCATGACCATCAGTTTTATAAGTAATCTAATACTGGGTAGAAACATCCTCTTAAATTCTCTTATTTTTTCCCTTGTTATCATCTCGTTCTATTTTTTCTATTTATCCCGTTATCGGGATAAATTCAAGCCTATTGGCCCCATTTATATCTTTCTTTGTCTTTTATTTTTCGTGCCTATATGGTTCTCAAATGGGGGTATCGAAGGACCTACAACAAGTGGTTTTATTTTTATAATGGTATCGGCAATGCTGATTCTACCTAAAAACTACCATTCACCATTAATTGCATTGACCATCCTTCTGATCCTTGGCCTATGCTATATTGAATATAAACACCCGGAATGGATTATTCCTTATCCTGATAGTATCACGCGTAAAACAGATTTATTAGTTACTATTTTACTCCATACCGGTATTATTGGGGTTGCCGTTAGCTTACATAAGCGCACCTATAATATTGAACGGGATAATTTAATTAAAAAGTCAGTCGACTTAGAGGAGTCAAGAGAATATTTATCTGAGACCAAGAAACAAGCTGAAGAAGCCACTAAAGCAAAATCAAGGTTTCTGGCCAATATGAGTCACGAAATCAGAACCCCACTCAATGGAATCATTGGCACCATCGATCTACTCCAGCATACTACATTAAATGAAGAACAAGACGAATTAATGCACTCACTAAGATCCAGCAGTACACATTTGTTAGAAATAGTAAATGATGTGTTAGATATTTCTAAAATAGAGGCCGATAAATTAGAATTATTAGAAGGTCCTTGCAATCTACAGGCAATCATTAAAAATGTAATTGCTATAAGTTCGCCACGCATTGCGGCACTACAAAAAGAGATTCAGATATCAACCGCTATCGACTCACAAGTAGAGGCAGAAATTATTGCAGATGAATCAAGAATCAAGCAGGTATTAATAAACTTAATTGGAAATGCTATTAAGTTTACCGAGAAAGGAAAAATTACCGTTTCTGTTAACAGTAATATTATCGACGAAAGTTTACAAGAGCTGTTTTTTTCTATCACCGATACCGGTATCGGTATTAGTGAAGAACATATTCGAATGCTATTTGTACCTTTTACACAAATAGATAGCTCAGCCACAAGGAAGCACAGTGGTACCGGTTTAGGCCTCTCTATTTGTAGGAAAATAATTGAAGAAATGGGCGGAAGGATTTGGGTAGAAAGTACCCCCGGTAAAGGATCTTCTTTCCGATTCATTATTCCCGTTCAAATTAACTTAGTTAAGAAGGTACATGCCAAAACAGCAAATACAGTATATGTAACAGAAACAGCAACACAACATAAACCATTAAAAATGCTTGTTGCAGAAGATAATGGCATGAACCAGTTATTAGCTACTAAAATGTTTCGAAAAATTGGTTATGGAATAGAGATTGCTAATAATGGCAAGGAAGCTGTAGAAATGGCTTCCAAGAACAATTATGATTTAATATTTATGGATATCCATATGCCAGAAATGGATGGGCTAGAAGCCTCTGCCACGATATTAAAATCTACTATATCGAAACCGCCAATTATTATTGCTATGACTGCCAACGCGGTAAAAGAAGCCGAAGCAGAATGTTTAGAAGCCGGAATGAAAGATATGGTTACAAAACCTTTTACAATTGAGCAGTTGAGAAAAGTTTTAGAGAAATGGACATCATAAAATCTTTTTTCAACAAACCAGTAGGCGCATTTTTTAGCTTCATCCTTTTCTTTAGTATTACAGTATATTTATTTACATTACCGAAAACAAGCTTACAACGTTTTGATTGGATAACGATTCCCCACTTTGATAAACTGGTTCATATCTCGATTTTTTTCTTGCTTTTTTATCTTTTTACGCATTTTTTAAGCACGATCATTCAATCGAAATTTTTTACGCTTATTATTAGTTTGATTTTTTTAAGTGCGTATGGAATAGCTATTGAATTTGTTCAAGAAAAATTTATTGTAGGGCGATCTTTTGAGTTAAAAGATATTATGGCCGATTTGGGAGGTTGTTTCTTAGGTTTACTGCTAAGCCTTATCAGGGATAAAAAAATTGGCCCCGATGGAAATCGAGGCCGCAACCAAAACTAACTGCTTATGAGAAAAAGTTTAATTTCTATTTATATCTTCAATATTTCAAAATACGTGCCAAAACGATTTTTGGTTTGTTAAGGCTTTCCAAATTAGATACCTTTTCATATCCTAACGTTGCCTATGCAAAAATCTATATAATTGACCCAATATTTTGTCAATGGTTTAATAAGAAATTGTTAAAGGATTACCCAAAATGAGACGATTTTCCCGCCCAGAAACTATTAATTTTACCATGTGACCTATTTCAACCTAAATGATACCTTCAATTTATTGTCTAAACTGAGCTTCCGACGCTTTTGGAACGGAACGAAAGTATATATGAGCTATTGGTTATCCAGAATTACGGGCAAACCCATTCAATGGGGCTACCCGATTTCCATTTCCTTTGAGCCAACCACTTCCTGTAATCTTCGTTGCCCTGAATGCCCAAGCGGTTTAAGGGCATTTACCCGCCCAACAGGTATGCTTCAGAAAAACTTCTTTGAGCAAACTATCGATGATATTCATAAAGAAATACTGTATTTAATATTCTACTTCCAAGGTGAGCCCTATCTCAATCCCGATTTTTTGGATATGGTGGCTTATGCGCATAAAAAAGGTATTTACACCGCCACCTCTACCAACGCACATTACCTTACAGAAGAAAAAGCCAAAAAAACGGTAGAAAGTGGGTTGGATAGGCTTATCATATCTATAGACGGTACTACGCAAGATGTATACGAACAATACCGAGTAGGCGGAAAACTTGATAAAGTACTGCAAGGAGCAAGAAATATCGTTAAATGGAAAAAAGAGCTAAATAGCTCAAAACCTTTTGTTTTTTTTCAGTTTTTGGTTGTAAAACCCAATGAACACCAAATTGAACTTATAAAAAAACTAGGTAAAGAAATTGGCGTGGATCAGGTTCGCTTTAAAACAGCGCAGGTATACGACTACGAAAATGATCCTAATCAACTAATACCTAGCATCTCCAAATATAGTAGGTATAAAAAAGATAGTACCGGAAAAACAATAGTTAAAAACGGGCTTAGTAATCATTGTTGGAAGCTGTGGCATGCCAATGTGATAACCTGGGATGGATTAGTGGTACCCTGCTGCTTCGATAAGGATGCCATGCATCAATTAGGTAATTTAAAAACACTATCATTTAAAGAAATATGGCATAATGATAACTATCAACAATTCCGAAAAGAACTGATGACCAGTCGAAAAAATATCGACATTTGCGCTAATTGTAGCGAAGGGCTTTCTGTTTGGGAAGATTAACGCCATTATTTAATAACCTAGTAACTTAATAGTGGGTATAGAAAAAGACATTCAGCAACAACAGTTCAGAAATGAATACCAAAAAGCTACGGTAAACATTATTTTCTCTGCCAACTGGCTTACTGAACAGTTAAAAAAATTTTTACAACAAGAAGATATAACCCCCCAACAATACAATATTCTGCGAATTTTAAAAGGAAGTAAAAAACCCCTTAGCACCTGCTTAATTAGAGAAAGATTATTGGATAAAATGAGTGATACCAGTAGGCTGGTAGAACGACTTCAGAAAAAAGGTTTGGTAGAAAAAAAATTATGCTTAGAAGATAAACGACTCGTTGATGTGCTGATAACAAAAAAGGGGCTAACAATGCTTGATCGCTTAGATGTACATAATCATCAATTAGACAATATCCTGAACAATTTATCGAATGAGGAAGCCGTTTTACTAAACCAGCTACTCGATAAAATAAGAGAGCCCAATCAAGAATAGTTATCTTTACTGTATGAATAAGCATTTTTTTTTGCTAATTGTTGTAGCAATCGGTTTGTATACGCAGTTATTATCCCAAACAAATAAAAACTACGAGTTCAGGGGTGTATGGGTTGCCAGTGTAGAAAATATTGATTGGCCTAGCAAGAAGAACATATCTGTTCCCGACCAGAAGGCAGAATTTATACGGTTACTCGATATGCATCAACAAAATGGTATGAATGCTGTTGTGGTACAGGTTCGACCGGCAGGTGACGCACTTTATCCCTCTCAGTATGAGCCCTGGAGTGAATACTTAACAGGCAAGCAAGGACTTCCCCCCAACCCTTATTATGATCCTCTTGAATTTATGATAGCAGAAACACATAAAAGAGGAATGGAATTTCATGCATGGCTTAACCCATACCGTGCCGTTTTTAATATTGTAAAATCATCCATAGCTCCTACCCATCTTACTAAAATTCATCCCGAATGGTTTGTGGTTTATGGTACCACAAAATATTTTAATCCGGGTTTACCTGAAGTTAGAGAGCATACCGTTCGTATTGTTAAAGATCTAGTTGCCCGCTATGATGTAGACGCCATTCATATGGACGATTATTTTTACCCATACAGAATCACGGGCAAAGAATTTCCCGATCAAAAAACATTTGAACAATTTGGCAACGGACTCACAAAAGATAATTGGAGAAGAAGTAATTGCGATAGCATTATTCTGCAATTACAACGTGCTATACGTACAACAAATCCGCGTGTAAAATTCGGCATATCCCCTTTTGGTGTTTGGAGAAATAAAAGTCAAGACCCAATGGGGAGTGATACCAAAGCCGGACAAACAAACTATGACGATCTCTATGCTGATATTTTATTATGGTTAGAAAAGGGCTGGATTGATTACGTTACACCCCAATTATACTGGGAACGAGGCCACAAACTTGCTGATTATGATGTACTTCTAAAATGGTGGAATGAACATGGTTATGGAAAGCATATTTATATCGGTATGGGTATCTATAGAGCGGGAACCAATGAGGCTTGGAAAAATAAAAATGAGATACCCAATCAAATAAAAGAGTTACGTGCTTATAATACAACACAAGGAAGTGTTTATTTTAACAGTAAGGTTTTTGAAAAAAATCCAAATGGCTGGAACGATAGTTTACGCAACAACTATTATTACTATCCGGCACTGGTACCTCCTATGCCTTGGTTGAATAATGATAGTCCTGAGCAACCAACCATCGAAAAATCCGGAAATAATATTGCGCTCACGTACACGGGTAAATTACAAATAAAAGGTTTTGGGATATTTGTTTTACCACCCGATAAAGAGGTGAAGTTTATAAACGGACAATTAGTGCAAGTCATTATCACAAATAAGGCGGCAACCATTGATCTAACAAATATACCGGATAGTAAAGACAAGCGTATTTGTGTAGCTACCGTAGATATCAATAATAATGTAAGCCCTTTATTGGAGTTGAAGTAGCTATTTAAGCGAAAGATATAGTTTTTGAAGCTCCGGTAAAAATACCAAATTTGGCTTCTACAGCTGTATAGCGATATTCAAAAATAGTTCTCAATTGATTTTGAACAAATAAAGAATTGGCGATATCTCCCAATATCCACAGCGGTAATTTATAGTGTACAATATCCGTCATTTCCACCCCACCATCTATGGCTTTGAAGTGGTGTTGATGATGCCATAGCGCATATGGGCCAAAGCGTTGCTCATCTACAAAAAATTGATTGGGTACCACATGCGTGATCTCTGTCATCCAATATAGAGGAATGCCCAAAATTGGCTTAACACGGTATTCAATTATTTGTCCGGCATACATTTCCTTTCCATGATGCTTACTAATGATATCAAAACCCAAATTATTGGGCGTGATTTCTTTTAAATTATCAGGTTTACTAAAAAAATCCCATGCTAATTCCAATGAAACCGGTATAGCTTGAACTGTTTTAAGACTATAAATGCTAGACATATAATGTTATTACCAATATAACAGCGTTAGTATAATATGGTTCATATTATCTTTAAGGAATGAAAAACAGATTGGTACAAAAAGAACAATTTGAGCAGATCTATGCATTATTAAATACGGAGCAAAAAAAAGCTGTCGACCATATTGAGGGTCCTGTAATGGTTATTGCGGGCCCGGGTACCGGAAAAACACAAATATTAGGTGCCAGAATCGCGAAAATATTAGAAGCAACAGATTTTCAGCCGCACAATATTCTTTGTCTTACTTATACCGATGCCGGCGTTATAGCTATGCGAAAAAGGCTCATACACTTTATTGGCGCTGATGCTTACAGAGTAAATATTTATACTTTTCATGCTTTTTGTAATGATGTAATTCAGGAAAACTTATCCCTTTTTGAAAAAACAGCGCTCGATCCGATTTCTGAGTTACAACGCATTGAGCTCTTTACACAACTGATCGATTCTTTTCCCAAAAATCATCCGCTCAAAAGATATAGAGGAGATGTATATTATGAGATTGGCAACTTACAACACTTATTTGCCAATATGAAAAGAGAAGGCTGGACCCCGGATATAATCAACACAGCTATCGATAAATACCTGGCCGAAATTCCCACACGAGATGAATTTATTTATAAGAAATCGGGTAAAGGATATCAAAAAGGAGATCTGAAAGAGAATAAGATAGCTGAAGAAAAAGAAAAAATGGAAAAGCTGCGGGCAGCAGTTAATGAGTTCAATCGCTTCCAGGAATTAATGCGTAAAAGAAATCTCTACGATTTCGATGATATGATTAATTGGGTCATTAAAGTGTTTCAGGAACAACCATTATTGCTCAGCAGATATCAAGAGCAATTTCAGTATATTTTAGTAGATGAATACCAAGATACCAGCGGTACACAAAATAAGATAGTGGAACTACTGATAAGTTATTGGGATGAGCCAAATATTTTTGTTGTAGGCGACGATGATCAAAGTATTTATCGTTTTCAAGGCGCCAACGTATCTAATATGGTAGATTTTGCCAATAGATACAAGCAAACCATACAAACAGTTGTGCTTACCAAAAACTATAGATCTGTACAGCCTATCTTGGATATTGCTAAAACACTTATCGATAATAATAAAGAGCGTTTGGTAAACGCCATCGATAATTTATCAAAAGAACTAACTGCGGCTAATAGTAATTATACAAATCTCATTATTGAGCCTTCGTTTCTGGAATATGAAAACCCTCAGCAAGAGATGATAGGTATTTGTGAAGCAGTTGGTGAGTTACTCGAAAAAAATATTTCTCCGGGGAGAATAGCGGTCATATATCGAGAGAATAAATACGGAGAAGAGCTAGCACAATATTTCAAGCTCAAACAAATACCCGTTTATAGCAAAAGAAATCTCAATCTTTTACATATCCCCTTCGCCAAGCAATTGATTGTAATGCTGGAATATCTAGCCGCAGAGCATGATACTCCTTTTGGGGGAGATGAAATGCTGTTTACCCTACTCCATTTTAGTTGGTTTGGTATCCCACCTATTGAAATAGCTAAACTCAGCGCGGAGCGGGCAGACAGGCAATTCCAATTCAACAAGTGTAGTTTGAGAGAGTTAATTAATGAAAAAATAAATGCGCCGGCAAAAGATTTATTTACAACAGAAATAAAGGGATTAAGATCTGCTACAGAATCTCTTGAAGCCTTAATTGCTTTGGTTCCTAATGCTACCCTACAACAACTGTTTGAAGCCATTATTCGTACAACGGGAGTTTTAAAATATATCATGCAGCATCCTGATAAACATTGGTTGTTACAGATATTAGACTGTTTATTTGATTTTATTAAGGTAGAAACACAACGTAACCCTTCTTTAGATTTGGAAAAACTCGTAGCAATTATTGACCTGATGAAGCAAGAAAATATTGCCATTCCGATTGTACAAACAAGTGGTAACGATAAAGCTATCAACCTGCTTACAGCACATGGCTCTAAAGGTTTGGAGTTCGAATATGTTTTTATTGCCGGATCTAATAGTTCTAATTGGGAAAAGAAACGAAAACCCGTTAGTGGTTATAGTATTCCAGATACCTTATTTACAACTATTCATACCACAACAGAAGAGGAAGAACTCAGGCGATTATTTTATGTTGCCATAACTCGGGCAGAAAAATATTTATTTATCTCTTGGTATCAATCTGATAAAGCAGGTAAACTAAAAGAGCCTAGCCAATTCATTGCAGAAATTAGAGAGCAACACCCATTACCTATTAAAAAAATTGAACTCCCTACAGAAACTATTAGTTCCTATAGCGCCTTACACTTTGAAGAAGAACTAGCCCCTGAAATTGAAAAGATAGAAGCAGCTTTTATTGATAAGCTACTTGATAAATTTGTAATGAACGTAACTGCGTTAAATAACTATTTGAAATGCCCATTACAGTTTTATTTTAATAATCTTGTACGTGTTCCTTCCGGAAAATCCGAAGCAACTGAATTCGGTTCTGCAGTACACCATGCGCTGGATAAGTTTTTTAAGCAAATGCGTGCCATTAATGAATTTCCAGAAAAAACTTTTTTATTGGAGGGGTTTAGTTGGTATATGTATAGGCATAGAGAAAATTTCACACAAGAACAATTCACAAGGAGGATAGAATATGGGCAGGAGATTTTGAGTAATTACTATGATAAATATATATCTAGTTGGAATAAAATTGTAAGCAATGAGTTAACTATCCGTAATATAACGTTAGAAGGTATCCCCCTAAAAGGTAAATTAGATAAGTTAGAATTCGTTGGGAAGGAGGTTAATATAGTTGATTATAAAACCGGAGACCCCGATAAAGCAAAAGAAAAATTAAGAGAGCCTAATGATAAATTACCTCATGGGGGAGATTACTGGCGGCAAGCTGTTTTTTATAAGATATTGATAGACAAATATGAGCAGAAAGATTGGAAAGCTATTAGTGCCGAATTCGACTTTATTGAGCCTGATAAAAATAAAACATATCGAAAAGAAAAAATGCTGATTACAGAAGCTTCCATTCAAACGGTAACAGAACAAATAAAAACAGTGTGGCAAAAAATTCAACAACGCGATTTCTATACCGGTTGTGGTAAACCAGATTGTAAATGGTGTGGTTTTGTTAAAACCAATGAATTAGCTATTGCACTTCATCCTATAGATGAAGAAGAAACCGGTGAAGATGCCTAAAACTGTTTAATTTCGTAGCATGAATACGTTGAAACAGAGTTATGTTATTTTAGGCCTTTGGATAATGATACAACTTTTTACTGCTTGCGCAAATATTGTCCCCCCGTCGGGCGGAGCAAGAGATAGCTTAGCGCCTGTATTAATAAGTGCGTTCCCGAAAGACTCTGCCATCAATGTTTCCCCTAAACAAGTAACCTTAACTTTCGATGAATTTGTTACACTACAAAATGCACAAGAAAATATTATTATTTCACCAACGATAAAAAGTACACCTCGATTCGACTATAAACTTAGAAACGTAACCGTTACTTTTAAAGATACCTTGGATGCCAATACTACCTATTCCATTTTATTTGGAGATGCCATCAAAGATGTGAATGAGGGGAATGTAGCTAAAAATTTAAGGTATACTTTTTCAACCGGTAATAAAATAGATGATTTTAGCTATAGGGGCAAAGTGCTATTAGCAGAAAAAGGTAAAGTTGATAGTACATTAATTGTATTACTTCATAGGAACTTAAGCGATACTGCCATTATAAAAGAAAAAGCCAGATACTATACCAGATTAAACGGTAAAGGCGAATTCAAATTCTACAATTTAGCGCCAGGCAATTACAATGTATATGTATTACCAAATGATTTTACGAAAAAATATGATGATAGTACAAAACTTTTTGCGTTTAGGTCACAAATATTAACAGTCAATAAGTCTGAGGTTTCAGATACATTATACGCCTTTGAAGCAGTTAAAAAAGTAGAAAAACAAAATACCAGTTCCAATAAAGACGATAAGAAATTAAAATATAATACAAGCTTAGAAACAGGTGTACAAGACTTACTCACTCCACTCGAAATAAGTTTTAATCGCAAATTGAAAAAAATTGATACTTCAGGTATCCAGCTTAAAGACACGTCATTTAAAAAAATTATTGGCTATAGTATCGAAACGGATACTATTAAGAATATGATACGAGTAAAATATGAATGGCGTGAAAATAATAATTTTAGGCTAGTACTTGATAAACAAGCATTTGCAGACACTGCGGGGGTAAACTTACCAAAAACAGATACCATTCGCTTTAGTACTAGAAAAGAAATTGAGTATGGTAGTATTCGGCTACGATTTGCCAATTTAAAGCTAAATCAGAATCCGGTTTTACAATTCATACAATCAGATAAGATCGTAGAATCTATTCCATTGAACAACAGTGAACTCTTTAGAAAATTTTTCAGAGGAGGAACTTATGAAATGCGTATCTTATATGATAACAATAAAAATGGGGTTTGGGATACCGGTAATTTTAAATCGAAAAAACAACCGGAAGTAGTACAATTGATTACAAAACCATTATCAGTAAAAAGTAATTGGGATAATGAAGTAATCATTAACTTATAAATAGTTATAAAACCCCTTCCTCGTTTTTTTACCCAAATCGCCAGCGTCTACTTTTTCTTTTTGCAAAGAAGATGGCGTTAATCGCTTCGGTTTTTGAAGTGCCTCCCAAACAATATTACTTACACTATAGTTAATATCGAGCCCTATCAGATCCATTAATTTAAAAGGTCCCATTTTAAAACCGGCGGCTTCCATAATAGCATCTGCCTGTTCAATATTGAGGTGCCTGTTTTCTACCATATACATGGCTTCTAAATAAAAATGCCGAGCAACTCTATTCACAATAAAACCGGGTGCATCGCTACATCGTACAGGTATTTTTTTCATTTGTTTGGCAACCCCTACTAACACGGCTATTATATTAGGATCAGTTTGTGCTCCCTGTATAATTTCAACCAGTTTCATTACGGGTGCCGGATTAAAAAAATGCATACCGGCAAATTGAGCGGGATACATAAAGCCTTCTACCAAGCTATTAATACTAATGGATGATGTATTGGATGCATAAATAGTTTCTTTTCCATTTAATTCAGCGAGTTTATGAAACAAGTCTTTTTTAATGGTCACATTCTCTATAATTGCTTCAATGGCTAAATCAGCTTTACACAAATTCAAATCAGTAGTAAACTGTATGCGCTCAGAAGCAGCCTTATTAGTTTCCTTGCTAATAACCCCCTTTTCTTCCAACTTCTGAAGCTGCGTACTAATTTGTTGTTCTGCCCGAGTTAATATTGCAGAGTCAAGATCGAATAAGATGGTTCGATAGCCCGAAACTGCCGATAATTGAGCTATCCCCGATCCCATAGTACCGGCCCCACATACAAGTATAGTCTGAATTTCTGCCATACTGCAAGATACTTACATCTTTTCCACGCCGGCGCAAAGGCCTATAAATTTGAAAAACGAAATACTAATTTTACCAAGTGGCAAATACAGAACATCAACAATTAGATCTTTTCGGATTACCGATAGCTGAAAAGTCGGCTCCAAAGAAGAAATTAACCCCCACTTACCCTAAGCCTCCAAAAATGGAGCAGCCCGCTGAGATAGTATATGCGAGTGAGCAGATAGTAGTGAAGGTGAAAAAGGAAGAAGGAAAAAGAGGAAGGAAATCTTTTAAAGAAATTGATGCCACTGTGGATTTGATAGAAGTACCCGACGAGCAAACGCTTTCACAAAAATTATATTATAGCATAAGTGAGGTGGCAAGCTGGTTTAAAGTAAATACCTCTTTACTTCGCTACTGGGAAAATGAATTTGATATTTTACAACCCCGTAAAACCCGCAAAGGGGATAGATTATTTAGGGTAGAAGATATAAAAAACTTACAGCTTATTTATTTTTTGCTAAGGCAACGGAAGTTTTCGATCGAAGGAGCTAAAGCCTATTTGAAATCTAATAAGCAGAAAATTGATACAGAAACTAAATTAGTAAATACCTTAACAGGATTGAAGGAGTTTTTGTTAGCCCTAAAAGCATCTCTTCATAATTAAGCATTATTTTCTTTGATGACAATATCTGTTGAAGCTCCTGCTAGCCTTAGCTTATTTTCTTCTATGGCTGAAATAACCATCAAATAGATCTCTTCCCTATGATTTAAAAATTGATCCACCGTTTCATCCATAGAGCCAAAATACTCTAAAGATATTACATGAGCATTCTTTCCGGTATCAACTAAATGTACCTGAGGATTTTGTACGAAGGATTGAACTAGTTTTTGTTTAATAGCAGAAAGTAGATTGGTTATTGACTGTGAATTGGCATTGATGTCGATTTCAACTTTCAACTCAGCTTTTCTCTGTGTACGGAGTGATATATTATCTACAATAGTATCAACCATTTGCTTATTAGGAACAGAAATAAAAGTTTTTTCCAGCGTGCGAATTCTAGTACTCCTTAGTCCAATTTTTTCAACAGTACCGGAAAAGCCATTTACTTTTACAAGATCACCAACCGTAAATGGTTTATCAAAGAATATTATAAATGAAGCGATAAGATTTTCCATACTCTCCCGAGTAGCTAAAGCAATTGCAGCTCCTACGATACTTAAACCGGTTAATACACTACTGATATCTTTATTAAAAGAGAATCGGATAATCATCAAAACCCCTATAATTACAACAATTGCTTTGAAAAAATCTTTGAAGAAAATGATGAACTGATTATCTGTTTGATCCGGAGTAAGATTGGCCTTCGCTTCTAGTATTAAAGCAACAAAGTCAATGAATCGCCTTACCAACCATATAAATACAACAATGATAACTCCATCCGCCAAGGCATCCACTACACTATGTAGCGAAACCCTATATATGGTAATATTAAGAACTGTAGGGAATCTTAGTTTATCAAGAGATGCGATCGTAATCAGTAATATCAAGAAGTAATCTAGTGGCTCTACTACTAATGCCAAGAATGATTCTCGAGCAATTGACTTACCGGCTTTTCCTATAAAGCGAAATAATAACCGGGCAATATATTTAGAAGTAATCCTTTTTAATAAAAGGCCTATAGAAATTGCTATTACAACGAATAAATAATTTTTGATTGGATTATCTAAAATAATTTGTTCAAGTATTTTTTCCATAAACTTATTCGTACTTTTTAAGTTCAACTACGCTTCCATCAAAACTTGCATACGTAAAATTACGAATCCAATCTCCCAAATTAATATACCGGCTATTATTATTTAAAGCGAAATCAATTGGGTAATGCCTATGACCGAAAATAAAATAATCAACTGCTTTTTGAGTCAGTATTTCTTTACAATAAAGGATAAGCCATTCTTTATCCTCCCCCAAAAATGCTTCATCGGCAGTACCTGTTTTCTCTCTACTTTTTTTACTGAAATAATTGGCAATACCGATTCCCCAATTAGGGTGTAAAATCCCAAATAACCATTGGCAAATAGGATTACGGAATATTTTTTTTAAGAATTTATAGCCATGGTCATCCGGACCCAGCCCATCACCATGACCAATTAAAAATCTTTTTTCATTCCATACAAACTCTTTGGGATCATGAAATACAGGTATATTCAATTCTTCTTCAAAATACCCACTCATCCACATATCGTGATTACCACTAAAAACATAAACAGGAATATTGTAGTCTGTAAGGGAAGCTAATGTACCTAAAAGCCTGGTGTAGTATTTGGGTACTGCTTTTTTGTATTCAAACCAAAAATCGAATATATCTCCAACAATAAAAATAGCTGCGGCTGTAGGCTCTATTTCATGCAAAAAGCGAATAATTTTTTTTTCTCTCTCCAAGCTAGCGGCATAATTTGGCGCCCCTAAATGAAAATCGGAGAGAAAATATATTTTTTTGCCGGATGGAATTTTAGTAATCATGCTTTTACTATTGCTGTACTAAAAAACAAAATACTTCTTTTGGTCCATGTACGCCAACAACTAATGTTTTTTCAATATCTGCTGTTCTACTGGGGCCGGTAGCTAAACTCACTAATGATGGGAAATGAGCGCCGTACTTTTCTCTTAATCGCATCAAAGCATCATCTGTATCATGAAGCAGCTGAGAGCTATAAGCAATACAAATATGTACCGGTGTGTACACACTTGTTGTTCTTCCACTTTCAGAAGCACTACTTAATAATATGCTACCTGTTCTGGCTACCAGATATTCACAACCGGTAATGGCACAGTCGCAACTATTCAAATCATCGGAATATTGCAGCCCTAGTCCTGCTGCTGCTAAATTATTTTGTAAGGCAATTTCTCTACAGAATAACTTATCCCATTTACGAGTTTCGATGAGTGTTTTGAGTTGTATGATTAACTCTGATTCGTTAGCGCAGTAAGAAAACCTTCCTTGAAGGTTACTAAAATTTGAAGCAAACTCAAGTGCTAGATCTTCCTCTTCGGAACAAGTGAATTGAGTTGGATTCAGCGGTACAGCAGGAAAGGGAACAGGCACTTTATGTTGAAGTGCCTGTTTTATTTTTTGTAAAATTTGTTCTCTTGAATTACTCATACTGTTGCCTCTGCGTTCTCTGTATTATTAGTAGGAGATTCTTTTTGTGTATGACCGTTTACTTGCTCAGGTTCTATTTCGAGAATTTTTTTCTCTTCAAAAGGACGTTTTCCGATCAAGTTCTCTACATCGCTTTTATGCAATACTTCTTTATCTAATAATTCTTTAGCGAGAGTTTCTACCTGATGCCTTTTTTCACGGAGCAAATCTAATGTTCGTTCATACGCAGCATCAATAATATTACGAACTTCTTCATCAATAATTTTACCTGTTTCTTCGCTATACGGTTTCGTGAAACTGTTTTCTTGTGAAGGATCGTAAAAGCTCACATTACCCACTTTTTTATTCATACCATAGGCAGTAACCATGCTATAAGCAATTCGGGTAATTTGTTGTAAATCGTTTGATGCCCCGGTAGAAATTTTTCCGAAGAAAATTTCTTCAGCGGCTCTTCCCCCCAAAGTCATACAAATTTGATCCATCAGTTGATCTGTATTGTATAAGTATTGTTCTGTAGGTGTATACTGTGCATAGCCAAGTGCTGCTGTACCTCTTGGTACAATCGTAACTTTAAGCAAAGGATACGCATGTTCTAAATACCAGCCACATACAGCATGACCTGCTTCATGATAGGCGATAATCGATTTTTCATGTGGAGCAATGATTTTATTTTTCTTTTCAAGCCCGCCAATTACTCTGTCGATCGCATCTTGAAAATCGCTCATATCAACTGCTTCTTTACCTTTACGGGCAGCAATTAAGGCAGCTTCATTACATACATTAGCAATATCCGCACCTGCAAAACCCGGAGTTTGCTCAGCTAACTTATGTAAGTCGAGGGTTTCGGAAACTTTAATAGGTTGTAAGTGAACCTTCAAAATAGCTTCTCTACCTTTTACATCCGGTTTATCAATTGAAATTTGTCTATCAAACCTGCCTGGCCTTAACAAGGCACTATCCAAAACATCGGGTCTATTTGTAGCAGCAAGGATAATAATACCGGTATCACCGCCAAAGCCATCCATTTCTACCAACAATTGGTTCAAGGTATTTTCGCGCTCATCATTACTCATGATAGCGTTTCTACCCCTTGCTCTACCAATGGCATCAATCTCATCAATGAAAATAATACAAGGAGCTTTTTCACGTGCTTGCTTGAACAAATCGCGTACTCGACTGGCTCCCACTCCCACAAACATTTCTACGAAATCACTACCACTAAGGCTAAAAAATGGCACTTGGGCTTCTCCGGCCATAGCTTTTGCTAACAAGGTTTTACCGGTTCCAGGAGGGCCTACCAATAATGCACCTTTGGGTATTTTACCACCGAGTGATGTATATTTCTTGGGGTTTTTTAGAAAATCCACAATCTCCATCACTTCTACTTTTGCTTCATCTAACCCGGCAACATCCGCAAATGTGATATTTACTTTGGTTCCTTTTTCAAATAGTGTTGCTTTTGATTTGCCAATATTAAAAATTCCACCGGGGCCACCGCCGCCTGAAGGACCGCCCATTTTCCGCATTAATAAAACCCAAACACCTACAATTAGTAAAAGTGATAATACAGTATTAAAAACGGGACCAAACCATTCCGGATCAGCCTCAATTTTTGAAGGTACCTCGGTTAAATTCGGGACTGCTTTATAAGCATCTTTTAGATCATCGGCAAATACCTTGTAATCGGCATAGCCAAATTCAAATAGAGGAACGTTGGTTACTTTTGATTTATCCTTACTCAAATCTTTATTGAACTTCTTTATATAATAATCTTTGCTCAAGCTATCAGGAAAAATATAAACCCTGATTTTTTTCTTGTTTTCTATAATATCAAAGCGTTGTACATCCCCCTTTTTTAACATGTTATTGATAAAGTCCATCTGAGAAATGGTGGTGAGATCGGGACTAAATCGCATCAATTGTGCAGCAATTATAAAAATCAATAAGATTCCGTAAATCCAATACACGCTGAATTTCGGTCCTTTTTTGGGGCTCTCTCCTTTTTCAAAATTCGGTCCGCTTTTTTGCGGTTTGTTTTCCTGTGCCATAAATACTCCTCTTGTCTACTATTAAATATAATGTTTAAACCTTATAAAAGTTCGGTAATTTATTATTCATGCCCTTGTGCTACAGCATCGCTCCACATATCTTCTAGTTTATAAAACCTGCGCGATTCCGGATGCATTACATGTACTACAATATTTATATAATCTATTAAAACCCACTGTGCAGCCTGCTTTCCTTCGTGCTTATAGGGTGCTTCATTACACACTCTTTTAACCTCCGACTCAATAAAATCACTGATAGCTTTTATTTGGGTGGTACTGGATGCCTCGCAAACAACAAAAAAATCGGCAGAAGCTTCCGGTATTTTACGTAAATCCAAACTAATTACATGTTCTCCTTTTTTGTCTAGAATAGCCTGAATAACCGTCTTAAAGATTTTAGAATTTCTGGATAACCGCGTTACCGCTTTTTTCTCGCGGGATGAAAGCACTGAAAGAGGTTCCAATAATGAAGGGTTTAATGAATAAATGTTAACCTTATCTTCGTCAAAAATAACAATTCTTTGTTAGGATTACCTGTTAAAACCATGATTGGTGAACCGTTTATAGAATTATCTGCCGTAAATAGTACCAACATTTATGCCATGAGCCAGTTACAGGCAAATTTGGCTGAACATGGAGCTGCTGTTTTTGCCCATCATCAATTTGAAGGAAAGGGACAAAGAGGTAAGAAATGGCAAGCTAGCCCATCTAAAAACCTTATCTTATCTGTAATAATTAATATAAAACCCCTAGCAACTAGCCCTATTTTTGGCTTACACTCCTTTTCCACTTTAGCCTGTATCGATTTATTAAAATTGATTATACCTGATGAATTATTTATAAAATGGCCGAATGATATTTATTGGCGTGACAGAAAGGCAGGTGGTATTTTAATCGAAACAGTTGTTCGAGAGGGAATTCCGCAATTTGCCATTGTAGGAATTGGTTTGAATATCAATGAAGATATTTTTCCCGATTTACTTAAAAAAGCGGTTTCTATTAAACAAATTACGGGAAAAGAGCATCAACCCATTGAGCTGGCCAAAAAATTATGTGTGCTTTTAAACGACCGTTATGAATCTTTGGTTGCAGGTAATATGCACCAGCAGCTTCAAGAGTTCAATAGCTATTTGTTTAAACGTAATGAAATGGTAAAGTTGAAAAAAGATAATGCCATTGCCAATTATCTTATCAAAGAAGTAAATACGAGTGGCGAATTAGTGGTACAAGCCGGTATTACTCATCAATTCCGATTTGGGGAGGTAGAATGGCTAACTTATTAGTATTTATTTAGCTTTGGGTAAAACTTACGATGGAATCTATCAGGCTTACCTCTTTTTCCAAAGGCTCTGGATGTGGATGCAAAATTGCACCTGCAGTATTACAAGAAATACTTCAATCTGGCAATAAACCAGTTTTTACAGATAAACTTTTAGTAGGCTATCAATCAAATGACGATGCGGCTGTTTATCTCCTAAACGAAGAAAAAGCCATTATTAGTACCACCGATTTTTTTACCCCTATTGTGGATGATCCTTTTGTATTCGGACAAATAGCTGCCGCCAATGCCATAAGTGATGTGTATGCTATGGGAGGAAGCCCTATTATGGCACTGGCTATTTTAGGTTGGCCTGTTGATAAAATTCCTCCTGCTATTGCACAACAAGTTATTGAAGGAGGTAGGGATATTTGTTTACAAGCAGGTATTCCTCTTGCCGGCGGCCATAGTATCGACGTTCCCGAACCCATATTTGGATTAGCCGTTACCGGTGAAATACATCCAACTCATATCAAAAAAAACAATACTGCTAAACGCAACGATTTACTATTACTTACAAAACCCATTGGTATCGGCGTATTAGCCGCCGCACAAAAAAGAGGCATATTAGAAGAATCCGATTTACAGATCTTGGTTAAGCAACTTACACAACTCAATAAAGTGGGAGAAGCTTTAGGAAAGCTAGAAGGCGTTCATGCCGTTACAGATATAACAGGTTTTGGCTTAATTGGTCATTTAATGGAAATGGCCGAAGGAAGTGATCTAGGTGCTGTTATCAACTATTCACAAATACCTATTATTACTGCTGCTAAAAAATTTATTGCACAACGTGTTGTTCCCGATGCAACTTATAGAAACTGGAATGCATATAGTAAGGAAGTACAGTTTGAAAAAGGAGTAGATGTGATGGAAGCTTTTTCTCTACTACCCGACCCCCAAACAAATGGGGGGTTGCTGATCGCAGTAAGTGAAGATGCTTTTACGGATTGTACTGAAGTTTTAAATGAGTTTGGCTTAGCAGCATTCACAAAGCCAATAGGCAGGCTTACGCAACATGAGGGTAAAAGGATAAAAATCGATTTATAACAATCCATCAATTTTGGAAGCAAGTGCATGATCTAGTTCGGTAACAGTATTGCCTGCATCATGTGTATTTAACCATACTTCAACCGTGTTCCAAACATTGGTAAGCTTTGGATGATGATTCATTTTTTCTGCCTCTATAGCTATACGGGCCATAAAGCCAAAAGCTTCCGAGAAATCTTTGAAGGTGAATTTTCTGTACAATGAATTATCTTTTTCTTCCCATTTCATATAATATATTTTAAAAAATCATATTCCCTTTGTTCTTAATTTGTTCGTTGGTTAATTCAGCAACGAGCTGTACCCCACTTAAATTTCGTACTGTTTGTAAAATCCAATTACATTTTTCCTGGTCTACATAATCGTCTTTCATTAACCATAAAAAATCCATATGCTTAAACTCGGGTAATAAATATTCCCCATCAAATTGATTTTGGTAGAGATAATGCGTTAAGGGTGTTGTAGGCTCTTTGAATTGATAGATAGAAAAAAAATAATTTCGATTTTTTCTTTTCAATTGTATCTCAATTTCAGGATTCAGTCTAAAATTATATCCCAGTTTATTATTTAGTTGCATACAAAACTGATAGTTCTTTACCGTTGCTGTAATACCTAGCAAACGAGTTCCCTCAAAAAACTCCTCATTAATTAAATCAACATCTAAACTCAGTTTCATACGAGCTATTAAAATTCAATTTCTACTTGCTTTTCTTCACTGCCCCTTTTAAATATTAAAATAGTTTTATCGCCTTTTTTAAATTTTGAAAGCGATTGCATATAACTGTTCACATCTACAAACTTATAAGATCCTAACTGTAATAATATATCTCCTGCTTGTAACCCTTTTTTCTCTGCCAGTTTTCCTGCACTTACGCCATCTATACGCATACCGGTACCGGAGAATCCGTAATCGGGTATTACACCTAAACTAACTGTAAAACGAGTGCTTCGCCCCATTTGTTGCTCAGCAGTTTTAGTAAAAGCGATCTTTCCCTTACCATCTGTTAGTTCAATAGTTTTATACACTAAGCGTACAATATCTTTTTGTCCTTTATAATTTATTTTGTTCCAATCGTCAGTTGATTTATGATAATCACTATGACTTCCTGTAAATAAAAATAAAACCGGAATATCTTTTCTATAAAAACTGGCATGATCACTAGGCCCACTACCTGCGCTATCTATTTTATACATAAATCCATTAGCTGCTGCGGGTACTATTGTACTCCATTCCGGTGATGTTCCATAACCGCCAATCGTGAGTTTTTTTGCCGTATCGTATCTCCCCACCATATCCATATTAATCATATAATTGGCATTTACTTTTACAGTAGGATTTTCTAGCCAGTATTTACTACCCAATAAACCCAATTCTTCTCCCGAAAAATGCATTATTAAATAATTGTTATTACCCGGTGACTTCGTTTTGAGCAATCGAGCTAATTCCATTAAAGCAGCTGTACCACTGGCATTATCATCGGCCCCATTGTGAATAATATGACCGGTATCAAGCGCATTTTTATCTTCTCCAAAACCTAAATGATCATAATGTGCCCCAAGTATAACTGTGTTTGCTGCTTTATTATCTATTAAACCAATAATATTATATGCTTTGCGGGTTTTACTTAAAAAACCAAGCTGTAATTCTATATTAATTGAGGCTGTATGATCGTGTAAATATTTTTTTACCACCTCTGTTGTAAAATAAATTACAGGAATAGCAGTAATAGCCGACTTATCGTTTTTATTAAACTGGATATTATCTACTAATCCAGAGCTATTATATAAAAAAAATGCAGTTGCCTTTTTAGCAGCTGCATTGGCTGCTTCTCTTTTAATGAATTCTTCTATTTCAAAATGTGGATTAGTTTTATTTTCTTCTAAAACATCTTTCAAATCTTTAAACCAAGGTATCCCGCTTTCATTCATAGCCATCGATGGATTACCTTTTATATACCCTTCTTTACTAAAAGCTAATGGTATATAATCTTCATTTAGTTCGAGCTGTTTGCCATCTACTTTTAGAAAACTATTACTGGCAACTTGTTTCCCTTCATTAATTTCAAATTCTTGTATATATTCATTGGAGCCGGCCGGTAACAACCCTAGTTGTTTATATTGTGCTACAATATATTCCCTAGCTAATTGCTCTCCTTTCGTGCCCGTTCTTCTTCCCTCGAGTTTATCATCTGCTAAATATTGAACATGCTTTTGCAAATTGGCTACTATTTGCGCATCTTCCTTTTCTAATGCAAAACGCTGCTTACGCTTGCTTTGTGCTACTAAAAAAACCGGACTTACCACCATTAAAAGCATCCATTTTCTCATAAAATCAGTTTGTGTAGCAAAAATACATGGTTACAGCTTTTTATTCTCTTCCCGATATCGTAACCTTATCCAAAAAGCAGCGCTTAGCTTTGCAACTTGCAAAGTACAACCCTACATATTGCTTTAGTGGGCAACCCTAATAGTGGTAAAAGCTCTCTTTTTAATGCCCTAACAGGTCTTAACCAAAAAGTTGGCAATTTCCCGGGTGTTACCGTCGATAAAAAAACCGGGGCGTTTACGCTGGATGGGGGGAAAAATGCCGAGTTGATCGACTTACCAGGCACTTATAGTTTATACCCACGCAGAGCCGATGAGTGGGTGGCTTACAAAGTATTAATGGGTGCTGACGAAGAAGTAAGAGCAGATTTAGTAGTACTTGTAGCTGATGCGTCTAATTTAAAACGAAACTTACTTTTTTGCAGTCAGATCATCGACTTAAAAGTGCCGGTTGTAATGGCACTTACCATGAATGATATTGCTGCTAAAAAAGATATTAAAATTGATATTGGTGGTTTAGAAGCTGATTTAGGCATTCCGGTGGTAGCCGTAAACCCTAGAAAGAACAAGGGATTAAACGAGTTGAAAAAAGTAATTACACAACTCACTCGCGTACCCGAAGATTCCATCCGCAAAAACAGAGATTTTATCAATTTGAGCAACTTGGCACCTTCGGCATTAACAGATATGCTGAGTAATTTCCCCGCTAATAGCGAATATGCTTCTCTACATCAATTAATTAATGGCGAAGAGTTAATTCAAAACGCCGATGATCAAGCATTAATTAAAGGTATTATTGCTAAACATCAATTCAACCCAACTAAAACACAGGCTGAAGAAATCTTGCACAGGTATAGTCGTATTCGACAAATTATGCAAAATAATGTAGTGGAAACAGGACCACTGGAAAAGAAACTCTTTTCTGATAAACTAGACGGCCTATTATTACATCGTACCTGGGGTTATCTCATTCTTTTAGCTGTACTCTTTTTATTGTTCCAAAGTATTTTTTGGTTAGCGCGATTCCCGATGGATGCTATTGAGGCAAGCTTTGTAGGGGCAAGCAGTTGGTTGAATAGTGTTTTACCGGAAACATGGTGGAGTAATTTATTTATAAATGGATTAATGGCCGGTTTATCAGGTATCCTTGTATTCGTACCGCAAATAATGATCTTATTCGGACTCATAACTATTTTAGAAGATACCGGCTATATGGCGAGAATTAGTTTTTTAAGTGATAAACTAATGCGCAAAGCCGGGCTCAATGGTAAGAGCGTAATGCCCATGATTAGTGGTTTTGCTTGTGCCGTACCTGCCATTATGAGTGCCCGAAATATTGAAAATAAAAAAGAGCGCTTACTCACTATTTTAATTACTCCGCTTATGAGCTGTAGTGCTCGTTTACCGGTGTATACCATTCTTATTTCTTTAGTAATTGATGATACCTATTATTTTGGATTCTTGAGTTTACAAGGATTGGTAATGATGGGTTTATATTTTTTAGGAACTTTTATGGCATTAGCCATGAGTTATATGCTCAAGTTTTTTATCAATATTAAAGAGAAGAGTTTCTTTATTTTGGAATTACCCATTTATCGGGCACCCCGATGGAAGAATGTTGGCACAACCATGATTGAGAAGGCACGCATATTTGTAACAGATGCAGGTAAGGTAATCATGATAATCAGTTTATTGCTTTGGTTTTTAAGTTCTTATGGCCCCGGTAATAAGATGGAAGAAACAAAAACAAAATATACTGCGCTTATTGCTGCTCAACCTACTAAAACAGACTCTCTCCAAAAACAATTATTATCCGAAAAACTGCAACACTCTTATGCCGGTATATTAGGTAAAACCATCGAGCCCGTAATTAAGCCTCTGGGTTATGATTGGAAAATCGGCATTGCTCTTATCACTTCTTTTGCAGCCCGCGAAGTATTTGTTGGAACTATGGCTACTTTATATAGTGTGGAAGAATCTGATGATTCCTCACTCAGAGCAAAACTTAATGCCGCCGTTCATGAAAATGGAAAAAAAGTGTACACTTTACCCGCAGCTCTTTCTTTAATGATTTTTTATGCACTGGCTATGCAATGTATGAGTACCCTAGCCATTGTTAAACGCGAAACAAAAAGCTGGAAATGGCCCGTATTCCAATTCATCTATATGACGGCACTGGCTTATGGGATGAGTTTATTGATTTACCAGATTTTTAGTTAATCTCTGCACTAATCATCTACAACCTCTCCCACAATAACTTACTCAACTTCATCGCTAATATCCAGGCCTCGTTATCATTACCCCAGCTTTTATCAAAATTATCTTTAGTGCAGATACAAAAAATATATTCTTTACCATTACCCTTTACATATAATACTTCGCTACGACTCGCATTTACCGCACCGTTTTTACTCGCTACAAAAACGTTAGCTGGTACTTGCGAAATGGCTTGCTCATCCCAATAATTTCTACCTAATACCCTTATCATTTTTTCACTTAACGAATCACTTAGCAATTTTTTTGTAACAATCATTTCCATCAGCTTGGCCATTTCTCGCGGCGTTGTTTGTCCCCACCCATATTGCGCTCTATTATTTTCTCTGCCCGGCGTTCTGCTGTTTACACGGGTATCTTTCAGCCCAATACTATCCATCAGCTCATTAATACGCGTACCCTTACCAGCTAAGCTTTGTAACCATAAACTTGCAGTATTATCACTCGTGGTGAGCATAAGCATAATTACTTTGCTCAGTTCTATTTTGGCATTATTTTTTAAGTTACCCACTACATCTCCATCATCATAAAATAAAGAATCAGTATAGATAAGGGTTTGATGATAATCGAGCTCGCCACGTTTTATTTTATCCATCACCCCAACCAGTATAGGAACTTTTACCATGCTTGCCGTAGGATAAATAGTATCTGCATTAATGGTAACAGTTTTATTGCTTTTCAAATCGTGTACATATATACCAACATTCCCATTAAAGCCAGTAACCAGTGCGTTGATTTCGCTCGTAAGTTTTTTATTCTTCTTTTGTGCAAAACAGGGTACACCCAAGAGTAATAAAATAAAAAAGGGGAATGATTTTTTCATTCCCCAAGATAATTTTTTTCTCCCATCATTAGTCATTAAAGTGCATATAAACCGATGTGCCTTTGTCTAATTGGCTTTCTACTTTAATAGTACCTCCAAGCATTTCAATAAAATCCTTAGTAAGAATAAGTCCTAGTCCACTTCCTTTCTCATCTCCGGTACCGGTAGTGCTTTGATAATGATCCCCATCAAATAATTTAGATTGCATATCGGCCGACATACCTACTCCGGTATCACTTACTGATACCATTACTTTACCCTCCTCTTTATGTGCATATACCGTGATTACCCCTTCTTTTGTAAACTTATTGGCATTGCTGATAAGATTACGCAAAATGAATCGCATCGCATTAATATCGGAGCGAACAAATAGATCCTCATCTACCAAGTTCACCATGATATTCGACTTTAACGAACTCATTACTTCAAAACTCTTAAACATATTGCTCACTAAAGTACGCATATGCACTTTCTCGGTTTCAAATCCTTGTCCACGCATTTGCATAGAACCCCAATCAACCAGGTTATTCAAGAGTTCCACCGTACCATCAATTTGTTTACCTGCCATATTCATGAGTTCAACCGAATCTTGCTGACTCAATATTTTACGTGCATTTAATTCGATGATAGATTTTACCGCGCCAATAGGATTTCGAACGTCATGTGCAATAATCGAAAGAATTCTATTCTGTAATTCCATTTGCTGCTGTAGCTTGATTCGTTGCTGTTCTAACTGCTTATTCAACAAATTTTGATCAAGTAGCTTAACTACTTGTCGGGCTAATGTTTGTAAAGTAAAAATTTGTTCTCGGTTTAATTCACCCGGTTTGGTATCCATTACGGAAATGGTTCCCATTTTAAAACCGTTACTATTAATCAACGGCACACCTGCATAAAATTGAATATAGGGTTCGCCAACCACCAGCGGACTATCAAAGAATCGATCATCTTTGGTAGTGTCAGGTACTTCGAACGCTTCATTATCCGAAGCGATAGTATGAGCGCAAAAAGATATTTCTCTGGGGAATTCATTTAACTCGATACCTATTTTAGCCTTAAACCATTGACGCTTCGCATCTATTAATGAGATAAGGGCAATGGGTGTTCCACAAATAGTTGCGGCTAACTTCACCACATCATTAAACTCATCTTCGTATGTGGTATCAAGTACCTCATAGCGATAGAGCTCTTTCAAACGCTTTTGATCGTCTGATGGTATGGGGGGTGTAACCATAAACAGATTTATTTGCTTAAGCGGCTCCTTTTTTTTGGGCATGCAAAGGCTGTTATTCCGTGCCTTTAACGCAAAAAAGGGCTTTTTATTGGGTTGAAGTTATAAATTCCCGCAATAAATGGCGGGTTATTTAACTACGCATTATCCTATTAAATGGTTTTCCAGGCTGCTAAAATCTCATCTGCATGCGATTTGCTCACCGGTTTATTCAAAATTTTACGGATTTTACCCTTCTCATCAATTAAATAGGTAGTTCGAAAAGTACCCATAAAAGTATGCCCCATCATTTGTTTCTGCCCCCAAATACCATATTTGGTAACAATTTTATGCTTTTCATCGCTTACTAATCGATACGGCAAATGGTGTTTTTGCTCAAATTTTTTATGGCTTTTTACAGAATCTACACTTACGCCTATCACCTCAAACCCTTCCCCTTTCAACTTCGCGTAATTATCTCTTAAGTTGCAAGCCTGTGTAGTGCAGGTAGGAGTATCGTCTTTAGGATAAAAAAATAAAACCACTTTCTTCCCTAAATAATCGGTCAAAGCTATGGGATCCCCATTTTGATCCACTGCTTTAAATGCGGGCGCTTTCTTGCCTTCCATCGGTAATGCCATACTGCAAATATTAAGTTTCTTTATAACAAGTTCTTTTTGCAAAGGTTTGCCTTCCACAGCTTACATTTGCACAATTTATTTTTTTATACCATGCCCAAGGATACTTCTATTAAATCGGTGTTGATTATTGGTTCCGGTCCCATTATTATCGGTCAAGCCTGCGAATTTGATTATTCCGGCTCACAGGCTGCTCGTAGTTTACGGGAAGAAGGAATCAAAGTCATTCTCATTAATAGTAATCCGGCCACTATCATGACGGATCCCATGATGGCCGACAAAGTATACCTTTTACCACTCACTGCAGAAAGTATTGAGCAAATTTTACAGGAAAATGAAATTGATGCGGTTTTACCAACAATGGGCGGACAAACAGCGCTCAATCTTTGTAAGGAAGTAGACGAATTAGGTATTTGGGAGAAATATAATTGCCGATTAATTGGGGTTGATGTGGCGGCTATTGATACCGCGGAGGATAGAGAAAAGTTCCGTCAGTTGATGGTAAAAATTGGCATGGCAGTAGCACCAAGCCATGTTGCGAATAGTTTTTTAGAAGGAAAAGAATTTGCACAACAAATAGGCTTCCCATTAGTTATCCGCCCCTCATTTACTTTGGGTGGTACAGGTGGTGGTTTTGTACATAGCAAGGATGATCTGGATGCTGCTTTGGATCGTGGCTTAAAAGCTTCTCCTATCCATGAAGTACTTGTTGAAAAAGCTGTATTAGGCTGGAAGGAATATGAATTAGAGCTATTGAGAGATCAGAACGATAATGTAGTTATCATTTGTACCGTTGAAAATGTAGACCCTATGGGTGTTCATACCGGTGATTCTATTACGGTAGCACCTGCTATGACCCTTAGTGATACTGCCTTTCAAGAGATGCGCAACAAAGCTATCTTAATGATGCGCTCTTTAGGAAATTTTGCAGGGGGTTGTAATGTTCAGTTCGCACTAAATCCGGCAACAGAGGAATTAATTGCGGTAGAAATTAACCCTCGCGTTAGTAGATCTTCCGCACTAGCTTCAAAAGCTACCGGTTACCCAATTGCAAAAATAGCAGCAAAACTTGCCATTGGTTATAGTTTGGATGAATTGAAAAATCAAATTACAAAAACCACTTCTGCTTATTTTGAGCCGGCACTGGATTATGTAATTGTGAAAGTACCTCGCTGGAATTTTGATAAATTCAAAGGAGCCAATGATACCCTTGGCTTACAAATGAAAAGTGTAGGCGAGGTAATGGCTATTGGAAGAAGCTTTACCGAAGCATTGCAAAAAGCTTGTCAGAGTTTAGAAAATGAAGCTGTGGGTCTTGGTTATTATGGCAAGAGTTTAATGAAGAATGAAGAGTTACTTGAATATATTAAAACCCCCAAATGGGATCGTATATTCCGCATTAAAGATGCGCTTATGCAAGGCACTACTGTAAAAACCATTTCTCAAGCAACAGGTATAGATCGTTGGTTTATTTACCAGATACAAAATATTTGTACAATAGAAAAAGAAATAGCCAATTACAACTTAGATAGCCTACCCGTTGAATTATTAAAAACAGCTAAAAAAGCCGGTTTTGCCGACGCTCAAATTGCCAAGATACTTAGTGGTAACTGTACAGATGAACAGGTATATGAAAAACGAAAAACACTGGGAATTACGCGTGTTTACAAGATGGTTGATACCTGTGCTGCTGAGTTTGAGGCAAAAACACCCTATTTCTACAGTACGTTTGAAGGGTAAAAAGCCTGTAGTACATTTGCTTTATGGCAAAGGAAACCACACAAATTTTCCAAACTGCTAACCCAACAAGATGGCAACGTTTTAAGTGGGGTAGTCGCTTATTGGTTTTCCTATTAATTATAGCCGTTTTAGCTATTATAATCGGCATACGTAATACTTATGTACCTGATATACCTATTTCTCAAAGTGCCCGCTTTAAAAAAATACTTGAATCAACAGAAACGGGTGATTCTATTACCAAAGCCTACCGGGGTTTTCGCAAATTTATAGATAACAGGTGGGCCAAAGGAAGAGGATGCGGACAAAATGACTCTGCATTGCACCTCTCTAACTCCGATAAATTTAGTGATAGCCTTGGTATTCGTGCAGCTTTTTATGTAGAATGGGACCCCCAGGCTTATTTCTCCCTTAAAAGGAATATTCATAAACTCAACTTAGTTATTCCGGAATGGATATTCTTAGATCCCAAAGGCGACTCAATAGTTGTTCGCAGAACAAAACGTGGACATGATGCTATCAAGGCTTCAGGGATATCTGTAATGCCCATGCTTACCAATAATATAGGCGGTAGCTGGGATGGCGCAGTATTACACCGGATTTTAAACGATAAAACAAAAAGAACAAAGCTAATTAACGATGTGGCCCTATTCATTTTGAAAGAAGGTTATACAGGTATTAATATAGATTTTGAGGAATTAGTTGAAGAAGATGATGCCGTACTAATAAATTTTCAAAAAGAATTATACGAAGTATTTCATAGAAATAAGTTGTTGGTATCGCAAGATGTAATTCCTTTTAATGAAGACTATAATTATAGTGCCCTAAGTAAATACAACGACTATATATTCTTGATGGCCTATGATCAGCATACTGCAGAAACAAAACCAGGACCTATTAGCAGTCAGAAATGGATTGAAGCAGCAGTGGATAAAATAGTAAAAAAAGTATCTCCGGAAAAAATAGTACTTTGCTTGGCAGGCTTCGGATACGATTGGCCTAAAGGTGGAGTAGGCGTAGATCTAACGTATCAGCAAGCAGTAACCATTGCTAAAGAGAGCGAAGGAATTATTAAATACGATAACGATTCATATAATTTATTCTATCAGTATTACGACGACCATGATCTTTTACATGAAGTACATTTTACAGATGCGGTCACCAATTTTAATACATTACGCTTTGTAACAGAATACGGTTTAGCAGGAACTTCCCTGTGGCGCATGGGTAGTGAAGATAGTAGGCTCTGGGATTTTTACCACCTTAACATGAGCAAAGCAGCTTTACAGAAATTCGATTTTAATGAATTCGGTAAGGTAGAAACTACCAACGATGTAGATTTTATGGGAGAGGGAGAAATATTAGATGTATTATCAACCCCAAAACCCGGAAGAATAAGAACAGAGTTAGATACTGCTTGGATGCTGATCAGTGAACAGTTTTATGATACCCTTCCATCTATGTTTGTTGTGAAACAATCGGGTAAAACCAATGAAAAAAAGTTAGTACTCACATTCGATGATGGACCCGACCCGCTTTATACCAAACAAATTTTAGATATTCTGGCAAAGTATAAAGTAGTAGCTAATTTTTTTATTGTAGGTATTGAAGCAGAAAAAAATATCCCACTCGTAAAAAGAATTTTTAATGAAGGGCATGAAATAGGTAACCATACTTTTACGCACCCCAATATGGCTACGGTTAGTACACAACGTGCGCTGTTAGAAATGGATGCAACTCGCCTACTAATTGAGGCTATCACTGGCAGAAGCACAATTATGTTCAGGGCTCCTTTCAATGCGGATAGTCACCCGGAAAAAATGGAAGAGCTGGTACCCGTAGCGCTGAGCAGAACAAAGAACTATTTAACTATTGGAGAAAATATTGATCCGGAAGATTGGATAGCTTCCGAAGACCCAACATATAATGCAGACAGTATTTTTAATAGGGTTCTGCGGATGAAAGACTTGGGAAATATCATTTTACTACATGATGCCGGTGGTAATAGAAGTGCTACTGTAGCTGCCCTTCCCCGCATCATTGAATATTTTCATAAACAAGGGTATCAATTTGTTACTGTGGCCGATTTAATGGGTAAAACAAGAGATGAAGTAATGCCACCTGTTCCTAATTACAAAGGAAACTATTTACTTCAATTCAATTATATATTAGCCGAAACAGGATATTATACCAATCTTATTTTATTTAGCTTATTTATTCTTTTTTTAGTACTAGGCAGTTTGCGACTAGCTACTATTCTGATTTGTTCTTTATTACAAAGAGCCCTCGAAAAGAAAAAAGCTTTAGAACCCATAACACATTTTCCACAAGTATCAATTATTGTACCTGCTTACAATGAAGAAGTAAACGCGGTAAGCTCCTTGCATAATTTACTCCGTTGCGATTACCCAAACTTCGATATCATTTTTGTAAATGATGGAAGTAAAGATAATACACTGAATCGAGTACTCGATGCTTTTGCAAATCATGATAAAGTAAAAATTCTTGACAAACCAAATGGTGGTAAGGCTTCTGCCCTCAATTACGGAATCAGTAGAACCGAAGCAGCATATGTTGTTTGTATTGATGCAGATACTAAACTAAAACCCAATGCTGTAAGTAAGTTGATGCAGCATTTTAATAATGAAAAGGTAGGTGCGGTAGCCGGTAATGTAAAAGTGGGTAACGAAAATAATATTATTACCATATGGCAAAGCATTGAATATATCAGTAGTCAAAATGTAGACCGGAAAGCCTTTAGCTACTTTAATGCGATTACTGTTGTACCCGGAGCAATAGGTGCATTTCGTAAAACAGCTTTGGAAGACGCCGGTGGTTTTACCTCCGATACATTAGCAGAAGACTGCGACCTCACCATTCGCATTTTACGTTGCGGATATAAAATTGAGAACGAGAATGGGGCTATCGCATTAACTGAGGCTCCAGAAACCTTACAACAGTTTATGAAACAGCGTTTCCGCTGGACTTTCGGGGTGTTGCAAACATTTTGGAAAAATAGAGATGCTTTGTTCAATGTGAATTATAAAGTACTTGGCTTTATTGCTTTACCTGATATTTTACTTTTTAAATATATTATTCCAGTATTTGCCCCGATTGCTGATTTAATGATGCTGGTAGGTTTATTTACAGGTAATGCTAGGGAAATTGGAGTGTATTATCTCTTTTTTGTGATCATCGATTTATTAGTAGCATTCCTGGCTTTCTATTTTGAAAAAGAAAAAGCATGGAAGTTATTATTCCTCATCCCTCAAAGGATTGTGTATAGATGGTTTTTATTGGTTGTTTTATTTCGCACATTTCGTAAAGCTATTAAAGGGGAGCTACAACATTGGGGAGTATTGAAAAGAACAGGAAATGTAATGGATGCCTCCTAAAAATGCCTTTACTTTGCAGCACTTTGAATAAAGTACTTATACTATGAAGCTAAGCGATATCACCGTTTTAAACGAAAAAGAAACCAGAGGTGGCTTTGGAGAAGGGATACACGAAATTGGGAAAGAGAATCCCAATGTAGTCGTTCTCACTGCTGATTTAGCAGGCTCTCTCAAATTAGGCCCATTTATTAAGGATTTCCCTGATCGTTTTGTACAAGTTGGTATTGCAGAGGCTAATATGATAGGCATTGCAGCAGGTATGACCGTAGGGGGCAAAATTCCTTATACAACCACTTTCGCCAATTTTAGTACCGGCAGGGTTTACGATCAAATTCGCCAAAGTGTAGCATATAGTGGTAAGAATGTAAAAATTTGCGCATCCCATGCAGGTTTAACATTGGGAGAAGACGGTGCCACACATCAGATATTGGAAGATATTGGCTTGATGAAAATGTTACCCGGTATGACGGTAATTGTGCCTTGTGATTTTAATCAAACCAAAGCTGCTACAAAAGCTATAGCAGCATATGAGGGGCCTGTATACTTACGTTTTGGCCGTCCAAAATGGCCCAATTTCACCACAGAAGATGGTAGTGATTTTGTAATTGGTAAAGCGCAACAAGTAAGTGAGGGTACTGATGTTTCTATTTTTGCATGCGGACATATGGTATGGAATGCTATTGAAGCCGGTAAGCAATTAGAGGCGAAGGGAATTAGTGTTGAAGTCATTAACATACATACCATTAAACCTTTGGATACCGAAGCTATTATCCGCTCTATTACTAAAACTAAATGCGCGGTTACGGCCGAAGAACATAATGTAATTGGGGGTTTAGGCGATGCCATTGCACAAGTGGCTGCAAAAAATTTCCCTATACCTATTGAATACATTGGTACCAACGATACTTTTGGCGAGAGCGGAAAACCGGTTGAATTGCTTACCAAGTATGGCTTAGATACCCCGCACATAGTTGCAGCAGCAGAAAAAGTCATTAGCAGAAAATAATTATGGCGCTAACCGTTCTCTCATCCAGTCGCTATTTTCTTTTTGATACCGTATCCGATCGTGTAGCCGACTGCTTCTACCTTGCCAGAATTCGATTGCATTTGGTTTTACGATATAGCCTCCCCAATGATCGGGCCTCGGAATATCAGAGTCCTTAAATGCATCGGTATACTTCACTACATTTTTTTCCAAAATAGCTCTACTTTCAATAATACTACTTTGCGGAGAAGCCCAGGCGCCAATTTTACTTCCTTCAGGGCGAGATTTAAAATAAGCATCACTTTCTTCAGAGGAAATTTTTCCAGCAATACCT
This sequence comes from Sediminibacterium sp., assembly GCA_017537025.1. Taxonomy (GTDB): domain Bacteria; phylum Bacteroidota; class Bacteroidia; order Chitinophagales; family Chitinophagaceae; genus Sediminibacterium. The sequence goes on from JAFWCB010000005.1 coordinate 607,368, forward strand.
TCAATACGAACCTGCCGCTCTAACTCTTTCCAAAAAAATAGTAATGATACTTGGGGGTGCGCAGCGATGGCGCTTCCTTTACTACTATGATAATTAGTAAAGAAAACAAAACCTTCGCGGGTATACCCTTTAAGCAAAACAATTCTTGTACTTACGTTCCCGGCTGCGTTAACCGTGCCTAAAGTCATAGCATTCACTTCATCAATATCACTGGTTATTGCTTCTTGCCACCAGCTATCAAATTGATCGAAAGGATTTGCGGCAGCATCTTTTTCATCAAAAGATTTCAGTTTATAATCTCGTCTGATATCTGCAATATTCGTCATATTTAATCTGTTACCTCTATCTTTTTCGCCTCATGTTTGCCCGACACAAAGGTATATACAGCAGGTATCACAAAAAGGGTAAGTAATAAAGAAAATAAAATCCCTCCAACGATTACAATTCCTAAAGGCATCCGGCTAGTAGCTGCAGCCCCTAAGCTTAGTGCAATAGGTAATGCTCCCAATGAAGTAGCTAAGCTCGTCATTAATATAGGTCGTAATCGTTGTGCAGACGCTTCCAATACAGCTTCCCGCTTAGGTAAGCCAAACTCCCTTTTTTGATTTGCAAATTCGACAATTAATATACCGTTTTTAGTTACTAAGCCAATAAGCATGATCATTCCGATTTGAGAGAAGATATTTAATGTTTGATCAAAAATATGTAGGCTTAACAAAGCACCAGCCAATGCCAAGGGAACCGTCAACATAATTGTGAATGGATCTTTGAAACTTTCAAATTGCGCTGCAAGTACTAAATAAATTAATACCAAAGCTAACCCAAATGCAAAACTAGTATTTGATGAGCTCTCTGAGTAATCCCGGGATGGCCCGCTTAAATCAGTTTTAAAACTTTCATCTAATAACTTATCACCTATTCGTTGCATGGCTTTTACACCATCGCCAATTGTTTTACCTTCTGCCAAAGAAGCGGAAATAGTTGCGGCTTTAAAGCGGTTATAATGATATAAAGTAGGTGGGTTTGAGTTTTCTTCTAATTTAACTACAGCACTTAACGGAATTCGCTCTCCTCTATTATTTCGTACATATAGTTTTTCGATATCTGCAGGCTCTCTTCTATCTCCATATTCTACTTGAGAAATAACCTGATACTGTTTGCCATTCATAATGAAATAAGCCAATCTCCTTCCGCTGAAGGCACTTGATACTACATCTCCCACATCTTGAATCGATAATCCTAAATCTTTTGCTTTGATTCTATCGATGGTCAACTGTAATTCCGGTTTATTAAATTTCAAATTCACATCAACGTTCTGAAAGGTTTTATCTTTCCTGGCTTCGTCCAAAAATTTAGGAATTACCGTTTTAATTTTTTCGAAATTCAGATTTTGTAAGATAAACTGAACCGGCAAAGAACCTCTTGCAGCTAACCCCACCGAAATGGTTTGCTCTTCAACCGGGAAAATCCGAGCATTATTAAATCGAGCTAGTTTTTTGCTTACTTCTTTTACAATATCACTTTGGCTACGTTTTCTTTCTTCAGGCTCTACCAGTTTTATTCTTGCTGTACCTGTATTTACACCACCATTACCTGCAAAACCCGGTATGGCAACAAATACAAATTTCTTTTCGGGTATTGAATCATTCAAATAATTGAGAAGTTTATCGCCCGTTTCATACATATACCCATAGCTTGCTCCTTCAGGCCCTGTCATCTGAAAGCGAATACTACTTCTATCTTCCATCGGCGCTAGTTCACTTTGCATAGTAACACCAATAAAATAAATACCCCCTAAACAGGCTGCAACAACTATCCAAGCCATCCAACGAATCCGCAAGAAAGCTGCCAACAAACGCTTATAGCCATTTTCCATACCTCTAAAAAAAGGCTCTGTCATTTCATAAAACTTACCATGACCTGCATCTTTTTTATTCAGATATACATTTAATACAGGCGTAATAGTTAGTGAAACAAAGGCAGAAATTAATACGGCTCCGGCTACTACAATACCGAATTCACGAAATAAACTTCCTACAAAGCCTTGTAAAAAGATCACAGGCAAAAACACTACAGCTAATGTGATAGAGGTAGATAGTACCGCAAAGAAAATTTCTTTACTGCCCTCTAAAGCCGCTTTTCGAATAGGTAATCCGCCCTCTAATTTCCTAAATATATTTTCAGTTACAACAATACCATCATCCACCACCAACCCGGTTGCCAATACAATACCTAATAGCGTAAGAACATTTATTGAGAATCCGGCTACATACATGATAAAGAAAGTAGCCACTAGAGAAATCGGAATATCTATTAACGGGCGAATGGCGATTAACCAGTTACGGAAGAAGAAAAATATAACCAACACTACCAAGCTAAAGGATATCAATAACGTTTCTTCCACTTCTTTAATAGAGCGGCGAACATTCAGTGTTTGGTCGATCAGTATATTTAATTCAAAATCACCTTTCTCAGATTTCTGAATCTCTGCCAATCTCTTATAAAACTCATCTGCAATTTTAATATAGTTCGCACCGGGCTGCGGAATAATTTGTAAACCCACTGCACTTACACCATTTAAACGCCAGCTAAATTCATCTTGCTCGGGGCCAATCTCTACTTTCGCAACATCCGATAAGCGAACAATACCATTGGCATCCTGACGAATAATAAGGTCTCTAAAATCTTTCTCTGTTGTTAATCGGCCTAATGCCCGAATAGTTAATTCCGTATTATCTCCATAAATTTTTCCGGAAGGAATTTCAATGTTCTCTGTATTTAAAGCGTTGCGAATATCACTAAAAGCAATATTAAATGAATTAAGTTTATCCGGATTAATCCAGATCCGCATGGATGGGCGCTTTTGTCCGATTATGTTCACCGCACTTACTTCAGGTATCGTTTGAAAACGTTCTTGTAAAACATTCTCGGCATAGTCGCTCAATTCTAATAAACCCTTGGTTCTACTTTGAATCGACAACAAAATAATAAAATCACTATTAGCGTCGGATTTACTTACGACTGGGGGTGCATCCACATCCTGCGGAAGGTTCCGTATCGCCTGGCTCACTTTATCTCGTACATCATTTGCAGCAGCTTCTAAATCTGCTGAAATATTAAATTCTACTGTGATATTGCTCGAGCCGTTGGAGCTAGAAGAAGAAATGCTACGTATCCCCGGGATACCATTAATAGATTTTTCTAGGGGCTCGGTAATTTGGCTCTCAATAATATCTGAGTTTGCACCGGCATAAGATGTTCGCACATTTACTACCGGCGGATCAATGGCCGGGTACTCTCTTACTGCTAAAAAATTATATCCCACTACGCCAAATAGCACAATGAGTATATTCATTACGGTAGCAAGTATGGGTCGCTTTAACGCTAATTCTGAAATATTCATGTACTACTGTTCCTGCTGTTGTTGATTAATTAAATCGCTCAATTTCTTCACACTCCTCACTTTTACGGGTTGATTAGGGCGTACAAATAAAACACCTGTAACTACAACACTATCACCGGGATTTACTCCTTTTGTGATCTCAACTGCTCCTGAGCCTCGATAGCCTGTTTGTACGCTTACCATCTGTCCTTTCCCATCTTTTATGATGATTAATTTTTTAGCGGTAGCGTCAGGAATAATAGTATTTGTTGGTACTAAGACAGTATTTCTGCCCGATTTCTCATCCAATAAAACTTTTACGAAAGTACCTGGCTCAATAATACCTCCTTCCAATACTGCCCTTACTCGTAAGTTTCTGGTAGTAGCATTAATTTGTGGATCAGTAGCTACAATGGTAGCTTTTCTTTTTGGGCTATTTCCATTTGTTTGGATGGTTATTGTAGCCCCTTTTTTAATTAGTCCGGTATATAATTCAGGTACGTTAAAATCTATTTTCACTTTATCAACTTGTTGTAAAGTTGAAATAGCCGTTGTTGGGGAAACATAAGCCCCCGGAGAAATCATTCTCAACCCTAGTACCCCACCAAAAGGTGCTTTTACAACCGTTTTATCAAGTTGTGCCTGCGTTACAGCCAAATCGGCTTTTAAACTATTCACCTGATTCAAAGCAGCATCGTAATCGGCTTGATTAATACCGTTAATGGCTATCAACTTGCGCAAACGTTGTTCCGTTTTCTGCGCTAAATCGAGCAACACTTTTGTTTTATTCAAACTTGCCTGCAAATCAGCATCATTGATTCTTGCCAATATGGTACCGGCACTAACTTTTGCACCATCAGGTACATTCAAGTAAGTTAATCTACCGCTAATTTCCGGATTAATCGTTACAGTTTCAAAGGGGATTACAGTACCGTTTACTTCAACCGTATTCGATACAGAAGATCCTCCGGCAATCAATACATCAACAATAGATGCCTGTGGTTTATCATTTGCTTTTACTTCTACCGGATTTTTTTTCTCCTTACAAGAAAAAATAAAAAATAACGAGGCTAAAAAAAGGTAATTTTTCAATCGTACAGGTTTTGGAAGCGCTAAAGATAGAAATAATTTGTTATTGGTATTTTACGGCTTTATGAATGGCAAAGCAAGTAAAATATTCGGCGAAAGCTAAGTTTATACCGATCAAATTGTACATTCATATCACAAACGATTGCTTATGTATGAACTCAGCACCCGGTACCCTCAAAAAAGAGCTTTTATAACCGGTGCCGCATCGGGTTTAGGTAAAGCTTTTGCCCTGGAATTAGCGGCAGATGGTTTCACTATCGGTTTAGCCGATATTAACGCTACTAATCTGGAAACGGTTGGTAGGGAGGTAAAAATTGCCGGTGGTAATCCGCTTATCTATCAATTAGATGTGTCTGATAAAGAAGCCTATAAAATAGTTGCCGAAAAATTTTTAGCAGATGCAGGTGGCATAGACTTACTTTTTAACAATGCCGGTGTTGGCGATGGTGGTGCTTTTGAAGCTTATGCTTTAGAGAATTATGAATGGATGATCAACATCAACCAACTGGGAGTGCTGTATGGATGTTGGTATTTTATTCCGGCGATGAAACAACAAAAATCCGGACATATACTAAATACCGCCAGTGCCGCAGCCATTGGTTGCGCGCCTACGATGGGAGCTTATAATATGACTAAAGCTGCAGTAGTTGCTATTAGTGAAACATTATACGGAGAATTAATGGATGATGGTATTCATGTTTCCTGTATTCAACCTACCTACTTCAAAACAAATATCGCCGAATCTGCCAGAGGGGGCGCCTTGATCAAAAAAGTAACACAGAAATTTATTGATAGATCGGGATTAGAAGCCAAAGAGGTAGCACAAGAAATATTACATCGTGCCGGTAAAAAAGAGCTTTATATCATCTTACCCAAAGATGCCCGTAAAATGTGGTTCTTCAAACGATTGGCACCAACTTGGTTTAGAAAAAAAGTAAAAGAACAGTTTATGTACGCAATGCATAAAGCCGCTAAATAATATGAAAGCAAATCAAATTTTTTCTTTAACAGGAAAAGTAGCACTTATAACAGGTGCTAGCAAAGGAATTGGTGAAGCCATCGCTCATTTTTTTGCTGCCAATGGTGCACAGGTCGTAATCAATTCTCGTAAGCAAGAAGATCTCGATAAAGTAGCTGCCGCCATAACAAATAATGGAGGTCAATGTATCGGCTTTGCCGGAAACGCAGGCGATATCAGCTCATGCAAAGATTTAGTAGATAAAACAGTTGCTCATTTTGGAGGAATAGATATTCTTGTAAATAATGCCGCTAGTAATCCTGTATTCGGTCCTGTTGTAACCTGTGAGGAATGGGCTTTTGATAAAATTATGGATGTAAATGTAAAAGCACCTTTTGAGTTAGGTAAACTAGTTTATCCTATCATGAAAGCAAGAGGGGGTGGATCTGTTATTAATATTAGTTCTATTGCCGGTAACACCCCCGATCCGGGATTGGGGATTTACTCCGTATCGAAAGCTGCGCTCAATATGCTTACCCGTGTAACTGCTAAGGAATGGGGTACCGATCATATTCGTGTGAATGCTATTTGTCCGGGTTTGATAAAAACAAAATTCTCCGAAGCATTATGGCAAAATGAAAAGTGGTTACATCATTTTGTAAAGCAGGCACCCATTGCACGTATGGGCACTGTAGAAGAAATTGCCGCACTTGCTTTATTTCTCGCCTCTGATGCGTCGGGCTATTGCACGGGTACATTATTCACGGCCGATGGTGGCGTAACAATTTAATATGGAACCGATTTTTATTACAGACAGAATTAAAGATCTACTACCTCAAGTAAAAGAGTTTGTACTTACAGAGCTTGTTCCATTAGAGGTAGATCATATTACTCGTCCGTTTAAAGAAACGGAAAAAATATTAGCCCAAAAAAGAGAGTTAGTAAAGGCTAAAGGCTGGTGGAATTGCCATTTACCTGCCGCCGAAGGCGGCATGGGTTTAACCTTATGTGAATTCGGACAAGTGAGCGAAATTCTTTCCTTAGCACCATATTACGGACAATATACCTTTAATGCCCAAGCTCCAGATATTGGTAATACAGAGCTCATCAGCAAGTTTGGATCGGCGGCCATCAAAGAAAAATTTTTACACCCCTTACTCGAAGGAAAGATTAGAAGTTGTTTTTCTATGACCGAGCCCGAGTTTGCAGGTTCTAATCCAACTCGTATGGCTACCACTGCAGTTCGCGAGGGAAATGAATATGTTATTAACGGACATAAATGGTTTACCACTGCAGCCGATGGTGCTTCTTTTGCTATTGTGATGGCTGTTACGAATCCACAAGCTAAGCCGCATGAAAGAGCTAGTATGATTATTGTTCCTACAGATACTCCGGGGTATGAACTGGTGCGTAATATTCCCGTATTCGGCGAGCCCGGCGAAGGCTGGGCGAGCCATGCCGAAATAAAATATACAAATTGCCGCGTACCTGTCAGTAATTTAATCGGTGAAGAAAATCAAGGCTTCCGATTAGCACAGGAAAGATTAGGTCCGGGAAGAATTCATCATTGTATGCGTTGGATAGGTATTGCAGAAAAAGCTTTCGACCTCATGTGCAAACGAGCCGTATCCCGCGAAATGGAAGAGGGTGTTGTACTCGGACAAAAACAATTTATTCAAGGATTTATTGCAGAAAGTAGGGTAGCTATAGACGCCTGCAGATTATTGGTATTACGCACAGCGCATAATATTGATTTGTATGGCGCGCCGGCAGTACGTGATCAAATTTCAGGGATCAAATTCTATGTAGCGAATATGTTCTTGCAAGTACTCGATAGAGCCATTCAAGTACACGGTGCTATGGGCATTTCCGATGCCACCATGCTTGCTAATTTATATCAACACGAACGCGGCGCCAGAATTTGGGATGGTGCGGATGAAGTACATAAGCAAAGCTTAGCGCTGAGTATTTTGAAGAAATATGGGATGAGTAAAGCAAGTCAATAAGTATCACCCTGTCCGCCTTGGCGGAGTCGAAGGGTCAAATAAGCATAAGATGAATATAGAAGCACTAAATAATATCATCAAAGAGCATCAAGTACCTATTGGTATAGTAGCGTCGTATACAAAATACCCGGGTGGCTTTTCTAATATTACGTATGCCATTAAAACAAATAACGGTAATTATGTATTAAGAACGCCCCCTCCCGGTGCAAATATTAAATCGGCTCACGATATGGGTCGGGAATACAAAGTGCTTCAACTCCTACTCCCCCATTTTTCAAAAATACCAATACCGATTTTTTATTCAGAAGATATAAGCGTTACTGGCGCCCCTTTTTATATTATGCAAGCATTGGAAGGTATTATTCTACGCGCGCACTCTGCCCCGAAAATGAATATTACCGAAGAAACTTTTAGAAGTCTCTCCGAAAAAATGATTGATACATTAGTTGCACTACATGCTATTGATATCAAAAAAACGGAGTTGGTGCAGCTGGGCAAACCTGAAGGTTATGTAACAAGACAAGTAGAGGGATGGATCAAAAGATATTATGCTTCAGAAACAGATGAGATTGATAGTATGAACAAAACGGCAGAATGGCTAAAACAATATCGGCCTATTGATCAGCAGCCTAGTTTATTACACAATGATTTTAAATATGATAATGTAATTTTTGATACTGATTTACAAAACATAGTTGGTGTGCTCGATTGGGAAATGTGTACCGTTGGAGACCCATTAATGGATTTTGGTGCTATGTTAGCCTATTGGTTCGAAGCAGGCGAAGGTGATGTGTTTACCAATTTTAATTTGACTTGGTTACCGGGCAATTATAAAAGACATGAATTGATTGAGGCATATGCAGCAAAAACAGGTCGTGATCTTTCTGATATTAATTTCTACTATGTATTCGGTCTTTTTAAGAATGCAGTAATTGCCCAACAAATTTATCATAGATGGAAGCAAGGCCACAGTAGTGATCCGCGATTCGGGCAATTGATTCATATGGTAAAGATGCTGGGGGAGAAAGCAGTGGATAGTGTGTAGTGGTTAGTGATCAGTGTGTAGTAAGATATATTGACTATGCACTACTCACTACTCACTAATTATCCCTCCTTCTATACAAACCACCCTTCCAATTATAGCGGGTAGCTTTATATTGATCCAAACATTTGGTTATATAATAGCCTAACTCTAATTCATTTACTTGCTGCAGAAATTCATAATTTGGTCGGTATCGGCGCATGAACGTATCTAATTCCGGCGATTGCAGTTTGGTGATCTTTTTTACAAACGGTTTTGTAAAGCGACTATTGATATATTTTTCATGTTCTTCCTCTAATAATCTCTTTTGCAGAGTTAGAATACTCCGATTATACTTAAATCTAAACATATCAATGATCGATCCCAAATCGAAGCCAACGGTTGCTCCGGGACTATATCCACTTGGGGTAACAGGCCTTAATGTAGGTTTCTTAAAATCAAAAATTTTAGCATAATCTTTTCTATTGATCATAGAATCGAATCGATAATAATTGTTTCGCACTTTTACTTCCGGTAAATCATACGCTCGTACATGAATCATCACATTAAAATTTTCCATATTACTTATCGTATCTATGGCGTATTTCATGGTAGATTTTCCAATCATCGAAAACCAGATGGAATCTGTTTTTAAAACAGTAAGCATATACCTACCCAAGGAGTCTGTAATTGTACCCCTACCCGATGTACTTTGAACTGCTACTGCCTCTAAGGGTCGCCTAGCCGAGATATCGTATACAGTTCCGCTGATAGTAATAAACTGCCCTCTTGTTGATATAAAAAATACACAGTTCACTAGTAATACTAAAACCAAACGAACATGTATAATTTTTCTCAAAGGCATTTATTTAAGCTGTAATATTAATTCAGCATGGCCATTGAACCATATTTTGAAAAGGGAATTAACAGTCTTTTGCCATTTATAACTACTGACATTATACTGTTTCCCACCATTTAGCAGTTTGCTCAGGAGCTAAAAGGTTTAGCTTATCGCCGATCATGGGATAATAAGCTTCTACCCCCTCTTTTTCAGCAGCTGCAGATACCCTTTCTGCCGGATCTTTCCATGCATGTAATGCCAAGCTAAACTTAGCCCAATGCACCGGAATCATTTTTTTTGCCTTCAGTTCCTTTGCTGCGGTAACAACTTCTTCTGGCATCATATGAATATACTTCCAGTATGCGTGGTATTGTCCACATTCTAATATAGCCCAATCAAACTCCCCAAAATCTTCTCCAATTTGCTTAAAATGATCATTATATCCGGAATCTCCACCTATGAAAATTTTCATACTAGGGGTTTGTAACACATAGCTCATCCACAATGATTGATTACGCTTAAATAATCTACCTGAAAAATGCCTTGCAGGAACACTATTTATACTAAATCCATTCTCCTCCCACATCAATACATTCCAATCGGCTTCTACAATTTGCGAATTATCGTAACCCCATTTTTGTAAATGGGCACTAACACCCAATCCACAAAAAACCTTACGAACGGTAGGCTGTATCTTGGTAATTGTTTTATAGTCTAAATGATCCCAATGATCATGCGAGATAAATAAAAAATCGATAATAGGAATATCACTCACCTCATATACATCTGTTCCTGCAAAAGCTTTCACATTATAGGGAACAGGAGAAGCGGAGCCGCTAAGTACAGGATCAACTAAAATTTTCTTTCCGTCTACTTGCATGAAATAAGATGAATGTCCAAACCAAACAAATACTTGCTCATCTGCTCCTATATTAAAAAGATTAATTTTCTTAGTAGGCAATGCAATTGGCGGCACATTGTTTTTGTCTTTATTAAAGAAAAAATCTTTCATCACTTTAAAAAACCCTACCCCCTCTACTAAATCAGGGGTATGATGAAGGTTTTGAAATTTACCTTCCCGATAATTTTGGGATGACTGAATACGAAGTAATAATTCTTTTTTGGGCAAGCTCCCGAACATATCACTATTCAACCACAGAACAATTAAACCTGCGATCACCAATAACCAGATCAATAACACCATGTTCGTTTAAAATTTTGTGTCGATGATATAAGGCAGCATCGTGCGCCATGTTGGCCAATCGTGATGAATATCGTTACCCCACACATCTAAATCATACCAAATACCTTTATTATAAAGCACTCCGGCAAATCTTTTCGATGCTTCCGGATCTTCGTAATTACCACTACCCGTATAAATGTGAATATGATGACTGGCCCTGATTTTTTCCAAATACCAATGATCACTCAAATTAGGCAAATAATGTTCCGGACTATTGTAATATACTTGTTCATCAAAGAAGCCTTTTGTGTATTCCATCAAATTGTATACACCACTCATGCTTATAGCTCCATTAATAATATCCGGACGTTTTAGAAATAAATTCATGGCGTGTAATGCACCAAAGGAAGCACCACAGGTATAAATCATGGTTTCGTTACTGGTACTATTTCTGATAAAAGGAACCACTTCATTAAAAACATATTCGTTGAATTGATTATGCCGAATAGCTTTATGCTCGGGAAGCATTTCATTATTCATCCAACTTTCCTTATTCATACTATCAATACTGAATACCCGTAATTTACCCGCTTCAATATGTGGCGCTAAAGCATCAATTAATTGAAAACGCTCGTATTCTAAATAATCAGCTGCGGCTGTAGGTATCAGTAATAGGGCAAAACCATAATGACCATAAGATGCAACGGGCATATCTTTATTCAAAGCCGGACTAAACCAGGAAGTAATTTGTTTGTTCATATGTTATTGTATACACGCTTTTTTAATTTCTTTCCAAAGATCCCTATAACATTGCGCTGCATAACTGCTAGGCGCAAATGTTTCGAGCGGCGCTTCATGTACGCCCATTTTTTCAACATCACTTAAATAAGGAATATAATTTTTGAAGAATAATTTATGACTGTAAAAATCATTGATCACTTCGTGATGTAAATTTTTACGATGATCAACCATACTAAAGAAACATTTAAGCTTTGATATATCTCCATCATGCTCTTTAAAATATTGCACCACAGATTCATACGAGCGAATAGACAAAGTAGTGGGAATATTCGGCATCAAAATCCAATCGGCGCCGGCAAATACAGCATCGTGTAAAACGGAAATACCGGGAGGACAATCCAACACAACGATATCATACTCTTTTTTCACAGTGCTTAGTATGGAAGCGATTTTTTTCTTCGATTGTTTCATTTCATTCAATAAAATATCTGCTTGTCGCGCACTCATGTCAGCAGCAATAACATCGAGGTTATCGTAAGAAGTAGCCTGAATAGCATCAGCTATATCGAGTTCATTACTCAATATTTTTTTGGCTTCATTTTTTGTTTGGGCTGTTGCACCAAAATAAAAAGAGGAAGACCCTTGAGGATCTAAGTCCCATAACAGGGTTTTATACCCCTCTTTAGCCGCTAAATAGGCAAAATTTACAGAGGCAGCTGTTTTACCAACACCTCCTTTGAGATTGTAGAATGCCAGTGTAACCATAATTCTTTTTTGGGTAAGAAGAAAGATAATAAAGTTATACCAAAGCGCCTAATATCATACATCCCCCTACAATGAATGGGGCGGGTATTTTATTCGATTGTAACAGTAAAAAAGTACCAATGATCACACCCATATCCCATAGGGGTAACCACGATCCATTGGAAATTGGGAGCAACATATTATCCTTTAATAAATAAGCCGTTGCACCAGCCATAATACCTACTACTGCTGCATTGATGCCCTCTAAGCTTCTGTAAATAACCGCATATTTTTTAAGATTATGCCATACCGGAAAGAAGAATAAAACCAGTAATACACTAGGCAAAAAAATGGCGATTGCCCCAATTATACAGCCTACTAATTGCCAGCCAAACCCGCTATCGCGTAAAACCATGCCGCCCGTAAAAGCGCCAATTGAAAAAACAGGGCCTGGTATAGCCCTCACCATTCCAGAACCGGTTAAAAATGCTTCTTTTTCTATCCGTAATACATCCCGCTTATTGGCTTGAATTTTTTTGGTTTCCGGACGAGTAACATATTGCTCATACATCAATGGCATTAATACATCTCCTCCTCCAAAAACCAAACTTCCAAAACGGTAATTATTCTCAAACAGATTATAGGCTTTCCTATGCTTCCAATTATTTCTAGTTGCCGTTTCTGAGGTGTAACCCGCAACAGCAAAGAGCCCTAGAAAAATCAGGATATTCCCCCACTTAATTTTCTTGGGTGGCGTTCCTTTTTGTGGAATGCGCTTATCACTAAAATTAGTAGCTATACCGGCTAATACAATCAGTGCCGGAAAAACCCATGGTGTTTTAAAGCCGATAAAAGTAGCGAGCGTAGCTACGATCATAATAACTTGGGTAATTGTGTTATGTATGGAAATGCGAAAAGTTCTAGCTGTTGAATAGCCAATAAAACCAATGGCCATCGGAGCTATAAACCGAAACACTGCAATTTTTTTTTGAATATCGGCAAAATAGTCAAGCAGAAAAGATAATCCGGCCATTAAGCTACAAGCTGGTAAAATCCATATCAATAAAGTGAGTAATGCCAGTGGGATACCACCTCGCTTATAACCAATCAGGGTAAGGGTTTGGGTAGAAGAAGCACCGGGTAATAACTGACAAAAACCATTGTACTCTACTAACTCCTCCTCGGTTACATCCTTCCGTTCTGCTACAAATGTTTTCATCATCATCCCCATATGTCCCTGCGGGCCACCAAATGCTGTAATACTATGTAGTAATACAGCACGCAGGAAAGAAGTATGACGTACGAAATTCATGTTATTAATCTTCAATTATCAATCTTCAATAAAACAGATTGAATTCGCCGAGGCGAACCAGATTGAAGATTTAATCTTATTTATTTCTTCAATCCAATCTCCCTCAACCTTTCATCTAAATATTCTCCAGCAGTAGCATCAGGATAGGCTTTGGGATGATCGGCATCGATACAACTTTCCAAACAAGCCAAACTCATTTCACTGCGCGGATGTAAGAAGAAAGGCATAGAGAACCTGCTCGTATGCCATAACTCACGCGGCGGATTTACTACGCGGTGCGTAGTGCTACGTAATTTATTATTGGTAAGACGTTGCAGCATATCGCCCACATTCACCACTATTTGCTCCGGTAAGGAAGTTACGTTCACCCAATCTCCTTGTTTAGTAAGAATTTGTAAACCATCAGCGGAAGCCCCTACTAATAAAGTGATAAGGTTGATGTCCTCATGTTGTTCTGCACGTATAGCGCTTTTAGGTTCATGCGTAATAGGAGGATAATGAATACAACGCAGAATAGAGTTGCCGTTATGAACAAAGGCATCAAAATAATGCTCATCTAAATCCAGGTACAGCGCAATAGCTTGAAGCAAGGCTTTTCCGCTTTTTTCAAAATTGCGATAGGCATTAAATAGCGTATTATTGAAAGGCGCAATTTCACTTACCTGTACATTATCAGGATATTCCGATTTTATGGGGTCGTTATCCTCTACTGTTTGTCCGTATTGAAAAAACTCTTTTAAATCGGGTGCTTCGCTTCCTTTGGCATGTTCTCTGCCGAAACTGGTATATCCGCGCTGACCGGCTAATCCGGGTATTTCATAATGTAATTTCTTTTCGAGTGGCAGCGAAAAAAATTGCTGTACATGTTCATATTGCTGAGCAATCAATTCATCGGGAACGCCATGATTTTTCACGGCAACAAAACCTACTTCTTCATAAGCTTTACCTAGTGCTTGTACGAAAGCAGCTTTTTTAGTGGCATCACCACTGGTAAAATCGGCTAAATCAACAACGGGAATGGCCATAGCAATTGTTTTTGAGTGTTGAAAAGATACAAAATTATCGTTTTCAACGGAAACCGCGCTATGATTGAAAAAAGAAAGCATGATGCGCTCATTACATCATGCTTCTACCTATTGGGAAAAGGGGGATTTACTATGGTTTGGTTACCCGTATAGATTGTACAAATCGGTTACCATGAAAGGCATTAACAACGTATTGTCCGCTTTGCCAATCGGCCACTTCTAAAGGCACTTGTTGATCTCCTTTTTGGATTGCGGTAATAATGGTATTGATAAACCGGCCCTCTGCATCTAGTATTTTAAGTACTAGTTTACCGGTTTCATTAGCAAGTACTGAAAGCAATCCGAATTGCTTAAAAGGATTGGGCTGAAGAAAGCGTATATGCATGGTTATTCATTTAGGCTATATACGTTTCAAATCTGGTGCCAGTTTTTGTTTATGAAGATAGAAGCTTGAAAATCAATGGGAAAGGCCCTTCGACAAGCTCAGGGTGACAGACGATAGACCGTACTAAGAAGTTTTTATCGGGAAGAAATTCCAAAAAAGGGAAGAGCGGTATATAATAAAGTAACTAAGCCTACTCCACCACCGCATACTTACTGATTCCATTAATCAACATTTCATCAAGCACATCAACTATATTTTTATACGTAGCTCCACTGCCGGGCTTAATAAGCACTACCATATCTTTCGCAGATCCCCGAGCTTCCCGAATAGCTTGCAATTTATCTAGTAATACCTTCCTTAACCCATCTTTTTCGTAGCTGGTTTCCTGCATCGAATTCGCTTGTATACCATGGTAATATTTAATGATATTATTGTCCTCCAGCAATAAAGAAATCGTTTTACTCTCCGGGGCAAGACTAGGATTTGTAGTATCCCTATCATCAGGCGTAATAAAACGCATAGCCGTAGGCCGGCTCATGGTAGTAGTGAAAATAAAAAAAGTGATCAATAAAAAACCCAGGTCAACCATCGGTGTAAGGTCTACCCTGGTAGATAATTTTTTTCCGCGAGTAACCCCTTTTTTGTTTCGTACTTCGCTTTGTTGCATCTCGGCCATAAACTACTTTCCTAAAGGATGCAAAAAAACTATGAATCCATAATCTAGTATTAACTCCACTTTCCAAAAGTTCAGAACTTTTGGAAAGTCCACGGTCTACCGTCATCCCGAACAAAGTGAGGGATCCCTAATTCCCAAACACACTCAAAAACTTGATCCGCATAATTTTTAATTGCTCCCAAGTATAATTGTACTCAGCCAGTTCCTCTTGTGCTACTTGAAGAGAAGATGTTTCACAACTCTTAAAATATTCAATAATTTCTACTTGGTCTTCTTCGTCTAACCATTCATCTATGGCATAATCTAAATTGAGGCGCGTACCACTTGCCGCAATAGTTTCCATTTCTTCCAATAACTCGTCTAATTTCAATCCCTTATTCTTAGCAATAGTTTCTAATGAAATTTTCTTGTCTACATTTTGAATGATATAAATTTTATTACTGCCCGCATTCGCCACACTACGCATTACAAAATCATCGGGCTTCTCAATATCATTTTCTTCTACATATTTGGCAATTAACTCCACAAAGGGTTTCCCATATTTCAACGCCTTTCCTTTACTCACACCCTGACATTTCTCCATTTCTTCTAAACTGGTAGGATACAGCGTGGCCATATCTTGTAGCGAATTCTCTAAGAAAATTACAAAGGGCGGTAAGCTTTTTTTCTTGGCTTCTTTTTGTCGCAACTCTTTCAACATACCAAACAAACGCTCATCGGCAGCTGCACCGGTTTGAGATGCATTTTCTCCTTCATCATCATCTGCATTGGCATCTTCGAATAAGTTGTTCAATACAATTTTAAATGATGTAGGCTTCTTCAAAAACTGCTCACCCTTATCGGTGAATTTTAATAACCCATATTCTTCAATGTCTTTCGATATCAAATTCTCCAATAACATTTGTCGGATAAGGCTATTCCAAAAATGAGTTTCCTGATCTTTTCCGATTCCAAACTCTGCTAGGTTTTCGTGGCGGAACATGGTAATTTGTGGCGTGAGTTTTCCTAATAATACATTCACCACATAATCGGTTATAAAACGGCCATCCAATGCCTTAATAACTTTTAAGGCTTTTACCACACTATCTTTTGCTTCTACTTTCTCTTTCGGGTTTTTACAATTATCGCATAGTCCGCAATTCTTGGTTTCCCAATTTTCTCCAAAATAATGCAATAGTATTTTTCTTCTACACACCGAACTCTCCGAGTACGCTACCATTTCATCTATCAATTGTGCGCCTACTTCTCTCTCACTCAAAGGTTTATCACGCATTAAGTGTTCCAGTTTAGCCACATCTTTATGCGAATAATACAATACACAAATACCCTCTAATCCATCTCTACCTGCCCGGCCTGTTTCCTGATAATAGTTTTCAATAGATTTTGGAATATTGAAATGAATGACAAAACGAATATCGGGCTTATCTATACCCATCCCAAATGCAATGGTAGCAACAATCACCTGTACATCTTCATTCAAAAATTGATCCTGCCTATCGGCTCTTAATTTTTGATCTAAGCCGGCATGATAGGCTACCGCTTTAATATTATTTGCCACCAATAGCTCCGCCAACTCTTCGGTGGTTTTACGATTGAGTGTATAAATAATACCGCTCTTGCCTTTATGCCCGCTAATAAATTTTACAATACTTTTTACCGTTTGATCTTTTTTGATCTTTGGTTGAATCTCATAGAAAAGATTATTTCTATTAAAAGAAGAAATAAAAATTTCTGGCGAACGCAATCCTAAATTCTTAACGATATCACTTTGTACCTTAGGGGTTGCCGTTGCCGTAAGTGCTATCACAGGTATATCCGGATTAATGATATCCATCATCTCCCGTAAGCGACGGTATTCCGGACGAAAATCATGACCCCACTCCGATATACAATGCGCTTCATCTACCGCGAAAAAAGAAATTTTCAAATCGCTGAAATATTCTAAATTCTCTTGTTTGGTTAAGGTTTCAGGAGCTACATAGAGCAATTTTGTTTTACCGGCATTCAAATCGTCTTTCACCGCTTTAATTTGACCCTTATTGAGTGACGAATTTAAAAAATGGGCCACTTCATCATTCTCACTATACCCCCTCACCAGATCAACCTGATTTTTCATTAAAGCAATAAGCGGAGAAACGATGATAGCACAGCCCGGCATCATCATGGCCGGAAGTTGATAACACAAACTTTTACCACCACCGGTAGGCATAATTACGAATGTGTCGTTGCCTGCCATTAAACTATGTATTGCCGCTTCCTGTGTTCCTTTGAATTCTTTAAACCCAAAATAGGTAGATAATCCAGCGTAGATATCATATTCTTCTTCCGTATGCTGCCTCTTGATGACCGCTTTCTTAGCCGCTACTTTCTTTACACTCGGTTTCTTTGTACTTGTTGCCATGCTAAAAGTTAAACAATTTTTTCGATGTTTAGCCATTCTATTCAACAAAATTTGCTAAATCACCCCCTTTTTAAAAAGGGTTGCGAAGTTAACGAACTGGCTTGGCAATACCATCCTTACACTGTTAAAGTTTACCTTTGTAGGGTATGAAAACATCCATTCGCCATATTGCTTTACAAGCCATTGAAACAGAAGCCGCTTCTGTTAAGGGTTTGGCTAATTTTATAGATAACTCTTTTGAAGATATTATTCATCTTATTCATCAATCGAAAGGGAGACTAGTTGTTAGTGGGATAGGAAAAAGTGCTATAATAGCTCAAAAAATTGTTGCCACCCTTAATTCTACCGGCACCCCATCCCTTTTTATGCATGCAGCCGATGCTATTCATGGCGATTTAGGGATGATAACCCCTGATGATACCGTTTTACTGATCTCTAAAAGCGGGGAAAGTCCCGAAATAAAGGTACTGGTGCCCCTTATTAAAAACTTTGGTAATACCTTAATCGGTATGGTTGGAAATATCAATAGTTTCTTAGCCCAGCAAGCCAATTTTGTATTGGATACTTCTGTGGAAAAAGAAGCCTGTATTAATAACTTGGCTCCTACAAGCAGCACCACGGCTCAAATGGTAATGGGGGATGTATTAGCTGTTTGTTTAATGGAGTTAAATGGCTTTAAAGACCGCGATTTTGCTCGCTTTCATCCTGGAGGTAATCTGGGTAAACGCTTGTATTTACGGGTTGAAGAATTAGCTGCCTCGAATGAAAAGCCCGCTGTTTTATCAACAGCAAGTCTAAGATCAGTAATTGTTGAGATCACAGAGAAGAGATTGGGCGTTACTGCAGTAACCGATGAAGAAGGAAAATTGATCGGTATCATTACCGATGGGGATCTTCGCCGCATGCTCGAGAAAACCACTGATATAAGCAATATTAAAGCCTCCGATATTCTTACATCTAATCCCAAAACCGTATCACCTCAAACCCTTGCTGTGGATGCACTAACGATATTAAAGGATCATGATATTAGTCAGCTCGCCGTTACCGAAAACGGTATTTACAAAGGTATTTTACATTTACATGATTTGGTGAGAGAAGGGATTGTATAAAGTTGCAATAAGTTGACTTTGAATGCGTTAAATAAACCGTACTATTGCATTTTTAAAACTCAACCCAACGATGAATAAACACCATTATGTAGCCATTATGGCCGGTGGAATCGGCAGCCGTTTTTGGCCCAAAAGCCGTACTTCTTATCCAAAACAATTTCTAGACATTCTAAATACGGGTAAATCGCTTATCCGGTGGACCTACGAACGTTATCTCGCATTTATTCCGAATGAAAACATTTATATCGTTACCTCTGAGGAATATGTAGCCATCGTTAAGGAACAATTGCCTGAACTACCTGTTGAAAATATTTTAGCAGAACCCAGCCGGAAAAATACAGCTCCCTGTGTTGCCTATATCTCTTATAAATTATTACAAAAAGATCCGGAAGCTTCCTTAATAGTAGCTCCTAGCGATCATATGATTTTAGATAATGAGAATTTTAGAAAGATAACTGAGCTGGCGCTCGATTTTGTATCACATATCAAATCACTGGTTACACTGGGTATTAAACCAACTCACCCGAATACCGGATATGGCTACATTCAGCATGAGCCATTACAAGTAGCAGATGGTATTTATAAGGTAAAAACATTTACAGAAAAGCCAAATCTGGAATTAGCAAAAACATTTTTAGCCAGTGGCGATTTCTTATGGAATGCCGGCATCTTTGTTTGGCAGGTAAAAAATGTAATGAAAGCCTTTGAAATATACCAGCCCGAAATGTATGAGCTTTTTGAAGCCGAGAAAGTACATTTCAATACGCCAACAGAGAAAGAAGCTATCAATCGTATCTACCCCCTATGCACCAACGTTTCCATTGATTTTGCCATTATGGAAAAAGCCGATAATGTATACGTTATACCTTCCTCCTTTGGCTGGAGCGATTTAGGTACCTGGAATAGTGCCTATGATAATTTAGAAAAGGATTATTTAGGTAATGCTGTGGCTACTGAAAATGTAATTGTGATTGATGCTACAAAATGTATGGTATCGGCTCAACCCGATAAATTATTAGTGCTACAAGGGCTTGATGATTTTATTGTAGTAGATACCGACGATGTATTACTTATCTGTAAAAAAGAAAAAGAGCAGGCCATTAAAGAATATGTTGCTGAAGTGAAACGTAATAAAGGCGATCATTATTTATAATTTTCTTACCCCTCACTATAATTTTTAGCATAGCCCTTGTGGAGTATGCTAAAAATTTATGTTTATATTTATTGCGCTCAAAAATCTCAAATGTCTCTAAGAACTGTTATTACGGGTACCGGCAGCTATATACCGCCGCACATCAAAACCAATAAGGATTTTGCTCAACAGGAGTTTTATGCAGAAGACCATGAGCGTATTGCTACACCGGCAAATGAAATTGTAGAGAAATTTAAAGATATCACAGGTATTGAAGAGCGCCGTTATGTAGGTAATGAGTTTACTGCATCGGATATGGGTATTATTGCTGCTAAGCATGCTATAGAAGATGCAAAAGTAGACCCCGAAACAATAGATCAAATTATTGTTGCTCATAATTTCGGGAATGTACTAAAGCACACTATTCAAACAGATGTATTGCCTGCTTTGGCATCGCGTATCAAACAGGGGCTGGGTATTCAAAACCCTAACTGTGTAGCCTATGATATTTTATTTGGATGCCCGGGATGGATTCAGGGCTTGATTCAAGCAGAAGCGTATATTAAATCCGGACAAGCCAAAAAATGCTTAGTTATTGGTACAGAAACTTTAAGTAGGGTTATCGATGAATATGATAGAGATAGTATGATTTTTAGTGATGGTGCTGGAGCAACTGTGGTAGAAGGAATCGATGATGAGCATACAAATGGATTAATGTCGCTGAGTGTACAAAGCCACTGTTCAGAAGAAACTTATTACTTGTACATGGGTAAATCAAATTTACCAAACTCTGATCCGGCTGTGCGGTATATGAAAATGAAGGGGCGAAAAGTTTACGAATACGCCATTAAAAATGTACCCCTTGCTATGAAATCCTGTTTAGATAAGTGTGGTGTACACGTAACAGAAGTAAAAAAATTCTTTTTACATCAGGCCAATGAAAAAATGGATGAAGGATTTATAAAAGCACTTTTCAAATTATACGGAATCAGAGAAATTCCCTCACATATAATGCCAATGAGTATCCATAAATTAGGCAATAGTTCGGTAGCTACCATTCCTACACTTTACGATTTAGTAAAAAGAAGAGTATTAGATAATCACACTATGGAAAAAGGGGATATCGTAATGTTTGCCTCTGTTGGCGCAGGTATGAATATCAATGCCGTTTGTTACAGGGTGTAATATTAATTTTCTATAGGGTATTGTTTTTGTAATTTTTTATTTAGACCTTGTGTGTACTAGCCCCCGGTAGTATAGATCAATTCATCTAATACTACAGCTATGAATATTTGGCAAAGACTACTCAATATATGGAGGTGTCTTTTTAGTTTTCAATTTCCTCCTTCAATTCATTCTAAAGGAAAATTCGGGATGACGCAAACTGAGTTTGAGCAGCACGTAAACTTCATGCTGGAAAACACTTCTTTACTCTGCCAAACACATTATACTGATTGCTGTGGCTTCTATGCTTTTTTTTACTGTTGGATTCATAAAGAGCCTGATCTTTTCAAACAGTTCATATATGCATTATATCATTATGAATCGGCTCGCTATAATGGAAGAGATTATATCGTTAGGGCAGAAATTAAAGCCGCTTTAGAAAAGGGATTGCGCTCCGATCCTACACAAGACTGGGGAATACTAAACAAAAAATTACCTCACAATGCCGAGATGCTAATTGCACTTATGTTAGCAGACACTTTTAGTTTTCTACCGTTCTATTACGAACCATATAGTAACGAAAAACATTTTGAAAATAAAGCAATTTGGGCGGGTATGAGCATGGCTTCGCAAGAAAGACTATTGCATTCGTTCGGATTTGAAATTAATAGTATTGGTAATGATTTTATCGAGACAAATATTTTCCCTTTTGATGATGAAGAAAGAAGTCTCTTAAGAGCATCGCTAGATCAACAGAAAAAAATATTGATGCTGGTAAATAGTTGGATGATGATACCCGGTTGTATAGATCCCTTTCCGGCTAATTACACACCACGCCCCGATCCCGGATTTCCGGTAAACGGACTTGTTGGTACCCATTGGATTGTTTTGCTATCCTATTCTCAAAATAATTCCGTTTTTTGGGACTATGGTTCTCCTAACGGAAGGAATTATGCAGGAGATCTGCTAAACTGTACGGCGGGATTTATTGTATTATCTTAATGAAGAAAGCCTCCCCGCAAAAGCGGAAGAGGCTTTTATTAACTATCCCCCAATAGTTCATAAGTTGTACCCCGGACATTGGATGATAAAAACGGGGTTCAAACGTTGTATCGATTTATTTTATACCTTTCTTGCAAATACCTTTAATCTCAACTTTGGTAACGTTTGATAAATCAAAAATAGAGGTAAAAACGAGGCGAGTCAACTGCGAAATTCCGCAGGTTGTTTAACCTTTTAAGGTAATTTTGTAAACATGATTAACACCGATTCTAGCTATTATACCCAAAAAGTTGTTTCTTCTCTCCCGGCCGATCCAAACAGTCCGGAATTTCAGCATTTTAAAAAAATTATTAAGCGCTTTCCGGAAGAAGCTATTTATATCTATTCTATGAAGGAAAATAGAATGCTATTTACAGCCGGTTGGAAGGAAACACTCGGGTACGACGATGATAAAATAAACCTACAAACTATTGTAAGTCAAACCGATCCTGCTCACGCACCATTTACATATGATATTAATGATAAAGCCATTCGATTTTTAGCAACGCCTAGAGAAGATATAGAGGACTACAGCTTTACATTCGAAACCAGGAAAATTCATAAGAATGGAAATCTCGTTCCTATGGAAATAAAAATTGGCGTGTATAGCGGAGAAAATGGACTCATTAAAGAAGCGATCGGAAGATTTCAGGTAAACAGAAGTTTGCGCTTCGGAAAAGTGATTCGGTATTCGGCTTTTGGACCTGAAAAAAATGAGTTTGAAGATGAACTCAATAAGTCTTTATTTAATTATCAAACCATTTCAGGTAAAGAAAAAGAGGCTCTTGTTTACTTAGCAAAGGGGTATACATTTAAAGAAATTGCCGACGAATTAAATATCACTTCTTCAGCTGTTGAAAAAAGAATTCTTCCACTATACAAAAGATTCGAGGTAAAAAGTTTGGCACATTTAATAAGCTTTGCTTACGAAAACTTTATCTTACCATAATTACACACCCATCTCTAAGTGAATAATATTTTCCACAGCTACCCCCAATTGCACCAACAATTGATGCCAATCGTTATGGATATTCTTATCACCGGCATTACCTAGTACCCAAATAATATTACCCCGAATGATAGCCGCTTTATTATCGGCTAAGGCAGTCAAATGAGCAGCAAATAAATCGGCAGTTATGGTTTCCTCTTTTATAGGATCGCCGGGGTTAATATCATCTATCACCAAGCAATCGGCAGTACGCCAAGTGCATAAAGCAAATGGATCTTCTGCTAAAAGATCAGCATCGGTATCGTATAAATCCGTTAATAATTTTGTACCGGTAGTATACATACAAGCATATCGCTGAATAGATTGCTCATTAGCTAAAGCCACTGCAATAGCTGTTTTGCCTGTTCCTTGTGCGCCATACACTAATATATGTTTCCCACTCTTATCTCCTTTATAATAGTCTTCAATTGTTTTCTTAGCTATATCAGTGATGGGATGATTCCATTGGCTTAATCTTAATTGATAAGGATACTCCGCCGTTTGCTGACAAATTTTGGTGATATACCAAGAACGACTGCGATATAATAAGTATAACAAAAGCAAAACAGGAGCGATCCATAACCATTTACATTCAGGAGAACTACCCGCTGCAAAACTCAGTCCTCCAAAAGTGAAATAACCCATATCTATTAGGGTATCATCAATAATATTTTTATTGTCAGGATTGAAAACATATTTTCCATCATTACCCCTTCCTTCTTTAAACTGCTCCAAAATATTATAGACTTCAAAACCAATCCATAACAAAGACATACCCACTCCTGCCCATAAACCAGGGTGTCGTAAACAAGGCCAACAATGCTTCAATATTAAATAAATGCCCGAAGCAGGTCCAAATGCTAATGCAAAATGCCCTATTTGATTAGCGAGGTAGGCATAACTTAAAGTTGCGCCTCGGTAAGAATCCTTACCAATTAAATCGTATTTGAGTTGCGCGCGTATGCGCTTTGAAGATATAGGATGTGAAGGTTGCATCCCGTTAAGATACAAAATTTCCTATTATTTAATACCCCCTCACATTTTTACCCTCCATATAATTAAGGAATGCTTTGTTCACTACTTTATTTCCACCGGGGGTTGGGTAGTTACCGGTGAAATACCAATCGCCCGTATTAGTAGGACAACTATCATGCAAATCTTCAATCGTTTGATATATCACTTCTACAGGAATATTAATGCCTTTAGGCGTTATGAGTTGGGCAATTTTTGCGGATATTTCCTCCGTACTAAATGGCTTATAAATTTGCCGAACAACGTTCTCCGTATGCAATTGATTCGTACGATGCAGTTCTTTAATTTTATTCAATACATCCTGTGTAACATGCTCCATCCCTTTTTCTTTCAGCAATGCTATAGCTGCCCTAAAAGCAATAAAATCGCCCATCTTACTCATATCGATACCGTAACAATCGGGATACCGAATTTGTGGTGCCGATGATACCACGATTATTTTTTTAGGATGCAAGCGAGATAGCATACGTACGATACTTTCTTTCAACGTAGTTCCCCGCACAATACTATCATCAATAACCACTAATGTATCTTCATCCTTCCTCACAGTGCCATACGTAACATCGTATACGTGTTGCACCATTTCATTTCTGTTAGCGTCTTCAGTAATAAATGTTCTGAGCTTTACATCTTTAATAGCGATTTTCTCTTGGCGAATTTTTCTATTCACCATCTCTTCCAACTTCTCTGCTGTAAAATCATTACCCCAACTCAATATTCTTTCAACCTTAATTTTATTCAGGTATTCTTCCATACCTTTTACCAAACCAAAAAATGCTACTTCAGCCGTATTGGGTATATAAGAAAATATGGTATTTTTCAAATCGTAATTAATACGTTCTAAAACAGTTCTGCTTAAATGATGCCCCAAAGCAATTCTCTCTCTATATATTTTTTCATCGCTACCTCTCGAAAAATAAATACGTTCAAAGCTACAAGCCCTTCTTTCTTTAGGTTCTAATATTTTTTCTATACGGTAGTTACCGGCATCATCTACCAGCAATGCCATACCCGGCATGAGTTCCAGCACTTCGTTTTCTCCCACATTAAAAGTGGTACGGATGGCGGCTCGCTCGCTCGCTGCTACAATCACTTCATCATTGATATAATAATAAGCTGGCCTAATACCATGCGCATCTCGCATAATAAAACTATAGCCATTACCCAATAAACCCCCAATGGTGTATCCGCCATCGAATAAGGGTGTTGCCTTCTTCAATACCGCAGAAATATTCGCTGCATTCGGATTCAACTCATCTTCCTTCGATAAAAAATGATGTAATACTTCCATCATAGCGGCTAGATCACTTTGCTTCTGAAAATCACCCGGACTCATATTGATCAAATCAAATAACTCATCGGTATTCACCAAATTAAAGTTACCTGCCAATGCCAGGTTTTTGCCCGGCATCAGATCGCGCTTTATAAAAGGGTGACAAAATTCAACATTATTTTTCCCCTGTGTTCCGTAACGTAAATGCCCTAATAATAATTCTCCTAAAAATGGGAGATGTCCTTTCATTAAACCCGGGTGTTGTTTAATATCAGGTTGATATTTTTCAAGCTCTTGAATTTCTTGCCCCACTTTGAAAAATAAATCTGCTATAGGTTGCGGTGCATTACTGCGCATACGATGCAGAAAAGGATTTCCGGGCTCGGTATTTAATTTAACAGTAGCAATACCCGCGCCATCTTGTCCGCGGTTATGCTGTTTCTCCATGAGCAGATATAATTTATTCAGTCCATAGGTTACGCTGCCATGCTGTTGTAGGTAATAAGAGAATGGTTTGCGGAGGCGAATGTAGGCTAATCCGCATTCGTGTTTTATTTCGTCGCTCATGGAAGGTTGTTAAAAAGAAGGGGCGAAGTTACAACTCCGCCCCAGTATTCTATATTAATTATATACCGTTTGTTTTTCCGGTTGCAGGGTTTCTGCTAACCATAAAAATTCTTTCACAAAAACATCTACCGATTTTTCAAAAGAAGTATCGAGCAAGTTACCGGCTGCATCAAATTTTTTATCTACAAAAGGAGTAACCAACATATGTGGCGATGCTACACCAAATAATGCCGGAACTAATAGTAGAAGCTGTTGTGTTGCCCGCATGCCACCCATGGCACCTACAGAACCCGTTACAATACCAAAGGCTTTATGTGATTGCTTCGGGAAATGGTCTAGCAGGTTTTGTAAAGCAGGAGAATAACTGCCATTATATTCAGGGGTTACTAAAATAAAGGCATCTGCCGCTAACATTCTTCTGGTAAGTGGTTTAAAAGCATCCGGTGTATTTTCCACACTAGTAAAAACATCGTTCAGTAAGGGTAAGTTCCAGTCTCTTACATCAATGATATTTATTTCATGATCCGTATTCTTTTGGAAGTGTTGCTGCAAGAACAGCGCTAGTCTATTGGTAACGCTGTTTTTACGGGGGCTCCCAGATATAATTTCTATTTTCATGTTGTTATAACAATTAATGCGCCTATCAGTTCACAAAGTTAGCTAATTAGGCTTGCTTTACCATTTGTACTGCCAAGTGCAATTTTACTTCTTCACTTACTACTACGCCGCCCGCTTCGGTTACAGCACTCCAGGTTAAACCAAAATCGCTACGGTTAATTTTACCGGTGATTTCAAAGCCAGCTTTATTTTGTCCGTAGAAGTCGGTCATATTACCACCGTATTCAACAGTTAACTCAACGGGTTTAGTAATGCCTTTAATCGTAAGATTACCTTTTAAACTGTATGTATCGGCAGATTTTTTAGTGAAAGAAGTAGAGCTGAATTGCAATTTCGGGAACTCATCAGCGGCAAAGAAATCGGCACCTTTTAAATGCCCGTCTCTTTGTTCATTATTGGTTGAAATACTGTTTACATCTGCTTCAAAGCTAATTGTGGCATCGCTGAAATCGTCTTCATTTGATTCCATGGTTGCATCAAATTGTTGGAAGCTTCCGGTAACATTGGTGATCATTAAGTGCTTCACTTTAAAAGTGATTTCACTGTGCATTGGGTCGATTTTGTAAGTTGCCATTTTTTAAATTTTAAATTATGAATTAAGATTTATGAATTTCTATTTCCTATAACCTATCTCCTATTACCTTTTCCCTTTCACCTTTCCTCTATTCCTCAATTAACACCCCCATTTTACCCATTTGGTAATCTCGGAACGCCTCCATGATTTCAGTTTGGGTATTCATTACAAAAGGACCATGAGAAGCAATAGGCTCATTGAGCGGCTCACCCGATCCTACGAGTAATACGGCATCTTCTTCAGTTGTAAAAGAAAACCCTTCCCCATCTTTATTAAATACGGCCATATGATAAGCATCCAATAAGGTGTTTTCATTGATGTTTATTTTGCCCTTTAACACATACACAAAAGCATTATGAGTAACAGGGATCGGCAA
Source organism: Sediminibacterium sp. (assembly GCA_017537025.1). Classification (GTDB taxonomy): domain Bacteria; phylum Bacteroidota; class Bacteroidia; order Chitinophagales; family Chitinophagaceae; genus Sediminibacterium. Next base: position 635,006 of record JAFWCB010000005.1, read on the forward strand.
AAAACAATGCGCGGATTTTCTCGTATTTAAGGTAAAACTGTTCACTTGCGAGAAAGTAGGGATTGGCCCTTTAGTACCAAACAATTCGCCTGTAATTACAGCAATACCCGTCAGACCGTCTTCGGTGGAAATTTGCGGAGTATTTTCTCTATTTAGTGGAAAATACTCGGGTTGCTTCATTTTAAAAGCAGCGGGCGTATTCACCCATAATTGAATTATTTCTTGTTTGCTACCATGCGCGTGAATATCCTGCGGAGGGCGTTCACTATGAATAATTCCCATACCCGCATTCATCCATTGGGTGCCACCGGCGTATACGATATTATCATTACCCCTGCTATCTCTATGATGCACCCCCCCTTCAAAAATGAAAGTTACCGGAGAAAAGCCTCTGTGGGGATGTGCTCCTACGCCGGCTCTTGAAAGATCGGCATGCTCAGTAATCTTGATGTTGGCATGATGCAATAAGAGAAAAGGATCTAGGTTCTCCAACCCTTGTGCAGGCAATGACTGACGCACCGGGAAGCCACCCATATCAAATTGTTGGGCAAATGTTATTTGTTGTATGCTCCTATTTGTACTCATAAAATATTTTTATATGTATATACATGTATTTAATTAAAAAAATAGCTACTCACCCGCTCTTAGTTTTTCCAATAAGCCATTCAATGATTTCGCGTCTTTATCGTCCATTAACACTTCACTTTCCAAAAGGGCGGTTACCTTACCGGTAGTGGCTTCCAGCACTGCAATACCACTTTGAGTAAGGGTTATCACCGTTTCCCGCTTATCAAATTCGGAGTCATTCCTTTTTACTAGTTTCTTCAACTCTAGCCGATCGATAATGCGCGGAACGTTGGAATTTTTCTCAATCATACGACAGCCTATATCTTTCACACACATTTGTTCAGGATGTTTCCCCTTTAGAATGCGGAGTACATTATACTGTTCATGCGTTAAGCCAAATTCTTTCAATTCCTTACTCATCAAGGTTTTTAACCACCAGGCCGTATACAATACATTCAATGTTGCTTTGTGCACTTCGTTCTTAAATTTGGTACTTTGTATGGCTTGCTCCAATTTCACACTGCAAATATATGTATATACATGCAATATTTCAAAAAAAATTTTGCTACAGACCGGAGACGGTAGACCGGAGTAAGAATAGAAGTCCGCCCTTACGCGCCATGTCGGGGTAAGCTCAGCTCAGGGCGACAGTCGGTAAGCCGGAAGCTTTAGGAATTGAATGTCAAATGACTATTGTAGATTGAAGATTGAAGATTCTTAATTACTTGCTCTCACTTTAGCCGCATTATCTGCCGCTTTACGCCAGTCCTCTAAACTCGGACAAGCAGCGAATTCTTTGTCGATTAGGATATAATACCCGGGTATATGCTCTTTAAACCATTTTTCGAGCACTGCATTTTTTTTATCCTCTAAAGCTCTTTGGGCAATCCTATTATAATCGTCTTTTAGATTCTCGCGATGTGGTTCCTTCTTTGTTTTATAATATACAATACGTACCCCTTTCTTGCCACTGCGCTCATCTGCATAAGGAATAGGATCTGATAAATCTCCCGGTTTTAACTTACTCATTAAAGCTATTAAATCCTTATCTAACATGTCTAATGTTATAAAAGTAGAATTATCGCGGTTTACAAATGCGCCAGCGCTAAATTTACTTCCTTCATCATCACTATATTTAGTAACTGCTTCGGCAAAACTAATTTTCCCTGCTTTAATATCTTTTCTGATCGTATCCAATTTGCTTTTAGCCTCTTTCATCTCATCATCCGTAATAGGTGGTATACGCAAGATATGACGCACTATAGCTTCGTCTCCCGATCTACTGATCATCATAATAATGTGCAAGCCAAATTTTGATTTAATTACAGGTGATATTTGTCCTTCCTTTAATCTGAAAGAAGCGGCTAAGAACGCCGGATCCCAATTTTTCTCATTTCGGTTAAGGGTATACTGACCTCCATTTTCTTTAACTCCCGGATCTTCTGAATAGTTTTTAGCGAGTTGCTCGAATTTTTTGGGGCCTAATGTTTCAGCCTGTTTCTTATAATCGTATAGCTGCTTTGCAACATATTCCTCTACGTCTTTATTCGCTTTAGGAAAAATTACAATTTGGCTTACTTCAATTTCGCTTTCGTAATACGGTAAACTATCCGTTGGTGTTTTACTGTAATATGCTTTTACTTCAGTAGGTGTGATTTTAACGCTTTCTTCAATCTTACGCTTCATCTGATCGGCTAAGCTCTGCTCGCGGAAAGCTTCCCGAAAATCATCTTTCAATTGGTAAACAGTTTTACCGGCTACTTCTTCTAAAATGTCCTTAGATCCATATTGTTGTATGAATTGTCGAATACGATTATCTAAATCATTTTCAATTTGATCTTCATTAACAGTGAGTGAATCCTTTTGTGCCTGTAGCAATAAAGCTTTACGAATTAACTGACCTTCCATTACTTGGCACTCCGTAGGAAGCACCACATTATCCTGACCCTGGGTTTGCCTTTTCATATCGGCAATCGCATTCAAGATTTCTGAGCGTAAAATAATTTTATCCCCTACCTGTCCAACAATTTTATCGGCAATTACTTTCTTGGTTTGTGCATTTGCTTGCGACACAAAACCCATAGCCAGCACTCCCATTGCTACTAATATATTTTTCATACCGGTCATATATATTCAAATGTAGGCAAGAAGGGGTTAAAGGAAAGCTAAAAAGGGGAAGGCTTTAAGCCATATGGTATAAGCCAGAAGGCGAAAACTTTATACCTTATTGCTTATACCCTTTACCTTCAACCATATAGCATATACCTTTTACCTTAAATTTATAAAGTTCTCTTTACTTCCTCTTCTTCAAAAGCCTCAACGATGTCACCCACTTTGATATCATTATAATTTTTGATAGTTAATCCGCACTCCATATTAGATGACACTTCTTTAGCGTCGTCTTTATATCGTTTTAAGCTACCTAATTCCGCGCTTTGTCCTTCTCCTTTCGGATATTCTACGATACCATCGCGAATAATACGGATTTTACTATTCCGAGAGATTTTTCCTTCTAAAACAAAACATCCCGCTACGGTGGCCTTATCAAATTTATAGACTTCACGCACCTCAACATTTGCTACGATCTTCTCCTGGAATTTAGGCTCTAACATACCCTCCATTGCGCTCTTAATTTCATCAATAGCGGTATAGATGATTGAGTATAGTTTTATTTGAACGCCTTCGGTTTCAGCTAGTTTATTCGCTTGCATAGATGGGCGAACATTAAAGCCGATAATAATCGCATCAGAAGCTGTTGCTAATAGCACGTCACTTTCAGAGATTTGTCCAACCCCTTTATGTACCACACGCACGGCTATTTCTTCGGTAGAAAGTTTTTGTAATGAGTCGCTCAATGCTTCTACAGATCCATCCACATCCCCTTTGATGATAATATTCAACTCCTTGAAATTGCCTAATGCCAAGCGGCGACCAATTTCATCCAGCGTAATATGTTTACGTGCCCGTAGGCCTTGCTCACGTAATATTTGGGCTCGTTTAACTGCTATTTCTTTAGCCTCTGCTTCGTCTTCAAAAACTTTAAATTTCTCACCTGCTTGTGGCGCACCATTCAATCCCAATATTACTACTGGTGTAGAAGGTGGTGCCTCGTCTATACGCACATTACGCTCGTTAAACATAGCTTTCACTCGTCCGTAGAATTGTCCGGATACGATTAAATCGCCCTGCCGCAATGTTCCATTTTGTACCAATATTGTAGCTACATACCCTCTACCTTTATCTAATGAGGCTTCAATAATAGTTCCACTGGCCTCTCTATTAGGGTTGGCTTTCAAGTCTAATATCTCGGCCTCTAATAATACTTTTTCCAGTAATGTATCTACATGTAATCCTTGCTTGGCAGATAATTCTTGGTTTTGGAATTTACCGCCCCAAGCTTCTACAAGAATATTCATTTGTGATAATTGCTCATAAATTTTCTGCGGGTTAGCGCCATCTTTATCGATCTTATTTACGGCAAAAATCATGGGAACACCTGCAGCCTGTGCGTGGCTGATGGCTTCTTTGGTTTGAGGCATTACTGCATCATCGGCTGCCACCACAATAATAGCGATATCAGTAATTTTCGCACCGCGGGCACGCATGGCGGTAAATGCCTCGTGACCCGGAGTATCTAAGAAAGTAATGGCTTTACCGGAAGGAAGCGTTACTTCATAAGCGCCGATATGTTGGGTAATACCACCTGCCTCACCCGCTACTACATTGGCACTGCGGATATAATCGAGTAGGGAGGTTTTACCATGGTCTACGTGACCCATTATAGTAACAATCGGGGGTCTGGGTACTAAAGATTCCTCATCATCTTCCTCATCTTCCTCTTCCATTTCTTCGGCATCCTCTAATCCAATAAATTCTACTTCAAAACCATATTCACTAGCAACCAATTCGATAACCTCTGCATCTAGTCGTTGGTTGATAGATACCATAATACCCAAGTTCATACACTTGCCAATGACATCGGCAAAGCTTACATCCATAAGGTTTGCCAATTCACTAACAGTTACAAATTCGGTTACCTGTAGTTTATTGTCTTCTGTTGTTTCTTCACCCATGGCCTCTGCAGCTTCGTCGCGCTTAGCCCTTCTATATTTAGCTTTGAGGCTTTTCCCTCTACCACCGGCACCGGCTAGTTTTGCCTGTGTTTCCTTAATTTTTTCCTGAATAGCTTTTTGATCGATCTCTTTTTCTTCCGGACGTTGTTGATTACGATCATTTCTATTACCACCTCTATTTCCACCTCCACGGTTATCTCTATTGAAACCACCGCCACCGCCGCGGTTATTGTCTCTATTAAATCCACCACCACCTTGTTGATTATTACCGCGGGCTGGTGTGATGGGTCGGTTTGGTCCGGTTAGCGGCCTTCCCTGTGCATCTTTAGGCACATCATTAGGATCCACTTTTTTATCAACCGGAATACGTTTACGCTTTCGTTTTTCGTCGCGCGCTATAGGTTTAGGACGTGTATCACTATTAACCGGTAATTCTATTTTCCCTAAAATCTTTGGCCCCTCTAATTTTTCTGCTCTGATATTTTCAATAGCCGGCGGTGAGTCTTCTACAGCGGGTGCTGCAGGAGCTGCTGTTTCAACAACAGGTGATGGTTTTTCTACCGGTATTGTTTTGGAAGCAGATTCATTAGCAGGTGCAGGCTTCGGAGCAATTGGTGGCTCTTGTTTTTTTACCGGCTTTTTAGGTCGGGTAGAAGAGTCGATCGCAGATAAATCAATTTTATTAATGACTTTAGGGCCTTCTATTTCCGGTGTCTCAATTTTTACTTTTTCAGTTTCTACAACCGGAGTCGTTTTTTCTTCAATGGCTGGAGCCGAGATTGCAATTGGCTCAGGGGTTTGCTCTATAACCGGCGCCACTTCGGGTATCTCCACTTCAACCGGCTTCGCCTCAGGTACTTCAATAGATTTTGCCTCTTCTTTGGGAGCAACTACTTTTTTCTCTTCTTTCCGGAAGCTTATCTCTTCCTCATCTTTTTTCTTTTTGGCTTCTCCCGAACTTCCTTTAGGTATTTCAACTAAATCGGCTTTGTTCTTGGCTACTTTATCGCCCTGGAACTCGGCCATTAAAGCACGGTATTGGTCTTCCGATAGCTTGGCAGTAGGCTTCAGATCATCTTTAGGAAATCCTTTCTTAACCAGGAACTCGATCAGGGTATCCTGACCAATGTTGAATTCCTTGGCAGCTGCTAACAGTCTGGGTAATTTCAGTTCTGACATTCGTTGTTTTTAATTCCTGATCTTTTTTACAACTACGACCGCGATCAATGGCACATAGAGGCTGCAAGCAAGCATATCGGCACGAGGCAAATATACTGTTTATCGGTTGCTATTCTTCGCGATCAAATTCTTCTTGTAATATCTTTCTTACTTCATCAATTGTTTCTCTTTCCAAATCGGTTCTGCGTTCTAACTCATCGGCTGTTAATTTCAATACACTTCTTCCGGTATCACAACCAATCTTCTTGAATTCATCAATGATCCATGTTTCAATTTCATCACTAAATTCATCTAAGTCAATATCAAATTCATCGCTAATTTCTTCATCTTCTCGATAAACATCTATCTCATAGCCGGTAAGTTCGCAAGCTAATTTGATATTTACACCACGTCGGCCAATGGCTAAAGAAACCTGATCGGCTTTGAGGTAAACATTGGCTTGTTTTTTCTCATTATCTAACTCCATATAGCTGATCTTAGCCGGTGTTAAAGAACGCTGAATCAACAACTGCGTGTTAGTGGTAAAATTGATCACGTCAATATTCTCATTTTTCAGCTCCCTTACTATACCATGAATACGACTTCCTTTCATACCCACACAAGCACCTACCGGATCGATCCTGTCGTCGTAACTTTCAACAGCTACTTTTGCACGATCTCCCGGATCGCGTACGATTTTCTTGATTGCGATCAATCCATCAAAAATTTCGGGCACTTCTATTTCCAGTAATTTAGCTAGAAACATAGGACTGGTGCGTGATAGAATGATAACCGGTGTATTGTTTTTCATGTCTACACGGGCTACTACCGAACGAATATTTTCACCTTTTTTAAAATAGTCTTGAGGTATTTGTTCTGATTTAGGTAGAATTAATTCATTGCCTTCCTCATCTAGTAATAGCACTTCTTTTTTCCAAACCTGATATACTTCCGCACTGATGATATCGCCGATGCGATCGCCATATTTTTTAACCAGTACATTTTTTTTCAAATCGCTGATACGACTGGCCAGTGTTTGTTTGGCGGCCAAAATAGCGCGACGTCCAAAATCTAAAATATCTACTTCTTCATATAATTCTTCCCCCACTTCAAAATCAGGCTCAATTTTAGCGGCTTCTGTGTAGGCAATTTCAGCTAATGGGTCCATGACCTCTCCATCTTCTACAATCATGCGTCTACGAATAATTTCCAAATCTCCTTTCTCGGCGTTTACGATAACATCAAAATTATCATCAGCCCCAAACTTCTTTCTGAGTAAGGTTTTGAACACATCTTCTACTACTTTCATCATCGTAGGACGATCGATATTCTCGGCATCTTTAAACTCCTGAAAGGCTTCAATAAGATTTATACTAGCCATAAAACTGTTTTTAATTAGTCACTAAAATTTAATTTGAACGGTTGCAGATTTTATATTGTTAAATGGGATAACCAATTTTTCGGTAATGGCTTTCTTACCTTTACCAGTAGTATGCGACAATACAATATCGGCTTCGGCAACTGCTTCTAATATCCCCTCTTTTACCGTATCGTCTGTAAATGTGATCTGAAGTGTGCGGCCTATATTTTTTTTGTATTGACGAATAAATTTCAATGGTTCCTCTACGCCGGGAGAAGATACCTCTAATGAGAAATCACCCTCGGGATATAGTCCCGATTCTTCAATCAGTTTATAGAGTTTTCTATTGAACTGAACACATTTGGCAATAGGTAAGCCATCATCCCCATCGAGAAATACCTTGATATTATTGGTGGGCTTGATACGTATATTGACGCAGAAATAAGCCGGTTCCTCTAATAAAAGCTCCTCCAACAGAGAGGTTATTTTGTTAATATGTAGATCTGTTGCCATACTAAAAAAGGAGAAGGGAACGATTGTCGTTCCCTTCCGCTGATTCATTGATATAGTGCAAATGTAGGAAATTAGCCGTTATAAGCCAAATTTTTACCGTTTCTCCCTATTCCAATGGTTTTAACAGATGGTTCCCAGGCAATTATGGTAGCTTTACAGTCTTATGTTTAAAATATTATTTTGGTGCCTTTTTATTTATTTTTTGTACCGCTTCATTTTTGATTTAGTGGTTCCTGTAAGTAGAACGGCTACTCAGTTCAAAAGAAAAGTGGCTGAGATGCAGCAACAGCAACAGCAGGCGTTTCAAGAACAACAACAGCGTTATCAGGCAAGTACAGCACAACCGCAGCAAGCTAGAACGGGTTCGTCTTCGAAGTCAAAAGATGACTATATTGAGTTTGAAGAACTCAAATAGTTCTCTTGCTATATGAAAAGAATACTACTTGTTTTAGGAATTCTCATTTTACTTGGCGTTGAAATAACAAGGGTCTATTTTATTATGCCCTTCCCAGGAAGCCAGCGTATTAATAGCATCAATTATGCGTATTGGATAGCTCAGCACATAAATTGGATAAGGGTTATAGCTGCTATCTTGTTGGCTTGGCCGGTTATTGATATTCTCAAAAATGCTAATCGCTGGGGCCGCATTGGTGTGGGGGCGGGTATGATTATTTACGCAGTTATTTTTTATATGCTGCATTATAAAATGGAAGCAGATGCCATGTTTTTACAACCCTCTCAAAAAATTCTTGCGAATAAATCAACAAATAAAGTACCTCTCTCCAAATTAGTAATAGGTGTGGTAATTAACGGGAAAGCGGTGGCTTATCCTATTCAGTTTATTGGCTATCATCATCAGGTTGTAGATACTGTTGGAGGAGAACCTATTATAGCAACTTATTGTACCGTATGTAGAACTGGGCGTATATATAGTAGTGTTGTTGATGGTGTTCCCGAAAAATTTAGACTGGTGGGTATGGACCATTTCAATGCTATGTTTGAAGATGCGCGTACTAAAAGCTGGTGGCAACAGGCAACCGGTAAGGCTATTACGGGTAAACAGAAAGGGAAGCAGCTCATAGAGATGGCTTCTCAGCAAATGAGTTTAGCTAGTTGGTTAGAAAAATATCCCGAATCGCTTGTGATGCAAGCCGACCCTACTTTTAAAGAGAATTATGCAAAAATGGATAATTATGATAAGGGTTTATCGAAAGGAAATTTAACAAGGCGTGATAGCGGTTCTTGGAAAGACAAATCTTGGGTAGTGGGCATTGTGCATCAAAACACGGCTAAGGCATACGATTGGAATGCATTGATTAAGCAACAGATCATCAACGATTCTCTTGGTTCGCTACCGATATTGATTACCCTTCAACCCGATAGTAGTTCATTCCATGCTTATAGCAGGGTATTAGGTAATACAACCTTACAATTTGAAATACTACCGAATAAAAAGCTACTGATTGATAAGAACACAGGCAGTACCTGGAATTTTTATGGAGAAGCCATTGCAGGTAGTTATCTGGGTAATAAACTTACATCTATAGCCGCCTACCAAGAGTTTTGGCATAGCTGGCAAACCTTTCATCCCAATACTTTGCGGTAGTTATAATGGTAAATCTAACACCGTTTTCGGTGCTACTAAATGAATGGTTTGCAACCCCGCTTCTTTGGCACCCACAATATTTTTCTCCGTATCATCAATGAACAATGTTTCTGCCGGGTTTAATTGTTGTTCGGTTATAATGGCCTGATAGGATTCCACTAGTGGTTTTCTTAATCCTAATATTTGAGAGTAGTACGCTTTTATAAAATAGCTGTTGAAATCTTTACCGCCAAAGGTTTTAGTAAAGTTAGCCATAAAAAAATTGTAATGGATCTGATTCGTGTTGGAGAATAAAAAAACCCTATATCTATTTTTTATTTCGTTTAACCAGGCAAGCCTCTCCGATGGAAAATCTAGTATTAAAGCATTCCAGGCATCCCGAATTTGCGCGTTTGTTAACTGTGTTTGTGTTTCTTTTCTAAATGCTTCATAGAAATCATCTTCCGCTATTTTACCCGTTTCTAAGTGTTCGAAAAGTGCATCAGCATGATGCTGATTAAAATAATCAGCAAAGCCGGCTACCCCTAATTTTTCAAATGCTTCATTTGTTTTTTGAAAATCGATATTCAAAAAAACCCCTCCCAAATCGAAGATGATATTTTTTATATTTTCCATATTGTTGAACACGAAAATACGCGTTCGTCATTTTTATCGGCAAAAAAACAAATCATTGCTTTATATTGAGAATCTATTTAAATAACTGCGATATGAAAAAACCTGTTTTCACCATTCTATCAATTGCTATTGCTACAGCTATTTTTGCTCAACGTCCGCAAGGTGCCCCTATAAGCGCAGGCTCTGCAACAACAGCCACTCCTGCCGCTACGCCTGCACCTCAGGATGCTAAAGCTGCCGGTTATAATATTCCTTTTAATCCGGATGCGAGTTCTACCATTGAGCGCGAAGTAACGATCAAGGGTAATAAAGTTCCGTATAAAGCAACCTCCGGCACGATGCCTGTTTGGGATAAGGATGGTAAAGTGGAAGCCGGTTTATTTTATGTGTATTATGAAAGAACTGATATAAAAGATAAAGCTACAAGGCCTTTAGTAATATCCTTTAATGGTGGCCCCGGAACTGCTTCCGTATGGATGCATATCGGATATACCGGTCCGCGTTTATTAAATATAGATGATGAAGGATACCCGGTACAGCCTTATGGGTTTAAAGATAATCCCCAATCAATACTAGATGTAGCCGATATTGTTTATGTAGATCCTGTAAACACCGGCTTTTCTCGCCCTATTAATAATACAATTCCCGGTTCACGCTTTTTTGGCGTTCGTGCCGATATTCAATATCTCGCAGAATGGATCAATACTTTTGTGAGTAGAAATAATCGCTGGGCATCGCCTAAATACCTTATCGGCGAAAGCTATGGTACCACAAGGGTTTCAGGCCTCGCACTGGAATTGCAAAACGCACATTGGATGTTTTTCAATGGCGTTATCTTAGTATCTCCAACTACCTTAGGTATTGAAAGAAGCCCACGTGAAGCTGCTGCTTTACGCTGGCCATATTTCGCCGCAACAGCTTGGTATCATAAAAAACTACCTGCCGATTTACAGCAAAAAAAATTAGCTGCTTTTTTACCGGAAGTAGAAGAATTTACAATCAATGAATTATTACCGGCAATTAATAGGGGCTGGAATATCGATGCTGCAAAGAAAAAACAAGTGATTGCTAAAATGGCACGTTACTCGGGTATTTCAGAAAAAGTTATCGATCAGAACAATATGGATGTTTCTACCAATTTATTTTGGAAAGAATTATTACGGGAAGAAGGATTTACCGTTGGTAGATTAGATTCTCGTTATAAAGGAATTGATAAAGAGAATGCCGGTGATGGCCCGGATTATAATTCTGAATTAGTTTCTTGGGAGCATTCCTTTACTCCTGCCATTAATATGTATCTACGGGAGGAATTGAAATATAAAACGGATTTACGTTATTATATATTCGGACCGGTTAACCCTTGGGATAGAACCGGAGATCGTACGGGCGACAATTTACGAACTGCTATGGCCGAAAACCCTTTCTTACATGTATTAGTTCAGTCCGGTTATTTTGATGGTGCTTGCGATTATTTTAATGCCCAATATAATTTATGGCAGATGGATCCAAACGGTAGATTAAAAGATCGGATGCATTGGGAAGGTTATGAAAGCGGACATATGATGTACCTGCGTAAAGACGATTTAGAAACCAGTAATGAAAATTTGCGCAAGTTTATTAAGAAAACGATGACTAAAGGCCAGCCTGCAAAATACTAAGCTGCTTGTTGGGTGGCGCGAGCTATTTTCTTTTTAACCTTATTGATTACTTTTTGAATCAATCGTCTGTAATTGCCTTTAGGCTTGTATCCACGCCAAGGGGTCATATCTAAGTATTCGAAGAAAATCTCTTTGTAAATAGGTTGCGAGTGATACGATTTGAAAATAGGCTTAATATCAAGAAAATGAATAAGCTTTGGTTGTACATCTTCTTGAAATGCAAACCAATTCCACAATGGGTCGAGTTGTAGCCATTTATTAGCAAACACTACATTAAAAGCATATTGATCAGCTAGCTTTACATGCTGTTGATATTTTACTAATACTTCGATAGCTTGCTTGGTAATATTTTGCGCTCGCCATTTTTTTGGGTTTACAACCTGTACACCTGAATTAAAATAGGTTGTATCAGCTGTATAACCAAGCTCTGCATAATTAGGAACGCCACCCCAAGCGCAGTCGAATGTTTTGCCAACATCTTGTACTGCGGCAATTGTATAGTCTCCTAAATCAGTATTCCATAATAATGAAATATCGTCTTGTACAATGGTATCAACATCCAAGTAAATATATTTATCAAGTGTTTCATCTACCACATAAGGCGCAAAGAGGCGCATGTATGCTGTAATAGGGAAAGCTGAGGTATCGGCCGGAATTACTATTTCTTTGGGAACAATATCATCTCTTTTTCGCCATTTGAGTGTAATTTTTGAAGGATCGGGTATGGTATTGATTTTTCGAATACTCGATTCGGCAATACCATCATTGATAATATAGAAATCTATGTGTTCCGGTGTTTTATGATTAATTTCAATCGACTTTAACAAAGCCGCAATTAAAATAGCGTAGTGATTATCGCTGGCAACAACGATGGTAATTTTATCATTCATGCGTAAGCGTTAAAACGCATAAAACGGCATAATTATTTTCTCTTGCATACTATTTTCTTATACTAAAAATGCAGGAATATTGATGGAAGCCATCTTATCATCACATAAACAAAAACAGAGCCGCGAAGCCCTGTTTTTGATATTATGATGCTGAAATCATTATTTTATCAGCCACATTTTTGCGTTGAGATCATCCGCTCCGCCATATTGAGATTGAATAGCGGCTTGATAGTTACTGCTATTATAGTTAATTTCCGATAAAGGATATTGCCAACGTAAAGGGATAGTATTACCAGGTGTTCCTACACCGGCACCGCCTTGTCCGAAAGCAGGTATACCCGTTCTTCTCCACTGATAAAAAGATTCATACCCCGAGTTCATCCAAAAGGCAAGAAATTTTTGATTTAAGATTTGTGTTAACCCTGCAGCATTTTCACCCGCATAAGCAACATTGGTTAAGAAAGTTGCTACGTCTAAAGTAACTGATCCTAAATTTGTATTTGTACCATCATAGTTTCCTATAGTAACCGACTTACCATCAGAAATGCCATATAATGATAAGGAGGCATTAATTCCTGCAGCATACCATGAAGCACCAGTTACTCCGGGGATCCATCCTCTGTTAGCAGCTTCAGCGATATTAAAACATAATTCAGGATAACCTAATAAAATATACGGCTCACAGTTTGCACCCGATGGAGACGACATATATCTATTATAGCTCATACAAGAGTATAAGCTATCCGCATTAAAGTTTGTCATCTGCGCTTGCGTTTTATTATTGTCTTGACCAATATATGCTGTAAAATCCGAGAGTTGTTTACCTCTTTTAATATAATAGAGGGCTGGTGTTGTTAAAACAAATGTTCTTGGGTCCCTATTTTGTGTTAATAGGTTCATGAAAGTTTGACTGATATTCGCACAGTTATTATAAGGTGCGTTACCTGTTCTATTGGGTGGGTACAGAGTAATTGTGGTGTATTTATAAGCTAAGTTATCTCCGTTTGAAGTCATGATAGGATACTTCGCGGTATTTGTAACGATAGCAGCAAATTGAGCAGGAATATTTAAGTCGGCGTTGTCTACTGCCCTTTTACTTAAGCTAATTAAAACCCTTAATTTAAAAGTATTAATCACTTTATGCCACTGTAAAAATGATAAGCCATAAATATCTCCTGTTGCATCTACTTTATTACCTGCAGTAGACGGAGAATATAGATTACTCATAAGCATACTGGCAGTATCTAAAAGTGCCAAACAATTTTTATAAACTGTTTTTTGCGCATCATACGCGGGGGTTAAGTTATTGGGGTCACCGGCTTGCGTCATGGGTATATCACCAACCCTTTGCGTTAACCAAATGTATGAGTATGCTTTAAAGAATTTGCTAAGTGCAAAATATACATTCGTTGTGTTACCAAACTGTTTTTGGGCTTGTTCTTCCAATTTCACACAAAACTTTATTCTTGAATAAGGGTCGGAAGTATTAGACCAATTATACGCGTTACTTCCAAAATAATAAGAGTAGTTTGAAACAATATGTTGATTGTATCGATATACATTTGAAACAATGGGTTCTTCTTCCTGCAAAAGATTGGCTGTAATTTGGTTTAAAATAAGTGAAGCAGGCACAGTAGCCGACTCCGACACCACATTTGGGTTCGATAGTAAATCACCTTTTTGGCAACCGCTTAAAATAGCAGTACAAACAATTAATGTTGTAGCTATCAGCAATTTAAAATTATTTTTCATGATACAGTTATTTTAGTTTAGAATACTACATTAATATTAAATCCAAATCTTCTTCCGGTAGGGCTTTGCAATAATCCATTTGCACTCGTTCCACTCAAGCTTCTGTCGTAATCATTATAGCCTGAAGGAAACTGGTCTAAATCGAAGTCTTTACGTGCGGCCCAGTACAATAAGTTTCTACCTATCAGAGCAATAGAAACAGATTTGATAACTTTATTCTTTGCAAACATACTGGCGGGCAAGGTGTAGCCTAGGCTAATTTCACGCAACTTTACAAAGGAACGGTCGGTCATCCAATACTGGGTTACGCCTGTTAAGCTACCGGTTACAAATGTTTGTACAGTAGTAGGAACATCATTAGGTGCAAATGTTAGAGCAGATAAGTTTGTGATTTGTCCGCCACTAAATATGGGTGTGCCCGAAACAATTTTAACACCATTTGCAATATATTTTCCGGTTGGTGCCACTGTGCCTCCATTTGTAGTTTGCCATTCAGCAAGCCTTGCTGCACCAAAATCGCCACTCGCACTCTCAATAGCTGTTCCTCCATTCATTCCATCTTTATACACTTCATCCCAAATTACGCCACCAATTCTTCCATCGAGCTGAAAACTGAAAGTGAAATTTTTATAAGAAAATTTATTATTGATACCGAAATTGTAATCAGGGTTAGCATAACCAAGGAAGCTTAAGTTGTTAATATCCGAAGGTGGTGCCAATGCTAAGCCTCCTGAGAAAATTTTATTCCCTTGTCCATCATATACAAAGCCTCTTCCATAAATGGCATCCATTCTATCACCAACTTTATAAGCATGGTTATTGATAACAAGTGAGCTCTCATTACCATAAATTTCTTTTAAAGTTTCCTTGTAGCGAGAATAGTTAAATGCGATATCCCAATTCAATCCGGTTGTACTCTTCAATGGAGAAGCTGTAATACTTAATTCAATACCTTTCTTGCGCGTAGTGATACCGTTTACATTTTGAGAGCTATACCCTGTAGAAGAAGCAACAGGGAGTTGATAAATCAACGGGCCGTTATCACTTACAAAATATGTGAAATCAATACCTATTCTATTTTGCAAAAAACGTAAATCGAACCCTGCTTCTGAGGAAACCCTATTAGCGGGTTTAATATTAGGATTAGCAATTACATTCGAGAAATTAACTGAAGGTGAGTTATTATAATAACTATTAAAACTATAGGAGTTTTGGTTCGTATAAGTTGGACCATCATATGAGCTCACTAAATCGGTACCATACCCTAATAATCCTCCATTGGTGCTTTGCCCCGTTACTTGCGTAAATGCTGAATATACTGTGGGTGATGTTAAAGCACCTTTCACATCGGCATAAGAACCCCTTATTTTAAAGAAAGAAATATATTCCGGCAGTTTAACATAGTCGCTTACCACCGTGCTTAATGAAACAGATGGGTAATAATACGTTGCATTTTGTGATGGCAGGGTAGATAAGTTATCTACGCGGCCTGTATGCGAAAAGGTAAAGTATTTTTTGTAAGCAAAGTCAACTGAATAAAATCCACTATATACTTGCATTTTAGAACCCCAAGTATAAGATAGTGCAGGCGTTTGTGAGTTTGATAGCGAATATAAATTAGGAATAGCTAGTGCCTTCGTTGTGCCATAAAATGAATTATAATTAAAAGAACGTGAGGCACCACCCACCAAAGCTGTAACAGTAAAATCTTTGAATTTTTTATCGAAATTAAAAATCAAGTCATTGTTATTCTCCACTAAATTCCTTTGATCCTCCCTATAATCTCCATACCAACCAAAATAATACCAGGGTACATATGTGTTTAAGTTAGTACCTGCCGGAACCTGTTCTGTTCTTAATTGGCTCCAGGTGGTGATTTGTGAACGGAGGCTTACGCTTAGATTTGTATTTATCTTATAATTCAATTTTACGTAACCATTGATATCTGTCTTGTCGTGCGACCTCAACCATTTTTTGGCAATAAACCAGGCACTGTTCTCTCTACCATATTCTTGTGCATAAGGTATGAGGTCTTGAACTCCCTGTGGTCCTTTATAAATATTTTTTAAGTCGTTGATATCATAGTCTACTGAGCCATAAACTTTGAACATATACATATAAGAGTTAGGACCATAGTTAACATCAGGTATATTCGGTGTATTTTGCCTGTTTAAATTGATGCTGGCTTCTGCTCTTAATTTGCTAGTGATATTATAGCCTGCATTCAAAAACAAATTGTAAATATTCAGTTTTGTATTAGGCGATACTCCTTTCTGATTCATATTTGAAACAGAAATACGCATATCAGATTTCTCCGTTGCAGACGATAGAGAAATGTTATTTGTATTAATAATTCCAGTTTGTAAGAATTTATGAAAATTATCAGCGCCTCTGGCTGTCCAAGGAGTGGCGGTTCTAACACCTGCAACCGGATCCCAAGGACTATCGTATTGTTTTACTAATTGTCCTTCGAAACGTGGCCCCCATTCTGGTAATCTTTGTTTATTGTCGTACAATACATCCCCATAAGAATACTTGAAAGCGGTTCCTCTTCCATACTCAGTTTGGCTAGCAGGCTCAGTAAGCAACCCTTTTTCGAAAACGGTGCTGGTATTAACTTCAACCTGCCATCCTTTCTTTTCTTTTGTTCCTTTTTTAGTAGTAATAACTATAGCTCCATTGATACCCCTAGATCCGTAAAGAGCCGCAGCATTCGCACCTTTTAATACCGAGTACGTTTCAATATCATCAGGACTAACATTCCAGGTATCTGAATTTACGGGTACCCCATCGATTACGAATAATAAATCTTTACTCCCACGTAGAACAATCTCCGGGCGGCCAAGCATTTCTGAACTCGCACCTACACTAAGACCGGCCACTTTACCTACTAACGCGTTAACAGGGTTAGCATCCCTTACTTTATTTACATCAGTACCTTTTACTTCTTGTACAGCATAACCAATTTTTTTGGTTTCCTTTTTAATACCATACGCAGTAACAACAACCTCACTTAATTGCTTGGGGTCATCATCTAAAACAATATCTAAAATATCATTGGTAATGGTAACTGTTTTAGAAATAAATCCTAGAGAAATAACGTTTAGCTGTTGCTCCGATGAGGGTAAGGTGAGAGAGAAGAAACCACCATTATCAGTAAGCGTTCCTTTCTTAGAAGAAAGGCCGGTAATGGTAGCGCTTGTAATTCCAAGACCTTGTTTGTTGCTTACTTTACCTGTAACTGTGCGCTGCTGTGCTGTTACAAATAAACTGCTTAACAAAATGCATAAGCATAAGATTAGTTTTCTTGGTTGCATAAAACGTTAAAATTTTAAGCAACGTTCAGCATCCCATGTTAAGAGATTGTTTCGGCATTGTTAACAAAAGTGTTTTAAGCATTTTTTAAGGGGGTTGATGGGTGCAAAATGATTTTTCATTTCGACCGAATAAAAAAGGGTTTATGAGTATTACTTCATAAACCCTAAAAGTTTGACCTTTCGGCTGTGGGCCCACCAGGGCATGATCCTGGGACCCCCTGATTATGAGTCAGGTGCTCTAACCAACTGAGCTATAGGCCCGCAGCATATTGCTATGCTTAAAGGGCAGCAAAAATAATGAAATAGAAACAAACAACAAGTCCGATTTTTACGGCAGCTTCATTACAAATGACTCAGTATTTCCTTAACAGATACTCTCTTACGATAATCAGGATCGAAGTGCCTAAATATGATATCACCGTTTTTACCAACAATATAAACAGCCGGCACCGGTAATACAGCGCCATTACTGCCATTAGCTTCATTAAAGTCGACCCCAAAAGTCTTGTACCGGGCAACCGTAGCATCATCCACCTTAAAAGCTACCTTATACAGGTTCATAATTTGCAGCCCATCATCGAAAATAATAGGGTATGTAGCTTTTGTTTTCGCGATCGTTTTGGCTACATTCTCCGCTTTTTCAGGCGAAATAGCAATTAAAGAGGCCCCCTTACCTACAATCATCGATAACGAATCTTGTATGGCTTTTAGCTGTTTGTTACAATAGGGACACCACTGACCCCGATAAAACACCAACACCACCGGCCCTTTCTTATTGTATTCAGCCAATTTTATCATATTGCCGGCTTGATCTTTGGCAGCAAAAACGGGTGCTTTTGATGATACCTCAATACCAGTAGGGTTTTGTTGCGCCAATACAAAAAATGGCAAAGCTGTAATGAACAATCCCAAAAAAATCTTTTTCATATCAGTTTATTATTATTAATAATTTAGAACGATAAAACCGCTTTTTCCTTACAAAGCTTTGAAGATTATGTTCAAGAAGAAAATATACTTGCTTATTTACTGTAGTAGTATAATACTATCTAGCTATACACAACAGCCGTATCAATTACTTGTTGGAACCTATACCAACGCGGGGCGCTCAGCAGGTATTCATTGGATAAGCTGGGATACCGCTACCAAACAAGCCATCACAAAATCGGTTACCGCAGTTGCCGACCCCTCCTATCTCTGTATAAGCAATAACAAGAAATATATATATACGGTAAGCGAATATAACAATGAAAAAGCCGCAGTTCACTCTTACAAATTGAAACAAAAAGAATATCGTTTAGCTGAAACAGAAAAACAAGAAGCCCTTGGTGAAGCCCCCTGCTATATATCGGTAACAAAAAATAATCGCTTTGCTTTTATTGCTAATTACAACGGAGGCAGTGTTACCGTTTTCCCCATTCAAAAAAATGGCGCTTTAGGTGCCGCAACTCAACGTATACAACAAAAAGGGAGTAGTATTAACACGGCGCGACAAGAAAAATCGCATGCCCATGCCGCTGTTATTAGTAAAGATGAGCGATTCTTATTTATTCAAAATTTAGGTACCGATAAACTATCCGTTTATCGGTTGGATGTTAACGCAAAAAAAAGACCGTTATCTTCAAAACCGGTAGCCGTATGGAAAGCCAAACCCGGTAGTGGTCCCAGGCATATTTGTTTTCATCCTACCAAATCAATCATATATTCAGTTAACGAATTATATGCTACCGTATCCGTATTATTTTTTGATGGGAAAAAATTCAAACAAAGGCAAGAATTATCCTTACCCGATACTGGCTTTTCAGGAAAAAATGGCGCAGCAGATATTCATATAAGTGCTGATGGAAAGTTTTTGTATGCATCGAATAGAGGTGATGCCAATACTATCAGTATATTCAAAGTAGATAAGAAAGGTTTATTAGAGAAAATAGCTGTACAATCTACTTTGGGTAAAACGCCTCGCAATTTCTCGCTCGACCCTTCGGGCAAATTCTTATTAGTTGCCAATCAAAACAGTGATGAAATAGTAGTGTTTAGCAGAAATACTATTACCGGATTACTTACCGATACCGGCACACGCATTAAAGTAGGCTCTCCAGTATGTATTCAGTTTTTATAATATAGGATTTACCGCTTCTTATGCCTTGATTGATAGGGGCGTTTATGGCGAAAGCCACTGCTACGTTGCTGTGGCGCATAGTTCGGTGTTTCGCCAAATTGCGCTGGCACTTGTGATTTAGTAACTGGTTTACCTAATAAATTTTCAATAGCAGCAAATTTGCGCTGCTCAGCTTCACTTACTAGCGTGTAAGCAGTTCCGGTACTTTCTGCCCTTGCCGTTCTACCGATACGATGTATATAATCTTCTCCGTCATTAGGTACATCAAAGTTTATTACAAGCTCAATATCTTCAATATCAATACCCCTACTCAAAATATCGGTAGCTACTAAAATTTTCAATTTCTTGTTTCTATAATCGAGTAGTACTTGTTCCCGTTTATCTTGCGCTAAATCAGAATGAATTTCTTCTGCCGAGAAACCCGACCTCTTTAATTCGGATGCCAGTACTTTTACATTTTGCTTTTTAGAACAAAAAATAATTACCCTTGTATATTTTTTTTGCTGCAATAAAAATTTCACCAACGGATTTTTTTGCGGCTCATATACAATAAATGCTTCTTGCACAATTTGTTCGGGAGGCTTAGAAACAGCGATATTTATTTCAACGGGCTGATGCAATAATTTTCTTGCCAGATCCCTCATCTTCGGCGGCATTGTGGCAGAGAATAATAGGTTTTGTCGCTTGGCGGGCAGTTTATTTATAATCTTCATGATATCATCATGAAAACCCATATCCAGCATCCTATCGGCCTCATCAAGCACTAAATAATTCACTTCACTCAATTTCACATAACCCATATTAATATGCGCTATCATTCTGCCCGGTGTACAAACCACCATATCTACCCCTGTACTCAATGCTTTTTTCTCCGTGATAAAGGAGCTACCATCACCGCCTCCATAAACAGGCATACAACTAATATCCGTAAAGTATCCTAAGCCTTCCATAGTTTCGGCAATTTGTACAGCCAGCTCTCGAGTGGGTACAATAATTAAGGCATTAATATGATGCTCCGAATGCGGAGCAGTAAGCATTTTGTGAATAAGCGGGAGTAAAAAAGCGGCTGTTTTTCCTGTTCCGGTTTGAGCAGAGGCAATAATATCTTTTCCTGCTAAAATAGGCTCTATCACTTGCTGCTGAACAGGTGTAGCCGTTTCGTAGCCCATTGCCTCAATGCCTTCTAATAATCTTTCGTGTAATCCTAATTCCGTAAACTTCAAAGTAACTATTTAATATCAGGCAAGATTTGCCAATTCGTTTTTAAGATGAATGGAAACACCAGCAAAATATTCTTTAAATAATTTTAATGCAGGTGCTATTTCCTCAAGTTGTTGCTGTTGTTTCGCTTTTATTTCCATTCCATGTGCCAGGTCATACATTACCGGAACTTTCACAACCGATAAAGAAGACTTAGCGTAATGTGCCGATTTATACATATTCTCCCAATCTTTATCGGCCAAATTAGTTTCCATTTTTTGAATAGTTTCAGGCATCCCCTCTAAAAACATATTGATAATGGTAGCCTTATATTCATTATCTCCTTCTGCAAGTTCATTGAGCATCTCAAGGTCAACTTCAGGCATTTTCATAGGAATTGATTTTTCTATCGGTGGCTGAATAGGTTTTGAGGGTATATTCTGTTTTACAGGCTCAATTGCAATCGGCGTTTCTGGAATAGATTCTTCCACAACTGTATTTGTAACGGGCTGCAGTACCTCATCTAAGGTTTTGAAAAGTGCTTCTAACCCGAATGGCTTAGATAGTACGCCGTTCATGCCTGTTTTGGTAAATTTATCTCCCTCTGTTCTGCTACTCCATCCGGTCATGGCAATAATAGGGATATCTTTATCAATATCTCTTCGGATAATTTCAGTGGCTTCAAAACCATCCATTTCCGGCATATTAATATCCATCAAAATTAAATCGTACCGAGATTTTTTGAGCATATCTACTGCTTCTTGTCCATTTCCGGCAATATCAAATATGACCCCTGTTGTGTTTAAAGAATGGGTAATAAGCTTCTGGTTAACAAAATCATCTTCTGCTATTAATATCTTTTTCCCTTTTAAAAAGTCGGTGTTCATCTATCGTAATTTTCGAAAGCGCGTATGTAAATATAAAATATCTACTGCTTATGCCCCTAAATTAATACCATAGAAGCCTAAATCCATGGGTTTTGACTAATTTTTAACCAATTCCTTGTATTCATTTCTCCTATTTTTGCCGTTCAGACCAACAGTCTGCAACCAAACATGAAAAAGATATTATTACTGCTTTCGATCATTACAGGATTAAGTGCGCAAGCTCAAAACGATCCCCCTAAGCCTAAATCAAAAATTGATCTGGTAAATCGTTCTAAAGATCATTTTATGATCCAATTCGGATCGGATACATGGACGTCTCGTCCGGATAGCGTAAGAACAGGTGGTTTTAGTCGGCATTTTAATTTTTACTTCATGTTCGATAAACCTTTCAAGAATAATCAAAAAATGAGTATCGGATATGGGCTAGGCTTAGGTTCTAGCAATATGTTCTTTAAAAACGTAAACGTAGATATCAGATCAACATCTTCAAGTTTGCCATTTACTATTGCAGATAGCATCAACCATTATAATAAGTTTAAGCTAACGAGCATTTATGCGGAAATACCTGTTGAACTTCGGTATTTCTCGAACCCTGCTAATCCTAACAAATCATGGAAGTTTGCCATTGGTGCCAAAATAGGAACCTTACTAAAAGCTTATACTAAGGGTAAGAATTATGTAAATAAAAACGGGCAATCCATTTATGGTACTTCAATTATTGAAAAAGAGTATAGCCGCAAATTTATTAATCCAACCAATGTTTCCATTACAGGTCGTGTAGGCTATGGTGCTTTTTCGCTACATGGTGCCTATCAGGTAACCGGTGTATTACGTGATGGTTCCGGTGCTAATATGAATCGGATTTCTATAGGCTTAACTATTAGTGGTTTATAAAATAATATTGTAATTAAGGTATGTCCCCCCCCCAACAGCCCCAACAGTATTGTTGGGGCTGTTGGGGGCTTTTTTATTCACTGAATACGAATAAGCTACTTTTGTAAAAATTTAAGTTTTGATTGAGAAGAAGAAACTGGTTACACAGGAAGAAAAAGCGGTATTGGTGGGATTGATTCAAAAAGACCAAACCAACGAGCAGGTTACCGAATATTTAGATGAACTCGCTTTTTTATCGGAAACAGCCGGGGCCATTGCTGTAAAAAGATTTACCCAAAAATTGGCACATCCCGATAGCCGAACCTTTGTTGGGAAAGGGAAATTAGAAGAGATCAGGGACTATTTAGCCGGTAAAAATATTCAATTAGTAATTTTTGATGATGAGTTAACTGGGTCTCAGATCACGAATATTGAAAAAGAACTCAAAGTAAAAACAATCGACAGAAGCGATTTGATACTTGATATTTTTGCAAGTAGAGCCAGAACAGCACAAGCAAAAGTACAGGTAGAGCTGGCTCAGTATCAGTATTTATTACCCCGCCTAAAAGGTATGTGGAAGCACTTGGAACGCCAGGGTGGTGGTATTGGCACACGTGGGCCGGGGGAAACAGAAATTGAAACAGACCGCCGTATCGTTAAAGATAAAATTGCTTTATTGAGAAAGCGATTGGCGGAAATTGATAAACAAGCTTTCACACAAAGAAAAGAACGTGGGGAGTTGATACGTGTGGCTTTAGTAGGATATACCAATGTAGGTAAGAGTACATTAATGACTTTGTTAAGTAAGAGCGAAGTATTTGCAGAGAATAAATTATTTGCCACACTGGATACTACCACACGCAAAATAGTATTTGAGAATACTCCTTTTTTATTAAGTGATACGGTGGGTTTTATTCGTAAGCTGCCCCATCATTTAGTAGAGAGTTTTAAGAGCACGCTCGATGAAGTTCGGGAGGCAGATATTTTATTACATGTAGTGGATACCTCACACCCACAATATGAAGAGCAAATTGGTGTTGTTAATAAAACGCTACAGGAATTAAAGGCTTTTGAAAAACCCATACTCACCATTTTTAATAAGATGGATTTGTATGAAGAGCGCACATTTGATGAGTGGTTGGAGAGTTCTGTAAAAGAAGAACTATTAAAAGAGTTGAAAGAAAAATGGGATATCGAAACGGGGGGCAACTGTGTTTTTGTTTCTGCTGTTGCCAAAATGAATATAGATGCACTACGAGATTTGATTTTGCAAAAAGTACGAGATTTATATCAGGTTCGATACCCTTATAAAACGCTTTATTATTAATTAGCCGAATATGCGTGACGAGCTTCATTGGGTAAAAATTGCCGATCATATAGCTTCCTTAAACTGGCAGGAAAACGGTATGTGCATTGTAACCGTGGAAGGCAAAACGGTAACGCTTGCCCGTAATGAAGATGTTTTATTTGCTTTTGCACATAAATGCCCTCACGCAGGTGGTATTATGGCTCATGGTTATATGGATGCTGCAGGTAATGTTGTTTGTCCGCTTCATCGGTATCGGTTTAATATGGCCAATGGTCGAAATACCAGCGGGGAAGGGTATTATCTCAAAACCTATGCTACCCGCATGATAGATGGGGCTATTTTTATTGGTTTTAAAAAGGGTTTATTTTCATTCTAATAATTTTCAATCATTTTTGGGGAGAAAAGGTGGATTCCCTTATTTTTGCAGCCCCGTAAGGGGAAATTGTTCTTTATTCCTCCTTAGCTCAGTTGGTTAGAGCATCTGACTGTTAATCAGAGGGTCTCAGGTTCAAGTCCTGAAGGGGGAGCTCAGCCCCGTTTCGCTTATGTTGAAACGGGGCTTTTCTTTTTATGCACTTAAGCTCTTGCAAAATCAATTAGGGGTTTTATATCCCCTTTGTCGGCTGCTTTCATGGCATTCAAATAAGCAGTTCGTTGGTCGGCCTGCTTTACAAAATTGGCTGCACCCCAAGTATAATGAGGTTGTTTAAAAATTTTCTCAATTACGATATCTGCCAAAAGGCGGCTATGCCTGCCATTGTCATTGGGAAAACAATGTATGCTAACTAACTGATGCTTGAAACGGATAGTTATCTCATCTGGTTTGTAGGTATTATTGGTGTACCAAAACTTTACATCATCTAACAAATATCTTAACGCTGTTGATATTTGCCACTTATCTACTCCAATGTTTTTATTCGTTTTTCTAAACTCTCCTGCCCAGGCCCATACATTACCATACATACGCACATGCAATGCCCGTATAAATTCTTCGGTAAATACTGCTTCCGGTTTGAAAGAACGACCAAGGCTCCAATGTACTGCCTGTTCTATATTCTGTTGTTCAAACTCATCCAACTCGCCACGGGTGGCAATGCTTGGAATAAGCAGCCCTTCTTTTTCATCATCACCCAGCGGTGTTTGCCCGTCTACATAATCCAAGTCTAATCCCATAAGGTTTTAGGCATTTCTTTTTTTATAATGGCAGCTCTTTCTTCAATCGCTTTTGCAATCCTTTGTTTACTATTTTCCTGGTCCTCCAGTTTCATAGTGTTACTGGTTCGTAAAACTATTTTTGTAGCCAGTTCTTTTGCCTTGCGGTCTATTAATGTTTCCAAACTACCATCATTCGGCACAAAGCCATATACCAATTGCATATCCAACGCTTTTGCCACTTCCCTTAGCGATTTAATAGTGATGGAACCATTCTTTTCCCTTTGTTCAATTTCCTGTACACTTTGTTTGGTAATGGAAAGGCGGTTGCTTACTTGCTGCAAGCTCATACCTATAGCAGATCGGATGGCTTTTAACCATCCGCTAGGCGGCGAAGCCACTTTTTGCAAGTTTGCAAAAGCGAGCATTTTGTTATTAAGCTGCTGTATTTGTAATGACTTATTCTTCATAAAGTAAGGTTATTACCTGACAAAATAATATCAAATGTAAGGAAATAACCTGACAAAAACTGCTAAATTCTCAAAGTCACTGGAATAGATACCATAAATTCCCTATTTAATGGATACTGTAGCTGATGATCCCCAAGTTACCGGTGATGAAGGATTGGAAGGGTTCGCATTCCACAGGCATTCTCGAACGGTCATATTTTTAGAAGTAGTATCAATGGCAACGAATTGGAAGGATAATTTGGTTTCATCTGTTGCTGACATAGCTCCTTTCATGGGAGAATCTGCACGAAAGCAATTCAGCGCAATATTATTATCCGGGCCTTGCCAAACATAAAACTGATTATAATTAGTATGTCCGTGAAAAAACGCTTTAATATTGGGATGAAGCTTTAGAAAATCAACGAATGCTCTTTGCTCAATGGTTGCTGCATCGCTGATAGTTTTGGCGCCATCTTTAAATACCTCCGGCAAAAGATTCTCGAATTTATCGACCGCGTTGATATTTTGACTGTTATTAGGGTTGGTAAAAAACCTGGCTTCTACATTGGGGATAGAATGCATAAACAATAGAACCGGTGTATTGCTGCTCACACTTTGCAGATCTTTCGTCATCCAAATCCTTTCTGAAGAATCTGGCCAAAGGTTCAGGAATACAAAATGAACACCTTGAATATCCCTGGAATAATGTACTTTATCGGTTGCATAATTATAGGTAGATAAAGTTCTGGGCATAACCGGAGTCATCATCAGGTTATACATACCGATCATAGAAGAAGCATCTGTTAGAGGAGCCATATTAGCATAATATCCTACTGTATTTGAAACATCATGATTACCCGGAACAATGAATAAATCCGTTTTTTGTTTATTCCTATTACTCAAACTCAAATTTGTACTATAATCCTTGGTAAACTGATTCCATGAAATAGCAGCTGCTTGTATATTACTGCTGGCCTCTTCCCTATTTGCAATATCTCCACCGGTTATAACACAGTCAACAAAACTGATTGGTTGTCCTGCTTGAACACCCCCATCATTAGGTAGGGTTACCCCATTTAAAGCATTTAGTTTATTAACTAATACTCCATTAACAATAGAAGCATCAACATTAGCTGCTCCCTGAAAGGATATTTTAGTTAACCCATAATGAGGGTCTGATGTGAATACAAATTGAATTAAATTACTATTGGTAGTTCCTGTACCAGATGTCGGATTATTTGTATTGTTCTTTGAACAATTGATAGATACTAATCCGATAAAAGCTATAAAAAATGCGACTTTGATTTTTGATATGTAGTTCATATACTTATGTGATTCACATAAATGTAAATAATTAATGACCCTATCAAAATGCTGACACGCTGATTAGAAAATGGTAATAATAAATTATTGTTCGGGCCTTAATTAGTTGGCTTCGTATTCATTTGTTTTATCCGCCAGCCTTCTCTCTTCAACCATACCCACTTTGCCGTATATTCCCCTTTTACCGTTATAGTGTCTTTATCGGCCAC
The DNA here is from genome assembly GCA_017537025.1 of Sediminibacterium sp. Classification (GTDB taxonomy): domain Bacteria; phylum Bacteroidota; class Bacteroidia; order Chitinophagales; family Chitinophagaceae; genus Sediminibacterium. The sequence goes on from JAFWCB010000005.1 coordinate 662,033, forward strand.
TAGATCTTTTTGTATATACGTCCCTTTTTGAATGGCTGTATCCTGTATGAAAGTTATTGATGAGGTAGTTGACACCTGAGATAATACTTTAATATTTTTAAACGATGCCAAAAAATTTCTTATCGAATCCCGACCAATAGCTATACCGCCTAAATTTCCATCGGGTGCATATAATAATGCAATAGAATCTGCATCTAATTTTTTTATAAGATGATCGTAATAACGCATAGCCGATTCTATCTTTTGGTTACTATACTTCGCTGCACGGCAAGAAAGCAAACAGACAATAAAAAAGATTACCCATGAAAGGAATCTATTTTTTACAGAAGTCATATTTATTGTTTGAATCGAAAATGATCCCAACTAAGGTATAAGGAAAAGCTAATATGTTTACCCTTGCCGTTGATAAATTCCCTGTTCAACTGCAAAAGTGATAATACCGGCTATACTTTTGGCTCCTATCTTATCCATAATTCTGGTACGATGTCCTTCAACGGTCCGTTTGCTTAAATTCAGGGTTTCTGCAATTTCTTTACTAGTAAATTCCCGGCAGATTAAGCGCATAATTTCAATTTCCCGATCCGTAAATGTAGTTTCGTTGTTTACAGGTAGCTGGTAGTTTCGAGTAACAATATCTGTAAGTCGCTCGGTAATGATTTTACAGAAGTATGGTTTTTTCTCATTTACTGTAAGAATAGCTTCCCCAATTTCCTCTGCATTCGAACTCTTGGTAAGATAACCAATAGCGCCCGCTTCCAACATTTGCAAAATCATATCATCCTTTACCAACACAGATAAACAAACCACTTTAACATCAGGAAACCGTTGTGTTATAATTTTAGTAGCCGTAATGCCATCCATATTAGACATTTTAATATCTGTGATAACGATATGAGGAAGTAAAAGCCCAATTTTATCAATTAGCGTTTCTCCGTTATCCGCTTCGCCAACTACTTCGATTATTGGTATTTTTTTTAAAACGGTAATTAACCCTGCTCTGAAAACGCTATGCTCATCTGCAATAATCACCCGAATACGCTTTTTTTCCATTATAAATCGATCGAATTAAATGATAGTGAAATAACGTGCAATTTGCTTTAATTAACCGAGCAATGATTAGGTATAAATACCTAATTATTTCCGTTATTTCACGGTTTTTCACACTAAATGTAATTGAAAAAATAGGGGGTTATTGGCTATTAGTACCTAGTATAATTACTTAATTTGTAAATCACCACTTCGGAATCTTTAAGTCTTTAACTAAATCCTCTACTTCTAAATCTAATCCTTGGGCAAGTGCTATAAGTGTTGAGAAGGCGAAATTTACTTTTGCTTTTTCTATTCTTTGTACCTGACTATACTCTAAATCTGCTGCAGCCGCTAACTGTCGTATACTCATACCTTTTTCTGTTCTCAACTTAATTAGCCGTTCTGCGAAACGAATCAAGATTTTTTCCTTGTAGCTCATGACGCAACAAGGTCAATGGAATGACAATTTAAATTGACGTATATTTATATATCAATCTAGTAAGCCATGAAACACTATCAAGCATTTAACAAACCCGTATATCACTGCTCTGCAAAAGTGAAATCGCTGATTCTTCACTATTTATTTATACAACTTTTAAAAGAGAAAAAAAATATTGCCGCTATAAAATAGCTTCTGCAAAAGCAAGTGCTCGCTTCTCTGCCCAACTGTACATACTACCTTGTTCTCTAAACCCACAATGTCCGCCAATAGCAGGCATTTCTAAAAAAATCTGCGAATTGTGAGTAGCTGCTTCAATAGGCATACAAACCGGTAATAAAAAGGGATCGTTCTGGGCTTGTACAATCAGCGATGGTATACCAACTTGTGGCAAAAGTGGCCCTACACTTGCTTTTTCATAAAAATCTAAAGCATTAGCATACCCATGCAATGGTGCCGTATACCTATCGTCGAATTCAATAAAACTTCGAATACTGCCATATCCGGTAATATCAATCAATCCCGGATATTGCTGCGCTTTCAATTTAATTTTCTTTCCGAGCTTTCGTAAAAATCGATTCAAATAAATTTTATTTTCTTTTGTCGCCAAGGCGTCAACACTTCCTCTCAGGCTACAAGGCACCGAAAAACTAATCGTTGCTTTTACTTGCTTGGGAACATCAGTAGGAAACTCCGCAACTGCACGCAGTGTTAAACTACCACCCATACTAAAGCCAACTAATACTATGGAATCATAACCATGTACATGGATAGCATGTTGGATAACTGCGCGTAAATCATTCGCATCGCCATGATGATAAAACCGAGGTAATCGATTTAACTCTCCGCTACAACTTCTACAATTCCACCCAAGTGCATCATAGCCATTTGTTGTAAATAATTTGGCAACTCCGGTTACATAATGGCGTGAAGAATCTCCCTCCAAACCATGAGTAATGATTACTAGTTTATCATATTTTTTTTGAGCGGTACTCCAATCCAAATCTATAAAATCGCCATCCGGCAATTCGAGGCGCTCTCTTCTTGCATAGGCAAAACTAACTTTTCGGAATACGCTTGGAAGAATACTTTGTAAGTGTCCATTCCATTGCCAAAAAGGGGCTTTAAAAAAGGGTTGTGTTAAAACAGGCATTTTTCAATTTCAGTACAAAGGTATTGAATAGAGATTTGTTTTATCTTCAATACATGACTACCGGTAAATACTTAAAATATTTCAACGTATTATCTTTTTTTGATACAAAAAGAACGCGTGATATTTTCAAGGTAAACCCTACCATTGAGGCTATCAGAGAGGATGCCATTAAATCCCAGATAACCGTTTTTGATTACAATAGTAATACGGTTGAGGAATTTAATTTTGAGGAAATTCAACCCTGTAGCAACTTTAAAAATAACAATAATATCAGTTGGATAAATATCGATGGCATTCGAAAAAAAGATATCGAAGCTATTTGTAATCAATTTGGTGTTCATTATTTAATTATTGAAGATATATTGAGTATTGGGCAACGACCCAAAATGGATGAGTTGGATCCTGTTCTTTTTTGCTTGCTTAATATGCTTTACTTCAATCCACAAACCGGCGCTGTTGAAACAGAACAAATAAGTATTGTTCTGGGGAAAGATTTTGTTTTATCATTTCAGGAAGATGCTACCAGGGATGTATTTAATCCAATTCGTGAAAAGTTGCGCATTCAAGGGAGCAAGTTGCGAACCAATGGAGCCGACTATTTATGCTATTCACTGATTGATATGATCGTTGATCATTACTATTTGGTGATGGAAAAAATCGGGGAGCGCATTGAATTCTTAGAAGATAGGATTGTGCGAAGCAGTAATAAAAGATCACTTGCTGAAATAAATGCTCTGCGAAAAGAATTAATTGTTTTGAAGCGAAATGTGAGCCCTGTTCGAGAACTGGTAAACGGTTTTATCAGAAGTGATAGTGATTTGCTAGAAGATAAAACCAAGAAGTATTTCAAAGATGTATATGATCATATTATTCAAGCCAATGATATGGCCGAGAACTATAGAGATATGATGATCAACCTTCAGGATTTGTACTTGAGTAATGTTAATTTGAAGATGAATGAAGTAATGAAAGTGATGGCGGTGGTAACTTGCTTATTGGCACCAGCAACTGTTATAGGGGGTATTTTTGGTATGAACTTCGATAAGTTACCTTATATACATAATGAGAATGGATTTTTTATTGCTGCCTTTTTAATGCTTTTTATCCCGCTTGTAATGATTGTGCTTTTTAGAAAAAGAGGATGGTTTTAACCCTTGCCTTTATTTCGGCTAAATAGCAACTTCCTTCCACTTTCCTTTCTTGAATAAAATCATACCCGTAATGGCAATTCCTGTTTCTGCAATAACGATGGCTAAAAAAATTCCCAACTCGCCAATCTGAAATGTATTTGCCAATAAGTACGCTAATGGTATTTGAAAAACCCAAAACCAAAAGAAGTTAATCCAAGAAGGGGTTTTGCTATCGCCAGCTCCATTGAATGCGTTAATCATAACCATCCCAACACCATAAAATAAATAGCCGCAACTAATTACCCTTAGTGCCAATGACCCTGTTTTTACAACTGCTGGGGTGTCATTCATTAAAGCCACAAAAAATGGTGCTGCAATAATAAATAACAAGGAAACAGTTCCCATAAAAATAGCATTATATTTTGCCGTTTTCCAAACAGAAGCTTCTGCTCTTTCAGGCTGTTTGGCTCCCAGGTTTTGTCCAACCAGTGTAGCCGCCGCATTGCTCATGCCCCAAGCAGGCATCAGGAAGAAAATAATTAATCGGATAGAAATAGTATATCCGGCCATGGCTTCGCTACCAAAACTGGCAATCATCCTCGCCAAAAAAACCCAGCTTGCCGACCCGATCAGAAATTGAAGTGTAGCTGTAGAAGCTATACTGGTTAATGATTTCAGTACTTCCCAGGCGGGCACAAAATGTTTGATAGTTATTTTGATAATCCCTTTGCCTTTAAATAAATAATATAACTGATAGCATACACCAATACTTCTGCCGGTAGTAGTAGCCATAGCGGCACCCGTTAATCCAAAGTAATGTATACAAATCGGACAAAGAATAATATTACAAATATTGGCTAACCACAAACTGCGCATAGCAATGGCTGCATTACCAGCACCTCTGAAAATACCGTTGATTAAAAACAACAGCATGATCACAATATTAGCGGTGAGCGTAATGCGTGTATAGGTGGCCCCTTCTTCTATAATACCGCTAGTTGCCCCCATTAGTCGCAAAATATCAGATGCAAAAAATAAGCCTATTATGCTAATAATTACACTTATACTGATGGCCAATAAAAGGGATTGAACCCCAGCTTCCGAAGCTGCTTCATGATTTTTTTCGCCTACCCTGCGAGCTACCATAGCCGTAGCAGCCATACTAATACCGATGGCAACTGAATATACTAATGTAAGTACCGATTCGGTTAAACCAACCGTAGCTGTTGCATTCGCACCCAACTTCCCAACAAAGAATATATCCACTACAGCAAATACAGACTCCATGCACATTTCAAGTATCATAGGCACAGCCAACATAAAAATGGCCTTGCGCATACTACCTGTTGTGTAGTCCATTCCTTCACTACTAAGTGAGGCTTTGAAAAGTTTATAGATATTTTTTATAGTCTATTTTTTTGCGTGATTTCTTTGCAATAATAGAATATAAATGATTAGGATTAAAAGGTTTTATAATATAAGGGATTGCTATATATTAATGATCACAATCATCTGCGTGTGCATGATCATGCTTTCTGCATAGCTTATAATTGATATAATGAGCTCCTACTATACATATTAACGCCGGTATTAATAATGTTAATTGCCATTGGTGCCAATTCACTTTTGCGACTAGTAAAATAATGCCGAATGAAAAAAGAAGTATTGGCCAAATACTATGATGATGTTTTTTATACCCATGATATAAAGCATATACTCCTACTATAAAAGCAAGTCCAATCATCCAATATTCAAATCGAAGATTATCAATAATGTTTATCCCGAATAATGGCATACTACTGATAAACAGCGGCAATAGGGCACAGTGTATAGCACAGGCCATAGAAGTAGCAATTCCCAAAGCATCCCAATTAATTTTGACGCGCATATTGCAAAAATAGCCCTTTGCAACAAAGTTGCAAAGTTTTTATTCAGCACTTCGTACCTTTGTACAACAAACCGGGTTATGCATAAGAAATGGTTGCTTTACTTAGGGTTTTTTGTAGCATTAACAGCGGGCTTCTACTATTTCCTTTTTCGAGGAACCGATAACTGGAAAAAGAAAATGCCCGTATTAAGCTATGTGAAGCCATTTACATTCACTACACAGGAGGGATTACCCTTTACCCAGCAAGATTTAAACGGAAAAGTAACAGTTGTAGAATACTTTTTTACTACTTGCAAGGGTATTTGCCCAAAAATGAATAATAATATGAAAGGTATTTACGAAACCTTTCTTACTGAGCCCAACTTTCAAATACTATCTCATACCTGTAATCCGGAAACAGATTCTGTAGCGCAGCTGAAGCACTATTCTGATTCTATGAAAATTGATCCACATAAATGGGTAATGGTAACAGGCAGAAAAGACAGTTTATATCAAATTGCCAGAACCGCCTATTTATTAGATGACCCCAAAAACAGTGTTGAAAAAATAGAAGATCAGTTTATTCATACGCAGTTTTTTGCTTTGGTAGATAAAGAAGGAAAGATTCGTTCTCAAATATATGATGGTTTAAAAAAGGATGAGATAGAGAAGCTAAAAAAAGATATTCGCATCTTGCTTAAGGAGAAGCAAGGAAACGGTAATTTTATAAATGGAATATTTAATAATAACCCCTAGCAAATGCAAGAGGCTGCTATTATAACGCTTAAAAAACACGAGCTAAGTGTTACTGATACCCGGAAAAAAATTCTTCAGTTTTTTTTGGAATCTGCTGGTGCACTTACCCATGCTGATATTGAACAGCAGATGGGTGAAGCTTTTGACAGGGTTACTATTTACAGAACATTACAAACCTTTGTAGAAAAAGGGATTATTCATACCATACCTTCTGCCGATAATGCTATTCGATATGCATTATGTAAAGACAATTGTGCTGCCGGTCACCACCATGATGATCATGTACATTTTATGTGTGATGATTGTGGTACTACCTACTGCTTAGATCATGTATCGGTACCCAAAATAAAATTGCCAAAGGGTTTTACTGCCAGTCAAACTGATTTAGTAGTAAGTGGTGTATGCTATAAATGCGAAGCATGATATTAGTTACCGGCGCTACCGGATTGGTAGGTACACATTTGATTCAACTGCTTTTACAGCAGGGTAAACCTATTAGAGCATTATATAGAACTGCTATTCCAAACATTTTTAGAGACACTCAAGTAGAATGGGTAAAAGGAGATATCACAGATATTCTTTCTTTAGAAGCTGCTATGGAGCATATTACACAAGTGTACCATTGTGCTGCCGTAGTTTCCTTCAACCCCAAAAAAAGAAAGGCTTTACACACTATTAATGTAGAGGGCACGGCTAATGTTGTGAACGCTTGTATCGAAAAAAAAGTACAGAAACTATTATTTGTGAGCTCGGTAGCTGCTTTGGGGAGGATACGAGAAGATACGCCTATAGATGAAACCATGAATTGGAGCCCGGAAACAAGCAATAGTGAATACGGAAAAACAAAATATCTGGCAGAACTAGAAGTGTGGCGTGGCATGGGAGAGGGTTTGGATACCGTAGTAGTAAACCCTGTTATTATTTTAGGTGCCGGCGATTGGAACAGTGGATCCTCCGGCATATTCAAATCGGCTTACGATGAGTTTCCCTGGTACACAAATGGCATGAGTGGTTTTGTAGATGTTCAAGATGTTGTTAGAGCCATGCAATTATTGATGGAGGCTCCGGTTAGTGGCAAACGATTTATCCTTAGTGCCGCTAATATGTCTTATAGAGAAATATTTAACTTAATAGCCGATGCGTTCGGTAAAAAAAAGCCCCACAAACAGGTTACCGGTTTTTTACCAGCCATTGTTTGGAGAGTGGAGGCTATTAAAGCCATATTTACAGGTAAAGATCCTTTACTAACAAAGGAAACAGCAAAAACAGCTCAGGCTATTGTTCGATTTAATAATATAAGACTATTAGAAACTTTTCCTGATTTTACGTATACTCCTTTACCAACAAGTATTGCCCGAATTTGCACAGAATTAAAAAAGAAGTATAACTTGGTGTAGGTTGAAAACATTCATAACAATATGCATTGCCCTTTCTCTATTTGGACCAACAGTTGCCAAATGGATGACCTATGCCGATTGTATGTATAAACTAAGTGCCGATTATCATATTTGTGATTGTTCTCAAATACTTCGATCTGATATCACAAACACTAATAAAGAAACTACTACTAGTAAAGTAAAAGATATTAGTATAAAACCAGATTGGACGATTAGTAGAACTGTGGCTATTAGCAACGTATCCTTTTCTCTTATCCTAGAGCCTATCTACAATACGTATTCCGTTACTATTCCCAGGGCGCCCTCTTTTATTTTGTTGAAGCCCTCTTGTTTACATGGTTAATTGAATTTTTTAACCATTAAACATATATATCATGAAAAAAATTATATTGGTGATGGCTGCTACTTGCGGCCTTATCACTGCCACCTGCGCGCAGGTTAACACACCTGTACAGAATACCCTTGTATTTAACGAAAACAAACAACCGATGTTATTAGGTCATTGTGATATGAGTAAATTGCAAGATTCTCCTTTTAACAGTTGGTTTATTCCTAATTATAAAAACTATACACCTGATTCGAGTTTGCTATCTGATTTAGCCAAAGCGCTTCGCAAAAAGCATATTGATATTTTTATGGGTACTTGGTGTGGGGATAGTAAAAGAGAAGTGCCTGCTATGTTAAAGTTATTAAACACTGTAGGTTTTGATAGTACCCACATTTCATTAATTACAGTGGGTAATACTGCAGAGCTATATAAGAAAAGCCCACAAGGGGAAGAACAGGGCAAGAATATTGTTCGGGTGCCTACTTTTATACTTTATGAAAAGAAAAAAGAAATTGGTCGAATTATTGAGTATCCGGTGGAAAGTTTAGAAAAAGACCTCTTAAAAATTTTGCAGAAACAGCCTTATACACCCAATTATCATCAACTAAAATTGTAATCCTATTCCATTACTTTTTTCCAAAGCTCCGGGATTCTTTTGATCCAAACCAGTTCCCTTCTTTTTTGGGAGGCATCTTCGGCAGGGTAGCCGAAATAAGTTTTACCACCTGCTAAAGAAGAGGGAACCCCGCTTTGGGCAAGTACTACTGCGTTAGCTCCTATCGTAAGCGTTTTACTTACGCCTACTTGGCCCCATAGCACTACCCCATCTTCAATTGTAGTGCCGCCTGCAATACCGACTTGTGCAGCAAACAAACAATTTTTGCCAACTGTTACATCATGACCGATATGTACCATATTATCCATTTTAGTTCCCTCACCAATTATTGTTTCTGCTGTTACGCCTCTATCAATGGTACACCCCGCTCCTATTTCTACATTATTTTCTATGCGCACAGATCCACAACTTTGCATTTTCTTGTACCATAAGTTTCGATTTTTTTTCGTATTGTAATAGAATGCGTCTCCTCCAATTACTGAACCGGATTGGATCACTACATCATCTCCAATAACCGTATAATCGAGCAATGAAACATTAGGATGTATGATGCAGTTTTTACCGATACGTACTTCTTTACCAATAAAAACATTAGGCATAACTACACTACCTTCCCCCATAACCAGATCATCACTAATTGATTTTTGAGCCGGTGTAAAGGGGCGGAAATGATTTATAATTTGCAAGTATGCTTCGAATGGGTCTTCCACAATAAAAATTGTTTTGCCTTCCGGAATTCTTACTTCTTCCGTATTGATGATAATGAAATCTGCTGCACTTTCTAAACAGGTAGTATAGTACTTCGGATGATCTACAAAAACTAAATCTCCCTTTTCAACTTTATGAATTTCGTTGATACCGAAAACAGATGCGGTGGTATTACCGGCGGTTTTTGCATGAATCAAATTAGCGATCCACTCAACCGAAACTGGGGCTGGAAACTTCATTTATGGCGATTTTTACAGAAATAAAGGTACTAAGTCAAAAATTTTTTAGGTTTTTTTTTTTGGCCGTTTTACCGATAAAATAGAAGCAAAAAAATGCAATCAATACGCACAATAGTTTATGTACGAATCTAAAATTCATTTTTATTGATCTGTTGAAACGCTCTGATATCAACAGTTACAGCGTATCAAAAAAATATGTATTACACAAAAGGAAAGTATATTCTCCTTTTTTTTTCAAAAAATAACATCTAAACATGCTTCCGGAATTCACACTATCATTTAAAATGTTAATAAAATTGTTTAAAAAAATTTTTGCATTAGATAAAGTTCTTTTTAATATTGTGTAGGGAAACTTGTTTCCCAGTACTTACTAACCCATCCATATACAAGGTCTCGCTTCTGCGAGACTTTTGTTTTTTCGGGAATACTGGTAATTTTTTAAATACGTAATTCCATTTTCTCCTTTCAAATGGCAATAGTAATTGCCTATATTTTATTATCTTTTAGTACGAGAAAGTTAAAATTACCGTTACAAGGGTTTTGTAATTTATTTAGCTTTATTAAATAAGAAAAGTAACTTACCTTTTACATGCATTTAGGATTATTAAAAACTGTATATGCCATTTTTTAAAAGAATCCATAAAAAAAATAGGCTGCCATTAATATCTAATTGGTTAATCATTTTTGTTAGCTTTTTCATCTCATGTAAAAAAACAAATAATATCTCACCAATTAGCTCCAGTATTTTTTTCTTTCCGCAAAAAGCGGCAGCCTATGATGTAATTAAAATAGGCGGGAAAAATTTTACTGGAACCACAGCGGTAAGCTTTGGTGGAATCAATGCATTGTCGTTTAAAATATTAAACGACAGCATCATTTTTGCAAAATTGGATAGTGTAGCCAAATCTGGGAATTTGGTTATTCAAACCCCCAATGGAGTTTTTTCAGTGCCCGGATTTACTTACTATGAACCAAGATTTTTTAAGCTAAGGGGGTCAATGGTTTATTATTTGGATAGTTCGTTCAATTATCCTTCGAATGGCCCTTTATATACTGCTAGTAACAAAACATTGCTCGATACTTCTTCTATAGCTATTTATGAATTGAATAAATATGATTTTAAAAGAAATGATCCCTATAGTACAGCTACAAATAATTATGCAGATACTCAACTTGTGAAATATCCACTATTCAATGATAGTGCAAACTATTTTCGAATAAGTGGATTGCACAATGCTAGTCCACCCGTGTATCCAAATATCTATTGTTGTGCTAGCAACTTCATCAGTTTATACTATACTTCCCCCAATTTATCCCAAAATTATAGCCCTGTATTTTATGCAAAGTTCTTAGCTGATTCATCCATTGTTATTCCAGATCAAATGGTAAATGTATCCATGCAACGATCTTTTAAGGGAAGCGGTTTTATCAAAAACGGAGTAATCACCTTAGCTATTTACAGTTCTTACGGCGTTTTTCATCAAACAGGCAATTGGGTTAGTCAATAATTCATTTACCATTCTCTTTTGTTGTATACTGCTCAACAAACATTAATTTTGCAATTTCCAATTAATTTAGATTATGAGTGAGTTGCATTTTTCAGAACAAGAATTGATCCGCAGAGAAAAGCTTGTAAAAATTCAAAATGCCGGTATCAACCCTTTTCCTGCACCTTTATATCCGGTGAATGCCTATTCAGCCGATATAAAAAATAACTATACAGAAGAAACGAAAGATCGTTTTAACGGTCTATGTGTGGCGGGAAGAATTATGAGTATCAATGATAAAGGAAAAGTATTCTTTATTAAAATACAAGATAGCAAAGGTATTATCCAATTATATGTTAGGCGGGATGATATTTGTCCAACAGAAGATAAATCATTTTGGGATCAGATTGTAAAACATGGATTGGATTTGGGCGATATTATTGGGTGCACAGGTTATGCATTTGTAACCAAAACCGGCGAAACATCTATTCACGCCGAAACGATAACGCTACTTACTAAATCATTGAAGCCATTGCCGGTTGTTAAAAGAGATGAGGAAGGAAATACTTTTGATGCCGTAACAGATCCTGAATTCAGATATCGGCAGCGGTATGCAGATTTAATTATTAACCCTGATGTTAAAGAAACATTCGTACAGCGTACAAAAATCATCAATACGATTCGTGATTTTTTAAATAGCCAAGGAGCGCTAGAGGTAGACACTCCTGTTTTGCAGTCCATTCCAGGTGGTGCAGCCGCGCGGCCATTTATTACCCACCATAATGCGCTGGATGTTCCTTTTTATTTGCGTATTGCCAATGAGCTATACTTAAAGCGCTTAATTGTAGGGGGGTTTGATTGGGTGTATGAATTTAGTCGCAATTTCCGTAATGAAGGTATGGATCGTACCCATAACCCTGAGTTTACTGTTTTAGAATGGTATACAGCATATAAAGATTATATCTGGATGATGGAGGTAACAGAGCAATTATTTGAAAAAATCGCTATCACCCTCCATGGCACCACCGATGTAGTTCTGGGAGACAAAACAATTAGTTTTAAAGCTCCATTTAAAAGGATTAGCATACACGATGCGATCAAAGAAAATACCGGTATCGATGTAAGTGAGATGGATGAAGCTGCTTTGCGGATAGTTTGTAAGGATCTAAAAATAGATGTGCCACCAACGATTGGTAAGGGTAAGCTTATTGATGAAATATTTGGTGCCACCAGTGAGCATACTTATGTACAACCCACATTTATTATTGATTATCCGGTGGAGATGAGTCCACTTACAAAAAAACATAGAAGTAAACCCGGCTTAGTTGAGCGTTTTGAATTGATGGTGAATGGAAAGGAATTAGCGAATGCTTATACCGAATTAAACGACCCCATTGATCAGCGCGAGCGTTTTGAAGAGCAAGCGAAATTGATGGAACGGGGTGATGATGAAGCTATGTTTATTGACTATGATTTTTTACGCGCCTTAGAATACGGGATGCCGCCAACATCTGGCATTGGTATAGGTATTGATAGATTGTGCATGATGATGACAAACCAATCATCTATACAAGATGTACTCTTGTTCCCACAAATGCGGCCGGAGAAACAGTCCTAAATTATTATTGGTCTCTATAATTCAAAGCCGGTTTTCTATCCCCTAACAAAGCTTCGTATTTATAATCGCCTTTGGCTTTTTGTAATTCTTCTTTAGCTTTTGGAATGATGGCTTTATTTGTATACAAATCTATAGCTGTTAACGCCATTGTTTTAGCAGCTACTAACATGCCTTTTGTGCCAATTTCAGTACCCCCTGCTGAAATGGCTTGCCAGCTATGCGCTGCTGTGCCCGGCACCCAAGTTGCAGCACTTAACCCAACTGTTGGAACAGCATAACTCACATCTCCTACATCGGTACTACCACCTCCTGCAGTAGGTGCTGTTTGAAGAGGGCTAATGGTAGCAGCTGTTTCTATAGCAGGTGCTTTTACATCAAAGGATTGTTGAATTTTTTGAGCAAAGCTTTTCTCAGCTTCGGTATAAGTAACGCCCGCCACTTTTTCCAAATTCTGTTGCATCACTTGTGCCAAAGTGTAGTTGATCAATAAATCGTGAGTGCCACCAATAACTTCGTATTCCATTTTTGTTTCTGTTCCTAATGCCGCTCCTTCTGCCGCCTTAGCTATCCTATCAAAAATTGATTTTACTATATCTCTTTTAGGATGGCGTACATAATAATACACTTCTGCAAATTCAGGTACCACATTTGGCGCTTTTCCGCCATTCGTAATAACATAATGAATTCTTGTTTCCTGTGGTACGTGCTCGCGCATCATGTTTACCATATTGTCGAGTGCCTCAACCGCATCTAACGCCGAACGCCCTCTTTCTGGTGAAGCGGCGGCATGTGCTGAAATTCCGCGAAAACGAAACTTGGCCGACTTATTGGCTAAAGCACTTGTAGTAGTGATACTATTATCATCTCCGGGATGCCAATGAATAACAGCATCTACATCTTTAAATAGTCCGTCGCGTACCATATATACTTTACCGCTACCGCCTTCTTCCGCTGGTGTTCCGAATACTTTAATGGTTCCTTCAAAACTTTTAGCAGCTATTTGTTCTTTAATGGCAATACCCGCAGCAACGGAAGCAGTACCAAATAAATGATGACCACATGCATGTCCGGCATCTTTCCCAGCGCTCGTTTTTACGGGAACTGCTTGTTGAGAAATACCGGGCAATGCATCAAACTCTGCTAGTATGGCAATAACCGGTTTACCTGAACCATAGGTAGCTACAAAAGCAGTAGGAATTCCTGCTACACCTGGCTCAACTGTAAAGCCCGCCGCTTTTAGGGTTTCTTGATGAAGGGCCGAACTTTTTACTTCTTTATATCCAACTTCTGCAAAATCCCAAATACGCAAAGCAATATTTTTATATTGATCATATTTACTATCAAGAGATGTGCTGGTGGCAGTTTTAAACGTTTCAGCCGGATCAGCTACTATTTTCTTTTTTTGTGCATAAATGAATGAGATCGAGGTTGCAAGTAGCAACAACAGGGTTTGTATTTTCTGTTTCATGTTATATGAATAAGTCTGGATATAATTGTGCGCCCGGTACAACGGCATATTTTTCTAGATCTGTAATTCCTTCATTAGCTAATACCTCTTCATCAATAAAAGTATTACCCGAATATTCAGCAGCTGTTTTTGATAGGATAAAGTACACGCTATCTGCCAGTATATCTGGAGTTCTGCTCATCTTAGCCAATGCTTCACCGCCCAATAAATTTCTTACTGCGGCAGTGTCGATGGTTGTTTTTGGCCAAAGTGCATTGGAGGCAATGCCTGCAGATTTAAATTCAGCGGCCCAACCAATTGCCAACATACTCATATTGTATTTTGTAATCGTATACGCAATATGTGGCCCTAACCACTTAGGGTTCATGTTAATGGGAGGTGATAAGGTAAGAATATGTGGATTGTTCCCTTTACGCAAGTAGGGTAAACAATTTTTTACTACCAGAAAAGTACCTCGTACATTGATACTTTGCATGAGATCAAATCGCTTCGCTTCTGTTTTTTCTGTAGGCGTTAATTGAATAGCAGATGCATTATTAATAACTACGTCTATCCCGCCAAATTTATCTACTGCTTGCTGTACGGCCTGTTGTATTTGGGCTTCATCCCGAATATCTACCTGTACCGCCAAGGCTTTACCTCCTGCGGCTTCCACTTCCTGAGCAGCAGAAAAAATAGTGCCTCCTAAACGAGGGTCTTCTTCTACACTTTTAGCCGCGATGATTATATTGGCTCCCTCTTTAGCTAAGCGAAGAGCGATGGCTTTACCGATACCTCTGCTGGCACCGGTAATAAAAATAGTTCTGTTTGTAAAAGCCGACATAGCAATGTTGTTTGTTATAAATGTACTGAAAGGATTACCAACCTAGGAATTCTTTTATCGCTGCTTCTGTATCTGCACAGGCTTTTTCCAAATCGGCATTCACAATTTGTTTATCGAAATGATGGCTAAAAGAAATTTCATAACTGGCTTTATTCACTCTGGCAGCAAGGGTTTCAGCCGTTTCTGTACCCCTGCTTTCCAATCGCTTTTTTAACTCCTCAACAGAGGGTGGTTGAATAAAAATAGACAGGGAACTATCCGGGAACTGTTGTTGTACATGAATAGCCCCTTTTACGTCAATATCTAACATCGGAATTTTGCCGAGGGCCCAAATCCTATCTAACTCCGATTTTAGTGTGCCGTAATAGCTCCCTTGGTATACCATTTCCCATTCTATAAAGGCCTGTTCTGCAATTTTTTGTTTAAAGGCTTCGGTGCTTAAAAAATAATATTCAACGCCGTCCCTTTCCCCCCCACGAGGGGTTCGGGTTGCTGCCGAAATGGAAAAGGCAAGTTGATCGTATTTACTTAAAAGATACCTGGTAATAGACGTTTTTCCCGCGCCTGACGGCGCGGTGATGATCACAATTTTCCCCATAATTGCTTTTGTAAAGATTTAACTACAAATATAATTACATAAATAGACGATTTTTGTTAATTAATCTATGCAATAATTGATCTGACACTTAAACAAAATGATCGCGTCGAATACACCCAATAAATTACATGCGATAATTGATGCCTCGCAGTCTGCCTGTTTAATGTTAACTCCGGAGGGGATGATCTTAGAGTCTAATCAAGTTGCCAGAGAAATGTTTGGTTACACAGAAACTGAATTTCTACATTTAACTAGAAATGATATCGTTGATCTTACCAATAATGGTTTACTTACTTTAATTAAAAACAGAGAGGAGCAAAAAAAAGCCAGCGGAGAAATTATCGGTGTCCGAAAAAATGGAGAAAAGTTTCCGGCTATATTAACTTCTGTTTTGTATCATGAAAACGAATTCGGAAAGGAATATGTAATTAAAATGATTACAGATTTATCTGAAACAAAAAAAAATGAAAGATTATTACTCGAAACAAATCGTGTGGCGAATGTTGGCGGATGGGAGTATAATATATTAAATGACTCCTTATTATGGACCGATATAACCAGGGAAATTCATGAAGTGCCGGATGATTTCATACCGGATTTACACAAAGCCATTGCTTTCTATGATGACCCTGAAACCAGAGACCAAATTCGTAAAGAATTTAAGTTGTTACTTGAGGATGGCATTCCTTTCGATTTCAAAATGATAATTACGACCGCAAAAGGGGTACGCAAACATATTCGGGCAATAGGTAAAGCGGAGCGGATAAATGGAATAACCATTCGTGCTTACGGTACTTTTCAAGATATATCTACCGAAGTAAAACTGAGAGAGAAATTAGCCCAGAGTGAGGCCCTTTTTAGAGGCGCCTTCGAGCATTCCGCCATTGGAATGTCGATCATTGCAGATGATGACAGCATTTTACAAGTAAACGACGCGCTCTGCACTATCCTTGGTTTTAGTAAAGAAGAATTGTTGAAATTACATTTTGCTGATTTTACACATCCCGATGAATTGGAAACTGATAAGCGGTATAAGAACTTATTAATTAATAATAAGGTAGACTCATTTAAAAGAGAGAAAAGATTCATTCATAAAAATGGGTTACTAGTATGGGCCTATATAGCCGTATCTACCATACGTAATGAAAGTGGATCCTTAGTATACTACTTCGTGCAAATAGAAGATATTACTAAGAATAAGCAAGTAGAATTTGAACTTGCAAAAAGTGAAGAAGAGCTACGTTCGTTATTTGATCATAATCCCGACGCCGTGTATGCTATCAATACCGATGGATTCATTATATCCATGAATACACAGTTGTCAAAACTATTAGAGTGCTCGGAACGCGAACTGATAAATAAAACCTTCATCCCTTTTTGTCTTCCCGAAGATTTACCCAAAGTAATCTCGCATTTTGAAAAGGTAAAAAATGGGGTTGCGCAAACCTATGAAGCCACAGCCATTACAGCAAAAGGCACTTTAAAAAACGTCATCATTTGTAATATCCCAATCATTGTAGATGGTATTATCACGGGAGCCTATGGTATTGCAAAAGATATTACAGAAATGAAAAAAGGAGAACAAGAAAGAATCGCGCTCATCCAGGACCTCACTGAAAGCAACAAGGATTTAAAGCAGTTCTCATATATTACTTCGCATAATCTCCGTGCCCCTGTTACCAATTTGTTGGCATTATCACAACTTATAAATTGGGATATTATTGCTGATGATAGCAATAAAATGATATTTAAGTCGATTGAAAAGTCTACACAGCAGTTAAACAATACCATCAATGACCTTATTAATATTATGGTATTGAAAGAGAAAAGACAAATTCCTGCTAGGCTCATTTCATTCGACAAGGTTTTTCAAAAAAGCTTGCACCTATTTGAAGCAATTATCGAAAAAGAGGGCATAGAAGTGCAAACAAATTTTTTACAAGCACCAGAAGTTATTTTTAATGAAATTTATTTGGAAAGTATTTTCACAAATTTATTGAGCAACGCTATAAAATTTAGGAACCCGAATAAAAAGTTGCTAATTCAATGGAGTAGTACTATCTCCGCTAAACATATTATATTGGAGTGTAAAGACAATGGGCTAGGCATTGACCTGATTCTGCATAAAAATCGATTGTTCAAGTTATTCCAAACCTTTCATCACCATAAAGAAAGCAAAGGAGTGGGCTTATACTTAATACAATCGCAATTACATGCTATGGGTGGAGATATACAAGTAGAAAATGAACCAAATAAAGGTTCTACTTTTTCAATCTACTTTAAAAAAATTTAGTGCCCTGCCTTAGCATTTCTTCCCACAGCATAATAGGGTTTCAGCTCTTTATAAATTAACTGATACTCTTCTCCTCCTGCTTCTGCAGCAGTTTTAGCATTTTTGTAATAGGCGCTTGTTTGCCGTAGTATTTCATTCCCTAATAATAATTTAGCATCCTCTAATTTTGTTTTTACCTCATCCATTTCCCGAAGTAACTCATTATACTGCTCAAACAATTGAACATAGTTATTGCAAACTGTTACATCTACATAAACAGGAACTGTTTTAGGGTTACGTCGCATCTGTTGAATTGCTTTTTGTACAAAAGTTTCCCGTTTAGCATTCAACTTAAACATACTTCTTCTTTCAAGAGGCTTTAGCTTAACAGCTCCCGGAATCATATTTCTTAAACCCGCTATATGCTGTTTAATAGACATGAGTTCTGAACCAACAAAACTCCTGAATGAAGCCATAAAATGATTTTTTACTTAAACGGAGCCCAGCTCAAAAAAATTGCTTTTCTATCTTTAATTTATTATCTTCCGCCCGCTCAATTGCTTGCTATGCGTGTATTGTGGAAGCTGTTTCTGTATATACAGGGGTGGACTATTCGCGGTTCATTTCCTTATCAGCTTAAAAAATGTGTAATCATTGTGGGGCCCCATACCAGTAGCTGGGATTTTGTTGTTGGTTTAGCTTTTAGAAGTAAGCTTCGCCTCTATCATTTAAAATATTTGGGGAAAGCCGAATTATTTAAACCTCCTTTTGGTTTCTTTTTCAGAAAACTAGGCGGCTTTCCGGTGGATCGTTTTAACAAACATCATATGGTAGATCAGGTAGTGAACTTATTCCATACGCAGGAGTCGCTTGTGTTGGCGTTATCGCCCGAAGGCACCCGAAAACCGGTACAAAGATTAAGAACCGGCTTCTATCATATTGCCCTGAAAGCTAATGTGCCCGTAGTAATGGCAGGTATGGATTTCACCAAGAAAGAGGCTTCTTTTAGTGAGCCTTTTTATCTAAGCGGAAATATTCAGGATGATATGGGAAAAATTACCGCTCATTTTGCCTCTATAAAAGGGAAAATTCCCCATTACGGTTTACAACATTTATTGGATAATCCCCCTGTTTACCATTTATGAAAAATGAACCCCCACTACTTATTGATCGATTTTGTTTTTTTGAAAAAGAAAAAGCAGATACTCTTTTTTTAAGCGAGCCCGTTCGTGGTAAATATGAATCTTTTACCTGGCATAAGGCGGGTGCTGAAATCCGATCCATCGCAGCCTATTTACAACAAAGCGGTTTACAGAAAGGTGATAAAGTAGCCATATTAAGTAAGAATTGTGCGCATTGGATTATGGCCGATTTGGCTATCGCTTTTGCAGGAATGGTGGCCGTTCCACTTTATCCGAATATATCTGCCGAAGCTGTTCACGAAATCTTATTGCATAGTGAATCCAAAACAATTTTTGTAGGTAAGTTGGATAATCCTAAAGAAATCCGAAAAGGTATTCCTTCTTCCTTAACACAAATTAGTTTCCCTTTTTATTTTAATGAAGGTTGTATTAACTGGAATGATCTCGTAAATCAGTATAATCCCATAGGCGGAACCCCTAACATAGATCGTAATAATCTTGCCTGTATCATTTATACATCTGGTACAACGGGTAATCCGAAAGGAGTAATGCTTAGCTTTCATGCTATGTCTTTTGCCGTTCATTCTTTTTTAATAAGTAACCCGCCATTGGAGAACGAAGTATTTTTTTCTTATTTGCCCTTATGCCATGTAGCAGAAAAAATGTTGGTAGAATGTGGGGGCATATTTACAGGAGGCAGTATTTATTTTGTTGAATCGATGGATAGTTTCTCAAAAAATTTAGCAGATACTCAGCCTACTATTTTCTTGGCTGTTCCAAGAATATGGGAGAAATTTCAGCAAGAGATTCTCAAAAAAATTCCGCAAAAAAAATTAGATGCCATTTTACGTATCCCAATCATCTCCTCCATTTTTAAAAAAATGATTCGTAAAAAATTGGGGTTAGGAAGATATAAACACGCATATACAGGAGCTTCCCCAATACATAAATCTTTACTGGAGTGGTTTTATAAATTAGGTATTGAAATACAAGAGGCTTACGGAATGACGGAAAACTCTGCACTTTCTCATGCAAACAGAAAGGGGGCTACCAAGTTCGGATCCGTTGGTCAGTCCTACCCGGGAGTTACGGTAAAGCTAGGCAACGCGAACGAAATATTAGTAAAAAGCGATGCCAGTATGATTGGTTATTACAAAGAGCCGGCACTTACAGCAGAGATGTTTGAAGATGGCTTTTTAAAAACAGGTGATGAGGGTTATATAGATGACGAAGGATATTTATACATAACCGGAAGAATCAAAGATCAATTCAAAACGAGTAAGGGCAAGTATGTAACGCCCGCTCCCATTGAAATGAAGGTATTAGAAGAGCCCTTTATTGCCCAAACTTGTGTAGTAGGCTGGGGATTACCGGCACCCTTACTACTTTGTACCCTTACAGAGTTGGCTTTAAAAAAAGAATTATCAGAGCTTACCAACTATTTAACCGAGTTCCTTAGCGCCGTGAATAACCGGTTAGAACATCATGAGCAATTAGCCCGCTTAATTGTAATGAAAGAGGAATGGACCATCCAAAATGGTTTGCTTACCCCTACTTTAAAAATTAAAAGAAAGGTAATGGATCAAAGATTTCAGGAACAGTACGCTACCTGGTATGAAACGCCAAAATCAATAATATTTCTATAAATTTTTCGTTTTAAGCTCGCCAAGTCCGTTTTTTGGCATTTATTTTGTTCCTTAGCAAACCGAATTAAAACGCACATATATGAATTTAAAACTTTACACACTGGCAGCAGCGGGTTCCATATTGATATTCTCCTGTGTTAGTCCGAAACAACTAAAACAAGCAGAAGCTAAGTATACCGAGCTCAATGGAGCTTATGCCGAATTACAAGGTAAATACCGGGCTTTACAAGATGATTTGAACAAAGCCAATAATGAGATCACAGCATTGAATGCCAAAAAGGCTGCTGCTGAAAATCAGATATCTACCCTGAATAGTGCGAATGATTTATTAAAGCAAAATAATAACGCTGTTTTAAATCAGCTGAAAGATTTATCTGTTATCTCAGGATCACAAGCAGAGAGTATCAAAAAATCATTAGAGAATATTGGTGCGAAAGATATGTATATCAAAGATTTACAAGGTACTATTGCGCGCAAAGATTCTTTGAATATGGCCTTGGTGATGAACCTCAAAGGTGCTATTGGTAATTTAGATGATAAAGACATCAATATTAAAGTTGATAAAAGTGCTGTTTATATTGATATTTCGGATAAACTTCTTTTCAAAAGTGGAAGCTATGATGTGACAGATAGAGCTAAAGAAGTATTAGGTAAAGTTGCTAAGGTTTTAAATGCTCAACCTGAAATTGAATTTTTAGTAGAAGGTCATACCGATTCTATTCCTATTATACCTTCCAAAGGTGGTAAGTTAGAGGATAACTGGGATTTGAGTGTTAAAAGAGCTACTACAGTCGTTCGTATTTTACAAGACACTTATGGTTTAGATCCCAAACGTATGACTGCTGCAGGTCGTAGTCAATATGTTCCAATTGCAGATAACAGTACACCCGATGGCAGAGCCGCTAACCGTAGAACAAGGATTGTGATTCTTCCTCAATTAGATCAGTTTTTTAAGCTATTAGAGCGTAAGTAATAAATCTTTTCAATCTAATTATCAAAGCGGAGTTTAGCTCCGCTTTTTTTATGCGTTTATTTATTGATTGTTTTCCGATAACCCCTCAGGCTCGTTATCTTGCATCCGAAAGAATGTTTATGGAGGATTATTTAGCGGGATTGAATGAACGGCAGCGAGAGGCGGTAACGCATATTAATGGGCCACTCATGATTGTTGCAGGCGCAGGGAGTGGAAAAACAAAAGTACTTACGACCCGTATTGCACATTTAATGGCTCATGGCGTTGATGCTTTTAATATTCTTGCCCTCACTTTTACGAACAAGGCTGCTGCTGAAATGAAAGAAAGGGTAGAAAAAATTCTCGGTAATGCAGAAGCTCGTAATTTATATATCGGCACATTCCACAGCGTATTCGCCAGGGTATTAAGGGCTGAAGCCCATAGGATCGGCTATCCGAATAATTTCACTATTTACGACACAGATGATAGCAGATCGGTTATTAAAACGGTAATTAATGAGTTGAACTTAGACGATAAGCATTATAAACCAAACGTAGTAGGCAATCGCATTTCTTCCGCCAAAAATGCTTTGGTTGGCCCTGCAGAATACGCCAACGATTATTATATTCAGCAAGAAGAT
The DNA here is from genome assembly GCA_017537025.1 of Sediminibacterium sp. GTDB lineage: Bacteria > Bacteroidota > Bacteroidia > Chitinophagales > Chitinophagaceae > Sediminibacterium. The sequence continues at coordinate 684,342 of JAFWCB010000005.1, forward strand.
ATGCGTGCAAATAGGCCCGCTATCGCTCAAATTTACGCAGCTTATGCCGCCCGTTGCTTTAAAAACGGAGCCATGGATTTCGACGATCTATTATTGAAAATGTATGAACTGCTAAAAAATTATCCTGAAGCTTTACATAAATATCAGCATAAATTCAAGTATGTATTGATAGACGAGTATCAGGATACGAATCCGGTACAATATCAAATCACTAAATTATTGGCGGCTGTACATGAAAATATATGTGTGGTTGGAGATGATGCACAAAGTATTTACAGCTTTAGGGGCGCAACCATCGAAAATATTCTTCAGTTTCAAAAAGATTATGATGATGTAAAAGTGGTGAAACTGGAACAAAATTATAGAAGTAGTGAATCCATTTTAAATGTAGCAAATGAAGTAATTAAAAATAATAAAAGTCAGATTCAGAAAAATTTATGGACTGAAAACGGACCGGGTGAAAAAATAAACCTTGTTCGCACTATGACCGACAATGATGAAGGGAAATTTGTTGCCGATACCATTCAAGAGCAAAAACTGCGCAATCATTATTTTAATAAAGATTTTGCCATTTTATACCGCACCAATGCGCAAAGCCGATCCTTTGAAGAGAACCTGAGAAGAATGGGTATTGCTTATCGTATTTATGGTGGGGTAAGCTTTTATCAACGAAAAGAAATTAAAGATTTACTGGCTTATTTACGCGTAATCGTAAATCCGAGAGATGAAGAAGCGCTTAAACGTATTATCAATTATCCCGTTCGTGGCATCGGAAAAACGACGATAGAAAAAACAGTAATCTATGCCAATGAGCAAAAAATTTCTATGTATGAAGTGGTGAGTAGAGCCGCTGAGTTTGGCTTTAAAGCCGGCACTCTCGAGGCATTACAGAATTTTCATACGATGATCCGCTACTTCCAAAGTATGCTACAAGAAAAAAATGCCTACGATGTAGCTGTTCAAGTTGGTAAACATACCAACCTGGTAAAAGAATTGTTCAACGATAAAACCACCGAGGGGCTCGCTCGGTACGAAAATATTCAGGAGTTATTAAACTCAATTAAAGAGTGGACGGAGAGCCCAAGTAATGATGATGGCGAGCTTGGCGATAAATCTTTAGGTTCCTACTTACAGCAGATTACTTTGCTTACAGATGCAGATGACGATAAAGAAAATGCCGATACGGTAAAGCTTATGACTATACATGCTGCAAAAGGATTAGAATTTTCTTGTGTATTTGTAGGAGGAGTAGAAGAATCTCTATTCCCTAGTGCTATGAGTATTAATACCAGAGAGGAGTTAGAAGAAGAAAGAAGATTATTTTATGTAGCAGTAACCCGCGCCAAACATCGCTTATGGCTTTCTTATGCAAATGCCCGATATCGCTTTGGTCAATTAACACAAAATGAACCCAGCCGTTTTATAGATGAAATGCCCGAGCAGTATATAGATAAATCTTATGCCGGCGGCGGCCCTCGCAATGTTTCCGATATGGGAAGCGCCTATCAAAGAATGCAACGAGGTTTTGGATATGCTGATAATGAACATGGGGAAAAAAAATTTGGCACAGCACCTGCTAAAAAAACTAATAACCGTCCGGAATATTTACCGCCAACACCCTCTTCCCAAAAAATTATTACACATATTCCATCTCCTAATTTTGAGGCAAGTGATACAAGTACATTAGAAGCCGGACAAAAAGTAGAGCATCAAAAATTTGGATTTGGAACTGTTAAATCCATTGAGGGTTCCGCACATAATCCTGTTGCAACGATTCACTTTGAAAACAATGGAGAAAAGAAAATTATGTTGAACTATGCAAAGCTTCGGATCATTTCCTAACTTCTATACTTTGCTACGCGTATGGTATTTGTAGTAGTGGTAGTACTATCTGTTTTAGATGGCGTTGGTTTGTATAAACCACCATTGGGTTGTGGTAACAGTATGGTGCCCGGTAAAAATAAAAAACTTTCAGGCGGTGTTTGTGGTTGAGCAGGTGCTACTGTTTCCTCAGGTTGTACATTTCCTTCTGCTGCTGCCGTTTTTGTTTCTACAACAGGCTCCGGCTTCAAGTAAGCCTGTAGAGCACTCATTTGCGGGCGATCGGTTTGTGATAGCGGATATAAAGAAAGCGGGTTCCCATTCCATCTTTTCCCGGAAGCCCAATAATTAGCATTAATCTTATTGTCTGCTAAATATTTTAAAAATACTTCTGTAAGTTTTAGCCAACGAGGATCGGTATCAGGTATCCCGAACTGGCCAATCATTCCCTTCTTACCATTATCTTGTAGCCATTTTACAAAAGGCATTACTCTTTTTACCCCTGCATTTTCGTCTACCTGATTTTGTTCATAGCCATATAAATATTTCCCGGTAAAATCAATATCGAAATAACAATGCGCATTGTACAAAATCTTATCCGCCGGATCTTTTATGTTCTTTAAATTGTCGCTGTATTGCGCCCAACTTTCCGGAGCACCATAATTATCCCCCGTGATAATAATAAATGTTTTTTTATCTGCTTCGCGAATAGCATTGGTTGCCTGTTGAGCAGTAGTAAACCAATCAAAACCCTGCATTTCATGTGGGTCGGCCATGAGTTCATAGCCATAAATATTACTATACCCAGCGAAAGAACTAACAATTCTGCTCCATACTTCTGCAAAATCATTCCTGCTTACAGCTAAACTTCCAACTATATACTCAATCCCGTTTTTTTTGTACCGCCCTAAATTATGCATACTCAAAATCACCTTCATTCCCTTATCGGCACACCAACCCACTACTTTTTTGATTTCCCCCACTTCCTGATAATCTAAATCACCGCCGATATTTTTTTGAATTCTTTCCCATCTAAAAGGAATGGTCACTGTTTTAAATCCCTTCTTGGCAAAATAATCAACCTCCTCTTTTGTAGGGTAGGCATAGTGCTCATTATAAGTACCCGGCATTTGTTGTTCATTCAATTCTCCCCCACAAAGGTTGATTCCCAACACAATAGGCAACTCCTGAGCTATTGTATTATTTACAAACCCGGCTGTCATCAATACCAACAAATAGAAAAATTTTTGCATATAAATAGACCGTCGTATCTATTATAACGTGTAATCGGTTGATTTATTGGCTAGGTTTTCGATATCCGAAAAATAAGCTTCCCGGCTATGTATTTGTGTTAATTTTGTAAAGCAAACGGAAGTATATGATAAAAACAGGTAACCCCGTAATTAGTATTTATACGGAAATGACGCCCAATCCCGAAACCATGAAATTTGTGGCCAATAAGTTATTGTACCCGGGTAAAAGCATCGATTTTGCTGATGAGTCGCTTTGTGGACCTTCGCCACTTGCAAAAGAGTTATTTAGTTTCCCTTTTATTAAAAGTGTTTTTATAGCGAGTAATTTTATTACGCTAACCAAAACCACGGATACTGATGACTGGCAGGATGTAATTCCAACCATTAAAGCCTTTTTAAAAGAATATTTGGAGAACGGGGGCGTAGTTGTGAATGAAGATGAAGTAGCCAAAGTAAAGCAAGAAGCTAGTAATACCGTAAGTGCCGATGATGATGATATTGTAAAAAGAGTAAAAGAATTACTAGAGAATTATGTAAAGCCCGCGGTAGAAATGGATGGGGGTGCTATCCAATTCAAGAGCTACAATGAGGGTGTTGTAAACCTTATGCTACAAGGTAGCTGTAGCGGTTGCCCTTCTTCTATGATTACTTTGAAAGCAGGTATTGAAGGCATGATGAAAAGAATGATTCCTGAAGTGAAGGAAGTAGTTGCAGAAGCAGAATAATGCCAATGGACAAAAAAGAAATAGTATCTCTATTAAATCATGCTCATCAAAGTTTTGCTAATTATTTAGCAGGGCTCGATGAGCATGATTTTTTATTTGCAAAAGAAGGAAAATGGAGTGCGGGACAACAGTTAGATCATATTATTAAAAGCGTAGCGCCGGTAAATATGGCTATGGGGCTACCCCGCTTTATTCTCAAATGGAAATTTGGTATTGCTAACAGGCCCTCTAAAACATACGAAGCACTTGTTGCAAAATATAAAGACAAACTCAGTGCAGGAGGAAGATCTACCGCACGATTTACCCCTTCAGTGGTAAACTATTCCCAGAAAGCCTCTTTACTCTGTACACTTGAATCTCTCACTAAAAAGCTTTGTAAAAAAGTTACTACAGCCAGTGATGAGTCTTTAGATACCTATATACTTCCTCATCCGTTACTAGGTAAACTAACTTTACGTGAAATGCTTTATTTTACAGCCTATCATGTTCAACACCACCAGTTGTTGATACAGCAAGCGCTAACCGAAAATGAAAGAAAAGCTTAACCGAATTTTTTTTCCCTATGCAGATGCCTGGTTAACATCTTCGCTTGCCTCATTTCTAATTTTTTTATTCACCCGGCATAGTGGCATTGGATTGTCTCCCGACTCTATTGCTTATTTAAGTACGGCAGAACATATTGCCCGGTCTTTTTCATTCACTGATTTTTCAGGTGCCCCCTTAATCAATTTCCCATTAGGCTACCCCATTTTTTTAGCCTGCACAAAATGGTTCTTTTCCTATCCACTCCTGAATGCCTTATTATTTTCCGGGGCGCTATTCTTGAATGCCGCTATCATGAGGCGAATGCGTTTTACAAACACATATATCCGGTTTTTTTTCTTATTACTTTTTGCATGCTGTGCCCCTTTGCTAGAAGTGTACGGTATGTTATGGTCGGAAACACTATTTCTATTCCTGATATTGCTTTTATTATTATCGCTTCAGCAATATGCGCTGGATGCTAATATAAAAAAATTAGTACTAGCATCTTTGGTATGCAGCTTATTATGTAGTGTTCGTTACGCCGGAATCAGTTTTTTGCTGGCAGGTATAACTATTGTTTTTTTTCAACCAAACAGCAATTGGTTAAAAAAAATTAAGCATGGATTGATTTTTGTTTTTATAGCTTCCTCACTGACGGCTAGTAATGTATTAAGAAACCGTTTTGTTTCGGGAACACTTACCGGAGTAAGACAAGAAGCGCTGCGTAGCATCTGGGAAAATATTCATGACACAGCTACTGTAATCAGTTATTGGCTACCCACTACAAATACAATCTCTATTATTATTTTGGTGTTTGTTGTGCTCTTATCCATTATCGTCATTATTTATAGTTTTCTAAAAGAAACTACAATAGAGAGAATATTAGCTCTTTTTTTTCTCTGTTATATTGGTTTTATATTAGTAATTGCAAGTATATCTCGTTTTGAAACACTTAGTAACCGATTACTCATTCCTGCTTTTTTCCCTTTTTTTCTTTTATGGTACCATATCATTTGTATTGGTATCGCTAGCTCAAAAAAAATGGTTAGGTGGTGCACAATCACTTTATTTAGTATTTCCTATATCATAACAATGCATCATCAATACCAACAAAACAAAATCGCTTGGGAAGGTATTGCTTATGCAGGTATACCCGGTTACGCAGAAGATATGTGGACTCGTTCTGCCATACTTGCCCATATTCGCAAAAATCCAATATCAAAAACCAGCGTCATATATAGTAATGCGAATGATGCATTATATTATGGAACAAAGCGCAATGCCAAAGCGTTGCCACATAAAGATATACAGAGGGAAATAAACTCCTACGACCAAGAAAGTTCCCTTATATTAGTTTGGTTTTTTTATGGTGAGAATAGTGATTTGATATCTTTACATAGGGCTTTGCAAAAAAGGAGTGTACGCAAAAGTTATCAGTTTAATGATGGACTATTGATATATTGCCAATGATTTTACTCTCTATTATAGATCAATTTAAAACTGGTTTACTTCAAACCGGATGGCTTGAATATATCGCTGTATTTGCGGGTATCGGCAGTGTATGGTTTAGTAGAAAAGAAAATATTCTGGTTTACCCGGTAGGGCTCATTAACACCTGCATCTATATCTATTTGAGTGTTCGTGGACATTTGTATGGAGAAGCCAGCGTTAATTTGTATTATACGATCATGAGTATTTATGGATGGATTATTTGGAGTAAAAAAGATAATACAGAGCATCGTCCGATTATTCAAATTCAATTTTCTACTCGTAAAGAATGGTTATGGCAACTCTTATTTTTTTCCGGTTTCTATATTGTTATCTATTCTTCTTTAAGTTGGTTAAAAGAAAGCTTTGCGCCGGAAGCTATTCCCTGGGCAGATGCTTTTGCCAGTGCTACTGCCTACACCGGCATGTGGTTAATGGCACGTAAAAAAGTAGAAAGCTGGATATGGTGGATAGCAACAAATATTGCCTCCATTCCGTTATACTTTATTAAAGGGTATGTATTTACCAGCGTGCAATTTTTAGTATTACTAATACTGGCTATTGCAGGCTTACTCAGTTGGCGAAAAAAAGCAATGCATGCAGGCAGTTAAAAAAATGGTAGTGATTGGCCCGGAATCAACCGGCAAGAGTACGCTTTGTGAATTATTGGCGCAGCATTATCAAACAGAATGGTGTTCGGAGTTTGCCAGAGAATATCTTTTAACATATGGCAAGCAATACGATATCAATGATTTATTAACCATTGCAAAGGGGCAAATAGCTTTAGAAGAGGAATTTATTCAAAAAGTTTCTCGCCCCTGGAATGCGCAGCATGCACCATGGAAAACCAAATATCCTTTGTTATTCATAGATACAGATATGTATGTGATGAAAGTATGGAGTGAATATGTTTTTAATGAATGTGCATTTTTTATTTTAGATACTATTGTAAAAAGAAAATATGATCACTATTTTTTGTGTGATATAGATCTACCTTGGGTAAAAGATGAGTTACGTGAATACCCCGACGAAAAACCCAGACAGGAATTATTTCATATTTATAAAGATATTCTCATTAATCAACAAGTTCCGTGGACATTAATCAGTGGTGATTATGAGCAACGATTAGCTAGGGCGATTGAGGTAGTAGATGAGATAGTGGAATAGTCGATAAGCCAGTCAATGGGAAAGTCGGCAAGTCATTATAAAAAGCATTGTATCTATATCATAAAATTTGATGTATATGCTTTTGCTAATATTCAGTTTATTAAAACTGCTGCTCTATCTCCTTATCAATAGCTGATTCTATATAACCATTCATCGTTTTTTCATAGCCCCAAAGTGTAATGGGTATTAGAAATATCAATAGGTTTAAATTATTTTCTTTACCGAAAAATTGTTGCATTATTAAAAAAATAAAAAAAACTGATATTATCATGAGTGCCCAATTAATATTAACACTATAAGAAAGTACTCGCGCTAAACTATTGTCGAGATAATAATACTTACCCGCCACATGATCTATATAAGCAATAACATTACCATCAACTGATACAAGCACAATTTTTTGTTGTGGATACAAAATAGCGCTTGGATTTATATAAGAATTGCTAACCTCCTCACCGGTTTCATCAATTCTAAAAACTACATCAAGCACAACATTTTGGAAAAAAACAGATGAAAAAGCCCACCCTGTATTTTGGCTGTATTTGTTGGTATGAATAACGGTAGCATTTGTGTAGGTAAGTGGCGGTATCTTCATGGATAATATTTATTACTAATCTACTAAATTAATTTGAAAAGCTAGCCAGTCGATAAGAAAGTTAGGTATTTAGCAGTGTATGGCTTACAGACTGGCTTACGGACTCCTCGAACTTTCATATGAACTAACGGACTATCCTCTGTAAATCAATCAAGCCCCAGAGGGGCAACATATTAATAGCATGATGAAATATTGGTTCAATTGAGCTCCGTAGGAGCGGCACCAACATCATCAAAAATATATTCAGGTTTAAAATCAATCTGATATTCTTTCAAAAATGAAATGTATTCATTTTTAAATGATACTTCTCGATGGTGTATTTCTTGATTAGCTATATAGTTAATAATGGTTTTTACCTGCGACTGGCTTACCGAAAAAGCTCCAAACCCATTTTGCCATTCAAACCTACCTATTACCCATTTATTGTCATTAATCCATTTTGAAGAATTGGCTTTGATATCTCTTACTAAATCAGATACATTACAGTCTGGCTTCAACCCAATTAATAGATGTAGGTGATCGGGCATACCATTTACAATCATCATTTTTTGATTTTTGTTACTAATAATACCAGAAATATATTGATATAAATTTTCTTTCCATTTGGAAGAAATAAGATTTGCTCTACCTTTTACCGCAAAAACGATATGCGTATATAATTGTGTATAGGTATTAGCCATCATAATTTTTTTAAAAATCCTAACGAAAATTCTCGTTGTTTTTTCCAATATAAACAAATGCTATTAATATGCCGCTCCTACGGAGCTACAATTATAAATCACTTTCATTTTCCTATTAATATATCGCCCCTATGGGGCTATTGATATATCATTTTTACAGGATTTTTTTGATTTCATCTCAATTGGCATTAATATGCCGGCCCCACAGAGCTCGCGAAATTTCGCGCTTATGGCAATAATAATCTCTGCTGAAGAGCTGGATATAAATAATAATTCAATCCATATAATCATAATTAAGCTCCGTAGGAGCGGAAGATTAATAGCTTTATGTATGATTATGGGTATAGAGCTCCATGGGAGCGTAATTTCAATAACAGATAAACCTTTCTTTTATAGCTTCAAGTTGGGCAATATTGGTTTCGTTTTCATAATATGAAAACTCAAAGTTTTTAAATAAAATATCCATATAAATACGTTTAATTGGCCAAACGTATTTCATTATTCCAACTAACTGCAATTTTCCGACCCCAAGATTTCTTACCACACTATCGCCTGTAAATCTTCATCGTCTTCAATATTATGCATTTGTTGTACGATTTGAGGGTATCGCCAAGATACACGGCGACTCATAGGTTTTACCGTAAATTTCTTTGGATTGGGAAGGCATGCAATGATCATGGCCGCCTCCGATCTGCTTAGCTTAGATGCCGACTTTCCGAAATAATGTTGCGAGGCCGCTTCTATCCCAAAAATACCCGGCCCCATTTCTATGGTATTCAAGTACACTTCTAATATTCTTTGTTTTCCCCAAATCCATTCTATCAATTTGGTAAAATAAATTTCAGGCACTTTCCGAATATATTTTGTGTATTTACCCCCTTGCCATAAAAAAACATTTTTGGCAGTTTGCTGGGTAATAGTACTGGCTCCCCCACCAAGTGGAATTTTTGTTTTCTTTTTTTTCTTTTTGGGTTTAAGGCTTTTTTCAATAGCATCCCAATCGAAACCGCCATGATCGGGGAATGCCTGATCTTCACTGGCAATAGCCGCCAGTTTAACATTATAGGAAATTTCATTCCAACCAACATAATCTCTCTTTAATCCATAGCTGAATATATTCGATAATTGAGTAATCGTGATAGGAGGCATCACCCAAATACATATGATAGTATATACCAATGAACTAACAAATAGTATAAGCAACCACTTACCTATAAAACGGAAAATCTTCCTCATAAGGGAAAGATACTACTCCTTTTTTATGCCCGAGATGAGCTGGAGAGAATATTTCCTGCCAATATGCATTTCTTTCTCTTTTAATAAACCAAGCGTAATACCAAAACCTACCACCGCAGCAGCAATACCTAAGCGAGGAAGATTAACTGGATCTAATAAAGACTGACTTGTAGAGAATCCATTTACGATATTTAAAAATATGTATGCCAAGCCCCCTGCAATAAATAAGCCTCCGCCGGTAATGTATTTAAATCCTTTGTCGGGCAGCGGGAAGGCTACTATCTCTTTTACATGCAGCTTTAATAACCCATAATAGCTTGTATCTAATTTAGGGAAGCCAAAATAATCAGGTGCCCTGCGTACCGAAAACATATTTACCCAAATGGAATCATCCCGCATTTCTTTAATAGTACCTTCTATCCATTGTTCATTTAAAAACTTGAAATGAATATAACTACCTTTTACAAAAGTTTTTTGTGTAACTCCCCTTTTCTTTAGTAATAATAAATCAGTTTGCGCCTCTGCCCTTAGCACTAAGAGAACAAAAAACAATAACTGTAGTTTTTGCATATTGTAAGATACAAACTACTGCTATTATTTTGACTGTATAATTGCTAATTAAATTAATACTCTTTTAGTACATATACTAATTATTTTCTTGATTACTAGTAATCTCATTTATCGCTACTCTCTAATTACAAAAGATATTATAATGAAAAATTTCATTTTAATAACTTGAGAAATGGTGGTATTTAGACATAAAACGTAATTAAGTATATAATAAAACACAGATTTAAAAAAATTTGCCCAAATAGCTTCCAATATTGTTTTGTGGTACAATCGATTTTTTTAAAAAGAGCTTTATATAGAAGCTCTAATAGAATTAGAAAGTTTGCAGAGAAAATAAATAACGGTACAAAATAGAATTTGTCATTTTCTATAAATCGTTTATTTATTGAAAATAGAATATAAGAAATAACAGTTACAACTGCTATTACATCCAATACTTTAGGCACAAAAGTATCACTTTGGCTATTTGCCATTTTCGTTAAAACCATTTTTTTACTTTAAAATTATTAAAAATGTGACATACAATCATAAAAATCCCAAACCATCCAGGCAATACCTATATATCCAATATATCTCCTGCCCATGAATTTAAGAAGCGAGATTGTTCCACTAATTGTTGGTGCTACAAAAATATCAGTTAGAATCGTTTTTAATCCATGAATACCTAAAGCTACACCAACACAATCTTTTATCGCAGCTTCGTTAACGCCGCCATTTGGTTGAATTACGCTCGCGTATTGAAATGATAGTGCCGCTAACTGGGGATCTGAAAGATTTAGAATGGTATTTTTATCTTGTTCAGACAAAGTATTCCACTCTTCTGAACCTGAAATATAGCCCAACATTTCATTGTGGATCTGTCTTCCATTTTCAACTAATGGTTGGATTATATTTGTAATATCTTCCTCAAGATTTCTTAAGTTACTACTATTTGTATTTAGTTGTTTTATTATGTTAACCCGTTCACGTGAATCAAAAGCATTGGTATTTTTTAAACTTATGTATATCCTTTCTAAAGTTTCTTTGCTAACTGGCTTAACCTTAAGTTCAAATTTTTCATTTGGCTCAACAGACTTATTACAGGAAAATGTAATTAAGGCAATCAGCAAATAATGGGTTTCTTAAAAGAAGATGATCCTATAAATCCTTAAACGCTATAGCGCCCCAACATAAAGCAATTCCAAAAGCTATTAAAATTATGCCGGAGAGTTTGTTAATAAGCCTTAAGGTATAAGGTGTAAGCTTGCTACGAATTTTACCCGCTAACATAACTTTAGCAATATCCGTAATGGCTACTACTATTAAACAGGTAGCAAATACGGTTATCTTATATTGTAAAGGACTGGCGGCAGCGGCTGCATCGCCCAGTATAGCGGTTGTCCATGCCAACCAAAAAATAAATACTGCCGGGTTGAGTATATTCATTAAGTAACCCGATATAAAAATGCCTACCAAATCTCGCTTGCGCATTTTCTTATCTACCACATTATTTTCCTCATCAGTTGTTAGTTTTTTAAAAAACAATGTATAGATGCCTACTGCCACTAAAAAACAACTTCCAATGACAGCAATAGAAGTTCTATGATTCAATGCTGTTTCAAATAATGCGGTAAATAAATTACAAACGAGTACCAGTGTTATATCACTTGCTGAAACACCTGCCACAAAAATATAGCCCGCTTTATGTCCGTTATTAATGCTCTGCTTAATGATGGCAAAAATAACCGGGCCAACAGAAATACTTAGTAAAAGTCCTAGTGCTATACCTTTTATCAATGCAGGATACATACTTTGGCTATTTGATAATGATAGCTTTAATAATTTTATCTAAGCCGGGAAATTGCTTATCTAAATATGCGTTCCCATATTTATAAATAGAATCTTGTAAAGGCAAAATATCCCTTCCATATTGTCCGTTTAGCGCTTCTAATACCTCATAACCTTTAATTACTTTACCGATAGGCGGGTAACCATGTACGCCTTCCCGCATTGTGGTATCTAGTTTAGTATTGTCATTGATATCAATAAATAGTTGTGCACTCCTACTATTTTTCCCTGAACGTGCAAAAGCCACCATTCCTTTCACATGTTTTTCCCTTACCGGCTCGTCTTGCAATCGGCTTCTATCCCAATTATTTCTCTTAGCCGGATCGGGCGTTATTCCAAATTGAACCACATAATCCTTTTCTACCCTAAAAAAATAATTATTATTGTAATAGCCTGTTTTTACCAATTGATAGAAACGCTCAACACCAATAGGCGCCCAATGCTTATATGCTTCAATAACAAATTCACCTTTTGTGGTTATAAATAAAACTTTACAGGAATCGGGAATTTTTTGTTGTGCACTAGCAACTAAATAAATAAATACGAATGATACGGTTACCCAATACTTCATGCCGATAATTTGGCGTTTTCTTTTGTAGAAATAGTAGCTGCTGCTAAAAAAGCATTCCAGTCTTCGAGCATTTTCCCTTTTAGCACCCTTGGGAATTTATGCTGTCCGCCAATTTTTCCTTTTTGAAGCATAAAGTCCATGAACTGGCTTTCTTTCAATACTTGTAGCCGCACTTCTTTCAAGGCACTATTTCTCTCTACGGCATAATCATCGTTTAGCTCCTTTAAACAATCATCTATAAAGGCACCAATTTTAACCGGATCGGCCTTTGCATCATCGCAAGCAATATACCATTGATGGGCGAAGAAATTACCATGCGGAACACCACATACTGTAAACTCAGGGATACAGATATTAAATTGCTCACTTGCCATTTGAATGGCTTTATTCATATTGTCAACGCTCAAATGTTCACCAACTAAACTCAAGAAATGTTTGGTTCTTCCAGTGATAATAATTTCTGCTCGCTCCTTATCAACAAACCGAATGGTATCGCCTATTAAGTATCGCCAGATTCCAGCCGTTGTGCTTATCAATAAGGCATAATCTTTACCTTCTTCTATTTCATGAATCATAAGCACTTCGGGGTTCTCTACCATTTCACCATCAACATCAAAATTATTTTCGTCGAAGGGTACAAACTCATGAAATATATGTTCATTGGTTACCAAGCGCATACCCGCCGCGTATTGACGATCTTGATAGGCAATAAATCCTTCTGATGCTAAATACGTTTCGATATAAGTAATAGGCTTCCCTAACATTTTTTCAAACCCTTTTTTATAGGGTTCAAAACTTACACCGCCATGAACAAAAAAGGAAAGATTAGGCCATATTTCATGGATATGACTGAGCTTATATCTTTCCAGAATCATTTCTACACACATCTGAATCCAGGCAGGCACGCCTACTAAAAAACTGATGTCCCACTCGGGGGCTTTTTCTACTATTTCATTGATTTTTTTATTCCAATCGCGTTGCTTCGCAATTTTTTTTCCCGGCTTATAAAAGGGTTGGAACCAAAATGGTGCTTTCTTAGCAGTGATGCCACTTAAATCGCCTGCATAATAGCCGGGGCCTTTTTGCAATTCCGTGCTTCCACCTAAAGTGAGCCAGCCCTTCCCAATAGATGCATATGGAATATTTTCGTAGGTCAGCAAGCTCAATAGTTGCTTAATCATTACGACCTTATTCCCTTTCAATAAATCGTTTGTGATGGGAATATACTTACTGGCTGCTTCGCTGGTACCGCTGCTTAAAGCATAGTATTTAATTTTCCCTGGCCAGCAGATATCCGATTGCCCCTCCAGGGTTTTATGCCACCATTCTTTATATATTTTATTATAGTTAAAGGTGGGGACAATCTCTTGGAATTTTTTTCCGGGATGCTTAGTCAATAAGATCTCGTCAAATCGGTATTGTTGACCGAAAGAAGTAAATCTAGCTTTTTTCAGTAATTTTTTAAGTACCCGAAGCTGTTGTCTTCTTAAATTATTTTGTGGTAAGCGTAATGCTTTTAAAATAGTATTGGGTAATTTAAGATCAATTATCGGCATCGTCAGCTATAACAGTTTACAGCCCACGAAGCTAAAAAAAAATGGCTATTGATACCACTTTTTATAGGGTGAGCGACTAAAGTTAAGGGTTTTAGCTACTCTTACCTGTATAGAATAATAGCTATCTTTAACATCTGGGTTACCACGAGGCTGCCATCCGGGTTCGGCCCCCTTAATCACCTCATCGCCCCGAAAGGCTAAAGAGTAGGCATAGGAAGATATGCTTCCTTTGGCCGGATATGCTTTTTCGCTTACATCATCTAAATTGTCTGTATTTGTAAATCGGTAACCCAACTCCACCCCAATGGTATACATTTCTCCTACCGGCACTCTAAATCCTATCCCCGCCACCATACAACTTGCCTGTGTTTCATAGGCTTGGCGAGGCGCGCTTACTACTTGTTTCCCCTCTTGTGATAGGGCAGAAACCGCGGTTATTTGTCCGCTTGTGCCTACGTACTTTAAATGAACTTTATTCCCGTTTCGATCTATAGTAGTAGGGTCGAAGATAAATATACCGGGCCCGCCAAAGAGGTATGGTGTAATTAGCACATTCTCCGATTTGAAAATATCAAACTCAGCTATGGCACTCAATTCCCAGATATCGCTCTTAAAATTAAGGTTTCGGTTACGGGTTGGCCAGTAAGGTGATTTTTTATCGTCGCCCCGAACTTGCAAGTACGCAATATTAAACCGAGCGCGTAACCTAGAGCCAAGGCTCATGCCGATATCACCGCTAATGCTGGGAGACATTTGCTGGAAAAAAGCAGGGGTTGAAATAAGATCGCCAAAATAGGCGCTTGCACCGGTAGCGAAGCCCGCAGTAATTTGAGCTTTTAATATGCCAACACTATTTAGGGATAGTGCCAACAAAATAATGCTTTTAAGAATTTTGTTTTTCATGATTCAAAGCTCATCAGATTGTATCCGTGAGCATTTCAGTGAATCTTCAGGTGATGATAGTTTTTAAGCAAGTTGCATTGTAGTAGAAGAACTACACTAAAAGTGCTGTAAACACTGCATATAAACCGTTTTTGGCGGGCTAATTTAGTAGTAGAATATGTAGAAAAAACTGTTAGAAATTCTGCAAAAACCAAATACTGCTTAAAACTAAACATGCATGGATCAGCTCACGCAAGCTATACAGGAACAAAAAAGAGCAAATACTTTCAGGGGGTTGGTTAATGGCATGAATCAGTTGGTTGTAGCAATTTATAGCGACCTGAGTATCGGATTTGCAAATAAAAAGTGGATTGAAGTAATTGGCATCAGAGCCGTTCGGCCACAACAACTAGACAGTTATTTTTTACAAGGAGAAGCCGTTTTCATGGAATACTTTAAACAAATAGTTCAAGAAGAGGAGCCACCCAGGCAATTATTACCACATATATGGATGGAGAATGTAAACAAACAAACCATGATCCTAGAGTTTACTATCATTCCTTTTTTTGAGCTCAATAATATCAGAAAAAGTTGGGCTGTTTTTTTTACAGATGTAACTAAACATATTCAGGCAGAGGAAGAGCTAAAAAAAATGGCTGATCAAGAGAGGAAGTTAAATGAAATGAAAAGCAGTTTTGTGAGTTTGGTTTCTCATGAGCTACGCACGCCTTTGTCGGTGATATTATCCAGCAGTGAGTTAATCGGTTTAGCAGCAGAGAAAGCAGGTTTAGGAAAAGATTTTTTTGGTAGAAAATATATTGGAAGAATCAATGATCAGGTAGACAAGATGTCTCAGCTCCTAAATGATTTTTTATATGTAAGTAAAATCGAATCAAACAGTATAGTTGCAAATCCACAATCAACAAATATTCACAGGTTTATTCAGCAACTAATTACTGATCATTACAATCCATGGAAAGATGGAAGAACATTGCATTTAGTGCTATCTACCAAAAAAGAAAAAGTATGGATTGATATAGTACAACTCAAGCATATTTTATGCAACTTAATAGACAATGCCTTTAAATATTCCGCTTCCAAAAAAGCGCCCATACTGCGCGTAAGTATGCGTAAGAAAAGCTGGAGTTTATTGCTGATAGATCATGGGATTGGAATTCCGAGTGCAGAAATTAATTCCTTATTCAAGGCCTTCGTACGCTGCTCAAATGTAGGTAATACAGAAGGTACAGGTGTGGGATTGATGATTGTAAAATACTTCATCACAATGAATAAAGGAAGCATTACCGTTAGAAGCAGTGAGGGAAAAGGAACTGCTTTTTTACTTGAGTTTAATAATCAATTAATAAACCATAATTAATAAATATGAATCACCCTACTGTATTGATGGTTGAGGACCACAAAGAGCTCCGGGAGTCTTTGAACGAAAGTTTATCTTTTTCTACAAAAGTAATTGCCGTATCTAACGGTATTGATGCATTAGCAGTATTAAAATCTGAAATACCTGATGTTATTTTACTTGATATTATGCTACCATTTCCGCTTGATGGATTTTCCATTTTACGGATCCTAAAAAATGATATAAAGCTTGCTGCCATACCAGTTGTATTAATGTCGGCTATAAACAGTGATGATAAGATTAGCATGGGATTAGAAATGGGTGCCAATGATTATATCGTAAAACCTTTTAAAATCAATGATCTTCTCCTTAAGGTTAAAAACCTTGTAGCCTTGAAAAAAGAAATGCAGAATCAATTTGAAAAACAATTATTTCTAAAAGAAGAGGCTAACAACCCGGCTAATTTTGAGCAAGAGTTCAAAAAGAGTTTTAATATGATTGTTGAAGAAACGATTGACGAAAACACTTTTTCCGTACAGGAAATTGCTGAAAAACTGTCGATGAGCGTCTCGACTCTAGAGAGATGGGTACTTCGTTTTTATCAAACTACCCCAAAAAAATATATCATTCGATCTAAACTAATGAAAGCAGAAATAATGCTTCGTCAAAACCTCGGTTCTGTAAAAGACATTGCCTATACAACCGGGTTTAATTCAGCACCCTATTTCTGTGCATGCTTTAAAAAAGAATATGGCAGATCTCCCCTAGCATTTAAGAGATCTTCCTCTAAAGTGATGGCTAAATAATGACGATTTAATGATATAAATCAGTGAAAAACCAAAATATCTCGAAATATGTACTGTATAACTTTGATCAAAAGAAATAAAATGGAGGTTTTAAATTACCGAGAGCGACAAGGAAAAACTTTCGAAGAAATAGAAAGTTCTTCCAAAATGATGGGGTATTCTTTTTTATTACTTATCATAATTTCAGGTTGCTCTATTTGTATAAAACAATTTGAAAAAAAATCGGCTGCTCTAGCGAAGGCAAAGCAAGAAGCTCTTTATCGCAGCCAAGTGTCTCGCTAGGCGAATACCTAATACCAATATCCATTTTGCAGTTCGGCCATACATTGCCGGACTGTATTTTTTTACAAATAGTTCCATGGAGCCATAAAAATGTTGCCTATAAACTGTGCTATGTTTATTGGTAGACGTTCCTTTAAAGTGTGTTATTTGTAAGGTGCCTATATAATGAATCTCAAATCCTTTCTCTTGCATTCGATAGCAAAAATCAATATCTTCTCCATACATAAAAAAGCGCTCATCAAAGCCTCCTATTTTATTAACTACCTCTGCTCTTACCAGTAAAAATGCGCCTGTTAATGCGCCCACTTTATATATACCATTACTGGAAAACCCGCCTAGGGCATATGCATTAAAAAAAGAAGAGTTCGGAAAAATTGTAGCAAGTCCTATCATTTTAAAAAAAGCAGCCCTTATTCCCGGTATATTTCTTTTGCTTTCCGGCAAAAAAACCCCGTTACCATCAACCATTTTTACACCAATAGCCCCGGCCATTGGATGTTGATCCAAGTAGGGAATAAGCGTTCCAAAAATATGCTGGGGAATTATGGTATCCGGATTTAAAAAAAGAAAAAAACGACCTTTCACAACAGCTAAAGCCTGATTATTTGCTTTCGAAAAGCCTTTATTTTCATCATTGATTATCCAGGATACAAGTGGAAATTCTTTTTGTATTGCCGACTGTTCAAAGGGTACCGAAGCATTATCAACTACAATAATCTCCCAACTCATTTCTTGCAAAGCAAGCATTACCGATTCAATGCAGTAACGCAACCGACTATAGTCTTTATAATTTACTATGATAACAGATAGGTCCATTCCGTATAATAGGCTTCAAAGATGATGAATCTGAGTTACTTTTGCACCATGTTAAAACAAACCTTATTAAAAGCTACCGAAGCGGGGGCACAAGAATTAAGAAGATTTTTCAATGGTTCTTTTGTGATTTCTAACAAAGAGGGAATCAATAATTTAGTTACTGAAGCCGATCATGCCGCTGAAAAAGCCATTATGGCCGTTATTCAAGCCGATTTTCCCGATCATTTTATATTAAGTGAAGAATCAGGTGAAATATTTCAAGATTCTACCTATAAATGGATTATTGACCCTATTGACGGTACCGTTAATTTTGCCAATGGGATTCCTATTTGTTGTGTAAGTATTGGGGTAGAACAAGATGGACAAATAATACTAGGTGCCGTATACAACCCTTTTTTAAACGAATTTTTCTTTGCGCAAAAGGGGTTTGGAGCCACATTGAATGATAAACAAATACGGGTAAGCAATAAAACCCAGGTAGCAGAAAGTTGCTTGGTAACAGGTTTCCCTTATACCTATTTAGATACCCCCAATGGCCCACTTACGGTTTTTGAAAAACTAATTCGAAAAGGAGTACCGGTAAGAAGATTAGGAAGTGCTGCAATAGATCTGTGTTGGGTTGCCTCAGGAAGGTTTGATGGTTTTTATGAACATAAATTGCAGGCTTGGGATAGCGCCGCAGGATTTTTAATTGTAGAAGAAGCAGGAGGAAAAGTAACGGACTTTACCGGTAATCACTATTCCCCATATCAACCTCATTTATTAGCCACTAATGGAAAGATTCACGATGAACTATTAGGCGTTATAAATGGTAACCCATTCTAAAAATACTTTATGGAACAAAGAACAGAAATAGCTTCGCTAGGTGAATTTGGGTTAATTGAACATCTCACGAAAAATATAGAAATTCAAAATGCATCAACCATTTTAGGGGTAGGCGATGATGCAGCAGTAATTGATCATTTTGGGAAGCAAACCGTTATTACTACCGATCTTTTATTAGAAGGCATCCATTTTGATTTAATGTATACCCCTTTAAAACATTTAGGGTACAAGGCTGTTGTAGTGAACCTCAGCGATATATATGCGATGAATGCACAGCCTACTCAAATTACTATAAGTATTGGTTTGAGTAACAGAATTAGTGTTGAAGCCCTAGATGAGTTTTATGAAGGCGTATATATTGCGTGCGATAAATATGGAGTTGATCTCATTGGAGGTGATACCAGTTCGTCATTAAAGGGATTTGTAATTTCTGTAACGGCTATCGGTGAAGTTGCCCCCGATCAGTTTGTAAAAAGAAGCACTGCTCAAAAAGGAGATTTAATTTGTATTTCAGGTGATGTGGGAGGTGCTTATTTAGGACTTACTTTGATGGAAAGAGAGAAGAAAATTTATCAAGAGAATCCGCAAATACAGCCCGATTTAGAAAACGAATCCTATATCGTTGGGCGATTATTAAAACCCGAAGCCAGAAAAGATATTGTTGAGTTTTTTGAAAAAAATAAGATCATCCCTACTTCCATGATGGATATAAGTGATGGTATCAGTAGTGAAGTGCTACATTTATGTAAAGCCTCTGAATTAGGCTGCCGCATTTATGAAGAAAAACTACCCTTACATGAAAGCACTAGAAAAGCTGCTTTTAAATTTGGCCTAGACCCAACTGTTTGCGCGCTTAATGGCGGGGAAGACTATGAGCTTATTTTTACGCTTAAACAAGATGATCATGATAAAATCGTTTTGAATGAAGAAATAAGTGTAATCGGATATATGACAGATATTCAAGAAGGCACAAAATTGCTTACCAAGGGAGGCAACCAATTTGATATAACCGCCCAAGGTTGGAATGCCTTTAAAAAATAAACATGTGTAAAAAAAGTGCCTTAGCTTTTATTTTTATTCTATCCCTTTCTATTGCAACTGCACAAATAATTCCTCGCTTTCCGCAACAAGAAATGCGGGAAGACATGCAGCTACTCAAAAAAATATTGGAAGCCAATCATCCCAGTTTATATTGGTATAGCGATAAAGCACATATCGATAGCATTTACAACCTGATATACAACAGTTTACCCGATTCCTTAAATGAAATCCAATTCAGAAATAAGCTTGCTTATTGGATTAGTGAAATACGTTGTGGACATACCTCCGTACGTTATTCAAAAAAATTAACGAAACGACTAACCGAGCTAAGATACCCTGCATTCCCCCTCTCGCTTAAGGTTTGGAAAGATAGTATGGTAGTATTGGCTAACAGGAATATCTTGGATACTACACTTACCAGAGGAACTATTATTACGGGCATCAACAATAGGACTAATAAAGAAATCATCGACAGTATTTTCCACTACATTAGTACAGATGGATTTGCTATCAATCATAAGAATCAAGTATTAAGCAATAATTTTTCCGATTGGTATAAATGGGTTTTCGGTATAGATTCCGTTTTTACTGTTCAATATGTGGATAGCGCCGGTGGTGCAGCATCTGTGAGTATTAAATCGTTTACATTAATGCCACCTAAGCGCGACTCTTCTCAAAAAAAATTAGCTGTACTACCAACGGCCATTCCGCCACAAACAATTCCCAGCTTAAGTAGAAGAGCAAGAAACCTACTATCAAAACGGGTGTTATTGCTAGATAGTACGAATAAAACGGCTGTAATGAGATTAACAGGATTTTCAGGAGGTCAATTAAAGCGATTTTTTAGAAAAAGTTTTCGTACCCTGCACCATTTGGCTATAACCGATTTAATTATTGATTTGAGAGAAAACGGTGGTGGTAAAGTAGATAATTATATAAAACTTACTAAATATCTAACTGATCATCCTTTTAAAGTTGGGGATACAGTACAGGCCATAAGCCGAAAGTTTGAATATGGCCGTTATATACACCCTTCTTGGATCTATTGGATTGCTATGAATATTGGTGGAAGAAAAGAAAAAGATGGAACCATTCATTATCGCCGCTACGAGAAACACTATTTTCAGCCTATAACGAAAAATCATTTTGAAGGACATGTTTATTTATTACAAGGTGGCTATAGTTTTTCTGCGGCAACTATGTTTATTTCATCTCTCAAAGGACAAAAAAATGTAACAGTAGTGGGAGAAGAAACCGGCGGAGGCTGGTATGGAAATTCCGCTATGCATATTCCTGAAATAAAACTTCCATATTCAAAGCTAAGAGTGCGATTGCCTATGTATCGATTAGTAATGGATAGGAATCGAGTTAAAGGAAGAGGCATTGTACCCGATTGGGAAATAAATCCCTCTTCTTATGCCATTAAAAAGGGGGTTGATCTTAAAATGACGCTAATTCAAGAAGAAATATTACGGAGAAAACTGCACTAATACTTCTTTTCGTATCTTCACATACGACTATGTTATGAGATACCTAAAAATTCATATATCGATTTTCTTTTTCCTGTTGCTTGCTTCTTTACATGCTCAAATTCAAGTAAGCGAACCGCAAGCCCGAAGATCACCAAAGCCATATGTAACCGGATCGGCGTATTTTGATTCACTAAAAAATCAAAAACCATCCATAAAGCCTACAGGAGATTTTGATCAAAGATTCTCTTTTATAGGAGATAATAATAAGGACATTAATATTTGGGGTTATAGAGTTGGGCTATTAGTAAATGATAAATATAAGTTTGGTATTGGTGGGTATACTTTTAATGCAGATTTTGATGCCAGAAAAGACAGCGCCAGACTAATTGCACAGGGTATAACGCGAACTATTACGAATATTAGTCAGGTTAGTCAGAAAATATTTTTTGGGACCATTTATATTGAGCCATACCTTATCCGCAGAAGGAGGTGGGAAATGAGCATGGTTATGGAAATTGGCTATGGAAATGTAAAAATTGATTCAACGAATAGTAATAAAGTATATAATACAAGAAATCAAGTTACTGGCACAACTAATAATATTATTAGCAAAAAAGAACCTTTTGTTCCCATTGGCATGGGTTTATCATTTAATCTAATAATCCCCGATAAAAAAGGCTGGCATTTTTTAACCTATTTCGGATTGAATGCTATTGTGGGTATGCGTACTGTAATATATGATACTGATTTAAAACAAAACTATAGTGGCTTTTATTACAGCCTAGGTACCGCTATTTATATAGATCGGATTTTCACAGATATTTCGGGAAAGAAAAAGCAAAAAAAGGCTGCAGCAACGCCCACTCTCAATTAAAATAAGCTTAATCCTACTATCTTTTTTAGTTTTTCGTAAGTTTTTTCTATCGCAATCGTAGAATAGAAAAACATATATGAAAAAGTTAATTACTTCATTTACGGCTATTGCAGCCCTGTTTACAATAGCATTTGCACAAACTAATGTGGATGCTAGAAAAAAACAATTCAATCTTTCGAAAAATAATTTAGCGATAGCTGGCTATGATCCCGTAGCATATTTTACTGAAAATAAAGCTATTGAGGGTAAAAAAGAGTGGAGTGTTATTAATGGAGGCATTGTGTATTATTTTTCTTCCGAAAAAAACGCAGCCACATTTAAACAGTCTCCCGAAAAATATGAACCCCAATATGGTGGATGGTGCGCCTATGCTATGGGGGCTACCGGCGAAAAAGTAAATATTGATCCAGAAACATTTAAAATATTAAACGGTAAACTTTATTTATTTTATAATAAGCTCTTTAATAACACTCTAAAAACCTGGAATAAGGATGAAGTTTCACTGAAACAAAAAGCAGATGCCAGTTGGATAAAATTTTATCATTAATACATTGTATTTTACCTATGCCATTATTGTAAAAAACCTAGAATAAGAAAACCTCTCTAAAAAATAACTAGTATATGTCCGACAAAAAACATGCGCATCTTGCTTCCGAATGGGTTAACGCTTATTCTAGCCAATTACTTGGCTTTGCTATATCGAGGGTAAAAGACGAGCATTTAGCGAAAGATTTAGTTCAAGAAACTTTTGTTTCGGCTTGGAAAAATATCGAGCAATACAATGGAGAAGCTTCTGTAAAAACCTGGTTAACCACCATTTTAAAAAATAAAATTATCGATCACTATCGAAAGGCTTCAACTCGGCTAACCGATTCTTTAGGGGACAATGATGCCACTCAAGATGTTTTTTTCGATGATGCCGATCATTGGGCCAAAGCACACTATCCGCAGCAATTTTCCATACGTCCGAATAATAATATTGAGAAAAAAGAGTTCTACACCATTTTGGCTGCCTGCCGAAAAAAGCTAAAAGCTATACAGGATGCTGTTTTTAGCTTAAAGTATTTGGATGGTATGGACAGCGAAACTATTTGTAAGGAACTAAATATTAGTCCGTCTAACTACTGGGTGCTTATTCATCGGGCTAAGGTTCAACTAAGGGGATGTATAGAAACAAAATGGATCAATCAATAATCTACTATCATGAAACTTCATATAAGCTGTAAAGAAGCAGTAGATCGTATTAATAAGCAAGAAGAAGGCAAACTCGGTATTTGGCAAAAAATTCAGCTATGGAACCATTTAGCTATTTGCATATTATGCAAGCGGTTCTCTATTCAAAATAAAATGCTTACAAAATTATTTCGTAAAACCGACAGTTTTTCATCACATCAATTTACTACCGAAGAGAAAATGAAAATCATCGATAAGTTAGTAACTACTGAAGAGTAACTATTCAAAACATGACAAAGAATAAAATTTTCCCTTGGCTTCTTCGTATTATAGCGGCTGTGATTATGCTACAAACCCTTTACTTCAAATTCACCGCAGCCGAAGAATCGGTATATATTTTTTCTACACTAGGTATTGAGCCATGGGGGCGTATTGGAACAGGGATTGCGGAGCTTATTGCTTCTGTACTCCTACTAATTCCGGCAACAACAGTAGTCGGCGCCTTACTTGCCATGGGTATTATGGGCGGGGCTATTGTATCGCATCTTGCGGTTTTAGGTATTGAAGTAAGAGGAGATGGTGGTCAGTTATTTGCTTATGCATTAACTGTTTTTATTGCTACCGGCATATTGGCATGGCTAAATAGAGAAAAAATATTTGGTTTTATACAAGCTCGTAAAGCTTAGAGATCGTACATATTTTAATTACAACTATTCATGGTTTTACAACAACCGGTAAACGAACTTTTGCTACAACTGAAAGAACTGTTACTTGCGCTTTCCAATCAAGAGTACAATAAAGCCATTCCCGTATTATCGGGATCCAGTATTGGTGCGCATACCCTACATGTCATTGAGCTATTTCAGGAGCTTTTTTCGGGTTATGAAGTGGGAAACGTAAATTATGAGGAAAGAAAAAGAGACTATCTAATTGAATCCGATCAACATATCGCCGTAAAAAAATTAGAAGAGCTAAGTACCGTGTTGCATAAACCTAACAAATCCCTGCTATTAATTTCTGAATATGGTTCCAACTGCCAGGTTTCTGTTGAAACTAATTATTATAGAGAACTGATATACAATATCGAGCATGCTGTTCATCACATGGCACTTATTAGGGTGGGCGTAATTACTGAAACAAATATTACATTACCAAGCTCTTTTGGTGTAGCTTCATCAACACTTAAATTTAGGAAAGCAAAATGTGCACAGTAAGTTTTGTTCCTGTAGGAAAAAATGTACTGATTTGCTCCAATCGGGATGAGAAATATACCCGCTCTATCGCTTATGAACCAGCTATGAAGCAAACAAAATCAGGTTGCCGGCTTATCTTCCCAAAAGATCCTGATGGTGGTGGAACCTGGATTGCTTTAAAAGAAAACGGAGATGTGGCTATATTATTAAACGGTGCTTTTGAAAACCATATTCCGGCTTATCCTTACCGGCGCAGTAGGGGGCTTATTTTTCTTGATATTTTTGAATCAAAAGATCCCATTCATGATTTTAGTACGATATTACTTAACAATATTGAGCCATTTACGCTGGTATTATTTGTAAATGGTTTCTTACATGTTTGTAGGTGGGATGGATTAAACAAATATATAGCGCAGCTGGATGAAAAACGCCCACATATTTGGTCGTCTGTAACACTATATGATTATCCTACACAACTTAAAAGAACCAGCTGGTTTGCAAAATGGTTAGAAAAAAATACTTCTCCTACCATTACTGAGTTACTTTCTTTTCATCAGTTTGCTGGTGATGGTGATTTTTCTACTGATTTATTCATGAATAGGGATAATAAATTATATACCGTGAGCATCACAGGTATTGTATCAGGAGATACTGAGTTAGAGATGCATTATCTTGATCTGTTGCAACATAAGAGCTATCTTTCTTCCTTTCTATCACATGCGCAATAAAGATCCTTATTATTTCAAAAGATTGTATATCAAAATAACCCACTGGGAATACTGGTCCTTTCATGTAATCTATTTTCCTATTTATTTTTATTGGTTTTGGCTCATGCTGAAAGCCCGGTCGGTTTTCTTTTTTAATACAGCAAACCCGTCCATTGAAAACGGAGGTTTTTTAATGGAGAGCAAGAAAAAAATTTACGATTTACTCCCATCGCATTTTTATCCGACAACCCTATTATTCGAGCCGGGAATAGATATAAAAACGGTATTACCTGAAATAATGCGGGCCGGTATCGATTTTCCTTTTATCGCTAAACCAGATATTGGTATGCGTGGTATGCAAGTAAAGTTGATTAGCAATGAGGCTGAATTAAATGCATATTTGCTACAATCGAAAGTTCCTTTTCTTATTCAATCATATATTAATTACACCGAAGAGGTAGGTATATTTTATTGTAAAATTCCGGGAGAAACATCAGGTGCCATTACGGGGATTGTAGGAAAAGAATTTGTAACAATTACCGGAAACGGAAAAAGTACCATACGAGAAATATTAATTAAGAATAACCGATATCTATTACAACTTCCAACACTTGAAAAAAATGATGGGGCTTTATTAGATAAAGTACTCAACGCCGGTGAAAAATACACACTGGTTCCCTACGGTAATCACGCCCGTGGTTCGCGGTTTGTAGATTGGAGTGATCGGATAGATGATACACTTCAGGAGACTTTCCATAAAATCTGTTTGGAAATTCTTGCGTTTTACTATGGGCGTATTGATATTCGATTCAGTAATTGGGAAAGTTTTAGAGAAGGAAAAGAATTTTATATCATTGAAGTAAACGGGGCAGGAAGTGATCCTACGCATATTTATGACCCTTCACATTCTTTATTTTTTGCTTGGAAGGAAATTATAAAACACTTGGATCTTTTGTACAAAATAAGTACCCTCAACAAAAAACAAAAAGCACTACGCTTTATGAGTTTTACTGAGGGTATAAAAATGATACGAGACAACAATCGCCATGTAGCGCTTATCTCCCGTAATTAATGTTTTTCTCCTACTTTACATTTCTCCATAATTTCATGGAAAATATCATGTGCCTCTGTAATTAACTTCGTTAATTCTTTATCTGATTTTTTTGCTTTTACTGCCGCATCAATGGCATTACACTTTTCTACCAATTGTTTTAAAATAGGGCTGGTAACTTTTTCATTATATCCTACCGGTGCTTTGCTAAGCTGCCAGCTTTTTGCTTTAGTTACCAACTCGATCGCATTTTCTTTTACAGGCTTTAGATTTCCTCCTTCAGCAGGATGAAAGGTTTTACTCATAACACTGTGGAAAGCATGCATTTCTTTCCAGTCTGTTTGCTGGCTAAAAGATGCGATATTTAGGAATAGGGCAGCTACCATTACACATAGTTTCTTCATAAAATTATTTTAATAATTAAGTGCGGCGAAGGTACATTTATTCTACCCGAATGAGGTCTAGATTTTCATCTAAACAAATAAAATCTGCCCTTTCATTTATGTCTAATTGTCCGGAAATATTTGGTAACCCTATAATTTTTGCAGGGTATACACTACACATACGTATGGCTTCTCCAAGCTCAATACCGCATTTTAGATGAAGGTTTTTTAAGCATTGCAACATCGTAAGTGCTGATCCGCTCAAAATACCATTTGCTTCATAACGATCCTCCATAAGCTGGTGCGGGTAAGGCCCTGTACTAGTATCAGTAACAGCATCTGTAATAGCGAATAAACGAGGTCCCATTATTTTTTTTGCAATACGTATGGCTGAAAAATCCACATGATAACCATCAGGAACTATACTACAGCAAACGCTATGATGGTCCAAAATGGCCCCTACAACACCGGGAGCCCTGTGCTGCAAAGCGCTCATAGCATTGAATAAATGCGTGGCTGTTTTTATTCCTTTATTAAATGAATTCGTGATTTCTGCGTAACTCGCATTGGTATGTCCAGCAGATACAATAACGCCTCTGCTTTGTATATATTGAATAATTTCTTCGCTTACTACTTCAGGAGCCAGCGTTATCATAGTAATTACTCCTTCTCCATAATCCAGTAGCGCTTTTACTTCTTCCATTGTTGGAGCGTGAATATAATCTGCCAAATGCGCTCCTCTTTTTTCCATATTTATCCAGGGTCCTTCAACATGTAATCCGATACAACCCTTTCCTGCTTCCAATTGATATGTTCTAACGGCATCGATACAGGCGTGAATTACTGCTGTTGTATTTGTGGCAACTGTTGGCTGAAACCAACTAGCACCCCCTTCTTTACAATAATTAAATAATTGTTGAATAGAATCGGCTTCCGGAAATACACTTAGGAGTTTTCCGGCAGCACCGTATATCTGTAAATCAATCAAAGATGGCGCTATAATCGGAACTGCGTTTTTGTCTTCCCTTTGTTCTATCGCAACAATAATATTATTTTCTACAACAAGTACTCCGTGATCTATCCATTCGGTTCCGGTAAATAATTTTTTAGCGGCGTAGCTATACTTCATTACTATCGTTTGAATGTATCATAAATCGATCTGCGTCTTTCCAAAATGGGAATTTATTTCTTACTGTTTCTAAGGCTTCCTTATCGAGTGTATGTGTGAAAATATCTGATCCATTCGATTTGGTGTAAATCACTTCTCCTAATGGGTCTATAAGCATACTATCGCCACTATGTTCAATTCCATTTCCATCTTCCCCAATTCTATTTACCCCAATTACATAGCACTGATTTTCTATGGCTCTCGCTATGAGTAATTGTTTCCAGGCATAGCTTCTGCGAGCAGGCCAATTGGCTACATAAATCAATACATCATACTCCGGACTATCTGTTGATTGTTGCCTTGCCCATACAGGGAAACGCAAATCGTAACACACATGTAAGTTTAGCTTCCAGCCATTTACTGATGTAATCAGTCTTTTATTGCCGGCTGTATATTGTTGATCTTCTCCCGCAAAGGCAAATCGATGTCGCTTATCATAGTGGGCTATTTGTCCGTTAGGTAAAACCCATAAAAGGCGATTATAATAATTTCCTTTTTCTTCAATGATAACACTTCCCGTTATAATTATTTTCTTTTCGGCTGCTATTTTTATCATCCATGAAACCGTTTCTCCGTCCATTTTTTCTGCCAGTAACGCCGGTTGCATGCTAAAGCCGGTAGAAAACATTTCAGGCAAAACAACAATATGGGTAGGTTGTTTTATGGCATCGATTTGTTTTTCAAAATGATTTAAATTGGCTTCTTTATTTTCCCAATGAAGATCCGATTGTATAAGCGTGATGGTAAGTGGCAACATACATACAAAGTTAGTGCATCCTATAACACAACTGTATCACGCCATATCGTTGCGGATTAGTTTGCGAGGGCGTTTCTTTAGATTGATATACCAGTTCCAAGCGGGTTGTCCATCTTGCTTGAGCATAACAGAGCCCCCATGCCTGTTGAAACATAATGGGAGCTATTGCTGCGGTAACCTGTGTTGTACTCTTTGTGCCTAGTCCGCCCAAAATAGTAGCATTATAAGTTTGCGCCATAAAAAAGGGTTGCCAGTAAAAAAACAATTCATGATTCCTATTTCTGACTACCTTTTTGTTATCTATTCTAGCATTCCATAAAGCGCTGTTTTCATTTTTTTCGAACAACCCAAGTACAAGGGTTCCTCCAAGTTTAGCATTGGTATATATGGTTCCCAGATTTGCAGTTATATGCGGTATAATTTTTAACCGGTTTTTATCATACAGCGTATAGGCATAAGTTACCCCTGCATTAACACCCACCGCATTGCTTATTTGATATTGCCAGCCTTTAAATTTAGAAAAGCCAAGTAAATCGTGATACCAATTTTGCATCCACTCACCTCCGGATGCTTTACCAATCACGCCTAACGTTCCGGTAAACCTAACAATAGCTTTATTGGAAAAACGGGTATTATGATATTGGGCGTATAAATAGCCGCAGTAGGGCCTGTCTATTCCTTCGGGTACTTGAGCTGTTCTGTTGAGGGGGGTAAAAATTTGTTGCGATAACTCAACACCTTGAATAATTTTCTGTTTAGCGCCTTTTGGAGTCCATTGATAATTCAGGAAAAAACCATTTGTATAATAGGCGTCTTTCAACTGAAACAAATAAGCATCATTTTCTGTTTTAAAAGATATTTCTTTACTGTAAACAGAGGTACTGTCCTGCGATTGCAGGCTACCGGATAATGCTACCCCGAATAGTAAACCGATCCAGTTTTTACGATATATCTTATTATTTTGCCTCATCTCTTATTATTTTGATCAGCTCTTGAACCAGTACCGGCTCAAAGCCTTTTTGAACAAGATAGGCCTGTGTTTTGGCTTCTCGTACACGATACTGCTCTTTTTTTAAGGCCGTCCATTTTGTTTTTATCAGTTGCAAAGCAGTTTTACGATACGCTTCGTCTTCTATTTCTAAAAGACCCTTTTTAATATTATAGGCGCTAACCTGTTTTTGTTTAAGCGCATATGTAATTTTAATAATCCCCCATTTTTTGAGTCTAAAATGACCCCCTACGAACTGTTTGGCGAAACGTTCTTCATTCAGATAATCTTCTTCTATCAATCTGGAAACCAGCTGTTCTACCTCGGATTTTCGCAACCCAAAGCTATATGCTTTTTCTTTCACCTCTTGATGACAGCGTTCTTGATAGGCACAATAATGCTTTAGCTTCATAAATGCCTGCTCTGGGGTGAGGGATTGAGTGCGTAAAATCAACTGCTTTTTTTTGGGAAAGTAGTTATATTTGTTTAGACTATGCAACAACCTTTACATAATGTTTGCTTAATAGACGACGATAAAATTTACCAATTTACCGCCCGTAAAATATTAGAGAGCACCGGGTTAGCCAAAAAAATACTTTCCTTCTATAATGGGAGTGAAGCTATTGGTTTTTTAAAGCAGAGTTTTACTACCGACCAGAATGAATTGCCTGATGTTATTTTTCTAGACATCAACATGCCTGTTATGAATGGCTGGCAGTTTTTGGAGGAGTACCATAAAATCAACGACCGGTTCCAAAAAACCATCACTATTTTTGTAGTAAGCTCTTCGGTAGATGATTGCGATATAAAGCGTTCTAAAGAATTTTCCGAAGTAACCGATTATATCGTAAAGCCAATCAATCGCCTCAAATACCAGCAGTTGATAGAGGGTTTAAAACCGGCATCTAGCTAGCAAATTCACATTCGTTGCACAAATCGTTGTTTTTCAGCGAAAAGCATATTATTTTGATTCGGAAAATTAATCATTTTACATTAGGTTTGTTGCAGTCTTAAAACGTGCATATGAAATTTATCGTTTCCTCCACCTCTTTATTAAAACACTTACAGCAAATTAGTGGTGTTATTAATGCCAATACCGTGTTACCTATTTTAGAAGATTTTTTATTTGAAATTCAGGATAAGAAATTAAGCGTTGTAGCTACCGATTTAGAAACAGTTATGCGGGTACAAATGGATGTGGAGAGTAAAGCGAATGGAAAAGTGTGTATTCCTGCCAAAATATTATTGGATTCTTTAAAAAATATTGCCGATCAACCACTCACTTTTACGATTGATAAGAATTTTGCGGTAGAAATTACCAGCGATAACGGAAAGTATAAAGTAATGGGAGAGAACCCCGATAACTTTCCTAAAGAGCCAACAGCAGATGACACAACCGGTTTTACGATGACAAGCAGCGCCCTGCTTACCGCCATTAATAAAACCTTATTTGCAGTGAGTAGTGATGATTTAAGACCGGCTATGACGGGGGTGTTTTTTGAATTGAGTAAGGATGGGGTTCAATTTGTGGCTACCGATGCCCATCGTTTAGTTCGTTATAAGCGTACCGATGCATCTGCTACTAAGGCCGATTCTTTTATTGTACCAAAGAAGCCATTGAATTTATTAAAGAATGCATTGCCTGATAATACCGATGAAATTACGATCAGCTACAACAGCAATCATTTATTTGTACAACATGGTTCTACACATATGATTTGTAGATTGATCGATGCGCGTTTCCCGGATTACAAAGTGGTAATACCGGGAGATAATCCTTATAAATTGGTTGTAAACAAACACGATTTTCAAAATGCCTTACGTCGCGTAAACGTCTTCAGTAATAAAAGTACCAATCAGGTAGCATTAAATATTACCGGTAGTGAATTACAAATGGCTGCACAAGATGTTGATTTTAGTTTTGAGGGAAATGAGCGTATGAACTGCCAATACGATGGGGAAGACTTACAAATAGCCTTTAATGCGCGCTTTTTAATTGAAATGCTTAATGCCGCTGATACTGACGATGTGAAAATAGAGCTTTCCACTCCTACCAAGGCCGGTTTAATTAAACCAACAGAGCAGGGTGAGGGAGAGGACCTCTTAATGTTAGTGATGCCGTTGATGTTGAATAATTAATAGGCCTCTTCAATCAATTTACTAATTTTTGTTTTTATTGCATCAGATGCAAAAGAATGCTTAATGCCTTCCAAATTACATTTTTTGATATGTGCTTTATCCCATCCAAAGTTTTTTTCCATTACACCATATTCTTTAGCTAGTGTAGTATTTGAAATGGTGCGGGCATCTGTATTAATACTCATAGAAACCCCCGATTGGTAAATTTTATCCCCTGTATGGTTCTCTATTTTATCAAACACATTTGTTTGAATATTACTAGTAGGACAAACCTCTAAATGAATATTATGTTCTTTTAAAAAGTGGAGCAAGGACGTATCCTCTGCGGAACGAACTCCATGACCAATACGCGAAGGGTGAAAATTTTGAAGTGTTTCCCAAACACTTTCAGCCCCTTTTGCTTCACCTGCATGTGCTGTACAAGCTATTTGATTATCATTTGCAAACTGAAAGGCCTTGATATGATTGGTAATCGGAAAGCCAGCTTCATCTGCGGCAATATCAAAACCAACTACATTTGTTCCTTTAAACTGTTTAGCTAAAGATACTGTTTGCATACTCTGTTCTTCAGTATAATGTCGTAGTGTACATAAAATTATGCCCGCATCTACTCCATAGGTTTTAATGCCTTCAGTTGTAGCCTCATTTACTATTTGTACTACTTCTTCTGGTGTAAGTCCTTTATATATATGCTGTAAAGGCGCAAATCTAAACTCGGCATATACTACATTATCGGCCTTAAGCTGTTTGAATAAATCGAGCGTAACCAACCGCAATTGTTCTTTGGTTTGCATGAGCTCAAAACCTTTGATAGCGCGTTTAATATAGTCAGCCAAATCGGTACATTTTGGAGGAGCAATAAAAGAATCGGAATACTCTTTTTCTGTTATGGAAGGGTTTAACTGCTTTACTACATCATAACTCAATGAACAATCTAAATGTAGGTGCAGCTCAACTTTAGGCAGTTTCGTATAATCTGTTTTCATTTTACAGGCAGTTACAAAGAAAATAATCAACAAAAAAAGGCGATTCATAATTTGTAGTTGGGGATATTCTTTCAAAGATAGTCTGTTCGCTACAATTTTGTATCTTCATAAAAACGATTGCGATGGAACAGATTGTACAATATTTTAGTACGATACCTAGTTTGCATAGGGCGTTGATACTTGCGGGTGGTATTACTTTTTTTTGGGTGATAGAGGGCATTGTGCCCTTATTTAGTTTTCGGTACAGCAAATGGAAGCATGCTTCTATTAATATCTTTTTTACCATCACCACTATCGTCGTCAATTTTGCATTTGCCTTGCTCATTGTAAAAACAAGTGATTGGGCAATCGCTAATAAATTCGGTTTATTACAAATTGTAGTACTGCCTACTTGGGTGATAATGATTGGGGGTATGTTATTGCTCGATTTAGTAGGTGCTTATTTTATTCATTTTATTGAACACAAGATAAAATGGATGTGGAAGTTTCATATGGTGCATCATGCGGATACTTATGTAGATACTACAACGGCGAACCGCCACCACCCAGGTGAAAGTGTATTTCGTGCCGTATTTACTACTATTGGGGTTTTAGTTTGTGGTGCCCCTATGTGGTTGGTAATGTTATACCAGAGTATGAGTGCTGTGCTGTCTCAATTTAACCATGCGAATATGCGTATTCCTTTATGGATAGATAATGCATTGAGTTGGGTGATTGTTTCTCCTAATATGCATAAAGTGCATCATCATTATGTTCGTCCGCAAACCGATAGTAATTACGGTAATATCTTTTCCATTTGGGATAGGCTATTTGGCACTTTTAACTACACCCCTGTTGAACAACTACGATATGGTTTAGATGTATTGGAAGATACCACACACCAAGACTTGCGTTATCAATTAAATATTCCATTTGATGGGAGTATAAAGACGGATAGATGAGACAAATTGCTATGATCCCCGCGCGCTATGCCGCAACGCGCTTTCCCGCCAAGCTTATGCAAATGCTGGGTAACAAAACTGTTATTAGGCACACTTACGATAATACGGTAGCTACCGGTTTATTTAATGAAGTAGTTGTTGTAACAGACAGTGATATTATTTTTGATGAAATTACAAGTAATAGCGGTAAAGCTATTATGAGTAAAAGAAATCATGAGAGTGGAACTGATCGTATTGCAGAAGCTGCGGCCGATTTAAACGTTGATATTATTGTAAATGTTCAGGGAGATGAACCTTTTGTACAAAAAGAACCTTTAGAAAAGCTATTAGCCTGTTTTAACGATGATAAAGTACAGGTAGCCTCTTTAATGCAATTACTAACAGACCAGAAAAATATTGATGACCCTAACTATGTAAAAGTAGCTGTAGATAGAAATAACAATGCCTTATTTTTCTCTCGTAGTGTAATTCCTTACCCGCGTAGTAAAGATATAGCCATTCATTACTATGAGCATATTGGTGTATACGCGTTTCGTAAAAAAGCCCTGATCGATTTTACAAATTGGCCCATGACGCCATTAGAATCAGCAGAAAAAATTGAATGCCTGCGGTATTTAGAATATGGTGTTCCTATAAAAATGGTGCTCACGCAATATATGGGTGTAGAAATTGATACGCCTGAGGATTTAGTGAAAGCAGCAAAGCTTTTATAATTTCTCATATAAAGCCCGAAGCTTTTCGCGGGTCATTATCTTTTCCCAGTCTTTCCCTAAAGCGTTCTCCCATAAGGGTTTCATGCCTAATGATACATTCATCATAGCATCGAACTGTTCATCGGTTAGTCCTTTACAAATACCTTGTGGTATGTCAATATTATTTTTCGCTACCATGTGCTTAAACTCTTTCACACCAGCCGGGTAGTATTCTTCCAAATGATTCATCACAATACAATTACCTATGCCATGCTTAGTCCCTAATAAATAACTCAATCCATAACTCACTGCATGTGCCACTCCAACTTGTGAATAAGCTATACTCATTCCGCCTGCATAGGAGGCCATCATTAATTGATCATCGCTTTCGTTATCCCAATGATCTTTTTCTACGAACACTTTCTGACATAACTGCAATGCTTTTTCCCCATAACTCTTAGAGAACTCATTCAAATAGGTTCCTTCTAAACTTTCAATACAATGGATATAACAATCCATACCTGTATAGAAGCGTTGGTTCGCAGGCACGTCTTTTGTTAATTCAGGATCTAACACGATTTGATCGAAGGGCGTGAAATCGCTATTCATTCCGAGTTTACGTGTGGGTCCGGTTAACACCGTTGTTCGGCTTACTTCAGCGCCGGTACCGCTTAATGTAGGAATACCCACTTTATATACTCCCGGCTGTTTTACTAAGTCCCAGCCTTGATAATCTGCAGATGACCCCGGGTTAGTCATCATTAAGGATACAGCTTTAGCCAGATCCATTACAGAACCACCTCCAATACCAATCACACCATTAATAGTGCCGAATTCGTCTTTAATAGCTTTCGCTAATGCATCTACCTGAGTAGTTTTGGGTTCATGGGTAACATCGGCCAATATCACTTTATCTTTCCCGCGAAGCGGAACCCTATTTAACAATGCCTTGCCTTCGAAAAAATGATCTACTAAAAATATCATCGGCGCCTCTCCTTTACGATGAGGGGCTAAAATTTCGTCTAACTGATTAAAGCTTCCGCGGCCAAATACCACATAGCTTACCATTTTAAAATTTCTAAAACTCATAAAAGTTATTTTACCGCAGATTAATCAGATTAATTCGCAGATTACACAGTAGAATTAATAACCCGCTTAATGCCTTTTTTTAAATCTGCTACATTAAAATTAATCAACAAACCTAATGTAGATTTAGTTAATTTCAAATAAGTTAGTATTTGCGCCAAATGAACTTCATTGATTTGCTCTACCGCTTTAATTTCCACAACTACTTGCTTATTAACTAAAATATCTATTCTATAGCCAATTTCAAGTTTTACCTCTTCATAAACGAGCGGTAAGGGTTTCTCTTTTTCAACTTCTAATCCAAGTTTATTTAGCTCGTAAAAAAGACATTCTTTATATGAGCTTTCCAATAATCCTGGTCCTAAGTTTTTATGTACAAGGTATGCCGCTCCAATTACTTTATACGTGATTTCGTTGATCATTACGCTTCTGTGTTATCCGCGTAATAATCTGTGTTATCTGTGGTTTAAAAAAGAGTATAAACACTTCACCGCCCCCGTTTTTTAACGGTTACGATTCATCCTCCAAAACCAAACATTATCAAATATTGCCGTATTGCCATCACTAAAAAAGCTGATTCCTGTATCTCCCGACTCAGGAAATATTTGCGAAGTAAAAACAAGTTCCCCGTCATTTGCAAATATTTCTACAATACTTTTATCAAAGAAAATGTGCAATTTAATTTTTTCATTCTTTGCTTTTAGATAGGCGCTTTTCTTAGCGAAATAAGGATACTGGCTACTAAAGCCGGATGGTGTATTAGCTCTATCAATAGTTAGTTGTTCTAACGTGGCATCATAGCTGATGCTGAAATAATGTTTCTTCCCAACAGCAATTTTTACCCCTGCAATACATGGTGCGGATGCTTTCATTTCCAATTCCATTTCGAATTGTTGTCCGCTAAAAGGCACTTTATAATTTGTTTGTACCGTAATCGGTTGCTTTAATACTTCTGCGGTTGAACGTAAGCTTCGCAAAGCCTTTACAGGCTGCTGTAAGAGTATCCACTCATTACCCATTTTCTTTACAGCTATTTCTCTTGGCAAACTCATCGCACCCTTCCAGGGATTTGTTGGGATCTCATTTGCATAATTCCAATTATTAACCCAACCAATACTTACCGGTATTTTATCGGGTGTGTTTTTATAAGTTACAGCAGCATAATAATCCGGACCATAATCGGGTCTGAATATTTTATTATAGGGGTTCTCGTTAAAGAAATGAGTGCCATTAAACTCACCCACAAAATATTGCATACTGCTATTCTGAGAAACAAACATCACCCATTTTTTTTGATCGGGCTCACCAACAACGGGTACTTGAAAAATGTCCGGACATTCCCAAACACCCGATGTATCTGCTTGTGGACCAAAATCACTTTCAAACGACCATTGTTTTAAACTATAAGACGAATAAATAGAAACCATCTTTTCATTTGGCATAGCAACTGCCATGATCCAACGCTTATCTTTTTCAAACCAAAAAACATTGGGGTCCCGAAAATCCTTGGTATGTAAATCCAAAACAGGGTTACCCGAATATCGTTGAAAAGATTTAAGATTATCAATGCTATATGCCAAATGCTGGCTCTGACTTACACTATCATGTGCTGTAAAAATAGCTACATGAGGAGGTTGGTCTTTACTTTTACCAAAGCCACTTGTATTTTTTGTATCCTGCACCATAGAACCTGAAAAAACCATTTTATCATTTTCTTCTCGAAGTGCTACCGGCAATTCTTTCCAGCGTATCAAATCCTTACTCACAGCATGCCCCCAGCTCATATGGCCCCATTTGTTTTCAAAAGGATTATGCTGATAAAACAAGTGGTACTCTCCATTATGATAAATCAATCCGTTAGGATCATTGATCCAAAATTTTTGCGGTGTAAAATGAAATTGTGGCCGGAATGGTTCATTATAATACACTTGCTGCATTGATTTTTTAACGGGTGGGTTAGCAGGGATTTTTTGCTGCGCCAAACCCGCTGTAATTCCAATAAAAAGAAAACAGAACAACAATTTTTGCATAGCAATACTTATATATGCACAATTTACTTTATTTCATGCCTTCTAACTCTTTTTGAAGCCTAAACATTTCGTCTCTCAATCTTGCGGCTTCGATAAAATCTAAATCACGGGCTGCCTTTTCCATTTCTTTTTTAGTTTTTTGAATCGCTTTTTCTACCTGGGGAATCGTTTTATATTCCAATTGCTCTTCGGCTGCCATAGTTACCAATCCTTGGTCTTGCTGCAATGCGTATGGGTTTGAGGGATCATATCCCTTAATATCGAGAACGGATGTTTGTGCAAATACCTGTTCTTTACTTTTTATAACTGTTTGCGGAGTAATTCCATGAGCTATATTATAAGCGATCTGTTTTTCACGACGGCGGGCAGTTTCATCAATAGTGCGTTGCATACTCTCGGTTATCTTATCTGCATAGAATATCACTAACCCGTTTACATTTCTCGCCGCTCTGCCTGCTGTTTGCGTAAGCGACCTTTCATTTCTTAGGAACCCTTCTTTATCTGCATCTAAAATAGCTACTAATGATACTTCCGGTAAATCCAGGCCCTCTCTTAATAAATTTACCCCAACCAATACATCTATCACACCTAACCGTAAATCTCGCAATATTTCTACCCGCTCTAATGTGTCTACATCACTAT
The DNA here is from genome assembly GCA_017537025.1 of Sediminibacterium sp. Taxonomy (GTDB): domain Bacteria; phylum Bacteroidota; class Bacteroidia; order Chitinophagales; family Chitinophagaceae; genus Sediminibacterium. The sequence continues at coordinate 722,647 of JAFWCB010000005.1, forward strand.
GAATGTATTTTGATTTGATATTAATTCTACCCAAATACTTATCCATTTCTTCAGCCATTCTTTTGGTGAGTGTGGTTACCAATACCCTATCTCCTTTTTTAACCCGTTCATCGATGGCTTCTAATAAGTCATCGATTTGGTTCACACTGGGTCTAATTTCAATGGGTGGGTCAAGTAATCCGGTTGGGCGCACCACTTGTTCCACTACTACACCGCCTGTTTTTTCCAATTCATAATCGCCTGGGGTAGCGCTTACAAAAATGGTTTGCCCTATTAGGCTTTCAAATTCATGGAAATTAAGTGGACGATTATCCATGGCACTAGGTAACCGAAAACCATAGTCTACCAACACTAATTTTCTACTTCTATCACCCCCGTACATGCCCGCTACTTGTGGAATGGTTTGGTGACTTTCATCGATCACACATAAAAAATCTTTTGGAAAATAATCTAGTAAGCAGAAAGGGCGCGTACCCGGTTTTCTTCTATCAAAAAATCGAGAATAGTTTTCAATACCATTACAATATCCTAATTCCCGAATCATTTCTAAATCATATTCTACGCGTTCTTTTAATCGCTGCGCTTCAATAAATTTTCCGCCGGCTTTAAAATATGCTACCTGTTGCATCATTTCATCCTGAATTTCATGCATCACTTGTGTGATCATATCCTTGGGGGCTAAATATAGGTTTGCGGGGAAGATAGCCGCATTATCCATGAGCCCAATACGCTTGCTGGTAGCTGTTTCTATGCTTTCTATTTCCTCTATTTCATCACCAAAAAAACTAATCCGATAGCCAAAATCTACGTAGGGTAAATTGATATCAACCGTATCTCCTTTTACCCTAAACGTGCCTCTGGTAAAATCTCCCTGAGAGCGATTGTATAAAGAATTTACTAGGGAGTGTAGAAAAGCCTGGCGGGATATTACCTGTCCTTTATGAATACGTACAATACCATTTTCGTATTCGGTAGGGTTACCCATACCATAAATACAACTCACACTGGCAACTACAATAATATCTCTTCTCCCACTCAATAGTTGAGAGGTAGCTTGCAATCGCAGCTTATCTAATTCCTCATTAATACTTAGGTCTTTTTCTATATACACATCACTCACGGGCATATAGGCCTCCGGCTGATAGTAGTCGTAATAACTTACAAAATAACCCACCGCATTATCCGGGAAGAACTGTTTAAATTCCCCATAAAGTTGTGCAACAAGGGTTTTATTATGGGTGAGTACTAGTGTTGGTCGTTGTACATTTTGAATAACATTAGCAATAGTAAATGTTTTACCACTACCTGTTACGCCTAAAAGCGTTTGGTATTGTTCTCCGGTCTCAACGCCGTTAGTAAGTTCTTGTATGGCACTTGGTTGATCGCCAGCCGGGGGGTATGGCGCTTTTAATTGAAAAGGCATATGTGAAATTACTAGCTCTTTATCGTAAAAACCTTCTCTGTATAATAAATCTTACCGTTTTCCGGCTTAAAACTTCTTGAGCTTATTAACGATTGCCTCCACATTTCTATCGATTTCTTTATCGGTTATTTTCTTTCCATAGATTTCCGTTGTGCTCCATCCCTGCCAAATCGTTTTATCGGTTTTAGGATCCATTAGTGTAATTGTTAATGTTCCTTCCTTTACCGTTTCGGTACGATTATTATATCCTAAAAAGTTTGAGGGGTACATAATGGGTACCCATCTACCTCCCACCGGGTTATAATACCATCTGGTATAGGGCTGGGAATATACCGGTGTGCTGATATCTTTTTGTTCATTTTCCACAACTACATCAAAAACCATATATACATCAGGGTTTTCTTTTACTTCTCTCCATCCGTGAGCCTGTAAGTATTTATTGATGGTTTCGTGAATTTTTCTATCGCGTAAATCATTTTGATTAGGTCGCTTGGTATTATAATTTTTATCATCATCTCCATCGGCCCAACTATAGGTGTTAATTGCAGAAAAGTTAACCGTTTCGTCTTTTTGAACATAGGCTTTTTGCATACAGGAAGTAAGCATAATGATTGCCACTGTGGCTGCGGATATTTGCATTTTGTGTTTCATATCTACTTTCTTTTAATTGAAAATATGGTTATAGGTGGATCAAAGTATTGATCTACCTCGTTTTGCCTATAAATTTTTAATACAATATCCATGCCGTGAATGACTTTTCCAAAAGCAGCATAGCCTTGTTTATCAGCTATATTTTCACCTCCAAAATCAAGTCCGGGTTCATCGTTAATACAAATAAAAAACTCAGTGCTCGCAGTTCCCGGTTTTGTTCTGGCTAATGAAATAACGCCTTTTTTATGTTTTATTCCGGTTAGGTTCGTTGGTTCATGCGGTATCCCCTGTATATGTATTGCTTTGGCTTGATTTGATTTCCAAATACCTCCCTGAATAAGTGCAGATTTTAGTGCATCGGAAGGCTGATTGCCATCGTTAAACACTCTATAGAAAGAGGCTTTTCTATAAAATCCACTATCTATAAAATTCAAAAAAGAAGCTACCGTTTTTGGTGCTTTATGAGGATATAGTTCTACTTCAATATCGCCATAAGTTGTTTCAATAATAATATGTGGTGTATTAGAATCCACGGCTCTGCAGCCAACGAAAAAACAAACAAAACAAATGGCTACCCATTTCATCATGAAATAATTTCCATCAAAATAAACTGTGTTTCTTCAAACTGACTAAAATTATTATCAACTACCAATACAATTGTTTGATGGCCATTAGGCAAAACCGGACCCAGGGTTATTCCTTCTACGTTATCAATAAATTGATCTACATTATCAAAATTAAACAGTAGTTTTTTAGTCATTGGATAAGCGGGAGCATCGAGTAACAAGGAGGGAACATCCTTAATATTCGAAGCCTTAGAGGCATTGGCTAAAAATATTTTAATGGTACATTTTTGACGTCCTGTGGAGAATGCCCTTTCAACCACTAAAAACTGTTTATTACCTATATACAGCATTTCAGAAATCCCATTTATTTTAAACGCACTGAGGGGTTTTGGTAGGGTATCGATTTTTTCAGGCATGTAGGCATATTGCTCTACATTTGTTTTGGTGTCTACATTAAATTTAAAAAAGCGAAGCCAGGTTTTTTGAGTAAAGGTTTCCACTAGAGGCCCGTCCTCATACAAAGGCTCTTCTACACTTACATATAAATCTTTATACTTATTTCCGAAGCTCATCCCTTCTAAAACACCGTTTTGTCTGGGTCCGAATGAGTTGGGTCGCATGACCAAGTTTTCAGGCAAGCGAAAAGTATCTATAAAATTCCCTTTAACATCCATAATCATTATAGCGGGATTTACTAATACGGTGTCTTTATTTGTAATCATTCGCTCACCCTCACTAGTCCATACAAAATAATTTTTGTTAGGATTAAATCGAAGTGATTCTGGGTCTACAGATTGCTTAGGATTTTTATGATAGTCGGGAAAAGTATCACCCGAAGGTGTACGCAAAAATTGTACATCGGTAAAGACAACAGTATCGATCTTATTTGCTTTAATAACAATATTGGTTGTATAAAAACGTGCAGGGTTTATATTAGACCTATCGTCGCTAATACAATAATATTCGTTTTTCTGAGGGTTATAATCAATACTAGATAATCCTCCAACTGTTGTGCCTTTATATTGCAGATTATGCGGAACAACATATTTATCGAGAAGCTTCAGTTCGCTTAAAGCTGTAGTTTCGGCGCTTGCTATTTTTTTGCTAGTAGTACAGGATGAGATCAGCGCAAAGAGCGCTATAATGGCGACAGCATTTCTTACCATAGATATGGTGTTATGTGGTTGTTTTTAGTAAGGTTTTTTGTATTATAGTTCTTTTATTTAAATTTCGGAGGATGTAAATCGTCCCAACCAGTATTTTCCTGATACCTTTTGGCTGCTAACAAAATACTGGCTTCTCCATAAATATTACCCAAAAAAGTGATGGACTGTGGAAACCCACTTCTTTTGTCGAAGCCGATAGGTACGCATACAGCCGGCTGTCCGGTTAAGTTAGTGATGGCGCTCTGATTCCCGCTTCCTCGCGTGGGGCAAATTAGTACATCTATTTGTTGCATTGCCTCTTTTATTTTTTTCATTAAGCTATACCGGTGTCTGTTTGCATTAACATATTCTACTCCTGTCATCAATCTGGAAACCCTAAAACTATTCGGCCAATCGAATGGCGTTTGTCTTGTCATTTCATCGTCCACATTATTCCTTGTGAATTCATCGAAAGCAGCGGCAGATTCAGCACTAATCACGATATCCATGATATTAAAATTGTATACCCCGCTATCAGGAAAAACAATAGGTATCAGCTCAACCCCCATATCTTTAAATGTTTGCAATACTTTTAACTCTAAACGAGCCGTATCGGTAATTCTATCAAAATAGTTTTTTGCATATCCTATTCTTAGTTTTTTGATATCGAGGGATGGGTTGTAATTGAAGGGTTTATTTACTGCAGAAGCATCTAATCCATCTGTACCATGAATGGTAGAAAATACAATAGCTGCATCTTCTGCCGATCTGCAGATAGGGCCTATTTTATCAAGGCTCCAACTAAGGGCCATGGCACCCGTTCTGCTGATTCGTCCGAATGTAGGCCTAAGCCCTGTTGCACCACATGTAGAAGAGGGGGAAATGATAGAGCCCCATGTTTCCGTACCAATAGCGAATGGAACTAAGCCAGCAACTGTTGCCGAGGCAGAGCCAGCCGATGAGCCCGACGAGCCGCTATTTAAATTCCAAGGGTTTTTCGTTCTGCCTCCGTACCAATAATCTCCCATGGCCAATGCGCCTAATGTGAATTTTGCTACAAGTACCGCTCCCGCCTCTTTTAGTTTTGTATACACATACGCATCTTCTTCTATTTGTTGATTTTTATAGGGTGCTGCGCCCCAGGTTGTTTTTGTAGACTTTACAGCGAAAAGGTCCTTTAATCCATACGGTATGCCATGTAACAGGCCCTTGTATTTACCTGCGCTAATTTCATCATCTGCTTGTTTGGCCTGTGCGAGCGCAATAGAGTCAGTAATACTGATCACACAAGCTAGTGTGTCTCCATATTTTTTAATCCGATCAATAAAGAAGTTGGTGAGCGCTACTGAAGTAATTTGTTTTGTTTTTAGTAAGTAGGCTAATTGAGATATGGAGTAGAAAGCAAGCTCATTTAAATTTGAAGGCAGGCTTGTTTTCTCTATAACCCATTTTATTTTCTCTTGCTTGGTAGGGAAAATCATTCCCGGTAATACCGGGTTTTGAGCCATACTCATTTGTACACTATTATCGATAGTGTACTTGTGCATTTGCCTGTATCCAATTAAATTTTCTTTGACCCCTGCATACATGGTATCAATTTCTTTTTCAGTAAATGAAAGATCAAACAACTTTGATGCTGCTGAAATATCTTTTTTTGTTATCGTGTCTTGGGCAAATACTTTAGTGGCTACACAAAGCAATAAAAACAGTAATCCTTTTTTCATATTGTATTCATTAATAGTAATAGATATAGGTCGATGCCGGTATATGCAATTATAATTTTGATATAAAGTAGATAAAAGTACTAAAAACTAAAAAAAACCATATCGGCAATATAAAGAGTAGCACCCCAAACAAAACCGAGTCAAAAAAAACGGTACCTTTTGTTACAGCATATACCATTCTTCTTATAGGCCAAAAAATGGGTAGCACAACATATTTTATTATTTTTCCCAAGGCGGGGTATTGACTCTCCTCTACACTGGCAAGTTCAGAAGACTTTACCAATAGTGATTCTAACGCTGATTTGATTGTCGAATTAAACCCTTGAACTGTTTTTACTGTATTTTTCTCCTTCAAAAACTCATCTGCTTCAAAAAGTTGTCCTGCACTTACAACCACTTTTTTAAAAACAGCAGGTATTTGCGAATAAAAAACACAAACAGGTAAAACCTTTAGTGGCACCGCCCCTTCATATCCCATTATTATACGCGCAGCTCCTTTTTGAAATGACTGTAACTGATGGCTGTTAATACAAATACCTTCAATAAAAATCAATACAATTCCGTTTTTATTTAGCACTTCCTGTGTTTTAGCAAAACTACTGGCATTCAGCTGAATTTTATCGCGCCCCTCGCGCATGCGATAAATGGGGATCATTTGTAATCCATTTAGCAATATTCTGTAGTGGCTTTTTTGGAAAGCGTCGCCCCTTGCTAAATAATGTACGGGGTATTTACAGGTAGCGCCAATGATAATAGCATCTAAAAAGGAATTTGGGTGATTTGCCACTAATAGCAATGGACCGCGGGTTTCAAATAGTTCCGTAGCCGCAATAACTTTTTTTTGAAAAAAAATTTTTAAAAGAAGCCTTGCCGCTATTTTAATTATAGTATACAAATTATCACTGATATATAAATTTACCAATCTGTTTTTCCGTATGCTGTGGGAAGTTTATATCAAACTCAATCCTATAAATTCCTGGTTTAGAAAAATTGATTAAAAACCCTTCTTTAAACTTTTTCCCAGCGCTTACGAGTACTTCCATTTTACCGGCCTGCTCAATTTCATCCAACAAGTTCTTTATCGTATAGTCAATATTTCCTTTTTGTGCCGTGTTTAAATTATTTTTTGCTATTAGAAAAAACTTAACCGGATGTTTTTTTGAGAAGTCGCCATTTACCCTTGCAGGATAGATTGAAATGTCGATAGCAGCATACATTTTGGGTTGCTGCGTATATCCCATTAAAACTATCGAATTAAGAAGGAATAGCCATAAAATCTGCTTCTGACCGAACTGTATCAAAGAGAATAAATTAATTCTCTAATTTATGGAAGCTTTATGATAAAGAAAAGGTTTCCGCCAAATCCAATACCCATATTAGTTCCATAAAGTGTATAGAAACCTTGTATGAATGGGGTAATGGTGCGTGTAATCCTCCGACCATATGCCATGGTTAATCTTCCGGAGGTGAAATTTTTATTTACCAATACATTTTGGTTAAAGTTTGTGCTAATACTATTGGATACTTGATGATTAAAGCTAAATGTGACCATACTATACTTATTCAATTGCTTTCCAAATGTGGCAGTAGCCCCAATTTGTTCGGGCCCGTCTGAATAATCAACATAACGAGTATAAGTACCTTCAAGAATCGCAAAGCTTTGTGGTGCGGGAGTAAAAGAATAATTTATAGCTCCCTGAAATCCTTTTGAAGCAAACCCTAAGTAAGGCGTATTTACATTTTCGTAGGCCGGTATTATAATATTTGCCTTAAGCGTAAGATGTCTTTTATATAATTCCGAAGGAAAGTGAAGCGCCAAGCCAATAGAAACATCGCCAAATCCTGAATTCGTTTCTCGTTTACCGTTATTAACTAAATCTTGCATTATGAATGGAATACCTACTGTTAAATCCAATCTTCTTGTAATACCATGCAAGGCTGTTAGCCCAATAGTATGAGATTTAAAATTATCACCGGGTGTGAACTTGGCAATCTTTCCGGTAGAATCAAAGTACTTAGAGGAATAGAAAAACCCATATGATAATATCATACTTGTTCTACCCTTACCAACGGGCCAATCGGCTCGTGATGGAATCACAATTGTAATGATTAGGAGTAGTATGATAATTTTTTTAATCCTCATTTTCTATTAATCTTTTTAGCTACCATTTCAGCAAACCAAATGCTTACCAGCGCCTGATGGCTTTCCGGAACTTCATGGCCTAACGTAGGGAATACATATAAATCGCTTCGGGCTAAAATACTTGGGCTTAATTTGTTATAGGCTGCAATTTGTGCGCCGGGCGGACAAAATGGATCCAATAAGCCAACAGCATATAATACCGGGCATCGAATACCGGGCATAAAATTTTGTAGATCAAAATAATTTAGCGTTTCTAATATATTCTCTTGTTTTACTCCCTTATGCTCTTTTTGATAGTCAACTAAATTCTTAATGGGAAAAGAACGTTCTCTTTTAGAGAGCCCAATATCAAATGTACTTTTCCAGTCTGCAAATACCGGATTATTGGCAACTACTGCATTAATTTTCCCGGGCATTAAAGCTGCGGTAATTAATGATAGGGTTGCCCCCTGGCTACCACCAAACGCAATAATCCTTCCTAAATCAAACCCCATATCAGCATGACTATAAATAAACTCTAAGGCCCTTACACAATCCATGTATATTCCCTTATATACGTAAGCATCCTTATCTTCTAAGCCAACCGTTATCTGTTCTTTATTCTCCGGATTAATTTGTTTGTACACTTTGGGGTCAATACCTCGTACATTCACGGTGAAGATTACGTAGTCGTCGTAGTAAAGTGGGTTCAAAGGAATTTTATAGCCGCCATAACCAATTAATACCGGGTATTTGCCTTTGGGTTTGGGTATAGAAAGCCATCCATAGCAATTAATATTCCCCAGTGATACCCAATCTACACGATATACCATATGATAATAGGTGCTGAGTCCCTCATCTAGTGTTACTTTAAACTGGGGATCAGTTTGATCTAGTTCTTGTTTTGCATTTTTCCAAAAATCTTCAAAGTCTGGCGCTCTCCTATAAGGCGTTCCATAATTAGCAACACGATATCCGAATGCATGTAAACTGGTATCGTCGTATGATGTTGTATTTAACGCCGCTTTTAAATTATAGATGCCCGGATCGGTAATAGCGGGTAATGTTATATTAAAACTTCGTTGCCCTTTTCTACCCAGTTTAATTTTTACTTGTTTTGAATTCACCTCTTTCCCGTCTTCCGTTTCAATGAGTAAAGTGAAAGTGCCTTCTTGCTTGGTTTTATATTTATTCTGAATATTAACCGAATACTTAATACTGTTGCCATTCATGAAAATACCGTCTTTTTCAGCGGGTTTTAGTTTCACAATAATTTCTCCCTCATCTTCACTGCCATTTCCTTTATCCGTATTTTCTTCTTGATCATTATTAGCAGATTCTGCCTCTTTAACAAGTGTTTGTTTTGGAACAGGCGGACCAGGCTTCACATTATCGGCTATCCAATTTTGAATATAGGGGTTACGCGGTGTTTCCCTCCGATCTTTCGGTTTTCTGGGCGGGCCGCTGTAAGTAAACCCTCGTGTAAGTGTTTCGTTATATTCTGTTAAGTCAACCGTTGCTGTTAGCGAATAGGTGCCTTCTTCGTCTACATTTACATCAAACGAAGACACAAGGGTTTTACGCGCATTCACCCGAACATCTAACGAACTTGTTAGCACTTCATCCCCCTTACCATTCACTACCTTATACACGATGGTTCCTTCCTGATCAGATGAGAAATTATTCCGCAAACCTATTCTGAATTTAACCGGCTTTCTGGCAGAAAAACTACCCTTTTTATTATTGGGCTCTAACAAAATTTCAACCCCTTTCTGTTCCGTTTTTGGCTTACGCTGAAAGGCATACGAAGGTGCATAAGTAAGCAATAGGCTTACTAAAGCAACTGATATAAAAACAAAAAATCGATATGTTTTTGCCATTCCCATTAATCCCTCTTTTTTGTTTTCTTTTCTAATAATGCAGATTTTCGGATATAGAGATTCACCGGTTCTTCTATACACTTATAAAGTATAATTGATACAATATTTAGCAAGATAAAGACTATCCCAATCGATACGAATGCGTAATCGATATGCTCCGATAACCACCAATATTCTTTTGCGTCTAACCAATCAAAAAAACGAGTGGTGCTTTTCTCGCTGAATTCACTTAGCAACGCAGAAATGAATCCAATATGTATCAGGTAGAAGATGTAGGAACTCTTACCTAATAATTGCATCAAAGGGGCAGATAACAAATACCGAATCAACGATTTTTCTTTCATTAAACCATAGAAGAATGCTACCACCCCAATTGGTAAAACGATATTATTTGCGAAAATACCTACAGGTTGGTACAGGCCAAATGGTGTTTTTTCATCAATTGGCTGAGTGGCCATAATAGCTACTCCCGCTGCTATCCCTAAGATTCCGAGCAAAGTGAATAGGGGGAATTTCTTAATCGTATCATCGCTTTTTAAAATGATCAAAGCCAATCCCATACCCAAAAAAAACTCTACACATCTTCCTAAAAAAGTATAGAGAAACATGAATTTAAAATTTCCAAAGAATCCAAAGAAATGCACATTACTAAAAATCAATACTAACAATGAACCTGTGCCAAGTAAAATCAGTGGCAAATAAATTAATGCTGTTTTTCTTTTTTTGATATGCATGAAAAAAAACGGTGCTAAAAAATAGAAGCATTCTTCTACCGTTAATGACCATCCCTGACTAACTCCTGTAAATTTTAAGTCATCAAAAAAGCCTCTAAGAAAAAAAATATTCATCAGCAAAATCGCAACCGGTGCCGATAAGCCGTTCTGAACATTATTACCGCCAAAGATCCAGAAATAGGCAAACGTAGCGATTGTTAAAATCAGGTACATCGGATAGATACGTGCAATCCTATTTTTAATATATTTTCTGAACCAGGTGCCATTTATTTCACAAGTATCATAATAACGCAAACAAATTAGAAAACCGCTCAGTACAAAAAATAAAGTAACACCCATGTGAAATTCATTGAGTGTTCTAAAAACAGGATAGGAAAAGTCTGTCCGGTTAAAGTGATGAAAAAAAACCAGAAAAGCGGCAATTGCCCTCACGCCGGTTAGTGCCGGTATATATATGTTTGATTTCATACACGATTTCGACCGGGATTACAGTTTTGCCACCAATGATATGGATCCGCCTCCGCCCTTACCTGTATTTTTTCCGGTTATATCTGAGAAGATAGTAAAGAAAATTTGATAATTCTGATCAATCTTTCTACCATAACCTGCTTGCAGTCTGAAGTACGAGAACTGTCTGTTTAAAAACAAGTTATTGGGATTAAATGTATTAAGTGAACTGGTGGAATTAACACCGCTCATAGAAAATGTGACTTTATTAAAATCATCTAGCGGTATCCCAAATAAAGCGTCGAAAAATAATTGGGTGGGGCCTTCTGAACTAAAATATTGACGTAGTCCCGCATTCACATCATAATATGTATTTTTTAATCTTTCCCTATTGGTTCCTGATAGGCTCATCTTTACTTCTCCACCAACTTGTTGAAAGCCGGTATAGGGAAGTTTTGTACTTGCGTTTGAATATAAAGGAACAATCAATGATCCTGTAATAGTTAAAAACTTATAGTAGTCGAAGCTATTAAGCAAATACCTTAAACCAAGTGTAGCATCACCAAGACTGGCATTTTGTTCGGTTAAATTATTTTCTTGCCTACGTTGTATTACATAGGGTAAGCTAGCAACAAAATCTGCTTTATCCGAAAGTCCATATCCGCCATATAAACTAAAATAATGTGATGTGAATCGGCCGTTATTATTAAAGCTTTGATAGTTTCCACTATTGTCCCAATAGCCTTTTGCCTGGTATAAATTGTAGGATGGTACGATTAGGTATTTGCCTTTTTTAGCGAGTGGGAAGTCGGCAAAGCAATTTGCTGTAATAAAAAGTGCAACAACAAGGATTAGTTTATGTTTCATTAGTATTTTTATTTATCAATCTTCTAATTAACGTTATAATATTTTTTTGATCCAAAAGTTTTCAAACGAATAATATATATAGTTCATGCCTTCTTCGTCTGGCGCCATATATATTTCCCGATTATCAATCCGAATTTGATTATATAATGCAATAGCGGCTTGCGGTGGACAAGTCGTATTTTTCATATTATGACCAAATAAAACCTTGCAACGAATATTCGGCGCGAAGTTTACCGGATCGAAATAATCCCATATTCTAAACAGGTTTTCTTTATTCAACCTATTTCTTGGATTATTGATATATGCCTGAAAATTTAGAACCGGCCAGGGTTTTACTTTCTGTGTTTCTGCCATGAAAAACAGGGTACGCATATCTACATATACTGGCCGCTCTAACACACATCCTTGGGGACGATTATCTAGTGCGCTAACCACCGCTGCCAGTACTGCTCCTTGTCCTTCTCCTTTTACAACTACTTTCTTAATATCTAATTTTAAGTGCTCATGGCGGTAAATAAATTCTAATCCTCGAAGCGCATCCATATACACACCCCGATAGATATATTTATTTTTATCGTTTAGGTTGATGATATTAAATGTGTTGAAGTCGGCATTAGTATTGTCTTTACTATTGCCGTGACCTCTTACATTAAGCCTAAAAACTGCCATATCTTTTCGTAAAGAGTCGGGGCGCATATCTTGCAAATAGCCCGGTAGTTCATACATAACTTTAAACTTCCCCTTTTCTTTTGGCACAGATAACCAACCTCTTATCGTTTGATAATCGAGTGATTGAAATTCTACTAAAAAAACATCTACTTCTCTTGTACTTTGATCTCCTCTTCTGGTGACACGAAATTTCGGATCAATATTTATCAAATCTCTTTTCGCGTCTTCCCAAAACTGATCAAAGTCTGAAGGTCTGTTTACGTTAGAGTAAATTTTTTCAGGGTCTACTCCATACCCATAATACAATGTATCGTTATACCTACCTGCATTGATAGCGATCATTAATTGGTAAAACCCCGGAACGGTGAGATTATTTTCCAGCTTAAGATCGGTAGAAAAACCACGGCGGGCGTCCATCGTAAACCCCATCTCCTGATTAAATACCTGCTCGCCTTTATAGTTCTTTACGAAGGCCTTTAATGTGCCTCGTATTTTTTCGCCTGTGTTATTTTTTAAGCGAACATCATAACCTACTTTTTCATCATTGCGAAAAATGGCTTCTTTTCTGAATGGTCGTATATCGTAAGATATGCCTTTGAGTGGGGGCTGGGCTATACAAAACACCGATATGCTTGTGAATGCAAGCATATAGCAGCACCATAGCGCAGTACTGAGGCGTATTTGTTTGGGTACCCTACTATTCATTTTAGGATGCGATTAACCAATTACAACCATTTAACAATATCTACTCATACAGATATCTGAAAATAGCTGCTCGGCACTCTTAAAACGCTGAATATTAGGTTAATATTTTATGTCATTACATAAAAAAGTCCCGATTGCCAAGAAGGCTTACCGGGACTGTATTACTAACCCAACCAAAAAACTATTCTTCTTCCTGTTCAACAGGGGCAGGAGCGTCTACAATGAGCTTGGCTCTAATTTTTCCTTCTATTTCTTTAGCCAATTCTGGATTATCGTTTAATAGTGTTTTTACGGCGTCTCTACCCTGACCGAGTTTATTCGATTCGTAGCTAAACCAGCTTCCACTTTTTTGAACGATACCCAGTTCAACACCCATATCTATTATTTCCCCTACTTTAGAAATACCTTCTCCAAATACTAAATCAAATTCAGCTGCACGGAAAGGGGGGGCTACTTTATTCTTTACCACTTTTACTTTTACGCGATTGCCGATGGCTGCGTCACCATCTTTGATCTGCGTCATTCTCCGGATATCCAAACGAACCGATGCATAGAATTTAAGCGCATTACCGCCGGTAGTGGTTTCCGGGTTGCCAAACATTACTCCAATTTTTTCCCGGAGTTGATTAATAAATATGCAAATCGTATTTGTTTTATTAATAGTAGCAGTGAGTTTACGAAGGGCCTGGCTCATCAAACGTGCTTGTAAACCCATTTTGCTATCGCCCATCTCGCCCTCCAATTCTCCCTTTGGTACTAAGGCGGCAACCGAGTCGATCACTACCACATCTAATGCCCCCGATAGAATTAACCTATCGGCAATCTCTAATGCCTGTTCGCCATAATCAGGTTGGGAAATCAATAAATTATCTACATCTACGCCTAGTTTCTGAGCGTAAGCACTATCAAATGCATGTTCTGCATCTATGATTGCGCACATACCACCCTTTTTCTGTGCTTCTGCTATCACATGAATGGCAACAGTAGTTTTACCCGAAGATTCCGGACCATATATTTCTACAATTCTTCCCTTCGGTAAGCCGCCTACCCCAAGGGCTGTATCTAACCCAATAGAGCCAGTTGATATAACCTCCATGGGATCTTGACTTTTTTCATTCATGAGCATCACACTGCCCTTGCCAAAGTCTTTATCAATCTTATCTATCGTTAGTTTTAACGCTTTTAGTTTTTCTGCATTACTCATGATGTTTAATTTAATGGGTCAAATTTAATGGGATGGTAAAAGTAGTAATTTTTAATTATTAACACTAATTTTTTTAGTATTTTTTTACTAACGCATTTAGTTTTTTAATTATTGTGCTAAAATAAACGCCCCGACCATTGCGTCGGGGCGTATTTATACTCGTTTTCTGTATTTTTTCACGGTATTTTACCAGCCTATGCCATAATCTTCTCCATTATTGGAAGATCCTCCCCAAATACTGCCATGTTTTTTATCTAGAAATATGGCGTTGATGGGGCCACTGGTTCGGTCGCCGAGGCTTATTTTGTATCCCATTTTTTTCAGTCCATCCTGCGTAGCTGCGGGCGTAGTTCTTCCCAATAAAATTTCGCCCGGTTTAGGCTTACGATCTCCTGGCTTAGAGCCTCCAAGCGATAACCACAATTGATTCGTATTTACATTGGCGGCTTCTGTAGCTTGTTGTACGGTCATTCCAAACTCGGTCATATTTAAAAAGAACTGTAATAGATTTTGATCCTGTGTATCCCCGCCTTGCACCGCAAAAGAAATATAGGGCTTACCCTCTTTTAAAGCCATACTCGGTGTTAGCGTAACGCGTGGGCGTTTACCTGGAGCCACTACATTAAAGGGGTTCAAAGATGCATCTAACACAAAGCTCTGCATTCGCTGACTCATACCAACGCCGGTATTACCCGCAATACAGGCCGGTAACCAACCACCACTGGGTGTTATTGAAACCACCCAGCCCTCGGCATCAGCAGCTTCTACGCTGGTGGTCCCGCGCCATAACCGATCCATATATTCTTCTCTTTCTTTTTTCTCACTTGGGCTCAACATAGCAATGGATACACTATCATGTGAGGGAACGAAATTTCGCTTACCCGTATCGGCCATCATATTTTTCCAGCCTTTTAATTGATCAACATAAGGATTCGCGCGCCCTTCAAAAAGATAGGGATCCCCGGGAAAAATATCATTGTTGGCTTTGTCTTGCGTAATTAATGATGCACGTTGTTTGGCATACTCCTTACTCAATAAACCTTTCATTGGTTGGGGCGTTGGTGCATAAGCGGGATCTCCATAATAAAAATCGCGATCTGCAAAACTGAGGCTCATACTTTGGTAAACCGTATTAATATATTGCGGAGAATTATAGCCCATTTTTTTCAGATCGAAATTTTCTAAAATATTCAATGCCTGTAACAGGGACGGGCCCTGTGTCCACTGATTTAACTTATACACATCAATGCCTTTATAATTTACATGTGCAGGATCTTCTTCCTTTACTTTCCAATTGGCTAAATCCGCCATGGTAAATAATCCGCCTTGCTCTTGATTACCGCGTACAATTTCTTTAGCAATATCTCCTTTATAAAAACGATCGTATGCGGCTTGTATGGCTTGCTTGCGTGTTTTCTTTTGCTTCAATGCTTGTTGTTCCGCTTCAACTAATTTAGTAAGTGTATTTAATAGGTCTTTTTGCACAAAAATTTCTCCCGCCTCCGGCGCTTCTCTTTTTTCCCCTTCGTGTACTAAGAATACTTTTTTACTATAGGGCCATTGTTTAATGCGCTCTTTATTTCTTTCGATGCTATTGGCGGTTTCTGCTTCAATAGGATAGCCGGAAGCCAGATCCATAGCAGGGGCTAATACTTGTTTTAAACTCATAGTACCATATTCCATGAGCATATGGCAGAGCCCTCCCACCGTACCGGGTGTAACCGCTGCGAGTGGACCGTATTCCGGCGGATACCCAAAGCCCTTCGATTTAAAAAATTCAGGAGTAGCGCCCGTTGGTGCTACACCCAATGCATTGATGCCAATTACTTTTCCCGTTTTAGGGTTATAGATAATGGCCTGTGTTTCGCCTCCCCAACTGAGCACATCCCACATGGTGCAAGTGGCGGCTAGCATGGCACAAGCAGCATCTACCGCATTTCCACCTTGTTGAAAAATCATTGACCCTGCAGTAGCTGCTAATGGTTTGCCGGTAACTGCCATCCATTTTTTTCCGTGAAGCGGTGGCTTTTGTGTGCGTTGGGCGTAGCTGGCCGATAAAGAAAGGATGGCCAATGCCCATACAAATAGTTTTCTCATGTGCGTAATTTGAGCCGTTAATTTACATCATAAAAAATTCGGGGCAATATTTTGTTGGATGAGTGGGTGACGTATATGTCACCCTGAGCCTGTCGAAGGGTAGACAAACCATTTACAATAAAGCATCTAGGCTTCGACAGGCTCAGCCTGACATATTGTTATTCGAGGTGGTATTCTTTTTTAAGATATTCCAAAAGCGCTTCTCCATTCTTTTTTATTTCCTTTTCTGCTGCAATAATTCCTTTACATGTTCCTCTTATATAAACCGCATTCACAGATAACTCTTTTAGTAAATCTAAGTTATTAGAATGCAGCGGAGAATTGTTAGCCCCCATTAAAACCTCATTATCTTGTCCTTCATTTTGTAAAAAAACATTGGGGTCAAAAATTTTAGCTGCAATTTTTTGATATTCGATTTGTTCAGACTGCCTGATGGTTTCCAACATCAACAGCGCTTGAAATTTCAGATAATAGCCCATTATCTTATTTGAGGTCTCTAGCTTTTTTATTAGTCTGAAATTTCCTGAGTTTTTAAGCTGCTCTATTGTTCTGGTGTTATAAGCTAACGTAGTAAGTCGAGGCGCAATTCTTGCCAAATAATAAAGCTTTTTTGTGCTATCTTTTAAATTTGGTTCTTTGTACACTAACTGAATAAGGCTGTCGAGTATTTCTACTTTAGACTTTGTAAATGCAATATGTGCTGCAATAACTTCTTGATCAGCTTTTATATCTGCATATAATGATTCAATATATTCTTTCGCTCTATCTCTCTCAATTTTATGTTCTAATTGATACTCAGCCAAAAACCCACAGAACACCGCTAAGAATAACATAAAAAATTCCCAGAAATATTCTTTCCATTTCTTGGGATGGTGGGTGTGGTGGTGTACTTCCATGTCTTATAAGGTTGAAGGTGTAAGCATTAGGTTGGACTCTTGACTTTTTTCTACTTTGTTCATAGTTATTCCAAATGATACTCTTTTTTGATGAGGGCGATTAACCGTTCAGCAGACTTTTCTATTTCTTCATACGTTCTTTTGTCTTGTGATGTAGTATTTGCTTGATCGGACAAAAAGTTGAGGTAAGGGCTCAATAATTCTCTGTTGATACGAATGTTTTCAATAGTTACACTATCTGGCGCTGGGCGGTATGGGCTGAAATAGGGACGGCGACGGTAAATCGAAACAGCGTCTTCTGCTTGAATAATATGCTGTACAAACTCTTTTCCTCTATCCTGTGTTTTGAAATAAAGTTCCTTGAAAAAGTCAGCACGATCCCATAATAAATCCAGCGCTGCAATAGAATCTCTTACATTTTTCTTCCTTATCAACCGGAGGCCTCCCGCATTCTTTAATTGCGTCATAGTAGTATTATTTCTGCGGTAGTGTCTGTCCCATAAGGATCTGCCCATTAAACGAAAAATATTTCTTGGAATAGCTTTTGCTCCCGGATTGGTTTCAAAAAAGAGTAATAGAGAATCAATAGCAATTATTCGCTGATCTTTTCTTGGAAACCCTTCTTTTAAAAGAGCCGTATCGCTTTCAAGATCATCTACCAGCGACAACATATACTGCTTCTCCCTTTGATGCTCCACATAGTGCTCCACTTGTATCTCAGCCAAAAACCCACAGAACACCGCTAAGAATAACATAAAAAATTCCCAGAAATATTCTTTCCATTTCTTGGGATGGTGGGTGTGGTGGTGTACTTCCATGGTTTGATATTATACGTATAGGGCTGTAAACAAATCTATTGTAAACTAAACTTAAATCCAATACTAATATTGCTATTATCGTTAAATGTTGGCAGGCTATTTGGCCCATACCTATAAAAATAACCTAACCCGATCCCCCAATACAGTGTTTTGAAATAAATAAACCTTACAATATTATCTACAATAATACCCGATTCAAAAAGCCCTTTATCAAACGGTTTGAAGTTGGTGTTGATATGTCGTTGCCTATTGTAAGCACTACCAAAAGCAAGTGAATTGGTTATAGTAATTTCAGGTTTACTGTACTTACTATTTGTTTTAAAAAACAGGCTCCCGAATTCTTGCCGATGATGTAGCGTAATCATTTCGTTTGCAGCAAATTCATATAAGCCTACCGTTTGGAAAGTATTAGGTATAACAATATTACCTCTACGATTTTCCAAATCTCTACTAGCTGATACATTAAACATGTACGCATAAGGAACATCTCCAAATACTTTACCAGCATTTAACTGCAGTTGGGTTATACCAAATTTTCGCGTTGTAAAAGATTGATTCCATTGCAAGGCAATTTTCTGATATTGCAATTCACTACTCATGATATTGGGCACTCCGGCACTAGCTTGAAATAATATTTCGGTAGTTGGCTGCTTTGCTAAGATCTTTGCCCTACCCATTTTCAAATAACTTTCTCCAATCGAATATTTTAACCCAAATCCAACCTCTGTATTTATAAACCGGTGTTGATGTATATAATCCCCTTTTATATCAAAGGCATAATCGTTATAGGATGGGCTTCTATTTTCATTTTGCATCCAAATATTCAACCTTATATTAAATAATGGTTTGGTATAAAACCCTAGTTTTATTTGCTTGACACTGTCCATCTTATTTGCCAAAAAATTACGGAAACTATTTAGTTGCAATGCTTTTGATTCCTGTACAAAAAAGGGGACATTACCCGGCTCTTCTATTGTTTGCTTATAACTTAATTCAAAATAACTTGTTCTTTTTATATTAAAATACCCGCGAAAATTGGCTCCATATTTCCAGGCCTTATCGCTTGTTCCGTATCCCAAAAATCCTCCCAACGATATCCTTTTATTAAAGTATTCATTGGTTTGTAGCCCAAAACCTAACCTGAGTTTTTCAAACCGGTTAACCCCGGCTAATATGGTTCTAAAGGGAATATCAACTTTACCCCAGGGTATCGCCTCCAATGCAAGTGCTTCGGTAATGGCCGGTATTTTATTAAATGCATTTTTCGCCTTTTGAGGCATTAAACTGTAGGCTTTATACGTATTTGTCAATTTATTATCTAGCGTATCGGCTCTCCATTTTTCCCAAACACTATCTTTTTTCTGATTAGCATCAGTATCGAAATCTACGCTTATATCGTCGAAAATATTTTTAGGTAAGGGCTTGTTAATCGCTACATTGGAAATATAGGTTTTGGCATCCCAATATAAATGCGTAGAATCCGTTTTACTATCTATTTGATTAATGATCGTATTTAATTGCTTAGGAAACCATCCTTCTTCTTGTTTTTGATATAATTGTTGAATTTTAAAACTGAAAAGGGCAAATTTATCATTGGCTGGTTCTGCAATTACACTGGAAATAGCCCAATTATTACTACTAATATGCAGCGTACCTTTTAAGCCAAGGAAATTCTTATTGTTCTTGGGTTTATACGTGATAATAAAAACCGTGTCGCCTTCTATCAGTTGCTTTTCTATTAACCGAAATTTATAATCATTTTTACAACCATTTGTAAGCGGACTTTGATACTCTTTGTTAAGCATTTTTATAAAATTGCTATAAAAGCCAAAAGGTTGAAAGTTGCTTCCCGCAAAAGCAAAATTAGGCTTATCGAATCCTGATATTTTATTGGCCTCTATAATTTCCTTCGTTCGGTTGGGCGATTGATAATATCGCTTTGTATAATTTTCAGAAGCAAACAGATAATTCTGTCTTATTAAACTATCCATCTTATCCAGGCTTTCGTTCTCGGCCTTTCTTTTTGCTTGCTTTACAGTATCCTTTTTTTCTGCCTCTATTTTTTTCTTTATTCTTTCTACTTCAGCTTTCGAAAGCTTTCTCTTTTTCGCATTTTTTTCGCTAATGGAATCAAGCCTGTCGTTTTTGTCCCAAAACTCTTTGGTGGCCGCAAGTACTGCTTTTGTATAGCTGTTATAACTATATGTTTTATAGTTCTCCTGATTATTAATATCCTTATACCGCAGCACACTATCAATAATTCTGTGGGCTGGGTTTTCTTTGTTAGCAACAACTACCTCTATTAAGGTGTTTGCCTCGTGTTGTAAATAAATAGTGTATTCCCGTTGGGGCGGTTCTATATTTATAATAGCTGTTTTATAGCCAATATATTTGATCTGAAGTTTTTTATTTTTATCTGTTGCGGCAGTCAATGAAAATTTACCATCAATATCAGTAACTGCTCCTTTTTCTTGATTCAGTATTTTAACACTTGCAAATGCCAGTGGTTGTTTGGTGTTTATATCGATTACGGTTCCTTTAATTATGTTCTGGGCGCGTACATTATACGCGGCCATAAAAATTAATAAGCAACTAAGAAGTGTATAGTTTTTTTGCATTATAAGCACTAGGCCTTATAGTACAAAATAGTGGATCTGCTTGAAATGATATTGTTAAAATTGATCATAAGTTATTATCAACTTAATGCCTTCCGATCTTCTTTAAAATTCCGCCCGATGCCTCACGAATAGTGCTCGCATAAATAAAGGCTTTGGGGTCTACCTCACTTATGAGGTTTTTTAGTTTGCGTAATTCTAAACGGGTAATAACCGTAAAAATAATATCGCATTCTGTACTCACATCAAATTTGCCAGGTAAAAATCCGCGCTCGCCTTTATATACGGTAATCCCTCTTCCTAATTTATTTACCAGTTGATATTTGATAGCATCGCTCTTAGCAGATATAATAGTTACACCGGTATAAGCTTGCACCCCTTCCACCACATAGTCTATACAGCGAGTGGCTGTAAAATAAGTGAGAATGGAATATAGCGCCGATTCAATTTTAAAATTAAAAGCAGCAATAATAAAAATGAGTGTGTTAAATGCTAAAATGATTTCAGTAATGGTAAAAGAAGTTCGTTTTAGGGTATACAATGCAAATACTTCTATGCCATCTAATGCAGCACCAGCGCGCATTACAAGCCCGATTCCTGTTCCCAAAAAAGCACCGCCAAAAATGGATATTAATAATTTATCGTGAGTTAAACTTAATTCGGGCAGCCACTCTAAACAAATACCTAACAGTATTACACTAAGCATCATACGAACCGCAAACCGCTTCCCAACAGAAAAAAATGAAATCACCACCAATGGCAAGTTAAAAAGTATAATATTTAATGCCAGGTTCCAATGATAGAGCTCATGCACTAATAGCGACATCCCCGTTACGCCTCCGTCGAAAAAATGATTGGGTACCAAAAATCCTTTCAAAGCTATACCCGCCATAACCACTCCTAAGAGAACCTGTGCGGCATCTTGTACTATTACCCAATTCGAATCTTTGTGTTTTTCTTCAGCACTTGGGAGAAGGGTTTGCTCAAGCTTTTTCAGATTCTGTTGTTTAACGGTATCTAGCTCTGCCTTGGCGGTTTCTGTAAAATATTGATGTGATGTTAGAAAACCTATTTGTTGAATCAACCATTCTGTTTTGCTTTTATACAATCCGATTTTTTTATTCTCACTAAACAGCTTATCGGCATTAGCGGTATAATCAGGTCCACCTAAATAATATAGATCCGCATCACACAAAATTTTAGCCAGATGATTTTTGGGTGACTGTGGTAATTTTGTTGCCATAATCATGGCGGCAATTTTTTCGATCTGTTCCTCTGTATAGCCAAAAGCGGGTAAATGCTTTTTTGCCAGTGAAACAGATATCGATTCATGTTGCTGATAATCTTGCAAAAATCCGCTATCATGAAAAAGGGCAGCTGTTTTTAAAAGTAAAAGTTCGTTGCCATGTATTCCTTCTCTGGCAGCTATTAGTTCCGAAGCCTCTATTACGCTTTTAGTATGATCAATATTATGATAGCTTAAGTATGGCGGTAATCCACTTTCCAGCTTATTTATCATGAATTGATACGCTTCTTGATACTGCATAATTATTGTATTACTTCATAAAGCTTAACTGCTGCTTCTTTATTTTTCAGGCTAAAGGAGCCCATTTCTGCACACTCAAAGGCCAGTTTTACTTTCTCGTAATCGTCTGCGGCAATTGCAATTTGATTTTTGCCCGCTACCGATTGTATGCGTTGTGCTGTGTTAACAGTATCGCCAATTACCGTAAAATCTAATCTTTTCAATGTTGCTGAACCAATATTGCCAGAAACCATTTCGCCACTACGTATACCAATAGATACTTGTGGAACAAAAGAGTGTTCAGCTGGTAGAGCAGCAATATTTTTACGGATTGCTAGAGAAGCGTCAATGGCTCTATCTAAATGATAATTACCCTTAAATACGGCCATTACACAATCTCCAATAAACTTATCTATTACTCCGCCTTGGGCCAGTATCTCTTTTACCATCAAATCAAAATAAGTATTCAACATTCTTACTACCGTATCGGGTTTTTCTTTTTCACTGATCGCCGTAAATCCACAGATGTCTATAAAAGCAACGGCAGCTTCAATATTTTCATTAGCCATCAATGATTCTTCATATTCTTTTGTACCCATAAAGTTGAGTACGTTTTCATCTACATACATTTTAAGAATATTATTCTCCTTAATGGCCTGTAGTGTTTGCTTTAATTGCAAAACATGTTTAATGGTTTTAGCTACTGTTATTTCTAGGTCTTCGAAATTTACGGGCTTGGTTACAAAATCAAAGGCCCCCCTATTCATGGCAGTACGTATGTTATCCATATCGCCATAGGCAGATACCATTACCGTTTTAATCAATGGCGTATTTTCACAAATTTTGGATAATAACGTAAGGCCGTCCATTTCCGGCATATTGATATCGCTCAATACTACTGAAACATCAGGATTGTCAACCATTTTTTCCAAGGCCTCCTTCCCGTTTGTGGCAAATACAAATTCGTATTCGTTCTCTCTTATCTTTTGGCGAAATTTCTGTCGGATCAGGGTCTCCAAATCCGCCTCGTCATCTGCTACTAGGATCTTCGTCATGCGACAATATGTTTTAGTTTTTCTTTCAAAGAAATAAAATCAACCGGCTTTGTTAAAAAATCATCCGCCCCCAGCTCTGTGGCCTGACGATGATTTTCAGCATCGCCATAAGCGGTGATCATCATCACCACAGGAGGTGGTGTAGCATATTCTTTTTTAATCTTAGCCAGTAGTTGTAACCCGCTCATCCCGGGCATATTAATATCGGAAAGAATTAAAACGGCTTCTTGATGATGATCGGTCATATAGGCTAATGCCGCTTCTCCGGAAGAAGCAAAAGCAAAATCGAATTCCCCTTCTTTTATTTCCTTTCTGAATTTTTGTTGAAAGAGCGTTTGTACATCAAGCTCATCGTCTACAACCAATATTTTCATTATTTTTCATTTATTATTGCGTTAAGATACTTAAAAACCTAGTCCGTTATATTGCTTTAGAATTAATATCGTTGATAGTATTCGTAAAAGGTACTAAAAAGACTGAAAATATAATTTTTTTTAATTATATTCAATGTTCGTGGGGTTAATTTATAGTAGTATTCCCTTTTTCATAGTCAGCTACCTTATTCTTAAACCAATTGTTTATGGATTTTGAAACACAAAGGATTATTGAACTTGAAAAATTACTTGAGCAAAGAAATGCTGAATTAAAACAAAGAAACGAAGAGTTGGGAGTTATAAAAAGCGTTCAAGAAGGCCTTGCAAATGAATTAGATATACACGGGATCTATCATCTGGTAGGTGATAGGATTCAACAATTATTTAATGCTCAGGTAGTAATTATTGCAAGCTTTGATATTGAGAACAAAGTTGAATCTTTTAATTATTTCTTTGAAAATAATGAAAAAATTAATGCTGCATCTCGGCCTATCAATAAGCTCCGGCAGTTATTGATTGATAAAAAACACACTATCTATATTCCCAGCGAGGAAATTGCTCTTAATGATTATGGGGTAACTGCTATTGGTGACACCAAAATGCCTAAGTCTTTTTTGTTTGTACCATTATTATCAGGGTCGGCCATAAAGGGTTATGTTAGTCTTCAAAATTTAGATAGTGATAATGCGTTTTCCAACTCGGATATTCTTTTATTAGAAACCCTTGCCAACAGTATGAGTGTGGCTTTAGAAAATGCCAGGCTATTTGATGAAACCAACCGGCTACTAAAAGAAACAGAGCAGCGCACAGCGGAACTTGCGGTAATTAATAGTGTACAGGAGGGGCTGGCAAAAGAACTGGATATCCAAGCAATTTATGATTTAGTGGCAGAGCGAATAATAAAGGTTTTTCAAGCGCCAAGTTTAGTGATAAGAACTTTTGACCTCAAAGATGAAACGGAGACTTGGCGATATTCAATGGAAGATGGCAAAAGGCAATTTGTTGAGCCCCGTCAAATTATGTGGGCAAATAAATATCTCATTAAAACCAAGAAGTCCATACATATCAATGAAAATTATATAGAATCGGCAGTTCAATATGGCGCTGTTAAAGGTGTAGGATACGTTATTGGCAAAACACCGAAATCAGCAGTATGGGTGCCTATGATAATTGGCGATGTAGTAAAGGGTTCTGTAAGTCTACAGGATGTAAATAATGAAAATGCTTTTAGTGAATCTGATGTTAGACTACTAACGACTCTTGTTAATAGCATGAGTGTGGCTTTAGAAAATGCCAGGCTATTTGATGAAACCAATCGATTATTAAAAGAAACCGAACAGCGAACAGCAGAGCTTGCTGTGATTAACAGTGTACAAGAGGGGCTTGCAAAAGAATTGGATATGCAGGGCATATATGATTTGGTTGGCAATAGATTGTGTGAGCTTTTTCCTGATTCTCAAACTCTAGTTATTCGCACTTTCAATTATGAAACCCAGATGGAGCATTGGCATTATTCGATAGAAAAGGGGCAAAAACAAAATGTACCACCTCGTCCATTAAATTGGAACAGTAAATTACTTATAAATACCAAGAAACCGCTAAACATTAAAAGAGATTACATTGAAACATCAAAAAAACACGGAGGAACTGGGGTAACTTTTGGTAAGCCCCCGAAGTCTGCATTGTTTGTTCCCATGATTTCCAGTGATATTGTAAAGGGTTCTATCAGCTTGCAGAATATTGATGAAGAAGACGCTTTTAGTGAGTCTGATCTTCGTTTACTAACTACCCTAACCAATAGCATGAGTGTTGCCCTAGAAAATGCTAGGCTATTTGATGAAACTAACCGATTATTAAAAGAAACCGAACAGCGAACAGCAGAGCTTGCCGTAATTAATAGTGTACAAGAGGGGCTTGCCAAGGAATTGGACATGCAAGGCATATATGATTTAGTTGGCGACAGGGTACAACAATTATTTAATGCTGAAGTAGTTATTATTGCCGGTTTTGACTATGACAATAATTTGGAGTTTTTTCATTACAGATTTGAAGAGGGAAAAAGGAATACAACAGATCCCAGACCCATTGGAAAACTTCGGCATCATTTAATTGAAACCAGAAAAAAAATAGTAATAAATACAATAGAAGAAACCATTAGTTGGGTAGGTAAAAATACGATTGCCGGAACAGGTATTATGATGTCTGGCATATTTGTTCCGCTTATAATTGGAGATAACGTAATCGGATATGTGAGTTTGCAAAATTTAGGAAAAGAGTATGCTTTTTCCGAAACTGATATCCGCTTACTGGAAACCCTATCCAACAGCATGAGCGTAGCGCTTGAAAATGCCAGGCTATTTGATGAAACCAACCGGCTACTAAAGGAAACGGAGCAACGCACAGCAGAACTTGCGGTAATTAATAGTGTACAAGAGGGTCTTGCCAAGGAATTGGACATGCAGGGTATTTATAATCTTGTTGGCGACCGTATTCAGAAATTGTTTCATACACATGCTGTTGTTATTGCAACTTTCGATTTAAAAAAGAAGATCGAGCGTTTTAATTATGTTTTTGAAAATGGAGAAAAGTATGAAATAGATTCCAGGCCAATTAATAAACTAAGGCAGTTGCTAATCAGGGATAAACAAACCATTTATATAAGAACAGAAAAAGAGGCAGCAGAAAATTATGGTATTACTGCTTTAGGAGAAACAAAAATGCCCAAATCTCTTATGTTCGTACCGTTGATTGCCAGCGATTCAATCAGGGGTTATGTAAGTATTCAAAATGTAGAAATAGATAACGCTTTTTCATTGTCTGATATTCGTTTGTTGGAAACACTCACCAATAGCATGAGTGTAGCTTTGGAAAATGCCCGATTATTCGGAGAAACAACCAGATTGCTGGCAGAAGCAAAGCAAAGTGCAGTAGAACTAACCACCGTTAACTCCATCAGCAAGGCGCTTGCGTCACAGTTAGATGCCGCTGATTTGATTAAAATGGTAGGAGATCAATTGAAGGATTTATTTAAAGCCAATATTGTATACCTAGCCCTATACAACCCATCTACAAAAATCATCCATTTTGCGTATCAGTACGGAGAAGAAATGCCATCCAGAATTATTGGCGAAGGCCTGACATCTAAAATTTTACTGAGCGGGGAGCCGCTACTGATCAATAAAGATTTGCAGGAGCAAACTTTACAGATGGGTATTCAAAGGATGGGTATAGATGCGTCTTCCTACCTAGGCGTACCCATTCCCGTTGGAGATAAAATCATTGGCGTATTAAGCGTACAAAGTACCGAACAAGAAAACCGTTTTAATGAGAATGATTTACGCTTGCTAACCACTATTGCTTCTTCTGTAGGTGTAGCATTAAATAACGCGACTTTATTTAATGATGTTAAAAAAGCAAAAATGGAAGCCGAGGCTGCCAGTAAAGCCGCCGAAAAAGCCAATGAAGCCAAAAGTGCCTTTCTGTCAACCGTAAGTCATGAACTAAGAACACCCCTAACTTCTGTTCTCGGATTTACAAAAATTATCCGCAAACGATTAGACGAAAAAATATTTCCGTTGATTGAAAAAACAGATGTGAAATCTGTAAAAACGATTACTCAAATTAATGAAAACCTAAATGTAGTAATTTCAGAGGGTGAAAGGCTTACCAATCTCATTAATGATGTGCTTGACCTTGCAAAAATTGAAGCCGGGAAAATGGAGTGGAATCAGGAGAAAACATCCATGGCCGATGTTGCTGAAAGGGCTATTGCCGCAACCTCCTCTTTATTTGACCAGAAGTCTTTACAATTGATAAAGGATATTGACTATAATCTGCCTGAAATAACCGGCGACAGAGACAAGCTTATACAAGTCATCATTAATCTTATTTCTAACGCTGTTAAGTTTACAGAAAAAGGTACCGTTACATGCAAAGTGTCTAATGTAGAAAATGAGATTGTGGTTAGTGTTTCAGATACTGGTATTGGCATTGCAACTGAAGATTATGGCGCCGTATTTGAACAATTTAAACAGGTTGGCGGTGATACCCTTACAGATAAACCAAAAGGAACAGGATTGGGTTTACCCATTTGCAAAGAAATTGTTGAGCACCACGGGGGAAGGATTTGGTTAGAGAGTGTCGTTGGCAAAGGCAGTACTTTTTCCTTTTCGCTACCAATTATTTCAACAAATACACCAACAATCCCTATGCATTTGGAAGACTTGGTAAAGCAATTAAAAGAACAAGTAGCTTTTTCTCAAATCGCCTTAAAAAGCAGTTCCGCTTCGATATTAATAGTAGACGATGATGATGCCATCCGCTCTTTATTAAAACAGGAGTTAGTAGAAGCGGGTTATGCCATTGACGAGGCATCTAATGGAAAAGATGCCTTAGAGAAGGTGCGTGCCAAACGACCCGATTTAATTATTTTAGATGTGATGATGCCCGAGATGAATGGATTTGATGTGGCTGCGGTTTTAAAAAATGATCCTCAAACCATGGATATCCCAATAATTGTTCTATCCATTGTACAAGATAAAACAAGGGGATTTAGAATTGGGGTGGATCGTTATCTTACAAAACCCATAGATACAAGGATTTTATTTGCAGAGATTGGTAATTTGCTGGAGCAGGGTAAATCAAAAAAGAAGGTAATGGTGGTAGATCAGGATACTACTACTGTCGGTAGCATCATGGATGTGCTACAGGCAAAGGGTTATGTTGTAACGGAAGCAAATGAAACAAATTTATTGGAAAATGCAGTTGTCCATAAACCAGATATTATTATTATGAATTCTGTTATTTCTGGCAAGCATGATATTGTACAATCGCTTCGTTTCGAAAAAGGATTGGAAAATGTGTTATTCCTTGTTTATCAATAAAACGTATTAAAACATTAAAATGAACTAAATGGAACATAAAATTTTGATAGTAGATGATGAGGCTCATATTCGCATGTTAATAGGGCAAACCCTAGAAGAACTAGAAGAAGAAGGGGTTGAATTTCTTACTGCTGAAAATGGAGAAATTGCACTAGAAATTATTCAGCAAGAAAAACCACAGCTTGTTTTTTTGGATGTGATGATGCCTAAAATGAATGGTATGGAAGTGTGCAGAAGAATAAAAAAAGAGTTGGCATTAAACGAGGTATTTATCATACTACTAACGGCCAAAGGGCAGGAATTGGATCGTCAAAAAGGAGTAGAAGTAGGTGCCGATATTTATATGACAAAACCGTTTGATCCCGAGGTTTTATTGAGTAAAGCAAGGGAGATTTTGGATCTTACTCAATAAAGAAGATAAA
Organism: Sediminibacterium sp.; assembly: GCA_017537025.1. GTDB lineage: Bacteria > Bacteroidota > Bacteroidia > Chitinophagales > Chitinophagaceae > Sediminibacterium. The sequence continues at coordinate 751,469 of JAFWCB010000005.1, forward strand.
CATAATCCTATAAATATTATCTAGTTCTGAGGCATGGCTATTGTTAGTTTAAAATCGCTGATTGGCAAAAAAAATGAACCTGCTACTTCGTTGCTTTCTTTAATGGACAATTTTGCTTCGGATGTTTGGATTGAAGACCATCTGGGAAATATTTTATTAGGAACCGCGTTTATGCACCCGGATCAGTGCATCAATATTTATGTTGAAGATGAACTAGTTGGTTATGTAAAAGGCAAACGTTCAGCCGATTCCATTGCTTCCATACTTTCACTTCTATTGAACAAAGAAGTAGAAAGAAAAAAACTGGGTGCTGAGGTTCTAAACTTATACAAAGAGATAAATATCATCTTCAATTTTTCTGAAAAACTTGCCGAAACAATTGATCCGGATTTAATAATACAAATGACGTTGGATGAAGCCATGCGTAGTATCAAAACCAGTGCGGGTGTGGCTTTATTGTGGGACGAAGAAAGAAGGGTACTACTAGTTCCTGCGGTGGCAGGAGAACCCCTGTTTAACTCCAAAAAAATAAAACGTAATGTAGAACTGCTAACCAATATCGGATTAAGTGGGCAATCCGAAATAATGACAAATATTTCATCCCTTACAGAAAAAGAAATTATTCATCCTACCGTACAAACTATTATATATGCATCCTTAAAAGTAAAGCACCGTATCATGGGAGCTATTATTTTAGCAAGTAAAGAAACTCAGGCTTTTTCTGCGGGAGACATGAAGCTATTAGTAACACTTGCTCTTCAGTCGTCCTCGGCAATTGAAAGCGCTTTGCAATATGAAAAAAATATAAAACAAGCTAGAGATCGGGAAGAAACTATGCGAAGAATTTATGAGGCTACCAATAAATTCGTTCCTCATGAATTTATTAATTCCTTAGGGCACAATCTAATAACAGACGTTAAACTTGGCGACCATGTTGAAAAAATTGTAACTGTATTATTTACTGATATACGGGATTTTACTACTATTTCAGAAAAAATGACGCCTCAGGAAAACTTCCAATTTGTATCCTCTTTTAATGAGAAACTTGGTCCCATAATAAGAGATCACAACGGATTTATTAACCAATATCTTGGCGATTCAATAATGGCAATTTTTCCAAAAGATCCGATTGATGCACTAAAAGCTGCCATTGGCATGCATAAAGCAATTAATGACTTAAATAAAAATAGGATTTCTGTTGGATTACCAATAATTAAGGCAGGAATTGGAATGCATACCGGTCCTTTGGTGATGGGCATTACGGGTGACGAAAAAAGACTGGATGCAGCGACCATATCTGATACTGTAAATACAGCTGCAAGAATTGAGAGCCTTACGAAACATTATCATTCCCCATTGCTATTGAGCTATGAAACCATGCAATATGCAGTAACCAATACCGAATTTTTGTTCAGAGAATTAGGTTCAGTTCGATTGAAAGGGAAAGCAAAATTATTGAGTATAGTAGAGTGTGTGAATGCTTTTGAAGATCACATAATAGAAAAAAAATTAGCTACCCTTCCTCATTTTAATCATGCGATGAGGGCTTACCTGAATGGTGAATTTGAGGCGGCGGCCAATCTATTTGGCTCCGTAATATCTTCTGATTTAGAAGATCAAACTGCTCATTTCTTTTATAATAATGCAAAAAATTATTTAGAGGAGGGGATACCCGAAAACTGGACAGGCGCTGTTGAAATGATGAATAAATAACTTAATTGTTTATTGATAGTTGTATAATAAAAGTTGTCCCCTTTCCTTGCTCACTCTCCACAGTTAGCTTACCTCCATGCACTTTCGTAACAATATCATAAGCCAAGCTTAATCCCAATCCCGTTCCTTGTCCGGTGGGTTTGGTGGTGAAGAAAGGTTGGAAGATCTTCTCTTTGATTTCGCTTGGTATCCCCGTGCCGTTGTCGGATACACGTATTTCTATTTTGTTCCCCAAGTTTTTGGTGCTTACGGTAACTGTTGGGCTGTAAGGTGTAGGCTGTAAGCCGGAAGGAATAACTTTTTCCTCACTACTTATTGCTTCAACCTTATGGCTTATAGCCTCTTCCTTCCCCCTTTCGCCTACGGCGAAAAAAGCATTATTAATCAAATTCAATACCACCCTCCCCATATCCTGAGGTACAATATTTATTTTAGGTATGGTTTCATCAAAATCCGTTTTAAACTCCGCATTAAAGCTCTTGTCTTTGGCTCTTAGTCCGTGGTAGGCTAGTCGTAAATATTCATCACATAAAGCATTGATGTCTGTTGGTTCTTTGGTGGCACTGCTGCTTCTACTATGTTGCAACATTCCTTTCACTATCGATGCAGCTCTTTGTCCGTGATGATTGATTTTTTCAGAGTTCTCTTTTATATCATTCAGTATTTCTTCTTCTTGTTCTCTATTTCCTATTCCCTGTATCCTATCGCCTTCCACCTTTTTCCTTATACCTTTTAGCTCTTCTATCAACTCCACATTCAACTCACTGAAATTATTCACGAAGTTGAGTGGATTCTGTATCTCATGCGCAATACCAGCAGTAAGTTCCCCCAAGGAAGCCATCTTCTCCGATTGGATGAGTTGTTGCTGGGTCGACTTTAATTCTTCAAGGGTTTTTTCAAGTTCCTCTTTTTGTTTACTTATTTCTGCCGTTCGTTCTTGTACCAATACTTCCAACTCCACTTTTCGTAGCGCTATGGCTCTATTTCTCGCCTCTTCTTCTTTTCGTTCCTTCCTTTCTTTTTCTAATTGTTTATTCAATTTATTTTGACTAAACAAAATAGCAAGCATCCATATAAATGCTATCCCTTCTGCATTATCATAGTAGCCCTTCCATTTATCATAAAAAGATCCGCTGATCAACCAACTAATGTTAGATATAACACTTGCCACTAAAATAGGAACTGCCGACCAAATTAATCTGCGTTGCGTTTGTAATTGATTTTGATTAAAACAATAATATAGCAAGCACCCTAATCCAATAACCCAGATCCATCTGGCAACTTTTTCATGCGGCAAATAACTGAATAGATAAACACCAATACATATGTATAGTAATAATTGGAAGTTGCGAAAGATCTCGTTTAATTGTTCTCTTTTGCTAAATCTTCTTATTCTCTCTATTAATATTAGAGATACCAAAAAAAGTACAAACGACCCCGACATAATTGCTTTTATTTATTTTTTTCATTGGCCGCCAACACTCGCCAAAAATTTCCCCCCATTATTTTATAAATATCTTTTTTACTGTAGCCCCTTTCCAATAAGGCTTTTGTAATAAGCGGATAATTTGTTACATCATCTAACTGTTGTGGAGATGATGTAATACCATCAAAATCAGAGCCCATTCCAACATGATCCACCCCTGCAATTTTTACGATATAGTCCAAATGATCGAGCAAGGCACTTAAGGGCGGACGTAAAGCATTTGATTCTTCCTGGTATTTACTCGTTATAATACTCATGGCATATTCTTGTTGCATACCTGTTTGCTTCAGAGAATCAATTTCTTTGGCATGAGAAGCCATAAATGCGATTTCTCTCTTCTTAAATCCACTATCTACAAATCCGGAATAAAAATTCAGATGAATAACACCTCCGTTTTGAGCAACAGCTTTGATCTGTGCGTCTTTTAGATTTCTAAAAACGGGGCAAAGTGCATAGGCATTGCTATGGGATACCAAAACAGGTTTGTTAGTTGTTTTGATGGCATCCCAAAAAGTTTGTTCCCCAACATGACTCAAATCAACTAGCATCCCTAATTGATTCATTCTTTGCACTACCTGAACACCAAAGTCGGTTAACCCCTTTTTTCCATCCAAGCTCTGGTTGGGTGTACCTTTTAATGCTGGCATGTTTTCTGTCATAGCAGAACTCGCCCAATTGGTGGAATTATTCCATGTGAGTGTCATATAACGAACACCTCTTGCATATAAACTATCGAGTTTGTTAATATCGTTTTCAATCATATGTCCACCCTCTACACCAAACATGGCAGCTATTTTTCCGGCCTTAATGGTTTTAAAAGCTTGTTTACTATTGGCTACGATCGTTATTTTATCTGGATTTCGTGCGGCTACCGCATATAATGTATCTATTTCTCTATTAGCCCAGGCATAAGGGTGTTGTTTTTCTCCATCGCACCAAACGGAGAATAACTGACAATCAACTCCTGCCTCTTTAAATCGGTTAAGGTCGGAATGTGTTTTTCCCCTGAGATCGGCGTCCATCAATAGGTTCTTCTCTATCACTGCTGTAAGTAAATCGTTATGTGTATCTACCATTTTTGCTTTTTGGTGAATAGTCACAAAACGTTGGGCATTTACCACACTGCTTATGCATAAGCTTAGCCATAATACAGCTTTCATATGATTGCTTTGTGCTAAAGCTAAAAAAATTGTTAGTATAACTCGGTAAAATCTTTAATAATTAAATCGGCAGCCGTTAACTCCTCTTGTGTTTGTGTTGTTAATAAAGCAATCGTATACATGCCTGCAGATTTTGCTGACGACACGCCTACTGCTGCATCTTCAAATGCTATACAGTATTTGGGTGCTACTTGTAATTCCTCTGCTGCTTTCCTATAGATCTCCGCATCCGGCTTTCCTTTTGTAATATGCTGCGAGTGAATTATTGCAGTAAAATAATCTTTAATAGGAATATGTTCAAATAGAAACTCAATATTTACAGGAACACCTGAAGTAGCCATTCCTATTTTAATTCCCGAAGATTGCAGTAATGTTAAAAGAGGAATTAATCCATTTACCGGTTTAATATAAGGAGCATACATTTTCCGATAAACAGCTTCTTTTTCCAGAGCATAAACCATAGCCTCTTCATCAGACATTTTACGTTGATAGATGTATTCAATTGCATCTTTATTGGTTCTACCATTAATATATCGTCTATAATTTTCTTCGGAAATATCAATTTTCTTTTCTTCCAGATATTTTCTCCAGGAGGCTAAGTGATAGGCATTATTATCTACCAAAGTGCCATCTAAATCAAAGATGGCAGCTTGTATCTGTAGTGAACTGATGAGGGTTCTGATATTCATGGTATAAGGCAGCTTTAGCCGATTAAACCCGCTGCTCTGCTTATTTCCAACATTCTATCCATTGGTTTTTTAGCCGCTAAACGTAAAGATTCTTCCATGGTTATTTCCGGTACCTCATAGGCCATACAACCATATAATTTTTCGAGTGTATTAAGCTTCATATGCGGACAATCATTACAAGCACAACTATTATTTGGCGGAGCGGGAATAAAAGTTTTTGACGGCGATGCTTGTTGCATTTGGTGTAGTATACCGGTTTCAGTTGCTACGATATACTGTTGATAATTATCTATTTTAGTATATTTCAACAACTGGGTAGTGCTGCCGATAAAATCCGCCATTGAAAGAATCACTTCTTCACATTCCGGATGGGCGATAAGTTTAGCTTGAGGATGCCTGATCTTAAGTTTTGTAATTTTTTCAGCACTAAATATCTCATGTACCATGCAAGCTCCGTTCCATAAGAGCATATTACGACTCGTTTTTTTATTCAAATAAGCCCCTAAGTTTTTATCCGGCGCAAAGATGATGGGTTGGTCTACAGGTACTGATTCAATTATTTTTTCAGCATTTCCACTTGTGCAAATGATATCACTTAATGCTTTTATTTCGGCCGTGCAATTGATGTATGAAATAACCAAATGATCGGGATATTTATCCTTAAACGCTTTAAATAAAGGCGCCGGCGCGCTATCTGCCAAGGAGCAACCGGCATTCAAATCCGGTAATAAAACTTTTTTTGTTGGGTTTAAAATTTTAGCGGTCTCTGCCATAAAATGAACCCCGGCAAAAACAATCATATCGGCATTTGTTTCAGCCGCTTTTTGTGCTAATCCCAAACTGTCGCCAATATAATCTGCCACATCTTGAATATCGGGTTCCTGGTAGTAGTGTGCGAGCAGTATGGCATTTTTTTCTTTTTTTAATTTTTCTATCTCTGCAAATAAATCTAATTGTGGGTCGATATCCAAATCTAAAAATCCTCGTTTCTTAATTTCAGTATTTGCTATGTTAATATTCACGGTAATATTCTTTAATAATATATTTTTATAAAAACACTTACTACTATTAGGAGTGTGTATTTCGGGAAAACTTTCTTATTCACAAAGAGCAAAGTTAATTAACTGGTAGTTATTCCCCTTTTTTCACCAAATAGTTAACATCTATAAGTAACAATACACTTAGGCTTCCCTTAGTTTTTAACAGCTATGGATAACCTAGTTCACAATTAAGTTATACACCTAATCACATCATACACACTGTTAATTAACGGAGCTTAAAAAGAGAAAAAAATGGATAGAAAAGAAAAATGATTTAAAAACTTGGTTTTTATTCCATTTCTACTCACAAAAAAAATTACAAAAAATCGAATTTCCCCCACAAAACAGGGGTTACCCACACCGTGATGTGGATTTTATTTCGGGAAATAGAAGTTGAATATAGGATCGTGCCTTACCTAATTCTTTTAAAACCCTTACCATTCCTAATAAAAGGATGGTTTTCCACATCTTATTCTACCTGTTTTTCCCTTATTTTTGCCCCCCGTAACAAAACGGATAATTCTAATTTTTGTACTATGTCTGTTATTCAAAGTATTCGCGACCGTGGTGCCTGGATTATTTTCGGCATTATAGCATTAGCACTTATTGCCTTTATTTTACAGGATGGTTTAGGAAGGAAAGGCTCCAGAATGAGCACTAGTTCTGTTATTACCAAAGTGGATGGAAAAGTAATTGAAAGAGGCGCTTTTGAAGAAAAGCTAAAAATGGCTGAAGCCATGTATGCGCAGCAAGGGGCTACTCGTGATCAGCTTATAGGTTCTGTTTGGACCCAGGAAGTAGAATCGATCGTGCTCTCTAATGAATATGAGAAATTAGGGTTGGTTGTTTCTCCCAAAGAACTAAATGATATTCTTTTTGGAGAAAACTCTCCTTTTCGCCAGGAATTTACAGATCCTAAAACAGGGGAATTCAAAGTTGATGATGTAAAGCGAATAGTTGCTCAAATTAAAAAGAGTAAGAATGTTGAACAGAACAAAATGATCATAGAGGGGTACATTAATCCGGCTATTCAAAACGCTTTGAGAACCAAATACCAGACTCTTTTAATCCAATCTGCGTATGTTCCGAAATGGCTTACAGAAAAGCAACAAGCCGATAATAATGCTATTGCTTCCATTTCTTATGTATACTATCCGTACCAAGCCATTGCTGATAGTACCGCAAAAGTTACCGATAGTGAAATTGAAGCCTATGTGAAAAAGCATGCTTCAGCATTCAAAAAAACAGAAGAAACCAGATCTATATCTTTTGTAACGTTCAGTGCTGCACCCTCTTCGGCAGATTCAAGTGCTGTATTAAATCAATTAAAAACACTAAAGAAAGATTTTCAAGAAGCTGCCGATCCCGCTGCTTTTATTGCAAAAAACGGTTCTCAAATACCATATTATAACAGTTATTTCAGCAAGAACAAATTGCAAATGGCTTTAAAGGATTCTATCACGAAGCTTCCGGTAGGAAGCATTTTCGGGCCATATTTAGATGGAGGCAATTATGTGTATGCAAAGATGATTGGCATTAAACAGTGGCCCGATAGCGCCAAAGTGCGTCATATTTTAGTAGCTACTTCTAATCCACAAACCGGACAAGAAATAAAACCCGATTCCGTAGGTAAAAAACTAATAGATAGTATTGAAACGGCTGTTAAAGCCGGCGCCGATTTTGCAAGCTTGGCCACTAAATATTCAGATGATCCCGGAAGCAAGGCAAAAGGTGGTGTGATAGAATTTTTTCCGCAAGGACAAATGGTGGGAGCTTTTAATGATTATGCGTTCGATAAACCTGTTGGAAGTAAGGGAGTTGTGAAAACAGAATATGGTTATCATTATATAGAAGTACTCGGTCAAAAAAATATCAATCCGGCATATAAAGTAGCCTATTTGGCAAAACAAATTGTAGCAAGTAACGAAACGGATAATGCCGCAAGCACCGCTGCAGCTAAGTTTGCCGCCGAAAGCAAGTCTGCAAAATCTTTCAATGAGAATGCAGCTAAGCAAAACAAACAAATTTTGGTTTCGGGTGAAATCAAAGCCAATGATTTTACGATTGCCAGTTTAGGCCAAAGCAGATCGCTGGTTCGTTGGGTGTATGAAGGGAAAGCGGGAGATGTTTCTGATCCTACCTCAATCAATGATATGTATGTTGTTGCGCTTATTACGGCTGTTAATAAAGCGGGTTTAATGGGAGTTAATGAAGCACGCCCTGTTGTAGAGGGAATTATTCGGAATGAGAAAAAGGCAAAACAAATTATCGATACTAAAATAAAGGGAAATAGTTTGGAAGAGATTGCTAAGAATGCAGGCTCTCCGGTTTTAAGAGCAGATAGTTTAAGCTTTGGGGCTTCTTTTATCGCTGGTGTCGGTAGTGAGCCAAAGGTAGTTGGGGCGGCGTTCAATAAAAGCATTGCTTCAAAAATTTCCCCGGCCATTGATGGCAACAGCGGTGTATTTGTTATAAAAACGGCATCAACCGGTGCTAAAGCCGATTTAGCCGGACCCGAAGCGGCCAAGCAAGGATTGTTGCAAAGCCGTAAAATGGGGGTATACCGTAGTTTAGAGGCATTACGCAAAGCAGCTACGATCAAAGATTACCGGTCTGATTTTTACTAATAACAAAAGCTTAGATAAATGAAAGCCCTTCCCTGAAACGGAGGGGCTTTGTTTTTCGGGTATCGAAACTATCTATTTATGGCTTTATTGTAATTTTACAAGTAATATGGAAGCGATCGTAAACAAAGTTGCCGAAAGCGGTATTCTTAGTGTTGATTTGGAAACCTTTCTTCCCAAAGAAAAAATAATGGTTTTTGATTTAAAAGACTATTTATTCATGGGGTTGATTTTAAAAGAGAAAGATTTTAGAGCCGCTTTGCAATCTATTGACTGGAATGCGTTTGCTGATGCCCACGTAACCATTACGTGTTCTGCCGATGCGGTAATACCTATGTGGGCCAATATGCTGGTGGCTTCTAATCTGCAGCCGGTTGCAGCTTCTATCCATTTTGGAACAGAAGAGCAACTGCGCAATAAACTATTGTTAAATAACATTGAAAAGATCGACCCAGCTGAATTCGCAGATAAACGTGTGGTGGTAAAGGGATGTGGAGAAACGCCCATACCCGAAGAGGCCTATGTTTCCATTACTAATAAATTAAGGGCGGTTGCCAAGAGCATTATGTATGGCGAGCCTTGTAGTACCGTACCTATTTTTAAGCGTAAGTAAGTTTGGTACTTGTTTTGTGGTATATTTAAAAAATATGTTATGATACGATTTCTACTTATTGGCGCATGCTTGGTTTTGGCTTTGGGTAGTTTCGCTCAAACCCAAGAATTATTACCAGATCAAAACCCTAATTATTTAATTAGTCAGCATAAGTACACCCAATTCCGCGACTCACTGTTGCAGTTTTCAAACACAACTATCGATCAATCTTATAAGGCCTACGATTGGTACCAGGCCCGGGAGGAAAGAAGAAATGCCCGAAGGAATGCGAGATGGCAGAGAAACTATACGAGCAACGGCTGGAATAACCGACCGAATTGGGGATATTATAACAATGGATGGGCCTATAATAATGGTTGGAATAGTTGGGGATGGAGGCCTTATATTGGTTTTAGAACCGGCAATTGGTATTTCGGATTTTAGATAGATAATAATAAATACATATTCATGAAAACAATGCAGCGCATTTTTTGCTTTCTATTAATCTTGGTTTTTGTTTCCTGTGCTCAACGTAAAGTAACCAGAATTGATCCTGCTGAGCAAATCGATATTAGCGGAAGTTGGAATGCTACAGATAGCAGATTAACAGCCGAAGAGATGACTCGGCAAATTCTTAGTGAAAAATGGATATTGAATCATGTTAGTACAAAAGGGAAAAAGCCCGTTGTAATAGTTGGCTTAATCACCAATAAAAGTCACGAACATATTGAAGCCGAAACTTTTATGAATGATTTGGAAAAATCTTTTATTCAAAGTGATAAAGTAGGATTGGTACAAAGTGGTAAAAAGCGCGAAGAGTTGCGTGCTGAAAAAGCAGATCAGCAAACGAATGCCACGCAAAGCACGATCAAGAAATTTGGGATGGAAAGGGGCGCCGATTATATTTTGCAAGGCTCTATCAACTCTATTGTAGATGCTTTTAAAAAGAGGAAAACAGTTACTTATCAGGTTAATTTAGAATTAACCAATATAGAAACAAATGAAGTTGTATGGATAGGCGATAAAAAAATCGCCAAATACGTGAAGAACTAAGTGAGTGGCATGCTATTTTTTTACGGAAAACAAAAAATGAATGGTAGGGCAGGAGTGGTATTACTACTCTTGCCTTTTTTATTTTCCTGTGCTACTTATAATAATAAACTAGCTTCTTATTATAGTCATATTGGCTCGGGTAACTACATAAAAGCGCAAAGCGATTTAGCGAGTAATAGTTTTATCCAACAACCCCGCAATAAACTCATATACTATATGGAGCAAGGAAAGCTTTGTCATTTATTGGGTTTATACGACAGCAGTAATCATTTCTTTAATTTGGCGGATGCTTTTATAGAAACTAAAAGAAAAAGCGCCGGAGATGTAGTTACGGGAGGGCTCCTCAATCCGATGACGCAAAGCTATATGGGAGAAGACTTTGAGCGCTTTATGATACATTATTATAAAGCGCTTAATTATTTGTATTTACATGAGCCCGATGGAGCAAGGGTAGAAGCCAGAAGAATAACGCTTAGTAATAATGCGCTGGAAGATAAAACCCGAAGTAAAAATAAGTACCAGGAAGATGCTTTTTCTTTAATTGTTCAGGGATTGATATATGAGTTGAATGGCGAGCCTAATAATGCATTTATATCGTATCGAAATGCAGTAGATCTTTTTCTGGGTAATGAATCAAAATCGTATTATGGAGTTACATTACCAACCTCGTTGGTTAAGGATATGTATAATACTGCTGCGGCAGTAGGCTTTACGGATCAGATCAATTTATATGAAAGGAAAACGGGCATTAAGTATGAAAAAAGCGAAGCCGCCGAAGGCGGCGAGCTGGTGATTTTTTTAGAGAAAGGTATGGCACCGGTAAAAATGGACCAACGTTTTACACTTACGAATTCGGGTGGCAATACATTTTTCTTCAACGGGCCCTATGGCGGGATTAATATACCATTCGATTATGGTTATGCCGGCTGGAATCAACCACGACCGCTACATGAGTTCAGGGTTATAACGGTTGCTATTCCCGTTTACAATGTAACACCCATTCCTTTTGTTCCTGCACAAGTTACAGTTGGTAATCTAAATTATACCGCCGAAAGAGTTCATAATATTAATGAATTAGCGGCGGCTGTGTTAAGCGAAAGGATGTTGAAAGAAGTATCTGCAGCACTGGTTCGAGCGATTGTTAAAAAAACAACTGAAGTAGCTGCAGCAGAAGCAGCCAAAGCCGCTGCAAAAAATGATAAGAAAAAGGAATCTGGTGAAGCGGCCGGATTGGCCGCGGGGCTTCTAGTGAATATGATCAATACCGCTACAGAAAAAGCCGATACGCGTAATTGGCAGTCGTTACCAGGAACAATACAATATGTGCGAGTGCCGTTACAAAAAGGAGAAAATCAAATTACCATCAACGCTATGGGGAAACAAAAGAAAATTACCGTTACCGGTAGCGGGAGATTACAATTATATAACTGGTGCCTCTTGCGGTAAGTGTTGCGTTCTTGTTGTAGCGTCTTCAAACCGTGCATCATAATCACTTCGAATGGTTCCAAAAACACGATCCCATATAAGGGTGTACAAACCGTAATTTCCTTTAAAATATTGATGATGTTGATTATGATTAGTAGAAGTGTTTACATACTTGCCTATCCATGTTTTATTAAACCCATTCGGATATAACTCGTACCCTAAATGCCCATAAATATTATAAATAATGGAGAATAAGAAGAAGATCAATAAATGAGAAATATGAATAGGAATCGTGAAATAAAAAATTACCGTGATTCCCACTTCCACAACAGCCTCTAAAGGATGAAAAGCATAAGCTGCCCAGGGAGAGGGATTTGTAGAATGGTGGTGCACAAGATGTACATATTTGAAAATACGTTTATTGTGCATAATGCGATGTGAAACATAAAAATACAAATCGTGCATAATGAACATTACGGGAAACAACGCAAAATAATAAACCCAACCTCGGTCGCTTATATGCTCATAGCGCGTTGTATGCTCATAAATGCCAGGCCAGTTTAACAATACAATTACTGCACTGAAAATAAACATGGTTATAACAGAATAACCAATCTCTCTTAAATAGTCGTTATTCTTTGGGAACTTGTGTTGAATTTTTTTATAAGCCAATTGTTTTCTAAACAATACATAGAATATTAAAAAAGCGGCTAATGCAATTAAAAAATAGCGAGAGCCAATATTTCTGTATGCAAAGAATATTTTTTGCCAAAGCTGGTTCATACATTTTTATTTAGTGTGCTTCTAACCAATTTAATCCGCTTCCTACTTCTGCCTCAACAGGAACATTATTTGGCAGGGGCAACGCTTCAACCATACAATTTACAATCAGTTTTTTTAACGCTTCTGCTTCACCTTCCACTGCATCAAAAACCAATTCATCGTGTACTTGTAAAATCATTTTAGATTCCCATTTGCCGGCGCTCATTTCTCTATGTATCCGAATCATTGCCATTTTAATCATATCTGCCGCAGTTCCTTGAATAGGTGAGTTAATGGCATTTCTTTCGGCATAACCCCGCACCGTAAAGTTACTACTATTTATATCTCTGAGCCAACGCTTTCGCCCCATTAGTGTTTGTACATATTCATGCTCTTTGGCAAAATTTATTTGTTCATCCATATAGCGTTGAATATTCGGAAACTCTTTTTTATAGTTATCGATAATTTCCTTGGCTTCCGTTCTGCTAATACCCAGGTTATCTGCAAGCCCGAAAGCGCCCTGTCCGTATATAATGCCGAAGTTTACACTCTTAGCTTTATACCTCATTTCTTTGGTTACTGCTGTTTCAGGAACACCGTATACTTTGGCCGCTGTAGCGGTATGAATATCTTTTCTTTGTTGAAAAGCATCGCACATATTCGGATCGCCGCTAATGGCCGCCACGATGCGTAACTCAATTTGTGAATAATCGGCACTTAGTAACACCCGGCCGGCCCCTCGAGGAACAAAAGCCTTTCTTATTTCTCTTCCTCTTGCTGTACGTATGGGTATATTTTGCAGGTTGGGATTATTACTGCTCAGCCTCCCCGTAACCGCCACAGCTTGCGCATAGCTGGTATGTACTCTTCCCGTTTTCGGATTAATCATTAATGGCAGCGCATCCACATAAGTAGATTTTAGTTTTGTTAACTCTCTAAAACCTAAAATATCATCTACAATGGGGTGTTGATTGGCGAGCTTTAACAGCACATCTTCACCAGTAGCGTATTGCCCTGTTTTTGTTTTTTTTGCTTTCGGGTCGAGCTTCAGTTTTTCGAATAGCACTTCACCCAGTTGCTTTGGCGATGCTAAATTAAACCTCACCCCCGCCGCTTCATATACTTTCCGTTCGCACTCATTGGCTTCTTTTTCTAATTCCTTACTATAGTCGTTCAAAAAACTTTCATCAATTTTAACACCCTCAAATTCCATATCGGTAAGTACCCGAACCAACGGGTTTTCAACTTCCGTAAATACTTTTTCAACCTCTTTCTTTTTTAATAATGGCTCGAATACCTTTTTTAATTGAAGGGTAATATCTGCATCTTCTGCTGCGTATTCTTTTATTTTTTCTATTTCTACATCACGCATACTACCCTGATTTTTTCCCTTCTTTCCAATCAAGGTTTCTATAGACACGGGCGCATAACCTAAATATTGAGCACTCAGCAAATCCATACTGCGCCTGCCTTCCGGCTCAATCACATAATGTGCCAACATAGTATCGAAAAGAGAACCTTTGGGTTCAATACCATACCATTTTAGTACCAGCAGATCGTATTTGATATTTTGTCCGACCCAAGTAATTTTCGGATTATCAAATAAGGGGATCAATAGCTGTAGTTGTTTTTTTGCTTGATCCTGATTAGCTGTAAAGGGAATATAATACCCGGTTCCTTCTTTTGCAGAAAAGCTTAGCCCAACGATTTCTACATTATTAGCATCGGTACCTGTTGTTTCGGTATCAAAACAAATTTCAGCTTCTTCCGACAAGGTTTTAACTAATTGTAGAATGGCGTCTTCGCCGATAATAGTTTCGTATTGATGAGGGGTATTCTCAATATTTTTCTCTGCAATGATACCGCTAGATCTTTCTTCTTCATTATCTTCCACTACTTGTTTTTTAGGAGCCGATTTCTCCTCTACTGCATTCCCAAATAAATCTGTTTGAACCCCTTCCGGTGCCGACTGAAAAGCATTATAGGTTTCTCCTAAAATGCGCTTACCCAGTGTTTTAAATTCCAGTTGTGTAAATACTTCGGTGAGCTCTTGTGTATTCCATTCTTTCAGTTTATAATCCTCTTCATGAAATTCTACCGGAACGTCGGTAATAATAGTAGCGAGCTTTTTACTCATAATAGCCAGCTCTTTACCGTTTCTTATTTTTTCTCCTAATGCCCCTTTAATATTATCTGCATTTGCTAAAACACCCTCCAGCGTATCATATTCCTTCAATAGTTTAGCCGCTGTTTTTTCACCCACACCCGGTATGCCGGGAATATTATCAACAGCGTCGCCCATTAACCCCAGTATGTCAATCACTTGATCCACCCGCTGAATATCCCATTTAGCACACACTTTTTCAGCAGTTAAAATTTCTTCGGGGTTTCCTTGAAAGGGGGGCTTATAGATATATACATTTGGTTTGATCAATAATTGACCATAATCTTTATCGGGTGTAACCATATATACCTCGTAGCCCGCAGCAGACGCTTGCCAAGCCAGGGTACCAATAATATCGTCTGCCTCGTAACCATCTACTTCTACTACCGGAATATTAAACCCACGTATAATGCGTTGGATATCGGGGAGCGAAGCCAAAAGATCTTCCGGAGCTTCCTGTCTGTTTGCTTTATAGTCTGTGAAGTCGGTATGCCTTTCAGTGGGTGCATGCGTATCAAAACAAACGGCCAGATGTGTTGGCTTTTCTTTATTGATTAAATCGAATAAAGTGTTTGTAAAACCAAATTGTGCATTTGTGTTTATACCTGTAGAAGTAATTCTTGGGTTGCGAATTAATGCATAGTAAGCCCGGTAAATGAGTGCTAATGCGTCGAGTAGAAAAAGCTTTTTAGCCATTGGGCTAAGGTAATAAATGCCGCGACTTAAAACTTATAAAAAACACCAACTTCCACATAAAATTTATTGCTTATTTGTTCTGTTTCATAACTCACAACTCCCGGGCCGGTTGCTCCGGATACCTTTGTTGTTGTTTTATAGGTAGTTGGGCTATACGGCAAGGCAAATGTTGGTGTGATTGTAAAGCTCCATTTGCTTGTTTCGTATTGCAGCGGGCTGGAGAATTCTACCACCTGTAGTTTTAAAGTAGAGGGGTTTAATGATTCAACAGTGGTTATTATAGAAGAAGATGGCGTTCGACCACTCTTCTTTGTTTTTCCACTTACATATTGTTCATGATAGTTTTGAGAGCCGATAATACAATTAACACCGGGTAAAATACTCCAGTTTCCACCTTCCCCTTCAATATATATTGGGGCAGAAAACCCGCCATTAAAAAACATATCGGGATTACCGGTTGTAAAAACCATATTAGGGCCGGCCTGTAAGCTAATAGGGCCGACCGTATAACTCAGTGTTACACTGGCACTACCCTTGATGCCCGACTGAACATTCACACTCTCTTTATTATAAAAATCCCGCGCAGCATAAACAGAAATATCAAAATTTTTGAATAAGGTTTTATCATAACCCGCCTCTAAAGAAAAGAAATCAAACCGATTAGCTACAGCGTTTTTTAAGTAGCCGGCAGAAGTATTGATATAAAACCCTGATGAGCTAAAATAGCCGATAGAGGGAATGATATATGGCACTATCATGGAATCGGCTCTTCCGTTATAAACATTATTCGACAAATAGTTTATCCCGGCTTTGAAATAACTTTTTTTAGTTTCAGTTACCTCCTTTTTGGCAGAAGCACTAGTATCTTGAATCTGGGCCCATAACCTGCCGGATACTAAGAGGAATAAAATAAATAAAAACGATGCGGTAAAGATATTTTTCAAGGGTAGCTTTTATTTACCCAAATAGACAAACAAATTTTCAATTAGTTAAGTCCGCCGATTCTTTTTAAGGGATAAATAATCTAAGAAATAAATAATCCTAACCGATAAGCTGTTCTGTTGGGCAGATTCAACCGTATTTCCAAAGTTTTTAAAATAATTGGTTTGAACATCTGTATTGAAGGTGCTAATGGCATCTTTCCAAACTACATTTATAAAGCTACCCAATGCAAATTGCCAGGTATATACCATATCTATATTAAAATAGTTTACATTAAAATTCACATCTCTATCAATTCCGCCGGGAATAGGCATTAATCCACCATCGTTCTGTAGGCTGAAGAAGGCATTGTTGTTCACTCTGCTCCAGTAGTGCCTGGCCCGAAAAGTAATCCCCATTTTATTGTTGAAATTATATTTGGCATTAAAAATATTTTCAATCGTCACTCTTTTTCTGAGTGCAAATATGATACTGTCGTTATTATACATTGTTGCATAGCCAAGATTATTATTACGTAATTGTAAAGAGCTATTTATACTTAATGTAAGCTTTTGATTAAAGCGATATTGGTTGCGGATAGAATAGTCTTGACCATTGCTTCCATAGCGATTACTAAATCGATTAAAAAACTCAACAGAAGCAGAATATTTTTTAGCACGGTTGGTTTCAACCCAAAAGCCATGCGCTAAAGAAGCGGGTCGCCGAAATACTTTTCCCTCTACGCGCGGCTCATAAAAATCATTATTCTCAAAAGCATTTGCATTAAGATTCACACCCGCCCACCATAAGTTTTTGAATTGTCCATTAACATTTGCATTCATCCAACTATTTTGAAAATCCCAGGGCTTATATCGCATAGAAACACCCCCATTTATATTTACATTTATTCTGTTATACCATTTCTTGGGTTCTAACCAACGATAGCCCATCCAAAAATAATTATCCATATAGTTGTTATTCGTAAAATAACCCAAATCGTTATGGTTATATTTATGGTCGGCAAAGTCTTGCGAAATCTCAAAATTAAAACGGCCACTTCTCTTTGCGAATGAAAGGCTATGCGCATAACCGTTTTCATTTTGCCCCGGACCATTATACCCTAGTAATTGACTAACTGCTGTTTTACCGGAAAAATTCCATTTATTTCCTTTCGAATAAAGATCCCATAAACCTGCTGTTACATTAGCATCGTAAGCTGCGCCGGCGCGGGTAACATTCGTGTTGATAAGGGATACGCTAGAATTATTTTTTAAGGTTTGATCCAATACGAGAATATTATAGTTAGTGAGGGGGTTTGTTTCAATTCTTCTACTCTCTTTGCCATCTTTTTCTATAATAGCATATTGGGGACTGATAACCGCATTGAAGAAACCAATCCCTAAACCTGATTGAGTTCTACCACTAATTTTGCTTGCATTGATGAGTTTTGTTTCGGAGGGGTTTTTAGCAATTGTTTCGCCCGGGAGTAATTGTGATTGTACCTCGCCGTAGTGTAGTGGTTGACCGCCAATGCGCCTGCTGTAAAATAGATTTCCTTTTCCAAACAATTCAGTGCCTTCTGTAAAAAAACTTCTGTTTTCGTTATAGCGAACTTCAAAAGGGGTTAAATTTAAAACCTGGTTATCGCTTTGAACCTGACCAAAATCCGGTATCAAGGTCATATCCAATGTAAACGCTTGGTTAATTCCATATTTTACATCTACTCCCCCATTTATAGAGGTTTTTGTATTGTTTATACCTGGCGTATTATAGGGATAATGATTGGCGTAGGTAGAAAGGTAAGGTGAGAAGGACAGGCGAATAGGCGCTTTAATATCTTGTACCCCGCTCCAGGTTCCGAATTGCGCTAAAAAATTCCCTCCGATTTTGGGATCAACCGGATTCCACATTAATTGCTTTCCACTTTTATTGCGCCGTCTGGTAATATTAATTCCCCAATCTTGAACTTTTTTGTTTCCAAAACGAATGGCAGCATATGGTATGCGCATTTCAAAAACCCAGCCGTCGTTTACAATTTTAGAGTTGGTTTCATACACACTATTCCAGCTTCCGTCTTCTCCATCAGAAGAATATTTGGCATCAAATTGTTCGCCCAGTGGTGTTACGTAATAACCAAATCCGTTTATTTTATCATGATAGGTATCAAAGATAATTCCCACAAAATCGTTCACGCCAACCACATCACGACCTACAAGCTCTTTTGTAATACTATCAATACTGGCTTCGTGAACATACCCTGAAATGTAAATAGCGTCATTGTCATACAAAATTCGGATTTCTGTTTTATTGGCGGGATCCTCCTTTAAGCCGAACGACGGCCTCCATTCTACAAAATCTGTTGCGATAGGAGCCGATTTCCAAGCCTCATCATTTAGTACGCCATCTATTTTGATCTTTCCTGTTGTGCGTGTAGCAAACAGCTTTTTATGTTGAAGAGAATCATGTTGTGCATGTATTTCCGAAACAAATAATATAATGTATAAAAATGTTGTAAGCAGTTTCATTCCGATTTTTTTAAAGGACTCTTTATACTTAATCGTTGCGCTTGTAAAAATGTTACAAGAACACAATGCGAAAAACGTTAAAGCTTTATAATCGGCAGTAAGAGGTGCTCAACGGAAAAATGATGGAATATTATTTTAAAAATATTTGTTAAAGGAATACTATGGCAGCTAAAAAAAGAAACCCTTCTAAATTTTTAGAAGGGTTTCTTACAAAACAGTATTTAATTATTTTATGTTGTATTTAGCCTTATATCTTTCATATAGTTGTTTGTGTTTATCGTCTAACACAATTTTTCTTCCCTGTATAAAAGCATCGGTAATGACACTGCTCTTCATATCTAAAATATCTCCAGTACTAATAACAATATTCGCGTCCTTACCTTTTTCTATAGAACCGGTTACATCATCAATTCCTAATACTTTTGCGGCACCAAGTGTAATGGCCGTGAGGCCTTCTTCTTTAGTAAGACCGTAAGCAACAGCAGTACCCGCATTAAATGCTAAATTTCTACCTCTATTTTGTGGATCATCATCATTGATGCAAAAACTAACGCCCGCTTTTTGTAGCGCGGCTGCAGCTTTATATGGCTGATCTACATCGTCGTCGTCAAGGGTAGGTAGGTTGTGGGATTGCGTAAGAATAACGCCAATATTATTTTGCTTCAGTAAATCTGCGATTTGCCAACTTTCAGATGCGCCCACCAAAACAACATCGAATCCAAATTCTTTTGCAAAGTCGATAGCTAAGAGCATCTGCTTTACTTGGTTGCAGTGTACAAAGAGTTTTTGTTTTTTTGTAAACAAAGGTTTTGCGGCTTCAAATTTTAAATTAGGAACCTTTTGTTCTGTTTGAGTATAAGCTTTCGCCTCACGGAAAAAAGTTTTAACTGCTTCTAGTTTTTCCAGTGCTTCTTTTGTTGGATCTCCTTGTTGTGTAAAGAACTGTGCAAATAAGGCTCCAAATCTTCCTCCGGGTCTGCCCAATAAGCTCGGCATATACAAATTCATACCCATATCTAAACGATATGCCGCATCCTCCCAATTCCAGGCATCTAGTTGAACAATGCTGGAAGTGCCGCCAACCAAGGATCCTACGGGAGCAGTATGTGCAAGTAGAATACCATTAGAGCGAAGTGTATTAGTAATTTTTGAATCGGCGTTATAAGCAACAATGGAGCGTACGCTCGGATTCACTTCTCCAATTTCTTGAAAATCTGAAGATGAACGTATACCACTGATTTCTTGTAACCCTAGGGTGGAGGCCGGTAAAATTAATCCCGGATAAATATGTTTACCCTTGGCATCATATACTGCTACATTATCTGCGGGTATAGCAATGTTGGTGCCCACTTCTTCAATTTTTCCATTTTGTATTTTTACGATAGCATTCTCAATAACTGTTCCGTTACCTACGTGTACAGTACCGTTTTTAACGAACGCTAAGCCTTTCTGCGCTTTGGCAGGATATACTGTTTCTTGTGCTGAAATAGCAGTTGCTAACAGTAATAAACCACTTAGTATGTGAATTGATTTTTTCATGATTATAAATTTTAGTGGTTATCAGAATTTAGTATAACATCTTCCAAATCTACTTCCAACATGCCCAGTTTATGACCATGATCTAAACAGGTACTGATATATTTATAGCTTGGAGTAAATGGCATAACAGGTGAGCCGGATCTTTTTTCACCAATCAGTTTTCCAATCAACCTTGTTCTTTCTGCTTTTACTTGTTTGCGCATTTCAGCATCTTTTTCACGATCGAAGTAAATAGTTCCATCCACCATAGTGTATAAGGATTTGGCATAAATGCTTAGCGGATGATCGCTCCACAAAACAAGATCTGCATCTTTACCTTCTTTAATGCTACCAACCCTATCATCTACGTGTAGCATTTTAGCGGGGTTGATAGTAACCATTTTAAGGGCATCTTCTTCACTGATACCGCCATATTTTACACTCTTGGCTGCTTCCTGATTTAGGCGGCGTGCCATTTCTGCATCATCTGAATTGATGGCAACATTTAATCCCACTTTTTGCATGATGGCTGCATTATAAGGAATGGCGTCTTGCACTTCATTTTTATAAGCCCACCAATCTGAGAACGTAGATGCATTAGCCCCATGTTCTTTCATTTTATCGGCTACTTTATAGCCCTCTAAAATATGGGTAAAAGTATTGATTCGGAAACCAAAACGCTCTGCAACCCGCATGGTTCCTATGATTTCGCTGGCAACATAACTGTGGCAAGTAATAAATCTTTTCTTATTGATAATTTCTGCTAACGCATCTAATTCAAGATCTCTTCTCACAACAACAGGGGTTGCGCCTTTCTTTTTATTATTAGCTTCAGCTTCTTTCCATTCTGTATCATATGCTTTAGCTCTTGTGAAAGCATCGATCAACACTTGTTCAACACCCATTCTTGTATCGGGAAATCTGGTATTACCTTGTGTAGACGAGGAACGTTTTACATTTTCGCCTAAAGCAAACTTGATAAAAGGATCCCAGTTTTTAAACATCAACCCTTCATCATCAGCTCCCCAGCGAAGTTTAATTAACTGTGTTTGTCCGCCAATGGTATTCGCAGAGCCGTGTAAAATATGAGAGGTTGTAACCCCGCCGCTAAGTTGACGATAGATATTAATATCATCTGGATCCAAGTTGTCTTTAATACGTACTTCAGATGTTACTGATTGCCCGCCTTCATTAGTAGAAGCCGAAGCAATATGTGAGTGCTCGTCAATAATACCCGCTGTTAAATGTTTGCCTGTTGCATCAATGATACGTGCGCCGGCGTCACTTAGATTTTTACCAACTTTTGCAATCTTTCCATTTTTCACTAACACATCTGCTCCTTCTAATTTTCCTTCTTTATCGCTGGTCCATACCGTTGCATTTTTAAAAAGAACGGTTTCTTGTTTTGGCAAAGTGCTATCACTATTTCCAAATGCAGTGAATGGATATAATGTACCATTTACTTTTGGTACTGGTTTTGCCTTTATACTATCTGCTTTAGCTACGGTTAAAGAAATAGGTGTTGCGCTCCAGGTAAGCATGTTACCTGATGAATCTACGCCGGTTCCATTCCAAATACTACCATTATTAAAACCACTTAGTTTGGTTGCATTAGCCGGTAATGAAGCGGCTCCTGCCCCTCCCATCATAGCTTGCATATTTGCCATATTTGGCATGCCCCCACTTCTTCTAGCGCGCATGCTAGGCGAATAACCAATTTTCACGGTTTTGCCATCGTAACTAAAGCGAGGAGTTAGGGTATCTTTCCCTGTAAGGAGAGAGGCGCTGCTATTTGACTTTACATCGAGTGTAAAAGCTTGTGAACCCGCAGGAGTGTTTACTACTAAATTATAAGTGCCGGCAATAGAAGACCAAGCATCTTCTTTAACGGCATATTTCTCTCCATTTACCCAGTTGTGTAAAATGGTTGCTTTTTCTGAAAAAACGGGAGCGGTAGTGATTACGAAATTGGCAATTTTACCCGCTTCAATACTTCCTACTTTATCATAAACCCCTAACCAGGTTGCCGGATTTTTTGTGAGCGCTTCCATTGCCCCCTTTTCTGTTAGGCCATATTCAATAGCTTTTCTTACTGCTGCTAAAAATGTTTTTGGGTCGCGCAAATCAGCCGCAGTTAAGCAAAAAGGAATTCCTGCTTTTTCGATAGCAGCCGGATTTGTAGGCGCTAATTCCCAGGCCTTCATATCTGCTAACGAAACAAGTCTGGCATCGTTAGGGTCCTCTACGTCTTGTGCTTGCGGAAAGTTTACTGAAACAATAAGCGGCGCTTTTGTGGCAGCTACTTCTTTAATGCGCTGGTATTCTCTACCGGTTGCCTTAATAATATATTGCACACCAAATTCATCGCCTATTCTATCTGCCCGCATTACATTCCATAAATCAATCCCACGATCTTGTGTATCAAAAATTTGTGGGAGCGATTGATTATCGTTGAAATTTTTTAAACTCAGATTTACACCTTCTTTTTTAGCATCCTCAGGGTTTGATTTATACCATGATGCATCATAATATGTTTGTCTAAGCAAGGCAATATTGCCCATCATGGAAGCGGGGTAAGCAACCGTAGAAGTTCCTTTGTTAAAGGATAGGTTAGCGCTAGCTTTTTCTTTTACAATTACTAAATTGTCTTTTTCATTTGCCAGCGTTACTAATGCACCCGTACCTCTTACGATACCATCTTTTTGATGTGTAAGTAC
The DNA here is from genome assembly GCA_017537025.1 of Sediminibacterium sp. GTDB lineage: Bacteria > Bacteroidota > Bacteroidia > Chitinophagales > Chitinophagaceae > Sediminibacterium. The sequence goes on from JAFWCB010000005.1 coordinate 774,554, forward strand.
GGTTCCAAATCCTGCCTCTCTAAGTGGCTTAGCTCTGGCATCATCTACGCCAAATAACCGAATGGCGTCGACCTCCGGTTTAATGGCCGGGTTCCAACCCATTACTCCTTTCTGCGCCGGTGCGGCCTGTGGGCCACCTAGCCCAAACGCAGCGGCGAGCTGAGCCAGGTTGGGCTGTCCGCCGCCTGCGCCCTGACCACCCGCTTGACGTTGCGGCTGTGGCATACCATAATCGGTATAGATATCAATGAATGAAGGATAAATAAATTTGTCTTTACAATCTACCACTACCGCTTCTTTAGGAACGCTAATTCCTGTACCTACACTAACGATTTTGCCATCCTTAATAATAAGTGTAGCATTTTGTAATGTGGTTTGAGCATCTTTTACAATAGTGGCATTTGTAAATGCGTAGTAACCATCTCGCTTATCGGCTACCCCATTTACAGGAAAGGTTTCCTGAGCTTGTAGCATGGTTGCTAATAACAAGCCCGAAAACAACAGCTTAAATTTTCTCATATGTTTTGGTTTAGGAAGAGTTTCTAAAGCTACAGAGAACTATCTGCAGGCAGAAATAATTTGCTAATTAAGTGATGAATGGATGAAACAGGGAGAAATGACCTTAAAAGTCTAACAATGTTGTAGGAGTTTCGGATATAAGTTATCTTCCCATGTATACCATTAATATTTGCACGTCACTTGGATTAACACCGCTTATTCTACTTGCCTGACCCAGCGTTTCGGGTTTTATTTTACTCAGCTTTTGAACAGCCTCATTAGATAATGCAGATAGTTTTTTGTAATCAAAGTTGGCCGGAATGCGCATGTGCTCTAACTCACTCATCTTTTCAACGAGTTGATACTCCTTTTCTATATAGCGCTCATATTTAATTTGAATTTCGGCCTGTTCAATACTTTCCGAAGGAATATTATTAAGCTTTTCTGCCAAAGATGGTATGGCGTCTTTTAGCGCTGTTAAGCTCACATTCGGACGAAGTATAATTTTTGCAGCTTTTTGCTTTTCTGTTAGGGCGGCTGATTGTATCGTTTCAAAATAGGAGTTAATATCTTCCGGGTCGATGCTGGATTCTATCAGAATATTTTTTACCATAGCCACTTCCTGAGTTTTTCTTTCTACCTGATCTATTCTCTCCTTACTGGCTAATCCAAGATCATAACTTTTTTTGGTTAATCTAAGGTCGGCATTATCTTGGCGAAGCAATGTTCTAAATTCTGCTCTACTGGTGAACATTCTATATGGCTCATCGGTACCTTTATTAATTAAATCATCTACTAGCACACCCATATAAGCCTCGCTTCTTTTTAGCACAAACGGTTCTTTATGAGCAACTTTTTGATGCGCATTGATTCCTGCGATTAAACCTTGACAAGCCGCTTCTTCATAGCCTGTGGTTCCGTTTATTTGTCCCGCAAAAAATAAGTGACTTACTAATTTAGTTTCTAGTGCATGTGTTAATTGCGTTGGCATAAAGTAGTCGTACTCAATGGCGTAGCCCGGACGAAAAATCCTTACATTCTCAAATCCCGGAACTTGCCTCAGAGCTTCGTTTTGCACTTCTTCGGGTAAAGAAGTGGAGAAGCCATTTACATATATTTCAACCGTATTCCAGCCTTCCGGTTCTACAAATAATTGGTGACGATCTCTATCTGCGAATCGGCTAATTTTATCTTCTATACTTGGACAATATCTCGGACCAACGCCTTCAATTCTTCCTTGGTACATGGGACTTCTATCGAAGCCGGTTTTCAACAAATCGTGAACGATAGTATTCGTATAAGTAATAAAACAACTTCTTTGGTTTTCGGGCTTTACCAAGGGCACATTCATATAAGAAAAACCTACAATATGTTCGTCCCCTTTTTGTTCTTCCATTTTGCTATAATCCAAGCTTCTGCCATCTACTCTGGGGGGCGTTCCGGTTTTTAATCTATCGCTTTCAAAGCCATAAGCCACAAGCTGTTCAGTAATTCCGGTAGCGGCTTTTTCTGCTACCCTTCCCCCGCCAAATTTCTTTTCGCCAATATGTATAACACCGTTTAAAAAAGTGCCACTAGTTACAACAACGGCACCAGATTTTATTTCATGTCCCAGACCAGTAATTACACCACAAGCTTTCCCATTTTTAATGATGATAGATTGCACCATATCCTGATAGAAATCTACATTGGGTGTTTGTTCGAGCATTTCGCGCCACTTTGCCGCAAAGAGCATACGATCGTTTTGGGCACGGGGGCTCCACATTGCCGGCCCCTTACTCCTATTCAACATTCTAAATTGGATCGTGCTCAAGTCGGTAACTATACCGCTATACCCACCCATGGCGTCTATCTCACGTACAATTTGTCCTTTTGCTATGCCTCCCATTGCCGGGTTGCAGCTCATTTGGGCAATAGTTTGCATGTTCATGGTAATCAGCAATACTTTACTGCCAAGATTTGCTGCCGCTGCAGCAGCTTCACATCCGGCATGACCGGCGCCAACTACAATTACATCATAATTAGGGAACATAGTGCAAAGATAGGGGGTATGGGGTAAGGTGAAAGGGGTATGGTATAAGGGGTATGGTATAAGGGGTAAGCCATAAGGCATAGGGTATAAGCTATAGGTTATAGGGTGGAGTTGCTAGTTCCTTGTATTTGGAGCAAATCCGAGAATTCGGGATTGGTTCTTATTTGCGTCTTAGCACCTTCGCGTTTATTTCTGCTACAATCAAAAAAGAGAATCGCTAAGACGCCAAGGAGAGGATAATTTGTTTGTTTTTAAGCTCGGTTTTGGCACTGAAAAGATCGGTTTGAAGGTAAGAAAAGACCTGCCCAAAAAGTCTAAGGTGATTCGTGGAACATTCTAAATTGTTCCGGGGTGGAACAAAAGGTGATACGTGGAACATTTATTGCGTACATGCAAAATCCTGTACAACTACTAATTGCCGGTTGGTTCGCTTAGATACCCCCACCCCCATTTGGGTATAACTAGGATTGAAAAGATTAAAACGGTGACCAAGATCAGGTACATTTATATCCAGATATAATAATAAAAGAGCTACCAAGCTATTTTGGGGTGATTCGGCTATATTCTCAGCATAACAATATTTTATTCCCTTGCTTTTCATTCTACTGGAAAAGCTTTGTCCGCTTGAAGATTTGTGACTGATAGTTCCGTTCTTGAGTCTTGCTAAGTCGGTGGCATGTGCCCTTGCGGCTTCTGTTAATAAGGTATTGGGTTCTAAAAGAGGTAGGGGCGTTTGGTTGACCAAATCTTTTAAAAGGGAGTTAGCATAAGATCCTTTCAGTTTAGGCTGTAGTTCCAAAAAAGGTATTAGTATACTATCTCTAAAACTTTGTGGAAATAAACGGGCGTGATTGGTCCAGTAAATAAATTCCTTTTCTTCCGGTAAAGCAATTTTATAGGCCTCATAATCTTGTAAGCTTTCTAAGATAAAGGCTCTTTTTTTAATTTGTAATTGAAAAGGACGATCCTCGAAGTCTACCGAACCAATTTCCTGAGAGTTGGCAAAAGAGTGCAGAAAAAAAATAAAAAATAGAAGTTTACTAATTCGCAATAGCATTAACCTATATATTTTTCAAATAATTTTAAATATTCATCCTCTTTAGCCCGCATCTGTTGTACATCAGCTTTTTTCTTATCGCGATATCCGCATAAGTGAAGGGTTCCGTGGAAAAGCACCCTTTTCATTTCTTCTTCAAAAGAAATCCTCATGTCTTTAGCATTTTCCTTAACCCTCTCTACACTGATATATATTTCTCCGGAAATCAATGCCGACTTGGGTTCCGATAAATCGAAACTGATAATATCCGTATAATAATCGTGGTTTAAAAATTGTTTATTGATTTTCAACAAGTAGCTATCGGAACAAAAGATGAAAGAAAGACTTTCTAGTTTTTTACCTTCTTTTTTAAAAATGATCGGAATAAAACCCTGCAATAATCGCTTATTAGAGAAAAGCGGCTTTGCATCGGCATAATGAAAATAAACCTGTTTGTTTCGCATGATTACTCCAAAATTCGTAACAAAACCAATGCGTCGCTGTTTACCTTTGCAGAATTAACAGAACCAATGAAGCGATTGTCTGAATTAGAAGCCGGAGAACAAGGAATTATCAATTCTTTTGAAAAAGATGAGATCTTTATAAAGCTCATGGAAATGGGCTGTATACCGGGAGAATGTGTTAAAGTAGAACAGATTGCCCCACTTGGCGATCCCATCTCAATATCCGTATCGGGTTATACGCTTAGCTTGCGATTAAGCGAGGCAAATAGTATCTTTATTGAGCCGGAAAATTCATAAATAATTGACTACCAACATTTTAGATGAAAATTGCGCTATATTTTGGCTCCTTTAATCCCATTCATTCAGGCCATTTAATCATTGCTTCCCATGTGGCCAACTATACCGATTATGCACAGGTTTGGTTCATTGTTTCTCCCCAAAACCCCTTTAAAGCAGAAACCAGTTTGCTGAATGAATACGATAGGCTGCATTTAGTTCGATTAGCGGTTGAAGATGATCCAAGATTAAAAGTATCAGATATTGAATTCAAATTACCTCGGCCATCTTATACAATAGATACATTGGCATATTTAACAGAAAAATATCCGCAACACGAGTTTGCTATATTGATGGGAAGTGATGGTTTTCAAAACTTACCCAAATGGAAAAATGCTGATATTCTTATTTCATCTTATTCCTTCATTGTATATACTCGCCCCGGTTTTCCGATTATAGAAACACACGGTACAAAACTCAACCTGTTAGACGCTCCACAACTCATTATATCGGCAACCTATATAAGAGAAACACTTAAAGCGGGTAAAACCATTCGCTATTTAGTACCCGATAAGGTTAGAGCGTATATCGAAGAGAATAATTATTATAAATAAAATTTACTACTCGATATATTTTTCCTGAATGTATAAATGCAATTTCCATTTGCGTAAGAGATAATGCGCTTATGCAAAGCAATTTGCAGCCTCAAACATTCACATGGAAACAAAAAAAATAATTACCATTATCAGCTTACTGGTGTTGGGTACAACACAGGCACAAACAAAAACTAAAACTCTTTTCGGCGACACAGCCGTTACTTCTTATTTACCTGATATTACAGTAGTAGGAAAAAACAGCAAAAGTGATTATCAACAAATGCCCCAGATTGTTGGTACCAATATTTATGCAGGCAAAAAAAATGCACTGATTGTATTAGATAATGTACAGGGGAATGTAGTAACCAACAACATGCGACAAGTATTGGCGAAAGTTCCCGGTATACATATTTGGGAAAGCGATCCTAGTGGTATTCAAATTGGTATAGCTGCGCGCGGCTTGAGTCCTAACAGAAGCTGGGAATTTAATGTGCGACAAAATGGATATGATATTGCAGCAGATCCATTTGGTTATCCGGAAGCTTACTATAATCCGCAATTGCAAGCAGTACAAAGAATTGAAATTGTACGCGGACAAGGAGCGTTGCAATATGGTCCACAATTTGGCGGATTAGTAAATTATATTTTGCGTAATGGCAGTGATATTAATAAAGAGATTGAAATAGAAACACAGCAAACAATTGGCAGTAATGCACTATTTAATAGCTATAACGCTATCGGCGGTAAAAAAGGAAAACTAAATTATTATTCTTTCTTTGATCATAGAAATGGAAATGGCTGGAGAGAAAATAGTCGCTATTATACAAATGCAGGATTTGCAACGGTTACCTATGCCTTTAGTCGTAAGTTTTCTGTAACGGCAGAAATCATGCGCTCCAATATGCACAGCCAGCAACCCGGAGGCTTAACGGATGCACAAATACAAGAAAATGCGCAACAAAGTTTTAGAAGTAGAAATTGGTTTGATATTACCTGGACCACACCGGCACTTATTGCTAACTATCAAATCAACGAAAACACAAGAATCAACACCAAATTATTTGGTACTATTGGCGATAGAAACAGCGTTGGTTTTCTACAATCGATAACAACCAAAGACAGTATCAATCCTGCTACCTTAACCTATAATAACCGCGTTGTTAACCTCGATCAATATAGAAACTATGGATTCGAAAGTAGGATTATTACTAATTATAGATTAGGCAAAATGAATAATAACCTATCTGCCGGTATTCGATTATATACGGGTACCACTACCCGGCAAGCCGATGGAAAAGGAACTACCGGTACCAATTATGATGTAACCGTATCAGATCCTTACCCAAGGGATATTAGATTCAACTCAAAGAATGCGGCTGCTTTTGCAGAAACAATATTGCGTATAAATGATCGGCTCTTGGTTATTCCGGGTGTTCGATATGAATGGCTGGAAGGATCGGCTGCAGGTAGAAATGGCTTTACACAGAGCGGCGCAGAAATAATTTTACAAGATATCACAAGAAGCAGAAGCTTTTTGTTAGGAGGAATTGGGGCAGAATATCATTTTAATAAGTTCACCGAATTATATGGAAATATTTCACAAGCATATAGACCCATACAATTTGCGAACCTTCAAGCTCCACCTACCACCGATGTGGTTGATCCGGATTTGAAAGATGCAAAAGGATATAATATAGACCTGGGATATAGAGGGAAGCTGTATAATATTATTCAATTTGATCTTAGTTTGTTTTACTTACAATATAATAACAGGGTGGGTACTATCACGCCAACAGGTACAAACTATCGGCTCATTACGAATGTGGGAGCCAGCACCAGTAAAGGCTTTGAAGGTTATGTAGAATTCAATCCTATTAAGGTATTTACGCGAAGCGCGAACACAGACCTTATTATTTTTGGTTCTTATGCTTATACGGATGCCAGATACAGCGGCAATCATAAAGATGCTAACACAAAAGATAAGCGTGTGGAAAATGCGCCCGAAACTATTTTTAGAGGCGGCATAACAGCTGGATACAAAGGGCTCTTGCTTACAGCACAACTCAGTTATGTAGGAGAAACATTTAGCGATGCAAATAACACAGTTGCTGCATCTTCTAATGGAAATACCGGGCTCATTCCCTCTTATTCGGTTACCGACCTTACAGCAACCTATAAGTTTTCAAAACAGCTGAATATAAAAGCCGGATTAAACAATGTTTTTGATGCACGATATTTTACCAGAAGAGCAGGGGGTTATCCCGGTCCGGGTGCAATGCCGGCAGACGGAAGAACCTTTTTTGTTTCTGTTGGGTTTAAGTTATAGGTAACAGCGTTTTCACCCGTTCATATAAATAGCAAGCAGTTCTTTTTTATAGTCGGCGCTTTGCAATAGATTTATAGCTCAAATAACTGCTATGAAAAAGATATTGCTTGCTATTACTTTGTTGGTTGTAGTAACTACGCATGCCCAACTTACGGTTGAAAAAATTATGGCCGACACGCGCTGGATGGGCACTTCTCCATCAAATGTATTTTGGAGCAGCGACAATAAAACGGTTTTCTTTAATTGGAATCCGCAAAAAAATATTTCAGATTCATTGTACAATTATACGGTGGGTGCAACGGCGCCACAAAAAGCAAACCCTTGGGATATTGCTAAAATAAACGCCATCAATAATGGTGTATATAATGTTGCCGGAACACAAATGGCATATGTGTTTCGTGGCGATTTGTATTGGGTTGACATCAAAACCAACAAAACACTACGCATTACACAAACAGAAGAGTTTGAATCATCGCCTAAGTTTATCATGAATGATGAGTGGATAGCGTATTCAAAAAATAATAATCTATTCGGATGGCATACAAAAACAGGTATTACCCTTCAACTCACCAATATTACACGTAGTGCTGAAACGGTTGCTGCTACTGCGTTTGCCGGTGGCAGAGGAGGTAGCGGTGGTAATTTTCAACGCCCGCCCGGAGCCCCTACTGCAGGAGGAGCGAATACTGCTTCTACACAAACACAAGATGGATGGCTTCAACAGCAACAGCTTTCCATTTTTCAGGTATTAAAAGAAAGAAAAGATAAAAGAGAAAAACGCGATGCTTTTAATAAAACAGCGCCTAAGTATAATGATACGCTCAGAACAATTGGTATTGGAGAAAAAATTCTACAAGGCTTGCAGATTAGTCCGGATGCACGCTTTATAACCTATCGGTTATTTCAACCACCATCAACTTCAGGTAAAAACACTATTGTTCCTGATTATGTAACAGAGAGTGGATATACTACTGATATTCCCGGTAGAACGAAAGTGGGGAATCCTTTGGGTAAATCTGATTTCTATGTATGGGACAAACAAAAAGATACATTGATATTAGTGACCGTTGATTCGGTACCCGGTATTACTGATTTGCCGGATTATGCAAAGGACTATCCTAAAAAATATGAAGGAAAAAAAGCGCCTGTTCGCGGAGTAAACATCAACGGGCCATATTGGAATGATGCAGGAACTTTTGCCATTGTTGATATTCGGTCGCAGGATAATAAAGATCGATGGATCATGCAGCTGGATGCTGCTTCCGGAAAATTAATATTGCTCGATCGTCAACGCGATAATGCTTGGATTGGCGGACCGGGAGTTGGTGCTTTTGGTGCCAAAATTGGATGGATAAATAATACCAGTTTTTATTTTCAAAGCGAAGCCACCGGCTATTCTCATCTATATGTGTACGATATCAACACAAACACTAAAAAAGCACTTACTAGCGGTAACTACGAAGTGCAGGATCTTGCGTTAAGCAAAAACAAACAGTATTGGTATTTACTCACCAATGAAACGCACCCCGGTAAACAGCATTGGTATAGAATGAAGCTGGATGGTAGTGCTAAAGAACGCATCACTAGTATGGACGGGGGTTATGAGGTATCGATGAGTGGTGATGAAAAATGGATTGCGTATAGATATTCCTATATCAACAAACCATGGGAATTATATATCCAAGAAAACGCCCCGGGTAAAAAGCCGCAACAGGTTACAACTATGGCTATGAGTGAGGAGTTTAAAGCGTACCCCTGGAAAGAAGCCAAGGTAGTAGGTATTCCTGCACGTGATGGTGCCACTATTTATGCGCGTATTTATGAACCTGCTGCAGATAAGAAAAATGGAGCTGCCGTATTTTTTGTACACGGTGCCGGTTATTTGCAGAATGTACATTATTGGTGGAGTAGTTATTTCCGCGAGTATATGTTCAATAATTTATTGGCAGATAAAGGATATACAGTGGTTGATATCGACTACCGTGCAAGTAGTGGTTATGGTAGAGATTGGCGTACGGGTATTTACAGACATATGGGAGGGAAGGATTTAACGGATCATGTGGATGCCGCAGATTATTTAGTAAAGAATTATGGTATAGACCCGGCCCGTATTGGTTTATATGGCGGAAGTTATGGCGGTTTTATTACACTTATGGCACTATTCACCACACCCGATGTGTTTAAAGCCGGTGCTGCCTTGAGGCCGGTTACTGATTGGGCACATTATAACCATGGGTATACGGCTAATATTTTAAATGAGCCCGTAAATGATAGTATTGCCTACGCTAAATCATCGCCTATCAATTTTGCGGGTGGACTCAAAAACTATTTATTGATGTGCCATGGCATGGTAGATGTGAATGTTCATTTCCAAGATGTGGTTAGGCTTTCCCAAAAATTGATTGAGTTAGGAAAAGATAATTGGGAATTAGCCGTGTATCCGGTAGAAGATCATGGTTTTGTAGAACCCAGTAGCTGGACGGATGAATATAAAAGGATTTTGAAGTTGTTTGATGAGAGATTAAAGAAAAATAGTCCGTAGACCGGAAGTCGAAAAGTCGGGCTTTGGCTAAGTGCCTGGCGCTAAGACGCAAAGAATCAATATCCCAATAACTTAATAATTAATTTATTGCTTAACTTGAAGGAGTAATAAATGCGCTTCGATGCGGAAATATTTTTATTGCCTCCTACTAACTGCTTGGGTATTATGTTTTTTTAATAAAGCAAATGCGCAGACGGCTATTCCTGAAACGTATTTGATAAAAACAGATACGGCCGCAGAAATTCAACTAGAACGAAAATACTGGCGAGTATGGGATGATAGCGCTACAAATACCAAATTTGAAGTGGTTTCTAGTCCCGTATTTGCCAATAGATTTCGCCAATTTGATACAGCCCAGCAATTTGATTTTTCTGTAAAAACCTATTGGTTTAAATTCAAAATAAAGAATACTTTACAAAAAGATATTGAAATAGGCATTGCAGCAGAAGCGTCGGAGGCAGATATTTATTATTCCGACTCATCTAAACAATGGAAGCATTTAGAGACCGGCTGGAATCGAAACAAGTTATCAAGAGATGGATATAAATATTTGAATACAGTTAGTATTGTATTAAATCCAAACCAAGAAATTTCAATATTTATTAGAAGACACAACTTGTTTAGATATATTATTCCTCAAAAAATTTCGGTTTATTTAATAAAAGCCTCTTTTGAAAAAAAGTTTGACTTAAAAAATACATTCACAGGAAAATCTAGTTTTGAAATAATTGTAAATGCATTTTTATTAGGATTGATAGTTATTACATGCATTTTCAATTTAACTTTTTACCGGGCCATTAAAGAGAAAGAATATCTCAATTTCTCTCTTTTTTTGATGTTTTTTGCACTTAATACGGTATTTGGTTTTTTTTCTGATTTGTTTTTTGGTGTACAAGGATACGCTTCGTTTATCCTTTTATTTATTACACTAATGCTCTGGTTTTTCTTTTTGATGCTTTTCATACAGTCTTTTTTTAGAACAAAAACATATTTACCCAAATGGCATAAATTTTTAACTGTATATAATTATGTGGTTGCTGGGGCATGGATTTTTCAAATGTATTTGTTAAAAGCAGAAATAACCACCTATTGGTTCGACAGATTACTTGATGCTAATTCATTACTTTATTTTCTATTTTTTGATTTTTTATTTATAACTATTTTCTTACTACTCTTTAATAAAAAAGTAAAGATTAATACACGGTTACTGGCAACGGTTCCATTATTCTTTTTCTTTGGACCTGTATATACGGCTCAGCAATACTATTCTTTAGCAGAAAAGTATTTTAAAACAAAGCTGCCGCCATTTGTTCAATGGGTGAATGATTGGAACTCCTTGTTTACACTAATTGGTGTTTTTTGGATGATTTTATTTTTTTCTTGGCTTTTATTTAAGCGATATGAGACGTTACAAAAAAAATTAGTAGAGGAAGAAATTGAAAAAGAAAAAATGGCAAGAGAAATTGAAGAAGAGAAAAACAGGATGATAGTGCAACAAAATGAAATACTAGAAAAGCAAGTGGCAGAAAGAACAAAAGCATTACAACAGTCGCTAGAAAATCTTCAATCTACCCAACAACAACTCATCCAATCAGAGAAGATGGCAAGCCTGGGAGAGCTTACAGCCGGCATTGCGCATGAGATACAGAATCCGTTGAATTTCGTGAATAATTTCTCGGAGCTAAATAATGAATTGTTACAAGAGCTGGGACCACTCGACAAGCTCGGGGTGACAGCAGATCAGCAAGATATTCTAAAAGACCTTCAATCCAACTCCGAAAAAATCAATCACCACGGACAAAGGGCAGCAGCAATCGTAAAGGGTATGCTGCAACATTCAAGAACTTCATCCGGACAAAAAGAGCCAACCGATATCAATGCTTTATGTGATGAATATTTAAGACTAGCGTATCATGGATTAAGAGCAAAAGACAAGAACTTTAATGCAGAATTTAAAACAGTGTTTGATACAAGTATACCGAAAGTGAATATCGTACCTCAGGATATGGGAAGGGTGGTGTTGAACTTGATTAATAATGCGTTTTTCGCCGTCGCTGAGCGGCTGAAGGCTTGTCAGGCTGAGCCTGTCGAAGTCGACAAGCCTAATAACAGCGATGCAACCCTTCCCCGCCAAGGCGGGATAAACTCAGCTCAGGGTGACATCGATTATAACCCACTTGTTACAGTCACAACCAAAAACTTAGGGAACAAAATAGAAATCACGGTATCCGACAACGGAACGGGCATTCCTAATGAGATCAAAGAAAAGATCTTCCAACCTTTCTTTACAACCAAACCAACAGGACAAGGAACGGGGTTGGGGTTGAGTTTAGCGTATGATATAGTTACGAAAGTTCATAGCGGGAAGCTAACTGTGGAGAGTGAGCAAGGAAAGGGAACAACGTTTAAGATTGAGATACCAACTTAGCGTCTTCGCGTTTAATATTTCAACGCAAAGTCGCTAAGACGCTAAGGCTGAAAATGAAATAAGAATTTTTTTATAAAAGTCATGAATCCAACTAAAAAACAGTTACTTAAAATAGCTTATCAGCGTGTATTAGCCGTAACGCTAATAGATATGAAAGCGCCTTTAAAATGGGCGGATGAATATGTATCAGAATCAATAACTGGCTTTGGAACGGCGGCAGATGAAAAAGTCTTTTCCAAGAAAGATTATCGAGCAATTGTTATAAATAGTAGAAAGCAGGCAAAAGGATTGGTATTCAAATGTGAATTGAAAACCAAGTATAATCCCAAATTTACCGGAGAAAATACGGCCTGTTTTTTCGATGAATTTATTGTAACTGTTGGAAAGGGGAGCCGGCGAATGGTTATGCCTTTATCTCTTGGTTTAGTATTTGAGTTTTATGATAACAAATGGAAACTAATAGGATTGTATGCATCTAAAATTGATACGGATACGAGCTCTGAAGACACTTTTCATTTAGGCGAGGCAGAAAAGAAAATGCAGGAACTGCAAATGCAAGTGGCTAAAAGAACGGAAGAGCTTAGTCAAAAAAATAACGAGTTAAAAATTGAGGCGGCGTTGGAGCGGGTGAGGGCTATAGCCATGAGCATGAATAAAGCAGACGATATGTTGCTTATTTGCAAAGCCATTTCAGAACAACTAAAAATACTCGGGGTAAAAGAAATACGCAATGTGCAAACGGCCATTTTTTATGAAAGCAAGGGCACTTACATGAATTATGAGTATTATGCTAAGCATAATAAAACCTTCATCACAGGTGTAGAGTATAAAAAGCATAAGATTCAATTAGCGTTTGCACAAAAAATGATGAAAGGGCCTAACGAAGAATTTGTAGAACAAATGAAAGGCAAAAAGCTGCAAGACTGGTATGCCTATCAAAAAACAACGAATCAATTTGCAGATAAATATTTATTGAAAGCCCATTCACTAAATTATTATTGGTTTTCATTGGGTCCGGTTGCATTGGGTATTTCAACATACTATCCACTTACAAAAGTGGAGACAGGTTTATTCAAACGCTTTTTGAAAGTTTTCGAATTAGCTTATCGCCGATATCTGGATATTGAACAGGCAACGGCACAGGCAAGAGAAGCAAAGATTGAAGCAGCTTTAGAAAGGGTACGCGCCGCATCCATGGCAATGCATAAAAGTGAAGAACTGGCCGAAGTAATTCTTTCAATTGATAAGGAAATTTCGACACTCAATATAAATATTGATAATTCATCTATCATTACGGACTTCCGTGATTTGAAAACCGGCCTTAATAATTGGATTGCGGTGAAAGGGAGAAAATTTCTTCAAAAATTTTATATTCCCTATTCAAACGATCATCTCCTGACAAAACGGATGAAAAGGGCAATCAAGACAGGCGAGCACTTCTATGTGGAGCAGTATTCAAAATCAGAAAAAAACACATACTTCAAATGGCTGTTTAAGTATTCTGATTTTAGAAACCTGCCAGATGATCGAAAAGAGTATGTTTTAGCCCGCGAGGGGTGGACCCGTGTATTGATCTTTTCAAAAAATTCATTTTTGATATTTCAACGATATGACCGTAGATGTTTCACAAATGAAGAAGTTGAAATTTTTAAGCGTTTTGGAAAAGTTTTTGAACAAGCCTACACCCGCTTCCTCGATTTACAAAAAGCAGAAGCGCAGGCAATAGAGGCCCAGATCGAAGCAGCTTTAGAAAGAGTAAGGGCCAAAAGCATGGCCATGCATACGAGTAGTGAAATTATGGAAGTGGTTTATTTGATAGCAGATCAGCTAAAAGATTTGCGTGTTCAATCGGATGCAACTTCTATCATCATTCTTCATGATGATGCCTACGAATATTGGAATGCCAATAATCAACAAACCTACGCTAACAGTCAACTGCAAAAAATTGATAAATCCTTTGATGGTGTAGTAAATCAGGATATCATAAAGCATAGTAAACTTACAAAAGATTTTTCGCGCAGCTATTCAAAACAAGAAAAAAACAAGCATTGGAAATGGCTCTTCCGAATGGAAGGCGGGTTTAAATATATTCCTGAGCAAAGAAAAAAATTTATACTTAGTCAGCCTCATTACAATCTTGCAGTATCATTTACAAAAAAGATAGCCTTAGTACTTGTAAAATACCAAAGTGCAACTGCTTATACCGATCCCGAAAGAGCGGTACTTAAAAGATTTGCAGAAGTTTTTGATCAATGCTATACCCGCTTCCTCGATTTACAAAAAGCGGAAGAGCAAGCAAGGGAAGCACAGATAGAAGCTGCATTGGAAAGAGTCAGAGCCAAAAGCATGGCAATGCAGCAGCCGAATGAATTAAGAGAAGTTGCTGAATTATTACGGAAAGAAATGGGGGTATTGGGAATAGAAGCATTAGAAACCAGTTCTATTTATTTGGTACATCCTACTATTACTGAGTGTTGGTATGCTATTAAAGATGTGCGACAGAAAAATGCAAAGTTGTTGAGTGATTACATGGAAATTCAGTTGAGTGAAACATGGGTAGGTAGGGAAATGCAAAAATTTTATAAAGGCAGGCAAAAGCAAGCATCCATAGTGATGAAGGGTAATCATAGAAAAGAATGGATTAATTATTGTGCCGGTAAATCGAGCGGTTTAAAAAATTATTATGGCAAAGAAATTCCTGAACGAACCTATCATGTTCTCAAGTTTGCAGGTGGTTATATGGGTGCGGTATCACCGGGCGAATTATCATCAGAAAATTGGGATGTATTAGGAAGAGCCACTACTGTTTTTGCATTGGCCTATACGCGATTTAAAGATTTGCAAGAGTCAGCGAATAGAGCAAGAGAAGCGCAGATTGAATTGGCTTTAGAAAGAGTGAGAGCCAAAAGTATGGCCATGCATAAAAGTGATGAACTGAAAGAAGTGATAAAGGTGGTGCTGGAGCAGCTTGTTCATCTCAACATCAAAGCAGAGCATGCAGGGTTTTATATTGATTATAAAGCCCATGATGATATGCATATCTGGCTGGCAGACCCGAATATTGATCCTTTTTACGCAGTGCTTCCCTATTTTGATTCGCCCACATGGAAAAGTTTTTTAGATGCCAAAACAACCGGAAAAAGTTTTTATACAGACCTTTTGGATTATAAGGCAAAAAATAAATTCTATAAATCCCTATTTAATATATTTAATGTACCTGAAGAAGCGCAGCAATTTTATCTGAAATGTAAGGGACTCGCTGTATCTACTGTATTGCTGGAAAATGTAGGGTTGTACATCGAAAACTTTTCTGCTATTCCCTATACTGAAGAAGAGAATAAAATATTGATGCGCTTTGCCAAAGTATTCGAACAATCATATACCCGCTTCCTCGATTTACAGAAAGCAGAAGCGCAGGCCAGAGAAGCGCAGATTGAAGTGGCATTGGAAAGAGTGAGAACAAATGCTATGGCATTGAGAGATAGTAAGGAATTGAGTAGCATCATCACAATCATTTTTAAAGAACTTCAAAATTTAGGATTGGCTGTTTATGAAACAGGGATTTATTTAAGAAAAGAAAATAGCAGAGAGTTTACAGTTTGGGGTAAAAGTGTAACAGATGATGATTTCTTTACAAATTATGAGTTCGCTTTTGTAGATCATTATATATTAAATCAAGTTATTAAAAATTTAGATAGTAATATTCCTTATGCGACTTTTGATTTAATAGGAAATGAGGTAAAGGATTATTTAGACTTTTATTTTTCTCTTGAGCAATTCAAAACAATACCACAAAAAACAAGAAAACAATATTATGCGGTAAAGAAAATTTTTGTAGCGCACGCCTATTTTCAACACGGATTTTTAGAAATATCCGGAACCGACCCTCTGCCTATTGAAATGTCTGCTCTACTCAAAAGATTTACACAAGTAATTGATTTGGCATACACCCGCTTCCTCGATTTACAAAAAGCGGAAGCACAGGCAAGGGAAGCGCAAATTCAATTGGCATTAGAAAGGGTACGAGCAAGAACGATGGCCATGCAGCGTAGCGAAGAATTACTTGAAACCTCTTTAGAGCTGTTTCAGCAATTAAAAGAATTAGGCGAGCCTGCTGAACAACTAACCATTGGTGTAATAAAAGAAAAAGAAAATATCGTTGAGGTTTCTGCTACAGTTAATGGATTAAAGTTGTTAAAAACTTTTGGGCATGATATCAACGAGCCTTTTGTAATGAATAAAATGTACAAAGCATGGAAGGCCGGAATAAAAACAATGGTAATAGAGCAAGATTGGAAAGAATTGCAAGCCTACAACCGATATCGTAATAAACTGGTACAAGAGGAACTGTTTTCTTTGAAGTTTAAGCCCGGAGATAAACGGATATTGTATGTTGCTTTTCATTCAAAAGGAACTTTGGTACTATCTAGTAATGAACCTCGTCCGAAAGAAACACTAGAATTATTAATAAGATTTTCAGCTGTATTTGAAGAAGCATATACCCGCTTTCTTGATTTACAAAGAGCGGAAGCACAGGCAAGGGAATCACAGATACAATTGGCATTAGAGAGAGTTCGCGGAAGAACTATGGCTATGCAGAAAAGTGATGAATTAGCTGAAACGGCCGCCTTACTTTTTCATCAAGTAAAATCATTGGGTATTGAATCGTATAGCAGTGGCTTTACAGTTTGGGAAAATAACGACGAGGAACTCGTATCGTGGATGTGTAATGCAGATGGTTCTATTAATCCGCCATTCAGAATGCCAACTAAAGAAGTTGAATGGCATCGTAAACAATATAAATCATGGAAACATAAAGAAGAATATATTATTTACGATTTCAAAGGAAAGGAAATGCAGCAGCACTATGCTTATTTAAGATCCTTTCCTTTATTGGATGAAGCGTTTAAAAAATCTGAAGTTGCAGGAGTTGTCACTCCACCAAGACAGGTACATAATGCCTTTAACTTCTCACAGGGCAATTTACTTTTCATCACATTAGAGCCTGTTCCCGAAGCACATGATATTTTTAAGCGTTTTGCAAAAGTTTTCGAACAAACGTATACGCGGTTCCTTGATCTCCAAAAAGCAGAGGCTCTGGCAAGAGAAGCCAAGATAGAAACGGCATTAGAGCGTATAAGGAGTCGTACTATGGGTATGCAAAAAAGTGATGAACTAAATGAAGTAGCTTTTATACTTTTTGAACAAATAAGAATATTAGGTGGCCAATTGTGGGGCACAGGCTTTGTTTTGTGTGATGTATCGGAAGGTGAAGATCAATTCTGGTTTGCTAATGAAATGGGTGTAAGGCCTCCTGTAAATATTCCTAATACAGAAGATGAAGTACATATCGGCATGCTACAAGGCTGGAAAGAAAACCATGATTACCTAAGATTGCAAAAAGAAGGCCAAGCCCTGGCAGATCACTACAGGTATCTCAGTTCTCTACCACAAATGAAAGCATTCTTCGATCCAATGCTTTCTGCGGGTTTTGAATTTCCTTCATTTCAACAATGGCATGCTGCTTATTTTTCAAAAGGGTATTTACTTTTCATTACCACAGAACCATATGCAGAACCAGATCTTTTTAAGCGTTTCGCCAAAGTGTTCGACCAAACCTATACCCGCTTCCTAGATCTTCAAAAAGCAGAAGCGCAAGCAAGAGAGGCGCAGATAGAAGCGGCTTTGGAACGAGTGCGCTCACGTTCTCTGGCTATGCATAAGAGTGACGAGCTACAACAAGTTGTAACAACACTTTTTGATCAGCTTCATTTTTTAAACATCGAAAACGATGCCACAGGTATTGTAATTTTTAAACCTGACACAAATCATTTTCAATATTGGTTTGCCAACGCCGAGAGAAGTATCAGTAGTTATTTCCTACTAGAGTATAAAAAATTTTCTTTTACCAATGAGCTGAGTATTGCTCACCAAAGCGGGGAGGCTTATTTTCATAAAATTTATTCCAAGGAAGAAAAGAATGAATTTTATACCAGAATATTAACAGAAACGGATTTTACAAGGTTGTCCGATGAGCGGAAAAAACTCATTCTTGAGTCGGAAGGGTTTACCATTTTAGCGCCACTCAACAAAAACACGGCTTTACAGCTAAATCGCTATTACAAAAAATCTTTTTCTGATATCGATATTGAAGTTGCAAGAAGATTCGGTAATGTTTTCGAGCAAGCCTATACCCGCTTCCTCGATTTACAAAAAGCAGAAGCGCAGACTAGAGAAGCTCAGGTGGAGGCCGCACTAGAGCGCGTGAGATACAGGGCAATGGCAATGCAAACAAGTGCTGATGTTGGAGAAGCCACAGCTACTATGTTTGCAGAACTTGATGCGCTTGGAATTGAAACCTTTCGATGTGGCATTGCTATCTGTAAAGATCAGGAAATGGAAGTATGGTCTGTGGGTGTAACAACGGAAGGAAAAATGGTTCAGGGAGTGGGGACGCTCGACATATATCTACACCCACTCTGGGAATTATTTTATAAGCAATGGAGCCATAACGAAGAGTTCTTATATTATTTTTTAAAGGATAAAGAAAAAGAGGACTATGTTCGGATCATAAAAAATACAACCAGCTATCAACTAACGGATAAAAAAATTAATTTTCCAGACTTACATTTTCAGTCTTATTTCTTTTCTGAGGGAGGTATATTCTCCTTTTCTATTCATGCACATACAGAGGAAGAAAAGTGGGTGATGAAGCGCTTTGCAAAAGTGTTTGCCTTAACCTATAAACGGTATGAAGACCTTAAGCTGGCAGAAGCCCAGGCAAGAGAGTCGCAGATTCAGTTAGCATTAGAAAGAATTCGTGCAAGAACAATGGCCATGCAGAAGAGTGAGGAACTACCGGAAACCTCTTTATTACTTTTTCAACAAATGAAAGAATTAGGAGAAACGGCAGTGCAAAATTCAATTGGTATTCTTAAAGAAGAAGAAGGAGTCGTTGAATTATCTACAACGGTACAAGGGCAGGCCGAACCAAGATCCTTACGTGTTCCTATGGATGACCCCCATATTATGGCTAAGGCTGTTGCTGCATTGAAAGCAAAACAAAAATCATTAATAGTTGAGATCAAAGGAGAAGAATTAAAAGAGTATAATAAATTCCGTAATGGTTTTTTAGAAAGAAAAACGAATTTCCCTGAAGACAATTGGATTGTTAATGTTATTTTCTTTTCCAAAGGCTGGTTATCATTTTCTTCCAATCACAAAATATCTGATGAATCTTTTCAGCTTTTAGAACGATTTGCGGCAGTATTCGAACAAACCTATACTCGCTTCCTCGATTTACAAAGGGCAGAAGCCCAGGCAAGAGAAGCGCAAATAGAAGCAGCATTGGAAAGGGTGCGTAGCAAAGCGATGGCCATGCATAATAGTAGCGATTTACCTTCAACTGCAATCATTGCTTTTTCTGAACTAAAAAAATTAGGCTTTGTTCCTATCCGCGGAGGTATCAGTATTCAAAATAAAGAGAATAGAAAAAACTTACTATACTCAGCAACTACTACGGAACAAGGAGATAATTTATCGATTGTTGGCTGGGCGCTGCTCGATAACCACCCCGTACTGACAGAAATTTATAATCATTGGATTGAGGGCAAAGATTATTACCCCGAATTACATGGTGAGCTTCTCAAATCTTATTATGAGCAGGTAAGCACTAGTTTTAATGTACCTGCAGAACAAACGGAGATAGACCAATATGGTTATTTTATGTATTTCACCCATGGTGTATTTTATGGGTGGTGTAATCAACCGGTTAATGAAGATGAAAAGAAATTATTGAAAAGATTTGCTTCAGTAATAGACCTCACTTTCAAAAGATATTTTGATTTACAAAAAGCCGAAGAGCAAGCTAGAGAAGCGCAAATAGAAGCCTCTTTAGAAAAAGTACGTTCGGTAGCCATGAGCATGCATCATTCAAATGAGCTACTCAATATCTGCGAAGCTATTTATGCAGAGCTTATTAAATTGGGAATGATAGAGCTCCGTAACACAATGATCAATATTCACAACGATGCAGAAGAAACATTTTTAAATTATGATTACTCGGCTTATGCGGGGAGGGCTGTAACCAAATACGGATATCATATCCATCCTATTATCAATCATTTGGTAATGCAATGTCGATCGGCTCAGGATGCTTTTGTGGATATTGCATTTGATGGAAAAGAATTTGAGGAGTGGCGCAGTTTCAGAAAAGCCAGTGGCGAAAAAGATGACGCTCGACTAAAAAAAATAACTCATTTACATTATTACTTCTACTCCATAGGCATCGGCTCTATTGGTATTTCTACTTTTGAAAGTATTGATGAGCAAAAAATGGCTTTGCTTAAACGCTTTCGAAATGTATTTCAACTTGCCTACCAGCGATTTACAGATTTGTCTGCTGCAGAAGCGCAAGCCCGTGAAGCACAGATAGAAACCGCTTTAGAGAGAGTACGTAGCCGTACCATGGCTATGCAAAACAGTAATGAATTATCGGCAACTGTACAAGTAATGTTTGAAGAATGTAGAAAATTACAACCAATATCAACAGATAGTTTAAGTAGGGGTTTTATAACTACCATTCATCAAAGTAAAAAAATGTTTGATTTGTGGATTACAGAGATTGATGGAACAAAAATCGATACTCAATTCAAAATTAGTTTTGATGAACCTACAACCGGTATTCATATTCATAAAGCCTGGAAACAAAAAAAGCCCTACTTTATAAATGATTTGCAAGGACCTGTATTGGAGCAATGGCTGGATTATTTAGAGTCAACCGGTTTCAAAATTGCTCCGGGTATTAGAGGAACAAGAAGGGTAAATACTTTTATTTTTTATTCGAATGGATTCATTGGTATCACATCATCAGTTCCACTTGAAGAGGAAAATATTCAAATTCTACAACGGTTTGCAAAAGTTTTCGATCAAACCTATACTCGCTTTTTAGATTTACAAAAAGCAGAAGCGGCGGCTAAGGAAGCTATTAAGCAGGCCGCCCTAGATAGAATCCGAGCCGATATTGCTTCGATGCGTACCATAGAAGATCTCAATCGCATCACCCCGCTTATTTGGAATGAATTAACCATTCTTGGCGTTCGGTTTATTCGTTGTGGTGTATTTATTATGGATGAAGAAGTTGAACAAATACATACTTTTCTATCTACGCCGGATGGAAAATCAATTGCTGCATTCCATTTAAGCTTTACAGAATCAGAAAACATTATTGATGTAGTTAGCCACTGGCGAAATAAAAAAGTGTACAGCAATCATTGGGATGAAAAAGACTTTGATGTGCTAGCCGATTCCTTAGTAAAGCAAAAGGCAATAACTACTAAATCCAGTTATTTGCAAAGCATACCCGCAACCGGCATTCACCTGAATTTCCTTCCCTTTTTGCAGGGCATGTTATATGTAGGGAACGAAATGCCATTAAAGCCAGATGAAATTGATCTCCTGCAAGCTGTAGCAGATGCTTTCTCTACTGCTTATGCGCGGTATGAAGATTTCAATAAGCTGGAGGCTGCAAAACAAGTTGTAGAGAAAACACTAAACGAATTAAAATCTACTCAGCAACAATTGATTCAATCAGAAAAAATGGCTTCACTCGGTGAACTCACAGCAGGCATTGCACACGAGATTCAGAACCCGTTAAACTTTGTAAATAATTTTAGTGAGTTGAATGTGGAATTATTGGAAGAACTGCAAACTGAGATGAGACCCCTCCTCGCCGAAGGCGAAGTCGGGGTGACGGCGCTCATTGATGATATCAAGAATAACTCCGAAAAGATCAATCATCATGGACAAAGAGCTGCGTCGATAGTTAAAGGCATGCTACAACACAGTAGAAGCAGCAGTGCCACTAAAGAGCTAACCGATATCAATGCTTTGTGTGATGAATATTTAAGATTGGCTTATCACGGACTAAGAGCGAAAGACAAGAGCTTTAATGCGGAGTTTAAAACTGAGTTTGATGCTACTATACCCAAGGTGAGCATTGTACCTCAGGATATGGGAAGAGTGGTGTTGAACTTGATCAATAATGCGTTTTTCGCCGTAGGCGAAAGGGGGAAGGCAGAAGGAGGAAGCCATAAGGTTGAAGCAATAAGTAGTGAGGAAAAAGGTATTCCTTCCGGCTTACAGCCTACACCTTATAGCCCGATTGTTACAGTAAGCACCAAAAACTTAGGGAATAAAATAGAGATCCGTGTAACCGACAACGGCACAGGCATACCGAGCGAAATCAAAGAAAAAATCTTCCAGCCCTTCTTCACTACCAAACCAACAGGACAAGGAACAGGTCTAGGTTTAAGCCTTGCGTACGATATCGTTACCAAAGCGCATGGTGGAGAGTTGAGGGTAGAGAGCGAGGAGGGAAAAGGAACTGTTTTCAAAATAATCATTTAGAACTGATAATATGATAAAAGTAATTGGCTTTTTGCTTCTAATCGGAATGACGTTCGTGTCATTTGCCCAAAATCCTAATCCACTTGCATTTTATAAAGTGGAGAAATATGATTCAAAAAGTGGAATGCCCGCTGATTTCATTACGAATACCTATCAAACAAAAGATGGGTTTATATGGATGACCACATATAATGGATATCTACGATTTGATGGAAAAAAGTTTACGAATTTTAATTCAACTAATACCCCACTCATAAAAACAGACAATAATTCAAGTTTATTTATAGAATCAAAAGACAGTACACTTTGGCTTCCTACCGGAATGGGATTATTGGCATATAAAAATGGTATTTTCAAAAGCTATTTAACAAACTATCCAAATATTTTCCTTCAAGGCACAACTAAAAATGGGGATCTTATTCTAAGTTCAACTAAGAAAGATAAACGTAATTGGCTTGTTTTCAATATTACTACACATCAATCAACCACAATAAAAGAAGATGACTTCTTATCTATAAAAAACAGTACAGGGACTGATAAAACAACCGAAAAAGATAATTGGTTTGTAAAGGATTATAAAATCATACATAAAGAGAAAAATGGAGTATGGAGAACATTAGGTGAGAAAGAGGGGATTAGATCGAATATTTTCTTTCATAAAGATGGCTTTTTTGTAGATAGTAAAAATAGAGTATGGCTTACATCTTTATATGGCCTTTTTTTATGGGATGGATTGAGATTTAATTTATTTCCGGGAATGGAAAAAATGGTAACACCTAATTCAAATCCAAGCTTTGGTTATATGACAGAAGATAACCAGCAGGGCATCTGGGCATCTATTGATAATACTTTAGCGTATTTACCCAACAATGAATCTAGATTTCTGGTATTCCCTAAACAATTTATAAACATTCAAACATTACAGAATATTTCAATTGATAGAGAGCAGAATATTTGGGTGGCTACAGATAGGGGTTTATATAAGATTTCGAAAACCAAGGTGGTTAACTATGCAGAAGCGGAGGGTATTATAAATAATAGAGTGTCAAGTGTAAGTGAAATATCACCCAATAAATTTTTAATTACTTCGACCAATGATCAACTCTATATCTTAGAAAACAAAAAAATAAGACCATTTAAAATTGCTGACAACAAAGTATTAAAAGAGGTAAAAAACTTTATTAGCAACACGGCTGACAGCAAAGGTAATATTTGGCTAGGGCATCAAAAAGGAGTTCTTTGCATAAGTAAGAATAAGGTAATTAATTTTAAAACGCCCAACCAGGTAAGATATATAGAGGAAGGGAAAGATGGAAAAATTTATATAGCCGTCGCTTTTACCGGTATAGGCATTATTAACGAGCGTAAAGAATTGAAAATGTTGAATGTACCGAACGCAGACTTTTCACTAGATTATTTCAGTTCGTTACACCATTTAAAAGATGGGTCTATATTAACAACAACATATAGAACCGGCGCTATGATCATTGCAAAGAATGGGGATATCAAAAAAATTGATCTTTTTAATGGCATTACAGGGATAGCTATTTTTAATGCGTTTGAGCTTACCGATGGAACTATCTGGTTTGCCACAGCAAAAGGATTAATAAAACTTCAAAACGATAAGGTGGTTTCTATCGACAAAAACGCAGAACTACCCGAATCCGCCATTTTTGGTATTCTTCCCGATAAGAGCGGAAATTGGTGGTTTCCCTCAAATAAAGGAATAATATATGCCCCTTATAGTGAGATTGATTTATTTACAAGAAACAATAAAGCAAAAATCAACTGGAAAATAATTGATGATGCAGATGGAATGAATAACAAACAGTGTGTTGGTGCTAGACATTCTATCATTGGAAGCGATGGCAACCTATACGTTGTAAGTATCGGTGGTTTGGTAGAGGTTAATCCTGAAAAGTTACTCACTAATAATCTTCCTCCGCTAGTATCTATTAATCAATTAAGGGTAGATGATTCATTATAT
Organism: Sediminibacterium sp.; assembly: GCA_017537025.1. GTDB lineage: Bacteria > Bacteroidota > Bacteroidia > Chitinophagales > Chitinophagaceae > Sediminibacterium. The sequence goes on from JAFWCB010000005.1 coordinate 799,146, forward strand.
TTTTCAAAGCAGGTGAATAATATTTCTCCCGGAAGTCATAGGTATATTTTTGAATATAGTGCATTGAGTTTTGTTGCGCCTGAAAAAAATAAAATCTATTTTAGGTTGGTTGGTCAGGATGCAGATTGGATTCGATCTACGGGAGAGAATAGGGCTATTTATACAAATCTTTCTCCGGGCAAATATCGGTTTGAAGTAAAAGCTACAAATAATGATGGCGTATGGAGTGAAAATTCAGTAAACTTTGAATTTACTGTTCAACCTTTCTTTTATCAAACTAATTGGTTTAAGGTGGCAGTTGTTATTTTTTCAATTTTATTGATATGGCAAATTATTAATTGGAGAACTAGCGTTGTGAGAGAGGCAAATATTAGACTAGAGAATATAGTCAATCAAAGAACTAAAGAGTTGCAAGAGTCTCTCGAAAATTTAAAACAAACCCAATCCCAACTTATTCAATCCGAAAAAATGGCAAGCCTAGGAGAATTGACAGCTGGAATCGCGCATGAGATTCAGAATCCGTTGAATTTTGTGAATAATTTTAGTGAGTTGAATGTGGAGTTGATAGAAGAGCTAAAAGGTATAAGGAAAAAGGTGGAAGGCGATAGGATACAGGGAATAGGAAATAGAGAACAAGAAGAAGAAATACTGAATGATATAAGAGAGAACTCTGAAAAAATCAATCATCACGGACAAAGAGCTGCATCGATAGTGAAAGGCATGCTACAACATAGTAGAAGCAGCAGTGCCACCAAAGAGCCAACCGATATCAATGCTTTGTGTGATGAATATTTAAGACTGGCATATCATGGATTAAGAGCAAAAGACAAGAGCTTTAATGCAGAATTTAAAACAGAGTTTGATACAAGTATACCGAAAGTGAATATCGTACCTCAGGATATGGGAAGGGTGGTATTGAATTTGATCAATAATGCGTTTTTCGCGGTCGCTGAGCGGAGTCGAAGCGAGGCGGAGAAATCTGGAATCTTCAATCTGGAATCTAATGAGCAATACACCCCTCTTGTTACAGTCACAACCAAAAACTTAGGGAATAAAATAGAAATCCTCGTATCCGACAACGGAATGGGGATACCGAGCGAAATCAAAGAAAAGATCTTCCAACCCTTCTTCACTACGAAGCCTACTGGCTCAGGAACTGGATTGGGGCTGAGTTTGAGTTATGATATTGTAAAAGCGCACGGAGGAGAAATTAAGTTGGAGAGTGAGGGAGGGAAGGGAAGTGAATTTATTATTCAATTACCTATATGAATATAATCATGAAAAAAATATTGTTTCTTTTGATTTTGGGTATCAGTTGTTCAAATATTGTATTGTCGCAGGCTGCATATTTTCAGATTGATAAATTAAAATCAGAACTGCAAAATACAAGAGAGGATTCTGTTAAATGCCGTCTTATAAGTGCTATTGCATCAGGCTTTCGTTTTTCTAATTTCGATTCCTCAAGGTTTTATGCAGATTCTTGTGTTAGGTTGGCAAATAAGGCCGGCAACGAAAAGCTAAAATCTACGGCCCTGTCGATGAAGGGTTTTACATTACTCTTTAGTGGTCGCTTACCCGAATCATTACAATGTCAATATGATGCACTAAAAATAAGTGAACAAATCAGAGATACTTTTGGTATAGCTTTAGCCCTAAACAGGATAGGTAATGTTTACATGGAGCTGGGAGAATACCGTAAATCTATTGAACACTATTTGCTCTCTCAGAATCTTTACAGGTTAATTGGGAAATCTGGAAGATATTATAACGCATCATCAAATATTGGTAATGTTTATAACCTGATGAACAAGCCGGATTCTGCTCTTTTTTTTCTTACCAAAGCGTATACTGCAAGTTTAAAAACGACTGATAGAATTGACTTTACAAGGCCGGAAATGATGTTCAGAATCGGAACAGCGTATAAATTAAAAGCGGATACAGCAAATGCTATTCAAAGTTACCGGATGGGCATAGTTGAAGCTAATAAAGATCATGACCTTGTGAACCTCTCAATGTGTCATTTATTGCTGGCAAAAATATATGATGAGAATCATCTCACTGATTCAAGTGTCAGGTTTGCGACCTCAGCTCTCAGAACTTCAAAAGTATTAGGGTTTGAGAAATGTATTCTGGAAGCGGCTTCTTTGCTAAGTGAGATTTATAATAGGGGGAAAAAATATGATAGCGCTTATAAATATTTAAAAATATCAATAGTAGCTCAAGAAAGTATAACAAGTAGAAAAAGAATAATAGAATGGCAGAAGACCATTTTAAACGAACTGGAAGAGAAAAGAAGTACGGCGGATGCTGTTGTAAAAAAAGAAAACCGACAAAAACAAATTGTATTAATTAGCGGCTTGATTATTGTGGTTGTTATTGCCATATTTCTTTACAGAAATAGTAACCAGCAAAAGAAAGTTAATACCGTATTAAAAAACCAAAAAGAGGAAATTGAAATAACACTTGCACAATTAAAGTCTACCCAATCTCAACTGATTCAATCAGAGAAGATGGCAAGCCTCGGAGAACTTACTGCCGGCATTGCGCATGAGATTCAGAACCCGTTGAACTTTGTAAATAATTTTAGTGAGTTGAATGTGGAATTATTGGAAGAACTGCAAACTGAGATGAGACCCCTCCTCGCCGAAGGCGAAGTCGGGGTGACGGCGCTCATTGATGATATCAAAAGCAACTCCGAAAAGATCAATCATCATGGACAAAGAGCAGCTGCAATCGTAAAGGGCATGCTACAGCACTCTAGAACCTCTTCGGGACAAAAAGAGCCAACCGATATCAATGCTTTATGTGATGAGTATTTACGACTAGCGTATCATGGCTTAAGGGCAAAAGATAAGAGCTTTAATGCGGAGTTTAAAACTGAGTTTGATGAAACAATACCGAAAGTAAATATCGTACCTCAGGATATGGGAAGAGTGGTGTTGAACTTGATTAATAATGCGTTTTTCGCCGTAGGCGAAAGGGGGAAGGAAGAGGCTATAAGCCATAAGGTTGAAGCAATAGGTAGTGAGGAAAAAGTTATTCCTTCCGGCTTACAGCTTACACCTTATAGCCCAACAGTTACTGTAAGCACCAAAAACTTGGGGAATAAAATTGAAATCACAGTATCCGACAACGGCACGGGGATACCGAGCGAAATCAAAGAAAAAATCTTCCAGCCTTTCTTCACTACCAAACCAACAGGACAAGGAACGGGGTTGGGGTTAAGCTTAGCGTACGATATTGTTACGAAAGTGCATGGGGGCAAGTTAACTGTGGAGAGTGAGCAAGGAAAGGGAACAACGTTTAAGATTGAGATACCAACTTAGCGCCTTTGCGTCTTCGCGTTTAATATTTCAACGCAAAGTCGCTAAGACGCAAAGAAAATAGTCTACGGTCTATCGTCTATTCTTACCTATTCATGCTCGCCAAAAACTCTTCATTATCTTTTGTACCACGCATACGCTTGAGTAATTCGGTCATAGCTTCTTCGGGGTTCATATCGTTGAGGAATAGTCTTAAGATATTCATGCGGCTAAGAATATCTTTATCGAGTAATAGATCATCTCTACGTGTAGATGAGCCGACTAAATCGATAGCAGGGAAAATACGTTTATTAGCCAGCTTACGATCGAGCTGTAATTCCATATTACCGGTTCCTTTAAATTCTTCGAAAATCACCTCATCCATTTTACTACCGGTTTCAATAAGGGCAGTTGCAAGAATAGTAAGGGATCCTCCGTTTTCAATTTTACGTGCAGCTCCAAAAAACTGTTTTGGTTTTAATAGCGCATTGGCTTCTACCCCACCACTTAATACTTTACCACTAGATGGTGCCACTGTGTTATGTGCACGCGCCAAACGTGTGATAGAGTCAAGTAGAATAACCACATCATGTCCACACTCTACTAATCGCTTTGCTTTTTGCAGTGCGATAGAAGAAACTTTTACGTGTTTTTCTGCTGGTTCATCGAAAGTTGAAGCAATTACCTCCGCTTTTACACTGCGCTCCATATCGGTAACTTCTTCAGGTCGCTCATCTATCAATACCACCATCAAATAACATTCGGGGTGATTTGCGGCAATGGCATTTGCTACCTCTTTGAGCAACATGGTTTTACCCACTTTAGGTTGCGCAACAATCAATCCACGCTGCCCTTTACCAATGGGGGTAAACAGATCGATAATACGGGTGCTATAGTTATTAGGAGTAGTAAATAAATTTAATTTCTCATAAGGAAATAAGGGCGTTAGATAATCGAATGGAACACGATCACGCACTTCATCGGGGCGCTTACCATTGATATAATCAACCTTTAATAAGGCAAAATATTTTTCTCCTTCTTTTGGCGGACGAACACTACCTTGAACAGTATCGCCGGTTTTAATACCAAATAATTTTATCTGAGAGGGAGATACATATACATCATCTGGAGATGATAAATAGTTATAATCCGATGAACGTAAAAAGCCATAACCATCGGGCATCATTTCCAAAACGCCTTCGCTTGGTATTACCCCTTCAAACTCAATATTAAAGGCTGGCTCTTTGCGCTGCTGTTGCTGAAATCTGTTTTTATCTTGTGTTTGTGATTCAGCGGCCTGGGTTTGTGCTTCCTGATTTTCGCTGGCTTCCAGTGTTTGAATAATAGCTGCGGCAATATGTTCGGTTGGATCGGGTGTGTTTGTTTCGGTAGCCTCCGTAAATACCCTTTCTGTTCCTGCTTTCGCAGCAGGCTTAGCACCTTTTTTAGGAACTGCTTTTTTGATAGGGCGGCTATTCCTAGAGGGAGCCTCAGGAGCTTCCTGCATTACCTCTGCTTCTTCTGTTCCGTTAGCTGTTTTAACGGTTACGGGACGTTTTGCCCTTGTTGTTTTTTTCTTATCGTCTTTCACTTCACTAGCTTTTACGGCTTGGTTATCAAGAATTTTATAAATCAAGCCCTGTTTGTCGAGCTTTTTGGCACCGGTAATTTTGAGCTGCTCAGCAATATCGAGGAGCTCGGGCAATAGCATGTCGTTTAATTGCAGAATGTCGTACATAAATTCAAAAGGATTAAAATAACTAAGTAAAAAACCACTCGAACCAGAAAATTTGTTGGATAATTTGGAAGAGATGACTGAAAACGAGGGGTTATAAAATTCGCTAGTCAGTTGATTCCGATGCAATTATACACTCTTTTTCTAAAAATCAAGCATAAAAACCTGTTTTTTAGTTGAGGAAACCGATTTTGATGGGGTTTTAGATACCATTCGAGTATTTTTGCGGCCATATGTTTAATAAAAGAATAAAAATAAAGACCCTTCTTGAACAGGGGCAACAGGGTTCCGAAGTTATTGTAATGGGATGGGTGCGTAGTTTTCGCAATAACCAGTTTATAGCATTGAATGATGGTAGTACAAACAGCAATATTCAGGTAGTTGCCGAGCTTGGGCTGTTAGATGAAACTACACTTAAGCGAATTACAACAGGAGCTTCCATTAAAGCAACGGGAACTGTGGTTGAATCATTGGGTAAGGGTCAACGTATTGAAGTGAAAGCCACTACTATTGAAATACTGGGAGATAGCGATGCGGAGAAATATCCTCTTCAACCTAAAAAACATAGTTTAGAATTTTTGAGAGAAATAGCACACTTGCGGTTTCGTACCAATACTTTCGGCGCTGTTTTTCGTATCCGTCATTCCCTTGCATTTGCTGTTCATCAATTTTTTAATGATAAAGGATTCGTGTATTTGCACACCCCTATTATTACGGCGAGTGATGCAGAGGGTGCAGGCGAAATGTTTCGGGTAACAACATTGCCAATGGATGGTACAGCCCCTAAAAAAGAAGATGGTACCATAGATTATGGAGAAGATTTTTTTGGAAAGAGTACGAACTTAACGGTAAGCGGACAATTAGAAGGAGAGCTAGGTGCCATGGCTTTTTCGGAGATCTATACTTTCGGTCCTACATTTCGTGCAGAAAATTCTAACACTACTCGCCACCTCGCTGAGTTTTGGATGATTGAACCCGAAATGGCTTTTTATGATATTGAAGACAATATGAATTTGGCGGAAGAATTCATTCAATATCTAATTCGCTATGCGATGGAGCATAACAAAGAAGATCTGGAATTTTTAGACCAGCGATTGGCAGAGGAAGAGAAGCAAAAACCACAGCAAGAGCGCGCTGAAATGGGGTTATTAGACAAACTCAATTTTGTATTAAACAATCAATTCGAAAGAATAACATACACAGAAGCCATTCAAATTTTGTTGGATAGCCCGGCGTATAAAAAGAAAAAATTCAAATACGAGGTAAGCTGGGGAATTGATATGCAGAGCGAGCATGAGCGATATTTGGTAGAGAAGCATTTTAAAAAACCGGTGATCGTAACAGGGTATCCGGCCAAGATCAAAGCATTTTATATGCGACTAAATGATGGTTGTGAACCGGGGAAAGAAACCGTTGCAGCGATGGATATTTTAGCCCCGGGTATTGGTGAAATTGTGGGTGGTAGCCAAAGAGAAGAAAGATTAGATAAATTAGAAGCACGCATGGCAGCCATGCATATACCCGCTGAAGAAATGAGTTGGTATTTGGATACTCGACGTTTCGGAACGGTGCCGCATGCAGGTTTTGGATTGGGTTTTGAGCGTATGGTTCAATTTGTAACGGGCATGACTAATATCCGCGATGTAATTGCCTTTGCGCGTACGCCGAAGAATTGCGAGTTTTAGAAAGAAAAATCGGGGATAATGGGTGAATAAACATCGATTACCCCTATATTTGCAGCCCGCAAGGAATCAGTGCGGTATCAGGTGCGGTATCAGGTGCGGTAGCTCAGTCGGTAGAGCAAAGGACTGAAAATCCTTGTGTCGCCGGTTCGATCCCGGCCCACACCACGGAAGCCTCAGCAGAAATGTTGAGGCTTTTTTGTTTTTAGTTGTGTCGCCAACAATGGGTTCTTTATTATACTTTTCTTGCGATGCTCCTTTCATCGTAAGTAAAGAATAGGTTCTTAGAATTTATTGGTTAGTCAGAAAAGCTCTTTACTATGAATGAATTACTAAATAAAGCAGAAGTCAAGCTCAATTAGTTTGTGTTATTTGCTAGGCTATACCATGTTCCCTTCCCAACACCATTCTTTCGGAGCCGATTTGTTTCAACTAATGTTTCCAAATGCTTCTTTATAGTGTTACGATTTGCGCCGGTAATGCCTACAGCCTCGCGTACCGTTATGCGTCCTCGGGATTTTATGATCTCAAGTATTTTTTGTGACAGTTCCGGCAATGTTGTTAGAAGCAACTTTTCTCGCTCAAGCTTAATTTCTAGTCTGCGTTTTTGTTGTTGTAACGCTTTTAGAAAGAATATGACCCAAGGCTGCCAATTTGGAGTATCTGTTTTCAATGTTCCTTGCGTTTGACGTAAGGATAAATAATAAATCTCCCTACTTTGCTCTACCACAGCCTCTAATGAACTATATGGCACATACAAATAGCCAGACTTTAAAAGTAAAAGGGTAGTCAGTATCCGAGAAAGCCTTCCGTTGCCATCCTGAAAAGGGTGAATAGCGAGGAACTCAACAATGAATAAGGCTGTAACTAAAAGCGGGTGCAGCTTTTTATTGGTAATTACTTCATTTGCCCATGTTACTAGGTCTTGCATATGCAATGACGTTTCAAACGGGCTTGACGTTTCGAATACAACACCAAGACTTTTACCATCCGGATCAAATGCCTCTACATGGTTAGGTGACTTTTTATATAATCCGCGATGCCAGTGATCTTTTTCACTGTACTGCAATAGTTCGCGGTGAAGTTGCTGAATATAGTTTTCTGTAAGGGGAATTTCTTCGTAGTTCTGAAAGATCAAGTTCATTACCTGTGCGTATCCGGCTACCTCTTCCTCGTCCCGAGAAGTGAAATGCTGAATTTGAAGGTTACTGAGTAAAACCTCAACTTCCCGATCGGTCAGACGGCTTCCTTCAATACGAGTTGAAGAGCCGATACTCTCGATTGTAGCAACCCGCTTCAAAGAGGTCAGTTGTTCCGGTGCTAGTTGTCCCAAGGCACGCCACGCGCCTTTAAACTCATCTACTTCGGTAATGAGTGCCAGTATTTCAGGGGTTATTTTCAGCGACTCAACTTTCATATACCCATATTTTTACCCATAAATATCCATAAAAAATCGAATATCCATAAAATTACCCATAAATATCCAAAAAATCAGTCTAATTAGCACTAATATCCTTTTCAATGAACAAGCCATTCACAGCTGCTACAATCATATTTATTTTAAGAAATTATACCTACCATTTTATACTCAAAAAATAAAGGCAGGATCAAATCGACCTGCCTTTACGGTACCAAGAATTAGAAAACTATCCTTTTGTTCCTTTCTTAGGTGCTTCTTTTACTTCTTTCTTAACCTCTTTAGCCTCATGTTTCGCTTCTTTTACGTCTTTCTTGGCTTCTTTGGCGTCATGTTTCGCTTCATTGGCCTCATGTTTTGCCTCTTTAGCTTCGTGTTTCGCTTCTTTAGCTTCAGATTTAGCCTTTTCTTTTTCTTTTCCAACCTGTTGGGCGTTTGATGTCAATGCAAATACTAATGACATCGCAGTAATCGTAATTATTTTTTTCATTTTCGGTGTTTTGTCCAAATTAAAACCATCATCTAGTCAGTCCAAAGATGACTGGTTAAAAATTCATTAAAATAATCTTATTTTTTTTATTTTAGCTCTAATATCATTTTCTATGAACAAACCACTCGTCCCATGCCTCATTGGCATATTGATAGCCTTTATGGCTACTTCTTGTATTAAAATTCCAACAGCATCGGTTCAACTGGCAACTAATTTGCAAACGCAAGGCAATACTATGCATGAACTGAATATTGCTTTTGTAAATGCATTATTCGCGGAGAAGAAAGCACAGGTATCCACTTTTATTCAGCAGGAATATACGCCTTCAATTATCGATAAATATTTTAAGCAACTACCGAACCAATCTTTTACAAAAAAAGAAACGGCAGAAATTATTGCATCACTGATCCCTGAAATCAACAAACAAAAGGACGATATGCTTGCTGCATTAGAGCAAAATAGAGTAAAGCTTATTACGAGGTTGAATAATGATCATATTTATTTTATAACAGGTAGTAACGCTTTAAAAGATCTATTAGCATCTGCGAGTAAATTACAAGATGCAAATACCAAACTGGGCGTGAATATTACAAATACTTCCGGCGGTAAAATAAATATGGCTGCCATTACCAAAGCACTCGATAAACTTGTTGCAAGCGGGGGAGATCTGAGCAGTAAAATAAATACCTTATATACTGACATTGACAAAATCCTAGAAAATTAATACTATGACTATAGACTATAAAAAACTAGCCAAAGAAGCAGCAACAGCAACTAATAAAGAGTATGCAGATCGAATAGCATTACTCACTAATTTTAAGTCGGCCGAAATTCAAAAGATTATTCAACAGAACAATATTGATAAAGAAGATTTTTTGAAATTAATAGAGGTCATAAAAAATGATACACTCGATAATGAGAAAAAAGCCGTGGCTATTCAAGAAATCAATAAAGGGCTGGAAACTGTTATTTCTTTAGTAGGTAAGCTTATATAGTATGAATGAAAAAGAAAAAATACTGCGGGTTTTTATTGGTTTAGCCGGATTGGCATTGCCGCTCGTTTTATACGCAACACTATTTATTACAGATCATTTTATAGGCACACTTCCTTCCATCAGTCACTATTTTTTTACAAAAGCCAACCCATTTTTCTCCCTAATTCTTGGCTATGTGGCTATTACACTCATTATTTATAAAGGCTATGATCAAACAGACGATACAATAAGCTTGATAGCCGGGATAGCAGCATTGGTGGTTATCATTTTTCCTACTGCAAACCTCTATAGCCTGGAAAATGGAATCTATAGACCTTATACTATTGCGCAATTACCCGACTCATCATGGCGACCTGTTCTGCATCTGGTAGCAGCAGGAATTTTTTTATTGTGTTTGGCTATTATGGCTGCTTTTCAATTTACGCAAACGGCCACATTGCATGGTGTACCTGTAAAACCTATTACGGCGGATAAGCGTAAGCGAAATATGTTTTATAGAACTTCGGCAAGCATTATCCTCTTGTGTATGGTATTAATCGTTTTGGGCTCAAACGGAATTTTGATATCAGCAAACTATTATATAAGCCATCAACTCACTTTTTGGTTCGAAAGTGTTGCTGTATGGGCTTTTGCATTGAGCTGGCTGGTGAAGGGGCTTTGGGCAACTAAGTAACTAGGTAAATAAGTCGGTTATTTCAATGTCGAGTCCTTCACAAATTTGCATTAGGTATAAATACGTAGGGTTTATATCACCCAGTTCAACTCTCGATATAGATTGTGGATCTTTATCTACCCGATAACCTAATTCTTTTAATGTAAGCCCTTTAGCTTGCCTAATTGATTTAAGTTTTTCACCTAAATGCTTTAATAGTATTTTTTGCTTTTTACTAACGGGCATCGCCCAAAGTATTTATTCAATACAAAAAACTTATCAACATATACGTTGAATATAATCTTTCTTTCGTATAATTGTACCATTATATATTTTACTAGCATTACCCCCCAACATTTGCTATTCGTATTTATTAAACCCATTCGCATGAAAGCTTTGTGTTTAAATAGGGAATTGTGGGTACAGCGCTCAACTGTACCAAGCGAAACACTCGATGTAATGCTTTGTCGTTTACGCAAAAGAAAAATATTGGCCTACCATACAGGAACCATTCAATCTAAGCCGTATTGGCAAACCATTACCATCTCCACGGCAGTTAAAATGAAAAACTATACTATCCTCATTCATCCACTTGGCACCGCTTGGTGTTTATTAAAAACCCAATTCGCCAAAAAACCGAAGAACCCCGTATAGTATTAGCACCCACTCCGGTATTTATTTTTTAACCAATTAACTGCAAAAAATGAAAAAAATTTGCTTACTGGCATTGCTTTGCCTGTACTATAACTTATCTCATGGCCAAACAATACTTAAAGGGCAGGTGCAAGCTGCTACTACAAATAATCCGATATCAGAAGCGCTCATTTATCTTTCCAAAGCGCGCAAACAAACAATTACAAAGACCGATGGCAGCTTTGAACTAAGTACAGTTATTTATCCGGATACACTTATAATAAGTATTACCGGTTATACCACACAACGGATTGTAGTTAACAGTAATAATTATCTCAACATCATACTACAACCCAATAGCACCAACTTAGTAGATGTAGAAGTACAAACAGGGTATCAATCAGTTTCTATTGAAAGAGCTACCGGCTCCTTCGCTAAAATAAACAATGAATTGCTCAACCGAAAAGTAGGGGCTACTATTTTAGAAAGATTAGATGGCATTGCATCGGGGCTCATTTTTAATCGGAACCGTACAGCTAATGCAAATGAATCGGCGATTCAAATACGCGGCAGGAGTACCATACTCGCTAACACACAACCATTGATTGTAGTAGATAATTTTCCGTATGAAGGAGATATTAACCAAATAAATCCCAATGATATCGAATCTATCACCTTATTGAAAGATGCGGCTGCATCATCTATTTGGGGTGTACGTGCTGGCAATGGTGTTATTGTTATTACTACCAAAAAAGGAAGGGTATCTGCAGCACCGCGTATACAATTCAACACCAACCTTACCTATGGTGAAAAACCAAATCTCTATTACCAGCCACTGGCAACGGGTGCCTCCATTATAGAAATGGAATCGGCACTTTTTGCAAGAGGTTTTTATAATGGTAGAATTGGGCAACGTTTTCCGGGACTCTCTCCCGCTGTTGTTATTTTTAACGATCGAAGAAATAACCTTATCTCAGCCGCCGATTCTGCAACACAAATACAACGGTTAGCGGGGGTAGATAATAGAAGCGAGTTAACCGATTATTTTTATCGTACCACTATTGCCCAACAATATGCTTTGAATATTTCGGGCGGGGGAGAAAGGATACAATATTATTTTTCTGCCGGTTGGGATGATTCAAGATTTGCGCAATTAGGGAGTAGTCAAAACAGGGTTAGCTTACGCAATCGTACACAAATACATGTTATCCCCAATAAACTCAGTTTTAGCAGCGACCTCAATTTTACAACAAGCACAACGGCTAATCCCTCATCAGCCTATTTAAACAACTTCTCGCTTTATCAATCATTAGTAGGAGCTAATGGTACTGCATTACCTGTTTACAGAGATTATACCAAAGCTTGGCTCGATACCATTGGTCAAGGCCAGTTATTACCTTGGCATAATAAACCCTACGATGATATCTTAAACAATAATAATACGACAATAAGGGTAGATACGCGGGTATTACTATCGCTACAATACAATATTATAAAGGGTTTACAAGTACAAGCATCCTATCAGTTAGAAAAAGGGAATAGTGAGGGTAGAAATATACAATCCATCGATACCTATGCAACCCGTGATATCATCAATAGATTTACCCAACCGAATTATATTACCGGCATTCCTTCCCGTGCCATTCCTTTAGGAGATATTATTGATAGAAATAACCAAAGCCTAGCAAGTAATAATAGCAGGCTACAATTTAATTACCAAACCAAATGGGGTGCCGATCATCGGTTAGATGTATTAGGTGGTACAGAAATAAGACAGATCATTACCAAAAGATCATCTTATAGAAGATATGGGTATACCCAAGATAATGAAACAGATATTGATGTAAATCCGATCACACTATTTCCTACCCTGCCGTCTAATTTTAATTCACGGATCTCCATCAATAATACGCAAAGCCAAACAGTAGATCGATTTATTTCTTGGTTTGGGAATGCGGGCTATAGTTATAAAGAAAAATACCAACTGAATCTTAGTGTACGTAACGATGCATCAAATTTATTTGGCGTCAATACAAATCAACAAAGCGTTCCCTTATGGTCGGCAGGTATGGGCTGGGCATTACATAAAGAAAACTGGTTTCGATCTTCTTTATTCAATCAATTAAAGCTAAGAGCCACTTATGGCGTAAGTGGTAATATTGATAAAACAACTACTGCTTTTACCACAGCCATATTAGGTATATCCAGTGTGTTTGCACAACCGGCTGCAGCTATTCTCAATCCACCCAATCCTAATTTATCGTGGGAGCAAATTTATATGCTCAATTTGGCGATTGATTTCTCATTACTAAAAAACAGGGTCAATGGTAGTGTAGAGTATTATATAAAAAAAGGAAAGGATTTAATTGGGGCAAGCCCGGTGGCACCACAAACAGGGGTTAGCCAATTCAGGCAAAATATTGCCAACCAACAAACCAAGGGTGTAGATATTACCCTCAATGCCCATATTATTAAATCACCCATCAATTGGAATACGCAACTTTTATTCAGTTATAATGCTGATGAAATTACGCGTTACCTGGTAAGGCCAGGTCAAGTAAAAGCCTATATCACTAATATTACCAGTAACCCATTAGAAGGTAAACCATGGTCGGCTATTTTTGCATATCCATGGGCGGGGCTCGACCCATCTACGGGTGCGGCACAGGGTCTGTTGGCCGATACGGTTAGTAAGAATTATACCAGATTAATTAGTCCGGCCGGTACAGGCGAGCTGCAATATTTTGGTTCAGGTAGGCCCACTATTTTTGGTAATTGGAGAAATGATATTGCGTATAAAAACTGGTCGATCTCTCTCAACTTCGTGTATTCCCTGGGTTATTATTTTAGAAGAAATTCAATTTTATATAATAATGCTTTTAATAGCTCATTAGGAGGTATACCTGTTTTACATGCCGATTATGATCGGCGATGGAGAACACCCGGCGATGAACAAAATACACAGATACCTGCACTCACGTATCCGGCAATACCGGCTGCAGATGAGTTTTATCAATACTCCTCTGCGTTAGTAGAAAGAGGGGATCATATTCGCATACGAGATATCCGAGTAAGTTGGGATATGCCCATAAAGAACCAGCAATTCATGTGGCTAAAAGCTTGTAAGCTATATGCCTATATAAACAATATTGGTATTATTTGGCGCGCCAACAAACAAGGTATAGACCCCGATAATATTACAGGCTTTCCTACGCCACGAACTTATGCAATAGGGGTACAACTCGATTTTTAATTTTTAAAAAACTAGTGATGAAAAAACAAATCATAGTATATGTATTCATAGCTGTTTGTGTAATGCAAGTAGCTTGTAATAAAACGGAGTTCTTAGATCAAAAACCAAACTCAGGTATCATTATACCCACCACATTAACAGATATGCGATTGTTGCTAGATTATACGCAGGTATTTACATTTTCGCCCGGGTTAGGAGAAATGGCAGCAGATGATTATTATGTATTACCTGCAAATTGGCAGGCATTACCTGCTATTGAGCGCAGCAGTTATATATGGGATGCAGATATATATACTAATCAACAGAGTGTAAGTGATTGGTCGTTACCCTATCAACAAATACTCTATTGTAATATTATATTGGAGCAGCTAGAAAAAATAAACCCTGCTAGTACCGAGTTAACAGAATGGAGAGATATAAAGGGTGCAGCACTTTTTGCAAGAGCCTTTGCATTGAGTGGATTAGTACAACATTTTGCACCTGCTTTTGATAGCAGTACCATGACGAGCGATTTGGGCGTACCCATACGCTTGAATACCGATGTAAAAAATTATAGTCAACGTAATACGGTGAAAGAATGTTATGATCAAATTTTTAGTGATTTACAAACAGCAGTTCCCTTATTACTCCCCTCAGTACCGCCAATAGCCAAGAACAGACCATCACGGCCTGCAGCTTATGCTTTATTGGCGCGTACTGCTTTGTTTACTTCACAATACGCACAAGCAAAGCTGTATGCGGATAGCTGCTTGCAATTGTATAATACGCTTATAGATTATAATACGGTAAGCACAAGTTCGGTAACCCCCTTCGATCGATCGCCACAAGAGTCCTTGTATTATAGTCAGGCCATTAGCAGCTATACAATCCTATCAACTATTTCAACCACCACTTTTGTAGATACCCTGCTGTATAACCAATATGCAAATAACGATTTGCGAAGAGCAATATTTTTTAGAACCATTAGTGGTAATAATATGGGTTTTAAAAGGGGCTATACGGGCGCTATTACTATATTCACCGGATTGGCAACTAATGAAGTGTACCTCATACGCGCAGAAGCATTGGCACGTTTAGGGCAAGCAACTGCTGCTATGACCGATTTGAATAGTTTATTAAGAAACAGATGGCGAACAGGCACATTTATTCCGCTCACTGCTATTTCTCCGGCCGATGCATTAGCTAAAGTATTGGTAGAAAGAAGAAAAGAACTGGTATGGCGCGGCTTGCGTTGGCAAGATCTCAAACGCTATAATAAGCAAGGGCAAACCACTACCCTTACGCGCCTTTTAGGTACTAGCCGCTATACCCTTAGCCCCAATAGTAATAAATATGTATTTGCCATACCGCAAGACGAAATTTCTCAAAGTAACCTTATTCAAAACCCCCGTTAAAAATTAATCATGAAAAAAATAATCTATTTCCTACTATTGGCTATAGGTATCCATAGCCATTTATTTGCCCAGAAAAATACGATAATACAAGGTAAAATTTGGGCAGCACCAAATGATACAGTAAATGTTTCTATATACTCAATGAAAATCGGATATGAATCTTTAGGAAGTACAGTACAAAGAATAGCTACAAGCAACGGAACTTTTGAAGCTAAAATCCCAAATCAAACCAAGCCATTTTATTGTACTATAACTACTAAGCGATTGGGGAATTTATTACTAAACGATCTATTGATAGAACCAGGTGATAGTTTAGTGATAAAAACAAAAGTATCAATAGACGAAATCGCGTCAAAAAAAGGAGACCCCTTTATAATAATAACTGGAAGAAATGCAGATAAAAATCAAGTACAACATAATTTAAGGTTTGTTGAAAGATATGGAGCGTATTTTGGAATTAAGCCAATCATTGCAAATATGTACAATAGCTTTAAAGAGGCATATAGAGATGTTGAAACGAATCATAAAATCAAACAACGATTTTTAGATAGTTTATTGAGTTTGCCGAGTATGTCAATTGATACTGCAGTTCGGGCAGAACTACTATTTAATCTTGATTTGGAAAAAGTAGGTTTATTACTTGGAGCATACCGAAATATTTCTGAAAAACTGATTGATAATAATGACTCATTAGGAGCCTACAATCAACTAAAGGAAGACTACCGGCTACTTGTTGAATTGCCAATGAAGAAAATAATTGGAGATCAGCAATTTAAGTTTATATCTCCACTTTTTTTGGATGTAGCAATCATTAAAACTATTGATGAAACAAAAACAAAAAATGGAACTTTCGGTCGGCTGCCTGCCTCATCATTTCTGCCTGCGCTTGAACAATGGCCGGAAACCTGCAGGCAGGAAGTAGCAACTTGCCTAGCTACCGTCTTTACACTTAGTGGCTCTAATGTTAGCGACTTGCCTAATATGTATGAGGCTTTAACCCCATTACTAACAAAGCCATTTTTAAAAGCTATAATTGAGCAGTACGCCAAAAAATATGCTAAGGGTGTAAGTGTATTTCCTTTTGAACTTGTAGGCGTTGATGGGAAAAAAATAAATATAACCGCATTTAAAGATAAAGTAGTAGTACTCGATTTTTGGTTTACTGGATGTAGACCCTGTATGGCAATGTCTAAGTTTTTAAAGAAAGTGAAAGATAAACTTGGGAATAATAATGATATTGTATTTATGAGTATTTGTGTGGATGAAGATAAAGAGAGGTGGTTGAAAAGTGTGGAAGAAGAAGTATACACGCATAAAGACTTTGTAAATCTTTATACGAATGGCGAGGGGGTAAAACATTCCTTAGTAAAAAATTACAATATCTCTTTGTATCCGAGGGTAATGATTATTGGGAAAAACAATATTCTATCCGAAGCAAGTCCACCAAGATCTGACTCACCAACCAATGTGGATGATTTTATTGCATCAATATTGAAGCTTGTAAATTAAAGAAGGGGGCAGCGCCCCCTTCTCATTTTTAACGAATCAATCTAAACTGCTTATCCTGCGTTTGTCCTGGGAGTGGAGTACCGTTAGGTTGATCATACAAGCAATAATCAGAGCCCACTTCACAATTAAAAGTAATACCGATATCACTTGTCTCTACCTGTACCCAACCCACAACCGGATCATTTCCATAAGCTATTTGTGGTACTGCTTTAGGTGCAGTGGTAAAAGCGCTGGCTACACCAATAATGAGTGCGCCGAGCAAGAAAACTGAAATCTTTTTCATGGTTCAAAGTTTAATAATTGTTTATGCCTACTCTTTTATACAGGTTTTCGGCTTCGCCTGATCATGCATGAATATGTTTATGGTATCGAATGGCTATTATACTGAGCATCAAAAAAAATAAGTTGAGCCATAAATGTGCGACCCACCCCAATGAACCTATAATACCCCCACAGGAGCAAGGCACCCTTTTAAAGAGCCCCAACAAAATGGCTATTACGTATAGGGTAAATAATCCCATTAAAGAACCGGCTATATACAAGCCAACCAGCCTGGTTTTATTAAACATCATCAGCAATACTGTTACTAACTCAATAATGGGTAAGCCATAAGCCAACGCATCATTCATGATTCGTGGAAATGGCTGGTTACGCATTTCATATAGCGTAGTATCCATGTGCAAGCCTTTACTAAAAGCGGCGTACGTAAATAATAAAATTAGCAAAGCACAAGCGGTAGTATAGCTGATGGTTTTTAGCATATCATTTTATTGGCTTCTTAAAACTATAGTTTTCCCAAAAAGACAACAAGCAATTACCATATATAGGGTATATACCGCAAATAATAGAGTAAATCACACCTTGGTAAAAAGTGTTTTCCGTAAGTAGTTTGTTGTTTCAAAACTTAATATATGAAACAACATCAAATTTCGCTGCAAACAGCTATCGAGTACACCAAACGTTTTAGAGAAAACCCCGGGCCCGATATGCCTTTATCGGAAACTTTTTCAGCAGATTCCGTAAGGGCTTTACTAGCACAGCCCGAAACTCAATCCTTTCGCATATATTTGGGAAGAAAGGCAGATAATCGTATATGCAGTATTTTAGTTGCTGCAGATAAAAACGGGCACGATATTCTCCCCCCAACAAATAATGCCCGGGAAACCGACGACGATGGAATTATCCTTGAAGATGCATTCCAATGTCCGCCGGTTTGTCCTCCGCCTTCTCCGCTAAATGAGTAGCTATGAACTTCTTTTTGTTTGCAACTATATCGGCATTCTCTATTGGTATACCAACACTAATAGCCCTGTGTAGTTATAAACAAATGAAAGGCAAATACCTGCCTTTATTTATTTTACTCTTAATAGGGTTTATAAACGAAGTAATTAGCCTGCTCATGATAATGGTGATGCGTACAAATATGCTTGCTTCCAATATATATGTAGGTATAGAATTTGTATTATTTACCTGGTTATTTTATAACTTAAAAAAGCAAGACCGATTATTATTTATTATCAGTTTATTGCTGGGTACCATGCTTTGGATACTCGATAATATAATACTTCATACCATTATCCAAGCTAATGCCGTATTTAAGTTATTTGCTTGTGTGGCTATTATCTGGTATTGCGTTTATAAACTTTCAGAATTAACGTTAAACAGCGTAGCAGATCAATTTAGATTAGTTGATTTGCTACTCTGTTTCTCCTTACTAATATATTTTACGTTTAAGGGTTTTATACTTGTATTACATACATTCTCTGCAGTATCTGGCAGTATGTACTTTATTCACCTCAGTATGATTTTATGTGCACTCAATATCATTATTAATATTTTTTTAAGTTTGGTAATCCTATGTATTCGGAAATCGTTAAGCACTATACCGTATTAGTTGCAGGGCTTGTTTTTTTATCATTGATTATGGCCATGTTTTTGTTGGGCATATTTTTTCAATACCGCCTGCGCTTACAAGAATATGCACTGCAATTAACCAGAGAAATTGAACTGATAGATGCAGAAAGAAAACGCATACATATTGACCTACACGATGAAATAGGCGCAGGACTTGCTTCTGTAGGTATTTTAATACAACAGCAACCCTGTGATGATAGGGTCATCCAAGAAAAAATAACGAATCAGATAATCACCATGCGCGCCAGGATAAAAGAAATAGCATACGATTTGGTGCCTATTATATTGGATACACAAGGGCTTTATGTTACCATCAGGGAGTTGGCATCGGAAATGGGTGAGCATATTCCCATTGCTTTTGTATGTAATACAAGCATCAGCGACAAACAATTTAATCCCGTTAAAGCCACTCATATTTATCGTATTATAAAAGAAGCTTTCGCCAATGCTATTACACATGCCAATTGTACCAAAATTCATTGTATCATTTCTAATGATAGTAAACAATTACAGGTACAAGTTGCCGATAATGGTAGCGGATTTAACAAGCAAATAGCTCCTAAAAAAGGCACGGGTATATCGCATATTTATGTGAGGGCAAAAATACTACATGCCAAAGTTGACCTGGAAAGCACACAACAGAAGGGCACCGTATACAAGATTCAAATACCTATAGAAGCTTTACAATAGGGGAACCATGAAAAATAAGATTCGTGTTTTAATAGCAGATGATCATGAATTATATATTGATGGGATAAAAGGCTTCTTTAAAGACAATGCTATTTATACGATTGTGGGAGAAGCGTATAATGGACAAGAACTGGTTGATAAAGCAGCAGACCTGCAACCACATATTGTGTTAACAGATTTACGCATGCCTTTGTTAGATGGTTCAAGCGCCATTCATCTCATCACAAAAGCTAATCTCTCTGTTAAATGTATTGTGCTCACGAATTATGAAAACGACATGTCTATTATTGAGGCATTAGAAGCCGGGGCAATAGGCTATATCACTAAGAATATGCCTAAAGCAGAACTGTTTACCGCTTTAGATCAGGTAAGTAGAGGGTATCCTTATTATTGTACCACTACCAATACAAAGATGATTAAACTACTAGCTAGAAGTCAGTTTAATCCTCATAAGCATGAAAAGAAAAAAACATTTAGCGAAAGAGAAAGGCAGATCATTCGGTTAATTTGCGAAGAAAAAACGAATGAAGAAATTGCAACGCAACTTTTTATGAGTAGAAGAACGGTAGAAAATAATAAGGCCCGGTTATTTAAACGCATGGAAGTTAAAACATCAGTAGGAATGGCTATTTATGCCATTAAGATGGGTTTGTATGTTTTAGGGGAATAAGCAACTAGGTAACTAAGTATACTATGCACTCTTATAATCTTCAGTCTTCAATCTACAATCTGATTGAATTCGCCTTGGCGAACCAGATTGTAGATCCAAAATCCGTAACTTGGTAGCATAACTGCTTGCCATGAATTCAAAACTCATTCTCTGGTCGATCACCGTTGGTTTAGGTGGATTGTTATTTGGTTTAGATGTAGCTGTAATTTCGGGAGCCGAATCTGCCATTCAAAAATTATGGAACTTAAGCGATTGGATGCATGGTACGGCCATTGCTATGGCATTATATGGTACTGCTTTTGGCGCCGCATTAGGCACTATTCCGGCAAACAAAATAGGCAGAAAGAAAACGCTGATATGGATTGGTATTTTATTTCTGCTAACATCTGTTGGTGCGGCTCTAGCACAAGATGTGTATACTTTTATGGTCTTCCGATTTATTAGCGGACTTTCTATCGGGGCTTCATCTGTTGTAGCACCGGTATATATTTCTGAGATTGCACCTGCAAAATATCGTGGACGCATGGTAATCTCATTTCAACTAAATGTAGTAACAGGAATATTGGTAGCGTATGGGTCGAATTATTTATTAGCCGGCGTTGGTGGTGCCAATGATTGGCGTTGGATGTTGGGTGTAGTGGCTATTCCCTCTGCATTATTCTCTGCTTGTATGTTACTTGTTCCGGAAACGCCCCGTTGGTTGGTGTTGTATAAAAAAGATGAGGAAGCTGCCAAAAAAGTGATGAGCATAACAGGCGAAGCGACAGATGACATGATAGCTGATATTAAAAATTCCGTAGGAGCCGTAAAAGAATCTTTATTCAACCCCAAATTCTATAAGCCATTATTATTAGCTTTTTTGATAGCTACATTCAATCAACTTTCCGGTATTAATGCGATCATTTATTTCGCACCCAAAGTATTTGAAATGGCAGGTATAGGAAGAAGTGGTGCTTTATTATCAACCGTTGGTATTGGGGTGGTGAACTTATTATTTACAATTACGGGATGGTATTTAATCGATCGCTTTGGTCGCAGAACATTGATGTTTATCGGCTCTATAGGGTATATCATTTCTCTTTCCATGATTGCTATTTCTTTTAATGGCGATGATCATAGTGCAATCGTATATTATGTATTCATGTTTATAGCTGCGCATGCTGTGGGGCAAGGCGCTGTTATATGGGTATTTCTATCAGAACTTTTTCCGAATGCTGTGCGTGCAGCCGGTACCAGTTTCGGGTGTCTTACCCATTGGGTGTTCGCAGCGCTGGTTGCACAGGTATTTCCCTACTTTGCAGCCACCGTGTCCGGCACTTATATCTTCGGATTTTTTGCAGTAATGATGGTGTTACAGCTACTCTATGTTTGGAAAATGATGCCTGAAACAAAGGGGTTAGCCTTAGAAGATATGGAGGGGACTATAGTACTACATTGATTAGTAAAGTTTCGTACCTTCCCCAAAACGATTGTATGAAAAAAATAGGGATTGCCTTTTTATTATTGGCAACAATAAGTAGCAGTAAAATTTTTGCGCAGAACAACGACCAAAAGGCGGCTATTGGTCGTTGGGATTTAACAGTAAAAATGGGTGATAGAGAACGCCCCTCTTGGTTAGAAGTAAAGCTCTCCGGAATCAAAACATTAGTGGGTTATTTTGTAGCCGATGGAGGAAGTGCCAGACCTGTTTCGCATATCATTTATAAAGACGGAAAAATTAGTTTCACCATTCCACCGCAATGGGAAAGAGTAGATAAATACATGGAGTTTGAAGGAACCCTAGAGAACGATAAATTAAGCGGTGTTATTAAAGCAAGTAATGGGAATACCTATACTTTTACCGGAGAACGAGCGCCACTCTTAAAAAGAGAAGGCACTCCTGTTTGGGGTAAATCAATAAACCTTATTCAGGGAAATACATTAACAGGCTGGAAAGCTTCTTCAACTGCAACCAATCAATGGCAGGTAATTGATGGGGTACTTACCAGTCCAAAATCGGGAGTAAATTTAATTACAGAAGAACAATTCGAAGACTTTAAGCTGCATGTAGAATTCAGGTATCCTGCAGGAAGCAATAGCGGCGTGTATTTGCGGGGAAGATATGAAGTACAGGTAGAAGATAATAAAGGACTCGAACCTTCATCTACCTATTTCGGCGGTATTTATGGTTTTCTTACACCTAATGAAATGGTAGCAAAATCACCGGGCGAATGGCAGAGTTATGATATTACCTTGATAGGAAGAAGGGTAACAGTGGTTGCAAATGGTAAAACTATTATTAACGATCAGATTATTCCGGGTATTACCGGTGGCGCCATAGATAGTAATGAAGGAAACCCCGGTCCTATCTACTTGCAAGGCGATCATGGTCCTATTGAATATAGGAACATGAAACTAACGCCTGTGGTATCGTATAAATAGTTACGAAGCTTAAAATCTTTTTACTGGGATGGAAAATGTATTCAGGTAACTCATTTTTTTCGAAACCTGATACCATCCGGCATTAGGATCTGTTTTGCCAAACTTTAAAAACCACACAAAATCTCTATTGCCAATAACTTCAGAGGAGCTATAAGATGCGCTACAACTAAAGCTATTAGCAAGTAAATCTAGATAAAATGAGTTAATAGCTGTAAGGTTGTTTACCATTAACGATAATTCAGCTTTGCTTGGTAGAAACCAGTTTCCACTTGGCCAATAATTATTATCCTTAATGAAAGTAACCGCCAAAAAATCTGATGAACGTGGAACTGCTGCAATTAGTAAGGTATTATTTTCACCTGTAAACAAGGAAGTATCAGTACCAATTACGGGGGTTGGTGGTCCCCAGTTAGATACAGGACCATACCAAGGAAGTTTTGAGATAGGAATGGCAACTATAAATCCATGTTTAGTTGTAGGATCATACCCTGGGTCTCCGGGTTTTAATAAATAAAATATAACGCCGCCATCATATACATCTCCAATACTTGCGGTGCTAAGTGGTACAGGAGTTCTTAAAATAACTTGCGGACCATAGCTGGTTCCTATGCTATTTGTTGCATACTCCCGTATATAAACAGTAGTTGATAGAGGAAAAGATGGAAGTTTTATGGAGGTAGCTAATTTAAACGTATTGGTTGAGATTGAATTTACGGGTAGCATCGGATTAGGGCTTAATGACCAAACAATACCTCTTGCAGTAATGCTGCTAAATCCATCACTGCGAATAGAATCCAGAAGAATTGTTGCATCTGCCCCATAATTAGCAAAACTTGGATTAGCAGAAATAATTGGCGCAGATCTATTTGGAGTAGTGAGTGTTTTCGTTTCTGTTGTGATTAAGCCTCTGTTTTTAGCATAGGCAACTATTTTATAAGTTGTACCAGGTTTAGTGGTAATCGAAGCTGTAAAACGTTGGTTATTTTTATAGGGTTGGGCCGTAATACCATCATTTATAGTTTCACTGAGTGACCCAATATTTGGCGAATTTTGATTCATCCAATAATAACCACATATAGCAGCGGTATCTCTAGTATAAGACAACGTAGAGCTTGCAAAAATACTATCTGCATGTACAATTGTAGTAAAATCAAACGCAATAATAGTAGGTGGCGAACTTATTGCAGTGATGTAATTATTTGTGCTAACAAAAGCGCTAAAACCAGCACTATTTTTTGCAGCAACTTCGTATGAATAGGTTAGTTGCGGAGAGGCTACTGTATCAATAAATTGAGTAGTATTTGCAGGTAAAACAAATGGCACTCTACTAATATTATTAATAACTCTATTTACTACATATGCCGTTTCGTTATCTGCATTATCTGTCCAGGTTACTGTAATCTTACTTATATTATTAAGTGATGCGGAAACATTACTAGGGGCAAGCGGAGGCGATAAAACAACTTGGCTTTTTTTACACCCCAATAGGATGCATATAAAGAAAAGGGATACTATTTTTTTCAATTTACATAGGATTGATGCATAAAGCTACTCTACTATTCAAAACCAACCAAATGCAACTGTGTTTGCCTTCCGGCGATATAACGAAAACCGGTTTCATCAAAATATCCATCCTGCTCCAGCATAATGCGTATGTTTTTTTTCCATTCTTTAATAGGTACGGCAGCATTGAGTTCTATGGAATAAGCGGTTTTATAGTGTAACGGAAAATCACCACTGCCGGGCACACCTCCTTGCTGATCCCATAAACCAATCGTAGGCCCTGCAGCATGACCATGATAACCTATAGGATGCGTATAAATAGTGGCAGCAATATTTTCTTTTTTAGCTTGTGCTAATGCGTCTGCCAATATTTGATTACCTGTTTTACCTGCTTTAAATTGTTCTGTTAAAATATCTTGTAATCGATTTCCTTGCTCCATAGCTTTTTGTAAAAAAGCAGGTGCTTGTTTTTCACCGGGCATTAATACATATGCGTGCTCTTGTATGTCGGTATTCAAACGTAAATAACTAATTCCAAAATCTACATGTAATAAATCGCCCGGACGAATCGTGTTGCTATTATCCCAACCTTTGCTGCTAAAGGCTTTCAAATGATCAAAAACTACCGAATCATTTCTTTGAATTTCTACCGAAGGATGAAACCAGGTATTCAAGCCTAAGTTTTGAATTTTTTGTCGGTACCACCACACTAAATCTTCAGCAGTAGTAATACCCGGTGTAATAACTTTATTACTGAATCCTTCGGCAATAATATCTTTTGATAGTTTAATTAATTGCGGCCATAGCTGTAACTCCCGCTCAATACGCGTTTCAAGCCAACCAACTGCTAAAGGCTCGTTCGATACTATTTTAGTTTTAAAAGTAACAGGTAGTTTGTCGGTAAATAATTTGTATTCGGTATGATCTAATCCATCGGCATGGCCAAAATTTTCAGAGGTATTAATAGCTATTTTTTTAGGCTGATAGTTTTGTACAATATCTATCAAAGCATCCCACTGATCGGGAAATTTTTGCATATCCCAGGCAGCTGTAATTTCACTGCCTACACTATAGCGGGCAACCGCTAATTTTTTAAATAGTTTTTTCTCAGGTTGATTGATAAAAACCAAGATGGTTCTTCTTCTGGCGCTTAACCAAGTAGCGGGCAACATTGTTTTTACAATCGGGTCTTCATTATACTCTCTGGTTATTAATACCCACATATCTATTCCATGTTGTTCCATAAGTGTAGGTAGAACGGTATTCAATCTCTCAGCGGTTATTTCATCAATCAGTTTTGCCTGCTCGCGTAGTGGTAGAACCTGTGCGTGAATCAGAAAAAAGATGAAGTTGAAAGCGGTAAGGAGTAAGGTTTTTTTCATGATCTAGTTTTTAAATATCCATATTGTTCAATATCCGAAATATTTTTTGTTAAATGCGTTCTGCCATTTGATAAAACATATAAGCTATCACTAATATCAAGAATGTGCTGATACATATGATCGGTTACAAGTAACCCTTTATTTTCTTTTTCTTCATGTAATAGTATCTTAAGTTTTTCTATTTGCAAAGGGCTTAACTGAGTGAAAGGCTCATCGAGTAATATAAACCGGGTGGTTGATTTAGCAATTGTATATACTTCAATTAATCTCCGCTCACCCCCCGATAAGCTTCCTATTAAGGATGTTTCTCTCGCTTTCATATCAGGGAAAGCGTGATAGAATTTTGTAAAATCAAGATCAAAATCTTTGAAAACACGTTTAATGGAAAGAGAGCCTGGAATAAAATGATGCTGTGGTAAGTATCTTACTAATTCGGGATGTTTAAAAGGCGTTACTATGGAAATCCTATCGAACCGGATTGATTTTTCTGCAGGCAAACTGCCAAACATGATTTTCAGAAGGCAGGATTTCCCTTGACCATTTCTTCCTAATAAGCCTGTAATTTTTCCGGTTTCACATTTTAAGTAAATACCCGATAATATTTTTCTTTCATAAAATGAAAGTTGAATCCCATCCGCCTCTAATATATGCGTCATCTTATATGATGTATGGTAATGAGAAGAAAAATAAATAGTACAAAATCAAAGGCTAATGTGGCTACCCATAATATTGTTTTTGAAATCCCTAAGTTTTGATAATAGTAATATTCTTGTTTTTTGTAAAGATCAATAAAATAGTAAGCGATGGCAAGGGTAAATATCTTCCCCCAGAAAATAGCGAAGAAACTACTAAAATCATTCAACCAAAAAACGCGCAGACAAAATACATTTATCAGTAAAGAAAAAATGAAATAATTTTTATAAAAAGTTATGAGGAGCCTGATTTTTTTATACATGCGAGAATAGATTGAATTCGCCGAGGCGAACCAGATTGAAGATTTTTATTGCAGTAATCGATAAATCAACAATGCACTTCTTTTCATCAAAATCGGAAACTCTTTTAAATTAATAATCTCTCCCGGGGCGTGTGCCCCTTTTCCGGAAGCGCCTAATCCGTCCAAACAATCCAGATAAGCAGCTATATAGGAAATATCACCCGCACCTCTGCTACCGGCATTGCCCGGCACCACTTTCCCAACACCCATGGCTTCACTGATACTGCTTAACTGCTTTGCCAATGCCTCATTACCTGCTGTTGGCGCCATAGATGGTATACCATCCATAAACCTGATACTCGCGCTTGTACCGGCTAATGATTTGCTAACAATATTCTTCATTTTTTCTCTTGCTTTATTTTTTTGCTCTTCGGTGAGAAAACGCAAATCGCCAATTACGATAGTACGTGGTGAAATAATATTTGTTTTGCCGGAAGCATTACCTAATTGTTTCTCCCAATTAGCATTTACTTCTGAGCCACCAATAAACAAACCGGGATTGATACTTACGAACTCTTCTTTTACAAAAGTTTCTCGAAAAGCGTTTACAATTCTTGAAGCCTCGTATATACTTCCAAAGTTATTACCACCAAAAACGCCTGATGAATGAGCCTGTTTCCCCGTTACTTCCAATTGCCATCCACTAGCACCTCTTCTTGCTGTGGCTACTGTGCTAAGGTTTCCACCCTCATACGCCAAAGCAATATCATGTTGTTTTGCTCGCTCAATAAAATCGCCTCTCGAGATATTGCGGGGTTCCCCTGCATTTTCTTCATCACTGGTCATATAAACCGTAATGGTTGCATCATCAAGCAGATTCAATTCCTTCAATGCTTTTAGCGAACCAATGATAATTACATCACCTCCTTTCATATCATTCACACCCTGACCGGTAGCTGTACTATCAGTTAATTGTTGGTATGGGTTAGGCGGCATATCGGGTTCAAATACGGTATCTAAATGTCCTATTAAAAATAATTTCTTTCCTTTTTTACCCTTACGCGTTGCAACCAAGTGCGGTGCTCTTTTGAGGGAATCGGGTAGAACAATCCATTCAATCGTAAAACCTAATTTTTTTAATTCGGTGGCATACATGTCACCTACGGCTCGTACACCTTTTACATTAAAAGTGCCACTATTGATGTTTACGGAGTTTTTCAAGAGCTCCGTCATGGCGGGCATACCTTGCTCAATCTTTGTAAGTATTTTTTCTTCTTCCTTGGTTAGGGCTTGCGCATGAGTAGCAACAAGGAATAGGGTGAAAGCAATAAGGAATAAGGTCTTTTTCATATTTCTTTTTTACCACACCCTTCGACAAGCTCAGGGTGACATAATTTAGTATTTTTTCAATTCAATTGATAATGCATTCACTGCTTCAACAGCTTGTGAAGTAGGCGCTACATCTGCGTCTTGTAAAATATTCAACACAGATGAAAAACCGGATTGCAATTTGCGTAAAGCAGCTAACTTAGTTGCATCAGTTATGGTTTTTAATAATGCTTCTATTTTTATTTTCGATTGGTAACAGGTAAGCGATAAATTATATTGCTGTTGTAAAGCAGCGAGTGATGTTTTAACGCGCGGGTCCATCTTCACCGTAAACTGTTTGCTAAATGTTTTTCCATTTACTGTTAGTGTAGCCGTATATACTCCGGGCATTACCCAAGGGGATGTAAAATCGGGTGCTGTGTTTTTGTAAATAGCAGCTATAGGGTAAGCTGCTGTTTCGTTCAATGGGGTATGATGCATATCCCACAAAAAGCGATGCGCTCCTGCTTTACCCGATAAAATTTGTTGCTCGCGTATCCAATAATCGGGCGTATTCGATTTTGGTATAGTATATAAAGTATCATTGCTGCTATAGGTTCTGATGCTATTTCCTTGCGTATCTTTGATCTCTAATTTTATGTCTCCTTTCGCATTATCGGCTAAAAAATAATTAATGATGGCACCATCGGGTGGATTACTGCCTGCAGGTTCTTCTTGCGGCAAAGGCGTATCGGTATTCATATTCCAACGTACCCGTATGGCTGTTTGAGGTTGAAATAATTGTGTTTGTAAAGAAGTTGTAGTGAGTTGTCTTAACGGTGTGATATCATCCAATATCCAAAATCCTCTTCCATGTGTTCCCAATACCAAATCATCATCTTTAATTACTAAATCGCGAATAGAAGTGGCGGGCATATTCAAGCGAAGTGATTGCCAATGTTCACCTTCATCAAAAGAAACATATACTGCATTTTCTGAGCCGGCAAAAATCAATCCTTTTCTTACCGGGTCTTCACGTACCGCATTTATAGGACCGGTTGTTGGTAATCCGTTTACAATTAATTTCCATGTTTTACCCCCGTCATTTGTTTTGTAGATATAAGGTTGCATATCATCACAACGAATTCTATTGACTGCTGCAAATGCGGTGTTTACATCAAAATGCGAAGCTTCGATCAATGAAATTTTACTCCATGATGTAATAGCTGCAGGTGTTGTGTTCGTCCATTTTTTACCACCATCTTTGGTAACATGAATGAGCCCATCATCGGTACCTGCCCAAATAGTATTGATATCTTTATAAGAGGGTGCTACGGTATACACTACACCACGGCGCGGCATTTTCTTTAATTCTTCTGTTGTATAAATACCAACACTGGCAGGTATATCCCATGCTTCGCGGGATAAATCGGGACTAATAACTTCCCATTTTTGTCCGCCGTTTTTTGTTTTAAAAACAACATTGCCTGCAAAATATAATGTAGTAGGGTCTATTGGCGAAAACACTACCGGTGCTGTACGTAAGAAGCGATACTTGCCACTACGTACCGCTTCGGGCGCAATATTTTGTGTTTGCCCGGTTCGTTTATCATAACGCGTAATTTTTCCTCCATAAATAATATTCGGATCGAGCGGGTCGGCAGCAACATAACCATATTCTTCAACACCAACGGGATGCCACTCGCGAAATGTTATTTGTCCGTCGTTACCACGCGATGCAATACCTACAGATCCACTCTCTTGTTGTCCGCCGTATACATTGTATGGAAAAGCATTATCAGTACTTACATGATAAAACTGTGCGGTAGATTGATTATACCAGGATGAAAATGTTTCGCCACCGTTTACGGTTACGATACCACCTTGATCAACGGCAATCAACATGATCTTTGGATTTTTTGGATTGATCCAAATACGATGATAATCATCGCCACCGGGTGCCCCTCTAAACGCATTCCAGTTCTTTCCGCCATCTGTAGATTTCCAGGTAACAACATTGGCACTATATACAATATCTGCATTGGTAGGGTCTACTTTTATTTCCGCAAAATCGCTACCTCTTCCCCAGTATCTACCATCGTTGCTCAATAAGTACCAGTTTTCGCCTGCATCATCGCTTCTATAAACACCGCCATATCTTCCTGCATCTACTGTTGCATATAAACGATTGCTATTGGTTGGTGCAATGGCGAAACCAATTCTACCCAAACCTTGCTGTGTAGTGGGTAAACCTTTAGTCAGTTTTTTCCAAGTGTTTCCTCCATCAGTAGATTTGAACAAACCACTTTCCGGTCCGTTCCATTGTCCGTTTTCCCAAGGCCCTTGTCTGCCTGCCCACAAATCCGCATAAATAATATTTGAATTATTGGGGTCGAAGGAAACCTGCACGGCGCCTGTATTTTCATCTTTATATAAAACCTGCTCCCATGTTTTTCCGCCGTCGATGCTGCGATATACACCGCGTTCTTTATTGGGGCCGTAGGGGTGACCCAATATCGCCACAAAAATTCTGTTTTCATTATTCGGGTCGATGATAATGCCACCTATTTGTTGGCCATCGTGTAAACCCATATTGGTCCAGGTTTTGCCGGCATCGGTAGATTTATACACGCCATCTCCGATAGATAGGTCGGGGCGTTGAATACCTTCTCCGCAAGCAGCCCAAA
This sequence comes from Sediminibacterium sp., assembly GCA_017537025.1. Taxonomy (GTDB): domain Bacteria; phylum Bacteroidota; class Bacteroidia; order Chitinophagales; family Chitinophagaceae; genus Sediminibacterium. The sequence goes on from JAFWCB010000005.1 coordinate 829,717, forward strand.
CAATATTAGGGTTTGATTCGCTAACGGCAACATCTCCCACAGAGCCGGTAGGCATAGCATCGAAAATGGGATTCCAGGTGCGGCCATAATCGGTGCTTTTCCAAACACCACCATTATTTACGCCAATATAAAATACATTGGGTTGTGATGGAACACCGCAGGCACCAACGGTACGTCCGCCACGATGCGGACCAATATTACGCCATTGCAATGCTTTGAAGTAATCGGAGGGATAGGACTGAGCGAAGGAAGAAAGGGGAAAGCTGGAGGCAATGAGGAGTAAGCTAAGAAAACAGATTGATCCGCCTAGGCGGACAAGATTGAAGACTATTCGCATACCTACTATTTTTGAGTAAGGTATTTAAAAATCCTAAGCTAAAGAACAGCTAACACTTTATTTCTGGCAATTAAACAGGCACCTAAAATACCCGCCTTTTCACCGAGCTTCGATAACTTTAGTTGAGTATCGGTATTAACCAAGCTCAATGAATATTTATTAATAGCACTGCGAGCGGGTAAGCGCAAGTAATCACCTGTTTCAGAAAGGGTACCTCCTAAAATAATTAACTCAGGGTTGAATACATTGATAAGTACAGCGAGACCGCGACCAATATTTTCACCTACTTCTGCCAAGAGTTCTATGCAGAGCACATCTTCATGGTTTGCTGCTTGAATAATATCGGTGAGGGTAATATCTTCTACGTTTTTATTTTTTTTGATCAGGCTAGAACTGTAGCCCTGCTTGATTTTTTCTTTGAAGTTACGAATTAAGGATGAGCCTGAGGCTTCTGTTTCTAAACAACCCTTTTTACCACAGTGACAAATAATTTCGTTGTTAAAAAAGGGAATATGTCCGAACTCACCACTAAAACCCGATTTGCCATAGTACACTTTTCCGTCTACTAAAATGCCTAAACCAATGCCGTAGTCTACGTTTACAAACAATACATTTTTTTCGGTGCTTATTTCGCCACAACAAAACTCACCAAAAGCCATAGCGCGTGAATCATTTTCTAAGTAGGTGCGAATACCAATTGCTTTTTGAATGATGGCCGAAAGAGGTTCTTCTTGAAAATGGAAGAAGCTATAACTATAACCACTAGTATTATTAATGCGACCTGAAAGGTTGATACCGATGCTTAAAATTTTTTCTTTTTTAACCGGTAAATCGCCGATAAAAGATTTGATAATAGTGATGAGTTGCTTTAGCGACTCCGGTGTATTCTCCAGTTTAAAGGGGATACGATTTTTTTGTGTACCGAGGTGTTTTTTAAAATCGAGTAAACCAATATTGATATAATATTTCTTTACATCTACTCCTAAAAAAAAGCAAGCATCGGATACAAGACCGTACATACTGGCTTTCCTCCCGCCAGTAGAGTCAACTTTTCCATAATCTTTAATAAGTCCGTCTTCTATTAATTCATTTACCAAACTGGTGGTTTTGGGAACACTGATATTGAGCTCTTTGCTGATTTCGGTGATAGAAGCACTGTCTATCGTGTCTAATAGTCTGAATATCAGTTTCTTAAGCGCTTTATTTTTGAGTGCTACTCCCGAGTTGCTTTCCTCGTTAAACACTTCGAACAACTGGTGTGCTTTTTTCATTGCGTAAATCTACTTCCTTTAAAAAAAACAGCGAAAAATGAAACTAAATAAAAAAATTTAAAAAGATTGTTGTTTTTTATAAAAAAATTAAGATATTGGGAACGATTAGGTTAATTCCTTTATAAACTATACCGGTTTATGCAACCAACTACGAACGCTGCCATAGCTACACATACCATTGCTGCTTATGCTTCTTTATACCAAAAAGAGCTAGTAGAGCAGATTCTTCCTTTTTGGGTAAAACACAGCAGGGATACGGAATACGGTGGGTTCTTTACCTGCTTAGATGCAAGAGGAAAGGTATACGATACGGATAAATTTATGTGGCTTCAAGGCAGACAGGTTTGGTGTTTTAGTTATATGTATCAGCATGTAACCCAAAATCCGGAATGGTTGCAAATGGCTTTGAATGGTGCCGAATTCATGCAAAAGCATGGTAGAGATGAGGCCGGCAATTGGTATTTTTCAACAACGGCAGAGGGTAAGCCACTGGTTCAACCATATAATATTTTTAGCGACTGCTTTGCTACGATGGCGTTTGCGGCTCTAGATCGCATACAACCATCAACAGAATATAAAAGAATAGCACTAGATACTTTCAATAATATCATCGCCCGAAGGGCAAATACAAAGGGTAATTATAATAAAGCTTACCCGGGTACCCGCTCGCTTAAGAACTTCAGCTTACCAATGATATTATGCAACTTATCGCTTGAGCTAGAACATATCATTGGATCTGAAAAAGTAGACGCTTTTATTCCGGAAATTATTCATGAAGTAATGGAAGTATTTTACCAACCTCATCTAGGATTGGTATTAGAGAATGTATATGAAGATGGTTCTTTCTCCAACAGTTTTGATGGTCGATTAATAAATCCAGGTCACACTATTGAAGCTATGTGGTTTATTATGGATTTGGCAAAGCGAAATAATGATACTGCGCTTATCCAAAAAGCAGTAAGCATTATGCTCAACACATTGGAGTACGGATGGGATGCTGAATACGATGGCATCTTTTATTTCAAGGATGTAAAAGGATATCCGCCCCAGCAATTAGAGTGGGATCAAAAACTATGGTGGGTTCATGTAGAAGCTTTGGTAGCACTGGCTAAAGGATATGCATTAACGGGAGATGAAAGATGTGCAACTTGGTTTGAAAAAGTACATGCGTATACCTGGAGTCATTTTCGAGATACTGAAAACGGTGGTGAGTGGTATGGGTATTTGAATAGAAGAGGTGAAGTACTGTTACCGCTAAAAGGTGGTAAGTGGAAAGGTTGTTTTCATATTCCCCGCTCACTTTATCAGGTTTGGAAAACATTAGAAACAATTCAAAGTGCTTAATGCTATGCGGTTACGATATACTTATATAGTAATGATCTGTTGTTTTGTAAGTACCTCTTATATAGATGCACAGCAAACTATTAAAACCGATGTATTAGTAATTGGAGGTGGTGCGAGTGGTATATCTGCGGGATTACAAAGTGCCAGATTAGGTGCGCGAACAATTATTGCAGAATCAACACCATGGTTAGGTGGCATGATCACATCCGCGGGCGTCGCAGCTTTTGATGGTAATCATAATTTACCATCGGGCATATGGGCAGAGTTTAGAGAAGGCTTATACAAAGTATATGGAGGGCCTGCTAAAGTTGCTACCGGTTGGGTAAGTATGACCCAGTTTGAACCGCATATCGGGGATAGTATTTTTAAAGCGATGGCTGCCAATGAAAAAAAGTTGAAAGTATTATTCAAGCATCGTTTTATAAAAATTCTTAAAGAAAAAAATCGAGTTATAGGTGCTGTGTTTACCAATACGCCCAATAAAACAATCACCATTCTTGCGAAGCAAACCATTGATGCAACAGAATTAGGAGATGCTATTGCCAAAGCTGGTGTAGCGTATGATGTAGGAATGGAAGCAGGATCTATTACAGGAGAAAATGTTGGTGTTGAAAAATCGAATAATATTATTCAGGATATTACATACACTGCTATCGTAAAAGATTACGGCATAGGTAAAGATTGTACTATCGCTAAGCCGGCAAACTATGATCCGCGCGAATTCGATGGCGCATGCAGCGATTATTATTTTGATAAAAGCAGGTTGAAGCCCAATGTAGATGCCAAAAAAATGCTTGATTATGGGCGCTTACCTAATCATAAATTCATGTTGAACTGGCCGGGTTATGGTAATGATATTTATTTGAACATAATTGAAATGAATGATGAAGAGCGGGAGCGCGAATTAGTAAAAGCCAAACAACAAACCTATCGATTCATTTATTTTATCCAACATCAACTCGGCTTTAAAAATATTGGTATTGCTGATGATGAATATCCCACTGCCGATCGTCTTCCACTCATTCCATATCACCGCGAAGCAAGAAGAATACAAGGCGTTATTCGCTTTACCGTTAACTCCATTGCTAAACCTTTTGAAGGAGACCCCTTATACAGAACAGGAATTTCAGTAGGTGATTATCCAATAGATCATCATCATCGTAAAAACCCGGAAGCGCCACAACATTTACATTTTTATCCTGTACCTTCTTTTAATGTACCCCTGGGTGCTTTGATCCCTAAAACCGTTGAGGGTATCATTGCAGCAGAAAAATGTATTAGTGTTTCTAATATAGTGAATGGTACAACACGTTTGCAACCATCTGTATTGTTAATCGGACAAGCAGCGGGAACCCTTGCTGCACTTAGTGTTCAGGCAAATACACAAGCAAGGAATATTTCGGTTCGAAAAGTACAAACAGCTTTACTCCGGAGCAAAGCCTATATCATGCCCTATATAGATGTGCCTGTTACCCATCCTCATTTTGCAGCCGTACAACGCATTGGTGCAAGCGGTATTTTAAGAGGAACGGGTATCCCTAAGAACTGGGCAAATCAAACCTGGTTCTATCCGGATTCATTAGTGAACAACGCAGCGCTAAGAAAAGATATGGCTGCATTTGTGAGTACAAAAAATATAAAAGAAGAAGGCTGGCTAACACAAGGCGAAGCTGCGACACTGATTTCAGCGTATACCCGGAAGCAAAAAATAGAAACTATTTGGAAAAATTATGGGTGGGGCTCTTTTTCTCCAGAGGCGCCGATTACACGCTTACAACTGGCCGTTTTGATTGACGCAACCATGCATCCGTTTGAAACAAAACCGGTAAATCATCAAGGATTTTTTAAATCACCATACTAACAAAAACACAGGCTTATGAAAAAATTAATGCTCTTTTGCTGTACGTTGCTATTGCTTGGTAGTACAGTTGCGCAATCCATAAGGGTTGTAGGAAGAGTTACCAGTGCTGCTACCGGAAATGGAGCAGAAGGTGTTACCGTTACTGTAAAAGGTTCCAAAACAGGTACCACTACTGGTAGCAATGGAGAATACGTTATTAACGTTGCTAAAGATGCGGTATTGGTATTTTCCGGAATCGGATTTACTACACAGGAACAAAAAGTAACAGACAACGTGTTAAATATCTCCCTAAAATCAACAACGGGTGATTTAGGAGAAGTAGTAGTTGTGGGTTATGGCTCACAGAAAAAAGCAAGCTTAACGGGGGCTTTGGTAACCCTAGGTAATACCGACCTAAACCGCCGACAAGTATCAAGCACAAGCCAAGCCCTACAAGGCTTAGCGCCGGGTGTTACCGTACAACAACAATCAGGTAAGCCGGGTGCAGATGGTGCGAGTATTGTAATTCGTGGACAAGGATCTATATCCGGTTCTAATGCACCTTTAATTATTGTAGACGGATTAGCAGTAGGCTCTTTAGATTTAATTGACCCCAATGTTATTGAGAGTATTACCTTACTTAAAGATGCCGCATCTACTGCTATTTATGGTAACCGGGCGAGTGCCGGAGTAATTTTAGTAAAAACAAAAAGAGCTGTTGGTAATACCATGAAGCTTAGTTATAACGGGTTTGTTTCTAAGCAACAGGCTACCGCCATACCAAAGCGCGTAAGTGGTATTGATCACATGCGCCTAAGTAATGTGGCAGAACAAAACCGTACCGGCAACCCTGCCGCTACAATCTTCCCGCAAGCACTTATTGATAAGTATGCAACTACAGCCGCTAATAATTTAGATGTTATTGATACAGATTGGTTGAACGAAATACTTACCAATAGTGGTTTAATGCAAAACCATAATGTGCAATTGAATGCCGGAGGAGAAAAAATGAATTTGTTTGGGTCGTTTACCTATTTGAATCAACAAGGGCTTATTCAAAACTCCTCTTTTCAGAAATATGATTTGCGGTTAAACCCGGAGTTCAAAATAAGTGATAAATTGAAATTAATCGGTGTTTTAGCATATACCAATACAACTAACACTAACCCTTCTACAGGTTCGGCGGAATTTATTATTCGTCAGGCAATAGGCTTACCCGCTATCGGTGGTGGCAAGTTTGGTCCGGGTATGTACGGTAATGCGGGACAATCAAATAACAGAAACCCGATTGCCATGGCAGAAGCAACCGGTAATTCTGTTTCAAAAGGAAATACTTTGTTAACTCGATTTGGCTTTAATTTTCGTCCAATCGATGGTTTAGAAGTGGAAGGTTATTGGGGTAAGCAAACATCAAATCCTACTACGAAAACATGGGTTACAAATGCAGATATATATACCCCTAACCTAACTACGAGTTCATATACATTAGTTGGTACATGGCCGGGTACCACATCTTTATCAGAATCGTACACGAATAATGTATATACCACATATTTGGGACAAGCAACGTATACTAAACGTTTTGGTGTACATACGGTGAAGGCTTTAGTAGGCGGACAATCAGAGTTATTCACTAACTATTTCTTTGGTGCTTCTCGCCAAGGCTTCGTTAATCCTAATCAACCTTATTTGAATTTAGGATCGGGAACAAGAGATAATAATGCAGGAGCATCTGAATTGGCGCTTGCCGGCTTCTTTGCCCGTATTAATTATAGTTATGATGATAAATATTTTCTTGAACTGAACGGAAGAAGAGATGGCACATCTCGTTTTTCTCAAGCAAGAAATAAACAGTGGGGAAATTTTGGAGCAGTATCTGCCGGTTGGATCTTTACGAAAGAGAGTTTCTTGAAAAGTATTTTACCTTATGTAAGCTACGGTAAACTTCGGGCATCCATTGGCGGTAATGGTAACCAAAATATTGGTAACAACTATGCTTACGATGCCTTCTATTCACAATCTAATTATAGCAATCCTATTAATGGTACAAACGCTTACTTCGGAGGTACTACCAATTTAGGTTTAGCATTATTGCAATTTGCAAATCCTGAATTGAGTTGGGAAACTTCTAAGCAATGGAATATTGGTTTGGATGTTCAAGTGATTAAACATTTTACTGTATCGGCCGACTATTATGTAAAAACATTGAAAAATATGTTATTACAAAGAACGCTTCCACAATCGGCAGGTGGCTTAACCAACCCCTTTGTGAATGCAGGTAATATGGAAAACAAAGGATGGGAATTTAGCTTGAATTATAAAAATCAGTTCGGCAAATTGGGTGTGAATGTTACCGGAATGATCTCCGATGTAAAAAATAAAGTGTTGAACTTGGTTGAAGGAACACCGTTTATTGGAGATGGTATTCGTACTGCTCCGGGTGAGGCATTAGGTTCCTATTTTGGTTATGTAAGTGCCGGTTATTTTTCAGATTCGAATGATGTGAAGAACTCTCCTGTACAATTTGGTCAGGGCTGGAATCCAAGTCCAACGGTTGGCTCTAAACCCGGAGATGTAAAATATGCGGATACCAATGGAGATGGAAAAATTGACGCCAACGATCGCGTATTTATAGGTAATGCCTTTCCACGATATGAATATAGCATCAATGTAAACCTTACATATGGTAATTGGGATATGAATATATTCGGACAAGGTGTGGGGCAACGTAATAATTATTTAAGTGGTACCGGAGCGATCCCTTTTAATAGTGCAGATTTTGCTGCTTCTTTATTAGATATTCATAAAGATTACTGGAGGCCTGATAATCAAAATGCTACTTTCCCTCGCTTACTACCTTCCGGCTCAGGCGGAAACAACTTCTTATTAGCATCTCAATGGATTAGAAGTGCAGCTTATTTCCGAATAAAAAATATTAGTGTAGGATATACGGTTCCCAAACAATGGCTAAATAAAGCAAAAATTAGTAATATCAGAATTTATGTAAGTGCTTCTAACCTGCTAACACTATCAAAAGCATGGAAAGGATTCGATCCTGAAATCAATAGCGCCAATGCAGAATTTTATCCACTGATGCGTACGTATACAGCAGGTGTAAACGTAACTTTTTAAATGAACCAGTAAAAAAATAATTATGAAAAAATATACAATAATACTGCTTTCATCAGCTGCGTTAGCGCTTGGAGCTTGTCAGAAGTTTCTCGATCGCAAACCACTTGATGCTTCTTCTTCTTCGACCTTTTTAAGTAATCAGGCCGAAATGGAACAAGGGTTAATTGGTGTATATGCTGCCGGCATGTGGAGCATAGCCAATAACACCCCCATGCACTACGCTATTGAATCGAGTACCGATTTAGCTATGCGGCGCCCGGGAAATGCAGACGACCAAATTGCTTTAGGGGATGCGGGTTTTTTATATAATAATAGTTTACCTATCAGTGCTTGGAATGCTGCGTATCGGTTAGTTCAACGCGCTAACCAACAAATAGTTGGCATGGAGAATGGGAGAGCCGCTGTAAATGCAACTATTTATAATCGTATCAAAGCAGAAGCATTGGTACTTCGCGCTTGGGGTTACTATAATTTAATGGGGTGGTTTGGAGATGTTCCTTATTACCGTGCAATGCCCGGGGTAACAGAAGTGTTAGGAGCTTCACGCACACCTGTAGCTACTATTGTAGCAGATATGTATAAAGATTTAGACGAAGCAGCCGCTGCGTTTGATGCTGCGGGAACACCGGCAGTACAAGCATTAGGTCGTGTAAATAAAGGTGTTGCTTTAGGACTAAAAGCAAAAATTGCGATGCTAATCAAAGATTACAGAACTGCTGCCACAGCATCGAAAGCGATTATTGATGGTGGGAATTATTCTTTGAATCCAAGCTTTCCGGCATTGTTTAATTCACCCGGACAAACAGCCAATGCAGGTAGAGAAATTATGTTTATTCAAATGTATCCTACTGATGTAAATGAGCCGCAAAACTGGATGACGGTGATTGGTGTTCCTCGCCAAGTTACTAACTCACAATCCAGCCATTTCCCATCTCAACAATTAGTAGATCAATTTGAAGATCGCCAAGGAAATAGAATTGATGCATCATTAACTTATGATCCTGCTAACCCAAGATTGAATAGAGATAGAAGATTATTCTGGACCTTATATATGCCCGGCGATACTATGGTGCATTATGCATCCAAAACTGCGATTCTTCCCTATAATAATTTAAGAGAGCGTACGGTGTTTAATATCTATTCTAATATTCGCAGAAAATTCAACTGGAATACCGGTGCTTGGGATAATGTTACCGGTAATAATGATTGGATCGGTGCACAAGCTGCAGGTATTCAGTGGCAGGTTAGCGCTACAGGTTCAATCGGTGGTGTAGGGTATGTTTGGAATAAATATAATGATACTACACAGTACACTTTTGAGTCGAAAGTAGGATTCATCTTAATGCGCTATGCAGATATCTTACTCACTTATGCCGAAGCAAAAATTGAATTGAATGAAATTGATGGAACCGTAACAGGTGCTATTAATGCTGTAAGAGCAAGAGCCGGACAACCAGCTACTTTATTAGTTTCTCAGACCGCTTTGCGTACTTTATTAAGAAGAGAACGCGCGGTAGAACTAGCCGGTGAAGGACATCGGTTATTCGATTTACGCAGATGGGATATTTATGGTAAGGCCAATAGCTTTAATGTTGTAGGTGCGGCATTAGATCCTACAGTACCTCCGGCTATTCCAACTTTTGATGCAGACAATATTCCTGATTATAGCGCCAGTATTAATCAAAGAATTCGTTTCAGAGCACAAACAAGAGTAAATACCAATGTGAAATATAAGCTTTGGCCTATTCCTCAATCGGAAATAGATAATAATCCCAACCTTACGCAAAATGCCGGCTGGTAATCAATGATAGTGGTTTTTTTGGATTGTTTATTTTAAGCGTGGAAGCAGGCCCTTGTGTAAACAATGTGGCCTGCTTTTTTAATTTATAATTATGAAAGAAAGATTTCTTCAACTCGATGCCTTACGTGGCTATGCTATTTTCACGATGATTTTATCGGGTAGTATCGCTTATGGGCCGGCATTACCCGGTTGGATGTTTCACGCGCAAGTACCACCCCCTACGCATCAATTCAATCCATTATTACCCGGTATTACCTGGGTAGATTTAGTTTTTCCTTTCTTTCTTTTTTGTATGGGGGCTGCCATACCGATTGCTCTGCAAAAAGCAAAGCTTGAAAATAAAACGGCACCTATTATCCTTATCGCTTTAAGGAGATATCTATTACTGGCAGGCTTCGCTATTTTTTTAGAACATATGAAAGCGAATAGATTGGCTGAATCACCAACTACCACAACTTATTTAAATACTATCGTTGGATTTTTTATTTTATTCTTTGCATTTGCAAAATTAAAATCATTTGTGACCGATCGCATTAATACAATTATCAATGTTTTATTTATGGGTATCGCCATTTTGATATTAGCACTGGCGCCACTCAATAATGGGGAAGGATTTCTACTCAATAAATCCGATATCATTATTTTAGTACTTGCGAATATGGCTTTGTTTGGTACACTTGCCTGGTGGTTTACCCGAAATAACCCAATCCTGAGAATCGGGTTATTACCATTTATTGCTGCTGTATTTATTGGAGCAAAAGAAATAGGAAGCTGGAACGAATGGCTGTATAATCTCACGCCTTCAACAGCATTATATAAATTCTATTTTTTAAAATACTTGTTTATCGTTATTCCCGGAACCTTTGCCGGTGAATGGTTTTTGAAAGAAAAAGACTTTAATGTGGGTGCTATTAAAATAAGTAAATCATTTTCGCTTCTCGCTGTATTATCATTATTACTTATTGTAGTAAACATATATGGATTATATACACGCAATTTATTAGTAAACTTATTTGTAACGGTTGGATTGCTAATTTCAATAGGTCGATTAATCAAAAGCAGTGAGTTACCTCATCAACAATTGGTAAAACTATTTTTTAATGCCGGCACTTATTGTTTGTTGCTTGGCTTAACATTAGAAGCTTGCGAGGGGGGAATTAAAAAAGATTTTTCAACTTATAGTTACTACTTTGTAACAAGTGGACTCGCCTTTTTTACTTTTTTTCCTATTGCGCTATTATCAGCTATTCCGATTGGCAAAAATATTCATCAATTCTTAGTGTATATAGGCCGTAATCCAATGATGGCTTATGTTTCAGGAGGGTTATTCATACTCCCTTTATTGCATATAACCGGCTTATATCCTTTATGGAATAGCATGAATACAAGTGCCTTAAGTGCTTTTTTAAAGGGCTTTTTGTATACCCTTGTTGTTTGTGGTATTACTATTCCTTTTACGAAGAAGGGGATTATTTGGAAGTCATAGATATCACTGAATTTTATAAATAAGCTTTCCACCCTGCATTAATTCTTCGTGACGAATGGCATGGTTGGCAATTTTTTTTCCATTCAACCATACTTCTTTTATCGATGCTGCGGAAGTATTCTTAGCGCTGTTGATTGTTTCTATTTGTAATGTTTTATTTCCGGGTAATATAACCGTTGCTTTTTTAACTAAAGGAAACCCGAATACATATTCGCCTGAAGCAGGATTCATAGGGTACATGCCAAGTGCCGTAAATACATACCAAGCACTCATCTGTCCGCAATCATCATTACCCGTTAACCCATCAGGGCCTAGTTTATACATGCTATCTGCAACAACCCGAATCCATTTAGCTGCTTTTTCGGGATGACCTAGCGCCGTGTACATATAGATGATATGATGACTGGGTTCATTGCCGTGGGCATATTGTCCGATTAAACCGGTAACATCTGCAGAAGTATTTTCGCCATGTAAAACAGAAGGAGCTGTAAACAAAGCATCGAGTTTCGCTACTAATTTTTCTTTTCCTCCATACAAGCTAGCGAGGCCTTCTATATCATGCGGTACAAAAAAACTATGTTGCCAAGCGGTACCTTCAATGTATTGTCCATCAAAACCATGTTCGGATAATAAAGGATCGAAGGGCTCAATAAATGTACCGCTACTATTTTTTGCACGCATAAAACCTGTTGCAGAGTCAAATAGTTTCTGATAGCTTCTGGCGCGTTTCATAAATAAATCATAATCGGCATAACGATCTAGTTTTTTTGCTACTTGTGCAATACACCAATCGTCGAAAGCGTATTCGAGTGTAATGGTAACACTCCATCCATGTTTTTCTTGTGGCAGGTAACCATATTGAATATATTCCTGTGTACCGCGTTGCTGCTGATTGGCCGATTTTTTCATGGCTTCATAAGCGGCTTCCACATCAAAGCCGGGAATATCTTTAAGAATAGCATCAGCTATTACCGGTATCGCATGATAGCCCGTCATCGTATTAGCTTCCCAGGTACTAATATCCCAAACAGGTAAAAGTCCATTGTCTTTTTGAAATTGCAATAAGCTATTAATAAGCGGAGCTACCATATCGGGTTGTGCTATAGTAAGTAAAGGATGCAATGCCCGAAAGGTATCCCATAAAGAAAAAATGGTATAGCGTTTTGCACCGTTAGGCATTTGCAATACACGATTATCTTGATTCCTATACCTACCATCTGCATCAGAATATAAAGTGGGTGCTAATTTGGTTCGATACAAAGCCGTATAAAATTTAGTTGCTAATCCTTTATTGGCGGTATCTATGCGAATCTTCGCTAAGGCTTGCTCCCATTCTATTTCTGCTTTCTTTGTTTGGGTTTCAAAAGAAGTACCCCGTAATTCTTTGGTTGCTTCCAATGCCGCAGTAGTGCTAACAGAGCTAATGCCTGTTTTTACTAGAATCGTTTTTGAACCGGATGCAAACTCAATCAATAATTTTATGTTCGGTCCGCTGGCGCTGTTTAGTGTAGATATCGTTGCTGCTTGTATAAACCGAAATGATTTTATTTTTTCAGAAAAAATAGCAGTAAAAAATACGCGTTGATTTTTTGCCCATCCTGTAGAGAAGCGATAGCCTACAATGGTAGAATCATTTATTTTTTCAAGTGCTGCTTCTGTTGGCTTATCCCAATTGATATGAAAGCCCATATCTACTCGAATCCATTGCTGTTTATTCGGGAACCTATAGCGATGGTAGCCGGCACGCGCTGCAGTTGTTAACTCTGCGCGAATGCCATTATTAAATACAACACTATAATAACCCGGTTTTGCTTTTTCATTTTTATGTTGAAAAGAGTATTTGATAAAACGTTTGTTACTATTTATTGTATCTATTAAAGGCATAAAAGAAATATCACACCAATCACCAATACCGGTTCCGTTTAAATGGGTATGACTAAAACCGGCAATACTATCGCTGCTATAATGATAACCACTACACCAATCCCAGCCTTCTGTTCCATTATCGGGGCTTAACTGTATCATCCCAAAAGGTACTGCTGCACCCGGGAATACATGTCCATGCCCACCGGTTCCTAGAAAAGGATCGACAAATTTTGTATACCGCTGCGCGTTAGCTGTAAAAAAAGAAACCGCAATCAATACGGTTCCAATCCATAATTTCTTATGTAGCATAATATTATTTTATAAATGGATAGAGCCCCTGAAACCAAGTAGTTTTATCTTTCAAGCCTTCATAAAAAAAGAATACTTCTCCTTTAAAACCCCTGTTACGATTGCTTTGAATCATTTGCGATAGTAAGCCATCACTTTGTACGGTAGTTCCCGACTTAACCAATACACCGGGATAGAAAGGTATATTACTATTTCGATAATAACTTTTTTGTTGTGTAAGCACATTATCATAATCGGCGATAGTGTAACGATAGCATTGTGGCATTACTGCATCTACCCAAGAGCTATCCACCCAGGTTGGCCAATCTTGCAGGTATTCATTGATACTAAATGGATAAGGGCTTGGCGACATAGTAATCATTACGGCTGGCTTGATGGCTTTTACTTCTGTTCTTAATCTTTTTAAGAAAAGATTGAGTTTATTGGCTCGCCAGGTAATCCATCCGGCATCGCTACTAAGAGATGGCGGGTTTGCTCCTCCATTTTCTGTTTTATATAAGTTTACGGTATAATCGTCATAACCACCTGTACTCGGCATAGCAGGCAAGCGATCATCTCCCTGTACACCATCAACATCGTAGCGCGTAACTACTTCCTTAAATAAGTCGATAATATATTGTTGTACTTCCGGGTGTAATCCATTCAACCAATCGAATCCATTTTTTACAACGAGTGCGCCATTAATATCTTTGGCAGCCCAATTTGGTTTTGCTGCAACGATGGGGCCGCCGTTGGCGGAATAGGAAGAAGAAAAACCATACTCGAACCAGGCGTGTAATTTTAAACCGGCAGCATGTGCTTCTTCAATGCATTCTTGTAATGGATCTCTTCCGGCAAGCCTTTCTAATTGCGGCTTTGCGATCGTATTCTGCATTACCGTGCTCGGGTAAATGGTGCGGGCGTTATTATATACCACTACAAAAATATGATTGATGCCTGCAGCTTTACAATTGGCAACCATCTCTTTTATATTGGCTCTGCTATCCAGTGCCGTGCTGGCAGTGGTGGTAACCCAAACCCCACGGATCGCATTCGGATCCCAAGAAGGGGTAGGTGTAACCGGCGTAGGGGAAGGAATGGTTCCTCCACCGGCGGAACCATCGCTTTTCTTAGAGCAGTTCGCCATCAAAAAACAGGCAAAAATCAATGTAGCAGCTAATTGTAGCGGCTTTTTAGCAAGCATCATGTGCAATAAGTTAAGAATTCAAGAACAACTTAATTAAAAATATTATAAATAAAGAAAAAGTTATTAAATTTTTTTATTTAATAAAGATTTCCGTACTTACCGTTTCAAACGATTGTTATGGATCAACCGGTACAAAAAACTATACATCCTGTAAAATGGGTGCCCAGTACTTGGTTTGCCATGGGATTACCCTTCGTGGCGCTAGCAACCTCAAGCGCCATCATGTATAAAAATTTGGGTATCTCCGATTCGCAGATTGCGTTTTGGACTTCCTTAATTATGCTTCCTTGGACGCTCAAGCCTCTATGGGGCCCTTTTTTGGAGATGTATAAAACCCGAAAATTCTTCGTGTATACGACCCAAATAATAACGGGTTGTTTATTTGCCTTAGCAGGAATGAGCTTACAGCTAAATCATTTCTTTAGTATTTCCATTGGTATTTTAGCAATCATTGCGCTTAGCGGAGCCACACATGATACGGCAGCAGACGGCGTTTACTTACATGAAATGGATAGCAAGCAACAGGCCCAATATGTTGGCTGGCAAGGGGCTTTTTATAATATAGCCAAAGTTTTATCGGGTGGTGTATTGGTATACTTAGCAGGCGAGTTAGAAAAGAAATTTGGTATTGCTAACGCATGGACAACCATTCTGTTTATATATGCTGCCATTATGATTTTGCTGGGTTTATATAATCGCTACGCTATTCCGAATGGTACCCCAAGTACACAAGTTCATTCTTTGCAAGAAGGCTTTACTACTTTAAAAGATGTCATTATCACTTTCTTTCAGAAAAAAAATATTTGGTTCGGACTTTGTTTCATTGTGTTTTATCGTTTTGCCGAAGGGCAGGCCATAAAAATTACACCCTTATTTTTCAAAGCGCCAAGAGCCAATGGCGGCTTGGGTTTAACTACTTCACAAGTAGGTGTTTTGTATGGTGTTTTTGGAGCGGCTGCATTTGTGCTAGGCTCTATAGCAGCAGGCTACTTTGTTTCTAATAAAGGACTTACCAGAAAAACATTAATGATACTTTGCGCTTTTTTTAATATCCCATTTTTAGCCTACGCTTTCTTAGCTGTTACACAACCGGAGAATGTATTTATTATTGGAACTGCAGTCGCTATTGAATACCTTGGATATGGTTTTGGTTTTGTTGGATTGATATTATTCATCATGCAACAAATAGCTCCGGGTAAATATAAGATGGCGCACTATGCTTTTGGAAGTGGATTAATGAATTTGGGATTCATGATTCCTTCAATGATTAGCGGGTTTGTTAGCGATTATTTAGGTTATCGCGAATTTTTTATTTGGGTATTAATCGCCACCATACCCGCATTTATTATAACATGGATCGTACCATTGCAGAAAACGGAATAAAGATGCTGATAACAGGAACATTTATAGACGAAATTAGTCATGATATACCCCACCAAAACTGGGGCCCGACAGAATGGGCGCAAGACTTTAAATATATGAAGGCCGCAGGTATCGATACAGTAATTGTAATTAGATGTGGGTATCGAAAATTTATTACCTATCCTTCTCCCTACTTAACAAAAACATTTGGATGTTATGAGCCACCCTTAGATTTAATAGATCTCTTTCTTACCCTCGCCGAACAACATGATATGACACTTTATTTCGGATTGTATGATAGTGGAATATACTGGGATACCGGTAATCTGCAACAAGAGATCGATGCAAATACATTCGTGATAGAAGAAGTATGGAAAAAGTATGGCCACCGCAAGGCATTTAAAGGTTGGTATCTGAGTACAGAAATCAGTAGAAAAACAAAAGGCGCTATCGAAGCTTTTCATGGTATGGGTTCTATGTGTAAAAGCATAAGCAATGACTTACCGGTATTCATTTCTCCCTGGATTGATGGTAAGAAAGCGGTACTGGCTGCATCAAATAACCTGAATAAACAAGATGCTGTATCGCTAAAAGAACATGAAGCGGAGTGGGAAGAAATTTTCGCGGGTATTCAAGGAGCCGTAGATGCCGTTGCGTTTCAGGATGGACAAATAGACTATCATGAACTAGCCGATTTTTTTACGATCAATAAAAAATTAGCAGATAAATATGCTTTGCAATGCTGGACGAATGCAGAATCATTTGATCGGGATATGCCGATAAAATTTTTACCTATCAAATTTGAAAAATTAAAACTTAAACTAGAAGCAGCCAAGAAAGCGGGATATGATAAAGCTATCACTTTTGAGTTCTCTCATTTTATGAGCCCACAATCGGCATATATCCAAGCCCATCATTTATACAATCGTTATCTCGAATACAAAAACAATTACTGATGTTAGTGTACAAAAAAAATCTTCTTTTAATGGGCCTGTTATTATTAGGAATAGCTCAGGCACAGGATACCCATAATGATCTATTACGCGGCACTTGGATAACGAATGTAGCCAGTGAAGCGATGCTTAGCAAAGAAAAGGTGCAGGAAACAGTTGCTAATTGTAAGAAAAATAAACTGACAGATATTTTTGTTGTGGTATGGAATAATGGAGTAACCATGTATCCTAGTGAAGTGAACAAAAAATATATTGGTATTAAACAATCGCCGGTATATAAAGGTTTTGATCCCTTAGCTGCTTTTGTAGCGGAAGGACATAAGGCCGGATTAAAAGTGCATGCTTGGTTTGAATTCGGTTTTTCTTATGCCTATAAAGACTCCACAAATAAAGGATGGGTACAGAAATATCCTCAATGGGCCGGTAGAAATGCAAAAGGTGAACTCTTACAGAAAAATGGTTTTTTTTGGTGGAATGCCATCAACCCCGAAGTACAGCAATTACTTACCGAACTTGTGTTAGAAGTAGTAAAGAATTATAAAGTAGATGGTGTGCAGGGAGACGATCGCTTACCGGCTATGCCAGCAGAAGGCGGTTATGATAATTATACCATCGCTTTATATAAAAAAGAACATAACGGTGCCGCACCTCCTGCTAATGCAAAAGACAGCGCATTTATAAACTGGAAAGCCGGTAAGCTTAATACATTTGGGAAAACTTTATACGCTGCTGTAAAGAAAACAAGGAAAGAATGTTTGGTAACTTGGGCGCCAAGTTTATACCCATGGAGTAAGGAACAGTATTTGCAAGACTGGCCTGCATGGGTAGCCGGTGGTTATGCAGATATGGTATTCCCTCAATTGTACAGATATGATATTAAAGCCTATGAGAGAATTTTAAAAGAATTGGATGCTATTGTACCGCCATCTTATAAAAACAAAGTATTTCCGGGTATATTAACTTCTTTAGGTGATGGATATCGTGTAAAACCTGAGTTACTGCAACAGATGATGGAACTAAACCGCAAGCACGGATTTAAAGGAGAAGTATGGTTTTATTACGAGAGCTTCCGTAACTTACCTGTAACACCGTATCAATAATGCGTACGATTTTTCTTTTTGTTTTCTGTCTTAGTAATCTTATTAGAAGCAATGCGCAGATAACCGGCTTTGAATTTGCTTCCGCCATAAAGCGAGAGGAACAAGAAAAGAAATTACGATCTATCGTTGACAAAACAATTATGCAGCCGTTTTCCAGTGCAACTTATGCTAGTTGGAAAAGTGCTTGTTGGGCTATGGAATTGATGCTGTATAAACCGGCTAATTATGAAAATAGCATACCCGACCTGTTAAAAGGATTTGCAGATTACGATGCCAACATGCAGTGGATATTGTTGCAAAATATATTCACCTTATTTCCAAAAAAGTTTGCAAATGAAATAGAAGCTTCATGGGTATTTGCAAAAACAAATAAAATTAAAGCAGCTATAGCGGCTTATTTACAAACTGCCGATAAATCAATTAATCTACATAAGCAGGATCCATTTTTTGAATCAGATTATTATCAAGCGTTCACAAATTATTATCATCCAAAAAATAGTATCAAATTTTCTGAGCATGATTTTCTGCATAAATCTTTTTTGCCCAATGAAAACATACTCATCAGTTTTCAGCATCGCAATAGAGATAAACCGGGGTACTTAATGATTCGCAAAGCAGATGGAAATTGGTTATGTGATAGTAGTGGTAAACCGTATCGTTTTACCCAATTAGCCAGATCAATTACCAATATGCCTTTTTTTCTAACGAATGGAAATACACCACAAGGTTTATATAAGATAATTGGTTTTGATAATTCTACCAACGCCTGGATCGGACCAACCACCAATTTACAAATTGTATTGCCTTTTGAAAAAGAAGTAAATACCCCCTTTTTTACCGATACTACGAATGCGAAAGAAGTATATGCAAAGCTTCTAACTCCTTTTGCCACCTCGCCTGCCCTATGGGAATCCTTTGATGCAGGTCGTTTAGGCCGATCGGAAATTATTGCACATGGAACCACTATCCCGGAAAAATTTTATGTAAATCAACTTTATTATCCTTGTACTCCTTCTTTGGGTTGTTTATGTAGCCCCGAAATATGGGATAAAAGCGGAAAGCTAGTATCCAGTGTTCAACAACAATGGATACTGCTTGTTCAGCAACTTCCCGCTACACCCACCTGGTTATTGGTGGTTGATTTATAAAAAGCACACCTACTTTTGTTTTCTTAGGTATAGATTACCGTACGTTGAATTTAACTTATACGCAGGCCCCCTGCCGGTAGTAGCAGTGATAGAAGTATAAAAATCTTTCTCCAATTTATCGGTAACATTCAATTGCATATTAGTATAAATCTGTCCATATTTCGTAGTAGCACTTACTGAGCCTACCTGTGGTTCTTGAATAGATGCGTCTATACCTCCATAAGTTGCATTCACGGTTATGGGGCCATTAAAATTGTTAAGCTCTACAATTCCGTAAGTGGCTTTAACTCCGGTGGTTGTATTCGCGGGCACTTTTATTTCTACTGTTATTTCAATATCAACATTGCTACCCCAATAGTTTAGATTTGTTTTGCCGTTTTTTTGCATATACTCATTCCAAGCTTCCTTAGTTCTGAAAGTAAGTTTATCCTTACTATTTTTTTCTTGCACGGTATACACGCGGGGTAGTTTATCAAAATCTTTTATCTTACCGGTGATCGTGATAGCATCATTTTCTTTTTTTTCTTCCAACACAAATGCATCATTATTATCGCCACCATTAATACTTACAGATGCGGTAATGGCCACTTCATTTTTATCCCATGTACTGAATTTGATAACTTTTGGGAAATCGAAATTGAAGTTTATTTCTTTGGCTGCTGCGGTAGATATGCTTCTATTCACAATAGTTTGGGCATGGAGCGAGCTTATTAGCATGCATAAGCATGCTAGTAATATTGTTTTCATACAAAAAATTTAATGTGTTATTTTTTGCGGAGATAAATTTTACCCCAGTTAGATTTTAGGGAGATATCGGTACCGCCGCCATTGAGTTTACCTTTCACAGAACTACTGCCATAGCGAACCATTTCATCTGTTTTCTCAATATCGAATTTAAAATCGGAAGCCGCATAAATATCGCCATAAGGAGTACTCAAACTCATATTGGCTTTTAGTGTGGTAGGCATAGTTACATCTACTCTACCATAAACAGAAACAATCGATATAGGACCTTTAACAGTATTACCTAGTTCTGCGTCAATTTGTCCATAAATAGTTTTAACAGTCATCGGTCCGGTTACATTATCTAAATCAATATCATTATAAGTACATGATACCTCAATTTCATTTTCAATGTTTTTGAATTTTACTTTTGAATGATTCATTACTTTATCGTGCTGGAAGAAAACAGTAATTCCTTTTGGTACTTTTATAACAAGCTTGTTTGGATCTTTTCTTCCAACCTGGCGAATTTCTACAGTACCTGCTTTTTCGGTAACATTCACGCCCAAACCGGTATTATCATCCAAGCCATTACCACTGATAACGCGTAATCCTTTGGCACGATCATCTTCCTCATCTCTGCCAGAAGTGTTGCTGATAATAATTTCGTTACCATTATAACCTTCGATGGTGGCGCCGCTTAGATAAATGCTAAGCTTACCGGAGCTTTTGTTGATTTTAAATTCTTGTGCGGTACTTAGTAAACTCATGCAGAACAGGGCTGCAACAATGGTGATTATTTTTTTCATGATTTTTTTTATTTGATGGATGGATGGGCAAGCTGTGCACCGCTGCTCATCGGGGGTTATAAACTATATTTTAGTAAACTACTGTATGCCTGATCTTTTACGGGTTTTGTGGTATTGCCATCTTCTGCAATTTTCTTAAGTTCATTGGCAATAGACGTGTTTCTAAATTTGGTAAGCATTTCTATGAGTGCAATTTGTACCACAGGGTCTTTTTGTTTACTCATAGCGGCTACTAATTGTTTTTTTACGTAGGGCTCTCGATAATATTTTCCTAAAGACTCTAAAGCGGCTAAGCGAACATTGCTATTCGGATCATTATTCATGGTTTTAACCAATACCTCAATAATATCCCGATCTACTTTTTTCATTTCCATTATTTCACTCACGGCAGCATAGCGGTCAGATGCGGATTCCATATTTTTTAGACGAAGAGAGACCGTAGACGATAGACCGGAGACCGAAGAAGAGTTTCGAGATGCGAGATTCGGGCTTCGGGTTTCGGAATTCGACTCTTCGACGCTGCCTACACGTACTTGGTTACGTTGAGATTTGGGTTGGTTATTCACTGGAACTTGTAACTCGTAACTCGTATCCCGCAACTCGTAACTTTTTTTACTAGCTACTGACCCTTGACTATTGACCATTGACGATTTCACGGTCTCCGGTCTCCGGTCTATGGTCTTATAAACCCCAACCCCCGCTAATAAAATCACCACCGCCGCTGCAACCCAACGGTAGAATCCCGCATTACGCGGGACAAGCGTAGACGGTAGACGATAGACGGTAGAAGATGGCTCATTGATTTCTTTGGTTCCTCCCATTTTGGCCTGAATACGATTAAGTATGTCTGGGTTCGGATTCAACGAATCAAATTCTTCGCGGTGGTCATTTACAAAATTTTCTAATTGATCATGCATAGTGCCCTTCTTCTTTGAGTGTTTTCCAAATTTTCGCCTTTGCCCGATGGTATTGTGTTCTCACCGTATTATGTGATATACCCAATAATACCCCTATTTCTTCCTGTGGCAGTTGCTCAAATAAATAGAGATTTACTACCGTTCTATACCCTTCGGGTAATGCGTTAATGGCTTTTTTTACTGCTTCTACTCTTAGCTCAAACCCTGCTTCATCTATCGTTTCATCATCTTGTAAAGAAGGGTCGAGTGCCAATTCTTCGAAACGAATTTTTTTCTTCCGTAAAGAACTAATGGCCTTATTAATGGCAATTCGCTTTATCCAGGCTCCAAAACTGCTTCGCTGCTCAAACTGATTGATCTGCTGAAAGGCAATTACAAAGCTCTCCTGCAATAGGTCTTCCGCCTCGCCGGTGTGTTGCACAATACGAAATATGCTATTGTACAGTTCTTTGGCGTAACGATGATACAATTCGGTAAAAGCCCGGCTATCGCCTTTTTTACCTCTTTCTACCCATTCTTCGGTTGGTATGACCTTTCCTCTCTCCAAGCAGTGGTGCGCTGTTTAGTATATAATCGCAAGAATAAGCGCTATGTTGCATGCGCCGAAGCTTTTTTTACAAAATAGTTTTAAGGATATTTGCATTATGAATAAAGCCATAACCGGATTACACCATGTAACAGCCATGGCATCCGACCCTCAAAAGAATGTAGACTTTTATGCCGGTATTCTCGGATTGAGAATGGTAAAGAAAACCATCAATTTCGATGCCCCGGATGTATATCATTTATATTATGGAGATGAGGTAGGGAACCCCGGTACTATCATGACTTTTTTCCCCTTCCCGGGTTTGATCAGAGGAAGAAAAGGTAAGGGACAACTAACCGTTACTTCCTTTTCTATACCCGAGAACTCGCTTGATTATTGGATGAAGCGACTAACAAAATTTGGTATCACCTATGAACAACCCCAACAAAGATTTGATCATGAAGTGAGTATTTATTTTGAAGATCATGATGGGTTAGGGGTAGAATTGGTAGCTAATAAAACGGATGAACGTGTTGGGTTTAGTTACGGACAAATTCCTCCTGAACATACCGTGAAAGGGTTTTATGGCGTGAGCTTAAGTGAAGAAGGGTATGAAAGAACAGCAGGATTGCTTACACAGCAAATGGATCATCAACTCATTGTTGAAAAAGGCAATCGCTTTCGTTTTTCGGCCAGTGGTAAACCGGGCGATTTTGTAGATGTACTTTGCAACCCCGAAACCATGCGCGGACTTAATGGCGCCGGCACGGTGCATCATTTGGCTTTTGCAACACCAACCGACGAAACACAATTATCGTTCAGAGAAAGTATTTTAGGAAAAGGCGTAAACCCTACGCCGGTATTGGATCGGCAATACTTCCACTCTATTTATTTTAGAGAACCCGGTGGCGTTTTGTTTGAAGTGGCAACCAGTGATATTGGTTTTGCTATTGATGAAGATAAAGCGCATTTAGGCGAGGCTATTAAATTACCGCCTTGGGAAGAAGCACATAGAGCTGAGATCGAAAAAGGGCTCCTACCTATCGCCGTACATGCCGATAAATTTATGGACTGATGCACCAATATCAAATAATAGAAAAAGGAAAACCACTCGAGCAAGCCAATAAAGCCATGATATTATTGCATGGCAGAGGTGGAACGGCTGATGGAATTATTGATTTAGCCGCAGAATTTTGTGATGAGAATTTTTATATTGCCGCACCACAAGCTACCAATCATACCTGGTATCCATATTCTTTTATGGAAGACGAAAAAATGAATGAGCCTTGGCTAAGCAGCGCAGTAGCAACAGTAAAAAAATTAATCGATTCCATTACTAGTACTATAGCGGTAAATAACCTGTTTATTGTTGGCTTTTCGCAAGGTGCTTGCTTAACACTGGAAGTAGCTACAAGATATGCGGCACCTTATGCAGGAGTAATAGCATTTACGGGCGGGCTTATAGGCAAAGAAATAGATGAAACCCGCTATGGGGGTAACTTCGGAGGCGCAAAAGTTTTTATCGGTAATAGTGATCAGGATCCGCATGTACCGGAACAAAGAAGTGTGGATTCAAAAAACTTAATGGAAAAATTGGGGGCTCATGTTAATTTACAAATTTATCCCGGCATGCCCCATACGATTACAGTAAGAGAAATCAATGATGTGAAAAACTTTATGTTTTAATGGTTTTACGCATACAGATACTAGTAGGTACCCCAATATATTGTCCGTAATTATCAATTCTGGTATAACCCGTTCTTTCATAAAGCTTAACAGCACTAGGTAAGCGCGTACTCGTTTCCAATATGCAAGATTGATAACCCAGCTCTACTGTCCATTTTTCTAATTCATCTAAAATAGTATTGGCAATTTTTTGCCCGCGGAAAGAAGACAGTACAAACATGCGTTTTACTTCCATTGTTACAGCATCGTAATGTTTGATAGCCCCAATACCAACCGGCTTCGTATCGATATAGGCAATAACCGTATGGTGAATATCAACAGTTTTATTGTAGGTAGAAAAAAAGGCATGATCATCGCCATCAATAATTGCCAGCTCTTTATCAAGCTCGGCTACTAGAGCTATAAAATCTTTGTGGAGCGCATTAGCGCGGAGTAATTGCATATTTCAAAAGTCGGATTTTTTGATTTATGTTGCAATATATGAGCGGAAAGAAACTCGATATTATTGATAAAGTATTAAACGCTTGTTATGCTTATAACAGCGATGCTTTATTTGTAATGAGTTTAATGCATCAATATGAAGAGAGAGGAACGTTGAGTAAAAAACAATTGGAAGGCCTTTTGCACAAAGCACGTAAGGTTCCTGAAATGCCTTCTAATTGGATCGCTACATTAGAAGCTACTATTTTAAAAATGCATACCAAAGAAAAAGCACCGGCAACAATCAATACTCCTGTATTTGTGCAGGATGAGGAGCTAGGAAAAAAAATGGAAGCGATATTAGCTAAATATCCGCAGCACAAGCGGGTAGTTTTTTTATATGCCCGATATAAGAAATTAGAACCCATCAGTGCAGCGGAGAAAACAGAGATAGAGAAATTTTATAAGCTCTTGATAAAGAATTAATGGGGGAGCTTTTCTCTAATGCTTCCATAAACCCATGTACCGGCAATGGCACTTAGTAATGTAATGATAATTACGGTTGAGCCGATGCCAATTTGAGCGTAAAGCGGGCCCGGACAAGCACCGGTTATAGCCCAGCCTAAACCAAATAATAAGCCTCCATATACCTGCCCTTTATTAAAGGCTTTAGGATGAAAAATAATGGACTCGCCTTGTAGCGTTTTTATCTTGAATTTTTTTATAAGCCATACAGAAATGGCACCGGTAATAACGGCAGAGCCGATAACACCATACATATGAAAGGATTGTAAACGAAACATTTCTTGTATGCGAAACCAGCTGATGATTTCAGCTTTCACGAATAATATCCCAAATAGTAAACCTATGAGGGTATATTTTAATAAATGATACCAAGGCTGTGTAGTTTCACTTTCGTTTATACAAATGGTATCTAAAGAGCGAACTTCAAAATCGGTATTTTTTTCTATACTTTCTGGCATAAAACTATAATGATAAAATAAAAGGTAAAATTAAATTGGCCATCAAAAAACCGCCGAGCATAAAGCAAATAGTAGCTACTAAAGAAGGCCATTGTAAGGTAGAAAGTCCCGTTATGGCATGGCCGCTGGTACAACCTCCGGCATATCTTGTACCAAAACCTACTAAAAACCCACCCACAACCATGAGTAAAAATCCTTTAAGCTTAAAAAGAGTGCTCCAATTAAAAATATCTACCGGAACCAGACTGTTATAATTGGTAATACCGTAAGTAGCAAGCTCGGCTTTAAGATTACTATTTACGATTATCGGGTTTGGGTTTGCTAAAAAAAGCATAGCTACTATTCCTCCTAATAATATACCGAATACAAAAAATAAATTCCAGGCTTCTTTTTTCCAGTTGTATTGAAAGAAAGGGATCTTACCCGGTAAACATGCTGCACAAATATGTCTTAATGAAGCACTGATGCCAAAGGATTTGTTTCCTAAAATAAGTAGTGCAGGAACGGTTAATCCGATCAAGGGACCGGCAATATACCAAGGCCAGGGTTGTTTTAATGTATCGATCATAGTTAAAGATAAAAATACATTCACTATAAAGCAAAATCTGCTATCAATGGGATATGATCGCTTTTGTCTTTCCATGTATTAAACCTACCCACTTTCACAAAATTTAGTTTCTTGATTAAACTTATAGATGCAAAGCAATAATCAATATGATAGGGCTTGTTTTGGTGCCTATACATATACAGTGTGGGATGCTTTTCCTTGCCTTGAATTTGATTGAAATAGTGGTGATAGGTACTAACTATTTTTTTCTGCGCCAGTTTCTCTACAAGCGCGGTATGATTATGTACACGTTTAGGCCTATCCCAAATGGTATTGCTATTAAAATCTCCGACCAATAAAATATGGGAATGATTAAGTAGTGGCTCATATTCTTTGAGTGCTTTCCAAATTTGGCCATTATACTCATACCCTTTATCTGCCGGGTTATTTGCCCAAATTCCAAAAAGTATCAATCTGTGCTTTTCGTAGTTTAATTGAATCGGCAGAATGGTTTTATATCTAGGGTTATGCTGTGGGAGTAGGGATATGGTATATCCGTTAAATGAAAATATGGTCAGGCCTTTATGTTGGTTCTCGCCATACCAAATGATACTACTTGGTTTTTTCTTCGCTGAAAAAATAATTTTATCGGGATGCTCGCATTCAGGAACAACTAAAATATCGGGCTTATATTTTAATATATGATCTGCTTTATGTCGAAAAGCCATATTGCAATTCCATGTAATTACTCTCACTGTAGGGTTTCAATTAAATGTGAATTGGATATTGTTAGTGCGTTGAAATTACAATAGAAATTTTACCCCTACGCCTAATCCACCCTCGATTTGTTAGATTAGGTTGAGGAAAAGCCGAACAGACCTTCCAATCCTTTTAATTAATCTTAGTTTAATATAATACACTGGAAAAGAATTGTAATTTTCCTTACTAAAACAATCATATGTCAATTCAAGAAGTGGCGGATCAGTTTTATGCCCACATGCAAGTAGCGGCGTACGAAAAAATTTATAGTGAACTGTATAGTCCTGATGCAACCAGTGATGAAACACCCGGCTCGGATTGGGAGAAAGCTATAGGCATGGAAGCAATATTTGAAAAAGGTAAAAAATGGAATGATATTATTGAAGCCATTCACGGAGGTACTACTGAAAAACCTGTTATTGCTGGAAACTATTTTAGTTGTTTAATGACAATGGATTTCACCCCTAAGGGAGGTGAAAGAACCCTATTGACCGAAATCGGTTTATACCATGTGGTAGATGGTAAAATTGTATCAGAACAATTTTTTTATTAATTCTTTGCATCAAAATTTTTCATCAGGTAGCTATAATGTGCAATCATTCTGGCATAATTTGCTGTGCTCATATATTCATTGAAATTGTGAATACTTCTTTGTTCGGCAGGGTTTAGAAGAACGGGCATAAAACGATATATATGATTGCTCAAATCGCCCATGTGTTTACAATCTGTAGCCCCAATAGTAAGATAAGGCGTTACTAGAGTGCCGGGATATAGCTTTTCAACACTTTCTTTTATCGTCTCAAAACCTCTTCCATTAGCCGGTGAAATTTTCGACGGCTCAACAGGAACACGAGGCGCATCAATTTCTACTTCGTATCCTTTGCAAGCTTTTTGGATATGCGCCAGCACATCTTTTGAAGTTTCTCCCGGAAGTAGAAGTTAATAACTACATCTACTTCGGGCGCCAATACATTATTACCATCGCTTCCTTTGAGCATCGTTATAGCAGTGGTGGTGCGGGTGAGTGCATTGGCCTGTGGATTTTTTTCCATTTGTTTCAGTAATAATGATTTTAATAACCATTGATTGGCGATAGCCATCTTACCCATAAATCCCATACCCGCACCGGCAACTTTTAAAAAATTTTCAGTTGGTTCTATCAATCGTTGTGGAAGTTGATTTTTTTCTAAACGTTGCATAATTACTGCTGCCCGCCCTGCAGCAGACTCGAGGGGAGGCATGGATGAATGTCCGCCCAAACCTTTAACTTTTATTCTATACCCTACTACTCCTTTTTCGCCCATACCAACAAAAGCTATATTTTGATTAATCCCTTCTGCTGTGCCTGGCGCGGCTACTATTCCTCCTTCATCATAAATGGTTTCAAAAAATAATCCTTTTTCTTTTAGGTAGATAGCTAGTTTCTCAGCACCTCTTATACCACCTACTTCTTCATCGGGGTCTAAGGCAATGTAGATATCACGCTCAGGTATAAAACCAGATGCTAATAATGTGTCTGCCGATTCGAGTAATGCAAATGCAACCGATTTCATATCGATGGTACCTCTGCCTTGTACACGCCCCTCTGCAATGGCACCCGAGAAGGGACCGTATTTCCAATCTTTTGGATCACTGCTACCGGGGGCAACAACATCGTAGTGCGACATAAAAAGAATGGGCTTCAAGGAAGTATTTTTTCCCTTCCAGTGTAGGAGCCATTGATGTTTGTTTATTAAAGTATCGTGCAGTTGTTTAAATACATTCGGGAAGGCATTTCTTACATATAGCCGGAAAGAATCGTAAACTGCGAAATTATTTTCAGCACTATCAATATAACTGATAGTTGCAAATTGTACTCCTTTAGCAAAACGAGAAATACTTTTTTCAGATATGGCAACTTTGGTTGGCTCGGGTTGATTGTCGGATAATTTTGCGAATGGATAAGTAAGGGTTTTGATAACCAACACAATAACTAAAATTAACAAGGCTGAAACAGATATGGCTAATAGTTTTTTCATAATTTGTAAATGATAATTGGTAGGTATGCTTATACTCTGTAATCTAATGAATATTAGCTTCGATCAACTGTTCTGTTTATACTTTGTTTTTGTTTCGGATAGTTTGTATAAGCAAAAAAAATATATGGAGTAGTAAAAAATCATAAATAGTTTCATATGTATTTATGCTACACTTATTGTGAGATTATCTCCCTGTTTTTTCTTTGAATTTGTTCATATCCAAATATATAATACCCCAATTATGCCCATCTAAATCCTCTATATTTCTGATTTGCATAAATCCTTCATCTATGGGTTCTGTCGTTTCTCTGCCTCCCGCTTTTATACCCTTATGCACTATTTCATTCATACTTTCTAAGCTTTCTACCGGAAGTGTAAATGTTGCGATTCTATTTTGTTTAGGATCCACTATGTTTTTCTTTTCTCCACTTTTAGACATTTCAATAGTTTGGAGCATAACATAAATTTGCTCACTCCATACCATACATTTTTGATTCTCAAAAGTAAATAGTGGATTTACCTCAAAACCTAATTGAGTATAGAAATGCATAGAAGCCTCAATATCTTTTACTGGTAAATTGATGAATATCTGTTTCATAGATTAGATTATTTACTACTAATAACGTTAAACCTTATTTTTATGATTAGAGATCACCATAGAAGTATGATGCGGTTGCGCCTCCATCAATCAAAAAATCTGCACCTGTTATGAATGATCCTTTTTCAGATAATAGCAACTCCGCAACATTAGCTACTTCGTCTGCTGTACCCGGCCTGCCGGCAGGACTTTTAGCAAACATGTTTTTATAAAAATCACCTCTTGGGCCGTTTATTTCATCTAATGCTAATGGGGTAATAATAATACCAGGTGAAATTGAATTTACTCTTGCCCCACGTTCTCCCCATTTCACAGCTTCCGCCATTACTCTTTTAACATTACAACGCTTTGCCATTTGGTAAGCGTGAAGCGTATCCCTGATATTTTTGGGTTGTAATATTTCCAAATCAAGTAATGCCTCCGTGGGTGTAGTTGCCAAAAGCCGATCTTCATTCGCAGTTAATGCCGGCATTCTGTAGCCGGATTGACTTGCGATAATTACACCGGTTCCCCCTGTTTTAATTACTTTCCCAAATTCATCTAGCAATAAAGCTGTTCCGTATAAATCTACTTTTAAAATTTGCTCAATAGAAGCCTGACTTGGCGATACACCGGCGGCATTAATGAACGTTGAAATTTCTCCTTGTGTATGTGCTGCAACAATCAATTGTAAAACGGATTCCTTTGATGAAATATCCACTTCAAATGGAGCTGCATCAAATCCTGCCTCTTTCAATATGTTGGTTATACTATTGGCGTTTTCAAGCTTCCAGTCGCCTACAAATATTTTGTTTCCATAAGCCATTCTTCTGGCTATTGCCAGTCCAAGTTGCCCTGCCCCCACCAGTACGATAATATCTTTTTGAGCTTTCATTTTATCTTTTAATTGATAACTAAGATACCTACAAACTCTTTTTACATATGATTTTAGTAGGCTTAGGCCAATGCAATACATTCTACAGATACCAGTATTCCTGCCGGGAAAGGCATTACTTGTGGTGTGCTTCTGGCAGGCGGGTTCTCCGGAAAAAATTCTTGATACACTTTATTTACTGCTGAAAAGTCGTTACCTGCAACCATGAATATGGTTGTTTTAACAATTTTCGATAAACTGCTGCCGGCTTCTTCTAAAACGGTTTGAATATTTAAGAAGCATTGCCTAAGTTGATCTTCGAAATTATCGCTCTCCACCACTCCTGAAACCGGACTAATTCCGGGCATGCCTGAAAAGAAAATATAGTTTTCAGTAACTACTGCTTGCGGATAGGCGGTAGACATTCTGGCAACCTTAGCGGTATTAAAATTTATATTTTTTGACATATAATTTTTAGAATTTAGTTGAGTTTAAAAGGGTTCTTACAAGCGTACAAGTATTTGCGCTGTTGAAGCTACTTCAATTGTTTAACATAGCCGGTGGATTTAGATTCGAAACCTAGTTTTGGGTAAAATTTGTGTGCCGCTTGTCTTTCCTCCCGATTAGTACAATTCAAGACAATGGTTTTTATATTATGATTTCTCGCTAATTGTTCTGCAGCCTGTATAAGTTTTTGTCCAACACCAAGCTTTCGATAATCCGCATTCACCACTAATGCCTGAACCCTTAAATAGGGCCCGTCTTGTTCCCAAAAATAATTTTTGATGAGCCCAATGTATCCCACAACCATATCTTCCGCAACGGCAACAAACGTCCAATAGTTATTGAGTGTCATGATATTACTCATCCTTTCCGTCATTTGGTCGGTTGTTGTGTCGTAACCAAGCTCTTTAGTGAGTGACGTTAAGTAAGGAATATCCTTCAGTTCACATTCTCGAATTATTATGTTTTGTGTTGACATTTTTGATGATGTGTAATTTTACTAATAGCCACTGTTGGTAGCTTTTTTATACCTTTTGTAATTCGAATATTGTTATTTCCGGTCTCACATTGAATCTTACTTGCCATAAATGTCCGAGTGCTCTGTTGATGTATAAGGTTCTTTGATTGCTTAATTCAATTTTACCCGATGAGTAGTTTCTGTTTTTTACCGGAAGTAACAGAGGTGGTAAAAATGGTGGCTTAACTTGTCCGCCATGAGTATGGCCTGATAATATCCAGCTATCGTATTTGCCCCAGATATCTAAGTCGCAAACATCCGGATTATGGCAAAGAGCAATATTTGCTTTTGATTTATTAAAGCCAGACATAGCTAGGGCAGGGTCAAAATTAAGACCCCAGAAGTCGTCGAAACCAATAAAGTTTAAACCATTTATTTCAGTTGATTGATTTCTTAATAAATTAATTCCATTTTCTTTTAGTAAGGCTGATATTTTATTTGATACTTCTATTTGAGACCAGTTTCTTCCATAGTCATGATTTCCCAAGATACCTACAGTACCTAGTTTACCTTTTACCGAGTAGTTCAGTGTTTCTTTTAGTTTGTAATACTGAACTTCATCTTTATATGTACTAACGTAGTCGCCTGTATAAACAACAAAGTCAGGATTTAATTTGCTTGCCTCTTTGAATGATTTAATTATAAAATGATAGTCGAACCTATTTCCAACATGTATGTCACTTATTTGCATTAGGGTTTTGCCTTCTAAATCATTGGGTAAATTTTTAATTGGCATCTTAACCTTCACAAATTCTAACCAGAACGGTTCAATTTGCCAGGAATAAAGAGCTGTTAAAAAACTCATTCCTGTAAAGCCCCAGAAAGTATGTTTTATGAATTTCTTTCTATTCATTATGCTCACTTAAAAATTGATTCCTTCAGCTCCATTTTACCAAACCCTTGTTAGCTACAGATTTTTTAATTTTCATTTTGACTACTCAAAATTAGATTTATTATATGTTTTATTGCGTCCTTGGCTTCTTTCAACATAGTTACTGCCATAAAAACGTGAAACATTCTTGGATATTCAAAATAGTTAAAAGAAATGTTTTGTTCGTTCATCATCCGCTTGAATTTTCTTGAATCACAAATGAAGAGGTCATTTGTTCCAATGAATAGGGATATTTTGCCTAAGCCTTTAAAATCACCATAAATTGGACTTAATAAATAATTTGTTGGCTCTGAGCTTCCTGCATAAGCCTGTCCTGCTTTTATAAGACCACTCTTCGAAAGCATATTGTCTTGTTTTTCAATGCTTAAAATATCAGGGTTTGCCATTGTGATATCTAACCAGGGCGATAATAAAATTATTTGTTCTGGTTGCGGACTATTTTCTTTTTGTAATTTTTGAGCTAACCCCAGTGCAAGACCTCCCCCTGCACTGTCTCCCATAAAAATGATATTTTGAGGTGCCGTAGTAGTAAGTATATGCTTATAGGCTTTTTCAACCATTTTGTAGGTTTCTGTAAAAGTTGAAAATGGTGCTAACGGATAATCAGGCACTATAAAAAATGCACTAGTATGCTCGGCAAGTATTTTTATCAAGTCCCAATGCTGTGAAATTATATTTGAAATGTATGCACCACCATGTATATAGAAAATAACTTTTGGGCTCTTACTCTCTTTTCGATTTATGATATAGAGATTTCGTTCAGCAATTTTAAGTGAAGAAATATGAAGATTTTTAGAAAACCCTTTTGGAAATTTTGCAGGTTGCGTTAAAAATTTTCTTGTTGAAAAAATCTTATGAATTCTGTTTTTAAAATTTACAACATACATAAAAAATTGTAACAAATTCGATAAAAAACTTACTGATTTTTCATAAATGAAATCAATTCCAACTTTTGAATAATTCATATTTTCTTGCATAAGGCCACTCTTTAAATTTGCGGCTAACACTTAAGTTTACGCCACTCTCCGCATCTCTCCAAAACCAAATAATGAATCCCAGCAACCATTTGAGCCGAGAATTTTATCTGCGATTGCTTTTACGCAGCTCTTTAATTAATTTATTATTTCGCTTATCGGCCCTTGCGTTTTGTAAAGAGATAACAGCCCAAACAGCAGCGGGTATCCAGCCAATAAGTGTGATCTGGAGTAGCAAACAAATGATCCCGGTGAATAATCTGCCGCGTAACAGAAACGATAGAAACGGGAAAAAAATAGCAATAAGCGTCATGATAATATTTTTTTTAATCTTGGTGATTTGCACCTATACCCTAATATAACCCACCCCTCAGTCCCCTCCAAGGAGGGGTAGTTTTATTTTGTTTAGTGACATTTTAACCCTACCCCCTTTACCTTATCCCCTACTCCTTAAACCTCCTATCTCCTTTCGCCTAACCCTCATAAAAATCCAAGTCTTTATGATAGGTTTCTTCTAGCTGCGTCATAGCCAAGAAGGCCAGTACCAATGCAGTACAGGCAATGATAACAGCGCTGGTATAATAATTACCACTAAACAAACTTGCAACCCATTGAAAAGCAAAACTCAATGGTATTACCCAACCTCGTACTAAATTTAATGACGTGCTGGTAACCAATGTTCTGATATTGGTACCAAACTGCTCTGCAGCTAATGTAAAAAGCATGATAGTAAAACCAACACCCATACCCATCGCCACAAATAATCCGTAGTATATGGTAAGTGAATATTTAGCGAAAAGAAAAAATAAAATAATGAATAGACTATATGCGGCTAAGAATGTATAAATAGCTTTTTTGCGACTCTTCAAATACTGGCTCAATAAACCACATAGCGGATCACCAAAGGCAAAACCTAAAAAGTTTAAAGAAATAACTGTTGCAGCAGATGGTATTTCTTGCATACCCATACTGGTTGCAATTTCTTTGGTGAATGTAATCAGTATGCCTGTTGCAAACCAGCCGGGCATACCTACTAACAATATGCAAAAGAACTTCCAAAACAATTCTTTTTTGCGAAGCACAATTATAAAGTTACCCTTACTAATACCTTCTTCTCTCATCATGTTAAATAAACCACTCTCTAAAACACCTAGTCTTAAAATCAATAACACCAGACCCAGGCCTGCCCCAATAATATAACTTGTTTTCCAACTACAGTAAGTGGCTACAATACCCGCTGTTACTGCCCCAAACATACCAATGCCTCCTACCAGGGCTACTGCAAAACCACGGTATTTTTTATCCATCTGCTCGGTTACTAATGTTATACCGGCACCAAGTTCTCCGGCTAAACCTACACCCGCTAAAAACCTACACCACATGTAACTATTTACATCTTTTACAAAAGCATTTAATAAAGTGAAGAGACTGTACATTAAAATAGATCCAAATAATACTTTTAACCTGCCAAATTTATCGCCAATAGTTCCCCAAATAAAACCACCCAGTAGCATACCAAACATTTGCGCATTGAGAATATTGCGAGTATGAACAGGCCATTCGGCTTCGGGTATAGCAAGACTCTTAAAACTATCTATACGCTCGGCACTAAATATGATAATATCGTAGAGATCTACAAAGAATCCAAGTGCCGACACAATTACACCAATAATAGCGGCTTTGGTTATAGTACTTGGTGCTTGCATGTGGTTACTATTATTATGTAAAACTATTTTTGTTGAAGCCAGTCGCCAATGCCATAAGGATCGGGATGCACCAGCGACACGTGCTCGTGCTTTATTTTCCAAGTGTCGTTTTGTTTCAGTAAAACAAAAGAAGAACGAAAAATATTTTCAAATGCTTTTTCTTTTACTTGTACTCGTAATCGAATAATACCGGCCACCCAAGCCATGCTGTGAACTTCTTCCGCAAAGGGGCCTTCTATCCAATCGATAGATATTAGTTGAAGGGATGAAGCACAGAAATCGGTCCACCCCTTTTTAATTTTTTCGAAACCTATAGTAGTTAATCGAGGCCCTTCGAGTATTACATAGGTTTCTTCAGAAGGCATATATTTATCACATATACCTGCTAAGTTCTTTTGGATAATTAGAGCATAATGCTCATTAACGGTATCAAGAGGAGTACTCATTATTACATCTCATTAATTTCGTCAGCAATTTGCCTCATCGGTGAATTATTCTCAGGCTTAGCAATAGCATCTACTTCTTGTTGCACGATACGCAAAATTCTGGCAGCAAATCGCGCATGCCAAAGCTGGCGCTCTTCGGCCTGTTCATCGGATGGTACGAAATCCTCTATCTCTTTTTGTGTGAGCAAACCCTTCGCTTCTAACAATCTTTCAATAGTATCTATTCGCTCACGTACAACGGCTACTTCGGTGGCAACTGCCATACTAATATTGAGTACACGCTCTACAGCGGGGTCATCAAAAAAATAAGGTCTTCCTCCCTTACTCTTATCCCCTGCCATGAGTATATCATTTACCGCACCGGCATCTATCTCTTCGTTTATTTGTCCACTTGAATGTGAACCGCTTAATTCTGTTGACATATTATCAATTTTAAATCTTCAATCTGTTTTAATTATAGGGTCGTCTTTGTGTCTTCGTGACTTTGTGGTTATTTAACCACTTGGCATAAAGGCATGAAGCCTACTTCTTCCAACCCCCGAATACGTTCCAGATCGGGCTTCTTCCATAATCCTCGGTTACTTTACCATCTTGTTTTTTCTTATCTAGATCATTCACCGCTTTCACCCCTACTTGCATAAAATTTTCTTTGGGTACACCTGCCTCTTGCATCAGGTCTGCCGGTTGTAAATCGTGCATATGTCCCCAATAAGGTTCTGCATTATAATAGGCATCCCAATCGCGCATGAACTGTTCATACATACTCATTTCGGGTGTGTACTGCGGTTGCTCAATGTGTAAGTTTAATCCATTGGGTTTTAGTACCCGATTGATTTCTTTGAAGATGGTATGGATAGATTTACCACCTGTTTCATGTAAGAACATGGTTGTTTGAACCCAATCGAAACTTTCGTTTTCGAACTCTTTCATAGCCGCTGCATCGGCTTGAATGAATTGAACATTTTTTATGCCTAATGCATTGGCACGTGCAGCACCATAACGCAACATGGGAGCGCCTGCATCAATAGCAACAACTTCCGCCTCCGGAAATGCTTCGGCAATGGGCAGTGTGTTATGTCCTAGTCCACAACCTATATCCAGTATACGTTTGGGCTTAAACTCAGGATAGGTTTCTTTTACCCATTTTGCAATGGCTTTACCACCACCATCGGTTAAACTGCCGAGCATTCCACCACTCGTAACAAAGAGTCCACTATCGTAGTTAGCCGCATTGGCTACATCGCCTTTAAAATATTCGGTATGATAGCTGCCGGGCATTAGATGATTATCTACATGGGTTAAATAGGGTGGTACAGCAAACCCTTCTTTGAGTTGCAGGTTATTGGTTTTCTTTAATTCATTAGCTGCTTTCTGTGCTAATTCAGCAGCCTGACGCAGTACGGTTGCTCTTCCATTTTGCTGGCGCATTTCCATCGTACTTCTTCTTAATGCCGCCCACATTTGATATACAGGATCTTTCTTCATGGCTTCACCTACTTCAAAACGATCTTTAAAAGTTCTGCCATTTTCTTTTTTAAATGCAGGCTCAACGCGTTGCTCATACGCCGTTTTGTTTCCCGGCGCAATAACCGTACTTACAAAACGATTGAGGTTTGCTAAAAAATTATAGCGCGCTCTTTCATCATGATTAAAGTCCGGAAATACGGCATGCTTTTGCAGCTTCGTCCAAACAGGTGGTAGTTGGTATGACATAAATCAATTTTAAATCTTCAATCTGGAATCTTCAATCTGAGCCTTCATAATGTTTTATTATTGAAGACTGTAGATTGAAGATTATCTTTCTCTCCCATACCCTCCTCCTCCCGGTAACTCCATCACCAGCTCTTCGCCGGGATGCAGTTTATCGTGGCCTTTAGGAGGGGTGAATCTTTTTTTCCCATTACTCATCCGAATATATACCGCACCCTTTCTTCCTGCTTCTCCGCCAAATAGCCCGTAAGCGCGGTTATTTATTTTTTCGGTAACATTACTTATTTGAATAGGTAATGTACCAATATTTTTATAAGCAAATTTTTGTCCTGCTCCACCCTTCCATTTTCCCTTACCGCCACTATTCGGTATGAGCGATTTTTCGGTTACCAAAACAGGGGCATCGTTCTCAAATACTTCAATCGGTACATTAGCTACATTGGTAGGATAGCAAAGTGTTGGATCTCCATCTAATCCTTTTCTTCCTCCATACCCTCCTGCTAAAAATAAATACTCAACAAATTCAGCTCCATTTTCTTTTTTACCACTCAGCACCATCACCCAAACAGCTGCGCCACAATCGGCTTGCACCTTATCGGGAATAGCCTGAGATAAGGCTTTCATGATAGGGCCATGCAATAGATTACCGGTTACATTTCTGGCACCAAGTGGTGAGGGTTTTTTTGCGTTGAGTAAACTGCCTTCGGGTGCTGATACATGAATGGGACGGAAACTGCCTTCGTTGTTAGGTACTTCTGGACTAAACACGCACTTAATAGGATAGGCTGTATAAGCAAATACATAATTGAGTACAGCATTGATAGCTAATGAATGTGCAGCAGAGGTACCGGTATAGTCTACATAAATTTCATCGTCCTTAATAGTAATTGTGCATACAAATTTTACAGCTTCTTTTATACCATCTCCATCTGCATGATAGTCCGATTTATAAACGCCATTCGGAGCGGCTTTAATGGCAGCACGCATGGCTTTTTCAGACGAAGCAATAATTTGATGACCTAATGAATCAATTTCCGATAATCCATTTTCCTCCATCATTCTATGTAAGGAACGGATACCTTGATCATTGGCAGCTACCTGCGCTAAAATATCACCCATGGTTTGATTAGCAGCGCGTACATTGGTTTCAATGATGCGAAATAAGACTTCATTTTTTATCCCGGCATCGTATAGTTTAGCAGGAGGAATGTACAATCCTTCTTCATAAAAATCTTTAGCACCGGCACCCCAGAGTGTTCCACCAATATCCGGACTATGTGCAATACATCCGATAAAACCTATGAGCTCTCCGCTGCCTTTGGAAGAGTTGGGTTTGAAGATAGGCGTAACGATTCCAATATCGGGCTTATGTCCGGCGCAAAGCCAGGGATCATTGGTAATAACTACGTCACCTTCTTTCCAACTATTTACCGGAAAATAATCTTTAATCAACGCTTTTACTAAAAAAGGTAATACACCCAAAAACGAAGGAACACTTACACTGCTCTGTGCCAGTGATTGCCCCTTCGTGTCCATCAGTACCACAGCAAAATCGGCACTCTCTCTTGTTACGGAAGAAAAAGCAGTTCGCTGTAATGTAGTGCCTGCTTCATCTACAATAGATATCAATCTACTCCAGAGTACACTTAATTCTATGGCATCGAATTGTGTCTTTGCGTCTTTGCGCCTTTGCGTTGAACTCTTTTCCTTTTTCATTTAGCAAATATTTGATCCGCTATTTTCCCATTCACCACATTTTTCTCCCATCGAATATCCATCCATTTAATTCCGTCAAAATAAATCCTGAGTCGTTTAGGCTGCATAAAAAACCCTTCCCCTCCTACAGGTTTTAGTTTTTCAAAATCTGAATATATACGATGATGATAACCTATATCGGTTTTGAAAGCAACGCCCCGTATTAGGAATGTTTTTTGATCGATACTAAAAGTAGTAACCATTTTTTTGGGATCGGTTATTTGAACAATAAATACCTGATGCCCTTCTACCTGATCATCTGTTAAGCGTTGTATCTGAAATGAATCTCTATCGGCAAAACGAATAATACTAAATCCAAAATTATTGCTCCAGGAAAAATATTTCTGATAAGGCTTTGCTTTATCACTAAGATAGTTAAGGGTAGTTTTTCCGTCGTAAATTAATTGTAAGTATAAGCTGTCGCCATACTTGGCATCGAATCGAATTTTTCCGTTAGCACTATGTGCCGCATTATTTTCTACCGGGAATATCCGATACATTTTGTAGGTATCAAAGTATATGGATTCACTAGGATCGGTTTTGCCATAAGGGGTCCAGCGTGCATTCCCATTGAGTTGTAGCGTAGCGGGCTGCTGCCAGGTATTACCGCCGGCGGCGGCAGTGGCTTTGCGGAGTATTTCTTTTCCGGAAAAGTTTTCTTGGGAAAACGCGATACCTGCAACAAGGGTAAAAATATATGTGATTACTATTTTCATTTTAATGCAAAGACGCGGAGTTTATTTATTTAAGTTAATCACTATATTTTTAAATTCATCTATCATCACTGTACTATGATGCCCTACCACTGTGGTGCTCTCAAATTCTTCAATGATACAAGGCCCGGCTATTTTCTTTTTTTGTGGGATACTGTATCTATCATACACAGGTGTATCTTCATATTTTGTTCCCCAAAAAATTTTTCTTGTTCCCTTCAAGGCTTTGGTATGTTTACCAACAATAGCCTGATTAGGAATAAGCTCTGGTGAAGGACCGCTTACCAATACTCGCCAGGTAACTGATTCAATAGGAATATGATCAATATCTCTTCCATAGCGTAAGCGATATTCTTTTTTAAAATTTGCCTCTATAACAGGAATTGATTTTGAAGATAATTTACCACCAGGGATAGTAACGGTTATCTCATGCCCCTGTCCGCTATAACGCATATCTGCAACAATAGAAGTAGTTGCTTTTTTAATTGAGATTCCCGCACGCTTAATAAAATCAAGCCCTTTGGCTTGCATAATTGCGATCATAGTATTTACATGCTGCCAGTTCATGTGATGAAGCTGGCATATATAGCTTGTGATTTCTTCTGTTGCTACAGGACTTACCAAGAATCCTAAAGCACTTAACACACCCGCTCCGCTAGGTATAATTAATTGAGGGGCATTCATTAATCGGGCCACATGAAAAGCGTGAACCGGGCCAGCACCGCCAAAAGCGAGCATACTAAAAAAGCGCGGGTCTAATCCTTTTTCAATGATATGAACACGTGCCGCATTCGCCATATTTTCATTCACAATTCTGTGAATTCCCCAAGCGGCAGCTTCTACTGAAATTTTTAATGGGTCTGCAATTTTTTTCTTCATAGCGGCAATAGCTTTATCTCTATGAAGTTTCATGGTGCCGCCTAAAAAATAATCTTCATTTAAAAATCCTAATATCAAATCGGCATCCGTAACTGTTGGGTTCTCTCCGCCTCTATTATAACAGGCAGGGCCCGGCGAAGAAGAAGCGCTTTCCGGACCAACTGTTAATAATCCTAAATTATTTAAGTGTGCGATGCTACCGCCGCCGGCACCAATTTCAATCATATCTATTACCGGTATGCGAACCGGTAAGCCACTTCCTTTTTTAAAACGTTTTTCTCTTGCGGCTTCAAAATGATTAGTTATCTCGGGAGCTAAATTTCGAATCATGGAAGCTTTTGCCGTGGTACCACCCATATCAAAAGCTACCAAATCTTTTTTGCCTACTAGTTTGCCAAAGAAAACACCTGCCATCGTTCCACCGGCGGGACCACTCTCTAATAATTGAACCGGAGCCTTGCGGGCACCTTCAATGGTTGTGAGCCTTCCGGCAGAATTCATAATATGAATAATACCGGTAAAGCCAAGTGTGTTTAATTTGGTTTTTAAATTCTTTAAGTAATCATTGGTAATCGGTTGCACATAGGCATTCATCACTGTAGCACTGGTGCGTTCGTATTCCCGAATTTCCGGCATTATTTCACTACTTAGCGAATAGGTAAGGGAAGGAAATTTTTTTTGAATAAGGTCACCAATTTGTTTTTCATGTTTGGTGTTTGCGTACGCATGCAATAAGGATACGGCAACAGATTGGACTCCTTGTTTATGTAGTTGCTGAAGTGTTTTTTCTGCTTCTTTCTGATTTAGTGAAGTGAGAATATTACCGGCTTTATCTACCCGCTCGCTAATACCTTTGCGTAAAGCTTTTGGTACTAAAGGCTTGGGCATGGTGATGAAGATATCATAGATATCATAGCGCATTTCTCTTCCAATTTCCAGCACATCTTCAAAACCTTTTGTGGTGAGCAAAGCCGTTTTCGCCCCCTTTCTTTCAATAACTGCATTGGTAACTAATGTTGTACCATGCACCAATGTACTTACTTCCCTAATGGCTTTTCCATATTGATTTAATAGTTCTTGTACGCCATTTAAAATACCAAGTGTAGGGTCGGGGTAAGTGGTAAGTGTTTTACCGAAATAGAGTATGCTTTTTTGTTCATCTAATAATACTAAGTCGGTAAAAGTACCACCAATATCTATCCCGAGTTTATGCATAACGACTACTCAAAAATTAGTTAACAATATTAACTAATTTTAGCCAGCACTCCAAACAGTAGGGCTTTTAGCGGAGTATTGTTACAAGTCCTTTTTCCCGAACGGGCTTTCCGGTAGCATCTGTAGCACTAATTTCCCAAACAAAGGTTCCGGTAAGTTGCGGTATTCCTGCAACAGTTCCATCCCACCCGGGTTTGGCGGTTTTCGATTCGAAAACTAATTGTCCCCATCGGTTCCAAATACGGAAATAATTAAGTTCAGCGATGCCAATTAATATAGGAGATAATCGATCATTTTTTCCATCTCCGTTAGGAGAAAAACCGGTTGGAACAAATATGCTGATTTTACTAAATAATTCTACGTCTACCGTATCAACAACTTTACAATCATTTGGGGTTGTAATGGTGGCTAAATAGCGCATAGCGCTACCTCCATTAAATATGGGCTCAGCTACATCCGTGCTATTGATATAATTAGTGGGTGCCCAACTAAATTTGATACCACTATTCAAGGTAGTTAGTTT
This sequence comes from Sediminibacterium sp., assembly GCA_017537025.1. Classification (GTDB taxonomy): domain Bacteria; phylum Bacteroidota; class Bacteroidia; order Chitinophagales; family Chitinophagaceae; genus Sediminibacterium. The sequence goes on from JAFWCB010000005.1 coordinate 871,525, forward strand.
AGTATCGATACCGCTAGCTGCTCTGATAATATTCTTTTTAGCATTTGGTGCATTTAAAATGGTAATATTTTTCGTTATACTTACTGTATCGGCACATTTATCTGTAATTGTTTTTAAGGTTACAGGATATAGCCCTTGTTTCGTATAGCTATGGGTCATATCTCTGTTATTAAAACGGTTGCCCGCTACAATCCAAGTATATACAGGAATATCGCCATTTGCAATGATACTGGTATTTGTAAATGTAGTATTAGTGCTGGTGCATGGGTTGCCTACAGTAAAATCAGAAATAGGCGGCGTATAAATTTTGATGATCTTACTCAAAGAATCAATACATCCGTCGGTGGATTGTAATATTTGCGTGAGGGTATAATTCCCGGGATTGGTATAACTATAGTTTGCGGTGCTATCTTTTCCCGCTCTCCCATCACCCCATCGCCAACTATATTTTACAGGGTAAAGCCCCGGATTAACCGCATTTACGCTAATACTATTACCGGTTAAACATTGAGCGGGGTTATTAATTTGAAAACCCGTTTTTGGCAGCGGACGCTGCTTGATCTCGATATTTCTGGTATAAAAATTACATTGCGCTTTAGTTAATATGGCTCTATAAAAACCTATAGCGGATGGTGTATAGATATAATCAGAAATACCGCTAATGTTGCTGCCATTTTTTTGCCAGGTGATTGAGAACGTTGAATCTACTTTTAAAGAAGCCGTATATGGCCGATTGCCACAAACCAATGTGTCTCCTTGAATCTGTACAGCCGTATTCATTTTTACTACTTCTACATCTACTGTTGACTGCCTGGTGCAACCGGATGCTGTATCTATAACTTTAAGGGTATATGTTTGATCGGTAGGGGGTGAAGCGGTGCTTGAAAATTCATTAGGGCTTCCTAATCCGATATCGGGTATCCATTCGAAACTATATTGTGTATTATTAAAGCCCGCACTAAGAACAATACTATCTTTTTCGCAAACTTGTTTTTTTGTAAAAGAAAAGGGAGGGATATATCCTTCTCTCACCACTGTTTTTAAAGTATCGGCACAACCATACCCCGGATATGGTTCTAAAACAACTGCATAAGCTGCTCCTGCAGATGGAGCTGGTGTAAATTTAAGGGTCGCTTCTGTACCTAATAATTGTGAAAAATCTCCGTTAAACCAAGAATACTTGTTGAATCCGAAAGGAGCTTTTAAAACCAAACTATCATCTCCTGTACAAAAACCGGCACCTTTTAATGGGCCTCCACAATCTGTATCAACATCAACATAAGCATATCCAAAATGGCCTCCTCTTGTACAATCTGCGGTAGCAAATTTTAATTGAATGGTATGACCGGCTAACTTAGACAAGTTTACTGTAACAGGAGTCCATTTTTTATACATGATGGTGGTACCTACTGTAGACTCTTCAAATCCCGGTAAGTTAGCACTTACAACATAGGTGAAAGATCCGCACTGTACCTGTGAGTTTGTGGTTAGATCCAAAACCTCTACTGTAAATCGAGGTTGCTCATTGGGAGCATGACCTGGGTTTTGAAATACTACTGCATACCAATAAACAAGGCTGTATAAGTTGGCATTTGAAGGAATCGTGAAGGTGTAACGAAGTTGTTCTGTTTGGGCTCCTGTTGATGAATTTCCGAGTTGAACAGAGTAGCCACTTCCATTTGGACATAGAACCGGAAATTTTCCATATGGATCGAAACCCATGGTACCATTTCTGAATACTTCATGTCTATTACTGATAGGGCCGCTTTCCAACAGTATATTGTTACCATTGCGTACATTTCCCGTATCGCAAATCCAGTTTGTAAAATTCCCCAGTTCAAAATCAATATTTGCAGCACAACGCTGTGCATTAGTTTGAATAACAAACACACAAATACAAATCGCTAAAATCGTAAAAGAGACCAATTGGCGCATAACATAGTATCCCTTGATAAAGTTATGCTATAAAACTATTAGTGGTACTCTTCTCCGCCGCTAACATTCATGGCTTCACCGGTAATATATGCTGCTTCATCGCTACTTAAAAATGCTACGGCTTTAGCAATATCTTCTGCTTGTCCTGTTCTGCCAAGCGGATTCTTATCTACTATGGCTTGTAAATAATCGTCGTAACTCAGCCCTAACTTATCGCTGAAGAATTTGTTTTGCCAATGACCTAAACCGGTTGTGATATGATTCGGACAAACAGCGTTTACCCTAATTTTATATTTACCCAACTCAACGGCATTGCTACGCGTAAGACCAACCAGCCCATGTTTACTGGCTGTATAAGCTGCGGCAAAAGGGAAGCCGGTTTTGGCCGCCTGAGAGGCAATATTTATAATAGATCCGCCTGTAGCTTGTTTTTGCATTTGAATAGCAGCATGTTTGCTACATAAAAAAGCCCCTTTTAAATTCACCCCCAATACGGCATCCCAACTACTTTCTTTGAATTCAGTAAAAGGTTCCATGATATAACCAACGCCGGCATTATTTACTAATATGTCTAATCGTCCGAATCTATTTACGGTCTGAGCAATCAGGTTTTCACAATCCGCTTCTACGCGAACATCACAGGCAACCGTAATTACTTCAACCCCAAGAGTCCTGCAGTTTTCTGCTATCTCATTCATTTCGTCGGTAGCACCGATATGTTCAGCAGCAAATTCGGTTCCTTTCGCTTGGCCAATATCACTAATAACAATACTACAGCCTTCGGCAGCTAATTTTAAAACTATTGCTTCACCAATACCTTTATGCCTGCCTGAACCTGTTACGATGGCTACTTTGTTTTTTAAATTATACATTTTTCAAGGTTATAGGTGAAAGGGAATAGGTTAGAGATCGTTGGCTACTATGAACTGTGGATTATCTGCAAATTCTGCGAATTGTTTAGCACCCGCTTGAACAGCCTCTGATCCTAGATCTGCGAAGAATGCATTCATATCGGGTATTTCAATAATCTCTGCATATTGATAGGGAGAAGCAGTTTCCGTACCGAGTAGATTTCCCATTTTCAAAACCCGAAAATTTGAAACAGAATTTAATCCATTTACCGTGGGAATATCTTTTGCTTTTGCCCAAGCTTCATAATCGGCAATAGAGGCGCTGGGCTTTAGGTTGAAGAGAACAAGGATGGTTGGCATGTGGGGAGTTTATAAGGTTTATAGTGTTTGTAAGTTTATATTGTTATTAGTCAATTGGAAAGTCGGTAAGCCAGTCCATTAGAAAGTCCGAGAGTCCGGAGTACAGTAGTCAAAGAAATTTTGGTTTACGGACTTGGCTCACTGACTCACCCACTTTCTTATCGACTTATAAAAACTTTCACCCCACTCATAAGCAATCCTTGCACACTGTTCAATAATAAACGAACGCCTTTATCACTAAGCTCTTTAGCTTGTTCGGCTGTTGCTGCAACGGTACCAATAATTTTACCTTTAGATGTTACAAAGCTTATCACTTTATCTATGGCTTCTTTTACTTCGGCATGCGCAGGGCCATCAATGAAACCCATGCTGAGTGCTAAATCGCGCGGACCAATAATAAAACCATCTACACCTTCCACGGCACACATAGCTTCCAGGTTATGTATAGCTGTGGTAGTTTCAATCATTGGAAATACCAATGTTTGTTCATTAGCGAATTCAATATATTGCTGTTGGCTCATTTTCCCTGACATATAATCTGATGCGCGTACCGGACCTAATCCTCTTTCCCCTTTCGGAAAATATTTCACAGCTTTTACTAAACGCGCACAATCTGCAGCTGTATTGGTTCCCGGCATCATCACACCCATAATACCGGCATCGAAATATTGTAGAATCATTTTTTCATCTAAGCTATTGATACGCGCCATAGGAGTGATGCCTACCGATTCACAAGCGCGAATCATATGGGTTACTTCAGAAAGGGTGAGAGGACCATGTTCTGCATCCATGATATAGAAATCCATTCCTGCTAAACCGATGTATTCACAAACTATGGGATCTGTATTGGGTGTTATTACACCATAACAAGTTTTATTAGCAAGCAATCGGTTACGTAAGTTATTTTCTTTCATAGTATTAATGGAGGTTTGCAATAGAGCCATCGGCAATTTTAGCCCGAATAAAATTCATGAGTCCGCCACTGGCGGCCACTTCTGCCACAAATGGAGCTACGGGTACACTAGAGAATATTTTACCGTTTGTAAGATTTTTTATTTCACCGGTTTCGTTGTTATAAGCTAATTCATCACCTGTTTCGCATTCAAGGTTAATGTCTTTACTGGTGATAAATGGCATGCCATAATTTATAGCATTGCGAAATTGTAAGCGAGCAAAACTGGTTGCAAAAACTGCTTTGATACCGGCGCCAATAAGTCCGGTAACACAATGCTCAATACTTTTTCCGCCTCCTGCGAAATTATGTCCTGCTACTATAAAAGTGTATCCCATATTCTTAAAGCCATTCTCTTTATTGAATGCTTCATCTACCCCTGCCATTACCCATTTGCTGTTTTCTTCAGGGTCGATAGGAGAGGTCCAGTATTTTTGGATGATCATATCAAAACTCATTACATAAGTTTTGGCTACCCATGCTTTTCCACGAATTATTGCCATAAAAAATATTTACCAGTTTTCGGAACGAGGATCTGTAATTTCTCCTTTAATAGCACTTGCCGCTACTACAGCAGGAGAGGTTAAATAAATTTGTGCGTTCTTACTACCCATGCGACCCTTCATATTTCTATTGCCTGCGCTTAACACGATATCGCCATCACCGGCTACACCGGTATGGATGCCCGCACAGGGCCCACAGCTAGATGTTTCTACCGCGGCACCAGCTTTTACCAAGGTTTCAAAATATCCTTTTTGAATACATTCTAAATACACTTGCTGACTGGCAGGTATGCAAATCATATTCACATCCCGATGAATTTTTTTACCCTCTAAAATTTTTGCCATGATGGCGAAGTCTTCAGTTCTACCATTGGTACAAGTACCTACAAATGCTTTATTGAATTTGGTACCCACCAATTGTTCTACAGGAACGGTATCATCTAGTTTATCGGGTTTTGAAACGGTTGGACCTACATTTGATACATCTACTTCATATACGGCATCATATTTTGCATCCGCATCGCTGTTAATCATCTCCCAGTTTCCTTTCTGAACAGGGTTTAAGTATGTGGCTGTTTTGGCATCCGGCGCGATGATTCCGTTTTTGGCACCCAAGTCAACAGTCATATTGCATAAAGTCATTCTTCCGGCTATATCCAAAGCTTCAATGGCCGGGCCGCAGTATTCTAATGCTTTGTAAATAAGATGTCCGTTCCAATGCATCATACCCATGATATGTAAACTAAGATCTTTGGCCATTACCCAGGGTTGCCAGGTTCCGGTGATGTGAAACTTTACCGATTCGGGAACCCGGAACCAGCATTTACCTGTTGCCATAGCAATAGCGGCGTCTGTAACGCCGATTGCGTTCCCAACAGCACCAACAGCACCATAGGTATTCGCATGTGAGTCAGTTCCGATAGATATTTTACCCGGTAGCACATGCCCTTGCTCAACCATGAGTTGATGAGCAATACCTTGCCGGCCGAGGTCGTAGAAATAAGGCAGGTCGTAGCTTTTAACGATTTCCCGCCATTCGTTGAGCATGGTAGCATATTCGGGGGTGGGCGGAGGAACAAGATGGTCGCTCACGCAAATCACTCGCTCTTTATCAAATAATTTTTTAGATCCCAGGCTTTCAAATGCTTTAAAACACTGTTTGCCTAAATAATCCATCGTCATTACTGAATGTACATCTACCCAAACTAATTGTCCGGGTACAACGGAATCACGCCCGCTATTGAAAGCCATGATTTTTTCCGTAATCGTCATCGCCATATGATATGATTAAAAGAGTGATTGCTAATTAGTGATCTGAACGCGATTTGCCGATAAATCTTCTGGCAGCCAGGTTTTCCCAAAAACCGGGATCAATTTGATCTTGGGTAGCTGTTTGTCTTTCTTCGATCATGGTAAGACCTTCGAAAGTATCTTCAAAGCTCCATTTCCAAGTGCGGATTCGGTGTTTACCATCTCCGATCAAATCTATCATTTCATACAAATGAGAACCCGGGCGGTTTCTGTAGCTCCATGTTAAACATACGCTATCGTGGGTTTCCCAAGCTTTACCGAGAATGCGGGGGTTATCGAAAATAAGAATGCCATCAGCATTAAATTCACAAACACCAAAATCGTGTAGTTCATAATGTCCATCAGGCCAAGTATATTCATTCACTTGGTGGTATTTGTTACCATCATATAATTTAATGGTGAGTTTGCTTTTCCACTGATCATACTTTACGCCATTGGCATCAATACGTGTATAAGTGCCCTCCCAGATGCCTGTATGATTTGGGAATAGTTTTAGGTTCATAAACAGTGAGGTTAAAATGAAAATAGTTAACTAAGTTAATCAATTTGATATAAAATAAAATTATTTTAAATTAGGATTTTAGAATAAAAAAGTAGTATTTTTAAAATTGATTAACATCGTTAACTGTTTACGAAACTAAATTAATTGCTATGAACAAATTGCTCAGGATCCTCTTTTTTTCCCTGACTTTATTCGTAACTAATAGCTTGCTTGCCCAAGTGAGTGTTACTGGTAAAGTATCTTCGCCCGATAAAAAAGGGTTAGAAGGGGTGTCTGTTACCGAAAAAGGCACCAAAAACGGAGTGGTAACAGATAAAGACGGAAAATTTATCATCAAAGTAAAATCTAACACGGCTACTTTGCTCGTGAGCGCGGTAAATTATCGGGATCAGCAGATTGCATTAGGCGGTCGTATTACGGTAGATGTGGCTTTACAGGAAGAAACAAGTACGCTTAATGAGGTGAGTGTAACGGCTGGTAGGCAACCGGTAAGAAAGCTTGAGACAACCCAAGCGGTAGATATTATCAACAACAAAGTATTAAAGTCTATCAAGCCGGAAAGTTTTGCAGAAGCTGTAACTCTTACTCCGGGTGTGTTTGCTAATAATTCTCAAGGTAGAAGAGGTGGTGTAGTAATTAGAGGCTTCCCTGATGGCAACCCATTAGGTGGATTGGTGTATACCAGTATTTTAATTGATGGATTGCCTGCCTTTGGTAGTGCCGGTCGTTTACCTGATGCGGGATTTGGATTTGATGATAATGTTGAAAAAGTAGAAGTAGTAAGAGGTAGTACGGCTACTGTTTATGGTAGATCTGCTGCTGCCGGGGTAATCAATATGATCAGTAAAACAGGTGGAGAAGAAACCCGTGGCTCTGTAAAGTTTTCTCGATATGATAATATTCATACCGACAATAGTTATCTTAATTATAGATTGGATTGGAACGTGAATGGCTCGGTAACAGAAGATAAACTGGTGCGCTATAATATCGGTGGTTGGTTTCTGGATGATAGAGGGTATCGCAAAACCGGGTATAATGATAACGGGTATCAGTTACGTGGTAATTTTGATTTTATCAATAAAGATGGAAAGGGTAAAATCCGATTAGGGTTTTTATTTGCAAAATATTCTTTCCAAAACTTAACAGATGTGCCGCTAGACCCAACCAATATGAAACTCCCCTATGGCTGGAGAAACACAAGCACTTTTATTTTCCCGGCGTTTACCAATATTACTTATTCTGTTTTTGGAACCGGTCAAAGCACAGTATTACCTCGTCCGAGTGGATTACCTGTTACGGATGCCAATGGTGGTCAAATTTCAAGAAATATCAATCAACAGTTATCTAAAGGGAATTTCAGTAGAAATATTCAACTAAATTTTCAAGTAGAACGAGACTTGGGAAGCGGGTGGACTTTTGAAAATAAATTTAGATATCAGTCTTTGGGAAGCGGTACAAAATATCCATTCTCCATTCCTTCTTTCTATAACTCAAATGGAGCCTATTCTCCGGCTGTACTACCTACACCACTTGCTCCGGGTACTGCTTACACTTCTGCCGGAGGCGCGTTTAGATTAATGTTAGATGGGGATGCTTATGATAATGATGTTATGAATGAGGCGAGGGTTAAGAAAAACTGGACTTCCGGAAATGTAAAACAAACATTCCAAGTCGGATATTATTTCTCCAGTACTAATCTTCGTCCCACAACCTATAGTTACTCTCATTTTGTAAATCCGATCAACGCAAGTGATATTCAATTGATTAGTGGTGTGATTCCCGGTAGATTAGCCCTATCACCTGTAACTTCAATTCCATTAAATATTACCATTGCTAGCGCAGCAGCTAATCCGCAACGTGGTTCAATTACCAGAAGAGGAATTTACACAGAGCAAGTAAATGCTATTTTTGGTGGCTACGAAGCTAAGTTTAATGATAAGCTTACTATTAATGTAGGTGCCCGGTATGATGCATTATGGATGAATCTTGCAGAAACCAAAGCGCCTTTTGATAGTGCTATCAAGCGTATATTGAATTTTGGTGATTACTCTGCATCCCTTGGTTTCAACTACTTGTTTGATAGATCAACATCTATTTACGCCAATGTGAACCGAGCTTATAGAATGCCTGATTATTCTGCTTTTACCTCTCTTGAATATGTAAATGCAACAGCAACAAATGCAAATGCCAGTACGCTATCAAGATTGCCCAATGGATTATCCGGTAATGAAATTATCATTTCATCTGAAGTTGGTTTTAGAAAGCAAGCCGGCGATGTAGGGTTTGATGTAGCCGTATACTACAATACCATTAAAAACAGATTAGCCTCTATTTTTGAAAATGGATTGTTGGTATCTAAACCTTTCGGGTCGAACCGAATCATGGGAGCAGAACTATCGATTTCATATAACCCAACGCAAGTATTAAAAGGATTGAGTCTTCGTTCAAGCATTACGATTCAAAAAGCAACATTTACCGATTTCAAAATTTCGAATGCTGTTTCAGGAGGTATCATTGGCAAACAATCAAACTTACCTGATGTAGATATTGCGGGTAATTTATTCGGGCTTAGTGTAATCAATGAAGGTAATAATCAAACATCTATTAATGTAGTGGGTAATAAATTACCGGGTGTTCCCGATTATATATGGAACACAACATTGCTCTATACCCATAAATGGTTTGGACTTGATTTCTCTTCTAACCTAAATGGCGGTAAACGGTATGCCGATGCCACTAATCTTATTGATTTAGGCGAGTTAGCGGTAATTAATACAGGGGGTTATTTCCGTTGGGCTATGAAAGGAAGAAATGAACTTCGTATAGGCTTGCAGTGTAAAAACCTCGGTAATCGTCAAGGTGTACAGAATATTGCAGGTTTAGCAGAAAATTCAACGGCTATGGGACAATTACAAACAACACCAAATTTTAGCAATGGAGGTGTTCCTATTTGGGCGCAAGGATATCTTCAATTGCCTAGAAGATGGATTGCATATATTTCTTTTGATTTTTAGTTTTGATAAGCGTTTCATTGTTAAGCGGCCCCGCTTTGGCGGGGCCGCTTTTTTTTCTAAACTGTTAGGTAAGTATTAATTTTTCTTCTTACGCTCTTCCATAATCTTCTTATAATATTTCCAGCTTGTCATATTGGGTGAAACATAGGTTTCAGGAGCGTGCTGGTACTCAGGAAAATTCGCCAACACAAAATCCTGTATGGTTTTAGGCAAATCTTTCCATCCGTTTTTTAGCTTATAACCCCTACTTTGATATAATAGGTTTCCGGGGCGAGCTGCCATCTTCATCCAAGGTAAAAAATCGCTGAAGCGTGTCCATGAAATATCAACAGTGGCATTATCTGTTTTAGGATTTTGTAAATCGGCTTCGCTCATAAAAAAATTAAATAACTCTGCACCTTGATAAACATCGCTCCTTGTATTCTCCGGCCATTCGGCTTTTTTTAATGGCGATGGATAAGAAAGAGGTACATCGTTATAAAGGTTGATACGATCATTGCCTAGTCGCTCGAAAGGCACTTTAAATGTGCCATATTTAAAAGTTTGATTAACAGGATCATTCCACACATGTACTACCTCTACTTCCTCGCCTGTCCAGGGATTCTTCCAGGTTTTTAATATTTCATTTGTTTTGGGGTCTTGATATACCAGCATTTCTCTGGTTATAAGTTTCCAGCCACTATCACCGACTAATTTTTCTACGCGGGCAATATTATACATTTCAAAATTAAAAACATGTTTCCAAGGCTTATCCGGATCATAGGCATAGATGGCTCCTTTTGCATAAAACACAACTTCATCTTTAGGATTGAGAGAGGCACGCATTTTAACATAGGCGTCCATATTGCCTTTTGCATCTGTTAGATCGAAGAGGGGCTTCTTTTGGGCTGATACTGTAAGAAGTGTTGTCAGTAAGAAAATTCCGAAAAATATCTTTTTCATATTTATATTATTCTTTAGTAAAGATTGTTTCTAATTTAGTGATTGGTTTATTATTACTTGATTTTTTTTCAATGATTTGCCAGGTTGCGCCTTCCGGCCCTCGGAATACAAAACTCATTTCTCCGAATTCATTCTTCTGTATTGGGGAAGGCTTTAAACCATGGCGTGTCACCAACATATGTACAAAGTTTATTGTAGGCGTATAAAAACTATGCATCGTTATGCCCGGCTCGCCTAAACGTTGGTGCCCTGCGGCATTCGGTTTATTGCGATGATGAGCCATAAAGAATTTTAGTTTACCACAAATATTATTCGGACTTACAAAGCCTTGATAAAAATGACTATATCCGTCAGCCATCAGAAAAGTAGCTTTGGGACCACGTAAATAATCCCCATCAATCTTAGGCGTATTCTCGGCACGTAAACCGAGTGCTGTTTGCAGATACATCAATTGTTGCATGCTGTCTACCACAATCATAAAATCATGATGGGTAAATTCGCTGGTTTTTAAATTTGATTTTTCATTGATAGTGCCATATCCGGGAATAGTATACCCGTAACGCTGAAAAAAAACATGGTTAAATAATTCTCCATACACTGCATTTTCTCTTACACCAACCGGACGTTTAAAGAAATCTATTTCAGTTGATTTGTTGATTCGTAAAGGATCGTCAAAAACAGGAACAGTTGGTAACCATCGTTGTTGCTGATTGCGTAAGCTTTTGTAAATGTCTTCTAAACGTATAATATCTTTTGTAAGCATAATGCTCATACGTTGCCCAACGGTTTCAGGTTCTGTATAACCAACACCCGGACCTAAAGGTTCTTGCCATTGTATAATCCTTAATAATCCATGTGAGTCAATACCTCCATTTTGTAATCGATAACTGATTGCGTTACTAGGTACATTATAAATTGCCAGCGATTGTGCTTTAGTAAGAGTGGCGCTATCAATTACGGTAAATCCGAATTCGTTAAAATAGCGAATCAAATAGGCTGCGTCGGAGGTTCCTACTACAACTTCATATACACCACTTATGCCTGTATTGGGAATAGAATCTTTTTGTGCTGAGGAAAAGAAAGCACTAAAAAAAAAGAGTATTGAAAAAAAAGCCTTCATATCTTATACATTTAATACAAGCTTCCCTTTATTTTCTCCGGTAAAAAGCATATTGAGAACTTCTGCAAAACGATCCAATCCTTGTTCTGTATGTTCTTTATATTTTATTTTACCGGATGCGAGCCATTGGGATAGTTGTGTAATGCATTCTGCTGCCCGATCAAAATAATCGAGTACAATAATGCCACTGAGGGTACCCCGAGCTGAGATCAATTTCATATAATTCTTCAATCCCACATAATTCGTTTCATTGTATTGAGAAATAGCGCCACAAATTACTACACGGGCATGATTAGCTAAATTGAGCAGGGCTGCATCAAGTATTTCCCCGCCAACATTGTCAAAATAAATATCAATGCCGTTCGGGGCAGCCGCACGTATGGCTTTGGCAATGTTATCTATGTTTTTATAATCGATAGCAGCATCGAAACCATAATCCGTAATCAACGAATCACATTTTTCTTTGCCACCTGCTATACCAATTACTTTTAGGCCTTTTATTTTGGCGATTTGTCCAACTAAGGAACCTACCATTCCTGCAGCACCACTTACCAATAAGGTTTCTCCTTCTTTCGGTAACCCTTTTTCGAGTAATCCGAAGTAGGATGTCATACCCGGCATTCCTAAAATACCTACATACCAACTTAAGGGCACTTTCGTAGCATCCACTTTAGTTAGATATTTACCAGGTACAATGGCATAAGCTTGTGCACCCATGGTTCCTGCTACGGTATCTCCTTCTTTGAAATCAGGATGTTTAGACTCAGCCACTGTACCTGCCACAAAAGCGCGCATCACTTCTCCTATTTCTACACCTCGTATATAAGTGGTTCCGGCATTCATCCATCCGCGCATGGCCGGATCTAAAGATATATGTGCTATTTTTACTAGTACTTCATTATCTGCAAGTGCCGGTAGGGGGGTCTCAACGATTTTAAAATCTGTTGACTGAATTTTTCTGGTTGGACGTTGTGCTAAAAGTACCTGCTTATTGAGTAAGGCCATGTGATGGTGTTAAATAGTTAATGAAGTTAACTAATTTCATAAATAGAAAATGCCAATACAAAAAAATTATACGGTAGCTGCCGGTAAACAATTATTTTATCGATCTGCAGGTACAGGGCCGGTAATCTTTTTATTGCACCCGTCACCTCGCAGTTCAGCCATGTTAGAACCGTTGATTGAATTATTATCTGCCTCCTTTACTGTTATTGCTCCTGATACACCCGGGTATGGATTATCGGAAGCAGCCGGCAAACAGGTGAGCTCAGTGTATGATTATAATGCCTTTATTTATGCCTTGCATCAGCAAATAACCGATACACCGATTCATGTATATGGAACTGCCAGTGGCGCACAGTTGGCTTTAGCTTATGGTATCACACATCCGCAGCGGGTAAAAGGATTATTTTTAGATAATGCAGCTCATTTTGAGTTAGCTGAGCGGGAAGAATTGCTAAAGAAACATTTTATTGATATAACACCCAAAGAAGATGGGAGTCATTTAACGGGATTATGGCAAATGGTTGTTGACAGTTGTTTATATTTTCCTTGGTATGATAAAAGAGAGGAAAACAGGATTGCTAATGGATTACCTCCACTTCCAATGATACAGAACATAGTAAAAGATTACTTACAGGCAGGAGCTAATTATTCTGATGCTTATATTGCTGCTTTCAAACATGAACGAGCCGAAAAAATACAGGCATTAAAAGTGCCTACTGTATTATTTCGCTGGCTGGGAAGTCCGATTTTAAAATATATTGACGCTTTATTAGCCTTTGAAATGCCCCCTAATGTACGTGTTGTTGAAACACCCGTAGATATGCGAGAAAGGTTTGAGAAGATTGTTCAGACCATAGACGATGGACTTTCCTATCGACTATAAATGGTCTCCTAGATACTTCCCAAAGCTCAGTGCAGGAGTAAGTAACATACCGCCACAGAATGCATGTCCGCTGGTAGCAGCGGCGCCTAATATTTCACCTGCTGCATAAAGGTTTTTAAAATGGGTACCATCTTCTTTTATTACTTGTAAATTTTCATTTACTTCAATGCCGCCAAAACTGATAAGCGAGTAGGCGTAAACAAGTATTGAGTAATAGGGAGCTTGGGTTAAGGGATGCTCCAGGTATGAGCGATTAAAATCGGGATCTTTTTTATTGGTGCAATATCGATTATAAATATTAACTGTTTGCTCAACGGCAGTAATAGGTAGTTTTATTTTTTGGGCAAGTTCTGTAATAGTATTTGCTCTCCATACCGCTTTTTCTTTTTCGCTTTCTGCTATAAGTTGTTCTGGTGTCCATTGGGGAACCACACATGTGCCATCGTATAATGCGTGATGATCGAAGAGTAACCAGAATCTGCGATTGGGTTGTTGAAGTACTATTCTTTCTCTTTCATCGGCATGAATGTCGTATTCATTCATAAATCTTTGTCCGGATTCATTAATATATATTTCTCTTTGTTTACGATCTACGCCATTACTTACACGTGCCCAGGCGCCCCAGAAGTTAACGCGACCGCTGCCGGGTTCTAATTCCATACCACCAAGGGTAGAACTATGTTTTTGTGCACCGCTGAAGCGCGCGCCGCAGGCGCGCGCGGCTATAATTCCATCACCGGTTGAATTAAGATTGGCGGTACTAATCAGTCTTGTTGCACCATCTGTTACCGCTTTAAAAAATTCAGGATTAGAAGCATAACCACCGGTAGTGAGGAGGTAGTTTTTTGCGGTATTAATCGTACACCCTCTATCGTCTATCGTCTTTATTCCTACCACTTCCTCCCCCTCCACCTCAATCCCTTCCATCTTTGTATTATAATGTACTTCAATTTTCCCTGCTGAAATATATTTATTAAAAATGGGTAATAGTAAATGCAGTAAGGTTTTACCTGGAGCATCTATTTGTGTGCGAATATCATTCAATCCCAAATAAGTACGTGGCTTACTGTAAGGCTCATGCCCATAAATAATTAAGGGTGCTTTTTCATGAAAAGGATAACCCAAATCTTCCAACCAATTTAGTGTTGATGGGGCTAAGTCAACCGCTTTCCGGGCGATAACCGGGTTCATTGTATGTTGCGAAATTCGTTCTATATCTGCATAGTGCTCTTCAGGTGTATCAATAATTCCTTTGCGTATTTGTAGATTCGTACCTGCCGCGCTTAAATGTCCGGCGGTATAGTGTAAGGTTCCGCCTGCCTCATCAGCTTTTTCAATCACTACTACTTTTTTGCCCCTTTCAGCAGCGCAAATAGCTGCTGTAATACCTGCAGTACCGGCACCAACAATTAATAAATCGGCCAACATAATGTACATTTAGTTGAACAAATCTTAATTTAGTTAATGAAGTTAACTAATTTTAAAGCAATATCATGATGCATACTATTGCCCCCTACAAAGCACTTGCTTTACAAGTAACTACCGAAGCGGTTAATAGCTGTACAAACTACACTGCTGCTAAAGAAAAAATGATGCAAGCAATTACGCGCATCAGCAAACAAATAAAAGCATCTAAAGCTTTTATTGGTAATGACTTACAACTAGTGGTTCTTCCGGAATATTTTCTAACCGGATTTCCTATGGGCGAATCCATCATCGAATGGCGTGATAAGGGTTGTATTGATATGGAGGGCGATATATACGATGCTATTAAACAAATAGCCACTGATACACAAGTTTTTTTAAGCGGTAATGTGTATGAGCGCGACCCTCATTTCCCCGATTTATATTTTCAAGCTTGTTTTGTTATTAGTCCACAAGGCGATCTGGTACTACGTTACAGAAGGTTGAATAGTATGTTTGCTCCTACACCGCATGATGTGCTGGATAAATATATTGCTATATATGGAGAAGAAAGTTTATTCCCTGTTGCCAAAACGGCAATCGGTAACTTAGCTTGTATTGCTTCTGAAGAAATTCTATATCCTGAGATTGCAAGATGTTTAGCCTTGCGTGGAGCGGAAGTTTTTTTGCATAATACTTCAGAAGCAGGTGCGCTAACTCCTTCTCCCAAAAACATTGCAAAGCTGGCCAGGTCAATCGAGAATATGGCATATGTTATAAGTGCTAATAGTGCCGGTATTACCGGGTATGCTATTCCTGCTGCGAGTACGGACGCGCATTCGCAAATTATAAATTATGAAGGTGTTAAACTTATTGAAGCCGGTTTTGGTGAGTCGATGGTAGCAAATGCTACTATTCATATTGAGGCACTCAGACAATATCGCAACCGACCGGGTATGGGTAATTATTTATCGCGCTTACGGATGGAATTGTTTGCCAAAACATATCAAACATCTATTTATCCGGCTAATTCCTTAGCTGATAAAAAACCCGATCGTTCTCATTTTAACCAAACACAGTTAGGAGTGATTGAAGCATTACAGATTAAAAATGTTATTAGTAAGTAGGTATATACCATGTAAAAGATTTATCATATTAATAAAGTAAATAAATTAATTCGCAACCCGTATCTCGAAACCCATAACTAATCCATGAAAATCAGAAACCCGCGCACTGGAATATATGACTTTGAAATCCCCGATTTGTCGGCCGATTTTGTGCGCAATAGATGCCATACGCTACGTGCGGGTCAAAAAGAATGGCATAAAATCGGGATTCACAATAGAATTGGGATACTACAAGAATGGAAAGCAGTTGTACTTAAACATAAAGACGAATTGATCGAAGCACTTGCTACTGATACGGGAAGAATCTGGGAAACAAAATTAGAGGCCGATATTGTAGCAGCTTCAATTGATCGATGGTGCACTATCGCAAAAGATTTTTTTTCGCCTAGCATCAGAAAAAAATCATCTATACCCTTTATTCAATTGCAACAAGAACTGGAACCCTTTTCTGTAATTGGTGTGATATCTCCGTGGAATTTTCCTTTGCTTCTTTCCTTAATTGATACCATTCCGGCATTATTGGCTGGCTGTAGTGTTATTGTAAAACCAAGTGAAGTAACACCCCGATTTATATCAGTACTACAACAAACTATTGATAAAGTACCAGATTTAGCAAAAGTATTATCCTATATACCCGGTGATGGAAAAGTTGGAGAAGCATTAGTAAATAATTGCGATCTTATTTGTTTTACCGGTAGCAGCGCAACAGGCAAAAAAGTATATGATGCGGCCAGCAAAAGAATGATACCGGTATTTCTAGAATTAGGCGGAAAAGATCCGGCAATTGTATTGGCCTCTGCAGATTTGGAATTAGCAGCTAATTCAATTTTATGGGGAAGTACGGCTAATGCGGGACAAAGCTGCTTGTCTATAGAAAGAGTATACGTGCAAGACACGGTGTTTGATAATTTCGTAGCATTGATTTCATTGAAGGCAAAAGAATTATTACTCAATGCAGATAATATCAATCATGGGGAAGTTGGCCCTATTATTTTTGAAAAACAAGCGACTATTATTAATGAACATTTAGCCGATGCCATAGAACAAGGTGCGGAAATAGTTACAGGCAGTACACAATGCGAAAAAATAAATGGTGGTTTTTATTGCCGACCAACGGTAGTAACAAAAGTTACACATCATATGAAATTAATGCAAGAGGAAACATTTGGCCCTATTATTCCCATCATGCCTTTTCACACTACAGAAGAAGCTATTTCTTTAGCAAATGGTACGGTATATGGACTGAGTGGAGCCGTTTTTGCAGGCACTGTTGAGGAGGCCATGAAAGTTGGATCTCAGATAGAAGCCGGAGCCATAAGCATTAATGATGCAGCGCTTACAGCCATCATGCATGAGGGAGAAAAAAACGCCTTCAAATTAAGCGGTATTGGCGGTACTAGAATGGGACCTTCGGCTATAAAAAGATTTATGCGACAAAAAGTATTCATCATTAAAGAGCAACCCATTGTTTCGCCATGGACCGTGGCTAGGTATAGAGAGTAAACAGGTAACTAAGTAACTAACCCCGAAGGGGTGAAATAATCATAAAAATGAAAAAGATAATCCTCTTTTTAACAATCGTATCGGGTGTAAATGCCCAAAAGCAATCACCGTTGCTCGCCAGATTTCAGCAATATATTACCGGTGATTTTGATAATAGTAAACAAGTAGTTGCTGAAATAACTGCGGGTAAGCAGGTACATCCGCTAGCGATACATGTAAATAGATTAGCAACGCATAAAGTAAAAAATGTACCTCAAGGGCTGAATGGTTTTTTTATTATAGAAGAAAGCTATTATCTCGTAGAAGGTAAGCCGATAGATCTAAAACCTTATTTGTTTTTATTTGAAGAAAGGGTGGGCGGTATCATTCATTTAACTACCTATCAATTGAATGCTTGGAAAAAAGAAGAAATAAGAAATGATAATAATACCTTGAGTTTCGATTATACTCAATTAGTATCATCTTCTACTTTTAAAGGTGCCGATTACACTTGGGATCCTAAGGATAAAACTTTTAATACCATATCTCCTAACGATTTAGGCAATGGAATGAAATTTACACTTACAGAAAAATTTACGAATAAACAGTTAAGCGTTTTAGAACAGGTTGAAAGAGACGGTAAGCTAATTACAGCTTGGAACACCCCCATCATTTATATAAGAACGAAGTAGTGGTACACAAGGTTATAGCTCATAAACTACCGCCTCATACGGCCTTAATTTATCTGTTGTTGTATTCTCGTTATAATTATTGATGATTTGTGTTTTTGAACGATAATCGAATCCAATATTTACGCTAGATTCTTTTGTGCTGAAGTTTAATAGTATCAACCATTTCTTTCCTTGCCATTCACGCGTATAAGCATATACTGTTGGATTTTGCTTATCAAGTAAGCTATATTTCCCGTGTACTAATATGGGGTTTGATTTACGAATAGCCACTATTTTTCTAAAGTAGTTTAATATGGAATTAGGGTCTTTATCTTGCGTTGCTTTATTAATCGTTTTATAATTAGGATTAATACTTAGCCAAGGTGTGCCTGTTGTAAAACCGGCATTTAATGAACTATCCCATTGAAAAGGAGTTCTGCCATTATCTCTACACTCAAACTGAATCTTCTTCATAAAGAGATTCATATCAGCTCCCTGCTTTAATTGAAACTGGTACTCATTGAGGGTAGGCATATCTTTATACTGTTTGATATCTGTGAAATAAGCATTTGTCATACCGAGTTCATCACCATTGTAATAGTAGGGAGTTCCGCGCATCGTCATGATAAAAGTGGTAAGGAGCGTGGATGATTTTTCTCTATATGCAGGACTATCATTACCAAATCTTGTGACCATTCTTGCTTGATCGTGATTAGCTAAAAAAATGGAAAGCCATCCATTATTTGCAAAAGCACTATCCCAGCGAGAGAAAACTTCTTTAAAATGTACCAAACTATAGCCACTTGCTTTAGCAATGTCAACACCTTCAAAAGCATAAGCCATATTTAATTCGTTTCTATTGGCATCCACTAAATCATGCGCATCTTTAAAACTATTACCTGCTCCTTCGGCTACACTCATGAGTTTATATTTACTAAAAACCTCTTTATTCATTTCTTGTAAATACTCATGTAAACGGGGGCCCATGGAATAATACAACATAAAGTTTTTTTCAAACCCTTTGGGAAAAATAGGGAAGCTGGTATCTTTCGATGCAAATCCAAAGGCATCTAGCCTGAATCCGTCAATTCCTTTATCAGCCCAAAATTTCATGATATTATAAACCTCTTTTCTCAATACAGGGTTTTCCCAATTTAAATCGGGTTGTTTTCGTGAGAAATAATGTAAATAGTAGGCGTTGGTGGTAGAATCATATTTCCAGGCATCGTGATTAATATCGAATAAGCTGTATCGATAAGGTGGTTTTCCCTTCTCGGCATTCCACCAATGATAATAATTTCTATACTTGCTGTTTCTAGAGGCTTTACTCTGCTTAAACCATTCATGTTCATCACTACTATGGTTTACCACCAAGTCCATAACCAGTTTAATATTTCGCTCGTGTAACCCTTTTAGCAATATATCAAAGTCTTCCATGGTACCAAACTCAGCCAATATTTTTCTATAGTTGCTAACATCATATCCATTGTCGTCGTTCGGCGACTCATAAATAGGATTAAGCCAAATAGCTGTAATGCCTAAACTTTTTAAATAATCTAATTCACTGATGATCCCTTTTAAATCGCCTACGCCATCTCCGTTACTGTCTTTGAAACTGCGTGGATAGATTTGATAAACGATTTCTTCTTTCCACCAATCATTTTTTGATTCTACTTTAGGCTTTTTTGAATTGCTGCAGGAATTTAATATTAGCAAGGCGATTGCTAAAAAAAATAAATTTTTCATACTGTATAAAATAGTTACTTCACTAAATTGTCGTGACGCATAGCTTGAAGACAAGTATCAATAAACTGAGTGAATTGTAATTTATCGGCTTTGGAAAATTTAGCGAATAGCCTCTTATTATATTCTTGTCGCACAAACTCCATTTTTTCTACCAATTTTTTACCTGCTTCTGTTAAGGATAGGCGCTTTCTTCTTTTATCATGGATATCTTCTAGTTGAACTACTAATTTCTTTCTAATTAATACATTCAGTAAGTTAGTAATATTCGCCCTGCTCACATTCATAGCTTCAGCGAGCTCTTTGGCCATCATGGGTTTCTCTTGCGGATTCTCTTTGAAATACAGGATATTAGGATCTTTGGCTAGTAATAGCAAGATTAACCATTGTTGGGTGGTAATACCAAATTGCTGCGTAATAGCATCACCATTTCGCTTCCAGGTTTCTGAAAGTTTTATAACATGGAATATAACGGAAGCGTTGAGGTTCTTTTTTAGCATTTTTTTTAATTAGATAGGATAACACCTTTCTTTGCTCTTTGATTGATGATAAAGGTAATTACTATTGAAATAAGGGTCAAAATCAGCATAACAACAAATGCTTTCTCATAATTTCCATTTGCTTTTCGCATACTGCCGAGTACAGCTACACCCACAGATGCGCATATCGTATCAATGAATGAAAGTAATCCCAAAATGGTTCCGTAAGCAGCGCCGCCAAACAAATTAATGATGTATAACTGAATCATGGTAAATGTACCACTATAGCCTAGCCCGAAAACAATAGCACAGGGTATTACAAAGTTTTTATCATGTAAGCTGAGATATAAAAATAAACAGCCTAAAAACATATTTACAACGCTTAGTAACATGATTTTTTTCACATCGAACTTATCTCCTAAGAAACCGAATAAAAATTTACCTAATAATCCGCAAGTAAAGAATACGCCTTGCAGTTTACCGCTTTGAGCAACATCCAGGAGTAGGTCGGCTTGATAATTTCGTTGATTTTGAATAAAGCCGCCAATGCAAAACCACAACGCTGCGGTAACTAATGCCAGCATATAAAATTCACTGGATCCTAATGCTTTTTTAAGTAATGATTTGCGTTCGGCCCTGTCTACTTTTGGTTGTTTACCTATGGTACCTTCAACACCATCTGCATAGGCATTAATTTTAGACGGATGCGAAAAGATCAAAAGTGCCGGAAGCAAAATCAAACAAGTACAAATAATAGCTTGATATTGCGCAGCAGTTTGCCAACCTAGTATCTTGATCCATTTGCCTACTAGTGGGGCAAATATGGCCGGACCAACACTACTTGCCATCAATAAAGTGCCGGTTGCTATTCCTTTGTATTTTACGAACCAGTTATTAATTACATACATGCTGGTGAGTAACCCTACTAAACAAAGAAACAGGGGGTATACAATGGTAAAAGCTCTAACCATTCCAAAGCTTGTAGCATTGGCCAAAAAAAATAAACCTGCAGAAGCTCCAATAGCACCGGTAACAATTAATTTTTTTGGAGAAAAACGTTCTAGTAAAAAACCTACCAATGGCAAGGGCAGGGCTAGTACTAAATAGAGTATCGCAGCTAAGCCAGTTGCTTTAGCAATATCAACATTAAAAGTTTTGGCAAACTCTGGCAAATACAAATTGAATGTATTAAGTACGATACCATTACTAGCCATGTACATTAAAAACAAGCAAACTAATATTACCCAACAATATATTTTTTTCATGCAGCAATTTTTTGGCTGTATTAAGGTACATAATTAATTAACATGGTTAACTATTTTCAATCTTCAATCTGTAATCTTCAATCAGTGATAAAAGCAGATTGAAGACTGAAGATTTCTGATTTAGCTAAACGCCTTTAATAGCTCCTCCATCAACGGTAATAGTTTGCCCGGTAATATAGCGGCTATGCGGGCTTAGAAGCCATAGTGCTAAGCTGGCAAAATCATCGGCTTCACCCAGGGCGCCCACAGGTATTTGGCTGATAGCTGCTGCCTTAACTTCTTCAAAAGTTTGGCCTGTTTGTTCGGCTTTCTTATGATAAATCCGATTGATAGCCGGGGTATTATGCGAACCCGGACCCATGATATTTAAAGTAATCCCCGATTTGGCAATTTCTTGTGCTAAAGTTTTTACCATACCCACAACCGCAGCACGCAATGAGTTACTCAACACTAAATTTTCTGCCGGTTGCTTTACAGTATAACTTTCGATATAAACAATACGGCCATAGCCGCTTTCTATCATCTGTGGAATAAAAGCTTGTGTAAAAGCTACTTTCCAACGCAGTAATAACTGGTAGGCATGATCCCAATCCGCTAAAGTTGTTTCTAGTACTGTTTTTGCCGGTGGTCCGCCGGCATTCATAACAATTCCATGTAATTGTTGATTACCGATGTACTTTTTACAAGCTTCGATAGCTGTGTTTGTATCAACGCCTACATCTGCCACAACACAGTGTACAAATGGGTTTTCGGCATATAATTCGGCGAGGGAAGATGCTGTTCGGGCAATAGCAATTACACGGGCTCCTTCTGTTAATAATTGTTGTGTAATAGCTTTGCCAAAACCGGAAGTAGCACCTCCTACAATAAATAATTGATTTTTAAGTTGAAGATTCATATTGTTATATTAATAAGGTCGATGTAAATAGTTTCCTTGGGCTTCACCAAGTATTTCTCCTTTTTCATAAATCAAGGTACCCCTTAAAAAGGTAGCTGTTACAGGGGCTCTAAATTGATGACCTTCAAAAACGCTATAGCCCTGCGTGCTTGGCGAGTCGGCTGATTTAACGGTAAATGTTTGATTGGGATCAATTAATACAATATCACCATCAAAGCCTTCTGCAATATCGCCTTTATGTTTTAATCCAAATCTTTGTGCAGGGTTCCAACAGAGCAGTTCTGCCATTTTATTTACGGATAAACCACGTTTAGAGCCTTCGGTGAACACGCCACTAAGTAGAAATTCAGATCCGCCAAAGCCGCTTTTGGCTAACCATACATTATCTTTTTCATGTGCATCTGTTTTAAATTCTGCTTTACAGCATGCATGGTCGCTACATACCCAGTCTATATTACCGGCTAATACATGTTCCCATAAATATTCCACATCTTCCCGGCTCCTAATGGGTGGATTCACTTTAGCATGTAAACCACATTCGCAATCGTAATCTAATATTAAATGTGCTAGCGTTACTTCTCTTTTGAAGTTAATATGCGGAAAAACTTGTTGCATCATAAGGGCTGCATCTACTGCTTTCGCTGAAGTGAGATGCAATAAATTAATATTGGCGCAAGATGTTTCATGTGCGAGATAGGAAGCAATAAAAATAGCGAGCCCCTCACTATGTGGAGGCCTGGCCGCAGAATAAGCCCTTAAACCTTTGAGCTTGCCTTCTTTCTGTACAATATTGGTATATGCTCGCATGATTTCTGCAGTTTCACAATGTAGCCCGAGACTAATGGAATCCGCTTTCTCAGGAAACCGATCTATGGCTTTTTTCACTCCCCTCATAATAAACTCAAAATGGGCATAATCATAATACTCGCCATCGGGAGTCATTAAAAAATCTTTCTGTGTATTACTGGTTCCATGTAAGCCATAGTTACCATAAAACATAAATATTTTAAAACTTGTGACGCCGAATTTTTCAATCAACATTTCTATTTCATCTATATGACTGTATTGAATCGGTGCAATATGGTAGCTATAGTCTACATAAAACCGATCTTTAGAAATAGAGAGTACTTCGGGGAAAAAAGTTGAATAAGGTCCGGTTTTATTTAAATAATATTTACCGGTACGCATATAGTTTAAGGAAGAAGTAACACCCCCCATCGCAGCCGCCTTACTTTCAGTTATGGCATCTTCCTCCAAAGGATTGTAAATACCCGTGTGCATATGCGCATCTGTTAAGCCGGGGAATGCCAATTGATGTTGACCGTCGTATACAGTAGCTGCTTCAGTGTCGGTAATGCCAGTAGCTACCTTTACAACTTTGCCATTCTTTATAGCAATATCTGCCTTTTGGGTTCCCACATAATTTGGACGAACCACGTCAACATTTTTAATCAATAGATCGTACATGCCTGGATGTTTTATATCGTTGTAATAATATTTTTATTGGCTAATGTTAAAATCGTTGCTTCGTTGTATCCTAAGCTTGTTAAGATATCTTTCGTGTGTTCTCCAATAGCAGGTGGATTTTGAATAAGTTCAATGGTGGCCCCTTCATAATCGATAGGTGTTTTTGGAAGTTTAGT
Organism: Sediminibacterium sp.; assembly: GCA_017537025.1. GTDB lineage: Bacteria > Bacteroidota > Bacteroidia > Chitinophagales > Chitinophagaceae > Sediminibacterium. The sequence continues at coordinate 895,615 of JAFWCB010000005.1, forward strand.
AATAGTGCCATCCGGTAAAGTAGTGGTAAGTAAGCTTCCGCCTTCATTTAATTGAATGTCGTTGAATAAATCTTCCGGTTTAGTGATAGGGGCAAATGTAATTCCTGCTACTTCGCACTTATCCATGATCTCCTGCTTAGTAAATGTTTTCATCATTTTTTCTACTTCGGGTAGAAACCATTCTCGCTGATCAATACGATTATTATTAGTATGTAACCGTGGATCAGCTTTCCAATCCGCTCTTTCAAAAGCATCACAAAAACGCTCCCAATGTTTTTCACTGATGATTCCTACAAAAACCTGGCTATCGTCTTTTGTATCAAAAACCCGATAAATACTCCAAGCACTAACACGCGCGGGCATTGGCGGCACTGGTGTTTTAGTAATGGCGCCATAGGCCATATGCTGGCCCATTAAAAAAGCTGTTGTTTCAAACAAGCTTGCTTTCACTATTTTACCAACACCCGTTTTCTCTCTTTCATATAAGGCTAATAAAATGCCCGTATAGCCGAATGTACCGCCGGTAATATCAATTACCGAAGTGCCCGCACGAAGCGGATCTCCCGGTCTACCGGTCATGTACGCTAATCCGCCCATCATTTGTACCACTTCATCCATGGCGTGGCGCTTTTCGTAAGGGCCGTTGGCAAAACCTTTTAAAGAGCAATAAATAATTTTTGGATTGATTTGTTGTAAGTGTATGTAACTGTATCCTAAGCGATCCATAGTGCCCGGACCAAAATTCTCTACTACTACATCAGCGGTAGGCACTAGCTCTTCAATAATTTTTTTGCCTTCAACCGATTTAATATCAATGGCTAAACTTTTTTTATTTCTATTGTAGAAAGGAAAATAACCTGTGCCAAATCCTTTAAGGCGGCGGGTTTCATCGCCCTGCGGTGGTTCAATATGAATGACTTCTGCACCCATATCTGCCAATAATAAACCTGTTGTTGGTCCCATTACGGCATGGGTAAATTCGAGTACACGTATGCCTGTTAAGGGTAAGCTCATTCGAGTATATAATCTTTATGTTTTTGTAAATAGTTTACCAATCCGCCTTCTTGCATAATAGCCAACATTACCTTGGGCATTTTAGTAGCATTATAGGTTTTGTTTTTTGTTTTATTTTCAACGATTCCGCTTGCTAAATCAACTGCTAACAAATCACCTGTTTCAATATCATGGTCAGGTATTTCTAAAACAGGTAATCCGATATTGATAGCATTACGGAAAAAAATACGTGCAAAAAAACGAGCGATCACTACCGATACACCTGCAGCCTTTAATGCCACCGGTGCTTGCTCGCGCGATGAACCACAACCAAAATTATCTCCTGCCACAATCATATCACCCACTTGAAATTTTTTATGAAAATCAGGATCAAGATCTTCCATCACATGCGCTGCTAGTGAGGCGATATCTAATGTTTTAGTATACTTACCGGGTATGATACGATCGGTATCGATATTGTTTCCGTATGTGTGGGCTATAGGCATAGCAAAAAGATTTTTAGATTCGGGTTACAAGATTTGAGATTTAGGCGTATTGATGAAACCATGGAGTGCACTTATAGCAACTGTTGCAGGATTGGCCAAATAAATACTGGCATTCGGATTACCCATTCTTCCCTTAAAATTTCTATTAGCAGCACTGATCACTACTTCTCCGTCTCCGGGTACCCCTTCATGACTTCCTACACAAGGTCCACAGCCACTATTGATGATAGTAGCACCCGCTTCTATAAGTGTTTGTATCGTACCATCTTTTAAGGCATCTATCAAAACCTGTTTACTGGCAGGTGCAATCACCATGCGAACGCCAGGGGCAATATGCTTTCCTTTTAAAATAGCTGCCGCAGTTTGTAAGTCATCCAGGCGCCCATTTGTACAAGTGCCAATAAAAGCATAACTAATTTTAGTGCCTACATAATCTTCAACATTATGAACATCATCGGGCGAATTGGGGATAGCAATTTTAGGTTGGATAGCGGCGGCATCTATTTCGATAACCCTACTATAATTTGCATCATCATCTGCTTCAATAGGCTCAAAATCGTAGGGCAGTTGTAATCCTTTAGGAGAAACGATACCCGTTTTCGCTCCCATTTCTGCTACCATATTACAAAGCACCATACGTTGAGAAAGGGAGAGTTGTGCAGCGGCTTCACCATGATATTCAACTGCCTGATAAGTAGCGCCACTGATGGTTAATTGTTTCACCACTTCTAATACTAAATCCTTTCCACTTACACCGGGCTGTAATTTTTTTCCATGTAATACCACCTTAATAGTTTGCGGCACTTTCAACCAAATTTTTCCGGTAAGCATAACAGCAGCCAGATCGGTACTACCCACTCCACAGGCAAATGCATTGAGAGCGCCATAGGTTGGCGTATGGCTATCGGCACCCATAAAAATATCACCGGGTTTTACTTTGTGATTGTCTACCATTACTTGGTGACAAATACCACTGCCAATATCGTATAACGAACATCCATACTCATGGGCAAAACTGCGCATCAAGTTATGGAGGTTAGCAATACGCTCATTCGGTGCCGGTGCTGCATGATCGATGATTAAATGAAATTTATTTTTATCGGCTAGCTCGGTTCCTCCCATTTCTTTAAAAGCCTTTATGGCTAAGGGTGCTGTGGTATCTGTAGCCATACAACCATCAACAGGAACAATACAAAGTTCACCTGCATATACTTTTTTACCGGCATGATTTGATATTATTTTCTCAGCAATTGTTTGCGGCATGATCATATCATTTTTATATCGGCTCTATCTAACAACGAATAAACTAATCCCGGTAGGGGGGCTCCTATTTGTTTTTCCATATCCCTACTAACAAGAGCTACTTTGTGTATATCAATATCGGTGCTATGCCCCATTTGATGGAGCATGTGTACGGTATCCTCAGTGGCAATATTGCCGGTAGCGCCTTCAATAAACGGACAGCCACCAAGGCCGCCAAAAGCAGTATCAAATTGATAAATACCGGCATCAATAGCGGCTAACAAGTTTGCGTATCCTTTATTTTCCGTGTTATGTAAGTGAAGGGTTATAGGCATATCCGATGAAATTGCTTGTATAATCTTCATCATTTTATGAATTTGTGCCGGATTACCCATGCCGGTAGAATCGGCTAATGCTAATTCGGCTACCCCACAATTAATATGATGCTGAACCAAGTCATATACTACATGCTCATTTATTTTTCCTTCGTAGCGGCAGCCAAAAGCACATTGAATACCCCCGCGTACGGTTATGTTTTCCTGTCTGGCAATTTTTACCATTTCAGCAAACTCAACTTTGGCTTCCTCAATAGATTTATTGGTATTTTTACGACTGTGGGTATCGCTGGCAGAGAGTGAGATAGATACATGTTTCAAACCCGCTTTAGCAGCTCTTTCAATTCCTTTCAGATTAAGCACTAACCCGCTGAAAACTACACCCGGCGCAGCAGGCAATCCCGAACAAATAATTTCTGCATCGGCCATTTGAGGAACTATTTTTGGGTGAACAAAACTTGCTACCTGAATTCGTTTTAAGCCGGCTGTAATAAGTTGGTTTATATACGCCAGTTTTTTTTCGACAGGAATAATAACCGCAAGCGTTTGCATACCATCGCGTAGTCCTTGCTCTTCAATAATAATTTTTTTCCCTTCCATAAAATAGTTAATGAAGTTAACTAATTTTTGTAGATTCAACCATAAAATTACTGCTGTGAAAAAATGCTTAACAGGCTTACTACTTTTTGTAATCACGATATCATTACCTGCACAAAAGCCCGGTGCACTAAGAGATATTTCCGAGCCCGAATCATCCGAAGCCGACGCGCTTTGTGGCCCTTTAAAAATAATTACTATTTGCACCGCTTATTTAGACAGTTTGGAGCTATTTTATGTAAAAGGGATGGGTATGCAACTAAGCGGACCATTTTCCCTAACCAAAGAACAGGAGAAAATGCAGAAGCGGCTATTTGATATTAATGGTAATTATAAGTTGTATTTATTAGAACGGAAAAACGTACCAGAAAATATCAAGATACGGGTACTATTGGTAAGCAAGAATAACCCCTTGATTCATAAAAGCTATAATGCGAGAGAAATGGGGCCTTTTACATTAGGCTTCCCAAATGCTAATCAAGAGAAATTGGATAAGGAATTACGCGCGCTGGGATTCACTACTATGGCACCTATGCAAGCAGCTATGCTTAGTAAACCGGATGGTACTAAATATAAGTATTTGGAAACTATTTATAAGGCCCCGGAATTTGTACATATCGTAGGAATTGAAAGGGGGAATGGGATGCCCCAGCTAGCCCCCTATGATTCGGCTACTTTGAAAGGTGGGCCCGGTTATTCAGCACAAATAGTTACCGGCATGAGTAATCCTATGATTCAATTCTATACATATGTGTTAGGCTGGGAAATGCGACGCGATAATGAGTGGAAAACCGGAGAAGGCTCGGCACTCGGTATAGAAGCAGGGATACCTTTTAGGTTTAGTATACTATATGCAAAAGGAGCAAGAAGCGGACATATCCTATTAATGGATTTTACAGATGGGAAAAAAATAGAGAGCAATACGCCCGCGCAAATACCAAACCGGGGTATTGGTATGTATAGTTTTGAAACTAAAAATATCCAAGAGGTATTAGAAAGAGCAAAAGAAAAAAAACTTCGGGTTTTACAAAATCCTATCATACATGAAGATGCAATCTTAGGCAAAGTAACTGCCATGACACTCTTAGCGCCTAATGGTGTTATGGTGGAAATTTATCAGAAATGAAATGGCCTAACAGATTTATCTTCGATGCATGACGATTCATTTTCCAACTATTGAAATGCAGGAACTAGCTGTTCATAGAGCAGGCTACGCAGCGCAAGGAGGCTCCCTTTTTTTATCTGAAAAAACACATTCACTTGCTGATGAATGGTTGAGCGGGGTTCTATTGAGCTTTTTTCTAAAACCATTTAATGAGGCAGAACAATATATATTAGCCGAGGATAATAATCCATTGAATATAATCGTATCCTCTTTTTTCCAAAAAAAAGAATCATTCGATAGTATTAGTAAAGCCATTGCTACTCATTTGCATGAGTCTAGCAAAAACGGATTGATTAAAAATGGAGAAATATATATCGCCAGTTTTTTAAAATTCCCTTTTCATGATCAAGAATATGAGGCCATAGGGATATTTCATACAGCCCAAAAAGAGCCTTTTCTTAAAATATCAAATACCAGAGAAACCATCAACCTAACTGTTGAAGAGGGGATTGATATTAAAAAGCCGGAAAAAGGATTTATAGCTATCAATATGCCCGAAGACGCACGCTGCTTGGTTTTTGAGGCAGGTATTCAAAAAGAAGAAAATAGTTTTTGGAAAAAACAGTTTTTACAAGTAACACCCGTTGCCAATAGTTATCATCATACCAAAGCCGCGTTAGGTATGTGTAAATTATTTATCAGTAATGAAATAAGTGAGCAATTTGAAACCGATAAAGCAGATGAGGCCGGTATGCTGCAGCGAAGTATGGAATACTTTAAGACACATGATAGCTTCGAGTTGCAGGATTTCAGCAAAGAGGTGCTGCATCACCCCGAATTAATCGAAAGCTTTACGCAGTACAAACAACAATACGAAGTAGCGAAGCAAGTACAAATCGAGGATAGTTTCGATATCAATCCCGTTGCCGTTCAGCAACAACAGAAATTTTTTAAAAGTATTTTAAAATTGGATAAAAATTTTCATGTGTATGTACATGGTAGAAGAGATTTGATAGAAAAAGGTTTCGATCAACAAAAAGGAAAGCATTTTTATAAACTCTATTTCGATCAGGAAACCTCTTAGCTATTCTATTTCTGCTAAAGCCAACTTATAATCGTATTGGAGATCTTCGTGCATGCCCGATAAAGCAGCTTTGATTTTCTTGATTTGTAAAGTGTACATGTTCATAAGTGTATTGCTTCGTTGGTAAGGGATACCGCTTTCTTTAAGTGTGGTGAGAAAATGGATAAGTATAGCAGCCTCAGCTTGTTTTGATCCGGTATAGCGAATATGTTTAGCAGCTATGCGTAATATTTTGCGTATCGATTTTTTTGTAAAATAAATATTAGCTTTTGCATCTAGTAGTTCAAATTCTTGTGTAATTAACTCTTTTACTTCTGTAATATATCCCTCTTCATGATGTGCTTCGAATAGTAAGTAGGTAAGTAATTCTTTGTTTTCTTTTTTGAATTTCGCTAATCTCAAACAAAGTTCCACCAATGCCCTTTCTTTATTGGCCAGTAATTCCTGCTTTATTTCGTGAACAGTTGCGGTTTTCATTTGTGCAAGATACAATTTGAATAAAAAAGCTTAATTTGTTTATCTCAAATAACGATTATGTCTATCACTCGTAAACAGTTTCTACGCACGGGTACCTTTGCCGCCGCAGGTACTATATTATCTCCTCAATTATTACGTGCTATGTATGCACCCAAACATATCATAGGTATACAATTGTATTCTGTTAGAGAAGATATGAAAAAGGATCCTTTGGGAACCCTTAAAGCCTTGCGTGCTATGGGTTATACCTATGTGGAGCATGCCAATTATGTAAATCGGAAATTCTATGGCTATAGTGCTACAGAGTTTAAGAAAGTACTGGATGATATAGGCTTGAAAATGCCGAGCGGACATACTGTAATGGGACCACAGCATTGGGATGCTGTAAAAAAAGATTTTAGTGATAGTTGGAAGCAAACAGTAGAAGATGCCGCTATCTGTAAACAGGAATTTGTAATTAGTCCATGGCTGGATGAAAGCTTGCGCAAAACGGCTGATGATATGAAACGGTATATGGACGTTTTTAATGCCAGTGGTAAATTATGTAAAGCTGCCGGTATGCGTTTTGGATATCATAATCACAATTTTGAATTTACCCAAAAGCTAGGAGATGAAACCGTGTACGATATCATCTTAAAAAATACAGACCCTAATTTAGTGGTGCAGCAATTAGATATTGGTAATTTATATGAAACCGGCGCCGATGCATTGGCTATTGTAAAAAACAATCCCGGTCGTTTTGTGAGTATGCATGTAAAAGATGAGATTAAGAACCCAACAACCAATCATTATGAGAGTACCGTGCTTGGTAAGGGTGTGCAAATAGTAAAAGAAATCATTGATCAAGCTAAGAAAACGGGAGGTACTATTCATTTTATCATTGAGCAAGAAGCTTATCAGGGTGTTCCGCCATTAGACTGTGTAAAAGCTGATTTGGAGCAGATGGGGAAGTGGGGATTTTAGAAGGGTCAATAGTCATTGGTCAATAGTCAGTAGTCAATGGTCATGGGTTTATAGTAGCGTCTTCGCTTTTAATTAACTAATATGAGAAGAATAATAAAAATATTTCTCCTACTTACCTTACTGTTATCTGCTAATATTTTTTATGTTAGGGCACAGGATACTATCACTCTCTCTCCCAAGGATTACGAAGATATTGAAGAAATATACCCTGGGAAAAAACAAGGATGGCTGTTTAAGCAGGGATCAGATTCTACATGGAATAATGGAATTAGTTGGAAGAAAATTAAACCGGTAGATATTAATGCAAACATGTGTGATAGTAATGGCGTTTTTGAAGGATGGTTTCGGGCATATATAAAAATCGATTCTAGCTTTAGAGAAACAAAACTTTTCACTTTTTTCGGATCTTTCGCAGCACAGGATTTATTTATTGATGGAAAACTAATATTATCATCCGGTAATACTGGTTATAATGGTAAGCCATATCAAGAAAATGGCAAGACTTTTCAAAAGGTACAAACAGTCTTATTGTCGCAGTTTTCCGCAGGTTCTGTTCACACTATCACATGGCATATAAAAGATACAAAAGCAATCCCTTTAAATGGTAACATATTAAAAGGGCAACTTGCCGGGCTTCAAAATCTTTTTGAAATCGTATCTCCAAACTTTAATGAATGGGCAACTCTTAAAGACTACTTTGGTACAAGAGCCCTTGTAACCAGCAATAGTATTCTTTTTGTACTCTTTATTTTATTTTTTCTACTATGGCGATTAAATAACACGGAAAAAAATTTACTTCGTTTTACAATCTTTACGGGTGTTTATTTTTTAGGAGTAACAAACGGCTATGTTTTTCGATCAATCTGGTACCCGGTAGAATTGACTTATTTTAAATCTGTTATATTTCTTTTCGTAGAAAATATTTTATTCTCTTTTTTATTAAGTTATACCTGTGTTTTGGTAGCAAAATTGTTTGATCATAAGTACAGCTTTATTGCTAGTTGGTTTGTATTGATATCAGTAATTGTTGGGTTAATTCAATTTTTTACGCCTTTACAAATCTTGTCATTGGCTTATCCTCAATTTTTAGTTCTTCCAATTCTCCTTTTTTATTATATCCTAACATCATGGAAGAAAATCAATAAAACAAACGGCATTATTGTTGGAGGAATTATTGCAGTTCTCTTTTTTCAACTGCTCATTCCCATTACGGGAGCCAATGGAGTGTATCGCTATAAATCTTTTTTCACTTTACTTTTTTTAAGTAGTATTTCTTTTCCCGTTTCACTTATGGTTTACGTGGCTGTTCGTTTTAAAACTATTTTGACGGAGGTGCAAATCAATGCCAATACTATTGTTCAACTATCTGAAGAAAAAAGAATACAAGCCGAGAACCAGCAGAAAATATTGGAAGAAGAAGTAGCAAAGCAAACAGTAGAACTTAGAAATTCTTTGTCTGAACTCAAATCCACCCAATCTCAACTGATCCAATCCGAGAAGATGGCTAGCCTGGGAGAACTTACTGCAGGTATTGCGCACGAGATTCAGAACCCATTAAATTTTGTGAATAATTTCTCGGAGCTAAATAATGAATTGTTACAAGAGCTGGGACCCCTCGACAAGCTCGGGGTGACAGCTGATCAGCAAGACATTCTAAAAGACCTTCAATCCAACTCCGAAAAAATCAATCATCACGGACAAAGAGCAGCGGCGATAGTAAAGGGTATGCTGCAACATTCCAGAACCTCATCCGGACAAAAAGAACCAACCGATATCAATGCTTTATGTGATGAGTATTTACGACTGGCCTACCATGGACTAAAAGCAAAAGACAAGAGCTTTAATGCGGAGTTTAAAACGGAGCTTGATGAAAGTATACCGAAAGTAAATATTGTACCGCAGGATATGGGAAGGGTGGTATTGAATTTGATTAATAATGCGTTTTTCGCCGTAGGCGAAAGGGGGAAGGAAGAGGCTATAAGCCATAAGGTTGAAGCAATAAGTAGTGAGGAAAAAGGTATTCCTTCCGGCTTACAG
>JAFWCB010000015.1 GCA_017537025.1 Sediminibacterium sp.
GAAAAACGACCTCCGTTTGTTACAAACCTTTGTGTCACAAACACAAGGCTTATTTCGTGATAGCACAAGGCGTATAAAGATTGCTATGCAAGGTATCAGTGTCTTAGGCAAGATGACGGTTAATGCGGACGGTAGGTATCGTTTTCCTAAGGGGATGGATAAGCGTTGGTTTAGTGAAATACAGCAAGCTAAAAGTTCAAAAGAGAATCCTGAAAAAACGTTGCCTAAAGGCAATATTATATCTAATGCATTTGATGCTATCAAAACTTTGTTTGGCAAGAATGAAATTTCATTTGGAACATCAAATAAAAAAGATTACGGTTTAGCATATGTCAAAACTAATACAAAGTTTGTCAAGGAAGGTAAAGGGAAAATTAAAGGTAATTTTACAGATGGCATGTTCTCTGGTCTTGCCGTTGATTTAGGGATACTTAATTTTGACCTTGATTTTTATGATTTGAACTTGTCAGGTAGTAGTGAAATCAAGTTTGGTGATGCTAAGCTAGGGACATCTACTAGTATCGGGACTAAAGGGTTAACTGCATCTGCTGGTGCAGCAAGTGGTAACAATAGAACCGACTTTGGCTTTGCGACTAGTGCAGACTGGGCCAATGGGTTAATTTCTCTGTATAGTAAAAATACGACAAGCAAAGTTTCAGGTGATTTTAAGACTGCTACAAGTGTTGAGGTTGGGAAAAAGTATCTTAAAGGGAAGGATCTTGTGTTTGTTGGAGGTGTTGTTGTTGGAGGAGTACTCATTGTATCAGGCGCTGCGGAATTAGCGGGTATTATTTCTGGCATCGTAGCTGCAGGACGAGCTTTACAGAGTGCTTGGTAATTTGTTTGATAAATATGGCATATAAAGAAAGTTAATACAGGTTGTCATTCAACCTTGTAACATAGGAAGATGAGGAAAAAATGAGCATCATGCGACGTACGGTTTTATATATTAGTAATTTGTCTGTTCCTAATTTATATTCATTGAAAAAAAAGATTGTGATAGTTTGGTGGCTGATATTGTTTGTCCCATTTATATTTGTGGAAGTAACTGATTCCGATATTTGGAGATTAATTTGTTGGTTACTATTATTATGTTTTTTCTTATTTGGAATGGTAGCTAAAGTAATGATAGTATTTAGTCAACAGCTCATTCTTTATTATCATATTGATTTTGAAAAATGGTTATTGTTTGAGCATTACAGGTACCATAAAAAAAAGTCTGCCAAATATTTAGTTTCGCTTCAAGTATCAGAAGCTAAAGTAGCTTACTATAAGGGTGAATTTAGAGAATCTATTGGCTATGTACAAGATATTAATGAAAAAGCTTTGTCTAGATTTATTTTTTCATATCAATGCAGTGTTAAAGAAGTATTGTGCAAATCAGCTATCATGTTGGGGGATAAAGCACAATCAGAAGCGATTTTGTCACAGCTAACTTTAGAACTTGATCAAAATAATTCACAAACTAAAAAAAATAAACTAAAAAACATACTAGCTTTAGGTCATAGTCTAGAAAACATTGTGCTTGATAAGGTTCCTAATGATGACATCATCTCGTGGGAAACAAGCACGAATTATAAATTAGAGAGACTAGAAAAAAGTTATTACCAAGCTTTAAATGAGCAACTGAAAGGTAATACAGATAAAGCAAAAGCAGATTCTGAGGCGATTTCAAAGGAGAGCTCAGATCTATTCTTTGTAAGAGAGTCTAAACAATACTTGGAGGATCATAAATGAGTGAGATACAACCCCCATTACCAGTTGGTAGTGTCGTAAAAGTAACCGGCAGTGAGCAGGAATTTGTCATTATCAGTCAATTACCTGTAACGGAGATAGACGGAAAGCAAGGCTATTTTGAATTTGGTGCAGCAATGTTGCCTATGGGCATATCTAGTCAAGAGATGATTTTTTTCAACTCAGAAGATGTTGATAAAATCATTTACCTAGGGTACATAGATGTGCAGTTTCAAGAGTTTGCGAATCGATATGAAGAGATACTCACAAGCATTGAATATGAACGGTTAACAATCATACGAGCTAGTAATAATGACTATACATCAGAATTTTTTGGGTTTTGAAACGTAGAGGAGGCTGTTTAACTATTTTTCTTTTGTTTGTTTTTGTAATCGTTGCTTTGAATATTGAGAACTATTTCTTAAGTCATATTGAGGGTGCAATAGCTGGTGCAGCTGCTGGTGTAGGATTTGCATTTGGTTCTCTAAATCTAATATGGGGAGCGCTTGATACTAAATCAAAAGACTGGGTTTATGGAAAAGTAGAAGCTGCTGGTGATTGGCTAGTTGATAAAATAGCGGATACAGGTAAATCTATTGGTAAGGCTGTTAAAGGTACTTGGCACAGTGTCACCTCGTTTTGTGGAGGAGGTCAGCAGGCTTATGGCTAAACGATTATTTGGGGCTTCATTTACAGAATCTCAGGGAATCAGTCCTAATTTATTCTCTAAAAATACACCATTTAGTTATAGTTTAGGATCAATGGATTCTGATAATTTTTTTCAAAGGTTGTCTGTGATAATACTTGTAGTTTGCTTCAGTGTTATAAGTTATGGATTTGGTGGTTTTTTACCAAAATATGTAGTAACTCATAGTGTAAGTGATGATGACTACAATTTTATGTCAGTGGATATATATCAGGCAATAGGAGGTTTTGAATTTGTAAGGTTCATACTAATTTTTATTATCACTATATTTTTTGTGGTGTCTATAATTAATATTTTCCCCAAAAAAAATTATATGATTCAGCGTATTTTTGGTATTACCATTCTTCTAACATTATTGCTATTGGTAGATTTCTCACTCATGCCTATGTTACTAGGCACAACACTTGGTGCAACAGGTTGGCTGGGATTTAGCGTTATCTGCCTATATGGCCTCGTATTTTTTATCAATACTGTTCAGTCTAGTGTAAAAAAGATAAAGCAAGAGCTATACGGGGAAGTGATAGAAGAGAAGACACCTCTTGTTGCTAAGATTTGGCCACGATTAAAACAGTTTTGGCTTGTTTTGTCAGTGCTACTTGTGCTCAATATTTTAATATTCAGGATTGGCATGTGGGGCAGTTTTAGTGTTTGGCGTTTTGCCTGGCTGCTTGCGGGACCAATTTATTTTGGCATGCTCACATTATTTATCTGTGGCCCAATGAAGCTGTATATCAGCACGTTTTACTTTGCCAAATACTCAGAACAATATCGTATTTTATGGCGGGTGACCGATGAAAAATGGTATGGGAAGCGAAAAGCTAAAAAACTAGCTAAA
>JAFWCB010000006.1 GCA_017537025.1 Sediminibacterium sp.
ACACCCTATACCCTACACCCTATACCCTACACCTTATACCCTATTGCTTAAACCTCTTAATGATCCGCAGTTTGTGCGTCCTTTCTCCGGTGTCTGTATTTAATATCCCCATATTATCTATCAGGTCAATTCTTACTTTACCTGAAGCATGGATAATATGCTCTGTATCTAGTAGTATTCCAACATGAGTAATACGACCTTCTTCATTATCGAAAAAAGCCAGATCACCACATATAACTTCTTGAAGAAACCCCACTACATCTCCTAAAGCCGCTTGTTGATAGGCATCTCTAGGTAATACCATATTAAAAAATCGAAACACCTGTTGGGTAAAACCACTACAATCTATCCCAAATACGGATCTTCCGCCCCACAAATACGGTGAATTCAAATAGGTATAGGCGATATGTTTGATATAATCAGGTATAAATAACGATTGATTGGGGACTGCTGGAGTTCCTTTGTATTCGAAATGATATTTATCAAGCTTTAATTTACCATGCATGAATAGACCTAAGGAAGCACCAAAAGGGATTTGCATATCTTTACCATTCACTTTTACAGTATTTACATAATCGCCAGTTACATCTTTAGAAACAATGGTAGCCATGAAATCGGGTACAGCAGCGAGTTGCGCTGTTTGGCACCAGCCTTCATAGCCGTCGTAGATACTCCTTACCCTTAAAAAATCGCGAGAGGTCTCTAAAACCTGTCCTAATTCTCCGAATAACAACTGACTTACCATTTCACTTCTATGAGCTGCGTCTGCTCTCATGGGAACTGCGCCAACTATTGCCATTACATATGCCATGTATGAATATACGATATTGTATGGAAATAGAAGATTCATGCATCTCAGCAAAAAGATTTATTTTAAAGCGTGGCTAACGATAATTATAACCATATTACCGATAATGATTTACTGGATCGATATAGAAAAGACGGGAATAATCACTGGTTGGGTATTTTTTTGGAACGCTATACACTCTTACTTTTTGGGGTTTGTTTGAAGTATTTAAAAAATGAAGAAGAAGCGAAAGATGCGGTACAACAGGTCTTTGTAAAAGCTATACAGGAACTAGGAAAGTACCCTATTTATTATCCTAAAAGCTGGTTGTATAAAGTGGCTTGTAATCATTGTTTGATGAAAATTAGGGATAGAAAAACGACCGTTTCAATCGAGCATACCGGGTTTGAGGAATCAATAGAACCGACAGCTGAAACTCCTCAATTAAAAGAGCAAAATCTGGTTTGGCTGGAACAAAGTTTACCTGCGCTACAAAGAGATCAAAGAACCTGTGTAACTTTATTTTATCTTGAAAAAAAGAGTTATCAGGAAATCAGTATGGCAACAGGTTTAAGCCTATTACAAGTGAAAAGTCATATCCAGAATGGGAAACGTAATCTTCGCATATTGATTGATAAAAAAAGAAAAGAAGCATGAGCGATTGGAAAAACATATTACCGTCTACCAGTTCCATTACTGAGGAACAGCTCATACAATATCTTGAAGGGAACGCTTCCCCTGAGCTTCGTTTTGAAATTGAAAAGCAAATGAGCGAGTCGCCCTTTTTAGACGATGCCATAGAGGGTTTGCAACAATACAAAAGCCCAACAGAATTATCTGCGCTACAATTACAACTTCGGAAACAATTGAAGCAATCACTTAAGCTTAAAGCTAAACGTACTAAAAGGAGACTATTTCAAGATCAACACTGGCTTATCTATGCCGTTTTTAGTGTATTAATTCTTTGTGTTATAGGGTATTTAATTATTCATTTTTATGGTCGTACATAATAATTGCTTATCTTGTTCTATCAAAATATTAGCGTCATATGAACAAGTTCAGAGAGCAATTATCCGACGATCTTAATAGCGGTTTTTTAAATCCCGCACTATCTGATGTGAAGAAGTTGATCATTACTGCTTCCACTAATATTTCTGGGATATTAGATTCGGAGAATGATATTGTGCTTGATGGTAATTTCAGTGGTGTTCTGTATAGTAAAAAAACAATTCATATCACCCCGGGAGGTATTGTACGCGGAGTTATAATTTGTAATGATATTAAAATTGAAGGTGAGTTCGAAGGTTCCGTATACAGCTTGCGTGTAAATCTCTGCAAAGATTCCATTGTTAAAGGAAACATTCATTGTACCATTATTAATACCGAAATGAATCAGTTTGTAGAAGCCAATATAAAATTATTGAGTTTAGAAGCTACCGTATTTGATGCAAGTTCTACTGATTTATTCGCCCAACTAAAAGACATTTTCAATAAGAATAATAAAGACAATAATTATATTGGTTTATTCCAAGAAAAATTAAACGAAGTAAAACCTTCTACTAAATTTTATCATCAAACTATTTATGTAGCACCAACTGTAGAGTCATCCCCAAAAGTTGATGATCCGGAAACAAAAGCCGAATAAACTTCCTTAAATCTTAAGTTTTTTTAGTAGGATTAAATTTTCGAGTAACAGTACATTATTGTAACCCGGACTATAATAATAAAAAGTTCCTGCTTTTGCGGAAGTCATCCATTTTTTATAGGGATTGGGTAACATAGAAGCCATACTAGCAATAAAGAAGCTGAACTCTTCATTCTCAACTAACGCTTCTATACTTTCTGCTTTTTTTTGGATAATATTGGGTGGTTGTATTCCCCAACGTATTAAAGCTGTGCTTAGCATTACCTGATCCATAAAATTACGAGCACTTGCCAAAGCCTGCCGGGTATCTTCTATCAGTTGAGGTTTTAATTTTTCTAATTCAGGAATTGGCTTTACCGACATTAATCTTGAAACATGATACAATATATTAGATACACTTACATAATGAGGTGAAACATAGTTTGATGTAGTAATATACTTTCGAGACGCAATCAAATCTGTAATCAGGTGTAAACTCGCAGAGTCTGCGGAAGTCCATTTTAAATTATAATGCTGCACAAAGTAGAGAATATTAGATAGCACACATAGATCAAAGTCGACCGGCATTTTCACCCCAAACCAGGTTGAATAGGCGCCTACTTTTTTATACTCAGAAAATGTATTGGAAATTTTTTTTTGTTCATTATTGGTATAACCCTGCATAAGTGCATGAATCTGTTTGGCAGTAGTATCAGATTTTTGTTGCGCCATTAAAAGGATTACCGTGTCGTCCATATCATCGGGTAGCGACTGTTGTTTATCGAACCAATTTAACCAACCGCCATTAGTAAAAATGCCGGGGGTATCGGTTGGCCAAAAATTATAGGTATCTCTACCTTTTCTATTTTGGAATTTGTTGAATGAGGGTAATGCTTCAAGAATAATTTTAGCTGCTATTTTTTGTTGCTCCGGAGATAGATCTTCTTTTATATTATTTAATGTGAATACCGTTAACCCTGTAAAAAAAGGATTTATATCGGCCTTATACCTGGTTTTATTTAAAGCATACATGCGATAGGAAGGAATCGTTCCTTTGGGAAATACTCCGGATTCTTTGGTTTGTAGTAAAGCTATACGATTCAGTATATGAGTAATAATAAGGCTATCATTAGCGTAACCCTCACATACAATGAAAAGTAATAGAGAAAAAATAGGACGTTTCATTAAAAAAGAAAAGGGAAATGTATTAAAAGTATAGCGTTTTATTTTAGAAATGGGAAAGCACTAAAAATAATCATATCCAATCTAATACTGACTTTGTAAGCTCATTATTAAGCGCATCACCTGTATTAAGCGTGCTAGAAGGCTCAAAAAGTAGAATACTACATTCTTCTTCCGCAAAGGGGCGATGAAGAACTCCTCTTGGAACAATTAAAAATTCACCCTCATTCAATTGAACTTTATGATTTTCAAATTCCATATTAAATGATCCTTTTAATACAAAAAATAGTTCATCTTCATTTTCATGCTTGTGAAATACAAACTCACCTTTAATTTTTACAAGTTTTACATGTTGCCCGTTTAATTCCCCAACTATTTTAGGTGCCCAGTATTCTGTAAAAAGAGCTAATTTATTTTCCACTATTACTTTTTCCATTCCATCCCCTTTTACGTTAAAATTAGGTAAACTAATAACACAAGCTTACAGCGGCCGGGTTTATTTATAGAAGTATCATCCATAAATGAAAAGAGATCCCGCGGTACGCGGGATCTCTTTTGTGGAGCCGACCGGACTCGAACCGGTGTCCAAACTACGTTGCCATTAGCTTTCTACATGCTTATTTCTTTATTATTTGTAGGCATTCAACAGGAAAAGAACAAACCAATTGAACGCTTAGCTGTATGGTCTTAAACAATAGTCACAGCCTTCTATTGTAGCAGCCTCTTTTGTTTTGAGTCGGCGGCGGCACCTGGTAAGAAGCAAACCTGTGCGGCGGCCCAAATGACTATCTAATCACTGATTAGGCAGCCATGGCATACTGTGTATTGCCAGTTATAGTTTGAATATTCAGATTAAAGTGCTAATTATCCAACGCACTGCATGCTTACACCAACCGTAACCTTAGCTGTCGAAACCAAAACGGCCCCGTTTTAGTGAGTAGTGATAAGTGTAAAGTGCAAAGTTACAAGAAATTAGTCAGTGGTTATTGGTCAATAGTAGTTGCCTTTCCCCCTACTAACTAATGACTAATGACTAATGACCATTGACCATTGACTACTTGAAAAGTCTCCAAAAATCTAGCCCTAGTGCATAGGCCATTAGCCCAAGTAATAATACCATACCTACCATCTGTGCATATTCCATGAATTTATCACCGGGTTTGCGACCAGTAATTATTTCATAAACTGTAAATAATGCATGACCCCCATCTAACGCAGGAATCGGTAGAATATTCATAAAAGCAAGCACGATTGAGAAGATACCTGTGAGCGTCCAAAACCTTTCCCAATCCCATACACCCGGGAATGTATTCCCAATACTAATTACACTTCCCAAAGAATCGTTTGCACTTACTTTACCGGTGAATAATTGTTTTAATCCTGTTACATATCTATCCAAAGTTTCCCAACAACGAGTAAAACCAATTGGAATTGATGCTAACAGGGAAAAGGATTTAGTAGTGGTTTTTAGAATTTTGAACGGCGTTAGCTGAAAAAATCCGATGGCTCCTTTTTTAGTGACCAGCGCACGCATAGTTACTGTATCTTTTCCGCGGATAGCAGTAAGGGTAATAATAGAATCAGCATAATTTTTTTTCAATCTGTCGAATTCATCAAAATATTTAAAAGGTTGATTATTGATGGCAATAAGGGTATCGCCCTTACGCATGGTACCGTCTTTTATCACTGCATCTTTTCTCACAGAGTCTACAATTACTGGGAAACGAGGTATTACCATGGCCCCAAATTTCTTCTCCTTGATGATTGCTTTAATAGCCGACTCAGGTACTGCTATATCAATAGTTTTATTGTCTCTTAATACCTGCAATTGCTTCGCTTCTTTGAGCACCATTTCCGATTCTAGGGTGCCATAATTTTCGACCGGCTTACCATCTATACCTACAACATTATCGCCATCTCGCAACCCAAAACTTTTACCTATAGAATCTACCGATAATCCGTATTGTAAATTTTTTACGGGTAATTGTTCTTCTCCCCATACCCAGGTAATACCGATAAAAATAATAATGGCAAGAATTACATTTACTACCACCCCACCAATCATGATGATTAATCGTTGCCAAGCTGGCTTGGAGCGAAATTCCCATGGCTCGGCGGGTTTTTTTAGTTGTTCTTTATCCATACTCTCATCGATCATGCCGGCTATTTTTACATACCCGCCGAAAGGCACCCAGCCCAGGCCGTATTCCGTTTCTCCTTTCTTTTTCTTCCAAATGCTAAACCAAGGATCAAAGAACAAATAAAATTTATCAACCCGGCATTTGAACCATTTTGCGGGGAAATAATGACCCATTTCATGCAACAGTACCAATATGGAAAACGACAATATAAATTGTCCGGCTTTAACCAATGTACTCATCCAATCAATCACTAATAAACTCATAACTACAACTCTTTACTTTTTACTTTACATATGTATTAGAGAAGCCGCAAAACTCCGCGCTTCTCCATCGGTTTCAAAATATTCTGATAACGTTGGTTTTTCAATGAACGAAATTTTTTGCATGGTTTGTTCCACCAACTCTGTAATATCTAAGAAGCCAATCCTATTTCGTAGAAACGCAAAAACAGCAATTTCGTTCGCTGCATTTAATATACAGGGCATATTTCCCCCTTTATATAATGCGTCGGTTGCTAACTGTAAATTGCGGAAGGTTTTTAAATCGGGATCTTCGAATGTTAAAGCATTGGGCTTTTTAAAATCGTATCTGGGGAAATTATTGGCAATACGTTGTGGAAAAGCCAATGCATATTGAATGGGTAACTTCATATCAGGGAGGCCCATTTGAGCTTTAATACTCCCATCCTCAAATTGAATCATACTATGTATAATACTCTGGGGATGAATAGTTACTTGAATCTGATGTGCCTGTAAATTAAATAACCACTTAGCTTCAATCATCTCGAGCCCTTTGTTCATAAGGGTTGCTGAATCGATGGTAATTTTTGCACCCATGGCCCAATTAGGATGCTGTAAAGCATGATCGCGTTTTACATTAACCAAGAAATTGGGTTTCTTTCCTAAAAATGGACCGCCACTGGCAGTAAGAATTATCTTCTCAATTTTATTTCTTCCCTCTCCTACCAAACACTGGAAAATAGCCGAATGCTCGCTATCCACAGGTATAATCGGCACTCTTTTTTCAGCCGCCAATTTCATCACTATATCTCCGGCAACAACTAAAGTTTCTTTATTAGCTAAGGCGATCGCTTTACCTAATTCAATCGCTTGTAAAGTGGGTTTTAAACCTGCATACCCAACAATGGCTGCAAGCATCATATCATAACAATCTACGGCAGCGGCTTCAGCTAATGCCTCTTCACCGGCAAAAACTTTAATATTTGTTTGTGCTAATGCTTCTTTAACAGTGGTATATTTTTTTTCATCTCCAATTACCACCATATTCGGATTAAAGCGAAGTGCTTGTTTAATTAACAGTTCATCATTTGTTTGTGCAGTTAGTATTTCTGCAGAAAACAAATCGGGGTTGGCTTTAATGACCTCCAATGCCTGTGTTCCGATTGAACCTGTTGAACCAAAAATGGCAATCCTTTTTTTACTCATTCAGCTTTTTTACGGGGTTGGCCTACAAATTAAAAGAATTATACCCACCCATTCAATAT
Source organism: Sediminibacterium sp. (assembly GCA_017537025.1). GTDB lineage: Bacteria > Bacteroidota > Bacteroidia > Chitinophagales > Chitinophagaceae > Sediminibacterium. The sequence continues at coordinate 7,239 of JAFWCB010000006.1, forward strand.
TAATTATTCGGGTTGAAGATAAGGTGTTAATCCATCAACTAACTTTCTGTCATTGCTGAGGCGAGGCACTTTGTTTTGTCCGCCCAGTTTACCTTCACCTTTCATATATTCAATAAACCCATTTTTACGCAATTTGGAGATTTTAAGCGGTAATAGTATATTACCTCTCATAAGATCATCATAGTACACATTTTTGTTACGGAGTGCATCATTTAATGCCGCAGCAAAATCTTCTAGATTGGCAGGGCCTTCTTCAAACTCAATAAACCATTCATGGTAACTCTTCCCCTCCCCCTGTTGAACCATGGGGGCAACCGTAAACTCGGTAACTTTTGCGGGATACTGTGTTAAGGCCGTTAACATGGCTTGCTCTACTTCCTCACCAATAACATGTTCACCAAATGCAGAAATAAAATGCTTGGTTCTGCCGGTAACAATCAAGCGATAGGGATTAATGCTTACAAATTTCACAGTATCTCCGAGATTATAACCCCATAATCCCGCATTGCTGTTGATTATAAGGGCATAGTTTTCGCCCAATTTAACATCTCTCAAAGAAAGCCGGGTTGGGTTTGGCAGGAATATTTCCGCTGCAGGAATAAATTCAAAAAAGATACCACTATTTGTATTTAGGAGCAGTCCGGGTTCGGTTTGGCTATCTTGAAAAGCAAAAAAACCTTCACTTGCCGGGAATAATTCTATGGTATCAATATTTCTGCCAATACTTTCTATCAATTTGGCTTTATATGGTTCAAAGTTTACACCCCCCTGAACCATCACGCTAAAATGTGGGAAAAGATCACCAATTTTTTTACCCGTTTTCTCTGTCAGCCTATCAAAATACATTTGCATCCAAGGTGGTATTCCGCTGATCAGACTCATATCTTGTTGCAAAGTTTCTGTCACAATGCGATCAAGTTTGGTTTCCCAATCTTCGATACAATTGGTTTCAAAGCTGGGTAACTGATTGGCTCTCAAATAAGCGGGGATATGGTGATTCACGATTCCGCTTAATCTTCCTGTTGGTATGCCACCTGTTCTTTCCAGCGCCGGTGATCCGCTTAAAAAAATCATTTTACCATTGGCAAAAGCGGTATTACCCGATTCAGCCATATAGCAAAGCAAGGCATTACGAGCTGTTTGAATGTGGTTAGGGATAGAATCCTTGGTTATTGGGATATATTTCACACCACTGGTGGTACCACTGGTTTTAGCAAAATAAATGGGTTTGCCCTTCCATAAAATATTGGGTTTCCCGAGTTTAATCTCTTCTATATAGCTTTTTAGCTGCTCATAATCTCTCAAGGGAACTGATTGCGTAAACGATTGATAATCATTCACTTCCTTCAAGTAATGATCCTTACCGAACTGTGTTTGCGCACCTGTACGTAAGAGATTATTAAGGATAGCATCTTGGTGTTCAACCGCCAAGAGCATATTTTTTTTGGTTTTATTATGAATCAGCTGGGCAAATGGCTTGGCCAGTATCGACTTAAAATTCATGGTATAGTAGCATCAATAAGTAACAAAAATAGGGGGTTGTAGCACGGATAACTATTTTAATGAACTAATTTTGTCATAATTTATTTGCAATTTCTTTGTGAAATATGGCTGTAAAACCCTACCTTTGCCGTCCTAATTTTGGACAGCTATGTTAGCAATTGTAAAAATCGCAGGTCAGCAATTTAAGGTACAGGAAGGTCAAAGTCTGTATGTTCCTCACCTGCAGGGTAAAACCGGAGACAAAGTAGAATTCAATGAAGTATTATTCGTTGATAATAATGGAAGTATCACTACAGGTGGTGCCGTTAAAACAACTGTGAAAGCAGAGATCATTAGCGACCTTGTGCAAGGCGATAAAGTGGTTGCTTTTAAAATGAAAAGAAGAAAAGGCTTTCGTAAGAAACACGGTCACCGTACGCATTACACAAGAATTAAAATTGAAAGCATCGCTTAATTAATCAAGTTTATAAAGACGCGTTCTTTATTATAAAATCATACTACTATGGCACACAAGAAAGGGGAAGGTAGCGTAAAGAATGGTCGCGACTCACAGAGTAAGCGCCTTGGTGTAAAAATTTATGGCGGTCAGCCTGCATTAGCAGGTAATATCATCATTCGCCAGAGAGGAACTGTTTATCATCCGGGTAAGAATGTTGGTGTAGGTTCTGACTACACTTTATTTGCTTTAGCAGATGGTGTTGTAGAATTTAAAAAAGGTAAATCCGATAAAACAACGGTATCCGTTTTACCCACAGAAGCCACTGCATAAAAAAATTTTTTTGTAGTTCCAAATAGTTTTTTATTTTTAATGTATTATTTACTAACCATTAAATCTAAAAAACATGGCAACTGCAAAAAAAGCTGCTAAAAAAGCCGCTCCTAAAAAGGCTGCAAAAAAAGCTGCTCCTAAAAAAGCCGCTAAAAAAGCTGCTCCTAAAAAAGCTGCAAAGAAAGCTGCTAAAAAAGCTGCTCCTAAGAAAGCCGCTAAAAAAGCTGCTAAGAAGAAGTAATTCTCTTCTTATTTCTAAAGCAGAAATAGATTTAATCCCGACCATTGCGTCGGGATTTTTTTATCTTAAATATTAATCATCTTTCTTACTTTAGACAATGCTTGACAACTATGCTATTGCCGACAATTTTTCACTACTTGGTAAACTAATGGATATTCATGGAGATAATTCATTCAAAGCCAAATCCTATAGTAGTGCTGCTTTTACCATCGAGAAATTACCCGTTCAACTATCTACCTTACCACATGATCAAATCTTTGCATTAAAAGGTATTGGCGAAAGCACAGGGAAAAAAGTAGTTGAACAATTACAAACGGGTAAGTTGGCTGCCTTGCAGGAATATTTGGCAAAAACCCCACCGGGCATTTTGGAAATGTTAGGCATCAAAGGCATTGGTCCGAAAAAAATAGCTACTATTTGGAGGGAACTAGAAATAGAATCTATTGGTGAATTACTCTATGCGTGCGAAGAAAATAGGTTAACACTGTACAAAGGCTTCGGCGAGAAAACGCAACAGAATATAAAAGAAGCTATCCAATTTTATTTAGGCACCCTGGGAAGGTATCTCTATCAACAAGTAGAGGATTACGCCATTGAGATTGATAAAAAGCTAAAATCGGAATTCGGGGCAGATACCGTTATCATAACAGGTGAATTTAGAAGGCAAATGGAAATAATTAATCAACTAGAGTGGGTGTTTACAGGCTCAGTTGATCAACTAATTGCCTTTTTAGGGGAATCCGGCTTTGCAAAAACAGAACATGTAGATAATAAAATAAGCTTTAAAGGCCCTGAAAATGTACTCCTGGTATTTTACCCAACAACAAAAGCAAAATCGATCGCACGTTTATTCGAAACGAGTTGCGGGGAAGCATTTATGGATGAATGGATGCATAGATTTGCTTGGCAAAGCGATGCCGTTTTTGCTTTTGAAGAAGAAATATTTAATGGTGTAAATATTTGTCCGCTCCCACCCTATCAAAGAGAAACAGCTGCAATCATTGGGGCTGCAGAAAAAAATGAGCTACCTTCTGTTATTCAACCGGAAGATATTCGGGGTATTATTCATAGCCATAGTCAATGGAGTGATGGAAGTAATTCCTTAGAAGAAATGGCAAAAGCTGCCATTGCAAAAGGTTTGGAATATCTGGTAATCAGTGATCACTCAAAATCTGCATTTTATGCAAATGGGTTAACGGAAGAGCGTATTCACGCTCAACATCAGCAAATTGATGAAATCAATACATCAATAGCCCCTTTTAAAATTTTTAAAAGTATTGAGAGCGATATTTTGAATGACGGCAGTTTAGATTATACTGATGATATACTGAAAAGTTTCGATTTAGTAATAGCTTCTGTTCATTCTAATTTGAAAATGAATGAAGAAAAAGCCATGATGCGACTTTTGAAAGCCATTGAAAACCCATACACTGCTATATTGGGACACATGACCGGCCGCTTATTGTTGAGCAGAAATGGGTATCCCGTAGACCATCAGAAAATTATTGATGCATGTGCTGCCAATGATGTAGTAATCGAATTGAATGCCCATCCAAGAAGGTTAGATATAGATTGGCGTTGGATTGAAGCTGCTTTACAAAAGAATGTATTGATTTCAATAGACCCGGATGCACATGATATTGATGGATATAACGATTGTAAATACGGGGTGCTGGTGGCACAGAAAGCCGGCTTAAGCAAATCTCAAAACCTGAGTAGTTTCTCATTAGCTGCATTTGAAAAATTTGTTGCAAAACAAAAATCGAAAAGACCCTAAGACGCAAAAGCACTGTCTATAATTTAATATGTGGCAGTAAAATGGTGAATACAGTTCCCTTACCCTGGATAGAACGGAAACTAATAGTACCCTCTGCCTTTTCTACAATCCCTTTACATATAGCCAAACCTAATCCTGTACCGGAATTTTTGGTAGTAAAATTCGGGCTAAAAATATGGGGTACTACCTGCTCGGGTATACCGCCGGATTGATCTTCAATAACAATCTTTATATTGTTATTTTCTATACTCGTATGAATATCAATAAAAGCGCGATCACCTTTTTCTTCCGCTGCTTCAATTCCATTTTGGATGAGATTTGTAAATAAGCGATTCATTTGAATTTTATCTGCCAAGACTATTGTTGCTTCGCCTTCTGCCTTAACTACATTAAAAATTACCCGCTCTGAACTGGCAAATAAAGCTACAACCGCATCTATAGTATCTTGTACATTGAATTGTTCCATTTTGGCATTTCCGATATTAGCAAACTGGGAAAAGTCACTAGCAATTTTTGCGAGTTGATCTATTTGCTCAATCAACGTTCCCGCCATTTTTGCCGATAGTTCTTTCACATTGTTCGCATCATTTGCAATAGCTTTTTGTAAGTATTGCAAACTTAGCTTCATAGGTGTAAGGGGGTTTTTAATTTCATGCGCTACCTGCCTGGCCATCTCTCGCCAAGCCCCTTCCCTTTCACTTTTAGCCAATGACTGCATACTTGCCTCCAGCTTACGAACCATACTATTGTATTCTGTTACCAATACCCCAATCTCATCATTTCTTGGCCATATGATTTCTTCATTTTTTTGTCCGGGTACCATCTTTTGCATGGTTTCCCCAATAATTTGTAGCGATTGGATGATTCTGCTTGTCAGAAAAAATGCAATGGCACCTGCCAACAAGAAAATAAATGCATTGAGGTTAATAAGGGTTGCTAAAAAACCTGAAATTTCCTGATTAAGCTCTAACTGGGAATTGAGATAAGGAATATTCAAATAGGCATAGCGATTATTATTTTGGTCGGTTAATGGCACATAAACGCTTAAATATTGAAAAGTGCCAATTTTTTCAGATTGGAGAAACCGGATCTTATTTTTTTGCTTTAGTTCAAAATATGCTTGGGGCTCCATTTTAGAACTTAATAAGTGTTTATTATAAATATATGGTTGTGTGGATGCCAATAAATCTCCTGCAGCATTATAATAATTAATATCAACATTATGCTGATCTGAAATATCAGAAATTATTTTCTCGATTTCGTATTGTACTCCCGGGTTATCCGGCAAATCATCAAAAGCAATTAAACTATTTACTTTAGCATTCAATTCATTGGCCATAACCTGAATTGATTTTGATAGCCTTTCTTCATTACTCGTATTGAATCTATATATAAAAAAGGAAATAGTAGCCACTCCGATTACTATAAAAGAGAATACACTTAAGAAGATAATAGTAGCTTGAATTTGAGATCGAATATTTAAGACAAATAATTGTTGAATGCCTCCCCACCGTAAGCGCGCTTTTACAATTACGCCCCCCATATGAAAAAGAAATATAATTATTAAGAAAGAACAGAATAAATAAGCAAATAAAGTTATAGATTCTAAAAGCCATGTATTTCTTTTTACTACAACTACTTGTTTATTACCTCCCGAATTATACCAAAGTTCAGAGTAATCACCTACTTGCTTGAAAACAAATTCAAAATTGGGGATATAAGTATCGGTTAATACAGTTGGGAAGTCGTAGTTATTAAAGTGATTAATTATTTTTTTATTGGCATAAACTGCATACGCATAATTGGTATTTAAATCTGTAGCAATATCTTCTGATTGATTAAATAATTCAGGATAAAGCGCTTCACTTTTATATCTTTTTGATTCCAGCAGTATGAAGAAATACCCTAATACCGTATTACCTTTTTGGGCTGTTCTTTGATAGATATAACTAAACCCATCGTTTACATTTTCATACCTATATAAATTAGCTACATCTGTGGGGGTAGCTTGATTCAGTACTATCGTTTTAATAGAGGAATAATTTAATGAATCTTCATTAAAAAGGGGATGAAACAGGCTATCAAAAGTATATATCCTAGTATCGAATTTATTAAGGTACCCGGAGAAATTTTGATTAATTAAACTGTCTTTAATAAACTTATTTACATACTCATTTTCAGTGAATCGATTAAAATTATTTGCTAAAAAACCATCGCTAAAATTAGTAGCTGCGATATTTAATAAATTCTCGCCCGACGGGTCTGCTTGTATAGCCAGTTTTTCTGCAATTCTTTTTCTTTGTTTACCTTCTACCAATCGGTTCTGGTACATAACCAAGGCAGCTATAGAAACCGCAAATAACATGACCCAAAAAATAAAGAAAGGAGATTTGATAAGAGGAACGTTAAGGTCTGTATGCCTTACCCAAAAAAGTATAAGATATCCTATTAACCAAACAGAAATGCATATATAAATTAATGTATCTGAGGTTTTCACAAAAAACACCAAATACAACAAAGCGGCAACTAATAAATATATAAAAATGCGCAATGGATGGGGTTTATCAGCAAGTATTGGACATAGCACAATTTGAGAGAGATAAAAAAAGCTTAGGGTAAGAAAACAAAGTACTACGAAGCTAAGTGTAGTATAAATAGTTAAGCTAAAAAAATTGGTTACATCGAACGAAATTTTAGCATCTTGTACTAGGCTTATAATGATAGCATTAATAATAAAACAACTCCATGCAAAAATTATTATTCTAAAAAAATGAAGTAGGTTCGAAGAAATTCGAGTGCTAAAAAAAATAATAGTAGATGAATTTTTTCTATAAAAAATGATTAGCCAAAAAAACAAAATAGCATTTACCAATAAATCCCCCAAAGAAGGATGTAAAAAATTAGATGCATAAATGGAGGGATCGAATAATGGTAATTTAGTGGTATCAAAAGGGAATGTGGTGGTATAAGCCAACAACCGAATACAAATTACGGTAACGAGTAGAAAGCCAAAGCCTTCTGTTACGCTTCTTTTTACACATAATTCTTCGGCCGCAGCATGCAGGAAAATAAGTAAAAAAATGATTGCAATAACCCTTAAAATAATAGTAACTGCATCGTAGGCAATGAAAGCTTTTCCATCTTTGAGTTGTATGCGAAATAAGATTGTACTTGAAGACGAGACGACAGGCAAAGCAGTTTTATGTTCGCTTATTTCATATTGGTCGTCTAATCCCGGGTAATCAGCAAAATCTGTATGAAAGTATTTGTTTTCGATAAAATAAGACCATCGAACAGGGATTACAGCAATCAAATAATATCTTTTTTCTCGAACAAATCTTTCTTTTTTAATAACTATAAAACTTCCATTAGGATTGACTATAAAATGCTCTCCGGGCAACCCGGCAACCTGCTCAATTGGTAAATACATTTTATTGGTATTCCAGTAAACCAATTGAGGCTCTTGGGCTCGTTGATAGATAAAAAAACCAAACCTTTCCGCTCTATTTGCTCTTAACAAATCAGTAGAATCTTGGTCTAGTAAGTGAAAAAGCGTAGCCGTATCGTTCATCAATACAGCAATCGCTTTCTCTTGTTTATGAATACGCTCTTGAAGTGTTTCCTTTACTCGTTCCGGACTGGCATGGTAACTCCAGTAGTTTGTAAAAATAAAAGATAGGGTATACAGCCATGCTGCCGTGATGAGCAGATAACCGTATTTATAAATAATAGATTGTAATTCTTTAATCAAGTTAGTTATTCCGTTTTTTGGCTTCATTCCAAAGAGCATCCATTTCAGACAAGCTCATATTTACCAACTGTTTGCCTGCTTCTGCAGCCATTTTTTCAACCTGTTGAAATCGGTATATGAATTTCTTATTGGTTCGCTCTAAGGCAGCCTCCGGATCAATCTGCAAAAACCGTGCATAATTTACCAAACTGAATAAAAGGTCCCCAAATTCAGCCTCCATCTCATGCAAATCCCCTATTTTAATAGCTTCTTGAAGCTCCTCAGTTTCTTCTTCTACTTTCTTCCAAACATCTTCTTTCTGCTTCCATTCAAACCCAATTTGTTTTGACTTTTCCTGGAGCCTCATAGCTTTAACTATAGCCGGTAATGCTTTTGGAACACCTTCTAGGGCCGATTTTTTCCCTTCTTGACTTTTTATCTTTTCCCAATTTCTTTTTACATCCTCTTCATTTTGTACAATGGTATCCCCATATATATGCGGGTGCCTTTTTATGAGCTTATCAGCAATGCCGTTAATCATTTCATCTAATTCAAAGGCATTTTCTTCCTTCGCTATTTTACTATAGAAAAGAAGATGTAATAATAGGTCGCCTAATTCTTCTTTAATACCCTCCCAATTTTCTACATCTATAGCATCTACCAATTCATATAATTCTTCAATGGTCATGGAGCGAAGGGTATGAATGGTTTGTTTTTTATCCCAAGGGCATTGTTCCCTTAATTCATCCATTATTTTTACCAATCGTAAAAAAGCGGCCGCAATTTTTTCATTCATGCTAATGTGTTGTAAAAATCGAAATAATGATAAAGAGTCCGAATACTAGTGGTATTACCGAAATAAAATTGATAACTATCAATAAGCAGGTTTTTAAAATAGTTTTACTGATCGATTGGCCGTAAAAGTTATACATAGCCCGAAATAAATAATACACCAACAGAAAGAGCATGATAATAGTAAAAAAGGGAATATCCCGACCAATGACGGTATGATACATTTTATCAATCACCAAACCGAATAATATATAAATAAAGGATGCACAAATAAAATGAATAGTGAATACTAAATGATCTGCGTAATAAAAGTTTTTTCTGCGGATATAGAGTAAAAGTAAAATAAGGCTTACTAGGGGCAAAGAGCTAAACATCACCTGAGGGTACATATGAACAAATCTTTCAATAATAGCTTTCCCTAATTCCTTACTATTATTATGATGACTTTCTTTTAAGGCTATAATTTGCCATTTCCAAATTTTCAGAAAAAAACCATCTTTCTTATCATTAGGAAGACTTTGTTGGATAGAATCATAAACCCGTAATGAGGTTAACTGAATATCCTTATCATCAATTTTTATATTAATATTATTGGCATTATCACTCTCAAGCGTTTTCAGTTTTATAAAATTTGCTGTATCCCTATTAAGTAAATTGATATCGTCTTCAATAGTGGCGAGTTTTTTGCGTAGAGAATCAGTTAGTTTACTATTCTTTATTACAGAAGTCATTTTTAATACCTGTAAAACCTCCTTCTTGCTATTTTGTAATTCATTCTTTGCTTGTTCAGCCCTATTAGGTCCATTAATTTCTTTTTCCCCTTTCTGAAAAAAATTAAAGAAAATTAAAAAGAAAAAAGCTGAAGTAAATACATACATCCTTATGGGATGCAGATAGCTAGCTCTTTTCCCAATTAAATGCTCTTTAGATAAATAACCTGGTTTGAACAAAAGGTATTTTAACGTACTTAAGAACTTACCATCAAAATGAAATAAATCGAATACAAAATGAGTAACCATATGCCAAAAACCTTCTTTTGGCTCCACATTTTCTTGTCCACAAATATGGCAAAACCTACCTATTAAATCGGCTTTACAGTTCAAACAAACTTTTTCAGAACGTTCGGGTAAATGTGGCACAACGTTAATTTTCTTCTAAAATAATGCATCAGCAGCAGCTAACATAATCCGATTTTCGATATCTTGAAGAAAACTTATTCATTGTGTCCAAAATTGTGACTGCCTTACTTTCTTTTGGTATGAGTGGGCGCGTATTTCATGCCCCTTTTATACATATCCATAAAGGTTTTACATTAAAAGGTGTTTGGGAAAGAACAAAGTCTGAATCGCATCAATATTATCCCGGTCTGCATATTTACAGGAGTTTGGAAGAGCTACTGGCCGACGATGAAGTTTCACTAGTGATTGTGAACACGCCTACAAATACTCACTACGATTTTACAAAAAAAGTACTAGCCGCGGGTAAGCATGCGGTGGTAGAAAAAGCATTCACCACCACTGTTGCAGAAGCTATGGAATTACGAACTATTGCAGAACACAATAACCTTTTCTTATCGGTATACCAAAATCGAAGATGGGATAGCGATTTCTTAACGGTTAAAAAGGTAATAGAGGGTGGTAAAATTGGGGAAGTCGTTGAAGCCGAGTTCCATTTCGATAGATATAAACCTGAATTAGGTAACAAAGATCATAAAGAAAAACCCGGGCCCGGAGCAGGTTTATTAAACGATTTAGGTCCGCATTTAATTGACCAAGCATTATATCTATTTGGTAAACCCAATAGTGTTTTTGCTGATATCCGAACGCTTAGACGGGCATCATTGGTGGATGATTATTTTGCGATCACTCTATTTTATGATTATCAAAGAGTACTTCTAAAAAGTAGCATGCTTGTAAAAGAGCCTATAGCCTCTTTTATTGTGCATGGCCGCAAAGGCAGTTTTATTAAAAAAAGAAGTGACCCGCAAGAATCTTTACTGTTGAAAAATGTAGCTCCCACAAATACCAATTGGGGAGCAGAGGAAGAGGGTGATTATGGGTTATTGGTATATGAAGAAAATGGGGCTACCATTCGTCAAATTGAACCGAGTGTAAAAGGAAACTATGGAGCTTATTATGAAGCTGTTTATCAATCACTGATTCATGGAAAACCGAACCCGGTAAAGGCATCAGAGGCAATCATAACAATGCAAATTATAGAAGCTGCCAGAGCAAGCAATCATTCACAAGGTATCATTAAACTAACTTAAAAATGCCTTTGCTACACCCCTATTTGCTCCCACTAGATCTGGCATTCAGGCAAAAAGCCAATACCGGTAAAGCTTTAGGGATGAAAGCCTATATGCTGAATCAGTTTGAATTCTTTGGGATATCGGCTCCAGAAAGGCAGGCCATTCAAAAACAGTTTTTAAAGGAACATACAATCAGTAGTAAAAAAAAATTAGAGGCGGTTATAAAAAACTGCTTCAAACAACCCCACAGAGAGTACCAGTATTTCGCCATATATCTATATGCTGTAAACAAGCAATACTGGACAAAAGAATCTGATATTTTCATCGAGTATTGTTTGCAGCAAAAAAGTTGGTGGGATACTGTAGACGGTATTGCTAGCGATTGGCTGAAAACTTATTTTATGTTGTTCCCCACCCAAATAAAATCTGTTACTAACAGGTGGAATAAATCAACCAATATATGGCTCATAAGAAGTAGTATTATGTTCCAAAAAGCCTTTAAAAAAGATACAGATACCAGGTTACTCAGTAAATATATTTTACAACATAAAAAATCGGATGAGTTTTTTATTCAAAAAGCTATTGGCTGGGCTTTACGAGAGTATAGCAAAGTAAATCCCGAATGGGTAAAAGAATTTGTAAAGGCAAATGACCTGGCCCCATTGAGTAAAAGAGAGGCTTTAAAAAGAGTATAATTGTTTATATTTATAAAAATTAGACCGATGAGAAAATTAATTGTATCGACACTAATAATGGCTCTAGGTGCTTGCCATCATTCAGATACTGATTTTAAAACCATTGATTTGACATATCCCATAACACAGAAAGACAGTACGGTAAAAGATATTTATTTTGAGACTACGGTAGCGGACCCTTATCGTTGGCTGGAGAATGATACAGCCGCAAATACCAAAGCTTGGGTAACAGCCCAGAATAGAGTTACACAGGATTATTTCTCTCAAATCCCTTTTAGAAAAAAAATTCATGATCGTTTAACTGATTTATGGAATTACGATTCTTATTCTGCCCCTTCAACGGAAGGAGACTATATTTATTTCTACAAAAAAACAGGACTACAGAATCAATCTGTTTTATATCGACAAAAAAAAGGGAGTACAGAGGCAGAAATATTTTTAGACCCTAATAGTTTTTCCAAAGACGGGACTACATCGCTGGCAGGTGTCAGTTTTTCTACAGATGGTTCTTTAGCAGCTTATCAAATTTCAGAAGGCGGCAGTGATTGGAGAAAAGTAATTATTATAGATGCCATCACTAAAAAACAAATTGGTGATACTTTGTATAATGTAAAGTTTAGCAGTATAGCTTGGAGAAAAAAAGAAGGGGTTTATTATAGTAGTTATGACAAGCCTAAAGAGGGCTCCGCACTGGCAGGTAAAACCGATCAACATAAATTATTCTTTCATGCACTTAATACCCCACAAAAAAACGATCAGTTAATATTTGGAGGGCCAGCAATACCTAGAAGATATGTAGGTGCCTATGTAAGTGAAAATGAAAAATGGCTTATTCTATACGCTGCCAATAGTACATATGGTAATGAGTTATATATTCAAGATCTCAGTAAAACCAATGCTCCTATTGTTCCTATTCAAGCAAATACGAATAATGCAACGAACCCTATTGCCATTACTAACGAATCCATTATTCTTCAAACAGATAAAGATGCGCCCAATGGTAAATTAGTGGCTGCACCATTAGCTTCTCCTGAGCAAAAAAACTGGAAAGATATAGTTGCAGAAAAGGCAGAAGTGCTTTCCGCCAGTAGCGCGGGTAATACTATTTTTTGTACCTATTTGAAAGATGCAATCAGTAAGGTTGAACAATACGATCTAAGCGGAAAAAAGATTAGAGAGATCAGTTTACCTGGACTAGGAGATGCCAGTGGTTTTAATGGTAAGGAAAAAGATAAAGAAACATTTTTCTCATTTAGCTCCTATACACAGCCAACAACCATTTATAAACTAGATATTGCCAGTGGTACCAGTGATATCTATAAAAAGCCGGGGATAAAATTTGATGGGTCGAATTACGAATCGAAACAAATATTTTATAATTCGAAAGACGGCACCAAAATACCCATGATTATTACCTACAAAAAAGGTATTGAACTCAATGGGAATAACCCCACCCTTTTATATGCGTATGGGGGATTCAGCGTAAGCATCACGCCTTATTTCAGTACTTCCAATATTATCTTGTTAGAGAACGGAGGCATTTTTGCAGTGGCAAATATCAGAGGTGGAGGGGAATATGGAGAAAAATGGCATGTGGCAGGAACCAAGCTTAATAAACAATATGTATTCGACGATTTTAAGGCTGCAGCAGCCTATTTAATTGCAAATAAATACACCAGTAAAGAAAAATTAGCTATCCAAGGGGAATCGAATGGTGGGCTATTGATTGGTGCGACTATTACCCAAGATCCTAGCATCTGTAAAGTAGCTTTCCCATTTGTAGGCGTTATGGATATGCTTCGGTATCATAAATTTACTGCCGGTGCTGGATGGGCTTACGATTATGGCACTGCGGATGATTCGAAGGAAATGTTTGAGTATTTATATAAATACTCTCCGGTACATAATGTAAGAGAAGCCGCCTACCCGGCAACACTGATTATGACTGCAGATCACGACGACAGGGTTGTACCTGCCCACTCATTTAAATTTGCAGCAGCATTACAAGAGAAAGCAAAAGGCAATAATCCAAGGATCATTCGAATAGAAACAAAAGCAGGTCACGGAGCAGGCATGTCGCTGAAACAACGAATAGAAGCGGAAACCGATAAGTGGTCATTTATGTTCTACAATATGAATGTAGCACCTAAATAGTTGCTACATTTTCTTAGCGTCTTCCAAAAACTTCGCTAAACCAATATCGGTTAAAGGATGCTTTAGGAGACCTAATATAGAATCGAGCGGGCAAGTACAAATATCTGCCCCAAGCTCTGCTGCTTTTATAATATGTAATGCATTACGAATAGACGCAGCTAAAATCTCTGTTTTATATTGTTGTACATCGAAAATATGCCGGATTTGACCAATCAATTCCATGCCATCCCAGCCGCTATCATCAATTCTTCCAATAAAAGGAGATACATAAGAGGCTCCTGCTTTAGCAGCTAGAATTGCCTGCCCCGCAGAAAAAATCAGGGTACAATTGGTTCTGATACCATTATCGGTAAACCATTTAATAGCTTTTACGCCATCTTTAATCATAGGCACTTTCACCACTATATTGGGATGAATGGCAGCCAGTTTCCTACCTTCTTCTACCATTGTTGCAAAATCGGTAGAGAGTACCTCGGCACTCACATCACCATCTACTAACTCACAAATGGTTTTATAATGATTTGCAATTGCTTCTTCACCTTTGATACCTTCTTTGGCCATCAAAGAAGGATTCGTGGTTACACCATCTAAAATTCCTAAGTCGTTTGCTTCTTTAATTTGAGCGAGATTGCCCGTATCGATAAAAAATTTCATATATAAAAAATAAAAATGGCAGGCTACTCACATCGCACCGCTACAACCGCTTATCCTTGCTGCATTCCTGCCCTGGGGAGGTTCAGCAGGAGCTGGTCGTGCGAGACCTGCCGCCGCAAAAGTAAGGATTGACCGGAAAAAGCAATGAATTTATTTTTCAGCTAGTAATTCTTCAAAGCTTTCTTTGGTCCAACTATCTTTCTCTTCTACCCAAGCACAAGTATGTTCCTTCAACTCAGATAAGCGTTTCCATGCTTTGAGTAAAATATCAGCTTGATTATCAGGGGTTTTGGCACTAGATTTTTCTCCCAAAAGAGCTATTATTTTGCCATTTTTCTTCCTAAAAATGTCATTAAAGAATTTACCTACAGGTTCCTTTTTGGAGCCAAAAACGCAATTTCCCAACACAATACCGAGAACATTCGTTTGATGTTTATCGAGAATAATGGTGAGGTATAAATAGGCAACCGTTTCTCCGGCTTTATTTACAATCGCTTTCATATTATCTAATAAGGCTCAAGATACAGGGGCAAAGGATAAGGTGGAAGTTGATAACAAATAGATAATAAAAAGATAATACATTCGCAAAAAAAATGAATATGGGAATAGCCGATCAACTAGCACAAATGAAAGCTGAAAAAGCAGCTGCAAACTTAGCAGCCGGTCAAGCTTTTTTAGCAGATAATAAAAATAAAGAAGGAGTGGTTGAATTACCAAGTGGTCTTCAATACCAAATACTGACTGTGGGCGTTGGAGAAAAACCAAAAGCGCATCATGAAGTAACCTGTCACTATCACGGTACTTTAATTGATGGAACTATTTTTGATTCATCGGTACAAAGAGGCAGACCTGCCTCATTTCCATTAAATATGGTAATTAAAGGTTGGACAGAGGGATTACAGTTAATGCCTACGGGTAGTAAATGGCGTTTTTTTATACCTCCTCATTTAGGTTATGGTGATCGCCAAGTTAGTGCACAAATAGGCCCCAACAGTACTCTTATTTTTGATGTTGAGTTAATTAGTTTTGTATAAGTTCACTTAGTTCTAACCAGCGCATTTCTTTTAGTTCCAATTCATTGGTTATTTGAATAATACGTTCACTTAATTTTTGAATATCGTCGAAAGATAGGTTGCCCGCACTCATCTGATCAGCTAATAATTGCTTTTCTTTTTCGAGTTCGGGCAATTCTTTTTCCAAAAGTTCAAATTCTCTTTTTTCTTTAAACCCAACTGCCTTTTTTTCTCCCCTTCCTCCTTCTACCTTATTCTCTTCTACCTTTCCTTTGTCATCCTGACCCGCCTTAGCTGAGAGTGACTCCTTTTGCCATATTCTGTACTCACTGTAGTTACCGGGAAAATCTCGTACCACAGCATCGCCCTCAAAAACAAATAAGTGATCTATCAATCTATCCATAAAATAACGATCGTGTGATACGATCAAAATACAGCCCGGATAATCGGTCAGGAATTGCTCAAGCACTGCTAGCGTAGGTAAGTCTAAATCGTTCGTAGGCTCATCCAAAATCAGAAAATTCGGGTTTCTGAATAGAACCGTTAATAATTGCAGGCGTTTCTTCTCTCCGCCACTTAAAGCAGAGAGATAGGTAAATTGCTTGTCGGGTGTAAATAGAAAAAGTTCTAAGAACTGCGCTGCGCTTAAGGAGCCGCCACTTGCTAAAGGAAAATTTTCAGCAAAGGTTTTTACATATTCAATTACTCGTAGGTCTTCTTTTATGACTAATCCTTGTTGCGAAAAATTACCGAATACCACTGTATCTCCGATATTGATCTTGCCACTATCTACAGGTTCTAATTGTTGCAGTATATTTAAAAAAGTGGATTTACCTACTCCATTCTTACCAATAATACCGATACGTTCGCCTTTAGCAAAAGTGTAATCAAAACCTTTAAGTATCTGTAAATCGCCGAAGGATTTATAAATTTTTTTGAGCTCTACTATTTTACCTCCTAAACGGCTCATTTTAACCTCTAGTTTTAGTTGTGCATCCACTAATTTTTGTTTGGCCTTAGCTTCAACTTCATAAAAACGATCTTGCCTGCTTTTGCTTTTAGTAGTTCTTGCCCTCGGCTGTTTACGCATCCATTCCAACTCTTTTCTATAGGTATTACGAGCTTTATCTATGCTTGCCTGTTCGCTTTCAAGTCGCGCTGCCTTTTCTTCCATATAACGCTCATAATCGCCCGTGTATGTTTGTAATCGCTCCCGTTCCAGTTCCCAGATTTCATCACACACAGCATCTAAAAAATAGCGATCATGACTTACAAGTAGTAAAGTAACATTTTGTTGATCTAAATAATGTTCTAGCCATTCTATCATTTCTACATCCAAATGATTGGTGGGCTCATCCATCATCAGTAAGGTATGTTGATGCGCAAATCCAATATCGATAAGGGTTTTGGCTAAAGCTATTCTTTTTCTTTGTCCACCACTTAATTCCTTAACCGGATTATTCAAGTGATGAATATTGAGTTTACTCAAAATCTGTTTCACTTTTGCTTCAAAATCCCAAGCCCCTAAATCGTCCATTTCGATTATCAGATCCCCCATACGTTCACTATCACCAGCATCTACAGCAGCCTCATATTTTTTTATAATATTGAGAACAGGATGGTTTAACTGGAATATATTTTCGAGTACCGTTTTATTCTCTTGAAATTGTGGGTCTTGTTCGAAGAGGGCTACAGTAACCTCTTTATTGATCTTAACACTGCCCGAATCAGGCGTTTCTTTTCCGGCAAGGATCTTTAAAAGGGTAGATTTTCCTATCCCATTTCTGGCAATTAAGGCGATTTTATCACCCTCGTTTATATGAAATGAAATATTCTTAAAAAGTGGGTTAATTCCATAGCTTTTGGTAAGCCCTTCAACTGAAACATAATGCATCCGGCAAAACTAAGTATCTTAGGCGCTAAAACATCAACCCCAATCTGTTTGTTTGTAGTATGTTGAAGAATCCATTTAGAAATCTAAGTATACGGAACAAGCTTTTTATCTCCCATTCGCTTATTCTCCTGATTACGGTTGGGGTCATTTATATCACCATAAAAGTAAATGATAAAAGGCTTCGTATTGAGGAGCTATTATCGAGAGTAGAAGACATCCGTATACGATCACAGCAGCAGAATGAAGCAAAACAGGATTTTTTGTTGAACGAGCGGTATTCAGAGGATTTTTTCAAAACAGGATACAGTGACGCGATTGTAAAATATAGTAGTTTATTAAAAGAGATTGATGCAGATCTCCTGCTAATCAATAAAAATGAATTAAGTAGTAGGCCGGAGATCAAAGAAAGAATTTTACAAATAACACATCAGGTTCATTTTCAAGATGCGCTTTTCGGAAGAATAATAGATTCCGTAAAACAGTTAGGCTTTGGTTCAACAGGATTATCCGGCAGCTTAGATAATTTTACAAGGGAATTAATTAGAAGCCGACTTATTAATCCAACGATTGTTGAGACACTAAAAAGAAAGGAACAACAGTATGTTTTTATGAAAGATAGTAAGGCTGCTGTTGAATTTGATACACTGATTACGAATGCTATCCATCAATATGCCAACAGTGCCTCAACATTGGCAGTACTGAATAGTTACAATAATACTTTTAAACGTATTATTTCATTGGAAAATAGTATTGGATTAAATAAACAAAAGGGCCTACGAAGTGAGTTAGCCGAACAGAGTAAGAAAACAGATGAGCAAGTAAAAGCCATCATTATTTCAATTAAAAAATCCTATGAAAAAGACTTAGATAAACTTGAATGGATATTTCTCGGACTTATCGGAATCGTTTTTACTGTAGGTTTACTAATCAGTTATGTATTAGCCGTTGAAATCACAAAACCTATTATTGAACTAAATAATGCGGCTAAAGAAGTAGTGGCTACAAAATTTAAAGATGATATTCATCCTAAACATATTGATCTGCAACGTTCCGATGAAATTGGCGAGCTTACTTACAACTTTAATCTGGCTGTTCGGAAAATCAGGAGAAGTGTTCAGATTATTCAAGACAAGAATAATAGTTTAGAATTAAAAAACCGACAGCTCACTGAAAATGAAATAGATCTCAAGAAAATAAATGCCCAAAAAGATAAATTTTTATCGATTATATCGCACGATATGCGCGCCCCATTATCTAGCATTATCGGGTTTCTTGATTATTATAAAGACAATTTCAAAAGTTTTTCTGAAACAGAAATCGACTTTGTATCTAGTAATCTGAATGCGCATGTAAAAAAAGTAGTGGAGATGCTAGATGGTTTGTTGTTATGGGCACGTTCTCAATCAGGAGAAATACAAACGAACCTACAACCCATTGATTTGGCCGCCATCATAACGGATACGGTAGATATTTTAAACCAAAGTGCCACCAATAAAAAAATCACTATTTCGCTTAATTTACATAATCAGCTCGTTTGGGCAGATAAGAATATGAGTGCTTTCATCATTCGAAATGTTTTATCCAATGCCATCAAATTCACACATGAAGGCGGGCGAATAGAGATTAAAACCCAACGCAACAAAAAATATGCTTTTGTAATAATAAAAGATAATGGAGTAGGTATACCAGAAGCCAATTTGAGTAAGTTGTTTCAGGATAATGTAAACTTTTCCACTTTTGGTACGGCTAATGAAAAAGGCATTGGTTTAGGCTTAGTACTATGTAAAGATTTCATGAATAAGCAAAACGGTAATATTGAAATAGAGAGCTCTCCCGGGGAGGGTACGAGGGTGAATTTATTGTTTCCGCTGATAAGTTAGTGGATAGTGTATAGTGCATAGTGAGTAGTGAACTACCCTATACCCTATACCCTACACCCTATCCCTTACACCTTATATCTTATTTTCGTAATTTTGTATGATGAAGCAATTCACCATACCCAATATATATCGTAGCGATTTCATCAGTAAAATAAAACAAGAACGTAAAGCGGCCGACAAATTAAAGAAAGACTTCACGCCAACGCTCTTAGATTTGGGGGATTTACAGATATATCTTGCCCGACATTTTGGTTTTTGCTATGGGGTAGAAAATGCCATTGAAATTGCTTTTAACACGATTGCCGAAAATGAAGGAAAGAATATTTACTTACTCAGTGAAATGATTCATAACCCACAAGTAAATAAAGATTTATTGGCGCGTGGGGTTCGTTTTTTGCAAGACACCTATGGCAAACAATTAATTCCATTTGAAAGCTTACAAGCAGATGATGTTGTTATAATACCCGCTTTTGGAACTACCCTCGCAATTGAAGCCATGCTGCGCGAAAAAGGAATAGCAGTAGAGAAATATAATACTACTTGTCCGTTTGTAGAGAAAGTATGGAATCGAAGTGAGCAAATTGCACAAAAGGGTTATAGTATTGTTATACACGGCAAGCCAAAACATGAAGAAACCAGAGCTACTTTCTCACATGCCTCAGCCAATACTCCGGCAGTTGTAGTAAATGATATGGATGAAACCATATCATTAGCAAAATATATTACCCGAGAAAAAGCGCCTGCTGATTTTTATACCGAATTTGCCGGAAGATATTCGGAAGGATTTGATATCACAAAAGATTTACAAAGGATTGGTGTAGTAAATCAAACCACCCAATTGGCTACCGATACGCAAGCAATCTCCGATTATTTGAGAAATATTATTATGCAGCATTACCAATTAACGGATGCTACCATTGGAGAACGTTTTGCTGATACCCGGGATACACTTTGCTATGCCACTAACGATAATCAGTCTGCAGTGGTAGGAATGTTAGAAACACCTGCAGATATTGCTTTGGTAATTGGCGGGAAAAACAGCAGTAATAGTTCTCACCTGGTAGAACTATGCGAAGCAAAATTACCTACCTATTTTATTGATGCTGCAGATAAACTAATTAATGAAAATACAATTGAACATTGCAATTGGCGAAGTAAAGAAGTTACTTATATCGACAACTACTTACCACAAGGAAGTCCCACGCGTATTTTGATAACCAGTGGCGCTAGTTGTCCTGACGCTATTGTAGAGCAGGTAATTCGAAAGTTAGCGGGGTTTTATGGGGTGAGTGAAATAGCTGTATGAGTATTAGTTTGCATAATGCTAACTAATTTCCCCTTGGAATCTCAAATCAAAGTCTATCATCCATTCTATACCATATTTATCTCTAAACATACCAAAATAAGATCCCCATGGACTCTCCCCTATTGGCATTTCAATTTCTCCGCCTGCTGAAAGGCCAGTATATAGTTTATCTGCCTCTTCTTTGCTTGTTGCACCGATAGAAATTTTACTCCTGGTTTCTTTTTCATTATGTGTTCCCATAAAAGATGGAGTATCACTTGCCATAAGTACATTATGATTGCCGATGGGTAAGGCGATATGCATAATTTTATCGGCTTCTGCTTCCGGAAAAGGGTATTCCGGATTAGGGGGCATGTCTTTAAACCTCACAACAGTAACGAATTCGCCACCAAAAACTGATTTATAAAAAGTAAAAGCTTCTTCTGCATTTCCGTTGAAATGGATGTAGGGATTGATAGATGGCATGGCTGATTGTTTATTTATAAAGGTAATTAAGTGACCTTATTCATATCCAAGATCACTTTCTTTTACAGTAGCTAATATAATCAATGATTCTTTCAATAAAGAATCGATTTTTTGCTCAATTTTTTCAAGCTTCACTTTCCTCAAAAGATATTGTTGCCAAAATGGGTGACCTTTTGAAGCTGTCTTAACATTTTGATTCCAAGCAATAATAAGAAAATCCCAGTCGGGAGCATTAATATTGCGATTCTCGAAGTTTTGATTAATTATTATCCCTTTGCTAATAGCTCCTTCTGTCCATAGTATTTTCCGAGCTACGAGTTTATCTTCAGGAACCTTTGTATTGTCTAAAGAAGCACCACCTACAGTGGTTTCTACTCTGGTTCTGAGCTGTTTTGCCATCTCGTTCAATTTAGGGTCGATTGAGTTAAACATCTTAGGGGTAGTAGATTGATTAGCGCAAGCCGTTATAAAGAGAGCAAATAATAAGGATAGCTTAAGATAGTTCACCGGTATGGTTTTATAATATTAAAAGTACTGTTGATATTAAATCACTCCAACCTCTATTATTATTTTTCTATATTAATAGTCTAAATATCTTTAGTATCATTCTTCTTCCGGTTCAAGCCATACGTATCTTTTGGCTCATTTAATATTATTTCAAAATTACTAAATAACACCTCATGATTTGCTTCGATATTTTTATGAAAGCTATCGGGCAATCTAGCCCAGTCAAATAATTCAACTATTATTGGTATTCTACTCACTAATATTTTCTCCTTCATATCTAAAAAAATATCAATTGGTACTCTATCTAGTGTTTCTGTGCGCATTACTAAATCTAAATCACTTCCTTCATGCGCTTCTCCAGTAACCCTACTGCCATAAGCCCACACTTCTACCGGAATTGTTAATTCTGAAAAAATTGAGGTCAAAATATTTTTATGTTTTTCCTTGAGTAGCATTATTTTGTTTTTTTATAGCTTCCGTAAACAACCGAGCGTCTTTAATAAATCGTGGGAGTAACACTAGTGTTTCTTCGGCAAAATTAACCCCATAATCATGCGCCGTACTATTTCGATTTTCTCTATACTCCAAAAAATTTTCACAAAGTTCAGAAGAAATAATATCTCTTAACACTGCCTGCCTGAATACTTCATTAAAATATAGTTTATCAACGGCCTTTGAAGAATGCAAAAATGGTTTTAAAGATTTACGTAACAGTTTACCGCTTTGCTCCAATATTATTTCAAATTCCTTTACACATGCAGAACGATACATGTCATAATCAATATCTCCAAGATCTGTTTTTAGTAGCAAGCCATAAGCTTTTTCAAGCGTATCTACACAACGCTCATAAAAATTTGTTTCAATTGTCATTACTACAAATTACGAAAATTATATACAGGATCACTCATCCTCTCCCTTATTTTTCAACATTCCTAACAACATAAAGGCATTTTTAGTAACTATTTTTTTAGCTAGCCAATCTTTACCTGCAGATCTAACCCCAACTAATCCGTTTTGTTTTACACCTGCCTCTACAGGCGTTAATTCAAAGCTACTATCCGTCTTTACTGTAAATACATAATCCTTTCCCGAATAACGAACCAATGCTTCTTCAGGTATAGCTATTTGTTTACTAGTGTTTTCCATAAACTCACCACTTAAAAACATTCCCGGTAATAGCTCATGATTAGGTTGTTCGAAATGACAATGTACTAAACCGGCTCTTGCTTCATCCACATTTTTCGTAACCAATATAACTTCTACTTCATATTTCTTATTTGGCTGATTGGCCAATGTTACAAAAGCTTTCATTCCTTTTTGAATACGAGATAAATCCTTTTCGAAAACTGTTAATGCAGCATGAATATCATTCGGGTTTACCAATTCAAATAATACATCAGCAGGATTCACATACTTCCCAATATTCACATTTACTTTGGTAACGAAACCGGTGATAGGTGATCGAACAGCTACTGTGCGAGAAATATTATTTACGGTTAGTTTTTGTGGATCGATACCTATAATACGTAATTTCTCTTCGAAAGATTTTACCATTATTTGTACAGATTTAAACTCGCTTTGCACTTGTTGATAGCTTTTTTTACTCGTAGCTTCTTGGTCGCTTAATTCTTTTTGACGCTGCAAATCAATAGCTAGATATTCTAGCTTGGCCTTATCCACTAAATATTCTTGCTGTAGCTCTACATAACTTTTATCTTCCATTTCTGCAATCACTTCCCCTTTTTTTACACTGATGCCCGGTAGTAAGTGTGATTTTTTTAGATAGCCTCCGAGGGGAAAACTAACAGATACCATGCTTTGCGGTGGTACATCTACCAAGCCATTCACTTTAATCACTTCCTGTATTTCTGCTTCTATTGGCTTACCAATTTGTAAGGCAGCCTGGTTTCTTTGAGCAGCCGTAAGTGTTACCAAGCTGTCATTCGATTTTTTTATTATTTCCTTTTTTACATCACCCGATGATGTATTTGTTTTGCTCTTGCAAGCGATTATTATGACACTAAAAAATAAGATATATATGTACTTCATAGTTTAATAATTGAGTAAATAATGTAATTCAGCAGCTGTTATATTAAGCATTTTAATGGCTTCTAGTTGCTGCATATTAATTTGTATGGATTGATTAATTAATGTTCCCCATTCAATGTAACCTATTTGCCCGTTTTTATAGTTTAGATTAGCAGTTTTGATCAAAACATCGGCCTGCCGCTTACCTATTTGCTGGTAATAATCTGTTGCTTTAGCATAGCGTTCATACTCTCCCAGCGCTGCTTGCACTTTAGCTTGCAAGATATTGACTACAGCATTAGTAGAAGCCGTAGCAACCATTTCATTGATTGTTGCGGCTTTTACTTTTTGTTTTTGTGCTTTGCTGAAAACGGGTAATGCCATCCCAAGTGTTACAAATGAAAATCGATCACCAACATTATATAATCTTTCCGACCTATCTGGGCGCATCTGCCAACCACTTAAGGATTGATTGCTATAACCCACTACCCAATCCGGCTTCAACTTTATTTTCGTTAATTCAGTTTCAGCCGCATACTGATTTTCCTGTGCTTTGTAAAATGCCAGTAAAGGGTTATTTCTCCATTGTGCCGAATCGAAGAGCTGTTTACTAGATACCAATTTTTCTGCTGCGATAAATAAAGTATCTGTTTGCAGCACAATACTGATCTGTCGCTGAATTGCTTTTTGATCTGCAAGCTGTTGTGTGATCACTAATTTATTATGCATTACCATATTATCTAAAACCGTTTTCTCTAACAAATTGGTCTCTCCTTTTTCTAATCGTAATGCAGCTATTTTTTGAAAAGGGGAAAGAGAACTATCTAATTGCTGTAATAGCTCAATGGCTGCAGTTTGGTATTGCAGTTGAACATATAATTGCTTGATTAGTTTTTTCACCTCTGCCTCTTGTACTTTTGTATTGGCAGTCGATGTTTGAAAAAAAGCTTCTAATAAATTTTTTTGTCTTTGATAAAAACCAACCGGTGCCAGCGGTTGTAAAATAGAAATTTTAGCATCGAACGCATAGGTATTATAGCTTCCTAAATCGGTTGAAATTTGTGTTTTAGGTATTTCGTGATAGGATTCTTTGAGTGTTGCAAAATATTGCTTTTGCATACGTCCTACTTGTAATATGGCTGCTTTCTGACTAGCTCTTTCTAAAAGCTCAGGCAAATTTGCTTTAACTTCCGGTTGTTGCGCATTCAGCATAGCGGGTAGAAAAAGTATAGCTACCCAGATCATTGGTTTTATTTTCATCTTCATGGTAGCAGTATCAAATAGTAAAAATAAACAAGGTAATACCAGTAGCGTAAGAACAGTAGCAGTAACTAATCCTCCAATTACTACTGTTGCTAATGGACGTTGCACTTCAGCACCGGCTCCATTACTTAATGCCATTGGTAAAAAACCAAGAGAAGCCACCGCGGCAGTCATTAATATGGGTCTCAATCGAGATACGGTAGCATCTATAATAATCGTATGTAGCTTAGAATCGGGATGTGATTTTTTTTGCTTAATGATTTCTGTAATCATTACGATACCATTTAATACAGCGACTCCGAATAAAGCAATAAAGCCAACCCCCGCAGAAATACTGAAGGGCATCCCTCTTAACCATAAACTAATGATACCACCTGTGGCAGACAAGGGTATTGCCGAAAAAATAAGCAAGCCATATTTTATTTTCCCGAAAGTGAGATACAGAAGTAGCAAAATTAATAGTAAGGCTATAGGAACCGCTATTGCAAGCCGGGCAGTGGCATGTTGCAGGTTTTCGTATTGTCCACCATAAGTAATATAATACCCTACCGGTAATCTAACTGTTTGCTTTATTTTTTCTTGCAACTCTGTTACAATAGTTTGTACATCTTTGCCTCTTACATTGAAACCAACAGTAATTCTTCTTCTCCCATCTTCTCTTTGAATTTGGTACGGTCCATCTTTCAATTCAACAGTAGCTAATTGATTGAGCGGTACTTGCAATCCATTTGCTACACCAATTAAAAGATTATTTAACTCAGCAGTATTTAGTCGCTGGTTTTTATCGAGCCTAATAACCATATCAAAACGTTTCTCCCCTTCAAATACAACGCCCGATTTAGCTCCCGCATAAGCAGATTCAATGGTGGCATTGATATCACTAATACTGGCACCGAAACGAGCTATGGCAGGCCTGTTATAAGTGATTACCCATTGTGGTATGCCGGTAACTGTTTCTACATAGAGATCTTTGGCTCCTTCTATCTTAGTTATTTTATCTCCTAACATAGCAGCAACAGTAGCAAGGCTATCCAAATCATCTCCAAAAACTTTACACACAACATCTTGTCGGGCCCCGGTCATTAATTCATTAAATCGCATTTGAACCGGGAACTGAAAACCCGTTGTTACACCGGGTATTTGTTGTAATACCTTACTCATTTTTTCTGCCAGTTCATCAAAGCCCTTTGCCGATACCCATTCTTTTTTATCTTTCAAAATCACCATCATATCTGCTGCTTCCATAGGCATGGGATCGGTTGGTATTTCTCCGGAACCAATTTTAGTAACTACTTTTCTTACTTCAGGAAAAGAATCTAATAGAAGACGCGCCGTTTTTTGTGTTGTGTTTACGGTATTCTTTAGCGAAGACCCGGTTAATAAGCGTGTATCTACTGCAAAATCACCTTCTTCTAATTTTGGAATAAACTCACCTCCCAATGTTGTTAATATTACAATGGCTAAACCAAATAAAGCAATATTGATAGCTACAATGGTTTTCGGTATGGTAAGTATTTTTTTCAATATATTTTTATACCAAATAGAAAGGGTGTTCATCCATCGATCGCTAAAGGTATCTGCCCGCTTAATTTTTTTACTAAGCGATAGCGCACTTATCATGGGTACATAAGTAATCGACAGAATAAGTGCACCGATAATGCTAAAAGAAACCGTTTCGGCCATGGGGCGAAACATTTTACCTTCGATACCTTGAAGTGAAAGAATTGGCAGGTAAACTACCAATATAATAAGCTGACCAAATGCTGCGGCATTCATCATTCCCGAAGCGCTTTTCTGCACCTCTTTATTCATCTGTTCCTGGGTTAGCTTATGTGAATTATTATCCGGGATATCTAATTTCAATTTATGCAAAACAGCTTCCACAATAATTACTGCCCCATCTACTAATAATCCGAAATCGAGTGCCCCTAAACTCATGAGGTTACCACTGGTTCCTGTCATGTTCATTAAAATCAACGCAAATAATAAAGAAAGTGGAATTACAGATGCTACAATAAGCCCGGCACGCAGATTACCTAAGAATATTACTAAAACAAAAATAACGATCAGAGCACCTTCTAAAAGATTTGTTTTTACCGTACCGATCGCATTATTTACCATTTTTGTACGGTCTAAAAAAGCTTCGATTTTTACACCTTCCGGTAAAGTGCTTTCGATTTTTTTAATTTTGGTTTTGATGTTTTTAATAACCTCATTACTATTCTCGCCTTTTAGCATCATCACCACAGCGCCAGCTACTTCACCTTCATTATTATATACCGTTGCCCCATAGCGAATAGCTTCTCCAAAGTTTACCGTTGCAATATCCTTTACAAGTACCGGGATATCGCCATTTACCCTTTTGATCACTATATTTTCGATGTCGGCGATTGATGCAACCAAGCCTTCTGTTCTAATAAATAATACGTTATCTCCTTTCTCGATATAAGCACCACCCGTATTTTGATTATTGGCTTCGAGTGCATGAAACACATCGGCGATAGTAAGCTTCATGCTTTTAAGCTGATCAGATCTTACTGCCACTTCATATTGTTTTACGGAGCCACCAAAGCTACTCACATCGGCTACCCCTTTTGTACCCAGTAATTGCCTACGTACAATCCAATCTTGTATCGTACGTAGTTCTGCTAAGCTATATTTTCCTTCATAGCCCGTCTTCGCTTTTACTACGTATTGAAATATTTCTCCTAACCCTGTAGTAACAGGACCCAGTACCGGCATACCCATTCCTTTAGGGATTTCTTGTTGTACTTGTATCAGCCGTTCACTAACCTGTTGCCGAGCCCAGTAAACATCTGTTTGATCGTTAAATACAATAGTAACAAGGCTTAACCCAAAACGGGAAAAACTTCTTTGTTCTTTAATACCTGGAATATTA
This sequence comes from Sediminibacterium sp., assembly GCA_017537025.1. Lineage (GTDB taxonomy): Bacteria > Bacteroidota > Bacteroidia > Chitinophagales > Chitinophagaceae > Sediminibacterium. The sequence goes on from JAFWCB010000006.1 coordinate 35,060, forward strand.
CGGGTGGCTTGTTCTACAGGTATAGTTACGAAACGCTCTACATCCGGAGCGCCTAAGCCGGGTGTGGTAGTAATTACCAATACTTGATTATCTGTTATATCCGGCACTGCATCTATTGGCAGCTTAGTGAAAGCTATAATGCCCGCAATAATTAGCAGTACTGTACCGATACCTACTAACAATTTATTGCGAACAGAAAATTCAATGATTCTGTTTAGCATAAACAAAAATTATTCAGATAAATATACCTGAAGATTAGAAAAATTTGATTACCTCAATGCTAAACTAATCGGGGAGGCTGAAAAATGGTTGGTAAATGGTCGAAAGAATAATTAACTTCTCTAAAGAAGAAATTAGTGGCAGGCAGAGGGGCGGTAAAGGGTATATCAATCACCATTCTTTCTGTTGGTAAGCTAATAGCTGTAATAGTACAACCATCAGATTCATGTGTTTTGAAAGGCAATTTCATATCCTGATCAAAATCATCATCTATAACCAATGGGTCTAGATAATGAATTTTAATAAAATCAGCCACGCTGAGTTGATTATTCTCGCCCCTATGCGTAACATAATGCTTGATAAAAAGGGGCAGTTTAAGCAACTGATACGCTTCGGTTGCTCCAAACAAATAAATCCCTAATGCTAATATGGCTAATGCCTTTTTCACGGTGCAAAGATACATTTTATTCTCTTTGTTTACGAAGCGCATTTAAAAAGAGTATTTCCCCACTAATAAATAGTCCATCTAAAGCCATCCTATTTGCATTACCTGCTATTTGCCAGCGATAGCCCATATTGAATTTAATGCTACTGCTAAAAATGAGTTGGGCAGCGGGTGCTATATCTATGAAATAGCTTTTTCTATCTGTTACTTGCTGCCCTAATACTTCCAGATATAGATTGAGGTTTGTTTGCTTATAACTGGTATATGTTTTTGGCAGTACTAAATAACCGGCCGATAAACTATAATCGATTGCCTGAAAAGGAGCTATCGCTGAGAGGGATTTATTCCATCGCTCTTTTTGCATTACCTGAATATTACTAACCGTAGCAGATAATGCAAGTTTATGTAATAATTGCGTGGCAATAAGTCCACATCGAAAACCGGATTGATCTCCCTCAACACTTAACTCTTCATAGGTGGGTCTGTTCACACTATGTGATACTTCTCCAAAAGCTGCCATACGAAAATGTTTTTTTATGGCATCTTGGGAAAAAAAACGATACTTGGCATAAAAGCGTACACTTTCAAACTGTGTTCTTTTGCTGTACATATCTGAGAATCCGAAGCCTGCATGTAACATCAGATTTTTATTCACCCCAAACATAATATCTGTATTGTGTCTGAAAGATGGATCTCTGGTATTATTATCAAATACCGTTTTCAGCGACTGCCTCACGCCAACAGATTGGGAGGGCATATTACTGGCCGGCTCAGAAAAAACATATAATTCCTGCGCCGATGAAAGCGCAGGAATAAATAAGAATAGAAATATAATTTTATACATCTTATCCCAATTATATGGTTACATGTATAACACGAGCATTATTAGTACCGGCAGTTTTTGTACAACAAGCACTCATAACTCCCGTTTCATAGCATTTCATGGTAGTAAGTTTAGCATATTTTTTAAAATTTTTTGCACTCACTACATTCTTATCTATGAAAGTGATAAGTTTTTCACCCTGTAATTGTTGTGGAGTAACATTTACAAAATGCATATATAACCCACTATTCAAAACATGTTCATCGTTTGTAATTTTTACTCCGTTAAATTGAACTAAGGCTTTTAGGCCTGATACAGAAAACCCTGCATCACTCACTACTTTGCTAAGTGCATCAGGATCGAAACCAGCACCGGGTTTCACAGAGATCTCATAAGTAGATTCTTGGATATTGGGTTTAACAGCTGCCACAAAAGGAACCTTTAACAATGCATTATAAACTGCCTTTGAGCACATGGCACAGGTTAATCCACTGGCTTCTAAAGTAACTTTTTTAATTTGGGCTTGAGAGGGTACAACAATGAGTAAAGCTATAATTAGCTTAATAATATTTTTCATTTTTGTTTTTTTAAAATAAGGTGATAATGTTTCTAGAAAGACCGAATTACACTATCTATCCTAAATTAAAAAAACACGGTTCAATATATTTAATGAAACAGCCCCTTTGTTGGGAGGCGCGTTGGAATAAGGTAATAAGGGAGATGGTGTAAGCTGAAAGGTAGAAATGTTGCTTACAAAATTGTTTTGAAGAATTGCCTCAAACTGCTGAAAATCGAAGGTAGCATTTTGTACAAATTGATGATCGGTAGTTAGTTTAAGATAGGCCTGTTGGTCATTACAACAGCTACTCTTCTTTTTTTCCATCCCGCAAACTCCACAGCCGCTATCATGTTTATCTGCAGATTGCCAAAAGCTTGTACCGGCAAATTTACCCATACAAAAATGGAATGCTACACCCGTTCCTGTAACGGAAAGCGTATATGCAGACAAAAGAAGTATGAGTACAATCTTTTTCACCATGCAAAGTTAACCATTAAAACTAAATTAATTCACAAAATTCCACCATATGCCCACTCTTGTCCACAAACCGGTATTGGCATAATCCTGAGAAACAAAATTACGCGCCGTAAACCCTACCCCTTTTTCAGAAATGTTCAAAGTATTTAGATTTTCCAATCTAATAAATCCCTTAAAACTCTTGATTCGAAAGTGCAGGTAAGCAGCAATATCCGGACGATTATTCAACGTGAATGTATTTTGGTAGAAGTATTGTCCAAGCATTGGACTATAATTATCAGCCTTATAGGGTGTATGATATCTCAGTTCTAAACCAGTAGAAATAAATAGATTGGTATAAAAATTCCCTTCGAAGGCAATTCGATTTCTGGTTAACAAAGCAGGTATATTGATGGGCGGGTTTCCGGTTGTTTGCTGAAAATGAACTTCTGTATACCAGTTCCAGTATTTAGCAAGTTTAATTTTCTTCTCTATTGCTATATGTAATACATTGAATAAAGTGGCTTCCTGTTTAGCTGTAAAAAAACTATCAAAATACATATAGTTACTGATTCCCAAATATTCGCCTGATAATCGAAATGATTGACGTGGATTTTCATAATTAACGAATAAGCGAATGATATTTTCTTTATTATAATCGGTTCTATTTTTTAGAGGAAACGTGCTTAATGAATTGAGTATAAAAGAAGGAGACCGATTTACATTTTGAAAGCCTAGCGTTAAATAACCTGCTTTTTTCCCTAACTGTCGTTTAAGAGAAGCTAATGCCTGATAATCGCCACTATTAAAGCCATTGATATATAATTTACCTGCTGCTTCTAATTCCCAAATTTGGTTACGGGTTCGATTTCTATACTCACCGGATGCAATAAAGTTATAGATGTTAGTGGTAGCAATCGTGTCGAAAACACCATGTATATTTTCGATAGTAATACCTGCCTTAACAAACTGGCTTTGATTATTTTTATCCGGGAAACTAAGTATACTGAATGTATTACTAAACTTTTTCCAAGTATCGATATATCTTAAGGTATCAGCTTTTTTATGTAGACTGAAATTAAAATAGGTAAGGTATTTGGTAGAGTCTGCGAAATTATCCAAGAACTGATATTCCAACTTATCATATCGAAAATCGTGCTCTATTCTGAAACGAGGGTAAAATAATTGAATGGTGATAGTGTCTTTTACTAAAGAATCTCTTTTGCCGATATCAAAATGATGGCGAATAAAGAAAGTATTTTCTTTATAGATATTACCGGAAACAACATTTGTATTGAATGGGTTTCTAATAAGAGTACCCGATCTGCCCATACGGGTTTCAAGTTCATAGGGATCATTCAAGGCTAAGCTGTCTAACTTTGTTTTATCTACCAATCCTCCGTTTTCGGAAGAAGCAGCTTTATTGGAGAAATAGGTAAAGAATATTTCATATTTCCGATTCTTAGTTTGATAGTGGGTAGTGAAGCGAAAATTATTATGAATGGCATTTTGATTTTTCAATGCACCCGGTGCGCTGCTAAATCGATATTCAAATCCAAAGTTGAAGTTGCTCTTTCTATTTTGCGTGTGAACTAAATCTATCAACTGTTCTGATTTAGATGCAAGGGCATACGCTAACTCTGTAAATGGCCTTGTAGTTTGATAAAATTTAGTATTCTCTAAAGTAAATTTATAGATATCGTATTGATGAAAGCCGGGATCGAAGCCCGCTTTGAGATTAGGTTGAAAAATCAAAGACTGTGCGGCCGTTCCATAATTACCTAAGGTATGATAAGTATATGGCAAGGGGAAGCGGGTAGTAAAATCGTTTATAGAAGAATCGAGAATTCTATTACGAGTAGAATCGAAATACCGATAGTAGATAGTAATAGAATCAGCAAAACGATCTCTTTTCTGTAATGAATCTTTTTTAGCATTGGCACTGGTACTAGTACCATTTGTAAAACCACCCGGCCTACCCTGAAAGGGAATGCTCTGCGACATAGCTGAAAAAGCTACAAACAAGCTACCAAGTAGATATAGAAGATGCTTTTTAATTCTACAAATTTTTAACCAGTTCTTTAAACAATAACGTAAGCTTAGGTTCTGCGTCTTTGGCTGCTTGCAGTACTTCTTCATGCGTAATTGTATTTTCTTCTTCGCGTATTCCCAGATCGGTAATAACACTGATGGCAAATACATCCATACCACAATGAATAGCTGCAATAGATTCCTGAACAGTGCTCATACCTACGGCGTCTCCACCTACCGCACGTATCAATTTATATTCGGCCCTGGTTTCGAATGTTGGTCCGGTTACACCTAGGTAAACTCCTTGATGTAATTTGATTTGATGTGCTGCGGCGATAGCTTCCACTTTTTTAATAAGTATTTTGCTATACGGCTCACTCATATCCGGAAAGCGCGTACCCAGTTTTTCCTCATTCTTTCCTAATAAAGGGTTACTGGTAAATAAACTGATATGATCTTTAATGATCATCAGATCCCCTACTTGAAAATTCGGGTTAACCCCTCCTGCCGCATTAGATAATAATACAGTTTTAACGCCTAACATATGTAAGGCCCTTACGGGGTAAGCTACTTGCTGGGCAGTGTATCCTTCATAATAATGAAATCGACCCTGCATTACCCAAACTTTCACGCCATTAAGCTCACCATAAATAAGATTACCTCCATGGCCCTCTACAGTACTCACCGGAAAATGTGGGATTTCACTATAGGGAATAGCTATCTCCGTTTTGATCTCAGTTGCTAAATTTCCCAATCCGCTTCCTAAGATGATTCCTATCGTAGCTTCTGTATGGATACGAGTGCGTATAAAAGCCGTTGTTTCTACAAGTTGCTGGTATGTTACAGACATGACTTAAATTAAAGGGTCAAAGATAACTTATTTGAAAAATTAAAGCCATCCGCTTTTGGCGAATGGCTTTAAACAAAGTATGAGGTTAAGCTTAACTAATACGTTTTACATTAACTGCATTCAATCCTTTGCGGCCTTCCTGTACATCAAATACTACGCGATCGTTCGCCTCAATTTGATCAACTAATCCGTTTGCGTGTACGAAAGTTTCTTTGCCAGACTCATCGTGCTTAATAAAGCCGTAGCCTTTTTCTTCGTTGAAGAACTTTACAGTTCCCTGAACTTGTGTTTCCATTCAAATAAAAATTTAATAAGATGTAAAGGTACACATTATGAGCTTAGCAGCCTAATTAATAAGATAGAAATGCCTTAAAATAAGGCTTTGAAGTATATTGCAAACGTTAAAAACTTTGTTAAATATGTTTGAATTCAGCTTTTTGGATGTTTCAGGATCATTCGGATTAGTGGCCTACGGTGCACTTACACTCAACTTTATCATCGGCATGTTTATGAGTACGGGCATCAAAAAAACAAGTTATTGGAAAAAATTACCCCCTATTGTAAATAAATACCCACTCCTAACTATCCATAATTTTACGGCTTATACAGCTGTAAGTGCCGTTTTTTTACATGTATTTTTTTTATTGTTAGATAAGCAGGCAGGATTCACTTTTTCACAATTATGGAACCCGCTTCATTTTAATCATCAACCCCAAATAATATTATTAGGCACTATAGGCAGTATTGGTTTTCTATTCCTATTGCTCACTTCTCAAAAGTTTATAAAAAACAATTTGCGATTTCGTATTTGGAAAAACATCCATTTACTGGCTTATGTATTTGCTATATCTTTTTTAATTCATGGGCTATTAATGGACCCCTTACTTAAAGATCGACCGGTTGATTGGTTGGATCCTGAAAAATTCTTCTCTGAGTTTTGTGTATTGCTTTTGTTAGCAGCAACGGTATTGAGGGTAAGATATCATTTTAGACGATAGACCGTAGACTGTAGACAGTAGAATGTCTATAGTCCTCAGCCCTACATCTTCCTCCTTATACCTTATACCTTACACCTTACAATCCATTCCTCACCAACCTATACCCTATTAACTCATCATGCCTGGCACCAAAAGGACGATAATAAAAGAAAATACTATACTCATTTTCTGTTTCCCAATAATTGCCTTCTGTCAAAGCAGGATCAGACTTTTGCTTCACTCCTTTCGCCTCTTGGGTTACGTACTGATAGTTATAATATCCATTTTTTAAAAAAATCTTTTTAGTATACATACCTGTTTCGGCATCAAACTTCATGAGTGAAGTGTCATTTATTTGATTACCGGTGAACTCACCCAATATATAGACGTTTTTACCTACCAATGGCAACCCTTTATCCGGTTGAAAACGAAATGTAACCCAGCCATACTCGGTTTGCCACCAAGGGTTTAGCGACTCTGAACTACTGATATTGCTAAAACCATTTTGATCCCGATAAAACAAATAACGCAAACTACTTCTTACGATATCCGGGCGTATCAATACTTCCACAGGTAATGTGGTTTGATCTATTTTTTCTACACGATCACTCTCAAAACGAAAACTTCTTAAATCGGCCCAACGATATTCTTTTCCCGCAGGGAAAATACAATCTAACTCCGGATTAAATTCTAAAACATTACCTCGTATAAAACTGGGTTGAATATTTTTTACCGCATTATCCCATCTTCCATTTTGTAGTATTACCGTGTTGAATTGTTGTGGACTAAATGCATTAAGTCCCTGCACGTCTATGGCCAATTGAATTTTTTGGTGTGTGCGCATCAGCTGATTATCGAATGGTTGCTCAACCCTTGCCGCAATAATGCTATTATTATCTACTACAAAAAATCTTTTCGTGAAAATCAATTTCGATGTATCCGCATCTTTGTACACTTTTAATAAATAGTTCCCGCTTCGTGATGGCATGGCGTTTCGTTCAGGCAAAAGCGCTTGATAATGCACATAAGGTATGCGGGTAATGGATGCTACCCGATAGGTATTGATTCTATTCTGCTGAAATCCGCGTATGTAATCGAAAGGACTCCATTGCGCCTCGCTCCAATCGGCATTGCATAATTGATAGGTATAATAATAGTTAGCCGGAATAGCAGCCAGATCGTCAAAATGTAACTCTAGTTGATCTCCACTATTTAGGTTTATGATAGGTAGTGCAAGCTGATTATTCTGCGGGAATAATTTCACGGTTTTAACAGTAGTACTATACAGTTTATCGGGTTCTCTTTGGGCATTCAAATGGCCTAAGAAGCCTATAAAAAAGAAAAGAAAAAGATACTTAATCATGAATCCTGTTTGTTGTATTGTTTTGTAGCCTTAGCTTTGAATAGCTAAAATAATGCCATTTGAACACATCTCTATTTATTGCCCGAAAATTAGCAAATGGCAGTCCCTCCGCTTTTTCCGGCTTTATCATACGGCTTTCTGCCGGCGCTACAGCTATTGGTGTGGCCGCTATGATCATTACTGTATGTTTTGTAAATGGTTTTCAATCGTCGGTATCCCAAAAGATTTATGCTTTCTGGGGGCATATTCGGGTACAACACTATGAACCGAATAAATCTATCGTTTCTGAAGAACAGCCAATTCAAAAAGATACCATCGTTGAAAAAGCCTTGCTTCAACATTCGGAATTAGCCTATTTTCAGCCCTATGCTACTAAATCCGCAGTTATAGATAAGTTGAACAACATAGAAGGTATTCTATTAAAAGGAGTAGATCCAACATATCATACAGCAGCTCTTGAACCTTATATGCAATCCGGTAAATGGCTTTCTTTTCCCGATAGTGGTTATAGTAAAGAAATTATTGTTTCCGTTCAGCTTGCCAAACAACTCAATATTAAGTTATCCGATACCATTAAATTATATTTCATTACCAATGAAACAGGTGCGCGTACCTATCGAAAACTCCGTGTTAGCGGTATGTATAAAACAGGAATCGAAGAATACGATAAATTGTTTTGTATTGCAGACATTCGTTTAATTCAGCAAATGAATAGTTGGCAGTCCTCTCAAATAGGTGGTTATGAGGTTTTCGCTAAAGAAACAAATCAACTTGATTCACTCAATAATACCTTATTAAACGATTTACCGGTACAATGGATGAGTAGAACTATCCGTTCTATATATCCGAATATTTTCGATTGGCTATCCATTCAAAATGTAAATAGAATAGTAGTATTTATCATTATGGGAGTTGTTGCTATAATCAATATGATTACTTGTTTATTGATCCTTATTTTAGAAAGAACAAAAATGATCGGTTTACTGAAAGCTATTGGTGCAAGGGATCATTCAATCATGCGGATATTCTTGTACTATGCCGGCTATATAGCAATTCGTGGCGTTTTAGGTGGGTTTATTTTAGGGGTTGGATTATGCTTATTACAACAATACACCGGTTTTATTACATTAGATGAGAGCTCCTATTATGTAACCCAGGCACCGGTATTAATTATTTGGTGGCAGGTATTATTGATATGTATCGCTACTATTTTTACCTGCTATACTGTTTTATTGATTCCGGTTTTATTAATCAAGAGAATAAGCCCGCTTCAGGCTTTACAATTCAGATAATTATTTGTATAAATGGGATATGAGTATACCTGCTGCAACGGCAGCATTTAAAGACTCAGCTTGCCCTCTTCGAGGAATATGAATGGCATGTTGAATCTGTTCTACCACTTCTTTTCGGATACCTTTAGATTCATTACCGATAACTAATACCCCTTCCTTTACAGGTGTAAATGTATTCATGTTTTTACCTTCTAATAAAGCCCCAAAACTGGGCACATGGGTGTTTGCCAAAGCCTTGCTGATATCGGTATATACTATTTGTACGCGAGTAATAGACCCCATAGTAGCTTGTACTACTTTCGGATTATAACAATCCGCCGTATCCTCACTGGCAATTATTGTTGTTATGCCGAACCAATCTGCAATACGTATCAATGTACCTAAATTACCGGGGTCTTGAATTCCATCCAGCGCGAGAGAAAAACTTTTCTCAGGTATTCCTTTGAAGGAATAACTAGGCTTTTTCGCTATTACCAATACTTTATTAGGAGTTTGTAAGCCGCTTATTTTTGACAGCTCAATAGCTGAAACCCTTTGTATAGGTATGGGTGCAGGAATTTCAGGCTCCCAATCTTCTGTTGCATAAATTTGCTCTATATCAATCCCCGATTGAATAAGTTCGTGTGCCAGTTTCACTCCTTCCGCAACAAATACACCCAATATATCTCTTTGTTTTTTCTGGAATAAAGATTGAATATATTTGGCCTCATTCTTGCTTATCATTGCTATGCATTTTAAAAAAAGTACTAATCATGGTTTTATCAGCCTTTTGGCATGGGTAGGCATCATTTTTTTTACTTCTTGCACGTCCGAAAAAAGAACCGTAGTAAGAAACTATCCTCTTCGTAAAGCCTTTGTTTTCGAAAATACAGTTAGAATAATTAGTTCTGATTTATCCAAAGATGCAAAAAATCAGCTTACCACCCAATTGAATACTTATTGGGATGATAGTTTAAAAGCGCCGAGAGTACAGCAATATGGAATCAGATACAAGATCAAGAACCCACCTACTTTCGATACGGCAAATATTACCAGAACGAAGCAATTTATGAATGCTTATCTACAATCCCTTGGGTACTATAATGCCATTTTAAAACATACAGTTACCATAGATACGGTACGTGATCAATATCGTGCCAAAATTGAAATAAAGATTGAGCCCGGAAAATTTGTAAGAATAGACTCTGTATCCTTTGATTTAAAGGATACAATATTAAATAGTCTCACAAAAGAGAACGAGAAGGGAACAGCCCTTAACAAAAACACGCCTTATTCCAAACAGCTTATTAATGGTGAGCTAGATCGTTTGTTGAAAATATATCGTAATAATGGGTTCTATAAGCTTACCAGAGAAGATATATATGCTTATATCGACTCTACCGATCAAAAATTTTTACGACTAACATTAGACCCTTTCGAGCAAGCACGATTATTAACAGAACTAGCTAAATCAAAAAAAGAGAGCCCTACCTGGGATATTGCTATTTTACGAAGAGAAAATCCTGATTCTTCTCGTTTATTTCAGTATAAAATTGCAAACCTCATTTATTATCCTGAAATCCGACTAACAGATACCCAAGATAGCTTGCTCTTTCAACGATTTGAAAGAGAAAAAAAATATAAAGAAATTATTATTCGGGATAAACAGGGTTTATTCACCTACAAGCCCATGAAAGAAAATACTTATTTTAAAAGGGGCGATTTATTCAGCGATACGAAATTCTATAAAAGTGCTAATGCCCTTTCTCAACTAGGTGCCTGGCAAGCAGTAGATATCAAATCTGTAATTAGAGGTAGGGATAGTATAGACCTGTATTTCTTTATGATACCTGCTAAAAAACAAAGTTTTGCAGTTGATCTTGAAGCAAGCAGAAATACGGCCGACTTTGGTATTGGTAACCTATTAGGTATTTCTACCAATTTTTCAAATACAAACAGAAATGTTTGGAGAAGCGCTATTCAATCGGTGGTAAATTTTAGAACAGGGGTGGAACTAAATTTATTAAGCGCAAATAAAAATCAACAATCAAGTCTTTTCCAAACTTTTACAATTAACGCCGGACATACGCTTATTTTCCCTAGAATTATTCAACCCTTTGGGAAATGGTCGGCCATTGATAAAATCGACAATAAGAGAACTCTTTGGGCTATCAATGCTGGTTATGTTGAAAGAAAAACCTTTTATGTACTCCGTTCTTTTACCACTAGTTTTGGTTATGAATGGAAAAAAGGTAATAACCTTTTCTTGTACAAGCCTTTAAACATTGAATTATACGCGATCGATAAATTGGATTCGCTTAAAAATCTAATACAAAACAACCCATTTTTGCGAGCTTCTTTCAATGAGGGAAATATTGTAAGCCAAAGTTTTTCGTGGATAAAAACAACCGTTAGTAATCGGAATCCTAATGCGAGTAATTATTATAGTGTTGGTGTAGAGGAGGCGGGAGGTTTATTCGGTTTCGTTCCCGGTTTGAAAGGTAATATATACCGGTACTTAAAAACACAAGCTGAATACAGGCGTTCATTAAAAATAGGAAACAACGAATTAGCTTATAGAGCTTTCGGTGGTATCGGCATTAATTATGGGGGAGATAGTATAATTGGTCCTACCCTGCCCTTCTTTAAACAGTTTTCTGCCGGTGGTCCGAATAGTATGCGGGCATGGGTTCTTCGCCAGCTTGGTTTAGGAAGTTCTAATATCAGTGAGCAAGATCCAGCATTAAATTCATTTAGAGATCGTTTCGGCGATTTGCAATTAGAAGTGAATCTGGAATATCGTTTTCATTTAGCTTCCATTGGTGGATTTAAAATTGCCAGTGCGGTATATACAGATATTGGTAATATATGGAATGTTAGAAAAATAGCATCTGCCAGTGATCCCGACTCTCGTTTCTCATTTAAAAATTTGGGTAGAGATATTGCTATTGGTGCGGGCACCGGGCTACGATTTGATTTGTCGTATTTTCTGATTCGCTTAGATTTTGCCTATAAGGTTAAAGATCCGCTTAGAGCTGCTAATGGTGGATGGATGAGTGTTAAAGATTTTAATTGGACGGATACCAGAGCCAATGGTGTTCAAATCAGAAACTATGCATTGCAATTAGGTATTGGCCTACCCTTCTAAAGAAATAAGTGATTGTATCTTTGCTTCAAAAGCGTCCATGCTATAGGCATCGTTCACATCGAACGCTCCTATATGGGTTCTTCTTAAACTACTCATATACGCTCCGGTACCAAGTGCCTGACCAAAATCATGTGCTAAGCTTCTGATATAAGTACCGGTAGAGCAACGAACTAAAAAATGAAGTACCGGTAATTGAATATCTGTGATAGCGAAATCGTAAATAGTTATCGGTCTGGGTTCTAAGATCACATCCTCTCCTTTACGAGCAGCTAAATACACCGGTTTACCCTCGCGCTTTATGGCTGAGTGGATTGGTGGTATTTGTAAAAGATCTCCAGTGAACTGTTGCGTAGTTTGATGTATTTGTGAGGCTGAAATGGTATCAATAGTTTTAAAGTTTATCGGTTCCGATTCCAGATCATAGGTAGGCGTAGTGGCACCAATAGTAAAAGTTCCGGTATAGGTTTTAGGCATACCCATATACTCATTTATTTTCTTGGTAAACTTACCGGTGCATACAATGAGTAATCCGGTTGCGAGTGGATCTAATGTTCCGGCATGACCCACTTTTATCACTTTGGTGAGATTCCTTATTTTTCTAACCACGTCAAAGGAAGTCCAACCTAAAGGTTTATCGATCAGTATTACTTCTCCCTCCAAAAAAGATTGCAATGAAGGGTGTATCGGTTTTTGTCGCATTAGTTTTTTATAAGATCCCAGTTTTTTGATACAACGGCATTTACAGCGTATTCGCGGGATCTGTATTTTTTTGCAAAGGCATTTGCATTATCAATTCTCTCCTGCGTTGCAGGGTGTGTACTAAGGAAAGCAATCATATCCGGAGCCTTACCATATGCCTCTTGTAAGCGTAGCATCAAATTACGCATAGCAATGGGGTCAATATGATTATCTAGCAATAACTGCATACCGGATGCATCGGCCTCTCTTTCTAAATTTCTTGAGTAACCGAGATTTCTTAATGTTTCTGCATTCTCTACTAACACGGAGGCAATCCCCGATGCATCATTCAAGGCTACTGAAATTAATATCGCAACTGCTGAGCTGCGCAATAAAGAACGAAGACTATGTCTTTTATTAATATGACTGGCTTCATGAGCCAATAAAGCGGCTAACTCATCACCCGACTTCATCGATTTTAAAATACCCGTATATACTACTATTCTACCACCGGGTAGTGCAAAGGCGTTCACCTCTTTATTTTGTAATACAGTAACCTGAATGTTATATGTTTTACTCAGTTCTAATGCATGAGCAACCTCGTTTACCAATCTTGTTTTTTGTGAATCTGTTTCTCCGATATCTACAAAAGCTTGAAATAATTTATCACCCATTAGTTTTTCCTGCGAAGGAGAAATAATTTTCAATCCCACCCATGGAACAACATTAGCAATAGCAAAATACCCTCCCACTAAAAGCATTACAAACACAAAAGCCAAAACTCCCACATGCATATTCATGAGCCTTCCAAACCAAGAAGGGTTTGCGTGTATGATATTATCTCTAATAGTAAGATAAGAAGGATGGGTGAATGGAATGGCCAGATACTCGGCACCCGATCCGTTGATATAAACATATAGATGTTCTGCTACATGAGCCGTTGTACATCCTGTATAGTTTATGGTAATGGGTTCTTTTACAACATGAAATCCATTTTCAGGAAATGTAAAATGGAATTCCATTTCTTTTTCATGAGTAATAATGTCAACTGGTTGTCCGGCTGATGTTTTTCCATCATAGTATAAAGGTATTGCAGCACTATTCATTAGATAATAAATCCGAAGTCAAAAAAATCTGAGAGGTCCTCACCGGTAGCATCACTAAAATCTTCCTGATCTTGACGCAGTTGATCAAAATTGATAACCCCATCTAAGGCAATATGATCCATTACGAAAGTTAGTGTTCTGGTAACTACCCAAGGAGTGGCAATACCCAATGTGAATATTAATAATAAAACATTAACGATAATGAGTTTGGCGAAATCACCGCCTGTAGCAGTTGATTTACACAGCATGATTTCATCATCTTTTGTAAGTGCCAAGTTATCTACGAAATAAGCAAAGAGTTCTTTCTGCCACCAGAAAGAATAAATACCAAGAGTGAGGATCGTTAAAAAATATCCCTTAAGGTTAAGCCAAAAATATTCGGCACCTTCTCCTTTATAAGCGAACCGTGCATTTCCTATCCGTACATTACACAACAAGTATCTACGCAGGTTCATATGAAACCAAGGAAGGTAAAAACCTAATGTGATGATCGTGAAAAAAATACCTTTAAAAAACATCCTAACAAGCGCCCAACGATCTCCGGTATATCCAAATCTTATTCCACTCCACACGGTTTTTGCAAAACGGTAACGATAAGAACCGTGGATGGCTAGTGGCATGAGCACTAACAATATTGCATAAAAAACTAACAAGGCTAACTCTGCTAATTTTAAATTAGACATCACACCAATAAATACGAGTGAATACGCTAAGAAAATGATAGCAAATGCTTTGATAAACCCTTTAAACATCTGATTACCGGTACCTGTAAAAACAAAAGGCTGGTTTTGAAAAGTAGTTTGGCTATACATATACTGTAGGGTGCGAGCTTTGGCCCAGGGGTAGTACAAACCAAATGTTATAATAGTAAGAATGAAGTTAACAAGCATGATCCGAAAATAATCGAGCCCGTTTCCTTTGTAGGCGAGTTGGTAGTTTTGGTAATCCATGGTATTAGTCAGTGGTTAGTGGTTAGTGCATAGTGGTTAGTAAATCAATAAGCTCTTGCAAAAAGCACCCTCTCCTTAGAAGGTTTACCAGTAAGTATACATACTCCTTCTTCCTGTTCATTATGAAGGGGTATACAACGTATGGTAGCCTTACTCAATTCCTTTATCTTTTCTTCCGTTTCTGCGGTACCATCCCAATGAGCAGATACGAAGCCAGCTTTTGTATCTAAGATATGAAGAAATTCATTCCAATGATTCGCCCGGGTAATATGTTCATCCCTAAAAGCTTTGGCCTTATTGAACATGTGTAATTGAATTTCTTCCAATAATGTTTGGATATAAAATTCTA
This sequence comes from Sediminibacterium sp., assembly GCA_017537025.1. Taxonomy (GTDB): domain Bacteria; phylum Bacteroidota; class Bacteroidia; order Chitinophagales; family Chitinophagaceae; genus Sediminibacterium. The sequence continues at coordinate 50,285 of JAFWCB010000006.1, forward strand.
CTCCTGTAAGTGGAACGGTATTTTTTTCTTTGGTATCTCTTCGTGCAATTTCAACCACATTATTTTCCAGATCGCGCGCACCGATAGCAACACGCACAGGCACACCCTTCAATTCATATTCCGCGAATTTCCAACCCGGACGATTATTATCACTATCATCATATTTTACACGGATGCCCAGTGCTTTTAGTTTTTTTACCAGTATATGTACTTCATTACTGATTGCTCCTTTTTGCTCATCACTCTTATAAATAGGAACTATCACCACTTGTAAGGGTGCTATTTTAGGAGGAAGAATAAGACCGTCATCATCGCTATGTGCCATTACCAATCCGCCAATTAACCGAGTACTCACACCCCAACTGGTAGCCCATACATAATCCAATTGATTATTATTATCTGAGAATTTCACATCGAATGCTTTGGCGAAATTTTGTCCGAGAAAATGCGAAGTACCTGCTTGTAATGCCTTACCATCTTGCATCAATGCCTCAATGCAATAAGTATCTTCCGCTCCGGCAAAACGTTCATTAGGTGTTTTTACACCTTTAATTACGGGAACAGCCATCCAGTTCTCTACAAAGTCGGCGTAAACATCTAGCATTTGTTTTGTTTCGGCAATAGCTTCTTTGGCCGTTGCATGAGCCGTATGCCCCTCTTGCCATAAAAATTCGGCTGTGCGTAAAAATAAACGGGTACGCATTTCCCAACGAACCACATTGGCCCATTGGTTTACTAAAATAGGAAGATCACGGTAAGATTGAATCCAACCTTTATACGTGTTCCAAATAATGGCTTCACTGGTTGGACGAACAACCAATTCCTCTTCTAATTTAGCTTCTGGGTCAACAATAAGTTTGCCTTTGTTTTCAGGATCGCTTTTTAATCGATAATGCGTTACAACCGCACATTCTTTAGCAAAGCCTTCCGCATTCTTTTCTTCCGCCTCAAAAAGGCTTTTAGGCACGAATAGGGGGAAGTATGCATTTTGATGCCCTGTTTCTTTAAACATCCTATCCAGTACATCTCTCATGTTCTCCCATAGCGCAAAACCGTAGGGTTTAATAACCATACAGCCCCTTACAGCACTATAATCGGCTAATCCGCCCTTGAGAATCAAATCGTTATACCATTGTGAATAATCCTGCTCTTTCGATGTAATGACTTTACCCATAAATTAAAATTTCCTAAATTTTACGAACAACTGTTAGTTGGCATGCATTTTGACGCTTAAAAACAGGAAGTTGTAATGCAGCAAATGTACTGTAACTTCGGGTATCAAAAGTTGCTAACCTTAACATGCAGATTATGAAAAAAATGCTCCTCATCCTTTCTGTTGCATCAACAAGTTTTGTTGGATGTAATTCCATTTACAAAAGTCAGCAAACACCGGATGATTTGTACTATTCACCCGGACAAGAAATAACTGCTTCAGAACAGCGAAAATATGATCGAGATGCAGAGGAATATCAGCAATATGTTAGCACTATGGATGATAATTATTTACGCATGCGTGTTTCGAATTACAACAGATGGAGTAGCCTAGATAATTTTTCCTATTGGAACGATATGCGTTATGGATTCTCTCCTATTGGTGTAAATACACTTACCCATGGTTGGGGATGGAATGATCCCTGGGCGGTTGGGTATAACCCCTGGAATATAGGCTGGAATCCGGGCTGGAATTTGGGCTTTGGAATTAATGCATGGAATACCTGGTGCCCCAATCCTTATGGCCCCGGCATTTGGGGTAGCCCTGTTTATAATAGTCCTTTTTATTCTGTAATCGGATATGTAAATCCTAAACTTATTACTCCGGGTGTAAATGCAGGAGCTAATTTAACTGCATACAGAAACAGAACTTATAACAATGGAAATAACTATTCCGGCGGGAAAGATAGCTGGTATGCACCAGGCACTCAGGGTGGCAACAATAATAATTTCGGTAACCTGGTAAGAAGGGTATTTAGCAACGGTAATAGCAATACCAATGGAAGCTATCCATCAAGCTATGATCGGGGTGCAAGAACTTTCTCTTCCAGTTCTTCTAGCAATTCAGGCATGAGCAGTAGCGCCGGTGGTTCCAGTGGTGGATATCACAGCTCAGGAAGCAGTGCCAGTAGCGGTAGAGGTGGTCGACAATAATCATTACCATTTATTCTTTATTTTTTGTTGATCGAATACATCAGCACGGTAAATTATTACCTACATGAAAAAAATATTTCTTCTTTCCATATCTGCTATCCTAGGTATTAGTGCAATAGCACAAAACCCCGATGAGGCATTACGAACAGCTTGGTTTACACAACAAGGTACCGCCCGTGTTATGGCTATTGGAGGGGTGATGGGATCTTTGGGTGGTGATATTAGCGCTAACCATATAAACCCCGCCGGTATTGGGTTGTACAAGAATAAAGAATTTGTTTTATCACCGGGCTTTCTTTTCAACAACAATAAATTCAATTACAGAGGTACCGATTCCACGGCAAAAAATAACGGATTTGGATATGGCACTTCAGGATTTGTACTCGCAGGTACTAACAAAGGACAGAGTAAGTGGACAAGCTCTGCTTTTGCCATTTCCGTAAATCAGATTGCCAATTATAATAATCGCGTTCAGTTCAGAGGCTTTAATAATTACAGTTCTTTTACAGAACAATATTTAGAAGAGCTTACCAGAGATAGAGCCGATACAAATGCGGCCTTGAGTAATTATATTTTTGGATCATCATTGGCATTCAGAACTTTTTTGGTAGATACATTAGCAGCACCGAATGGTTCTGTTATTGGCTATCAAAGTTTAGTACCGATTTCAACGGGTACTTATCAAATTTATGATGCCAGAACAAGTGGTGGTTATCATGAAATAGCGCTGGGTTTTGCGGGCAATATGGCCGATAAATTATATGTAGGAGGAAGTTTAACGATACCGATTGTTAAGTATAGTAGAGAATTATTTTACAGTGAAAAAGATGCCACCACAAACCCTGCCAATGAATTCAGTTTCTTTGAATACAGAGAAACATTTACATCTAATGCGATTGGTATAGGTGCAAAGTTGGGAGCTATTTATAAACCGGCTGAATATATTCGATTAGGCTTTGCTTTTCATACCCCACAGTTTATGGCTTATGTAGATAAAATTCGCTCTTCTATCGTTGCTAACACAGAGAATTATGCAGGACTCAGAAAGGCAACGAGTGATGCATTGAACAGTGGTAATGCGGGAGAAAGAAAATATAATGTAACAACGCCCTGGCGTATGATTGCTAGTGCTAGTTATGTTTTTAGAGAAACAAAAGATATACGTAGACAAAGAGCGTTTATAAGTGCAGATGTTGAATATGTAAATTACAGAGCCGCGCGTTTTCAGCCTGCCAGTGAAAATTTAAATAACAGTGTCTTACGAGACTATTATAGTAATTTGAACAGTACCGTAAAAGATATATACAGAGGAAATATTAATATAAAGCTAGGTGGTGAATTAAAGTTTAAAACATTTATGGTACGTGCCGGCGGTGCTTATTATGGAAGTCCTTATGCAGATGCAGCTATTAAAGCCAGCAGAACCGTATTATCCGGGGGTTTAGGATATAGAAACAAGGGCATGTTCATAGACCTTACTTATTCTCATGTAATGAATAAAGATGCGGTATTTGCCTACCGTTTAGCAGATAAAGCCAACACTTTTGCCAATCAAACCGGCAGTGCCGGAACAGTAATGGTTACCTTAGGGTTTAAGCTTTAGGAAGGTATAGGGTGTAAGGAGTAAGGTCGAAGCTTGGGGCTTATAAAAGCCTATTTTCTTTTGTGTTTATTTGAAATTAAGTACCTCTATGCTATGGAAGTACAGTTGTATATAGAATTGACCAAATACTTAAAATCGTAAAAAATTGCCATCTGAACAAAAGCTACAAAAAAGCAACTAGAGACAATTACGAATAATAGAAAAGCAATAAACCAACGTTTACCTAATTACTACATCCACTGTGAAACACGTCGATAAAATAGAAGATCTTGAATTAATCTAAAAGTGGCGGTTAATTAATCAGCTTCACTTAGTATACATATTTACAACTAATTTAAACCACCTCCCCTTCCAAATCATAATCGTAAGCTTTGGTAATTTTTACGTTCACGAATTCGCCGATGGGTAGTTTTTTGGTAGAGTGGATAACCACTTCATTATCTACTTCCACACTATCAAATTCTGTTCTGCCTAAATACCTGCCCGCTTCTTTTTTATCGATGATGACTTTGAAAATTTTACCTACTTTTTCTTGATTCTTTTCGTAACTAATTTCTTGCTGTACTTCCATCACTTCTTGGGCACGCTCGGCTTTTATGTCGGCAGGCACATCATCAACCAAATCATAGGCACTGGTATTCTCTTCATGTGAATATTGGAAGATCCCTACCCTATCAAAACGATGTTCTTCTAAAAATGATTTTAGTTCTGTAATATCTTCCTCTGTTTCTCCCGGGAAGCCTGCTATTAATGTAGTTCGCAAACAAATACCTGGCACTTTTTCTCTTATTTGATGAATCAGTTCCGTCATTTCAGTTCGTGTAATATTGCGGCGCATAGCTTTAAGCATATTATCACTGGCATGTTGCAAAGGCATATCCAAGTAATTACAAATATTCGGACGCTCACGCATTACATCTAATATTTCCAACGGAAACTTACTGGGATAGGCATAATGTAATCGAATCCATTCAAGCCCTTTTACATCTGCGAGTGTATGCAATAAGCGAGGAAGTTCACGCTTCTTATAAATATCTAATCCGTAATAAGTAAGTTCCTGCGCAATCAACATGATTTCCTTCACCCCTTTTTGCACTAGAGCTTCTGCTTCTGCAACAATGGCCTCAATAGGTTTACTGATATGTTGACCGCGCATTAGGGGTATGGCACAGAAAGAACAAGTTCTGTTACAGCCTTCGCTAATTTTTAGATAAGCGTAATGTTTAGGGGTACTCAATAAACGCTCCCCTAATAATTCAGCTTTATAATCAGCCTCAAACTGTTTTAAAATCAAGGGTAATTCTAGTGTACCAAACCAGGCATCTACTTCGGGCATTTCAGCTTCGAGATCGCCCCGATAGCGCTCACTTAAACATCCGGTAACATATACTTTATCGAGCTTGCCTCTCCGTTTTAATTCTACCTGATCTAAAATGGTATTGATACTTTCTTCTTTGGCTTTATCAATAAATCCGCAGGTATTCACTACTACGATATTATGATCGAGCTTTGCATTTTCATGTACTACAGAAATATCATTGGCGGCTAACTGTCCGCTTAGCACCTCACTATCCACCAAATTTTTACTACAACCAAGGGTAATAATATTTACTTTATCTTTTTTAAGGGTTTTTGCCTTCATTGGGGCAAAGGTACAAAATTGGCTATAATAGGGGTTTACTCCTCCTTCTTCAACGCATGTATATCTTTTATCAACTGCTCCATTTCCAGTTGAAGGGTACCATTATAAATACCGCGAATTCGGCCGGAGCGATCTACCAGCATCGTATGTTCGGTGTGCAAGAATTCTGTACTATCTTTTGTAAAACCTAAATCTTCTTCTGCAAAATAAGAGGTGCGAGCCAACGTGTAAATAGCAGCTTTATTTCCGGTTAACAGATGCCAATTAGGATTGGTAATTTTATAATTATCGGCAAATAGCTTCAATCGGGGCACACTATCAATCCAGGGTGTTACCGAATAAGAGAGTAGTACAACATCTTTATCATTCGCAAATGCCGAATCCACCAATTTTAGGTTATTAGTCATTTTTGGACAAATACTACCGCAGCTCGTGAATATAAAGTTAGCAACATGAATTTTATTATGAATAGATTGATTATTGATTATTTGATTGTGCTGATCGGTAAAGGAAAAAGCTGCAATGGTATGTGTGATTCGCTGCTTCGCTTCGCTCGCAGCTAGAAAATGAGGCGTAAAATCGGGTGTATTATAATAGGGCAAATGTGTAATGCTTTCTTGCTTGGTATTACAAGCAAACAATATGATAAGTAATAGCCAACTATAATTTTTTAAAAATACTATCCGATACATTTACACAGTTTTTCGTTCCTAATAAACCATATCGCCTACCTGCTTTCATAAAATAATTAGCTTTCACTTTTCCATTATCATAGTAAAATTGCTGAAGCCCTTCTTCATAGCCTTTATGGTAATTCATTCTCTTTACCAATAATCCCTGCGGATTCCACTCTTTACATTCTCCTTGATATTCTCCATCCTCAAAATAATACTCCCATTTTTTATTTCCGTTTGGCCACCAACTGGCTAATTTTCCAACTTTCTTTCCATCTTTAAAAAAACGTTGCTCTTTCCATTTACCACCTGGATAAAATTGCTTCCATTCGCCTTCTTCTCTCCCCTTTTTAAAACATACTATTTCGATAGTATCTCTGGTACGGGAGTCTAAGGAATAAATAATGCCTGTAAAGGGTTTAGCATTCCAAACCAAAATACCATTTTGTATAACAGGTTTAATAGAAGCGCTATTAAACTTTTCAAATCTAAAAGCTGGCTCAACAGTATTTGTACAAGCCGACATTAACAGTATTATCAAACAAATGATACTACCTTGAAACCGTACCTGCCGTACCATAAAATCCGCTACCATTGATATAAGGATCAGTTGAAGTAATATGATAATGGTAAATGCCATTGGGATATTCTGTTGTAGCATGTGAATGGCCATGTAGCGCGTCTAAATTACTATTCGTAACAGTAGCACCATTTTCAGTTGGACCATACACCGGAAAACCATCCAATAAAAATCCTAATAATGCGCTCTTAGATGCTTTTACCATGGTTAAATACAAGGGCTCAACATGATAATGATAATCTCCACTTTGTGCAGGATGCCCCCAATACTGATCAAAAGAAACTACTTCGTTTGTTAAGGGCTGACTGGGGCCAGCGTATTGATTAAAGAACGGAACGCCGTTTAAAGCAACGCCAATGGGTCCTAATGGTGTTGCTGCTGAAGTAGCTGCCTTAGTTGGATTCAGGGGAATCTTAAAAGTATAGTTTTGCGCACTGATAGAATTAGGGTTTTTACTAAAAGTATTACCACCAAATGTAGTACCACTAAAAGCTTCGTACAAACTATTCGTGGTAGCATAGTATACACTTTTATGATCGGGTGCACCCGTTACTTTAATATAAACATAAGAGGCATCGACCGTGATACTGGTAGCTCCATATATCTTAGTATATACATCAGGCACCCCGGTACCCACTACAGTGGATGTACCTGAAGAAGTTGATGTGCTACTAGATTTCTTGCAACTAACGCTAACTATGGTAATCGTTGCGAGAGCCATAACGGATATCAATGAAAGGATTTTCATAATAGTAATTTTATAGTTAGACGCGTTAATGAAGAGAAACCTTCGCTTATATAATCTTCAATCTGGAATCTGGAATCTAAATAAACCCTAATCCCTCCTTACCCTTAAACCCCGGCAGAATATAATCCAAGCTGGCACTGGCCCCCATTCTTTTGGTTAATATTTCTTGTAAAATAGTTCGATAATCGGTAGTAACGGCCAGATCTACTCCATTATCCAATGCCTCTGTTGCAAGCCCTTTCCAATCGCCGTACATTTTTCCGCCTTTTACATTACCCCCCATCACCATCATGGCATTACCATAACCATGATCGGTGCCATTACTTTTATTGGATTTTATCCTTCTTCCAAACTCACTCATAACAAGTACAGTTAAACGCCCATGATAGCGATCTAGATCATTATAAAATGCATGCAAATTTTGAGACAAACTTTTCACTAATCCGGGGAACCGATAGGCTTGGTATTCATGCGTATCCCAACCGCCATAATCTACTGTAGCTACGTGTAACCCAATATCCAGCTTAATGAGCTGTGCAATATTCTTCATCGACTTTCCAAAATCGTCGTCCATATATTGTGCATCTCTATCCGGTTTATAATCAATTGCTTCTCCGTTACCCCTACGTGGAATTTTCTTCTGAAGCATATCAATGGTGTAAAAAGTTTGTAAGGCTGTTTTACCAAGTGCCGAACCTAAAGGATCATTGTATGCTTTGCGAATAATATTATTAAAATGACCATCTGCCTGTAAGGCAAAATCTCCCAGATTATTAACAGACACGGCTGTTGGTGCGCCCCATAAAGAAAGCGGCATTGCAGCGCCGGCAGCTATGGCCGTGAAATTGGATTTATTATTGATCGTATTCAAATAACGCGCTAACCAACCTTCATTAATTGGTTGCTTCTTTTGAATCCCTTTTTCGATCATGTCTTGAGCATCAAAATGACTTCTGGTGCCATTTGTTAATCCGCATGAATGAATAATAGCTAACTGATCGGCATCATATAATTCTTTCAATTGTGCTGCCGACGCATGTAATCGGAAATCCGTTTGTCCCAATCCATTTTTTAGTAATAAGCCTGCATTTTCGCCACTTTCAGTAACGCGAAGTGCCTGTTCTCTGTCGGCAAAATAATGCCGGTCATTTACCGGTGCCACTAATTGTAAACCATCACAACCTCCGCGTAAAAAAACTAATACAAATAATTCTCCCGTTTGCAGATCATTATTTTTTAATGCCAAACCGCTAATCCCCGTGAGTAACATACCCGCGGTTGCTGAACTACATGTTTGTATAAAGTCTCTTCTTTGCATATTATCTAACCTGAAAATCGGGTAACAATAAAATACCGCTGATCAACCACGCAATTTTTTCTTTCCTGAACGGACCTCTTAATCTATTTTCATTATCCGGCTTTCCTCCATCAGCTAAATGTACCGCCATCGACTGAACAATATCTGCATCTGGTAAGTAGCCTAATATTTTTTTCATCCAAAACTCCGTAATCTCTCTATACGTTTTTAATGAGTCAGGTGTTTTATCACCTACCTCATGATAAGCATAATTATGCCAACTATGATTGAGCATATTAATTGGGAAATTCCATCTTCTGAGTAACATTTCTGAATTGATCCAATACTCTGAATGATCGGGGTAGCCTGTAGGAGTTGGCCATGCGAAAGGTTGCTGCCCCATTTGTAATAAACTCCACATTAAATTATCGTTCGGAATAATATCTGCATTTACAGCCCTACACGCCGAAATCACTAACTCTAATGGTCGCTTTAATTTTTTACCCCAGGTAAGTTTACACTCTTCCGATAATGCGATGAATTGTACAACATGCGCAATTTGATCGGGTTTGTTTACGTATAACATCCACTCCCTTGCCGCTTTTTCGATCAATTGCTCACTTGGTGTATCGGATACCAATCGGGTACATAATTTTCTACAAATAAACTTAGCGGTTCCGGGATGTGCTGCTAGAATATCTAACACTTTTTTTCCGTCGGCTAAAGGTGGTTGGTTAGGACTAAACTCTACCCCTAAAATTCTTTTTTGATAATTATCGTGCCATTGTTCGAAATAATAGAATTCTCCATTATTCGGGAAGCGGCCTCCTTTCCAATCATCTGCGCCGTCGGCTATCGTCCACCCGGTAAAAGCACGAGCTGCTTCGTATACATCCTCATCGATATATCCTTCAGGCATACCTGTTGTGGCGCCGGGCACTTCGCGCCAGCGATTGTATAAATGGTTCAAATAATGTTCTGCTCCTAAAGTATGTAATTCAAATAATTCGCGTGCATAGTTTTCGTTAGCGGGGCTTGCCTTACTGCTTGCATTATCTAAATACACTTGCATGGAAACACTTTTAGCGACAGCCTCCAGCATTTGCCTAAAATTACCCAACGCATTTTTGCGAATAACTTCTCTATCGTAGATAGGAAATGTAACAGCAACCCTATCATCTATATTTATACTTACGTTAAAATGATTATGCCAAAAATCTACCAGCAATTCACGCAATTGCCATTTGCTATATATACCACGTAAAATGGTAGCGCCAAAAACTTGTTTGGCCGGATAAATTTTCTCTTCATACGGAACTGAGTCTTGATACAGGGGCCAAAGCTCTTGCAAAGAGGCATTGATTAGAGTATACGGTCTGTTTTCTTTTATATTTTTTTTACCGCCACTTGAGCCATATTGCTCATAATTGATGGGGTATGTAAGTTTTTGAATTTTTTGGTTGAAGATATCGTCGGCGGAATCGATCGGGTTTACTTGCTCTTCGAGATAATCTTTCAAACCAAGTTCTTTGATTCTCTTCAAAGAATACTCATCGGGGCCATAGCCTAATTTATTCAGCATGGCATAATCGAAAGGAGGTTGGGTTATTTTGCTGAATATGGAGATGCTCATTACGATACTAAGGTAAAGAACCTATAACGTAATCTACCATATAGTTGGTATATAACTCAGACGAAAGACGGTAGACTTTAGACGGGAGAAGGAAATTAGACTGTAGGCTGTAGATCGTAGTTGGCGTATAGGCACGAAACGGTCTACCGTCTCCGGTCTATCGTCTATTTATGCACCTCACTAGTAAAATGGAAAACGATATCGGGGTTATTGGTAATTTCAGTATTCAGGAACCATTCGCTTTGAGCTAGATATACAGGCAACCCATCTTTATCTTGAGCTGCATTTTGTTGTTTGAAACGCAGAAAATTGTCGAGTTTTTTAGGGTCTTTACTGGTAAGCCAGCAAGCTTTATAAAAAGGTAGGGTTCTGAACTCACATGCAGCACCATATTCCTGTAAAAGGCGGTATTGGATCACTTCAAATTGAAGTTCTCCTACACATCCTATAATTTTTTTATTCCCTCCAAACTGCGTAAATAATTGGGCAACACCTTCGTCAGTTAATTGAGAAACTCCTTTTTCTAACTGCTTGGTTTTCATTGGATCTTTGTTTACCAGCTCTTTAAAAATTTCAGGTGAAAAAGTAGGTATTCCCGAGAAATAAAAGGTTTCACCTTCGGTGAGGGTGTCCCCTATTTTGAAGTTACCCGTATCGAATAAGCCCACTACATCTCCGGCATAAGCATCTTCAATAATATCCTTACTACGGGCCATGAAACTATAAGGATTGGAGAAACGCATATCCTTATCTAAACGAACATGTTTATAGTATTTGTTCCGTTCAAATCTGCCGCTACAAACACGCATAAAAGCAATTCGATCTCTATGTTTGGGATCGAGGTTAGCATGTATTTTAAAGATGAAGCCGCTAAATTTATCTTCTTCTGCCGCTACTATTCTGGTAGTGGTTTCCCTGCCACGAGGTACGGGGGCGATTCGAATAAATGAATCGAGCATTTCTTTCACCCCAAAGTTATTTACTGCACTTCCGAAAAATACGGGTGCAATTTTACCCGCCAGATAATCGGCAGTATCTAAGTCACCATAAACCCCATCGATCAATTCTACGTCTTCACGCAACTGATCGGCATCTCTATCACCTACTTTATCGTTGAGGATAGCATCACTTAGATCATTAATGGCGATTGTATCCTCATCATCGGCCTTTGTGCTGGCTGTAAAAAGCCGAAGGCTCTTATTATGTAAATCATATACCCCTTTGAAATCTTTACCACTATTGATAGGCCAGGTCATAGGGTGAAGGGATATCTTGAGTTCTTTTTCTATTTCTTCCAGGAGATCAAAACGGTTTTTGCCGTCGCGGTCCATTTTATTTATAAACACAATCACCGGTGTATCGCGCATTCTACACACTTCCATCAGTCGGCGTGTTTGTGCTTCTACCCCATTTACACTGTCGATTACAAGGATAACACTATCAACAGCGGTAAGGGTTCTATAAGTGTCTTCAGCGAAGTCTTTGTGTCCGGGTGTATCTAATAAATTAATGAGTATGCCTTCATATTCGAAAGTCATAACAGAGGTAGCTACCGAAATACCTCTTTGGCGTTCTATCTCCATAAAGTCGGAGGTAGCATGCTTTTTAATTTTATTACTTTTTACGGCTCCGGCGGTTTGAATAGCACCTCCGAATAAGAGTAATTTCTCGGTCAATGTGGTTTTACCGGCATCGGGGTGAGAGATGATAGCAAATGTTTTTCTTCGGTTTATTTCTTTCTCGTACTTCATAAAAAAAGTGCCTCAAACGTAGTTTGAGGCGCGAAGGTAACTATTGGTACGGATTAATTACTCAAACTCCGGAAATCTACCGGCACCAGTTTACTAACACCCGGCTCTTGCATGGTTACACCATAAATAACATCTACAGCACCCATGGTTTGCTTATTATGGGTTACAATAATAAACTGTGAGTTATCGCTAAACTTCTTAATCATTTGCGTAAACTTACCCACGTTAGCGTCATCTAAAGGCGCGTCTACCTCATCCAAAATACAGAAGGGTGCCGGTTTAATGAGATATATAGCAAATAATAAGGCAGTTGCAGTAAGGGTTTTCTCTCCACCACTTAATTGGGTAATAGAAGAAGGGCGCTTCCCTTTAGGCTTTGCCACAATTTCAATACCTGTCTCAGCCAAATTCTCCGGATTTACCAATACCATATCAGCGGTATCTTCTTCTGTAAATAAAGCTTTGAATACTTTTTGGAAATTTTCTCTAACCTGATTGAAGGTATCGAGGAATTGCTGATTAGCAGTAGCTTCTACTTCTAAAATTGTTTGAAGCAGACTTTCTTTAGCAGTAACCAGATCATTTTTTTGCTCTAAGATAAATTCATAGCGCTTTTTCATTTCGGTGAAAGCCTCTATAGCAGTAGGGTTTACTTCTCCCATATTTTCCAAACGCTTGCGCATTCTATCTGAAGCTGCTTGCAATTCTTCTAAAGATGTATCAGTAGTTCTTGCCTGATCTAAAATTTCATCTAACTCAATTTTAAACTCTACATGCAAGCGCTCTTTCATTCCCGCAAGCTGTAATTTAAGTTCATTGAGTTTATCTTTGATCTCATTCACTAAATGATCGATCATTTCCTTACTCTTCACTTTCAATCTTAACTCACTCTCTTTTTCTTGCAAGCCATTTCTCACATTATAATAAGCTTGATCTGCTTCATTCAGTTTTTGTTCTTCCGCTTCTTTTGAACGCATCAATTCTACCAACAACAACTCTACCTCATTTACGGTTGCAGACCCCTCTGTAATGGCGATTTCCGCTTCGGCTAACTGCTCAGTATTCATACGAATCTGCTCGTGTAAATCATGTAATTGATTTTCTTTAAAAAGCAATTCTTGTTTTAAGGTTGCAATTTTACTTTGCTGACGAGTTAATTGAAGGTTTGTTTCATTGTATTGTCCGGATGCAAAATGGTAGGCCTGCTCCGCTTCTTGATATTGAAGTTCAACTGCTTTCATCTGCTCGGCAGTCTGTTGTAACTGCTCGTTCAGTGTTACCAATAAACCACGTGTTTCAGCAATAGCATCTTGTTCATCTTGCAATCTTTGTTCAATATCTTGCAAACGATTTTCACTGTTTTGCTGTGCCGCCAATAAGTTTTCAATTTTATTTTTTGCTGCAAAAACCTGATTGGTTAATTGATTGATATCTTGTTCAGCTTGCTTAATAGCATGCTCTTTCAATTGATCATTGAAAGCAATTACTTCATTATGTTTGAATTGAATATCAGCCTTGATCAAATTAACAACTGATTCCTGATCGGCAATTTCTTCGTGTAGCTTTTCTAGATTCTTAGCTCTACCAATTTTCTTACCTTCAAATAATCCGATACTGCCACCTGTTAATGTATACTTACCTTTTACGTATTTACCTGTTTTCTCTAGTACTACCGCTCCATTGCTATTAATAATCGCCGCTTCATCTTCAGCTATATAAACATTACCTAATAAATATTGAGCCAGTTTACGATACTGTTCATCTACTTCAATTACGTCCATAGCCGGAATAGTACCTGCGGGCTGATGCGTGTCTAACCGAAAATGCTCAAATTGATCGAGCATAAAGAAATTCGCCTTCCCTTTTTGATTGGCATCTAATAAATGAATGGCTTGTAGTCCCTCTTCTAAATTATTAACCACATAGTAGTTTAGGTAAGGTTCTAAAACATTTTCAACAGCAGCTCTAAATTCTTCTTTTACATAAATAATATCAGATAATATCGGAGCATGATGATTCCAGTCGCTATTCTTGTGTAAGAATTTAATACTCTCCGGGTAACCTTCCATAGAGTCTATTAAACTTTTAAGAAGATTGTATTCGTTCCGTTTAGCATCTAGTTTTCTGTTTTCTTCTGCCAACTCTCCGCGTAGCACTTCTAACTGTGCTTGTGTTTCGAATATCTGACCCTTAGTATGCTCATGCTGCGCTTGCAATTGTGCTAAATCGGTTCTTCTAGATTCAAGTTCCGCTTCTTTGCTGTTCGATTCGATTTCTAACTGCTGTAACTGCTGGGTTCTGTGTGTTTTCTCTTCTAACAACTGGTGCTGTGCACGTTGTAAATTCTGGATTGACGTGTCCGCAACAGCTACTTTCTTCTCTGCGTCGAACTGGTTGCGTTGATATTGTTGATATTGATTCCGGATCGTATCTACACCTGTTCTTTGTTCATCAAAAATTTTTCTTTTAGCCGCCACTTCTGATTGTGCAGCATCTACCCTTTCTTGTAGGGTTACTAAGTTAGCTTCTTCCTCCCCAACCTGTAATTGTGAGTATTCGATAGAATCCCCAATTGTTTTTAACTGTCCGGATGCTTTTTCCAGAAAATCCTTCAAGCCGGCTTCTTTCTCTTTTAAGTACTGCAACCGCTGTGTAGCTAGGTTCTTTTCATTTTCTTTAGTGCGTAGGTTTTGCAACAACTCATTGAACCCATGCTGCATGCTCTGCAATGCCCGCTCCTGATTGATAAATGCTACTTTTTCTTGCTCAATCGCTGCTTCTTCGGTAGCAATTTCAGCTTCCAATCGGATCTTTTTATCGAGTTCGATCTCTTGTTGCTCGTTTAATTCTTTGTAAGTGATATTGAAACCTTCTAAAGCGGCTTTTGCCAATTCAATCGCAACTTCTTTATATTCTTTTTTTATCTCGTAAAACTTTTCCGCTTTTTTAGCCTGACTCTCCAATGTTTTCAGCTGATTATTGATCTCAAACAAAAGATCTTCGATACGAGCCAAATCCTGTTCAGTTGCGTCGAGTTTATTTTTGGCTTCTTTCTTTCTGGTTTTGTAAATGGTAATACCCGCTGCTTGCTCAAGCATTTTTCGGCGACTATTATCTTTATCCTTGATAATGTCATCAACCATTCCTAATTCAATAATGGCATAACTATCCGTGCTAACCCCTGTATCGAGGAAAAGATTATGAATATCTTTTAGCCTACAGCTCACATCGTTTAGACGATACTCACTTTCTCCATTTTTATAAAATCTACGAGTAACGGTAACAGTACTAAATTCTGTAGGGAGTAAATTTTTTGTGTTTTCGAAAGTTAAACTCACTTCCGCCAATCCGCTTGCACTTCTTGTTTTACTTCCATTGAAAACCAAGGCGTCGAGGTTTTCACTTCTGAGAGAGGATATCTTTTGTTCACCTATCACCCAACGTATACTATCGATAATATTACTTTTACCACATCCATTTGGACCAATGATGCCTGTTATACCCTCATCGAAGCTCACTACTGTTTTATCAGCAAAACTTTTAAACCCTTTGATTTCTAATGACTTTAATCTCACTTACATTCCTTTTAATACTTGCGAACATAACAGAAAAAGGCAATATTTCCGAGAAAGAAAAAAAAGCTGTGCATAACCGGTGTAGAACTCCATATTGTTATTTTATTTAATTTAAGTTAAGCTATTTAAAATATTGATTTTCAATAATTGATAATTATCAATTATTAATTAGTAAGTGTACAGATTAAGCTATTAATTTTACCTGCAAAAACACCCCCTGAAACACATTGTATTCACCGTTACGAACGATTTGGTAACCGATCAACGCATGCAGCGTATCTGCCGCTCCCTAGCGTCAGACGGGTTTGCGGTTTATCTCATAGGAAGAAGTCTAAAAAACTCGCCAAAACTCTCTCAGGAAACATTCTACCAAAATCGAATTTTTTGCTGGTTTACGAAGGGGCCATTTTTCTATATTGAGTACAATCTAAAACTCTTTATTTATTTGTTATTCAAGCGATTAGATGCATTATGTGCTATTGACTTAGATACCATACTACCTGTCTTATTCATATCTATTATCAGAGGTAAATTAAGGGTTTATGATGCACATGAATACTTCACCGAGCAGAAAGAAGTCTATGAGCGTCAGACCATTTTTAGAATTTGGTCGGTAATAGAAAAACGGAGTGTGCCGAAGTACCGATTAGGCTATACAGTTAACCAGCATTTAGCCGATTTATATTACCAAAAGTATCAAGTTAACTATCAGATAATACGAAATATTTCTGTTAATTACCCTTTAGAAAACATTGATAATGAATCTATTAATAAATTTATACTATATCAAGGCGCTGTTAACCACGGAAGGTGTTTTGAGCAGTTAATACCAGCTATGAAAATGGTAGATATTCCTCTCGTAATTGCGGGAGAGGGCAATTTTTTGGAAGAAACAAAGGAGATGGTCAGACGCTATGATCTTGCCAATAAGGTTGAATTCAAGGGAAGGCTTGCCCCACTTGAGTTACGCAAGCTTACCCAAAAAGCCTATATTGGTCTGACGCTGTTTGAGGCAAAGGGCGCCAATCAATACTATTCCTTAGCCAATAGGTTCTTTGATTATATGATGGCGGGTATTCCGCAGGTTTGTATTAACTACCCTGAATATGCTCAAATAAATGATCAATATCAGTTTGCTTTTTTAATACCGGATACAAAGCCTGAAACAATTGCTCAGGCCATAAACAATTTACTAACTGATGATGTTCTTTACCAACAGCTTAGGTTTAATTGTTTAAAAGCCCGCTCGATTCTAAATTGGCAAAACGAAGAACATAAGTTAATTAACTTTTATCGCAAATTAACCCGTGAGTAAAGAGATAAATCTTGTTGCATTAGATATCCCCTTCCCGGCCGACTATGGCGGGGGAATCGATCAATTCCACCTCATTAGAACTTTACACCATCTTGGTATTGGTATTCATTTGCATTGCTTTAAATACAAACAAACCGAACAATCTGCTCTAACCCAATATTGCAAATCTGTTTATTATTATGATCGTATTGAAGGTCATGCCGGCTTCTCACATAAATTACCCTATATTGTTAGTACAAGATCTAATGAGCAATTGTACCGGCGACTTCTTGATAATGATTACCCAATTATTTTAGAAGGTATACATACCAGCGGAGTGATTTTAGATCCGCGGTTTAGTAAACGATCTATTTATATTCGATCACATAATGTAGAACAACGATACTATAGGGCTTTAGCAAGTTGTACAAACTCTCCATTCAGAAAACTATACTATATACATGAAGCTTATTTATTAAAAAAATATGAGGCCACATTAGCGGAAAAAGTGGCTGCTATTTTCACTTTGTCGGAAACAGATACCCATTTTTATCGAACTAATTATAAAAAAGCGAATATCATTGAAGTGCCTGTTTTTCTACCCGATTGGGAATTGAATACACAAACAGGTATGGGTAGCTATTGCTTATATCACGGTGACTTGAGTGTTGAAGCCAATGAAAAAGCGGCTATTTGGCTATTAAAAAATGTATTCAATGACTTAAAGTTACCTTTTGTTATCGCCGGTAAAAACCCATCCGATAAATTGAACAAACTGGCACATTCTCAGCAACATACCTGCTTGGTAGCAAACCCCGCTGAGAAGGAATTACAAGATATGATTGCCAAAGCACATATTCATGTATTGCCTTCTTTTATAGATACAGGTATCAAAATAAAACTTATTAATGCCTTATTTAATGGGAAACATGTGATCGTTAATGAGGCAACGGTTAATGGATCTGGGCTTGAAGCAGCTTGTCATATAGCCACTACGGCTGCAGCCTTTAAAAATATTATTTCACAACTTTACCATCAACCCTTCGCAGAAGAAGAAATCACAATCAGAAAAAAATTACTAGGGAACCGATTTAATAATCGTACAAATGCCCAGGCAATTCTAGAAACAATATTCGATACTAAGCCATCATCATACTAGCACTGTCTACTACTTTACCCCCTTCCGTTTTGAGCATGCGAGAGGGGTAGCGATTGATAACAATGAAATCATGGGTAGCCATAACAACCGTTGTACCGTAATCTTTTGCAATTTGTATTAATAACTGCATAATCTCGTCGCTGGTTTCCGGATCGAGGTTACCAGTTGGCTCATCGGCCAAGATAAGTTTTGGAGAATTCAATAAAGCCCGTGCAATATCTACTCTTTGTTGCTCACCACCACTCATTTCAAAAGGCATTTTAAAGCCTTTACTTTTCAAGCCTACTTTATCTAATACGTCGTTGATCTTCTCTTCAATCAAGCGTTCATCCTTCCAGCCCGTTGCTTTTAAAACAAATTTTAAGTTTTCATGTACGTTTCGATCGGTAAGCAATTGAAAATCTTGAAACACTACACCGAGGTTTCTTCGCAAATAAGGAACTTTTTTCCAATCCATCAATCTTAAATCAAACCCTACAACCGATGCTTGTCCTTCAGTAAGTTTAAGCTCCCCATACAAAGTTTTTAACAAACTACTCTTTCCTGTTCCCGTTTTTCCAACTAAATACACGAACTCACCTTTATTGATCTCAAAGTTTACATCTTTTAAAATCAAACTTTGTCCCTGATAAATATTGACTTGTTTTAGTGAAATAACAGTTTCGGGCATATTATCTGCTTATTATATTACAAATATAAGGTAGTGGGCTGTTATAGCTTGTTAATATGGATATACAATCTCTCCAAAACCTCCTTTGAGTACTAACTCTTTAGTAGGTGATGCTTCTACCCTTCCAATAATTTTAGCTTTGATATTAAAGGAAGCAGCAGCAGCAATCATAATTTCGGCTGCAGCTAAGTTCGTGAATATTTCAAGCCTATGCCCCATATTAAATACCTGATACATTTCCCGCCAATCGGCGCCGGAATTGGTTTGTATTAAATTAAACACAGGCGGAACGGTAAATAAATCATCTTTTATAATCCTGAAATTATCCGGCAGATACTTCATACATTTTGTTTGTCCGCCTCCGCTGCAATGAATAATCCCATGGATATCGGCAAACAGATCTTCCAGAATCTTTTTCAACAAAGGGGCATAGGTGCGGGTGGGAGATAATAAGAGTTTTCCTATTGGGATTTCATTTCCTTCGATATTAAGGGTATCAGTCATTTTATTCTTACCGATATAAACAACTTCATCAGGCAAACTTGACTCAAAGGTTTCAGGATATTGAATGCTATAATATTTTTCAAGCACATCGTGCCTCGCGCTCGTTAGTCCATTACTGCCTAAACCGCTATTATATTCATGCTCATAACTTGCTTTACCAGCGCTGCTGAAACCAACTATTACATCACCTGCTGCTATTTTTTCATTGGTAATCAGTTTTGATTTTGGCCAGCGTGCCGTCATAGTACCATTTACAGCGATGGTACGAACCACATCACCTACGTCGGCAGTTTCACCTCCTAAATAATGAATATGTACACCGGTTTCCTTAAGGATATTAAAAAATTCCTGTGTGCCGTTAATGATAGCTTCTAAAATATCACCATTAATAACGGATTTATTACGATCGATGGTTGATGAAAATAATAGATTATCGGTTATTCCTACACAAAGCAAATCATCTAAATTCATGGCTACAGCATCTTGCGCTATGCCTTTCCAGGCTGAAATATCACCTGTTTCTTTCCACCATAAATAGGCTAAAATACTCTTTGTGCCTGCACCATCAGCATGCATGATATTCACCCAATCATTATTATTGCATAGATAATCAGGATAAATTTTACAAAAAGCATGCGGATACAGCCCTTGATCTAATTTTTGAATAGCAGCATGTACCTCTTCTTTTTGTGCGGAAACTCCTCTTTTATCGTAAAGCGACATGTAGATAATTTGGCGCGAAGTTACGCTTCCCTTTGTAATTTTGCAGCTATATGAAGGTACATCGTGAATTGGTGGGTTCTTTACCCGATTTTAGAAATGCAGTAATCACTATTGGCACTTTTGATGGGGTGCATAAAGGGCATCAGCAGATTATTTCCCAGTTAAAAAAAGAAGCTACGCGAATTGGGGGAGAAACTGTAATTATTACTTTTCACCCTCATCCTCGAAAAATTGTTTCTTCTGTTCCCGGTGATATTAGAATATTAAATACACTGAACGAAAAAATATATTTACTACAAGCTGCAGGAATTGATCATTTGGTAGTCATTCCTTTTGATCATCAATTCGCTAATCAATCTGCACATGAGTATATTCATCAATTCTTATTCCACTATTTTAAACCAGCCTGTGTGATTATTGGCTACGATCATCGATTTGGTAAAGGTAGGGAGGGCGATTACCATTTATTAGAAACCTATGGTAAGAAACTAGGGTTCGACGTGATGGAGATTAGTGAAGAGGTATTAAATGAAGTAGTAATTAGCTCTACAAAAATCAGACAAGCATTACTAAATCATGATATTGCTACGGCAAACGCATTTTTAGGCTATGCCTATAGTTTTGAAGGCATTGTTGTTGAAGGAAATAAATTAGGTAGAACAATCGGCTTCCCTACTGCTAATTTGCATATTAGTAGCGAAGAAAAACTAATTCCTGCGAATGGCGTATACGCTGTAACAATTCGCCTGGCTGATGGCAGGTTTGAAAAGGGAATGATGAATATTGGGTTGCGACCAACTGTAGATGGTAAAAAGCGCGTGATTGAAGTAAATATTTTTAATTTCAATGAAGATATTTATCATCAACAAATTCAAGTTTCTGTTCACCATTATTTACGTGGAGAAGTAAAGTTTACCGGGCTTGATGGATTAAAATCACAACTTCAAACTGATGCAAAAGTAGCTGCTGACTTACTTACGCAGCATGCATAATTTTTACTACTAATTCTTTCAGCAAGCCATTATCTCCGGCAGCTCCGGAGCCAATACCAACTGAACGCAGATTATATTGATGTAAAGTAAGTAAGATTTGTTCGATTGCAGCCATATCGAACCGACGCGCAGCGCCGGTATAATCTTTCATGAAATAGGGGTTTACGCCAATAGCGGCAGCAGCAGATTTTTCATCGGTTGGAGAAAGCCCCTTTAAAGCGTAGAGTTTACTAAAAAAATTGTACACCGATGGTAAAATCAATTGTATGGGGCCGGCCTTGGGGTTTGATTCAAAATATTGAATGATACGGATACATTTTACTAGATCTTTTGCCGCTATAGCCGATTGCAATTCAAAAACATTATACTCTTTACTAATACCAATATATTGTTCTACATCATCTTCTGTAATATTTTTTCTTCCGGATAAGTTCACCACTAATTTATCGATCTCATTATCAATCCTACTCAGGTCGCTGCCAACATGTTCAACGAGCATATGAAGTGCTTTGGTACTAATGCTGAGGTTTTTAGATTTTACTAGCTCCGCAGTAAAAGGGATTAATTGATTATCATATAATTTTTTGGTGCTGAGTATCTCTGCATTTTTCTTCAAACTTTTAGCAAGTTTACCTCGGCCGTCAACCTTTTTTTCTTTATGGCTTACTATAAAGATGGTAGAACGCAAAGGATTCTCAACATATCCCTCCAATTTCTCAATTTCTCGCATTTGCTGAGCCTCTTTTAATATCACCACCTGCTTATCAGCAAACATGGGATATCGCCTACAAGCATTCACCACGGCCGCCCAATCGGCATCTTTTCCATAAAAAATAGTGAGATTAAACCCTGCCTCAGCCTCAGAAAGTATGTTTTTTTCGGCGTATTCCACAACTTGATCAATAAAATAGGACTCCTCCCCTTCGAGCCAATAAATGGGTTTGAATTTATTTTTCTGCCAGTCGCCAATTATTTTTTCAGCCTCCATATTCCAAAGATGGCTCGTAACTGTTTAAAATAAAGGTTTTTTTATACTATTTTGTTAACAAAAGCGTTTTGATCCTTTGGTTTGGCATGGTTTTAGCAAATTCAAGAGCAGAACCTTTTTTAAAATTATATTATGAGTACACAAGATTTCCAGCAGGGTAATAACCCTCAAAAAGACAACCGAAAATTAATTTATGGTATTTTAATTGTGGCATTATTAGGTACCTGGGGGTATATTTTTTATGATAAGAGTCAACATAAAGAAACAGTTACCTTTTTAGAAACCAAAATAAGCAATATAGATAGCGCTCGCATTGCTTTGCAGGCTGAATTTACCAGCGTTACGGCAAAAGCCGATTCCCTCACTAAAGACAATCTACAATTACAAGGCGAATTAGCTGAGAAAAATGCAGGTATCCAGAAAATGAGATCGGATATAGCATCTATTCTAAAAAAGAAAAATGCTACCACAGCTGAATTAGCCCAGGCTAAACAAATGATCGGTGAGCTGAATGGTAAGATTGATGGATTGATAGCAGAAGTAGAGAAATTAAAAGCTGAAAATCAACAATTAACAACTGCCAATACCCAATTAAATACCGAAAAAACGCAGTTAACAACGGAGAAAAAAGGTTTAGAGGAAAATCTAAATACTACCAAAAATGAAAAGCGACAATTAGAAGATAAAGTAGATGTTGCTTCTACGCTTCATGCATCCAATATAGGCATAGTAGCCATCAAACTAAGAAATGGGGGAAAGGAGAAAGAAACTACAACTGCTAAGCGGGCAGATTTTATTCGGATTGGCTTTGTAATTGATGAGAATCGTATCACCCCTTCCGGCACTAAAGACTTTTATGTGGTAGTAACCGGTCCTGATGGTAATATTATTTCTGAAGGAGGCAATTTCAGTACCCGCGAAGAGGGTTCTAAAGCCTATACCAGCAAGGTTTCTGTGAATTATGAGCAGAACAAAATAATTCCTGTAAGCTTTGATTGGAAGCAAACAGATCGTTTTAAAGAAGGCGATTATAAGATTGAAATATATAATAACGGATTTAAGATTGGACAGGGTACAAAAACCTTAAAGAAAGGCGGATTGTTCAGCTAAACGAATACAATAAGACCTACAATATCCAAGAAACAGCCCCGATATCTTTGGGGCTGTTTCTTTTATATAATAAGCACTATTTTAGTGTATGCTTGGGATACATTTTAATGGGAAATCTTTTTTATCGATAGCTGCAATACTTATTGTGAGTTGCACCATAGTATATACAAATTATGTAGCTAAAAAAATTGCTATAGAAGAGCGAAAAAATGCAGAGGCATGGGTAGAAGCAGAAAGAACCATCTTAAACAGTACAGATACGGCGAGCATTAATTTAGCATCAAAAATTTCTGCAGAGAACAAAGAAATCCCAATTATTGAAACCAATGAAAAAGGATTGCCTACCGGTAACTATATAAATCTTGATTCGGCACAAGTGAAGCTAGACAGTAATTATCTCGCAAAAAAATTAATTGAATTTAAACGCTATAATCGAATCCCAATAAGGTTCGTAGTAAACGAAAAACCTTTACTGATCAATTACTATTATTATGGTGAAAGTGAATTACAAAAAGCAGTTAAATGGTATCCATACGTACAACTTCTTATAATCGCTTTATTTGTAGCTTTTGCATTCTTCAACCTGCAAACCCAGTATAAGAGCGCACAAAATCATTTATGGGCTTCTATAGCAAAAGAAACAGCACATCAGCTCGGGACGCCGATTAGTAGTTTACAGGGATGGTTAGAATTATTAAAAGAGAAAGAAGAAAATACTTTTATTGCGGGTGAAATAGAAAAAGATGTCACCCGTTTACAACTGGTGAGCGATAGGTTTGGGAAAATTGGAAGTTCCCCAAAAACGGAAAGTATAGCTCCAGCAAATCAAGTAAGAAAGGTAGTAGAATATATGAAAGGTAGAAGTAGCGGCAACGTACAATTCGATATCATTTATAATTCGTTTGAAGACACTAAGGCATTACTATCTCCCACATTATTTGATTGGGTAATTGAAAATCTAATAAAAAATGCACTCGATGCTATTGAAGGAAAGGGAATTATACGTATTGTATTTTATAAAACCCACGACCGATGGTTGAGCATTGATATTCATGATACGGGTAAAGGTATGAGTAAGAAACTCCAGCAACAAGTATTTACACCTGGAGTTACTACAAAAAGACGAGGCTGGGGTATTGGTCTATCTTTAAGTAAAAGAGTAATAGAGCAATATCACAAAGGGCAACTGTTTATTAAACAAAGTGAACCCGGTGTTGGTACAAGCTTTACTATTAATCTACCTGTTCAAGGATAGACTCCGCTGTGCCTGTATATTGTTTACCGAAACTATTCATTACCGTCATCCATTGCTGTAATACTTGCGGTGTAGCAGTTTCAACATATAAATTAGCTTCACAGCATAATTCTAATAATTCAGATTCTACATGGTTACGATCAATCAATAAACTACTCTGATTAAGTTTACTGATACATCGATTCATTCTCGATAATTTTTCGTCTGATAAATGATCAAATGCATGTTGCTGCAGTAGTTTTCCGGCTGCATTTACTAATAAATCACTTGATTTTGTTTTCATTTTAATAGGGTTTAGTGTAAAAAAACGAAGCGCGTATAATCAACATGTAAATAAATCATCAACAAATTGTTACCCGATTTATTTGGTGAATAACCCGTGGATAAGCTAACTTTAAATCACCGGAGTGCCACAAACATGAAAAGGTTTAAATTTCTTTTACTTTCAATTATTATTTTACCGATACTTTATTTAGGCGCAGGCCTTATCCTCCATAATTATACATATCCCACACATACACCTGAATTTCGAACCTATTTTAGGGATAACAGTCGATTTTCTTCTAAATGGGAAAAGATCAGTTTCACTATCCTGTCGTTTAATCCTGAGAAAGGTACCATACATGTTAATATGGAAATTGCTCCAGGAGGAGCACAACTAGCTTCTCATGAGCATGATTATTTCACAGAAAGTTTTTTTGTGCAAAAAGGTAATCTAACCGGTATTATCAATGGAATACCCCAACATTTTTCAAAGGGGCAATCTGTTAGCATAAAAGCGGGTGTTGCCCATAATTTTTTAAATAATACTGATTCTACTGTAGTATTATCAAGCGCCGATAATAAGGGATTTGAATTACCTGTTAATTATGTTTATGCCCTATCGCAGTTATACGGTCATTGGGATGCTGATAAAACGAATCGAGTTCCGCCAAAACTATATTTTCATTTAGCTATGCTACATAAACAATTTGACTATTGGTTAACTGAGAAGGGACCATCAAAAACGGTTCAAAAGATTCTCCGTATTTGCTTAGCCCCCACTGCCCGTTTGTTGAAATATGAAATATATGATTATCGGTTTACCCCACTGCTACCTGGTGAAGCACCCATGGAATAATTAACTTTGTTTTTTCACAGAACCACCGCTGCTTACATCTATATTTCTTAGTAAGCCTTCCCCTTTATACTTAATATATCCGCCGCTACTGGCATCGGCACTAATTTCTTTTTCTACGGTAATCTGTATACCTGCCCCACTAGAAGATTCGGCAACACATTTTGTAGCTTTTAAATTATATCCTCTAAAACCCGAACCACTGCTGGCATCTACATTCAATGAACCTACTTTACCTGCTAATTCTACAATAGCCCCACTACTCAAATCAACACTTAACTTACTCAAATCTAAATTTTCTCCCCTTACTATACTCCCACTCGATACATCGATACTTTCTAGGTTTACGTACGACACATACACTTTAACTTTCCAATTTTTCCAAGTATTCCACAATTTCCATTCTCCGTCTCTACTTATTTTCAAGGTACCATTACTTACAACAGTTCTTACCTCATTGATATAACGCTCATCTCCCACAACTACCCCCAACTCTTCTTTGCTACCTTTTGCAAGAATTACTTCAATACCGGAGGAAGATTCAATTTTTGTGAACGCGCTTATCTTTCTTTTCTGAATATTTGATTCAACAACTTCTTTCTGCGCAAAACTATTTGCAGCAAGTACAAAAACACTAGCAGCAAGTAACATTATTTTTTTCATTAGCTTCTGTTTTACAGTCAAACGACTAAGATCTGAGAATGTTACAAATTGGATAATTATTTTAGAACAATACCCCCCAATGCCGGCAAATGAACCTGAAGCTTATACCATTTAGCCTTTTTATCCGTAGCCGTAACGCTGATATCCGGGTTAAAAACATCCCCTGTTCCCCAATATGCTGCGGCATCGCTATTAAAAATTTCCTTCCATGTTGCCTTACCGTGAACATGCACCTCCCAGTTTTCTCTAACAACAGGTGTCATGTTTAATATCACTAACACATCATCTGCTTCCTTCTTGCCTTTTCTTTTGTAAGCTATTACTGAATCTGACCTATGATTTAAATCAACCCACTCAAAGCCACCCGGTTCGAATTGCTTTTCGTATAACGCCGGTTGATTTCTGTATAAGTGATTGAGTTGTTGAACGCAATATTTCATCCCACCATGACTAACAAAGTTGAGTAGCTCCCATTGCAGTTCGCTTTTATAATTCCATTCTTGTGTGGCACCGAATTCGTCGCCCATAAATAAAAGTTTAGCCCCGGGATGTGTAAACATATAAGTATACAGTAATCTAAGATTTGCGAACTTCTGCCATTCGTCGCCAGGCATTTTATAGAGCATAGGGCTTTTACCGTGAACAATTTCATCGTGACTTAAAGGCAGCATAAAATTTTCGTCGTAGTAATACATCATACTAAATGAAAATTTATCCTGATAAAATTGCCTATATATAGGATCCATTTTAAAATAATCAAGTGTATCATGCATCCAGCCCATCATCCATTTCATTCCAAATCCAAGTCCATCTTCAAAAGTTGGCTTACTTATTTTAGGCCAGTCGGTAGCTTCTTCTGCGATAGTTTGTATATCCGGAAAATCGCGATAAAGTGTTTCATTCAAGTCTTTAATAAATGCAATAGCTTCAAGGTTACCATTTCCGCCGTATTCGTTGGGTTCCCATTGGCCCGCATTACGGCTATAATCTAATCTCAACATGGAACTTACTGCATCAACCCGTAATCCATCTGTATGAAACTTATCACACCAAAAACGAGCACTGCTAATTAAAAAAGATTTTACCTCTCCCCTTTTATAATTAAAGATATATGAGTTCCAATCGGGGTGATACCCTTTACGCATATCGGCGTATTCATAGGTATGTGTGCCGTCGAACATAAATAAACCATGCGCGTCATATGGAAAATGAGAGGGTACCCAATCCAATATAACGCCGATTCCTGCATTGTGAAAAGCATCTACCATAGCTGCGTAATCTTGGGGAGATCCAAAGCGAGATGTGGGTGCAAAATAGCCGGTACCCTGATAGCCCCAGCTACCATCGAAAGGATGTTCCATTACCGGCATAAATTCAACATGCGTAAAACCCATCTCTTTCACATAAGGCACTAATCTTTCTGTTATTTGTGAATAGGTATTATAAGTCTCTTCATCGTGTTTATTGGGCCGCATCCAACTAGCCAAATGAACTTCATACACTGAATAAGGAGATTTAAGTGAGTTATGTTTTTTTCGCTGCTTCATCCATTCACTGTCTGTCCATTCATAATTCGTTTGCCAAGTAATAGAGGCAGTATACGGACGTTTTTCCCAGAAATGTGCAAAAGGATCACCCTTATCTAGTTTAATACCCTTATATCCATGAATATGATATTTATATGCTTCGCCTGCATGAACACCCGGAATAAAACCCTCCCAAATTCCTGAGTTATCGAGCCTGACTTTTAGTGGATGTGACGCTTTATCCCAATTATTAAAATAACCTGTTACAGATATGTATGTTGCATTAGGTGCCCAAACGGCAAAGTAAGTTCCCCATGTACCGGATACTTCAATTTGTTTATTTCCGAAATAGTCATACAGACTATAATTAGTACCGTTTTGGAAATTTCTAATTATTTCCTCGTTGAATAAAGAATAATTCCAAACAGGTTGATTGGTATCAACAAAATGAATGTCTTCGTATTTTCTTTTATCCTGCATTGCAACTTTTTTTTGTTTTGATACTCTTTTATCTAAAATTATTTCTTTTTTATTCACCGATTTTTCAGACGCCATACAAACTATTTAACGAAATATTATAACTAAAAAGTTAGTTTAACAAGCAATTTTGTGGAATTTACGAAAAAATACATCTAACTGCTTAACTGTTTATATCCAACTAATGAAAAAACTAACTAAACTATCACTGCTTGCAGCCATTTGTTGTATTTCTATCACATTATCAGCACAAGATCGTACTTCGGGCTTAAGGGGTATTGTTATAGATACACTAAACAAGGTTCCGCTTGGTAATGCGGTGATTGCTGTACTTCGCAAGAAAGATTCAGTTATGGTAAATTTCACACGCTCAAATAAAGAAGGTGCTTTTGAAATTAAAAACTTACCTGCAGGTCAGCATATTATTCTGGTAAGCTACCCCAATTATGCAGATTATACAGATATGGTGGACCTGGAAACAGGAAAAACAAAGGAACTGGGTAAAGTGCCTGTAATAACAAAGGCTCGGCTATTAGAAGAAGTAATCGTAAGGCAACGTGTAAGTGCTATTCGTATGAAAGGTGATACCACAGAATATAAGGCCGACAGTTTTAAAGTAAGTACTAATGCAGATGTACAAGAACTATTAAAGAAAATGCCGGGTATTACCGTTAACAGTAAAGGGGAGATAACAGCACAAGGACAGAAAGTACAAAAGGTATTGGTAGATGGAGAAGAATTTTTTAGTGATGACCCTGCCGTTGTAACAAAAAATTTACGCGCAGATTATGTAGATAAAGTACAGGTGTTTGATAAAAAAAGTGAGCAAGCAACTTTCACGGGTATTGACGATGGCGAGAAAACAAAAACTATAAATCTTCAATTAAAAGAAGAGAAAAAGAAAGGATATTTTGGTAAAATTGAAGCCGGTAGCGACTTCGACAGGTATAGCAGAGGTAAAGCGATGGCTAATCTATTCAAAGGAAAGAAAAAAGCAGCTGCCTTTATTACCGGGGATAAAACTCAATTTGAAAACTTAAATTGGAATGAAAGAAGCAATTATGGAGAAGATTTAAATAGATCTACAGAAGATGGTATAAGCATTTGGAGCGGTAGTGATAACTTTAGCTGGGGGCAAGGTTTACCGAATTCTATTACAGGAGGTTTACATTTTAATAATAAATGGGATAAAGACAAGCATAACAGCATCAATACATACCAGTTCAATGATTTACGGGTAACAGGCCTAAACACTACAAAAACACAAACCTTACTCTCCGATTCAAACTTTTTAGTTTCAAATTCGAACCAAGATTTCAATAATCACCGTCAGAGAAATAGATTAAGATCAACCTATGAGTGGCAAATTGATAGCACAAGTTCTTTAAAAATTATACTTACCGGTTCGCGTATTACCACTAATGCAACTAATAATTATACTAGCAATACTACTAATGATAAGGGAGCTCTTATTAATAACACTGCGCGTACTACGCTTGATAACATAGAGGAACAAACATGGATCAGTAATATTCTATGGAAAAAAAGATTTAAAAAGAAAGGTAGAACAATGATATTTACTACTGATATTACTACTACCGATAAAATAGGTAATGGATTTTTATTCGCTAATATTTTAACGGGCTCAGGGTCAAAAATTACGGATCAACATAAATTAAATAATGAGAATACATTAGGCGCCTCCGGTAAACTCTCTTATACAGAGCCAATATGGAAAAATACATTTTTGGAAATGAATTATCGATTTGCATATAACAGAAATAATGCTGAAGCCAATACACTTGAGGGTGGAGCGAATGGCGTAGGGAAATATGATAAAAGGGTTGATAGCTTAAGTAATAATTTTAAATTCAATACAAATAATAATATACTTGGCTTTAATTTAAGATATTCCAACAAAAAAGTAAATGCATCCGTTGGGGCTGCACTTGGTAAAGTAGTTTTTAATGTGGCAGATTTATTGAGAAATAATACTCGCTCATTAGACTTTAATAACTTCCTACCAACCGCCAGCTTCAACTATAGTATTAAAAAACAAACACGTTTAAATTTGAGCTATACTGGTAATACAAATAATCCAACTTTTCAACAAATAAACCCAATAATCAACAATATTGACCCACTCAATATTACAGTAGGTAATCCAAATTTGAAACAAGAATATCGCCACTCATTTACAGCTTCGTTTAGTGATTATAAAACTTTAAAAGAAAAAAATTTATATATAAGCACCAATTTCAGTTTTATTAATAATGCCATTACCAATTCAAATAGAATTGATCCTAATACGGGTATTAGAACCAATCAAGCAGTTAATGTAAATGGTAATTACAGTTTAAATATGTATGCTGGCTATAGTTTCAAAGTAGCGCCTAGCGTTAATCTGAATTTTCAACTTAGCCCTACTATTAATCGTTTTAATAACTTTATTAATGGTGAAAAAAATACTACTGATAGTAGGAATGTGGGTTTTGAAGTATACTCCTATTTCTTTTCAGATAAGCCACTTACGTATTGGTTTAGCCTCGGTGCCACCCGGAATTCGAACAGATCTTCTTTGAGTAATATCAATACTAATTTTTGGAATTATACTAATAACGTTGAATTTGAGTTAAAAATGAAGAAGATCAAAACATATATTACTTTTAATTCTTCCATTACGATATATCAACGAACATCAGTTTTTACAGCACCTAGAGACCTTTATATTTTAGGCACTTCCATTAAAAAATCAATTGATAAGGCGGAAAATTGGCAGGTTGGTATTATTGCTAACGACCTGCTAAATCAAAATCAACAAATCAACCGTAATATTAGCAGTAACTTTATTAGTGAAACCACCCAGCAAAATATTCGGCGCTATTTCTTACTTACCCTTACATATAATTTTAGCAAAAACGGTAAACCAAGTCAAGGTTTCTAAAACTAAATACTATGAAAATAATAATTACTATATGCTTTTCAGTACTTGCGTTATATAGCAACTGTCAGCAACGTTTTATCAGTACGGGTAAAATAGAATATGAAATGAAGAAAAACCAGCATAAACAATTAGAAGATGAAGAAAATGCCGAGAGTGAATGGATAAAAGAGTTGAAGAAAAATATGCCCAAATTTGTTGTTGAAACTTACTCTTTAAGTTTTAATGAGAATAGATCTCTATACAAACTCGAAAAAGAAAATGCCGATAATAAATACTTATGGGGTGGTAAGCCATCTGAAACAGATAATATTGTACAAGATATCAAACAACAAAGAATATCCATTCAACGTGACGTATATGAACGAACTTATTTAGTTCAAGATAGTCTGAGGCAACTAGACTGGAGAATAACTGACGAAACAAGAGATATTGCGGGCTTTGAGTGTAGGAAAGCAGTAACCAAGATCTGTGATTCTGTATATATTGTTGCATTCTATACAGATCAAATCCCCGTTAGTGCCGGCCCTGAAAGCTTTGGTGGATTACCCGGAATGATTTTAGGTTTGGCAGTTCCTCGCTTAGCCATGACTTGGTTTGCCACAAAACTGGAATTAATAGAACCCACAAATGGGCAACTATCCCCTGTACAAAAAGGAAAAAAATCTGACTGGAAAGGGATAGAAACAGATATGAAAAAAGTCTTGAAAGATTGGGGTAAGTATGGCGACAGGCAAATGTGGAGACTGCTATTATAAGTGGCAGATATCTTTACTTAAAGCAAGAAACGAAAATACCGTGCTTAGTAGATATAGATGCAGGGCTCAAATAAGGGATATCCAAATTTAGTCCACGTATAACAAGGAGGCATGCTATTAACAATTGTATCCAAAATGTTTTTTGTTGAACGAATACCCTTACTTTATTTATGCCTAAATGAAAACCCATTGTGAAATACAATATGAAGGGCAGTGTGCCTATTCCAAAAACAATCATTACCAATAGTCCGCCCACTGAACTACCTGCTGAAATGCCAATTGCTAAAGCACTATAAACCATTCCACAGGGCAGTAATCCATTCCCTATACCCAACACAAAAAAGCCCTTCCTTCCTAATCGGGTACCATATTCTATTATCTGATTTATGAATCGAACTCCTTCTACCCATCTCCCTAATCTATTTGTTCGCCCTCTACCTATTACAAAAATCAGTAAACAAATGCCGATTGTAATGGAAAGCCAGCGTCCTATGCCTGTTAGTATTAATGCATCCCCTAAAAACCCTACTAATGCTCCTAAAATTCCGTAAGTAAAAATTCTGCCAAGATGATATAATACAATGACTACAATTCGATCTTTACCTGCATAGTTATTAAAAGGGAGTGCAAACATAAGCGGACCGCACATACCAATGCAATGTAGACTGCCTGCAAACCCACTTATTAACGCTATAATAAACAAACTTCCCATCCTAAATATTTAAAGAATGTTCCCAGTAATAAGCTTGCCCTTGTAACTCAAAAGTGATTTTAAAAATACAGTATCCTTTATGGAGCTTAGACACATCAATTACATTCAAAGGCTGTAGAGGTGTATTTAATTGGAGAATTTTATCAAAAATTTTGTTAACCGGGTAATACACTTCAATTTTCGGCTTTTGTATAAAACGTACCAATGAGTCATCAAATTTGATTTTTAATTGGCCTTGGCTCATGGTTACAGAAACCTGACCACCTATACTATCTCCATTCTTTTTACTGATGGCAAAATCATTAAACTTCAATTCTTTTTCATAATAATTTTCTTCTGCCAAATCGATATTTACTTGCATTGATTTATATACAAAAAAACTTATAAATAATACTCCTGCTATATAGGCTATTAATATTCTGTATCCCCAGCTCATACATATTAGTTTAATTAGTTTGATATAAATATGGCATTCAAATGATCTATTTCTTTTTTATCGCTTTTTAAAATTAGTTCGAAAACCTGCTTTCTTTTCTTGATATTTTTTTCATCGACAATTAAAAAAAACATTTCCTCTTGCATCTGTCTACCTAGCAAACTATCGATTGACTTTCCGATTTTTTGTATGGTAACGCCGGGAGACGTTGTTAAAAGCGCATATGGCAGTTTATTGTTTGTTTTATTTGTTATTTTAATACGGTACAAATTACTGAGCTTTCCTACGGGTTGTTCTTGCGCTATTTGTCCGGGAACACGAAGTACCGTGGCATCAAATATTTTTCTTGAGGCCAAAAAACCACTTAGTAAAATCAATAGTATTAAAAGCAAAGTGGAATATGCTTTAACTCTGTAATCAAATCGAAAATGTTTTCCCTCTTTAACATTAGTCTCTGAATCGATTTTTATAAGATTAGGTAATCTCCCAATTTTATACATTACAGCATTACAAGCATCTATACATGCAGTACAATTAATACATTCCAACTGAGTACCGTTTCGAATGTCGATATTGGTAGGACATACACGCACACACATTTTACAATCTATACAGTCACCGGAGTCTGTTACTCTATTTTTATTTTTTGACCTCGGTTCCCCCCTAATAAAATCATAGATAACAGTTAAAGTGTTTTTATCAACCAAAACACTTTGTAAACGACCATATGGACAAATAACAGTACATACAATTTCGCGCAAAAAGGCATATACACTATAAAAAACAAAAGTAAAAACAATAATTGTAACAAAGCCGGCTAAGTGTTCCAGCGGAGAACTTTTTATAATTAAATAAACCTTATCAATACCAATAATATAAGCTAAAAATAAATTAGCAATACAAAATGAAAGCAAAAAAAATAGAACATGTTTTAAAATTTTCCTAGCCTGAACCTTTGTAGTGTACTTAGCTGTTTCATTCTTTTTTTGTGTTTGAGCAGAACCTTCTATCCAATATTCAATTTTGCGAAAAATCATTTCCATGAAAATTGTTTGTGGGCATACCCAGCCACAAAAAACTCTTCCATAGATTAATGTAAAGATTACAATAAATAGAATGCCGATTAGCATACAAATGCCAAATACAATAAAATCTTGCGGTGTAAAAAGAAATCCAAAAAAACTAAACTCACCTTCTGGCAAGTTTAGTTGCAATAGTGGCATCCCACCAATTTTAATAAAAGGTGTAGCCACAAATAATAGGATATACAAATAACTAACCCAACTGCGCCAGTCATAAAGTTTACCGGCAGGCTGATAAGCATAAACCCAATTTCTTTTACCTTCTTCATTAACAGTAGAATGTCTATCCCTAAAATTATGCATCGCCGATTCCATATTATTTTTTTATAACACGCTGAGCAGTTGTATCTTCTATAAATAAAACACCTTGCTTTTCCTTTGCCGGTTGTGGGTTAGTTCCTTTCAGCGATTTTACAAAACTTGCTAGTTGTGCTATTTGCTTAGGAGAATAATCATCCTTCCAAGATTTCATCCCTTTTTCAGGCCAGCCATATTTAATGGTGTAAAAAATTGCTTTAATATCACCTTTATGCAGCCAGTACTCATCAGTAAGATTAGGCCCGATTCCGGCTACTCCATTTACAATACCGCTTCCATTTTCACCATGACAAGTTGCACAAGCTCCAGTTTTTATAAACAATGCCTTACCGGCAATTATATCGTCTGCACCCAGCAGGCTCACATTATTTTCATCAATATTATTAGCTGCATTTTCTAAATAAAGAGCATGCCGTGCAGCAGCAGCTTGCATATCAATTCTAAGCTCTTCTTGTTGTAAAGGCTTTGAATACGCAACATGATAAGTGTACAAATAGGTTACTGCAAAAACTATCGAAATAGCAAATCCATATTTCCACCAAATGGGAATATTATTATCTAACTCACGAATGCCATCGTAGTTATGACCAAGATCTAAAGCTACTATTTCCTCTTCCGTATTATTTTTATATACCTTTTTTAACCAGATAGAAAACCAGGAAGGTTTTATTGATTTAGTTTTTACTTCTTTCTCTACAATAGTATTTAAAAGAATAGAATGGATTTGATAAGCAAGATATAGAATTAACAACATCTCTAACCCTAATATCCAGCATAAAAACTCAACAGTTAACGCAGAAAAATATACCTCTCTGCCAGAAACAGTTGAATTCGCAAAAGCAGTTGACCCCTGTGATAAAGCTATTACCATCAAAACAACCGGCAATACCCCGCTTGTTTGTTTTTTTATACTGTATTTAGCAGCCGTAAGTAATACCCGCATCAATACCATGATAATTATTGCCAATAAGCATACAACGAATAAAATGCTGTATACAATTTCAGCCTCGTACATTTTCGGATTAGTTTTCACCATATCGGTTGCCGTTTGAGCAATTACTGAGCTATAGAAAAATTGAAATATTAAAAAGTAAATAAATCGATGAATAAACTTTCTCATAATTAAATATTTATAATTTATTTAATAGGGATATTAGCTTTTTCCTCCATTACACTTTTTTTAGTTGTAAAAACATACCAAGTAATTACTCCAAAAAAAACCGTAAATAGTAGTAATGAAAATAATGGGTAAATAGCCACTTGATCTATAGCTGTGAGGTAATACTTAAATTTCATAAAGTTGGTTTTAATGGAGTTTGGTAGTTTCAGATTCAGGTGCTTTTTTAATATCTACTCCTAGTCTTTGGAGATATGCAATAAGTGCTATAATTTCTTTAGTTGGTTGAGTTTTTATTTTGCTTTGGGATAGATCCATACGAATCTCTTCGGCTTGCTTTAATAATACTTTATTCGCTAAATTTTCATACCCTTTTTCATAGGGAACGCCTAGTGTTTGCATAGCCCTTATTTTTACTTTTGTGGTACTTGTATCGATTTCATTGTCCATCAACCAAGGATATGAGGGCATGATACTTCCTTGAGAAATTTCTTCCGGGGCGTACATATGTCGAAAATGCCAGCTATTAGGGTATTTACTACCTAGTCTTGCCAAGTCGGGCCCGGTTCTTTTGCTACCCCATTGAAAAGGATGATCATATACAAATTCACCAGACTTTGAATAATCACCATATCTGGCAACTTCATCTCTAAAAGGGCGAATCATTTGCGAGTGACAAGTATAACAGCCTTCGCGAATGTAAATGTCTCTACCCTGCAATTCAAGTGGTGTATACGGTTTTACTGTGCTGATAGTAGGTATGTTAGACTTTACCAAGAAAGTTGGGATCAATTCTACAGCCCCTCCTACACTTACAACCAATAAACTTATTACTAACATACGCATTGGTCTGCGTTCAATTACCGCATGCCAAAAAGAATAGGTTGCAGGAACACCTTGTTGTTTTAAAGGGAGTGCTTCTGCTTTTTCTTCTGCTACAAAAATTCCCTGTTTAACTGTTTTCCAAAGATTAACGACCATAAGCACAGTGCCTAATAGATAGATAGTTCCGCCTATAGAACGAAATATATACATCGGTTTAATCCGGGTAACTGTTTCTAAAAATTGATACTTTAATTGCCCGGCTTCAGTAAATTCTTTCCACATCAACGCTTGAGAAAAAGCAGCCCAGTACATTGGAATTGCGTATAATAAAATACCAATTGTTCCAATTAAGAAATGGGTATTTGCCCATTTAGCCGAGTATAGTTTCGTATTAAACAAACGAGGTACTAACCAATACAGGATACCGAAAGTTAAGAACCCATTCCATCCTAGCGCACCAATATGAACGTGTGCTATTACCCAATCGGTATAGTGTGCGATGGCATTTACGTTTTTAAGAGAAAGCATGGGTCCTTCAAAAGTGCTCATACCATAACATGTGAGCGCAACAACAAACATTTTTAAAACAGGGTCTTCTTTTACTTTATCCCAGGCCCCACGTAAAGTGAATAATCCATTTAACATTCCACCCCAACTAGGCAGTATCAGCATCACACTAAATACAACGCCAAGTGATTGTGCCCAATCAGGTAGGGCAGTATATAATAAATGATGGGGGCCCGCCCAGATATAAATAAAAATCAAAGCCCAAAAATGGATAATACTCCAACGATATGAGTAAACAGGGCGATTAGCTGCTTTAGGAACAAAATAATACATCAAGCCCAGATAAGGAGTGGTTAGAAAAAAAGCAACGGCATTATGTCCGTACCACCATTGTACTAGGGCGTCTTGAACGCCTGCATACCAGCTATAGCTGTGGGTTAGTGAAGTAGGTAAAGAAAAAGAATTTACTATATGTAATAACGCTACAGTTACCCAAGTACCAATTAAAAACCATACAGCTACATATAAGTGTCGTTCTCTTCTTGTTAATATAGTACCAAACATATTGATACCGAATAGTACCCATATTATAGCAACAGCAATATCAATAGGCCAAATTAATTCTGCATATTCCTTGCCTTGTGTTAAGCCAAGGGGCAACGTTATGGCCGCAAATACGATAATCAATTGCCACCCCCAAAAATGTATATTACTTAAAGATCGCTTCCACATAGGTGTTTTCATTAAACGAGGAAGCATGTAGTAAGTACCCGTAAAAATACCATTTCCCACAAAAGCAAAAATTACGGCATTTGTATGCAGTGGCCGCAATCTACCAAAGCTGGTATAAGGTATACCTAAATTCAATTGCGGATAAGCCAATTGAAATGCAACAACTACGCCAACTAACATTCCAACTATTGCCCACAAAACAGTGGCAAAGGCAAAATTTCGAACGATCCGATTATCGTATGTAAATTGTTCCATCATATAATTAAGCTTTATCTTTTTCAGTAATTGGGTTATCAAAAAGAATTTTTCTTGAGGGAGAATAACTATCATCAAATTGACCGTTATTAACACTCCAGACAAATGCTATTAAAAAGCAAGTAGCAACCAGTAAACTGATACAGAGTAAAATAAGTATGACTATCATGGTGTCGGTATTTGTTTGAGTAAACGGTTATAAATTAAAGTAGATCCAACAAGAGTACTTAGTACTATTGTTAATGTACTTATTGGCATCAGCAGTGCAGCTATAAGAGGAATAAGTTTAGCGGTTACTGCAAAATATAGCCCTAGTATATTATAGAGCAGTGATATTATAAACACAATTACAATTAACTGATGGGCTTTTTTAGAAGCACGCAAGTATTGCATTAAATAAGGTAACGAGGTTACATGCATGATGGCGTCACTTGCGGGAGAGAATTGAAGTGTATTTTCAACAATTGCTATGCCAGTATTACTTTCAGCTAATGCTCCTGCATCATTTAATCCATCCCCGATCATCATTGTTTTTTTACCCCCCATTTGCATATGCCGGATATAGGTATACTTATCGGTGGGATTCTGTTGAAATTGACAATCTATCTTTTTATTAATTTGATGTTCGAATAAAGTTTTCGTAATTGCATTATCGCCACTTAAAATGGTAATAGGATATGGCAATTCTTCTATCATGTTTATTATCCCTTTTCGCAAGGGCTGTTCCAAAATATATTTACCGACAACTACATTATCAATACTAATCCAAACAGCTGTTTGTTCGGTTTTTATAGACTTAGCACCTACAAATTTTCGAGACCCTAATTTATAATAGACGTCGTCGTACCAAGCCTCTACCCCGCTCCCAACATGCTCTTTTACATGCTCGAGTTTGATTGGTGTAACTTGTAAGTCTTGCAAAATTCTTTTACTCAAAGGATGTAAGGAAGTCCGAAGCATGGCAGCTATCACCATCTGATCTATTAAGGATATTTCGATTCCTTCATATTTTATTGCCGAAGAATGTATATCAGTTAGTGTACCCGTTTTATCAAAAACAATGTCTGTTGTTTCTGCTATTTGCTGTAATACTGATCCATTACGTAAGTAAAAACCTTTACCGGCAAATAAATTACTTAAAAAACCATAGGTAAAACTAGATGTTAAGAGAAGCCCACAAGGACAAGCAACAATAAGTACAGCGGTAGAAGCCCCGAAAGGATCGGGAAGATGCAAATAATATCTTACTATACAAGTAGTAGCAGCTAATACCAATACAAAGAGTGAAAAGTAATTGCTGATAAAAGTTATGAAGGCATTATCATCTTCAAGCCCAAAACGTTGCTTATTTGTATTCCACAATCTGGAAAAACCAGCTAAAGAAAAAGGTTTTAAAACCCGAACATCTATATCAGCTTTACATTGCTTACCACCTGCATATAGCACAGACCCGGGCATTGCTTCTGTAAGCAA
The DNA here is from genome assembly GCA_017537025.1 of Sediminibacterium sp. Classification (GTDB taxonomy): domain Bacteria; phylum Bacteroidota; class Bacteroidia; order Chitinophagales; family Chitinophagaceae; genus Sediminibacterium. The sequence continues at coordinate 89,567 of JAFWCB010000006.1, forward strand.
ACTTTCTCCTGTTACAAAAGCATAATCCATGTATCCAATACCTCTTATCAGGTCTGCATCCACAGGAATAATTTCACCGGAATGAATGCGGATAATATCGCCTACTACCAGAGATTCTACTTTGGTATATTTTTCCTGACCAAGCTCATTCAATTTCGCAACAGCCACCGGAAAATAATGATTCACCTGTCTGTTAAAATGAAGGTATGGCGATATCTTACGTTGCAAATACCTCCCGGCAAGCATAAAAAAGATAATTCCACTTAAGCTATCTAAATAGCCACCACCAATACCTGAGCTAATTTCATAGATACTACGTAAAAAAGTAACCGCCATTGCCAGTGCAATAGGCATATCAATATTTAATTTACGGAATTTTATTCCTTGCCATGCATTATAAAAAAAACCAGACCCACTATAAAAGAATGCTGGTAATATTATACAAAAGTTGATCGTTCTAAATAATAGCGGAGAAAGCCCACCTTGTATAAAATTTTTAAGCCCTAAGTACTCCGGAAAACTTAGCATCATGATGTTAGCAAAGCAAAAACCGGCGATACCAAGTTCTATTATCTGTTTACGCTCCCCTTTTTTTATTGCCAAGTGGAGAGAATTATTATCGGAATGTAAATCTGGAGTATACCCTATTGATGCTAATAACTCAGCTATTTGCCTACTGGAAATTTTTTTATGATCATATTGAATAAACAGCTGCTTTACCGAGAAATCAACAGTACTACTAAAGATGTTACTATTTAGTTTATGTAAATTATCAAGAAGCCAAATACAAGAACTACAGTGCATTCGGGGTATATAAAAAGCGATATCAGTTTGTTGCTGATTTGAAAATCGAATAAATGGAGCTTCCAGCTCCGGTTCATCTAAAGCAGCAAATGCAGCTGTAGAAGATATCCCATTCATGTTAAGTCCGGGTGTTATATTATAATCATAATATGCACATAGTTGGTGCTGTTGCAACAATTGATATACCATGGTACATCCCTGGCAACAGAATGCTTTATCATCATAAATAAGCATTTGATCTGCTTCTTTTTTTTCGCCGCAGTGAAAACAAATGCTGGTATGGTTAACTGTTTTATTCATTCCCAGTTTTTTGAGCAGTAGTATGAAAGCCTGAAGCTTGAATCATATTTTTTCTGAAACAGGCACAATTGTTGATTCTATCTGCAATTGATTGGTTCCAAGTTTGCTTGCCAGGGAAAAAAAATTTTTCAAACTCGGAAACTACGCGTGATTCGCATCCGCTATGTATTTGTAAAGCTTCTATTTGAAGGATAGCATATAAAGTACCTATGTAACCATGTAATTTATGTTCCTTACTTTTTGTAAGCATTAATAAATTATCAAGATCCGGGGTATGCTTTGAGTTATGCTTATTATCAAACAATTGTAGTATTGCCGGAAATACTAATTTCTGCTCGTAAGTGATTAGCGAATGAAACTCAGATTGTATGACATGTATAACTTCTTTAACAACTTTTTTTTCGGGTATGGCAGCATCATTAGCAACATTACATTGCAGCGCATGAGATAAAACTATCGTTAAATGGGGGTAAGTAAGTTCTTGAAATTTTCTTACCTGATCTCCTAACTGTTGTGCATGTTTACACATTTACATCGTTTTATGATGTAAAATTCAGAGATGCGCAGGTATTAAAAAATGAGGAAACTTATATTAAAACATGATATTTATCATGTTTTAGTCTTCTATATTAGCTGTTCTGATTAGCAACGATAGATTTATGATCTTAATGGATTTACCGTGTAAATCAATAATACCATCCTGATTAAACTCGGATAATAACCGAATACAGCTTTCGGTAGAAGTACCTATATAATCAGCAATTTCTTCTCGTGAAAGTTTTACATTAATTGTTGATTTATCTTCTTGCAAACCGTAAGTGGCTTTTAAGAATAATAAAGCCTCTGCAAGTCTTTCCCGAACATTTTTTTGAGAGAGGGATACAATATGTTCCTCTGCCTTTTTTAGGTCGGCGCTCATTTTTCTGGCAACTTCCAGCATTAATTTGGGTTCTTGCTCGAGCTGAGAAAAGAAGTATTGTTTATCAATAATACAAAGGGATGTATCTTCCAAAGCAATCGCAGAAGAATGATATCTTTCGTTTGAGATAAGGGCCCGATATCCTAATATATCACCTGCTTTAGCTAAACGGAGTATTTGTTCTTTACCATCATATCCTACGATAGATAATTTTATTTTACCGCTATTTACGCAGAATAAACCGGACGGGATACCTCCTTCATTGAATATATATTGTCCTTTCTTATATACAGCACAAGATTTTTGTAGCGACAGGGATTTTACCTGTTCATCATCTAATACATGAAAAACAGAATGTAAACGAATATTACATGTTTCGCACCCTACCTCAAATTGATTCTTTTTCATAAAGTATAGGCTGTAAAATTATTTAAATTTTCGGACGAAATAATCTGCTGTGGCTTGGTACACTTTGATAGCATTGCTATATTTCATCCAGTGATGTGTATCATCCGGTATTAAAATAGTTTCATTTTCGATTTTTAATTTATTCAATCGTTGAATCAGATCTGTACTTTGATTGATTCGCACATTACGATCGTCATCTGCATGAATAATGAGTACCGGCGATTTCCAAGAATTCATGGCAGCCACAGGTGAGGATTCCCATGCTGTTTTGAGTGCGAGATTATAATCCGGTGCTTTTTCATATTTAGTAGCTGCCTGAATATCTGCCAGGTTGATCGTCCAATCGTGAACTCCATGTATATCAACACCTGCAGCAAATAATTTAGAATCGTGCGCTAAACCCATGGCAGTAAGATAACCGCCATAAGACCCTCCGTATAAACCAATTTTATTAGGATCAGTAAAGTTTTGTTTTCTCAACCATTCGCCGGCCGCTTTGATATCGAGATATTCAGCGGCGCCTGCGGCGCCGCCTTTCGCGGGTCTATGAAACTCATAGCCATATCCAATACCCAATCGGTAATTCACTGATAACACATTGAAACCTAAACTTGCTAAATACTGATTAGAGGCATAGGCATTCGAATAATAATCTGAATAATGCCATCCTAATAACATTTGCCTAGGCGGACCACCATGTATATACACCAGCGAGGGTTTCCTGCCCTCTCCTGCACCCTCAAATAAATCGGCATGAACCTCTACCCCATCAGCCGATTTAAAAATCACTTGCTTCGGTACTACCATTTTAGCAGTTGGAAATGCAGGATTCAAATGTGGAGTACCCACCAAATCTATTTTTCTTGATCCACTGTTGAGTTGTGTTACGGCTAAAACAGGCGGACGCGCAGTAGTTGCAGAAAAGTACGCAATAGCTGTACCATCACCCGTAATTACGGGAGTAAATTCAATACCATTACCGGGAGTAATGATATCAATTCCGGGCTTATCAACTGCTACACGAACGATATGTCGCCTTTCTATATCCAACTTATCATTTCCTGCGTTAGCACTAAAACATAACCATTTTTTATCGGCACTCAATTGAATATGTTCAGCCATATAATTACCAGGTGTAAGCAATACAGGCTTGCCTCCACTTGCATCTAAGGCATATAAGTGAGGCCATCCATCTTCATACGATAAGAAAACAATTTTATTATTTGCAGCCCAATGCAAATTAGTACCACCATGTGTACTTGGCACGGAGCCACGTAGTGTTTTAGGTGCCGTATATAATAATTGTGCTTTTCCTGTTTCAACATTGGCTGTGAAAATTTGCCAACTGCTATGCCTTCTTTGTAACAAAGAATCAGGCGCTCCGCCTGAACCGGGTAATCGTACAAATACAATATTTTTTCCGTCGGGGCTCCACCGTGGCGACTGATCTCTGCTAAAAGAAGGAGCCAGCCATTGAATAGTAGTCTGATCCGTTTGGTAAATGCCTATCAAAGAGTGATCTCCTCTGCTCGCCACAAATACTAGTTGCTTCCCGTTTGGCGACCATTCCAAACTACCAATACTACCTTTTACATTAAATAATTGTTTAGCTGTAGCACTGCCATCAATCGGTATCGTGTAAACCTGAGATGATTTAATACAAGCTACTGTTTTACTATCAGGTGATATGATAGGATAATCTCCCTCTGCTAATACTTTTATAGTACCACCGGCAAAAGGAACACTTATGATTTGCACTTTTGTTCCTGAAATATCGCTGCTTGCATTTACGGGCAACCCTGTTTCCCAATTACCACCATGCTCACCACCGCGTACAAATACAACCCAATTACCATCATCAGAAATACTTAAGCTTGTTATTTCCTGCCCTTCATCTTTATCGAAAGAAGTAATCTTACGTGGTATGTATGCAGGCGCTTCTGCCACATATACATTACGTTTACCAGCATCATCAATGGCATATGCTAATTTCGCGCCGGATGCACTACTAGAAAGCTCTGAAGGAAAAGCATACTGCTTAAATGCAGCATAATCTTGCGCAGTGAGTATCCATATAGTACTCATACCGAACAGAAATAGCATGATCTTTTTCATATACTTATTTTTGAAGATGAAGTACCAAAGAGGTTGAAGGTGAAAGGTTGAAAGCAGAGGTAAAATGTTTGTTTGTTTGTATATCTACAGCACCGGAAAATCCTTTTGTTAAAGCATTATAATCAGATAAGTTGATTGTTTTTTCTTTCTCGCCGGTATTGAATACGCACATAATCGTATTCTTCGCATCGGTTCTAAAATATACATATAATCCATCTTTAGGGAAATATTGAATGAGTTTACCGGTATGAAGTGCCGATATATTTTTTCTGAAATTTCCCAGATTTTTCACATAGCTAAAAGCCTCTTGTTCCCTGCTATTTCTTCCTGCTGCTGTAAATTTATTTTCAGCATCGCCCGTAAAACCACCGGAAAAATCAAGACGCACCATACCATCGTTAGGGTCTTTAAAATTCTTCATCCAAATTTCTGTACCATAATATAATTGTGGGATACCTCTTAATGTGTATAAGAGATCCATAGCCATCTTGTATTTCCCAAAATCTTCTCCGATTTTCGATACCAAACGCTCCATATCGTGATTATCAAAAAAAATACAATTTTTTTCAGGCGCGTTATACAATACATCTTGTGCCAGGGTCATATATAATTTGTTTACGCCATCCGTCCATCCTGGTTTATTGTTCACCGCATCCATCATTGCATAATTCAAGGGGAAGTCAGTTACTCCCTGCGCATTATGTTTAAATCCTTTTGAAAAATTATTTTTTGTAAAATAAGCACTACCTGTTACTGTATTAGAAGTAACTTCACCAAACATGCTAACCGTTGGATATTCTTTCTCCAGAGCCTTATTTATACGATTCAGGAAATCCTCATCACAATATTTATAGGTATCTATTCTCCATCCATCAATTCCGAATTCTTCCATACACCATATGGCATGTTGAATTAGAAAATTGGCAACAAAAGGATTACGTTGATTAACATCGGGTAAGTGAGGAACAAACCATCCATCTAGCATTACTTTTTTATCTGCTTCCGTACCATTATTAGCAAAGATTACTTCTTCTCTGTGGTTGGTATTGGTATATTTATCCCATTGATTAATCCAATCTTTAGCCGGGGCATCTTTATAAAACCAGTGCTCATTTCCCACGTGATTATACACGGCATCCTGTATGATTTTAATACCGCTGGCATGTGCCGCCTCTACGAGTTTTTTATATGCCTTTTCGCCACCAAATCTTTTATCAATGGCGTAGTGCTCGGTAAACCAATATCCATGATAACCCGCCATTTCGCCTGCCTGCTCAGCTTCTAAAGGCATATCGTTTTCTAAAACAGGAGTCAACCATAAGGCAGTAACACCTAATTCCTTAAAATAATCTAAATGATTGATAATACCCTGTAAATCGCCACCATGACGTTTTATAGGGTCTTTTCTGTTCACTAGGGTATCTCTGTATGAAGAGAACTTATCATTACTAGGATCGCCGTTACTAAATCGATCAGGCATGATCAGGTATACTAAATCTTTAGCCGTAACTCCTTGGGCAAAATTGGTTCCTATACCCGGACGTTTATTTTTGAGCTCCCAATTGAGTTGTAATTTTTTTCCGTTATCCGTATTAATGGTAATGATTACTGTACCGGGTTTTGCCGTTGGGGAAATAATCAAATCAAGTGCTCTATATTTTTCATTTTCGAAATGATGTATTTTTTGAAGCGCCACACCCGGATAATTGAGTTGGATCGTAGCATTTTTGGAAATAGGTTTATCACTGCGTAATATAACTTGTACTTTATTCCATTGCATACCGATGTACCAATTAGTGGGATACAGGTTTATATGTTGTGCAATAGCGTTAGAACAAATAAAAATGAGTAAACTTAATTGTAAAACTCTATACTTCATATATCGATTCATTTAATCGTTTTCTTTTACAAAAATGATACAGATAACTGCCGCAACCAGTAACAGAGAGCCACCAACCTGAACTGCCAATAAGCGATCGTTGTGAAGTATATGCTCCATTACTTTTCCAAAAAATAAAGAGGCAATAATTTCGGGCAATACAATAAAGAAATTAAATATTCCCATATAAATACCCATTTTATTACTTGGTATACAACCGGCAAGCATAGAATATGGCATCGATAAAATAGAGGCCCAAGCAATACCAACCAACCCCATTGCCACATAAAGCATAGAAGGATTGGATATATGATTCACCCATATCAATCCTAACCCACCCAAAATCAAACAGGCGGTATGTGTATATTTTTTCCCGATTTTACCTACCCAAAAAGGCAAACTAAAAGAAAAAGCAAAAGTTACTAAATTCAAAATAGCGGAAGTTGTATTTGCATATTCTAAGCCTTGCGTATACAAATCACTACTTAGTTTGGGATCCCCTTTAAAAATATCTGATGCTACTCCGGTACTATAATAAAACCACATTAAAAATAATCCCGGCCATGTTAAGAAATTAACCAATGCTAATTGTCGCATCTTTAGGGGCATATTTCGTATGGCATGTATAATTTCTTTAAATCCTCCTCCGAAACCTTTGTTCGACTCCTTAACTTTTTCTCTCCAATTTAAATCGGCCGGCGGGTACTCTTTACTTCTAAGAACGGTGTATAAAACTGCTATAAAAAAAACAGCCCCTCCAATATAAAAAGAGTACATAATGTTTTGGGGCAACCCACCGTTTATTCTTTCTCTCGATACACCAAGCCATTGCACTAATTTTTGCGGTAGATATCCCGCAATAAATGAAGCCAATCCGATAAACATACTTTGCATGGCAAAACCCATGGGTTGCTGTTTTTTATTCAGGTTATCGGCAACAAAAGCCCTAAAAGGTTCCATGCTCACATTGATACAGGAATCGAGTATCCATAGTGTTCCCGCTGCCATCCAAATAGCAGAAGCATTAGGCATGATAAATAAAGCGAGCGAGCTAAGTATTGCACCGATTAAAAAATAAGGTCTTCTTCTACCGAGCTTAGGATGCCAGGTTCTATCACTTAAATATCCAATTACAGGTTGAATAAATAATCCGGTCATAGGTGCAGCCAACCATAATCCCGGGATTTGTTCCGGGGAAGCTCCTAAATATTCATATATGGCACTCATATTACCCATTTGTAAACTCCAACCGAATTGGATACCAAAAAATCCAAAACACATATTCCAAATTTGCCAAAAACTGAGCTTAGGTAATTGTTCTTCAGCAACTGTTTGCATAGATCGTTAGTTTATATTTGTATAAATAGCGCAGACTAATATACAATAAAAAAATCCGCCGAAGCGGATGTTTTAAACAAAATATGATGAATACTATAATCTTTGTCAAATTACAAAGCCATCCGGCAATACGGCTCCTTTTTTTACCACTACAATCCCATCTTTAACGGCATACAAAGGGTGATCTGTTTTCTCCAAATGCTTACCTCCATTGATTCTTACATCATTACCAATTCTACAATTCTTATCAATAATAGCATCTTTAATATAGCATCTTTCACCAATACCCACTTTCGGTAACCCTTTGCCGGTATTCAATACCATTTCATCTAAAGTTTCATAATAATCATTACCCATGATGTAGGTACTTACTACCGTAGTACCATGGCCAATGCGGGAGCGTATACCCACTACACTTTGTTCAATTCTACTAGCATGTATAATGGAACCTTCTGCAATAATTGTTTTTTCCAAAGTGGTACCACTTATTTTCGCAGGAGGTAACATACGCGCCCTTGTAAAAACTGTTTTTTGATTATCGAACAGGTTGAATGGAGGCACTTCCTGTGTTAATGCCAGATTCGCTTCATAGAATGAATAGATATTTCCGATATCGGTCCAGTATCCGTCGTATTGATAACTCGCTACCTTATAGTTGGCAATGGAATCCGGTATTATTTCTTTTCCAAAATCTGTTGCATCGGGATGCACATCCATCAACAAGGTATTCAATATTTTTTTATTGAAAATATAAATACCCATCGATGCTAAATAATGCCTGCCCGCACGCTGCATCTCTGTACCTGTATCACTTGCCCAATCTCCTAAAATATCTTTCTTAGGTTTCTCTATAAAAGAGCTGATTAAATCTTCACTATCTTTTTTAAGGATGCCGAATTCCGGTGCATCTCTATCATCAACAGGTATAGTGGCTATAGAAATATCAGCATTCTTGGCGCGATGCGCTTCAAACATTTCACCAAAATCCATTTGGTATAATTGGTCGCCACTTAAAATCAAAATATAGTCGTATTCTAAATTAGATATATGACGCAGTGATTGCCTTACTGCATCGGCTGTACCTTGGTACCAGCCGGGGTTATCAGGGGTTTGCTCGGCTGCTAAAATGTCTACAAAGCCGGTACTAAAAGCACTAAAATGATAGGTGTTTTTAATATGCTTATTTAATGAAGCAGAGTTGAACTGCGTAAGAACAAACATGCGATTGATATTACTGTTGATACAGTTACTGATGGGGATATCTACCAATCGATATTTACCTGCTATAGGTACCGCTGGTTTAGATCTGCTAGCAGTTAAAGGAAATAAACGGGTACCGGCTCCTCCTCCGAGGATAACAGCAATTACTGATTTTGAAAGTGTTGGCATACAGGCAAGTTATTGAGTGCTTTATTATTATCTTACTACCCTTCCATAAGCTCAGGGTAACACAATATACAGTATTAGCTTAAATAAATTCGTTTGTATTCATCTACTGTTTTTTCCCAGCTATGATCTATCTGCATCATATGCTTTCTCATCCACTCCATGTGGACTTTATCTTCAAATACTTGCACTCCCCTGTTAATTGAGTAATCAATATCTGCAACAGTAGCATTATTAAACCGGATCCCAAAGCCTTCAAAATCTCCCATATCGGTAACTGTATCGCGCAAACCACCGGTATTTCTTACCACGGGCACAGTGCCATAGCGCATGGCATACATTTGATTTAAGCCGCAAGGTTCCACCCTACTTGGCATCAAGAGAAAATCGGCTCCCGCATACATCCGATGACTTAATTTTTCGTCGTACCCGATGACAGCGTTAAACAGTGTTTTATTGGCCTCTGACATGTACCTGAATTCATTCTCAACCGAAGGATCGCCACTACCTAAAACTAAAAAAGAAGCTCTGCCGCCGGTGCTATGCATGGCAGAACGAATAGCATCGGGCAGAACATCTGCTGCTTTTTCTCCCACCAATCTTCCAATAAATACAAATAAGGGGAGTGTAGGATCTAACCCAAACTGAGTACATAAGGATAATTTATTTTTTTCTTTCCCTTCGGTAACTGTTTCTACAGTAAAATGTTCTGTTAGGTAAATATCAGTTGCGGGGTCCCATACTTCATTATCTATCCCATTTAAAATTCCCAGGCATTTGCCTCTTTCATACTCAAAAAGTTTTTCCAGTCCATTCGCGTTTTCTCTCAATTCATCCATATAACTCCAACTTACGGTAGTTACTCTATAGGCACATTTTACCCCACTTGCCAGAGGGTTAATGGTTCCTGCCCAATCGAGCATACCCCTTTTCCATAAATCCCAACCGGGTATATATATACTTTTATCCCAGCCCATCCAACCCTGATATTGGCCATTATGGATGGTCATTATCGTTTTAATACTAGCTAAATGCTGATAGGCATAGCAGTACTGCATCATAAAAGGAATAAGACCGGTATGGTGATCGTGACAGTGCACTACATCGGGTCGGTGTTCCCAATGGCTAAGCCAATTCACTACGGCTATTTGAAAGGCTGTAAAACGCTCTATATCATCGTCGTAACCATAAATTTTTTGACGATCTAACAGTCCATTAATATCAATCAGGTATAAATCAAATCCCAACTTATTGGTTTCTTCTTTAATAACCGTGTAATCAAAAAACCAATTTCCCAGATTAGAGCTCCCCTTAAAATCTACCGACCATTGGTTTTCATATAAAAATTTAGTTCGGTACATGGGCATAATAACCTTGGCTACATCGCCAGCTTTGACCTGATATTTCGGTAAAGCACCTACAACATCGCCCAATCCGCCTGCTTTTGCCACGGGGTAACATTCGGCACTTACGTGAATAATTTCCATACAGCTCGTTCTTTAACAGGTAAGTTAACCAAATAAACAATTCAATATCACCTACTTAAAAAAAATTTCCTGTGTTAAATTCTTATTATTTTAGTTATCATTACAGAAATATTTTCTTGCCATGAGTCAAACTAAACAGCCAACCAATACCGGCGCACTGGCCACATTGGTAATTGTGTTTTTTTTCTGGGGATTTATTGCTGCTTCCAATAGCATCTTTATTCCCTTTTGCAAAACCCATTTTCAACTGAATCAGTTCCAATCGCAGCTTATTGGTTCAGCATTTTACGGAGCCTATTTTATTGGCTCTTTATTGTTATTCATCGCCTCCAATGTACTAGGCTATGATATTTTGAATAAAATAGGATATAAAAAAGGAATTATATATGGGTTATGGATTTCTGTGGCAGGTGCCTTACTTATTATTCCATCTGCCAATGCGAATTCCTTCCCGGCTATATTAGCTTCGTTTTTTGTGGTGGCTTTAGGTTTCTCCTTACAACAAACATCTGCCCAACCTTTTGCTATCACTTTAGGGGATCCTTCTACAGGATCGCATCGATTGAACTTGGCAGGAGGTATCAACTCATTGGGTACTACACTAGGCCCCATTATTGTTAGCTTGTTTTTATTTGGCGGCTTAGGCGCTGATGCCAAAAAAACGGTAACTGTTACAAATATTAATACGCTGTATTTAATTGTTGCCGGAGTATTTGCTGCTGTAGCATTATTTTTTGCCTTCTCTAAACTTCCTGAAGGAAAAAATAATGAGGCTTTTGAAAAAGCAAATAAAGCATCAACTTCTTTATTTACAATGACATTATTATTAGGATTGATAATTGTTATCGGGCATTTTTCCGAAGTATCAAAACTTACTTTGCTATTATTATCACTTATATCTGTTGTAGGCGTATTATTTTATTCTAATAGTATGGCTAATAAAAATAGTGAAGGTTGGGGTGCCATGAAATACCAACAATTGATTTATGGGATGATTGGCATTTTTGTGTATGTGGGGGTAGAAGTAACTATTGATAATAATTTTGGCGCGCTGTTAAAAACACGCGGCTATTTAACTGAGGCTGGTTTGGATGAAAGTATGATTTCAAAATATGTATCCCTTTATTGGGGAAGTTTAATGATTGGTAGGTGGACGGGAGCTGTGAGTGTATTTAATTTAAAAGGTACCTCAAAAACGATCGCCACTTTGGTGGTTCCTTTTGTGGCATTCGCTGTTGTATTAGGTGTAAATAAATTATATGGAAGTGATATAACCGATTTATTTGGATACGCGGCATATGTGTTAATTGCCGTGGGAGCCTTTTTTTATGGACAAGAAAAACCTGTGAAAACTTTAATTACAGTTGCCTCTCTGGCGGCCGTAGCCATGCTAATCGGTGTATTTACAACCGGTATTGTTTCTGTATATTCATTTATGGCAGGCGGCTTATGCTGTTCTGTAATGTGGCCATGTATTTTCTCCCTTGGTGTGGCGGGTTTAGGCAAGTATACCAGCCAAGGTTCTGCATTTTTAATTATGATGATTTTAGGAGGAGCTATTATTCCACCATTACAAGGTGCTATAGGTGATAACGCTAGTGTAGGTATGCATCATTCCTATTTATTAGCTGCTGCCTGTTTCACCTTCCTTGCTTTTTTAGCTATTAAACTAAAATCAGTATTAACGAAACAAGGATTAGATTTTGATGCGCAAGTAGGCGGAGGTCATTAATTCATATTTGTGTAAATTTTTGTAGACATGGCAAAAGCAAAAGAAACACCAAGAACCACACAAGCATTAGAGCCACTAGCAATAGGTATTGATATTGGTGGAACAGGAACTAAATATGGCATCGTAGATCGGGTGGGCAATTTGCTTTTCTCGGGAGAGATGAGTACAAAAAAGCATTTGCATGTAGATCCATTTATAGATGAGTTATATGTAAACCTGGCTCCTTTTATAGAGCAAGCCGGAGGAGTAGGTAGAATAAAAGGTATTGGTATTGGGGCTCCAAATGGCAATTACTATAAGAATACGATAGAGTATGCAGCAAACTTACCGTGGCCTGGCATTATTCCCCTAGGTAAATTGGTAGAAGATAAATTCAAGCTGCCGGTGGTTGTTACAAATGATGCAAATGCAGCTGCTATTGGTGAAATGATGTACGGAGCCGCACAGGATATGCACGATTTTATTATGATTACATTAGGAACCGGTGTAGGTAGCGGTATTGTAGCGAATGGAAAATTAGTATACGGTCATGATGGTTTTGCGGGTGAGTTAGGTCATACTATCATCATTCCAGACGGACGATTACATCCCGGTACAGGCAAAAAAGGATCATTAGAAAGTTATGCTTCCGCAACTGGTGTAAGATTAAATGCGATTGAATTTTTGGAGAAGAGCAAAACCCCTAGCCTTTTGCGCAAAGTACCTAAAGATCAGCTCGATTCAAAAGCAGTATATGATGCCGCACAAGAAGGCGATGAATTGGCCTTGCAAATTTTTGATTTTACCGGAAAGATTCTGGGTATGGCATTGGCCAATTTTGTAATGTTTTCCAGCCCCGAAGCTATTATACTATTTGGCGGACTTACCAAAGCAGGTGATTATATTTTGAAACCTACTCGGGAACATATGGAAGCTAACCTTATAAAAGTTTTTGAAAATAAAATTAAAATACTCGTAAGCCATCTGAAGGAATCTGATGCTGCTATATTAGGAGCCAGTGCTTTGGTATGGGAGATGAAATAAAAAAAATAAAATGGTAACAATAGACAATTATTTAGACAGCCATTATATTCACAAAAGCAATTGGCTGCGCGCAGCTGTTTTAGGAGCAAATGATGGAATCATTTCTATTTCCAGTATTGCTATAGGTGTAGCCGCGGCTAGTATAACACGCCAACCAATCATCATTGCCACTGTTGCCGGTTTGGTAGCCGGAGCCGTTGCCATGTCTGCAGGAGAATATGTTTCCGTTAGTTCTCAAACCGATATTGAAAAATCGGATATTGAAAGAGAGGCGCAAGAACTAAAAGAAATGCCCGAAGAAGAATTACAAATTTTAGCACAGATATATGAGCGGCGTGGACTAAAAAAAGAAACCGCTTTACAAGTAGCCAAAGAACTTACTGCATTTGATGCTTTAGGAACACATATCAGAGATGAGTTAGGTATCAATGAAATTAGTCAGGCCAACCCTTTACAAGCAGCTTTAGCATCGGGTGCTTCCTTTACTTTAGGAGGCATATTACCATTAGCGGTAACCTTATTGGCACCCGTTAAGAGTATGCACTACTGGCTTTATGGTTTTACGATTTTGTTCCTCATTATTTTAGGGATTATATCTGCAAAAACAGGTGGTTCTAATATTAAAAAAGCGATTATAAGAATTACGATTTGGGGTACTATCGCTATGGGATTATCGGCTCTGGTCGGATATCTTTTTGGTGTGAGTGTTTAGCTTGTACGTACGAATATAAGGCAGTAAAATAAAGAGCAACAATACCAGCCACCATACTTTAGTAATGCCTACCAATATATCTAAAATAATATCCCAGCCTACTAAAAACGAGCTTATCATTCTTCTTCCAAAACCGGGTTGGTAAGGTTCAACAGATTTATAAAATGCAGTCATGGTACTTGTAAATACCGGTTGCTGATATATTTCTAGTTTAACAGTGCTGTAGGCTACCTTATCTTCATTAGCTAAACTTTCCAGTAGTGCGTTGTCTTTTTCTATTTGTTTATCGAACAAAGTATTCTCAACATTTGAAACTTCTGACATTTTTTTCCCTTTTTCTTGAACAGCATTTGCCAATCGGTTTTGGGAAACAGTAAGGCGTTTTTCCTTTAATATGTTTTCTTGTAATGATAAAGAAATATTTTCTGTTTCAATAATCCGATAATCAAAATGAGCTGCCGTAGTATTTATTGCTTTTAGTAAAGAATCTAATAACGGATGGGGAACACGTAATTCCATATCGCAGCTAATACGCTTGGTGGCATTGGTTTTGGCAGAATCGGCAGAAACCTGTACCGTTTCCTCTGTAAGTATTTGGGTATTTAATTTACTGGATCGCACAAAACCACCGACCGATTTTGTTAGTGATTCAATTTGATACGTAGCAGATGCTACATCGTTTACCATAGCTTTTATAGAGGCCGTATGAACAAATTTTTTATCAGTAGTTTTCGATTTGAGTTGATAGCCAGTATTGTAAGTAGTATCTGCAGTTTTATTATTACCTGCTTCGTCATAATTATAATCGGCTTTGTTTTCGCCGTTGCCACAACCAAAGAAAAAAATGGAAATACAAGCCCCTGCAATAACAAATAGTTTGCGCATAACAGTGTTTTTAAATTGATGAATAGATGGCAACACGTTAGTACGAAAACAAGCTTGTACACTTAATATTCGGAAAGTCTAAAAAGTAACCCGACTAAAAATATAAGAATTTGTAAATGGTCAATAGTCATTGGTCATTAGTCAATAGGGATACCCTATACCCTATACCCCATACCCTTTATCCTAAATCCTATATCCTATCCCCTAAATCCCTAACCCAAAATTCTCTGCTGTTTCCTTGGCTGATTCATATCCGGCATCTGCATGTCTTATTACTCCGATACCGGGATCGTTTCGTAACACGCGAGATAATCTTGCTGCGGCTTCATCTGTACCATCTGCAACAATTACCATGCCTGCATGAATACTATATCCCATACCTACCCCACCGCCATGATGCAAACTTACCCAACTGGCACCACCGGCAGTGTTAAGCAGTGCATTCAAAATAGGCCAGTCTGCTACAGCATCGCTACCATCTAGCATAGCTTCTGTTTCTCTGTTGGGAGATGCAACCGAACCGGTATCTAAATGATCCCTTCCGATAACAATGGGTGCTTTTAGTTTTCCTTCTTTTACTAATTGATTAAAAGCTAATCCGGCTCGCTCGCGCTCGCCTTGTCCCAACCAACATATACGTGCCGGTAACCCTTGAAAAGCAATTTTTTCTTTCGCCATTTTCATCCATCGCTGCATACTTTTATTCTCTGGAAATAATGCTTGTACTACAGCATCTGTAACAGCAATATCTTCGGGATCACCACTCAATGCTGCCCAGCGAAAAGGGCCTTTACCTTCGCAGAAAAGTGGCCGAATATAGGCCGGTACAAAGCCCGGGAAATCAAAAGCCCTGCCCCGATTGGCTTCATTGATAGCGATACGTGCATCCGGATTATTTTCATATTCGTTGGCGCGTGCCCGGATATTATTTCCATAATCAAATGTGATGGCGCCCATATCCATTAATTCTAACATTAACTGCACATGAAAATACATACTCTGATAACTAAGCCGTATATATTCTTCCGGATTAGTGCCTCTCAATAAATTAGCCGCTTCATTAGTAAGTTGATGAGGCACATAACCTACTAATGGATCATGGGCACTGGTTTGATCTGTTAATGTATCGGGAACAATATTTCTCTCTATTAATCTTTGCAATAACGATATGGCGTTACATAGCACACCGATGCTTTTCGCTTTTCCTTCGCTTTTATATTTGAGGGCTTTATCTATAGCGGCATCAATATCCGTGAACTGTTCGTCCAAATATTTGGTGTCCATTCTTTTATCTATTCGCCATTCTTCTACCTCTGCGATCAAAGCAACACCCTCATTCATGGTGACAGCTAAAGGTTGTGCACCACCCATACCGCCTAAACCGGCTGTTACATGTAATGTACCTTTTAAAGTACCTCCAAAATGTTTATCGGCAACAGCAGCATAAGTTTCAAAAGTTCCTTGTACAATACCTTGTGAGCCAATGTAAATCCAACTACCGGCAGTCATTTGTCCGTACATCATTAAACCCTTCTGCTCCAATTCTGTAAAATGTTTCCAATTCGCCCAGTTAGGAACCAATTGTGAATTAGATAATAATACCCTAGGTGCATCTGCATGTGTTTTAAAAATAGCTACAGGTTTACCACTCTGTATCAATAAGGATTCATCATTCTCTAATTTTTTTAAGCAGGTAATAATTTTATCCAGCGACTCAAAATTTCTTGCTGCCTTACCTCTTCCACCATATACAATCAAATCTTCGGGGCGTTCTGCTACTTGAGGGTCTAAATTATTCAAGAGCATCCGCAGGGCTGCTTCTTGTATCCATCCTTTACAACTGAGTGTTGTGCCTGTTGGTGTTTTATATTTTTCCGGATCGTATTGGTATTGCATGGGTTAGTGTGTAGTGTGTAGTGTGTAGTGTGTAGTGAAAACGACTGCTAAATATAAATATTACTACTCACTACCCACTATCCACTAATCACTAATCTCCTCATAAGCTCCCTGTAATTCATTATAACTGTGTTGATCTTTGGCTTCTTTAGCTGCGGCCATACCCTTCTCATACCATTCTATAGCGAGTTCTTTTTCACCTAACCCTTCTAATAGCTTTGCTAAATGATAATAAGAACCTATATAATCAGGACTATCCGCTAAAATAGCTTCGAATAGTGCTCTGGCATCAGCCGGCTTTTCTACTTTAATGTATTCCAATGCCAATGCATGCCTCAGAAAATTATCGGTGGGGTTTTGTTGAAGAAATTCTTGAATCTTAGCAATCCTATCCATGCTGCTAAGATAACAAGGTTATTCACCCCTCTCGTGTATTTTTGGGGAAGAAAATTTGAAAAAATCAGGCTCAAAAAATAGGCTGCGAACCAAAGCTTCCTATCTTTGCAATAGTTGCATAAACAACTAATTAAACGATAAAACTTACTTATGAAGATTTTAGTTTGTGTGAGTAAAACACCGGATACTACTTCCAAAATTGCCTTTACCGATGGCGGTACCAAATTCGATGAAGCAGGTGTTCAATGGATTATCAATCCGTACGATGAGTGGTATGCTTTGGTGCGTGCCATTGAGTTGAAAGAAAAAGATGCAAGTGTATCTATTACACTAGTTACTGTTGGCGGTGCAGATGCTGATCCTATTATTCGGAAAGCATTAGCATTAGGCGGCGATGAAGCCATTCGTATCAATACCGATAGCAGCGATTCCTATTATATTGGCGCACAAATAGCTGCAGTGGCTAAAGCTGGAGGTTATGATCTGATATTTACGGGTAAAGAAACCATCGATTATAATGGCTCTTCTATTGGAGGTACCATTGCTGAGTTGATAGATGCCCCCTATATTTCTTTAGCCACCAAATTTGAATTAGCAGGAACTACTGCAACCGTTACCCGCGAGATTGAAGGTGGAGAAGAAGTGGCTGAAGTGGCCTTGCCGTTAGTGGTTAGTTGCCAGAAAGGAGTAGCAGAACAGCGTATCCCAAATATGCGTGGTATTATGGCTGCACGTACCAAACCATTAAAAGTAAATGAACCGGAAGCTGTAGAAGCACTAACAAATATTGTAAGCTTTGAATTGCCACCAGCCAAAGCCGGTGTAAAGTTAGTTGCCCCCGATAATGTTGCCGAACTTGTTCGTTTATTACATGAAGAAGCGAAAGCTATTTAATAATCTAATAACTAAATAACTTAAAATGTCAGTTCTCATATTCATAGATCAGGCCGATGGCCATGTAAAAAAATCTTCTTTAGAAGTATTAACATATGGTGCTAAACTAGCGTCACAATTAGGTGTTGCAGCTGAAGGTATTGTACTTGGCACAGTAAAAGATGATATTACCGCTTTGGGTAAATATGGGGTAAGTAAGATCCATCAGGTGGCCAATACTATTTTAGATCATGTAGATGCTCAGGTATATGCTAAGGTAATTGCTGAAGCAGCCAACGCGAGCGGAGCGAGCGTTATCGTTTTCTCCCATAATCAAACCGGGAAGGCAGTTGCAGCACGTTTAGCGGCTCGGCTACAAGCAGGACTTGTTGCCGGCGCATGCGCACTACCCGATACATCAAATGGCTTTATTGTAAAGAAAACTGTATTCTCCGGAAAAGCTTTTGCTAATGTAAGCATCAACTCTCCTATTAAAGTTATTTCTTTAAACCCTAATAGTTACACTACTATTGCCGGAGAAGGAACAGCAACTATAAATACACTAAATATTGCGGTAGATACACCAAAAGTAAAAGTTACTGCAGTAAATAAAATAACAGGAGAAATCCCATTAACAGAAGCCGATATTGTGGTAAGTGGTGGCAGAGGTTTAAAAGGACCTGAAAACTGGGGTATCTTACTCGATCTTGCTAAAGAATTGGGCGCTGCAACAGCTTGTAGTAGACCGGTTGGTGATGCCCATTGGAGACCGCATCACGAACATGTTGGACAAACAGGTGTTCAGATTGCACCTAATTTATACATTGCCATTGGTATTTCCGGTGCTATTCAACATCTCGCCGGTGTAAACAGGAGTAAAATAATTGTAGTAATTAATAAAGACCCGGAAGCTCCTTTTTTCAAAGCCGCCGATTATGGCATTGTGGGCGATGCTTTTGAAGTTGTACCACAATTAACCGCAGAGATTAAGAAATTACACGCTTCTAGCTAATTTAATGTTATCTATAAAGGTTATTTCTGGGTATAATACTTAACCAGGAATAACCTTTATACATTCTTCCGCAAAGCCAAAGCTTAGGGTCATACCAGCACCGCCTAAGCCATTTATGATGTATACATCCTTATCCGGCTGTAAAAAAACATCCGTATCCCCATTTGTCATTTTAGGGTATATTCCGTGCCATGAATCAACTAGTTGCCAGTTATGTGTTACTGCAAATTGATTCAAGTAGTTCTGGATCAAATTATTTATATATGTTTTATCAAAAGGATCGAATGTAAGTCCATATTCGTGACTATCACCTACTGTTAGTTCGCCTTTTTGGTTTTGAGATACCATTACATGAATACCCAATTGTAAATAATCCTCAAGCTCTGCCTCATACCTGGCTTTTAGTTTTGGTAATGAGGGAGATACTTTAAAACTATTATAATGAATTAATGATAAACCACCACAAAGGGAAACACCGATTCTCTCCGTTGATGTATTCGATATGAATCGTAACATTTGCAATTTACATTTAGTAATAGGTAACTGCCGGAATTGCTGTGGGTATAATGTTTCAAAGTCTGCTCCGCTGCATATACATACTATATCTGCCTCTAAGGTTTCCGAACCCATCCATACTTTACCGCTAATGATATTCGTAACAGCTTTTCCCCATACAAATTGAACGTCCAAATATTCTTCAAGATACTTAGCTACGGTGGGAATAGCCACACGGGGATCTACAATAGTTTCTGTAGCGCTATACAAGCCACCTATTAAACCATTCCCATTTACACCATTATACTTTTCTAAAATGGTATGCTTATCTAACAGTGTAACCGGTCTTCCGTTTTGTTTAAAGCTTTCATAGAGCTCTTGTAATACCTGCCATTCATCTTGATGATGAGCTACGTGTAAGCTACCTAGTTCATCATACCATAATCCAATACTATCCGCAATATCTTTCCAGATAGATTTGCTGCGAAGTGCTCTATCATATAATTTACCATCCGGCTGACCAATAGGCCAAAGCATACCAAAATTTCTTATAGATGCCCCAACAGCCTGTTGTGTTCTTTCGATGATAGTAACCTGGAATCCTCTTAAACTTAATGATCGTGCAGTTGCAAGACCCACAATACCGGCACCTACAACAATAGCAGATTTATTATTTTTCATGGCTT
Source organism: Sediminibacterium sp. (assembly GCA_017537025.1). Classification (GTDB taxonomy): domain Bacteria; phylum Bacteroidota; class Bacteroidia; order Chitinophagales; family Chitinophagaceae; genus Sediminibacterium. The sequence goes on from JAFWCB010000006.1 coordinate 109,913, forward strand.
GATGAGATATTTTTAAATAATCGGTGGTGAATAATCAGACTTATGGCAATTAATAAAGTACCTACCATACAAGCAGTATTGAAAAGACCTGAAAAAAATCTAACCCAACTATCATTGATGGAAAAAAATTCTTTTACCAATAATACTGCTACCGTTCCCAAATAACCAAATGCATCGGCAATATACATGACGAAACCAACATTGGCCCTTATCTTATAGGTCGATAACATGCGCTCAAAATATAAACAGTTAAAAGGCAAATAAGCTAAGTATATACCGGTAGTGCTTAAGAGCATCCAAGTTACCGGCGAGATGAAATGAGATGCATGAAATAATGTAGCTATAGCAGAAAGTATAAGTCCAAAAATAACCACATAATGAGTAGCTACAAATGCTTTATAATTGTTCTTTATTAAAAAAAAGCATCCAATAATTGTTAGCACAATAAGAGAAACATTAGTGCTCATTTTGGCAAAAATACCGGCATCGTTTTGATAGCCAGTTTCTATCCATAACTCATTCGAAAAATCTTCGCAAAAATCCCGTACAATTGTAAAAGTACCATAAGCTATTACCACAGGTGTTATGGCGAAACCAAAGGTTTTGATAAAAGCCATCCGTTCAGCTTTTGTCATAGGGTATCGCTCTGTTCTATGGGCAATATCCTCCTTGGAAGGTGCGGGTACTTGTTGGATAAGCCATACGCATATAAGCATGGGCAATACAAAAAATAATCCGGCAAAGAAAGGCATCCACCAATCTGTAATATGCCATTCCAGTAGCATCCACTTACCAATGGATTTAGCTAATCCAGATGCAAAAATGAAACTAGAGGCTAAAAATGCACCCATAATTTCAGTAGTTCTTCTCCCTTCCAAAAAGCCAAAAACTAACCCGAAAACTAATCCTAATGGCAAGCCATTTAGAAACATGCAGATGATATTATATGGTGCAGGTATTATGGCAAAACCAAGTAATGATAGCCATGCCAAACTTATAAATAGTACAATAAAATAACCTCTTCTGGCAGGCTGCATAGCAGAGATAAACCTGATGCCAATAAACTTACTAAGCATATAGCCTAACACTTGAGCAACTACTAAACATACTTTGTAAGAAATACCAAGAAAATAAGTGTTTGTATAAGTTGCAACCGTATACGGTTTTCTAAAACCATACATACATGAATAAATAGTAAAAGCACTAAAAGACATTATACATACAGCACCCAACGGCGTTTTGGCTAACCATTGCTTAAAGTTAGCTTGCTTCACACCTAGTAATTGTGTTTGCATAATGGTTTATACTTAAGAATTATGTATAGTATTCTCTAATAAATGAATAATGATCATATATCGATATTTCGTTAGAGACGGTACCGGTTGTTTTTCTATTTTGGCTTGTTCATCCCATTTACGTAACGCAATATACTTTTGGTGCAGGGGATCGCTTTCAAATACAGCCGCTTCAGACTCAGTCATAATGCCGCCTTGATGTAACAATGTATTTTTACTAGCTTCAGATAATAAATCGTAGTACTCCGGATATTTAAATGTGAGGTAACGCTTTGCATTTACATGGCTTGCTACCATTTTTGCTACATTTTCTGAAAAGCCTCTGCTTAGCAGATAATCTGCACCCAATTTCTCATGATCAACAATACCAAATGTATCCATGTGTACCAACTTTTCTTTTGGCTGTGCAAACTCATATAAATGCCCAATATCATGTAAAAAAGCAGCTAGAATGGTATCCCTATCAGCCCCATTCGTTTCTGCAAGTTCAGCACATTGACACATGTGCTCAATTTGCGACACCGGCTCACCAATATAATCTTCGCTACCAAATTGCTCATACATTGAAATAATTTCGTCGGCGATAGTTTCGATTTTTTTTTGTAATTCGATATAAGCCATTTTACAATGTGTTTAGAGTTTGTGGAAAATAGCGTTCATTTACTATCATACTATTGAACATATATCATTTATTAGAGAGTTATTTTTTCAATATCGATGTAATAGGCTCAGCCACAGGATGATCAGCCGTAAAGGTGAAACCAAGTAATTTAGCGAATGTGGCTGCTAATTGTTCTTGATATAGTGTACTATTTGTTTTCACTTCACCAAGCGGAGCAGTATCCGGACCTATTGCTGCAATCCATATTTGTCCGGCATCTTCAATTTTTTGACCATGGTGGCGCCAGTTATCTTTTATCTTATCACCTCTGCCATGATCGCAAGTAATTATTAACGTTGTTTTATTTTTATAGATAGGAGAAGATTGTATATACTGCCACAAATCAGCAATCATCGCATCTTCTGCATGAGCAGATTTTAAATATTGGTCGTATTCACCACCATGTGCATAATCATCTGTTTCATCAAAAGCGATATACAAAACTTTTGGTTGGTATGCCTTCATATATTCTCTTGCAGCAAAATATGTTAGTACATCAGGCCTTACACCAATAGGTTTTGCAGTTAAGAATTGCATATCGTTTATTAACTGTAAGGCACTATTATTAAATTTCAGCGTATCTACATCAGCATTTACATATAGACCACTACGTTTGGTGTTTAGGATATATGGAAAAACATCCCAAGTTGAAAATGCAACTACTTTTCCTTTGTAACTTTTTTGCTGATTGATGAACTCAAGAACATTTATGTTTTTATTCCAGATTTTATTATTGCTATTTACTAACGTATCAGGGTAGCCTGTAAAAATCTCATTATACCCGGGGTAAGAAAATTTGTACCGATTAGCATTATTGACTTCACTACCCTTCCACCTATTACCATACAATTGGCCTTCAGTAGCTATGGTTCTCCATAAAAAAGGAAATAGTTTTTGACGCCTTTCAGTAATGTCACTTACCCAAAAAGCAGTACTAGTTCCGGCACTATCTTTAGTATAATTTTTATTTTTTAAAATAGTTGCATCGGCACCGCCAAACACTTCTTGCCACCGCATACCATCCAGCGTAACAATCACTATATTTTCTGTTTTCTGCTGTGCATGAGTAATATTAATAATACTGATAAATGACAATATGGTAATTGTTGATTGTACTATTTTCATTATTTTATTTTTTTATAATTAATTATTTTCCGCTTGTATTAAGGGTAATAAGGCCATGAGATCGTTGATAATATAATCGGGCTTTGCAGATTGTAACTGAGCTACCCTATGGGCTCCCGTTGTAATACCTATTGATAAACCACAACCGGCATTTTTACCTTCTTCAATATCAATAATGGAGTCTCCAACTTTTACTACTTCTTCTGCATTGATTATCCCGAACTGCTGCATAGCAAACAATATCATATCCGGGAATGGTCTATTATTGGGCACATCAGAAGCTGTTACTACACCATCGATATGTTCCCCAACTTGCCACCCAAGTTTGTTTAGGATAAGTTCGGCTGTTTCTTTATTATACCCTGTATTTAAAACAACTTTTACTTGCATTTGGCGTAAAGCAGTAAACAATACCAAAGCTCCGGTTTGCTCTTTTACCGGCAAGGTATTGTAGGCATCCGCCAACCGTGTTGAAAAAATATTATACGCCCAATTGGTAATTTCAGTATTTGTTACACCATGTGCCAATAAGATATCTTTAATCGCTTCTTTTTTTTCCTTACCGGCACCATGTAATAATACATTCTCAAATGTAACATCTACACTAACTTCATGAATGGCTTGATGCAATGTTTTATATACTACATTATCTTCATCAACTGTGGTACCCGCCATATCAAAAATGACCATTCTTATCATTAATAATCTATTTATTTATTAAAGCTTTTTTTAATTTCTACCGCATTATCCATAGCAGGCCCTTGCATTATTTTTCGCCAATCTATTGGTTGCTTGAACTTCTTCATGGCTTTATCTACATCAAAAATTCGATCATCGTGAAGTTCAAGTGTATAAGGAGTGAAATCAGGTTTATGGGTAAAAAAATCTTGCAAAAGTGAAGCTGTTATATCATATTGATTTACATAGGGCACTCCTAAAATATTATAAATAGTTTTTAGTATCGAACCGAAATTCGCATGCGTATGACTAACATAACCTCTTTTTACATATGGACCTGCCATCATCAAAATACTACGATGCGCATCGATATGATCTACACCCCCTTGAGGATCATCTTCCGTTATAATCACCAACATATTTTTCCAATACTTAGTACGGGAAAGGAAATGTAATATTCGGCCAACTGCTAAATCATTATCTGCCATAAAAGAGGAGCGGTAAGCGTATCCATCCTGTGGTCTTATACCCGCGCCATGATCATTGGGTACTTGCATAGTAATTAAGGAAGGCATTAACTGATTACCGCTTAACCATTTCTTCGTAAATTCTTCCTCAAACTGTTTCATACGAAACTGATCAGGAATATTCATATTAAACCCTGCATAATTATGGCTTGTGCGCGTAAATAAGGCCTTTTGCATAGGCACCATAACACCATGAGCAGCGCCTGTTGCAGTATCTATCCATTCTTCACGCACATGAGCGGTTTCATTGGCTTCACCGAAATTGTAAAAATTAATATGCTTTCTTTCCAATGCTTCCCACAAACCACCGATCTCGGCATAATCCTCAGGATCCATACTGCCTGTTGAACCCGGGAAACGACGACCGGGTGCTTTTGAAAATAATTTTGTTGTTTTTGAAACATCTGAATTAGCCTCAACCCACTCATTCGGTACAACACCCATCATCCAGTGATGCCCATGAATGGAGGCATCACTATCACAATAAAAATTATCGCTAAAGGAAAAAGATTTTGCCAGCTTATGATGGTTAGGTGACACTCGCAGATTTTTAAATTTGGGTCGCAAAGAATCTGTTAAAGTATACTCACAGTTAACCCCCAATTTTGCCAACGTACTATCACCATTAGCATTTGTTAATTGTCCGAATACTTCATCATAGGTTCTATTTTCTTTAGTAATGTATACAATATATTTAATAGGACTTTTACTAGACCCGGGCAACACAGGTAATGGATTGGAGGTATCGTTTACCATCGTAGTTACTTCAAAAGTATTATGGATAACCTGGTTTGTGTAGGTAACTAATGTTTCTGTTGAAGGCATTTGAATTTTTTGGAAACTTCCTAATTGAATATCTCCGATATAAGTGCCCTGAATCGGTGCTTTAAAATTGGCACCTCCATTAGGCCCTGCACCTAATCCTCTACAAGAAATCACATATAATGCTTGTTCATCTTTGCTCAATTGAACTCTTGTTGGCCCCCACCCCGTTGGAATCAATCCTTTAGTTTTTTTAGTAGGAACGTCAATTACAGCAATAGCATTAAAACCCAGCAAAGCTACATACAAGGTTTTTTCGTCTTTACTCAATGTAATACCGAAAGGTAATAACCCCCTGTACTTATCAATTCTCGCATCAACTTTGATATCGATATGGCCTACTATTTTATGCAGTTGATAATCAATGATAGAAATATTGTCGTTAGTTGCGTTGGTTACATACGCGTATCGTTTTCCAACAGCAATTGAGTTAGGGCTCGCACCGCCAACCACCTCTACTTCTTCAATCATTTCACCTACCTGATAACCAGTTTTAAATTTATCAATAACTTTATTAGTAGCTAGATTAATGGTGAAAACACTCATAGCTTCAGGTGAATTAGGGCTACCTACGCCTGGTATTTCTCTTCCTTCAACGGTAGTACCCTCTCTGGATTCTTTTGTATTGTCGCCATAAGGATGATAAGGAATCATTAAAGAATCATAGTTATTTTTTGTAGCACCTTTAACCAAAGGATAGGCATATGAACCCACGTTAGCTACAAAGGCAATTGTTTTATCCGTACTAATAGCTAGGCCAAATGGCTGACGACCGGCAGGTATTGAAGCGGTAATTTTTTTCGCCGATAAGCTATAACGTACCAAGCGAAAATTACCTCGGTCTAAAATCAACAACTCGTCGTTATTTAATAACAAATCGGAAGTAAAACTATCTTCAAAATCAATATTGTTTACTTTACCATTAAGGCTAATAGAATCAATTTTTTTAAAATGTTCAATATCATATACAATAACAGCTCCATTATCGCCACCGCTTAAATAAACGGTTTTAGAATCTGCTGCAAATGCCACACCTAGAAAAGAGCCTTCCGGAATTGGCGAAGGAATAACTCTTTGTTTCAGAGAATCATTAGAAAAAGAAGTTTCAGCAAGGGGTTGGTGAGCTAATGGAGAAGTTATTTTCTTATTGTAACTGGGCACACGCGTATCCTTCATCGTTGCCATATCAATAACAGTAAATACGCCGTTATGCAGGGTTACTGCTTTCTTACCGTCTGGTGAAATGGCCATACCGAATGGGTCGTGCGAAATTCGAATCATTTCACCCGCAGGCGTAACAAACCTTCCACTTGGCAGTATGGATGTACCTTTTTCATCGATTTTACAAAACTGATTTTTACCGGGAACTTGCAACACGGTTAATTGTTTTGGTTGGGCGATTGCGATGCAATGAACTAATAAAGCCGTGATAACTGTATAAAATTTACTCATAAATTGGTAGTTTCAAAATAAGAAAAATAAGGCGAAATACTAGATTTCGCCTTATCAGGTATATTATCAAACTGTTAGAGACATTTTATTTACTGTAGAATCCACATGGCTTTGTTAATATCATCACTTCCGCCATACTGGCTTTGTACTGCAGCTTTTACATTGTTTGCGTTTGTAGAATATTCAGATGCCGGGTACTGAAAACGAAGAGGTATAATATTGCCATTACCAACACCTGGGCCGGTAGAGAATGTTGGCACACCCGTTCTTCTCCATTGATAATACCCTTCATAACCTGAGTTGCGAGCCAAAGTCAAATACCGCTGTGTGAGTATTTTATTTAAATCGCTTGCATCCCCTAATAATTTAACCGATGATTGAGCGAAATAGTTTGCATAGCTGAATGTTACATTATAAGTGATATAATCACCGGGTGCCGTACTTTTTAAAAAAGAAACAGTATTTGCACCATCATTTACTCCATAAAAAGCAAACATGGCTGTAATACCATTCTGATACCAAGTACTTGCAGACCCTGTTACCCATCCACGGTTAATGGCTTCTGCAATATTCAAGCACATTTCAGGATAGCCTACAATAAAAGTATTTTCGCCTGTGTAACCATCATAATATCTTTTACGACCGATCGGGCTAATAGTAAAAGCGTTAATTTGACCGCCAAGCGTACTCATATCGGTACCATTGGCACCTCCTACAAATGATTTAAAGGAAGTATCAGGAAAACCTAAACCACGGGCGGGGTCGGCTACTTTCATTGCTCTTAAGTCGTTCAAACTAGCCAACGTATTTAACCAGGTAGCAGCTACACATAAACGTGTTGCGTCGTTCCCATAGTTACCCTTATTATTAGGATAATAGTTGAAAGTTGCGTTATAAACATATTCCCAATTGTCTGTTAAATCAGTCATGATTGGGTATTTAGCCGGATTGCTTATTACATCAGCAAATTTCTGCTTGATATTTAAATCAGGATCTGCAACCTTTTTACTTAGGTTTATCAATACGCGCAACTTAAATGTATTCACAACTTTTTGCCACTGCTTTAAAGCTGTTAAAGCATCTTTGGCATTTGATATTCTTTCTACAAAGTAGAAATCTCCTAATAATGAGTTATTAGAAGCAGCTATTAATGAAGCTAACTGTGTGTTTGCATCTTCCAATAATTGCAGACACTGAACAAAAACTTGTTTTTGTGAATCATATTTTGGTGTTGGGTTACTCGTGCCTTGCAACGCTTCCGACATTGGTATATCACCTACCTTCATCGTCATATTGTAAAATACATAGGCTTTAAAAAATTTAGCTAAAGCTGCGTATGGATTATTAACTCCAGATGCTTTTGCAGCTTCTTTTTCCATAGCACTAATATTATTTAATACATCATATTGTAATGAAGCACTACCAGACCAATAGGTATTATCTCCATAATACGTATAGGTTGATAATGTGTATTGAGAACGCTTATCCTCGTCGCCACCGGGAAATACCACCAAGTTATTTTCAATTTGCCTGAGTAACAAATAAGCAGGTACCGATGTAGGTTGATTGTTATTTACTGCATAAGTATCAAATGTTTTTGAACAACTACTTGCTACAATAACGATAGCAAATAACATTATACTTAATTTATTTTTCATTTTCATGATTACAAGTTTTAGTGTTTTCAAAAAATAGGATTTAGAAAACAAAATTTATATTAAATCCATAGCTACGAGTAGTAGGCGTTTGAAGGTCATACTCTCTGCTATTGCCGCTATTATAATTACGACCGGAATATTGGTCAACATCCATGTCTTTAAAACGACTAGGGAAGAAATACAAGAGATTACGACCAACTAAAGACATATCAATTTTAGTAATAAACGATCCTTTACCCAAATACTTACCAGGTATAGAATAGGTAATTACAACTTCACGGAGTTTAGCATATGTTTTCTTTACTGATGTGTGTTCAAAATCATTGAAAAAACTACTTACATAGTCCTGAATATAATTCACTACTCCGGTATTCGTTACAAATTTCAAAGCACTTGCATTTGTGATAACCCCGGTAATAGGATCATACGTGATTGCGGGGCTACCCGGCGCTAGTTGTACCCCCTCACCAATATAAGTACCTTTAAAGCCTGGCGTTGTGGTGAAGCTATTCGTTGCGGGATTATAAACAATATTTTTTGCTTCGATTGCTCGTGCGGCTCCAACAGCACCTTCTACTGTGAATATGTTTGAACCACCCTCAATACCTTTACGCATTACTCGATCCTGTACTACCCCACCTACCTTACCGTCGAATTGGAATGAGAAGCTGAATTGTTTATAGGTGAACTTGTTATATACAGACCAAGACCAATCTACATCTGCATTACCTACATACTGAGCTTTTGGCAAGTATATTGGATAGCCGGCACTGTTATTGATTACCTGACCATTTGGTGTTTTAGCGGTAACTCTAGCATATAATTTATCTACTCTGTCGCCCTGTTGAAACTGATAGTTGGAGAAACTTGCAGGTAACTCTTTGTAAGTTTCTGTAAAAGTAGACCAGTTAACTAACACATCCCAGTTTAATCCTTTAGGGTTTTTAATAGGTGAGCCATTCAAAGAAATTTCAGCACCTCGAACCTGTGTTTTAATTGCATTTGTAGTATAACCTGTTAAACCTGTAGTTTGAGATAATGGATAATTACGAATACCCGGGCCAATAATATTATTGAATAAAGTTACTGAAGCCCCGATTCTATTTTTCAAAACTCGCACATCAAAACCATATTCTAAACTAGATGTTTGCGACGATTTGATATTGGGATCAATAACCGTTGAGGGAGAGCTTGCACCAGCCTGACCATTATACGTTGTAACAATATTATACGCAGGGTCGGATAATGAATAAGATGGACCGCCATAAGCAGATACATAAGGAGAACCATAACCGAGAGGGTAAGCAGCAGGCCCTATATATGGATTGGTACTAGGCGCCTTCGCTTGTGCATAAGAAGCTCTTACTTTTAAAAAGCTGATAGTTGACGGTAAGTTTATGTAGTCTGATAAAACGGATGCTCCTGAGAAAGATGGATAAAAATAAGCGTTGTTATTAAGTAATAAAGTTGAGTTTTTATCAACTCTACCAGTGGCTGTTAAAGTAACATATTTATAAAGATCTACGTTAACTGAGTAGTATGCACTTAATACTAACATTTTAGCATTGAAATTGTAAGCCTTTACCGGGTTTAGTGAATTAGAGAATGAATATAATCCCGGAACATTCAAATAATCAGTAGTTGTGAAGCTAGATCTGTATTCAAAATTTCGCACATTTGCTCCACCTAATACATCATAATTGATACCCCCTTTGAAAGTATTTTTATATTTAACAAGAGCCTCTAAGTTATTATCGAACAAAGAGCGTTGATCTTCTCTGTAATCACCTCTGTTAAGTTCTCTGCCATAAGGGTGAGCCGAATAAGGCATTTTTTCTGTCCTTAATACATCGTTAGTAGAAAGGTTGCTTCTTAAAGTAGCTTCTAAATGTTTGTCATGTGTATACGTTAATGAAATATTCCCAGTAATATCATTTTTAGTATGGCTGCGTAACCACTCATAGCTCACAAAGTAGGGATTATGATAACGTTGATATTCAGCAAAGATTGATTGAACACCTTGTTTACCCGGTTGCCAGTAATTCCGCATATCATCAATGTTCCAGTCAGCACCCGTCCAAACAGTTACTGTATATATCACGCTGTTAGGTCCATATACAACATCAGGGATATTTGGTGAGAATTGACGATTATAATTTAATGTTCCGTCAATTTTTAGCTTACTACTTAAATTATAGCTTGCATTAATATTGAAGTTAACAGTGTTTAACTTCGTGTTAGGTATAATACCTTTTTGATCGGTATGGGTAAGAGACATTCTAATACTGGAACGATCTGTAGCGGAAGAAAAACTTAAGCTATTGGTAGTTAATAAACCCGGACGAATAAAGCGTCTTAAATTATCTACCCCACGGGCTACATAAGGAGTTGCTTTTCTTACACCTGTAACAGGATCTATTGGGCTATCGTATTGCGGTATTAACTGTCCATTTAAGGCGGGCCCCCATACATCATAATCGCCATCGTTCAAACCACCGCCTTTTCCATCACCAAAAATATACTGAGAATAATCACCGCCACCGTATAAAGACTGTGTTTTAGGTAAAGCGATAAAACCTTTATTTACTTGTGTACTAGAATTAAATTCGATAGTATAACCTTTATCACTTTTTTTACCTTTTTTAGTTGTAATTAAAATAGCCCCATTTTGTGCACGGCTACCATAAATGGCGGTTGCTGCCAAACCCTTTAAAACAGTGTAAGATTCAATATCATCGGGGCTTAGATTCCAGGTATCAGATGTTATTGGAATACCATCAACCACATATAAGCTAATATTATATCCACGAAAAGATACGTTTGGTGCAGCTAACATTTCTTGGTTAATAGCAACATCTAAACCAGCTACTTTACCAACTAAGCTATTTATTGGATTTACCTCTCTGGCTTTTACCAAATCTGCACCTTTAACCTCTTGAACAGAATAACCTAATTTTTTTGTTTCTTTCTTCACACCTAATGATGTGACCACCACTTCTTCAATTTGATTTGAATTTTGTGCTAAGGTGACAGTGATATTATTACTACTAACCGGTATTGTTCGAGTATCATATCCAACAATACTTACAGTTATTTTACCTCCTTTAGGTACTTCAATGGTGAATTCACCTTGTGCGTTTGTAAAAGCTCCTTTAGAAGATTTCGTTACTGTTACGCTAGCCGCCTCAATTGGCTTTTGCGTAACCGCATCGATCACTTTACCTCTGATTTGTTCAGTTTGAGCCAGCAACATTTGCGGTATACCTATTACAACTAGAGCCAGTAATAGGTACCGGGATAAGGATTGTTTTAATTGCTTCATAAACAGCGTTTTTTGTTTGAGAAGCAAATCTATTTGGGATATGTTAGATCAACATGTTCCAAAAGTTAAGTTAGGGTAAACAAATTGTTACCAAATGGGTTAAAAGTGTACCAATATTAAACAATTGTAAATAAAACGTTAACAAACGCAAGCTTGGCTATTGGGCCTTGTTAAACAAATACGCCACTAACAAAATGGCTTCAGAAGTACCAATATTTCTAGGGTTATGAAGTACGGTTGCATCAAAAAACAGCGTATCACCCTCTTCCATTATAAATGTTTCATTACCTATAACATACTCAACAGTGCCTTTTAGCAATAATTTAAATTCATAGGCATCGGTACTTACCATCGGCCTGCTTGCATTAGGTTGTAAAGTAAGTAATACAAAATCTAAGTGTTGGTCATTAACAGTTGTAGACAATAATCGTTGATAGCTAAAACCAATGGCATTCTCTTTCTCAAAAAACTGATTTTGCGCTTTCTTTTTAAAAATTACTTTATCGGTTAGGGGTAAATTATTAATGTCTTTAAAGAAATCATTTACATCTATTTCTAATGATTTGATAATGTTTAAAAAAACGGTTAAAGAAGGGATTGTACGATTGTTTTCAACTTGACTAAGCATTCCTTTAGATACCCCGGCACTATCGGCCAATTCTTGTAGCGTAATATTTTTTTCCTTCCTTACTTCCTTGAGTTTATTGGTAATTTGTATAATAATATCTTCCTGCATTGGCAAGTAATTTGTACAAACATAAGCGGATAAAATAATAATTAACAGCTTTCTGTATAGCTATCTACCCTTCTTATATTGGTATCTACCGATTAGTTATCTTTTCTTTTGATGCTTTAAAAAACCGATCAGTGCCTTAGGGTGATCTGTTTGCAATCCATTAATACCGAGTGATAAAGCGGTTAGCCAATGTTGATCCTCATCTCTTCCCTGAATATCGGCCCAAATAGGTATACCTCTTGCTTGTGATGCTTGCACAGTTTCTGCGGTATACTCATTATAATTTCCATCTAAAATATCTATTGGGTATTTTGTAAGTACACTATCCATCATGGATTTGGTAGAAATTTTCTTAGGCAAACTTATCATTAATGGCATAGAGGGCGCGATACGTCGCCAATCTATAAATTGTTGGGGTGCATTAATATACACTACTACATGCTTTTCCATTTTATAAGCTACAATAGCTTTATATGCTTGTTCTACCGATGCGTCTTTAAAGTCGAGATAAATATTTATTTTTCCCCTACACAGTTTTAATACCTCTTCAAAACTGGGTATTTTATGCGATCCCCATTCCGGGTGATTACTATCGCGGATCAATAGATTTTTTATAGTATCAGAAATACATTCTTGAACTTTCTTATTCAATCCAGCCATACGCATTAGCGATGCATCATGCATAATTACCAGTTGGCTATCTTTCGTAGTACGTAAATCTATTTCTACATAGTCTGCCCCAACCTTAATGGCATTTTTATACGCTAAAAGGGTATTTTCCGGCGCTTCAGTATGATCTCCCCGATGCGCAACCACAATAAAGTGATGCTTAGCCTTTGGCAATGTATTAGCCTGCGCATAGCATAAAATGGGGAAAAGTATAAGACTAATTACCTGTGCAATACGCATATTTTTAATTTATATGATGCAAGTAACATTTTAAATGCTTTAGCTAATATGAATTGATAGTTAATATTCTAACGACCCTAGTAAAACCGATTCGTGAGTATTATTTTCACCAAAAAACTAGTATGAAGCAAGTTTTGAGCTTATTAATTATATCCATAGCAACAAATTGTTTTTCCCAAAAAGCAGTATTTGTTATTGCAGACGGTATCCCTTCAGATATAATAGAACAAGCTAACCTCCCAAATATAAAACGCATCATTTCCAACGGTAGTTATACCAGGGCATATGTTGGAGGCGATAAAAATAGGTACTCACAGTCTCCAACTATTTCTGCTGTTGGTTACAATAGCTTATTAACTGGAACTTGGGTGAATAAGCATAATGTTTGGGGAAATAATATTGAAGCCCCTAATTATAACTATCCAACTATTTTCAAATTATTCAAGGAGCAATATCCAACAAAAAAAATAGCTGTATTTAGTAGCTGGATAAAAAACAGAACCAAACTGATTGGTGAAGCATTAAAAGAAACTGATAACTTACAAGTTGATTATAAGGCCGACGGCTATGAGCTGGATACTTTGAGCTTCCCGCACGACAAAGAAGGCCTTTACATGCAAAAAATTGATCGAAGAGTAGCTACAGAAGCTAGTACTGTCATAAAAAATAATGCTCCCGATTTAAGTTGGGTATATTTAGAATATACGGATGATATGGGGCATAAATATGGAGATAGCCCCGAACAACTCAATGCCCTAAAGGAACTGGATAAATATTTGGGTGAAATAGATGACTCCATAAAATTTAGAGAAACAACATTTAAAGAAAAATGGTTGTTAATCATCACAACTGATCATGGCAGAGATGAAAATACGGGTAAGAATCACGGAGGCCAGTCTGCAAGAGAACGTAATACCTGGATCGTAAGCAACCGTAAATTGAATGATTATGCCTTAAATCATCGCCCTTCGATCGTTGATATTTTCCCAACCTTAGCTAATTTTTTACATGTTTCCATCCCGGATTCTGTAGCTACAGAATTAGATGGGGTTTCATTGCTAGGTAAAGTATCTGTTATAAAACCGGAAGTAAATATCTTCAGAAACAAAGCCGATATTACTTGGCAAACCATCGATCAAACAGGAGAAGTTACTATTGGGATATCAACCACTAATAATAAAAAGAAGGGTGGGACAGACAATTACTTTTGGTTGGGTTCTGTGCCCGCATCTCAAAGATTTTGCACCCTAAATATTGACCAATATCCTTCAAAATTTTATAAAATAGTTATCAAAGGAAAATATAACACGATCAATAAATGGTACTTAAAAGAATAGCGATCCGGTATTACTCAAGTATCTAAATTAGTACTCCTCCCTTGGCTACATAATCCTCTCTTCTGGGTGTGAACACATCCAGCAAAAAACAGTCCGTAATGGCCAATCCACTGTGTGGTGTGTTCGACGGGATAACGAATACTTGTCCGGCTACAAGCCTATAGGGCTTTCCGTCTACAGTAAGTTCAAATTCCCCGCTTATTACATAGGATACTTGCTCATGTACATGATGATGTACGGGTAAATGGGCACCGGCAACAACAGTAACATGCGAATATGTTGCCGACTGAGTATGTATAAACTGAGCGGTATACCCTTCGATAAGTCCCGATTTGGGCAATTCTTCTATTTTATAGAGAGGCATAAATTTATTTTTATGAAGTTACTATGCAAATAAACGCCTATTTATAATAATTAGCAGAAACTTCATAAACGCATCCGCTTAAAATTGCCGTTTCTATTATTTTGGCAATAGATTTGTTGAATCCTAATTATGCGTAAACTAATCGATAGTACAATGGGTCGCTTAAGACTAATCGGCTTCGCCGAGGGTGTTTCACTTTTGGTTTTGCTGGTTATTGCCATGCCATTAAAATATTGGGCCGGTAATCCAATACCTGTAAAGATTTGGAGCTGGATATATCTTATCCTCTGTTTGCAATATCTCTACCAGGCCTACACTGCTAAAGAAGAATATAATTGGCCTTATACAAGGCTTTTTATAGCTTTCTTGGCTGCTATTTTGCCTTTTGGCACTTTTATTTTCGATATCTGGTTAAAGAAACAAAACGTATAGCCATTTATTTTGCCCTTTTTTGAGTTATTTTCGCGGGTAATATGAAGAAGATTGAACTCGAAATTGTGGCCCTCTCTCATAGCATTACTCAAACCCATTCTTATGCTGTGGTATTGGGTGAAATAAATGGACTCCGTCGCTTACCTATTGTGATAGGTGGTTTTGAAGCACAGGCGATAGCCGTTGCCTTAGAACACATGCAACCCAGCAGACCACTCACTCACGATTTAATGAAGAACTTCATGAATGCCTTTGCAGTAGAGCTGCAAGAAATTATTATCAGCGATTTACAGGAAGGTATTTTCTATTCTAAATTAGTATGTTATACAGAAAATGATACTGTGGAAATAGACAGTAGAACAAGTGATGCATTAGCCCTAGCGGTTCGTTTCGGATGCCCTATCTACACGTATGAAAATATCTTGGAAAACGCAGGTATCATGATGGATGATGGTAATCCTAAAAAGAAGGAAGCAGTAGGCGGTGTTGAGGAAACGGGTGCCCCAAGAGAGGACTTAAGTGCCATGAACATTGAAGAGCTAAATAACTTACTTAATGAAGTATTAGAACAGGAAGATTATATACGCGCCATTGCTATTAGAGATGAATTGAATAAAAGGAAATGATCGCTTTCCCAAATTGCAAGATAAACCTAGGGTTACACATTACTGAAAAACGCCAAGACGGCTATCATAATCTTCAAACTATTTTTTACCCGGTTCCATGGTGTGATATTGTAGAAATTATCAATCTGAAATCTTCAATCTATAATCAAAAAAATGATTCATCTGATTTCAGATTTCAGATTGAAGATTCCAGATTCAAAGCCTCAGGTATTCCTGTACCGGGAGATCCAAGGAACAATCTCTGCATCAGAGCATGGGAGCTCTTAAAAAAAGATTACCCGCAACTCCCTTCCGTTTATATACATCTTCATAAAATAATTCCGATGGGAGCCGGATTAGGAGGCGGATCTTCAGATGGTGCATGTGTACTAAAGACACTGAATGAACAATTCACATTGAACCTTAATGCAGAGCAAATAAATAGATATGCCCTGGCACTAGGAAGCG
Source organism: Sediminibacterium sp. (assembly GCA_017537025.1). GTDB lineage: Bacteria > Bacteroidota > Bacteroidia > Chitinophagales > Chitinophagaceae > Sediminibacterium. The sequence goes on from JAFWCB010000006.1 coordinate 126,304, forward strand.
ACTGTCCGTTTTTTATGGAAAACAAACCATCTTACGCAACCGGCAGAGGAGAAATATTAGAGCCTGTTGCATTAGATCTAAGCAATTATAAGATAGTGTTTATTAACGCGGGTATACATATCAGTACCAAATGGGCTTTTGAAAATATACAACCACAACAACCGCAAAAAGATTTACGCGAGGTCATTGCTTTGCCGATAACGGAATGGAAACATACACTGTGTAACGATTTTGAAGCACCGGTAATAGCTGCTAATCCACAAATAGGCGAAATCAAAGAAGCCTTATATGCTGATGGTGCGCTATATACCAGTATGACCGGCAGTGGAAGTACTATTTTTGGAATATACCCAAAGTATCAATCAATTAATCTTAATTTCCCATCAACTTATCTGGTAAAAACTGTATAACTCGCTATAGCTAAAAATTATTTAACTCAAAACCAATGATAAAAAAAACTACGTCAACCCTTTCTTTTGGTATCGCTATTATTTTGTCGCTGTTCAATGCTTCTATTTGTTTTGCTCAAAATAGTATGACTGCAAAACAATCTTCCAATAAAGAAGCGATGCTTGGCTATGAGAAATATTTTGAGGAGAACAAAGAAAAACATTTAAAGGAATTTATTGAATTAGTATCCATTCCCAGTATCTCATCCATGCCTTCGCATAAAGCTGATGTAAAAAAAGCAGCAGCATGGATCGTAAAAAAATTACAATCCATTGGCATGTCTACCGCAATGGAGATACCATCTGCAGGCAATCCTTTTGTATTTGGCAGTTGGGATAAAGCTCCGGGCAAACCTACCGTTTTAATTTATGCGCATTATGATATTCAACCTGTAAAAGAATCAGAATGGGATTATCCTCCTTTTAAACCGGTGATAGTGGAAGGAAAAATATTGGGCCGCGGAGCGAGCGATGATAAAAGTGGAGTCATGATATCTATATGGGCTATTGAAGCCATGCTCAAAAAAGATGGTAAACTTCCCGTTAATGTAAAATTTCTGTTTGAAGGAGAAGAAGAAATAGGTAGCACTCATTTTCATGATTTTATCGCTGCTAACAAAGAACTACTGAAAGCGGATTATGCATTGAATGCAGATGGCGGACAAGCAAGCGATACGGATCCTTCTATTGTAATGAGCTTAAGAGGAGCTATTACCATGGAGTTTAGTGTTAAAACAGCCAATATCGACGGGCACTCCGGAGAATATGGTGGTAAAACGCCTAATTCAGCCGTTATTTTATCACAAATTATTAGTTCATTTTATACAAAAGAAGGAAATGTGGCAGTTGCAGGATTTTATGATAAAGTGATACCCCTGACTGTCGCAGAAAAAACAAAGCTGAAACAAGTTCCCTACAACCCTGCCAAAGACATGAAATTTTTAGGAACTACAGCAGAGGTAGGTGATACAAACTATTTACCACTGGAAAGAATTTGGTACAGACCAACATTAGAGATAACGGGCATCCAGGGCGGTTATACAGCTCCGGAGGGAAGTTCTAATATTATTCCTAGCAATGCTTTTGCAAGAATCACATGCAGATTAGTGAGTAATCAGGATGGATTTGAAATAATCGACTTGATCAAAAAACATATTGCTAAAAATACACCTCCCGGTGCAAGTATTATCTACAAACCATTGACCGGAGGCTTTGCACGACCGATGAAATTTCCATCCGATACAAAAGCATTTAGGTATGTGTCTAACGCTTTAGTAAACTATTATGGTAAAGAACCTCTTCAAAACGCTACAGGCGGAAGTGTGGGTGCCTTAGTAGAAATAAAAGAACAATTAGGTATTTATGCGTATTCACTAGGGTTTCAGCAGCCGGATGAAAAATGGCATGGTGCAAATGAGTTTCTACGTGTTTCAAGTATTCGAAAAGGACAAATGATATACTGCTATTACTTACAACAGTTGGGTAATGAAGAAGCAAAATTAGTCAAGTAAAAAGTACCTTAATCATATGGAAGTACATCACCACACACATCATCCTAAAAAATGGACAGAATATTTCTGGGAATTTTTTATGCTCTTCCTTGCCGTATTCTGTGGCTACTTAGCGGAATACCAATTAGAACACAAAATTGAAAGAGATCGTGTAAAAAAATATATGCACGATATGGTAGAGAATTTAAAATATGATATCGAAAGGATAAATAGAAATACGCCAAGGAATAAAGAAGTAAAAATCGATTGTGATTCACTTAGGAATGAAATTAAAAAAGCGATTGATGGACAAATAAACCATAGTAAGTTATATTATTACTATTATAAAAAACCGGGATCTGGACTAGTAACTTTTAATAGAGCCGCAATTACCCAGCTTAAAAATTCCGGACAATTACGTTTAGTAAAGAACGATTCACTTCTCAAAAAAATACTGGATTACTATGAGCGTTTAATATATGCTACTGATGTATTCCGAGACCTAGAGGGAAAAGAACTCGAAAATCTAGTCCAAATTTCAAATGAGATCTTTAGTACTACCTCACTCAAATTTCTAGATACTATTTCAGATACAATAAGCCCGTTTGGGGCTATTGATTTTAAAAACGATCTCCCAAAAATACTAAATAACAAAGAGCTCAAGTTATTAAGTAGTGATAAAATTACACTAGAAAAATTCCATAACTCATTGTTATCATTTGAATTAGCATTAGTAAACTACAATCGCTTTTTATACTATTCACGCACAAGTGCAAAAGATTTAATTATACAAATCAATAAAGAGTATCATTTTGAGGATTAAGACTTTAATTGAAATTTATTTTAAATATTTTTTAATATAAATCACATTTTATTAGATTATTTCTAAATTATAGTCGATAACTTGGAATCTTATTCCAAATTTCCTTTCTTTTCTATAACTTCCGTGAGATTGCCTGCCATTTTGTTCACCCTTAAACGGATAACATGTTTTATTCCCGTTACGATGGAGGCTTGTACGACCCTGCTTTTGAGCATGATGCTTGCGGTATTGGCTTTGTAGCTAATATAAAAGGACATAAATCACATCAACATATTAGCGATGCACTTACCGTGCTTGAAAATATGGAACATCGTGGTGCCTGCGGTTGCGAAAATAATACCGGCGATGGCGCCGGTATCTTGCTTCAAATTCCACATGAATTCTTTTTCGATGAATGTATTAAACTAGGTGTGCATTTACCTAAGCCGGGTAAATATGGTGTGGGTATGATCTTCTTCCCAAAATCCATTTCACTGCGAGAGGAGTGTAGAGATATCTTTAATCGCGCCGCTGAAAAAATAGGTTTAGAAGTATTAGCATATCGTAAAGTACCTGTTAATAAGGAAAATATCGGAGCCTCTGCCCTATCTGTTGAGCCATGTATAGAACAGGTGTTTATTGGTTCTTCAGATTATATTACCGATACCCTCGCTTTCGAAAGAAAATTATTTATTCTTCGCAATTATGCTTCACATACCATTAATAACACCATTCGTAAAGATGATATAGGATTTTATTTTTCGTCTTTATCCGCTAAGATTATTATCTATAAAGGGCAACTAACCAGCTTGCAGGTACGCGAATACTTTCCCGATCTCAGTGATAAAAGAATGGTATCAGCTTTTGGACTAGTACATTCTCGATTTGCTACCAATACCTTCCCTTCCTGGAAACTCGCTCAGCCATTTCGATATATGGCACATAATGGCGAGATCAACACTCTACAGGGAAATCTCAACTGGTTACGTTCAAGTGAACAGGGATTTACTACTCCGTATTTTTCTAAGGAAGAATTAGATATGATTCTCCCTATTGTTTCAGGTGTTCAATCCGATTCCGCATGCCTAGATAATATGATTGAACTGCTTACACTTACAGGGAGATCTTTACCACATGTAATGATGATGCTTATCCCCGAAGCTTGGGATGGGAATGCCGAAATGGATCCCATTAAAAAAGCATTCTATGAATACCACGCTTGTATGGTTGAGCCCTGGGATGGCCCTGCTTCTATTTCTTTTACAGATGGTAATATTATCGGTGCTACTTTAGACCGAAACGGATTACGCCCTTCTCGCTATACGGTTACTCACGACGATCGTGTTATTATGGCTTCCGAAACAGGTGTGCTACCTATTGATCCTGCCAATGTAAAATCAAAAGGTCGTTTACAACCGGGCAAAATGTTTGTAGTAGATATGACGGAAGGGCGAATCATTAGTGATGATGAACTCAAAAAACAAATTTGCGCACAACAACCTTATGGCGAATGGTTGAATAAATATAAAATTCGTTTAGAAGAATTACCGGAGCCCAGGGTGCTATTCACACATTTAGAACACGATCAGGTTTTTAAATATCAAAAAGCATTCGGCTACTCAACGGAAGACCTTGATACCATTATTGCACCTATGGCACTTGAGGGTAAAGAACCCATCGGATCTATGGGTACAGACACACCACTGGCTGTACTAAGTGAACAACCGCAACATCTAAGTGCTTATTTCAAACAATTATTTGCACAAGTAACTAACCCACCTATCGATCCCATTCGGGAACGGATGGTTATGTCGCTCGCAACTTTTGCAGGCAGCAATGGGAATTTATTAATCGAAGATCCTTTAGCATGCCATAGTGTAGCGTTGAAGCATCCCGTACTCAACAATCATGAACTTGAAAAAATCAGAAGCATTGATACCGGTATTTTTCAAGCTAAAACCTTACAAACTTATTTCCGTGCAGACGGTAAACCCGGTTCTCTAAAAGCCGGACTTGATCGTTTATGCAGATATGCAGTAGATGCGGTAATGGATGGGTTTGAAGTGATTATTCTTTCTGATCGCGCCATCGATTCCGATCATGCACCTATTCCTACTTTACTGGCAACAGCAGCTGTACATCATCATTTGATAAAAAAAGGTTATCGCGGACAAGTAGGCATTATCGTTGAAGCAGGTGATGTATGGGAAGTTCATCATTTCGCTTGCTTAATCGGTTTTGGAGCCACTGCCATCAATCCATACCTAGCACTTTCTTCTATTCGCGACATGAAATTAACCGGTAAACTTCAAACCGATCTAGACCCGGAACAACTCAAGAAAAACTATGTAAAAGCAGTTTGTGACGGACTACTAAAAGTGTTCTCTAAAATGGGGATCTCTACACTGCAATCTTACCAAGGAGCACAAATTTTTGAAATTATAGGTATTAATAAAAATGTAGTTGACACCTATTTCACCGGAACCACTTCTCGCATTGAAGGAATGGGATTAGATGAGATTGCAAAGGAAACTTTAGCAAAACATTTCTTCTCCTTTAGCAAAAAAGATAAAGCTATCGATCGCTTACCCGTTGGCGGAGTATATCAATGGAAGCGCAAAGGTGAATTCCATTTATTCAATCCACAAACCATCCATTTATTACAAGAAGCTACGCGTAAAAATGATTATAGCACTTTCAAAAAATATTCAACACTCATCAATGATCAAAGCGAAAAAGCGTGTACGCTGAGAAGTCAGTTTGAATTCGTGCAACAACGCCCCTCCATTCCTATTGAAGAAGTAGAGCCTGCAACAAATATTTATAAACGCTTTGCCACGGGCGCCATGAGTTTTGGTTCCATTTCTTGGGAAGCCCATACTACGCTTGCTATAGCTATGAATCGATTAGGTGGTAAAAGCAATACAGGCGAAGGTGGTGAAGATGAACAACGTTATAATCCTTTACCGAACGGCGATTCTATGCGCTCCGCTATTAAACAAGTGGCATCCGCTCGCTTTGGTGTAACCTCCTTATATCTTACCGAAGCCGATGAATTGCAAATAAAAATGGCACAGGGTGCTAAGCCCGGTGAAGGCGGACAATTACCCGGACATAAAGTTGACGAATGGATTGGTAAAACGCGCCATGCTACACCGGGCGTGGGTTTGATATCTCCCCCACCACATCATGATATTTATTCTATTGAAGATTTAGCACAATTAATTTTTGATTTAAAAAATGCTAATCGCGCAGCACGTATCAATGTTAAGCTCGTATCAAAAGCAGGTGTTGGAACCATTGCTGCAGGTGTTGCGAAAGCAAAAGCAGATGTGATTTTAATTTCAGGCCATGATGGTGGCACAGGCGCCTCTCCTATAAGTTCTATTAAACACGCAGGCTTGCCCTGGGAATTAGGATTGGCAGAAACACATCAAACACTAGTAAAAAATAAATTGAGAAGCAGGGTTGTAGTACAAGCAGATGGACAAATGAAAACCGGAAAAGATATTGCCATTGCTACTTTATTAGGTGCAGAAGAATGGGGCGTAGCAACAGCTGCGCTAATAGTAGAAGGTTGTATTATGATGCGTAAATGCCATATGAATACTTGTCCGGTTGGAGTGGCCACACAAGATGAAAACTTGCGTAAAAGATTTACCGGTGATGCCGATCATGTAGTGCATTTCTTCCAATTCATCACACAGGAATTAAGAGAGATCATGGCAGAATTAGGTTTTAGAACTATTGAGGAAATGGTAGGGCAAGCCAATTGCTTACAACAAAAAGAAAACACAACACATTGGAAATACAGCAAGCTCGATTTATCTAAAATTATTTTCTATGAGCCTGAATCCTCTAGTACAGGGCTTTATAAGCAAGAAGAACAAGATCATGGATTAGCTGAAGTATTAGATTGGAAATTATTACATGCTGCTAAATCTGCTATTGATAAGCAAGAAAAAGTGCAAGTGAGTTGTGCTATAAAGAATACAGATCGTACTACAGGCACCATTGTATCAAATGAAATTACAAAGAAATATAAAGCTGCCGGATTACCGCCGGATACCATTCATTTTAAATTCACCGGAACGGCCGGACAAAGTTTCGGTGCTTTCAATACAAAAGGTATTACACTGGAATTGGAAGGTGATGCGAACGATTATTTTGGAAAGGGATTGAGTGGTGCTACATTAATTGTATATCCCTCTGCCCATGCAAATTTTATTCCTGAAGAAAATAGTATCATAGGTAATGTGGCATTATATGGTGCAACTTCAGGCGAAGCCTATATCAGAGGAAAAGCAGGAGAGCGTTTTGCTGTTCGTAATTCAGGAGCCACTGTTGTTGCAGAAGGTGTAGGCGATCATGGTTGCGAATATATGACCGGTGGAGTAGCTATCATTTTAGGCGATACCGGCAGAAATTTCGCGGCAGGTATGAGTGGAGGCATTGCCTATGTATATGACCTTCAAAAAACATTTGCCCAAAAATGTAATAAGGAAATGGTTGAATTAGATCCGCTTGATCAGGATGATACCAAACTATTATACGAACTCATTGAAAAGCACGCGAAACATACAGGAAGTACAGTTGCAAAATTTATATTGGCAGATTTTGAGAACCAACTGCACCATTTTGTAAAAGTATTCCCCAGTGATTATAAGAAAGTACTTCAAAAAAATAAACAGACTTCTCCTGCCCTAGGCAGTTCAAAATAAAATATAGATTGAAGATTTAAAATTGAAGATTTAAATATGGGCAAGCCAACCGGATTTTTAGAACATACCAGAGCATTACCTTCCAAAAGAAGTGTAGCAGAACGTGTGCATGACTATTATGAGTTTGTTAACAAAATGAGTGATATACAACTTAATCAACAATCATCTAGATGTATGAATTGTGGCGTTCCTTTTTGTCATAGTGGTTGTCCGCTCGGAAATATCATTCCCGAATTTAATGATGCCGTATACCGCCAGAGTTGGGAAGAAGCTTATGAAATTCTTTCATCTACCAATAATTTCCCGGAGTTTACCGGTAGAATTTGTCCGGCTCCTTGTGAAAGCGCTTGTGTACTAGGTATTAATCAGCCCCCCGTTACCATTGAAGAAATTGAAAAACATATTATTGAAATAGCATTTGAAAAAGGGTTTGTAAAACCAAAGAAACCGAATATTAGAACCGGTAAAAAAGTGGCAGTGATTGGCTCTGGTCCGGCAGGATTAGCAACTGCTGCGCAATTAAATTATGCCGGGCATACTGTAACCGTATTTGAGCGTGATGCAAAACCGGGCGGTTTATTGCGGTACGGAATTCCTGATTTTAAATTAGAGAAATGGGTGATCGATAGAAGAATACAAATAATGGAGGAAGAAGGTATTGTATTTACCTGTAATGCCAATATAGGTGTAAATATGAGCGTCAATGATTTGCTCAGAGAAAATCATGCTGTGGTATTAGCAGGTGGCTCTACCATTCCAAGAGATTTACATATTGAGGGACGAGATTTAAAGGGGGTTCATTTTGCGATGGAATTTCTCAAACAACAAAATAAAAGAGTAAGCGGGGAAAATTTGGATGAAGAAAATATTCTTGCCACCGGTAAAAATGTACTCGTAATCGGAGGTGGAGATACCGGAAGTGATTGTGTAGGTACATCAAATAGACAGGGTGCAAAATCGGTTACGCAATTTGAGTTGATGCCTAAGCCGCCGGAGCAAAGAACTGAAAATATGCCTTGGCCGCAGTATCCCATGTTATTAAAAACTACTTCTTCTCATGAGGAGGGAGCGAGCAGACAATGGGCTGTTGCAACGAAAAAATTTATTGGCGATGCAGCTGGAAATTTAACCGGGGCCCTCATTGTAGATTTAGAATGGAAGATTGGTGCAGATGGTAAAGCAAGTTTTACAGAGATACCGGGTTCTGAAAGAGAAATAGCCTGTGAATTAGTACTATTAGCCATGGGTTTTTTATATCCGCAACAAAGCGGACTGATACAGCAGTTAGAGGTAAGTCTCGACGAAAGAGGTAATGTAAAGGCTACCGATAAGAGTTATCAAACCAATTTATCAAAAGTATTTACAGCGGGAGATATGCGTCGCGGACAATCATTAGTTGTATGGGCCATTAGTGAAGGAAGAGAATGTGCCAGAAAAATCGATGAATATTTAATGGGCAGTAGTTTGCTGGAAGCAAAAGACCGCAGTTTTTTAGCGCAATAAAACGCAAGCTGGGCTTCGCATACGTTTGCAATTTGCGGTTTTATTCTAATATATTATAATTTGTAAAATATTAATTTTTCTCGATGAAAATTGATAATTATTAATTATTTTTATCAAAATATTAAATATTATTTTATTTTTTAATAAAAACTATGCAATGACAAAAATCACCTTTAAACAACTCGCCCCATTTGCTGCTTTGGCTGCAGTAGCCATTGCTGCCTTATTTGTTCCTGCCCTCCCCAATTTCAACGACGGCGGAAAATACAGCGCTGCGGATATTACCTGGCTACTTATAGCCACCGCATTGGTATTTTTGATGACACCAGGTTTAGCATTTTTTTATGGCGGTATGGTACATAGAAAGAATGTGATCTCCACCATGATCAAAAGTGTTGTGGCAACAGGTGTTGTATCTGTACTCTGGGTTTTTGTAGGGTACAGTTTATGTTTTGGAGAATCAATCGGCGGTGTAATCGGTAACCCCTTTACCCATCTTTTTTTTAAGGGTGTTAATTCAGGGGCGCCTTGGAGCTTAGCGCCTACTATTCCACTTGCTTTATTCGCCTTATTCCAGTTGATGTTTGCCATCATTACACCCGGATTGGTGGTTGGGGCTGTAGCAGAAAGAATTCGTTTCACTGCTTATATCTTATTTATTGCCTTGTTTAGTTTGTTGGTGTATGCACCCATTGCTCACTGGACCTGGCACCCGGAAGGTTTCCTGTTTAAGATGGGGGTGCTCGATTTTGCCGGAGGTACCGTAGTACATATTTCAGCAGGTTGTGCAGCACTTGCCGGAGCATTGGTATTAAAACGCCGGCAATCGCATATAGAGCATAAAGAAATTCCGCCTGCGAATATCCCTTATGTATTAATAGGCACCGGGTTACTATGGTTTGGCTGGTTTGGCTTTAATGCAGGTTCTGCAGTTAGCGCTAACGCGCTTGCTGTATCCGCATTCGGAACAACCAATACTGCAGCCGCTGCTGCCGGTTTATCTTGGATGTTTTTTGATGTGGTTAGAGGTAAGAAACCCTCTGTACTAGGCTTCTGCATAGGTGCCGTAGTTGGTTTAGTAGCCATAACGCCTGCAGCCGGATTTGTAGCTATTCCTCAAAGTATTTTTATTGGCGTAGTTGCAGCTATCATTTCTAATCTCGCTGTTTATTATAAGAGTAAATCTAAGCTAGACGATACCTTAGATGTTTTTCCTTGCCACGGTATTGGCGGTATGGTTGGTATGTTACTTACCGGCATATTTGCTACCAAAGCTGTGAACAGTGCCGGTAATGATGGTTTATTTTATGGCAATGTATCTTTCTTTTTTATACAGCTCAAAGCCCTTGCTATTGTTGTTGTGTATAGTTTTGTTGCTTCATATGCGATTTTTAAATTTATCAATTTTGTACTTCCGCTACGGGTAAGTTCTGAAGAAGAAGAAATTGGTTTAGATGCTACACAGCATAACGAAAAATACGTACAAGGCACTTTACTGGTAGAAAAAACCGGAGAATTAGCAGAAACCATTTCTCATTAAGATTTTCTCAAAATAAAAAGGTACAGCCTGTACATAAACTTCTCTGACAAAGTTTAAAGGCTGTACCGAATTTTTAACTACAAAAATTCTTTGCAATGTTACAAAAAATTATTGCTATAGGCACATTATGTGTAGCCTTTAGTAACCTTTCAGCACAAACACCTCCTTTTGAAAAACCCGCCCCGAAAGTTTTGGTAACCGGCTACGCCGATGTATATTATCGATACAATTTTGATAATGCAGCAACTACAGCCAATAAAAACAATTATACTAGTTTCACCAATTCTCAAAACTCTTTTGAACTTGGAATGGCCTCTATCAAACTCGAGCACAACACCGGTAAAATCGGACTGGTAGCCGACCTCGGATTTGGTAAACGAGCTGAAGAGTTCGCCTACAACGATGCCAATACACGCGCCGCCATTAAACAGTTATATATCAGTTATGCTATTACCGATAAGCTTAAATTCACAGCCGGTACCTGGGCAACCCATGTTGGTTATGAATTGGTAGACCCTTACTTGAATCGTAATTATAGTATGAGTTATATGTTTTCATACGGTCCCTTTTCACATACCGGTATAAAGGCAGAATATACAGCAGGTAAACATAGCTTTATGCTAGGTGTTGCAAATCCAACCGATTATCATTCTGCAAATTTCTCGGCGAAATATGTCATTGGCCAATATGCTATTTCCTTGCTAGATGAAAAACTAAAGTTTTATATCAACTACCAGGGTGGCAAGCCGCACGATAGTGCCATCATTAACCAGATAGATTTTGTTGCCTCTGCCACACTATCATCCAAATTTAGTATTGGCTTTAATGCTACGGAATCGATGTATAGAGCCGTACAGTTAGCTAAAAAGGGGCCTATGAATGATTGGAGAGGCGAGGCTATTTACCTGAATTACGATCCAACCCCTACATTAGGATTCACCCTTAGAAGTGAGGTATTTATGGATAATAAAATAATCACCCCACTTTTTACGAGTACTCCTGCGGGGGGCAATGTATTTGCCAATACCCTATCGGCTAATATAAAAGCAGAAAAGAATCTAACTATTATTCCTGAACTGCGCTACGAAAGATGTACTCAACCCATTTTTACCAGTAAAGATGGCAATGCTATACAAAATACAATCAGCTTCTTAGTAGCAGCTATATACCGATTCTAAAAGCAACCCCTATTTTTCGTATGTTCGAAAAATGAAATGGCTCCTGAAAGGATTAGAAACAGCTTATAGTATTTATGCACTATGCATGTTCATTGTTGTAATGCTTTTAGTATCCCCTTTTATCCTTTGTTGCCTTCCCTTCGGAAAAATAAAAGGTGGAAATCTCATTTACAGATTTTGTAGAATATGGGGACGCACATGGTATTATACCATTGGAGTGCAACACCGCGAAATTTATGAAGCCCCACATGATACAACGAGGCAGTATATTTTTATTGCCAACCATATTTCTTATATGGATATTCCTCCCGTAATACTGGCTACCCATCAACCCATTCGGGCACTGGGAAAAGCCGAAATGGTTAAAATACCAATATTCGGATGGATTTATAGGGCAGCTGTAATATTAGTAGATAGAAGCAATACGCAAGCTCGTGCCAAAAGTGTTCGTGCCTTAAAAGCCGCCATCAAAAAAAATATCTCTATCATTATTTTCCCGGAGGGAACTTTTAATGAAACAAAAAAACCATTAAAATCTTTTTTTGATGGGGCATTCCGTATTGCAGTAGAATCACAAACCCCTATCAAACCTTTATTATTAGTGGATACCTTAAAACGGCTTCACTATAAGAGTGTATTTTCCTTAACACCCGGTATTAGCAGGGTAGTTTATTTAGAAGAAATACCGGTAAACAACCTTACACAAAAAGATATTCCTGCTTTAAAAGAAAAAGTGTACAAAATTATGGAGGAAGGATTGCGCCGCTATGTTCAATATCCCACTCCATAACCTATTTTTGAAAAAAGAAATTGTTCGCCGAAGTTATTATACCGCTTGCTCTACCAAAAAACTATACCTGGAAAATTCCCCCTGGTATGGAAACCGCTATACAACCGGGTATACGGGTAGAAGTATCTTTACGAAAGAAAAAATATGCCGGTATCGTAAAAAAAATAGTTGCCGATCTTTCTCCATCTATCAAGCCCGCATCCATATCAAATATTCTCGACACAGAACCTATTATACATCCCACTCAGTTAACCTTATGGGAATGGATGGCCAACTATTATATGTGTTCGGAAGGTGAGATCATGCAAGCTGCTATACCTGCCAACCTTAAATTATCTAGCGAAAGTATCCTTCAATGGAACGAAGAACGCGATACCGATTTCAGTGATCTTAGCGATAAAGAATATATCGTTGCAGAAGCACTCGAACTAAGAAAAGAATTAAGACTAAGTGAAGTTCAAGAACTACTCGATTCCAATAATACATATCCCGTTATAAAAAAATTGATAGAAAAAGGAGTCTGTTATGTTTGGGAAACATTAAAAGAAAAATATAAACCCAAAATAGAAACCTATATTCAGCTTCATACAAATTATCGTAACGAAGAAAAGCTGGAAGCATTATTGAATAATTGGAGCAAAGCCCCTAAGCAAATGGAACTTCTCCTCGCCTATTTACATTTTCAACAAAAGAATGGCGAAGTGATACAATCCGATCTTTTGAAAAAAGCAAATGCGAGTGCTGCTCAATTAAAAGGATTAATTGAAAAAGGCATTTTAGTTACCGAAAAAAAAGCTGTTGATCGTATAGAAATACTTCCACAAGCAATAAATACAAATTTTACACTTTCCTCAGCTCAATCGAATGCACTTCTTGCTATCCAACAATCCTTTCAAGAAAAACAGGTTTGTTTATTACACGGTGTTACGGCATCGGGTAAAACGCAACTCTATATAAAACTGATTGAAGAAGCCATTACCCAAAAAAAACAAGTATTATTTCTCCTACCCGAAATTGCACTAACCGCGCAAATGATTCGAAGATTACAAAAAAGCTTGGGCGGTTATATTGCTATCTATCATTCAAAATTCAACCCAAATGAAAGAGTTGAAATATGGAATAAAGTAAAATCGGGAGAGACAAAAGTAGTACTGGGAGCCAGATCGGCTTTATTTCTTCCTTTCAACAAATTAGGGCTAATCATTTGCGATGAAGAACACGATGGTTCCTATAAACAACAAGATCCCGCCCCCCGTTATCAATGCAGAGATGCTGCCATTTATTATGCCTCTTTAACAGGGGCTAACGTATTATTAGGTACTGCCACCCCTTCTATAGAAAGCTACTATAATGCCATACAAGGAAAATATGGATTAGTTACATTGCATGAAAGATACGGCGATGTTCAATTACCTACTATTCATTTAGTAGATGTGAAAAATAAAAAAGGATTGAGTACTGAATTAATAGACCGAATCAGAGAAACAATAGCCGCCAAGAAACAAGTGATCATTTTCCAGAACCGACGTGGCTATAGTCCCTATTTAATTTGTACTACCTGTGGCTGGATTCCCCATTGCGAGCATTGTGATGTTACCCTTACTTATCATAAACACAACCATAAACTAAGTTGTCACTATTGCGGTACCAACTATCCTGTTGTACAAACCTGTATAGCCTGTGGTAATTCCAATTTCAATCAAAAAAATTTCGGTACAGAAAAAATTGCTGAATTACTAACTGAAGCATTTCCCGATACAAGCATCGCACGTATGGACTATGATAGTGTGAAAGGGAAACAAGATCATGACATATTAATCAAACGCTTCGAGCAGAAAAATATTCAAATTTTAGTAGGTACCCAAATGGTGGTTAAAGGATTAGATTTTGAAGACGTCGGTTTAGTGGGTATTGCCGATGCAGACGGTATTTTAAACTTTACAGACTTTAGGGTAAACGAAAGAGCTTTTCAACTGATGGAACAAGTAAGTGGAAGAGCGGGTAGAAAAAATGGGGATGGTGAAGTACTCATTCAGGTTAGCAATACTACGCACCCGGTATTAGAATTTGTGCAACAACATCAATATGAAAATTTATATCATTGGGAAATAGCTAACAGACAGCAATTTTTTTACCCCCCTTTTAGCAGGCTGATTCAAATAATTTTTAAACATAAAGAGAAACATATTGCCGAAGAAGCCGCCAATGTGTTTATCCAAGGAATGAAAAAAGAGTTTGGCCAATACCTGAATGGCCCGTCACAGCCCCTGATCGATCGAATTCGTAATCAATATATTTGGGAAATCTTATTAAAACTACCTAGGGAATCAAAACTGGTAAACTATTGTAAACATTGTATCAATCAACAACTTATTATCCTGAGTAACAATAAAAGATATAGATCAGTTCAGATCATTCCAAATATTGATCCGGTATATTAATATGCTAATAGCACAAAACATATCATTAAAACCCTTCAATAGTTTTGGTATTGAAGCAATAGCTGCCTATTATTCTCGCATCGATACAGCCGCAGCTTTAGAAGAGCTTTTGCAAGAGCCGATAGTACAGCATCAAAAAATACTTGTACTAGGTGGCGGCAGTAATCTTTTGTTCACAAAAGATGTAAACGGATTGGTTATTCATAATCAAATAAGAGGAATTCATATCATTCATGAAACAAATGATACTATTTATCTCAAAGTGATGGCCGGTGAACCATGGCATGAACTGGTGCAATATTGTGTGGTTAAAAACTGGGGGGGAATAGAAAATTTAAGTCTGATACCGGGCAATACAGGTGCGGCACCCATTCAAAATATAGGTGCTTATGGAGTAGAGATAAAAGATCTAATACATGAAGTAGAAGCTATACAGCTTACCGACGGAAAAAAAATAAACCTTAGTAATACTGATTGTGCCTTTGGTTATAGAGATAGTATTTTTAAAAATGAATTAAAAAATACGTGCATTATTACAGCAGTAATACTTCGGCTTACAAAAAATCCAATATTCAATACCAGCTATGGGGCTATTAGTACAGAACTTGAGAAAATGAAAGTTTCCACACTTTCTATATCAGCAATATCGCAGGCAGTTATTAATATCAGAAGCAGTAAATTACCCAACCCATCCATTATTGGTAATGCAGGTAGTTTTTTTAAGAACCCAATTATTTCTAAAACCCAATACCTGCAGCTACTAAAAGATTTCCCAACCATGCCCTCCTACCCCTCCAGAGAAACTGTCAAAATACCCGCCGGTTGGCTAATTGAACAATGTGGCTGGAAAGGATACAGAAAAGGAGATGCCGGTTGCTATGATAAGCAGGCGCTGGTTTTAGTGAATTACGGCAATGCAAGCGGCGCTGATATTTATGAACTATCTACTGCCATCATTCAATCTGTTCAAACAAAATTTGGTATATATTTAGAAAGAGAAGTAAATATTATATAACACTAAAATTATTTTATGAAACGCTTCATACTTTTCATTGGTTGCTATTTTATCGTGTTCGCAAGCATGGCACAAGAATTATCGCTAAGCTTTAATCATATTGCCTTATCTGTAAAAGATGTAAATGCGAGTGCAACATTTTATAGTTCTATACTTGGGTTACAAGAGATCACAAACAGAACTAAATCGGAAGGTATACGTTGGTTCTCATTGTTAGACGGTAAAGAATTACATTTAGTTTCAACCGTTAAAGGGCCTGTAACAATAAATAAAGCCGTTCATATAGCTTTAACTACAAGCAATATGGATGCCTTAATTAAGAAACTAGCGGCTAATAATATCACTTATTCGGATTGGCCGGGTACTTTAAATAAGGTTTCGGTTAGGGCAGATGGCATATTGCAAATCTATTTTCAAGACGTTGATGGATATTGGATCGAAGTAAATAGTGTAGCAAGTGATAAAAATGAAGAAGTGCTGGCCAAAAAAGATATCGGTGCTATGCTAGACACTCTGAATGCAACTGCCGGCAGGGCTAATTTTGGCGCTTATTTTAAACTATATACAGAGGATGCCGTTTTCATTGGTACCGATGCAACTGAAGTTTGGGATAAGAAGGCATTTATGCAATTTGCCAAACCCTATTTTGATAAAGGGAAAGCTTGGAATTTTACCGTCCTTAAGCGTAATATTTATGTAGATAAATCAGGCGCCTGGGGTTGGTTCGATGAAATGTTAAATACGCAAATGAAAATTTGTAGGGGATCCGGTGTGGTTGTAAAAGTGGGTAATGAATGGAAACTCAAGCAGTATGTATTATCTATGACCATGCCTAACTCCCAAGTAACCCCAGCAGTAAAATTGAAAGCCGAAGAGGAAGATGCATTGATGAAGAAACTTATAAGTCAATAGGAAAGCCCGAAAGACCGGAAGTCAGGAAGTCCGAATATATAAGAGTTAAACGGACTTGCTCACCGACTCTCGGACTTTCGGACTTACCGACTTCTCCTACAAATACTTCCTAAACCAGGTTAATTGTCGCTTTGCGTATTGCCGGGTATGTACTTTTATTTGATGTATGGCTTCGTCCAAACTGATATCACCATCGAGATAATCAAAAATTTCTTTATACCCCACTGTTTGTAAAGCTGTTTTATTGCGATAACCAATAACAGATTCAACTTCCTTTACCAAACCTTGTGCTATCATCATTTCTACACGTTGATCGATTCTTGCAGACAAAGCCTCTACAGGCATTTCTAACAATTTGGTTTCGATACCGAATGGGCGTTGTTTTTTTGCTGCCGAACGATATGTTATAATTGATTTACCGGTTGCTAAAAATACTTCAAGCGCACGCATCAATCTTTGAGGATTCTGTTTCTCTGCCTTTTCCCAGAATAAGGGGTCTTTATGCTTTAGTTCGTTTTGTAACCATATCAACCCTTTTTGTTCATAAGCAGCAATAATGTCGGCTCTTATTCCTTCAGGAATTATCGGCATAGGATCTATCCCTTCCATAAATGCTTTAATATATAAACCGGTTCCACCAACCATTACTACGCTATCGCTATGTTGAAATAATTCTTCTACTTTTTGCAAAGCATATTGTTCAAAATAACCCGCATTTATATCTTCCGTAATACTGTGTGAAGCAATAAAATAATGGGGTACTGCAGCTAATTCCTCGATACTTGGTCTTGCCACCCCTATACAAAGCTCTTTATAACATTGGCGTGAATCTGCTGAAATAATGGAGCTTCCTAACTCCTGAGCGAGTTGAATAGCGTAAGCTGTTTTTCCAACAGCTGTTGGTCCGGCTACGATATAAACTTTTTTAGTAAGCTTGTTATCAGAAATCATGACTTGCTTCCTCCTCACCCCCTATATCTTCGGTATCTCCGGCATCTTCGGCTTCCTCTCCCTCTTCTCCAAAACCATCGGTAGCATCTGCTAAATCATATTTCTCTTCGATATCTGCAAACTTATCACCTAATAAACTTTTAGTACCATACTGTTGTGGACCAATACCCTCTGTACGGGTAATAACCGGGTAGCTGTGTCGGCTATTTTCTTCTTTTGAAACATTGATTAATGCAACGAGGAAAGTCCAATGCTTATTGAAATCGTATTCATATACAAATTTTTGATTGGTATCTTGAATCTCTGAGCCGATCGTAGTTTCATGCATCAATAATGGTGGAACCCGATAGGCCTTATCATATATCTCAAAACTTATTTCTCTTCCCCGCTGCCAATTATCATTACTTCTATAGAATGTAGCCTGGTGTTTATTATCAAACTCATAGGACTTTAAAATAGCAAAATGCAGATCCTGAAAATATTGAGTATGCTTTATCACGATATCACGATAAACAGCATCATCTTCTTCTAGATAAATCCTGAACTTTAAAATAGCCATTGAAAGGGTTTGGGGTTATGGTGCAAAGTAAAGATTATTTAACGGGTTTTAATCCTAATTCAGCGGCTTTTTCAATCATAAAATGTTGTGCAGCTTCTAACTGATTGGGTATAATCCCATCCAATATCGCTTCCCGAATAGCATCTTTAATAATACCTACATATTTTCCCGGTGTGAGTCCAAAAAAATCCATAATCATTTCTCCTGTAATGGGAGGTTGCCAATTTCGTAATCGATCACTCTCTTCTACAGCTGCCATTCTCTCTTTTACTAATTCAAAATTGGCTAAATATTTTTTAACCTTTGTTTTATTTTTACTGGTAATATCTGCTGCGCAAAGTGTCATCAAATCATCGATATCTTCCCCTGCGTCGAATAACAATCTTCTGATGGCACTATCGGTAATATTTTCTTTGGTAACACTGATTGGACGTAAATGTAGTAATACCAGTTTTTGTACATAGCGCATCGGCTCATGAAGGGGTAGTTTTAGTTTTGCAAAAATTTTTGGTATCATTCTGGCTCCAACTACCTCATGACCGTGAAAAGTATACCCATGACCTTCCTCAAATTTTTTTGTGGCAGGTTTTCCAATATCATGTAGCAAAGCAGCCCATCGAAGCCATAGATTGTTGGTATGTGGGGCTATATTATCCAATACTTGTAAGGTATGGTAGAAATTATCTTTATGCCCTTTTCCATCTATATATACAGCACCATGTAAATCCACCATTTGAGGAAAAATAAATTGTAATAACCCTGATTGGAAAAGTAAATCCCAACCAATAGACGGCTTTTCGCAAAGCATGATTTTATTGAGTTCATCCGTAATACGTTCTTGCGAAATAATATGAATGCGCGCGGCACTTTCTTGAATAGCCACAAAAGTGGTAGGATCAATAAAAAAGCCCAACTGTGCGGCAAAACGAATAGCCCGAAGCATACGCAATGGATCGTCGCTAAAAGTTTGAACAGGTGCTAAAGGGGTTTGAATTTTTTTCTCTTCAATCGCTTTCAATCCATCAAAAGGATCAATTAATTGACCGAATTCTTTTTTATTTAAACAAATAGCTAGGGCATTTATAGTAAAATCTCTTCGCCATTGATCATCTGATAAGGAGCCGGCTTCTACTCTTGGTTTTCTGCTATCGGATTGATAACTCTCTTTTCTAGCCCCTACAAATTCAATATCAATATCTTCCCATTTGATTTGTGCTGTTCCGAAATTTTTGAAAAAAGCTACGGAGGGGCTTGGTCGCAAGGTATTTGCAAAAGTCCTTGCTAATGCGATACCATCACCCCCACAAACAATATCCACATCTTTTACAGTACGATTCAATATTTTATCGCGCACGTAACCCCCTATCAAATAGCAGGGTATTTCTAGTTCATCTGCTACCTTGCCAATTTTTGAAAATAGCTCCCGCTCTTTTTCTGTAAACACTACATCCATACGAACAAAGGTACGAGATTGTTTAGGCAGGCAAAATGGATAATAATTGTTGGGCCGAAATGGTTTCTGCACAATTAAAATGCCCGTGCGGACAAGCCACTTTACCATGCAAACCGCAGGGTTTACAAGCTAAAGGTTGTTTGGTTTCAATGATAAAGCGCTTATCGGATAAAGGACCATATCCGAATGCCGGTATTGTTGAACAGTAAATAGCGGCAACAGGTGCATTAACTGCAGAACAGAAATGCATGGGAGCAGAATCATTTACATAGTTCATGAGAGCATCTTTCATAAGTGCCGCTGAAGCAAGGAAGGATAATTCACCACATAAATCCACTATTTTTTTACTAGGCAATAAAGATTGAATATAAATACTTGCCTCTTTATCGGCTCGGGCTCCCACAATATAAATAATCATTTCATTCGGCAACAGCTCAATAAAATCGGCCCATTTGTGTGCAGGGTATTGTTTTGTAAACCATACAGAGGAGGGAGCAATAACAATATAAGGTTGCTCTTTATAGGGCTGTACTTTTTCAAAGTCTTCAACAGAAGGGTATAATCGAGGTAAAGAAATAGTGGCTTCTCCAAAACCGGATAAGAGTAAATGATTTCTTTCGATTTCATGTATCGGGTTCTCCCGATTCGTCATTTCGTGCTTTACAATTCTTGAAAATAAAAAACTAAACGGATTATTATGGAAGCCAATTTTTTGTTTAGCTCCGGAAAATGCTGTTAAAAAACCGGTTGCTGCATATCGCTGTACATTAATAACAATGTCATACTTGTTTCTTCGGATAGTTTGCAGTAGTCTAAATAGGGAACCATATTTATCGTTTTGCTTATCCCAGATTAAAACAGAATGGATAAAAGGGTGATTTTTAAATAGAGACTCATTCCCCTTTCTTAAGGCAAAATCGATGATATAATTAGGATATAACTGGTGTAAGGATTCTACTAAAGAAGAAGCTAATACAACGTCTCCAATAAAAGCGGTTTGAATGATCAGCACGCGAGGCATGCTACAAATTTACTTACTCGTACTCTAATTCATTACTATAAAACTCCCAATCAAAGAGAATATAACTTTGAGATATCTGTTTTAAGCTATTTAATAAATTTCCTGGTACCGGATTTTTTGCATCCGGCTTAGCACTAATAGCATGACCAGAAATGCCGATATCCAGTATCGCCTTGATAAAAGGCTGCATTTTATCTTTTGGAACGTCTAAGATTATTCTGGTCATTATATATAAATCTTTAACATAGTTACGATTATAATACATTGTTTGAAAACAAAAGTTTAATTCTTTAACAAAATATAAGTCAAGAAATCAAACACGAAATTGATAATCAATCAATTAACAGTTTCAAGTAGTTCTGCACAGGTTTATGCACAAAGACTTAGCTTTGCGAAAAAAATACATGTTGAAAGAGCAGGTTACAGCGGCATTTGCCAACAGAGACTTATTAAAAGATGCCATCTATGTAGATGCAGTGAAAGCAACTATTGAGAAAATCGACAAAGGCCAGCTCAGGGTTGCGGAGCCCGGTGAAAACGGATGGATAGTGAATGAGTGGGTTAAACAAGCCATTTTGCTCTATTTTGGTATTCAACAGATGCAAACTTGGGACATGCCTCCCTTTGAGTTTTATGATAAAATGCTGCTAAAAAGCAATTATAAAGAATTGGGTGTTAGAGCTGTACCACCTGCAACGGCTCGTTACGGGGCATATATTGCTAAAAATGTGGTACTCATGCCAAGCTATGTTAATATTGGCGCTTATGTAGATGAGGGGTCCATGGTAGATACTTGGGCTACTGTTGGCAGTTGTGCGCAAATCGGTAAGAATGTTCACCTAAGCGGTGGTGTAGGAATCGGTGGTGTGTTAGAGCCATTACAGGCTAGTCCGGTTATTATAGAAGATGGTTGCTTTATTGGTAGCCGTTGTATTGTGGTAGAGGGGGTTATTATAGAAAAAGAAGCTGTATTGGGAGCCAATGTAGTACTTACGCAATCCACAAAAATTATAGATGTTAGTGGTAACACGCCCGTTGAAATGAAAGGGCGAGTACCGGCAAGAAGTGTTGTTATTCCTGGGAGCTACACGAAAAAATTTAATGCCGGAGAATATCAGGTTAGTTGTGCGCTAATCATAGGGCAAAGAAAGCCCAGTACTGATTTAAAAACTAGTTTAAACGATGCACTTCGCGATTTTAATGTGAGTGTATAAAATCTTGCAGACTACCGAAAAATCATATCAGTTAGCCGGTTTTATTTTTGCTATTGGCGGTGCTATTCTTTTCTCAACCAAAGCCATCTTAGTAAAATTGGCATTTCTGCATACCGGTATAGATGCCATCAGTTTATTAACGCTACGCATGGTATTTTCATTACCATTTTATCTGATTGCCGCATGGCTTGGAACTAAGAAAGAAGATAAAACCCGTTTGTCTTATAAACAACTAGGTTGGATTATTTTGTTAGGAATTTTTGGTTATTACCTGAGTAGTTTATTTGATTTTATCGGATTACAATATGTTTCAGCGGGGTTGGAAAGGCTGATCCTGTTTTTATATCCCACCTTTGCGGTATTATTGAACACGTTTCTTTTCAAAGTAGCTTTAAAAAGAATACAAATAATTGCCCTAGCACTATCTTATGCAGGCATTGGAATTGCCTATTTTGCGGAGATCAAAACAGATTTTACAATTCCGGGCTTTTATTACGGGTCTTTCATGATCTTTTTATGCGCAATCACATATTCATTTTATTTGGTGGGTACCGGAAAACTCGTACAAGCGGCGGGAGCTACTCGGTATACCGCTTATGCTATGCTAGCGGCAAGTGTAGGGGTTTTTATACATTTTATGCTCACCAGATCTGTTACTGATATTCATTTTTCATCAACCCTCATATACTATGCGATAGCCTTAGCCCTTGTTGCTACTGTGATTCCCTCATTTTTAATGAGTGCAGGAATGAAAAGAATTGGCAGCAATAATGTGTCGATTATTACAAGTGTGGGCCCGGTTTCTACGATTATACAAGCATATTTTCTTTTGGGTGAAAAAGTATTGTTCCTACAAGTTGCAGGAACAATACTAGTAATAGCCGGCGTAGTGCTTATTGGCTGGCAAACACAAAAAAATCAAGAGGATACGGGAATTTAAATTTATTCAGCATGACTAAAAGCAACTTCTAAATCACTGAGTTTTTCAAATTGCTCGATCGTCAATGGCTTGGTAATAAAATGGGTTACATTACTATATTTTTTTGATCTTTCATAATCATTATGATCGATGGAAGAGGTAAGAATAATAACTGGCCATGGTTGACCCATCTTTTCATACTCTTTCAAAAAATCCCACCCCGAGCGTCCGGCAAAATTCAAATCCAGGAATATTTTTCGTTTCTGGTTGGGATTTTCTTTTACATATTTAAGGGCATCATCGATATCGTCGAAAGCATGAACCGGTAGGCTTGGCATCACATTCTTAATAATTAATCCATTCAATTTATTTACCAAATGATCGTCGTCTACTAAGCAGATCTCTTCTATAGCTTGGTTCAGTAAATATTTATTCAATGAAATACTACTGGATGAAGCGAAATTAATTTGATCATTTAATTTGTATATAGCATCATTCATCAGATTAGCTGACTTTTCTACTTCTGCGAAAATTTGTGAATAGCTATACACAGTATTATCCTGAAACTTAGCTGTTTGTATAAGTTGTAAGATTTTAGAAAACTCATGTCGCAATTCATGAGATGTAATAAAGGATATTTTCTTTAAATGTGCCATTTGTTCTTGTACTTCTTTTTCTGACACTTTCTTAAGTGTAATATCTTTCTGAATAGTTATATACCCAGTAATATTCCCATCCTTATCATAAATGGTTTCTATCATAATATCGAGCCATAACTTCGACCCACTTTTTGTATAATAAAGAACCTCGCTCCTAATACCCCTACCCTGCTCTATTATACGTTTAATTTTCTGTAAGGTTTCCTTATTTGTTTCAGGTCCTTTTAAAAAACTGCCCGGTTGCTTTCCTACAACCTCCCGCATACTATATCCGGTAACTTTAACAAATGCATCATTTACCCAGGTAACTTGATTATCAGGGTTTGTAAGAATCACGATGCTGCTGATTTTCTGTGCTATTTTAGTGAACTTACCAAATTCAATTTTAGTGCTCTCCATAAGCTCTTGTTGCCTTTTTATTTGCAACTGCGCCTCTTTTACCGGAGTAGAGTCTAAGCAAGTTCCTGTATATCCTAAAAATTCCCCTAATTGATTATATAATGGATTTCCTTTGAGCGTTAACCATCTATAGCTACCGTCTCTTTTACGAAATCGAAAAGTTATCGCATAAAAAACTTGTTTTTGAAAAGCGGCTTTACGTTCCTCAATAACCGTTTCTAAATCCTCGGGGTGAACCGCCTGCAGCCAGCCAATTCCCAGTTCATCCTCTAAATCAGTACCGGTGAAATTAAGCCAAGCTTTATTAACGAAAATCATATTATGTGCTTCATCTGCCAGCCACATCATCTCCGGCATATGATTGGCAATATCTCTAAACCACTCACTCCGATAACCTTCTTCAATAGATACCATTTTTTGCTTTTGCTTTTCGGTTCCATTATGTATAACGGTTAACCCGCTTTCTTTTCCTATTTGTAATACACCTAACACATTTCCTTTTTTATCCCGTATTAAGCTTAATTCATACATTACGCGAGATGATTGATTGCTACCCTGCAAGGATTTGTATTGTACAGTTATACTATTGGAAGAGCCGTGAGTACATTCCCGAATACCTTGTTTAAATTGAACCAAATCATCCGTATTTACGAGTGCGTCAAAATTGATTCCTAACATAGATTCCCCAAGGATTTGGCATCGCCTTTGAAAAGCTTCATTGGTAAACGTAATATTGCCTTGTAAATCAGTTGTGATGATATAATGATTATTAGAATGAATAATAGGAGCAATCTTTTTATCTATTGTATAAGGATATCTCATGTTCAGCTTTTTTAGTTTATCATTCAAAAGAAAAATTTAGTCTACATATTTTAGTTTTAGCACTTCTTCAATAACACTTGTTAGCATTAAAAAATCTTTTGATTTATCTAGGAAATAGTTAGCCCCTAGTTCTAAACAAGCTAATCGATAATCTGAGATTGTATTATTAGTAAGCATGATGATAACGGGTTTAACTTTATTTTTTTCTCTGATCTTTTTAAGAACTTCAATCCCACTGAAATCAGGAAGGTTGATATCTAGGATCACGATATCTGGCAGCGAGGCTGTTACTAATGCTAAAGCTTGCTCAGCATTTATAGCCGAGCGAATTGAACTATCGGGAGTATACTCATTAATGAGTGAGGCTAATCTATCTAAAATAAAATGAGCATCATCCACAATGAGGATTTGTAACGAGCGGGTAATCATTGGTATCATTCGGAGAACAAGATAGTACAGGCATAAAAAATGCTTTGTAGATTGCTCTACAAAGCTTGTGTAGTTACCCCACTACAATATCATACATATTAAAAAAGTTTATGCTCAATGGCATATTTTACCAAGTCGGCATTATTCCGAATATTCATTTTATCCATAATTCGGGATCTATAAGTACTGATCGTATTCACATTTAATGACAAACATTCCCCTATTTCTGAAATCGACTTTCCTTCTACTATCATTCGCAGTACTTCAAACTCCCTATCCGATAAATTTTCATGTGGCAATTTAGTGCCGTCATTTTCAAGAGACCCGGCCAAAACTTCTGCTACCCGATTCGTAATATATTTTCTGCCACGCAATATTTGTTGTACAGCTGTAACCAATTCGTAAGGCGCACTCTCCTTGGTTAAATACCCTGAAGCACCTGCTTTAATAGCTCTAACAGCATATTGCTCGGGCGGATACATGCTCAACATCAAAACCGGCGTATTTGGTGCATGGGTTTTTATTTGTTTTAGTATCTCAATACCTGAATAGCCGGGCATACTTATATCGGAGATAATAATATCCCATGTTTCTTTGATAGCACGCTTAAATAAATCAGCAGAATCTCCAACATCATGTATGGTGGCAAA
Source organism: Sediminibacterium sp. (assembly GCA_017537025.1). Classification (GTDB taxonomy): domain Bacteria; phylum Bacteroidota; class Bacteroidia; order Chitinophagales; family Chitinophagaceae; genus Sediminibacterium. Next base: position 152,221 of record JAFWCB010000006.1, read on the forward strand.
AGGAAGAGATTCCAATAGAATTTTTTTTAATCCTTCCCGTATCAGTGTATGGTCGTCTGCAATTAAAATTTTCATAGCACCACCCATTATTGAGAAATTCAGGTGCTAAGATAAGCGAATTTATTTGTCTGAACCAACGGTAATAACGGATTTCAGCTCCTCAAAAAAGGTTTTAATAAAATCAAACGACAAGGGTTTGGTGATATAATCGATTACTACTTTATACCCTCTGGCTCTTTCGCGATCCCGGTTATCTATAGATGATGAAAGCACAATCACATTCGAAGCAGTAGAAAAGGCACTGTAATCGCTTAAAAAATCCCAGCCACCCCTGCCGGGAAAGTTAATGTCGAGAAATACGAGTGACTCATGAAGACTGTCTGTTTGCCTCAAATATGAAAGTGCTTCATCAATATCTAAAAAAACTTCTACCTGCATGTTAGGTAAGATAGCTTGTACAATTTTTTTATTTAATACGTTGGTAAGTACATCATCGTCGATAAATATGATTCTTTTATAACCGTTCCCCTCTTTACCATTATCAAAGAACCCATCATTCTGATTAAAGGAAAGTTTATGATTTAATTTAAAAATGGCGGAATTTATCAGTTGTATCGACTTTTTCGCTTCTGAAATTAAATCTAGTCGCTCAGCGTCGGTAATAAATCTATTATCCAGCAAATTTACTATCGACTGAATTTTAGCATACTCGTGTCTCATTTCATGAGAGGTAATAAAAGAAAGCTCTTGCAACCTGGCTTTATACTTTTCAGTTTGTAATTCGGTGTATTTGCGCTCTGTAATATCTTGGGATATGCCTAGTAAATAAATTACATCATCCCCTACTTTCTCGAATACGAATAGCCGAGTTTGAAAAAATAAGTAATTCCCATGCTTTGTTTTACAACGGGTTTCAACTTCCTGCATTTCGTCGGGCCCCATACTTAAACAGTGCTTAAGTGCATTTTGTACCTTATCCCAATCTTCCGGATGCGTAATAGACCGTAAAGAAATACAGCTCACCGTATCACCCGATAATTCAACGAAGCCAAGCAATTCATTCAATACTTTATTTCTTACAATAAATTTTCTCTCTTTTACATCATACACAAAAACCATATCTGGCAGTCTATGAAAAACAGTTTCCAGTAAAGCATGCTGATTTACGCGCTTGGGGAAAAGATTATTATCGGTATACATGGGTGTGGTATTAATTTAAAATTTGAATTGACGCAAGGTTCCATACCAAGAATGGAAATAAGAAAACAGCCAAAGAATAACATAAATACTCACAATGAGCTTTATACTAAAAACGCGAATATTATGAATAGAAAATACTTTTCCGAGAAATTCAGCAAACTGGAAAAAACTCAGTAAAGCATAAGAGATAAAAATATGTTTAAACGGCTCCTTGCGATTCATTCTTTATTTTTCATGTAAATACAAAATATTGTGCCAGTAATACCAACATTGATTTTCAATATATTATGCATTTTTTGTTTGTAGTGATTTTCACAATTTTGGGAGAGCTTTCCATTTTTGGGATTTTCTTACATTTTTTCTATTGAAGTAGCACTACTTTGTATTCAAGCAAAACAATTTTCGATGAAACCAACCAAGCCCCTAAAAATTTTTATCCTGGAAGACGATCTCTGGTATGGTACTATGCTTGAACACTACTTGAGCCTAAACCCAGACTATCATGTTACAAGGTTCGAAAATGAAAAGGAATTTTTTAACCGATTACACGAGAATCCGGATGTTGTAACCCTTGATTATACCTTAAGTGAGCAAGATGGAAATAAGGTGCTCAAAAAAATAAAAGCTACGAATCCTGATACTGAGGTGATCATGATATCCGGACAAGAAGACATTGCTACTGCGGTAGAGTTATTGAAATTGGGAGCCTTTGATTATATCGTGAAAGATGAGGATACGAAAGATAGGTTATGGAATACCCTGATTCATTTGCAAGAAATAAAGGGGTTAAAAAAGGAAGTGGAAACGTTGAAAGATGAATTGAAAAAAACATACGATTTTTCAAAAGTAATCATAGGGCAAAGTGATCCGATCAAAAAGGTATTTAGCTTAATTGAAAAGGCAACTAAAACGAATATTACAGTTTCTATAACCGGGGAAACGGGTACAGGTAAAGAAATGGTAGCGAAAGCTATTCACTATAATTCCGCGCGTCAAAAAAATCCATTTATAGCCATTAATGTTGCTGCTATTCCAAAAGATTTATTAGAAACAGAATTATTCGGCCATGAAAAAGGTGCTTTTACAGGGGCTGTAGGCAGACGGATCGGGAAATTTGAAGAGGCGAATAAGGGAACTATTTTTCTGGATGAGATCGGAGAAATGGACATGCACCTGCAAGCCAAACTACTAAGAGTATTACAAGAAAGAGAAATTACCAGGGTTGGTGGTAATGTATTGGTTCCGATAGACGTACGTATTATTGTTGCCACACATAGGGATTTGTTAACGGAAGTAACAAACAAAACATTTAGAGAAGATCTATATTATAGATTACTAGGGTTACCCATAGCCCTACCACCACTGCGAGATCGTGGTAATGATATTCTCATACTCGCTAAATATTTTATTCAAAGTTTTTGTACAGATAATCGGATGCAACTTAAGTCATTGTCGCCCGACGCACAACAAAAACTAAAAAGTTATCATTATCCCGGTAATGTTCGAGAGTTGAAATCGTTGATGGAGTTAGCTACAGTGATGAGTGATAGCCAAATTATTGAAGCAGCTGATATCAACCTAGAAACAGTCAATCATTTTGGTAACCTGCTCCATAAAGAAACAAGCTTACGGGAATACGAGACACAGATTATACAACACTTTTTAAATAAATATGACCAAGACGTTATGTTGGTATCAAAAAAATTAGATATCGGTAAATCTACTATTTACAGAATGTTACAAAATGGCGAGGTAGCCGTTCGCTAATATGGAATCTTCTACTAATATACAATTATTAGAAACTGCTCTCGAAATGGAACGTGCTGCAAGGTATGCGGCAGAAAGAAAACTTTGGGAGAAACAAAAAGAATTAAATGCGCTGGTAAGCCATGAAAAAAATAAAAGTAGCTTTCCTCCCACTTTTTTTCACCCCCCTTTACTCGATACCATCACCTCACATTTACAAACAGGGATATTGGTTGAAAATGAAACAGGGTTGATTGTTACTGCGAATACTACTTTTTGTAATCTTTTCGAGATCAAGATTCCCCCGGCGAACATGATAGGGAATGATATTTTTCAAAAAAAACTTTTTGACCCTCACATATTTCTAGATTATAGTTACTTTTTGCAAAGAACAAATGAGATCCTGAATAATCGGGTACCGGTTTATAATGATACCCTGGAACTGAAATCAGGAATCATCATTGAACGAGATTATGTACCCATCATTCAAAATGGAGATTATAAAGGCCATATCTGGTACTATCATAATACTACTGAGAAAAATAATTTGGAGAAAAAATTTCAAGCTCAAAAAAAATTATATGAAAATATCTTACAGGCTATGCCTGCAGATATTGCCGTTTTTAATCCTGAGCATGCCGATTTATTTTTAAACCCGATTGCGATCAAAGATGCTGCTTTACGGAAATGGGTAATTGAATGGTTAATCAGCAACCAAGAGGGTAAAAAAGATCTTTCAAACTGGGAAGAAGAAAGCGCCTATAAAGTACTTTTTAATCAAGTAATCAAAGCCAAAAAAACGGGCTCGATTGAAGAAACAAGGATCAATGAGTTTGGTGAAGAGGAATATTTCCTGAGGCATTTGCAACCGATTTTGAACGATAACAATGAGATTGCTTTACTCATTGGTTATACCACAAATATCACAGAACGTGTAATAGCGGAGAAGGCCATCCTCAAAGCAAAAGCGCTTACTGAAGAAATATCGAAAGCCAAAGAGTTTTTCTTGGCTAATATGAGCCATGAAATTAGAACTCCAATGAATGGTATCATCGGTCTGATTCAATTATTACTTAAAACAAAGCTCAACACGAAACAAGAAAAATTTGTTTCCTTGATGAATCATACTGCTGAAGAACTGATGGTTGTTGTAAATGATATTTTACAATTTGAAAAGATTAGTTTAGGAAAAGTAACGCTACAGAATATAGTCTTTGATCCCATTCTTCAAATTACTAATACGGTAAACACTTTTAAGCATAAAGCCAAAGAAAAAAAGATTTTTTTACGCATTCGAAAACCTAGCCGTAAAAATGCTATACAGGTAATGGGAGATCCACACCGGCTTCACCAAATACTCACTAATTTAATTGCCAACGCGATCAAATTTACGAGTATTGGAGGTGTTACAATCCACATTCAAACAGCTATAGAAAAAAATAAAGTATTACTTACGATTCGGATTACGGATACCGGTATCGGTATACCAAAAGAGAAATTAAACTGTATTTTTTCTCCTTTCGTACAGGCCGATGACAGCATAACAAAACAATATGAAGGAACAGGCTTAGGACTGAGCATTTGCAAGAATTTGATTGATTTACATAAGGGAACTATTACCGTATCTAGTGAACTTCATAAAGGAACAAGCTTTGAAATGACTCTCCCTTATCAACAAACGAATGCGGTTCCTACACATCAGGTTTCGGATAATAAAAATATACCTACTTTAAGGAGTAAAAAGATACTGATAGCAGAAGATGTTCCTTTAAATGTTTTAATAGCAGAGGAGTTCTTACAAGCACATGGGGCTATAACAAAAAGTGTGGGTTCCGGTGTAGCGGCAGTTAATGCATTACGGCAAGAAGATTTCGATTTAATACTCATGGATATCGCCATGCCCGAAATGGATGGTTTAACAGCAACCCACATTATTCGTGGGCTACCGAATAAAAAGAAAGCAAAAATCCCGATTATAGCTTTATCAGCAAATGCCTCAGATGACGATCAAAACAGTTATATCGCAGCAGGGATGCAGGGATCCATTTCCAAACCATTTTCTGAGGAAAACCTCATTACTACCATCGCTAATACTTGTAACATAAATACACCTCCTATTGTGTATAATACCTCTATACTGCAGAGAACTGGAAGGGGCAAAACTGCCTTTATAGAAAAAATGGTTTCCCTTTTTTTGCTTACTGCTCCGGCAGATATTTCTTGCTTACAAAATGCTATTCAAGAAGAAAATTGGCCATTGGTTCATCAAACAGCTCATCGGATGAAATCCAGTTTCGATGGTATGGGTATTGAGTCGCTTGCATCTACAATCCGGCAGGTTGAGAATATGGCTAAAAACAATCCAGACTTAACGCAATTATCTATTTTATCTAATAGAATTGCAAGTACTACCGAAAAGGTCATCCAAGCACTATCTGCAGATTTCCCAAAAAGCGTTGCCCTCCCAATAGAATAATATTTTCCAAAAAAGGGAATAACGGGCATTCTACTAAAATATCAACTATTTGATATTCAGTTGATTATACAAAAATTATGTTTGGCATTTAATTGGCACATCTCTTCACGATTCTATCACCCCACCAGGAATCAACATAAAAAAGTGTACTTATATGGAAATTATTCACCTGGTATCGGGTAAATTAAGCGGTAATAATGCTTTAGTAGCGGCCATCAATAATTTGGCTACAGAACAGGTTCGCCTTGGTCATCAAGTTACCTTATGGGAAATCTCAGAAGAAGCTAACGATCATTTTCAGCTTAAATCGTATAAAACCGTACTATTCCCCGCTAAGCCCTTTATTTGGACCACAACTCGTGCTATTACTTCAGCCATTCAAAAACTACACGCCGGGGTGATTGTACATATTCATGGAAGTTTTGTTCCTATTTATTTTACTATCGCTTATCAATTACGAAAAATAAATATCCCATTTGTTTACACTACTTATGGTATGTATCAAAAAGAAGAAATCAAAACGAGTGGTTTATTGCGACAACTATACTTCCAACTTTTTGAGCAAATGTTGATACGATGGTCGTCTGCATTGCATATTACAGGCGCCAATGAAAAGGAAATGTTAGCAGAAGCACAAACAGACCTAGATAAAAAACTGTTTCTTATTCCAAATGGATTAACCAATGAAAACAGACTTATACCTCCGAAAATAAAGCGTACTGATGAGCCCGTTTTTGGATTCTGTGGTCGTTTAGATATTCATGCTAAAGGGTTGGATATTTTACTCCGCGCTTTTGCAGAGTATAAGTTAAAATATTTTGAGAAAGGGGTACTGTGGATTATTGGGGATGGAGAAGGCAAAGAAGTGTTATATGAAATGGCCAATGAATTAGGTATTCATGCTTATGTATCTTTCAAGGGAAATATGTATGGTCTTAGAAAATTCGAGATGATGAGCAAGATTGATGTTTTTGTAAGGCCCTCCAGAGTAGAACATTTTCCTTCAGCCATACTGGAAGCTGCATCTTCTTCTGTGCCAAGCATTGTATCACGAGCAACTAATATGGGAGACTATATCACACAATTTGATGCGGGCTACGTATTAGTTGAAAATACCCCGAATGCCTTAGCAAAATTATTTCTGAAAGCCTACCAAGATATCAAACAGTATCGATGGGATCATAAAAGACGAAATGCTTTTAGGATGGTAAATGAAAAATTTCAATGGAGTCGTATAGCTGAAGAGCATATCCATGTTTATGAAAAAGTACTAGATCAACAAGCCGCTTAGCATCATATATGCATACCATGAGCTTTATTCCCCGCAGAGAATGGTTAGAAACCCATTGTAAACCTGAACGTGTACAACAAAAAGATTCAATCCATTACCCATTTCTATATGGTCGATACGCATTCACTCAAACAAGTATTGAGCCTGAGAACGATATTCATATTCTACTCGATTTATTTGAGCGGTTTACCTATTTCCCGTTGGTAATAAGTGGCAACTGGTATGCGAATAGTTATGCAGAAGCCTTATTTATTAAATACAACTTATTCCAATCTGTCCACTTATTGGATACGGTAATGCCCGAACGTGTATTGAACATGCTTCGTTCCAACTGCTACGTATATATTGAACCTAATCATATTGCTGCGAAAAATACAGCATTGGCAGAATCTATGTACTTACAACTCCCTACCATTGCGTATGCCAGCGAAACAAATATGGAAATCACCAATCATAAAGCTATGTATTACAAAACACCTGCCGAGTTACTTGCAGCACTTCAATCACTACATCCGGCTAAAGCAAGCAAACTGGGTCATACCATGAAAAAAGTAATAGAAGAAAAATTGAATGAAGCTACACCACCAATAAACTACAACCGCGAAGATCCGCATGATCTACTCTCCCAAAAATCTCAAAGCTACCATCCGAATAAACCTTACCCATATCTTGAGTAGATACAAAAGAGCAACTGTATACATTCGCTAAATCAATAATTTGCAGCAATCCTTCCCCATACTCCCTCACGTCAAAGGGATCATCTTCTGTTCTTACAAGTACTTTCATCCAGGGAGGACAATAATACCTACCTTCTTTTGTAGCATAGGCCTGACTCATCAGTTCGGTCATACCATATTCCCCATGTATTTGTTCTACCCCAAAACCATCCTGCAACCGTGTATGTAATTCTTTGCGAGTAAGCTCTTTACCCCTTCCCTTCATACCGCCTGTTTCAACAATAATGGTATGATTTAATTGCTGTGGATAGGAGGCAGCAAAATCAAGTAGTGCAAAAGTTACCCCAATAAGCATCGTAGGTTGTTTCTTTTCTTCCAAAACCGCGAGCTTATCAGCCAACGCAACATGATTATATAGGTAAAAACCACTATCAGGATGTGCCGACTTCTTAATCAAATGATCCGCCATATAAACCAATGACGAACCAGATCTTTCCAAATAAGCAGGTAATAATGCCAATATGCACCAATTGCTAATACTTCCATAGAAGTATTCAAATCCTTTTGTAAAACTTTGTTCATACAAGCCTATATCCCGTACATAATGCCGGCTATTTACAGTACCTGTAGTGCCGCTACTCTCAAATACTACTTCTGGCTCAAACTCACCTGTTATTACTTTATGTGTTTTAAAAAAAGACACAGGCAACGCCGGGATTGTGGCAATACTCTTATCATGTGGAGATTTAGGCATGAGTGAGGCCCAGGCGCGATAGAGCGGATTATTCTCCAGCTGATAACGGTATTGGTCATGGGCAAGTGAGGAGAAATCGTTTAACCCGGCCTGAAATATATTGTTAAGGTTTGCAAAAGCCACTTTCGCGAATTGTTGAGTTTTGTTTATTTTTGAATAGAAAGCACGATTAATGAGAACAAAAATATTAATACTGATTACAATACCACTGTTTTTTTACGGTTGTAAGAAATCAACATACACTTCAAAACCACAAATCAGTTTACTCCCTTTAAGCTCAAACGTATTAACACAAGGGCAAATTCTTAAGTTTCAATTAGAATTTACCGATAAAGAAGGGGATATACAAGATACACTTTGGGTTCAGAAAATTTCCAGAACTTGTCCTACTACCCCTGGCGTTCAATTTATCAGCAAAAATAAAATACCCGATTTTACCCCAACCCCTAATTTAAAAGGAACACTTGAAATTAGCTTTGTATATAATGCAAATGTGACAGGTATCCAGTCTATCGTAGGTTGCACCAATCGGAACGACACTTCTTTTTTTCGTTTTTGGATGAAGGATAAAGCGCAAAATCGAAGTGATACCATTTTTTCGCCCGATATCATTCTCATCAGATAATGCGGTATTGGCTTAACTCAATACGTTTTATTTTTTTTGGTAATTATTTTTACGGCATTTGTGCCGTTGCTTTATCTATTGAAACAGCCTATCAACAAGCTATTCCACTCAATAGCGCACTTTGCTATTTATTTATTTTCGCTATTACCGTATTGTATTATACACATGCCTATTTACATCATTCGCACAACACCCCTCCCGTTCATCATGCCAGAGCAAATTGGTATTATAAAAATCAAAAACTGGTTTTTGCTTCTCAGCTATTACTCACAGGTATATCCTTTTTTTTGGTTTTGATTTTTTTGAATGGATTACAACCTCATTTCAAATACTTACCCATTCAAACCTGGTTGCTTCTTTTGCTTGCTTTACTGGCATTAGGCATGTATTATGGCGGTTGGAATCCCGGTAAATCGGGCATCAGCTTACGACATACCGGCTGGCTAAAACCATTGGTTATAGCTTTTGCCTGGGCTTGTTGTGTATCTTTTTTACCCATGGTTTTTTACGACCTGAGTAATAAAAGTAGTAGAACCTATTCATGGGTTACCTTATTTCTATTCATTAAAAATTGGCTATACATCAGTGTTTTGTGTGTACTTTTCGATATTAAAGATTACGCCACAGATGCTAACCAAGCACTTAAAACATATGTTGTTCAATATGGGCTCAGAAAAACAATTTTTAATTTTGTGATTCCGGTTTGTGTGTTAGCCCATTGTTTTCTTCTGCTAACAGCCTACTCCAGAGGTTTTCATGCAAGTAGAATTATATTCAACACCATACCCTTTATTTTGTTAATAATTGTTGCTTGGTCGATGCATCGTCGTAAGTCTATTCTCTATTATCTTGCAGTAATTGATGGACTCATGCTTATAAAAGCCCTATGCGGCATCGCTGGCTCCCTTTTCTAAAAAAAACATTATGGCTACCAAAAAACCAAAAAGTACCGGCTCTAAACAAGTTACTACCCCTGCCTCAATGCAGTTTTTGAAAGATTATATCAATACCCCCTCTCCTGTTGGGTTTGAAAGTGGCGGACAAAAGTTATGGCTGGATTATATTAAGCCCTTTGTTGATATTATTTATACAGACCCTTATGGAACAGCTGTTGGGATTATTAACCCCGATGCACCCTTTAAAGTAGTGATAGAAGCACATGCCGATGAGATCAGCTGGTTTGTAAATTATATTAATGATCAAGGCCTTATCTATTTAAAAAGAAATGGAGGGGTTGATCATCAAATTGCACCGGCAAAAAGGGTATGGATACATGGTAAAAAAGGGCCGGTAAAAGCCGTTTTTGGATGGCCGGCTATTCATACGCGCTTGAGCAATCCTGACCAAAAAGAACCGAATCCCAAAATTGAAAACCTGTGTTTAGATTGCGGTGCTCGCTCTAAAAAAGAGGTAGCGGCTTTAGGTATACATATTGGTTCTGTAGTTACATACGAAGAAGGTTATGAGGAATTGGCTTACGATTTTTTAATTGGTAGGGCATTTGATAACCGTGTAGGCGGCTTTATGATCGCAGAAGTTGCCCGGTTATTAAAAGAAAATAAAAAGAGATTACCCTTTGGATTATATGTGGTGAATGCCGTACAGGAGGAAATTGGATTACGTGGAGCTGAAATGATTGCCCGCAGAATAAAACCTAATATTGCCATCATCACAGATGTTACGCATGATACCAATACACCTATGATCAGTAAAATCATTGAAGGAGATATACAATGTGGTAAAGGGCCTTCATTAGCATATGCCCCTGCCATCCACAATAAATTATTGAAACTGGTTGAAGATACTGCCGAAAAAAATAAAATACCGGTTCAAATGCGTACCCTAAGCAGAAGTACCGGTACCGATACCGATAGCTTTGCTTATGCAAATGATGGATGTCCTTCGGTGTTAATTTCTATCCCTTTACGATACATGCACACTACTGTTGAAATGTTGCATAAAGATGATATCACGAATACAATACGTTTAATGTATGAAACATTATTAACCTTAAGTCCGAAAACAAACTTGAGTTATTTGTAAGGATATGTTATTAAAACAAAAATACCCTAAGTTTGCAACAATGCGTTATTCAGAAAACAGGCAAATTAAAATCGCTATTCTTGATCTCTACGAGGGGCAAGCCAATCAAGGTATGCGTTGTATTCGGGAGATTATTAATCAATGGGGAGAAAATTGTGCGCTTGATGTACAGTATGAAGAATTTGATGTTCGCATAAAACAGCAATTACCTTCCCTCGATTTTGATATATTTATTTCTAGTGGAGGACCAGGATCACCCTTGGAAAGTGAGGGGAGTGAATGGGAGCAAAAATACTTTAATTGGATTAGTGAAGTAGAGGCATGGAATAATAAAGAACATCAATTCCCAAAGAAATATATATTCTTTATTTGTCACAGTTTCCAATTAGCATCTCGTTATTTTAAGATTGGTAAGGTATGTAAACGGGTATCCACTGCTTTTGGCGTGTTTCCTATTCATATGTTGGAGGAGGGCAAAAACGAGTCTGTATTTGATGGATTGAAAGATCCTTTTTATGCAGTAGATAGTAGAGATTTTCAGGTAATAGAGCCCAATATGGATCATTTAGCTACTATAGGCGGAACTATTTTAGCTATCGAAAAAGAACGACCACATGTGCCCTATGAAAGGGCGATCATGGGTATCCGCTTTACAGAATACTTTATTGGTACTCAATTTCATCCTGAAGCGGATGCTGTAGGTATGGGCATGTACTTGCGAAGAGAAGACAAAAAGAAAACAGTTATTGAGAACCATGGTGCTGAAAAGTGGGCAAGTATGGTTGAGCATTTACAAGACCCTGATAAAATTATGTGGACGTATAATCATATCCTTCCCAATTTCTTGAATCAGGCTATTGGAGAATTGGTATCTTCTTAAAGCCAGCCTGATCTTTTAAACAATATATACAATAAAACGCATAGGAATACCGTAACAAATATTACGGCATAGAAACCGTACTGCCATTCAGTTTCAGGAATTACTTTAAAATTCATACCATAAAAACCTGCCACCATGGTTGGCACTGCTATAATAGCGGCCCAACCTGCAAATTGTTTTGAAACATCGTTTTGTGAAATAGATATTAATGAGAAATTAGCTTCCATAGCGGTATTAAGTAATTCTCTGGTATTATCTACCATTTCATTAATTCGTATCACATGATCGTATACATCTCTAAAATAAGGTCTGGTTTCTTCTGAAATACACTTAATATCAAAACGCATTAATCTGTTACAAATGTCAACCAAGGGAGAAATAGCCCGCTTCACTTCTAACAGTTCTCTTTTCAAGTTATAAATCTGTTCTGTAGTTTCTCTGCTTGGTTTTTCTTTAAAGGTTTTATCCTCTATTACTACTAACTCTTTTTCGAATTCATGTACTACAGGAAAATATTGATCAACAATAAAATCCATTACAGCATACAAAGCAAAGCCCTGCCCTTTACTTAATAAATCAGGCGTACTCTCGCACCTGGCTCTTACCTCGCTATAAGAAACAGAATTGCCATGCCGTACGGTAACAATAAAATTATTACCTACAAAAAAATGTGTTTCACCAAAATCAATTTTACAATCTTTGTTCATTTGTGCAGTTCGCATCACTACAAATAAACAATCCCCATACATTTCAGCTTTAGGACGTTGATGTGCCCTATGCGCATCTTCCACCGCTAAATCATGCAGTACAAACTCTTTTTGCACCTTATCTAATACCGCTTCTGATGGCTCATGCAAGCCAATCCAAACAAAATGATTGGGGTTCTTCAAAACATTATGCACTTCAGGTAGCTGCACTTCAGCAATGCGTTTCCCATTAGAATAAGCGGCACAATTAACGATTTCACCCATATTTTACTCAATTCAAAACAAACTAGTAAAAAAAAAGCAGAAATAAAAAGTAAATTTTTACTACATATTGGTTATTTTGATACATAAATTTAGGTTATGGTTTCCGCTATCCGCTCGGTTTATAATAGTGCTTTTACCCAAGCCAAGTACGCGGCTTATTTAGATGAATTGCATAGTAAGCATCCCGGTGCCATTGAATTCAGGGTTGCTGAAACGCCTATTTTCATTGATCGAAGTTTTAAAAATAAAGTGCTTGATGCCTGCGAAGCCATTGTAGATGTGATTGTAGAACCCAGTTTTAACGCACTTACCGAGCGCGCCATAGCAACAGATGTTAAAGTACCCGGGCATTCGGTACATACCCATTTTATCGCTTTCGATTTTGGTATTTGTAAAAATGATTCCGGAGAATTAGAGCCCCAATTAATAGAGATGCAAGGTTTCCCCACCCTATTTGCTTATCAAATTTGGCATGAAGAAATTACCCGAAAACATTTTTATATACCGGATAACTATAGTGCTTATTTGAACGGATTCACTCCTGAATCCTATACTAGGCTTTTACAAAATATTATTCTCGGAAAACACAATCGGGAAGAGGTAGTTTTACTAGAAATATTACCGCATCAACAAAAAACAAGAATAGATTTTTATTGTACCACAGATTATATTGGTATACCTGTTGTTTGTTTAACTGAATTAATACAAGAGGGAAATCGATTGTTTTATAAAAAGGGAGATCGTAATATTCAAATCAGACGCATATATAACCGTATCATTTTTGATGATTTGCAACAACAAGAGGCCAGCATACAAGAAAAAGGGAAAATTTTGCTGGAAGACTTGGATGTTGAATGGGTACCGCATCCCAATTGGTTCTATAGAATCAGTAAGTACACTTTGCCCTTTATCAATCATCCTTATGTTCCGCCAACGCGGTTTCTGCATGAAATAAAAACAATGCCCTCCGATTTAGAAAACTATGTACTAAAGCCTTTATTTTCCTTTGCCGGCCAAGGTGTTGTGATAGATGTTACACCAGCCGATTTGGCCGCTGTAAAAGATCCACAAAATTGGATACTACAGAAAAAAGTAAATTATGCAGCTGCTGTTGAAACCCCTGATGAACCCGCAAAAGCAGAGATTCGTATTTTTTATTTTTGGGAAGAGGGTACTAAGCGACCGGTGGCTACTAATAACTTAGCCCGCTTGAGTAAAGGGAAAATGATTGGTGTTAGATATAATAAAGATAAAGAATGGGTTGGAGGAAGTTTAGCCTACTTCGAACAATAATTATTGTAACATACTAATCAATACATTTAATTGGCTTACCGAGTTAAATGCATGTAAAATAATTCTTAGTCTCTCTTCTCCTTTAGGTACTGTTGGATAGAGTATAGGTCTTACATCCATACCGGCCTGTTGCAATTGAGCTGCCACTGCTTTAACGGCTGTATTACCCGGTATGATAACACCCTGTATAGCGGTATTCGAAATAATTTTAGTAAACCGAATAGGAGCGTGCTGAAAATGTTGTATCAAAAAAGCCAATTGAGCGCGTTCAGCATGCATAGTAGGAAATAGCTGATAACTGGCTTTAATAGCGGCTATGGATTGAGGAGGTAAAGAAGTGGTATACATCAAGCTTCTGGAAAAGTTGATTAAATAGTTTTTTAGCATATTACTGCCGAGTACAATCGCGCCATGGCAGCCTAGTGCTTTACTAAAAGTATGTATCCTGGCAAATATATTTTCTTCACAATTATGCACTTGCACCATCCCCTCTCCTTTTTCTCCAATAATACCTGTTGCATGTGCCTCATCAATGATTAAATGGGCATCATACCTTTTAGCTAAGTTAACGAGTTCATCCATATAACAACTATCTCCATCCATGCTAAATAAAGATTCCGAAATAATAAAACAGTTGCCTTCGTTACGATGCTGTAATTTTTTTTCGATATCCTGCAGATCATTATGCTTAAAAGCAAAAGCCTGTGCTCTTGATAGCACTATACCATCCCGTATAGATGCATGAGATAGTTGGTCGTATAAAATAGTATCCGATCTATTGGCAACCGCAGATAATAATCCAATATTAGCATCATATCCAGAATTATAAATAATACCCGATTCGGCATTATGAAAGGCTGCAATTATTTGTTCTGTTTTTTCAATCAACTCGTAGTTACCTGACAATAATCTTGATCCGCCTGAACCAGTTTGCAGGTTATTATCAATATGCTTCAACAACCCTTTGGTGGCAATCCCCAAATAATCATTTGAACAAAAATCAACACCTTGCTTTTTTTGAACAAGCGACCGCAACGCGTTGATGGCAGCCCGTTCATTCAATCTTTTTTCAAGAAAGCTATCGTTATACATGTTTCAAAACTACTTAAATCATCCTATCATTGCAGCATCAATCAATGCTTTATGTCATCATCCTTATCAACAGACACAAAAAATATTCTGGGGCTTCATTTACCTACCGATCCTCGCTGGGTAAATCTTGCTGCTATTTCTTTAGAAGCCATCCTTACGGATCACGCTTATTGCGAGCAAAAAGCAGCATTAACTTGTATCTCATTAATTCAACGGTATTCCGATAAAAGCGAATTGGTTACAGCTTTAGCTCCGATTGTTACCGAAGAATGGGGACATTTTAGATTAGTGCTCGCCGAATTACATAAGCGAGGTTTAATATTGGGAAAACAACGTAAAGATATTTATGTAAATAAGTTGCTTGAATTTCAAAAGAAGGGTGGACATATAGACGACCGAATGTTAGATCAGTTATTAACCATGGCACTTATTGAAGCCAGAAGTTGCGAGCGTTTTAAACGATTGAGTGAAGGTTTAGAAGACGCCTATTTGAAGAAATTCTACAGGAAATTTATGGAAAGTGAAGCAGGCCATTATACCCTATTTATCAACTTAGCCGACACCTATTTACCCAAGCCAAAAGTTAGAAAACGTTGGCAAGAATGGTTGAAGTATGAAATTGAAATCATGAAAGAAATAGAATTGCGAGGAGATAGAATCCATTAAAAAATAAGCCCTCCAACATAATGCGGAGGGCTTATTCGTATTAGAGAGATATACTATTACTCTTGTACTCTGAATTCTACTCGGCGATTTTGAGCTTTCCCTTTAGCAGTTTTGTTATCTGCAATTGGCTTGCTGCTACCA
This sequence comes from Sediminibacterium sp., assembly GCA_017537025.1. Lineage (GTDB taxonomy): Bacteria > Bacteroidota > Bacteroidia > Chitinophagales > Chitinophagaceae > Sediminibacterium. The sequence goes on from JAFWCB010000006.1 coordinate 168,076, forward strand.
AATCCATCAGTAATTAAACGCTCACCGGCAATTTTCTTACTGAATAAGTATGCTTTAACTGCATTCGCACGCTTTAATGAAAGTGGTTTATTGATTTTGTCAGAGCCGGTATTATCGGTATGACCATCAACATACAGTTTCAAAGAAGGATAATCAGTTAGCGCTTTCACTACTTTCTCTAACTCAACTTTAGAAGCTTTAGTTAGAATGGCAGTTCCTGTATTGAATAATATTTTTCTATTATCGAATTTATATTGAACTGCTAATTCAGGACAACCGAAGTTAGCTACAGTGCCTTTAACAGTAGGACATTTATCTTCTTCATCATTCACACCGTCGCCATCAGTATCAGGGATAGGACATCCTTGATAACGAGCTAAGCCCGGTACAGTAGGACATTTATCTTCTTCATCGTTAATGCCATCTTTATCAGTGTCAGGAATTGGACATCCCTGATATTTAGCAATACCCTTAACGGTAGGACATTTATCATTCTCATCATTGATGCCATCACCATCAGTATCAGGGATAGGGCATCCTTGGTATTTAGCAACACCTTTAACAGTGGGACATTTATCATCCTTATCTAGAATTCCATCTCCATCAGTATCTTTCTCAACTACAGGTGGTGGAGGTGGCGGAGGAGGAGCTACAACTACAACAGGTGCCGGTTTATCCTTTAATGGAGATATAATGCTGATAGAATAAGCTAAATGATTTACCGCTAAATTAGAAATAGCAGGACGGAAATTAAACTGAGTATTCACAAATGTTTCACTACCTAAGTTTAACTGTAATCCCATACCCGCAGTTCCTTGAGCTGCAAAGTAGGTTCCGCCATACATGGAAGCACCAACTCCAAAAGCAAGGTAAGGAACAAGGGTATACTTATCTGTCAATAACTTAAGATTTACATTAGCATCTGCTTCTAACAAAAATTTATTGCTTGTTACAGGCGCTACTCCAGATTTTGGGTAGAAAGGGTAAGGAGTAAAAGTACCACCTAGTTGACCTACAAAATCAATATGATCTGTAAGACCTTCAACATATTGTAAAGCTAAACCGGGAGTAGTTTCAGTTGTTTTAGCCCAGGTTTTGTTCTGTAAAACAGTTGAGAGAGAGGTTTTTGAGATGCGCTCCGCAGTGTAAATATCATTGAGGAAAAAAGACACACCCAAAGAAGGTCTTTTTTTATAACTCTCGGTTGTTTGGGCAACAGCTGCCGTAAAAACAACAAGGGTTATTAAAGAAAACAGTAATTTCTTCATAAACAGATTTTTAGTAATTGGGGCAAAAATACATTGAGAAATTGGTTCTGAAAAATTATGGAATGTTTATCTTTTAATATTTTTTAAAGGAGTTTAGGTTTCTCAATCACCTCTAATTTTACTTTTGTAAGTCCTTTTTTCATAAAATCAAGCTCTTTTGCGGCTGCTCTACTCAGATCTATCACCCTACCTTTTTTCTTCATAGATGGATGCATCCGGTCGTTTATGCGCACAATTACGGTTTTATCGTTGCTTAAATTGGTTACCCGAACCCAAGTATTGAGTTTAAGGTTATTGCTGGCAGCAGTCATTTTTTTGTTGCGGAAAATCTCTCCTGTAGCCGTTCTGGTTCCGTCTAGGTTGGCACTATAAAAACTCGCAATGCCCGTAATTGGCTTATGTGTTTTAATGAATACGAGGGAATCTGCATTCGCAAGGCTATCTTTCTGTGCGCTGGTATCTAAGCCAATAATTTTAATAGTTGTATCCCTTCCCATACCAGTTGTATCTACCTGCGCCCGAGTACCGGTAGCAAAATAGAAGCAAAAAAGGAATAGAAATAGCTTAATCATATAGTAATATTTTTGCATATCACTCGTTTAGCTGATGTAAAATACGGTTAAGAAACGACTTCTGCTATAGCCGAGGATAAATTTTGCCTATTTAGCCAAATTTCATGCCACGAAGGGGTTTATAGCATAAACCTCCCATACATTTGTAAGTGCTGACTAATTAATTTTTGAATATTAATTATTTATGTATTAAATAAATTCAATATTTTCTACAGCACTTAAATTCAAAGTACCATAAATATGAGGGAAATACTCGTTTACTGAACTGGCAAGTTCAAATTTGAGTGGGTGTATCAGTTTTTTTGGATTGATCGTAAGCTTTATTAATCCGGAGGTATCTGCGTAATATCTCTCGAGTACCCCCGCTACCTGCTGAGCAGTACTGCAATGTATAAAACCCTCCTTAGCGATTGAATCTGCCTCATAATAACCCTTTTCTTTAGCAAGTTCCCACTGTGCGGAACCGGTAATATGATAAATAGGCTCAGTATACATGTATACTTAATTATTTACGAGCAATATGCTGCTCTCGCAGCAATAAATCGGTTAAAACAATAGCTGTCACAGCTTCCAAAACCACCGGAACACGTAAAGCGATACATAAATCGTGACGCCCTTTCACTGAAAAATTTTCCACGGCTTGTGAATCCCAATTCCAGGAAGCTTGTTCTTTAGGTGTAGAAGAAGTTGGCTTCACTACTACTCTATACACCAATTCATTACCATTGGTGATTCCGCCTACTACTCCGCCTGAATGGTTTGTTTTAGTAGTACCGGCCTCATCAATTTGAGAATCGTTATGATCTGAGCCAAACATTTTTGCTGCCGCAAAGCCGGCTCCAAATTCTATGCCTTTGATGGCCGGGATGGAAAAAACAGCGTGACTAATAACTGATTCTACCGAATCAAAAAAATGCTCCCCTAAGCCTACCGGCAATCCGCTCGTTCTGCTCTCAACAATACCACCAATGCTGTCTTTTTGGTCGATCGCTTTTTGTAAGCCTTTATCTAGATCTTGCTCACCACCGATCTCAAGTATAGTTGCCTTTGTGATAATATTTTTTTGTGCAATAATTTTCTTGGCAACAACTCCGGCAGCCACTAAACAGGCCGTTAATCTTCCGCTGAAATGCCCTCCACCTCTATAATCTTCATGACCCCCATATTTAACATGTGCAGTAAAATCTGCATGTCCGGGTCGGGGAATTGATCTATGTTTATCATAATCGCCACTACGCGTATTCTTATTTTCAAAAAAAATAGCTATCGGTGCACCCGTAGTTTTACCATTAAAAATACCACTCTTAAAAATAGGTATATCATCTTCCTTTCTCGGGGTAGTTCCTTTTAATACACCACCCTTTCTTCTTTCCATATCTGTTTCAAAATCTGAGACGGCAATAGGAATACCTGCCGGACAACCATCTAATACAAAACCAACACTCTCACCATGAGATTCGCCGAAAATATGTATTCTAAATAGGGTACCGAAGGAGTTCATTTTAGTGGGTAGTGTTTAGTGGGTAGTGTGTAGTAAAAATAATTCATAATTAATTAATCAATAATAGCTTTTGCACCTAATAAGGTTAGGTGTTCAAAAAAGTTAGGGTAAGATTTATTTATCGCCTGGGCTTCTTCGATCACCACCTCTCTATCTGCGCGTAAAGCAGCAATGGCACATGCCATGGCAATACGATGGTCGTGCCGGGAGTGAACTGTGCCCCCTTTTATATTTCCTCCTTTCACTAACATCAAATCGCCCTGTAAAATTATTTCGATACCCAATTTAGCAAATTCTTCTTGTAAGGTTAACCCCCTATCGCTCTCTTTATGTGCTAACCTATTTACCCCCTCTATAGCTGTTGTTCCCGAGCAACATGCAGCTAAAGCCACTAGTGGAGGAAATAAATCCGGGCAATCAGTTGCATTAAAATGAAAGGCTTTCAAAGGCAAGTTTCTAACTTCAATTTGTTTCTCCAGTACAGATAACCCGGCACCGGCATCACTCAATGCTTGCAAGATCGCTTTATCTGCCTGGGTTGAAAAAATATCCAGGCCCTCAACTATAATATCGCCCGCAATAGCACCTGCAACTAATAAAAATGCTGCACCACTCCAATCGCCTTCAACGGTATAGGTATAAGGTGAATGGTTAGACCCCTCCTCGCCTTCGGCTCGTCGGGATAACATACCATTAAAATGAAAAACAGTATAATCTTCGTGTGTAACCCCCCAACCAAATTCGTTCAGCACTTGTAACGTTAGATCTATATAAGGTTTACTTTTCAAATTATGAACACGTATCGTTTTACCGTTAGCCCCCGCAGCTGCATATGACATTAATAGTCCTGTTAAAAATTGCGAACTCAACGAACCATCGATTTCAATATCTGCAGGAATTAATGGCCCTTGAATATGTAAAGGCAATTTGCCGGCATTCGATTGTATACTTACCTGTAATTGTGGAAAAATAGCATCAAAAAAATCCATGGGTCTGGTTAGTAAGCTACCCGTTCCTTGTATGGTTATGGCTTGTTCACTCAATGCTGCAATTGGTGTGAACATACGTATGCCTAATCCACTTTCCCCGCAATTCATTTCACTATTTACAGGATTAACACCCTGCGAAACAATAACGAGTTCACCTTGTTCTTCGAAGGCAAAAGTGGCTCCTAATTTTTGAATAACATCTAATGCTGCCTTGTCATCATTACTGATCCCAGGATTTTTTATAACTGTAGTACCCTTTCGTAACAAAGCGGCTGCGCAAGCTCTTTGCATACTACTCTTACTGGCTGGCGCATATATATTGCCTGCTACTTTACCCGGTTTAATCCTAACAATCATCCCTATAACTTAAACTGTTTAAATATTTCTTGTAGTTGCACCAACAGAATAGGTTGCACAACTGCTTTGCCCGTTTTTTCCAAGAGAATATAATGCATCGATACCCCATCACCCTTTTTATCTTTCAATAAAACTTTGAACGCTTGCTTGGCATCAAAATCAGCAATAGTTGGTAATCCATATTTTTGCAGTAAGGATATTAAACGGGGAACTTCTTTATAAAATTTTAATTGCGCAGAAATCAAAGCTGCATAGGTCATACCGATACTGATGGCTTGCCCGTGACTTAACTCGTATATATTTTCAATAGCGTGACCGAGTGTGTGGCCAAAGTTCAACAACTTCCTATCTCCTTTTTCAAACTCATCGTCTACAACTACTTTAATTTTAATCATTGCATTTCGCTGAATCAATGATGCTAGCGCATTTGTATCTTTCTTATATTTTGCAATAGAATTTTGCTCTAGTTCAGCAAACATTTTTGCATCTTTTATGGCTGCATGTTTAATTATTTCTGCAAAACCATTTCTCCATTCTACATCAGGCAAGGATTTGAGTAAGCTAAAATCGTATAATAAAAATTCAGGTTGCCGAATGAGTCCGACCATATTTTTATATATGCCCACATCAATGCCATTCTTTCCTCCAATAGCTGCATCAACCATGGCTAATAAAGAAGTAGGAATAAACCCAAAACGAATTCCACGCATATAGATACCGGCAGCATAGCCGGTAATATCCGTAATTACACCTCCACCCACACCAATTAAAATAGATTGCCTATTAGCACCCATTTTAATTAACTGATCAATCAATACATCTACGGTTTGTTGTACTTTATATTGCTCCCCCGCTTTTAATACAATCGTATTCCAAGGTTTAAATAGTTTTTTATGCTTGGCAAATACGTGGGTATCAGTTACTAAAAAAGCATGTTCCTTCGCCAGCAATTTCTCTAAGTAAGAAAAAGCGGCATCGAAATAAAAAGTAGTACTACTGCTACCGAATAAAATTTTTTTGATCTTCATTATCAAGTTTTTCCTATCGCCTATCGCCTACCGTCTACTGATTCATAATCTTATTCTGATGATTAATGCTCTCCATATGAACCGCATCAAAATACTTAGTGATAAATTCTTTACTCAATCCCATTTTTTCACCGTTTGCAAATGCTCTTTCTAAAATAGCATTCCAACGATTGGTTTGCAAAATGGTGATATTATTATCCTTTTTGTACTGGCCAATCTTATCCGCTACTTTCATTCGTTGACCAAGTAATTGTAACAGTTCATCATCCAGCTGATTAATTTGCGCACGCATTTTTTCCATATTAGCGTGTAATTCTTCAGAGTTGATATCTTCTTTTCTCCAGATGATAGATTCTATCATTTCACCCAATTTCTCAGGTGTGATTTGTTGCTTGGCATCACTCCAAGCATTATCCGGATCGATATGGCTTTCAATAATTAATCCATCAAAATCAAGGTCAATCGCTTTTTGTGCCACGTCCAACAAAATATCTCTTCTTCCACAAATATGAGAGGGATCATTAATCAATAACATACCCGGGTTACGACGTTTCATCTCAATAGCCAAATGCCACATGGGGGCATTGCGATATTCTGTATTACCATAAGAGCTGAAACCGCGATGAATCAGACCGATATTTTTAATACCTGCTTTTGCTACACGCTCAACAGCACCGATCCATAATTCTAAATCGGGATTAATCGGGTTTTTAATAAGCACCGGCACATCCACACCTTTCAACGCATCAGCAACTTCTTGAACACTGAAGGGATTTACAGTGGTTCTGGCTCCAATCCACAGCACATCTATATCAAAATGCAAGGCATCTTCTACCTGCTTACCGGTTGCTACTTCTACTGCAACGGGCAATCCGGATATTTTTTTAGCTTGTTGTAACCAAGGTAATCCTTTGGTACCAATACCTTCAAAACTTCCGGGGCGTGTACGTGGTTTCCAAATACCTGCACGCAAAATATCTACCTTGCCGGTAGCTGCTAAACGAGTTGCTGTTTGCAACACTTGCTCCTCTGTTTCAGCACTGCAGGGGCCTGAAATTACGAGCGGGCGCTTCGCTACAATTTCATTGATGTTTGTTTGTTGTGTTGTTGCCTGTTCCATAATATATGATAGTTACTTAGTTTACTTATTTACTTATCTTCTGCCTCCCGAATCTGCATCGTTCATGCGAATCCTTCTGCCTTTATAATTCTTACCATCCAGTGCACGGATCATTTGTTGTGCTGCACTCTGTTCTATTTCTATCCAACTATTCATATCCTTCATATCAATTTTTCCTAACACCTCTTTTCTTAGATCACTCATATCTAAAATGAATTGTAAGAAGCTGGCTTTATAAAAACCATCTTTAGTACCGAGATTAACAAATAATCGGCTGTATCCACCACCTGTTTTATACGCTTTACGGGAATCCCCTCTTCCCTGGTCGCGAACACGATCATTACCCTGACTTCTTTCTCTTTCCCTATCTTTTTTACTACGATCACGAATATTCAAGTCCTCGGCATTTTCGTAATATTTCAAGAAACGATCGAACTCCATGGCAGCCACTCGCTTTAATACCTCTTCCTTATCTACGTTTGCAAATTTTTCTGCAAGCATCGGAACATAGGTTTCATAATCACCGTGACTAATATCTGCTGATAATAATTTATCCATGAAATGAAAGAATTGTTTTCTACAAACATCTTTTCCCGAAGGAATATCGAGCTTATGAAAAGCAGATTTATTGATTCTTTCAATTTGGTTAAGCTTATACATTTCTTTAGCATGTATAATAGAGATACAGATACCTTGATTACCGGCACGACCTGTTCTACCACTACGGTGTGTATATACTTCTACATCATCGGGTAATTCATAGTTGATAACATGGGTGATCCCTTGCACGTCGATACCACGTGCTGCTACATCTGTTGCAATTAATAACTGTAAGCTCTTATCGCGAAATTGTCCCATTACTTTATCCCGCTGTGCCTGGGTAAGATCTCCATGTAAGGCATCGATATCATATCCTTCTCTTGTTAATCTTTCAGAAATTTCTTGAGCATCCATTTTGGTACGCGTGAAAATAATACCATAGATACCGGGATTAAAATCGATAATACGTTTTAATGTTTCATAGCGATGCATGGCAGTGGTTACATAAAACTGATGATCGATACTTTTATTGGCCGTATTTACTTTACCTACTGTTACCTCTTTGGGTTCTTTCATGTAACGCTGACTCACTTTACGAATTTCTGGAGGCATGGTCGCAGAAAATAACCAAGTGCTATCGCGCTTAGGCGTATTTTTTAAAATAAATTCTATATCCTCCTTAAAGCCCATGTTCAGCATTTCATCGGCTTCATCCAACACTACATATTGAATTTGCTCGAGGTTAATGGCTTTTCGTTCGATTAAATCAATTAATCTACCGGGGGTAGCCACTACAATTTGAACACCGCGTTTGATGTCTTTTATTTGCAATCCGATAGAGGCTCCGCCATATACAGCCACAACAGAAACTCCTGTTATGTATTTTTTAAAGAGTTCTATCTCTTTTACAATTTGCAAGCAAAGTTCCCGGGTAGGGCAAACAATAAGTGCTTGCGGATATTTTGCTGCTGCATCAATAATGTGTAATAACGGTAAGCCAAAAGCAGCCGTTTTACCTGTTCCTGTTTGCGCCAATCCTATAAAGTCTTTGGTGCCGCTCAGCAGCACCGGAATCGCCTGTTCCTGTATTGCTGTTGGGGTTTCATACCCCAGTTCCTTGGTTGACCGAATCAATCGCTCATCAATTCCCAACCCTTCAAAAGTCGTACTCATGTTTTCAAATTTTGCGCAAAGGTACTCTATTATAGGGGCTTTGCTATTTTAATATTCTTTTTATGCCATTTGCGTTTTCTATTAATTCTTGTAAGTAGGCATAATTTTCTTTTTCCAAACAAGACTTAAATTTTCTCAACTGAGAAATATGTTCATTTAATACATCTAATACATTCTCCCTGTTTTGCATAAAAACAGGAACCCACATAGCCGGGTTACTTTTAGCAAGCCTTACGGTACTCTCAAAACCCGCACTGGCCAATTCAAAAATAGCATCCTCTTCTTTTTCTTTTTCTAAAACGGTATTGGCTAATGCAAAAGAAGTGATATGAGAAATATGGCTGATATAAGCTACGTGCATATCATGATCTGCAGCTTGCATATACAGTAAATGCATATCTAATAGCCGATATAGTTTTTCCACCAATGCTAAAGCATCCTCGGCAGTTTCTTCTTTCCCACATATAATCGTCGCTTTTTTGGCGAAGGCCTGATCTACCGCTGCCTCGGGACCACTATTTTCGGTACCCCACATAGGATGTGTAGCTACGAATCGGGCTCTGTTAGGATGATGGGCAACGGCCTCGCAAATAGATTTTTTAGTTGAACCTACGTCCATGATAACCTGCTTATCTATCAAGTCTAAAATACCCGGTAATATTTCTTCGGCAACATTGATAGGGGTAGATAGAATAATTAAATCCGATTGTTGCACTGCTTTTTCCACTGAAAGAATTTCATGCACCAATCCCAACGATAATGCTTTGGCAGCATGATCGGGGTTTAGTTCAACACCTAATACCCTGCTAGCAAAACCCTTTTGCTGCAGCACCAGCGACATGGAGCCGCCAATTAATCCTGTACCTATTATTGTTACTACCATTGACTACTGACTATTGACTATTAACTACTGACTTCACCCTCTCAATCGCCTCTTCAAATTTTTCAACCGATCCGCATAAACTAATTCTGATATAATTATTTCCTGCCGACCCAAAAATACCACCGGGTGTAATAAATGTATTTGCCTGATATAAAATTTCATCACTTAATGCATATCCATCTTTGTAACTGGCAGGTATAGCTGCCCACACAAACATGCCTGTTTGGGTTTTGCTATAATTACATTTGAGCAGATCGAGTAATGCAAATACTTTTTCTCTGCGTGCTGCATAAATGGAGTTGAGTTCTTGATACCAACTTATATCCAGCGTTAAAGCTTTAGCAGCAGCCAGTTGAACGGGTAAAAACATCCCACTATCCATATTACTTTTGAAAGTAAGGATTTCATCAATCCTTTCCTTAGCGGCACATAACATTCCTACACGCCACCCGGCCATATTTACACTCTTGCTTAAAGAGTTTAATTCAATAGCTACTTCTTTAGCCCCATCAATTGATAGTAAACTTTTAGGTTGCTCATTCAATACAAAGCTGTAGGGGTTATCGTGACAAACAAGGATATTATTTTTTTTAGCGAAGGCGATTATTTTTTCGAAGAGCTTGGTGGATGCCGATTTACCTGTAGGCATATGCGGATAGTTCACCCACATTAATTTTACTTTAGATAAATCGCCGGATGCCAGTTTATTAAAATCAGGTTCCCAATCATTTGTAGCAGAAAGTTCATAATAAACAGGTATACCGCCTGCTAGTTTTACCGCACTGGTATATGTAGGGTAGCCCGGGTTAGGGATAAGTACTTCATCCCCTTCCTGTAAGTACGTCATACATATATGCATGATCCCTTCTTTACTTCCTATTAGCGGTAATACTTCACTATCTGCATCAAGTGATACACCATACCAAGTTGCATACCATTGTGCAATGGCATTTCTTAAAATGGGTGAGCCTTTATACGATTGATAGGCATGTACATTGGGTTTACAACTCTCTTCCGCTAATACTTGAATGATACTTGGATGTGGTGGTAAATCGGGGCTTCCAATACCCAAATTGATAATATTTTTTCCCGCTTTATTGAGCTGATCTATTTCACGCAATTTTTGGGAGAAGTAATATTCCCCAATGCCTGCCAATCGTTTTGCTGTTGTAATATGCATCATTATCCTTTAATGGGTTTTCCTTTTTTATAGGTGCCAAATAGTTTTAAGCTATTCGTAAGGGGTTCAATTTTCTGGAGTACTTTATGTAATGCCGAAATATCATCGAACTCCATATCTGCATAAAATCCATATTTAAAATTACTCCCCGGTATGGGCATACTTTGGAGTTTACTCAGGTTAATATTGCCATTAGCAATGGTACCTAATACTTTTGCTAAAATACCTTTTGAATGATCTGTTTGAAAATAGAGAGATGCTTTGTTAGCATCGGCTACTTCAATTGATTTACGACTTGGTTGAAGCACTAAAAATCGAGTAATATTATTTTTTTGAGTTTGAATATCAGGCGCGATGATTTCCAAATTGAATAATTCTGCCGATAGTTTACTGGCAATAGCGGCCACATGTTTACTTTTATGTTGCTGAACATGTTTAGCACTCAGGGCAGTATCTTCTGTTTCTATCAGTTTCCATTTATTTTCTTCTAAAAAATGAAGGCATTGTAAAATAGCCATAGGGTGGCTATGCACTTCCCGGATGTCTGCTAAACTTACTCCTTTATTGACGAGTAAGTTTTGGCTGATCGAAAGATATACTTCTCCGATAACTTGCAGGTTTGCCTTTTGTAATAAATTGTAATTCGGTAAAATACTTCCCGCAATAGAATTTTCAATTGCCATTACGGCACCTGCAGATAATGAGGGATCCACGGCTTTTTTAACCAATTCTCTGAAAGAAGCGCAGGGTAATACTTCCACCGATTTTCCAAAAAAATGGCGGGCAGCAACTTGGTGAAAACTGCCCTCATAGCCCTGAATACAAATCGGTTTTGTACCGGTTACTGTATTATTTTTTTTCTCTTGAGTCATACAAAAAAAAATCCCGGTGTTAACCGGGACCTTATTGATTGTTTTAAAAGTATTATGCTTTTGCAAAAAGGACCCGGCTACTTTTTCTAAAGTAGAAATAACCAAAAAAGTAAAACCAGGTATTTATTGTCATTTTCTGCATTCATTGTAAAGATACTAATGATTATGATTTAAAAAAAATTACATTTCACTAAACTATCGTTCGTTAGTATTTTAACATTAATCATATTCAACAAAAAAGCCCCTCCGTGGAAACGGAGCGGCTTCTAACGATTGCTTGCCATATGAAAAAAATGTTCGGCTACGGTATTGGCAAGCTCACTTAACCATTCGCATCGGGTAGCCCTTATAATTACTTCTTAGTAGCAGTATCTACTTTCTTAGCAGCAGTATCTACTTTTGCAGCAGCAGTATCAACTTTCACAGCAGCAGTATCTACTTTCGCAGCAGTAGTATCAGCTTTAGCTTCTTTATTTTCACCACCGCAGGCAGCAAAAGCGCCAATTACAAGAACGAATAATAACTTTTTCATTTTTTTTTGTTTTTGATTTGAATGATTTATGGTTAATACGGAGATGCGAAAAAGGTAACCTTTTGCCAACCGATTTTTTTTAAAAATATTTTAGGGGTATTTTGGGTTACTTTTACCCCCCTCATTGTATTAAAAGCACAGATAGTGAAAGGCGACACGAACGAACAAGCATTATTGAAAGGATTGGCCAACAATGACTCAAAGGCTATCGAAACCATATATAAAGACAATTTTAATATGGTTCAGGCCTACGTTCTTAATAATAATGGTTCATACGACGAGGCAAGGGATATTTTTCAGGAAGCCATGATTGCCTTGTACGAAAAGGCACAAAACGAATCTTTCGTCTTAACCTGCCAAATCAAAACCTATATATATTCTATATGTAGGCGGCTTTGGCTCAAAAGACTTCAACAGATCGGGAGATATGCTCATCCGGTAGATAGTATGGAGGAAACAGTGGCTGTGGAAGAAGATTTGGAAGCTCATGAGAAAAGAAATGCCGATTTCAACATTATGGATCGGGCATTGGGTAGTTTGGGAGAGCCGTGTAAGAGTTTATTGGAGGGCTACTACCTTAAGAAAATGGATATGAATACCTTGGCAACTGAGTTTGGATATACCAACGCTGATAATGCCAAGAACCAAAAATATAAATGTTTGATGCGCTTAAAGAAACTATTCTTTTCGCAATACAATATTGGAGAGTAAGTATATGGATGATATTTTATTATTAGAAGCCATCGAAAGATACCTTAACGGAGAAATGAACTCCGAAGAGCGAGCTTATTTCGAAAATCTTCGGAAAACAACTCCAGAGATCGATCAGATGGTGGTGGAACATAATATGTTCATTCATCAAATGGATATGTATGCTACCCGCCGAAATATCAAACATAGCTTACACGAAGTTCATACTCACCTATTAGAACGTGGAGATTTGAATGAAGGTGGTGAATTAACTACAAAAGGTAAAGTTGTTCAGTTCTGGAATAGATATAAAAAAGTTACAGCTATTGCTGCTTCAGTGGGTGGAGCCATTGCCTTATTCATAAGCGGTTTAGCATTCTATTTTTCTTCTGCTGTGAATGATCCCAAGCTCGAGCAATTAGGTAAAGATCTGGAAGTAGTAAAGAAAAATCAACAATACCAGGGTGCCGTTATTAAAGAAGTGACTAGTAAAATTCCTACAAATGCGCGGTTATTGAGTGGTGGATCGGGTTTCTTAATTAGCAACAAAGGATATATCGTTACCAATGCGCACGTTTTAAAAGGAACAGGTGCTGTGGTAGTAAATAATAAGGGAGAAGAATTCAAATCCTCTATTGTGCATATTGATCATGATAAGGATTTAGCGATTTTACTCATCAATGACCCTGAATATGTGCCTGTTAAGAATATCCCTTACACTATTCGCAAATCGAATGCCGATTTAGGAGAAGAAATTTTTACTTTGGGTTATCCCAGAAATGAAGTGGTTTATGGCATGGGATATTTAAGTGCCAAATCGGGTTATAATGGCGATACCCTTTCCTATCAAATACAAATAAGTGTGAACCCCGGTAACTCCGGTGCACCTGTATTCAATAAAGTCGGCGATATTATTGGCGTATTGAGCACCCGCCAGCTTCAGGCAGATGGTGTTGCTTTTGCCGTGAAATCTAAAAATATATATGCATTAGTAGATAGCTTACACAGTTCCGATAAGGCTTTTGACGATTTGAAATTGCCTGTAAAGTCTACTTTAAAAGGAATGGAAAGAAAGGAGCAGATTAAAAAAGTAGAAGACTGTGTATATTATGTAAAGGCTTACGGAAAATAATCATAAGCAAGCAAGAGAAACGGGGAACCAGTAATGGTTCCCTTTTTTATTTTGCGATATGCTTGCTTGCAGCTCTATTAATAATAATCAAAACAAAAGGAATCAGGACATATACATATCTGGCTGCTTTATGAAAAAAATACCTGTTGAAGCTTGCAAATATGGCTCCCAATAAAAAAATGGAAGCAACGGAAAGGCTTCTCAGATAAGCATACTTTCTTGCTAGCTTATCATGAGCTAATTCGGATAAATTTCTTTTAGGGTTACCGATATATCTGTACAAAAAGAAAAGCGATAGTCCAATCATAAAAAGATTCAAACTATAAATCTGCCATACTAGATCTAGGTCTCCATAATGCGAATTCAATCCGCTGGTAAAAGGCACTAATACGATCCAAAAAAGCATATGCAGATTTAGCCAAAGTAATCCGTTATTAAAGTTATTAACCAACCCAAACAAGCGGTGGTGGTTCGTCCAGAATTGCCCAATTACAGCAAAACTCAATATAAAACCAAAGAATTGAGGAAACCGAAGCAATAGCTCGTCTCTAAGATGTGCAAGAAGATTATTCGTCGCATAATCTATTTCCGGAACGCGAATTTCTATTACGAGTAATGTAATAGCGATGGCAAAAACGGCATCGCTGAATAATATTAATCGCTCTAATTGAAACTGCCTTCGGTTTTCAAAAAGATCCTCATGATGATGCTGTGCCATAATCTAATTTACTAGGGGAAGATAAGAAAGAAATGATAATCTAACCCCAAAGGGATGCCGGATAGGTACCTGCATCTACCAATGCATTGATAGACGCTTGCACACCGGGGGCATCTTCTTTATATGTTACGCCAAACCATTGCGCAGTGGTAGGTAACACTTTTAGTACACCCATTTTATGTTCAATAAAATAATTGGCCGCAAAGGGAATAAAGAATTCAGATTTGAGCTCTCCCCCTCTGGTAACAATAAATTCGCTAAACAATTTTTCACAGAGATTGATAAATCCCGGGGCAAAGCAGAAATAGTTCATACTAACCGGACTTTCTTCCGGAAGTACATGAACGCCATCTTCTTCTTCGAATACGATTTGATTATCTTTTCTATAAATTTTCGTACGCTCCGTAATATTGGTAAGATTATGATTCTCATCAGCGGTACAAACCCCCCTGCTTACGCTTCCGTTCTCACTCAATGTTTTTTTCAATTGATAGCCTACCAAGGCATAGGTTTGATCGTTGCAACGATTTACTAAAAAATCATATGCCTGAACAAAAGCATCGGTACCATAATAATCATCCGCATTAATCACCGCGAAGGGTTCATTCACTTTTCCTTTACAACATAAAACTGCGTGCGCCGTACCCCATGGTTTTTGTCGCTCCGGATTATAAGCCGCCCCATTGGTA
This sequence comes from Sediminibacterium sp., assembly GCA_017537025.1. GTDB lineage: Bacteria > Bacteroidota > Bacteroidia > Chitinophagales > Chitinophagaceae > Sediminibacterium. The sequence continues at coordinate 183,320 of JAFWCB010000006.1, forward strand.
AAAGCTGCAAGATCTTGGTACACATAATCAGTATCAATCTTACCTTTCAGTTTGGGCTCAAATATGTTTTTAAATTGATCGGCGAATTCCTCTCTTATGATAAATACTACTTTCCCAAAACCTGCTCGAATGGCATCATAAATGGAGTAATCCATAATAGTTTCTCCTGCCGGACCAAATCCCTGAATTTGTTTCATACTTCCATATCTGCTGGCCATTCCTGCGGCTAATATTACAAGGGTAGGTTTCATACTGTATTTTTACGCGACACGAAACTATATCATTCCTATTTTACCACAAATAATTTAACCCATGGTTGATGTAAAAGCGGCAGTAATTGAGGAAATCACAGCATTTTCATTACCGGTTGGTATGCTCTCGATACTGAGGCTCGATAAAATACATCCCATTATCAGCGGTAATAAATGGTTTAAATTGAAGGGATATATGGAGGAAGCTAAAAGTAAAAAGGTGGAAGCTATAGCCAGTTTTGGGGGGGCTTATTCCAATCATATTGTAGCACTGGCTTATGCGGGCAAGCAGGCAGGAATTGCAACAGTCGGTTTTATTCGGGGTGAAGACGGCGATTCGGAGAGTTTGAAACAGGCTAGAGAATTCGGAATGAAATTATATTTTGTATCACGTGATGATTATAGAGATAAGGAGAAAATTAAACAAAATTTTCAAGATCCTCATTGGTTATGGGTTGCCGAAGGTGGGTATGGAGTTGGCGGCGCCGAAGGCGCCGCTGATATTCTCCGCCTACCGGGATGCGAACAATTCACGCATATTGTTTGCGCATGCGGTACAGGCACTATGATGGCCGGACTCATCAACAGTTCCCTACCCCATCAACAAATTATGGGTATATCTGTCTTAAAAAATCATACGGGTTTAGATACAGCCATCAAAAAGCTCCTCATCAAACCCCAACAAAATAATTGGGAAACCAAACATGAATTCCATTTTGGAGGATATGCCAAACATCCACAAAAATTGCTGGCATTCATAAATACATTTTGGCAACAAACCTCCATTCCTACAGATATCGTGTATACCTCTAAATTATGTTATGCCACCATGCAATTAATAGCAGAGAATTATTTTAATGCCACTAGTAAAATACTAATCATCCATAGCGGAGGCTTACAGGGTAACCACTCCTTAAAACAGGATCAATTGGTTTTCTAAATTAACCGGTATCTTTAGTACAATGAAGAAAGGTTGGCTTTTTATTATTTGCTTACTATATTCTATTGCGGTTGTTTGTCAGCCTGCACTCCCCCATTTCGCCATTCAATCCACCAAACAAAATAATATTAAACTCAGTTGGCGTAACCCACATCGAAACTGCGTGCAATTACTCATTCAAAGAAGCGTAGATAATCAAAAAACATTCACCACTATCCGTTCAGCTACACATCCCGATATGCCGGAGAACGACTTTATCGATAAAAAAATTCCTCCAAATAAAATTCCATATTACCGTATCAGCTATACCATGAGAGGCGGTAAAACTATTTTTACAGCTGCTCAATCTTTACATGATAAAAAGATAACATCAACTCCTGTAATAGAACAAACCGAAAAACAATCAGCCCCTGCTACCAAAACATCCTACTTAACTATTTCTCCAAAAGGATATGTAATCATACATTTACCGGAACCTACTAATCATCGCTATCATATCATCATTTATGATACCGACGGAGGTATTTTATTTGATATACCTGATATCAAACAATCCTCCCTGATACTTGAAAAAGGGAATTTCTTTCGTGCCGGCTGTTTCTACTATACACTTTTTAAAGACGACCAACCAATAGAAAAGAGTAAGTTTTGTTTGTCGATCGAACAGCATCCTTAACTATTTTCCGATCATTTTTTCCGTATCTTGTTCCTACACTAAAACCTTTACCATGAGATCTTCATGCAGGAAGCCTTTACAATCTTATCTATCATTGAGTCTTATACTCATATTGGTGACTGCCGGTAGTATACAAGCCCAAGGTACCCGCCTTCTTCGCCAGCCGGATATTAGTGCTACCCAAATAGTTTTTGCCTATGGCGCCGATTTATGGATCAGTGATTTGGATGGCAGTAATCTCATTCGTTTAACAAGTACACCGGCCGTGGAAATGGAGCCCCATTTTTCTCCGGACGGAAAATGGATTGCTTTCACCAGTAATCGTAGCGGTAGCAATGCAGTTTATGTAGTATCATCTAAAGGAGGCGAAGCAACTCGCTTAACTTGGCATCCGGCAAATTCTATCGCGAGAGGCTGGAGTGTAGATGGAAAAAATATTTTATACTCCTGCGAAAGAGAAACAGCGCCCACTCCACATATGCGTTTATGGTCTGTACCGGCAACAGGTGGCCCCAGTAAATTACTTTCTAAACAATGGGGGAATGATGGAAGCTATAGCCCCGACGGTACAAAATTAGTAATTGATAAAGTGGATCGCTGGGATGTTGAATGGAGGGCTTATCGTGGCGGACAAAACACGCCGCTCATTATCTTAGATCTTGCCACCCAAGCAGAAACATTATTACCGAATAATCGCACCATTGATATTCAACCTGTATGGATCGGCGATAATATTTATTTCCTGAGCGATAGAGATGGTGGTGTTGCTAATATCTGGAGCTACAATACAAATACTAAAGCTGTTACTGCCATTACTTCTTTTAAAGGTGCCGATGTAAAATGGTTATCAGGTAATGGAAAGAAATTAGTGTACGAGCGAGAAGGTTTCTTACATACCATCGACCTTACTGGCAATAACAATAAACAGTTAGCGATTAATGTTGTGGGTGATTTTCCATGGGCTGCTCCGCGCTGGGAAAATATTGGCCGCAGAATAGAATCTGCGAGTATTAGTCCAACCGGCAAAAGAGCTATCCTAGAAGCACGTGGAGAAATTTTTACTGCACCTGTTGAAAATGGAGATGTACGCAATATTACCCAATCAAGTACGGCTGCGGATAGAGCTCCTATATGGTCGCCCAAAGGAAATGAGATAGCCTGGTTTAGTGATGCTGGTGGTAAAGGATATGCCTTAATGATTGCACCACAAGATGGTATGGGTAAACCAAGAAGTATTGCTATCGGAATTTCTAAAATGATCTGGGAACCTACCTGGAGCCCCGATGGGAAATATATTGCTTTTGTAGACGACGACTTAAGAATACAAGTAATAGAATTATCTACCGGTAATCTTACTACTGCCGATATTGGCGGTATAAATATTGAACGTGGTAGAATGGGGCTTACCTGGAGCCCCGATGCACAGTGGTTGGCATATAGCAAAACAGGATCGAATATGTTGAGAGGTGTGAAGGCCTGGAATGTAAAAACAAAAGCTATTTTGAATTTAACAAACCCGTTTGCTGATGCCTTCTCCCCCGCTTGGGATAGAGATAATAAGCATCTCTATTTTTTAGCGAGTACGGAACTTGGATTGGCCAGCGGCTGGGCAAATACCAGCTCACAAAATGCAAGAGCAGAGTATGAAGCCTATGTTATTAATTTACGTAAAACAGATCAATCTCCGTTCAAGCCAACCAGTGATGAAGAAGAAGTAAAGCCGGAAGAAAAACCTAAAACAGAAGAAGCTCCCAAGCCGGTAGAAACTAAACCCGCTGATACCAAAGCTGCCGACAAAACAAAAGTGGATGTTAAACCAAAAACAGCAGAGGCAAAGCCAAAAGATGATAAGGAAGTAATTATTGATATCGCAGATATCGATAGAAGAACTATTCCCCTCCCTCTTCCCAAAAGAAATTATGTGGAGATTATAGCAGGCCCGGCAGGTAGCATGTTTATTAATGAGCGTATTCCAAACAGACCTTCTTCTTTACAAAAATTCACACTGGAAAGCAAGGAAGCCAAAGAATTTACAACAGGTGCAACAGGTATCAGTATTTCTGCAGACGGTAAAAAAATATTATTGAATCAACAAGGCAGTTGGAAGATCGCTTCTACCAATGGACCTTCTGCCGCTGATGCAAAAAATGTAAAGACCGATTTACGTGTATACTTAAATAGAGAAGAAGAATGGCTACAAATTTTTAATGAAGCGTGGCGCTATGAAAGGGATTTCTTCTATGACCCCAATATGCATGGCAGAGATTGGGACGAAGTATACAGGAGATATGCTCCACTGGTTCCTTATGTAAAACACAGAGACGATCTTACTTATATTTTAGATCAAGTAAATGGTGAACTTAGTGTAGGTCATAGCTTTGTGGGTGGAGGCGATTATCCTTCTGTGGATGTACCAAGTGTTGGTTTACTAGGAGCCGATTTAATTGCCGATAAAGGTCGTTGGAAAATTGCCCGTATCTATAATACCGAAAGCTGGAATGCTGGTTTGAGTAGTCCGCTGGATAGACCCGGTATTAAAGTAGCTGTTGGAGATTATATCGTGGGTATAAACGGAAAAGAATTAACTGCCAACGACGATCCCTATAAAATGTTAGATGGGACAGCCGATATTCAAACAACTATACATGTTAATAAAAATCCGGTTTTCGAAGGTCATACAACAGAGATTGTGAAGCCCTTGCGTAGCGATAATGCATTGCGACAAAGAGCTTGGGTCGAAGATAACAGAAGATATGTAGATAGTTTAAGTGGTGGCAAACTTGCCTATATATGGATACCTAATACCGGAGGACCGGGTTTTGTAAGTTTTAATCGGTACTATTTTGCACAACAAGATAAATTAGGAGCTGTTGTTGATGAACGTTACAATGGAGGTGGTTTATTAGATGATTATATGGTTGATTTAATGAACCGTTCTTTACGTGCAGCCCTTACGAATGAGGTACCCAATGGAAAACCCATGGCACTACCTGCGGGCATACTCGGACCAAAAGTATTATTGATCAATGAATTGGCAGGTTCGGGTGGAGATTTTTTTCCATGGGCATTCCGTCAGCAAAAAGTAGGGCCATTGATTGGTGCGAGAACATGGGGTGGATTAGTAAAATCGAGTGTACACTATACTATGGTAGATGGGGGTTATTTAACTGCACCCGATAATGCAGTATTCGATCCGATCAATAGAAAATGGGTGGCAGAGAATGAAGGCGTACCACCCGATATTGAGGTAAGGCAAGATGCACAATCTTTACAAGCAGGTAAAGATCCGCAGTTGGAAAGGGCTGTAAAAGAGTTACTGCAAACATTAAGTAAATCGCCGGCAATAGATATCAAAGTACCTGCCTATCCTACACCGGCGAAAACAAAAAATTAAATAGAAATGATTACAGTATATTTTCGATGATAAATTTTTCGCAATATGCTTAACAAGTATAAGCGTTGAAATATTACCCACAAAAATATCCCACTAGTAAAAGAACTGCTCTAGCGTTATTTTACCATCTGCAACTTGATAAACGCAAACTTCTTCGATAGTCATCCGACCACGATCCTTAAATGTTGCATCCATAGCCCAGGTAATAGCAAAGCTATTTCCTGCTACAATTGGCTCAGAAATAGTGGCACTGTGAAACGCTTCAACCCCTGATTGAAAAGCTATTGATTTTTCTTTCAAAGCGTCTAAACCGGTTACTACTTTAGGGCCCATCATTTCACTTGCTTCAATACTTTGCACATTGTCTGCGAATAAGGTTTCCTGCGCCTCATCAATTTTTCCTTGTCTGCAAAGTTCTACTAGTTTGTTGGCTACATCTACTGTTGTCATATTATTAAAGTTTATGTGTAAATATAAAATTCAACTTTTCAAATGGTCTTCTATTCATATTATTATTTAGTTATCCTTCAATATGTTTCGCCTTATCCACCATATCCTTTATAATTGTATCTAATTCGTTTGCAGAATCCCTCAAATGTTTTATCCATACAGAAATTTCATCCGAATTTTTGTTGCTAACTTCAATAAAATTCATGATTCCTAACATTCTTGCAAGTGGCGCCCTTACAATATGCGACTGCGTCCAAGCAATATTTTTGAGTTTTTCATTCTGTATTTCAATTTGTCGAACATAATTATTTCTGCTTATTTCAAAATTCTTTCTTTCTGTGATATCATTCATGGCGCCTACCATACGAATAGGTTTTCCTCTTTCATCTCTGATAATAACCCCTCTATCTATTACATCAGCAAACGATCCATCATTTTTTTGATAGCGATACTCTACAATCCAGTTAAGTTGGTCAGGTTTTTCAATAGCTGCATAAATACTTTTTAATACCCAATCTCGATCTTCTGGATGAATGTGATTCGTCCAGGTTTCTAATGTTGGGGTTGTTCTTTCAAATTCATATCCAAAAAGACTCTTTAATCCTGCCCCCCAATACAAGGTATTTTCTATGATATTCCAATCCCATATAGCATCATGAGTTGCTTCTGTAACCTTTTCAAAACGTTCATTAGATTGGAGCAGAAGCAAATCTGCCTCTTTCCTCAATGTAATATCTCTAAAATAAACAGAGAGTCCGGTGGGTGAAGGATATACCGTTACCTCCAACCACATATTCAATGGCATGTAAAACTCTTCAAAAGTCAAACTTTCCTGAGTTTCCATAGCTTTATGATATTGGCGGTAAAAGTCGGTCTCGATAGCTTCCGGGTACTCGTCCCAAAGATTTTTTCCGATCAGGGTATCTCTTTTCCTACCTAAAATTTTTTCTGATTGTTTATTTAAATATGTGAGTACCCAATCGTTGTTAACATGGAAAAAAGCATCATTGATAGTTTCCAGTATGCTAATTTTCTCCTGATAAGCTTGATCAAGTTTTATAGCCGCTTGTTTCCGTTCGTCTATATTCTTAAAATAGGCAGATACCCCATCTTGTGATGGATAGGCATTTATTTCATACCACTTTCCATCTTCGGCATTGTAGTATTCAAAGGATTCTTTTCTTTTTGATCGGGCAACCCGTTGATAAATTTTCCGAATACCGGTATCTGCCGTTGCGGGAAATAATTCCCAAATATTCTTACCCAAAACATCCTCTGCTTTCTTTAAGAGTATGTTCTCGGCTTCTTTATTAAAATAAGTGAATTTCCAGTTTTTGTCTACTGCATAAAAAGCATCTGATATACTTTCCAATATCTCACGCATCCTGAGCTCCAGCATTTTGGATTCATGAATATCCTGAAAGCTACCATAAATCCGCAGGCATTTCTCTTGCATCATCTCTGCGTTTCCTATGGCCCGAACCCATCTTTCTTTCTTTTTTTTCGTAATGATTACAGCTTCAAAATCAAATGGAGTACCGGTTTCAATACTATTTTGGATAATTTCCGTTACCATGGATCGGAAATCTTCCCTATAAAAGCTAAGACCAGTTCGTAAGTCAGGGGTAAAAGTTTTTGGATTTGTTTCATGGAGTTCATGAACAATATCAGACCAATAAATTTTATTATGTATAACATCGAATTCCCAATTTCCGATTCTAGCGAGTTTTGAAGCCTGCTGGTAAAAGAAGATGTTTGAATCTTGCTTACTTTCTTTCATTTTTTCGATCATTTATCCGCTGGTCTATACATGCAATTTTTCCAAAGTACGAATAAAACTGCTTGAAAATCAATCTATTTCGCATGCATTTTTGTAATTGCCGGATGTATTACAAATAGATGTTATACGGCTTTTGTAAAATGAGGAAAAAAATGAAAATGGAGCTTACAGAACCACCAACACGGCAGGTACCGGTCGTTGTCCTTCTTTATCGCTTGGCTTGATGGTTTCTTTACCGTTAATGAGCATACAACTACTTCCGCCACCATCGAGGTTTATAGCTTCTATACAACCTAAATCTTTTAAGATGGTTGCCAATTGTATAAGATCGGCTCCTTCGGCCTTGCCGGGGTTACGGCCTTCCACCACTAACACGATCATCTGACCATCGGCTGTATAACCAATAGCTGTTCGGGGATGTTTATCGTTAATAGCTTTACCGGTAAATTTGAGTTCTTCGTTATTAGTTATTTTTATCTGTCCATCTTGTAACAATACTGGTCCACCACCTACAGCCGTTTTCACTTTCCATTTTGTAAATTGATCCTTATCAAAATGGTCAGTTGATAGATAATTCAAAGAGTCTTTATAGGCAGCTATTGGTTGTTGGGTAGCTAGCGGTAATTTCTTGGATGAATCTGTGTAAGTCCAAGCAATATCCATCGTACCTCTCTTATTAATACCAAAAGCACTTGCAAAGGGATGTCGGTAGGTGAATGTATCTTTACCTCTTCCGGCAAGTGTATGCATATTATAAGCTAAGAGAATTCCCTTATTCATTACCAAATTCAAATTTCTATTTTGTACAAATTCAAAGAAAGTAGTATTTACTACCAAAAAAGGCTGTTTATTATTTTCAAAGTATTGAGTAGGTGTGTATCGCTTCCCATTACCCACAATCGCTTCAATTGATTTATACGTTTTTTTTACATCCACAAGGGCATAATATGCTTTATTAGGTTTTCCATCAATGGTAGATTCGCTATAATATATGTGCGCGTTAATAGGCATTATGCCAAACAAACTATCTACTTGTTTCCATTGCAGTTGAGCTGTGGCGAAGATGGGTAATACACAAACCAGTAAAGTAACCCGCATAATTGTGATTTTATTCAAAGCCGAATGATTATGCCATTATTGCTTTTTCCGACATCCATTTATTTTTCCCATACCCGGGTATCACATGTTTTTCACTATGATAAGATGAGCGAACAAGGGGACCACTTTCTACATAATCAAAACCTATTTCATACCCTATCTCTCTTAATTCAGCAAATTCATCGGGATGTACAAACCGCTGAACAGGTAAATGCTTTTTAGTAGGTTGAAGATATTGCCCTAGCGTAATTACATCTGTTCCGGCAGCCACTAAATCTTTCATGGTTTGTATCACTTCTTCCTTGGTTTCACCAAGCCCTAACATGATTCCGGTTTTCGTTCTCATACCCCCTTTTTTAAGGGTTTCGAGTACTTCTAAACTGCGTCTGTATTTGGCTTGTATCCTAACCTGTTTGGTAATGCGCTCTACGGTTTCCATATTGTGGCTTACCACTTCCGGAGCAGCATCTATAATACGTTGTATTTGATCTTTAAATCCTCTGAAATCGGGTATTAAAGTTTCTAAAGTGGTAGTAGGATTTAAAGCTTTCACTGCCTTAATTGTATTATACCAAATAATCGAACCGCCATCTTTTAATTCATCTCTATCTACGCTCGTAATAACAGCATGTTTTACTTTCATGAGATGAATAGCTTCTGCTACCCGTTGTGGCTCATCCCAATCTACAGCTAATGGCCTTCCTGTTGCAACTGCACAAAAACCGCAGCTACGGGTACATATATTACCAAGAATCATAAACGTGGCGGTACCCTCGCCCCAGCACTCGCCCATATTCGGACAATTACCGCTCTCACAAATAGTATGTAATTTATGGGTATCTACTAAAGATCTTACATGTTTATAGCTTTCTCCAATAGGTAATTTAACCCTTAACCAATTAGGTTTTTTGATGCGTGAGGCTTCATTTTCCGCCTCATTTATTTTTGAAACAACGGGGAGTTCTTGCATTGCTGAATCACTTAATTACAGCGCAAATGTAGGCTACTTTCTTTTACCGAAAACGATGGCTGCATAGGCGTTGAAAAAGAGTTGTTTATCTTCATTAAGGAGCAAAACGGGCATTTTTTTAGTGTAATATTCAGCCTTCAAGCCCACTTCTATGGCCGATAAAACCTCATTATAGCGACCGTAATCAAATCGTAGAGCCGTACGGGCATGAAAACCGGGTACATATTCTATTTCATTAATACCCTTGAATAAGCCACCTTTTCCTAATATAATGGTGGGATCTAAGAATAAATTTTCATTGGCTTTTGTATATCTGATTTGTTCTCGTTGGCCATTTGAAGGGTTTTGTATCTCCAAATAATAAGGCTTGAGCATACCAATACTTAATCCGCCACCATAAATGGCTGAAACAGCAACTCCATTTTTATTTCCTTTACCTCCAATTAACTTTTGCTGACCCAGCCCGATATTAAAATGATAGAAATTATTCTGTTTCCCATATATATAATTCGATACTATAATAAAACCGGAAGAGGCCGTAAGCGTTGGAACCCGTTCTTCTTTTTTATTTTTATGCTCTCCAAATTCGATCCACCACAAATTTGTTTTAGTAATTGTTTTATACTTTCCTTTTTCATAAAACAAGCCCCAGCCATCGGTATTTAATTTGATACCAAAAGCAGATTGCTTTTGAAAAATCAATGCTCCCTCCTCTTCCTGCCTGATTAGCTGATTTATTTTTTCTTTTTTTTCTGCCTTTTTTTGCATCCGTTGTGAGGGTGATTCGGATACAGGCTTTTGCTGTGCAGAAAGGCTAACTGCCTTCATCATTAAAATAACCAAAAAAACTTTCTTCACATCCATTGGTTTGATACATGTAAATTTAGTGCAAAATTGATGCAATGACTTCACAAATTATTTATAATGGCGATTTAAGAACTACTGCTACCCATTTACAAAGTGGTACCTCTATAGAAACCGACGCACCTACCGATAACCAAGGCAAAGGGGAGCGGTTCTCTCCTACCGATCTAGTAGCCACCGCATTAGCTTCTTGTATGCTTACAACCATGGCTATTAAAGCCAGAGCTATGCAAATTGAGTTGGATGGCACCAAAGCTGCAGCCACTAAAATCATGGTTAGCGACCCTAGAAGAATAGGAAAAATCATTATCGTAATTGATTTCCCACCTACCCTGCAGTTGGATGCCAAACAACAAGAAATCCTAGAAAGAACTGCCCGAACTTGTCCGGTTGAACGTACCCTACATCCTGATGTGGAGCTGGATTTTACTTTCAACTGGTAAATGATTCAAGATTGAAGTATAGCGTTGCCTATACTACAAGACAGGCATTTTTTAACAGTACAATAATATTTCTCTAACTCTAATAAACCCTGTGTATGAAAAGCGTATTGTTGTGGAGCATTTGTTCGTTTCCAGGGAAATAGAATATGATTGGTTTCCGGAGGTAACTCTTGCAATAAAGAAATAGCTCTTTGTTGCCAAATAGGTTTATCATTCAGCCATCCATAAGTAAAGAGTAAGGGTGCAACCAGATTGATCATCAAAAGATCCTTTTGCATTTGTCCTACCTTTTTCATTAAATAAGGGGCGTTCTGATCAAAACAAAAATGGGTGTCCCAATACGCGTTTGCTTGCATCTGCAATACCTTATTACCATCTGCTCTATTTCTTATACCGGTTAACACCTGAAATACAGCCTTGTTTTCTGCCAACCAGGCTACCAACTGTGAGATTCGAATGGTTGGGAATGCGGCAGGCCGCATACGTAAAAATGAGGCAGGTTGTATGGTATACTTGATAGGGTATTTTTTTTGAAGAAAATGAAATGAAGTAACCAGCATTTGAGGGTATTCATCTTTTGGATGGATGGGTAATAGATTGAGATGCCCCATTAACCAAGCATTTAAATCGGTAGGGTTATAACTAAGCCTTACAACTTGTTGATATGATAACAAATTAATAGCGGCGTCAAAAGACGCACCATTCATTTTTCCACCCATCTGATAGGCCAGTTGAGATAGTGCAAGCCTATTCCAATCTCCCTTACATAAATCGAGTTGTTTTCTTAATTCAACCGCCTTCTTAGTTAAACGCTCTATTACTAACCTTTCTAGCCACGACTCCCAAATCAATGGTTTTACCTTTCCCATCAGTCCGGAACAGGGTAATCCTCGACGCTTCAACATCATGTGCGAGAAATCGGTAAGCATGATCTTAGAAACATGAGGAGAAATATCTAAACAGGGAATAGGAATACCATGTACAGTTTTTACAATACAATTATTCTCCCAAACTACATGAAGAATAATAGGCTGATATAGTGGATCATATTGATGCTTATGCTTGTACCAATCAGAGGCTTTTATATGAATCTCAATATTGCCAACTAATGTAATAGCACCAATAATAATCTCTGCCGCGGTAAAATCCGGCCCTTGATTAGTGTTCAGGTTACCTGCTTTGATAATTTGTAAAGACTCGCCTGTTGTAGTTTCTAATACTCCTTTCGCAAAATAGCGATGTTGCCAAATAAAATGTAATAACTGTTCTTGCATAGTAAACTATTGAACAGATAAAATTAGCGGCTATCAGTACGTTATAAATACCTGATTTTTTATCAATTATTTATCGTATGTAATAATTGTACAACCCTACTAATGGGTAATCCCATTACATTGTAAAAGTCGCCGGTTATAGCTGCAATTCCTACTACACCGATCCACTCTTGAATAGCGTAAGCTCCGGCTTTATCATAAGGTTGATATGATTCTACATAGTGTTGTATTTGCGCAGCGCTAAGCTCATGGAATCGAACAGTGGTTGTTTCTGCAAATTGATACTGCTTATTCGTTACAGGATCGTATACAATGACTCCGGTAATAACTTGGTGTTCTTTACCGGAGAGCTTCGTAAGCATGTCGATTGCTTCCTCTTTATGAGCCGGCTTATTCAATACTTCATCTTTTAATACTACAATAGTATCTGCAGCTAATATAATCCTTGCTCCCTCCACCTTTTCCCTTACAGCTTCCAATTTTTGCTTTGCAATATGAATAGGAATTTCTGCAATAGGTATTTCCATAGAGAAGGTTTCATCCGTTGGTATAACCATTATTTCATTAGGAATTTCTGCCCATTCTAATAACATTTTCCTGCGGGGAGATTGAGAAGCCAGAATAATTTGTTGCATATGTTAATGATAGAATCTAAAAAATAGCATGGAGAGAATCCCCGTAAGCATAATAAATTTAACCCAGGAACTAAGATTATGAAAGTGATCAGGTGCTGTTGCAGAAAATAGTTTCCGTAGCACATATATTAAAGGAACTACAATAAGAGCAGTACAATATAAAGCGCTATGCCACCAACCCATACCCAAAGCATACAATTGTAACACAATCAGAACCCCAATAAGAACAACTATCCATACAGCTATAAATACCTTGCTTACACGCATACCCCACACAATGGGCATTGTGGTACAACCGTATTTACGATCTCCTTCAATATCTTCCATGTCTTTTACAACTTCCCGCACTAATGAAATAACAAATGCGAAGCCCATATATAAAGCTGTCAATCGGAAAAAGCGAACTTCCTCATGTTTTACTCGTATCAATTGCTGAATATGCAGCGGGTATTTAGAAAAAAATAAAATGCCGATAACCCAGGCGGTTAATAATGAAATCAGTAGATTACCTACGAGTAATTTTTTCTTGAGATCAGTTGAATAGATCCATAGAGCGATAATAGCAACCATATTTGCCAGTATCAAGTGCCAGAAATCAACTAAAGGCAAAGCTAGGTTTGTAAAAAAAATACCTGCTAAGCTCAAAAAAAGATGCCAAAACATAACCCACCTTCTCTTAATCAATTTATTAACAACCACTTTAGCGGGCTTGTTGATCTCGTCTATATTTTGGTCGAAATAATCATTGATAATATACCCTCCCGCAGCAATACACACTGATGCAGCAATTAAAAAAAATAATTGTAGCCTTTCTATTGAATTATCTGAAGGATATATACGCTCATAAATACACCATTCAAATAATAATTGGGTTATAATTATAAATATCAGATTCGGGAATCGTATAAGTCTTAAAAAAGCTGATAAAAGTTTCAAAAGGCTGAATTGTACTGCAAGATAATACAGTCAAGCCAAGTATGAACGAGTTAGCAGGCCCGAATACTTAAATCTTCATTCCAGGTACCCTGAGCCCGCATAATTTTTTCAATGATATCACGTACAGCCCCTTCTCCACCTTTATACAAAGATGTATATTCTGCGATGGCTGCGATATCAATAGCAGCATCGGCAGGGGCAGCCGATAAACCAACTTGTTGCATACAATACAAGTCAGGTACATCATCACCCATAAACATAACCTGATTAGCTGCAATTTTTTTTGTTGTTAAAAGCTTGTTTAATAACTCCCATTTATCGGTAACCCGCATATGAATGGAGCGAATACCTAGCTTATATAAACGTTCTTCTACTTCAGGGGAATCGCCTCCTGAGATTATAATTACTTCATATCCTTTTTTAACAGCGAGTTGTAAAGCATACCCATCTTTAATATTCATTCTTCTTGCCATCAATCCCCCTGGCATCACCAATAGTGAGCCATCAGTAAGTACACCATCAACATCGAATACGAAGCAGGTTATATTTTTTATTTTTTCAATCATATTATTTTAGTAGAAGGTGATAGGTGATAGGTTATAGACTATAGGTTATAGGTTATAGGCAATAGGGTGTATAGAAGTGAACCTATTCCCTATAACCTTTTTCCTTATCCCCTACTTCTGATTATCCCTCCACTCATATACCCAGGCACTCTGAATCATTTCTAAATGTCCTTCTGTACTTTGTTCCCGTGTACCTGCAAAGCCCGGTATTTCTAAAATCCATTCTAACAAATCAGTAAAGCGAATACGGTATATTCTAGCTTCAGAAAATTCATCCCCAAAGCGTTCATATAATTTCATGGCAATATCCTCATGATCGTTCCAATGGATGGGTGGTTCAAAATGACTCATATAATATGTTTATTCTCCTAAGAATTGTGTTTGATCGGGTATGGTTATATAAATATCGCCACTGCCTTTTTGTAAAATACACTGGCAACCTAACCTTGAGTTAATACGCGGATTCACTGCTCTGTCGATAAAATCTTCCTCTCTATCACTAAGATCAGCCAATGATTCAGCACCTTTTTCAACATATAAGTGGCAAGTACTGCAAGCACATACGGCCCCGCAATTATGGTGTAACTCAATGTTATTATCCAAACAAACTTCCAATAAGCTTTGGTCGTCGGTAATATTATTTAGTACAACAGGATCTTTCCCCTTTTCTTCAAATGCTATATGAATAGTATACATAGTTTCTAATCTGGCTGCAAAAGTATCTCAAAACATTTAAACTTCTTTTACAGATTGGATTCTTTCCATAGCTGGGAAATGATTTTCCAAAAAAGGAAATAAGGCCTTAGCAATATTTTTATAATGCATTGTAAATCAATTATTTAATTGTTTATTATGGGTTGGCATGAGGGTTGACTAATTACATAAAAATACATTATGAAAGTTTCAAGCCTTTATCTCAGAATTGCTATCGTTATCGCTTTGGGTATGGTTGTATTAGCATCTTAATCTGAAAATAAAAACCACATGGTTCTAATAATATTTGTTTTCGAAATACCATATAAAAGGTATTTATGTAGAAAATCTTATTGCAAAAAGGAAAAAATTTACCCTTCATTATACTCTATAATGCTTTACACCAAAGGATTATAAGGTTTTTGACAAAACAATTACTGTGGTTACTTACAAGTTTGTATTTAATAGCATATGTATTAAGCTGACTAGAAATGGCAATAATTTTATGATATGATACTGTCCCCCATTAATCATAAAATAAATATAATGCTCCGGATAACGATTATTGCAGCCATTGCCACCGTGATATTATCTTCTTGTACCAAAAAGATTGAACAAGAGGTTGCCGATAACCTTTCTGCCGGGAAAATTGCCCCGGATGGTTTTTTCTTTAAAACCGCCCGAACGGTAAACTTTACAATCAATATACAATCCGTTTCCGGTACTGCTCTTACAGGGGTACCTATTGTTATTTACCAATATTTTGATGGCAAAGTAGGAAAAGAAATATACAGGGGCTATTCCGGAACTTCAGGCACAGTATCCGGAACTTTTCAGCTAACACAGTCGGCCGATTCTGTTGTTATAGATCCGGCATATATTGGCCTAATTAGAAACGCAGTGGCAGTTATTGCGAATAATAGCATCAATTGTACGATAGGCGGTAGTACTGTATTCAGTGGAAGTATTGTGGGAACTGTTAAAACAAATGATTTTAGTAACAGAACAACATCAAATTTCAAATCGAATGATATAAATGGTGTTAATACCAGTACCAATTTTACTTATGTAAGTAAATATGATACATATGGTAGACCAACAAACTTAATTACTCCTGATTTGATCCCGGATGATATGTTATCTACTGTCAATGCAGCATTACCCGAGGGAACCGATTTGAGAAAAACAAATCCTCAGTTTCTGACTAGTTCTGCCACTTCTAATATTGTAATCACAAAAGATGCCGAAGTATTTATCACATTCGTTTCGGAAGGTGCAGGTTTTCGAAATTCAGTTGGATTTTATAGCTACCCAACCAATTCACCACCAAAATCTTTGGCTGATATCAAACAAGTAAGTTTTATTTTCCCGAATGCAAGTTTTTTAGGTAGCGATGGTTCCATGCTTTCCGGCGACAAAATAAGTTTAGGTAAATTTAGTGCCGGTACCACAGTAGGTATCGTGCTCTTTGCCAATGGCTGGAATGGTAATCAAGTAGATGTAAAGAGTACCGCTTACTTTACCGACTATTTCTTAAATCCGGAAAAGGATCCAAGTTTACAAAAACATAGCGTTTTACTTAAATACAATAATACTTATTTAATAGGGTTTGAAGATTTAGATAGAAGTAGTAACAGTTGTGATCACGATTTTAATGATGTTGTTATTTACGCATCTGCTAATCCTGTAGATGCGATTTCTACTAATGGAGTAGCCACTCCTACCAAACCAAAAGATACAGACGGTGATGGTATTGATGACAGTATAGATCAATTCCCAACCGATCCCGCAAGGGCCTTTATTAATTACTATCCGGCAAAAGATAGTTGGAGTACCATAGCCTTCGAAGATAATTGGCCAGTATCGGGAGATTACGATATGAATGATGTGGTTGTAAATTATAATTATTCATGGGTAACTAATGCCAACAATAACGTGGTAGAAATGTTCGCAAATTTTCAGCCTATTGCCAATGGAGCATCATTCCAAAATGGTTTCGGTATTCAGTTTCCTTTTAGTAGTAACGCCGTTTCTTCAGTAACCGGCGCCTCCACAACAGCTAACTACATCAAATTTAATAGTAACGGTACGGAAGCCGGACAAACAAATGCAGTAATTATTCCTTTCGACAATATGCGCTCAGTATTGAGTAATACTAATGGTGCTTATTTTGTGAATACCGATATGGCTTTACCAAAAGTAACAGGTACAACTATCAATATGAAACTTAGCTTCAATAGCCCCATTGCAATCAGTAATTTCAATAGTGTGCCTTTCAATCCATTCATAATAAGTAATTTGAGGAGAGGATTTGAAGTACACCTACCAGGCCAATTACCAACTGCACTAGCCGATAAAACACAGTTTGGACAAGGTATCGACGCAACGAATACCACTACCGGTGTATACTATGTTACAAAACAAAACTATCCATGGGCGATCAATTTTACTTCTTCATTTATTTACCCTATAGAAAGAAGTTCAATAGCAGACGCATATCCAAATTTTCTGAAATGGGCCGCTTCGGCAGGTACCCAATTCAGTGATTGGTTTTTGAATACAAATATCGGTTATCGCAATAACAACCTCTTATACACCAAATAATTAATCAGTACCCCGTGTACAATTGGCTCATTCTTTTGAATGAGCCTTTTTTATATAAGCTATTGTGTTTGATAAAATAGTATACACCTCTAAGAACAACAGATTATCCGCTATAAAAGATTTATGTACCGCTTGTGTTTCGGTATCTCCTCTAAAGGCAGGCCCTGCCTGCAATAAATGAGGTCTTGCCGATCGTATAGCCGTTGCCGTTTCCTGAATAATAGGATAGAATAATTCAAAATCAATCTCTTCCTTCTCGCAAAATTCAGCTCCCATACTATATAAACAATTAGAAAAATTAGCAGTTAATGTAGCTACGTAGTGCATCTTGTATCGCTTTTCATCATTGGCCTGTATCACTATGTTTGAGAATTTTGTTGCCACTGAACGAATCATATCTACTGCAATTGGGTTCGACCCATCAATTACAATATTCAATTCCCCGAAGCTATCCATAGATTTACGCAACATTTTCATCGGCCAAAATACGCCGTAGGCGCTGGAGCATCTACTGATTACTTCTTTACTAACAGTTCCCGAAGTATGATATACGGGCTTATCTCCCAGATCTAATTGAGTAGCTATTACCGGAATTGCTTTATCGGATACAGCAATAAAATAGATATCCGCATCTTTTTGAATGGCTTTAATATTATCAACTGCTTCTCCGCCAACCTCCTTTGTTAGTAGCACAGCATCTGATAGATTTCTGCTATATACTTGCTGAATATGATATTTTACCAATACCAATGATTTTGCTAATACCCAAGCAAGATTACCGGAACCGATGATAACAACCTGCATATCTTTGATTTATGAAAATGAAATTAACGCAAAGGATGCTTATTGGATACTATAGAACAAAGTTTCGGACAATTGGCATGATATCTCCTAAAAAAGCAGCATCACTTGCCTTTAATTTATTCTGTACTCCGCTAAAATCAGGTAAAGAACCTAAAATACCCGCCATATTCACTAAAGCAGAAAAAATTTCTGTTAAATATAAAAACCTAACAGTGCGTGGTTATCGATGGAAAGCCGAAGCTAATGCACCGAAAGTTCTCATTGCTCACGGATTTAGTAGCTATGCTTATAAATTTGAAAAATATATAGTAGCCCTTCAAAAGAAAGGGTTTGAAGTACTGGCTTTTGATGCGCCTGCCCATGGAAGCAGTGATGGAGAAAGAATTAATGCATTGATTTATCGCGACTGTATATTACAAGTAGAAAAAAAATGGGGAGTTCTTTATGCTATTATAGGTCATTCCTTAGGTGGTTTTGCCGCTAGTTTGGCGATGGAAAAGTTACCCGACCATACAGATAGAAAACTCATTTTAATTGCCCCAGCTACCGAAACCAAAACAGCTATCACACAATTTACAGAAATGATGAAACTCAGTGAATCTGTTCAACTAGCGCTTATAGCCCAGATTGAAAAATTAGCGAACGAGCCACTAACTTATTTTTCTACGGTGAGGGCCGTTAAAACGGCACAAACACCTACGCTTTGGATACATGATACGGAAGATAAAATTTGCCCCTATGAGGATACCAAGCCTATTCGGATCAATAAGCCCAAGCAGGTTCAATTTATCACCACGGAGGGTTTAGGGCATAATAAAATATACAGAGACCCCAAAATCGTAAAAGCAATTATTGATTTTACAACCCGGGGCCTACCGTTGCTACTCATCTTGTTGGCTAAAATCTTGCATTAATATTTACACTTATCCCGGTTCGAGGTTGAGGTGCAATAATTACAGGCATATCTTCATAATAGCGTTGATTTACCCAAACGGCTTCATCATCATAACACCACACTTTTTGTCGGCGTTTATTCGATAATATAAATCTTTCAGGCAATATGTTTGCTTGAATCCAAACACCATTCTGTGGGTACCAATATCTATGCTCTCCGGGACTGTAATACACATTCAAGGAAGGGTAAAACTCATAATAAACGCGTGACCTTGCCCTCCGTTCGTAGCGATCATCATCATCATCGCGCTCACGTTTTTCTCGCTTTCCCCAAGCTCTGGCATAGGGAGGCTGGGCATCTAAAAGTATTGGAAACAAAGCGGCTATCATTGGAATAGCACCTACTAAATACTTCTTTTTCATGGCTATAAAATTTGATTCTACTTTATAAAAACCAAGATCATGCCAAAGTAAAATGGCTGTTGTTAAATCGGTGATTTTTTGGATTTTCGCGCTTTAGCCTAATATTGCATGAAATTGGCACCCCGGAAATAATCGTACATGGCAAAAAACTTATTGATTGTTGAGTCGCCCGCTAAGGCAAAAACCATTGAAAAAATTCTTGGAAAGGAATTTGAGGTGAAGAGCTGTTATGGACATATTCGCGATTTAGAAAAGGACGATATGGGCATTGATGTTAACAACCATTATCAACCCCGCTATAAGGTTCCTGAAGAGAAAGAAAGGGTGGTAAAAGAGCTTAAAACACTGGCAAAAAAGGCCGATGAAGTATGGTTAGCATCGGATGAGGATCGGGAGGGTGAGAGTATCAGTTGGCATTTAGCAGAGGTACTTGGACTAGATCCAAAAGAAACCAAGAGAATCGTATTCCATGAAATTACGGCACCCGCTATTAAAAAAGCGGTTGATAACCCACGACGAATCAATATGAATCTGGTAAATGCCCAGCAAGCACGCAGGGTATTAGATAGATTGGTTGGTTTTGAATTGAGCCCGGTTTTGTGGCGTAAAATAGGCATGCAACGTAGTCTTAGTGCAGGAAGAGTGCAAAGTGTAGCAGTAAGATTGATTGTAGAACGCGAAAGAGAAATCAATCAATTTATTCCGGAAAGCAGCTTTAAAATTGAGGCTCGTTTCAGTGCCCCCGATATTACAGGTAAGCAAGTTATTTTTAAAGCCGATGGACCATCTAAATTAGCTACTGCCAAAGAAGCAGAAGATTTTTTACGCAGTTGTAGTGGCGCATCTTATACTGTTGAAGAAGTACAGGTAAAGCCTTCAAAACGTTCTCCGGCAGCGCCGTTTACTACTTCTACCTTACAGCAAGAGGCTTCTCGCAAAATGGGTTACGGTGTTAGTAAAACCATGTTGCTTGCCCAGAAACTATATGAAAGTGGTAAGATCACTTATATGAGAACAGATAGTATCAGCTTAAGCGAAACAGCTTTGGCAGATATTAGTAATGAAATCAATAGCAGCTTCGGTAAAGAATATCATCAGCCACGTAAGTTTAAAAATAAAAACGAAAGCGCTCAAGAAGCGCATGAGGCCATCCGACCTACCTATATGAGTAATCGTACGGTAGACGACCCCGAAACAAAAAAATTATATGAACTTATTTGGAAGCGAACTATTGCCTCTCAAATGAGTGATGCCATTTTTGAGAAAACCACAGCTAAAATCAGTATTAGCACAAATACCGATACACTTACAGCCAACGGTGAAGTGATGCAGTTCGATGGTTTTTTAAAGGTATATATGGAAGGTAAAGATGATGAAGATGAAGAAAATAATGAAGGTATGCTACCTCCTTTGAAAAAAGGTGATAAGCCTACATTCGAAGCTATGACTGCTGCTGAGAAATTTAGCCGACCGGCACCTCGATATACTGAAGCCTCCTTAGTAAAGAAATTGGAAGAACTGGGTATAGGTCGCCCATCTACATATGCACCAACTATCTCTACCATTATTAAAAGAAATTATGTTGAAAAAAGAGATAAAGAGGGTACTAAAAGAGAAGCGGTAATACTTCAACTTACCCAAAAAAATGAGATAGAAAAAGAGATCATTCAAGAGAATACAGGTGCTGAAAAAGGAAAACTCTTCCCTACGGATTTAGGGATGGTAGTAACAGATTTTTTAAAGCAGCATTTTCAGAAAGTAATGGATTTTGGATTTACGGCACGCATAGAGCAAGAGTTCGATGAAATTGCAGAAGGAAAAATGAAGTGGAGCAATATGATTGATGGTTTTTATAAACCATTTCATGATACGATTGAACATACTTTAGAAAATGCGGAACGGGCAAAGGGGGAAAGAGAATTAGGGATTGATGAAACAACCGGAAAAAAAGTAATTGCCCGTATGGGTAGATACGGACCCATGGTACAAATTGGAGATAGTAATGATGAAAACGATAAACCTCGCTTCGCCAAACTAAAACCATCACAAAGTATAGAAACCATCAGCTTCGACGAGGCCATGCAATTATTCTCTTTACCAAGAATCATAGGAGAATATGAAGGTCAGGAATTATCCGTGAATGTTGGTCGATTTGGGCCCTATATCAAACTAGGTGAGCAATTCATTTCTATACCCCGCGGGGAAGATTTATACGAAATGGACCTAGAGAGAGCCATTGCGCTCATTAAAGAAAAAGAAGAAGCCGACGCACCAATTGCTTATTACGATAACCTACCCGTTACGAAAGGAAAGGGAAGATTTGGTCCTTTTATTAAATGGAATGATCTATTTATTAATATACCCCGTACTTATAATTTTGATGCCCTTACGCAAGAAGATGTTAATGCATTAATAGAAAAGAAATTAGATAAAGAAGCGAATCGTTTTATTAAACAATGGCCTACTGAAAAGATAGCCATAGAAAATGGAAGATGGGGTCCTTTTATTCGTTTCCAGAAAAAAATGCTAAAGCTGGGCAAGCAGGCGAATGGAGAAAAACATTCCCCGGAAACACTTGCCAATATTGAGCTGGAAGAAGTTAAGAAAATGATTGAAGAGCAGGTTCCCGGTGCATTTACCAAGAAAGTTACTGCGAAGAAAGCTGTGGTAAAGAAGGCAGCTAAGAAAGTGGTTAAGAAGTAACTAGGTAAACTTAGTTACCTAGTTACTTAATATCTCCCCATATCTCTTAAAAAGCGCACATGTGCGGCAACGGCCTTACGCATAGTTGGGTATTCAATATATTGCAATTGATATTCCATACATATAGCGCGTACAATTTCACTAATGGCAGGATAATGAATATGCGAAATTTTAGGGAAAAGATGGTGCTCAATCTGAAAGTTCAACCCACCCACTAACCAACTAACTAACTTATTTTTTGTAGCAAAATTAGCCGTCGTTTTGATTTGATGAGCAGCAAACTCATCCGGCAATTTGTTAGTATCTACATTAGCCAAAGGGAACTCCGTATGTTCTACCGTATGGGCTAGTTGAAATACAATACTCAACACAAAACCGGCAACAACACAAGTAATAATAAATCCTATCAGCCAAGCTAACCAACCCACTGCATAGATAGGTATTATAATGAAAACAGCCGCGTGATATATTTTTACACCCCAGAATTCAATATGATCGGTCGCTTTCATTTTTTTCAATGGAACGTTACCAATTTTCTGTGTAAAATATTTTTTATAATCTGCGAAGAAGATCCAGAAGATATAAAGCAACATGTACAATATCCAAAAATACAAGTGTTGGAATTTATGGGCTTTATACTTTTTTTGTGTCGGTGCCATACGCATCAAAATACCAACTTCAATATCATCATCTATGCCATCTACATTCGTAAAACTGTGGTGAATCATATTATGCTTCATATTCCACATAAAATGATTAGCCCCTAACAAACTGATTGAAGAAGCCGCAAAGCGATTCACCCACTTGTTTGTGCTAAAACTACCATGGCTCCCATCGTGCATTACATTAAAGCCAATTGCTGCGATCAACCCACCTAAAATAACACACTCAAAAACAGCGATATACCATATTGGCGTAAAAAAGATTAAATGCACATACACCAGAATAAAAGCAACAACCATAGTTATGGCTTTTGTAAATAACGTAGGAGTACCGGTTGCCTGAATTCCTCTTTCATCAAAATAGGCCTGCACCCTTTTCTTTAGTTCGAGATGCAAAGATTGCTTTACTACCGGAAATTTGGGGATAGAAATATTAGTCATACTTATAAATAGAAATGCAAGATAATATTAATCAAAGAATCAACTTGTTAAAAATCAAGCAAATTTAATGGCAACGAAAAGGTCTTAAAAATATTATTATAATAAAGAAGCATATATCCACAAAGAGGGTATAACTTCTGCTTGTAAATATACAGAAAATGATCTTAGTTTGAAGAACCAATCGCTACTCTTCTATGCAGGAAACAAAAGAATTGAATGCCCTTTTTACCCTGATCGATGACCCCGATGAAGAAGTGTATGCCACCGTTTATGATAAAATAGTGGCTTTGGGAAAACCGGTTATACCAAATCTGGAGCACTTATGGGAAACCACCCCTGATGAATATGCACAAGAAAGAATCGAAATGATTATTCATCGGTTACATTTTACCGATCTACTAGCCGATTTTACAGAGTGGAGTAATAGCGCTTATCATGATCTCTTATTCGGCACTTTACTCGTTTCCAAATTTCAGTATCCCGATTTACAAACAAGCCCGGTAATACAAGAAATAGAAAAGATCAGAAGAAATATTTGGCTTGAGCTAAATAACTTTTTAACACCCTTAGAACAAGCAAATGTTCTCACCAGTATTGTTTATAATTACTACAATCTAAAGGCTTCTGAAGTTACCTATTCAAACCCCGATGATTTCTTTTTACACAAAGTACTCTCTTGTAAAAAAGGGAATCCGCTTATTAATGGAATCCTGTATCAGATTCTTTGCGACCAGTTAGATATTAATGCTCGCATCATTAATATACCCAAGCAGTGTATTATCGCTTTTTATCACTCGGATTATGATCATGCCACTTTTGAAGGCCATCCGCAAGATCAGATCCATTTTTATGTAGATGCTACAAATGGTCAGGCTTTTACACATGCCGATATTGAGCATTATTTCAAAAGAATTGCCGTACATCCGACCCCTAACTTCTTCAAACCATTAAGTCATAAGCAGGTTATACAGCAATTATTAGAAGAAATTTCAAAATGCTTCGATTCCCCAAAAGACCTTTATAAAAAGGAAGAACTTCACCAACTTATTCAATTACTCGACTAGTCATTGGTCAATAGTCATTAGTCAGTAGTGTAATTTACCATCGTCTCCTGTCTCTGTCACCCTGAGCATGTCGAAGGGTCGTCTATATCAAGTTCGCTTCCAAGCTGATCTCCATATTATAGGCTTTACTAACCGGGCAATTTGCTTTGGCATCTGCTGTACAAATATCAAACTGCTCTTTAGTAATTCCGGGTACTTTGGCATTCAAAACTAAATGAGAGTGATTAATAACCCCATCTTCTAAGCTAATAGTACAGGTGGTTTCTAAAGACTCCGGTGTAAAACCTGCAGCACCCAAAACGAAACTTAATTTCATAGTAAAACAACCCGCGTGAGCAGCTGCCATCAACTCTTCGGGATTGGTGCCAACGCCATCTGCAAAACGGGAGTTGAAGGAATATTGTGTTTGCTGGAGTACCGTGCTCTGGGTCGTTAAATGTCCGTTACCTTCTTTGCCGGATCCGTTCCAAACTGCAGTAGCATTGCGTTTCATATTGTTTGATTTTAAATTATAAAATATATTCGTAAATATAATATATTTATGCAACCCCAATATTAAATGTCGGAATTACATTATACTTATTATGAGAGCCCTGTTGGTTTATTAAAAATCGGAGGAACCGATCACTATATTGGTGAATTGAGTTTTGTAGATAATAAAGATCAATTAGCCTATGGAGAGCCGGGCATAACAGAAATGATGCACCAGTGTACAGAGCAGTTGATAGAATACTTTCACGGAACACGCAGAAATTTTGATATACCTATTCATCAACAAGGTACCGATTTTCAAGTAAGGGTTTGGAGTGAATTAATGGAAATTGCTTATGGTAAAACAATCAGTTATATGGATCTGGCAAAAAGATTGGGAGACCCTAAAGTAATACGTGCCGCGGCACATACAAACGGGAAAAATAAGATAGCTATCATTGTTCCTTGTCATCGAGTTATTGGTAGCGATAAATCCCTGGTTGGATACGGTGGCGGTATGTGGCGAAAAAAATGGCTATTACAACATGAGTTTAAAGTAGCGCATGGGGTACAAACGCTTTTTTAGACCAGAGACGGGAGACGATAGACGAAAGAACATAAAACTTAATCAGATTGAAGATTTCAGATTAAAATATGGTACAGGGTATAAAAAAATTTCTTCTTCTCTTCTGCCTAATTTCTTCCATTAAATTATTAGCCGACCCTACCCCTAATCGAGTGATTATCATCGGTACCAAACATAATGGCAATAAAGAAATTACACATAAAAAATTACTGCGCCTGCTACAAAAAATTAAACCGGATATCATTTTACTGGAAGTAGATTCTACTGTCGTATCAAATTGTGGTATTCGCAAAGTAAGAGGAACTAAAACAGCTGAGTTTTTAGGTATTTGGAAAAACCCTTTAGAATATAAAGCTGCCAGAAAATATGCAGAATTAAATAAGGAAGTCTGTATTGCACCACTAGACATTTTTATCCCTAATAGAAAATCGTATATCGATTATCAATTAAAAATGGAAAGATCGCATACGATTGCTTTAGAACAATTAGCGATTCAGGGAAAGTATTCGCCGTCGGATAGTATTACTTACCAACATTATCTTGCCATTAATACCTTATTTATGGATGCCTTATCCAAAGACTTGATTGCTATCAATAGAGAATCGCTTATTGATACAGCAAGGTATTTGGTAGCCTTGGAAACCCATGAAATAAGAAAAATTACAAATAGTTACGCCGCCTTAGAGCCTTTTCAAAGCTGGTATAATTATAATAATGATTTTTGGTTGTTTCGAAATAATGGGATGTGTGAAAGGATTTATAGAGAATTACTTGCGAATAGCGATCGTACAATTGTTATTCTAACAGGCTTATTACACAAATATTTTCTCACCGATTATCTCAAAAACCCTGCACTCACCAAACTATGTGAAGTTATTCCTCTTTCAAAAGCGCTGGAGCGCTAGCTCTTTCACCAGTTTCAAAATAGCGAATCTCTTCCTGCAAATTAATATGCGGATGATTTTTGGTAAAATCGGCTGCTAGCTGAGCATATTTTTTCCTAAAAGCGATATGCTGCTTGGTATTTGGATTGAACGGATTATGTTTATACGCCAATGCTATTTCCTGTAAAAAAACGATATCCTGCTTTGCCTCCTCAGCGATACAAGCGTCTACGAACTTTTCCCATACATATTTAGTAGCATGATAGTTAGGATGTACCAAGTCTTCTGCATAAAACCGATAATCGCGCAAATCATCGATTACTAATTCATAAGCAGGAAAATAATATAAGCCTTCCAATTTGTTTACTAAATGGTGTACAGCTTGAATCAAAACTGCCTTACTCCGATTATTCTCAATCATACCTTCCCGCAAATGCCTAACCGGGCTTATCGTGAAAATAATTTTTAATTCATTATTAAATTGATGTAAGCGATAGATCGTATTATCCAAATTGGCAAGTACTTCATCTACCGTTAAAAGTCGCTTTACAAACCAGTCGGCTGGTGCTTTATGATTATTAGCAGCCACCAATGATGGTTTGAATCCATTAGCATTCTCGGTTAATTCGTAAACCCATGCTGAACCGAGGGTAATAAAAAGAAAATCTGTGTGCTTGAGGAATTCATGAGCAGCTTGCGTTGAGTTATTTATTTTATATAAGGCTTCCTCATCAGTTAATCCTGAAAACCTACCATGATGCCGCCAACTATGCCAGCACTCATTTAGCTCAAATAAATCATTTGCATTTACTTGCTCATTCTCTATATACATGGTTAATGCATGAGAAACGCTTATGGGATTGAATAAGATACCATTCGGATTTTCAAGTACTGAAAATTTATTTTCACGAAGTAATGCACCTATATTTTCTGTAAAGCAAGAACCAATGAGTAATAATTGATTCACATGGGCTATACCCGGATTCATTTTCTTAACCGATAACTCTGATCTGAATTTCATACTTCCCTAAAAATTGAACTAGCTAATGTGGTGGCTTCTTGTAACGCTATCTCATCTATTGTTATATTCAATCCTGCATCTTTAAAAAAAGATAGCATTTGTAAAGTATCTATATTACCAACTAAATCATCTTGTGCCATAGGGCAACCACCAATACCATTGATAGCACCATCAAAACGTAAACATCCACTATTGATAGCAGCCTCTAACTTTTTATCCCAATTCAGGCTGGTTGCATGTAAATGTACTCCAAAATGTACACTCGGATAATTAGGTATTAAAGCTTTGAGAGCCATCTCAACTTGTTCGGGAGTTGCTATACCAACAGTGTCTGCCAATGAAATAATATCAACCCCCAAATCAACAAGTGCAGCAGTATACTTATCTAATAATTCAGGCGAATAAGCATCTCCATAGGGGTTACCAAAGCCCATACTTAAATATACCACTAGTTTTTTCTGATGCTGTATACATAACTCTTGAATAGTAGCTATGCGTAGTAAAGCCTCTTCAATAGTAGCATTTGTATTACGCATTTGAAAAGTGGGTGATACAGAAAGTGGAAAACCAATATAATCTATTTGTGCAAACTGAACTGCTTCCTCAGCCCCTCTCTCATTAGCAACAATAACTAATAATTTTGTAATTGTATTTTCCAGCGCTAATGAGCTAATAACTTCTTTGGTATCTGCCATTTGTGGAATAGCTTTAGGTGATACAAAACTCCCACAGTCTAATACACTAAAACCTACTTTTAGTAAGGCATTCAGGTATTTTATTTTTTGATCAGTGGGAATAAATTGCTTCCAACCCTGCATGGCATCACGCGGGCATTCAATCAGTTCTATGGAGTTCTGTGTTTTGATATTTTTTATTTAGAGGGGATAGGATATAGGTGATAGGTAATAGATTATACCCTACACCCTATACCCTATACCCTATTTCCTTCCATCCGCTGCTTCATCGCCTCATATAATACCATCCCTGTTGCAACAGATACATTTAATGAGTCGAAATTAGCACTCATAGGTATTTTAAAAAAGGCATCTGCGGCTTTCGCCAAATAGGGCTGTACACCTCTTCCTTCATCACCCATAATCACACAACACGGGTTTTGAAAAGAAAGATCAAAAACATTTTTATCGGCACGCATCTCACTTGTAAAAACCTCAATTCCATTTAAATGAAGTGTATCCAAAGCTTTCAACAAACTGTTCACTCTACAAAAATGAATTTTCTCTAAAGCGCCCGCACTACTCTTCATCGCTTCGGCATTTAAAGCACCTACTCCTTTGTCGGGGATAATAATAGCTTGTGCGCCACAGCAAAGTGCTGTTCTGGCGATGGCGCCAATATTTCTCACATCTGTTACGCCATCCAACATTAAAAAAAGAGGTGTTTCTCCTTTAGATACTACAAAATCAATTACCTGTTGTAAATCCATGTATTGAACCAAAGCAGTGAATGCGATAACGCCTTGATGATTTGCTTTGGTAAGTCCATTTAGTTTCTCAACAGGTACTAATTGTATCGGTATATTTTGATTTCTGGCTAAGGTCCTTATCTCATGAATAATATCCCCTGTAATATTTTTTTGAAATAGAATTTTGTCGATAGGTTTTCCCGATGCCAGTGCCTCGATTACGGGTTGCCTGCCGATAATAAAAGATGGTTGTTGTAATGCCATTTGCAAATGTACTATTTCAAAGTGCCGGTAGCTAACATATACTGTACTTTATATATGGCTGCAACACTCATGGAGTCTGTTATCTCCCCTTGTTGAACCATTGCAAATGCTTCTGCAAAAGGAATTTTCTTAATTATCAAATTCTCTGTTTCTTCCGGTTCTGCTTTTTCTTGTTGCAGGTGTCGGGCTAAATACGTTATACCCAGTTCATCACTTACTGAATTAGATAAATGCATACGGAAGAGTTCCGTCCATTCCTTTGCTACAAGTCCTGTTTCTTCGAGTAACTCTCTCTTTCCTCCTGCTAAGGGATCCATATTGATCGGGCAACCTCCTTCAGGAATTTCCCAACTATAGGCTCCTAGCGTAAATCGAAATTGGCCAACTAAATAGGTATTCAAAGCTTCATCCAATACCAGTACGCCAATAGCAGTATTTTTAAAATGGACTTTACCATAAATACCTCTACCGCCTCCCGGATTTATAACATCATACTCCGTTAATCCAATCCATTTATTATCGTAAATCTTTCTCTCTCCCAGTATTTGCCAATCGTTTTGCATAATATAAAAATAAAAAACCCCGACGAATCTGTCGGGGCTATTTTTATTTTAATCCAAAGGCTTTTTTCACTTTAGATACATAATCTAGCTTCTCCCAAGTAAACAACTCCACTTTAACTTTCTTCTCTTTTCCATCGGGCGATTTGAAGGTTTTGGTAACCACTTCGCTCTTGCGACCCATATGTCCGTATGCCGCTGTTTCACTGTAAATAGGATTTCTCAACTTCAAGCGCTGCTCAATAAAGTATGGACGCATATCAAATATGCTGGCCACTAATTTACCTATCTCTCCATCCGTCAGATCTACTTTAGCGGTACCATACGTATTTACGTTGATAGAAGTAGGCTCTGCTACACCAATAGCATAAGATACTTGCACCAATATCTCATCGGCAACACCGGCAGCCACTAAATTCTTAGCAATATGGCGAGTAGCATAAGCTGCAGAACGATCTACCTTGCTCGGGTCCTTACCACTAAAAGCACCACCGCCATGAGCACCCTTACCGCCATAAGTATCAACAATAATTTTTCTTCCCGTTAACCCTGTATCTCCGTGCGGACCACCAATAACAAATTTACCGGTTGGGTTAATATGATACTTGATATCGTTATTGAATAGCTTTGCGTATTTTTTATATTTCGCTTTTACTCGAGGTATCAAAATCTTTACAATATCATCTTTGATCTTTGCTAACATTTTAGCTTCCGTATCAAAATCATCGTGTTGAGTAGATACCACGATTGCATCGATACGTACCGGGCGGTTATTATCATCATACTCCAAGGTCACCTGGCTCTTCGCATCGGGTCTTAAGTATTTGATTTGTTTGTTCTCTCTTCTTAAAGCTGCTAACTCAATCAAAATCTTATGGGCTAAATCCAGCGCCAAAGGCATATAATCTTCTGTTTCATTATTCGCATAACCGAACATCATACCCTGATCGCCTGCTCCTTGCTCCTCCTTCTTTTTCTTATCTACTCCCTGATTAATATCGGCACTTTGTTCGTGAATAGCCGATAAAATACCACAGCTATTTGCTTCAAACATATATTCACTCTTCGTATAGCCAATCTTGCGAATGACACCACGGGCAATTTCTTGAACATCTAAATATGCCTTAGACTTCACTTCTCCCGCCAATACTACCTGGCCGGTGGTTACTAAGGTTTCGCAGGCTACTTTTGACTGTGCATCAAACGCTAAAAAATTATCAATTAATGCATCCGATATCTGATCGGCTACTTTGTCGGGATGCCCTTCCGACACACTCTCTGAAGTAAATAAATAAGGCATTGGTATGGTTTTAATGATGGGTTTTTCGCAAATATATCGTAAAGCCCTTTATGATTTAAATTTTTGAATACACAATTCTCAATCGCATCCTAAAACGGGAATGTGTTCCTCCTCCCAGGCGAATACGACCTTGTGCTGCTTGATTATAATAAGTAGGGTTAAGGAAGTATGTTTGAGAAACATTGTTATTAGGATAGGCAGGAGTATAATGAACGGAGTCATTAGTTGGTGCAGATAATCGCATTACAAAAGAAGTATCCTTACGGGTTACGATGCCTTGAACATATCTGCTGATATTAAAATTATAGCTCCAAATTTGATCATACCCTGGAACGGTTTTAGCAATCCGATAACCCCCAAAACTACCAGTATTCGGACCATTTGAACCTATGGCATAATCATTGGGTATATTTCTTTTCCGTCCATTTGCAGAGTCGTAGATACTCAATAATAATATCCTTGGGCCTTCCATGTATCTATCTATCGTCAATAAATTAGCATCGTCGGGTACTTGCTCCGCAATCAATTCAGCACGATGAATGATTCTGTTTGAAAGCGATCCAAGTGAGGGTACTCTTATTTGTACAAATGTTCCCGGAGTTGTTTGAACATATACTAAGGAATCGGGTCTGGAAGTATTATTGAGTCTGTTAGCTATTTCGCTACCATTTCTATTACGGGTAATAAAATTTGCTACCCCACTGGAGAGGCTACTAAATTTCAAATAAGAGACACTGGTATCCCTTGTTGTAGCTCCCGCAGAGCTGGAATTATAATATAAGGCCAGTTTCGTATTCGTGTCTAATAAATTGACGTATAAAAGTGCATTAGCCGGATTCACCGCATCTGCCTTTAGTGCAAAGCCTCCAAAAAAGGTACTAAAAGCACTATCTGAGGCGTAGGCATTTGTAGAATCAAAGGTTTTTATAAATCGTTGAGCTACGGAATTATATAATTTGATCCTGATCTGATTGGTTGCTTTTTCGTACCTGTTGATTACGGAATCACCGAGTCTTCGAATATCCACAGAAACCGGGTCTGCTAAATTTCTAACTGTACTTACAGGGTACAAAGACGGATAATCGGATGGGTAAATTATATTCGGACTCAATGGAGTAGTTGTACTTATTTCACTTACCGTTAATCGAAGTGGTTGTAAAGAATCACCATGAAAACCTTTATAACTAAGGATAAGTACGGCTGAATCAACCACTATACTATCCTTTGCCCCGGGAATAAAGAATGGGTAAAAAGTAGGCCTTAGTTCAAAATTAAGTACGGCAGTAGTTTTACCAAATAGTGGATCATTGGTAATGGCTCCGATAACCTGATTATCATATCTGTAAATACGGGCTGTATCGGAGTCTACAAAAGTGTTGGTTTCAACGGTAACGATCGTATCAAATGTATTAACACCGTCAACAGCAGGTATTAACCCCGCGCCAATATCCGTTGAAGTAATACGGGTACAGGAAGTTATTGCCATTATGATAGCAATACTGAAAAAAGCAGAAATAGTTGGTATAAATTTCAATCGCATGAACCACATGTTACTTGCCCGCAAGGTCGTTGTACAATTCTAAATACTCTGTTAAATCGGAGTCCCAGCCCTTAAAAGGAACCACTTTTTTGCCTTTCACTTTTGCAAACTCATCTATCAGTTTCTTTTCAATCTGGTCAGACCCGAAAGTAATGGCATCGGCATATTGGGCTCCACCTCTGAACAAGGCTGTATTATTGCTTTCTTTAAAAGCTTCCAGATCTTTATCTTTTATATTAGCATTGATAATAGCATGCTTCATAAAATCGTCGCCTAATTTCTCTTCAAATGTATTTTGGCCTATGGTGAATATCACTTTACTATTCCCAAATACAGGCTCGCGCTTATAGGCTGTTTTGATATATGCAGGAATGAGGCCGCTCATCCAACCACTACAATGAATTACATCGGGGGGCCATCCAAATTTTCTAACGGTTTCTAAAGCTCCCTTACAGAAAAAAACAGTTCTCAATCCATTATCCTCAAACCAATCTTCATTATCGTCGTGAAAAATTTGCTTACGTTTAAAGAAATCTTCATTCTCTAAAAAATAAACCTGTAAGCGAGCATTTGGCAAAGAAGCTACTTTTATTTGTAAAGGATGATCATCATTATCAACGGAAACATTAATACCGGATAATCTTACCACTTCGTGTAATCTATGTCTACGTTCATTGATTACACCAAACCGAGGCATAATACAACGTACTTCTAATCCCGAATCATTGCTTTTAATAGCGAGCTTATTAATAATCTCTGCAAATTCTGTTAGCTCCAAATAAGGAGACATTTCAGTAGCGATAAATAAAATCCTTTTCTTTGTAGACATGAACACCTGTTTTGATCAAACCTTGCGCAAATAAGTGTGCAAAGTTACGAAAATCCAACGAAATAGGCGCAATCGGGTATTTTGGCCAATTAGCTGTAAAATATGATCATATTAAAAAAAATTGCCCTACTAAAAGCCGTTATTTCACAGGAAAGAGTTGCCAATAACATAATTGGCTTTATTCCTACTATGGGTGCCTTACACGAAGGGCATCTCACATTGGTAAAAAAGGCTCTGGACAAATGCAACTTTGTTATTGTGAGCATTTATGTAAATCCTACTCAATTTAATAATCAAGAAGATTTTAAGAAATATCCGATTACTTTGGAAGAAGATTTACTAAATCTTACCCGGGCAGGATGCCACGCTGTTTTCTTACCCGATACCGATGAGCTATATCCTGACGGGATCGGAAATTTAGTTCATTACCCATTAGGATTTCTCGAAACTATACTTGAAGGCGAGCACAGACCGGGCCATTTTCAAGGCGTGAGCAATGTGGTAGATCGTTTATTACAAGCAGTAAACCCTGATTATCTTTTTTTGGGAGAGAAAGACGCACAACAATGCAAAGTGATTGCCAAAATGCTCGCGCTTACAAACCAAACGATACCTCTTGAAATAATACCAACTATGAGAGCATCTTCCGGATTGGCTTTGAGCAGTAGAAATAAAAGACTATCTGCTATTGGTTTAACCAAAGCAGCCGCCCTATATGAGTCGCTATTATTTGTTAAAAAAAACCTAATACCCGGAGATAATAATAAATTAATTCATGAAGCCAAAGCGCAATTGATACAAGCTGGTTTTGATTCCGTTGACTATTTAGCCATTGCTAAAGAAGCCGATTTGAGTGATGCGGTAATCTGGGATGGCAAAGAGGCCGTATACATTCTGGGGGCAGCTTACATGGAAGGTGTGCGTTTAATTGATAATACCCTTTTTGTTGGTTAGTTTTGCGATCTATGCAAATAGAAATTTTAAAATCGAAAGTGCACCGAGCCATCATTACGGAAGCTAATTTGCAATATGTAGGTAGTTTAACATTAGATGAAGAACTGATGGAAGCTGCCAATATGATTGAGCACGAAAAAATTCAGGTGGTGAATGTGAATAATGGAGAACGTTTAGAAACTTATTTGATAAAAGGGAAAAGAGGCAGTGGCGTGGTTTGTTTAAACGGGCCCGCTGCGCGAAAAGGGGCAGTTGGTGATCCTGTTGTTATTATCTCCTACGCTACTATGGATTTCGAAGCAGCCAAACAATACAAACCTGTTATTGTTTTTCCAAAGGAAGGAAATAAACTTTGATAGTTACATGCAAAAAAAAGCGATTGCCATACTTCAATATCTGCTGTTCCTAGGCCTGGGCATTTTTTTAGTGTGGTGGAGTTTACACAAAATTCCGGCCGATAAATGGGATGCTTTTAAAAACTCACTTAAAACAGCGAATTACTGGCTTATGATTCCAGTTTTTTTCATTTTAAGTGGAAGTCATGTAATCAGAACATTACGATGGAGGGTGCTAATCAAACCCTTAGGGCACAACCCTTCCATACCGAATACTTTTTTCGCTGTAATGATCGGATACCTTGCCAACTTAGCTATTCCCCGTTTAGGAGAGGTATTAAAATGTACCATTTTAGCCCGGTATGAAAACGTACCGGCCGATAAATTGGTAGGTACGATATTAATAGAAAGGGTGTGTGATGTAATATCCTTAGGTATTGTTTTTCTAATTGCATTTACCGTACAATTCGATACTGTTGGCGAGTATGGACAAGCATTGATTGGTAAAGTATTTAAAAATAATAACGGTACAGTTTCATTTAATAACGTGCTAATTGCAGTTGCGTTATTGATTATTATCATTTCAATGATCACTTTTATTTTTAAAAAATACCAACATATAGGCTTTGTAAAAAAAATAAATGATATTGTTAAAGGTATTGGGACTGGGCTGGGTAGTATCTTAAAATTGGAGCAAAAAGGCTTATTTCTAGTGTATACATGCCTCATTTGGCTTCTATATATATTGGGTACTTGGGTAGGCTTATTAGCAACAACTGGCACCAGCCACCTTGGCTTAGATACCGCTATTTCTGCCCTCGCATTTGCAAGTATCGGCATGATTATTACACCCGGAGGAATCGGGGCTTATGCGTTTTTTTTAGCAGAAATTTTAAGTTTGAAAGATATTCCTGCCGAAATAGGTTTAGCAAATGGTACTTTACAATGGTTTGCACAATTCATGATCGTACTGATTGTAGGTTTTATCAGTGTAGGTGCATTAGCCTGGTACAATAAAAATAAAAAATATGAAAGCAGTAGCGCCCATAAATCATAAAGTGCTTACACTGGTAGATTTACAAAGACAAGTAGCTGCATGGAAAGCATTAGGTAAAACGGTAGCCTTTACCAATGGTTGTTTTGATATCCTACACGAGGGGCATATCTTCTCTTTATCTGCTGCTGCGCAAGAAGCCGATTATTTAATTGTGGCTGTGAATAGCGATAGTAGTGTAAAGCAATTAAAAGGACCCGATCGGCCTATCAACAATCAAACCAGCAGGTCTTTATTACTCAGCCATTTAGCCCTCGTTGATGCGGTTGTTATTTTTGAAGAGCCGACTCCACTGGAAACAATCAAAGCATTATTACCCGATGTTATCATTAAAGGAGGTGACTATACCGTTGATCAAATTGTAGGTGCTAAGGAAGTGATTGCCGCAGGAGGAAGAGTGGTTATAAATCCTATCGTACCTGGATTTTCAACTAGCGGTATTATACAACATATTAAATCCTCTTACTCATAGTAACTAAACTTAATATTCCGAATTCCTACTACTGCCTAAATTTGATATATGGCAAAAAAGAACCTCATTCAGCGCGATATAAGTTGGTTAAGTTTTAATGCAAGGGTATTACAAGAAGCCAATGATCCTTCTGTACCACTAAAAGAAAGAATTCGTTTTTTAGGTATATTCTCCAACAACTCAGATGAATTTTTTCGGGTGCGTGTTGCAACTTTAAAACGAATGGTTGAGTTTGCCGAGAAACGCAGGAAGTTGAATATGTATATGGAGGAAGATCCGCAACAAATACTAGATCAAATACAAACCATAGTTTTAAAGCAACAAAACGAATTCAACCGAATCTGGGACGGCATTCAGAAAGAAATGAAGAAAGAGGAACGTATAAGCCTTGTAACGGAGAAGCAACTTACCAAAGAACAACAAGTTTTTATACAACATTTCTTTGATGATGAAGTGCGTTCGAATATCATTCCTTTAATGATAGAAACCTTACCACAACTCCCCTATCTGCGCGATAAAAGTATTTATTTAGGGGTGGTAATGCGTAAAAAGAATTCTGCCTATAACCAAAAATATGCACTCATAGAAATTCCGGCAAAAGCAGTTGGGCGGTTTATTCAATTGCCTTCAAAAAAAGAAGAGAAAAATATTATCCTACTTGAAGATGTAGTTCGTTATAACTTACCCATCATATTCTCTTATTTCGGATATGATTATTTTGAATCACATATTTTTAAAGTTACCAAAGATGCAGAAATAGATTTGGATAATGATATCAGCTTGAGTTTTGCCGAAAGAATTGAAAAAGGCATTAAGAATAGAAGAAAGGGGAAACCGGTACGTTTTGTGTATGACAAAGAAATGGATGCAGGTTTATTAGAATATCTGATACGCCGCTTAAGCTTGAATCGAAAAAGTAATATCATCCCCGGAGGAAGGATCCATAATTTCAGGCATTTTATGGATTTTCCGGATGTATTCAAGGCCAAGAGTACCCGGCGCGCATCTTTTATCCCAAAAGTATTACAACAAACACAACGGGTAACAGATATTATTTTGAAGCAGGATGTAATGCTCCATTTTCCTTATCATTCCTTTAACCCATTGATAGATTTGCTCCGGGAAGCAGCTATTGATCCGGATGTTACATCCATCAAAATAACGGCCTACCGATTGGCATCCAATTCAAAAATAATTAACGCACTTGTAAATGCTTCGAGAAATGGAAAAGAAGTAGTTGTAATGCTCGAATTAAAAGCTCGCTTTGATGAGGAAGCCAATTTAGAATGGAAAAGTATTTTAGAAGAGGAAGGCGTTAAAGTGTTATTAGGTGTACCTCGCATGAAAATACATGCCAAATTATGTATCATCAAAAAAAGAAAAGCAAATAGAACCATACAATATGGTTTTGTGAGCACAGGCAATTTGAATGAGAAAACAGCAAGGGTTTACGGCGATCATTGTTTGCTTACCTGTAATAGGAATGTGATGGCCGATATCAACCGAATTTTCCGTTATCTGGAAAACTGGAAAACCGGACTCTCCTACTTGAAGCAATGTAAAACCCTGCTCGTATGCCCAACCGGAATGCGTACCCAATTAATGGCGCTTATTAGCAAGGAAATAAAACAAGCCAAAGCAGGTAAAGAAGCGAGAATCATTATTAAAGTAAATTCATTAAGTGATACTGAGCTCATCCACGAATTATATAAAGCCGCAGCAACTGGTGTAGAGGTAAAAATGATCGTGAGAGGTATTTTTTGTGCAGTACCTGATCATAAAAAGTTCAAAACCCCAATGAGTGCTATCAGTATTGTAGATGAATACTTAGAACATGCCAGGGTAATGATTTTCCACAACGGTGGCGCTGAAAAAGTGTATATATCCAGTGCCGATTGGATGGTTCGCAATCTTAATCACAGGGTAGAAGCAGCTATTCCCATTTTACATGAAGGGCTAAAAAAGGAATTAATCGATATTATCCACATACAATTAAGAGATAATGTTAAGGCAAGAGTATTAGATAGTGATTTAAGCAACAACTACGTACCTTCCATTCGAAAAAAACAGGTTCGCTCTCAAATCGAAACCTATCATTATTTGTTCAAAAAAAACAACCTGAGTGAGGTTAGCGGCAATTGATATTGGAAGTAATGCAGCTCGTTTGCTGATAGTGGAAATTGGGCATGATAAGGCAACCAATAAGCCATTATTTAATAAATTAAATTTAGTAAGGGTACCACTACGATTAGGTTTCGATGTATTTGAAAACGGTGAAATTTCAAAAGAGAAAAGGGGTATGGTTTTACAAACCATGAAAGCATATAGCCATCTCATCAATGCCTATCAAGTGAAGCATGTGATAGCCTGTGCCACCAGTGCCATGCGTGATGCAGCCAACAGCGCCGATATCATCCGTAAAGTAAAACTAGAAACCGGTATTGAAATTGAAGTGATTAGTGGCGATTTAGAAGCATCCATTATTTATGAAAACCATGTGGCAGAAAATATGGACACCAACAATAGTTATTTATATATAGATGTTGGCGGTGGCAGCACGGAACTAACTTTCTTTGCAGATGGTAAACTTATTTTCAAAAAATCATTTAATATAGGCACCATACGTCTCTTGAAAGATATGGTAGATGATGATAAGTGGAATGAAGTAAAAGATTTTGTGAAAGCAAAAACCAAAGGATATAAAAAATTAATTGCCATCGGTACGGGAGGAAATATCAATAAAGTTTTTTCATTAAGTAAGAAGAAAGATGGCAAACCTCTGAATTTGGAGTTACTGAAAGATTATTATAAAGAAATTGCAAGCTTTTCATTAGAAGATAGAATTAATATTTACAAGCTTCGTGCCGATAGAGCCGATGTGATAGTACCTGCATTACAGATTTATATTAATGTAATGCGCTGGGCAGAGGCAGAAGATATTTATGTTCCTAAAATTGGATTGGCTGATGGTTTAATCCAACATTTATATTACGAACTGGAAGAAAAACGCCTGCAAGCAGCACGCAATTAATTATGAGTACCCCCATTAAAAAAGTAACAACGCATACCTTACAAAAGCTCAAAACAGCAGGCGAAAAAATCGCTATGATTACAGCATACGATTATTCCTTCGCTCGCATTTTTGATACTGCCGGTATAGAAGTCATTTTAGTTGGTGATAGTGCGGGTAATGTGATGGCCGGCCACGAAACAACCATCGCTATTACACTCGATCAGATGATCTATCATGGTCAATGTGTAGTAAAAGCAGTAAATAGATCCCTGGTGGTAATTGATCTTCCCTTCGGCTCATATCAATCTAACTCGGATGTTGCCCTGGCATCAGCCATCAGGGTGATGAAAGAAACCGGCGGGCATGCCATCAAGCTCGAGGGTGGCGAAGAAGTTACGGAAAGTGTAAAACGGATTGTAAGTGCAGGAATTCCTGTTATGGGGCATATCGGTCTAACTCCCCAATCTATTTATAAATTCGGAACCTATAACGTACGTGCAAAAGAAAAAGCCGAAGCCGATAAATTAATAACCGATGCAAAGGCATTGGAAGAAGCAGGGTGCTTTGCTATCGTGCTGGAGAAAATTCCGGCTGCATTAGCTAAAGAGGTTAGTAATCGGTTAGCTATTCCTACGATCGGTATAGGAGCAGGTAACGGTTGCGACGGGCAAGTATTGGTAATGCATGATTTATTAGGCATCAACAATGAGTTTAATCCTCGTTTTATTCGGAAATACCTACAATTGGAGAACCAAATTACGGGTGCTGTTCAACAGTATATTAAAGATGTAAAATCCACCGATTTCCCTAATGAAACGGAATCTTATTGAGTTTTACCGATATACATGATATATTCGTCCTTAATTTAACTTAGTTTTTTAGCCATTTATTACATTGCGTTAAAATCTGGTTTTGTCACCTATCAACCATAAGAAAACTGTCATCCCTATCATAGCACATACTGCTGCTTGGATTGGCTTTTTTGCACTGCCCTATTTGGTTTTTTTTCCCCGACTAAGAGAATTCAATATGAGCAATTATATGCTCACTGTTATTATTTGTAATAATATCTTCCTTGTTTTTTTCTACTATCTGAATACCCAAATACTTATTCCTAAATTACTGGTAAAAGAGAAATGGCTTTGGTATGTACTAGCAACATTAGCCTGTCTTATTTTCTTTTTATATATCCCTAGAGAAATAGCACGTATAATAGTTCCCCCTGATCCTCAACCCAATATCCCTGCTTTTATTAGAAACCCTGCCTATAAAGGCATAATGCGTGGCGGTGGTGGACCTCGAAGAAGGCCTCTCGCAGATCCTTATAATACGGCCATTTTTTTACTGGTTTTCACCGTAGGTACCTGTGTTAGCGTGGTACAGCGTTGGTTGGAAACGGAACAAAACAGAAAAGAAACAGAAAATGAGAAACTAAATACAGAATTATCCTTCTTAAAATCACAAGTAAATCCTCATTTCTTTTTCAATACCCTAAATAATATCTACTCCCTCGCCATCGTAAAAAGTGATAAAACTGCCACTGCGGTACTCAAGCTTTCTTCCATCATGCGCTATATATTGGCTGAAACTGAGCAACGGTTAGTACCGCTTCAAAATGAAATTGATTTTATCCATAATTATATTGAGTTGCAGCAAGTAAGGCTAACCAATAAAGTCAAAGTCCATTTTGAAGTTAGCGGAAATACCGGTGAATTATTAGTTGCTCCGCTTATTTTCATTGCCTTTATAGAGAATGCCTTTAAGTATGGCGTTAGCACCAAAGAAGACAGTGTTATCGATTTTGCTTTACACACTGTTGCTAATAAAATCCAGTTTTCAGCAAGAAATTTCATCGTTCAATCTGAAAATAATTTACAAGAGAAAACGGGTATCGGTATCAATAATGTGAACCGTCGCCTAGAATTACTTTACCCGGAAAAGCACCAACTATCCTATGGTGCGAAAGAAGGCTATTATTCTGTTAACCTTATCATATATACATAATGATAAAATGTATTGCCATCGACGATGAGCCACTAGCTTTACAAGTAGTAAAAGAATTTTGTAGTCGTATTTCTTTTTTGCAGCTGGAGCAAATTTTTACAGATACCGACGAAGCCAAAAAATATATTGAACAAAATAAAATAGATGTTCTTTTTTTAGATATCCAAATGCCGGATATTAATGGTCTCCAGTTTTATAAATCACTTGCCGAAAAACCGATTGTAATTTTCACAACAGCTTATCGTGATTTTGCGGTTGAGGGCTTTTCTGTTGATGCAGTAGACTATCTTTTGAAACCTTTTGAATACGACCGTTTTCTAAAAGCCTGCTATAAAGCAAAAGAATATTTGGAGTTTTTAAGTACACAGGAATTACAATTAAACTCACTGTTTATTAAAGTAAACTATGAGATCATGAAAGTAAATCTAAAAGATATAGAATTGATAGAGGCCCTTGATGATTATATTAAGATTTATATCAAACCCAATCCGGTACTTACATTAATGACACTTAAAAATATTTTGGAGAAATTGCCGTCAAGAGATTTTCTAAGAGTTCATCGCTCATTTATTGTACCCATTCATAAAGTAGAAAAATTCAGTAAAACAAAAATCTGGATCGCCAATAAAGAGATACCCATCGGTAGTAGCTATGGAACAGTATATGATCAACTACTTGCTGCTTCAAAGATGAATTCGTAAGACCGATATACCTACCTTTGCGCCAAATCGAAGGCAATGGACTTTCTGCAAATATTAGGCATCCATGATGCCATTTCCGGTAATGGTGGTTTAGTGTCTTACTCACCAACGGATGGTAAGCGTATAGGCGCAGTGGCAACCACTACAAAAGAAGAATACGATATAGCCATTCAAAAATCCCAGAAAGCTTTTTGGGAATGGCGAAACTGGCCGGCACCAAAAAGAGGCGATATAGTACGCCAAGTAGGCGAAGCACTTCGTACTTATAAAGAACCATTAGGAAAACTAGTGAGTTATGAAATGGGGAAGAGTTTACAAGAAGGCTATGGCGAAGTTCAGGAGATGATTGATATCTGCGATTTTGCAGTTGGCCTATCCCGACAGTTATACGGATTAACCATGCATAGTGAGCGCCCACAGCACCGTATGTATGAACAATGGCACCCGTTGGGTATCGTTGGTATTATATCAGCATTCAATTTCCCCGTAGCAGTTTGGAGTTGGAATGCTGCACTAGCATGGGTTTGTGGCAATACAACTTGTTGGAAGCCAAGTGAAAAAACACCTATTTGTGCAGTAGCTGTACAAAAAATTATCCAAGAAGTATTTGATCGTAATCATGTTCCTGAAGGAGTTAATGTGGTTGTACAAGGTGGCAGAGAATTGGGCGAGTGGTTAAGCAATGATACACGCATTCCTTTAATTTCTGCAACTGGCTCCACCAGAATGGGTAAAGCTGTAAATGAAGCTGTTGCCAAAAGGCTTGGAAAAACGATTTTGGAGCTAGGAGGTAATAATGCCATGATTATTTCAAAAGATGCAGATCTTGATATGGCACTTGTAGGAGCTATATTTGGAGCAGTTGGTACAGCCGGACAAAGATGCACCACAACA
The DNA here is from genome assembly GCA_017537025.1 of Sediminibacterium sp. Lineage (GTDB taxonomy): Bacteria > Bacteroidota > Bacteroidia > Chitinophagales > Chitinophagaceae > Sediminibacterium. The sequence continues at coordinate 226,190 of JAFWCB010000006.1, forward strand.
AGAAGGTTAATTATTCACTCCTCAGTTTATGACATATTTACTCAAAAATTAGTAAATGCTTATAAACAATTACAGATAGGCGATCCGCTAAACAGCAAACATCATGTAGGCCCTTTAATCGATAAAGATGCTGTAAACTTGTATTTACAAGCCATCGAGGCTTGTAAAAAAGAGAGTGGTAAATTTTTAGTGGAAGGAGGCGTATTATCGGGTGAAGGTTATGAGAGTGGTTGTTATGTAAAACCCTGTATTGCCGAAGTAAAAAATGATTGGACCATTGTACAACATGAAACATTTGCGCCTATTTTATACGTAATGTCATATGAAACTATTGATGAAGCCATTGCTTTGCAAAATGGCGTGCCGCAGGGCTTATCTTCGACAATTATGACCCTAAACATACGGGAGGCAGAACAGTTCTTATCGGCTTCCGGAAGCGATTGTGGTATTGCGAATGTAAATATTGGAACAAGTGGCGCTGAGATAGGCGGCGCATTTGGTGGCGAAAAAGAAACAGGAGGCGGCCGAGAAAGCGGTAGTGATGCCTGGAAGGCCTACATGCGCAGACAAACCAACACGATTAATTGGGGTAAAAAATTACCATTAGCACAGGGTATACAATTCGATTTTTAGGGGAATCACTACAAAATCAGTAAAATAAGGCTGCTAACTTTATGGAATTATGGCTTCCCCCCTATTTCCCGCAAACGAAGTAGCGCGTCTTAAGGCACTACAAGATTTGCATATCTTGGATAGTTTACCTGAAGAGGATTATGATGATATTACGCATTTAGCAGCGGCTATATCCGATATGCCTATTTCACTCATCAGTTTAGTTGAACGAGATCGGGCATGGTTTAAAGCAAAAACAGGGTTATCTGCTACAGAAACCCCCAGAGAATTATCTTTTTGTGCATATGCTATCAACGACCCTTATCAGTCAATGATTGTACCGGATACAAGACTTGATGATCGATTTTCAGATAATCCCTTAGTAACCGGCTACCCACATGTAATTTTTTATGCCGGGTTTCCTTTAACCGATGAGGCGGGCCTTTCTTTTGGTACACTCTGCGTAATTGATAATAAACCCAATACCTTAAGTCCGGATAAAATAAAGACTTTAAATATTCTTTCGAAACAAGCCCTAAATTTATTAGCTCTTCGCAAAAAGAATTTTTTATTGGCTGCTCAAGAGAAAGAAAACAAACGATTAATAGAAATATATGAGCGAACGAATACAGCTGCAAAAATGGGTTGGTGGGAAGTAGATTTCGAAACAGGTAATATTGAATGGTCCGCAAATACAAAAACGATTCATGAAGTACCCGCTGATTTTGAAGCACAGATAACCGAAGCCATCTATTTTTATAAAGAAGAGCATAGGGCTACCGTTGCTGAAGCTGTTAAGAATTGTTTATTGCATGGAACACCTTATGAATTTGAATTAGAACTAACTACAGCCAAGGGTAATGATATATGGGTAAGTGCTATTGGTATTCCGGAGTTTGGAGATCCGAACGAGCCGGTACGATTACATGAATCGTTTAAAGAACTGTTAACCATAAGTCCCAGTAAAACAGTAAAAAAAATGAGTGGTACTTTTCAAGAAATCACCGCTCGAAAAAAAGGCGAGCAAATATTAAAAGTCAGGAATAAAGAATTACAACAGTTAAATGATTTGATCTCTTTACAAAATACCCGGCTACAAAACTTTGCGCATATCATCTCACATAATATTCGCTCACATGTAACAAATATGAGTGGTGTAATACAACTTGCTGATAATAATGTGATCAATGCCGGTGATATGATTTTTGAGGTATTTAAAAAAAGTGTAAGCGGATTAGAGGAAACCATTGCCAACCTAAATGAAGTAATCTACATTCAATCGAACCTGAATGTGCCGAAGAAAATGTTGCAGATTAGCGAAGAGCTTGATAAAATCACCAATTTATTCTATCATCAAATAGTGGATTCAGGTGCCAGTATTCAACTAGGTGGGAATTGTACAGAAGTGTATACCAATCCGGCTTATTTTGAAAGTATTTTACAAAACTTGGTTTCCAATGCGATCAAATACCGTTCTCCCGAGAGGAGCCCGATTGTGCAAATAAATTTGATACAGGAGAATGATTACGTCTTGCTTGAGGTTACGGATAATGGCCTGGGTATTGATCTTCAAAAATATGGCTCACGAATATTTGGCATGTATAAAACTTTCCATAGAAATAAAGATGCAAAAGGATTAGGCCTTTTTATTACGAAAACACAAATTGAAGCGATCAATGGAAAAATTGAAATTGCAAGTACAGTAAATATGGGTACTAGTTTTAAAGTATATTTTCCTATAGAAAATTAGAAACTATAAAAAAAAGTTCACAGAAAAATGATGATACATATTTTTCTGATAAAACCCTGTTCCATAGTGAACGGTAAATTTTTTAAACAACAAACCAAAACCGGTAGAGAACCCATTAAAAGCATTGGGACCATTGCTAATATTCAGATCCCTTCCTCTCAAAAAATTATACCCGGCGTACCACTCGAGTGCATTAGCTATTCTGTATTGAGCGCTGAGGAGAAAATGCGATCCTAGTTTTCCAAAAAAATTATTGTTTTCTACCACCAAACTCCCACCAGTGCCCGCTTGTTCATTACCAATAGATATTGATCGATGAAGTTGTTGTGCAGTTAAAGAAACTTGTAATGGCATGTTTCTAAAGGCATAACTAATTCCTGCTTGTAAATCGAATGGAAGTTCTTCTTTGATCCCATTAGGCTCATAAGTAGTAAATTGAGTACCTATATTTTTAACCAATAGTGCAGCTTGTAAACCTTTACTGGTATCATAAAAAGTAATACCAATATCTACACCAATACCGGATGCTCGATATTGCCCATAGTGAGATTGAATAAATTTTAAAGCCACGCCTAATCTAAAATGATCTTTATAGTCAGCGGATGCCATAAGCTGTGCGGTATAATCGGCTGCTTTAAAATACCCAAGATTATTACCGGCAGCATCGGTTTGCATAATAGTGCCATAATCTAAAAACTGTATGCCGCCTCCAACAGTAATTTTTTTCCACTTTGTATCGATCCCGGTAACTAATCCTAATTGATTGATGCCTGCTAAAAAAGCATTATAAGAAGTGCTGATTTGTTTGCTCATATCCGCATTGAGTAATGCCGGATTAGCCCAAGCATTTGCCACATCTTTATTAAACGTACTGATGTTAATGCCACCAAGAGCAGATTGTTGGGCACTATTCGGCAATTTCAGAAAGCTGAAGGAAGCATTCCCTCCCAATGTTTGTGAAAACAATTTTGTATTTAATACTAAGAAAATTGAACAGAATAAGAGGCCCCTCATATGATAAAACTAAAAAAAATCCCCCATAGAAATGGGGGACGTTACCTTTAAAACAACCAACATGAAAGTCTGTTGATGGTATATTTACAATTTTGAGATTATTAAGTTCAAAAGTTTAGTGAAATTTTATCTATTTTACACAATAGCATATTCTAATACCTGCTGCATGGTTTTAACATACCGGAATTGAATACCTTTTATAAAATCACCCTCAATTTCTTCCACATCTTTTTTATTAGCGGCACAGAGTAAAATTTCCTTTAACCCGGCTCTCTTAGCAGCCAGTACTTTCTCCTTAATACCACCAACAGGTAGTACCTGTCCGCGAAGGGTAATTTCTCCGGTCATTGCTAAAAATGGCTTTATTTTCCTTTCCGTGAAGGCCGATACCAAAGAGCTTAGCATTGTAACACCGGCGCTGGGGCCGTCTTTAGGTACAGCACCTTCCGGAACATGAATATGTACATTCTTCTTACTAAATAGCTCAGGATCGATACCTAATTTTTTAGCATTCGCATGAATATAACTCAAAGCAGTAGTGGCACTCTCTTTCATCACATTACCCAAATTTCCGGTAAGTTTCAGTTCTCCTTTGCCGTCACTCAGTATCGTTTCAATAAATAATATATCGCCCCCAACATAAGTCCAAGCTAATCCTACAGCCACTCCGGGCATATTAGCCGTTTTATATATTTCATTATTGTAACGAGCTTGACCGAGAATTTTTTCGATATCAGGAGCAGTTAGTGTGTGTTTCAATTTACCCTTCATAGCCATCTCTTTTGCTTGGTATCGCATGATAGCGGCTAACTGCCGATCCAATTCTCGAACGCCACTCTCACGGGTATACTCCTCAATAATTTTTTCGATCACTTTATCGCTGATCTTAAATTGTTGATTAACTAATCCGTGGGCTTCTTTTTGTTTGGGTACTAAATGCCTTTTCGCTATTTCTGTTTTTTCTTCAACAGCATAACCACTTAAATCAATGATCTCTAATCTATCCCTCAATGCCGGTTGGATATTCTGAAGGTTATTAGCTGTAGCAATAAATAATACTTTACTTAAATCATATTCGAGTTCCAAATAATTATCATAAAACGTATTATTTTGTTCAGGATCTAATACCTCTAATAAAGCGGAGGAAGGATCTCCTCTAAAATCATTACCGATCTTATCTATCTCATCCAAAATCATTACAGGGTTTGAGGATTTACATTTACGCAAATTTTGTAACACCCTACCCGGCATGGCCCCAATATAGGTTTTACGATGACCCCTGATCTCACTTTCATCGTGCAAACCGCCCAAACTAAAGCGAACATATTTTCTGCCTATGGCATGAGCAATAGATTTACCTAATGACGTTTTACCGATTCCCGGAGGGCCGAGGAAACATAAGATAGGACTTTTCATATCTCCTTTAAGTTGCAAAACGGCTAAGTATTCCAGGATGCGACTTTTGATTTTGGTCATCCCATAATGATCGGCATCTAATATTTTTTTTGCATTTTTCAGGTCGTATTTATCAGCCGTATAATCTTCCCATGGCAGATCCAACATAAGATCCAAATGGTTATATACAACAGAGTAATCCGGTGTAGAGGGATGCATCCGTTCCAACTTTTGAATACCGGTTTTAAAAGCAGTTTTGGCAGTTTCCGGCCATTTTTTTGTTTCTGCTTTCTTCTTCATTTCAGATATTTCCCGTTCGTTGGAGTCTCCCCCAAGCTCTTCTTTAATACTTTTCAGTTGCTGCTGCAAAAAGTAATCACGCTGTTGTTTATCTAGCTCCGTTCTTGTTTTATTGGTAACTTTATTTTTTAGTTCCGCAAATTGTAGCTCGCGTTGCAAAATTTGCATGAGTTTTACCGCACGCTCATTGATGTCTTGCATCTCCAGTAATTGCTGTTTCTCCTGTAATTCTGAGTTTAAATTACTGCTAACAAAATTGATTAGGAATGATGCATTCTCAATGTTTTTTAAAATAATAGCAGCCTCTGTTGGTAAATTAGGAGATAGCTGCACTATTTGCGAGGCGAGGTCTTTGATGCTGCTCACATAAGCCTGAAAATCGGCTGTATCGGGTGCCTCTTCTTCCTCGAATAGGCGTATGGCAGCTTTAAAATAGGGATCCTCACTCACCATTTCCGTCCATTCAAATCGCTTTTTACCTTGAATAATGATCGTGGTGCCACCGTCGGGCATTTTGATCAATTTCACAATTTTGGCAACCGTCCCAATTTTACAAAGATCCCCGGGTTCGGGCTCTTCAATATTGGCATCTTTTTGTGCCAATACGCCAATCAATTTATCCCCTTTATATACATCACTAACCGCTTTTATACTTTTATCCCTGCCAACGGTTATGGGAATCACTACTCCGGGAAATAAAACGGTATTACGTAAGGGTAAAATAGTTAGGTCAGTTGGAATAACCAGGGCTTTATCTTGTTCCGTTTCTTGCTCATTAATAGGAATTATTGGCACAAAATCGGTTTCATCTTCTCCCAAAAAATTAAACTTATTCTTAACCATGCTTTAGTGTTTGTGTCAACCTGACAAATAAACCCTCAATAACGAGGTTTGGAAGGTAGTCAATATTAATGCCATTTAGCGTTTTAGGCGATTGATGGTACAAACTGGCACAAAAAAAATCCTCCCGAAATTTCGGGAGGACCTTCTTGCAAGAAGTAATATTAGTAACAGGTACTTAATTACATTTTCTTAGCGGCAGTATCTACTTTCTTAGCAGCAGTATCTACTTTTGCAGCAGCTGTGTCAACTGTTTTAGAAGCAGTGTCAACAGTAGCAGCTTTTGTAGTGTCAGCAGCAGCTTCAGTTTTTTCACCGTTAGAACATGCAGTCATTAAACCTGCAACAGCAAGGATAGCGAATACTTTTTTCATTGTACTTGTTTTTTTTGTTTTATTGGGCGCAAAGATAGTATTTGGTTCCATTTATGCAAGTTTTAACGATAATTTTTTATTTTTTTCTAAAAAATATCCGTATAGGAACCCCCGAAAAGTTAAAATTTGCCCTTAGCTGGTTTTCTAAATAATTCTTATACGGTGTTTTTATATCGTCAGGAAAATTTGTAAAAAAAGCAAAAGACGGCACCTGCGTAGGTAATTGGGATACGAATTTGATTTTAATGGAATGCCCCCTCACCACAGGAGCATGATAATTGGCTACTGCTTTTAACATCACATCATTAAGCTTGGATGTAGGTACTCTACGCTGTTTATTTTCGTATACCTGTAGCCCGGTTTCGATTGCTTTGAAGATCCTGGTTTTATCTTTTACAGAAATAAAAAGTATGGGCACATCACTAAATGGGGCCATTTTCTTTTTTAATACCTGCTCATAATCACGGGCAGTATTTGTTTCTTTTTCAACCAAATCCCACTTATTAACCAATACTACAATGCCTTTCCCTTTACGCGCCGCCAAGGCAAAAATGGTTATATCCTGTGCGGTAATTCCTTTATCGGCATCTAAAACCAACAAACATACATCTGCTTCATCCATAGCTTTGATAGCACGAATGATGGAATAAAATTCTAGATCATCTTTTTCTTTGCTTTTTTTACGAATGCCTGCCGTGTCGATTAAGATAAATTCTTTTTGAAATAATTTATAGTGTGTGTGAATGGTATCACGCGTAGTACCGGCAATATCACTCACTATTGTACGCTCCTCGCCTATTAAGGCATTGAGCAAGGAAGATTTACCTACATTAGGCTGACCAATAATGGCAAACTTAGGCAGTTCATTTTCACGTACCGTATCTTCTGCTGCATCTTCCGTGATATTCATGGCAACAGCATCTAATAAATCTCCGGTACCACTACCGGAAATACTGCTAATAAAAAAAGTATGTTCAAAACCTAAACTATAAAATTCTGTGGCTTCTAACTCACGTGTACCGTTATCTACTTTATTCACAACCACAAATACAGGTTTACTGCTTCTGCGTAAAAGATCTGCCATGGCTTCATCTAAGTCTGTGATACCGGTTGCTACATCTACCATAAAGATGATAGCATTGGCTTCGTCGATCGCAATTTTTACTTGCTTACGAATTTCTATTTCAAAAATATCATCACTAACCGGCACAAAACCACCCGTATCAATGAGGTTAAAAGATTTGCCATTCCAATCGGTTACTCCATACTGCCTATCACGGGTAACACCGCTTATATCATCTACAATGGCTTTACGTTGTTCTAATAAGCGATTAAAAAAAGTACTTTTACCAACATTCGGTCGGCCTACAATTGCAACTGTGTAACTCATGGTTTAAAATTTAGGTGATCGCCCCATTACTGGTAGCCATATTCTTTTAACTGTAAATCGTTATCACGCCATTTCGGGCGCACTTTTACAAATAATTCTAAAAATATTTTCTGTTGAATAAATGCTTCAATGTCTTTTCTGGCATTAGTGCCAATAGCTTTTATCATTTTACCCCGCTCCCCTATCAAGATCGCTTTTTGTGTTTCGCGGTGAACAATAATATCCGCTTGAATTTTTACAATATTTTCCTTCTCTTTAAACTCATTAATTAATACAGCGGTGTGATAAGGAATTTCATCTTCGAAGAGTTCATAAATTTTTTCCCTTATCATTTCTGCTACAAAGAAACGGGTTGGCAAATCGCTCAAATCATCTTCGCTATAAAAAGGATTTCCTTCGGGTAATAATTCAACGATTTTATGAATTAGTTTGGGTACATGTATTTTTTCTAAAGCACCAATCTTAATAATCGATGAGCAATAGCTTTTCTCCCCGAAGAATTTTTCAGCCAACGCAATTTTTCCGTTACCCGCAATATCAATTTTATTTAAAACGATCAGTGCCGGCACTTTTAATTTTAAAGAAGAGAAAATAGTATCGTTTTCTTCTAGTGAATCATTTACATCTACCAATAATAAAGCGAGGTCTGCATCTTCCAAGGCGCTTTTCACGGCGGCCATCATTTTTTCATGCAGCTTATACTTAGGGTCAATAATACCCGGTGTATCAGAGAAAATGATTTGGTATTCACCCGGTTTATTGAGAAAAGCTTTAATGCGGTGGCGGGTAGTTTGCACTTTAGGTGAAACAATGGCCATTTTTTCTCCGATAAGCGCGTTTAATAAGGTGCTTTTGCCTGCATTTGGCCTACCGAATATGTTTACAAATCCCGATTTCACAATAAACTACCCTTTTTAGTGGGGGCGCAAAGGTACGGAATAATGGTGGGATGCTATGGCAGAAACAGCCCAATTATAACATAAGGTTGTAGAAAGTAGCTAATTATCATAGCTTTCCCATTTCTGGTGACTGAAGCCCTTAAAATTCAAAATCTGATTTGAAACATAGGAATTTTAATTAGTCTATAAAATTTATAGACTAATTTTATATGCACAATCTGTCGAAAATGCTGAAACAAAATTCATCAACCATGATATCTAAAAAAAACTTCCTGGCATTATTACTACTATTAGTTAGTGGATTTCTTTATGCCCAAAAACCAACAGATGAAACATTCATCATCGAAAATTATTACAAAGCAAAATGGGGCTATGCCGAAGAATTTTTAGCCCTCTATAAAAAAAATCATTACCCTCTTTTGAAAAAAGCGCAAGAGAAGGGCGATATCATTTCAATTACTATAACAAAACCACGCCAGCATGCATCGGAAGAAAGCAGATGGGATTATCGGGTTACCCTTGTATTTAAAAATATACAAGCAGCCTTTGATCCTAACCTTACCGAGCCTTACAAAAAAATACTTTACCCCGATTTAGAAAAATTGAAAAAAGAGGAGCAACACCGATTCGAAATTTTACTGGCCCATTGGGATGTAGAAGTAAATCCGGTAGCGCTGGATAAATAATTGCTGGAATGATATAAATTATCAATAAGCATAGGTTCTTGCGTTTTAAATATTAGATTTATAATCATAATTATACACCTTGAAATCTCGAATTTCACCACTACCCCTCGAAGAAACTTCTGCAGAAGTAAAAGTTGCCTATAATCAACATAAGGCCAAATACAATGGACGTATTACCAATATGAAATCTACACTAGGCTATTCTTATAATGCCTTTCAGGCTTATATGCAATGGTACCCGCTTTATGAAGATGTGAAGACAATTTTAGGTAATCGGCTATCACCGTTATATGCCTGGTCTATTTCAGAAGCTGCAGACTGTCCCCTATGCAGTACTTATTTTCGAAAAATAATTATTGATGCGAGTGAAAATCCCGAAGCTTTAGAGCTAACGAAAGAAGAGCAAGACTTGCTTAGCTTTGGAGCAACCATGGCCCGTTATAAAGGGTTTGTTCCGGATGAAATTTTTGAACCGATCCGCCAACAATATTCCGACAAGGAAATAGTTGTACTTACCGCATTTGCCGGTATCATGATTGCCACCAACATTTTTAATAATGTAATCCATACAGAGATCGATGACTATCTCGATGTCTATAAAAAATCCGTTTGACAAAATAATAAATTACTTATGTTGCTTACAGATCAGGTTGCATTTATTACAGGCGCGGCTCACGGGCAAGGCAGGGCTACTGCTATTGCATTAGCGAAAGAGGGAGTGCATATAGCAGCTTTTGATGTGGCTAAACCCCTCGCTTACCCTGGCTATCAACTAGCCTCTCTGGATGAACTTGCTTCTCTTAAAATTGAAATTGAAAAACTAGGCACCAAATGCCTAACTTTTCAAGGAGATGTTCGCATGGATGAAGATGTAAAAAAAGCAGTGCAAGAAACAGTTTCTTTTTTTAACCGGATCGATATTTTGTTTAATAATGCCGGTATATGCGCATATGGTTTGGCATATGAGTTAACAGAAGATGCATGGGATACCATGCTTGATATTAATCTTAAAGGAGCTTGGCTTACCGCCAAACATGTTATTCCCGTTATGATCGGTCAGAAATCAGGAAATATTATAAACAACTCATCCATTGCAGGCTTGCGTGGTATGAACCGCCTCAGTCATTATGCAGCGTCTAAATGGGGACTCGTAGGTTTAACAAAATCATGGGCCATTGAATTAGCACCACATAATATTAGGGTGAACTCTATTCACCCAACAGGAGTGAATACACCTATGAATGATGGACTTGCCGCATTAGAAGGAAAAAGCATCGAAGAAATTGCAGAAGCTTCTGCCGGAAATTTGTTACCCGTTCCTTGGATTGAAGCAGAGGATGTTGCTAACGCTGTGCTTTATCTTGTTTCGGAAAAAGCCAGATTTGTAACGGGTTCTCAATTTGTAATTGATGCAGGATTATTAACACGCTAAACGCTATAATCATTGAAGCACTGAAAGTATTAACTTCTTTTGCTTGAGTGTATTTCTTTACCTTGTTTATTTAAATTATCAATAAATATATCATTTCCCTACATTAAGCATACCTTTTTTTTGGGGGAATATCACCATGATAACCCCTACTCGTTTTTTAAAATTCTATAATGAAACCAATTGTAGGTGTAATACGAGGATCATCATTATTCAGGTAAATAGGAATACCATTACTTCCATTAGCTTTAATAGGCTGACCATCAGTGGTAAGAAAATTTTTATTATCCTGAGTGCGTTTGAATGTGTACGACTGAACTGCCGGGTTTTTGGCGGCATACCAATTGGTAACATCAAGAAAAAGATCGATCGTCGTTTTCTTAAGATTCCATTTCTTATCTATCCTAACATCACTACTATTAAAAGCGCCTAAACGGAGTGTGTTTAATTTGGTATAATCGAAGATGCCTTGTCCTTGTGAAAGGAAATTAGTTCTCGACGCAACTTCGTCATAAGGGGTATATGGACTACCACCCTGGTATCTGAATTTTAAACCAAGTTCCCAATTTTTAGAAAACTTGTAGCCCCAAGTTATACTAAGCAAATGCTGGTTATCCCAACTGCTAGGTAATAATATGCCATTAGATCCACTGTATTTACTCCGATAATAGGTGTAAGAAAAAATACCAAAAAAACGTTTGGTTAATTTTTTTTGAGCAAAGAACTCTATACCATAAGCTTCACCTTTCCCATTTGTACTAACAGGTTCATTACCTAATACATTAAAGTCACTTCCAAGATTCGCCAATGAAATACCTTGGCGAATTGAAATGGGAACATTATTGTATTGCTTATAAAAACCTTCAACGGTAACCCTTGTTGCGTCATTTGGCAGGTATTCTATACCTGCTACATAATGGTTGCTTTGCTGATAACTAGCCGTCTTATTCACCAGCATTCCATTATTATCTGCATAGCCAAGAATCGTGTAAGGTGGTAATTTAAAATATTTGCCAACCGAAGCATTAATGGTCCATTTGTCGGCTAGCATATAGCTTAATGATACTCTCGGAGACAATGTTTTTAAGGGATCCTTTCCTGTTGCTGTAAAACTATTCATATCAGTTCGAACGCCTGCACTTACACCCAATCTATTATCCATAAACCTTTTACCAACTTGAACAAAGGTACCATAACGCAAAAAGTTAGGTAAGGGACTGGTAAAATTATAGATAACAGCAGGCTGTACAGTATTGCCATTGTTATCAACAATTTTTTTTCGTATCACACTAAAAGTTGTATTGCTATAATCTGCTAATTGAGCAACAGCGCCATAGGTAAATTTCCAACCCTTAATTGTTTGATTGATATCCAGTCTTAATTTATTTTCTGTTTCTCTGGATTGATAAGAAAGTAATAATTGCGAAGGGTCTTTTATTTCGTTGTCTTCATAACGTACAATATCGTTATCAAATATATTTCTGCTGAGTGCCAGATTTACAAATCCATTTTTTATTAACCGCTTTACAGTAATACCTGCTGTATAATTCCATTGATTGATAATTGCATTTGAATTTAATACGTACAATTTTTCAGGAGTAGCATTTTTAATTTTTGCAAAGCTGAATTCATCTATTGCACCAATACCCATAAAAGAAAGGGTTGTTTTCTTATCTAACTGATGGGTGATTTTAGTCTGAAAATCCCAATAATTAGGTCTTATGGGTAAATCAATCGCTGAAAAGAGTAATTGTAAATAAGACCTTCGTATGGAAGCTAAAAATGTTGTTTTTTTATTTTTTGCTAAAGGCCCTTCAAATGTGGTAGCTACTTCTGTAGCACTCAACCGCACATTCCCCTGAAATTTATTAGGGTTTCCATTTCTTTGTTTGAACTGAAAAACAGAACTAAGGGCATTATCGTACTTCGCATCAAATGCAGATGAACTTAGTTTAACATCCTCAATAAATGAAACATTCAGTATACCTTGTGGACCACCCGCGCTACCTTGTGTTTGGAAATGATTTAATACCGGTATTTCAATACCATCTAAATAAAATACATTTTCGTTGGGTCCACCCCCTCTTATGATAATATCATTTCTAAAGCCGCCACCTTGCTGCCCACCTCCCACACCGGGTAATGTTTGAATTACTTTACTTATATCGAAATTACCTCCCGGGTTGCTTTTAATTTCTTCTGTAGTGAGTCTTTGCACACTGAGGGGTGTTTCTAAACTTGCCGCTTTAACGGTTCTTTTATTTGATTTAACAACCAATTCATTCAAATTAGTAACCTGTGGTTCTAACTCAATAGTGAAATTTGTTTCATTCCCTGAGTTTACAATCACATTGAATAATTTCTGTGTTTTATAGCCAACACTAGAGAGGATGATATTATATGGTTTTAGGGGTACATTAGTTAATCTAAAAGCTCCTAGTGAATCGGTAAAATAGCCTTTTTGTGTACCTTCAAGCATGATCGAAACCCCTTGAATGGGCTTTTGTGTTTGCTTATCTACAACTATACCTGAAATACGGCCATTGTTTTGGGCTAACAAATGGATACTGAAAAAACTACTCAACAATAAGCCTAAGATTCGTTTATACATACAACAATATTGTTTTAATTTTATGCAAAGTAAAACCTATTTGTTTTATTAAACAACAATATTGACCTATTTTTTATAAATTTTTTATATAAATCGACATATTTTTAAATTATTGAAACAATATTGTTGTAATTTTAATGAATGGAACGATTTGAAATACTCAAGTTGCTGGTTGCAAAACTCGACGATTACTATACGAATAGTGGCAATCCCAAAGAATTTGATTCGTTTGTAATATGGCTAAATATGCAATTAGCAGAAGATACCGGGAACGACCTCTTAGTATCTTTAAGTAGGTATGGTAGAGCTGATGAAATAACCACCAATAGCGTAGAGCAATTAGACAATAGCATTGGTGTACTCAATGGCCTGATGTATCGATACAGTAGAATTTATTCTAAAATAGCGCTAGACTATTCTTCTAAAATAAGTTTAGAAGAATTTTCTTTTTTAGCCACATTGAGTACCTATGAAGGCTGTACCAAAACCGAGCTGATAAATCAGATGATTTTTGAAAAATCGACCGGAATTGAACTCATAAAAAGACTGATCAAAAACGGTTTAGCAAAGGAAGAAATCAATCCAAGTGATAAAAGAAGCAAACTCATTTTTATCACCGATAAAGGTAAGGGTACCTTATATGGTGCATTCGGACAGATGGAATTAGTTTCAAAAGCCATCACATCTTGCCTTGATAATGCAGAAAAAAAAGCACTCCATTTTATACTTGCCAAATTAGAAAATCATCACAGGCTACATCTGAGTGATAACTTAGAAATGTTAAATAAAAAGTTATCAAGGAAATAGGTCTTTACGATAATTCAATTCTTTAAATTTTACTATTTCCTTTGTGATGCCAACTGCTTTTTAATTTTTATCATAATAAAATCCGGTGTTACCCTTGGCAAATTGGATATAAACCAATTATTAAACCCTACAATCGTTTTACCTTTTCCTTTTTTCAATAACCGAATACCTGATGCTGCTACTTTACTTACAGGCATGGGCTTATTGGCTTTATAGGCATTTGTATTCCACATGGCGCTGGTATTAAATGGGGTATCAATAGTACCCGGACATAATGCTAATACCGCCACATTCGTGCCTTCCAATTCAGCAGCAACGGTTTCAGAAAAAGATAGAACAAAAGCTTTTGTGGCAGAGTAAACAGAAAAATAAGGAAAAGGCAGAAAAGAAAGTAAAGAAGCTATATTCATAATCTTACCTCCCCCATTTTGAAGAAAATATTGTACAAAATGTTTAGTCAATACAACTAATGACAATATATTAAGCTGCATCATTTTTAGTTCTTCATGTATATCCGTGTCTTTAAACTCACCATATAATCCGGTTCCTGCATTATTAATTAAGGTAGAAACAGAGATTCCCATACTACTGATTTGAGTAAAAAGATTTGTTGCATTTTCCACCACAGATAAATCCGTCGGGAAAATAATAACATCAACACCATACACTTCTTCGATTTGTTGTTTTACTTCAAGGAGTAACTTTTTATTTCTAGCAACCAAAAGCAAATTCATTTTTTCTTTTGCCAATTGAAAAGCAAACTCTTTTCCTAAACCCGTACTAGCGCCGGTAATTACTACATAAGATTTCATTGTTTATAAAATTTAAAGGTGATTTAGTTTTTTGTCCATATTTCTGATCTCCCAAAAAGCGATATCCCTACAAATCCGCGAATAGACAGTTGGTTATCAGATCTTAAAGTCATCTTACACTTATAGGTTTTTCCTTCTCGAGGGTCATAAATAGTACCTCCGCTAAATACGCCATCTTCATATTTAAAATCATTCAGTATAACTAATCCTATAAGCTCTCTATTTCTTAGTGATACATTTGGATTTTTTTCATCTTTGGTAGCTGATCCACTACCCCATACTATTTTACCATAGTATATATTTTTGACCTTATAAATAAGTACTCTTGAATCTTTCTGGGGTGAGGTCCATTCCCCCAATATTTTTGATTCATCAACTTGGGCTTTCAAAATATTGATAGTCAGTAAAGACATAAATGCTGCTAAAAAGATGCTAGATTTCATTTTTAAAAATTTAATTATGATGAGATAAGGTTTCAATTTTTGGTGGTATAAGCTTGTACATTACAGGTGTTACAATACGTGATAATATGGTTGAACTGATCAAGCCACCAATCAATACCAATGCCAAAGGTGAAATCAATGGATTAGGGTTGATGGCAATGGGAATCAATCCGCCAATAGCCGTTAAAGAGGTTAGAATAACTGGTAGAAAACGGGTTTCACCGGCTTGTTCAATAGCTTCATTTAACGATACCCCTTGTGCCCGTAATTGATTCGTAAAATCTACTAATAGAATGGAATTTTTCACTTCTATACCGGCCAGGCCAATGAACCCGATAATAGCTACAAACGACATGGGATTGCCGGTTAACCAAAGCATTGCTACACCTCCAACCACACCCAATGGAATAACAGACAGAATAATTAGTAAGCCTTTGAATGTTTTGAACTGTAATATTAAAACAGCAGTGAAAAGGAATACAGTTAATAGAATTACCGTTATAAAACTGCCCCCAAAAGCATCCCCTTCACTCTCTGCTTCACCTGAAAGTTTATAATAGTAGCCTTTAGGCATTTTCAGCATATTCAACTGAGGTACTATTTGTTTCAACACATTATTCGCTAAAACCTGTTGTTGGGTTGATGCAGTTACTTTAATAAATCTTGTTTTATTAGCATGATTAATAGCGGTTGGCGATGTTTCGAATGTTACTTGCGCTACCTGATTGAGTGGTATTGCTGTGCCGGCAGCATTATTGATGTATAAATTCTCTAGCACTTTTAAATCGGCATATTTTTCTTTGGGTACATCCACCGTAATTTTATACCCATCCCCTTCCTCATCTGTATAAGTGCCCATTTGTAACCCGGCAACTGCCATCCGAACAGTGCGGTCAATATCAACGGTTAATATACCTAATGTTCTTGCTTTTTCTCGATTGATATTCACTTTAATATCCGTTTTAAGAATATTAGTTTCATTATTTACATACAATACATCTTTACTGCTTCGAATAATTTTTTCTACTTCATAAGAAAGCTTTCTAAGGGTATCTAAATTATTGCCGAATACACGAACAGAGATAGGAGCTTCAATGGGTGGGCCCTGTTCAAAATCCTTCACTTCAACCACCGCATAGGGGAAGTTTTTGAACTGCGCTCTAAGTTGTTCAATGATTTTCTTTTTTTCCTTGGGTTTAGTTTCATTATTTAATTGAATAAAAAATTGTGCAAAATCGATCCTCTCCTCTTGTTGAGGAACATTATAATATACCTGTGGATTTCCTTTACCCACATTGGTAGTAAAATATTCGATGGCTTTATTTTTCAAGAAAGAGTCTTCAATGATTTTAGTGACCCTGTTATTTTCCTGAATACTTGTTTGAAGGGGATAACGCACATTAACGAGAAATATAGGCTTTTCCGATTCGGGGAATAATTTAAATCCAAGACTTGGAAAAACTAAAACTGCACCCATAAATAAAAAGGCAGCCACGAATAAGGTAGTTTTAGGGAAAGCTAATGCCTTATGCATTAATTTGGCGTAGGTTCCATTGATGCCTTTTTTAATAGCTCTTAGTAAAAAATTACCTTCAGGGTTATGATGTTCTTTCAACATCCTGCTACTTAAAAAAGGAACAACGGTAAGCGATACCAGCATAGAGGCAACCACACTACTGATTACAGCAAGTGGTAAGCCACGGATAAACTCTCCGGGGCCACCTGGCAAAAATACCAATGGCATAAAGGCAATCGCTAATGTAGCTGTAGTACCTAATACAGCCATACTTATTTGCTTGGTTGCCAGAATGGCCGCGTCCATTTTAGAATGCCCCTCTCTAAGCCATCGTTCGATATTTTCAACCACCACAATACTGTCATCTACCAACAGCCCCAACGCCACAACCAAGCCAACAATACTCAACTGGTTTAATGAAATACCAAAAGCATTTAAACCTACTACTCCTAATGCTAAAGACAATGGGATAGCGATCATTACAATAAGTGAAGCTCTAAAACCCAATGACAATAAGGTTAATAACACCAAACCAATCGCAATCAAAAAATCTTCACTTAATCCAGAAAGCCTCCTGCTCACATTGTCTCCCTGATCAAAATGGGTTATCATTTTGATATGAGGAGGTAAATCCTTTTGGAACGCTTCGAGTACCGGTAAATAAGCTTTTTGCGTATTACTAATATTAGCTCCAACTTTTTGAGCTGCTGTAACAGTAACAGATCTATGTCCGTTCAAGCGGGTTATATGATGCTCTTCATCATTACGAAACACTACTGTCGCAATATCTTTTAGATGTACAATCTTCCCATTTCCGTTAAATACAACCGTATTAGCTACATCTTCAATACCTGTATATTTACCGCTTGTTTTTACATTAAAAGTTTTAGTTCCTGCATTTAAACTACCACCGGGAATATTGGCATCTTCACTTTGAATACTTCCCAATACGATATTTAAGGGGATATTTAGCTGGGCAATTTTTTGTAAGTTTAAATCAACACGTACGATTTGCTCAGGTAAGCCGGCTACTTTAACTTTTTTAAGGCTGGTAATTTTTTCCAATGCCTCTTTTAAATCATCAGCCTTATCCTTCATGGCTTTAAATGAGGCTGTTTCCGAAACCAATGCAACTTGTAGTACACTTACATCTGATGGATCAACCTTCCGCACTTCGATGTTATAAATATCTTTAGGTAAAGTACTTTTCAATGCATTCATTTCCCTGATAACCTCTTGATACTTATTATCGATATTCTGACCATAATTGAATTCAACTTTGATAATACAGTAGCCATCTTGAATATCAGAAGTAATTTTATCTATATTATCTAATTCAAACATTCTATTTTCTACCGGTTTTACTACCAGTTCTTCAAGATCTTTAGGACTGGTACCGGGATAGATAATGACAATGGGAAACTGGGGTGGATTAATTTGTGGGTCTTCCGCTCTAGGCATAGTAAATAAGGTAACAGCACCCACCACGGCTACCATGATGAACATGATCAGCGTGAACTGATAGTTTTTGACTGAAAAATTTGTTAAGTTCATGGCTTTTATTTTTGGATGATGATCGGTGTATTTTCATTCAAGAAAGCAGTATTGGATACGATGATTGATTGCACATGCTCTAATCCTGATTTCACTGCCACGGAATACTGATTAAATGAAGCAATTTTAATAGGCACGCGTTCAATTTTATTGGCTGTAACAGGAGTAAAAACAAACGCATCATCACCATTTGCTTCCACAAGGGCATCATAGGGTATAATCATGTTATTGGTATTTTCATTCGTACCGATACTAACTTTTGCAAACATGCCCAATGCCAGGCGCTGACCGGTATTATCCAATTTTATTTCGGCAACAAATGTTCCGCTTGCCTGATCGGCAGCCATATATTTTTTACTGATGAATCCCGAAAAATTTTTGCCCGGATAAGCATCCAGCTGAACTACAACCTTATTCCCTTCCTTAATGGCAGCCCACTCGGCATCGGTAATACCTATTTTAACAACCCACCCATTTTTTGTATTGGTTTCATTAATGGCTACAACAGGATACCCCGCTGCGATTACTTCTCCCGTATTTGCTAATTTCTTCGTTACAAAGCCATCGGCCTGGGCATAAATAGCAGTGTACTGTTTATTGAATTGTACCAGGTCAACGGTTCGTTTGGCAACATCCAAACCTGTTTTAGCATTTTGGTATTGCTCTAAGGTGGCTACACTATCTTGATACAAATTTTTAACCCTGGCGAAATCACGTTCCGCTTTTTCAAAAGCCAACTTGGCTTGCTGCAACTGCGATTCAATTTCTGTAGTTTTCAGCGTTGCTAATAGTTGCCCTTTTTTAAAATAATGCCCTTCTTCTACTAATACGTTTTCAATAATCCCTCCAATTTTAAAAGCGTATTTAGCTTCCTGATCAGTAGTAACTAATCCTGTAGCCATAATTTGATGATTGATTTCCTGCTGCTGAATATTCATCACTTTTACAGGGATGGTTTCATTTGTAGGGAGTGAGGTTTCTTTAGTTTTGTGATGGCATGATGTGATTATACATGCAACACTTAACATTCCGATAGTTATTAACTTTTTCATGGTATCCTTAATTTAAATTGTAAGATGAATTAGCTCTTTCTACTTCTGCGAATTTTACCCAAGTATCCATAAGGGCTATACTGCTTTGTAGTTGAGCATTGATGTATTGATTTTGAGCATCCAAGAGTTCAATGTATAAGGAAAGACCTTCTTTATACAGCTTCAACAAATCGTTATAATTACGCAGGGCAGCCTTTTCCTGAAACAAAGTATTTTCATATACTTTTTTTGCTGCTTCAAATGAATTAGTAGTTGTAGAAAGCTGTAACTCTAGTTGGCTTCTTATAAATTCCGTTTGTTTATTAGTACTCCCTAATGCTGCTTCGGCTTCCTTTACCTTATACTTATTTCTACCTGCCGCAAACAAGTTCCAGTCAACAGAAAGACCAAACAGAACATAAGGGGTATGATTATTTACTTTGAAATCAAAATTTTGAGCCCCTGCATCTAACATAGCACTCACTTTAGGTACCAGATAGTTATTACTAAGATGAACAAGATTAGTGTTAATTGCTGTTGCTATACGTAATTTCCCTAATTCTTCTCTTTGCGTTATATCCCTCTTAGTACCATCATTTAGCGCTGTAGGTATACTGGTAAATACATCGGTAATAATGCTATCTTTTAAAGGACGATTGATTAAAAAGTTAAAATAGGCTTGCGCATTTTCACAATTTTTGAGTGCTTCAATTATTGAGTTTTCTATTTTTTTTACCTCATACTCGCTCCTCAATAAAACACTTCTATTGATCTTTTGATTATTAAATAAGGAGGCGTTGATGCGGTAGCTCTCTTTAACCAGCTGCTGGGCATTATTATATATTCCAAGGGCTTTTAAAGATTGTATATATTGGAAATACGCAGTTTTGATTTCCTTTACCAGCTCTCTTTTATAGAGATTTATCTCAAGCTTCTGCAAATCCACCTGCTCCTCTTTAATTCGATAATTGAGTTTAATATCAGGGTTATAAATGGCGTAGGTAGCGTGCAATTTTACATCATAGAAATTATTAGGATTGAGCAGTACATTTTGATTTTCTAACTTTGGGAAATTATTCGAAGAGGTGAGCTGATTCAGCGTGGCATAAGCACCGTTCAATAAATCACCCAGAGGAAGCCCAATCACTCTTCCTCCCTGTGCCAGCGTGTAGGTACTATTTAAAGCAATATTAGGATAGTAGAATGTTTTAGCTTGTTGCAGGGCATATTCAGCTTTTGATAATTCAAAATGCTGTTGTTGGATACTTTGATTATTGGCCAACCCCATAGTAATATATTGATCTATATTAGATTGTGCCTGAACGATACGCTGGCTCAGAGCAATTATAACCGACAGCATAAGTAGTTTTTTCATATTGATGTTTTATTTAGAAGTTGCTTAATAGAACTTGCGTGAGATAGTATAACCATAGGAACTAAAAAAGAAGGAAGTAATATAAATGGAGCATAAAGAATACCTATATTAGGTTGATCAAAAGCTAACTGCTGAAATGAAGTAGGAAAAGAAAGTATAGAGGTAACCACAACATTAATTACCAGGAGAAGACAAATGATATTCCATAAAATGAGTGCAGTACGGCCTACACGCTTTTTAATAAAGGCAAAATAATACACCAAAGGGGCTGTTAATCCGGATACTATATCGAAATTCCGACCTTCAAACGTCATCAAATCGGGGATCGCTTTGTGTAAAAAAAGCCAGTATAAAACCAATTCAACCGGTATTCTTATAATATGGAAAATCGTGAGTATTTTTAGATCAAAAGACCGTAAAAAAGCACTACCTTTTTTAGTAGATATAGTATAGACAAGAGATAACAGTGGTGGTAGAAGCAATAAAGAAAATCTTGGTGGCATTGCTTTAAAATTGGTATAAAAGCCTGTTAGGGAAATAAGCACTTGTAGTGCAATCCAAATGGCTATAACAACCATAAATATTTTTTTAAACCCTGCAGCTTTTATCATAATAAAGTAGGCAACCAGTACAGTAACAATAAATGTTAAGTAAACGTAAATGGGTGGTTGTTGCATGATCATTTATTTAATAGTGGTAAATAATAAGGCTGTGAATGATGTATATAAAGGGAAATCTCCTAAGTGAGCTGCAAACTCATAAGTAAGTTTATCTTGTATATCATGGATTTTATCCGGATTACTCTTTAGCATTATTTCTTTTATTGGCAAACCGTGTATAAAACCTTTTGCAGCATCTGCAGCCGAACTGATAGAGCTAGTTATTTTAACGGTATCAACCGTACAATTATCGAATCCTGCATCTTGGAGTTGCTGTTGTACCGCGGGAACAAAACTGCTTGAGAATGGACCGACTTTATGTGATAAAGCAGGTAATTGACCTACAAATTGCATCATTACCTGATTGGTAATCTGCCAAATTTTGTTCTCTTCTAATGGTGCCCAAACGTTGAATATAAACTGGCCGCCGGGTTTTAGTACCCGTCTTATTTCAGAGAACCCTCTGATTTTGTCTTGAAGAAACATGATTCCAAACTGACAAACTATCAAATCAAAACTGTTATCAGTATAAGGAATATCTGCAATATCAACCTGCTGCCATACTAAATTCGCGGCTTTTACTTTTTTTTGTGCAACCTCCAACATATCAACACTGATATCAGTAGCTATAATATTTGTAGTGTCTGAAAATAATTCGGATAAGTATTGAGTTACTCTTCCGGTTCCGGCAGCTAACTCAAGTACTTTCCCATTTTCTGTATGTGTTATTCGAGTAACAATATTTCTCGCGAAAGGCTCAAAAATGAAATCACCTAAAACTGATTCATAAATCTCCGGAATAGATCCCACGAAATCAAGTGTGGATAATTCTTGTGATGCTGTATTATTTTTAAATCTTTCCATTGTATTATCATTTTAATTTGATAACACAAAGGAAGAAAGATGCTATAAGAAAGAGGCTTTCTCAGGGCAAGAAGTGAATTGCTATATGAAAAGAAATGACTTGTCATAAGACAAGTGAGAGAATTATCTGTTATTTACTCCCGAAATCTCGTCTGATTCTACTTAAAGAGGTATCGGTAATATTAAGATAGGAGGCAATATGCCTTAATTGGGCAATCTGAAATATTTCAGGTTCTGTTTGCATTAAATGGGCATACCGTTCTTCTGCAGAAAGATTTATTAAACGCATAGTCCTATCCTTAAAAAGGATGTATTCTTTTGCCAGCATAGCTCTGCCAAACTCGCGCCATAAAGGGTATTCATGAAAAATCTTATCAACGGTTTGATAGTTACCATAATAACCTTTGATCTTAGTTAAGGCTATGATATTTTCAAGCGAAGGTTTTTGTTGAAAAAAAGAGGCCACATCAAAAATCAATCTTGGAGGGCCATAAAATGCGGTTGTTACCTCATCGCCGTTTTCATTGAAAGTATAACATCTAAAGTGCCCTTCCAGTAAAATCATGCTCCCACTAATTTTTCCTTGCTTTAAAAAATATTCTCCTTTTTCAAGCTCAAATTCTTCTAAACTATCAATAATGGTATTCAAACCTTCATCACTAACAGGGAAGTTGGGAATAGCAGATTTAACAAATTGCGAAAAAGATGCTTTCATCAGGTGTAAACAATTTCAACGAATTTATATAAATAATCCTGAGATTATTCACCCATAAAATATAAAAAAATTGACTTTTAGGGATCTATATATTTATTTCTTACTTGCGGAGTAAGTCCATAAAGCCCCCAGTAAATCTATACTGCCTATTAGTGCCAACATATAGGATTGTTTAAAAACAAATACAAAAATGACGGTCATCACAAAGAAAAATAACCTGCCTACGATCGTTGCTTTATAAAATTCTTCTTGATGATGTAAAGATGAATAATAGTAGTATATACCTGTAGTAAACGTGAAAAGCCCCAACATTCTAATCCATATCTCTTTGGTTTCAGCGAACTGAAAAATACCTAAAAGTGTATTGGGAATGAATACCATACCGGCACCCATCAGGAAAAGGTAAAAGCTATAAACGCGGATCGTTAAGGATGTTTTATGCATATTATTTTGCTTTATCTTGAATTTTACGGGTTATTTTAACTACTACTGCTCGTGGTGTAAATCGCACGGAATTAGCCATTATCCAATTCATGAAACCATGAATGGCAACAGTTTTACCCTTCATCATAGCTTTATACCCATACTCAGCAACTTCTTTTGATGTAGGTAGTTTTTTCCCTTTAACCAAATTACTTTCTTCCATAGCTGCTGCCGCTTGAAATCCGCTTTCCGTAGCGCCCGGACAAAGTGCTGTGATAGTAACCCCTTTATCTCTTACTTCATTATCAACTGCCTCAGAGAAGCTGAGCACATAGGCTTTTGTGGCATAGTAAACTGCCATGGTAGGTCCCGACTGAAATGCAGCTGTAGAAGCAACATTCATTATTTTTCCGCTGTTGCGATTTACCATATCCTTTAAATACAGCTTAGTAAATTGGGTTAGCGTTGTAATATTAAGATTTATCATCTGTAATTCCTTATTCCAGTCTGTTTCTACAAACATCCCAAAATCGCCAAAACCCGCATTATTAATTAAATAATCAATTGGTATATTTTGTTGGGTAGTTTCATCATATACTTCTTGGGCAGCGTTCGCTATTGATAAGTCTTTGCTAATTACATAAACTTTTATTTTATACAAATTTTCTAATTCGCTTTTGAGTTCTTCGAGCTTAGATTTATTTCTTGCCACTAAAACTAAATCACCCCCTTTTGCAGCGTGAACTTTTGCCAGTGCTAACCCTATTCCGTTTGAGGCCCCTGTGATGAGTGCTGTTGCCATGATCATTTTTTTACAAAAGAAAAGCAAATACATTAAACCAACAACATTAGAGTATAGTCTATACTTGTACTTTATTTATAAACATCGTATTTTTACCGGATGTTAATAAACGAATTATCCAAAAGAACGGGTATCACTGCCCATACCATTCGGTTTTATGAGAAATCAGGACTGATCAAAGGGAAACGTTATGAAAATGTGAAGTCTAATAATTATTATCATTATGATGAGGATACTGTTGAAAAATTAGAACTTATTAGGGATGCTAAATCAGTTGGCTTTACGATTCATGAGATCAGCCAATTGATAGATGCTTGGTATAATAACAAAATGACAGTTACTGAAAAATTATCCATTCTGGATGAGAAACTTTTATCGATTGAGCAAAGGATAAAACAACTCAAAGAGATAAAAAAATTGATCAGTCATTTTAAAAAAGATGTACTCACCGATAATTGCTAACCTATCCCCATAAAAAAACCACTGAAACATCAGTGGTTTAATTTTTTGTTGCGAGGGAAGGGATCGAACCTCCGACCTTCGGGTTATGAGCCCGACGAGCTACCGCTGCTCTACCTCGCGATGTAATGGGTTGCAAAATTAAGGTAAAGCAGTTTCGTAACCAAATATTATTTAATTATACAGCTCATCATTAATCGGAGCGGTGCTTTATAGAAGATGCTCCACCACTAGAGATATCCCTGATCAAACCTTCTCCCCTATAATTGATACTACTTCCGCCACTGGCTCTGGCACTAAGTTCCTTATTGATTGTGATCCGAATATCCGACGCCCCCGATGCATCTAACTTACAGTAATCGACTTTTAAATCGTACGACTTCATAGAACTCGCACCACTCAAACCAATCGTTGCTTTTTCTGCTACTCCACTCATCTTAACGGAACAAGCTCCACTTAATTCCATCCTCAAATTTTGTAGTGATACCTGGCCAAAAAAATCACTGGCACCTGACATTTCCACCATCAAATCATTTGCTTTTAAAATACCCGTTGTACGTACATTACAGGCTCCGGACACTTCTAACCTTTTTAAATTAGCTACCGTAACATAAGCCTTCATCTTTGTGTTCGTCCAACTTTTCCAGTTCCAGCCCTTGTTTTCAAAATAAATCTTAAGCACATTATCTCTTAACTCAGTACGAATATGATTGGCAATATCATCAGAACTGGCACTAACTGCCACGGCATCTTCATTACCTTGAGCCAAGTATAAATCAATGGCTCCGGAAATTTCGATAGCTGTAAATCCGCTTACCTTACGCACTTGCGCATTGGCATCGAAAACTATATTTTTATCTTGCTGAGCCGTTAGATCTCCGACCAAAAGCAAGCATAGAACCCCGATAATCCATGTCTTCATAACCCAAATTTATAGTGTAACGTATACGCAAGCGTAAAGTTACAATCCGATTTAAAACAAAACACTACATTTGCATCGTACTCGGGGTGCTTCCCGCTTATGGCGAGAGGCTGAGAAATACCCGTAGAACCTGAACAGGGTAATTCCTGCGAAGGGAAAGTATCGCATCCTTCTGCTACTCTCCAACGCATTTCCCTGTTCCCATTATTCATTTTTTAAAATTTTCGAAATGAAAAAAATCATGGGAACAACCGTAGCGCTGCTCATTACAACAACCATGCTGGCGCAGGATTCCAAAAAAAACACCAAAGGCATTATCAAAGATGCCAGAACAGACACACCAACCGCTTTTTTTCTTGAACCATTAGAAATAAAAGCCATCCGAGCCGCAGCCAATGCGCCTTTTGCAAAAACCAATATCGATAAAACTACCATTGCAAAACAAAATTTGGCGCCCGATATTCCTTTCTTACTCAATCAAACCCCATCTGTGGTAATTAATTCGGATGCAGGTAATGGCGTAGGGTATACAGGTATTCGGATACGAGGTACCGATGCTACACGTATCAATGTTACCCTTAACGGGATACCGTATAATGATGCAGAAAGCATGGGTACTTTTTTTGTAGACTTACCCGATTTCTCTTCATCCTTAAACAGCATTCAAATACAACGCGGTGTTGGTACTTCAACCAATGGCTCCGGTGCTTTTGGAGCAACCATCAACTTATCTACTAATGAATTCAATGAAAAATCTTATGCCGAGATCAATAATAGCTTCGGATCTTTTAATACCTGGAAGAATACCATCAAGGCTGGAACTGGGTTAATAGGTAACCATTTCACCATAGATGCCCGCCTTAGCAGTATCCGAAGCGATGGATTTATTGATAGAGCCTCCAGTAACCTTCGCTCTTTTTATGTAAGTACCGCATATACCAATAAAAAATCTTCTTTGCGATTGAATATTTTCTCAGGTCATGAAAAAACCTATCAGGCCTGGTATGGCATAGCAGAAAATATATTACCTACAAACCGTAGATACAACCCTGCAGGTACCGAAAAATCAGGAACCCCTTACGATAATCAAACTGATAATTACACCCAAACACATTACCAACTTTTTTATAACCTGCAACTATCTTCGAAATGGGCGCTAAGTGCAGCTAGTTTTTTAACCAGAGGAAAGGGATATTATGAGGAATATAAAAAAGATCAGCCCTATGTTATATATGGTTTACCCAATATTGTTGTAGGCGGCACTACCTATGTGCAAACAGATTTGGTGCGTCAACGTTGGTTAGATAATTACTTTTATGGACAAAATCTTTCCCTTCAATATAAAGACCCCAAAAATGAGTTCATTCTGGGCGGCGGTTGGAGCCAGTATGATGGAAAACATTTTGGCAATATTGTGTGGATACAGAGAGGCACCGTTCCCAATGGATATAAATATTATGATTTAACGGCTTCTAAAAATGATGCCAATGTTTTTGCAAAGTGGACGCATAAATTAACAGAGCGAGTATCTGTATTCACAGATTTGCAATATCGCCATGTAGCCCACAATATGAATGGATTTGATGATAACCCTACGCTCTTTGTAAATCGAAAATTTGATTTTATCAATCCAAAAGCCGGTATATCTTATCAGCATAATGGCTGGAATGCTTTTCTAAGCTATGCCGTTGCCAACAAAGAACCTAATAGAGATGATTTTCAAGCAGGCACTAATAGCCAACCAACACACGAAAATTTACAAGATGTAGAACTGGGCATTGAAAAAAGAAATAGCCGTTACAGCTTAGGTGCTACTTTCTATTATATGTATTATAAAAATCAATTAGTACTAACCGGACAAATCAATGATGTAGGAGCTTATACCAGAACCAATACACCATCAAGTTATAGAGTGGGTGTTGAATTACAAGCATCTGCTATTGTAAATAAATGGTTCAATGCCAGTGCCAATTTTACGATTAGTAAAAATAAAATCAAATCATTTACAGAGTATATAGACAATTACGATTTGGGTATTCAACAAACAAAACAACATACCAATAAAGACATATCCTTCTCCCCAGCTTTAATAGGAAGCGGAGCACTAAATTTTTTACCTGTAAAAAAATTGGAGTTAAGCCTATTAAACAAATATGTGAGCAAACAGTACATGGATAATACGCAAGATGAAACAAGAGGATTGAACGGTTTTTTTGTACAAGATATCCGGGCTATTTACACATTGAAAAAAGAAGGATTGAAAAATACACAAGTTATTTTTCAGGTGAATAATATTTTCAACTATTCCTATGAACCCAATGGCTACACCTTTAGCTATATTTATGGAGGGGCTTTTACAACAGAAAATTATTATTACCCTATGGCAGGTACCAATTTTGTATTGGCTTTGAATATTAAACTATAAAAAAAGGAGTGTCTGACCAGAAGGTACAGACACTCCTTTTTTATTTGTTAGACCTATTGACCTACAAGAAATACCGCATTCGCGAATAAGAGTTTTCCATTTTCCCAAAAATTACGGAATAAAAGATCTTCAGATAAATAAACAATAGATCCTGATCCAATATCCTGTACGCCTAATAACATACCATCTTTGAGCTTGGCTTTTACTTTAACACCGGCAAAGCCTGTTACATAAGCATCTTTTTTTAGAGTTCCTACATTCCATCCATCCTTTAAAAACTCATACAAACTATTATCTTGTTTTAGCGTATAATAGTAATCAGGATACCCAAAGGCTAAGGGGTGTGTATTATCTAGATCCACCTTATAAATAGCACCGGGGATAGAATTAGTTAGATATTCTTTTTCTCTTTCTCCATATTTCTTAACGGCATCATCTTTTTTGTCGTCGCTTTTACTATCCTTTATTTTAATACCCCAATCAGAACCGGCCATAATAGATACAGCATTCTCTAAAGCAATAATTTTACCTCCGCCACGCACAAAATCTTTTAATTTATCTGTAGTAGATTTATCATTAAGATTTCTGTAATTACCATCGGGTAAAATGAGTACTTGAAAATTTTTCAGATTGAGCCTACCTAAATCTGCCGCATTCACCAATGTGATCGGATACTCGAGTGATCGTTCAAAATAATGCCATATTTCACCCGCTCCTAATGAAGAAACTTGCTCACCAGTAAGCATTACTACCTTAGGGGCTCCATTAATGATTTTTACATCCGGCGAACCAAAATCGGCACCCTTATCCATAAATCCTGTTTCAACAGCTTCACCTTGTACATTAAATTTTTTGCAAGCTTCATTAGTAATAGCTAACCAGTTAACAGCAGTATTACTGGTACGCAAAACTATAACAGTTCCACTTTCATATTTTTTTGTTTTATAGGTAAAAGGCTTTTCTGCGAAACGAACTTTTACTCCATGCTTTAATAAATGGGCAACTAACTTGGCACTATTAAATGAATTATATGGAACTAAAACACCATAACTAGAACTCACTGCATTGATTGCTGCGGTAGCAACATCACTACTTACATCTAATTTCTCCTTCACTGCATATGCTTTCACCCCATAAGCATAGCCTGCACTCCAGGCAGTAATATCGTAGGTATTTGAATCTGTTACAATCGTACGCGGCTCTAATAATACTTTAGCCATTACAGAACGTGGCTGATAAGCACTTACTGCAATATGATATCCTTCGTCACTAAAAGCATCATCTTTTCCAGTAACATAATTAAAGCCTCGGAAATTTTTATTCGATACTGTACCGTATTCTATACCGTTTTGATCTAATAATTTCTTAAGGGCAATGATTTTATTTTCTTCTTTAGCTGTAAACACATAGGTTTTATATTCACTCGATTTAGCAGCTTTACTGTCTTCAAAGAATTTCTTAAACTCAGCAATCAATTTTTGCTTGTTCTTTGAACTTATTTCAATAGTTGATAAACCCGTAGTGAAATGATGTTGAGCCCTATCCACCAATGTAAGTGTATCGCCATCTTCATTTAACACACCCAATCCACCACGAGGACCACCACCCTGCTCATATGTCATACCGATGGCACCATTATAAATAGGATATGTATCACCATACGAAGGATATAATAAATCAAAGCGTTCTTTGGTAAAAAATAACCAACCATTACCATCAAAATATTTTGCATGATTTCTGCCTAATGTATTTTGAAATTCACGCTGCCAAGGTGTGATCACTTCATGAAAAGGCTCCGCAGCCGGAGCAAAATAATAAGGCTCATTATATCCTTGCTCATGATAATCTACATGTATTTGCGGCATCCATTCTCTGTATTTTTTCAACCGCTGTTGGCTCTCTACCTGCGTTTGCCATGCCCAATCCCTATTCAGATCAAAATTATAATGATTGCTTCTGCCACCGGGCCAGGGTTCTATATGTTCCCTAGAAATAGGTTCCGGATTATATGCCGTACCTACCATACCATTATACCAATTAATATATCGATCTCTACCATCTGGGTTTATACAGGGGTCTAATATTACCACTGTATTCTTCAACCACTCTTTGGTTTGCGTATTCGCAGGATCTACCAGCGCATGGATAGTAAGTAGAAAAGCTTCAGAAGAAGAAGCTTCATTACCATGTACATTATAGCTTAACCAAACAATAGCCGGTGCCGTTTCTGTTTGTGCTCCGGCATTATCTTTTGATAAACCCGCTAAACGAAGATTATTGATTCTGATAAGATCTAACTTCTGTATATTTTCAGGGCTGCTTACAAAAGCTAAGAGTAATTCCCTACCCTCATTGGTTTCACCATATTTCTCAATTTTTACCATATCCGGTTTTGCCTGGGCCACAGCCTTAGCATATTCTACGATACGATGATGCCGGGTAAAACGAGTTCCTACTTTATAACCCAGAAATTGTTCCGGACTTTGGAGCCCTTGTGCCATTACGGATACCAGCGAAATAAGCAATAAACTTAGAATTAAAATTTTCTTCATAAATAAAAAATGAGCCATGAATGTACTCTATTCGGTATGATCAGCCATATTTTTGGGGGAGAAGTTTTAGGAATTTGGATGAATGGATAATTAAAATCAGTATTTTGTACCATGAGAAAATTGATACTAACCTTAAGTGCTATCAGCCTTTTTATTCAGGTATGGGCACAAAACAATTTTTCCTTTGTAGGAGCCGGAAAAGAAATAGATCCCTATCATTATACCGTTGTTAAACGAGCGGAATTCAAACAAGCTGCAGTAAGCAGCGCACACCCGCTTGCCAGTATGGTGGGTGCTGCCATTATGAAAAGAGGCGGCAATGCATTTGATGCGGCCATTGCTACCCAATTAGTATTAGCGGTTGTTTATCCCGTTGCCGGAAATATAGGTGGGGGTGGATTTTTATTGGCCCGTAAACCTAACGGAGAATTGATCGGTATTGATTACAGAGAGGCAGCGCCGGAAAAAGCAAGCAGGGATATGTATTTAGACAAAGCCGGTAATGCACAGATGAATCTCTCTCAAAGCGGACATTTAGCCTCCGGTATCCCGGGAACTATTGCCGGCTTATTTGCCACCCTTCCTTATGCCAAATTAAAAATTGAACAACTCATTCAACCTGCCATAGATATTGCAACCATTGGCTATGTGCTTACCGAAAAAGAAGCAGCTAGTTTAAATGGTATTAGAGATGCCATTACCAAATTCAGTACCCAACCTACCGCTTTTGTGCGAACAGAAAAATGGAAAGTAGGGGATACTTTGGTACAGAAAGAATTAGCCGCTACATTAGAACGTATAAAACAAAATGGCGCTCGTGGATTTTATGAAGGCAAAACAGCCGAACTGATTATTGCAGAAATGCAAAGAGGGAATGGTATTATTTCTATCAATGACTTAAAAAATTACACAGCCAAATTGAGAAAGCCTATCAACTTTAAATATAGAAATCATGAAATCATCAGCTTTGCGCCCCCAAGCAGTGGCGGTATACTATTAGCCCAAATGTTGAAGATGATTGAGAAATATCCTGT
Source organism: Sediminibacterium sp. (assembly GCA_017537025.1). Taxonomy (GTDB): domain Bacteria; phylum Bacteroidota; class Bacteroidia; order Chitinophagales; family Chitinophagaceae; genus Sediminibacterium. The sequence continues at coordinate 257,883 of JAFWCB010000006.1, forward strand.
TTCTAAATTTGGATTTCAAACTACCAAGAGTGTACAGCTGATGATTGAAGCAGAACGCAGAGCTTATGCAGACAGAGCAGAACATTTGGGTGACCCAGACTATTGGAAAGTGCCTGTTAAAACCCTTACCAGTGATGCTTATATAGCCAAACGAATGAGCGATTATGATCCTAATAAAGCCAGTGTAAGTAGTAATATCAAAGCTGGCGACATCAAAGAGAGTGAAGAAACAACCCATTTGAGCGTGGCCGACGCCCAAGGTAATATGGTTTCCGTAACTACCACACTAAACGGACCTTTTGGCTCAAAAACAGTGGTTGGCGGAGCGGGATTTTTATTGAATAATGAAATGGATGATTTTTCTGTAAAGCCCGGTGTTGCCAATATGTACGGGGCTATCGGCGGCGAAGCTAATGCCATTCAGCCCGGTAAAAGAATGCTCAGTTCTATGACGCCTACTTTAGTGTTAAAAGATAACAAGCCTTATGTGGTTATCGGAACACCCGGCGGTACTACCATTCCCACTTCTGTTTACCAAGCTATAGTAAACATTATTGATCACGATATGAATGTGGGTGATGCCATTGATAAACCTAAATTCCACCACCAGTGGTTCCCGGATAATGTTACCATCGAACAGGATTTTAATCCCGAAACAAAAAAAGAGTTGGAGAAAATGGGATACAAATTTGTAGAAAGAAAAAATGGTTGGTGCAAGATAGAAGGTATTCGTATTCTACCTAATAAAAGAAAAGAAACTGCCGCTGATAGAAGAGGTGATGATAGTGTAGCGGGATTTTGATAATTTATAATTCATATTGATGAACGAACTAGCTAATGGTTTCCTAAAAGATACCATCAAAAGATTCAAATATTACAAAGAGCTTGGAGATAAAACATTTGCACAAATAACAGATGCACAGTTTTTTGAAGAGCCTGTAAAAGATACCAATAGCATCGCCGTTATTGTACAACATATGTATGGCAATATGCTGAGCAGGTGGACGAATTTCTTAACCGAAGATGGAGAAAAACATTGGCGAAAAAGAGATGCTGAATTTGAAGCCATGCAGCTTTCAAAAGCAGATGTAATTTCATTTTGGGAGGAAGGATGGAAATGTTTATTCGATACCCTGAACAGTTTACAGGCAGATGATTTGTTAAAAACCATTACCATTCGTACAGAACCTTTACTCGTATATGATGCCATACTTAGGCAATTAGCACATTATCCCTATCATGTGGGACAAATAGTATATCTCGGAAAAATATTTACAGGTGATCAATGGAAGAGCTTGAGCATCGCCAGAGGCAAGAGTATCGATTATCTAAATGAAGTAAAAAAGGAACAAGGAAAATAGCGCATGCATTATTTAGTTAAGCAATTAGTACCTCCTATTTTTAACACCCTTCGTTGGTATAGTTTTAAATATGGATGGAAAGGTGATTATAGCAGTTTTTCAAAAGCGCAACAAAAAGCAACGGGTTACGATGCGCAACCTATTCTGGAAAAAATAATTAGCACTACAAAAAAAGTAAGAGATAAAGAAATTGCTTATGAGCGAGATGGTATTGAATACGATACCGTAAAGATGAATTTTAATCTCTTGAACTCATTGTTATTAGTTGCTTCCAGAAATAATGGGAACCTCAATGTACTCGACTTTGGCGGATCTTTAGGCACTACCTATTTTCAAAATCTTCCTTTTTTGGATGGGCTAAACAGCTTAACATGGAATATCGTAGAACAGCCAAACTATGTAGCTGCCGGTAAAGAGCATTTTGAAACCGATCAACTGCGGTTTTATGAAAATATCGCATCCTGTATCAAAGAGCAGAAGCCTAATATCATTATTTTTTGTGGTGTACTTCAATACATAGATGATACCTATGAATTACTAAATACAGTAAAAGAATCCGGTATCCCTTATTTATTGTTAGATTTTGTAGGCTATTCCGATAGAGATACCGATCGTATAACTGTTCAATATGTACCACCAGTATTTTATGGCGTTGATGCATCTTATGCTTGTAGATTTTTTGCCAAGGAGAAGATGAATCGTTGGCTTACTCAATATTATAGTATGCAATATGAATTTATTTCTGAGCCCGATACATATTATATAGAGCTAGCTCCTTTTCAATATGAAGGGCAGCTTTGGAGATTACAATAATTAGAGTTTATTTTCTTTAAACTGATGAGCTGCATAATCAGCCGCCCGCGCCGTTAAAGCCATAAAAGTTAAAGAAGGATTCTGCGTTCCGGTAGAGGTCATACAAGCACCATCGGTTACAAAAACATTTTTACAGTTATGCAATTGGTTCCACTCATTTAATAAAGAAGTGTTGGGATCGCGACCCATACGCACGCCTCCCATTTCATGAATATCCAATCCAGGAGCTTGTTTACTATCGTGGGTTTGAACATTGGTGCATCCGGCTTTCTCAAGCATGGCTTTACCTTCTTTGAAAAAGTCGGCCAACAGTTTTTCATCATTATCATCATAACTCACATTAGTAACCAATTGCGGAATACCCCAGGCATCTCTTTCAGTATCGCTTAAATATACTTTATTCGTTTCCTTAGGAATAGTTTCTCCCTGCATCATCATATAAACACTCCAGCCTCCGGCTTCAGCTAATCCTTCTTTTAAAGCAGCTCCAATACCTTCCACAGGTACACCTCTCCTTCTGCTCACATTAAAATGCACCATATATCCGCGCTTAAAATCAGTTTCCTGCTGATACACATTTCTAAAATTCGGCATCATCACCTGTGTTGGCCGCCTTCCGAAATAATACCGATCCATAGGTCCATCATAAGCTGCTGTAATCGTTCCGCGATAATTGTGAAAAGCAATATATTTTCCCAGCAAGCCATTATCATTACCTAAGCCATTAGGAAATCGGGTTGTTTTTGAATTCAATAAAATAAGATTTGTATTTAAACAAGCCGCATTTACAAAAATGATACGCGCCTTATATATGCTAACTTCATGGGTGTTAGCATCTACTACACGCACGCCTGTAACTTTATTTTCTTTTTCGTCATACAATAATGAATCTACAACAGCATCTGTTTGAATATGTAAGTTTTCTGTTTTTTGTGCCGCAGGTATTGTACTGCTATTAGAACTAAAATAAGCACCGAAGGGGCAGCCTCTTTCACATAAATTCCGCGCCATACATTTACCCCTACCCTGATCCAAATGTATTTGTCGGGGTGAAGTGAGATGCGCACAACGACCCTGTATCACATATCTATCAGGATAAGCAGCCATAATTTTTTGCTGCAATTCTTTTTCCGCATCATTCATTTCCCATGCAGGTAAAAAATCACCATCGGGTAAAACTTCTAATCCATCTTTATTTCCACTAATGCCTGCAAAGCTTTCTACATATGTATACCATTGCGAAATATCATTGTAACGTATGGGCCAATCAACCGCAAATCCATCTCTGGCAGGGCCTTCAAAATCATATTTACTCCAGCGTTGTGTTTGTCTTGCCCACAATAAACTTTTACCACCCAATTGATAGCCTCGTATCCAGCTAAAAGGTTTTTCTTGTATATAAGGATGCTCATAATCTTTTACAAAAAAATGTTTCGATGCTTCTGTATACGCATAGCAGTGACTAACAATGGGGCTCTTATCAGCTTCGGGAGGAGGAATTTTATTTCGATGCGGAAAATCCCAGGGATTCAACATAGCCGTGGGATAATCTTTTTTATGTTCTACATGTTTACCTCTCTCTACGATAAGGGTACGCAACCCTTTCTCACATAGTTCTTTAGCAGCCCATCCCCCGCTAATACCGGAGCCGATTACAATGGCGTCGTATGTATTCTTGTCAGACATATATTAGGCAAACCATTCAGCAAATTTGGAGAGGTCTACATTACCACCTGTGAGAATGATTCCTGTTTTCTTCCCTTCAAATAATTTTTTATTTCTTAGTACAGCGGCCAATGGTACTACACAACTAGGCTCCACCACAATTTTCATGCGCTCATATACTAAGCGCAGTGCAGCTTTTATTTCATCTTCTGAAACCAATAAAATATCTTTTACATTTTCCTGAATGATAGACAAGGTTTGGGTACTCAGAGAAGTCATTAATCCGTCGGCAATTGTTTTTACAAAGGGTGCTTTTTCTACTACGCCACTTTTAAAACTTAATACGGCATCGGCTGCACCTTCCGGCTCACCCGCAAATACTTTTATATGATCACCAAAATATTTAGCACCCAGTGAAGTGCCCGAAAGCAATCCTCCCCCACCAACCGGTGCTACTACTGCATCAAGATCAGCAATTTCTTCTATTAATTCTTTTACACAGGTTGCTTGTCCGGTTATGACTCTATGATCATCATAGGGATGCACAAATTCAGCACCTGTTTCGGCTACAATTTTTTGTAATGCCTCTTCCCTGGCCGCTTGGTTAGGCTCGCAGAAAGTGATTTCAGCACCATAACCTCTCACCGCATCTACTTTTACTTTGGGAGAAGTAGAAGGCATTACGATATAGGCTTTCACCCCTAATGTTTGCGCAGCAAAAGCCATGGCCTGTGCATGATTACCGGAAGAATGGGTGGCTACTCCATTTTTTAATTGATCGGTTGTGAGGGATAAGGCAGCATTCATACCGCCTCTAATTTTGAAAGCACCGATTTTTTGAAAATTCTCACATTTAAAATACAGTTCAGTGCCGGCTATTTTATTAATACTTTGGCAAGTAAGTACCGGTGTGCGATGGATAAAAGGTTTTATTCTTTCGTGCGCTTTTTCAATCGCTTCTTTTGTAATGGGCATAGATATTATTTAACAGCGGCGATACAATCTATTTCAACCGTACATCCGTAATTGAGTTGATTACAGGGTACTACAATACGGGCAGGCTTATGATCGCCCATAATATTTTTATAGGTTTCATTGAAGCGAGGCCAAAGCGCAATATCACTGATAAATACACCTATCTTAAGAGCGTGGTTCAAATCAGAGCCAGCAGCTTCTAAAATATGTTGAATATTTTGCAAACAAAGTGTTGTTTGTTCTTCGATAGTGCCTGCATGTACAACGCCATCTTTATCGATGGGTAATTGTCCGGCTACATATACCGTACCATTATGAACAACGCCTGGAGAATAATGCCCTTTCGGTTTTTGAACTGTGTCGGGTGATAAATATTGAATAGACATGTTTACCTGAATTAGTGAGGGAAGTTACTGAATAAAGTTATCTTACTTTCCATGATCTACTTCCTGAATAAAATCAATCACACCTTTCATGTATACTTGTTGATCGTCCCACATAGACAAATGGCTTCCATTAGGGCAGTATAGATATTTTCCTTTTTGCACCAGTTTGCTTTGACGCTCCATAGCAGCAGGATCCATAGTATCATGTTTACCACCAATCATGAGTGTAGGTACCCGAATTTCTTTTAGTCGGTTAGTGATATCCCAATTGGCTAATCTTCCACCAACCCCAAACTCACTGGGGCCCTGCATCATAGTATAAATCTCGTTATTAGCATGTTTGAGAGATCTGTTGAGTGCATCGGGCCACTCTTGTAACCGGCATATATGCTCGTGATAGAAGTTAGGGATGAGCAGTTCCATATATTTAGGATTGCTAAAATCTTTTTTGGCTTCGATAGCGCGGATAGTTTGCAGCACTTCGGGCTTCATTTGTTTGGCTAGTACTTCCTCGGCATATTTACCATATTCTGGGGCGCTACTCACCATATTGGAAACGAGTAAGCCTTTTACATGTTGTTGGTATTTGAGTGCATATTCCATGGCGAGAATACCACCCCAAGAGTTACCGAGCACATAGAAGTTCGTGCTATCGGCACCAATAGCTTTACGCACTTGTTCTACTTCTTCTACGAAGCGGTCGGTTGTCCAGAGACTAGAGTCTTTAGGTTGATCGCTATAGTAAGAGCCCAGTTGATCGTATTCATAGAATTCGAAGCCTTGTTGTTGAAAAAATGTTTCGAAGCATTCCATGTATTCGTGTGTCATGGCCGGACCGCCGTGCAAAAGAAGGATTTTGATACGGGGATTATTACCGAAGCGTTTGGTCCACACTTTAAAATTACCTACGGGGGTTGAGATAGGGATCAATTTAACACCGGCCGATTGGATAGAATCGCCGTAGGTAAAATAGGTAGATAAATTAGTAGATTTGTTTTCTTGGTTGGGGTTGCAAGCCGCAAATATAATTAGGCATAGCAATGAATAGAAGTATCTCATAATGTACAATTAGGAGGTTAAAATACGAAAAAAGGCTATTCGAATGAATAACCTTTTATTGTGGAGAGTATCGGGGTCGAACCGACGACCTCTTGCATGCCATGCAAGCGCTCTAGCCAACTGAGCTAACCCCCCGTGGGATTGCAAATGTAGAGTCTGGCGCTAAATCTCCAAAATTTTAATTGTACATAAGTTTTCCGCGCTTTTATAAGTAGCTGTAAAACCATCTATCCAATAATACGAATAGAAACCCATGAAAACGCAGAAGTGATTTTACTGATAATCAATCATTTGAGACTTTTTGATGTAAAGGGAGTTGCGTATATTTAAGTGTTGGTGGCAATAATATATAACCTCATTATAAATTTAAAAAGTTTTTGACATGACAAAAGATATCATTTTATTTCTGACGACAATTTTTGTTGCTTTACCTCTTGGAGGTGCAATAATTTCTTTCGTG
>JAFWCB010000007.1 GCA_017537025.1 Sediminibacterium sp.
AATACCACCAAGAGTGTATAGAGAAAAAACAAAGTTCTATCGGGTTCCGCTTCGCTACACCCGATAGAACTAAATCAATAAATGAAATGAAAAGATTTTTTTCTACTTTTAAACTGTACTAAAAATGGGGAGCTTACAGCAAGGCTGATAAACGAGCGAAAGTTGACCAAATGGAAAAAAGTAGATAGAATATGAAAATTAGAAAAATAAAATGGAGAAACCATTCAATACTTGGCAGCTTAGAAATTGATTTGACAAGTCCTTCTACTGGTGATACTTTTGATAACATCGTATTTGCAGGAGAGAACGGGACAGGGAAAACCACAATTCTTGAAACGATAAGTAATTTTTTAAACCTTGGAACATTTGAACATTTTGAATATATAGAATATGCAATTGGTAGTGATATTTTTACTGCCATTCCAACGACAGATGGAACTACTCATAAAAACTTTTTTGACATAAAGGACAGTTCTGGTACAGTGAAAAATATTCGAAGTGACCGAAATAACAGTCCTCAATTAATAGAATCCGACAAAACAGATTTGAGACATTATGGCTGTGTGTTTTCAAAAGCAAGGGCGGATTATAAGACACAGCCAATTGCATCAACAACAACAAAACAACTTGACATTGAAAAATATGATGTCGACCAACAAGATGATTTTACATCGTTAAAACAGTTGTTGGTTGACATTCAAAATCAGGATAATTCTGATTATATGAAATTAAATGAAGGACTTGGACCAAATCCAAAGCCCGTTCCTGAATTTTATCCAACCTCTAAAACATTTCGCTTTAAAAATGCCTTCGACAACTTCTTTGAAAAAATAAAATACGAGAAGGTAGTAGATACTCTGACGGAAAAGCAAATAATATTTAATAAAAACGGAAAAGCAATTTCAATAGATAGTTTAAGTACGGGGGAAAAACAAATTGTATTTAGAGGATGCTATCTTCTTAAAAATAATAAAAAGCTAAACGGGGCTGCTATAATGATAGATGAGCCTGAATTAAGTATGCATCCAAAATGGCAAAAGAAAATATTGAAATATTATAAAGAGTTATTTACAGAGAATAACATTCAAGTAGCCCAAATATTCATAGCAACACATTCTGAGTATGTAGTAGAGGAAGCTCTTTCAAATAGGACAAGTGATTTAGTTATTGTTTTAACGGAAGTTGCTGGGAATATTGATGTGAAGAAGATTATAGCTCCATCAGTATTGCCATCAATTACAAGTGCTGAAACAAATTATTTAGCTTTCGATATTGCTTCAATAGATTATCATATAGAATTATATGGTTGGCTCCAACGAAAAGAATCTAAAGACACAATAAAATCTTGTGACACCTTCATAAAAAATCATATGATTTATAATAGTACTATTCATGGCAAAACATCATCATATAACACAACGACATATGAAACAATTAGTACATTTATAAGAAATGCAATAGACCACCCAGATCCAAGTCGGACTTATACAGAAGAAGAATTGAGGACATCAACTGGATTATTGATACAGTTATGCAGATAAAAAACCCAGACACTAATGCGGTTGTATTAACCCCTTAATTCTTAGATAATTATTAAGCGAAGATTTTACAATTATTAATTATTTAAAGATTATACGTATCTTTGAATTAAATACACGTATTATGACAACTAAACTCACGCTCACAGTTGAGAAAGACGTTATTGAACGGGCAAAGTCTTATGCCAAGGATTCCGGTAGAAGTCTTTCTGAACTTATAGAACAATACCTAGATACAATAACGCAAGAGAACAGAACTCAATCCATTTCTCCAAGATTAAAAAAATTAGTAGGAGCCGTTACATTACCGAAGGACTTCGATGAAAAGAAGGAGCTGCAAAACTATTTGGAGGAAAAGCACTTATGAAAAAAGTTTTCGTTGATACTAATATTTTGGTGGACCTGTTAGCCGATCGAAAGCCATTTAGTAAATATGCAGTCGACATTTTCCATGCATCTGAGAACAAGAAAATAAAACTTTTTACTTCATCTCATTCTATTGCAACAACCTATTATCTATTAAAAAAATTTTTAGATGACAACGCCCTTCGTAAAACGCTTTTAGGCTTAATGGAGTATATGACAATCATTCCAGTTGACATAGCAATACTTACAAAAGGCCTTAGATCAAAGCGAAAGGATTTTGAAGATTCTGTACAGATTTATTGCGCAACAACTATTGATAAAATCGACTGTATCGTAACTCGAAATATAAAAGATTTTAAAGGGTGTGAATTACTAGTTCTAACACCAGATGAACTATGTTCAAAACTCTAGTGACCTACCTCTAACAAAAGGGTTTGCCAAGTTGGGCTTACGAAAATCCCCCATTAGATTTAGGATTTCTAACCAGATTTCCTTAACTTGTTTCCGTTCCGCTAAAGTGGGATGCCAAAGCTAGCGACAGAAACCCCTCCAATCTTCGCAGGCCTTGGCTACAGGTAGTAATGTATATATATTCACCTTTAAACCTTTAAAAACACATGAGACAACTATTTCAAGTTCGCTTTATGCGACAGATGCTCGTATTGGTAGCAATTATGGCAACTTTAGCCGCATGCAAAAATTCAACTAACGACAAATCCCAACCGGCAACAACTGATAGCGTTGCAGCTAACATAAAATTGTATAGCCATGTTTGGGATGAAATCATAAACCACGGCAAATTCGAACTATTTAACGATAGTAACTTTGCAAAGAATGTTGTGATGCATGTAAGCCCAGCCGATATTGTTGGCATCGATAGCGCCAAAGCTTACTACTCAAACTACGTAACAGGATTTTCCAATGTAAAATTTACGATCAAAGACGTATTTGGCATGGGTAATAAACTTGTAAAACACTGGAATTTCAAGGGTACTCATACAGGAGTATTTTTCGGAATTAAACCAACCGGAAAAGAAGTTAATATTGATGGCGTAACGCTCGTTCGTATGGAAAATGGTAAGATTGCAGAAGAAAGAGATTTCTTCGACAACTTACAATTCATGCAGCAACTCGGACTTATTCCAAGATAATACTCACTTAAAAATAAAACTACCTGTACAAGCGTATTTGTCTTCACAAATACGCTTCTTTATTGCGTAAGCTTACAATGCCTTATATTTATTCTATCAAATTGTTGCAATAGTATGGCTGTTATTATTCGCCCGTGGACATTAAACGACCTGCCGAACCTGGCGCTCTATGCGAATAATATCAATATTTGGAATAACCTACGTAACTATTTCCCGCATCCCTATACCGAAGCCGATGCGCAAGCATGGCTAGATAAAACCATAGATGCCAGTCCACTCGTGAATTTTGCCATAGACCTCGACGGACAAGCCATTGGCGGTATCGGGCTTATTCTCAATAGCGATGTATATATCATGAGCGCTGAAATTGGCTATTGGCTGGCCGAACCTTTTTGGGGCCAGGGTATTGCCACAGAAGCGGTTCGCCAATTAGTGGAATATACTTTCTATTACTTCGATATCGTGCGCCTATACGCCGAAGTATTTGAAACCAATAAAGCATCTATGCGGGTATTAGAAAAAAATGGTTTCTACCTGGAAGGCGTACGTAGAAAAGCCGTTTTTAAAAATGGGCTGCTCATGGACGATTTCATTTGGGTGAAACTGAGGTCTTGGTAAACGATCGATTTACTAATAGTCTGTTAATGCTTTGTAAACTTAGAATTTCCGCAAAGGTTTTTTATCAAAGCATCGTCTGAATAGTTATTGGTATCCTTTGTAACTACTAACCTTAAATTGCAAGCCATGCGCGTTAAAAAAAATATTGCCACAAGCGAATCAGGATTCATCTTTAACCCTTCTACCGGCGACTCTTATAGCGCCAATCCTATCGCTGCCGAAATAATCGGATTATTAAAAGAAGGTACCGCCGTATCGGATGTGAAAGCACAGATCTTGGAGCGATACGATGTAACTGCGGCGCAGTTGGAGAAGGATTGGGACGATTTTACAAATCAGTTGAAATACGCCAATATTCTAGAGCAATAGGAATAACCTTCTTTATCACCCCACTACCTAAATCTTTTACAATGAGTGCTAACAAACATAAACTTACCATTGCGGTAACAGCATTGAATGCTATTGATAGTCCTGGTCCCGGAGTAGCGGTAATAAGGGCTTTGAGAGAGGGATTAGGAGAGGATATCCGCATTATCGGTCTTTCTTATGAAACACTGGAGCCCGGTATTTATATGCGCGATGTGGTTGATAAAACCTATCAAATTACATACCCTGCTGCAGGAACAGAAGTGTTACTAAACCGACTAAAATATATTCACGAGAAAGAAAATATAGATGTACTCATTCCCAACTTCGATGCGGAATTATACAATTTCATGAAACTGGCACCTACACTGAAAAGCCTCGGTATTGCTACTTTTCTGCCAAGTTTTGAACAATTTGAAGCAAGGGATAAAATTAATTTATATCAGTTTGGTATCAGATATGGATTAACAGTACCTGCCGATAAAATTATTTATACCGTTGAGGAATTATATGCCTGTGCTGAATTATTTGGTTACCCATTGGTGGTTAAAGGTAAATACTATGATGCCGTAGTTGCTTATACCATGGAACAGGCCCAGAAAGCTTTTTACAAAATTTCAGCTAAATGGGGTTATCCGATTATCGTACAACAATTTATTACAGGTACGGAGGTAAATATTGCGGTATTGGGTGATGGTAAAGGCAATACCATTAGCAGTTTACCTATGAAGAAATTATATATCACCGATAAAGGAAAAGCCTGGGCAGGCATTACTTTGGAAGACAATACGCTTCAAGAGCTGGCAAAAAAATTTGTAAAAGCAACTAATTGGAAAGGTGGATGCGAACTGGAAATTATGCGCACGCAAGAAGGCGTTCCTTATATCATGGAAATAAATCCTCGCTTTCCGGCATGGATTTATTTAACAGCAGCATCCGGACAAAACCAGCCTGCATCCTTAGTAAAAATGGCTTTGGGAGAAGAAGTAGCGCCCTATACAGATTATGAAGTGGGTAAAATATTTATTCGATATTCCTGGGATCATATTACGGATGTGAGTGAGTTTCAGAAAATAAGTGGGTTCGGGGAGCTATAACCACAAGTAATTAAACGCAAAGACGCAAAGGCGCGAAGACGCAAAGATTTTAAAATATAAAATTAATAGCATGCAAAAATTAAGATATGAAAGCCCCAGTATTCAAAAAATGAATGCAGGCCTTATGAATAAATTTGGTACGCGTACAGAGTATGAAGCTGTAAAACAAATTGATGGGGTATCCGTAAAATCGATGATTGAAAAGTATGGCTCGCCTGTATTTGTGATCAGCGAAAAAACGATCAGAAGAACCTATCGGAATGCCGTTCGTGCTTTTACAACAAGATATCCCAAAGTACAGTTCGCGTGGAGTTATAAAACCAATTATATCAATGCAATATGTAATATTTTTCATCAGGAAGGTAGCTGGGGCGAAGTGGTGAGCGGCTTTGAATATCGTAAAGCATTAGGAAATGGCGTTCCCGGTGATAAAATTATTTTTAACGGCCCGGAAAAAACAGAGGCTGAATTAATATTGGCTATTAACAATGATTCGCTCATTCATATCGATCATTTTGAAGAGCTCTATCAATTGATTGATCTGGCAGATACCTTGAATAAAAAACCGCGTGTAGCTATTCGCGTGAATATGGATACCGGTATTTACCCTATGTGGGATCGATTCGGGTTCAATTATGAGAACGGTCAGGCCTGGCAAGCCATGAATAAAATTGTTGCTTCAGGAAAACTACAATTAACCGGTCTGCATTGCCATATCGGAACCTTCATGCTCAGTACAGATGCTTATGCTATTGCTGTAAGAAAGTTGTGTGACCTTGCGTGGAATGCCAAAACACAATTGAATACACTGATCAAATATCTGGATATGGGTGGTGGCTTACCCAGTGCAAATAATTTACGTGGTGCTTATATGCCAGCCGCAGATATGATACCAAGTATTGATGAATTTGCAGAAGCCATTACCGGTGCCTTATTAAATATTGGTTTTGCTAATAGTGAATTGCCTTTATTGATTTTAGAAAGTGGTAGAGCCTTGATTGATGATGCCGGTTATTTATTGGGAACCGTGATTGCCAACAAAAGATTGAGCGACGGTCGTAAAGCTACCATTATGGATTTTGGTGTAAATTTATTATTTACTGCTTTTTGGTATGAGCATAAAATGAGTCCGGCTCAGGATTTTACGCATCATACAGAAGATATGGTTTTATATGGCCCTTTATGTATGAATATTGATGTGGTGAGAAGTAGCATCAATATGCCTTTGTTGAATAGGGGAGATCATGTTGTAGTGCATAAGGTTGGGGCTTATAATATGACGCAATGGATGCAGTTTATACAAATGAGACCTAATGTGGTGTTGATAGATGAGCAAGGAAATACGCATTTAATCAGAGAAGCAGAAACCCTGGAATATATTGAACAGATGGAAAAAATGCCCGCTCATTTAAAAACTATCGAACTATAATATTGCGTTATAAATCATTTATATCATTCTTGGTTTATTTGGCTCATGCTGTGCTGAACAGTTATGCGATGCTTTTCTTTAGTAACCAAAAATTATTTGGGGCGCTTATACTGATCGTTTCTTTTTTTAATCCATTTACAGGTATAGGAGGTTTATCTGCAACCATTATTGCCGTAATTGCAGCTTATGGTATTGGGTTTAGCAGCGATCAGGTAAAAACAGGTTTTTATACCTATAGTGCTTTGCTCTTGGGGTTAGGCATGGGTACATTTTACGAGTTGAGTATGGGTTATTGGCTATTGCTTCCCCTGGCATCTTTAGTGGCCGTATTAGTTTCAGCAGCATTGATTGCTAAACTAGGTAAGCAAAATTTACCCGCTCTATCACTTTCCTTTATCCTAACTTTTTGGTTAGTAATACTCGCATCAAAAGAGTTCACAGCTGTTGGTTTAACGCAAAGAAATATCTATTGGCTAAATGAAATGTATGCAACGGGTGGTAGTAAACTCATACAATTGATTCAGCAGATAGATAGTTTGGATATACCCGATGCTGTTGCAGGTTTTCTGCGTTCTCTAAGTGCTATCTTGTTTCAAAGCAATATAGCTGCTGGTATTTTATTGGTTATCGGTTTATTGATCTATTCTCGGATTGCCTTACTATTATCTATTCTAGGATATGCTACGGCCATGATTTTTATCTCGCTGATGGGTGCCGGCGGGGGTGGCATTAATTATTATAATGTAGGCACTAATTTTATGTTGGTTGCTATTGCCCTGGGAGGCTTTTATATTATTCCTTCTACCCGTTCCTTTCTATGGGCTATTATAACGGTACCCATATCTTATTTGCTTGTGCTCGGCCTAAGCAAAATAACATACACTTGGGGGTTACCCGTTTTTTCATTGCCCTTTTGTATTACCGTGATATTATTTTTATACTGTTTGCAATTACGTAAAACACCGGGCAAACTGGTACTTACACCTGTACAATACTATAGCCCTGAAATAAATTTATATACCTATATCAATGAGAAGGAGAGATGGATGAATACCGTGTACCATCAATTGGCATTGCCATTTATGGGAGAATGGATGGTTAGTCAGGGTTATGATGGTGATCTTACACATAAGGGCGATTGGGCAAAGGCACTCGATTTTGTGATACTCGATAATGAAATGAAAACCTATCGCTTCCCCGGTAATTTACCCGAACATTTTTATTGTTATAATAAACCTGTATTGGCTCCGGCAGATGGAACGGTGGTGGAGATCATTGATTTTATTGAGGATAATGAAATTGGAGGAAATAATACCCAACAAAATTGGGGTAATACCATTGTGATCAAACATGCCGAAGGATTATATACTAAGCTATCTCATCTTAAAAAAAATTCTTTCAAAGTAGCAAAAGGGGCTTTCGTAAAAAAAGGAGAAATCATTGCACATGTTGGTAACTCAGGCCGTTCGCCCGAACCCCATTTGCATTTTCAGGTACAAGCCAATCCTTATGTAGGTAGCAAAACAATCGGTTATCCGTTTGCTTATTTTACAGTAAGAGAGCATAATACTATTCTTTTGAATAATTTTAAAATACCCAAGGAAGGTAGTTTTATCAGTAATATCATCGGTAACGATCAGCTTCAGCAGGCATTCAATTTTCAACCCGGATTATTGGTGAAAGTAAATGCTAAGGATTTTCAAGAAGAAGAGTGGGAGGTATTCACCAGCGTATATAACGAAACTTATTTTTATTGTAAACAAACAAAAGCGGCTGCTTATTTTAAGAACAATGGTAGTGCTTTTTACTTTACCCATTTTATAGGTGAAAAAAATAACCTGC
The DNA here is from genome assembly GCA_017537025.1 of Sediminibacterium sp. Classification (GTDB taxonomy): domain Bacteria; phylum Bacteroidota; class Bacteroidia; order Chitinophagales; family Chitinophagaceae; genus Sediminibacterium. The sequence goes on from JAFWCB010000007.1 coordinate 8,408, forward strand.
TCTTCTTTTTTTATGAAGCTGCTTATAAAGTGTTATTGAGTTCAGAGAATAAAATAAATGTTAAAGACAATTTCCCACTGAGTGTTTATTCTTTAAATGCCGTCAAATGGTTACAGGATATATTGTCGCCATTTTACATTTTTATAAATATGCAATTCCAATCTGAAGTGAAGAAAGACAATAATGCATTAACCGGCAACAGTGTATCCTTCACCAGTAAAAAACTATTGAATTTATTTGGGAAAGAGAAGCATCTATCAACAGCTCATGTAAAAATTGAAAATAATCGATTACATTCTTTTACTGTACAAACCAATAACAAAACAATAGCAGCAATATGCACGGTGTAAAAAAAATATGTTTTATGGTATTATCACTGATAGCTTTACATAGTAATGCACAAACAACATGGAGCTATGATGAAGTGAATACCAAAAGTTATGCCTTATACGAGAAAAGTGCATGGAAGGAATTACTCCATTACGGAAGAGAAGCGATAGCAGCTAAACAAGATTTTAAATTGCTAAGATTAAGATTGGGCTATGCGGCTTTTATGTTAGAAAACTATAGTGAAGCCTTAAACCAATATGAGCAGGTTTTGATCAACGATTCTTATAATGCCACAGCACACTATTATATTTGGTTATGTAGGAAATATTTGAACCAGCACGATTTGGCAGATCATGAGTTAGCCTTTTTTTCAAAAGAAGATTTAGCTAAAGAGAAACTTACCAAGCTGGCATTTACACAAGTAGGTATAGAAGCAAGTTTAAAAACTACCGATAATACCCTAAGAGGAAATACGAATTATGAAAAACTTGAAATTAGTAATCGGTTTGGTTGGAATATTCATATGACACAGGCAGTAGCATTGTTTAATCAGAATATTTATTTTATTAATATTCCTCGCCCCGGATTTCCACCACCGCCCATTACTTATAGAACCAGTAGTATCAATCAAACAGAATATTATAATAGACTCACGATCAATTTGGGTAGAAATTGGCAGGTAAAAGGCGCCTATCATTATACCTATACTCCGGTTGACAATAATACTTTTCAAAACCAAACAGTGTTCGGGGCCTTAAAGTATTATAATACCTATTTTGATTTTCAAGCGTCGGCTAATTTCTCTACTGTTTCTGATACCAGTATTAGTCAGTACGATGCGCAACTGGGTATATATCCTTTGGGTAATTTATCCTTGTATAGTTTTTCTACAGCCATCATAAGAAATAGACCGAGTGGATCTGCATTTAACTTCAGACAGATATTGGGCGTTCAGGTGGCGAAAAAAATATGGGTAGAAGCTAATGTAACCCTTGGAAAGTTTTCCGATTTATTTGAAAATGATGCGATGTATATCTATAATCAGATCGATCCCAACCAATTTAAAGGCGGCTTAACAGCCTATGCAAGTTTATCTCCCAAATGTGTACTTGCCATAGGTTATACATTAGAACAACGAATAATTTCAAACACTACAAATACATTTAATCAACATTCAATCACAGGAGGTTTATCATGGAAATTCTAAAAAAACAAATCGGCATAGCCGCAATAATGCTACTAAGTATGAGTGCCATAGCTCAAAGTGATGCAACTATTCAAAAAGGTTTTCGCGACAGCTATACGCAGGAAAATAATAAGTTATATGGGGAAGCTATAGCTACGCTTAATAAAGTATACGAGGAGAATAATTATGAAATAAACCTAAGATTAGGTTGGCTCTACTATAACAACAAAAATTATACGCAGTCGCAGAACTATTATGCAAAAGCAGTATCACTAAAGCCTTACGCTATCGAAGCAAAATTCGGTTTGATAAAACCTTTATATGCACTCGAAAACTGGGATAAGGTGTTGAGTACTTATGAAGATATTTTAAAAGTAGATGCCCAGAATGTAACGGCTAATTATTGGGCCGGTGTTATGCAATACAATAGAAAAAAATATGAACAGGCTGCCCGTCATTTTGAAAAAGTGGTGAACCTTTATCCTTTTGATTATGATAGTAATCATATGTTAGCGTGGACATACCTCAACCTCGGAAAAAATAATGATGCTAAAACATTATTCAATAAGGCATTGCTTATTCGTCCGGCCGATTCATCATCGCTGGAAGGTTTGAGCAAGATAAAATAAGGCAGGTATCTCAGCTATTAGGCTAGTTTACTCAAGGCTTCAGCAATTCTTCCCCAGGCACGTTCAATATTTTCCATGCTATTGGCGAAAGAAAAACGAACACAGTTAGATTCGCCAAAAGCATCACCCATTACAGAAGATACATGTGCATTGTTAAGTATGTACATACTGAAGTCTGCTGCATTGTGAATGGTTTCACCGTTAGCAGATTTACCGTAGTAGTAACTCACATCGGGGAAAACATAAAAAGCTCCTTCTGGCTCAAAACATTTAAAACCGGGTATAGCATTTACTAATTCAAGGGTGCGTTTACGCCTGCGTGTAAATTCGGCCGTCATTTCCATCGAAGGGCGGAGATCACCGGTAAGTGCTGCTACAGCTGCCTTCTGTGTAATGGAGTTGGTACCACTGGTAAATTGTCCTTGTAGTTTCTCACAGGCTTTGGCTATGGCAGCATTTGCAGCAATATAACCAAGTCGCCACCCTGTCATAGCGAAGCCCTTACTCAATCCATTGATGATTACCACACGCGATTTTAAATCTTCGAATTGTGCTATGCTTTCGTGTTTTCCTACAAAATTGATATACTCATAAATTTCGTCGGAGAGAATTGTAATGTTGGGATGTTTTCTAAATACTTCAGCTAATCCTTCTAATTCTTCTTTGCTATAAACAGCGCCCGAAGGATTACAAGGAGAAGAAAACATGAACACTTTGGTACGTGGGGTTATGGCTGCTTCTACCTGAGCAGGTGTTGGTTTAAATTTATTTTCTACGGTGGTACGTATCTCTACTACTTTACCTCGTGCAATTTTAACTAACTCAGAATAAGTAACCCAATAAGGTGTTGGAATGATCACTTCATCGCCCTCATCTACTAGGGCTAAAATAGCATTGGCTAAGCTCTGTTTTGCACCCGTAGAAGTGATAATATTTTCAGGTTTATAATCCAGATTATTATCCCGCTTTAATTTGGTGCAAACGGCTTCGCGTAGGTCTAAAAATCCGGCTACAGGAGTATAGTGGCTCCAGTTATCATTGATGGCTTTAATAGCTGCTTCTTTAATATGCTGAGGCGTATCAAAATCGGGTTCACCCAAACTTAAGTCAATTACATCGATACCTTTTGCCCTTAATTCGCGACCAAGTTTCGCCATTTTTAAGGTTTCCGGTTCATTAAAACGATTCAGCAAAGAAGACAGTTCCATTATGATTATTTGTTATAAATGAGGGCGTAAGTTCGGAAAAATCATCCTAACATTTGTAAGTATTTAACTATTGCCGTTTCCGTTTCAACTCATATTGATAGATAGCTTGACCTAAATTTTTGAGAAAGGGATAGCCAACGGATTCGTACTCATATTTATCGTCGTTATAAATGCCGTCTGTATTGCAAGATATTACGGCACTCAGCATAAATTCTACATTTCTTTCTTCATCCTTCACATAGGTAACATCGATCAAAAACCCATAAGCATCGCCCACTTTATTAAAGATGCGCATAGTATGATCTTTTTTCCCTTTTTCAGAACCATAATATAAAAACTTACAATAAGCATCCCAATAATGAGTGGTATCATAATTAGGCCAATCACTCTCTCTCGGAAACATGCTCATATACTTTCTTACAAAATCATATTCCTCGTCGTTCAAATGAAAGCGTTGTTTTTTAGGAGTCTGTTTAGGGAATATGACCGATTGGAGCATATGATGCAGATCTTGTAAATACACTCTGTTTTTTAGCGCAAATGAGAAGGGCTCATTTACTAATTTACCTCTGCTATAATAACCCTTGCCAAGTCTCGCTGGTAAATCGCTAAAAACAGCAGTACTAGTATGAGCAGGTTGACTATACAATAAATTACCTGCTGTATCAAAAAAATGAACCGGATTGGTATTTGCATTTTGATCGGGCGTTCTGCTTAACTGCAAGCGGTGCCTGATAACAGCATCTGGATAGCCCTTTTCTTTTAGCTTTTGTTGAATATAATCCTGCCCTAAAAACTCGTACAATCTGTTAAACGCATCATTATCACTCACTAAAAAAATTTGCTTGATATAATTTTCAATGGTGGGTCGGCCATCAGCAGCATTAGGCTGATTATATACATGATCTTGCATTGCATAGGCACTGTCGGTAATCATGGTAGTATTTCTATCAACCCCTTTTATCTTCATCTCATTTAATTTTTCTAAGGCTAATAAAGCAATAGGCATTTTTACCGTACTGGCAGGGTAGAAGTAGAGATCATTTTGTACGTTGAAAGTATATTCTTTAAAGGAAGGGATATTTCTTTTATTCCGATTTATTTCAGTATAAAAAACCTGAATACGCAGGGTGTCTTTATTATTCAAGTAGTAGCTAAAGAAAGGATCTGCTTTCATTACTTCTTCTATGGGGTTTTGGGCAAGTAATTGCGAGGAACTGCATACAAGCAAAAGCAGGAGATATTTCTTCATACTGCTAATGTACATACCTTTACAATATGCCGCATGAATCTATTTCCGTATTTGATATGTTCAAAATAGGGGTTGGCCCTTCCAGTTCTCATACACTGGGTCCGTGGAGAGCTGCCCAACGCTGTTTACAAACCATTGAAGAAAAAGGATCCTTAGCATCCGTGGCAAGTATTACCGTTTTGCTTTATGGATCATTGGCTAAAACCGGTAAGGGGCACGGAACTGATGTAGCAGTGCTCATGGGTTTATGCGGAGAAGATCCGGTAACTATTGATGTAAATGCTATTACTCCAAAAACAAATCAGATCATAACATCTCAAACATTATTGCTTGGCGGAAAGCAACTTATTAATTTTGATTATGCTACTCAGGTTCAATTCTTATTCCATGAAACCTTACCCTTTCACCCGAATGGATTAAGCTTTTTAGTGTCGTTAAAAAATGGGGAGCAATGGAGTGAAACATTTTATTCTATTGGTGGGGGATTTGTGGTGAAAGAAGGAGAAAATAATGGCGGAAAGAAACAAGTTGATCTTCCTTTTCCGATAGATACTGCTGATGATCTATTGCATTGGTGTATGAAAACAGGTATGGCTATTCACGAAATTGTGATGGAGAATGAATTAAGCTGGAGGGGTGAAGAAGCTACTAAAAAAGGAGTGCTTGCTATTTGGCAAACCATGAAAGATTGTACTTACCGCGGGTGCCATACACAGGGTGAATTACCGGGCGGCTTGCAAGTAAGAAGAAGAGCTTTTGATCTCAATAAAAAATTAATACAAAATGCTGAATATGCAGATCATTCCGGTTGGATAGCAGCTATAAAAAATGGTGGGACTAGCTTTCCTTATATATTAGATTGGGTAAGTTGTTTTGCATTAGCTGTAAATGAAGAAAATGCATCATTCGGACGCGTAGTAACGGCACCAACTAACGGTGCTGCGGGTGTAATACCGGCTGTATTGCAATATTATATTGCTTTTTGTGATGGTGCTACAGAAGATACCATCATTCGTTTTTTACTAACGGCTGCTGAAATTGGAAGCATCTTTAAAAAAGGGGCAACCATATCGGCAGCCATGGGTGGTTGTCAGGCTGAAATTGGTGTATCCAGTGCTATGGCAGCCGCGGCTCTAACTGAATCCTTAGGCGGTACACAAAAGCAAGCCTTGATGGCTGCTGAGATTGCCATGGAACATCACTTAGGATTAACCTGCGACCCGATTGGTGGTTTGGTTCAAATACCATGTATAGAAAGGAATACCATGGGCGCTATTAAAGCCATAACGGCTTCACAACTCGCTTTACAAAGCACTCCCGATTTTGCAGTAGTAAGTTTAGATAAAGTTATTGCAACCATGTGGAGCACGGCATTAGACATGAATACCAAATACAAAGAAACAGCAGATGGAGGTTTAGCAGTGCAGGTGCCGGTTGGGTTAAGTGAGTGCTAGTCAGTAGTCAATGGTCATTAGGCATTGGTCATTTCTATGAGCCGTAGGCGAAGAGAAATCTCCAAAATTTTATGTAGTTTTAGTTTTCAAAACTACTACATGAGAAAATCGCTGTCTTTGTTGGCAATGTCATTATTTGCCATCGTAAGCTTTGCACAAACAACTCCCTACGACTCTACAACTGTTGCTGCTTTGAAAAAATCAGTGCTGGCTTCTGTAGCTACTAAAGAAAAACAGGTACAGGAAATAGTTGATATGGTATTTAGCTTTGGAGAGCTTGGCTTTCAAGAGATTGAAACATCTAAATACCTTACTAGTGTCTTGGAAAAAAATGGCTTCACTATTCAAAAAAATATTTCCAATATTCCTACCGCATGGATGGCTACCTGGGGTAGTGGTAGTCCTGTGATAGCATTAGGCAGTGATATTGATTGTATCCCAAAAGCTTCTCAAAAACCGGGTGTAGCTTATCGCGATCCGATTGTGGATGGTGCCCCGGGGCATGGTGAGGGACATAATTCAGGTCAGGCTGTAATTATTGCTGCCGCTATTTCGATGAAAGAATTGATGCAACAAAAGAATATCAAAGGCACTTTAGTAATATGGCCGGGTGTGGCAGAGGAATTAGTGGCAAGTAAAGCCTGGTATGTAAGAGATGGCTATTTCAAAAATATTGATGCTTGTATTTTTACCCATGTAAGCAGTGATTTTGCCTGTAATTATGGCGATAATGGTGGTAATGGAATGGTATCCGTTAAGTTTTCTTTTGAGGGTGATGCCGCACATGCTGCCGGAGCTCCTTGGAGAGGTAAGAGTGCTTTAGATGGTGTGGAGTTGATGGATATTGGATGGAATTTTAAAAGAGAGCATTTGAAACCTACCCAGAGAAGCCATTATGTAATTACAGATGGTGGCGATCAACCCAATGTAGTTCCTTCCAAAGCATCGGTATGGTATTATTTCAGAGAACGTACGTATGAGGATATTAAAAGTATGTATGAATCCGGTGTAAAAATTGCCAATGGAGCAGCTATGATGTCCGACACCAAAATGACTTATCAAATTGTAGGAACTGCCTGGACCGGACATTTCAACAAACCCATGGCTGAAGCGATGCATAAAAATATTAAGCTAGTAGGTATGCCTACCTGGACTGAGGCAGATCAACAACTGGCAAGGGCTACCCAAAAATTATTGGAAGCTCCAAAAAAAGATCAACAAGGAAAAGATATCGATGGGTTGAAAACAACACTCAACCCCAATGTTAGTGGCTCTGTTCCATTCTCATGGGGTGGTGGTTCCGATGATATAGCAGATATATCCTGGAACGTACCAACGATTGTACTTTGGTATCCCGCTAATATACCGGGAACAAAGGGTCACCATTGGGGAGATGCTATTGCCATGGCTACGCCTATTGCGCATAAAGGATCTTTAGCCGGTGCAAAAGCAACCGCACTTACATTGGTAGATTTATTTACTCAACCGAAATTATTAGAAGAGGCCAAAAAATATTTCACAGAAGTACAAACAAAAGATACCAAATACAAACCCTTTATAACCGAAAAAGATCCTGCACCTACTTATATCAATAAAGAAACGATGGACAAGTACAGAGAGCAAATGAAAAAATTCTACTACGATCCATCTAAATACAAAACATATTTGGAGCAGTTGGGAATTCAATACCCGACGTTGAAGAATTAAGGTATAGGGTAAAGGGTATAGGCTATAAGGTGTAGGCTATAAGGTATTCCTTACACCTTACAGCTTCTACCTTCTACCTTCTAGCTTACGCTTCCTTGTAAACCATAATCTCATTGTACAAAGTACCTCTTTCTACAGGTTGGCGGTTTACTTGTTTAATTAAACGAACCAATTCTTCTGTACTCATAGTTGGCGTTTGTTCTTCACTACCTGCCATCGCATAAATTTTGGTAGAATCATCAATTGTACCATCAATATCATTCACACCAAAGGATAATGATAATTGTGCATTTTGTCTGCCTAACATAGGCCAATAAGCTTTTACATGCGGGAAATTGTCCATGTACAAACGAGATATAGCGTACATGCGCATATCTTCTGTTGTGGTAGATTCCGGCACATCACTCATATCATTGTCTTTATTCCTAAACTTAAGCGGAATAAATGTATTGAAGCCACCGGTTTCGTCTTGCAAACTGCGTAAGCGTTCCATATGATCTATCCGATGCCAGAATTTTTCGATATGTCCGTATAAAAGGGTAGCATTACTATGCATACCTAATTCATGCGCTGTTTTATGAATATGTAACCAGCCATCTGCATTTACTTTATCGGCACAAATTTTCTCTCTTATTTCAGGATGAAAAATTTCAGCACCTCCACCGGGCAATGAATCTAGGCCCGCTTCATGTGCCATACGCATTCCTTCTTCTACAGAAACCTTTGCTTTTCTAAACATATAATCCAGCTCTACCGGTGTGAACCCTTTAATATGCAGTTCTGGCCTATGTGCTTTGATAGTTCTTAATAATTCTAAGAAGAAATCTAAATTCATTTTAGGGTGTACGCCTCCCACAATATGTACTTCGGTTACCGGTTTACCATCATAACTTTTAACGATATGCATCATTTGTTCGATACTCAATTCCCATCCTTCTTCTCTATGTGCATATAAGCGAGAGTAAGAACAAAATGAACAGGAGAACACACATACATTGGTTGGCTCAATATGAAAATTTCTGTTGAAATAGGTTTTATTACCATGTTTCTGCTCCCGAACCCAATTCGCTAATGCCCCCGCAAATGGGAGAGAAGCTTTCTCAAATAATAATACGCCTTCATCAAAATGGATTCGTTCGCCTGCTATGATTTTGTTTCCGATTCTTTGTAATTCGCTGTTTTTCTCAGCATCAACCAATACCTGTATTGCTGCACTATTCATATAAACGCAATTAGGGTGCAAAATTACGAAATACCCAATGATTAATGTAATTGTTTGACCCCTACGGGGTCTTAAATATGAATAACATGTTACCCTTCGACAAGCTCAGGGTGACAAATTAGCTCATTAAAATTCCGGCGATAGTTGCTGAAAGATAAGAAGCAAGGGTACCACAAAGCAAAGCTTTGAGTCCGAGTTTGGCAAGGTCGGCCCTACGTGTTGGTGCTAATTCTCCAATTCCACCAATTTGCATACCCACACTACTGAAATTAGCGAAGCCACAAATAGCAATGCTAACAATTAATATTCCTTTTTCGGTAACAATAGGTACTGCCTTGGTAGTGAGATTATTAAATGCAACAAATTCATTGATTGTAAGCTTTTGGCCCAGCAGAGAAGCTGCATTGGCAACATCTGCAGATGGTACGCCCATAGCCCAGGTCATAGGTTTAAAGAGATAACTGAATAAAACATCCAACGTAAAACCGGGTATAATTTTTCCTAAGCCCCAATTAATAAAGGCAATCAAAGCAATAAATCCAATAAGCATGGCAATTACATTGACGGCTATTTTCATACCATCACTGGCACCATGAGATATGGCATCAATAATATTGCTATAAGGACTTTTGACTTCTAACTTAACCTTGCCCATGGTTTGGGATTCCTCCGTTTCCGGAAAAACAATTTTTGATATTACCAAAGCGCCCGGGGCAGCCATTAAACTGGCAGTAAGTAAATATTCAGCCTTCGCACCCATATTAGCATATACGATCAAAATCCCACCTGCAATACAAGCTAAACTACCACTCATACTTGCCAGTAACTCACTCCTCGTCATCGTAGCTAAATAGGGACGAATCATTACTTGTGCCTCAACCTGACCAACAAAGGCACTTGCTACATTACTCAATGCTTCTGCGCCACTAACACGCATGATAAAATTCATGGCTTTGGCAATGAGAGAAACAATAAACTGCATCACCCCAAAATGATATAGAATAGCAACTAAAACACAAACTAAAATAATGGTAGCTGTTACGCTAAATGCGAATACAAATCCACCCTGACTAAAATTCTTCACACCATCGGGGGCGCTCACCATCACACCATTGTAAACAAAGGCAACACCCTCTCGGGCAAAGCGCTCAATTTTTTCCATACCACGACCAAGCAATTGGAAGAATCGGGTTACCGGGGGCACTTTCAACACCATTACAGCAATGAAAACTTGCAGCAGAATACCACTTATGACTAAGCGATAATTAATTTTTTTCTTATTGTTAGAGAACAGAAAAGCAATACCAAGAATGAGAAGTATGCCAAGTAAACCCTGAAATCTTTCCATAAGCAAGAGGTTGCAGTAGATTAGGTGGAAAGATAAGGAAAAAAGGGGATAGGGCATAGGTTATAGGGAATAGGCTATAGTTGATTAGCTAAATCTATTTCCTATAACCTATAACCTTTCTTTCTATAAATGCGCTTGGATTTTTTTATCCAATACCGATTTGGGAACGGCGCCAATTTGTTTGTCTACAATTTGTCCGCCTTTGATGAATAAAATAGCAGGTATAGATGTAATACCATAGTTAACACTAAGGTTTGGATTATGATCTACGTTTACCTTACCCACATTTATTTTGCCGTCATATTCTTTGGCTAATTCTTCTACTACAGGACCGATAGCGCGACAAGGACCACACCATTCTGCCCAAAAATCTACTACAGTTAATTTATCACTGTCGAGCACGGTGCTCTGAAAATTTGCATCTGTTAATTCGAGTGCCATTGTATTGTTTTTTATATTATGAATCTAAGTATTATTCTAACAAGTGGAGGACAAAAATAGTTCCAAGCAGCAGAATCTGCGCTTATGACTTTTCCACCGTTGTTATTAATACGTATGGCGGATTAAATCCTGACAATGGGGCAGTTATTTTCGCCGAAAAGGGAATAAACGGAAAAAGGTAACAGAACGCCATAACCATTCAACCGGTCCGTATTGAAATCTTTTTAACCATTCATTTGCTAAAATTGCTTGTAATAGGAAAAATGCAATGGCAATTCCCCAGTTCAAAAGAGGGGCTGTTTTTCCCCCTAAACCCAACCCAACGCCATAAAAAAGAAATAAGGCTAAAATGGTTTGGGTTAGATAGCAGGTGAGTGCCATTTTACCGATTGTAGCAAACCCATTAAATATAAGCCGACGTTTCGTTTTATATAGCAGAAGGGCAAAACCACCCGTATATAAAACCACTAGTGCCGCATTAAACGTATCATAAAAGACACTAAATAATACCCACATGGCAGGAATTTTATCCCAACCCAGTTTAAATTGATTATTACCCAACATTAATCCTAGTCCACTTAATAAGCAACCTAACATGATCCAAAAACTACGACCCGTTATTTTCTTAATGATAGACCGATATTGGGCAACATCTTGCAACCATCCTTTTCTTCCGGTATACATACCTAACAAAAAGAAGCCATAGGTGATATAGATTCTTCCACTTGAAAATTGAAATTCGAATTTGGTTTTAAGCGCATACCAATTATGCTTGAAAAGTGCTATCCATCCTGCTTTTGTCATTATTTCATAGTATGCTTTGGATCTGGCCTCGAAATCAAAACCATTCGCTTGTCCGTTTTGAGGAGGAGCAGCTATGATATCTATGATTTGGATGATTTTACCGGGTAGGTTGATAGCTAATAATATTCCTAGCAGTAATATTAACCGCATAGGGAGTTTACGCATGGGTATCAGTAGCAGCCCCAAAGGAGCATAAATCGATAGGATATCTCCGGCCCAAAACAAATGATGGACTAGTCCGATAATACCCATCAATATAATCCTCCAACCGTAACGAAATACAAATTTCTCACCTTGCTTCTCCATGCTATTCATTTGCAGGTAGAAGCTCAGTCCGAATAGAAATGAGAAATAGGCAAAAAATTTACCGGAGATAAATAGATCATTAATAGTAGTGATGATACTGTTGCCAACATCTTGGTATTGTTCAAATACCTTGTTTGGTAATCCATCGGTAACAAACCAAAAGCACATATGTGCTAATAAAATGCCTAATAAGGCTATGCCACGGAGGGCATCAATAACTGGAATCCGGCTTGTAGTTGGTTGCATATTCGATAAACGGGCTAATAACTGAAAAGTTACTTTAATTTTATCCTACCAATCCAACTTTAACATCTACATCAGGGTTATTCATTAAAAAATCTGCCATTTCTTCATTCATCTCGAATCCTTTTTCAATAGTATACATGCTTACTTTCAGGTTTTCTTTAGGCTCAACAACATTAAAACGAAGCGTTGACTTACCCGGAAATTTGCGCAGGTTTTTATCGATAAAATGAACCATATCTTTCGTTATTGCAGCGGGATGCATACTGATTTCTACACTCCGTGTAAGTACTTTCTTCACTGTTTCCAACAAAGACATGCTAGTAACTTTAAACTCATAAACATTCGGTTGATTATACCTTCCTCTGAAATAACCGTTAATAAGTATGTTTTGCCCTCTTTCTAAATAATTCTGGAATTTGATATAATCCTCACTCCATAAAATAAATTCCGACTTTCCGCTGAAATCTTCAATAGTAAAGGAGCCAAAATTTTTACCGGTTTTTGTTACCCGATGTTGTACATCTGTTACCAAGCCGGCTACACGTAATGATTTACCGGGATTAGGTTGTAGGGTGATAGTATCCTTGATTTCATTGAAATCGCTGATGAGTGTGATTTCGTAATGCTTTAATTCAAACTTAAAATGATCGAGCGGATGGCCACTCATAAACATACCGGTAACTTCTTTTTCATAATTAAGTAACTCGGTTAATGTCCAAGGTTCTCTGTTTGCGATTTTTGGTTTAGGAACTTGCATCGCTTGTGGTAGTTCACCAAATAATGTATTGGTAGTACCACTGCTAAGACTTTGCTGTACTTGTCCGTATCCAATAATTTTTTCTAAACCACTCACTCTTTCTCCATCTGCTATATGAAAATATTGGGCTCTGTGTAACTCAGGAAAGCAATCAAAAGCACCGGAATACACGAGGCTTTCTAGTGATTTTTTGTTTACACTTTTTTGTAGTACACGTTGTACGAAATCAAAAATATCTTTGTAGGCACCATTCTTTTTTCTTTCAGCAATAATACTTTCAACCGCCATTTCACCAACGCCCTTCAATCCGCCCAAACCAAAACGTATTTCCCCTTTGCTATTTACAGCAAAACCTTTCAATGATTCATTAATATCCGGCCCTAATACTTTAATCCCCATTCGTTTACACTCTTCCATAAAGAAAGTAATCTTCTCGATATTGCCTTGGTGATTCAATACGGCCGACATATACTCTCCCGGATAATGTGCTTTTAGATAAGCTGTTTGATAAGCTACAAAAGCATAGCAGGTAGAATGCGATTTATTGAAAGCATATTGTGCAAAAGCTTCCCAATCGGTCCAAATTTTCTCCAGTTTATCAACGGGATAACCTTTGGCAGAAGCACCACTGATAAACTGGGCCTTCATTTTATCAAGAACCGATTTTTGTTTTTTACCCATGGCTTTACGAAGCACATCGGCATCGCCTTTAGAGAACCCGGCCAAGCTTTGGCTCAGCAGCATTACCTGCTCTTGGTATACAGTAATACCATAGGTTTCAGAAAGGTATTCCTCCATATCATCAATATCATAACTAATGGCTTCTCTGCCATGTTTACGATCAATGAAATTGGGAATATAAGCGATAGGCCCCGGACGATAAAGGGCGTTCATCGCAATCAGATCATCAAATTTATCGGGCTTTAATTCGCGTAAATATTTTTGCATACCCACGCTTTCAAACTGAAAAGTACCATTGGTTTCTCCGCGTTGATATAATTGAAATGTTTTAGGATCATCTAATGGAATGGTATCTAAATCAATATCTACACCATGATTTTGCTTGATCAATTCCAAGGCTGTTTTTAAAATAGATAAGGTTTTTAATCCGAGAAAATCCATTTTAATGACCCCGGCCTCCTCAATAATATTGCCTTCAATTTGAGTGATCCATAAATCGGAATCTTTAGCCGTAGCAACCGGAATAAGATCTGTTAAATCTTTTGGAGCGATGATGATACCGGCTGCATGAATACCGGTATTTCGAACAGAACCTTCCAAACGTTCTGCTTCTTTTAGTACCTGCGCTCGGATATCATTGCCTTTATATATTTCCCGAAGTTTTTTTACATTCTCAATATCTTCAGGTACATACCCTTCTTTTTCTTCTAAAGATTTGGGGCCTTCTTTGATGGTAATAGGTGCTTTCAATACACGTCCTAATTCGGTGCCTGGTCTATCCGGAACTAATTTGGCCAACATATTACTTTCAGCAAGCGGTAAATCGAGTACCCGAGCTACATCTTTAATACTCATTTTAGCAGCCATCGTACCATAGGTAACGATTTGTGCTACCTGTGCTTTGCCGTATTTATCTACCACATAATCGATTACTTTTTGGCGGCCTTCGTCATCAAAATCTGTATCGATATCGGGCATGCTTTTTCGATCGGGGTTTAAAAATCTTTCGAAAAGCAAATTGTATTTGATGGGGTCGATATTGGTGATACCTATGCAATAGGCAACCACGCTGCCCGCAGCGGATCCTCTACCCGGACCAATAAACACGCCCATTTCCCGCCCGGCTTTGATAAAATCACTCACAATCAAAAAGTATCCCGCGAAGCCCATTGTTTTAATGGTAAACAGCTCAAAATCAATACGCTCTTGTGTAGTACTTTCTATTTCACCGTATCGCGCTTTGGCACCTTCATAAGTGATATGCTTAAGATATTCCCACTGATTCAAATTAGCATCGGCATGTATTTGAAAAGCAGGAGGAATGGGGAAGGCAGGCAGTAGGATATCTTTTTTTAAGTTGAGAATATCAACCTTATCAACGATGGCATTCGTATTATCTAATGATTCAGGAATATCAGCAAAGAGATGCTGCATCTCTTCGGTTGTTTTAAAATAAAACTGATCATTAGGGAATTTGAAACGCCTGTTTTTTATTTGTACATCATCATTTACAAAATCATCAAAGCCCGGTGTACTTTGTTTTTCTCCAGTATTGATACATAAAAGAATATCATGGGCATTGGCATCATCCTGATCTACATAATGGCTATCATTCGTAGCTATTACAGGTACCTTATATTTCTTTGAAAATGTAAGCAGGGTATTATTAATCAGCTCCTGCTCCTTAATCTGATGACGTTGAATTTCGATATAGTAATCATCTCCAAACAAATCGAGCCACCATTTAAATTCTTGCTCCGCTTTTTCTTCGCTATGATGTAAAATGGTTTGAGGCACATAAGCTCCAATACAACAAGTAGTAGCGATCAACCCTTCGTGGTATTTTTCGATCAGCTCTTTATCGATAC
Organism: Sediminibacterium sp.; assembly: GCA_017537025.1. Taxonomy (GTDB): domain Bacteria; phylum Bacteroidota; class Bacteroidia; order Chitinophagales; family Chitinophagaceae; genus Sediminibacterium. The sequence continues at coordinate 23,847 of JAFWCB010000007.1, forward strand.
GAGGATATTTACTGTACATACCTTCTATATATCCTAAGGAGGTAAGTTTAACCAGATTTTGATACCCAATTTTATTTTTTGCTAATAGTACCTGATGGTATCGCTCATCTTTCACTTCTTTGGTAAATGCTTTAGCATGCCTATCGCGCACCACATAAAACTCGCATCCAACTATCGGCTTAACAGTAGGTGCCAGTATATCCTTCCCATCCTCATCTTTCCCGATAACTTTGGTATTTTTCCAAGCCTGACTAACGAATTCAAAAGCGCCAAACATATTACCATGATCGGTAATAGCTAGTGCCGGCATGTTATTGGCTGCTGCCTTTTTGTATAAATTGTCGATAGAGGCGGCACCATCTAAAAGGGAATACTGGGTATGAACATGTAAATGAGAAAAACGACACATATCACCTGCGAATATCGTTGTTTTATGAGGTTCCATAATCTTAGTGAGACGGGCATATTTATCCACATTGGGCTAATCAGGAGATGCATCGGTTTAAATTGCGCTATGCGCTTGATTTTCATCTTAGTTAGTATCTGTTTGGCCCTTTTTTTTACCAGTTGCCGATCTGTTAGAAAAGTTACGAATAGTGATAGAACTACTGCTTCCAGTATTCCTAAAAAGAAAGGGGATAGAAACTTTATTGATGGTATTGAAGTTACACCAGGTTCAAAAGTAATCAGCAAGCACAAAACTACCAGTACGGCCACCACAAAGAAATCGAATAGTACAGATCGAAATGCAGGTAACAATATAGAACGTGCCAGTATTTTACAATTAAAATACGCGGTGATTATGGATGTTCCCGTAGAAGATTTAACGAATATTCCTTTATTAGAGCTCATTGATAAATGGTGGGGTACTAGATATTGTATGGGAGGAAGTACGGAGAATTGTATTGATTGCTCGGCATTTACGCAAATTATTTTACGAGAAATTTATGCTCAAACTTTACCTCGTACCTCACAGGAACAATATAATATAGCCAAACGGGTTGAATACGAAGATTTACAGGAAGGGGATCTTGTTTTTTTTAGTGCCGGAGGAAGATCGATAACTCATGTAGGTGTTTATCTTCAGAATAATAAATTTGTACACGCCTCCACATCAGGAGGTGTAACTATTACCGACTTAAGCGATAAATATTGGAATCCTAAGTTTAGAGGCGGAGGGAGGGTGAGGTAGAATTTAGACCGGAGACGGGAGACCGAAGACGGTAGTAAATAAGTAACTAGGTAACTAAGTAGAATAAGTAAATAGTATAGGTTATAGGTTATAGGTTATGGGGTATAGAATGAAACGGACTTGGCTTACTGTCTTCCGGACTCACGGACTACTCGGACTTTCGGACTTTTTTTATAAAATTCTCCAATAACTGATGCGCATCCGGGGTCAGTTTAAACTGAAATACAGCGCCAATTAAGATTCCGGAAAATACCATGGTTCTTCCAAAAATAGGTAACCAACCATTCATTTCTTTGAATATATAATAGGCTACGCCATAGCCAAAGATTGCAGTGATAAATGCCAATATTGTTTTACGATCGAAGGGTTGCATTTTGAATTTCCTACGTAAAAATTCGCTTCGAATAATATTATAAATAGTATAGGCAATTAATTCTGCTGTAGCCGAGCCAATGATACCATAATTTTTTATAAGAAAATAGGTGAGGGGAAGCCTGAATGCTAAAAGTACAATACCACTATAAAAATCAAATCGCCAAAAAGTAGAAGTGTTGATAACCATGGCATTTAAACCCGTGGCAGCATCAACTATACGTACCATCCCTAAAATAAAAATTACTCCTAAGCCCGCCTCATATTCTTTTTGAATTCCTAGCGTACGTATACCATCTAAGGCATTTAACCATACATTACCAAAAATGAAAAGTGCCATGATTAAGAGGTTAATACAAGAGCGCTTATAGATTCGATTTATTTCGATATAATTTTTATTCTTCCAAGCTTGAGACAAAGAAGCAACAGCTACGGATTGAATGCTCCGTTGTGGTACTTGAACCAAATTTGCTGCGTATTGCGCCAAGCTGAAAGTAGCCACAACCGCCAAACCTTGAAATTTTGCAATTATAAAACTATCAATAGTAGCAGCTATAGACATGATTAAGGTACCACTATACAAAATGGCTTGCATGGTTACCATTTTCTTCCAGAACTTTTTAGTAACCCTGCTGATACGGGTCGGAAAATATAATTGTTTGGTGCTGTATAAATATACCGCTAGTATTAGAAATATGAAGAAAAATAAGAAGGCAAAGAGATACATAAAAAGAGCGAAACCTATAATCTTAAAATAGAATAATACAATCAGTAGCAGGGTAACTATGCGAAGTAATGTTTCTTTTAAGAAGTTCGATAAGACTGTTTTTTGCAAGGCCCAGGCAAAACTTTCTGTTACAGAAAATAGTAATTGTCCTAATGCAAATGGGAAAAGCCACCAATAAAAATCAACGATCAATTTTGATTTTTCTGAATATGCTTTTACGAAAATGGGTTGAAATATAAGGCCGGCCAATAGTACCAATAAAAAACCAACGAAGGCTGTAAGCATGCCCCAACTCATGAGATCTATATCCCGCTTCGCTAAATTATCTTTATAGTAAGGATGAAATTTATAAATAACGGGTATAATACCCAGGGCGCCGAAAGCGGTGGTATTTTGCGCAAAATCGAAAAAAATACGGGTAAGAGCATATTGTTGAAGAGAAAATAAACCCTCTTTTGTGTAAAGAAAGGTAGTAACCGCACCTACTAAAAAGCCAATATAAATAACTGTACTCGAAATAATTGTTTGCCTGCGGATATTTCCCATCTTAGTTATTTTTAACTACCCCTTCTTTTTTTTCTACTAATTTGATGTAGTAATTTTTCTCCAGCTCTAATACCATCGATTGGTTGATATCTGTTGCTGTGATAGGTATTGATTGCCATTTGTTGGCAATAGGGTTTAAGGCAAAGGTTTTGAGTGGAGAGGGAATATTCAGTTTTAAATTAAATCCATCTACACAATTTGTATACTGGTAAAAGAATTTTTTTCCGTCTGCCGAAAAATAATATTCAAAGCTAGGAATCTGGGTTGTGAACAAATATTGCTCAAAAATATTTTTCAAAGAAAAACCGGTATATTTTTCCATCTGCTTTTGTATGCCGGGTGTTGTAGCGATACCGTGGTAAAAGCTAGTATTTAGTCCACGCAACATTTCTTTGAATTTTTTATCGTTATTCAGGGCATTACGGATACTATGAATCATAGCCGAACTTTTAAAATACATATCCTGACTGCCTTGGCTCTGTACATTATAAGTGCCAATGATGGGGTCTTTATTTTGAATACTTTTCCTTAATCCATAATTATACTCATTTGCTGCTTGCCTACCGGATTGGCATTCTGTATAAAGCGTTTCACTGTAGGTAGTGAATCCTTCATGAATCCACATATCGGCAATATCTTTCGACGTGATATTATTACCAAACCATTCATGACCGCTTTCATGAACAATGATATAATCCCATTTCAAACCCCAGCCCGATCCCGATAGATCTCTTCCTAAATAACCATTGCGATATTTATTGCCATAGGCCACATTACTTTGGTGTTCCATTCCTAAATAAGGTACTTCTACCAGTTTAAAGCCATCTTCATAAAAAGGATAAGCACCAAACCAATTTTCAAAACATTGAAGCATGGTTTTTACTTGTACAAATTGTTTGATAGCACTATCTCTATTATAAGCAAGAACATAATAGTTAAGGGGTAGTTGCCCTTTTTCTCCTTGGTAGGTGTCGCTAATAAGATCATATTTCCCAATATTCATACTAACACTATAGTTATTTATTGGATTTTTGACTTCCCATACCCAGGTTTTAGTAGCATCTGCATTTGTAATAACTTCCTTTAGTTTTCCGTTAGATACATTAGTAAGCGTGTCGGGTGTTTTTACACGTATTAAAACACCATGCTCCGGTTCATCGTATTGATGATCCTTACATGGCCACCAAACACTGGCGCCTAAACCCTGACAAGAAGTGGATACAAAAGGGTTCCCTTGAGCGTCTTTCTTCCAACTTAATCCACCATCCCAAGGGGCTCTTACAGCTTCTTTAGGCTTTCCACCATAAAATATTTTCAGCTCCTGATCGATGCCAATTTTGGGTATTAGCGGTAGAGTTATGAAACAGGCATTTCCATCACGGGTATAAGTACCACGGATCCATTTATTATTGATTTTCTGAAAAACACTATCAATAACCAATGGCTGCTGTAAATCTATTTGTAACCTCTTGGCTGGTTTAATAGCCCTGAAACGAACAATTACAGTGCCTCGGATAGTTTTTTGCTCGATATCAGGCGTAATATCTAGGGTATAATGCAAAAGATTCCACCAGCTACGTTCCGGGGTAATACTACCCCTTAAAGTATCTGCATGCGTAAATACTCGTTGAGATTTCACTTGGGCAAATGAGCCCAGAAAGAATAGTACTAGTAAAAGCCAATTTTTCATGGCTTAAAAGTAAGAAAAGGAATTATGAATTAGGAATTATGAATTATGAGTTAGGAATTATGAATTATGAGTTAGGAATTATGAATTATTTTAACTTATACCTTCCCATTCCTAATTCTTAATTTATGATTCTTAATTCTTTTTTAACTTATCCTTAAAAACCTTCTCAAATTTCTCCAGCTTAGGACGTATTACAAACCTACAGTAACCCTGATTTTGGTTATCGTTGTAATAATTTTGATGGTAGCTTTCGGCAGGATAAAAATTCTTGAAAGGTTCAATTACGGTTACAATAGGCTTACTCCAGGCACCGCTCTTATCGAGTGCTGCCTTATATTTTTCTGCTTTCGCTTTTTGCTCGGCATTATGGTAAAAAATAGCACTGCGATATTGTGGGCCTACATCGGCTCCCTGTTGATCAAAAGTGGTGGGGTCGTGCGTTTTCCAGAAAACTTCCAGCAATTCATCATAGGTAATTTTAGCAGGGTCATAAATAATCCTGGCTAGCTCTATATGTCCGGTATTCTTATCACATACCTGCTCATAGGTAGGGTTCTCTACATGTCCGCCTCCATAACCACTAACCACTTTTAATACCCCATCTAAACGTTGAAAAAAAGCTTCTGTACACCAGAAACAACCTTCGCCAAAAGTGGCGGTATCTGTTTTTATACCATTTGGAATATCTGTCATATTATACGCTATTGATTTTTCAGTTTTAATTTCTCCTGCGGTGCAACTGAATAAAAAGCTGCTAAAAGAGAGGAAAAGCATGTAAAATTTCTTCGTTTTCATACTTTAATATACGTTTAAAGTAGAATAACCTTTCAACCGCCACTTTGGTTTAACATTTTGATAAGTTATACCCACCACTTTGTATTTTAAATAGCTACATACAATACATATACAGAATTACGTTAATTTTACAATTACCGTAACCGCTATGAGCGTAAAACAATTTATTAGGAATATTAACTTCCAAATGGAAGCACTGCTGTTAGTTGCACCGGCAGTGATATTTTTTGGGTTATTGGTAATCTATCAACTCTTTTCTATAGACCCTTATTTCAGTGTTTCCATTCCATTCATTTTAGGGAACAATATCATTATCATGCAATTAGGACTTTTCATCGTACCATATATTCTCCACCGTTTTTTAAGAAGCCGAGAACAAGGTGAATACACTTTCAGGATTATTCATGTATTGTTATCCGTTTTTCTGCTTTTTGCAATCATGTTTACCTATCAGGTTGTGAGGCCAACCTATGCGAATTATGTTACGCCAATCTTTGATAATAAAAATGATACCAAATTCTGGATGGAAGCAACGATGGCTACTTATGTTATTTTAGGCGCACAGATTGTTGTTCAGATCATATTTCTCATGTATAGTCTAACTGTTATATTTCCTCCTAAGCCTAAAGATGCGGTGGTTGAATTATCATTATAAGATTCCCATTAACCTTACCTTTGCCGCCTAATATCGGAATTTCATGCGTGTTTATCCGGATTCGGCGCTTACTCAACTAGAATTTGATAAAGTAAAGACTTTAGTAGCCGATTTATGTAAAACCAATTATGCACAGCAAAAGGCAGGGGCACTTAGGGTACATACACATAGAAATTATATTGAACTTGAATTACAACAATCGCATGAGTTCAAAATGTTGCTATTACAACAGCAATATTTTCCCAATGACTTTCTCTTAGATATTCGTAAAGAGCTTAAGCTGCTGGGTATTCCCGGAGCCTTAATAGTGGGGGAGCAATGGATTCAAATAAGGCGACTCAATGAAAGTATGGGAGCCATTTTCAGATGGTTTGACGGAGAAAGAAGGCTCGCATTCCCTGCCTTAACCGAAGTAGTTAAAAATGCCTATTACGAAAAACAGATTACGGAATCTATTGATGAAGTATTAGACGAATCAGGCGTTGTAAAAGACAATGCTTCTCCAGATTTACAGAAGATCAGAATGAATTTATTCCGTAAGCGGAATGAATTAAGGCGCATGTTTGAGAAAGTGGTACAACGCATGACCAAAGCCGGGTATGCCGCTGATATCGAAGAAAGTTTTAGCAATGGGAGAAGGGTAGTGGCTGTTTTTTCAGAACATAAACGGCAGGTAAAAGGAATATTACATGGAGAAAGTGATAGCCGGAAAACAGCCTTTATTGAGCCCGAAGAAACCATAGAATTAAATAATGAGGTTTTCTCTTTAGAGCATGATGAACTTAAAGAAGTGCAACGCATTTTAAGGGAACTCACCGCTCGGTTAAGTGTGTATTCACCCTTGTTATTACACTACTTAGATATTATTGGTGAGTTCGATTTTATAAAAGCTAAGGCACAACTTGCGGTACAGATGAATGCTAACCTACCGAATATCACTGATAAGGCGCAGGTTGTACTGGTTGATGCCTATCATCCCTTACTTTTTTTATATCATAAAGAATCTGGTAAAAAAACAATCCCGGTAACCTTAACGCTGGATGAACAAAATAGGATATTGGTAATCAGTGGCCCCAATGCCGGTGGTAAAACAGTTACCATGAAAACAATCGGGCTCAACCAATTGATGTTGCAAAGCGGATTACTGGTACCTGTTAGCGCGGTTTCACAAATGGGAATTTTCAAACAGCTGTTCATCCATATTGGAGATACCCAAAATTTGCAATTTGAATTAAGTACTTATTCCAGTCACTTAATTCATATGAAGCACTTTATGGAAAATGCGAATGGGAAAACTTTATTTTTTATAGATGAACTGGGAAGCGGTTCCGACCCTAACTTAGGAGGGGCTTTTGCAGAAGTGATCATGGAAGAATTATCGAGAAGAAGATCTTTTGGAGTGGTTACCACGCATTACTTGAATCTGAAAGTAATGGCCAACCATACACAAGGTATTATTAATGGTGCCATGCAATTCGACGAAGTGAATTTGTTACCGATGTACAAACTGATTGTAGGCAAGCCGGGAAGTTCCTACACTTTTGCTATTGCCGAAAGAATCGGACTACCCCAACATTTAATCAATAGGGCCAGGAAATTAGTGGATGATGATCATTTTAAATTAGACAGATTGCTGAATAGAACGGAACAGGATCTACAACATTTAGAAAAAGAAAAAAAAGAACTTCATCATTTATTAAGAGAAAACGCCAAACTAAAAAAAGAGATGGAGCAAGTGATGGATAAAGAGCGCCATCGCCAACAAGTTGAATTGTTAAAACATCAAAATAAGGTTACAGAAGAGCGATTGGTGTATTTAAAAGATATGGAGCGAAAGTTAAAGCAAATTGTGCTCGACTGGAAAAAGGCGGAAAACAAACAAGAAGTAGTAAAAAACTTAAAAGATCTATTATTTAAGCGGAAAGAGGAAATTGTGGTAAATAAACTGGCAAAGAAAGTAGATCAGAAATACAAAGAATTAAATCAGCATATTGAAGTTGGTTCTTTAGTAAAAATGCGTAAAAATTATCAGGTTGGCGAGGTAAAGGAAATTAGGGGTAAGAGAGCCATTGTACAGGTAGGCGCATTACCTATGAATGTGGAACTGGCAGATTTAATTGCTGTGGAGAAACTACCTTCCGAAACAGAAAAAACAAAGTCATGATACTTGCCCATATTTCTAGTATTGAACAATATAGTTCTTTACACCCTCATTTTCCACAGGCCATCCAGTTTTTACAAACAGCTAATTTGATGGATTTACCTACCGGCGAAATAGCTGTTGCAGAAGGGGTTCGGGCAATCGTTATAGAAGAGCCATTGGTTTCGGAATCCACCTCCTTATCCGGTTTTGAATGTCATAATAAAAATATTGATATACAAATATGTTTACGAGGAGAAGAGCGCGTTGGCTGGAGATCTCGCTATACCTGCTCATCGCCTCAAGGCACTTACAGTGATGAAAAAGACGTTTTATTTTTCAATGATACACCTGATCATTTTTTTACATTAACTGAAAATCATTTTGCTATTTATTTCCCAAATGATGTGCATGCACCCATGATAGGTGAGGGCACTATTAGAAAGATTGTGGTGAAGGTTGGGGTGTAAATTTATTTACCGATAGAGGCAGTGGCAACTATTTTACCCGTCTCTTTTTCTTGAACATAGGCAATGATCTTTGTATCATTTTGCTGAAGATCAGATGGAATATGTAGTTTAACTATTGCGCTTTGCTCACTATCAACAGTTGTAAAGTCTCTCACTATATTATGGTGAACAAGTTTTCTACCATCGTTTTCACCGGCTTTTACATTAATGGTTGCTTTTTTTTGTACCAATGCAAAATGTATAACCGTATTAGTTTCCCCATTTCTATAATCCCATTTTAAAGAAATAGTATTTTTCTCATTATTATTTAACGGCTCAATAAATAAGTTTCCCTTTTTGGAACAAAAAGATATAAGAGGATAGCACAACCTGAAAGGAAAGCCTCTTATAAACTACCTCGACCAAAGTTTTAAACGTTTACTCATTTCTGAAAGTAATTGTTTGTTATTTTGATAGACTAAATTTTTAAACATTAAAGTCTGAAGATTCTTTGAGGCGTCGAATTTCGAAATTAAGCTCTGTTCAATAAGATTGTCAAAAATCCAAAGCATACCGTGATATTCAATTCCTCTTTCTTTTGCGTTTCTTCTTAAAGCCTTATCGCTACTTATTACCATTGCTTCTATCATTTCTGATAAATATAAAACAGATTTATCAGTTTGTGAAAGTGAAGCTGAGTAGGCTGTTTGTCTGATTTCATTGAGATGCTCCTCTTTCAAATTATGAACAGTTAGCTTGTTAACTGAAATAAAAGCTGATAATAACTGCTGCTGTTCTATAAAAAGCTCGTTATATACATCAAGGGAGGTATGTACTTCAATATTTAAATTAAAGAAAGCTGCAGTTAGATTTAATTCGTGCAGGTCAATAAAAATACAAGCATCAGTTACAGCTAACTTTAACATCTATTCTATCAAAAAATTAAACAACTAAGGTTTCTTTACGAAATTGTGCAAGACTTTGATTTTTTAAAGCTGCTGCTTTACTCATAGTGATAAGTTCTTCTGCTAGTGCTCTATAGAGAAGTTGCTCAAAACGATTTGATTCTTCAGTACCCTCATAATCAAATTCTTCAGGTTCATCAATTTTCCAATTCAATTGACGTATCATAAAAAAGAACTGTTTAGTATAATGCTCATTAACAATACCGCAATCTTTTGCCCTCATAACAATGGCTTGTAAAGAAATGCCGTATTGTTTTTTAATGTTACCAATCTCTGGGATGAAAAGCCTATTTCTGTGGTTTCCTAATTCTTCTTTTAAAGTTTTTTCTGGCAAAAGCATTGCACCTGCAAATTGGTTGCAAAGAATTTCTTTTTGATTATCTGAAATATTCTCATCGAACTTTAAGAGTAAATGGGCTAATTCGTGTAAAAGAGTAAACCTAATTCTATCTTTTTTTACTATTTTCCTACCATTGTAAGCTACTACAGGAATAGTCTTGTCATTAACCCAAGTTTGCAAACCATCGAATGCCATATCTGCATCTAGCTTTACCACTTTGATTTCTTTATCTTCAAGGAGTTCAACTATATTATAAATTGGGTCTAAACCTAAGCACCAGCTTTGACGTAATTTTTTGGCTGCATCGTTTACTTGACTAAAATTCGAAACATTTGAAAATTCTACCAAAGGGTTTTCAAATGATCTGTCAATACCAAGTAGAGCTTCTAATTCTATGTAACGAGATAAATACTCTCTGGTTTGCTCAACAACTTTAGCCTCTTCCTTTACAGGCAATCTTTTTAATTTTCTATACTCCGGTGCTTCAATTTCAACTTTAGTATCACGAAAGAAATATTCGGGTCTTACGTTTAGGGCTTTGCTTAATTCACCAAGCATAATACTGTCTGGAATTACTTCACCCTTTTCATATTTATGTAAAGCTTGACGTGATACTTTATTTTCTAAAGTGTTTGCTAAGTCTTGTAGTGATAATCCATTTAGCAAGCGAGCAGACTTGAAGCGTTCTGAAAAAATTGCGTTCATTCTTTTTTATTGTATAAATAGAACGCAAAAGTAGAGAGTTTAGTTTACAAGTTGGCAAATATTTATTTTTCAATGGCTATAACTGACAAAATTGTAAACCAAAATATGACAATAGTTCATGTGATACTTGATTTATGACAAAATAACCGAGAATTCATATATTGACATTAACAAATTGACATATTTACTAATTTGTATTATATTTGTAAACTAAATAAAAAAGAAAGAATGGACAAGCAAGAAAGAATTAAAAAGATTTATTACAAAACAGATGGTTATTGCCACATATGCCACAAAAAATTGAGCTTATCTAATTATGGCAAAAGAGGTGCCAAAGGTGCTTGGCATATAGAGCACTCAAAAGCTAAAGCAAATGGAGGTACAGACCATCTGAATAACCTATATCCTGCTTGTATAAGTTGCAATGAAGAAAAAGGAATAATGCATACCCAAACAGCAAGGGGATACAATAGGCAAACAAGAGCTCCGTATAGTAAAGCTAAAAAGCAAAAACTTAAAAATCAAAACACAATAGGTGGATTGGTTGCTGGTGCTATTACAGGCTCAATATTTGGACCAGTTGGGGCATTAGTAGGAGGAGTAATTGGAGGTGCCATCGGGGAAAATAATTCACCAAAAAAATAAAAAACAAAATGAATAAACATCAATTAAAATTTTACCCGTTGGGTAATGCTGACACAAGTTTAATTCTATTAAAGAATGGGAAAAAAATTTTGTTTGATTATGCAAATATGAAAACAGATGCAAAAGATGACAAAAGAATTGACTTACCTACTGAATTAAATAAGGACGTAAAAAATGATTATGATGTAGTCATATTTAGTCACGCAGATGAAGACCATGTGAATGGATTTTCAGATTACTTCTTTCTGGAACATAACGAGGATTTTCAAAAAGGTAGTAGAAAGAAAATAAAAGACTTATGGGTTCCTGCAGCAATAATTCTTCAGCCAGATAAAGACATTAAACATGATGATGGGAAACTTCTAAAAAAAGAAGCTAAGTATAGACTAAAGAACAAAAAAGGGGTTAAAATATTTTCCAAACCAGATAAGTTAAAAGATTGGTTGGAATCTGAAAATATTAAGTACGATGATGTGAAACATTTGCTCGTTAATGCAGGAGAAAATGTTCCAGGATGGAGTAAAGAAAATGATGGTATTGAATTTTTTGTTCACTCCCCATTTTCAGAGCACATAGATGACCGAGATATTGAAAGAAATACTGCTTGTATAATTATGCAGGCAATATTTGACAATGATGTAAACACTAAAGTTGTGTTTGGAGCAGATGGCGTTTGGGATGTTTGGAATGATATTGTGGATATAACTAAATATTATAAAAAAGAAGAAAAACTTGAGTGGGATATATTTCATATATCACATCATACGAGCTATAAAGCATTGAACTCAGAAAAAGGCAAAACGAAAACAAAGCCAACTGAACAAATCGAATGGTTATTTGAAAAACAAGGAAAAAAACAAGGACTTTTAGTTTCACCAAGTGATGTAATACCGAATAGTTATGATGACATACAACCACCTCACAAACAAGCTGCAAACTATTACGAAGCTGTAGCAAATAAAATTGAAGGTGAATATAAGGTAACTATGGAATTTCCTTCAAAAGATAAGCCCGATGTGATGGTTATTAATATTGAAGATGAATCTGGGGCTACATTAGAAAAGGCATCTACGAGCTTTGGATTCGTCACAAACAGACCAGCACCAAAAGCAGGATAATTATGGAAGTAGAATTATTGGAATTGCCTGTACCAAAGACATCCATTGAGAGTTTAACAATTAACAAAGCTATAGATTTTTATAACTCGTTAATGAAGTCTCCTTATTGCAAGAGTATTAATTACTATGCTGTTGAAGATATTTGTGAAATTATTTGTTTTGATATTGAAGCAGAGTTAGGTCAATATCGAGTTAATGATATTAGAAAGATCGAACGACTATGTGTTCAATTCTGGAAAGATGATGATATTATACCTTTTGTTTACGCTTTGAGGAAAGGCTTCCCAAAAGTAAAGCATAGAAATTCTGTATTTAATAATTGGCCTGAATGCCTATGTATTTATGAAACACCTTATGAAGAATTAAAAGTTACTTGGACGCCAAATGCTTTTTTGGAGGATATAAGAAACTGGTTATCAAAAACAGCAAAAGATAAATTGCATCAGGAAGATCAACAGTTAGAACCATTTTTGCTTGATTTTGATGGGTATGTAGTATTGCCAAGATTGATTAATAATGACGACTATTTACAAGGCTTTATAATTAATACTACAATTGATGGTAAACCATTTTATTATTTCAGAAGAGAGGAATATAAAATTGAGAGTAATTCTGAATTATTTGTATTGTCTTTGGTTGGACAACCTCAAACTCACGGAATAATAAATAATAAACCGAGAACCCTCAGTGACCTAAATGATTTTCTTGTAAATGCTCAAATTAATTTAGTTGATTCTTGTATTGGAATTTTAAAAAATATCAAAGAGAAAAATAGCAAGGAGTTAGAAAAATTTCTTTTGATTAATGTTATATTACCCAAAAAACGATATGAGAATAGTAGCGATATCACAACTGACCAGTATGTTTTTCATACAAATGACACATTAAAAACTCTTGGAGAAAAATTTGGGATATGGGAAATTTTTAAGGAAAATAATTACGTTGCATATATATTAAACCCCTCAACACCTGAAAAAAAGCAGCTTGAGACAATCTCAGTTTGTTCTTTAAAACCTTTGATTGAATTTGACAAATATCTTGCTCAAATACTTAATAATACTACCTCTGGACAAGACATAAATTTTTTTACTATAGGTTTAGGAGCTTTGGGGTCACAAGTTTTTATGAATTTATGCAGAAGCGGATTCGGTAGATGGACATTAATTGATGATGATTTGTTTATGCCTCATAATTTAGCTCGACACGCATTAAAGAAAGATGCAATTGGAAAATATAAAGTGAACGAACTCTCAAATCAGGCAAATTACTTGATTAATGACAATACCTTTTCTTATCCAATTGTTGCTAATATTTTGAGAGAAAAAAGAGTTGATACACTTGAAAAAATTAATAAAATACTTCAATTAAGTGATATAGTATTAGATATGTCTGCTTCTATTGGAGTCTCAAGAATGATTGCAAATGATAAACGATTTGAAAACAAAAGAAAAATTAGTTTATTCTTAAACCCAAATGGAACACAGCTTGTCATCTTGGGAGAAGATTATGAGTTTAAATATAAATTAGACTACTTAGAAGTATGCTATTATAGAGAGTTACTAACAAATAGTAATCTTATAGACCATTTTAAGAGTGATTTAAACGAGGTTAGATATTCAACAAGTTGCAGAGATATAAGTAGTCGAATCCCACAAGAAAACATATCAATATTTGCAGCAATATCAGCAAGTGCACTAAAAAAAGATGTTTGTAGAAAAGAAGCAGTAGCCTCTATATGGAAATTCGATGAAACTAATTACACAACTTGTAATACTACTGTTAGACTTGGGGAAGAAATTATTATTGTAAAAAACAATAATTGGGAAATAATTTACGACGACATTTTACTTGAAAAAATTAGTATTCAAAGAGAAAAAAAACTGCCTAATGAAACAGGTGGAATTTTAATAGGCAGTTTTGATATGGAAAGAAAAAAGTTATTTATATTAGATACAATAATCCCCAAAGATAACCTTGAATTTCCTGCATCTTTTTTTCGAGGAATAGATGGATTAAAAGATGAGCTAAGTAGAATAAAAAAGATTACAGCTAATATGCTTACTTACGTCGGAGAATGGCATTCGCACCCCAACAATTGTAGTATTAAACCAAGTGAAGCGGATTTAGAGTTACTAAGTTGGCTAAGCAACAATATGTCAGTAGAAGGGCTCCCAGCAATTATGCTAATTTTAGGAGAAAATCAAAAACATACAATCAAAATCAAAATATAAATCCCCATTATAATGAAAGAAATTATTGACAAAATAACAACATACAACTTGTTTAATTACTTACTACCAGGAATAATATTTGTAATTTTTATGAATAAGTTCATTGGTTATGATTTTGTACAAGATAATAATTTTATTGGTGGATTCTTATACTATTTCATAGGAATGATAATTAGTAGGATAGGCTCTTTAATCGTAGAACCTGTTTTAGAATATCTTAAATTTTTAAAAAAGAGTGATTATCAAGAATTTGTATCTGCTTCTAAAAAAGATTCAAAAATTGAATTGTTATCTGAAACAAATAACAGTTATAGAACAATAGTTGCGACTTTTATTTTATTGATTGTTGTAAAATGTTATAAGCTAATTGCAGATACTTATACTATTTCAGGCGTTTTAGTATCGTTTGTTATTTTTATTCTTTTAGGTACACTATTTCTTTTTGCTTATAAAAAACAAGCAAAGTATGTTGTTAAAAGAGTTAATGCTAATAAAGAAGAACAAGGTATTTAGTTGTATTTGAATTTCCCAAACATTGATTGAGAAATTTTTAAAATCCGGATCAGTGGCTCGGATTTTAAAAATTACTTTCTTTTATCTTCACTATCTCTGCTAAAAGCAATCAAGTTAAACATTGTTCTCATTCTACTTCTAATTCTATTACCATAAATTTCTTCGATTTCACTGGCCGAAAGGTTTGTAGTTAGTTGTGTTAGTAGATTTTTTGAAACAAATAAATCGTATCGAGTTAATAAAATCTCTACTGTAGCCATCGCCAAGCTTCCTCGTAATTATATTGTGTTTTAAATGTTAGAAATTACATAAGTCAACTTCTAAAAAATTTATAGGTAGCGTTCTTCAAGAAGACAATTTAAGCGGTTCGTTATGGTCTTTATTTTGTTTCGTTTGTAAATATTTTGGTTGGGTTGTGTTTGCTAGCCATCCCAGAACCGCGTTCTTAACCTTCGATAAAGCTTTTTTATCGCTTACTTTCAACGAAACGGAATTAGCAAACTTATTTTCGGTAATCATCCAGTTTTTTGCTGTAGCTGGCCAGTCTTTCATTTTTATTCTACCATCTACTACCAACCATTTCTTTAAAAATATTTGTAGAACTTTTGAGCTTCAATTAGAGGGTATGATTGTGATTTGAAATATACTTGAACTTGCGTAAGAGTACGGATTACTTCATTCTTCGAAATGTCGACTGAGGCATTTGCGGTGGCGTTTCTTTCTTTTTTAGCGAAACTTGTTTCTTTCTTTCCTTGCCAGTTAGTTTACTCCAACTAGCATACTTTTAAGAGTTTCGATTGTTTCGACTTCCTTGTTTCGGATTAACTTGTAATGATCTTGGTAAACTTCTTACTCGAAGTTTTTTAGATAAGCATTTAAGGTGCGTAATTCTTTAAATGCTACTATTGCTTTTTGTGCTTTGCAATTCCAATTATCTGGATTGATTTAGTGTTTTTACAGCAATTTCGGTAACTCTTCCATCGATAGTGATTCTCAAATAAAATTGGGGCAGTATCGTTGTATAACAGTTGCTTTTAAAAACGTAGAAAAGCAGATTGAATGATTTGTTTATTTTGTTGGATTTTAGAGTTTGTAAAATTATTTTCAATGACTTTGTAAAACAAGATGTTCAATTGTTGAACTTCCCGATAAACAAGGTTTTAGACTTTTTCAGTGATCTGTTTTGTTTTAGAAAATGGAGGGCACTGAATAGGTCACCGAGAAAATAACATTTAATTAACTTTTTGGTATAGCCTCCAAAACAAAAACGCTGCAAATCCTACGTTTTACAGCGTTTTAAATCAATTTGTGATATTGCGGGCGGAGAGAGAGGGATTGCCTTCGGCGATCCCGGTAAGGGGGGTTAAAAAGCAAATGTCCTCTCGCTTCGCTCGTGTTCATTTCATTTTCATCCGCTTAGTAAAGCTAGCTTTGCACGCTCCTGAAAATAAAAATGCCAGCCATTCGGCTGGACATTTTACTTTTTGCGGAGAGAGAGGGATTCGAACCCCCGGACCTTTGACAGTCAACGGTTTTCAAGACCGCCGCATTCGACCGCTCTGCCATCTCTCCGGCGCAAATGTACGAGATGGCATTTTTTTTGCCAAAACTTATTTGAACATATTAATCCATGAATTTAGAAGCCCCTACCTTTGCCAAAATTTTATTTTGAAGCATCTATCGGCGATCAATCATTATTTCTGGAAATATAGAAAGCGTTTTTTTATAGGTATTTTCTTTGTTGTAGCTTCTAATTATTTTGCTGTATTGGCGCCTCAAATTACCGGATATGTTATCAATCAAGTTCAGCAACGCTTACCCGGTAGCAAGCCCATGCCTGCTGATCAAAGTCACGATACGATTGTAAACCAATTCATCCTATTTATTGAAGGATCACATGTTAGTTTCGGTTGGTTGGTAGCTATTTGCAGCCTCGTCATTTTAGCTATTGCAGTAATACGAGGTATACTGATGTTCTTTATGCGCCAAACAATTATTGTAATGAGTAGGCATATTGAATATGATCAAAAAAATCAAGTGTTCGAACAATATCAACGTTTAGATACTGCTTTCTATAAATCTCATAGTACCGGTGATTTGATGAATCGTATGGCGGAAGATATCAGTAGAGTGAGAATGTATACCGGTCCGGCTATTATGTATTTAATCAATCTAATAACATTGATTGGTTTTTGTATTATTAATATGCTACGCAAGGATGTACAGCTTACTTTACTCGTATTATCTCCATTACCTATTTTAGCGATTACTATTTATTGGGTTAATAGCATCATTAATAAGAAAAGTGAAATTATTCAAAGCAAGTTATCAGATCTTACCACCAATGCACAAGAATCGTATTCAGGTATACGCGTTATTAAATCTTTTGTGCAAGAAAAAGCGATGATGGGCTTCTTTGATAAAAACAGCCGGGAATATAGAAACAATGCTATTGGTCTCGCTAAAGTTGAAGCACTGTATTTCCCCAGTATGACGCTACTCATTGGCATCAGTACCTTGCTAACAATATTTATCGGAGGCTTACAAGCATTGGAAAATCCTGCTAAAGTGGGCACTATTGTGGAGTTCGTGATCTATATCAATATGCTAACATTTCCGGTGAGTGCCATTGGGTGGACAGCCAGTATGATACAACGAGCGGCCGCTTCACAGAAAAGATTGAATGAATTTTTAGATATAACGCCCGATATTCAGAATGTTCCTCTAGTAACAAAAGCACCCGTAAGCGGAGATATCATTTTCAATAATATTTATTTCACTTATCAAAACACGGGTATTCAAGCAATTAAAGGCTTTACTTTAACCATTAAAAGAGGAGAAAAGATTTTGGTATTAGGAAAAACAGGAACCGGAAAAACAACCCTTGCCCAATTATTACTTCGATTTTATGAACCCGATTCCGGCACTATAAGCATTGGAGGAACGCCTGTTCAGGAGTTTGCTTTACAGGCTTTACGGTCTAGAATTAGCTATGTGCAGCAAGACATTCTCCTTTTTAGTGATACCGTTACTAATAATATCTTATTTGGAATGCCGGAAAAAACCGCCTTCGAAAAAGTAGAAAAAGCTGCAAAATTTGCCAGTGTTCATGGCGATATTTTGGGATTTGATCAGCAATATGAAACGATGATAGGGGAGCGCGGGGTAACCCTTAGTGGTGGACAAAAACAGCGGATATCCATAGCCCGGGCATTGATAAAAGAGCCGGAAATCATTGTGTTTGATGATTGTTTAAGTGCCGTTGATGCTAAAACAGAACTAAGTATTACCCGAAATTTAGATAGTTATTTGATGGATAAAACAGCCATTATTATAACCCATCGTATTTTAACCGGGTTTAATTTCGATCAAATTATTGTGCTGGCAGATGGGGCAATTGCTGAACAAGGGACCCATACGGAGCTGATGGAAAAAAATGGCTATTATGCTACTTTATTCCGCCAACAGCGGGAAGAATAGCTGAAATTTTGTGGATTGATAAACAATCCTATATTTGTAGCCGTTAACAAAGTTTTAACCAAAATTTTTTATTGTGGCGTACGAGAACAACGACAAGAAAATGGAAAGTGTTTACAGCAACAGAATCCGTGCTGGAAAGAGGAGAACCTACTTTTTTGATGTGAGGGCTACCCGCGGCAACGATTATTATTTAACCATTACAGAAAGCCGTAAGCGCTTTGATAATAATGGGTATGATCGGCATAAAATTTTCCTTTATAAGGAAGATTTTAACAAGTTTATCAAAGCACTGGGAGAGGCCGTTGATTATGTTAAAACAGAATTAATGCCCGATTTCGATTTCGATGCGTTTAATCATGAGTATAATGATACTGAGGAAGGGGGTGAAGTTGAAACAGCTGTTGAAAGTACTGCTGAACCTGTTTCTGTTGCACCAGCACCTGCGCCTGAATCTTCCGTAAACACACCTATCGTGAACGATACCGCTACCGAAGAAGTAGATAAATGGTAGTTCATAAGCAAACAAAACTTACTGCAAATAAAAAACCCTCAACTTATTGTTGGGGGTTTTTCTTTATGTGTATTTTCAGCTATTTTTTCGTTTCAGAGATATTGATATTTACTTTTTGGTTTCCAGCTTCTTTAAAATATTTCTCATACTTTTTGAATACTTCATCAGTTTGTACTGCTCCATTAATGATGATTTTACCATCTTTAATTTCGATAGAAGTATTGTTAGGGTCGGAAACTAATCCATCAGCCTTTAACGCATCAGCCAAATTTTTTAATTCAGCATCAGTACCGGTAATAGTTAAAGAAGTAGAACTAGTATCATTTTTTGCCTCGCCTACTTTTATTTCAATTTTTTTCTCTACGATACCCTTTGCTGCTTCAGTTTTGTGAACCTGCGCAAGGGTAGGAGCCACAACTAAAGAAACGATAGACATTAATTTGATCAAGATATTCATAGAAGGACCGGAAGTATCTTTAAAAGGATCACCTACAGTATCTCCTGTTACAGAAGCTTTATGTGGTTCTGATTTTTTATAATATATCTCCCCATTAATTTCAACCCCTTTTTCAAAAGATTTCTTAGCATTATCCCAAGCTCCGCCTGCATTATTTTGGAACATACCCATCAATACCCCGCTAACAGTAGCACCGGCTAAAAAACCTCCCAGTGCTTCAGGACCTAATAAAAATCCAATGATAAGCGGAGAAATAATGGCGATAGCACCCGGCAACATCATTTTTTTGATGGAGGCTTCTGTAGAAATGGCTACGCATTTATCGTATTCAGGTTTACCCGTACCTTCCATAATACCGGCTATGGTGCGGAATTGGCGACGTACTTCTTCTACCATAGCCATTGCTGCTTCACCTACTGCGCGAATAGCTAATGAAGAGAAGATAAAAGGAATCATTCCACCAACAAATAAAGAAGCCAATACTTTAGCTTTATAAATATCAATTCCTTTAATACCTGCCACACCTACAAAAGCTGCAAATAATGCTAGAGACGTTAAAGCAGCTGAAGCAATAGCAAAGCCTTTACCTGTGGCAGCGGTAGTATTACCTACTGCATCCAGTACATCTGTTTTTTCCCGTACTTCTTTTGGCAATTCACTCATTTCAGCAATACCGCCTGCGTTATCAGCAATAGGGCCAAACGCATCAATAGCTAATTGCATAGCTGTTGTTGCCATCATACCTGCAGCAGCAATCGCAACACCATATAATCCGGCACACTCATAAGAACCCCAAATACCACCTGCTAATACAAGGATGGGTAAAAAGGTAGATTCCATACCAACTGCTAAACCACCAATTACGTTAGTAGCATGGCCGGTAGAAGATTGGCGGATGATACTTAACACAGGTCGTTTACCCATGGCGGTATAATACTCGGTAATAATACTCATTAATGTTCCTACCACTAACCCAACTACAATAGCACCGAATACACCATTACGTGTAAATTCACTATCACGTAGCAGCATAGTTTCAGGAAGAATATAATATACTAAACCCGCACAAGCACCTGCCGTTAGTATAATAGAACCCCAGTTACCCATGTTAAGGGCTTTCTGAACGGTAGCTGTATTGATACCGGCATTATCACTGATACGAACAAATAAAGTTCCGATTATGGAGAAAATAATACCAACACCGGCAATTAACATAGGTAACAAAATCGGGGCAAATCCACCAAAATTATCTACCGAATGCGTTTCTTGTCCAAGTACCATCGTTGCTAATACGGTAGCTACATAAGAACCAAATAAATCGGCACCCATACCTGCCACATCACCCACATTATCACCCACATTATCGGCAATAGTAGCCGGGTTTCTGGGATCATCTTCGGGAATACCTGCTTCCACTTTACCTACTAGATCGGCACCTACATCGGCGGCTTTGGTATAGATACCACCACCTACACGTGCAAACAGGGCAATAGATTCAGCACCTAAGGAAAAACCTGTTAATACCTCAATGGTTTTAAGCATTTCGGCAGAATCGGCAGCTGCTCCCGGAGCAAATACTTGTTTTAAAATTAAGAATACGGCGCCCAAGCCCAGTACCGCTAAACCCGATACACCTAAGCCCATAACTGCACCACCGGTAAAAGAAACATTCAAAGCTTTTGATAAGCTTGTTCTCGCAGCTTGTGCAGTTCTTACATTCGCTTTAGTAGCGATACTCATACCGATATAACCGGCAACTGCACTACATACTGCTCCAAATACAAAAGAAATAGCAATACTCCAATGAGAATGTGGATTGCTATTAGCCATTACCCCTAATAATAGGGCAACAATAGCAACAAAATATCCGAGTATTTTCCATTCTGCTTTTAAGAAAGCCATGGCACCTTCAGCAATATAATTGCTGATTTCTTTCATACGGTCGTTACCCGCATCTTGTTTGGCTACCCAACCAAACTTAATAAAAGTGTAAATCAATCCTAGAATTCCCATCGCGGGAACGGCATAAAACAAATTGTTCATAAGCAATTGTTCAAATAATTAATTAGTCAAGTTTCGCAAAAATAGGGTTTAAACCCTTTGAGTGGCTATAAAAACGATGGATTAAAGCTTTTATTATTCCTCCATGCCTGTAGTATCTACTCTACCGGTAAAAACACTGCTCATTTTACCGGCCGACCAGATATTCCGGTTAAACTTGTTTCCAAGTACAATAACAGTAGCCGTATCGGCAATTAATCTTCTAAAAACAGTATTATTACCATGCCACCAACCGTTATGATAAACAATTGTAGGGTTGGGAGGATCTATAACCAAATGCCATCCAAGTCCATAATTACGGATTCCACGGGTTTCATTACTTTGGGGTTCGATCGACAAAGCAAAGGTTTCAGGTTTTATGAAAGTACCCTGATACAGGGCTCGATCCCATATTAATAGGTCTCTTACGGTGCTATAAACGTTTTTATCGCCATAGATACAATCTAATTTTTCGAGCTTGAAGGGCGATTTATTATAATTATATGAGGGTACATAATTGGCCGTATCTTTTAGGGAGAACACATAACTATGCTGCATTCCTAATGGCGTAAAAACACTGTCTTTAAGATACTGGGGATAGGTTTGTCCAGTTATTTTTTCAATAATTAATGCGAGTAGTGCGTAATTGGTATTACAGTAATGGTATCTTTTATTAGGCTGCGATTCAAGTGGGGGTTGTATTTGATTGAGGTACTTCAATACATCGGCATTTGTACTTAAGCCTGTTACCGATATCGGATCTGTTATATAACTAGTACGTTTCACCCACTTACCTCGCCGATTTTTCCTACGGGTTACAATGGCTCTGGTACCCGACATAAAATGGTCGTATTTTGGTAATCCGCTTCTATGCGATAGTAAATTTTTAATCGTGATAGAAGTATATGGGAATCCGCTTAAGTACTTGTATACCGGATCTTCCAAACTAATTCGCCCCTGCTCCATGAGTCGTAAAATCGTCATGGCTGTAAATGTTTTTGAAATAGAGGCTAAATGAAAAGGAGTGGTGGGTGTTATGGGTTCTTTGGTTTTAAAATTAATATCTCCACGGTAGTCTTCAAATACAATTTCCCCATTTTTAGCAAATAAAATAGCCCCGTTAAAGCCTGATCTGAGTAGTTGTTTTTCATATAAAGGGCGGATAGCATCTGCATAATAAGCTTTTGCTTTTTCGCTCAAGGAACTAAACTGAACTTTTTGACCGATAATAGTGGTATCAGATTGCTTAGGAGAAGAGGCACCACAAGCCATCAACAAAAACGATAGTAGGTGAATAATCATCGAACGCTGCATTAATCTTACATTGTGAAAAACGACAAAGATAATGGCAGCCAATAGCATAGCCAACCGTCGTGGAAAACTAAGCAAAGGTTGTGAATACAATAAACACTTAATTTGCAACTATGAGCAAAGAGGCAATCACCAGTTATCCCAAAGAAAAAATAAATATTCTTTTTCTGGAGAATATCAGTGAAAAAGCAGTACAGCAATTCAAGCAGAATGGGTATACCAATGTAAAAAAAATAAGTGGTGCTTTATCTGAAGAAGATTTAATAAAAGCTGTTAAAGATGTACACTTATTAGGTATTCGCTCCAAAACCATCATTACAGAAAAAGTGTTGGAGGCCGCAAAAAAATTACAGGCCATCGGCTGCTTTTGTATTGGTGTTAATCAAGTTGATCTGCAAGCTGCTACCAAAGCGGGTATTGCTGTTTTTAATGCTCCGTATAGTAACACACGCAGTGTAGCAGAATTAGTAATTGGGGCAGCAGTAATGCTTATCAGGAGAATACCGGATAAAAACAAAGCAGCGCATGATGGTATATGGATGAAGGAGGCAAAAGGAAGTTTTGAATTACGCGGTAAAACAATTGGTTTGATTGGTTATGGAAATATCGGTTCTCAGGTAAGTGTATTGGCTGAGGCTTTGGGGATGAAAGTATTATTTTATGATACAGAAACGAAGCTGCCATTGGGTAATGCTACCGCTGCAAAAAATATGAAAGAAGTATTACAACAAGCAGATATTATTTCTTTACATGTTCCCGAAACGGATCAAACAAAAAACCTGATTAATAAGGCGGCTATTAAACAGATGAAACAAGGTGCCATTTTAATAAATTATGCGAGGGGAGAAGTAGTTGATTTAAAAGCACTCGCAATTGCCTTACAGGAAGAACATGTAAGTGGTGCTGCTATTGATGTTTTTCCCTGGGAGCCTGAAAAAAATGGGGATCGTTTTGAAAATCCTTTACAGGGTTTAAAGAATGTATTACTCACCCCTCATATTGGTGGATCAACAGAAGAGGCACAACAAAATATTGGAGAAGATGTAAGTATCAAATTATTCCAATACCTGGAGCGTGGTATTACAAATGGCTCACATACGGTACCTTCCATTGCTTTACCACCGATTGAAGGAGCACATCGCATTTTACATACCCATCATAATGTACCGGGGGTATTAAGTGCCATAAATACTGCCTTATCTAAGAACAATATCAATATAGTTGGACAATACCTCAAAACCAACGACAGTATTGGATATGTGGTTTTAGATATTGATAAAAAACTCTCGAAACAAGCATTGGAATTATTACGCGAAGTGAAGCATACGATTAAAGTGAGGATGCTGTATTAGGGGGTAAGGGGTAGGGTGTAAGGTATAGGGGATAGGGAATAGTAGATAGGGTTAGGCGGAGGCTGAGCGAAGTCGAAGCCGAAGCAATTTTATTTCCTCCACATCTACAAAATCAAGATCATAGTCTTCGGGGATATTTTCATTTTTGTAGGTTGAAGAAGAAGCAACCCTTATGCGTGCGGATGTATGTACTTCTTTTACATTGGTCGCAGCAAGAATATCACCTACATTTTTACTATTCAATCCACTTCCGGGCATGATTATGATTCGATCGGCCGCTGCATCAACCAGTTCTTTTACAAGGGCTAAACCCGATGTTACTTTGGGTTGTTGTCCGCTTGTTAATAATCTGGTGCATCCGCACTCAATAATAGTTTCCAGTGCTTGTAAGGGTTCAATACATCTATCGAAAGCTCTATGAAAAGTTACTTCTAAAGGATAAGCAAGATCAACCAGCCGGGCTGTATTTTCTTTATCGATAGATCCATCTTGATCTAATAAGCCGAAAACAACTCCTTCAAACCCTAATTCTTTGCTGAGTAAAATATCTTTTTTGATGATTTCAATTTCATCTACTGAGTGAAAGTAATCGCCACCACGCGGACGAATCATCGGAAAAACAGGGATACTAATTTTTTCACGGATCGTTTTTAAATAGCCATAGGAAGGTGTTGTTCCGCCATTGCTATAGTTTTCACATAATTCAAGTCTGTTTGCACCCGCTTTTTCTGCAGCGATAGCGGTAGCCACATTGAATACACATATTTCTAATAATCTGCTCATCTTATATTAAAAATTTTGCATTGATCAATCTATTTTTTCCATTGGCATCACAAACAGCATAACTAAATCCTTTTTGTAATGCATAAGCGCCCACTTCACCTGTTTTACTGATAGCAATGATGGCAGCTTGAATATCTTTTGCTTTACTACCTTTTATTTTCAATAATTTTTCTAACACTTTTTTACAAGCATCTTCCGGTGAAAAACCTTGTTGCATATAAGTAACCGTGCTATGGGCACCCGCAACACGGATGATGTCTTCTCCTTGTCCGGTTGCTACCGCAGCTCCTATTTCATTATCTACATATAATCCTGCTCCAATGATAGGGGAGTCGCCTATTCTACCCCGCATTTTGAAACCCATGCCGCTAGTGGTACAGCTACCGCTTAAATTACCGGCTGCATCAAGGGCGATCATGCCAATAGTATCATGATTAAAAGAACCATCTGATAATTTCTCAGGAGCAGCAATCTGTTTGTTTTCGATATTTATTACCGGTTTGTACTCCGTTTTTTTTAACCATTGCTCATATTCTTTTTTCGCCTCTTTGGAGAGTTCCTGCTTTTCTAATGGGATACCTTGAGATACAGCAAATTGCTGAGCGCCTTCTCCGGCAAGCATTACATGTGGCGTTTTTTCCATCACCAATCTGGCTACATGAATAGGGTGCTTGATTCTTTCTAAAAATACTACAGATCCGCAATTGAAGTTTTCATCCATAATACAGGCATCGAGTGTTACCTTACCATCCCTATCCGGGTTAGCACCTAATCCAACGCAACAATTGCGTTCTGCTTCGGTAACCATAACCCCCTTTTCTACAGCATCAAGTGCACGACCGTTTTGTTGTAAAATTTCCCATGCAGCTATATTTGCCCGAATGCCCGCATCCCAAGTAGAAATAACAATCGGCTTTTGTAATATTTCGTTGGAAGCTTTACCACTAAAGGGTTTCATGATCATGGATCCTAATCCCAATGAACTCAGCTGCAGAAATTTTCTTCTATCTTTTTTCAAAATATAAAGTTTGTGTATCGAATGTATGAATTGTATTACATTTAATGATGTTGAATATAGAATGGGAAAAAATTGCAACCGCTTATGATCTTATCATCTCTGAGATCAAACCTATTCAAAGTGGATTGATCAATAGCACTTTTAAAGTTGTAACACAAAGAGGAGATTTTATTGTACAGCAATTAAATACGAGTGTTTTTAAAGATGTAGACGCTATTGCCGATAATATTAGTAAAGTTGGTAACTATTTAAAAAATGTATTTCCTGATTATTTATTTACACATCCCGTACCTCAACAAAACGGTGAATGTTTATTTAAGCAGGAAGACTTAGTATTTCGTGTATTTCCTTTTATTAACAATACACATACCATACAAACTACTTCCTCCCCACATGAAGCGTATGAAGCAGCTTATCAGTTTGCCCTTTTCACAAAAAAGCTAACCGGATTTCCGTTAGCAACACTACATGAAACCATACCACGCTTTCATGATCTGCAACTTAGATATCATCAGTTTGAACAAGCAGTAAATGCCAATAATGGTATTCGAAAAACAAAAGCATCTGCTTTAATTAAAGAGGTATTAGAGCGTATGGATATTGTTAACGCTTATGAATATTTTATCACACATAAGGATTCCAAAAAAAGGGTGATGCATCACGACACAAAAATTAGTAATGTTTTATTTGATGCAGCAGGGAAGGGGGTAACTGTTATTGATTTAGATACCATCATGCCAGGGTATTTATTGAGTGATCTTGGGGATATGCTTCGAACTTATATTGCAAATGTGAGTGAGGAAGAAACGGATCTTGATGTCATTTTCATTAGAGATGCTTATGTAAAAGCCATTGAACAGGGATATAAAGCCGGGTTAGAAAATGAAATTAGCTCATTCGAATCAGATAATTTCTATTTATTTGGTAGAATTATGATGTATATGCAAGCATTGCGATTTCTAACCGACTATTTGGAATATGATATCTATTACGGACAAAACAAGGAGGATCAAAACTTGAAAAGAGCATTGAATCAACATCGATTATTAGAGCTATTTGAAGAATTGTATCCTTAAAAGTCTCCCATACAGAAATCGGGTTTGCGTTGCTGCCATTTACCACGGGTAAAATCAGGGATTTCCTGAACTTGTCCACCTTCTGCAATAGATTTTTCCGACAAAGGAGTGATGGCATACCAGGTAGCTAAGTCATATACATCCAACGGGAAATTAATACCGCGTTTTACGCATTCAATAAAGGCATTATCTACAAAGAAATCCATACCTCCGTGACCGGCACCGGCAGCATCGTTTTCATATTTTTTCCAAAGCGGATGGTCATATTCCTTCAACCATTTTTCCGTATTCTCCCATTGGTGACTTTTGGCAGATTTGCCTTCAATATAAATCATGCCCGCAGAAAATTCACCTGCATGATTATCTTGCCAAAGCCCTTCAGTTCCCTGCACGCGAAAACCAATATTATAGGGGCGAGGAGAATTGGTATCATGCGTAAGTACTATTGTTTCCCCATTGATCGTTTGAATTTGGGTTGTAACAATATCTCCTAATTTAAAATTAACTTTTGCATTTGGATGATTTTCACCGCCTTTAGGATGGTTAACTATATATTTATGTAAACCTTTTGCTTTGGTTGATACAGATGATAAGCGGGTAAGTCTGTTCCCTCGATTTATATCGATCATCATTGCTACGGGACCTAGTCCGTGCGTAGGGTAGAGATCCCCATTTCTATTTACAGAGTGTGCTGTTCTCCAGGCAGCTTCGCTAAAACCTTTTGCTCCGAATTCAACTCCGGAGTTATAAGGGGTTACACCATCATTGAATTTTACACCCCTTAAATCGTGCTGATAGCCGCCTTGTACATGTAAAATCTCACCGAATAAGCCTTTACGTACCATATTATATACAGCCAAAATATCCCTGCGATAGCATACATTTTCCAATACCATTACGGGTATTTTCGCTTTCTCGCTGGCATTTACCATATCCCAGCAATCTTGCAGTTTTATAGCACCACATACTTCCACGCCCGGAATTTTACCGGCTGTTAGTGCGTCAATAACTTGTGGAGCATGCCATTCCCAGGGTGTAGCAATGATAACGGCGTCAATATCAGAACGTTTCAATAAGTCTCGATAAGCATAATTTCCATTGCCATATTCAACAGCAGCCTTTTTACCGGATTTGGTGATGATTTGTTGTGCGGTTCCCATCATGATTGGATTCGGATCAGCCATGGCGATAATATCAACATCTGATCGATTGAGCATCATTTCGAGATGGTTTTGTCCGCGTAATCCAACACCTATAATCCCAAGTCTTACTTTAGAAGATCGCTCTGATGCAAACGCTTTAATTCCGGATAATGAAGCTCCGATAGCTAATGAGGTTGCGCTGGACTGTTTGATAAATTGACGACGAGGAATAGGGTTCATATTATTAGTTTAAAGGGTCTGACGCTTAAATATACTGATAATCAATGAATTACCAAATAGCGTCTGACGCTAACGAAAATTCTAAATTACTTATAATTAACATTATGTTAAGTAGGCACGGAAAGGATTTAAAGAAAAAAGCCCACGCTTCTATTTTAGGGAATGTAATAGAGAAGATTAAATAATCTTATAGTGCTTTAATATAAGGGTAGCAATTATTCCACCAATGACAGTAGAAATCAATGGGTTTTTAGATATTATGTTCCAACAAAAAACTATCATTTTAGAAATGGTAATTGTTGGATGTATTTTATTTGGTTGGTATTGCGGTTTTTCAGCAGGTAAACGTTCTACTTCACGCAACAAATCTTGAACAAATACCGTTTTTATAGATTCTAAATCACACCCTGCTATTCTATATTTTTCCCATATTTCATTGTAAATAGTTGGGTATTTAGATTTCATCAAATTGATGATAGTTGTATCGTAATCTTTGAAAATTTCTTTATAAAATCCAATCCATTTTAATGTTCCTTCATTTAAACTATAAAAACGCTCTCCGTCATCTGTTATGTTTAAAGTGTGAAACTTTCCATTTGTTGTTTCTAAATAATTTCTTGAATGTAAATCCCCTAATGCTTTTTTTATCTCATCTAAAGAAAATATCCCTCTATATAAGTATTTAAAATAATTATGAAATTCATCGGTATTAAATTCTTTACGAAAATGATATTCTTTTAAAATTAGATATTCTAAATCTAACATTGTGAGAGTATTAATTTGCTCGTTTCCCTCGCTATCCTTTTCTTTTTTTTCTTTAAACCCTTTCTGCCATCCCGTGCTGAAAATGCTGTAAGAAATTACCATTTTCGCACCACAGCCCTACCACACTTAGACATAATATTCAGTTATAATAAACGTGTATTAACCTTTAGTGTGTCCGCAAGAACGGACAGGGCGGGTTTGCTATATTGCGATTTTAAAGCTTATAGCACTTATCTAATACATTTTAAAATCGCAATATAGCAAACCCGAAGGTAATACACTAATCTTATAACAAATCGTTATGTTAAGTAATATTATTGACTAACAATCACATCGTATGTTACCCCCTAATCTTTAGAATGGATTGATTTAAAAATATGCTTCGTTAATTCGAACAGATGGATTCATGATGCAAGTATAAAGCTGTCGGTTTTCTTTATACTCTACTAAACGAAACCCGCGATAATTTACTCCCCAACTGCCGCCCAAATGTCCATCGAATAAAAAAGGAATATTATTCTTGTACCGGAAATGATCTTGATCGTGATCATGTCCATTAAATACTACGACGATATTCTTATGCCCGGCAAACAATGCATGTAGTGATTCACATGAAACCCCATTATCGGTCCATTTTTCCGGTGTAATATGAAGAAATATGAAAATCGCTTTTTTATCCTTGTATTTTTCCAACTGCTCCTGGAACCAATTCAAATCGGCACATAGATATTCTCCTTTTTCATTGGATGTGGTGGCTAGTAACAGTACTTGATCTTTCACTTCAACGGCATGATTAAGAGGTATTCCCCAGGTTTCCTCCCACACTGCAGGTGTACACCTATCGTGGTTACCTTGTGTTACATAAAAAGGGATTTTAAGTTGATTGAGAACAGATCTCGCTTCTTTGAGAAAGATCGGGTTATCGTGGATTACGTCTCCATTAATTACACAGAAATCGAGTGGATTGTGAGCGTGTATATCGTTTACCTGATCAATAAATACCTGGTGAAATATTTTATAGTCTGTATTAGGCTGGCCATAATGCCCGTCTGATGCCACTATAAAACGAAGTAAATTGGGTTGTTTTGCAATATTAATATTCTCTAGCCAGTTTTCTTTTCCAAGTAATTGTCCGCCAGCAAATGTGCCGAAACTAGATAGTAATGTGGTTTTTAAGAATCCTCTTCGTTTCATTGTATGGGGTTTGGATTACTAGCAAGTTAACCAGTTTTACTACATGTGTATGTTACCAAATCGTAAGATTCTCAAGAAAATAAACAATAAAAAACCCCGTCTTTCGAACGGGGTTTGTATCACATTACTATTTAGTATTTTCCGTGCAATGCATCAAATTCTTTAAACTTAGCATCAAAAGCATCTGAAGCTTTCTGATCTTTACCTCTGGTTCTATTGGCTCGGTATTGATATAGGTTAGCAAGAAAATCAACAGACTTATTAATTACGCTTTTTTCAGTAGTTGAACGCTTTTCTTTGTCTTTTAATACAACAAAAGCTTTATTTAGCCATTCAATAGCTAGGTCAGCATTTTCTATTGCTTTCTTCTCTATATCAAGATTTAATTTTCTGATAGCATCTGTTTGCTCTTTGAATTTTGCTTCAGCCGCAACTTTTTTCTTAGGATCTTTCTCAACCGGTTTATTCGCATTCAACTGTTGTAAAGCACGAATATTATTCGCATATTTATCATCCTCTTCATTAAAGAAATTGTAATAAGTAACACCTACATTATAAGCTGCTAATGCATTTTGAGCATTTTTTGTAAAAGCTTTCTTAAAAGCTTCAATTCCTTTACGAGTATATTTATCATGAATAGATGAATCTGTTTCTTTATGCTTTACGTTCACAAATTCATCTCCGAACATGATATATTGATTCTCCGACATGGTTCCGGCAGCATCCCATTTATCGTACAAATCAGTTTTTTCTTTTAAATCCAAATTCTGATCGATATACTGAATCTCGAAATCTTCCCAATTTTCTTTAGGGTACAATTCTTTACTTAAAGCCAGGTACTTATCGAAATTAGCTTTATCTTTTTGTTTGGTGTAATGATCAACGATAAATTTATATGCATCCGCAATGCCCTCTCCATTAGCTTTTGATTCCGCTAAACGAGAATAAAATTTAACGGCTTCATTGGCTTTTTGTGCATTTTGATAAGAATAGCCAGCATACAGAATTGAAGTTGTATCAAAAGGCGCTGCAGAACTTGACCATTTATTTTTAAAAATGAAATCACTGTAATAAACTGCAGCTTCAAAATCTTTTGCAGCAGCTTCCCAATTCTTCGCTTTGAAGTCTGCAAGACCTTGATTAAAAGCGGAAGAATACATATCGAAGAAACCGTTTGGTCCGTTGCTTTTTACCAGGGCAAATGTGGGATCGAGTTGAACATATTTTTTAAAAGCTTCATCGGCTTCTGATTTAGCATTCGGATATTTTGCTTTCGTAGCTTCTGTTGCATAAAGATTGGCATATATACGAGATTTCCAATACCAAGTATCGGGCTTACCAACACTTTTAGGATCGGCTACTACTTTATCGAGTTCTGTTTTGGCATCTTCAATTTTACCTAACAAAAACATGGTTTGTACTTTTTTTACATCCTGTGCTGTTGCTTGTGCTAATGAAACGGCAGCAAGTAGTAAGGAAAAGAAATACTTCATATGGGGTTATTTAGTTATTAAGTTAATAGTTTACTAAGTTAATGAAATTTAAGATTGAGGCGTATCTGTTTCCGGTAGCTCATCTTCTTTAATATCTTCTGTTTGTTCTTCAATTTGAGATATGGCTGCAATTTCGTCTGTGTCGTCTAATTTTATCAATTTCACACCCTGAGTAGCTCTTCCTGCCTCCCTAATATCTTGTATACCAGTACGAATCGTAATACCTGATCTACATGTTATGATCAAATCTTCTACCTCTTTTACATATAAAATTCCTACTAAGCTTCCGGTTTTTTCAGTTACATTAATTGTTTTTACCCCCTTACCGCCCCTATTCGTAATCCGATATTCATCAATAGCTGTTCGTTTACCAAATCCTTTCTCACTTACCACTAAAATAGTTCGTTCTGTATCTTCTTTATTCACACAAATCATACCAACCACTTCATCTTTTTCATCATCAACTTCAAT
Source organism: Sediminibacterium sp. (assembly GCA_017537025.1). Lineage (GTDB taxonomy): Bacteria > Bacteroidota > Bacteroidia > Chitinophagales > Chitinophagaceae > Sediminibacterium. The sequence continues at coordinate 56,263 of JAFWCB010000007.1, forward strand.
ACCGGCAACACCGATAGCCCCTCTGCCCGTTGCTCTAACTTTTTCTTCCTGGAAACGGATAGCTCTACCACTTTTTACTGCCATCATGATTTCACTTTTCCCATTCGTCATTCGGGCTTCTAATAACTCATCTCCTTCTATAATGGTTATTGCATTTACACCCGTTGCGCGTGGTCGACTGAAATCTTCCAGTGAGGTTTTTTTGATGATTCCTTTTTTGGTACAAAGAACGATATAGTGTTCTTGTACAAAATCTTTATCATCCAGTTTCTTAACATCGATAATGGCTTTTACTTTATCATCACCCGGCAATTGAATCAGATTTTGAATGGCTCTTCCCTTACTTTGTTTTTCTCCTTCCGGAATTTCATACACTCTTAACCAAAAGCATCTCCCTTTTTCGGTGAAGAATAACATGGTATCGTGCGTAGAAGCCACAAACAAATGTTCTACATAATCTTCTTCTCTTGTTTTAGAACCAACGGCTCCCCTACCGCCTCTTCTTTGCTGACGATATTCAGATGCTGCGGTTCGCTTAATATAGCCTAAATGTGAAATCGTAATCACCACATCTTCCTCTTCAATCAAATCTTCGATACGCATTTCATCCGCCAGATATTGAATTTCACTTTTACGTTCATCTCCAAATTTTTCTTTTACCTCTAAAAGTTCAGTTTTGATCAAATCGTATCTTAAGTCTTCACTTGCCAATAAGGCTTTTAAGCGCTTGATCGTATTAATAAGTTCTGTGAATTCCTCTACAATTTTATCTCGCTCCATCCCGGTTAATCGCTGTAAACGCAATTCCAGTATGGCTTTCGCTTGCGCTTCCGATAATCCTTCTTCCTGTGTATATAATTGATTATCGATATCTGCAAATAAGCTTTGATTTAAATACCATTTTTCTTCCCTGCTTTTTTGCATTAAAGCATCTTTCGCTTCTTCCGGAGTACGGCTTGCGCGAATCAATCTAATCACTTCATCTAAATGATCAAGTGCTTTTAGGTATCCTTCTAAAATATGTGCTCTTTCCTCAGCTTTGCGTAATTCAAATTTTGTTCTTCTAATCACCACATCCATCCTAAACTCAATGAACTCACTAATTAAATCGCGGAGGTTCATGATTTTTGGTCGGCCTTTACTCAACGCTACGTTATTGATACCATAACTGGTTTGTAGTTCTGTATGCTTATACAATAAATTAATAACTACTTGCGCAACGGCATCTTTCTTCAACTCTACAACAATACGGGTACCGTCTTTATTACTTTGGTTACCTACATCTGCAATTCCATCAATGATTTTCTCGTTAGCTAACTGTCCAATTCGATCTGTCAGCACATCTCTACTCACTTGATAAGGTACTTCAGTAATTACAATTTGTTCTCTTCCATTAGACTTGGTTTCTACATTACATTTACCACGTACCACTACCCTTCCTCTACCGGTTAGTAAAGCTTGCCGAACACCCTCCATACCATAGATTACACCACCTGTTGGAAAATCCGGCGCTTTTACATATTGCATCAATTCCTCAATCGGGATATGTCTATTTTCAATATAGGCAATGCAACCATCAATAACCTCACTCAAATTATGTGGCATCATATTAGTAGCCATACCAACAGCAATCCCGGAAGATCCATTTACTAAGAGTTGCGGGATACGGGTTGGAAGAACGGAAGGCTCTTCTAGAGAATCATCGAAATTAAGTTGGAAATCGACCGTTTCTTTCTCAATATCATCAAGCATGGCTTCCGCAATTCGCTGTAAACGAGCCTCAGTATAACGCATGGCTGCGGGTGGATCACCATCCTGATTACCAAAGTTACCCTGCCTGTCTACCAAGGTATATCGCATCGTCCAATCCTGAGCCATACGAACCAAAGTATCATAAATAGCACTATCACCGTGTGGGTGATATTTACCCATCACTTCACCCACAATACGCGCCGATTTTTTAAAAGGTTTATTGCTGTTATTTCCCAATTCATTCATGGCATATAATACCCTACGATGAACCGGCTTAAATCCATCGCGTACATCCGGCAATGCCCTACCTACTATCACCGACATCGAATAATCGATGTAGGCGGTTTTCATTTGTTCTTCAATATTTACTTGAATAATCCGATCGTTGTCGTTTGTTTTTTCAGGCTGCAAATTCTCTTCCATGTACTTTTTTCGTTCATTAAATGATAAAGGCAATATATCGCCACATCTCTTCTTTACAGAGGCTGGCGAAGATAGCTTTTTTAGCCCGTTTTCCTGCAAAAAAATGCTAGTTTTTACAGGGTTTTATCCACAGTTGTGAAGATATATAAATGATTGATTTTCAGATAGTCGCAACTTTATTTTACCTTCCCCACTTGAAGTAGATGCATGAAACATATTTTATTGATTGGTGCAGGTAAATCAGCATCTGTATTAATCGACTATTTACAGCATATTATTATTCAAAAAAACTGGTACTTTACCATTGCCGATGCGGATATTGTAACGCTCCAAAAAAAAATCGGTAACATTGAAAACATACATCCATTAGCCCTGGATATCAAAGATGAATTAGCCAGAAAAAAAATCATCGCTAAAGCAGATATTGTTATTTCTCTCTTACCCCCTCAGCTACATTTTTTAGTGGCCAAGGACTGCTTAGCATTATCAAAAAACTTGCTTACTGCATCCTACATAGACGAATCAATTAGAAGTTTAGAAAAAGACATTCGAAGTAAAAATCTATTTTTTCTAGGAGAAATGGGACTCGACCCAGGGATCGATCATATGAGTGCTATGGAGCTCATCCGAGATATCAAATCAAAGGGTGGAACCATTCAATCTTTCCGTTCCCATTGCGGAGGTTTAATAGCCCCTGAAAGTGATACCAATGCCTGGCATTACAAGATTAGTTGGAACCCCCGAAATATAGTCACAGCAGGCTCTGCAGGTGCCCTTTATAGAAAGCAGAAAGAAGTTGTACAAGTTCCCTATCAGCAAATTTTTTCTTACGGAGGAAAAATTAATTTTCCTTCTGTCGGCTCACTATCTTATTATCCTAATCGCGATTCACTTTCCTATATTACACTATATGGATTAGAAGAAACTACTGATTTTATCCGCACCACTATTCGCTACCCCGATTTTTGTAGTGGATGGCAAAAATTAATCGAGGCAGGATTATGTTCAGATGAACGCCAATTCGATACCGATCGGTTTACTATAAGCGAGTTTCTTCAAAAAGGCTTCGCAGAAAATAATATACCTGTGGATAACCCAATTTTAAAGTCGCAATTGGAAGAACTGGGATGGAACGACAATAGAAAACTGCACAAAGGTATTTGCAGCCATGCTACCGTACTACAATATTTGCTGGAAACGAAATTAGCGTTGCAGCCGGATGATAAAGACATGATCCTAATGCTTCATGAGATCGACTATAGTATCAACGGTGAACCTTATACACTTACCAGCAGTTTATTGGTAAAAGGAGAAGATGGTATAAAAACGGCCATGGCTAAGACAGTAGGGCTTCCCCTGGGTATCTCAGCTGTATTGGTATTAGAAGAAAAAATTAAATTATCAGGCTTATATATCCCTATTCTTCCTGAAATTTATGAACCGGTATTGAAGGAGTTGAAGACATTTGGGATTGCTTTTCAGACAGAGGAGACCGCCCTTCGACAAGCTCAGGGTGACATAAACAAACATTAACAAATGACAATTGACCACTGACTAAAATTTAAAAAATGAACTACTGGCTTGTAAAATCAGAACCCTTCAAATACAGTTGGGAGCAGTTTGAAAAAGATAAACAAACTTTTTGGGATGGGGTGCGCAATTATGCCGCACGAAATCATCTCCGTGCCATGAAAAAAGGCGATCTTGTTTTTTGGTATCACAGTAATGAGGGTATGGAAATTGTAGGTATTGCCAAAGTTGTAAAGGAAGCCTATCAAGACCCAACTACAGAGGAAGAAGCCTGGGTAGTAGTAGATTTAAAGCCATATAAAAAATTGAAACAACCTGTTACATTAGCACAAATAAAAAATAATAAGGCTTTAGCAAATATGGCATTGGTGAAGCTAGGTAGATTATCGGTACAACCCGTTACACCCAATGAATGGGAAATTGTTTTGGAGATGGCAAACACCACCGTTTAAAAATCAGCATTGCAACAACAACCCACATTAAGCCGATCTATCACCCCATTAATGCTTTGGGGCTTGGGTGTGGGTTATGTTATTTCAGGTATGTTTTTCGGCTGGAATTTGGGGCTTGAAAAAGGAGGTAGTTATGGATTTGCAGTTGCCACCATACTCATCATAATTCTCTATGCTTGTTTTACTTTTGGTTACGCAGAATTAGCCTGTGCCATTCCAAAAGCAGGTGGCGCCTTTGATTATGCGAATAAAGCATTGGGGATTCGTTGGGGTTTTATTGCAGGCTTATCTCAGAATATTGAATTTATTTTCGCTCCCCCCGCTATTGCATTGGGTATCGGATCTTATATGCATATTTTTCTTCCTCAGTTGTCTCCCCTTACTATTGCCATTGGAGCCTATATTTTTTTTACAGCTATTAATATCTATGGTGTACAACTTGCCGCAAAATTTGAATTAAGTGTTACTATTATTTCGCTAGTCTCCCTACTCATTTTCGCAATCATTTGTTTACCCTATTTTTCTTGGAAGGCTTTTTCATCTAATTCTTTACCGCAGGGTTGGCAAGGCAGTTTTGCCTCCATCCCATTTGCTATTTGGTTCTTTTTAGGTATTGAAGGAGTTGCTAATGTTGCCGAAGAAACCATCAATCCTAAAAAAACCTTGGTTCGTGGTTTTGGAGCTGCTTTATTAACCCTCATTATTGTTTGCATACTCAGTTTTACAGCTTCTGTAGGTATAAGCGGATGGGAAAAAATTGTATATGATGCTACCGGCAATATATCGGATGCCCCTCTACCACTAGCTCTGGCACAAGTACGACCATCCGAAAGTTTTATACATATTGCTTTTGTTATCGCCGGTATTGCAGGTTTAGTAGCATCCTTCCACGGTATTATTTTATCTGCCGGAAGAGCAAATTATGAATTCAGTAAAATGAAATGCTTCCCGGCCGTTTTCGGAAAAATTCATCGCCGATTTCAAACCCCGGCCAATGCGCTATTATTAAATATGTTTTTGGGCATAGGTATTTTACTAACCGGCAAAACAGCTGAAATCATCACTATTGCTGTATTTGCTGCCCTATCTTTATATATTCTTTCGATGTTTTCTTTAATAGTACTTCGTAAAAAAATGCCTTTATTAGAGCGACCTTTTGTTGTTCCTTTCTATCCATATTCTCCTATCTTGGCTATCAGTATAGGAACCCTCTCTTTACTCACGATGGTATGGTATAATTCAGTTTTATTTACGATTTTTATCAGTGTTGTGATCTTTTGCTTCTTAGTTTTTATATTCATCAATCGAAATAAAGTTTAAATAAAAAACAATGGATCAAGCAGCTATTCTTTCTTATGTAAGAAATCACCCGGGGGGTAAAGTAAAAATTGCTTATGCCGATATTGATGGTATTTTGAGAGGCAAGTATATTACTACAGATAAATTCTTCAGTGCCTTAGAAAATAAAACGAGTTTTTGTAATGTTATCTACGGTTGGGATCTGAATGATGCTTGTTACGATAATACTAGTTATACCGGATGGCATTCAGGCTATCCCGATTCCGCCGCATCTATTGATCTTAATAGTTTTCGGAGGATTCCATGGGAAGATAATACCCCCTTTTTTCTGGGAGAATTACTAAATAAAGAAAGTGAAGCATCGGAAGTATGTGGCAGACAATTACTCAAAAAAATAATTGCCAAATCGAGATCATTAGGATTAGAACCCACTTGCTCACAAGAATTTGAATGGTTTAATTTTTCGGAAACACCACAGTCCATTCACGAGAAAAATTTTAAAGACCTTACCCCCATTACTCCGGGTATGTTTGGTTATTCCATATTAAGAACGAGTTTAAAAAATGATTTCTTTACTGCATTATTTGAGCAACTTGGAAAATTTAATATTCCAATAGAAGGATTGCATACGGAAACAGGTGCGGGAACTTATGAGGCTGCTATTACTTACACGAATGCGCTAGAGGCAGCAGATAGAGCTGTATTGTTTAAAACGGCTGTAAAAGAAATCGCTTACAAACACGGTATCATGGCTACATTCATGGCTAAGGTTCATGAAAACTTACCGGGTTGTGGCGGACATATTCATCAAAGTTTATGGGATATCGAAAGTGGAACTAATTTATTTTATGATCGAAGATCAGCCACCAATATGAGTGAATTGATGGAGCAATATATAGCCGGGCAACTGTATTGCTTACCACATATTCTACCCTTCTTTGCGCCAACAATTAATAGCTATAAACGATTGGTGGAAGGTGCTTGGGCTCCAACCACTCTAACATGGGGAATAGATAACAGAACAGTTGCGATTAGGGTACTGAATAATAGTGCAAATGCCTGTAGAGTAGAAACAAGAGTACCGGGTGCTGATGTAAATCCCTATTTGGCGATTGCCGCATCTATCGGGACCGGCTTATATGGTATTGAAAACAAACTAACATTACAAAGTATAACAACCGGTAATGGATATAAAGAAGAAAAGTACGGAAGATTACCGGCAACTTTAGAATTAGCCACAGCGCGAATGAAGCAAACCGGGCTGGCCCATGAAATTTTTGGAGACGCATTCACCAATCATTTCATAGCTACCAGAGAATGGGAATGGAGACAGCATTTAAAACCAGTTACGGATTGGGAATTAAAACGTTATTTCGAAATCATTTGATATGAGTATACTACAATATAATTTTCCTACTACCATTCGTTTTGGTGCGGGTGCAGTTCAAGAACTAGGTCCCTATTTGAAAAAGCATCAATTAGTGGCCCCATTAATAGTTACAGATCCAACCGTTGCACAGCTCCCTTTTTTTAAGCAATTGATTAGCCGGCTATCTGCACAATCCATAGCCGTTGAGGTTTTTTCAGAAATCCATAAAAACCCAGTTAAATCTGATGTTTACAAGGGTACCGACTATTGGGATAATACCAAAAGAGATTGTGTAATTGGTATCGGCGGCGGTGCTGCCATTGACGTTGCCCGATCCATTGTATTACGCGTCAATCATAGAGAAGATTTATTTGTATATGATGATTTAATTGGGGGTGATGTATTTGTAACGAATGATGTTCCTCATTTTATTACCATACCCACAACAGCCGGTACAGGTAGCGAAGTAGGAAGAAGTGCCATTATTGCGGATGATGAAACATACCAGAAAAAAATTCTTTTCTCTCCGAAACTATTAGCAAAAATTATTTTTGCTGATCCCGAACTAACCTACGATTTACCAGCTTTTATCACTGCGGCAACAGGTATGGATGCACTCACGCATAATATGGAAGCCTATCTGGCAAAAATGCATCATCCACTTTGCGAAGGCATTGCACTAGAGGGAATATCGTTGATTCATCAATCATTGGAAACCGCCGTAAATAATCCAACTCCAGAAGCTAGGGCTAATATGCTTATCGCCTCTTTAATGGGGGCAGTAGCATTTCAAAAAGGATTAGGCATTGTGCATTCGTTGGCACATCCACTCTCTTCTTTATTAGATACCCATCATGGATTAGCTAATGCCATCAACTTACCCTATGGTATGGAATTTAATATTGCAGGCGCTGAAGATAAATTCAAACGGATAGCACAAGTATTAGCATTAAAAGAACAGATAGGAGAAGCAGTAGTAAATTATTTATTTCAATTAAATAGCGATATCAATATTCCGCATCATCTAAAAGAAATTGGCGTAAAATCGGAACATATTGAAACCTTAAGTGATTTAGCTATTGCTGATTTTGCTCATCCCAATAATCATAAACCTGTAAGCAGAGAAAACTTTAAAGAATTATACCATAAGGCTCTATAATATGAAAATTATTAACCCTGCCACGGAAGAACTCATTCAAGAAATAGCAAGTTCAACAGAACAATCTCTCGATCAATCTTTCAAGGAATTATCAAATGGACAACGTCATTGGAAGTTAACTTCACTCGCATCCAGAATTGAAAAACTTGCCAAATTTTCAGACTTACTGGCGGAAGAGGCTGAACAATTGGCTTACGATTTAAGTAGCGAGATGGGAAAGCCTTTAGCCCAGGCAAAAAATGAAATTAACGGAGCAAGAATCCGAATAGCTTGGATGCTTAAGAATGCCGACAAATACTTGAGTAATGAAGTAATGACTGATACAGAAGGTTTACAAGAAATTATTGTACATGAGCCTTTGGGTGTGGTGTGTAATATTTCGGCTTGGAATTATCCGTTTTTAGTGGGCGTTAACGTGTTTATTCCGGCATTATTAGCCGGTAATACGGTAATGTACAAACCTTCAGAATATGCAACGCTAACCGGTCTGCATATTCAACGACTACTTTATGCTGCCAGGATTCCGGAAAATTGTTTTAAAGTAGCCATTGGAGCCAAAGATGTTGGGGAGTATTTACTAAACTTACCTTTTAATGGTTATTTTTTCACCGGTTCCTATGCAACCGGCAAATACATTTATGAAAAAGTAGCCAAAAAAATGGTTGTTTGTCAGTGTGAGTTAGGCGGCAAAGACCCACTCTATATTGCCGATGATATTCATGATATTGAAAAAGTAGCTGCTGCCACTGCGGATGGTGCATTTTATAATAATGGGCAAAGCTGTTGTGCGGTAGAAAGGATTTATGTGCATGAAAAAATAGCAAATGCCTATATCGATGCATTTGTAAAAGAAGTAAAGTCGTGGAAGATAGGTAATCCCTTCGAAGAGGGTGTTTATATGGGTCCACTTAGCAGAGCAGAACAAATTTCGCTTCTTGAAAATCAAATTAGTGATGCTGTAGAAAAAGGTGCAACCATACTAAGCGGTGGTAAAAGAATAGCCGGAAAGGGATATTATTTTGAGCCTACAGTGTTAACCAATGTGTCACATGATATGCTGGTAATGAAAGAAGAAAGTTTTGGTCCGGTTATAGGTATCTCCGTGGTAAAAGATGATGAAGAAGCTATTGAAAAAATGAATGATACAGCATTTGGATTGACTGCGGGTGTGTATGCTAGCGACGAAGAAAGAGCGCGTAACATTTTAAATAAGATGAACTCAGGAACAGGCTACTGGAATTGTTGCGATAGAGTGAGTGCCCCTCTTCCTTGGAGTGGAAGAAAACATTCGGGTATCGGTAGTACATTATCTTATGTAGGGTTAAGAGCATTCACGCAGCCTAAAGCGTTGCATTTAAAAAGATAATAGACCGCCCTTCAACGAGCTCAGGGTGACAGAAGGTAGACCATTGACCACTGACTAAATAAATATGAGTAATAAAACGAAAATTGTAGTGTTATCTGGTGCCGGCATTTCCGCGGAAAGCGGACTTCGAACTTTTCGTGATAGCGATGGATTATGGGAAGGGTATAATGTGTATGAAGTAGCTACGCCTGGCGGTTGGGCTGCTAATATGCCTTTGGTGCTCGATTTTTATAATATGCGTAGAAGAGATGTGGCGAATGCCAAGCCCAATGCGGCACATACTGGCTTAGCTGAATTAGAAAAAGAGTTTGATGTAACCATTATCACACAAAATATTGACGATTTACACGAGCGAGGCGGCAGTACTAACGTCTTGCATTTACATGGAGAAATTTTTAAAATGTGCAGTGAACGAAATAAAAATATCACTTATGAAATTATTGGAGATATTAAACCGGGAGATCTTGCACCCGATGGTGCACAATTGAGGCCATTTATTGTTTGGTTTGAAGAAGAGGTTCCTTTATTACCAGAGGCAGCAGCAATAATTACCGCTGCCGATATTTTTGTTGTGATTGGGACTTCTTTACAAGTTTATCCTGCAGCCAGTTTAATTCACTATGCACCAAAGCATGCGAAAAAGTTTATTATCGATAAAAAGATACCCCCTATCCCATCCAACTTGGGAATTGAAGCTATAGAAGCTACAGCATCGGAAGGGGTATTGCTGTTGAAGGAAAAATTATTAGCAGGTAGATCCTAGACAGTCTATCGTCTTTGGTCTACCGTCTATTCCCTATCTTCGCGCCTCAAATCGAAAATATGGCATTACAGGCAGGTATCGTAGGCTTACCTAACGTAGGGAAATCAACTCTTTTTAACGCGGTGAGTAATAGCGCTAAAGCACAGGCAAGTAACTACCGTTTCTGTACTATTGAACCCAATGTGGGCTTGGTTGATGTTCCCGATGAACGCCTGACTAAACTTGCTGAACTGGTAAATCCGCAAAAAATTATTCCTACACAGATGGAGATAGTAGATATTGCCGGTCTAGTGAAGGGTGCAAGCAAGGGAGAAGGTTTAGGTAATAAGTTTTTGGGTAATATTCGGGAAGTAGATGCTATTATCCATGTAATTCGTTGTTTTGAAGACGAAAATGTTTTGAGAGAAGAAGGTGCCATAAATCCTATCAGCGATAAAGAAATAATAGAAACTGAACTCCAATTAAAGGATTTGGAAAGTGTAGAAAAGAAAATGCAGCGTGTTGAAAAAATGGCACGAGTGGGCAGTGATACCAAAGCAAAAGCTGAATTCGAAATTCTACAACGCTGCAAAAATCATTTAGAAGCCGGTAAAAGTATTTTTGGTTTGGGATTAAGCAAAGAGGAAAAAGTGGCTATTGCCGATTTATTCTTACTTACGGATAAACCCGTTCTTTATGTTGCTAATGTAGATGAAGCATCTATGCATACCGGGAATAAATATGCTGAGCAATTAAAGGCAATGGCTACATCAGAGGGTGCTGAAGTCATTGTAATGTGTAATAACATAGAAGCGCAAATTGCCGAGATGGATAACCCCGATGATAAGCAGATGTTTATGGAAGAATATAAAATGACGGAACCTGCTTTAAATAGATTAATTCGCTCCACATACCATTTACTCAATTTAGATACTTATTTCACAGCAGGTGTTCAGGAAGTAAGAGCATGGACGATCCACAAGGGTTGGAAAGCCCCCCAAGCTGCCGGCGTTATTCATACCGATTTTGAAAAAGGGTTTATTAAGGCTGAAGTAATTGCTTACGAGGATTTTATAAAATACGGCTCTGAAGCAGCTTGTAGAGAAAATGGTAAATTACGTATCGAAGGAAAGGAATATATTGTTAAAGACGGAGATGTGATGCATTTCCGATTCAACGTATAAACGAAATACCATGCAAATATCCCACTGGGAACAAACAACATATTATCGAGAAGCCGATATAGTGATTGCCGGTGCCGGATTAATGGGCTTATGGAGTGCATGGGAACTACTACAAAAGAACCCGCATCTTGCCATTACGATCCTTGATAAGTATCCGACCCCATTAGGAGCTTCCACACGCAATGCCGGCTTCGCATGTTTTGGCAGTCTAACCGAGTTGATTTCCGATGAAGCTACGATGGGTACGGATGCTATGCTCGCCATTGTTGAAATGCGTTATAAAGGCATTGAAAAAATAAAACAGTTATTTGAAGAAAAAGAAATTGATTATGATGCCTGTGGTGGTTACGAAACCTTATTGTCTTCTCATGCAGCTTACTCAAGTTTAACCGAAAGAATCGATTATTTTAATCAACTAGTTTTTCCTTTTATAAAAACAAATGCATTCGAACTTGCCAGCAATCGACTGTCAATATTAGGATTGAAGAATTTTGATGCACTTATTTTTAATCGCTGCGAAGCTGGCATTCATAGCGGTAAATTGGTAAATGCACTCTCCCAAAAATTAATAGCTAGAGGTGTAAAAATATTATTTGGCAATGGTATTGAGTCCTATCATTCAAGCAATAAGCAGATAGAGATCCTGCTAACTAATAAAGCTACTATAAAGGCGGGCCAATTATTATTGGCTACGAATGCTTATACCAATGCTATTACCGGAAAAAATTGGGTTACTCCGGGGCGCGGACAAATACTGCTTTCTTCCCCTATTACCGGTTTGAAAACAATTGGCACTTTTCATTTTGATGAAGGTTTTTATTATTGGCGAAATATAGGCGATCGTATATTAATAGGTGGTGCGCGTAATGCCAATTTTGAAGCGGAAGAAACAACAGACTTAAACGGTTCTGATACTATCCGACATGTTTTATCCGATTTCCTACAAAAACATTTCAATGATCCCATTACAATAGCGCAGAGCTGGAGCGGAATCATGGGTTTTACAAAAGATAAAAAACCTCTGCTGGTGCAGTTAGAAGATAATGTTTTTGCTGCCACCGCCTGCAATGGTATGGGTGTTGCTTTGAGTCCGGTTTGGGCGGAAACAGTTGCTGCCACTCTGCTTTAACCATTTATTTCGAGCTTCTTACTTATTTTTACCGTATGAAATATTTATCCTCCATCGTACTCTTATTCTCATTATTTACTGCTTGTAACCCTCCTGCCGAAGAGGTTTCCTCTAGTAATACTAATACTATTGCAGCACCTACAGTACTCAACTATAGTATTTTAGCCATATACCCACATGATACTGCTTCTTATACCCAGGGATTAATTTGGGAAAATAATATGCTTTATGAAGGTACCGGTTTATATAAAGTGAGTAAACTTCGTATCAATGAGTTAAAAACGGGTAAAGCCACTAAATCTATCAATCTACCTAATAACATTTTTGGAGAAGGCATTACTTTACTCAATGGCAAGATTTATCAGTTAACTTACCAAGAGCATATTGTGTATGTATACGATGCCAAAACCTTTAAAAAAGAAAAAGAATTTAATTGGCCATACGAAGGTTGGGGTATTACCCATAACGGCAAGCAACTTATAGTTTCAACCGGCGGTAGTAATTTATATTTTATAAATCCTGAAACTTTTAAGGTTGAAAAAACGGTAGGTGTTAGCGATAATAATGGCTATATCGATAGTATCAATGAATTGGAATTTGTAAACGGTTTCGTGTATGCGAATAGATATCAAACAAATTACATTCTCAAAATAGATCCTGCTTCAGGAACAGTTGTTGCGCGTGCCGATTTAACAGGTATTTTGGAAAAGAATAATTTCCCGCCAACAGATGATTACGATAGAGTGTTAAATGGCATTGCCTATAATGCAGCCTCACAGAGTTTCTATATCACCGGTAAAAAATGGCCTGCACTATTCGAAGTAAAGTTTAACTAGATTTCTTAAAAACATATATCACTGAACTGCAAGCCTGGGCATTGAATAATGCACTTGCATTAGATCTCAGCCCATGCCATAGCGCGGCAATTATACTGGATTTACCTTTTTTATATTGCTCACTTAATAAACTCACATAAACAGCATCAAACCACATAGGTTTAATAGATTCGATCTCAAAGCCATACAGTTTGCCTAATTTTTCCATTGATGAGGGAGAGAAATGATATAAATGTCGGGGTACATCATAAGCCGCCCAGTATTCACCATAGTGTCCTGCATCATAACTAGTATAGTTTGGCACAGCAATTATTAGTCGCCCTTCTTTAACCAGGATCTTTGCAAAAACTTCCCAATATCCCTTCAAATCATGCACATGCTCTAATACATGCCACATGGTAATGGCATTCATAGAATCATTATTCAATGAATATAGTTCATCCGGAAGAGCTAATGCTATTCCATAATTCTTGAAAGCCTGAGCGCGAGCAGTGGCATCGGGTTCTAAGCCTTTTACCTCCCACCCTGCTTGTTGCATTACATGCGTAAAAGCACCTGTTCCTGCACCGATATCTAATAATTTTCCTCTTTTTAACCCTGTGATACGGGTAATCAATTTTTGTTTTTGACGTAAAGTAAATTTTCGAACCCAATGATACATAGTATTTACCAACCCCTCTTTAGTATCGCTATGCGAAATGTATGCGTTGGATTGATAATATTTACCAATTTCATTGATACCGGGAACAGCTTGGGTAAACCGAAGTGAGCAATCGGAACATTCGCAAATTTCATAAACCTCTTTACTTACGGTGTGATCAATGGCTTTAATTACCGGAGAAAATCTTTTGCTGGCACAAGCCGGACAAGCCTCGTAGTATATCATCTTAATACTGCTAAACGTAATAGAATAAAACGGCACCAACTCCAATGAGTAAAAGTATTACTGCGTACACCCACCAATTATCGGCACTTGCTTCGGCGGCATCTTGTCCTAATAGCTCTCTAATATCTTCCTCCTCTTGTTCCGTTAGTTCCCTTTCATACTCTTCGGGAATATTTTTCTTATCTGCTTTTACAGGCTGGATGGCATTGCCAGAATTAACTTGCGGAATAATATCATGGGTAGTTTTATCCGGACTGAATATGATCAATCCACTTTCTTCTTTTCTTAAATTACCCAATCCTGGTATCTTACCTCCTTGTGGCGCCGTAATTGTAGATTTAAGTTGATATAAATAGTCGTGAAAGCGACGAATGGCCACCACTTCATCAACTCCCATTTCTTCGGCTAAAAAATCAAAGAAAACCTTATCTGCAGGTGCGGTTTGCTCCTGTTTAAATTGAATTACCGGGGTTGGACCAAATAATAACCCAGTAGAAGTATCTAGCTTAGAAGGGTTATACTGGATAGTGAAATTACCCACATCAGGAATGCCCAGTTTTTTATGGAGTACCAGGTATTTATGAAGGTATTGATGCATTCAATTAACGCTGTTTATTTAAACGAATATACAACTCCTGCGATTACATTGAATCCAAAAACCGGATATTGATTCCAACGTTGATATTTATTATTGAAAAGGTTGTTTAACTGCAGCCAGATGTTGATGTTCTTGGTGGCTGCAAACTCACCCCCCAAGTTGACGTCGAAAGTGGCAGGAAGCCGATCCGACTTGAGTGCAGCATTTCGGTAAAGGCTACCACTTCTAAAGAATATATCGGCCTTAATTTGTAAATCTTTGAGTGGCTTCCATTGAGCACCGCCTGTAATATCAAAAGGCACCAAACCCCAGGCATATAAATTTTGTGATACCTCATTAAATTGGGTAATATTGGTTGACCCAATAAATGAAAGCTTCTCTTGAACAGTATAATTAACTTCTCCGTGAACTTTAAAAGCTTTTATCTCCGGCTCAAAAATAATATCAAAGAATTTACTGTCGCTCATGTTATTGGTAAATAAAACCTGATTAAACTGCCTCAGATAACTTACCCTAGCCCCATATGAGATATGATTTCCTACATTACCCTTAATTCCAATATATTGTTCATTCGTTCTGGTATTGGATAAATTTGTTGGCTGACTAATCCATGGGTTAGTACCTGTTAGAGAGCGAAAGCTATTTTTTGTATAATACCCAACCCAGCCCAATTCAAAAGAAAATGGATTATACGGCATTTTTAAGGTTGCTGAAATATCGGGCAGCATGTTGTATGCGTTATTATCCCAACTTGGCATAATACCGGCATTAATTTTTACATTAGGTGTAGAAAATATAACAGCAGGATTAACTTGGTATAAATTATTGGTAATCCTATTCACCGGCGTTACCGTTGACCCGAAATCACCTGTAATATCTAATGCAAAAGAAAGAATCTTCGTAAAAGATTTTTCAACCGGGAGTTGTAATATAATATTATTGTCTTGCGCCCCTACATTATCGGTAAACCGATAATAATTGATTTTAGGATGATAACTTAATAATTTTTCATTAGGCATTTTATTTCTTAAGCCTAACTCTAAACCAAGGGTATTATAAATTTGCTTAAGCTGATCTTTTGTGAAACCACTTGTTGCACCACCGGGTACTCCATACCGAAATTGGGTGATGCTATTAAAAAATGCTTCCGTTGTCCATTCTATATTATTATCCGTATTAATGATTGATTTCACATCGATACCAAATTTACTATACTGCTGAGCAAAAACATCGCTTTTGGCAGTAATGTAATCAACTCCCAAATTCGTTATTGATTTCTTACCATCCCCAAAAGAAAAACGGCCATCCGCTAGTACCGTACTGTAATTGCCCAAGCCTATTTTTACACGATGATTATTTTGCCAGGTAATTCCCGAATCTGCGGGTAACGCAAGTGGTTTTATGGGTAAGGGTTGATAGGAGAAGAATAAATTTGAAGAAGGTACCTTATATTCTAAGGGGATTTTAGAAGAATCGGTTACCGGGGTGGCAGCAGTAAAATTTATTTTAGCAGCGTATTGTAAGGAAGGCTTAAACGAAGATGTTATAATTACCGTTCTATTGCCGGTTGTATCTGATAATCCTTCTCTGGTTACTATAGCCATTTCTGCATCGGCACTATTAGTGCTTGATTTCGTTTTAGCGGTTGATATTTTCTTGGCAACCTGCTTTTGGGCTGTCGATTTCTTTTTAGTAAGAGTGGTTTTTTTTGCTTTTGTTGTAGTCTTTTTCTTTCTTTTTTGAGCCAGTGCCGAATCAAAA
Source organism: Sediminibacterium sp. (assembly GCA_017537025.1). Lineage (GTDB taxonomy): Bacteria > Bacteroidota > Bacteroidia > Chitinophagales > Chitinophagaceae > Sediminibacterium. Next base: position 72,749 of record JAFWCB010000007.1, read on the forward strand.
ACTAAAGTGCTAAGCAACAAAATCAATAATATGGATATGATTTTTTTCATGACTTAGTTTTTAGGAGCTTCAACTTTTGCGCTTTTATTTTTTTCTACAAGTACCACTGCCAGTTTATCGGAAGCTTCTTTTTTTAATATTGGGTCGCTTGCATTCTCAACCACACTTTTTAAGGTTGCTTCCGCATTAAAAAAATCTTTCTGCTCCGTATAAATGTCGCCTATCAGTATATAAGATTTTGTAACCCAGTTATCATAAGAACCAAATTTTTTAATGGTTTCAAAACAAGATTTTTCTGCATCAGCCAGTTTATGTTGATAAAATTGTATCAGTGCGATATTGTATTGTGTTTCTGCTGTTATCTCCGATTTACCTTGAGACAGTAATGATTTATATTGTGTGAGGGCGGCATCATAATTTTTAGCCAGTTGCTCATTCTTGGCTAATATAAATCCGGCCATTAATTTATCGTCGTTAGCAATTCCTTTTTCCAATAGCAGTTCAGCGGCTGTTGGTGCGGCAGGCGTATATTGTTGGGTTTTAAAATAACATCTTACCAATCCGCGCATAGCTTCTAATCTATTTTCTTGTTGCAGCGCTATTTTCTTTAATTGTTCAAAGTAGATGGCGGCATTAGTATAGTCCTTATTATCAAAGTAGTAGATCCGTGCTGCTTGCAACATACTTCTTTCTGCATATTTATTAGGTGCCAGTTTAGCAACCATGGTATAGAATGGTAAAGCAGCAGCGCTATTCTTTTGTACAATATTTATTTCTGCTAAAAAATAATTTGCTTCTACTTTATATTTCCCATCGGGGTATTTTAAAACGTATTCTGTGAAACCGGATTGAGCGCCACTGTTATCTTTAGCCTCATATCTAATCATGGCAGATTTAAAATTTAACGAATCCGCCTCTCCAACAGTTACCGGTTTGCCATTCTTCTCCATAAACCCGATATACTCAGCTGGTTTTTGTTGCTCAATAAAAATATTTCGAATGTACTCTATAGCAGCGTCCGATTCAGTACTATTCGGATACCTATTTACTAATATTTTAAACTGATCTAATGAGGCATCATTTTTATCGAGATTGAATAATGCAACGCCTAGCTTTAAATAAGCTTGCGGATATAAAGCCGATGCTTTAGGATTGTTGATTATTTTGTATAAAGGAGAGAGTGCTTTCTCAAAAGCTTCCTCCCCCAGCCAAGCATTGGCAGTTTCCATTTGTCCAAATGGGAGATAATTCGATTGAGGATACTCGGATTCTAATTTTGCCAGTAGTTGTAGCTTATCGGAAGATTTATTCAAAGCACCGGCTATGATTGCTTTTTGATACAAAGCGTAATCTGCCGCACTCCAACCTGCGTTATACACTCCATCATATATATTGAGTGCTTGCTTATACTCTTTATTCATAAACCAGCAATCGGCGGCCCTCACTACAGCATCTTTCTCAACATTATTGGTAGCCGTTGCCACCGACTTTGCCACTAGCTCAAACTGCTCTTTAGCTTGTTTATAACTCTCTTTTTTTAATAAAGCATATCCCAAAATATAACGAGCGTTCTGCGAGCTTACTTCTCCATTTCGGGCAGGGGCTTTTAAATATTGCAGCATAAAGGCAATAGCCGCATCAGTTTTGCCGGTACGGTAAGCGATTTCTCCTTTCCAAAAATTTGCCATGGAAAAATAATTTCCATTCTCCTGTGCCTGTAATAACACATCCAGTAAATTATCTGCCTGTGCAATTTGTTGATCATTGATAAGCTCTACAATTCTCCCATATAAAATACGTGGATATAATTTTATAGCAGTAATTGTTTTGTTTGGCATAGCATCATACAATAACAAAGCATTCTTATAGCTGCTTGTATTTGCCAGTGTACTCAATAACAATTCCTTAGCTTCATAATTATAGGAAGAAGTGGGATACTGCTGAATGAAACGCTCTAAGCCTTTTGCGGCCTCATCAAAATAATTGAGTTCATAAGAAAGCTTAGCGTAATGAAAGGCCGAAACTTCTTTTTGGGTAGGGTTGCTATTATTAGTATAACAAAAAAGAAATGCACTGCGTGCGTTAGCGGGATCATCTACTTTTAAATAACAATCAGCCAACAAGTACATACTATTCTGCGCTAGCGAGTCTTGCGCACTACCTATTTGTTTAAACCCGGATATGGCTTTTTGCCAATTCTTGGCTTCATAATAGCAGTACGATAATTCATAAATATCTTCTCTACTTACTTTTTCTTTTCTTTCCACATATTCCTGCAAGTAAGGAAGTGCTTTTGCAAATTGTCGTTTCTCAAAAAGTATATGTCCGGCCAGTTGCTTCAATGGCAAATCATAGTATTGTCCTTTTTTTTGAATAGCCAGTTCCGCATAGTTCAGGGCCTTATCTTTTTCACCGGAGAAATAATATAACTCAGATAAATAGAAAGGAACAATATTTTGATAGTCAGGGGCTTTTTCAGCGATCATAAAAGCCTGGATTGCCTCTGAATAATTCTTCTCATTAAATTGTAGAAAGCCGTAATAATAATTAGCATCGATATAGTTGGGATTATTGGGCAACTGCCGAATACTATTAAATAGTGGTTTGGCTTTATCAAATTGCTGTAACACAAAGTAGCTATATGCCTTACAAAATTTCATTTCTGCAATCTGCGCATTACTCAAGTTCTCAATATTTGTTTTATCAAAAAAAGCAATGGATTCCCCAAAAGATTGTTTTCGATAATAATAGGTCCCTAAGTGAAAGGCTGTCATCTGTGCATGTGCCAGGTTATTTTCGAGATCTATATATGTTCTGGCCATGGTAGCTGCAGAGGCTTCATTAAGTTGTAAACCACAAATAATATAGTAATATTTGGCTTCGGCATACACCTGATCCGGGATATTACTATTTTTTACACCATTGCTATAAAGGGTTTTAAATAAGGGATAGGCCAAACTAAATTGCTCTTGCTGGTACAATAGTTTCGCTTGTTTAAAATCGGCATCAGGTTCAATATAGGTTTGCGTAAGCTGTGCTGTTACAGCCCCTATGAAGAGTTGTATAAAACAAAAAACAATAAGAACACGTTGCATAAGGTTACGATTCATACGATATATCAAAGGTTTCTGCTTTTTGTGATATTAAAGCACAAGAACCTGTTAAAGATAGTGAGGCTGTTTTGTAAGCCCTATAGAACCCTGCATATGTGGAAAAACAAGATAAGGTCGTAAGTTTGTCAACAAATTGAATATTTTCATGTACGAACATAGTACTATTGTTAGGGTAAGATATGCGGAAACGGATCAAATGGACATTGTTTATTATGGTAATTATGCGCAGTATTTTGAAGTTGGCAGGGTTGAATGTATTCGCGATTTAGGGTTTTCTTATAAAAAAATGGAGGAGATGGGAGTTAGGATGCCGGTAGTGAAATTAGAGATCGAATATTTACGTCCCGCTCATTACGACGAACTACTTACCATCAAAACTGTTATCAAAGAATTACCGATTAAGCACGAGATTATTTTTTATCATGAAGTATACAATGAGAAAAAGAAAATTATTACGCGCGGTAAAGTGGATTTATTTTTTATTGATATCGCCACCAATAAGCGTACCCTAATGCCTGAAAATTTACGTAAAACTTTGGAACCGTTTTTTAGGGAATAGATTATAGGTTATAGGTAATAGCTAAATTATCTATTACTCCCATAACCTCTATATTCTATACCCTATAACCTGTCACCTACCACCTATCACCTATACCCTATAACCTAAAATGCTAACACAAAAAACCTACGCCTCCATCATTACTATAGGAGATGAACTTTTAATCGGACAAGTAATTGATACTAATAGTGCCTGGCTTGCGCAAGAACTAAATAAAATTGGGGTTATTGTAAAACACCGGGTAGCAGTTGGTGATGTTTGGGATGATATTTGGCAGGCTCTGGATGATGAAAGTAAACAAGCTTCTATTGTGTTAATCACAGGCGGACTTGGTCCTACCGCCGATGATATAACTAAGCCATTGCTATGCCAATATTTTAAGGGAAATATGGTGGTTCATCAACCCACACTCGATCATATCACTTATATATTTGAACATATACTGAAACGGCCAATGATAGAACGTAATGCTAAACAGGCCGAGGTTCCCGATGTATGCACCGTATTAAAAAATGAGCGGGGTACAGCACCGGGCATGTTATTTACAAAAGACAATACTGTTTTTATCGCGATGCCGGGCGTACCGCATGAAATGAAATGGATCACTAACAACCATGTAATTCCCTATATACAAACTCATTTTCAAACCGGTGCAGTAGCGCATAGAACCCTGCTAACTGCAGGTATTGGGGAATCATTTCTAGCTGAGTTGATCAAAGATTTCGAAGAATCACTTCCCCAGCAAATTAAACTTGCATATCTACCGAATTATGGAATGGTTAGATTGCGGTTAACCGGCTGGATGGAAGATAAATTAGCTTTAGATGAATTACTAGATAGTCTCTTTAATAAATTGAAAATCAAAGTACAAGATTATCTAGTTATAGATGAAGACCAGCCTATGGAAGTAGCTGTTGGAAAATTATTAGTAGCGAAAAAACAAACCGTTGCTACAGCCGAAAGCTGTACGGGTGGGTATATTGCGCATTTATTAAGTATTCACCCGGGATCTTCTGTTTTTTTTAAAGGTTCTATTGTTAGTTATGCCAATGAAATAAAAGGAACTCTACTAGGTGTTCCAAAAGAAATTATGGAAACTGTTGGGGTTGTTAGCGAGCCTACGGTAATTCAAATGGCTAAAGCTGCTAGAATAAGTTTGAATACCGATTATGCTATTGCCGTAAGTGGTATTATGGGGCCCGGCGGGGCTACCAATGAAAAACCAGTTGGATTGGTTTGGGTTGCTGTTGCGAATGCGGAGAAAGTTATTGCTCAGTCTTTTAATTTTAGGTTTGACCGAAGACGTAACATTGAATTAACTGCCACAAATGCATTAAACTTACTTAGGCGCATGATTGTGGAAAATAGTTGAATAAATTTTCTGTGGATAACACTATATTTGTTGATTAGTAGTACTTTGTATATAAAAAAAGAGGCTAATTAAACAATGGAAGGGTTGGGAGGTTAACGTTTTGTCCAACTTAAAATAGTACGACAGTATGGCAATTGCTGAATTGGTTATGCCCAAATTGGGTGAAAGTATTATGGAAGCTACCATCCTCAAATGGCATAAACAGGTAGGCGATTCTGTAAAACTAGACGAAACAGTTCTTGATATAGCAACCGATAAGGTTGATAGCGAAGTGCCTTCAACAGCCGAGGGTACCATTACAGAAATTTTATTCAATGTGAACGATGTAGTACCTATTGGTACTGTAATTGCACGGATCAATACGGTCGCTGCAAGTCATGCCGAGCGAAGCGAGTCACCGGTAGTAGCACCAACTGTTCAAACTCCTCCACCGCCGGTAGTGCCTGCACCACCACCAGTTGCTGTAACTCCAACTATAGCCTCACCACAACCCGTAACTCGTAACCCGGAACCCGAAGCTAGCCATACCGAGCACAGCGAAGTACCATACACTCCACATCCTAACCCAGTTGAGTTATTATCAAAACCTGCGACCAATCGTTTTTACTCTCCATTGGTTTTAAATATTGCAAATAGTGAAGGAATCTCTTTAAGTGAACTAGAAAGAATACCGGGTACCGGTAATGATGGCAGGGTTAGTAAAAAAGATATTCTACAATATATTGTTGATAAGAAAGCAGGTAGAGTGCCTGCCTTTCAACCTATCGCCCCACAGGCTCCGGTTTATGTTGCACCACCGGTGCAAATACCTGTTCAGCCACAACCTGTTCCAGCGCAGCCTGTATATACTGCCCCAACACCGCAGCCGCCTGCTCCTGTTGTTACAGATACACCTGTTCAAACGAATCCGGAAATTGCTGCACCAAAGGCAGTGCCATCGGTTCAACCATCTCAACCAGAGATTATTCCGACACCAACCACTTTAGTTTCTCAGCCAGTATCAACACCAGCTCTGCCTGTTGAACAGCCTGTCATTCACAGTAACCCAGAGCCGCTTGCTAAGCCCGCGGCAATAGTTGATAAGCAGGAACCCGTTACGCCGGTTCAGCCATTACAGCCTATTCAAGAGCCTGTAATAGCTCCTGTACATACACCAGTACCCGAAACCCGTCGTCAACTTGAGCCTGTCGAAGTGCCCCAACCCGTTATCAAAACAGAACCTGTTCGAACCGAGATACCGAATCATATCCCTTCAAACTATGTTGGAAAACTACCTGATCCAAGATCTGTAGTAGTTTCCGGAGAAACTGAAATTATGGAAATGGATCGTATGCGTAAACTTATCGCCAAACATATGGTTGATAGTAAGCATACCAGTCCACATGTTACCAGTTTCGCCGAAGCAGATGTAACCAATATGGTAGCATGGCGGGAGAAAGTAAAAAAAGAGTTTGAATTTAGAGAAGGTACAAAACTCACTTTTACACCGATGTTTATCGAGTGTTTAGTGACCGTAATGAGAAGATTCCCATTGATTAATTGTTCTATTGATGGCGATAAAGTAGTTATTAAAAAAGATATCAATATCGGTATGGCTACAGCTTTGCCAAGTGGGAACTTAATAGTACCTGTGATCAAAGGAGCTGACCAATTGAGTATCGTAGGACTCAGTAAAGCCGTTAATGGCTTAGCGGATGCCGCAAGGAATAGTAAATTGAAGCCGGAAGACACTACAGGAGGTACTTTTACACTTACCAATGTAGGAACTTTCGGAAGCCTGATGGGTACTCCTATAATTAATCAACCACAAGTTGCCATACTTGCCGTAGGTGCTATCAAAAAAAGACCTGTGGTAATTGAATCTGCAGAAGGCGATACCATTGGTATCCGGCACATGATGTACTTATCGTTAAGTTATGATCATCGCATAGTAGATGGCAGTATCGGAGCAAGCTTCTTAACCGAAGTAGCAAAAGAATTTGAAAAATGGGATGCCGATCGGCAGTGGTTCCATTATCTTTAATAAGCATGACCGATAGCTTTCTACAACCATATAAACGTGTTATAAAAGCCGTCTTACCGATGGCTTTTTCGTTTGGTGCGTTTCGAACTGGTGCGCAAACACCGGGCTTAGGTACTTGGAATATTATATCTACAAGATACACATTCAATAAAAAATGGAGTGGTTTCTTTGAAGCACAGCTTCGCTCTCAACAATTTTACACAGATTTTAATTATCGTGAATTTAATGGTGGTGTGGGTTACAACTTACCCAAAAATGTATCATTCATACTCGCAGTTGGTAAGTATGATACATACCAACCTACCGGAACTTTTAAAACACCTATTGTTACAAATGAGTTTCGAATTTGGGAGCAGCTAATACTTAACAATACTATCAATAGATTAAAAATTGAACATAGGTATCGGTTGGAACAACGTTTCATAAATGGAGATACTTATCGGAATAGATTTAGATATCGATTGAATGCCATACTGCCCATTAATAATAAAATTATTCAAAAAAAGACTTTCTATCTAAGCTTAGCAGACGAGATCGCGCTGAATAACAGAGATATTTTTTTCGAACAAAATAGAATATTTGCAGGTGCCGGGTATGGGATTACAAATCAGGTAACCATACAAGCAGGATGGCTAAATCGATTTGATAATTTGGGGAATGGTATTGAACAGAAAAAAAATTTTCTTCAACTAAGCCTGCTACTATCCTTCTCAGAAGTTAAAAGCGGTACGGAACGGCACCCCAGTTCTGTGGATTAAAGTAGTGTGAGTAAACATTCCATTGATAAAAAAAACTTTTTTCGTAAATTCCATTAACAAAATAGAATGGAAATGAAAACACTATCCCAAACCTGGTTCGCTGATGGGTATATCGATTTTGAGTTAAAAAAGTATACCCTACTCGCCTATTTACAAGAAATCAACAAATATTTTTGTCAGAATAAGCTTTACCCACAGCTAGCTGATCTTATATTTCACTATAATAACCTGATAGCCTTCAGAGAAAATAAGAGATATCTTCAGGAGCAATTTCCGAAGCGACTAACAGGCGTTCAAATAGAAAAATTACAGTTACTGTATGAATCCTTAGTAGAAGACGATGAACTGATGCAAGAGCTTGAAGATATTATTCAATATGCTTCTTCTACCATGAAAAAAACGATTACAAGTGGTACGGAAATTTATGAATTTGTGGAGAATAAAATCAACATAGAACCTATTGGTATCATGCCACTGGAACATAACGAAGGCTATTTCATGCTCTGTGAAGGAAGTTGTAAAAACACTTGGGTATACCAGTATCGGTTAAGTTTCTTTGAAAAACATGATGAAAAATACAGAAGCATAAAAACAGAATTTATTGATGTATGGCAAAGAAATATGGTAAACTCATATGTAGCTATTAAATCGGAGCTTATTAAAAATAGAAGTGATTTACCTAATCCTGCGGTTTATGCACTTGAAACAGATTTAAGTTTACCGATGGAAGAAACTTTACTACCTATTGCTAAGCGCTATTTGGTTCGTTATATCACTACTTATGGAAATACATCAAGTAGTGTATAGCTTATTTTACAGATTGAAAAAAAGAGAATAAAGTAGTACCATAATTTCGTGCAAAACAAAATCCATCAAATTTCTCGTAATTATTACGTGGAGTATGTTCCAACACAAGAAAGCCATCCACTGCGATTAACTGATTAGCAATAATAATTTTAGGTAGCTCATCAATAGTACCTAACGCATAAGGAGGGCCTGCAAAAATAAAATCATATGGCTCTTTACAGGTTTGTAAAAAAGCAAAGACATCCATTTTTAATAACTTGGCTCCTGTTAATCCTAACTTGTTTATGTTATCTTGGATAAAACCATACATCACTGGATCTTTTTCTACAATAGTAAGATCCGAGGCACCTCGAGATGCTAACTCATAGCTGATACAACCTGTTCCACCAAATAAGTCAAGCGTTTTAATATCCTCAAAACTTATTCTATTTTGTAAGATATTAAACAGTCCTTCTTTAGCAATATCTGTAGTAGGTCTGGTATGTGGCATATGAGCGGGAGGATTTATTCTTCTTCCACCCCATTTACCTGAAATAATCCTCATACCGTGAGCTTATAGAAAGGAGTAAAATAGTGAGCAGGGTATTCTTCCAATGCCGCTTTAAACACACCCACCGCTTGCATATTATCTAGTTGTATATTTGGAAATACATTTTTTATTTGAGTAAATAAAATGGAAGAATGATCTATCATACCACTTAACTCAACCTTGCATTCTGTTGATTCAACACTAAATTGTGAAGTAATACGCAGTAAATAATACAATAAATCTTCTGCAGAATGATACCGGTAAGAGTGAATCAGTTGTAACCGTTCATCTTTCCAAAAAGCGACTACAAAATGATGTGTATACACCTGTATTTTTAAGAATCGATCATCAATCCGGGGTCGGCGCATCACATCATTCAATAAGTTTGAATACGTATGTGAGCATTGAAAGATAACAAACTGGCGGTTTAATAATTCTATAATGGACTTACGGATTCTATAGGCATTAATAAAAACTTTTGTGGCTAGCAATTTCTCATATCTTACTTCATGCCTAGTAGATTCTCCATATATAAGATTTAAATAGTCTTCGGCAGAAGTAGCTGTCAATAGTTTTTCGGGTATCAAAATACTCTCATCAACATTGAAAAATATACTCACTTGCCTGAAACCACTATTCAAAAACCTGGAAGCAGATTTTACTTCATAAAAGATATCATTCCAATCGTCGGTACTGCTTCTATCTAAACTAAACAATTCGAAAGCTTCAATTTGAGTATTCCCCGACTTTGAAAGCAATACCATCTCCTCCTCAGAAATTTCAATATATAAATGATGTTCCGGTGTAACAGAAATATCTTCGTTATATAAACCAATCTTTTTTCTGGCCATGCCTTTCATTCGTTTTGGTTGTTCAGCTATGCCGAATATTTTTTAAAAATACAAAGTAAAGTGCATATTTGATACGAAGTGGGTTTACCTATCTTTACATCGATTATGAGTAGCGAGGCAACCACCGTTAATTTACAACTTGAAACAGGGAATAAGCAAATTGTAAAAATAGCATTACCCATTGCCGCGGCCTTATTTGTACCCCAGCTTAATTTTATTACCAACAATATTTTCTTGGGCAGATTAGGGCAAGCGGAGTTAGCCATAGCAGGTATTACGGGCGTTTATTACCTCATTTTTGCAGTTATTGGGAACGGCTTAAACAATGCGCTTCAAGCCCTTATATCGCGACGAGCAGGTGAAAATAGAACCGATGAAATCAATGGTTTATTCAGACATGGAGTAAGGTTATCTCTGTTTTTTTCTGTAGGTGGTATTCTCATAACCTGGTTTTTGGCACCAATTATTTTAAGATGGTCGTTACACGACAGTAAGGGCATTGACATGGCCATTCAATTTCTTCGCATCAGGATACTGGGATTACCTTTTTTGTATGTATACCAGATGCGCAATGCCTTGCTCGTAGGCACGAATAATAGTAAATATTTAGTGATTGGTACGGCTACGGAAACCATTGTAAATATTGTTTTAGACTATGCTTTTATTTACGGTAAGCTAGGCTTCCCCGCATTGGGTTTTAATGGTGCTGCCTATGCCTCTATTCTCGCAGAAATATCAGGATTGATCATTGTATTTTTAGTTATCCGATACAACGGAGTAGCAGAGCGCTTACAATTATTGCGTAAAGCGGGAAAAAGTAAAGATACCACCAAGCTTATTTTAGTGCAGGCCTACCCTATTATATTACAATATGCCATCAGTATTATAAGTTGGGAATATTTTTATATTTTGATAGAACACCACGGCTCGCTGGCGCTCGCCATTTCCAATACGATGCGAAACCTATTCGGCTTCTTTGGCTGCTTTACCTGGGGCTTTGCAGCTACTACCAATACTATGGTGAGTAATGTAATCGGACAAAATAAGCAAACAGAAGTAATTCCGCTTATTAACAGAATAATGAAACTAAGCCTGCTGGTGGCATTTATCAGCTTAATACTCATCAATGTATTTCCGGAATTATTTTTGAGCGTTTATGGACAAGGCCCGGAATTTATTGAAGCGGCGATACCGGTATTGCGCATCGTTTCATTTGCCATGCTGCTGATGAGCTTTGGCACTATATGGGTAAGCGCTGTTACCGGTACAGGAAATTCCAAAATGAATCTCTATACCGAAATTTTTACCATCTTCATTTATCTGATATATGTGTACATAACCCTGGAACATCTCAACCTTTCTATTGGAATCGGATGGTTGAGTGAATGGTTATATTGGATTACCATGTTTGTTCCTTCTTACTGGTATATTCACAGTTTGCGTTGGAAAAAACTAAAGATCTAACCCTTTAATTTGGTAACCAAATCAATATAATCCTGCATGGCAGCTTCTTTGGTGGTGCCCGCCAATTTAGACCAGGCTTCATGCTTAAACTTAGCTACAAAGTCAAAAGCATTCTCCGGACCACTTCCAGTATTATCTCCTTCAGTAGCTTGTTTAAATAAAGCGTAAAGTTTTAAAAGGGTTTCGTTATCAGGCTTTTCTGTTAGTGTTTTGCTGTTGGCAACTGCCTGCTCAAATAAACTGTTTAATTCCATATACTATTTATTGTAATGATTGTAAAAGTTGAGCACCTTCTGCTTTTATGGCTATGTCTTCCGTGCTTCTCGTAGGTAATTTAACCAATTTAGTAAGTAATTCAATAGCCTGTGCAGGTCTTCTTGCTTCTTTATATGCTTTGGCCAAGTCTAAATAATTAGGTGCAAAATAAGGCTCGATCAACTTACATTTTTCCATGTAAACAATAGCCTTATCAATATCGCCCTCAGGTAAGCCGCCATAAAATAATTTTACGGCAGCTTTTTTGAGTCCAGATAAAGTTACCATTTCATAATGCCATTTACCCAGTGTATAATTGGCACGAGCATGATTAGGGTTTAATGCTACAGCCTTATCAGCATAGATTTTTACCTCTTTTACAAAAGCTACTATTTTTTTATTTTCTGTTTCTATGTCGGTCAATTTACCATTGGCTAAAGCCATTGCATAACAGGCATCCGCACTCGATCCATCGCTTTGGAAAGCTCTTTTCGCATATGCTAAAGAAGATTCATAATATAATTTTTTGGAGGCTTTATCTTTCTCCCTACCACCAATATTAGCGTTTAATTCAGCGGCTTTCACGAGTGCTTTTACATTCCCCGACTCCAACAATAATATTTGTTTGTATTTCTCAAGCGCCTCCGGCTCCTTTAACTGACGTTCTAAATTTTCAGCCTCTTTAAATAGTATGGGTATCTCCTGTGCTTTAGCAACTAAAGCAAATACAGTTATGATAGCACTTAACAAAAATATTTTTCTCATGATTCTCTTTTTTGCTCCCATTCAATACCAACACTGGCTCCCGTGAAATAAGGAATGGGGGGCGATTCTTTTGCAATGCTTATACGCACTGTTTCCACGAGAGAAAACCGTGCCAAAATATTTGTTGCTATTCTCTGCGCCAAGGTTTCTAATAAAGGAGTAGCAATTTCCATTTCGGCTTTTACCAATTCAAATAGATCGGCATAATTAACGGTTTCTTCTATTTGCAGAATAGGCTTATCGGTGGAATATAAGGCACTCAAATTAACCGTGAAATAAGTACCCGTTTTTTTCTCCGTATCATACAAACCATGATATCCAAAAAACCGAAGATCTTTTAAAATAATTTTCAAGAGGAGAAAGGTTATAGGTTATAGGTTACAGATAATAGGTTATAGATTCCTAATTCTTAATTCATAATTCATAATTCTTACCCCTAACCCAGCCCTTTAGCAGTAAGATATCTTTCCGCATCCAATGCAGCCATACAACCACTTCCAGCAGCAGTTACAGCTTGTCGGTAATTTTTATCCTGCACATCTCCTGCAGCAAAAACACCTTCAATATTGGTTTTAGTGGTGCCGGGTTGTGTAAGGATATATCCGGTTTCATCCATATCTATCCAGCCCTTAAAAATATCGCTATTCGGTTGGTGCCCAATGGCAACGAAAAATCCGCTAATAGGAATTTCTTGTGTAGTACCATCCACCACATTTCTAATTCTTACCCCGTTTACTTTCTGCTCTCCTAAAATTTCATCGGTTTCTGTATTCCAATACACTTTGATATTAGGAGCATTCAAAACACGCTCTTGCATTACTTTACTGGCTCGCATTTTATCTTTCCGGATAAACATGTGAACGGTGGTACATAGTTTAGATAAGTATAAAGCCTCTTCAGCAGCGGTATCTCCTGCACCTACAATGGCAACTTCTTTTCCTTTGAAGAAAAAACCATCACATACGGCACATGCACTTACGCCAAAACCATTCAATCGCTGCTCACTTTCTAAACCCAGCCATTTTGCCGAAGCACCGGTACAAATAATAACTGAATCGGCATGAATTTCTTTCTCTTCATCAATCCATACTTTTAAAGGTTTCGCACTAAAATCTACTTTAGTAGCCAATCCGTATCGTATATCGGCACCCATTCGCGCGGCTTGCTTCTCAAAATGAACCATCATTTCAGGCCCTTGAATACCATCCGGATAACCGGGATAGTTCTCCACTTCTGTGGTAATGGTTAGCTGTCCGCCCGGCTGAATCCCCTGATACAACAAGGGTTTCATATTGGCCCTGGCTGCATAAATAGCGGCTGTATAACCTGCAGGTCCTGAACCTATTATTAATACATGTACTTTTTCAATCGCGGTATCACTCATACAAAAACTTTAGTCGGTAAAAATAACGTCAAAATTAATCACAGCAGCTAATATATAAGGTTTGTACACAACAATGTGGAAATCCTTATTTAGGAATAATGATCGTTTTATATTGAGAGGAATAGCCGCAAAAAGCACCTAATGCCCCATTATCGATATTACCAATAACAACACCGGGAGATGAAAAAGGATTACCATTGGATTGATAACTAAATTCCCAGGTTTGCCAAAAATCAAAACTGGCTTTATCTATATTGCTAAACTTCACGGTTACCGTATCTCCCCGTTTAAAAAAACCATAATTGTCTCTTTCTAGAACTTGATTCTTATCAACACCCCTATCTACACTTACAGTATATGTTTTGCCATCGATGATGGCATCATCAAATACACTGTTATATCCGGCATAAAAAGGCTTACTATTCACTTTTGTAAAATAGCGAATATAATTCCCTAATCCGGGTGGATCTGTTACAGTTGCCATCAATACCACAAAGCTATCTGTAGCGGGACGGTTTGGCACTTTTTTCCAAAATAAAGAATCTATTTTCTTCACTAATGGTGGAATACTGGTTTTGCCTGTATATGTAGTACCATTCCACTCAATCTTTAATAGATAATTCTTTCCTTCCGCACCAATGATGGCCGTACCGGGGTTTGCAATATCATTGGAATAATATAAAAGCCTTTCGTTATTACTCGTCCGCACATCATAAAAACGCAATTGATGAGTAAGCGCACCATCGCTAACGGTTACTTTAGCATCTTTGATAAAGGAAGCATATAAGGTTGCCGTATCTATGTTAGAAAAAAAACCAAGAGAAGTAGACAATAATACGACCGGTGGTTGTCCTGCCTCTATCTGTCCATCCACAACGAGTTTAGTAGATTGCGTATTCGGTCGAATATCGATTGTTTTTTCGCAGCCAATGCCAAAGATTATCACACTAAAAAGATAAATAAATCGCTTCCACATACTGATACAAAGATACGAACATAAAAAAACCCCGGCCGATACGCCGAGGTTATTATTGTTAAATTATTTTAACTCATGAAACTGATTATTAACCCAAGTAAGCTTTCAACGCATTGCTATATCTGGCTTTTTGCAATCTCTTGATCGCACGCTCTTTAATTTGACGAATACGTTCTTTAGTAAGATCGTATTTCATACCAATTTGTTCTATCGTTACACCATTCTCTCCATCTAATCCAAAATAAGCGTTCACAATTTCAGCTTCACGCGGACTCAAACTCTTTAATACCCTGCGAATTTCTTCGCGTAAAGAATCTTTCATCACATCATCATCTGTATCATCAGAACCCTCCAGTAAATCGCCCATAGCCACATCTTCTGCTTCATGAACAGGTGCGTCTAAAGAAGTATGACGGGTATTACTTTGAAAAATATTATTGATCTCTGTTTCGCTCATTTCCAAAATCTCAGCAAGTTCTTCGGTAGATGGCTCACGCTCATGCTCCTGCTCAAATGCCATATAGGCTTTATTAGCCTTATTGTAGGTACCAATCTTATTCTGAGGTAAACGTACCAAACGACCTTGTTCGGCCAAAGCCTGTAGTATGCTCTGACGAATCCACCATACTGCATAAGATATAAACTTAAAACCCTTGGTTTCATCGAAACGCTGAGCAGCTTTTATCAAACCCAAATTTCCCTCATTGATCAAATCACTTAAAGATAAACCCTGGTGTTGGTATTGTTTGGCCACCGATACCACGAAACGAAGATTGGCCTGAACCAGTTTATCTAATGCACGCTGGTCGCCCATTTTGATCTTCTGCGCAAGGGTTGTTTCCTCCTCAGGAGTGATCATCGGGATCTTTGAAATTTCCTGTAAGTATTTCTCTACGGCTTGCGAATCTCTGTTGGTAATCTGGGTAGCGATCTTGAGTTGCCTCATGTTTTGTAATATTGCTTTTAAAGATAACGAGAATTAGACCCTAAATGTTTCATTCATGCTGCAATCAGGAATCTTAAATTTTTCATATTGAAACGTGCAAAGTTACTATTTTACAACGGATTTACCCAGTATATGTGGATAAATCCGGTATAACCTATACAAAAAACGAATACAATGATAGATTTCCGGTCGGATACCCTTACAAAACCTACAAAACCCATGTTAGCAGCCATGTACGATGCCCCACTGGGTGATGATGTATTTGGGGAAGACCCCTCTATTAATACCCTTGAGCAATATGCAGCTACCCTTTTTGGAATGGAAGCGGCCATATTCTGTGCCAGCGGTACCATGACCAACCAAATTGGTATCCGGTGCCATACCCAGCCGGGTGATGAAGTGATCTGCGATCAGCTTTCCCATATCTATCTCTATGAAGGCGGTGGTATAGCCAGTAATTCAGGAGCTTCTGTGAGGCTGATTCAAGGTGATAGAGGTAGAATACGTGCCGAACAGGTAAAAGCAGCTATTAATAATGAAGATATCCATAAGCCCGTTAGCACTTTAGTAGCTCTTGAAAATACGGCTAATAGAGGCGGCGGAAGTTGTTATGATTTCACTGATATTCAATCAATTAAAGAAATTTGTTCCACTAATGGTTTAAAATTGCATCTGGATGGTGCCCGTTTATTCAATGCATTAGTTGCCAAAAATGAAACACCAAAACAATACGGTGAGGTTTTCGATAGTATTTCGATTTGCTTGAGCAAAGGTTTAGGTGCGCCGGTAGGTAGTTTATTATTAGGCAAAAAAGACTATATCAAAAAAGCAAGAAGGGTGCGCAAAGTTTTTGGCGGCGGTATGCGTCAGGCAGGAATGTTAGCAGCAGCCGGACAATTTGCCCTCGAGCATCAGGTAGAGAGATTGAAACAGGATCATGATCATGCACAACTTATTGCAAACGCATTGGCTAAAAAAGATTTTGTTGGAGATATGCTTCCTGTTGAAACCAATATTATTTTATTTGAAGTTAGCGGAAGATTTACAGCCCCTTCCTTGGTGGCTGCTTTAAAAGAGAAAGGAATAGCCACCATTGCCATGACGCCAACACAAGTAAGGATAGTACTTCATTTAGATATCACGGAGATAATGGTGGAACAAACCATATCTGTTATTGAATCACTATAAAATTGAATATCTTCACGCTCCAAAACAATGTTAGTTAGCTGAACTATGTTACCTAGAATTAATCCAACGAGTACACAGGCCTGGTTTTTATTAAAGAAGCATTATGAAGATGAAATGAGTCGCAAACACATGCGCGATTTATTTGCTCAAGATCCTGAACGTTTTAAACGATTCTCACTTTGTTTAGAGGGTCTTGTTTTTGATTATTCGAAGAATATCATCAATGCAAAAACTCTCCAATTGCTTTTACAATTAGCAGAGGAATGCCATATCAAAGAAGCCATTCACGATATGTTTGCCGGTATTAAAATCAATGAAACCGAGCAGCGTGCCGTATTACATACTGCCCTTCGCAATTTTTCCGATACCCCTATTTTGGTGGAAGGAAAAGATATCATGCCCAAAATCAGAAAGGTGCTAAACCAGATGAAAGGGTTTTGCGATAAACTGCACACCGGTAAATGGAAGGGGTATACAGGAAGAAAAATAACTACCATCGTAAACATAGGTATTGGTGGAAGCGATTTAGGTCCGGTTATGGTTACCGAAGCCCTACGCCCCTATTGGGTGGATGGTATCAACACTTTTTTTGTAAGTAATATTGATGGTACACATATTGCCGAAACATTAAAGAAATGTAACCCTGAAGAAACGCTGTTTCTGATTGCTTCTAAAACATTTACAACGCAAGAAACCATGACGAATGCACATACTGCACGAGCTTGGTTTTTAGAACATGCAAAAGATGAAAAAGAAATTGCCAAACATTTTGCTGCCCTCAGTACCAATGAAGCATTGGTAACAGCTTTTGGAATTGATAAAGCCAATATGTTTGAATTTTGGGATTGGGTTGGTGGAAGATATTCTTTATGGAGTGCTATTGGTTTATCGATCGCTCTTACTATTGGCTACGATCATTTTGAGGAATTGTTACGCGGCGCCGAAGGCGCCGATATCCACTTCCGAACAGAGAAAATGGATAAAAATATTCCGGTACTGATGGCATTATTGGGTATCTGGTATACTAATTTCTTCGGTGCCCAAAGCGAAGCTATCTTACCATACGATCAATACCTGCACCGATTTGCTGCTTATTTTCAACAAGGTAATATGGAAAGCAATGGGAAGAGTGTAGACCGCAGCGGCAACCCCGTAAATTATGCTACAGGTCCTGTTATTTGGGGCGAACCCGGCACAAATGGTCAGCACGCTTTCTACCAACTCATCCACCAGGGTACCCTGCTCATTCCCTGCGATTTTATTGCACCGGCAATAAGTCATAACCCTGTCGGCGATCACCATACCAAATTACTTTCTAACTTTTTTGCACAAACAGAAGCCCTCATGAATGGCAAAACAGAAAATGAAGTGAAAGTAGAACTCATGAAGGTCGGCAAGTCGGAAGAAGAAATAAAAAAGCTTGCCCCTTTTAAAGTATTTGAAGGTAATAAGCCCACTAACTCCTTCCTCCTAAAAAAAATCGACCCATTTTCTTTAGGTATGCTCATCGCTTTATATGAACATAAAATTTTTGTACAAGGTGTGATCTGGAATATTTTTAGTTTCGATCAATGGGGCGTTGAATTAGGCAAACAATTAGCAAACGCTATACTTCCGGAGTTAATAACCGACGATAAAATAACGTCTCACGATAGCTCTACCAATGAGCTGATCAATATCTATAAAACATTTAGAAACCAAGCATGATAGCAGGGGTTCAAATAAGGCCGATTGCACTGGCTGATAACAAAGCCATGGCAACCATAATCAGAACTGCATTAACCGAATTCGGAGCCAATAAACCGGGTACCGTCTTTTATGATGATACTACCGATCATCTCTATGAATTATTTCAATCCACTCCACTCAGTGCCTATTTTGTGGCTGAAAAAAATGGAGAATTGATCGGCGGTGCCGGCATATTCCCTACTGAAGGCCTGCCTGCAAATACCTGCGAACTGGTAAAAATGTATCTCCATAAATCCGCCAGGGGCATGGGCTTGGGAAGATATATGATCGATCAATGTATACTCACCGCTAAAGAAAAAGGCTTTACCCAAATATATTTGGAAACCATGCCCGAACTCAAAAAAGCAGTATCTGTTTATGAGAAATTCGGGTTTCATTATCTCAATCGTCCGATGGGAAATTCCGGACACAATGGCTGCGATATTTGGATGCTCCGAGAACTGTAATTATTACTCAAACACGATCCCTAATCTAATTGTATTGTTCAATACATTTCTGTTACTATTCGCAGCAGGTACTAAATACGATATATGTACTCCTCCTCCTTTAAAGTAGGCACTTAACCCCATCGTAAAATACTTTCTATTTCCTCTTATCTGATCTTCCGTATAGTATCCCATTCTAGCCCCAAACTTATGATCATACATATACTCCGCTCCAATTGAGTATGCTAATGATTTAAATAACCCACTCCCATCACTAAAACTATTAAACCAACTTGCTACCACCGTCCACTTCCTATACTCCGCCGCATTCAGTGAGTCGGTACTCGCATTGCCCGTTTGATTGGGCCAGGCTGGTACCAATAACTTATTGATCTCTATACTCGCTCTGATCTTACTCTTCTCCTCTAATACCCATCCATAACTAGCTCCCACTCCTAAGTTCGCAGGTAAAAAATCCTTATCCGTACTGGCTGTTCCCGCATACCCCATCTTGCCTCCTAAATTACTCAAACTCACTCCCCAGTTCCAACCTGCCCCATCCTTATTCTCTCCCTTATAGTAAAACGATACATCGCCAGCCAGCGATGAACTCGTTCTCGATAATCCCCCCGATGATGAGCTTGCTCCACCCAAGGCACTATTGATAAACTTTAGTGTTACCCCCACTCCCATCTTATCATTCAGTTTCCTGTTGTATCCAATACTGATATCCCAATCCCTTGGCTTGAACGATCCCAATGGATCTCCACTTACACTCGTTACATTAATCGTACCCTGACTATAATACCTGATACCTCCTGTAATACTCGATACCTCATCTATTTGTTTATAACCACTGGCACTTAAAAGGTATATATCCTTTGCACCCACTTCTCTAAACCAACTCGTATAGGTTAATTGTCCTGCCATCTTCTTCTCCGCAAATAAACTCTTTGCCCCATTCCAGAAAATACTCGCCGCATCAGGCGTAGCCGTAATACCTGCATCTCCCATACCCGATGCCCGCGCATCCGCCGCAATACGCAAGTGCGGTACCGCTGTGGTCAGTACACTGTTCTGAGAGAAGAGAGCCATCGGAGTTAAAACTCCGGCGATATATACTAATATTTTTTTCATCGTCTTTAGCTTGGTTTTTTATTTTAATTCTTGTTTCGTCGGATCGTCATACGGACTCCCCGTCTCTCCGTCTCACGGACTATTCCTTCACAAACTGCTGATAGGTTACCCCACTACCCTTAATCACAAGCATATACGCTCCTCTTGCCAAAGCTGCCGTATTGATACGAACAGGGTTTTGTCCGGTGCCCAGTGTTACCGGTATCTCCTGCAATACTTTACCTGCCATATCCGTAAGTTGTAGCGTGATGCTCTGCGCCCTATCACTCACTATCGAAGCCACCGTATAACTGCTTGCAGGGTTCGGATATAAGGTCGCGATACTACTTGTGGTATATACAAACTCATCACTCCATGGGCCTATACAACCACTATTATTACCCTGTACCTGTAATCTGACATTAGCTCTTGGGTTATAGCTTGAACTGCTTACACCACTCACTGTTTGTTGGCTGCTGGCATTGTACCAAATATTTACGCCACTATAACTACTATTTAAATTACCGCTGAAGTCGCGCGTGATAACCGGTTTTACCGGTGTGCTTAATACTGGCAGTAATGCTGTTACGGTTCCCAAACAACCAAAACTGTTCGTTACCGCATAGCTAATAGTAGTATTGCCTTGTGATACTGGTGTTACTTGCCCACCACTTGCATTAATCGTTGCTACTCCCATATTACTGCTCGACCATACACCACCAGATAAACTATTCGTAAGCGTATAGCCCGATCCGGTACATACTGGACTAGGTATCGTAATAGCACTTGGTACTGGTAAGGCGTTAACCGTCCATACACTCGCATTACTTGTTACCGGTGCACAGCCTCCTGTTGGCGTTACGATAACAGTATAACTGCCTGCATTGGCTGCTGTTAAAGATGGTACTGTATAGGTATTATTCGTAGCTCCATTAATAGCAGTTCCATTGAGTAACCACTGATAACTAAAGTTCGGAGAACCGGTAGCTGAAACACTAATACTTGCAGAGGTACCTGCACACTGAGTAAGTGTTGTTATTGGTTGAGTGGTTATGGTTGCCGATGCAATTACATTTAATACACCATTGGTATAAGTGATATTATAATTAGTTAAGCCCGTTCCTGTTGCATTACTAATTGTAATCGGGTATGTGTTAATAGCCGCAGTACCAGTAGCTCCTACGCTACTTAGCGTTACGCTACTTACTGCATCGCTATTTAATAAACCACTTACACTATATCCATTAGCCGGTAAGCTTAAGTTCAATCCAAAACACTTACTCTGATTAGTTGCAGTAATCGTTAATGGTGCAGGGTTTACTGTTAATGTGCCGTTGGTATAAGTAATAGCATAGTTAGTGAGTCCCGTTCCTGTAGCTGCACTAGGAATAATATTATAGGTGCCAACAGCCGCTGTTGCTGCTGTACCTGTGCTTGATAGCGTTACACCACTTACTGCATCCGAACCAACTAAACCACTTGTTGTGTAAGCAGTTAAGCTCGCTACCGTTCCATAGGTTTTACTGGTAGCGCTTGCTGTGATAGTTAGTGTAGCTGGGTTTACAGTCAGTGTTCCATTAGTATATGTGATAGCATAGTTAGTTAGTCCAGTTCCTGTAGCGGCACTTGGTACAATATTATAAGTTCCTATTGCTGCTGTTGCTGCAGTACCTGTGCTTGATAGTGTTACACTACTTACAGCATCCGAACCAACTAAACCACTTGTTGTGTAAGCAGTTAAGCTCGCTACCGTTCCATAGGTTTTACTGGCAGCACTCGCTGTGATGGTAAGTGTAGCTGGGTTTACTGTTAGTGTGCCATTAGTATAGGTAATAGCATAGTTAGTTAGTCCCGTTCCTGTAGCTGCACTTGGTACAATAGTATAAGTTCCTACAGCCGCAGTTGCTGCAGTACCTGTACTTGAAAGTGTTACACTACTTACTGCATCAGCACCAACTAATCCACTTGTTGTATATGCCGTTAAGCTCGCTACCGTTCCATAAGTTTTACTGGCAGCGCTAGCCGTGATGGTTAGTGTAGCTTGGTTTACCGTTAATGTGCCATTGGTATAAGTAATAGCATAGTTAGTTAATCCCGTTCCTGTAGCTCCACTAGGAATAATATTATATGTGCCGACTGCCGCAGCTGCTGCCGTGCCCGTACTTGATAGTGTTACACTACTTACTGCATCCGAGTTCACCAAGCCACTTGTTGTATACGCCGTTAAGCTCGCTACCGTTCCATAAGTTTTACTGGCAGCACTCGCCGTGATGGTTAGTGTAGCTTGGTTTACCGTTAATATGCCATTGGTATAAGTAATAGCATAGTTAGTTAATCCGGTTCCTGTGGCTGCACTTGGAACAATATTATAAGTTCCTATAGCCGCAGTTGCTGCACTACCCGAGCTTGATAGTGTTATAGCACTTACTGCATCTGTACCAACCAGTCCACTTGTTGTATATGCACTTAATGTTGCTGCTGTTCCATAAGTTTTACTAGCAGCACTCGCTGTAATCGTTAATGCTTTTGTTCCAACAATTATATTACCTGTTGCATAAGTAATGTTATAGTTAGTAGCTGTGAATGTTCCACCAGTTGCTGCGCTTGGGGTAACACTGCCAGTATATGTACCAACTGCTGCAGTAGCTGCTGCTCCTGTACCGTAAGCTACTGTCACAGAGCCAATAGTCTCGCTGTTTTGCAATCCACTCGATATAAAGGCTGTACTGCCTGCTGCCCCTGTTAATGTTGAACCGTATGTTTTATTGGCAGTACTAGCTGTAATGGTTAATGCAGCTTGACCAACAACAATATTACCTGTTGCATAAGTAATGTTATAGTTAGTAGCTGTGAATGTTCCACCAGTTGCTGCGCTTGGGGTAACACTGCCTGTATAAGTTCCAACATTTGCTGTAGCTGCAGAACCTGTTCCATAAGCAACCGTTACGGTTCCAATAGTCTCGCTGTTTTGCAATCCGCTTGATGTAAACGCAGTGCTGCCTGCTGCTCCTGTTAATGTTGAACCGTATGTTTTATTGGCAGTACTAGCTGTAATGGTTAATGCAGCTTGCGCTACAATAATTTTACCGGTTCGATAAGTGATAGTATAATTACTCGCTGTAAATGTTCCACCTGTTGCTGCGCTTGGGGTAACACTACCCGTATAGGAGCCAACGGCATCTGTTGCGGCAGCTCCTGTTCCATAGGCAACTGTTACACTTCCGATCGTTTCACTGTTTACTAGTCCGCTCGAAATAAAATCTGTACTGCCGGATACGCCTGTTAAAGTGCTACCATAGGTTTTATTGGCATCTCTATGGGTTATTGTTAAAGCGGCTGCAGAAACAATACTACTAACAGTTGCCACATTTTGTGATGTTGCCCCCGTGCTGCTACAAACCACATTACCTGTATATGTACCCACTGCTGTGGTGCCGGGTATTCTTACATAAATAGTTGTTGACGCAACATTACCACTACTAGGTGTTAAACTAACAGAGCTTCCAAAACCACTACTGGCGCTTGTTGATACCTGATAACCTGTTGGCGCCGTTACTACTAAACTCGCACTTAACCCTGTACCGCTTACAGAAAAACTGGTGTTAGCTGATGCCGTACCGTATGTAGTGTTTACTGCTGATAAACTACCACTTGTTGTAATCGTTAATACATCGGTATTACGGAATACAGAAACTTTATTGCTAAGCTGATTAGCCACTGCCAAATCGGGCTTGCCATCTCCATCTATATCCCCAATAGCTACTGCTGTTGGAGCTGTACCCGTTGTAAAATCTACTTTAGCCGCAAAACTGCCGCTGCTAATACTGCCACTGCTACTCGTATTGCGGAATACAGAAACCTTATTGCTGTTAGAATTAGCCACCGCCAAATCGGGCTTGCCATCTCCATCTATATCCCCAATAGCTACTGATAGTGGAGCTGAACCCGTTGTAAAGTCAACCTTTGCCGCAAAACTGCTGCTGCTTATACTGCCACTACTACTCGTATTACGGAATACAGAAACCGTATTGCTGTTAGAATTAGCCACCGCCAAATCGGGCTTGCCATCCCCATCTATATCCCCAATAGCTACTGATAGTGGACCTGAACCCGTTGTAAAGTCAACCTTTGCCGCAAAACTGCTGCTGCTAATACTGCCACTACTTGAAGTATTGCGTAATATAGAAACATTGTCTGAGCTACTATTGGCTACTGCCAAATCGGGCTTGCTATCCCCATCCAAATCACCGATCGCTACAGAATACGGTTGTGCTCCTGTTGTAAAGTCCACCTTAGCCGCAAAACTGCTACTGGTAATACTGCCACTGCTACTCATATTACGATAGATAGAAACCGTACTGCTAAACTGATTAGCTACCGCCAAATCGGGCTTGCCATCCCCATCCAAATCACCAATAGCTACCGAATATGGTTGTGTTCCTGTTGTAAAATCTACCTTAGCCGCAAAACTGCCGCTACTAATACTTCCATTGCTACTCGTATTGCGTAATACAGAAACTGTATTGCCGTTAAAATTAGCCACCGCCAAATCGGGCTTGCCATCCCCATCTATATCCCCTATAGCTACTGATAGTGGACCTGAACCCGTTGTAAAGTCAACTTTTGCTGAAAAACTGCCGCTGCTAATACTTCCACTGCTACTCGTATTGCGGAATACAGAAACTGTATTGCTGTTATAATTGGCCACCGCCAAATCGGGCTTACCATCCCCATCCAAATCGCCGATGGCTACTGAATAAGGATTAGGTCCTGTTGTAAAATCTACTTTTGCAGATATATCTCCACTGGTAATACTGCCTTTATTGGGACTAAAAGTAGGTGTAAATTTAGTGGTGCTTGCACAGGCTAAACCAGAACTTGTATTAAGTTCGGTAATATAATCGAAGCAAGCACCTGTGGGTACGGTTACTGTTAAACTGGTTGTTGTAGCTGCCGTAACCGTTGCCCTTGTTGCACCGAAGAAAACAATATTATTTGTGGTGGTTGTATTAAAATTAGTACCCGTAATAGTAACTGCATCACCCGGTTTAGCAGATGTTGGAGTGAAGGAGGTAATAGTAGGTTGGATATCCGCATTTCTTAAAACAGACACATTATCACTATTAAAATTCGCAACAGCCAAATCGGGCTTGCCATCCCCATCCAAATCGCCTATAGCTACGGAAGCTGTACCATTACCCGTTGTAAAATCCTGCTTCGCTGCAAAGCTGCTGCTTCCTATACTGCCACTGGTAGCTGTATTACGTAAAACGGAAACAGTATTTGCCGCCTGATTAGCAGCAGCCAAGTCGGGTTTGCCATCCCCATCTATATCTCCTATAGCTACTGCTATTGGAAATTGCCCTGTTATAAAATCTACCTTAGCTGCAAAACTGCTACTCGTTATACTTCCACTGCTACTCGTATTGCGGAATACAGAAACTGTATTGCTGTTATAATTGGCCACCGCCAAATCAGGCTTGCCATCCCCATCCAAGTCGCCAACTGCTACCGATAAAGGGTTGCTTCCTGTTGTAAAATCCACCTTAGCCGCAAAACTACCGCTTCCAATACTACCACTGGTAGCGGTATTACGCAAAACAGAAACAGTATTTGAACCCTGATTCACAACAACCAAATCGGGCTTGCCATCCCCATCCAAATCACCCATAGCTATAGATGTCGGAGTACCACCTGTTGTAAAATCCTGCTTTGGTGCAAAGCTACCGCTTCCTATACTGCCATTGGTTGAAGTATTACGAAATATAGAAACCGTACCTGAATTTCTATTCAGAACCGCCAGATCAGGCTTGCCATCCCCATCTACATCCCCAATGGCTACGTAATAAGCACCACTACCTGTTGTATAATCCACCTTAGCTGCAAAACTGCCGCTGCTTATACTGCCACTGGTTGAAGTATTACGCAAAACAGAAACTTTATTTGACCCCTGATTCGCAATAGCCAAGTCGGGCTTGCCATCCCCATCCAAATCGCCAACCGCTACCGATATAGGATTGGTTCCTGTTGTAAAATCCTGCTTCGCTGCAAAGCTTCCGCTTCCTATGCTGCCACTGGTTGAGGTATTGCGAAATACAGAAACCGTATTTGAGGTATAGTTCGCAATTACCAAATCGGGCTTGCCATCCCCATCCAAATCGCCTATAGCCACTGAAATGGGACTAAAAGCTGTTGTAAAATCCTGCTTCGCTTCAAAATCGCCAGTACCGATACTGGTTTTAGCCAAACTATAAATAGGGTTAAAATTGGCCAAACTGGCACAAGCTAAACTACTTCCTGTATTTAATAAGGTAATAGAACCATAGGTGGCACCGGTTGGTACGGTCACCGTTAAACTGGTAGTTGTAGCTGCCGTAACCGTTGCCCTTGTTGCACCAAAGAAAACAATATTATTGGTGGTCGTTGTATTAAAATTAGTACCAGTAATAGTAACCGCATCACCCGGTTTGGCTAATGTTGGCGTGAAAGAAGTGATGGTGGGTGGGATATCTGCATTTCTTAGAACAGATACCGTACCGCTGCTATTTGCAATCGCCAAATCAGGCTTGCCATCTCCATCTATATCCCCAATTGCTACTGAACGAGGAGATGAGCCCGTTGCAAAGTCTACCTTAGCCGCAAAACTACTACTCGCAATACTTCCACTGCTACTGGTATTACGATAAATAGAAACCGTATTGCTACCGTTATTAACCACTGCCAAATCGGGCTTCCCATCCCCATCTATATCCCCAATAGCTACTGAAAATGGAGTAAAACCCGTTGTAAAGTCAACCTTAGCCGAAAAACTGCTGCTCGTAATACTACCACTGCTACTCGTATTGCGTAATACAGAAATGCCACCGTTAAAATTAGCCACTGCCAAATCGGGCTTCCCATCCCCATCTATATCCCCAATAGCTACTGATATTGGAACTGAGCCCGTTGCAAAGTCCACATTAGTCGCAAAACTGCTGCTGCTAATACTGCCACTGTTACTCGTATTACGTAATACAGAAACATTGTCTGAGCTACTATTGACTACTGCTAAATCGGGCTTGCCATCCCCATCTATATCCCCAATAACTACTGATACTGGAGCTGAACCTGTTGCAAAGTCAACGTTAGCCGCAAAACTGCTACTCGTAATACTGCCAGTACTACTCGTATTGCGTAATACAGAAACCGTATTGCTACTCTGATTAGCCACTGCCAAATCGGGCTTGCCATCTCCATCTATATCCCCAATAGCTACCCAATATGGACCTGAACCCGAACCCGTCGCAAAATCTACTTTAGCCGCAAAACTGCTACTGGTAATACTACCACTGCTACTTGTATTGCGGAATACAGAAACGGTATTGTCGTTAAAATTAGCCACTACCAAATCGGGCTTACCATCCCCATCTATATCCCCAATAGCTACAGATAGTGGACCTGAACCCGTTGTGAAGTCAACTTTTGCTGAAAAACTGCCGCTGCTAATACTGCCACTACTACTTGTATTGCGGAATACAGAAACTGTATTGCTGTTAGAATTAGCCACCACCAAATCGGGTTTGCCATCCCCATCTATATCACCAATAGCTACTGAACGAGTAGCTGCCCCTGTTGTAAAATCTACCTTAGTACTAAAATCATTCGTACCAATACTGGTTTTATTTGGACTGAAAACTGGTGTAAACTTAGTAGTGCTTGCACAGGCTAAACCAGTACCAATATTAAGTTCCGTGATATAATCGAAGGTTGCACCCGTGGGTACGGTTACCGTTAAACTGGTAGTTGTAGCTGCCGTAACCGTTGCTTTTGTTGCACCAAAGAATACAATATTATTGGTGGTTGTGGTATTAAAATTAGTACCTGTAATAGTAACTGCATCACCGGGTTTAGCAGATGTTGGTGTGAAAGAAGTAATGGTGGGTGGAATGTATGTATTCCTTAGAACAGAAACTGAATTGCTGCTATTATTAGCCGCCACCAAATCGGGCTTACCATCCCCATCTAGATCCCCAATAGCTACTGATATCGGAGCTGAACCTGTTGCAAAATCTACCTTAGCTGCAAAACTGCCGCTCCCTATACTGCCACTACTACTCATATTGCGAAATACAGAAACTGTATTAGTGCCATTATTAGCCACTGCCAAATCGGGCTTGCCATCTCCATTTATATCCCCAATAGATACTGAAAATGGAATCGACCCTGACCCTATTGCAAAGTCTACCTTAGCCGCAAAACTGCCGCTGCTAATACTACCACTACTCGTATTGCGTAATAGAGAAACCGTATTATCGTCAGCATTAGCCACCGCCAAATCGAGCTTGCCATCCCCATCTAGATCCCCTATGGCTACTGATACTGGACTTAAGCCTGTTGTAAAGTCAACCCTAGACCCAAAATTGCTGATAATATTGCCACTACTACTCTCATTGGGGAATATAGAAACAGTACTGTTTGCATAATTAGCCACCGCCAAATCGAGCTTGCCATCTCCATCTATATCCCCAATAGCTACTGAATATGGAGTCGACCCAGGACCTGTGTAAAAATCCACCTTAGCTGCAAAACTGATACTACCACTGCTACTCGTATTGCGGAATGCAGAAACATTATTGCTGTTTACATTAGCAACCGCCAAATCGGGCTTACCATCTCCATCTATATCCCCAATAGCTACTGAAAATGGTAGTGTTCCTGTTGTAAAATCTACTTTAGCCGAAAAACTGCTACTAGTTATACTACCACTGCTACTCATATTGCGAAATACAGAGACCGCATTGCTGAGACTATTAGCTACCACCAAATCGGGCTTGCCATCCCCATCTATATCCCCAATAGCTACTGAATTTGGAAATGAACCCGTTGTAAAGTCAACCTTAGCCGCAAAACTGCTACTACTAATACTGCCATTACTACTCGTATTACGATAGATAGAAACCGTATTGCTAAACCTATTAGCCACCGCCAAATCAGGTTTACCATCCCCATCCAAATCGCCTATGGCTACCGAAAATGGTAATGTTCCTGTTGTAAAATCTACCTTAGTACTAAAATCATTCGTACCTATACTGCTTTTATTCGGACTGAAAACTGGCGTAAATTTAGAGTTGCTTGCACAGGCTAAACCACTAATTGTATTAAGTTCGGTAATATAATCGAAGGTTGCACCGGTGGGTACTGTTACCGTTAAACTTGTTGCTGTTGCTGCCGTAACCGTTGCTTGTGTTGCGCCAAAGAATACAATATTATTGGTTGTGGTGGTATTAAAATTAGTACCGGTAATAGTAACCACATCACCCGGTTTGGCTGATGTAGGTGAAAATGAAGTAATGGTGGGTTGCGCTAAAAGATTTGTTGATATACCAAAAAAACAAAACAAAAACAAGCAAATAAGCTTAACGAAATAAGCGTGTACACGTAAATCCATTTTCATAATGCTTCAGTTTTGGTACTATTTTAGTATATAAAACAGACGTAAAACTATTTGCCAAGAAGATGTTGAACAATAGAGCAGATGCTCTATTTTTAGATGTAATATCAGTTTATGTGTAAAGTGAATTTTGTTATTCTACTGCTCTGTGGATGCCTTACAGCAACAGCACAAGGGAATCTCAAATTCTCTACATATAGCGTTAATGAAGGTTTACCGCAAAGTAGCGTATGGAGCATAACACAAGATAAAAATGGCTTTCTTTGGGTAAGTACATCCGATGGGGTTTGCAGATTTGATGGCTTCACATTCAATGTTTATAAAAGCAATCCCAAAAACCCTCACTCTATTTTAACAGGAAATGAAAATTATTTTTTTAACGATGAGCAATACAACCTTTGGTTAATATCGGCTAAAGGTATTAGCAGATATAATGACGCAAAAGATAATTTTGATAATATTTTCATCAATAAAAAAGCCATCGAAAATCAGTATTATCCCAAAAATTTCATCTATGGCAAGCGGGATGGTTATATTTGGGCGGGTGTTGCTAAAAACGGTTTCGTTAAAATTAATACGGCAAATAATACTGCCAAAACCATTACCAATGCTGGAAAATTCAATCTATCAAACAATACTTTCTGGTCGAAAGGATTTATGGAGAAAGATTGTATCTATGGTATCAATGACTCAGGTTTTTTTAAATACAATGTAACTACAAACACAATTTCGCATGTTACTCAAAAAGGAAATTCTGTAACGCTTTGTAATCTAAATGAAAATGAAGTACTTAGTTGCACGTCTTTTTTCCTTTATTTCATCAATAAAAAAACATTAGAAGTTAGGGCAGTACCATTGAATTTACCAAAAGATGTTCAGTTAGTAACCGATATCGAAAGAAATTGGGAAGATTCCTCACAAGTAATACTGGCAACCCCAATGGGTATCTTATATGTTGATATCGCAACCGGTAAATTGGTAAATGCTTTAACTGATTTCGACCCGGGTAAACAAAATAAGTACTCCTATGCGGAATGTTTTTACCACGATAATTCCGGGAATTTTTGGGTAGGATTAAATGGTGATGGACTAAGAAAAATCAGTTACCCTTTTAAAAAATTTAAATTGTATAAAACTAGCAATACAAAAAGTAGTATTGTAAAAAGTTTATATGCCAATAAAGAGAAAGTTTATGTAGGCTACTTCAATAATGGTATGGATATTTTTTCAAGGAAAAACGAGTTTGAACGTAACCTGAATGTGTCGAAAATGGCTGGCATAGCCAATAATAATATTTATGGTATTTTCCCTATCAACGCAACCGATCTTCTTTTGTATGTATTTGGTGAGGAACAAAATGTTTTTCTGAGATACTCTACGTTATCAAATAGTTTCACTAATATCACCCCACCCTTTCAAAAATTATTCTCTTTTATCCCCTTACTTAAAAATAGCCTTTTCTGTTTTACACAAAAAGCAGATGGTACTTTTATAGGTGCATCGCATAGTTATATTTTCTCCCTGAAATTTGATCATAAAAAAATACCTGAACTAAAATTTGTATACCAGCTCCCTAATCAAGACATCAACTGCTTATACAGAGAAACCGATAATGATTACTGGGTGGGTACGCAAACGGGTTTATTCCATATAAAAAATGGGAAACCGCAAGCAATTCCCTTAGACAAATTATTTTTAATTAAAACCATTGAAAAAGATAATGAAGGTAATATATGGGTAGGTGGTACTGAAGGTTTGTATATACTCGATAAAAACTATGCTATTAAAAAAATTTATACTGAAAGCAATGGATTACTAAATCAACATATTTATGGTATTCTTAAAGATAGTATTGGTAATATGTGGTTTAGTACCAATAAGGGCTTGGGCGTTTATTATGTGAAAGAAAAAAAGTTTAGATTTTTTACCAAAGAAGATGGACTACAAGCCAATGAATTTAATAGTAAGGCATTTTTCAAAGCATCCGACAATGAACTTTTTTTTGGCGGAATTAATGGTACTAACTCTTTTTATGCTAACGAAATAAAGAACAACCCCAATACCCCTCCTGTAATCATCAACAGTATAAAATTATTTGATGAGCCATACAAAACAGATAGCGCTTATTGGAAAGTAAAATCATTAACACTACCCTACACCGATAATAGTTTAAGCTTTGAATTTGTAATGCCTGAATTTACAAATTCATCACAAAACCAATATTCCTATATGATGGAAGGGGTTGATAAAAATTGGATTTTTTCAGGCGATAAAAGGTTTGCGCGCTATCCTTCTTTAACACCCGGGCATTATACCTTTAAAGTAAAGGCAAGTAACGATGATGGCATTTGGGGAAATGCCATTACCACTATTTCCATAGAAATTGTTCCTCCATTTTGGCAACGTTGGTGGTTTATCTTTTTAACCATATTACTATTCATTTTATTACTCATTTTTACAGTTGTTTTTATCCAGAAACAACAGTTTAAAAAGAAAATGAAGGCGCTAGAAGTGCAGCACAAAATTCAAATAGAAAGAGAAAGAATTTCCCGCGATCTCCACGATAATGTGGGTACTCAACTTAGCCTGATTAGTAAAAGTATTCAAGGTATCATGGATGATTCTACCAATATTTCGGAAGAAGACAAAAAGAAAAAATTAGCTTCAACAGGACAAAGCTCTGTAGAAGTAATTACTGCTTTGAGAGAGACGATATGGGCCTTAAACAAAGAGGCTGTATTATTAGAAGACTTTTTCGATCGCTTAAAGTCATTTGCCCAGAAACAATCAGCTCTAAGCCCCGAAACTGAGGTTCAATTTAAAGAAGCAATAGATAACGAAACTGTTACATTAAGCCCTACTGAAGCATTAAATCTTTTTAGAATTTGTCAGGAAGCCATTACCAATGCTTTAAAATATAGTAACGCTTCCATCATAGAAATTGAGATGAAAACACACCAAAACAAGTTTATATTGACAATTTCAGATAACGGCTCAGGATTCGATTCAAATAAGATTAATACGAACTTACATTATGGAATAGAAAATATGAAGCATAGGGCTATAGAAATAAACTGTGAATTATTGATTGAATCGAAAAAAAATGAAGGCACTACAATAACAATAAGCCAGTAATAGAGCAAATGCTCTATTGTATAATTATAGGTAACGACTAGTTTTACATTCATGAGTTATAAACTTGCCATTGTTGACGATAGCTTTCAAATTATTACCGCACTAACAAATGAGCTTAGCCAGTTTAGTGACATTGAAATTGTTGTAAAAGCAAAAAACGGTCAAGATTTTTTAGCGCAATTAAGAGGCCTGCAACCAGAACAACTACCTCATTTAGCATTAATGGATATAGATATGCCCTTATTGAATGGTATTGAAACGGTAAGAGTTAGTAGTGTACTGTACGAATCCATGAAATACATTATGCTTACCGTTTTTGATGACGATGACACCCTTTTTGAGGCTATTAAAGCAGGGGCCGACGGCTACCTATTAAAAGAAGAACAGCCACTTGTTATTCTAAGAGCAATTAAAGAAGTAATGGAACATGAGGGAGCCCCTATGAGCCCGAGAATCGCAAGAAAAACGTTCGAATTTTTAACCAATAAACAGAACAATTCATCGGATGCTGTTCCAACTAATTTATCGCAACGCGAAATGGATATTCTTAAAGGGCTATATGATGGATTAGACTATAAACAAATTGCCAGCCGACTCATTATTAGTCCTTTTACAGTTCGTAATCATATTACAGCTATATATGATAAGCTACACGTTTCTTCCAAAACAGAAGCTGTGAAATTAGCTATCAAGAATAAATGGATGTAAATATCTCCTGACACGCAGACGTTTTGACGTTCTGACGATGCTCTCTCACCACATATTACGCGGACACCAATCGCCATATTTGTTACCCAACAAAAAACCAATCAAAATTTCGTGGGTTCCCTTACTCACCGTATTTAATTTAGATGTTTGAATATCATAAGAGTAACCGATATTAATAGTATTGCTCAAATTGATCCCTAACATCGCGGCAAAACCATCTTGATATCGATATGAGGCCCCCAACCACACCAAATCCTGATATTGGAATTTTGTATTTACATCAAACCCTATCGGAAGTGGACTAATATATCTGATTAAAGCAGAAGGTAAAAAAGAAACATCTTCAGAAATAGGTATTCGATAACCTGCACTTAAAAACAGATGCGGAATTAATCTACCCTTTGTTAAAGCAACGGTATTATCTGAAAAAGAAATATTCTGGGGTACAATTTGCTGTGCTGAAAGTCCCAGAAAATAGTCTTTAGAATATAGCCATAATCCGGCACTTACATCCGGCTTCAATCTATTCAAAGTACCACTACTGGCAACAGCAGGATCTACCGTAGTAGTCCCAAAATTTAATTTGCTTGCATCTAAACTCATATTGGTGATACCCACCGAAATACCTGCCGATAAATTTGTTGTAGGAGATAACCCAATATGATACGCATAAGTGCCATAGGCAGCAAAGCGATTGAGTGGCCCGGTTTTATCATTCAATATCGTAAACCCAACACCCTGATGCGGGTCTGCTGCCTGATAATCGCGCCAATAGGCTTGTCCGCGGGGGTTCTCTCCTCTCGCCTTAAAGCCGGTAGCCGTAGTATTATCGTAGGCACTTTTCTTTAATGGCCCATGAATCGTTAAGTAAGTAGTAACCGGTGCATCTTGGAGTCCAACCCATTGCATTCTATGACTCGCTTTAACATCCCAATAATTTTCAATACCTGCCACAGCCGGGTTGATGATATAATTATTCATGATGTATTGCGTATAATAGGGGCGCTGCTGTGCGTTCACAATCCTAACTATCCCTAGTATAAAAATGATATATTTTACTTTACGCCTCATCGAATAATTGTTACAGAACCTGAAATAATTTTTCTTCCATTTTTAGGATTGATCACATAATAATAAGTACCAATGGGCAAAGGTTTTCCATTCACAGTGCCATCCCAATCCACTGAATATTCTATACTGCTAAATACTAATTGCCCGTATCGATTATATACATCCACCGTTGCACCGGGGTAACTTTCTAAATACTGAATGCGCCAACGATCATTGATACCATCTCCATTGGGTGAAAACGCATTAGGTACAATAGGTGATAATAATAATTTTACGAACATCGTATCACTAACCGTACAACCTCCAATACCTGTTAGATAAAGCTTATAAGTAATATCTCCTAATGGTGTTGTAACAGGAGTAGAATCGGTAGGATCATTTAAGTAAGTGGGCGGTGTCCACATATAACTCAAATTGGTTCCATAATAATAAATAGGCTTGATCTTAAGATTGCCGCCTTCCAACACATTAACACGCTTGGGCAGCGTAAGTTTGGGATAAGGATATACAATTAAATTCTTACTTACCGTATCACTCACACAGCCTTGTGCATTGAAAAAATAATAACTGATGGTATAAGTGCCCGAATCGTTGAATTGTCTGGATGGGTTTTTCAAAGTGGAACTAAAACCCTGTCCCAAATCCCAACGCCAACTCGCTGCACTGCTACTCATACCATTTCCATTATCCATAAAATAAACCGTATCACCAACACAGGCGGTACTAACATTCATACCGAGGTTTGCCTTTGGCCAGGGATAAATATTATTGAAAGATTTAGTTAGTGAATCTTTACATCCATCTTTTGAAGTGATGCTGAGTTTCACATTAACCGGACCAACAGCACTGTATTTATGCGTAGGCTCTTTGAGTAGTGAAGGAGTAGCATCAGATGGGTCGCCAAAATTCCAGAGATAACTAAATAAAGATTCAGAAGCGTCTGCAATCGTAGATTGATTGGTAAAACTAGCCCTGCCATCGGGTAAGCAAACTACAGTAGGTAAAGTGAAAGCAGGCTGTGGCAAGGGATTCACTTTAATTGCTTGTTGATTGATGGGACTTACACATCCACTATCCGTTATCACTTGCAAGCTAACATTGTAGGTTTGTGCTGTTGGGTATACTCTATTGAAGCTGGTAACTGAAGTTCTGGTTTCATTTACACCATCTCCATAATTCCATTTGCGCTGTGCGATATTGCTGAAATTAGCCACGGAACTATCTGTAAATGCAATATTATTCTTTTCGCATAAAATAGCTTGAACACCCCATTTAGCAACCGGTGAAGGCCATACAGTTATAGATTGTGCAGCAGAATCGGTACAGCCGGCCGAATTGGTTACCTTATACTTTAATGCATAAGTGCCTGCAGCCAAAGTTTGCGGACTATACAAGCCAGCGGAATTAATTCCTGTTCCTGAATATACAGCGGTGTTGGTAGACACAGCAGATACAAATGTGCCTTGCGAAATTTGTCGAGGCGCTGCTTCATTACAAATATCACGTGGTTTCACAAAGCTTACAGCCGGACTATTATTCAAAATAATTACTTTTTTAAATGATCTTGAACAAACAGATGATTGTCCGGAAGCGGCAACCAATGCAATCGTAATACTTTTATTGGCCGGAGAAGCCGCCGATGCAAATGCACTATACTTGGTTGCATATACTTTATTAAATGTTGGGTCTTCATCTCTCACCTTTGTTAATGGTGCATTCAATGTATCCCAATAAATATCCAAGCGAGTAATGGTACCAAAATCAACAGTAGAAGTGTTAGTGATTCTAACAGAATCGTTCACACAAATAGGCGTTAATTGCTCTACGAATTTTGAGTTAGGGATACTTCCATTTACAGTGAATGGTTTACTAAGTGTAGATACACAACCGTTATTAGATGTAACCGTTAAAGTAACCGTATAATTATCTGCTTTATTATACTTGGGAGCAGGATTTTTTTGTGTGGTCATACCAGCCACAACTGTGGGCCCCGGGCTAACCGGATTACTGCCATCATTAAACTTCCATAAATAAGTAAAAGAGGCTTGGGAACCATCTGCTATGGAGGTAGTATCTGTAAAAGGAGCATTCGCATCTGCCAAACAAACTTCTGGTAATACAAAACCTATTTGAGGTAAGGGATTAATTTTGAATTGTGGACTTAATCTAAAAGTATCGCTCAAACAACCGGTATTCGATTCTGCTACAAGCCTTACATCTTTATTACCCCAAGCACTGTAGGTTGTAGATTGAGAGGCATTAGTAGTAACATCTGCAAATCCACCCCCGTTATCCAAATTCCAATTATATCGAGTTATTGTATTACCGGCTGTGCCCGCTTCAATAGTTGAAGTATTGGTAAATACAATAGATGATTTTTCGCAGAGCAATGTGGGCACTGTGAAAGAAGCAACCGGTTTTGCAGAAACGTTGATATTCTTAGTGGCAGTGGCAATACAACCAAAATCGGTAATAGAAGTAAGTTTCGCTGTATAGTTTCCTCCTGTACTAAAAGTTTTTGAAGGATTTTGAACAGTTGCTGTGGTAGCGTCACTAAATTCCCAATTCCATTTAATGATGGGTCTTCCCAAACCATCCGATGCATCGGTTAAAGCTATGGCAGTATTGATGCACCCATTTGAACTAACGGTAAAGTCTGCTGTGGGTGGTGCATTTACAACAACATTATCAGTAAAATCTTGCGTATTCGTATTACTACATCCATCTGATTGTACCGTATTGGATGTTGTGGTTAGTTTAACCGGATAAGTTCCTGAGGCATTGAAAGTATATACCTGTGGGATACGGTATAAATAGTAAGTCTTTCCGTTTGAAATATAGGTCGAATCATACCCTGGCGAACCGGAAGGCGTATAAGTGAAAGTGGAGGGTCCAACTAAAGAACCATTATTATTGAAATCAACTACAATCTGTGTAGGTTGATAGGTTAACGAAAGATTTATTTTGAAAGGGGAATTACTACATGTAGCTGAATAAGATATATTAGTTGATGAAAACTGATTTTGAATGGTAATAGGTGGATTTAAATCTATAACATTAGTCCCTCCATTATAACCATAGGATTCAACTTGTCCATAACCATATACAATCGCTGAAAATCCCGTATCCGCCGTAACTCTATGAATAGGATTACTGGCCGATGAGACAGTTAGATTTTCTTGTAAATAAGCATAGTTGGTATTAGGTATATCGATGAAGCTGGCTACCGGTGGGGCGTTATCTATTTTAACTGAATTCTTAAAATTTTTATTAATAATGATATTTACAAAGTGAAGTACTACTGCAGTCTGCCCAGAAGGAACATAATTGGCATGAGCAGAAAAAAAAGTAACATCTCCTAAAGTTTGCTCCACCGGGTTGAGAATTACCATCTCTGGATCTGCATAACAGCCTTGATTAGTAGTATTGGTAGTACAGCCTGTTTTACAAGTTTGCGAAGTAATAAACTGAGCAACCGTTACCGGAGCAGAGGCCGTAATAACTAGCGGTAAAGACGTTTTATATGTATAATACTTGCCGACAGAATTATAACTTGAAGCAGATAGTGTAAAACTTGTTCCCGACTCTTGAATATTTACTGTCGTGGCCGGATCGTCAACATAAATTCTATAAATATCTGAGAGTCTGTTAATAAAAGGCGCAGTTACAAATTGTTTGCCCCAAGAGCGCATCGGGAACATCTGTTGATACAAGTTATCACCACCACTGGCACCCGAGCAATCTAAAGCACTCCAGGTACTCCCAGCAAAAACAGCTATAGGCTTACATCCTGAGGGGCCCGAGGCTATTGACCTTATCTTAGTTCCGGAAACATCGCCCAAATTACTGCTTCGAAATTGATAAACATCACCGGCATTGGGGAGGGGAACAGTATAAACATTGCCAACAGAACGATTTGACCCACCAGAGGCAGTAAGTGTTACTTCAATAACAGTGTTATCTTGGGTAGCAACAACTGCAAATTCTGACTGACCGCCGGTAGAACCATTACTAGTAGGTTGAGAAGTAGATACGGAGCTCATGCCTGTTGTAATGTATGTTGTGCCTAAAACAGGGGTCGGTAGTACCAAAGTTGCACCACTTCTTGCGGATCTGATAATGTGTGCGTATACAACTATAGGATTATCAGATGTTACTTTTATGGCCGCTCCGGTTTTAACACCATCAGCTTGATCTAAATAAACACTCGAACTATTCGCGTCCATCGTAGCAGTGGAACCAATAAAATACCTTTTCACTTGGTTCGCAGTTACCGCCACTGTATTAGTGGATGCTCCAACCTGAATAGTTACGTTAGCATTAACAGAAGAAGTAATATATAAACCCATTACGGAGTTAGTGCCGTCAATATGGCTGGGATAGGCAATCCAAAATTCCTTCCCCTTATTCGAAAAATCCTGTGCGCTTGCAAAAACCGAGAAAAAAAGACAAAAAATGAATAGCAGTCTAGAACAGTTCATCAGATTGGGGGTATCTTTAAAATTCAAGGGTATAAAAATAAGCCTTGGAAGCCAAATACCATTTATAGACACGCTAAAAAACGTTTTTGCTGTCTACCAAAAGCCGATAACCCGCTTTTCCCGTACAAGATAAAAGGTCGAGAATACTCATATTGCTTTGATATCCTATTTTATCTTCAAACACCTGGGTATAAGGGTGGGTATGATTTGTAATATTTAAGCGTGGACTAAACCGCCCCCTTCCATCAATTTCCCCCTCACCGGCAAGAGGCTGGTAGCTTTCCGTTAAAGAAATATGCAAACCACCCCCAAATTTTTCAGATATCCACTCCGTAGTAGCGATATTCAAATCGAGCAAGAAAAGTGGCTTTCTCTCTAATAAGGTCTTCAGTTCGTCGCGGTAATATTCAAAAAAAGGGGCGCGGTTATATACCGACTCCAAAGTTCTAATATGTTGTTGCACCCAATTATCTCTATAAGAAATTTTAATGTCTTTGGTAATCGCTTTTTGATCCCTCCCTTTTTCCAAAGGAACCGATAATGAAACCACGCCATTAGCCCCGGGAATCAAACAGCGGTTCTTAAAACTAGCTTTTTGATGCTTATCATATTGTTCAAAAATTATATATTTATTTTGAAACAATAATTTATAGTAATTAATACTCCCAAAATATTGACAATCAATTAATAATGCTGACATTTTAAACTCTGTTTAACGACCTGATTTTAGCAAAAAAAACGGACGTGTAATAAACGTCAATTAATTTAACTTTATGTTTTATAAAATTTTATAATTATATATTAATCAATTAGTTATAATATTATTAATTTACTAAATAATTGAGCTTGTAAAAACCACCCGTCAGACGGGTATTTTACTAATCAATTTAGCATATGAAGTTACCTGTTTTTCCTGAATTCCAGAGAATCCAACTAATCTTTATTACTTTAGAGACATGAAAATTTTTCGCCTCTCCCCCCTATTACTTATTTGCGGATTACTGCTAAACTCCTGCTCAAAACCAAAAGATTTTGAATACCGCGATTTTCGAAATGTTAAGGTAGAAACCCTTGGTTTCAACCAGAGCACCCTTTGTTTCGAACTGATTTATTATAACCCGAATGGTTTTGCGCTCGACCTTCGAAAAGTTGACAGTGATGTTTATATAGATAGTTTATTCTTAGGGAAATTTCAGTTGGATACGCTTATGCATATCAATCGGATGAGTGAATTCTCACTACCTGCAAAAATCAATTTAGACATGAAAAACCTCCTTAAAAACTCGGCCTACCTATTACTAAAAAAAGAAGTTACCGTTCAGGCGAAAGGAACAGTTAAAGCTGGTAGAGGAGGTATTTTTAAAACAGTACCATTTAATTATGAAGGAAAGCATAAGCTTTCGTTATTCTAAACCCTAATTAATGGGTTGAATATGACAGGGTTTCTTAGGTTGTGGACCACCCCCTTCTTCTGCATATTTACAAATTGGCGGTAATTTCTTATAGGCCTCAGGCTCCGCTTTTTCATCATCGGCATCAAAACCGGCATTATTTATAGCGGCTTTTATTTCTTCTACCCCACATCTATCCGGCCAATACTGAAGCTTCAGCTCACCTTGCAATAAATTAAACTTCATTTGGGTAACCCCGCTTTGTAGAAGCGATTGATTGGCTTTGGCAAAATACTTTTCCAGCGCTACTTTACATTCCCAGCATTTTAAATTGGCCGACTTAATAGTTACCCATTCTTGCTTCCGCATTTGGGATAAGGAAGTGGTTGCTACACCTAGAAGAATCATTACCAATATTTTTCTCATACACAAAATTTAAATCTACAATCCACTATCCACTATCCACTACCCACTATTCACTACCTCCCCCATTCCTCCGGTGCCTTACTCCAATTCATCAGCGTTTCTTTCACATTAGCCTCAATAAGTCCTTTTTCTATGGCCAATTCAATTAATGTGGGGTAATTCGTTAGAGATTTTGTTTGCACCCCTGCAGCTGCAAAAGCTTGTACTGCCTTATCAAATCCATAGTTGAAAATAGAAGCCATCCCTTCAATTTGCACACCTGCATCCTTCAATACATCCACCACTTGTAAACTGCTTTTTCCGGTAGAAATCAGATCCTCGATTAC
Source organism: Sediminibacterium sp. (assembly GCA_017537025.1). Taxonomy (GTDB): domain Bacteria; phylum Bacteroidota; class Bacteroidia; order Chitinophagales; family Chitinophagaceae; genus Sediminibacterium. The sequence continues at coordinate 113,997 of JAFWCB010000007.1, forward strand.
CAATACACGTTGCCCGGCAGTATATGCACCTTCTATTTGATTACCTAACCCATGTTCTTTGGGTTTTGGACGAACATATAAAAAAGGTAATTTCAGTTGATCGGCCGCCAAAGCTCCCCAGGGTATACCTGCCGTTGCCACACCCGCCAAAGCTTCTGCTTCGGGAAAATGCTCAAAAATAACATTGCACAATTCACTCTTTACAAAGTCGCGTACATAAGGAAATGATAATATTTTTCTGTTATCGCAATAAATCGGGCTCTTCCAACCACTGGCCCAGGTAAATGGGTTTTCAGGATTTAATTTTACCGCTTCTACCTGTAATAATTTTTCTGCAACCGCTTTTTCGTTTGTCATGCTGCAAAACTAACAACTTGACGCTGCTTTTAGCAGATCAAATTTTCACATCTTATCTTCACCATAAAATTCATAGATGCATAAACCTATCATCGTGGCCGCAGGTGGTTTAGTACAAAACCCTTCTCAGGAAATTTTACTCATTTTTAGAAGAGGTTTTTGGGATTTGCCAAAAGGAAAGCTTGATGCAGGAGAAACCATTGAAGCTTGCGCCATACGTGAGGTTGAGGAAGAAACAGGCTTAGTAAACCTAACCATTCAAAAATTTATCACCATAACCCAACATGAATATTTTGATCCTTTTCTCCAGCAAGAAGTAGTTAAAGAAAGCCATTGGTATGCTATGAAAATCGATAGCTACCAAAATGGGTTACCACAAACAGAAGAAGATATTAATGAAATAAAATGGGTAGCACCCGAAATTGTGGCAGATTATTTCCCAAACATGTATCCGAATATCGTAGAAGTGATTCGTTTATTTATTGCGTAGCGTACGAATTACCGCATCCGGCAAAAAAGGAGAAGCATCACCCCCATTCCTTAAAATATCTCTTACAATGGTGGAAGCTACAGAAGTATATTTAGGCTCTCCGGTTAAAAAAATAGTTTCTATATTATTATCTAAGGTTCTGTTGGCATCGGCAATCGTTTTTTCATATTCAAAATCACTCACATAACGAATACCTCTTAAAATAAACTGTGCCCCAACTTGTTTACAATAGTTAATGGTTAACCCATCGTACACTTCGCTCTCTACTTTAGGCTCACTACTATAGATCTCCTTAAACCATTGCATTCGCTGCTCTGCACCAAACATCGGATTCTTTGAAGCATTAATACCTATCCCTACAATTATTTTATCAAACAATGGCAAGGCCCTATTTATAATATCTGTATGACCCAGTGTAACCGGATCAAATGTGCCAGGAAATAAGCATATACGTTGCATGTTGCAAGGTTAAAGGTGAAAGGTAATAGGGAAATGGATCATTGTGACTTAGTTTATATAGATACTTAGTTACTCAATTCCTTCCTCCTGATAATAAAAAAAGCACAGCCATCCTCACGGCTACTCCATTTTCTACCTGATTAAGAATAATAGAATGCGGTCCATCAGCAACATCACTGTCTAGTTCAACCCCTCTATTAATGGGGCCCGGATGCATAATAACAATTTCTTTACCCAATTTATCTAGCATTCTTCGGTTAATACCGTATGCTAAATTGTATTCTCGTAAAGAGGAGAATAAGGGTTGGTTTTGCCGCTCAAGCTGTATACGAAGTACATTGGCCACATCGCACCACTGTAATGCTTGTTGTACATTATAACTTACTTTAACACCCAATGCCTCGGCAATATAGGTAGGTATCAAAGTAGGCGGACCAACAACCATAATTTCAGCTCCCATTTTTTTAAGCAGATACATATTGCTTAATGCCACCCGGCTATGCATGATATCTCCAATAATAGCCACTTTCAACCCTTCTAATTTGCCTGTTTTTTCTTGCATCGAAAAAGCATCTAACAAAGCTTGAGTAGGATGTTCATTTATGCCATCCCCGGCATTTATAATAGCTGCGGGAATATGTTTTGCCAGGAAATGAGGGGCGCCTGAAGCACTATGTCGCATCACTACCATATCCACCTTCATACTCAAAATATTATTAACCGTATCTAAGAGGGTCTCCCCTTTAGCGGCAGACGAGCTGCTGGCGGTAAAATTGAGCACATCTGCTGATAAGCGCTTCTCAGCCAATTCAAAGCTCATTCTGGTTCTTGTAGAATTTTCGTAGAAAAGATTCACAATAGTAACATCCCGCAGAGAAGGTACTTTCTTAACCGGTCGCTGTAAAACTTCTTTAAACTGAGTGGCTGTAGATAAAATTAGCTGGATATCTTCCTTTGTAAGATCCTTGATACCAAGTAAGTGTTTGGCTTGCAGTTCCATTAAAGGTCAAAGATAATAGTTTACAATAATATCACTTCGTCTTTTTCATCTCGCCCCTCCCAATGTACTTTTACTTTATCCGAAAGGATCGTATCTATGGCTTTACCGGCAAAATCAGGTTGAATAGGCAATTCTCTACTAAATCTACGGTCTATCAATACACAAAGTGATACTTTTTTGGGTCTGCCAAAATCCAATAGCGCATCCAAAGCTGCTCGAATGGTTCTGCCTGTATACAGTACATCATCTATCAATACTACTTTTTTGTTCTCAATACTGAAAGGTATATCGGTTGCATTGGCAATATGCAATGATTTACGAATATCATCGCGATAAAAAGTAATATCTAGTTTCCCGTATTGTATAAGCGCAGGATCAATAATACGACCAAGTTCCTTTACTACCCTATCACTCAAATAAATACCCCTTGGCTGCAGACCAATAATTACGGTATCTTCCAACCCCGGGCTATTTTCAATCACTTGATGAGCCAATCGCTTTACGGTAAGCGCCATTTGATCCGCGGAGAGAATTGTTTTCAAAAAAGAAAATTTTCGATAAAAATAGGGCTTCTTCTTTACTTTGTGCCTCATGCTTTTGCTAGAAAATATAGAATTAATACAATTTAGGAACTATACAAGCCAGAAAAATAGTTTTTCCAAAAGAATTATAGGTATTTGTGGGGCTAATGGAGCCGGTAAAACCAATCTTTTAGATGCTATTTATTATTTGAGCTTTTCAAGGAGCTATTTCTCACGCACGGATGCCCAAAATGTACAACACGGAATGCAAGGCATGCGTATTGCCGGTACTTATTTATTACAAAATGAAAGGTATACCGTTCAATGTATTCTCCGGGAAAACAATAAGAAAGAATTATGGGTGGAAGAAGAACAGTATAAAAAAATTTCCGATCATATCGGTAAGTTCCCGGCTGTTATGATAGCCCCCGACGATATTAGTTTGATCACGGAAGGAAGTGAAGAAAGAAGAAATTTAATAGACACCATTCTCTCCCAAACAAACACTATTTATTTAAGAAGCCTAATCAACTATAATAAAATACTTCAGCAGCGAAATGCTTTTTTGAAACAATATGAATACCCCCAATTTCCGGATGAAAAACTATTATCCGTATTCAACGAGCAATTAACACTCGAAGGCAGTATCATATATGAAGTCAGAAAAAAATTCATGGATATTTATATTCCTTTGGTGCAAAAATTTTATGAACAAATAGCCGGTTTACCGGAACGCATTGAATTATCTTATGAAAGCCAGCTACAGGAAGAATCACTCAGCAATCTATTACACAAAAGTTTACAAAAAGACTTGGCACTACAACGTACAAACGCCGGTATACATAAAGATGACATAAGCTTCACACTATATGACTATCCCTTTAAAACAGAGGCATCACAGGGACAAAGAAAGAGTTTACTGTTTTCACTCAAGCTAGCCGAATGGGAATATTTAAAATCAGTAAAAGGCTTTGCTCCTATTTTATTATTAGATGATGTTTTTGAAAAATTAGACGCCAACAGAATGTTTCATTTGTTAATGCAGGTTTGTGGTGAAGAAGGAGGTCAAGTATTTATCACCGATACACATGCAGATCGATTATCTTCCCAATTAGCAGCAACCGGAACTCCTTTTCAATTGATTGAATTAAGTTGATTATCTTTATACCATGAGTGAATTTCATATTGGTGATGCCTTAAAAGGATTCATAAACAAAAGTAACCTACGCAATGGGATACGTGCCGTTCAAATCGAATCTGTATGGGAAGAATTGATGGGGAAAACAATCGCCAAATACACCGATAAAATCCAGATCATTCAAGGCAAGTTATTTATTCATACGAATATTGGTCCACTCAAAAATGAACTTCAATTTCAAAAACCTCAAATCATCGAAAGGGTAAATGAAGCATTCGGGGAGGTCGTGATTTCAGAGGTAGTGATTCAGTAATTAACTTATTAAACTTCTTCGCTTACACCTATACCCTATAACCTACAAACTATACAAACTCACCTTCTTCAATACACTATCTCCTCTCATATAATAAACGGTAGGCTTAACCCTAGCGGCTGTTTTAATAACAGTAGCGTCACAACCCATAATAATTTTATCGGGAAGTTGCGCACGTAATTTTTCGGCTTCGGCACAAATGAAAATTATTTTCCCATTGACTGTTTTTTCAGCTGTAAAAAGTTTATCAGCAAAGGGCTTCCAATTGCTAACGTCATTCGCATCTTGAACAAAGATCAGGATATAATTATCCGGATAGTCTAAGATATTGGCAGTAGCATTTTCACCTGCAGCATTATATAAAGTAAAATCTTGAATAGGCGGTTTTAATCCATTTCCTTTCTTTACCAATATATCTTTTCTGCTTATAAAAGTATAGGCAGAATCGTCAAAATCGGCAGGAAAATGATCCTGATCAAAACTAATTTCTTTACCTGCTTTTTTATATACAAATTGTAAAGAGAAACTATCGGCTATTGCGCCTTCGGGTAATTGCATTTGCTTTTTTATACTGGTTCCCGCTTTGTAAGGCAAACAATCGATAATGGGTAAATAACGTAAAGTATATACCTGTGCAGCAAAAGAAAAAAGTATTGTAGCCACTAAAATTAGAATGGCTGTTTTATTAGTAGTTGCGGCTTTAACTTGCTTATAGCAGAGAACGAGGATCACAATTAGGATAAGTAATATTATATCTTTAGCAAAAGACTGTGCAGCAGTTAAAGGGATACAATCTCCAAGGCAACCACAGGTTTTTATTTTTCCGGAGAATATAGCAAACCCGGTTAAAAAAGTAAAAAACAGAATTAATATCAGTAGTAGCCTGCTAAATAATTTCATTTGCCAGCCAATAATAACAGCTACTCCCGCCAATACTTCAAAAACATTCATAGCTACCGATAAGGGCAAGGAAAAATCATTCAAAAAGAGCATACCCCATACTTCAAAAAATTCTTGCATTTTGTAGCTAAGTCCGATCGGGTCATTTACTTTTATCAATCCTGAAAAAATAAATAGTACACCCACAACCCAACGTATTGCTATTAATAGTGGTTTCATGACTGGTGTTTTCCTTCAGCAATTAATATCAGCGCGAATGCAGCGTAATTTATGATATCAACATAATTGGCATCAATTCCCTCTGATATTAGTGTTTGCCCATTGTTTTGTAAAATTTGTTTGATCCTAAGCAGCTTCATTAAAATAAGATCGGCAAAACTCTCCTGGCTCATATCGCGCCAAGCCTCCCCATAATCGTGGTTTTTAGAAAGCATGGTTTCTTTGGCGAACTTGGCTTTTGTTTCATAAAGAGCAAGCGTAAGATCGTATGCGAGTTCTTCTACCGTTGCTTCTGTTTGATCTAATTGTATTAAACCAATTATGGCATAGTTCAATATACCTTTAAATTCCGAAGCTATATCATCTCCTACCTTCTGTGTTTTAACATCTTGTATCGTTCGGATACGAAGGGCTTTAATAAAAATTTGATCTACTACAGAAATAGTTCTTAACACCCTCCAAGCAGTTCCATAGTCTCTTGTTTTCTTCAAAAAAATATCTTTACAAGTATTTACCGCTATATCGTATTGTTGATTAGTATCTCCCATTTAATATCTTTGACCGGAATGCAATTTAATAAAAGCCTTCATGTTTACACTCAATTGTAATGGAAACTTATTAATAGCTCAAGAGCCTTTGGTGATGGGCATTATCAATGTTACCGCAGATTCATTTTATGCCGATAGCAGAGTGCAGCAGGCCGATGCCATAGTAAAAAAGGCGGTTACTATGGTTGAGGAAGGTGCTTCAATTATTGATTTAGGTGCTCAAAGTACTAGGCCCGGGAGTACTATAATGGATATTGAAACAGAAGTCAAAACACTTATTCCGGTTATTAAGACGGTAAGAGAAACGCTTCCTACCGTTCCCCTTTCAGTTGATACCTATTACGCAGATGTTGCTGAAGCAGCTATTGAAGCAGGCGCTTCTATTATCAATGATATTAGCGGTGGGCGATTTTTTCCGGAGATACTTCATGTTGCAGCACGAAGAAGAGTACCTTATATATGTATGCACAGCCACGGAACGAGGGAAACAATGCATGAGAAACTGATGGTGCCAAATATCTCAGCAACCTTATTTCAATATTTCAGTGAAAGAATTAGTGCTGCTAAGGAAGCCGGTATTGTAGATTTTATTATCGACCCGGGGTTTGGTTTTGGAAAAACAATACCGGATAATTTTCAAATAATAAAGGAACTTTCTCAACTAACAATTTTCCGGAAGCCGATACTGGTAGGCGTATCGCGTAAGTCTTCTATTTATCAGACCCTTGGAACCACGGCAGATAAGGCATTGAACGGAACAACTGTTTTACATACAACAGCTCTTTTAAATGGCGCTTCCATTCTAAGAGTTCATGATGTTAGAGAAGCTGTGGAGGCAGTTAAGCTTACGCAAATGCTTAAATAGACAATGGTCAATAGCCATTGGTCAATGGGATAACTACCCTAATGACTATTGACTACTGACCATTGACTTCCGTCTGTGGTTTAAAATCTATTTCTTCGGTGCAGCAGGTGCGGTTGCTATTGGTTTAGGAGCGGTTACGTCCAACACTTCAATTTCAAAAATAAGTGGTGAGTATGCCGGTATAACCGGAGCACTTCCATTAGGGCCATAAGCTAACATAGCCGGTACAAATATTCTACCCTTACCACCTTTATTAAAAAATCGAATGCCTTCATTAAGTCCGCTTATTATACCATTAGTACCTACAACAAAAGAGAGAGGCTGACTATTTTGCGCCTTTACTCCCATATTGCCATCAAATTCTTTTCCATTTAAAAAGGTACCTCTATAACGCAGGGAAACTTGTTTTCCGGTATCTACTTTCACTGCTGCATCACCCGGGGTATTGATCTCAATGAATAATCCTGAAGGTGCTTCTTGGGTTTTGTAGCCTTTTTTACTAATAAAGTCTTTTAATTCTTTCACTTCTCTTTTCTTTTCTATCTCCATTTCTTTTTGATAATCGGCCATCATCAATTCTTGTGTGGCAAAAGTTTTCAGAAAATCAACTTTACCGTTGATCATATCTTTTGCCTTAAAATCGTTGTTGTAATCTAGCATACCCATTTTCTTTAGGGTATCGATGCTCATAGCAAACTCCATTTTATCGCCGGGCGCACATTTATTAATTACTTCCAAGAAACTGTGTTTAGCCATACGAGAGGTATCCACGATCATATACACGGGTACTTTACCATAAGAACTCGTGAGTATTGAATCTTTTTTTGAAGGTAGTTTATACTCAATATTGAGTTTCACGAACTGACCTTGTTTTAAAGTTTCTTTACTATTTCCTTTTTTAATTTTATACAGGAAACCAGTAGGTGTTTTTTCATATTGATTACAGCTTGCAAGCAATACAATCGCTGCCACCAGCGGGGCGATAATTCTCCTCATTTTATTGTAGTTGTGTTTTATATGTTTTAATGATCTTTTTAAAATCCTGATAGGTTTCGTCAATAGTTTTACTACTTCTTCCCCCGGAAGCATTGGCATGTCCGCCACCTTCAAAATGATTTCTTGCAAATGTATTGACATCGAAGTTACCCTTGCTTCTAAAACTCCATTTTCTTTCCTCATCACGATCAATTACCAAAGCTCCAAACTTGATACCCTTAATAGTTAATAAATAATTAACCAAACCTTCTGTATCACCCGTTTTTATATCATACTGTTTTAAGTCTTGTTTGGTGATGTACATCATAGCTGTATTGTATTCATATAACACCTCCAACCTATTCAACAAAGCGAATCCGATAAAACGCAATCTGCTTTCCAGAAAATTATCATACACATTGGCATGTACCGAAGAATGATCAAACCCGGTTTCCTTGAGTTTCGCAACCATTTTATGAACAGATGCAGTGGTCGATGCAAAGCGGAAAGAACCTGTATCGGTCATTACCCCTGTATATAAACACAGGGCAATATCTTTATTTAAAAGGGCTACATTACCCGATTCTACAATAAAATCATAGATCATTTCACAGGTTGAACTCTTGGAAATATTACTGATGCCATATTGGAAAGAGGGCGTATCGGGCTCCTCGTGATGGTCAATTAATATTTTGGTAGCGGTTGCTTTTACTAAATGTGTGGCGAGATGTTTGGTTCTATGAAAGATATTGAAATCCAAACAAAAAATCCAGTCTGCCTGATCTACTATTTTAATAGCTTTTTCCTTTCCTGCCTCAAAATTAAGTACTGTATTCACGCCCGGCATCCAATCTAAAAAATCTGCCCAATTGGTGGGCGATATTACGGTAACTTCATGATTCAGTTGTTGTAAAAAATGGTATAAGCCTAATGCGGAACCCATAGCATCCCCATCGGGCTTCTGATGCATAGTTATAACAACACGCTTAGATTCGTTAAGAAGCGGATAAAATTGATCGATTGCTTGCATAAAGGCAGCAAATTTAGGGTTATTAACCTACCTTCGCGCCGAAATTTACTAAGTATGAGCAATAGAACATTTACGATGATTAAGCCCGATGCAACAGGAAAAGGGTATACAGGAGCCATTCTCGACCAAATTATTAAAGCTGGTTTTTCCATAAAAGCCATGAAATGGACCAGGCTTACGGCAGAACAAGCCGGTTTATTCTATGATATACACCGAGAACGTCCATTTTTTCAGGAATTGGTTGATTTTATGATTAGTGGTCCGATCGTAGCGGCTATTTTAGAAAAAGATAATGCTGTGGCTGATTTTAGAACCCTTATTGGAGCTACGAATCCAGCCAATGCAGCAGAAGGTACTATTCGCAAATTATATGCGGCTTCGGTTGGTGAGAATGCTGTTCATGGCAGTGATAGCGATGAGAATGCCATCATTGAATCCGATTTCTTTTTCTCTAAACTAGAAAGATTCTAACTGATTTAATTGCTATAAAATGCCTTTCATTTCGAAAGGCATTTTTTTTATTTATCTATTTAGAAAACAGAACCGGGATTTTTAAGTCTAGATCTCGTAGAACCTACTCTTCTAATTTTATTAAAACCACCGCCACCGCCTCCTCTTCCAGAACCAAGAGAGAAGCCATTTAATCGTATGGAAACTCCCAAACCAAGGGTGTAGAAAGTATCCTTTGAATACCCGCCTCTCTGGATATATGTACTTGGATATGGCAAAGTTGGATCGAGTTCATCGCCCCTGAATGTTAAACCGATAGTTGTATTAGGGTCAGAAGACTCATTTAGTATAATATTTTTATCGGGGTATGTATTTCCTACATCATCCAAATAATCTGTAAAAAGTTTTCGAAAAGCTATTTCAAAATAAACATTAATATTTTCATTAACGGCGTATTTAATACCCGCACCAAAAGGGATCTGCATATTAAATAAACTATATTCTTTTCTCTCTGGGTAAGAAGGCAACCCTTGGCCTTCCGTATGATAACCTCTTAAATATCTTTTAACACCATTACGGTCGTAGGTCCAGGGATTCATATGCATCACCCCCAAACCCAAAAAAACATATGGAGAAAGGATATAATCCTCGCTATTCATATTCAAAAAATCATACTGCACTGTAAAATTTGTTTCCCAAAGGGTAGTTTGAAAATTCAAATTCCTCGCTACTAAATCGGGGCGCGTATTATATCTGTCATCCCCTTTGAGTTTCATAATGGAAAAGTCGAACCTCCCGATAATTTGTTCTGTAATGTCGTAGCTTAATCCGACATTAAACATACCGGCTGTGTTTTGATTTACGAGTTTAAATCTTTCTGTAAGATCGCCGAAATAAGTTGCTAACCCCACAGAACTATGCACTCTAAGTGGATCTGTTTGCGCAAAACCTTTGAATGATAATTCCAGAAGACAAAAAAGTATACAAGAAAGGTATCTATACATGTAAGGTTTTACTTAATCAAAAGATGAACAATCGTAGTGTATTGCTGCCTGTTGCACCAACCTATAACGATAAAACTATATTTATTCTTGTATATAACAAGTTAAAAAGAGGAAAAGGGCACCTTAATGATACCCTTTTCTAAAGTCGGGTGGACAAGATTCGAACTTGCGACCCCACGCCCCCCAGACGTGTGCGCTACCGGGCTGCGCCACCACCCGAAATCCCTAAAAATCAACTTTAAAAGCTGCTTTTTCAACGGGCTGCAAATATAGGGTTAAAAGAAATTTTCAAGCTATATTTGTAAAATTTTCAACGGCTGCATGAATATTCTTTTGAAGCAGGTTACCATAACCGACCCCCAATCGCCTTTTAACGGAAAAGAATATGATCTTCTTATAGAAAATAATATCATTACAAAAATTGGCACAAATCTTTCCGATAAAGCTTCTGTTATCATTGCAGAAGAAGGATTATGCGTATCACCCGGCTGGATAGATATTTTTGCTCATTTTGGCGAACCCGGTTACGAATACAAAGAGAGTTTTGAAACCGGTGCCGCTGCCGCAGCCGCAGGTGGTTATACAGGTGTTTTTACAATTCCTAATAATAAACCCATCGCCGATAACAAATCCCTTATAAATTTTGCAGCTAAACAATCAGCCTCCTTGCCGGTAAATATTTACCCGATTGGTGCTATTACCAAACAAGCCGAAGGCAAAGAATTGGCTGAAATGTACGATATGCGTGTTGGTGGCGCCAAAGCTTTTTCAGATGGTTTGAACCCCGTTCAATCTCCCGGCCTATTGCTAAAAGCATTACAATACGTAAAAGCATTTGATGGAGTGCTTATACAAGTACCCATAGATAAAAGTATTGGCAGTTCCGGACTCATGAATGAAGGAATTATCTCTACCCGTTTAGGATTACCGGGAATACCCGCGCTGGCAGAAGAAATACTCGTTAAAAGAGATATCGATCTATTGGCTTATACGCAATCTAAACTACATATTACGGGCATCAGCACGGCAGGCTCTGTTAAATTGATCAAAGCAGCAAAAGAAAGCGGTTTAAATATTACTTGCAGCGTTACACCCTACCATCTTTTTTTCTGTGATGAAGATTTACAAAGCTATGATACCTACTTAAAAGTAAATCCTCCCCTTCGCACAAAAGCAGATATGTTAGCACTCCGCGAAGCAGTTGCTAACGGTATAGTTGATTGTATTGCTTCCCACCACTTACCGCAAGATTGGGATCATAAAATATGTGAATTTGAATATGCCCTTTTTGGAATGATAGGTTTAGAAACAGCTTATCCGGTTATTAATCATATCATTGATAATTTATCAAATGATCAATTGGTGCGTTTATTTTCATTGAACGCACGTAATATTTTTCATTTACCCACTACTCATATCGATGAAAATGAAATTGCCGAACTAACAATTTACGCTCGTAACGGAACTACTGTTTATGAAAAAGATCAATTCAAATCTACATCACAAAACAGCGCTTTCACCGGAAGAGAATTAAAAGGACTAGTTTACGGTACTATTAAAAACGGAAAATTATACACCAACTAAAACAACCAAAATGGAACCAAAAATTACACAACCCTGGATGAAAGGAATCATGATTTCTTTACTATTCATTGTACTCAGCCTCGTATTTCAGTTCACAGACCTGTCTCAAAACAAGTATGTGCAATGGACAAATTCATTACTACTGATTGCAGCCTTAGCATGGGCTTGTAATAACTATGCAAAACAAATGCAAGGCAATGTTACTTTCGGCAATATTTTTTCTCATGGTTTTAAAACAACAGCTGCATTAACAGCTATTCTTGTAGTATATACCTTTATTTCCATTAAATTCCTCTTCCCTGAATTAGTAGAAAAATCTTTGGAAGAAGCCAGAAAACAAATGGAAAAAGGAGGTACTCTTTCAGAATCTGATATGGAAAAAGGGTTAGAAATGACAAAAAAATTCTTCTTACCTTTTGCCATTGGAGGTAGCTTGGTGGTGTATTTAATATTAGGAACCATTGGCTCTTTGATAGGCGCCGCTATTTCGAAAAAAAATCCTAACCCTACCCCTTTTGAACAGCAATAATAAATGCATTTATCCTTAGTTATACCTTTATTGAATGAAGCCGAGTCACTACCCGAACTATGCACATGGATAGAGCGGGTAGTACTTGCGCATCAGTTTAGCTATGAAATTATTCTTATAGATGACGGTAGCACCGATGATAGTTGGGAAACAATTGAAAAATTATCTCTACATAACGGTCATATAAAAGGGATTCGTTTTCAAAGAAATTATGGCAAATCTGCCGCATTGAACGAAGGCTTCAAAGCAGCTTCGGGCGATGTAGTCATTACGATGGATGCAGATATGCAAGACTCTCCGGATGAAATTCCTGAACTGGTGCGTATGATCAAAGAAGAGGGTTACGATTTAGTTAGCGGCTGGAAGAAAAAAAGATACGACAATACCTTTACCAAAAATATTCCCTCCAAATTATTCAATGCTGTTGCTCGCAGGAGCTCAGGTATCCGATTGCACGACTTTAATTGCGGACTCAAAGCCTACAAAAAGAAAGTTATAAAATCGATAGAAGTATTTGGTGAAATGCATCGCTATATTCCGGTTATCGCCAAACAAAGTGGCTTTAAAAAAATAGGCGAAAAAATAGTAGAACACCGCCCACGAAAATATGGTACCAGTAAATTTGGCTGGAGCCGTTTCGTGAATGGCTTTCTAGATTTAGCAACTATCATTTTCTTAGGTAAATTCGGTAAAAGACCCATGCAGTTTTTCGGATTGTATGGTACCCTATCTTTTATCATCGGTTTAGTTTCCAGTATTTACCTCATCATCAGTAAAATAATACAACCCGAAACGGGCTTAACCAATAAGCCCTTCTTTTATATTGCCTTAACCACTATGGTTATTGGCATGCAACTTTTTTTATCGGGTTTTGTTGCCGAACTGGTTGTGCGTAACTCAGGAGAAAGAAATCATTATCTCATCGATTCGAAACTGGGTTTATAATTTTAGCTCATGAAACCGGAGCTAATATTAATAGGAACCAGTTGGCCTTTTAGAAGTGGCGGTATTGCAACTTTTAATGAAAGATTAGCTACCGCGTTTCAAGAACAAGGCTATAACGTTACGATATACACCTTTTCATTACAGTATCCCTCTTTTTTATTCCCAGGGAAAACCCAATATAGCGATCAACCCAAACCCACAAACCTCTCCATATTCCAAAAAATAAATGCCATCAATCCATTCAACTGGCTTCGGGTAGGAAGAGAAATAAAAAATAAAAAACCGGCACTGGTACTGGTTCGTTATTGGATGCCCTTTTTGGGACCCTGCTTTGGCACCATCTTGCGCATTGTACACAAAAATAATTTTTCGAAGATTGTTTGTATCGCCGATAATATTATCCCACACGAAAAACGATTCTTTGATACCCTGTTTACCCGTTTTTTCGTACAACCTATCGATTCCTTTATTACACTTAGTGAAAAAGTAGCGGTTGATGCAAAAAAATTCACAAATAAGCCTGTTAAAGCCATTGTACATCCACTTTATGATCATTTTGGAGAAGCTGTGAGCAAACAAATAGCTGCCAATTATTTACAATTAAACCCTGCCGAAAATTATATTCTATTTTTTGGTTTTATAAGAAAATATAAGGGTCTCGATTTATTAATAGAAGCTTTATCCTTATTGAAAAAGGAACATTATACACCATTACCTACCCTTTTGATAGCAGGAGAATTTTACGATGGAAAGGAAAAATACTTGTCGCAAATAAAAACCTTAGCGCTTTCTAATCAGATTAAATTGTTCACTCATTTCATTGCCGATAAAGATATCCCCTATTATTTTGGCCTTTGTGATTTTATAATTCAGCCTTATAAACAAGCTACCCAAAGCGGGGTAACACCCCTTGCCTATCATTTTGAAAAACCCTTATTGGTAACCAATGTGGGTGCTTTACCGGATATGATTGTAACAGATAAAACCGGAATTGTTACCGAACCTTCTGCCGATGCCATTGCAGCAGGTATAAAAGAGCTTTATAGATTAGGCGACAAGCATTTTTTAACGGAACTTCGCAGAAGCAAACAAAAATATAGCTGGAATTCGCTCACAAACGCTATCATCGATAGCATAAACCAGTGATAAGCATGCAGCAGGATATAAAACAAATTATTCAAGACTCTATCGCCGTCAAAGAAATATTACTGAAAACTGATCCCTTATTGCAAACAGTATCAGATATTATTTCAGTTACTGTAAAAGCTTTTAAAAACGGACATAAAGTATTATTCTGTGGTAATGGAGGCAGTGCCGCAGATGCGCAACATTTAGCCGCTGAATTTTCGGGAAGATTTTACAAAAACAGAAAAGCCCTTCCTTCCGACGCATTGCACTGTAATACCTCCTATTTAACGGCTGTTGCTAATGATTATAGTTATGATGATATCTATGCCCGTTTGGTTGAAGGCACAATGGAAGAGGGTGATATATTGATCGGGTTAAGCACATCGGGCAATTCCCCCAATATTATCAAAGCTTTTGAAGCAGCAAGAACAAAACATATTATTACCGTTGGTTTTACGGGAGAAACCGGCGGGCAATTAAAAAATGTAACAGATTACTTACTCAATGTTCCTTCTACCATTACACCGCGCATACAAGAAGCGCATATTTTACTCGGACATATCATTTGTGAAAAGGTTGAAGCTTCATTATTTGCCTAATGTTATCACTTACACATATTGATCACAGCTGGACCTTATTATTAGACAGAGACGGGGTGATAAATGTAGAAAAAGACAACGACTATATTCTACATTGGAACGAATTTCATTTTTACCCTTATAGCTTGGATGCCCTAGCCATACTCGCAAAAATATTTCCTACTATTTGTGTTGTTACCAATCAAAAAGGAGTAGGCAAAGGAATAATGACTATTGACTCATTAACAGAGATTCATACCAATATGATCGCTTCTATTTATCATGCCGGAGGCAGAATAGATAAAATTTACTATTGTACCGATGTAGAAAATGATTCCCCCAATCGCAAACCTCAACCGGGTATGGCTTTTCAGGCAAAAAAAGATTTTCCGGCAATCGATTTTTCCAAAACAATTATGGTGGGAAACCGACCCAGTGATATGCGTTTTGGAAGAAATGCAGGGGTTCATACTGTTTACCTTAACACAACGCATCCTGAAACACCCGTTCCCCATCCGGATATTGATCTTCGTTTCGAAAATCTTTTAGCTTTTGCCCAAGCTTGTGAAGCTGCCAAAAAAATGTAAAAATTTTTTACCCCATCAGTACATCTCATCAATTGTTTTAACTTGTAATAAATTGTGTAGATGAAAAAATTGATTATCCTTTTTTTCTTGTACAGCACCGGTTACAGTTGCTTGTTCTCCCAAACCGCTCTATCAAAAAAACAATTATCGGCAGCAGAAGAACGATTAAAAGTTTATGCATTACAAATTATGAATGAGGAAGATATTATTCCGAAACTTCGAGCCGACAGTTTTTTCACACGTGGACTGGTACAAGCATTAAAAACGCCTTATTCATTTCACTATAGATTCGATTCACTAACAACCGTTTCTAAAGTATATGCACCGGATAGTAGTTTCAGGATAATAACCTGGCAAATCATGAAAGATTTTACCTCCTACAGATATAAGGGTGCTATTCAATTCAATACCAAAGATGGTTCCTTAAAATTAGTACCCCTTTATGATATGAGTGAATTCACCGATAACCCTACCGATTCTGTCAGAACCAATGAAAATTGGATCGGGGCTTTGTATTACAATATCATTCTTAAAGAATATAATGGCAAGAAATATTACACACTGTTAGGTTATGATGAAAACGATGCCAGAACAACCCGTAAATGGATTGAAGTATTGACTTTTAATGCAGATAATAAACCCATTTTTGGAGGTAAATTTTTTACCTATCCTGCAGATATTACCAAACCGAAACAGCCTATTTACAGATACTGTTACGAGTATAAAAAAGAAGCAAATGCAAAGCTTAACTTCGATCCTACTATCGATCAGATTATATTCGCCAAATTAGTAAGTGAAACCGGAGAACCTTCACAAAAGCAAACTTTGGTGCCTTATGGAACCTACGAAGGTTTTAAATGGATTGCCGGAAAATGGGTTTTTATAAAAGAATAAGGGGCTGCCACCTAATGAAAGGCGCAACCCCTTACTACCTATTTGATATATTTAGCGGTCTGTTTTACGATATGCAAACCTAAATATGATTGGGAATATCCATAAGCTAAAGAACATAGCACATAAGATACCTCCGATTACCACCCTTGCCAATGGTCTAGAACTTTCGGATCCAATGCCATAAGACAAAGCAGCCGGTAATAAACCGATGGCAGCCATTAAAGCAGTCATTAATACCGGTCTTATTCTTTGTGCAACACCATCTCTAATAGCATGATGTAGCCTATCTGCCCCTCCTTTATATTTAGTTAAGTTCTCTTTAAAAACAGTTATTAAGATAATACCATCTTGAATACAAATACCGAACAAACAAATAAAGCCAATACCAGCAGAAATACTAAAATGGGTGTTGGTAATTAATAAAGAAAAAATACCTCCAACAATGGCAAAAGGAACATTTAGAAATACTAATAAGGAATCTTTGAAATTACCAAAGAGTGTAAACAGTAAGATGAAAATTAACAGTAAACTGATCGGTACAACCATCACTAATTTCTGCTGTGCTCTTTGAAGGTTTTCAAAATCGCCCTGAAAAACCATGGAATAACCTCTTTTAAATTTCACTTCATCATTAACTCGGGCTTCTGCTTCTTTAATAGTACTTCCCATATCTCTGCCTCTCACAGAAAATTTAAGAGCACAATAACGTTGATTATTATCTCTAAATACTAAACAGGGCCCTGTGCGCTGGGTTATGGTAGCTATTTCTTTAATAGGTACTTTACTGCCATTTTGAGTAGGAACTAACAGGTTACCAATATCAACAGGATTTTGCCTAAAATTCTCAGGGAATCGTATCCGGATATCAAATGTTTTAATCCCTTCATACAATGTAGAAGCGGCAACACCTCCAATGGCCATAGCAATACTGGCATTCGCATCCAGTGTAGCCACACCATATAATGCCATTTTTTGTTGATCTAAATTGATATCCAATTCCGGCAAACCAACACTCTTAATAATACCTAAATCCTGTACACCTTTTACTTGCTTTAGTATATTATAAATCTCATTTACTTTTGATTCGGCGTAATTTAAGGAGTCGCCATATACTTTTACGCAAATACTTCCTTTTACACCACTAACAGCCTCCTCTACGTTATCCATAATCGGTTGGGAAAAATTAAGGTTAACACCCGGTATAAGTTGTAGTTTCTTATTCATTTGATCAACCAACTCTTCCTTACTGATCTTAGGATTCCATTCACTTTGGGGATATAGTATAACATCAAATTCATTATTATAAAAACCTGCCACATCAGTTCCGTCGTCGGGGCGGCCTGTTTGTGAAACCGCATATTTTACCTGCGGGAAGTCCATCAAAATTCTCCTGATTTTTTTCGACACCTCAACAGATTCATTAAGAGATGCGCTATACGGTAATTGAACCCTTAACCATATAGAACCTTCATTTAATTGTGGAAGAAATTCACTACCTAAGAAACGAAAAGCAGATAAACCTACGATCATTACTATAAAGGCAATTATAGCTGATGATCTTGGCCGTTTATAGGTAAATTCAAAACCTTTGATGAGTTGGTTTTTTAACCACAAAATCATCGGGTTATGTGCTTCCTTTACATTTTTATTTAGTAGTAAGGATATCAAAACAGGTACCAATGTAAGTGTTGTGATCAATGAACCCAATAAAGCAAAACCAAGTGTATAAGCTAGAGGTGAGAACATTTTACCCTCCACTTTCTCAAAAGCGAAGATGGGTAGTAAAGCTGTGATAATAATAATGTTTAAGAAAAAGGGGCGTTTCGCAATTTGTGAACCTGCTTTTTTTATGATCCCTAGTTTACTCAGGTTATTGAATCTTAACATGCCAAGTTCCCTAGATTTTTCATCCAGTATTACAAACATCCCCTCTACCATTACGATCGTACCATCGAGAATAATACCGAAATCCACTGCACCCAATGAAAGTAAATTGGCGCGCATACCCATCAAATGCAAACAAATGAAGGCAAATAATAATGATAATGGAATAATTAAGGCAACAATAAACGTAGCTCTCCAATTAAATAAAAATAGAGAGATTAAAACTACAACCAATAATACCCCTTCCAGCAAATTGTGTAATACCGTTTCTGTAGCATAGGAAATAAGATCAGCCCTATCATAATACGGAATTATTTTAGTATCTGCCGGAAGTACATCTTTGTTCAGCTTATCAATTTGGGTTTTAATTTTGTCGACTACTTCACTAGGATTTTCACCTTTCCGCATGAGAACTATAGCTTCTACCACATCATCATCATGGTAGGAAACTTGTTTTCCACTACTATCCTTGATCCTTTCACTTCTACCAACCCATCCCAGCCTCGGCACATTCGATATTTCAACTTGTGCTACGTCTTTTACTAAAAGGGGTACCCCATTATTGTTGCTAATAATAATATTTTCAATCTCCTTTACATCATTCAATAATCCTATACCTCTTACTGCAAATGCTTGATTATTTTGAATAATGATATCGCCTCCAATATTGATATTTGTTTTTTGAACGGCTGTAAAAACATCCAAGGGTGTAATCCCCAAATTGGTTAGCTTATTAGGATCTACTTTAATCTCGTATGCTTTCGTTTTTCCTCCAAAAGAAACAATATCCCCAACTCCTTGAACAGCGCGGAGCTTGCGATCTACCACCCAATCTTGCAGTGTTTTTAGCTCCCGTACATCTCTAATATTACTTTTTAAAGTATATCGATAAATTTCACCTGTTGGTCCCGTGGGCGGCTGAACAGATGGTTGAACATTGGGCGGAAGGTTAGCATTATTCAGTAAATTCATTACTTGTTGCCTTGCCTGCGGATCCAATACACCATCATTAAATATCAACTTCACATAGCTCAATCCAAAAATGCTCGTACTCCGTAAGCTAAATTTGTTTTGAACAGGATTCATCGCAATTTCTATAGGAATGGTAACGAATTTCTCTATTTCTTCTGCGCTTCTGCCCTGCCATTGTGTAATAATACTAATCTCTGTATTCGTAACATCGGGGAAGGCCTCGATCGGCATTCTCATAAATGTAAGTACTCCAAAAAAAATAAGAAGAGAAGTACTAAAAATGATAAAATATTTATTCTTCAGAGAAAACCCAATGATTCCTCTTAATAACTTATTCATAAAATAGATTTGTGATGATTACTAATTATTTAACTCACCATATAACAACAAAGCCTGCTTATTAATCACAACCTCTCCGGCAGATAACCCACTTTTAAGATATGCTAAATCGCCATTAATAGAAGCCACTTCAACAGGTCTTATCGCAATCTCTTTTTTATCTTTATAAGTGATTACATAATACTGGCTGTGATCATATACTAGAGCGTTCTTATCAATAGCTAACATTTTGCTGCTTACTTTGTTATTCACAATTACAGTGGCAAACATTTGGGGCTTTAGTAAATAACTATCATTGGGTAAAATGACCCTTATTTTCATTACTTTACTATTCGGATCCAGTACATTAAGCATTTTATCGATTTTACCTTTAAAAACTTTATCCGGATAAGATATTGTCTTTACATCAACTTCGTCGCCCAAATGAACCAAGTTAATATTACCCTCATATACATTCGCTTGTACCCACACATTTTTTAAATCTGAGATCGTAAATATAGCCGCACTATTATCGGTTCTAATAGCAATATTATTGGTAACATTTTTTTGAACAATAAATCCATTTATTGGAGAACGCACTTCATACTCTCCCTTTTTATTATCGCCATTTATTTTAAGCACACGCTCTGCTAAAATTTTAGCTGCTACAGCTTGTTGGTAGCTTACTTCAGCATTAGTTAGATCTATCTGAGAAGCTAAACCACTTTTGAAAAGGTCTTTTTGTTGTTGTAATATTTTATCGGCTAATAAAACATTCGTCTCGGCATTTGTAAGTTGAGCGCTATAATTAGCCATTTCGGCACTTTTTACCACTCCTAACACTTGACCCTTTGTAACATAATCACCTAAAACTGCAGTTACCCCACTAATATTACCACTTATTAGAGGATAAATATTAACCACCTGATCAGCATTAAAATCTACCATGCCGGTAAACCGAATTGAATTCACAACCGGTTTATACTGTACGGTGTCGAAAGTTACACTACTTAATAATGTATCCGCCAGTTTAAAAGATGTGGGCACATTGCTGTTTTCTTCAGCCTTTTTTTGTTTACAACTATTGAGAAATAAAATTATCGCTGTAAACAAGATGCAGGAATATAATTTAAATTTCATAATTATTATTTTTGATTGAAAAATGTAGTACCGATATAATAATTCAAATCTTCAAAAGATTGAATGCGATTATATAAAATGGCATTTACTTGAAGCGTATTATTTTTATAGGAATCATAAAAGTCAAGAAAATCTAAAAGCCCGATATTACGTTGTTTGTAATTACGGATCACTTCATTTTTTAGTCTTTCAAAATCGGATACAAATTTCGGATCTATAGACTTTGACGTTTTGTCCCAATCATAGGCTTTTTGTAATCCTCTGGCTATATTCTCTTCAACAGACCATTCTACAGCTTTTTGTAAGGCATTTGTACTTTCTTTGATATTTTTTGCACTTTGAATATTTCCCTGATTTCTATTAAAAAAAGGCATATCCATTGCGAAACCTATACCATGAAAATTACGCGCAAAATTACCTTGCTTGTCCCATGCTAAAGTACCTGTTATGTCTGGCACCGCCAATGCTTTTTGCAAAGCAATATTCCTATCACTTACCAAATTATTAGCTCTTGCAATCTGCAAATCAGTGCGTACCTTATAGGCCGTATCAACCAAATTTTGATAAGAAAGGGTTGCCGGATTCAAAGCCAAAATTTTTTGGGTATCCACCGATGGCTTAATAAAAACATCCTTTATTTGTACAATTAACCGGAGCTGACTTTCCATATCATTTATTTGATTTTGGAGAAGGACATACTCGTTCTGTAGGGCATATAATTGTGCCTTTACTCTCACGATTTCTTTTTCAGATATATATCCTTTACCCTCCTGAGCTTGATAGGCATATAGAATGTCATTTAATGCATCTAATTCACGCTGATACACTTTAGCATTTTCCAATAAATAGTAGATATTATAAAAGTTACTCCTTAATGAGTAAGATAGGGTTCTAATGAGATCATAAAATTGAGCCTCTGCTAAAGCCACATTAGCCTCCGCAAGCTTGATAGATTTATTCCTTTTTCTTGCAAGAATGATCAATTGCGAAACCTGCGCCTGCACCTCAGCATTATTTATAAAATTACTTTCCGGATAATTCGATAGCTCGTCACTAATTGGGGTCAGAGGTCCTCTTAGAATATTCAAATTCGGATTCGGATATAATTTGGCCTGAAGAACAAGTGCTCTTTGTGCTTTAATATTGTATTGTTGGGCAAGTAACTGAAAGTTATTTTTCAGAAAAGTTGCCTCTAAAGAAGGTAGTGTTAATGTAATTGTATCTTTTATTGGAGAGGGCGTATTTTGTGCACTTAACCTCATTACACATACGCACACATATAAAAGTACAAATACTAATTTTATAAAGTATTTCATAAATAATGTGTTAGTTACAGAAAGATGATACTTGATTAATTACACAGTTTTGGGAGGGGGAGTAAGAATATCTGAAATCGGTTTTTTGAAATAAAAAACATTGAGTGGATATGGAAAATTATACCGATCAGTAATCACTTTTATATTTGACTCACCCATAACTTCTAGCTTCCATTTCATTACAAAATGCTTTCCCTCTAAAGATCCGGACTCAACATTTTGTTTACCGGATTCAGGGAAATCAACCCCACTATTAAATATAGCTTCACAAAAATATTCAACAACTGAATCGTAAATATTCAAATCTGTATGTAAGGAGTCACTCGAAAAAGGCATGAATGCAACCCCACTGATACTCAAATTAAATATCTGGAATGCTACGAGAAATAGCACAAGTCGATTAAAGTGGTTGAAAGATTGAAAAGGAGCCAATTCACAATTATTTTAGCCCAGCGAAGGTACTCAAATAATCTGCCGTGATTGTTAAATAACAATAAATTTGCAATTTATTAGTACATTTTAATCAAGTTTTAATACAGCTAAAAAAGCTTCCTGGGGAACTTCTACATTCCCTATTTGACGCATTCGTTTCTTACCTTCTTTTTGTTTCTCCAATAATTTTCTCTTTCTGCTGATATCACCTCCATAACATTTAGCAGTTACATCTTTACGCATGGCACTGATATTTTCCCGGGCAATTACTTTGGCTCCAATAGCAGCTTGAATAGCAATCTGAAACTGTTGTTTGGGTAACAACTCTTTTAATTTCTCGCATAGCTTTCTACCAAAATCGGCTGCCCGGCTTCTATGAATCAAAGCACTTAATGCATCTACTTTATCTCCATTTAATAAAATATCCATCTTCACTATATCAGCTTCCCTACTATCTATTGGCGAATAATCAAATGAAGCGTAGCCTCTTGTAGAACTTTTTAATTTATCGTAGAAATCAAATACGATTTCTGTTAATGGCATTTCAAAAATCAATTCTACACGCGTTGTTGTTAAATAACTTTGATTTACTAAGATGCCTCGCTTGCCCAAACAAAGCGTCATAATATTCCCGATATAATCCGGGAGTGTGATAATTTGCGCTTTAATAAAAGGTTCTTCAATCCTATCAATTTTAACAGGATCGGGCATTTCGGCGGGATTGTTTACAATTATTTTTTCCCCACGAGTAGTATAGGCGTTAAAACTTACGTTCGGAACGGTTGTAATAACGGTTTGGTTAAACTCACGCTCCAATCGCTCCTGAATAATTTCCATATGCAAAAGCCCTAGGAACCCGCATCGGAAACCAAAACCCAATGCCTGTGAAGTCTCTAATTCAAAAGTTAAAGAGGCATCATTCAATTGCAATTTATCCATGCAATCACGCAACTCTTCAAACTCATCCGTGTTCACCGGGAAGATACCGGCAAATACCATTGGTTTTACTTCTTCAAATCCATGAATTACTTCACCGGGGTTAGCAGCCAGCGTAATGGTATCTCCTACTTTAACTTCCTTTGCATTTTTAATTCCAGTGATAATATATCCTACATCACCCGCTCTAACCTCCTCCTTGGGTGTCATATTCAACTTCAACACTCCCACTTCATCGGCATTATAATCACTTCCGGTAGATATAAAACGGAT
The DNA here is from genome assembly GCA_017537025.1 of Sediminibacterium sp. Classification (GTDB taxonomy): domain Bacteria; phylum Bacteroidota; class Bacteroidia; order Chitinophagales; family Chitinophagaceae; genus Sediminibacterium. The sequence continues at coordinate 137,782 of JAFWCB010000007.1, forward strand.
TTTATCGTTCTTCTTTAATACCCCGTTCAAAATCCGATAATACACAATAATACCCCGAAAGCTATTATATACACTATCAAATATCAAAGCCTGTAAAGGTGCATCCAAGCTGCCTTCCGGCGCAGGTATACGCTCCACAATAGCTTGTAAAATTTCTTCTATACCTATCCCCGATTTACCGCTTGCTAATAATATATCTTCTTGCTTACAGCCTATTAAATCAATGATCTGGTCGGTAACTTCCGGAATCTTGGCGCCATCCATATCAATTTTATTGATCACCGGAATGATCTCCAAATCATTATCAATAGCCAAGTACAAATTACTGATCGTTTGGGCTTGAATACCCTGAGAAGCATCTACCAATAACAAAGCACCCTCACAAGCTGCTAAAGCCCTACTCACTTCATAACTGAAATCTACGTGCCCTGGAGTATCGATTAAATTTAAAACATATTGTTCGCCTTTATGGGTATAGTTAATTTGAATAGCGTGACTTTTTATCGTGATTCCTTTTTCACGCTCAAGATCCATATCATCCAATACCTGATTCATCATATCCCTTTCACCAATAGTTTTGGTATGTTCTAATAGCCTATCAGCTAATGTACTTTTACCGTGATCGATATGGGCGATAATACAAAAATTCCTAATCTGCTTCATAAGGTTGCGAAGATACGCCGCGACAATGGATTTTAGCTTCCGCACATTTCATTTATCTTCACGTTGAATTCACAAAATGGCTATGTCATTCCTTAATAAAAGAGCTAAACAGGCTGAGGAAACCGGTTTGGTGAGTAATTCGACCCTTAGCGGGGGAAGATTCTTCAACAAAAGTGGAGTTCCCAATATCGAACCAAAGGGCCTTCCTTTTTGGCGTAGGCTCAATCTTTATCATAGTCTATTATCTATGCCACTATGGAAATTCCTGGGCTCGATCTTACTTTTTTTCTTTACTATCAATCTTTTTTTTGCCTTTGTTTATCTGATCATTGGCATCAACCATTTAAATGGTATGGTAGCGAATACTGATGGGGAAAAATTCGGAGAAGCCTTCTTTTTCAGTGCTCAAACCTTTACCACCGTGGGTTACGGACGAATTAACCCCACTGGTTTTATAGCCAGTTTTGTGGCTTCTATGGAAGCCCTAACCGGACTCATGAGCTTTGCCTTGGTTACCGGTTTATTATATGGTCGTTTTGCTCGACCAAGAGCATTTATCAAGTACAGTAAAAATGCGCTATTTGTTCCATTTCAAGATGGTATTGCCCTTATGTTTCGGATGGTTCCATACACAAAAAATTATTTGATGAATGTGGAAGTGAAAGTGACGATGGCATTACGGATAGAAGAAGATGGACAACATAAAAACAAATTTTTTGATTTGCCTTTACAGATTTCCAAAGCCAATACGATGACCGCTAATTGGACTTTGGTACACATGATAACGGAGGATAGTCCGTTATACAATTTTACAAAAAAAGATATCGAAACTGCTAGGGTAGAAATTTTAGTATTTGTACAGGGGTTCGACGAAAGTTTTTCTAATACCGTAATTTCAAGAACATCTTATACTGCTGATGAGTTCATTTATGGGGCGAAGTTTGCACCTATGTTTCATCCGAATGAAAACAATACGAGCACCATCCTTCATATCGATTTATTAGACAGTTATATTGATGCCCCTTTACCAAATCCTATGTAAGATGCAAACCATAATCGGTACTGATATTCAAGAAGCTGCTAGTTTTTTAGAACGGGATGAAGTGGTAGCTATACCAACAGAAACCGTATACGGTTTAGCCGGTAATGCATTACATGATATAGCTGTTGCAAAAATTTATGCTGCGAAAAACAGACCTGCATTCAATCCATTGATCATCCATGTTTCAGGGATCGATCAGATCACAAAGTATGCCGAGTTGGACGAGATTAGCGCTAAACTTGCAAGTGCTTTTATGCCTGGGCCACTTACTTTATTATTACCTAAAAAAACAACTGTTCCGGATATTACTACTGCGGGTAGCAGTAAAGTGGCTATACGCGTTCCTAATCATTCACTAACACAGGAGTTATTGCGATCCATTTCTTTTCCCTTGGCAGCACCAAGTGCAAACCCATCCGGGTATATTAGTCCAACTATGGCAACCCATGTATATCAGGGTTTACATGGTAAAATACCATATATACTCGATGGCGGACCTACCACAATTGGTGTTGAATCTACCATAGCAGAAGTAGGCACCGATCATATTTTATTACATAGAACCGGTGGTATAGATGAGTTGCAACTGGAAGCCATAAGTGGTTTACCCGTTCGTATTCCTCAAGATGAGGCAATTCCCGAAACACCGGGACAATTAAAGAGTCATTATGCTCCACATACCCCCTTACTTAGAGGAGAAGTAGATAGATTGATTCAAGCGCATGCTAATAAAAAAATAGCCGTTATTAGTTTTAGTAAAATGTATGCTGGAAAAAATATTACAAGCTATCCACTCTCTACTAATGGTTCATTGCCGGAAGCAGCAAATCAACTTTTTGCAACGCTTAGAAAAATTGATGCCTTAGCATTTGACATTATTCTTGCAGAGTATTTCCCTACCGAAGGCATTGGCGCTGCTATTAATGACAGAATTGGAAGGGCACAGGCGGAGTATAGACGATAAGCTTATTGCAACGCATTAATGATCGAAGCAAACTCCTCCGCATTTAAAGAAGCACCGCCTACCAAGCCACCATCTACATCAGGTTGAGAAAAAATTTCAGCCGCATTTGCTGCTTTTACACTGCCACCATATAATATAGAGATACTATTAGCGGTATTGGCACCATACTGATCGGTAAGTGATGTACGAATAAATGCGTGCATTTCCTGCGCTTGTGCGCTACTGGCCGTTTTACCCGTACCGATTGCCCATATAGGTTCATAAGCAATTACAATTCTGCGAATTTGATCAGCAGATAAATGATACAATGATTCTTTCAACTGACTAGCAACAAATTCATTCTGTGTACCCGCTTCGCGAATGGCCAAAGCTTCTCCACAACAGAAAATGGGATGAATATTATTATCCAAACAAATATTCACTTTCTCTGCTAAAAAAGCATTGCTTTCATTAAAATATTCTCTCCGTTCGGAATGGCCAATCACCACATATTGAACAGCTAAAGAACTCAACATATCCACCGAAATTTCACCGGTATAAGCACCACTTTTTTTGCTATATACATTTTGAGCAGCAACAAATACATTTTCTTTATTACGTAATTTTTGTTGTGCCATCGCTAAATAAGGTGCCGGCACGGCAAATATTACTTCCTGATTATCTTTAATATCATGTGGTATGGCTAAAATATCATCTATTAGTTGTTCTCCTTGTTGTATGGTAAGATTCATTTTCCAATTTGCAGCGGCAATTTGCTTTCTCATAACTATGTATAATTGATTGAAGTGACTATTTTATTTGCTGAAAGATATGTTCCAAAACGCTTTGTTCCGCATCTGTTAATAACTTCCCCTTCATTTTTTTCCAGTTGTTAATATCACTAACTGCTTTTTCAAAATTGTATTTTTTTCCTTCAACACCCAAACTAAAATGACCTATTTCTCTGGGTAACAAGCCTACTCCAAAAACATTAGCGCAAACGCCCACCATGGATCCTGTATTAATAGTGCTGTTAATGGCAAAGCGGGTGTAATCACCAACAATTACACCGCATTTTTGTCCGACCACAACCTCATTCCGAGCATCGCGAGGAACCTCACCCATCGTAGTCATTTTTATAACATCGGCTCCATTCTTCAAATTACTATTAGAAGTACCTGCTCCAAAATTGCACCACTCGCCTACTACTGCATCCCCTAAATAACCGTCATGGGCTTTATTGCTGTAGCCCATTATGATGGCGTTTTTTATTTCACCGCCACCCATACAATAGGGACCTAATGAGGTAGCGCCGTAAATGCGACTGTTCATTTTAATGACACTGTTAAAGCCGAGCGAGAAAGGCCCGCGTATAGCACTCCCCTCCATTATTTCAGCGTTTTTACCAATATAAATCGGACCGGTTGTAGAATTCAATGTACAAAATTCAAGCTTAGCTCCTTCCTCAATAAAAATATCAGCTGTTTGAATAGTGTGTACGGTAGGTGAAATAGCTTGCGATTTCCGACCTTTTGTAACCCATTTAAAATCTTCTCTTATTTGGGCATCATTTAAAAAAATAATATCCCAGGGATATTTGATTTGTTTTGTCGGCGGCGCTGTAATGGCCGTATCAAATAAATCTTTATCATTGGGCTTACCGGCAATAAATGTATTGTTTTGAGCAAGATATTCCCCCGCTTTTAATGCAATAATAGCTTCCTTCAATTCATTTGTAGGAATAAAAGAAGCATTAACACGCAACCCTTCGACAAGCTCAGGGTGACACTCGTAAACCGCATCTCGTATCTCGTATCTACCTTGTATATATCCTGCCGTCTCCACTACTGCATGATCTTCCAAAAGCAGTTCCCATCTCTCTTTAACAGATAAAATACCAAAGTGTAAGTCGGCAAAAGCTTTTGTGTCACTTAAGGGAGATAATAAGCTTCTATCAGCGGGGTCGAATAAAATAAATGCCATATACAAATGTAATGATTCACCAACCGAAATCTTCTTACCTTGCGCATTCAAAAAGAGAGAATATGCAAATAGGTACTTTTTCTTATCCTGCACCTGCCAATGAACCGGTATACGCTTATGCACCGGGAACCCCCGAAAAAGCAGCACTTAAAAAAGCATTGGCCGATTTAAAAAAGAAGGAATTAGATATTCCTATGTATATCAATGGTAGAGCAATACGTACAGGAAAGAAAGTGGCCATTCATCCACCCCATGAAATTGCGCATACCCTAGGATATTTTCATGCTGGCGATCAAAAACATGCCGAAGCTGCTATTAGCGCTGCCTTACAAGCCAAAGAAAAATGGGCAGCTTTGAGTTGGGAGAGCCGTGCACATATATTTTTAAAAGCTGCCGATTTATTAGCTACTAAATATCGCTATCAAATGGCGGCGAGCACTATGCTCGGACAAAGTAAAAATGCCTATCAGGCAGAGATCGATAGTACCTGCGAATTGATTGATTTTTTACGTTATAATGTTCATTTCTTAAGTGAAATATATAAGCAACAACCCATATCGGCACCGGGCATGCATAATCGTATGGAGTGGCGACCATTAGAAGGATTTGTATTAGCGGTAACACCATTCAACTTCACGGCTATTGGCGGCAACCTGCCTACTTCTGCGGCCATGTGCGGTAATGTGGTTGTTTGGAAACCTGCCAATACCCAAATTTATTCTGCTCAATTATTTATGCGTATACTGAAAGAAGCGGGATTACCGGATGGTGTGATCAATTTAATTTATGTAGATGGACCAACCGTTGGTAAAATATGTTTCTCCCATAGAGAGTTTGCGGGCGTTCATTTTACAGGGTCTACCGGTGTTTTTAATAATATGTGGAAGGTGATCGGAGAGAATATGGGTATCTATAGATCATATCCACGCATTGTTGGTGAAACTGGCGGAAAGGATTTTGTAATTGCTCATAAATCGGCTGATCCGGATGTGGTAGTTACTGCATTAGCAAGAGGAGCTTTTGAATTTCAGGGACAAAAATGTTCTGCGGCTTCAAGAGCTTATATTCCTAGCAATATCGCAGAGGAAGTAAAGAGAAAACTAGTAGCTGCTGTGAATAGTATGAAAATGGGTACTGTAGAAGATTTCAGCAATTTTATCAATGCCGTTATCGATGAAAAAGCATACACCAGTATCACGCGTTATATCAGCAATGCTAAACGTAATAAGAAAGTCAAAATTTTAGCCGGTGGCAATTTTAGTAAAACAAAAGGATATTTTATCGAGCCAACTATTATTGAAACCCGTGATCCGAAATATGTGACCATGTGCGAGGAAATTTTCGGCCCGGTATTAACGATCTATGTGTACAATGCCGATCAGTTCGAGAAAACATTGAGCTTAGTAGACAGTACATCTGCCTATGCGTTAACAGGGGCTATTATTTCGCAAGATAGAGCTGCGATTGAATTAGCTACAGAAAAATTAAGAAATGCGGCAGGTAATTTTTATATCAATGATAAACCTACCGGTGCCGTAGTTGGACAACAACCTTTTGGCGGCGCGAGGGCTTCAGGTACCAATGATAAGGCCGGTAGTATGATTAATTTGTACCGTTGGTTGAGTGCAAGAACAATTAAGGAAACTTACAACCCTCCCACCCATTACGGATATCCTTTTATGGGGGAAGAATAGGGAATAAAAAGTTAAGAATTATAAATTAAAATTAGGAATTATAAATGAGGTTTTCATTCCCAATTCATAACTCCTAATTCTTAATTATTCTATTACTTATTTAGGCAACACTACAGTATCGATTACATGCACCACACCATTTCCTGCTTTAAGGTCGGTTGCAACTACGGTAGCAACACCCCCGTTCTCGTCTGTCAAAATTACTTTTCCATCTTTCAAAGAAGCAGTCAATGAACCACCGCTTACTGTTTTAACTACAGCTTTACCTTTTCCGTCTTTAATAGCTTTTAATACAGCAGCAGCATTTAGATTACCTGCTATTACATGGTAAGTCAATATTTTTGTTAGCTTGGCTTTGTTTTCCGGCTTTAATAAACTTTCTAGAGTACCGGCAGGTAGTTTACCAAAAGCTGCATTTACAGGAGCAAATACAGTAAACGGACCAGTACCTTGTAAAGTTTCTACTAACCCTGCAGCCTTAACAGCTGCTACAAGCGTTGTATGATCTTTTGAACCTACTGCAACATCCACTACTGTTTTTTGAGCGGAAGCAGTTGAGAATAAACCTGCCACTATGATAGCGGCAATTGCTAAAAATTTTGCTTTCATTTTGTTTAATTTTATTATCATTACGATTAAACAAAACAAATGTTTAGTATGATGCAGAAATAAAGCTTAAATCATGTTTTTGGTTAAACAGATTTCAACCATTGTGATAGAGTAATGTTATTTTAGAATAAACAAATTTTATGGCCAATCCTACTTACGAACTCATCAGTGCATTAAGAGAAACAGCTAATAGATTAAAAGAAGGAGCACACTATGCTTGGGGTAATCATGGAGCCTGTAACTGCGGTAATTTGTTACAAGTAGTTTGCGATTTAACCAAAGAAGAAATTTTGACTTATGCGCATACCGGTATTGGGGAGTGGACTGAACTTGCAGTAGAATATTGTGGTGTAACGAATGCACCGGTGGATTTGTTATTGAAAAAATTACAAGAAATAGGTCTTACTCCTACTGATGTTCATCATTTAGAATACCTCGACGATAGAAAAGTATTGGAGCAACTACCCGGTGGTTTTCGTTGGCTTAGCCGCAATAACAGAGAACATGTAATCCTTTATTTTAATACCTATTCAAATATTTTGGAGGATGAACTATTGGCTTCAATTGAAATACCAAAAGAAATTACGGCATCAAAATCCTTTCAAACGGCATAAAAATATGTCACCCCTTCGGGGTTTGAATTTTGATTGCATTCTCTTTTCTACAGATATGTCACCCCTTCGGGGTTATTCTGTACAAACATTATAAACCAAATAAACTCTATAAGCCATACAGCCTATAACCTATAACCTTTAACCTATTCCCTACCCCCTATTCCTTTTACCCTATAGCCTATCACCTTTTCCCCTTAAATCCCTATATTTGTCCCTCAAAATTTTGAATAGTGCCCACTAAATTTTCAAAAGAAACCTATCTCTACTGGTATGAACTTATGCAGTTGATTCGCCAGTTCGAGTTAAAAGCAGAGGAAATGTATAAAATGGCCGGAAAAATTCGCGGATTTTTCCACGCCTATATTGGTCAGGAAGCTATTGCAGCCGGTTGCTTAACAGCAACTTCGCCAAACGACCCTTTTATCACTGCTTATCGTGATCATGGATTAGCTTTGGCCAAAGGCGTTTCTGCCAACGCTTGTATGGCTGAGTTATATGGTAAAGCTACCGGTTGTGCTAAGGGTAAGGGTGGCAGTATGCACTTTTTTAGTTTGGAGCACCGCTTTTTTGGCGGACATGGTATTGTAGGTGCCCAAATCGGTACAGGTGCAGGCTTGGCATTCGCCGAAAAATATAAAGGCACCAACAATGTAGTGCTTTGTTATTTTGGTGATGGTGCTGCTCGTCAGGGTATGTTACACGAAACCTTTAATCTGGCAATGCTTTGGAAACTCCCTGTAATTTTTATTTGTGAGAATAACAATTATGCCATGGGTACTTCTATTGAGCGTACCAGTAATGTAATTGATATCTATAAATTAGCAGATGCTTACGATATGCCTGCCGATAAGGTAGATGGCATGACTCCCGAAGCTGTGCACGATAGTGTAGCACGCGCTGTTAAAAGAGCGAAAGAAGGTGATGGTCCTACCTTATTAGAAATGAAAACATATCGCTACAAAGGACATTCAATTTCAGATCCTCAGAAATATCGGTCTAAAGAAGAGGTAGATGAATACAAGAATCAAGATCCAATTACTAAAGTAGCGCATACGATTTTAGAAAATGGATATGCTTCGCAGGAAGAATTACAAGCCATCGATCAAAAAATAAATGCGATTGTGGAAGAAAGTGTTCGCTTTGCTGAAGAAAGTCCATGGCCTTCTGATGATGAAGTATTAAAGGATGTTTACATCGATCAAAACTACCCCTTTATAGTAGACTAACCACTACGCACTGTACACTACACACTATAACCTATAACCTTTAACCTAAAAAATAAATGAGCGAGCAGGTAAATACTCCCGAAATAAATGAAGCCCTAGCTAAAGCAGAAGGAGTTTGGAAGAATCTACAAAAGCCTATTCTGGCCGTATTGGTAGTTGCACTGGTAATCGGTGGCGGCTACTATGGATATAAAGAATATATCCAGAAACCTAAAGAAGAAAAAGCAGCCGATGCTCTTTTCAAAGCACAACAATACTTTGCAATTGATTCATTGAACCTTGTATTAAACGGAGACGGGCAAAATAAAGGCGCTTTATATGTAATTAAGAATTACGGTGGAACTAAAGCAGCAAATCTGGCACATTATTATGCAGGTGTTAGTTATTTGAAACTTGGGGATTTTAATAATGCAGTTAAATATTTAAAAGATTTTTCTACGGATGCTAAACAAGTACAACTATTAGCTTTAGGTTGTTTAGGTGATGCCTATGCCGAATTGAATAAAAAAGAAGAAGCAATTCAAGCCTACAAAAAAGCTGCCGCAACTTTTGAAGAAGATGAAAATAATTCATCTGAATATTTATTCCGTGCGGCATTATTAAGCGAAACAACGGGAAAAACAAAAGAAGCTTTAAGTCTGTATAAAGAATTAAAAGAGCAGTTTCCTAAAACAGAAAAAGGGTTTCAGGCCGATAAATATATTAACCGCTTAAGTTTAGAGAAAAACGATTAAGCCCATACACATGGCCAGTACAGGTAATAAAACATTACACAAGGGCATTCCTACAACGGGGAATGCCTTTGTAGTTATTATTAAAACAACATGGAACGCAGATATTGTAAATGCCCTTGAAAAAGGAGCTGTTAAGGTATTAAAGGAGCAAGGTGTAAGGTATAAGGTGATTACTGTTCCCGGGGCAGTGGAAATACCTTTTGCCGTAAAAAATCATTACGCCTATGCGGGTACCATGCCAGATGCCTATATTACTTTAGGAACCGTTATTCAAGGAGATACACCCCATTTCGATTATGTGTGTAAAGCAGTTACGGACGGTGTAATGCAATTAAATCTTACCATTGATGTTCCTGTTATATTTGGTGTGCTTACTGTTCTTAATAAACAACAAGCTAAAGAACGAATTGGTGGTATACACGGGCATAAAGGGGAAGAAGCTGCTATTACGGCTCTTAACATGATTGCCCTCAACAACACATTGAAAAAAGGAAAATAATGACTACTGTACAATTATTTGTGCCTTGTTTTATAGATCAATTATATCCAACTGTCGCTTTTAATATGGTAAAAGTGTTGGAAAAAACAGGCTGTACAGTTACGTATAATGAAAATCAAACCTGTTGCGGACAACCCGCTTTCAACGGAGGCTTTTGGGGTGAAGCGAGAGAAGTATGTACAAAATTTATCAACGATTTTGATCATTCAAATTATATTGTGGCTCCGAGTGCCAGTTGTGTTGGCTTTGTAAAGAATTATTACCCCAAGCTTTTTGAAAATTCGGCGAACCAAGCAAAAGCAAAAAAATTAGCTGAAAATATTTATGAATTCTCCGACTTCTTAGTGAATATACTAAAGGTAGAAAATGTAGGTGCCAAATTTGAAGCAAAAGCTACTTATCATGATAGTTGTGCTGCACTTAGAGAATGTAAAATAAAAGAAGAGCCAAGAAAACTATTAGCGCAAGTAGAAGGGCTGGAATTAGTTGAGATGCAGGATGTAGAAACTTGTTGCGGCTTCGGAGGAACTTTTGCTGTAAAATTTGAGCCTATCAGTGTAGCTATGGCCGATCAAAAAATCACAAATGCAGAACAAACAGGTGCCACGCATATTATTAGCACCGATATGAGCTGCTTAATGCATATTGATGGTTGTGCAAAAAACAAGAAAAGCCATTTACGATCCTTACATCTGGCCGATGTATTAGCAAGTGGCTGGTAATCTATTTGATGATCCATTCATAATCGAGCTGACGTTTTTCTAAATTAGCTGCCACCACCTTGATCTTTACTTTATCTCCCATCCTGAAAATTCGTCCACTTCTTCTTCCTACTAAACTATAATCACTCTCTACCAATCGAAAATCGTCGTAATCGCTTAAACTGATAATACTTACCAGTCCCTCACATTTATGTTCTACGGTTTCTACCCAAAAGCCGAATGAAGCTACTCCACTAACAACTCCTTCAAATATTTCGCCAAGATGTCCTTTCAAGAATTCCACTTGTTTATACTTATTACCTGCTCTTTCACATTCCATTGCCGCTCGCTCTCGCTCGCTGCTATGTTTACATTTCTCCTGCATTTTCTTATCTAATTCAGGCTTACCGCTAAGAATGCTTGCCAAAACCCTATGCACCAAAACATCAGGATACCGGCGTATGGGCGACGTAAAATGGCAATAATGTTCAAAAGCCAATCCATAGTGACCAATATTCTCTGTGGTATAAATAGCTTTTGCCATAGTACGTATACCTAATTGTTCCAACACATGTTGCTCAGATTTGCCTTTGGCCTCTTTCAACATATTATTAAAACTAAAGGCAATCGCTTCCGGAGAACTCATATCGAATCTATGTCCGTACTTCTGTGCAAACTGAATAAAGGGAGCCAGCTTCTCTTCATCGGGTTGATCATGTACCCGATAAGGAAACGGTATCGGTTTTTTATTCACCTGTTGCTTAGCCACATTCTCTGCTACGGTTCTATTTGCCAATAACATAAATTCTTCAATCAGTTGATGCGCTTCTTTACTCTCTTTAACCATGATTCCGATGGGATGCCCTTTTTCATCTAACTTAAAACGGACTTCCTGCGAAGAAAAATTAATGGCACCTTTACTGAAACGCTTTTTGCGTAGTCGTTGTGCAATATCATTTAACAGTAATATTTCCTCTTTATACAATCCTTCTTTTGTTTCTATAATAGCTTGTGCATCTTCATAAGTAAACCGATGATTAGAATGAATAACCGTTCTTCCTAACCAATATTGTTTTACTTCCCCTTTCCCATTCATTTGAAAAATAGCAGCAAAAGTGAGCTTATCTTCTTTAGGCCGCAAAGAACATAATTCATTCGAAATACGTTCCGGCAACATCGGATTTACCCGATCAGGTAAATAAACGGATGTAGCTCGCTTATACCCTTCTGCATCCAAAGCAGTATCGGGTATTACATAATAACTTACATCGGCGATATGAACCCCGATTTCATATTTATCATCCCCTAGTACCCTGAAAGAAATAGCATCATCAAAATCTTTCGCATCAACCGGATCGATGGTAAAAGTGAGGATATCTCTACAATCTCTTCTATGCTTTATTTCTTCTGCATCTAAATGTTCCGGTAAACGGGCAGCTTCTTCTAATACATCATCAGGAAACTGAAGCGGGAAGCCTGCTTGTGCCAATATCTCTTTCATAGCAGCATCATTGGCATTATCAGGATGTAGAATACTAACCACTTCTCCTACCGGTTTTTTATCTTCTTTATCCCATTTTACCAGTCTGGCAATTACACGGTCTTTATGTTTTGCGCCTTTAATATCTGTTAATGGAATAAATAAATCGGGCATCGGCTTATCGGTATCCGGCACAAAAAAAGCAAAATTGGTAGAGAGTTGAATATGCCCCACAAATTCTGTTTGTTTTCTTGTAACAACTTCTAACACCTTACCTTCTTTCTTTCCGGTTCTGCTATTTTCTTTGATCACTTTTATGCGTACAATATCACCATTCAGCGCAGTAGCAAAATCACCCGGTTTAACCATGATATCGCCGGTACCATTTTCAATAATCACATAACCCATACCCGAACGGGTTACTTCTAACCGCCCTTTGGTTTGTTGCACCGCAACAGATTTTGTTTTAGACTTAGTTTGCTTTTTTTGTTTGGGTTTGGTTTTTTTATTTCGCATAGCTTGGATTAAACTGAAAGTTTTTTACAAAATTGTAAACAATCTCATCAAAGGTATTTCCCTCGTTAAATAAAAAATGAGGTTTTACCGGAATAACAAATAATGGAATATTGTAAAGCTCTTCTTTAAATTTTAATAACCGCATAGCATCCTTTTCTGTGGTAAGGATCATTTTATTACGCGATTGTATCTCCCTGAATTTTCGAATAATATCCGCTAAATCATCTGCTGAAAATATATGATGATCAGAATAGTCAAGTTGATAATAGGTATGTGTGCGGAAAGTAAGATACTCTTTTAACGGTTTTGGATTCGCGATACCACAAACCAATAACACTTCATCTTCCTGGGTTATCTGGCACTTCTCTGCCCGATCGCATATATGGTAGGGTAATCCATATTCAATGGTTGTGAAGAAAACTTGCTGATGCGCTTTAGGTTTAATATCTCTCAATAAATTGGTACGTTGCTGTTCGCTTAGATCTGCCGGGCATTTAGTAACCACTATGATATCAGCCCGGTTAGCAGATGCCCATTCATCTCTCAAATCGCCGGTCGGTAAAAAGAAATCATGCGTGTATACATTACTGTAATCAGTAAGCAAAATATTAAGCCCGGCTTTTACAGTACGATGTTGAAATGCGTCATCCAGAATAATAGCTTGCAAATCAGGGCGATCTTGCAATAATCCCGGAATTGCCACAATCCTCTCTTCACCCACGGCAACTGCAATATCAGGGAATTTTGTATGAAACTGCATAGGCTCATCACCAATCTCTAATGCAGTGGTATTTTCATTAGCCAATGCATAGCCTTTTGTTTTACGTTTATATCCCCGGCTGAGGGTAGCTATTTTGAAATAAGGTCGGAGTAATTGGGCGAGATATTCCACCATAGGCGATTTACCGGTTCCTCCAACGGCTATATTTCCAACACAAATAATCGGGAAATTAAATGCGGCAGATGCTATGTAGCGCTTATCATATAGTCTGTTTCGAATATAAATCACCAATCCGTAAAGCACTGCAATAGGTAGTAGTAAAACGCGAAACGATTTTAAAAAGATCGTATTAAAATTCATACAGTTTATCTGGAGTAATACCTATCGTTAAAGGTAAATCAAATTCATGGGTATCTGTAATTTCCCTTATCGGCTCAAAATAAGAAAAACCAATTATGGCTGCATTAGTACAATTACTTAAAAAACGATCGTAATAGCCTTTACCATATCCTACCCGATATCCTCGTTGATCAAAAATTAATAAAGGAGCAAATACTAAGTCAATTTCCGAAGCAGGTACTATTTGCTCACCTCTTGGTTCAGTAATACCCCATTTATTAGTATCATACACAGTATCTTCATCAATGATCACAGCTTCCATATCTTCTGTGCCGGTCGTACGTGGATAAGCTATTGTTAATCCCGGAATCATATGCCTTAAATATCCGGAAAATAAATGTGTATTCGGTTCTCCCATAGCTGCCATGGGCCAGTAAGTAAGTAAGCTATGAATACCCGAGAAATCGATTTGCTGAAACTGAAGTAATAATAAATCATCAAGCTTCAATCTTTCCTTAGATGAAATGGCCAACCTTTTTTGTTTATAGGTTGCTCTTAAAAAGGCTTTTGTATTATCCATGTAAGGCTTGTATAATAGCGTTTTTCTTTTGTTTAGCAACTTCAGCAATAGTTTGTGCGTTAATATTCGGCAATAAAGGCACATTGATGATCTTTGGATACCCACTCCATTTCACGATTTCTTCTTCATAATCCATATAAGTATCCGTAAATATCCAACCTGCAACAGGTATATCATTCGATCTGCAAAAAGCGGCTGTTAATAATGAATGATTGATACTGCCTAAATAATTTCTACTAACCAAAATCACTTTTATGCGCAACAATTTTATGAAATCTGCTACCAATAATTGATCACCCAAAGGAACCAATAAACCTCCTGCTCCTTCTATTAATAAATCTTGATCCCCCGTTTTTTCTTTTATTTGTTCAAAAGCTTGAATCAGCTTAATTACCTCAATGATTTTTTTTTCTTCCCGTGCAGCAATATGCGGAGATGCAGGAAGTTGAAATTTATATATTTCTGAATAAAATGTGCAGGCTTTATTAGAAATTAAAGATTTTACTTTTTCGGTATCTGTACCTTCCGCAAAACCAGCCTGAATGGGCTTCCAATAGTGTGCCCCCAGGGCTTCTGCAAGTATAGCTGATACTACCGTTTTGCCTACATCAGTACCAATACCTGTAATAAAATAGGGATTAAACATATTGCAAATTACCTAAATGCGGGCAATTCAATACTTTTGGTTTTTCACGTACCAACATCGCATTTCAATTTATGAGAAATATATTTATTCTATGTGCATTGTGTTTTATGATAACCCGGTTACCTGCACAATATCCTTACGCTATTATACCGGAACCGGCATCTATGATAAAAACAAGGTTTGATGGAGGTAACCCTTTTATACTTCGTTCGAGCACAAGAATTAAAGCCCCAGAAAAATATGCCGAGCAAACTACCTATTTTTCCGAATCGATTACCACACAAACAGGAATTGCCTTAAACGGAGCATTAACGCTTCCCAGAAACTTTATTATTGTAACAGAGGCTCCGGAAAAAATTACCATGCCCGAAATGTATAAGATAACTACTTCTCAAGAAATCCTGCGAATTGAAATAAGAGATAAAAGAGGTTATATCAATGCCATTCAAACCGTTCTACAATTACTGCCGCTAGAAAAGGTTTCAACAGCTGAAATTGAGACGATCGAAATTACAGACTATCCCCGTTTTTCATATAGGGGTATGCACCTCGATGTGGTGCGACATATATTTCCCGTTAATTATATTAAAAAATATATCGATTATCTCACGTTTCACAAATTCAATACTTTTCATTGGCATCTTACAGACGATCAAGGATGGCGTATAGAAATGAAAAACTATCCTAAACTCAATACTATCGGCTCTTTTAGAAACGCTACTTTAATCGGGCATTTTAAAGATATACCCGCCAAGTATGATAGTACCCGATACGGCGGTTATTATACTCGTGCAGAAATTGCTGATATTGTTGCCTATGCCAATGTACGCGGTATCACTATCATACCTGAAATTGATATCCCCGGGCATAGCAGAGCCGCTATTGCTGCTTACCCTGAACTCAGTACAAATCCGGATACAACATGGCAGGTAGCCACAACATGGGGTATGTATAATCGACAAAACAATGTATTAGCACCTAAGCCCGCTACCTTTACTTTCTTAGAAACTGTATTTAGTGAATTGATGGAGCTCTTCCCTTCTACTTATATACATATTGGTGGAGATGAATGCAGTAAAATGTGGTGGAAGCAGGATTCGAAAACACAAGCTTTTATGCGAGAAAATAACATAAAAGATGAAACAGCTTTACAAACTTATTTTATAGAATATATAGCAAACTTTCTTCAAAAAAATAATCGAATAGCCATTGGTTGGCATGAGATTAATGAAGGTGATATTGATACAGCCACTATTGTGATGAATTGGGGTACCGAAAAACAGGCTATAGAAGCAGCCAAAAAAGGATTTCGAGTAATCCAAACGCCGGGAAAGCCTTTTTATTTTGATCATTATCAATCCGCCGACCTCTCCGATAGTTTGGCTATTCATGGATATAATTCATTGGAAGCTGTGTACAATTTCGAACCCATTCCCAATGCTATTAGCATGGCAGGTTTGGGAGATAAAATAGTAGGCGGACAAGCCAATGTGTGGACAGAGTATATGGGCAATGAGAAAAAAGTGGATTATATGATTTTTCCACGTATGACAGCACTCAGTGAAACCTTATGGATCAACCCGACAAAAAAATCTTACACTCATTTTTTGAAGCGCCTAGAAAAACAAATGATCCCCCGCTATCAATTTTGGAACAGTAGTTATTTCCCAAAGTATAAACAATGGGGTATTGCGCAAACACCTGCTAATAAATAAAAGATCCCCCCAACACTACTATTGGGGGATCTTATTAGAAGTTTTCTTTGAAGTTAATATGTGCTGATTTCATGCCTCTTTGAATTTTCCAAAGATCAATCAACCCAAATTTAGTTTTGCGTGATACTGCCTTTG
The DNA here is from genome assembly GCA_017537025.1 of Sediminibacterium sp. Classification (GTDB taxonomy): domain Bacteria; phylum Bacteroidota; class Bacteroidia; order Chitinophagales; family Chitinophagaceae; genus Sediminibacterium. Next base: position 154,622 of record JAFWCB010000007.1, read on the forward strand.
ACATTACCACATCTGTTGCAATTGTTTCTTTTACTTCTTTTACCAAATCATTTAAATGCGCCCGATCGATTTGTACGATACCAGGCATAACATCGCCTTTCATTGTATTACTATTTTAATTTTTACAAATATTTTTTGAGCCTCGGTAGAAATTATAACTTAATCGTTGCAGTAATATGGTGTTAATTCAACCTACCTGTGAAGTGATATCAACTATTTTGCTCAATGCTGGCGCAAAGGTACGATGATGTAAGTTGATAAAAAAATTAAACTGCAAAAGAATCGTTAATATGTACTCTTGCTTTTGATAAAATCTGTTACCAAATAGCTAATTAGCTTACCCGTTCCGGGATCTGTTCTTCCATCACTTAATACACTGGCTGCTTCAGAAATATGCAAATAAGCCACTTTGCTATCTGCAGCAACAAAATGCATGTATTGCCGTGCCTGATTAATGGTAATTCCTACGGGAGATTGTGCACTACTAAGCGTTTGCGCAATACTATCTACATCTAATTCAATACCGCAATAAGTATCATCCGTAAACCCGGTAGCGTGCGCAATAGCTTGCATAAAAGTTCTTTTTTCATGCACAAATATGTCTTCATAAGTAATGCAATCCACAAATGGATTATTTACAATATCAATCCATACATTTTGAGGTATATAGTTTTCATGTATGCCAACCACACAGTATTTTTCTAAATAGCCATCAGCTTCGGCATAGGTAAAACCGTTACCACTATGCCTTCCTTCCATCGGTCTGAAATCGGCATGAGCATCTACATTAATGGCATTTATTTGTGCAATAGGTATGAGCCCGGCTTTATAATACCCTTTTGCAGCACCTTTAATACAGGGATAAGCGTTATTATGTCCACCACCAACTACAATAGGTATTTTACCAAACTGCGTAATGGTATGAATTAATTGTTCAACAGCATCATCTACGGTATTTACTGCATGCCTGAATGCCTCCATTTTTTCTTCCCCCTCATGGGCATGTTGTTCTATCAATTGTTCGATCACAGAAAAATCAAAATGCCCCAACAGCAAAATATCGCTTCCCTCTAAGAAATCATTACTTTGAATATTTAAAAAAGCTTTTAAGAAAGATAACCAAGCAGAGTCGGCACCACCAATACCTCCATTCGCTTTTACACCAATATCTTCCGGGATACCTAATAACACATATTGGGCGGTCGACGATCGTAAAGATGCCTCCAACTGCTGCGGATATTGAACCACCTGAACTCTCTCCCCTAATTTGGTTTCAAAACGGCGGATACGGGTAAGCGATAAAATATCTTGTTTATTGTAGATTTTCAAGTGGGTCATACAACAGTTTTAGCTACCTAAATATAATTTTTTTCTATTCGGAATTATAAGAAATTTCCATTGATCATTACTTTATCTATCAGATTTGAAGAAAAGCTATATGGCAAATAAGCGATTGATGGAATAGGTTTGCTGAATATCAAATTAGCCCTTTTACCAATAGCAATACTGCCCACTTCATTGGCAAGATCCATAGCAAAAGCACCATTAATGGTAGCTGCATTAATGGCCGCTTCCGGTAACATTTTCATCTGAATACAGGCTAATGCAACTACGAAATTCATATTTCCACCCGGACTAGACCCAGGATTATAATCCGAAGCAAGGGCCAGCGCCGCGTTGGCTGCCATCAAAGCCTTTGCAGGCGGGTATGACATTCGTAGAAAAAAAGCAGCGGTAGGTAGCATCGTACCAATGGTATTCGATTTTGCTAAAGCCTCAATATTAACTGCGGTCATGGTTTCTAAATGATCAACACTTAAAGCCCCAACTTCAATACCTGCTTCAACACCCCCCGATGCATGGAGTTGATTGGCATGAATTTTTGGAGTAAGTCCAAATTGTTTACCGGCCTCACAGATACGCACTGTTTCTTCATAATTGAAAAAACCACCTTCACAAAATACATCTATATAATCAGCCAAATTCTCTTTGTGAATAGCAGGCAGCATGTCGTTTATAATTAATTGTATATAGCCCTCATGATTTGTTTGATAAGCAGGGGGATACGTATGCGCTCCTAAAAAACTAGCTTTTACGGGAATTGGAGCTGCATCTTTAATGCGTTGAATTACGCGAAGCATTTTTAACTCGTTGGCCGTATCAAGTCCATATCCGGATTTGATTTCAATAGCGCCGGTACCCAATCTCATCAAGGCCTCCAAACGTTCCATAGCACTATCAAATAATACTTGCTCTGTAGCTTGGGCAATTTTTGATGCAGATTGAATGATACCGCCACCCCTAGCGGCAATCTCGGCATAACTAAGTCCATTTATTTTATCTACAAATTCATTCTCCCGCGAAGCGGCAAAAACAATATGTGTATGGCTATCACACCAACATGGCAAAATGGTTGCTCCTTTAGCATCAATATATTCATACCCCCTGTCACCCTGATCCGCCGTGGCGGAGAAGGGCCCAAATTCTACTATCATTCCATTTTCAATATCAACATATACATTGTCGATAGTTTCCAGTACATTCAATGCTTCCCCGCGTAGTAGGTTATTTTCTCTTGTAATACCTGCTAATTTGGCAATATTGAAAATTCTTTTACGCATTAACAATCGTTCTTTTAGGATAATCAAAAATACCATTACATTGCCTTATGAATGTGGCATTGATAGTGGTAAGATACCCGAAATGGTTGGGATGGGCCGGTTTTTTTTCGATGGCCTTTTTCAGGTTTTCACTTTGGTTCAACTCCAACTATTCCTTTTGGAAATTAATGGGGTGTGGCCGTAACGGTACTTTCGATAAAACCCCCGACTGGCGGCAATGGGCTGTTTTGTTAGTGTATAGTGATAAGAGGGCAGTGGATAGTAAACTACACACTTCACACTTATCACTACCCACTAAACACTACCCACTAAACACTTCCCACTACCCACTACCCACTTTCCTCCTAGCCTGGTGGCGATTTTTTGGTTGCGAAAAATGGGAGTTGCTATTACATCCTATAGAGGGACATGGATACTGGGATGGGAAAAAGGTATTTGGTGAATTACCCCGTAAAACAGATTATGAAGGTCCGATTGCCATACTTACCAGAGCCACAATACGGCTTAATAAATTACATCGGTTTTGGAAATATGTAGATCCTGTTGCCGCACAAATGGCCGGCGCTAAAGGCTTTATTACATCAATTGGCATTGGTGAAGTGCCGTGGATCAAACAAGCTACTTTTAGTATTTGGGAAAGTAAAGAAGCTATGAAAAATTTTGCGTATGCCCTTCCTGAACATGCAGAAGTAATAAGGAAAACACATAAAGAAAACTGGTATAGTGAGGAACTCTTTGTTCGCTTTAGGATACTTGCTTCTACCGGTACTTTGAATGGCAAATTGCCTTTCAAAATAAATATGTAACTTTGCTCTTAATGAACAATTGTTCAACCATAGTATTGCTTACCGCCCATTTTGCCTGGATGTACCGAGGCCTTAACCCAATGCCCGATCACTGAGTATTACTTTTAAAACACCTGGGTACAACTTATTATTTTTCAATTAAGAATGAGGAATTAGGAATTAAGAATTAAATCTAACAATTCCTACCCTCTAATTCATAATTCTTAATTCACAATTCTCAATTCATCATTATATGTCACTCTCTGTAACTTCTGAAATAGGAACTTTAAAAAAATTATTAGTTCATAGTCCTGATAGCGGACTAGGTAAAGTAGTGCCTTCTAAAGCACAAGACTGGTTATTTGAAGATATTGTTCATTTAGATACTATTAGAAAAGATGAATACGATTATTATACCAAAATATTATTATACTTTTTAGATCCTGAAAAAATTAAAGGCAGGCTTACCGAAATTGATAACCCAAGTAATAATCGCGCCTTTTATAAACCCGAGGATAGCAATTTTCATCGTTCGGATAAAGTAATAGAACTAGAATGGTTATTAGCAGAGATTTTAGGAGATCCGGATATTAAAGCCAAATTAGTAGCTTCTGTTTGCGCTATAGAAGGATGTACCTATGCAAAACAAAACGAGTTACTTAATTATAACGCTATTGAGCTCGCGAAAACATTTGTGTCGGGCACCTCTCAAAATAAAGAATTACTCTTTGCACCGATCCCCAATTTTATTTTTACGAGAGATATTGGTATAACTATCAAAGATCACGTACTCTTGAACAAACCTGCTAAAAAAGCAAGAACACGCGAAGCATTACTGGCGAGATATATTTTCTTCAATCACAAATTTTTTGAAGGCTTCACGAAAAATATTATTGAGTTATCCGATTCTAATCACAGCTTTTTATTACCCAAAGAAGATGATGATCGTAAAATAACATTAGAGGGCGGTGATATTATGGTAGTGAGCGAAAATCATATTCTGGTGGGTGTAAGTGAACGAACATCTTCCGAAGCCGCTGCTAAAATTACCACCATGCTGTTTGAGATGGGTTTGATGGATAAAGTTTCCATCGTAAAAATCCCTAAAAAAAGAGATTACATGCATATTGATACAGTATTTACACAGGTGAAAAGAGATGTTTGGGTCATGTTGGGAAATTTTTCTCGGAAAGCAGTAAAACATGAAGATGATAACGCGGTAGAAAGAATTCTTGAAATTAAAAAAGAAGAAAAAATTAAGATCACACAATTTCACCGAAAATGCCCCGATAACCCAATTCAATTTGAAAGTTTAGAAGATCTATTGATTGATATCAGCAAAACAGATTTACACTGCGAAAATGAAGTGAAATTTATTTTTTCAGGTAATAACGAATTCCCTTACAGTGCCCGCGAGCAATGGACCGATTCCTGTAATCTATTAGCGCTTAAAGAAGGGGTGGTATTGGGGTATGATAGGAATGATAAAACCACAGAAGCTTTTCGTAGAGCCGGTTTTAATATTGTTTCTGTAAAAGACCTCATACAACAATTCGAATCCGGAGAAATTACGGCCGAGCAAATTAGCAATACTTTTATTACCATGCCTTCATCTGAATTATCCAGAGCAAGAGGTGGTTTTCATTGCATGAGTATGCCTTTATTACGTGAACCCATTACAAAATAATTTGCCATGCAACACAGTAATCATTTATTGATGATCAAACCGGTTCGTTTCGACTTTAATGCAGAAACAGCTGTAAATAATAGTTTTCAAACAAATGTGCAGGATACGCTAGCGCAGGAAAAAGCTGCTGCAGAGTTTACCCAATTTATTAGTGTATTAAGATCACATGGTATTGATGTAACCGTTGTAGAAGATACCCCTGACCCACATACCCCCGATTCAATTTTCCCTAATAACTGGATCTCTTTTCATACAAATGGAACTGTTTGCTTGTATCCGATGTATGCCAAGAATAGAAGACTGGAACGTAAACCAACAGTACTTAAAGCGATCGAAGAAAAATTCATCATTCAAAAAACGATTGATTTTACGTACTACGAGCAGGATGATATTTTTTTAGAGGGTACGGGTAGTATGGTATTAGATAGAGAAAATAAAATTGCATACGCTTGTTTATCCCCCCGAACCCATGAAAAAGTATTAAGTGATTTTTGCACGCAACTGGGTTATTCCCCCGTGGTATTTTGGGCACTGGATGCCGAAGGCCAACCCATCTATCACACCAATGTAATGATGTGCGTAGCGGATAAATATGTGGTCATTTGTTTAGACTCGATTAGAAATGAAATAGAAAGATCATCGGTAACCGCAAGTATTACTGCTACTAAAAAAGCGATTATTGAGATTAGCCTCGATCAGATGAATCATTTTGCTGGTAATATGCTACAGGTTCATAATAAGGATAATGAACCATTCTTGGTAATGTCGAGTCAGGCATATCAATCATTACACGCAGATCAAATTGATATGATACAACAGTTCAATCCCATTATTCATTCGGATATCACAACGATTGAAACAAACGGAGGCGGGAGTGCCCGTTGTATGATGGCAGAGGTTTTCTTGACGGTAAAATAAATTATGTAAAACTCATTCGCACCCCTTCTTCAAAAGAAGTGGCTTCGTATGCCAGTAATCTTTGAGCCTTATCTATTTTCAATCCCGATTTTTGTGCTCGTTTCACTGGTTCGGGAAAAGAATCTGCAGTAACAGGTTCAATTAAGTTTTTATCTAATCGAAGGGTAGCAGCCACTGCCAAAGCCATTTCATAAGGCGATAAAATATCTTTTCCTGCTAAATGGAAAATACCCGTTTGATTCGTATGAATGATCGTAGTTATTCCTTTGCAAATATCTGGGGCGAATGTAGGCGTGCGTAATTGATCAGTTACTACTTTAATAGGTTTATTGGCTTGTAAGGCGTTTGCTACCCAGTGAATGAAACTGCCTCTCATTCCGGGCCATTGTTTGCCATAAATAAAAACGGGACGAAAGATCACCGCATCGGGTAAAATAGAAAGCAAGGCCTGCTCTGCCATCCATTTTGATTCTCCATAAAAATTTAAAGGTGCGGGTTGATCTGTTTCACTGTGTGGCCCACCTTCGCCAAAAATAAAATCGGTAGAACTGAAAATAAATTTTGTGTTATATAATTGGGCTGTTTCGGCTAATAAAGAAGTAGCTGTTACATTATGTAATAAGCAAGCTTCCGGATTTTGCAAGCATTCATCCGGCTTACTCATAGCAGCTGTATGAATGATGATCTCGGGCTGAACCAAAGAAAAAAATCGTCGAATAGAACTAACATCTGTTAGTTCCACAGAATGGTATGCAAACGTTGCAGGGGATTGTACCCTATTCATACCTCTGCCACAGCCAATCACTTCAAATCCTTGCTGAGCAAGAAATACACAAAGATGTTGTGCTAAAAAACCGTTTGATCCTGTAATAGCAATCTTCATAAAACAATGGTACAACAAAACACTGAATTGGAACGACTGGGAGATTTCCGTTCAAATCCTTATTTTTGAAACGCCGTAAAAACAATACACATTATTGAAGCCGTGATTTTCACGCCTAAAATAACACAAGTACAATGACGAATAATAAGAAAGTAACAAAGATTGGCGTATTAACATCTGGCGGCGATTCCCCCGGTATGAATGCAGCTATTCGTGCTGTTGTAAGAACAGGTATTTACCATGGGCTGGAAGTTTTCGGGGTTATGCGTGGGTATAGTGGTATGATAGAAGATGAAATAGTACCAATGAATTCCCGTTCTGTAGCAAATATTATACAACGAGGAGGCACGATTTTAAAAACTGCACGTAGTAAAGAATTTTTTGAGCCTGAGGGTCGTAAAAAAGCATATGAAAACCTCAAAAAAAGAGGTATTAACGGATTAGTTATTATTGGCGGGGACGGCAGTTTTAAAGGTGCTCAAAAATTCAGTCATGAATTTGATATTCCGTGTATCGGATTACCCGGAACCATTGATAAGGATATTGCCGGTAGTGATTTTACTATAGGCTTTGATACTGCGGTAAACACAGCTATTGAAGCGATCGATAAAATCAGAGATACAGCAGATGCGCATGATCGCTTATTTATTGTTGAAGTAATGGGTAGAGATGCCGGATATATCGCTTTACACAGTGGTATAGCTACAGGCGCAGAAAATATTTTGATTCCGGAAACGAGTACGGATATTGAGGAACTCATCAGTTCATTAACAGAAAAAGAGAAAAGGAAAAAATTAGTGAACCTTGTGGTTGTGGCAGAAGGTGAAAAATTTGGTGGGGCCAATGAAATCGCCGCCATTATTAAAGAACGTCTACCACAGGCCGATACCCGGGTCTGTATTTTGGGGCATATTCAACGAGGCGGCTCCCCCACCTGTTTAGATAGGCTGATTGCCAGCCGTATGGGTTTCCATGCAGTAGAATGTTTATTAAATGGTAACCATAATGTAATGGTAGGTATTTTAAATAATAAAATGCATTATACAGCTTTGGATAATGCTATTAAAGCAAAACAAAAAATTTCTGACGATTGGTTTAGAATTGTAAAAATCTTAGCCAGCTAGTTTCCTAACGAATCAATCCCCATTATGTCAAAAAATCTCGACAAGTACCTGCACAAAAACATGGATAAAGAAGCAGGTGTTAAACACGTTTCACATCGTACAAAAATTGTAGCAACTGTTGGTCCGGCTTGCGATACCTACGATAAATTATTAGATTTAGTGAAAGCAGGTGTCAATGTATTCCGACTTAATTTTTCACATGGCAGCCATGAAGATAAACTGGCTATCATAGAACATATTCGGAATATTAATAAAACGCAACCTTATAATATTTCTATTCTGGCCGATTTGCAAGGACCGAAATTACGGGTGGGCGAGATAGAAAATAATGCACTCGATTTAAAAGTAGGTGATGTGCTCACTTTTACTAATGAGAAATGTATTGGTACAAAAGAAAAAATTTATGTTTCCTACCCAAATTTAGCAGGAGATGTTGTGTTGGGTAATATTATTTTAATTGATGATGGTAAAATTGAAGTTAAAGTTTCCGGAATCGAAAAAAATGGGGATGTAAAAGTTATCGTAACGTTGGGCGGTATCCTTTCCTCTAAAAAAGGAATCAATTTACCCGATACTAAAATTTCACTTCCAGCCCTAACAGATAAGGATTTAAAAGATTTGGAATTTATTATAGAACAACAGTGCGATTGGGTTGCTTTAAGTTTTGTAAGAAGTGTTAAAGATATCGTGATCTTGAGAAGTAAACTCGAAGAGAAGAAAAGCAAAACAAAAATTATAGCTAAAATAGAAAAGCCGGAAGCACTCACCAATATCCGCGATATCATTATTGAAAGTGATGCTATTATGGTGGCACGTGGCGATTTAGGCGTTGAATTGCCGGTTGAACAAATACCACTCATTCAAAAAGAACTGATCAGAAAATGTATCCATCGTGCGAAGCCTGTAATCGTAGCTACACAAATGATGGAAAGTATGATGGAGCGCGTGAAGCCTAACCGTAGTGAGATTACCGATGTTGCCAATGCCGTTTTAGAAGGCGCCGATGCAGTAATGTTGAGTGGAGAAACCGCTGCAGGTCAACACCCTACCTTAGTAGTAGAAACGATGAGAAAAATTATCGCTGAAGTGGAGGTTAAAGAATACCGGTATGATCGTTCTGAAGATTTAAAACCTCAACCACATTCTCCTTCTTTCCACAGCGACGCCATTTGCTATAATGCCTGTAAAATTGCAGAAGACGTAACAGCCAAGGCGCTGATTGGTATGACACAAAGCGGATACACCGCTTTTATGCTAAGTAGCTATCGCCCCTCTTCTCCCCTATTTATTTTTACAAAAGAGAAAACATTGGTAAACCAATTAAGTTTGAGCTGGGGTGTGCGAGCTTTTTATTATTCGGAAGAGGATAGCTTAGATGATATCGTTCAAGATCAAATTGATATTTTAAAGGAACGTGGATTTTTATCATCAGGAGATGTTGTGGTGAGTACCGGAAGCACCCCTGTTGATTTACACTTGCCTACAAATTTGATCAAACTCACTAAAGTGAATTAAATAAATTATCAAGTTGGATAAAAAGATTCCTCCATTCGAGGAATCTTTTTTATTTTAACAACCTAATGTATGCTCTTATGAAGAAAATATGTCTTTTATGTTTGTTATTTTATGCTATGGAAACAATTGCCCAAAATCAAATAAGCATTATTCCACAACCTCAAACTATTAATAATCGATCCGGAAATTTTATCCTTAGTGGTAAAACAAAAATCAATATAAAAAGCCCCGGGGCTCTTAAGTCTGCTTCTTTTTTTAACAGCTATATGCAAAAAATGTATGGCTTATCGATACCGTCAATTACTGCCAAAACGAGTTTGAAATCTCAAGAGCCTGAACAAATGATAGTACTAGGTATCAATAAAACCTTGTCTACATCCAAGGAAGCATATAGCTTAGATATTACACCAAATACCATTAAAATTGAAGGAGCTGATGAAGCAGGTGTCTTTTATGGTATTCAAAGTTTAATTCAATTAATACCTGTTGAAAAAAATAAGGCTAATTCTTTTATTATTCCTTGTTTACAAATTTTTGATGCCCCACGATTCGCTTACCGAGGCATGCATTTAGATGTAAGTAGGCATTTCTTTCCAAGCAGCTTTATCAAAAAATACATTGATTTTATAGCGATGCATAAGATGAATCGTTTTCACTGGCATTTAACCGACGACCAAGGATGGCGTATAGAAATTAAAAAATATCCAAAGCTTACTGATATCGGTGCTTACAGGAATGGAACCACAATTGGTAGATATCCCGGCACCGGAAATACCGGTACGCGTTATGGTGGTTTTTATACACAAGAGGAAATTAAAGACATCGTAAAATATGCCAGTGAAAGATATGTAGAAGTAATTCCGGAAATCGAATTACCGGGGCATGCCTCCGCCGCTATTGCCGCTTATCCGGAACTTAGTTGCTTTCCTGAAGAATCTACTAAACATCCTGAAAAAATAGCTTGGAGTGGAAGTACAACCGGTAAACAGGTACAACAAACCTGGGGTGTTTTTGAAGATGTTTTTGCTCCTACTGAAACCACCTTCACATTCCTTGAAAATGTGTTTAATGAAGTGCTTCCCCTCTTCCCCTCAAAATATATTCATATTGGTGGTGATGAGTGCCCCAAAGAATCTTGGAAAAGATCCGCTTTTTGTCAGCAATTGATCAAAGAAAAAAATTTAAAAGATGAGCACGGTTTGCAAAGCTATTTTATTACAAGAGTGGAGAAATATATCAATGGTAAAGGAAAACAAATTATCGGCTGGGATGAAATTTTGGAAGGAGGCTTGGCACCCAATGCTTTGGTAATGAGTTGGCGTGGAGAAAAGGGAGGTATAGAAGCTGCTAAACAGAAACACCAGGTAATTATGACACCGGGTGAATGGATGTATTTCGATCATAAACAAAAACAAAAAGAAGATTCGGTAACTATCGGTGGCTATACTACTGTACAAAAAGTATATGGTTATGAACCCCTGCCGAAACAATTAAGTGAGGAAGATGCCAAATATGTATTAGGGGCTCAAGCTAATGTATGGACGGAATACATTACCAATACCAGCAAAGTTGAATATATGATTTTTCCTCGTATGAGTGCTTTAAGCGAAGTACTTTGGAGCAGCAAAGAACAAAGAAACTGGAGTCAATTTGAACCCCGTTTGCAACAGGCATTTAAAAGATATTCTTTTTTAGGCTGGAATTATAGTAAAGCCTATTTTGAAGAAACCATTAAATAATTGCGTTTTTATGCTGTTTTCTTAATTTTTAATGCAGGATTTAGCAAAAATCGATGTATTTTAGTGTCCTAATTGCTTAACCATGGTAGATTCATTTGAAAAAATTGATGTAAAAATCTGTACCACCCCAAAAGAAGGTGCTATTTATGCAGCTAAACAAGTGGCAGCCCTTATTCGTGCCAAACAGGCATCTTGGGAAAAATGTGTTCTAGGGTTAGCAACCGGCTCCACGCCAATTGCTATGTATGCTGAATTGGTACGTATGCACCGGGAAGAAGGGTTAAGTTTTAAAAACGTTATCACTTTTAATTTGGATGAATACTATCCAATAGATCGGGATGCCTATCAGAGCTATTGGAGTTTTATGCACAGGCATTTGTTTAATCATGTAGATATAGACCCAACCAATATTCACTTACCAAATGGTAATGTACCCAAAGAAGAGATGAAGCGTTATTGCGCCTCTTATGAAAAAGCCATTGAAGAAGCAGGCGGGATTGATTTACAAGTACTGGGTATCGGGCAAAACGGGCATATTGGTTTTAATGAACCAGGTTCAAGCATTCTTTCTAAAACACGTTTAATCAATTTAGAAAACAGTACACGTATTGCCAATGCATACGAGTTTCAGAGCCTGAGTAAAGTGCCCCGTTTAGCAGTTACAATGGGCATTAGTACCATCTTAAAAGCTAAAAAAATTCTATTAATGGCTTGGGGTAATAAAGCCAGTATTGTTGCCAAATCGGTAGAAGGTCATGTAACGGAAACCATACCCGCAAGCATTTTACAACAACACCCCGATTGTTTATTTGTAATAGATGAATTAGCTTCTGCCGAACTTACCCGTATCAAATCGCCTTGGTTAACCGGTGATTGTACATGGACCCATAAAATGGTGAAGCGGGCAGTTATCAATCTCGCTTTGAAGCTGAATAAATCAGTATTAAGTTTAACCGAACATGATTACACTGAAAATGGTTTGTCGGATTTATTGGTAGAAAAAGGAGATGCCTACGAAATTAACTTACAGGTATTTTACATGTTGCGGGATACTATTACGGGATGGCCCGGTGGTAAGCCCAATGCTATTATTCCGGCTCACCCCGAACGAAGCGAGCCGCATCCGAAACGATGTGTTATTTTCTCTCCACATCCCGACGATGATATCATTAGTATGGGTGGAACATTCATGCGTTTACATGACCAAGGGCATGAAGTACATGTTGCCTATCAAACCAGTGGTAATATTGCGGTTACAGATGAATTTGTAACTCGGTTTTTAGATTTTGCAGTTGGCTTTGAGGAAATGTTCGATATAGATAGTAGCAAGAGTAGTGAACTAATGCGAAAGGCCAGCACTTTTTTAGCAGGCAAGAAAAAAGATCAGATGGATACCAGCGAGATACGTGCCATCAAAGGTTTGATTCGTCGCTGTGAGGCTAAAGCAACTTGTAGATATGTTGGCTTAACAGATGATAGAGCTCATTTTATGAATATGCCTTTTTATGAAACGGGCGCTATCGATAAAAAACCATTAGGGGAAGACGATATTACACTTACCATGGAACTCTTGCAAAAGCTAAAGCCGCATCAGATTTACTGCGCGGGTGATTTGGCAGATCCCCATGGAACACATAAGGTTTGTTTGGAAGCTATATTTGAAGCTATGAAGAGGTTAAAAGCATCCGGCGAGCCATGGGTAAATGATTGTTGGGTATGGCTATACAAAGGAGCCTGGCAAGAATGGGATATATCAGAAATTGAAATGGCTATACCGATGAGTCCCGACCAGGTAAAGAAAAAGCGTTTTGGTATTTTCATTCATCAATCGCAGAAAGATATGGTGCCCTTCCAAGGGTCTGATAATAGAGAGTTTTGGCAAAGAGCCGAAGATCGAAATGCAAATACCGCCAATTTGTATGCAGCTTTGGGCATGACCAAATATGCAGCCATGGAGGCTTTTGTGCGGTGGCATTACTAATTAATTGCCTGTATAGATAAAAATACCCTGTATTTGGTATTTTTTTAAAAAACAGGTCTTTCTATTTTTATCACATCAATCATCTGTGCCCGAATTATCTAACCAAATCCTAAGGCATGGAAGCTTATAACAATTTTTACAGTGCCAACCAAGTTTACGGCAGCAAAAACACCCCCATCGGTATCATTCTATGTAATAGATGTTACAATAATGAAGCACCCATTATGATTCTGAACTTACCCAATAGGGTATTGATTGTTCATCCTCAAAAAACCGATAACGAAAAAGAAGTAGTAACTATTGATCCGAACGCAAAAGTGTATTAGTAAGGAAAAATACCCCCAGCTTGGTATTTTCTATCCTTTCTCTAGTTTTTACTTTTGATTCAATACTTTTTATCGTTAAAAATCAATTTTATGGAACTACGTTCATCCATTTTATCTCGCGGATTGATGTTAATTTTCGGAGCAGCTGTACTGTATTTTATCCTGTTTCTATAGCATTTATGACGCTTTGATCGGCGTCTATTCCATCTTGCACTTATTGAGCTAAACGGCTATTATACCCCCGTAAGCTTTTATCCTGAATTCGTTTGGACGATTAGGGCTTAATATATATATTTGCAGCCCCGTAAGGGTATGGCTGCGTAGCTCAACTGAATAGAGCATCTGACTACGGATCAGAAGGTTTTAGGTTTGAATCCTAACGCGGTCACAAAGCCCCGCACGAAGTGCGGGGCTTTATTATTTCGACACGTCAAAAGCTTGCTTTTGTAAGTAGAGGAATAATAAAGCCAGTTCGCGAAGCGAACAGAGGCTTTGAGTTAGCCCAATATGAAAAGGATATCTAATCCTCTATTCTTTTGTTCTAGTAACTTTTGCATAATCTACATATTTGTATTTCCCAAGGAGGGTTCTTTTAACCAGAATTGTATAACTGCCACCACTGTATTTTGCTTTGCTGAGAATATTTTCTTTTGTAGGCTTTAATACTGGAAGATTTGTTTTTTGATTAAGCAATTCATTCAACACTCTCCCATCCATTGTTTTGGGGATTTCAAGATGATGGATCTGCAAAACGGTAGGTGCTATATCTACATTGGATGTGGGCAATTCGCTAGAAAACGATTTTTTAAAACTAGGACCGGCTGCCAATAAAGCTATATGTACTTCGTACGGACTAAAACTACCATGGCCGGCAACACCGCGGCTAAAACTGCTTCCTTTATAGCCAAGGCTGTTGGAATCATCGTTCCAATTATAATCAACCAATATATCTCCTGAACGATCAGGATGATTCCAGTGAATAGCATCAAATGAAACAGTACCATCTATTGAGCCTTTTAAATCGCCGGGTTTTGCAGCTTTAGTAAAAATACCGCCGATCCAATCCTGAGATTGTAAGGCGGTTACGATTTTTTGAATGATTACAGGGTTATGGTCTTTAACGTAGATCGCACCTTCTGCAATAACTACATCTTCACTTTCTTTCGACATTTTTAATCCTTCATTGATCAAAAAATCAGCTATACCATTTTTCCCGATATGGGTTACAAAACCATGATCTGTAGAAATGATAATATTGAAATTGTTGGTAAGGTGCTTAGATTCAAGGTCGGCAATAATTCTTCCAAACTGTTCATCTACTGATTTAATAGATGCCATGCTGGTAGTTGCACCAATACCATCACTATGAGCCGTACCATCGGGATCTGAAAACCAGATAGCACTTACTAACGGTCCATCTATCTTTAAGCCATATTTGATTAATGCATCTGTGATCCATTTATGTTGCGCACTGTTAGGTTTTGCATGAATCGGAACTGCTCCGATATCTGCGATCACTTTTGACTTTTCACTCTCTGGAAGAATCATACTTGTATTAATGATCGTGCCACCACTAATGGTATGGTTTTGAAATAAGGCCTGTCCGGATGAGCCCGAACTGAACACCATCATTTTTGCACCGTTTTTTTGTAAAATTTCACCCAATGAAATGGTTGTGAGCAAATGGCCACCCGTAGCTGCTGAAACCTTTTCCATTTCGGATGCTTCGCCTGTGTTAAGTCCTTTGGTTTTATCTATCTGCGGAAAATAAACTGTATTGCCCAGGATCCCATTAGTAGCGGGATAACTTCCTGAAGAGTAAGAAGATGAATTAACCCTTGTTACGGTTGGAAATACACTGTGGTGTTGCTTACCATAACAACCTCTCTTGCTGAATGCATATACATTAGGCATAGTTTCCGGACTTATATAATCGGGGCGTAATCCATCAAAAAAAACAATCAGCGTATGTATATTTTCCTGCTTTTTATTTGTTTGAGCAATACTCATATTCGCTATCATAAAAACTAAAAAACTAAGCAGAAATTTATTTGTTATTGATAACATGGTTTTTATTTTATGTGAATTATTTATCCCACCAAACTTTTGTATTACTATCATCAGTACCGCCAATAGCATTGACTGCAGCAGCATAATTAGCTGAATTTAATGATTGAAGATAGGTTGGGTATGGAACTCTGTATGGGAACTGATTTTCAACCGGAATACCTGAACCACGTGGTAACACAGGGTAACCCGTTCTTCTTTTTTCAAACCATGCCTGATAGTCAACAAAAAAATAAGCGTAATATTTTTGCACAATAATCTGCTCTAATTGGGCATCAACAGTGCCTGCGGCATTATAAGCTACCCCCGGCTGGTTGAGGTAATTGGCAGGCATAATTGCGCCCCATTGCGCCATGGATGCAGTAATCGCATTCTCATAATGAATTTTAGGAGTCTTACCTGTATTATAACCTTTTAATGCAAGTTCTGCCTTGATAAATTCTTCCTCAGCATAAGTTATCATGATACCCAGGTTTGATGAGGTTTTTAATGCATCTGTATAACTGGAATTGGCGCCTACAACATATTGTAAAGTAGTTGGGTAACCACTTTCAATTCCCTGATACACACTTGCACCACCAACTGTTACCGGTATTGCCCAAATAGCTCTGCGGGGATCATTATCTGCATTCATTTTATTTAAAAAGAATTTAGTAAAATAAGTACCATCTCTCCAATCTAGTTGACGAGCAGTATAATATGGATTGAAATACGGGGTAATATTCGGATATCGAAAAATTCCATCATCAGCAGTTGAAGTAAAGACCGGATATTTTACAGGATCTGCAAGAATAGCGTTGATTTGTGCTACCACATCCAGTTCGCTGCTTCGTTTTAACAAGCGCAATAAAAGTCGAAGGCGTAAAGTATTACAAAATTTTTTCCAACGCTGTATACCAATATTTTTTCCACCGGTTAATGTATTAGATGGATATATATTATCGCCTCCATAAGTGAGTACCTTTGTATCATCAAACAAATCATTGGCTGTAATCAGATCTTTTAGAATTTGGGTGTAAATACTTTTTTGAGAATCAAATTTAGGCTGAAAGTTTCCAGAAGATGCCTGATTAGCTTCTGAGTAAGGAATATCTCCATATAAATCAGTAATGATAGAATATGCCCAACATTTATAAATCAAAGCAATAGCTTTATAATTTTTCTCACCAAGTTTATCTGATATGCTAATGATGTCATCAATATCTGCCATATTTCCGTAGAAGCTTGTCCAGATTCCCGCACCTGCATTAATGTAATATCGGTGAATACCGCCGCTTGAACTACTTCTGGGCGCATCTACCTGCATTAATTCGTGTGTAAAATTCCGTGCGGCACTGATACTGTTGTTCACCATTTTATACTGTAACTGGCCAATCACAACACCCGGATTAACATTTACGGGTCGGTTTGGATCTGTATTTAAGTTATCAAAATTTTTTGTACAGGAAGTAAACATTACGAGTGTTATAATGAACGCGGTTAATTTGTTATAATATTTTTTCATAGCTATACTATAGAGTTTATTAAAATTTGAGGGTCAGGTTAATGCCCATGGTTCTAGTTGAAGGGAACTGCATCAGTTCCACACCTGGCGTTAGTGTACCGCTGTTAAGGTTGCCTCCCTCAGGATCAAATCCAGGGAAACTTGTGATATTAAAAAGATCCCTCCCGTAAACTGCAAGACTTGTTTGTTTTATACCCACTTTGTTTAACAATTTTTCCGGGAGATTGAATTCAAATCTTGCTTCACGTAGTTTCAAATAGCTTGCATCAAAAACATTCATCTCGGCATTATTGATCGCATATACGTTTTCGTAAAAGGAACTTGCTGATACATTCACTGTATTGGGTTTGAATTTCCCATCTATGCCTAGTACAACCCCATCGCCTACAATACCATTATCTCTTCCTGGCAGTGTACTGGTTAATTTACCAAGTGTCGCATATTTATGATTAGTTTGCGAGAACATACTACCTCCTTTCTGATAATCAAACAAAATACTTACCCTGAATTTCTCAAAATGGAATTCATTGTTCCAACCTGCTTTCCAATCTGCAAAAGCATTACCCCATACTTTCGTATTTACATCAAGTGTAGCAGGTAATCCTGTTGAATTATAAATGATCTGTCCATCCGGAGAACGTTGAAATCCTCTGCCATATAAATCACCCATTCTTCCGCCTACTCTTGCTTCGATGGTTACATTTCCATCGTGACTATAAATTACCTGACTGGTTACACCATTCGCCAGTTCTTTTACATAACTCCGGTTTCTGCTCCAGTTTAAAGTTGAACTCCATTTAAACTTACGAGTAAGGATGGGTATGCCTTTTATCTGTAATTCAATACCTTTACTTTCAATCAATCCTGCATTAATCAGTGCATTTGAATAACCTGATGTTGGATCCAAGGGAATTGCGATGATCTGGTTTTTACTTTTGTTTTGATAAACAGCCAGATCGAACAACAAACGGCTTTTGAATAAACGCAGATCAAATCCTAATTCATAACTGGATGTAATTTCCGGTTTTAAAGAAGGGTTATATAGGGTTTGTGAATTAGTAAAGTTGTTTCCGTAAATAGGATCGTAATATTTAGATGTTTGATACGGACGCGTATCATTACCTACCTGTGCCCATGAAAGCCTCATTTTTGCAAAGGATATCTGGGTTGGTAAATGAAACATATCACTCAATAAAAAACTAGTGCTTACCGATGGATAAAAAAAGGAATTATTACCATAAGGTAATGTACTGCTCCAGTCGTTTCTCCCGGTTACATCCAGAAAGACCTTTTCCAAATACGACCATTGTGTTGATCCATATAAACTGTTAATTGCTTTCTCTGATCTCAATGGATCGGCAACTGCCTGATTCAGGCTATTTGAGATCTGATAAATACCGGGCTGTGCCAGCTGGTCTGCATACATGCCTGAAAAATTATAGGTTTGATGCATGGCATTGGCTCCTGCAGAAAATGAATATTTAATTTTTGTATTCAACCGGTCTTTATAGGTGAGCAATGCATCTGTATTTATTTCATAACTAAAGACATTCTGTTCCCGATAACTCCCTTTTGGAAACTTAGTCATACTATAAGGGCGTTGTTGTGAACGAAATTCAAAAGACATATCAACTCCACTTCTTACCATCAGTTCTAATTTTTTAGAAAATTCATAGTTTACAGAAAGGTTTCCGATGATACCGTGTTTATTTAATTTGTTAATGTTTTCGTAGATATCCAAATAAGGATTATCCGGCCCGGGATTAAATGGATTTTTTTGTTGTACACCTGTTAAACCCGGTAGCCAATAAGGTTTAAACCAATCGGATTTTATATTAGGAGCTGTACCGATTGCCAAAAAATACATGAGTGTTTGATTATTATATCCCGCTGAAGGCAGGTTATCGCTCTTTTTATTAGTATAGGTTACTTTACCGCTGATTTTAAGTTTATCAGAAACTTTTTGCATAACAGATATGGATGCAGATGTTCTTTCATAACCCGTATTCGGAATGATCCATGTATTTTTTAATTGAGAAACAGATAACCTTACAGAACCTCTATCATTACCCCCTTCTATAGAAACACTATTGGTTATAGTAGCACCTGTCCGAAAAAAATCTTTAATATAATTTCTGTCTGCCACCCATGGCGTTCTAGCTGTTGCCTTATTATCAGGTGTTGTGGGATCATATTGAAAATAACTTTGTCCGTTGAATTTTGGCCCCCAAGCCCTTCCGGCGGCAACACCTGTACTAGTATTAATTCCATCGGGGCTATCACCGTAAGAGTAATAAGCCATGGTTCTGCCCTCGCCATAATCATATTGATAATCCGGCCACCGGTTAACTTGATCAATACTGAAATTAGAATTTATCGTGATACCAAGCCCTTTGTCTTTCCTTGCACCGGTTTTGGTAGTAATGATCAAGGCACCACCCGCTGCACGGCTACCATATAATGCAGTTGCGCCCGGACCTTTTAAAACGGTAACATTAGCAATATCATCCGGATTTATATCGGAAAGATCTGAGCCAAAATCAATCGGGCTATCTTGTGCCAGATGTGCTTTGTATCCCGTTCCCGTAATCTTGCTGCTAACAGGTACTCCATCAATTACGATCAATGCCTGGTTATTATCGAGGTTCAATGAATTCTCACCTCGTAAAGTAATTCTGGATGATCCCATAGGGCCGGATCCTGTTCCCTGAATATTTAATCCTGCCACTTTTCCGGAAAGTGAGTTTACCCAGTTATTGGTTTTTGCATCCTTCACGTCATTTTCTGTAACGCTTTGTGCTGCATAGCCCAATGATTTTTCTTCTCGTTTAATACCAAGTGCCGTCACTATTACCTCGTTTAATTGATTTTCGGAAGTCTTCATTTTAATGAGAATGGAATTATTCTGTCCACTTACTATTTTAAATTGCTTTAAAAAAGTATTGGCATATCCCACATATGAAAAAGTGAAATCATAGAATTTATCCTGCTTCATTTGTGTGAAGCTGAAAATTCCTTTTTCATTTGTAACCGATTTTAAAATTTCTGAAGTGCCTGATTGTTTTGCCTCAACATTAACCCCAGCCAATAGTATATTACCATTTTCAGAGATTACGGTGCCGGTAACAGTAGCAACAGGTACTTGTGAATTTATCGACCCCATAAAAACAAATAGCAATACAATACTAACTGCTATTTTTTTGAGCACCCGTTTTTTTGGGTAAATAATTCGATTCATAAGTGTATAATTTTGAGTTTAAAGAAATTGTGACCAGTTATGATGTTTATTGTTTATTATCCCTTACACGAGTAATGATATATACGTTATCTGTTGTTTGAAAGCGTAAAGAATTCATCTGAACAATCGCATTTAATATGGAAGAAGGCAGGTCTTTACGATTGATTGTTGTTGTAAAAAGCATACCTGCAACGTCTTTTTTATCATAAACAATCTTTATACTATAAAGCTTTTCCATTTTTTCAAATACCTCAGAGAGTGGCGTATTTGAAAAAATAATCTCATCGCCTAATGATTGATTAACAGAATTTTTTTCGTGAATTATTTTTTGTTTTGCGTGTTCGGTATTCAGTCTGGTGATAGCCTTTTCATTTTCAAAACGAACTTCTTCTCCAGAATACAATAATTTCCCGTTTTCCCAACCTTTAATAATTCGCCTAGTAGATTGTATCTTTAAGATACCCTCAAATAGTTTCACTGAAATAACTCCTGCCGAGAGATTTCCGTTAACCTGAAACCTTGTTCCTATTGCTGTTGTGGCAATTTCATCACAAAAAACTGTGAAAGGCTTTGTTTTATCTTTTGCTACACTGAAAATTGCCCTGCCCGAGAGATATATATTTCTTGCTGTGTAATTGAAATCGCTTGCGTAACATATCGTGGAATGTGGGAAAAGTTCAATCTTACTATTATCTTTCAGTAAAATAATTTGGGAATGTTTCCGACTGTTTTTAACAGTGACCCATTCTGTGTAGATAGGTTTAGATCGATTTGCTTTTTGATTGGTTTGTAGAACAGCTTTATCCTTTATTAGAAATACAGGATAGCCTGTTAAAAGTAAAAAGATTATACAGACGGCAGCCAATAAAGCTTTTTTGTTATAAAATGTATCTTTTTTCCGGATAGTCATCTTAACTATATTATCCGGTTTAATTTTTTGATATATAAAATCCCATATATCAGTGCATATAGTATGAGGCATTTCATCATATGAAGCTTCCCATTTACCTTTAAGCAGAACGGCAAGCTCTTCATCGGTGCATGTCTCAAGCCATTCTTCTGTAATATTTTTTTCTTCTGTGGTGCATTGGTTATTAGTGTATTTATAAAATAATTCCTCTGTCATGGATGCCACTTAATGTGATGAATACGATAATCACGAAGACGGGCACAAAAAACCAGTATACAGTATTTTGAATTAATAATTTGGTAATATACCACTCTCTACTTTTGCAAATAAGCTAAACTGCTAGTCTGTTTTATTAAAAGAATCTTTTTTATTGACTAATTATATCTTAATAACAAAAAGTGCAACAATCCGATCAGCAAATCGTCTTATTTAAAAAAATATTCTATGCAACTAAAGACAAACTTTTTGGTTTCATAAAGAGTATTCTTACCGACGAGTCTAAAGTGCAGGATTGTATGCAGCAATGCTATTTGCAACTTTGGGAAAGAATTGACAGAATAGATACCGATCAGGATGTATTACCGCTTTTATTTACTTATTCTAGAAATATTGCTATCGATACTTTACGCAAAAACGCAAAATATGTATGGGTAGATGATGTAAGTATTTATTCAAAACAGATAGGCTTTGAAAATAATGGAGAAAGTACTATTCAGCATAAAGAAAATTCATTTGAAATTAATGAGGTTTTGCAGGTATTGCCTCCAAAAAGGCGGCAGGTTTTTAAACTGATTAAACTATATGGATATTCCTACAAGGAAGCAGCTCTTCATCTAAATATCAGTATAAACACAGTAGAAAAACACATGCAGGAAGCCCAAAAGTCTTTATCTATGAGAAACTTAAAAAAAATTACGATTATTTGTCTACTTATTAAAGCATTATCTGATATCCAGTAGTTTCTTTTAGTGAAATATTTACGTTACTCACTAAATGTTGGCGACTTCTTATATAAAAACTTATATAAGCTATTAAATTTACTTTCTCAAAAAAGATATATCATTTTCTTTCAATATACGGAAATCTTCCTATTTTCAGTTTATAAGAACAAAGATGCACGGCAATACTATTATGTATATTTCCTATTTGCGTGTAGGTAGACTTTTATACTATTCTTTAGCACTCTTCATTTTTGAAGCCTGGTTCTATTGGATAAAACTGGAAAAAGCTTATACCCTACAAATGATCCCATGGATACTATTCTGGGCATGGAGTTTCATGTTTTCCTTCATCCATATTTTCCTGGTATTAGCCGATGGTTGGTCGAGATTTCAAAACTATAAAAGAGCTAAAGATCAATTCTTTATACATGGCTTTAATAAGCGTATTGCTAACCATTATATTGGATCTAAATGTCAGCGTATGGCAGCAGAAGTAGCCGCAGAAGAATTAGGCATGGGCGATGAAGTAAAGAAACATTATGCCAGTATGGGTGTGAAATGGTATCATTATGTACCCTACTTCATGATTAAAGAGCCCCTCTTTTTAATAAAGAAGAAATTCTGGTCGCGCACGTTTCTGGAAAAAGCATATACCCCAAAATTTGATTATTCAAAGATGGATTTTGCCATCCAATAATGAGTATCACTGCAATCAATATTACCAAATCGTTTGGAAAAAGACGCGTGTTAGATAATGTGAGTATCCAATGTGCACCGGGAGAAATATGTGGTTTACTGGGAGCCAATGGAGCCGGTAAAACAACTTTGTTTAAAATCATACTGGGATTAACCACCGCAGATGGCGGGGAAGTTCAAGTTAGGGGGAATCATACAAAAAAAATTGGAGCCATTATAGAAGGGCCGGCCTTATACGAATACCTGAATGCTTATGAGAACATAAAAGTTTTTTCATTGGCACAGCAAATGAAAATAACTAAATCGGAAATCGAGCAACTTCTAATCAAAGTAGGATTACTTACAGACAGAAAAGATCCTGTTCGGAATTTTTCTTTGGGAATGAAACAAAGATTAGGCATCGCTATATCATTACTGAATAACCCATCCTGCCTTATTTTGGACGAGCCCTTCTCGGGTCTAGATCCCATGGGAATTTCAGCACTGCGAACATTGATTGTTGGATTAGCTGAAAAAGAAAAACTAGCCATTATTCTTTCATCTCATATCATTGAAGAATTGAGTAAAATTTGTAATACCCTATATGTAATTAAAGAAGGGCAAATTGTAAATAGCGGAGCTGCTCAAAAAATGATTGCCGATAATACCGACGTATACGCTATTGCTGCAAATAATATTCATGAATCAGTTGCCTTAAAAAAATATCCGCATCATATAACCGGACAATGCGCACATATAACTATTCATGCAGCTGCCATTCCGGCATTGATCGCTCAACTACAAGCTGAAAATATTTTTATCAGCTCATGCACCCCGGAGCTAAATATGGAAAAACTCTTCAATATCTCAGCATCGTGAAAGCACTAATACAGATAGAGTTTTTTAAGCTATTCAAACAAAGTAGAACCTATTTGGCACTGGCATCTTTATTTTGTATTGAGTTGATTATTCTTGGTAGTGCCTATTTTCAGGGAAAAAATATACTAGATATTCTACTCGAAAATCTACAGAAAAACTTTTATTTCGAAGGAAATTTACTAAATGGTAATCTATTAGTATATCTTATCCTCAATACACAATGGTTCCATTTACCATTGATTTTAATGATTGTAGTATCGGGTACGCTTACTACAGAATATAAAGATCGTACTATACAAACAACAATGTTACAGCCGGTTAAAAAAGGGCAATTTATATTGGCTAAATATGTAGTTGCTATTTGTTTCACCTTGACATCGGTATTATTTCTGGCCCTTACGTCCTTTTCTCTATCTTATACTTTTTTTGGAAGAGGCGACCTGATTGTTTATTTGGATACTCTTAATTTTTTCCCTGCTTCAGAAGCCTTCCCAAGATTATTATATGCTTTTTTATCAGGTACATTATCCATGATCTTTTTTTCGGTTGCCAGTTTAACGATTGGTGTTATTTGTAAGGATGCCGCTAAAACATGGATCGTATCTGCATTCTTCCTGATATTAAGTCATCTTTTATTAAAAATTGATTTTGGTAATACCATAATGAACACACTATTCTTTGCTAAACTGAGTGATACCTGGCAGTATTTCTTTCAACAAGATATTGCCTGGGATATTGTGAAATTAAATAGCTTTCTTACTATCTGCTATATCCTTCTTTTTATCGGGGTTGGAATGTTGTTATTCATAAAAAAAGATATCGAATAATGCGTAAATACAGTCTCATAGGTTTATTTATCATATCAAGTTGTACATTCGTTCATGCTCAACAACATGATCCGGATCTATTATATATTAAGAGCAGGATGGATTCCATTCAATCATTTTCTGTTGACTTAACACTCGAAGTAGATATCAGTTTCATACATATGCCTTCTAAAAAAGCTAAGATGAAATACACTAAAAATAAACCGATAAAGTTTTCTTCAGCCGATTTTGTAATGCTTCCAAAAAGAGGATTAGATTTTACATTAAACAGTTTACTATCCTATTCCTATATAACCGTACCAAGAGGTGAAGAAATAAGAAATGGCAAGAAATATAAGGCGCTAAATATTGTACCCACCGACCCCAACTCCGATTTCTCTATTGCCCTACTCCTAATCGATATATCCAATATGCGTGTTACAGAATCTGAGATTAGTACCCGAAAAGATGGAACCTACAAATTATTGATGAATTATGACAAACCAACAGCAATCCTTCCCGCCAAAGTAGAAGTTGCCTTTGAAGTACAACGGATCCGGATTCCTTTTAATTTTATGGGTAAAGACACAGATATCGATAGAAAAAAAATGCGTGAATCAGGGTCTAAAACAGGAAAGATTTTTTTAACAATGAGTAACTACATAATAGAGCATATCCGATAGGCTTCAGACGATTCAATCAATGTGCTGCACTACTCTTGCTATTTTCCCATTCACGTTAATTCCTTCTAGTACGATTAATAATTTTTTAGAGAAATCATTATTATAAAATTCAACGCGCTGAATATTTTTCTCTTTAGATAAGATAATGGCAGGGTTCCAATAAATCGTTTTCCGAGTATCCGGTTGCATAGGATTAAACTCTTTGCTGTATATTGGACTATAAAATTCTTTGAATCTATTATATCCAATGATTGTTACAACATCCAAACCCGGAGGAATATAGGTTCCGTTGATGACTTCAGTCCCTCGTTTAGAATACAAAGCAATAGCTCCTCCCGGAGAACTCAGCCCCCCTCCCACAAAACCGGGATCGAATACTTTTATATAAGCAATATCATTGATATTGATACCGATTAAGCCATTAACATCATTGATTGGCGACTGATCCAAGAATAAAATAGGTGAATAATTTGTACGTATATTGGTTATTACCGGCCTGGGTTTAGGAATTACCTCATTAGTATCCTTAACACCGAAGCCTATATAAAAGCCGGGTACACGGCCTTGCAGATAGTTAAATACATCTGCAAACGCGGGTGAGCCATTACTTACCAGATCAAATGCTCTGGCGCTACCACCTCTAAACACGCCAGTTGTATATCGCTCATCTAACAGTTCAATTTTAGATTTCACTCTAGCGCCAACGATTACTTCTTTTAATTCATTAGCTTCTTTACCGAAAGCAGTTATATTAGTATTATTAGCGGGTTGTGGTTGCCAAACAGGAAGGGGAGCATGAAAGGTATAATTCACAACAGCATCTCTGAGGCTCAGTCCGTTTTCAAAATTGATTTTCCGCTTTATCGTTTTCTCTTTCTTTTTCTCGAATCCATAATAAATTTTCGCAGTATCTGTAATAATCAAATTTTTAATTTCAAAAGGATTATTTCCCACCGTTGCGGTAGTAAAGTAACGCGCAGTACTATCCGATTGAACAACTACCATATTTAGCAAAGAAGTATCAGATAACATGCTCATAGGTTCGATAAATTTACCCTTAATCCCTACGAAATCATTCTTCGTAGAAAAGGTCAACTTCGGTAAAATACCCGTTGTGATGGCTTGCCAATTAAATCTCCTCCAACCATGTGTAAGCATTAATAAATCAATGTGTTCATTTCTTTTAGGATTATCTGCATCAACATAATATGCCGGATTGTGTATATATCCACGCAGTTCATTACTTAATAAAAAGCCACTGAGAATAGTATGCACATCTTTTTCTGATGTTTGAGGGTCGTAGATGGCAACACTTAGATTAGACAGAAGGGTATCTTTGATACTGATATCAATAATATTTTTACCTCTCTGGGTAAGGTTCTTTTCTATAAGAGCAACATTTGTTTCAAAGCTATAGTCTTCATTATCTACATACATAATTCGTTCAGCTATAGGTAAATTCTCACCGGATAGCAATGTAAACTGAATAATACCGGTACTACAGTTAAAAAGCGGGAAAGTAATGCGTGTGGCAGTAGCATCGGTAAGATTCAATTCTTTTTGAGCAAGTAATGACTGGTCTTGATGAATAAGCAGTTTATAAGGTTTTACACCAGTACTATTATGGCTTACTTGTACTGTTATTTGCGCATTCTCACTGGTTTGATAAACGGTCAGTACCCCACCCCTGTCTTTAATATTCGTAATTTGCTGTGTGCCTTCATTACCCCGATTATCTTTCCAATTAATAAAATAATTCTCTCCGCTCATCGGCCTACAACTAAATACACCCATTCCGTCGTGTTCTGTTTTTAAGCCGGCTATTTCCTGCCCTTGTCCGTTTATAACCTTACCTGTAATGGCTATTGGCATTCCATTATTATCTGTTGCTTTAAATGCAACCCTGCTGGCCAGGTTATATACCAAGTCACCACTTTCCGGAAATACTTCAACTTTCGTTTTTTGAATATTATTCGATTTATCAATAGGTTTAGTTTTTTGAAATGTAAAGACTCTTTCAAATAAATAATCGCGTTGATGTTCATTGAGCATCCAACCTGTATAAGCAACCATACGTAAAGCAGCGCAGGCATAGTTTTTAGGTACCACAAAACTTCCCTGCGAAGAAGAAAGTAAAATAGGTGCTACGGTTTGTTTTATAGAATTTCCATTGTCATCAAACCAGTTGATATATAGATTTTTACTCTCAGTATCCCATTTGCCATTACGTAATAAGTATACTTTGTAAAAAATGGTTTCACCGATATCATAAGAAGGCCTATCGAACTGAATATAGATTTTCTCAATAGGAGCAATATTCGCATAATTTTTCATCAGGGAATCCATGTTCTGTGCCTTTGTAGTGGTAACACTAAAACATATGATACTAATTAAAAAACAAATCAATATTTTCATTATTCAATTGTTTTAACTACTCTAGTCATTTTTCCATCTGCATTAATTCCTTCTAAAATCAGTAATAATTTTTTAGAGACATCATTGTTATAAAAATCAATTTTAAAACGAGGTGATTTTTTATTTGTAAAAACGTTAGGATTCCAATAGAGTGTATTACGTAAATCCGTTTCTAATGAGTTATTAGTTTTATCGTATACCGGGTTATAAAATTCTTTAAATCGGGAAAATCCGGCCAGCGTTACAAAACTCATTCCTTTACCGGAATAGTCTACTTTCTTTCCATCATCTCCTTTTTTGGTATAAATGGCAATGGCACCCCCGGCTCCGCCACCAATCGCACCAAAAAAAGGTGGGCGGAATACTTTAATATAAGCAACCTGTTGAACAGGTATTCCACTGATCATATTCACATCGGTTGGCATTTCATCTAAGAAAAGCTGAGGGGTAGCACCTCGCCAACTTAAACTGGCTTGTGCACCCATTCCGGATATTTGTAATCCGGGAACCCTCCCTTGCAAATAGGAAAAAATATCAAGCGGTACAAACTTATCGTTAACTAAATCGAAACTATAGGCATCTGAACCTGCAAATAAACCCCTGGCATATTTTTCATCCATTATTTGCAAGGGTGTTTTTACTTTGGCTTTAACGATAACCTCTTGTAAGTTGGTTGAAGCCTGCAATTTTCTGATACGTTCTTGCTCCGCTAAAAAATAGTTCATTCTCACTCTCCACAAACTATCTGCATCCGGGAAAACAGTAACTCCGGTGTAAGGGGTTGTTTTAAATCCATTCTCTCTCCTGAAAAAACCATTATCGAATTTTACTTGTAATCTTTCAGCACCTTTTACACTAGCGTTAAAGTTATAGTACACTTTAGCCGTATCATAAAAAAAGATACCCGGCTCTATAAAACTACCATCTTTATTAACCGGAAGAAACAAAAACTGCTTGCTACTATCTTTCCCTAGTAGTATCGTGTTCAACACAAGTTGCTGTGCCCCGATTTCTTTCATACCGAAAACATTCCCTTTGATTTGCATATTTTCAGTTTCAGGCAAATATTTAATTACCGGTTGAATACCTGACTTTAGTTTATCCCAATTATATCTTCTCCAACCACTCGTCATCATAACCAAATCTAATTTACTGGTAACAACATCTGCATCACTGGTAAAATAATAAGCGGGATTATGAATATATCCTTTGATCTCATTACTTAGTAAAAAATCAGTGTAAATATTTGTTCTTTCCGGAGCGGCAATACCCGCATCGATAATGGCAACCGACAAATTACTCATTGCCGTATCTGTTACAACAATATCTAAACTGTTTTTCCCCCTCTTGTCTAAGCTGGTATAAATAGGATTTACCTTGGCATTGAATTCATGAAGATGATTATTTACAAAAATGATCCTTTCTGCCACCGGCTGCCCTTCTGAATTAAATAATGTAAACTGTAGAATGCCAGTTGGCATTTGATCAATAGGTATTTCTGCCCGTTGAAGCATTCTTTCAGTCATTTTAATAGCTACTTTGAATAAAGGCTCCTGATTCATGTGAACCATTAATGTATACTGTTGTAAGGCACCCTGCGTATTGGCTGATCGCTGAATAGTAACGGAGGCTTTATCGTTGCTTGTGCGAACTAGCATTACCGCTCCGGCCGATTGTATTTGGGTGATAGGAGTTGTATATTTCTGTTTGAACTCGTCTGTCCACTCCACACGGTATTGCTCCCCTTTAGCGGGATTCAATAAAAACAAACCCATACCATCATGGATTGTAACAATGCTGTCAACAACTTCATTTTTTGAATTACGAACAAATCCGGAAACTTTCACAGGCAGTCCATTATTATTAGTGGCTTTAAAAGCAACTCTTGAAGAAATACCTTCTACTAAATAACCCCCTTCCGGGAAAAGGGATAAATTAGTTTTATTAATATTTAGTTTTTGAGTACTGTTGGTTCCCAGGTTTAAGGGAATTAATTTTTCATAAACATCTGTTTCATTTTCTTCATTCAACATCCACCGGGTAAAGGCTTTCAAGCGTAAATAATTCCCTTTGTATCCTTTTGGTATTTCGAAACTACCCGCAGCCCCGGAAAGAAAAAGAGGGGCTATGGTTTGTTTGATAAGTGTGCCGGTTGTATCATACCATTCAACATACATATTTTTACTAAGCTCACTTAACTGATTACCCGATAAAAGATAGATCTTATAAAAAATGGTTTCTTCCGGGTTATAAATATCCCTATCGAAATGTATATGTATTTTTTCTCTTGGAGTACGTTCTGCATAAACGCTCATCATAGAGTCGATCTCCTGAGAGAAAACGGGTAAACAGCTGTAAATAGAAATAATAAAAAACAAAAATGATTTCCTCATACAAACACCTTAATTTGGATTTAAAATTAAGATAAACGAATATATGAAGATATTGTTCCTTTCCATAGGTAAAGCCAATGAATCATATATTCAAATCGGTGTATCGGATTTCACGCAACGTATTAACAAATATTTCAGATGCGATTGGCAAATCATAGCGCCTCCCAAGAATGCTGCCAGTTTATCTGAGTCTGAATTAAAAAATGCGGAGGGAAAGTTAGTATTAGGATTACTCCAGAAAGATGATTTTTTGGTATTGTTAGATGAAAGAGGTAAAATGTTCAATTCCCCGCAATTAGCTCAGTTTATTCAACAAAGAGCGAATGAAAGTAACAAACAGCTCATTTTCTTGATCGGGGGGGCTTTTGGTGTGAGCGATGCCATTCATCAAAGAGCCGACTATACTTGGAGTTTATCCCCACTTGTTTTTCCTCACATGTTAGTGCGACTACTATTGGCAGAGCAGGTGTATCGGGCATGTACTATTCTGAGAAATGAAAAATACCATCATTTATAGTCTATTTTTGTACCATGTTTACAATCACTATCAGTATTATTGTTGTAACCTGTGTAGTTTCATTCACTGCTTTTTCGAATGAAAAAATCATGGGCGATTTTATTTTTAATCCTCCGGCTATTGGTAATAGGAAACAATGGTATCGATTTTTTACCTGCGGGTTTATTCATGCAGATATCATGCACCTTGCTTTTAATATGTATTCTTTTTATTTATTTGGAGAGATAGTGGAGCAGTCTTTTTCTCAGATATTTGGAGCCGGCAGCGGAAAAATCATTTTTTTGCTGATGTATCTGGCATCTCTGGCTATTAGTTTGTTACCCACGTATATACAACAGCAAAATAATTATCATTATTATAGTTTAGGTGCGTCAGGAGCGGTTTCTGCTGTGGTATTTGCAGGTATTTTTATTTATCCTACGATGGGTTTAGGAATATTTCCCATTCCTATTCATATTCCGGGTTTTATATTCGGGCCATTATATTTAATTATTTCGGCTTATCTGGCAAAAAAAGGAAATGGGAATATCAATCATTCCGCACATATTTGGGGAGCAGTTTTCGGAGTAGTGTTTGTGGTGATAAGCAGTTATTTTGGAAGCGATTATAATTTATTAAAAAACTTTTACTTAGAGGTTAGTGGTTATTTTGTAAAGTAATGGCCAGCGTTGAAACCGTTTGTGGTTGTACTTTAAATCGGTTATCAATTCTCAACCCCAATAAGGCAATAATTTTTTTATCCGACTCAAGCACCCATACTTTTTCTTTCTCGGTAAGGCTAAGTTTCAAATCAATTAAAAATCGGGATATTTTTTTCTTTTTCGCCATTCCGAGCGGGTAGAAATAGTCTCCCGTTTTGTATTTTCTAAGCAATAAAGGAAACTGAATATTTTTTGCGTCGAGGTATTCGATATTATCTTTTTGTAAAGAGTCGGGTTTATTTTCCAATAACCGAATGGTTACAGATCCCTCTTGAAAATGAGTGGTACCGGGTGTTTCAATAAGTATTTGCGATATGGCGCCGCTGTTCAGCGGCGCCATAATCATCCATAATCTATGTTTAAATAAAATATGCGAATCTGTTTTGATACTACTCCCATTGGCCGCACCCAGTAACTTGATAACTTCCGGAACTTGCGCAGCAGTGAACCCGTATGCTTTAATAATCTCCCAAGTAATCGTTGAAAGCTGTTTCTCTTGTTGCCATTTTAAAACAGGAATATGTAATTCTTGTCCCTTTACCGTAATTAATTTTTTCAAACGCATTGTTACAGCCTCATGATATACACTATTAATCTCTTCAAATCGTTCGATATTATGTAGGATATTCTGAATAGTTCTGGGAAAAGCTTTCTCTATCTCGGGTAGAACAATATTTCTCAATAAATTTCTGGTATAATTATTTTTAGTATTAGAAGAATCTTCAACATACTCAATTTTTTGCGCTGTTGCATATTCCTGTATTTGTTCGCGGGTAAAAGATAAAAGTGGACGAATAATTTTTCGCTTTGTATCTCTCCCGGGTATTCCTGTTAAGCCTTCAATACCTGTTCCTCTCAAAAAATACATCAATGCTGTTTCTGCATTATCGTTAGCATGATGGGCGGTAGCTATATAACTACTACCTGCAATAGTTTTAAACCAATCGTATCGAAGTTTTCTGGCAGTTTCTTGAACCGACATTTTCATTTCTTCTGCTAAATGGATGGTATCAAATTGTTGCACATATATGGGAACACTGAAATGATTAGCTAATGCGCGAACAAAAGATTCATCTCGGTTACTCTCAGCACCTCTTAATTGATAGTTCACATGAGCTATAGAGAATGGGATACCATGAGATCTTAATAAATGAATAAGTACAACACTATCTATACCCCCACTTACTCCTACAAATAAGGGATTATCATTACTCACCATGGATTGATAATGCCGTTGCCAGTAACGCCCAAACAATTCATACAAACTCATATCACAAAGATAGCTGCAAACTAGGCTTTACTTCTCAGAAATGAGGCTGTGAGCGCAGCGAACCCACTTACTAACCCACCCACGAATCCGGTAACCAACAGCAATACTATCCAAGAACCTCCTAAGGGCAATATCGAAGCCACTTTGGAGGAAAGTAGATGCTCATTGGGAATATCTTTTAATGCAGCCAATATGACCCACAAAATGGCAACACCTAAAAAGCCGGTTATAAATGCATTGAATGATTTTTGTTTGATAGCTACCCCAACAGTAAAAGAAGTAATGGCAAAACTATACCAAGGCAAAGTTGTAAATAAACCAACTGCAAAGGCCAATAGAGCAGTAAGTATGATTGATACAATAAATTTCATATTTATTTTTTAAGCTTGAGTAAAAGTGATAACCCACTTCATTCGGGGATTACTGACCGCATCTTTTTTCTTGATAAATAGTAGGCGATAATATTTCCCTGTAGCCCAACTGTCTACAAAACTGTCGTAATACTTATTTCCGGGATTACCATGTTGTCCACCCGGGTAAACACCATAGGCTTCAATATCATCCGTAAGATGAACAATCATGCGCCAACTGGGTCCATGATTATCTGTGGTAGCATTA
Organism: Sediminibacterium sp.; assembly: GCA_017537025.1. GTDB lineage: Bacteria > Bacteroidota > Bacteroidia > Chitinophagales > Chitinophagaceae > Sediminibacterium. Next base: position 187,818 of record JAFWCB010000007.1, read on the forward strand.
ATAATATGCTTACCTCCCCCAATCGGTAAATGCAACCTACTCAAAGCAGGTATCTTCAATAAATGATTCACCCTGGTATCTTTAAATGTACCCCACGCTAAATTCCCTGATTTATCAATGGATTGCAAAGCAGCGGTAGCAAGCTTTATAGCCTCCATCATACAATCAGCAATGGTTTCTTTTTTATTATCAGTATTGATATTATCAGCAAAGCTATAGGCACTATCTTTCAGTAAAGCCTCTAATAATACCGGATCATCAGGCCATCCTACATTATTCTTAGCATTTGCAAATTCATCCTTATATATTACTACTTCTAAACTATCCCAAATAGTATTGAATACAGTTGCCCCTTTTGCATCAACTTCACTATTCAAATCCCAATTTTTTAATAAGCTAATATAATTTTTCTCATCTGCTGTTAATAAGCTTTCATTAGTGTATTTGAGTATGACCGGACGAGCCATTTCTGCGAAAACATTATAATTATTCATCTGCAACCGCTGCATATCTTCCGGAGTAATACCCGTCATCGCAGTTAGTTTTCGATTGATGGTAAGCCCCCGATAGATCGGGAAATTACTTGCAGCTCCTAAGTAATAAGGATAGGTGCTATCGGTAGATTGTTGATTGGCGCTGCTTACAAAGCCCCTGGTGGGATTTTTAATCATAGGATTTTCTTCAACCGGTATCATGCCTTGCCAGGCATAGGTACTATCTGTTCCAGGCAAAATAAAATCACCCTGCCTTTTCCAGCGTGCTACAAATGTGCCTTGCTGCTTGATGGCTATATCACCCGTATGGCTTGCAAAAGCAAAATTTTGTCCGGCGCATTTCCAATGAGCAATAGCAGCCAAATAATCATCATAATTTTTTGCCCTATTCAATAAATAAAAAGTAAGCAATCCACTTCCGGCATCATGGGCCGTCCAACGTAATGCTAAATTCTTTCCCCCAGTGCTATTGTTTTTATAATGATGGTCGTACATCACAGGGCCATATACTGTCATAGCCATATTTTCAACCTGATCGGCACTATCTTTTACTTTAATAACTTCTTTACGCGTATCTGCATTTACCCATTTCCCATTGTACCAATATTCCTTCAAAGAAGAGTCGCGAAACTTCATATCGTAGTAATCAATTACATCTCTACCTGCATTGGTAACGCCCCAAGCAATGCTATCATTAAAGCCGATAATAACCGCCGGAGAACCCGGGAAACTGGCGCCATAGGTATTGTGGGTAGGTGTGCTGATTTGCACTTCGAACCATAAAGAAGGTAAATTCAATCCTAGATGAGGATCGTTACATAAAATGGGTTTACCACTTTTTGTTTTAGTACCTCCTACCACCCAATTATTACTTCCATTTCCTTTTTGGGGCACTACAGGTGAGGTAGCTGTACTACCGATATTGAAATTATTCAAGTATGCAGTATCTACATCTTTAGGAACTTTAGGAACAATAGTAGGTTTAGCATACACGGTTCCTTTAGGTATGATAGGGTCTAATGAATCTTGAACATTTGTAAATAATTTATTGAAATCGCTATATCCAAAATAATTTCTGGCATTGGTCATTTGCAAGTCGGTAGTGGCGCCCCTAGCAGTGAGATCGTAACTCATAAACATTTGGAACAAATAGGTTTTGAGCGAGGTCCACTCTTCCGGTTTATAATCGAGTAATTTATATTCGAAAGGTATTTGTTCCGGTTTGAGTGATTTGATATAAGCATTAACGCCACGTGCATATGCATCAATAGCTGCCTTCATATCAGGGTTATTTTTTTCTACATAACGTTGTGTATTTTCAGCGCCATACACCATTCCTAATCTTCTAAAAAACTGATCGGTTTTGATTCTTTCTTTTCCCACAATTTCACTTAGCCTTCCTGCTGCTACATGGGTTTGAAATTCCATTTGCCAGAGTCGAAATTTTGCATGTATAAAGCCCTGTACATAATAGGCATCCACATCCTGATCGGCATAAATATGGGGAACTAATCGATCGTCAATATATACATCTACTTTACCTTGTAAGCCATCTAATCTTACCTCCCCGTTATAATCCATATTGGTGGCATCGGCATTTTGCCAGAAACCATGTTGTGGGGAGAGGAAATAACCTAACCTAGGGGTTTTACTACCCCCAACTGGTAATTGTTTGTTCAAAGCCCCAACTAGGGCAATCGTACAAACGGCGGAAAGCAATAAGGGAACTATTCTCATAGCAATCGATTATGCAATGAAAATAAGAAAACTTAGTGATTTTATTGGTTGTTTTCTGTTTTGGATCCTAACTTATCTTGCACTTTAGCAAGTGCTTTCGCTGCTTCTGCATTATCTTTTCTGCATTCAACAGCTTTTGTTAGATCGGCCAAAGCCGCATTTAAATTATTTTCCTGATAGGCAATCATTCCCCGTATTGTCCATGCTTCCGATAATTTAGGGTTCAGTTTTGTAGCTTGTGTTGCGTCTTTCCAAGCCATGGCTGTTTCCAATGGTTTGTTCATTGCATATAATATTCTCGCCCTTACCAAAAAAGCATCTGGTGATTTAGGATCAATACGAATAGCGTTGTTGCAATAATCTAAGGCAATTGGCAGGTCTGTTTTTTGCTGTAATTTATCTTCTGCCAATTTCAGGTATTCGATAGGTTTTCTAAAACGTTCCGGTAAAGGTGTTTCGTTAACATAATCGGCCACATAAGATCTATCGGAAACAGTTATTTGCTTTCTTTTAGCCAAAGCCTTATCCATCATGGCCTGCACAACTTCATCGGCGCCATGCTTTTTTACGAATTCCTGATAAAATACGATTGTTTCGTCGTAATATAAATCGATTTGCGTGAGCATGGCTTCCAATTGCTTGATCATTAATGCCTTGTTCCCGGGATAACATTTTAATCCAAGTTGCGCTTCAATAAAGGCATCGAAATAATCCCCCTTCGCCATTTGCTTTTGTGCTGCTGCCAGATATTGGGCTGCTGTTTGCTTACAACTATTTTTGTAAATGCGGTCGTAGGTAATATAATACCAATGATCTTTTAAAGCAGGTTTAATACGTACGGCCTCATGAAAATCTTTTTTGGCTTCTTTTAAAATATCTAGCTCAGAGAAACATATGGCTCGGTTGAAATAAGCATCCGCTTCATCCTTGCCCTCATCGATTACAAAACTCATGTCCTCCACACAAGCCTTATATTCTTTCGCCATTTTAGCAGCAATTCCCCGTTCGTACCGGAGTTCTTTTTTGGTGGCCATTCCCGGCTGTTCTTGAAAAAATTCATTGAAAGAATAAAACGACTCCTCACCCAAACCTGCTTTAATTTCTAAGCGTGCCAGGAAATAATACAATTGGGGCTCTTTATACCCGGCCCGCTGTGCATTATCGTAATCAAAAATCGCACGCTCGTATAAACCCATATTTTCGAAACCACGCGCTCGTAAATAGAGTGCTTGTCCGTTGTTAGGTTCATATAAAATAATATGATTTAAATGGCTGATAGCAGCCGCAAAATCATTGCGATCAAGCGCATTGTTCAGGTCTTGTTTGTACTTCAGCAAGTATCGCTGTACCTGGGTTTGGATTGCTTTTTCTTTTTCGGCATCGCTCAGCGTGGGGGTTTGAGCAACTGTTTTCACAGCAATACACCACAAACAGACCATCCACAGTAAGATGTTTCTGATATGCATAACGGTGTTATCTGAACACTAATTTAAACATTTCGTCAGATTATTTCACAAAATCTGTATTCTGGGAGCGCCTAGATTCTCTAAATTTAATATAACAAACTGAAAATCATTTAGTTAAGAAAAAAAATCTACTGATCTTCTTCTTTTTTCTACCTCCTGGTAGGTATACCAAATAACTATTTAGCAAACTTTTTTTTGAGCATACTCAAAGCATCGGTTACCTGTAAATTACTAAGGTCTATTTCTTGTTTATTCATTGCACTTTTCTTTTTAAAAGAAGCATGATTAGTATTTGCAGCGGGTGTTGGTTGAGTTTGTTTGATAGACAAAGCAATCCTTTTTCTTAATACATCTACCTCCAGTACTTTTACTTTTACTTTTTGTTGAAGTGACAATACCTCACTAGGGTCATTAATATATTTGTGCGCTATTTCACTCACATGTACCAGCCCGTCTTGTTTTACTCCAATATCTATAAAGGCGCCAAAACGAGTTAGATTCGTTACAACACCAGGTAATTCCATTCCTACTTTTACTTCTTCTATGGTATAAATATTGGCAAATTCAAACTGTTCTAATTCTTTACGCGGATCTAAACCCGGTTTATGCATTTCTTTGATAATATCTTGTAAAGTGAGCGTGCCGGTTGTTTCCGTGATATACTGCTTCACATCAATTTTTTTAAGTAAGTTTTCGTTCCCGATCATTTCCTTCACCGAACTTCGCAAATCAGCAGCCATCTTTTCAACAATATTATAGGCTTCGGGGTGAACGGCACTGGCATCTAATGGATTTATAGCTTGGGGAATTCGTAGAAAACCTGCACATTGTTCATAAGCTTTTGCACCCAGGCGAGGCACTTTTAGTAGTTGTTCCCTGCTGGTAAAAGCCCCATTTGTTTTTCTGTATTCAATAATATTTTGAGCAACTGTTTCAGTAATACCGCTTACATAATTCAGCAACTGCTTACTGGCTGTATTAATATTTACACCTACTGCATTTACACAGCTTACCACTGTTTGATCTAATTTTTCTTTTAATCGGAAAGCATTTACATCGTGTTGATATTGACCTACGCCAATACTTTTAGGATCTATTTTTACCAACTCTGCTAAAGGATCCATTAATCTTCTACCGATACTCACAGAGCCTCTTACAGTAATATCTTCATTGGGAAATTCTTCTCTGGCTGCTTCCGAAGCGGAGTATACCGAGGCCCCGTCTTCATTCACTAAAAAAATGGGTAACCCCAAATTCATTTTCTTAATAAACTGTTCTGTTTCTCTTCCTGCTGTACCATCGCCAATAGCAAAAACTTCTATTTGATATATGTTAACTAACTCTTTGATCTTGTATTCGCTATCATATATTTTGTTGGCTTCATGTACATAGATCAGATCTGTTTTGAGCAATTCTCCTTTTTCATCTAAACAAACTACTTTACAACCTGTTCTATAACCGGGATCGATAGCGAGTATTCTTTTGCTGCCCAAAGGAGCGCTTAACAATAATTGACGCAAATTTTCAGCGAATACCGCAATAGCATCCTCATCCGCTTTTTGTTTTAATGCGGTTCGATATTCTGTTTCCAAAGCAGGTTGTAACAACCTACGATACGCATCCTTACATGCTTTTTGAATATGTGGTTTTTCAGCAGAAGAGCCTTGCAGATAAGCTTCATCTATCAGGTACAAAGCATCTTCTTCAGGAGGAGCAATATTCATTCTTAAAAAGCCCTCTAAAAATCCGCGCATAACAGCCAAAATACGGTGTGAAGGAACTTTATGAATAGGTTCTGAAAAATCAAAATAGTCTTTGTATTTAATCGCCTCGCCTATTTTATCGGCAAGCACTTTACTTTGTAAATTTGCTTTAGTTTCAAATAGTTTACGCAGTTTCGCTCTTAATGCAGCATCCTCATTTATTTTCTCAGCAATAATATCTCTCGCCCCTTGCAATGCTTCTTCCGTTGTTTTAATCACTTCATTGATAAAAGCGGAGGCAATCATTTCAATATTTTCATTTTGCTGTGCCAATAGTATTTCCGCTAATGGTTCCAACCCCTGTTCCCGCGCAGTTTGTGCTTTTGTTTTTCTTTTTGGTTTGTAGGGTAAGTAGATATCTTCCAGTTCGTTGAGCGTTGTAGCAGCATCAATTTTTTCGTGTAAGGCAGCAGTCATTTTACCCTGTTCAGTAATTGTTTTTTCAATGACTATTTTTCTTTCTGTAAAACTGATTAACAGTTTTTCCTCATCTTGTATCTGCTGTATCTGAACCTCATCTAAATTACCGGTACTATCTTTACGATACCTAGCAATAAAAGGTATAGTACTTCCTTCTTTCAATAAACTCAACACCGTATCCACCTGTGATACCCGTAATCCTAACTTAGCGGCAATAGTAGTTCCAAACATGTTTCTCTTTTAAGGAGCGCGAATGTAAGGGAATTTTCTATGTAGAAATATTTGGAAAAATCAATCGTTCAGGGTATCGTTCTGCAAAGCGTTTTAGCATGGTTTTTAATACTTCGTTTTCAGGATATGCAGTAATATTAGCTTTAATCCACTCATAATCTTTTCCATCATGATCAATATCTCCCATACCAATAAATTTACCTTTCTCTACAACAATATGAGTTTGTTTTTCTTTGATGATAAAACTTTCTTTTTCACCGGAAATATAAGCTATGGCGGCATCTACGCGCTTATTGTATACATTTACAGGAGGCCAAACAGCCGGTTCATGTTTATCCAAAAAACAAAGTGAAGCCTCTAGTTCAAACTGCCTTACCCATTTCCAAAGTTCACGATGCGCATCAACTAACATGGAAAAGGCTATGATAGGCTGAGCATATTTATGTTTCTTATCAATAGCCAATCTTTTATACCCTCTACTATCCTCAAACATATAAATACCCCAAAGTTGTTCGTAACGTTTCTGACTTTTATTAAAAGCCGGCCATAGACGTTTAATTTCTATACTTTCAAAAAGAGACGCAATAAACTCAGTATGACAAGACACATGTGTTATTGCATAAATTTCCCTAAGAAAATCCTGCCGCTTTTTTCCGATGTCAAATCCGGTGAAATGGGATAACACTCTTTTTTTTATATTCTTGGCTTTGCCTACATATACTACTTTACTTGCTTTGTTATGAAAGTAGTATACACCGGGTGTTTGCGGTAATTGATCAATGTAAAATTTAGACAAGTTGGGGGGGAGAAAGTATTCTTTGTTATCTTTCTGCAACATCTCTTTAATGACCTTTTCTCCATTGTTTTTCAAGACCAGATCAAGTATTTCTGCTGTTGCCAAGGCATCACCACCGGCTCTATGCCTGTTTTCAATATGAATACCCAACTCCCTGCTAAGATGACCAAGTCCGTATTTTTTAAACCCCGGAAATACCTTTCTACTCAATCGAATAGTACATAATTTAGGAGATACCAAATCGAAACCGGCTGCCTGCAAATGATATTTTACAAAAGAGTAATCGAAATTTACATTGTGTGCAACAAATACGCGGTTTTGAAGTAATTGAAAAATATTGGGAGCTACTTGTTCAAAAGAGGGTGCTTGGGAAACCATGGCATTAGAAATACCAGTCATCCCAACAATATAAGGAGGAATGGGCTGATGTGGATTAACTAAAGTTTCAAATTTTCCTTCTACCTCATTTCCATTGTGTAATACAATAGCAATTTCTGTAATACCATTTTGTTGTGGAAAACTCCCGGTTGTTTCAATATCTACTATCGCGTACAGCAAATTTTAACATTTGAGACTATTGTATAAACGAAATAAAGCATTTATCTTGTGTAGGATCAACCTTTATTTTATTCAACAAATAGCTATTCGTGTTTCTAAAATAAGGATTGTTCTAAAATTCAGCCTAATTTTTTCACTGCCAAACATCCCCGTGGTATGGAAGAAGTTAAAACAGATGTAGCCATTAATGAAAATTTAAGAAATGCAGCAATTGTCATTGCCTTGTTTGCATTGGTTGCCCTCATTTCTTATTTAGAATGGAGAGGAAGGGCTTAGCGTATAAAGCCCTGTAATATTTTTAATTTTTTTGTACAAACTGTAAAGATTGTAACAATTTTTATAGCATAACGTTATATAGGCATGATAAAACAACCTGCAACCATAAAAAAAGGACTTCGAATCTCCATATTGATTGGAATTTCCGCATTTTTCTTTGCTTGTAATAGTCCGGAGAGAGCTGCCAGAATCATCACCGAAAAAGCAAAGGAACAAACAAAAAAAATGACTATATGCAAGGTTATGTCCGTAGCAGATTGTTTGAATGATCTTGAATGTACACTCACTGAGCCTGGATTTTCTGAACATATTGCAGAAAAAACTGAGCTCATTTCCAGTTGGTAATTCCCCCTGTTGATAGCTTTACTTAATCCCGGCGCTCTTGTCGGGATTTTTTGTTTCATATCCATCCCCAAGCCGAATTCCTTAATTTTGCAAACTTAAAGCAACTAAGAACGGATAGACATCATGGAATTGAGCAAAAATTTCCCACATCAAGAAGCAGCCGAAAAATGGTACCCATATTGGATTCAAAAAAATTATTTCTCCTCAACACCAGATGATCGAGAACCTTATATCGTTGTGATTCCGCCACCAAATGTTACCGGCGTATTGCACATGGGGCACTGCTTAAATAATACCATACAGGATATCCTCATTCGCAGAGCCCGGATGCAAGGAAAAAATGCCTGTTGGGTACCCGGTACTGATCATGCTTCTATTGCTACTGAAGCCAAAGTGGTGGCTATGCTTCGTGAAAAAGGAATTGCTAAATCTTCTTTAAGCAGGGATGAATTTTTGGCTTATGCCTGGGAATGGAAGAATAAATATGGCGGCATCATCCTAGAACAACTCCGTGAAATGGGCTGTAGTCTCGATTGGAACCGTACTTCTTTCACCATGGATCCACATTATTACGATTCGGTAATTAATGTGTTTATAGATCTATACAAAAAGGGACATATATATCGGGGCAAAAGAATGATTAACTGGGATGTTAAAGCCAAAACTGCCCTGAGTGATGAGGAGGTTATTTATAAAGAGGTCAATAGTAAACTTTACTATATAAAATATGCCTTAGAAAATAGCGATGAGTTTATAACTATCGCCACGGTTCGTCCGGAAACAATTGTAGGGGATACGGCCATTTGTGTAAATCCAAACGATGAGCGGTATAAACATCTTCATGGTAAATATGCTTTTGTTCCCTTGATCAACAGACGCATACCCATCATTACAGATGATTATATTACCATGGATTTTGGTACCGGTGCTTTGAAAGTAACGCCTGCTCATGATATCAACGACTATCAAATCGGACAAAAATATAATTTAGAAGTCATTGAAACCCTGAATGAAGATGGTACCATGAGCGAGGCTGCACAGCTTTATGTAGGAGAAGACCGCTTTGAAGTACGTAAAAAAATTGTAGTTGATTTAGAAAAGGCAGGCTTATTGGCCAAAACGGAAGAATATACAAATCAGGTTGGATTTAGCGAGAGAACAGATGTTGTTGTTGAGCCCCGCTTAAGTTTACAATGGTGGGTAAGCATGAAAGCTATTTCCGAACCTGCACTAAAAGCAGTGATGGAAGAAGACATCAATTTCCATCCGGCTAAATTCAAAAATCTCTACCGCCATTGGATGGAGAATATTAAAGATTGGTGTATCAGCCGACAATTATGGTGGGGACATCGCATACCTGCATGGTATACTGCCGATGGGGAATATGCAGTGGCTAAAACAGCCGAAGACGCATTAATAGCTTTACAAGTAAAAAATCCATCGCTCACCATCAACGATATTAAGCAAGATGAAGATTGTTTAGACACTTGGTTCTCCTCTTGGTTATGGCCATTTGAAGTATTTAAAGGATTATCTGAGCCGAATAATAAAGAAGTAAATTATTATTATCCAACCAGTACATTGGTAACGGCACCGGAGATCATATTCTTTTGGGTGGCACGTATGATCATGGCCGGCTATGAGTATAAACAACTCAAACCTTTTAGAGACGTATACTTTACAGGAATTGTAAGAGATAAATTAGGAAGAAAAATGAGTAAGAGTTTGGGGAATTCACCCGACTTACTCGGCTTAATAGATCAGTATGGAGCAGATGCGGTTCGCTTTGGAATTATGATTGCCTCTCCGGCTGGTAATGATATTTTATTTGATGAATCGGCCCTGGAGCAAGGCAGAAATTTCAATAATAAATTATGGAATGCCCTCAAATTGGTAAAGAGTTGGGAGCAACGAAAAGATCATACAATAGCTTCTTCACAAAATGATTTTGCAGGTAACTGGTTCCATCATCGTTTGCGTGAAGTGGCAGCCGAAATAGATACATTACTCAACCAATTCAAATTGAGTGAGGCTCTGAAAGTGTTGTACTCATTGATTTGGGATGATTTCTGCAGTTGGTATTTGGAATGGGTAAAACCCGGTTTTGAGCAACCCATAGATGCAACAGTGTATGAGCAAACCGTTTATTATTTTGAGCAACTCATGCAATTATTACATCCCTTCATGCCTTTTATTACAGAAGAAATATATCATCAATTACAACCACAAACAGATGATTTATGTGTAAAGCAGTTTACAGATTTGGGTAGTCCGGATCAATCTGTTTTAAATGCAGCTGAATTATTGAAGAAGGTGATCACAGCTTTAAGAGATAGTAGAAATAAAAACCAAATAAAGCCAAAGGAAACGGTTCAACTATCGATTCAAACCAATAATATCGATCGCTACAGCCCTATCGAAACGATTTTGAAGAAGCAAGTGAACGCATCTGATATTGTTTATACACAAGATGCTGTTACGAATACGATTGTGGTGGCTGTAGAAACAGATAAATTTTATATTGCTGCTGAAAAAGAGTTAGATACATCGGCCATGCGTGCCGAGTTGGAGAAAGATCTTCAGTATCAACAAAATTTTTTACAATCGGTAATAAAGAAATTATCGAATGAAAAGTTTGTTCAAAACGCAAAGCCGGAAGTGATTGCACTGGAACGTAAGAAACAAGCCGATGCAGAAGCCAGAATACAGGTGATTGAAGAAGGACTAAAAAGTTTATAATGGTACGAATCGCATCTTTAGCCGACATCCCTACCATCCGCAGCATTGCGGAGCGAACTTGGCCGAGTACCTATGGAGGTATTATATCGCAAGGGCAGATCGATTATATGCTCGATTTGATGTACAGTGATGAGTCGCTCACGAAACAAATAAATACCGATCATCAATTTTACATTTTTGAATTTGAAGAAACCCCTATTGGCTTTGCTTCTGTTTCAAAAGAGGAAGAAGGTATTTTTAAATTGAATAAACTCTATGTTTTACCTAACATCCAAAAAACAGGAGCGGGTAAAGCTTTACTGGCAGCCGTAAAAAACTATGCGAAAGCCAATGGTGGCAAGAAATTGATATTACAAGTAAACAAACATAATAATGCCAGAGCCTTCTACGAACACATGGGCTTTAGCGTACAAAAAGAAATGGTTTTTGAATTAGACCACGGTTATGTGATGGATGATTATGTGATGGAGATTGCCTTATAAAGATTCACCTTTTTACAAAATATATTGCCTAAAAGATATTTATTTCATGCGCTATATTCTCTTACCTATTTTACTAACGATGAATATCTTTTCTTACTCGCAAGTTCCATTGCAAATTCAAAAGGTAGCCAGTGGCATATATGTCTTTACCACCTATGGAGCCTATAAAGGCGAAAAAGTTCCGGCCAACGGATTATATGCAGTAACACCAAAAGGTGTGATATTAATTGATTGCCCTTGGGATACCGCTCAATTTCAACCCTTATTAGATAGTATTCGGGCAAAACACGATAAGCGAGTGGTGGCATGCATTGCCACTCATTCACATGCCGACAGAACAGCCGGGTTAACCTACTACCGTGCTAAAGGAATAAGAACGTATACCACTAAAAAAACGGATTCAATTTGCAAAGCCACCAATGCACCGCGCGCACAATACATGGTTCGGGAAGACACAAGCTTTAATATCGGCGGAATAAAGATGCGTGTGTATTTTGCGGGAGAAGGGCATACACCTGATAATATTGTGGTATGGTTTCCACAAACAAAAGTTTTATATGGCGGCTGTTTAATTAAAAGTACGGAAGCAACAAGCATCGGTAATATAGCCGATGCTAATTTAAAAGCATACCCTACTACGTTGAAAAAACTACAAAAAGAATTTCCAAATCCACGCTATATCATACCCGGACATCAAAGCTGGGAAAATAAAAAAAGTATTGAGCATACTTTGGAATTATTAAAAAACTAAATACCCCCCAAACCCTATACCCTATACCCTATACCCTACACC
>JAFWCB010000008.1 GCA_017537025.1 Sediminibacterium sp.
AACAATAATATTTTGGAAGGACAAGGAAAGATTAAAATCTATTTTAGTCCTGACAACTCTTTTGTTAAGTATCGCAGGAACAGTCATAGCATTTAGAGGAAACGTTCCAATTAATCAACAACTACAAAGCCTACAACCAGGTACAATACCAGTTAATTGGGAGCAAATTAGAAATGAATGGTTAGGTTACCATTTTTGGAGAAACTTAACAGCTATAATTGGCTTTGTAAGTTTTATGTTGACATTTTTTATCACTTCTAAGAAAAAATAATTGAATACATAGAATTACTGCCACCAACATGGGGTTTGCTGCAAGTGTGGCTTGACGTTGTAAGCATCAGCAGCAAATTGTTACTCAGCTTCAGTACCGGCTTGACGGAATGCTATTTGGCTTTTGGTTTTTAACTTGTACTTTTAGTTCATCAATCAGCAGCGGTTCCGGGCGGAGGGAATACTAATTCCACACCTGCAGCAAGCCCTGTTCGTTAGCTGTAACAATATTTTAAATCAAGTATTATCAAATGAAATTATCCACTTTTCTTTTTTGCCTAGTTACACTAATTGCTTGCACCAATCCACCAATTCCTGAGAACAAAATCTCTATACAATCGGATCAAAAAATATTTGACTCACTTCTAAACAAATATATAAGAGACACCCTGTCACAACAATTCGAAAACCCTTCATCTTTTCAGTTCATAAGCTATAATAATGATACCATAAACGGCAGTAAATCAGACAAAAAAATGTTTGAGATGCTTTCTGAATCCAATAAAGTGATTGATTCTCAAAAAAAAGTATTTATTGCTGACTTAACAATGGACTCGATCCAAAAAATGACCTCAATCTCTCAGCTTGACAGCCAATTAGCGCAAAATTTAAATGACTTATTAGAATTAAAGAAACATCCAACAAGACCTGATTCAATAATTCAAATAAATGTTACCGTAAATTTTAAGATTAAGGATAAGAAAGGAAAAGAAACATTTAACAATTCCGTACTTATATATTATCCAAAATTCAAAACATTTTCAGAGATTATAGGAGAGTAGAATTGTATGCAGCTAACATTGCACAGGCAAAAGTTGGGCTTTTGTACTTGGCCAATCAGCTGTTGTCCCGCCTTGGCGGGATGACCAATTTTCAGTAATTTGGCTTTAGTCCCGACGTGGCGGGATGGCCAAGCGGGCGACAGAATATATCCGTCCAACCTTCGCAAAGCCCTGACCGTTATGTGCAATTACCGAGACAATCTAACTGACAATGGCAATATTTAATCCTGACTGGTCTTTTATAATTAACTTTTTTGGAATTTTTCTTGCGATACTTCCCTTGATTCTTGGAATCAAACTTTCCTTTTCACGGGAGCTTGGACTAATTCATTGGAATAACTTCACCTCGCATGAAAAGATACCAGAAAGAAATGATATTGTTAAGCAGATACATAGAATCCAGCTAATTTTTCAAAACCACGGTAAAGAGGTCATTTATGAAAAAGATATAGTGACTCCTATAGAAATTGACTTAGGAGTTGTGGACTCAATTTCAAAGGTAACATTTGAGAGTAATTGCAAGTTCAATAGCGTAGATTTCAAAATTGTTGGCAGCAAGATTTTTTTTACTTTCAACTTTTTAGAATACAACAAGTACATAAAAACCCATTTCGATTACTTCTCGGATGAAAAAGTTGAAGCAAAAATTAAAGGGAAAATTATAGGTGGGAACGAGCTGGATTATAAAATTGAAACAGATAATAGATGGGACTCATATTTCGTAGGAAAGAAGAATGCAGATGCAAACTTTTTAGTATTCCCTTTCGTTACTGTCGGACTTTTTATAACTATTGGTTTTTTGTTTCTTAGAATGTTCAATATTAATCCAGACACGTTGCTTGAAATAATTCAGAAGTTTAATAGGGATGCATTTCTATTGTTGTTCGTTGGATTAGTTTTGGCAGCCATTTGCATAGCCTTAGGAATACGCATTAAAAGACTGTTTATTCCATTTGTTATATACGCCGAAAAAGAAAAGAACTGGTACTTGAAAAAAGAGTTTAAAAGCGCATAACAGCGTTTTTCTGCTTTGCTGCCTGATGGAATAAACATCAACAACAGAACGCTAATCATCGGTATATTCGGCTGACACAACGCTGATGAATAAATGAATAAAACTTGTACATTAGTTTTTCATTAGGCTTCTGTTCCAGACTGACCGAACACAGAATTTCAGCACAGCAGAAAGCCAATGAACGTTAGCTGCACAAATTTATTTTCTCAATTTTCGGAGTTTACTTACCTTTGGCGTAAGTATCGAAAATTACAGGCATGATTCTTTCATTCGGCTCTAAAGACACTCAGAAAATATGGGACGGCGAAAGAGTCAAAAAAATACCTAACGAGATTCAGGAAATTGGTAGGCGCAAGCTCAGAATGCTGAACAACTCCCAAAATCTCACAGATTTGCAGATACCTCCATCCAATAAGCTGGAGAAACTAAAAGGAAATCTAAAAGACTTTTATTCAATCCGGATAAATAACCAATGGCGTATCATTTTCAAATGGGCGTCCGGTAACGCTTCCGATGTTGAAATCATAGATTACCACTAAATGTTAACAAATGAAACGGCTCAGAAATATCCATCCCGGCGAAATCTTACTGGAGGAGTTCCTTCTCCCACTTGGCATTTCCGCGTATAGGCTTTCCAAAGACACTGGTATTCCTCAGCCAAGGATTTCTGCTATCATTAAAGGCAATCGAAGAGTAACTGCGGATACTGCCTTACGGTTCTCCAAATATTTTGGTAACTCGGCTAAGTTCTGGCTGGGGTTACAAGACGACTTCGACATCGAGGAAGAAAATCAAGCACTCAAATCTGCTTTAGCTTCTATTCCTAGGTTCAGCATCTCAGCCGCATAACATCGGCTTTGCAAAAGTTGGGCAACATGAAGTCGCCCATTGGGCTTTGGTAATTCTACTCATCTTTTGTAATTTGTCCGTGCCCGGACAAAAGGTATCCCGCAGAGCGAGACAGGCAGGTCAAGCAGGCTTTGGGATCTCACCCGCCCAACCTTCGCAAAGCCTGGGCCGTTGTGTGTGATGCAACCGAACATTTTAATAATTTAAAGTAAACGACAGAAAATACAGAAGAAGAACATTTAGATACTCCGACAAACATTCAAATGGAAATTTTTCCTAACGAACTCACCCCTTCTACTAACACAGAGACTATTACCCAAAATCAACAAACAGAAAATATGGAAGTACATAAACATCCACATCATGTAACGCATAAAAAGAAATGGACAGAGTACCTGTTAGAATTCTTAATGCTATTTTTAGCTGTGTTTCTTGGTTTTTTTGCAGAAAATGTAAGAGAACACAAAGTTGAAAAGGAGCGGGAAAAACAATTTGTTACATCATTAATAAATGACTTACGATTAGATATGAACTGGCTGGATACAGTTAACAACTCTATAAAATTGAAAATACAGAATATTGATTCAGCCCTTGAGTTATTGACTACTACAAAAAATAATGAAATGCCGGTTAAAGCTTACTTACAACTTCAAAGAGCACAGGTTCAAATTATGTTTTTCCCAAACAATGGCACTATCACACAATTAAAAAGTTCAGGCGGTATGCGTCTTATCAGCAAAAGAGATGTAGTCGATTCGATTGAAGGTTATGACCGTCTAATGCGGAGATTAGAAGTCAGAAGAGATAGAAGCAATCAACTCAATGATGAATTTTCGGTAGCGTTAAATAAAGCTGCCATCGGCAAAGATTTATTTAGTTCACTCTATGATTCAGTTCTTTTCAAAAAACCGGTTATCAAACAAACCATAGGATTGAATACTCAATTTGCGAATGAGTTAATTAATACAAGCCTATCATTGCGATTACGAGCCATTTCGGATACAAAAGCAAATTCTCAGACAAAGGAAGATGCGGGGCGTCTGATTCAGTTTATTAAAAAGGAATATCACCTCGAATAAGCCTGCCTAAAGCCTGCGGCAAGCCGTTGAACATTAGCGGCAAGTATGGACTAACACAAACGTAACTCTAAATAACAAAATTCAAATATTTAAAGTATGACAGAGAAATCATCAAGCGAATCACTAAATAAGTTAGAAACATTCAGACAAGCACAAACGGCTATGCGCAATGGTTATGCTAACGGTTCTATAGGTATAATCGTTTCAGGACTCATTTGGCTGACATCTGCAATTATTGCATATCAATATTCCGCCCCAAAAGCAATTTGGGTACTCTTCATTGGAGGAATGTTCATCTACCCTTTGAGTATGTTAATTAGTAAGTTAATTGGACTAGCTGGCACACATAATAAAGGGAATGAATTGGGAAACTTAGCTATGGAGGGAACGATATGGATGATTATGTGCATACCACTTGCTTTTGGACTTTCATTGCAACAAGTAGAATGGTTTTTTCAAGCTATGCTTTTAATTATTGGTGGAAGATATTTGACATTTAATACAATCTATGGCAATAAGATTTATTGGGTGTTAGGTGCAATATTAGGGCTTTCAGCATACTTGTTATATAATTTTAAGGCTCAATCTTTTGAGACATTATTGACAGGTTCGTTTATTGAAATCTCATTTGGACTTTTTATGTTTATCTCATTTCGTAGAGACAACAAAACAACTTTGAAATAAAGCGGTTTACAAAAATACCTGCCACCAACATGGGGTTTTGCGCATACTGGGGCATACGAACAGCGTCTCTCATCTTTCCCAGCTCTAGGCAGCAGTGGTTCGGGCGGACACTTAATCTTCAACTTTGGAATTAATTATTAACTTCAAATCATTAACCAGCTTTCGCAAGCCGGGGAAGACACAGCAGTAATTCCCAGTAGTGCAAAGCCCTAAAATGTTAGCGGTAATTTTACTGACGGTCATTGTTAAAACAATTCCCGGCAAAAGAAGAGGGAAAATTAAAAAACAACTTCAAAATATCAAATCAATTAAACCAATTTTAATAAATGAAAAAAGGCTTCATACTATATGCAATTCTTTTGCTTGTTCAGTCCTTCTGCCTTGCACAAGGTCAGTCTAAAAAGAGCACCGTTTATGGCAATAACAATCGAAATGGCAAATATTTACCTGTCGGAAACATAAAATTGTATTATGAGATTTATGGGAAGGGCGAGCCTTTATTACTGATTCACGGCAATGGTGGCTCAATTAAAGATTTTAAGTATCAAATTCCTTATTTCTCGAAGTATTATAAAGTCATAGCGGTAGACAGCAGGGCTCAGGGCAAATCGGTTGATACAAGCGCTAGGCTTAACTACGAAATGATGGCAGATGATTTTAATGCCTTACTAACACATCTTAACATAGATTCGGCTAATGTGATTGGTTGGAGCGATGGAGGTATTAATGGCTTGTTACTTGCTATTCGTCACCCTGAAAAGGTAAAAAAATTAGCGATTACGGGAGCCAATTTAATACCTGATACGGCAGTATTAAATCCTGCCGCAGTAAAATTGACTACTGATGAACTTGTCAAACTAAGAACAGAAAAACAAACGCCTGAAACACGAAATACTATAAAACTGTTGCACATGATGGAAATTGAGCCCAATATTCCATTAACGGATTTACAGAAAATCAAATGTCCGGTGTTGGTCATAGGCGGAGATTTTGACGCTATAAAGCCTTCGCACACTTTACAAATATTTGAAAATATTCCACGGGCAAACCTTTGGATTCTCCCAGCGTCCGGTCATGCTACTTTGCAGCGCTATAAAAATGAATTTAACCAAAAAGTGAGACACTTTTTCACTCACTCGTATCTAAAACCAAAATGGAATGATTGGGATTAATAAAAAATTTGTACTTGATTGAATAAGAATAGGTCTGCGCTTATACTGTGATATTTTGACTACGGAAATGAGATAAGGAAAAAAGAACATGATAAAAACGACCGCTAACACGGAGTTTGCTGCTATGCTGGCAGACGAATATATTCTCAGCTTCATATCGATATCAGCCCATATCCAGCCGACGGAATTCTATCAACTTTTGTTGTTATCTTCAATTTCAGGTTTTCAATTGGGCAGCGGCTCCGGGCTGGTATTATAAAAAATCAGCACAACAGTAAGCTCTGAACTTTGGTGGCAATTGAAAATATATGAAAGAACGAAATTCTTTTGACGTAATTATTCGAAGAAAAATTCCCTATTTAACTTCCTTTCTTTTCTACTTATTAACGTTTTTCACAATTGTATTTCTTGTTCTTGGAATTGTATTTCTTCCTACCGAACATCAATCAGATGAAATGAAAGTAGCTTATTTCATTTTAGTCGTTCCGAATATTATCAAAGTAGCATTATTCATATCCGGAAGTGGTTTTTTAGTTCTATTAATACTTTATACAATTGCTCGCCGTTACAATCCGGCGATCATCACTTTTCAAAGTGAAACAATCAAAATAATTGGGCAAAAAATAAATATCGAAATCCCTATAAATACAATTTCAAAAGTTTACTGCATGGATTCGAAAAATCTTGAAGGTGAATCAAGGCAAAAAATGACAATTTATTTTGAACTCAAAAGCATTAAGGAAATTAGAGTCAGACTTAAAGATTATTCTCAGGTTGACCAATTTATGGAAGGACTCATGCAATATGAAGATCTGAATTTCAAGTTTTATGACTTTGAT
This sequence comes from Sediminibacterium sp., assembly GCA_017537025.1. Classification (GTDB taxonomy): domain Bacteria; phylum Bacteroidota; class Bacteroidia; order Chitinophagales; family Chitinophagaceae; genus Sediminibacterium. Next base: position 6,691 of record JAFWCB010000008.1, read on the forward strand.
GTTAGTCCAAATATCGAAGATGAAGAGTAAATGTGGCTAACAGTGGCTTTGCAAAAGACGGCTTTTGCACTCAGCCCTCCAGCAGTTGTCCCGCCTTGGCTGGATGACCGAGCGAGCGACAGAATATATCCGTCCGACCTTCGCAAAGCCCTAGACGTTATGGGCTATGTATTATTAGGTTTCGTATCTTTGAAGTATGACACAGTTAGAATCCATAAAAAATTTACTGATTAGACTTAAACCAGAGCTAATAGAAAAGTATTCTATCAGCTCGATTGGTCTTTTTGGATCAGTTGTGCATAATGATTTTTCACCAACATCAAGCGACATTGATATTATTGTAGATTTTTCAAAGCCTATTGGAATAGAATTTATTGATTTGGCTGATTATCTTGAACAGAAGTTTAAAAGAAAAATCGATCTTGTTTCTAGAAACGGAATCAAGCAGAAATATTATCAAGCCATCGAATCAGATATCATTTATGTCTAAAAGATCCACAGACCTGCTAATTGACGATATCCTTGATAGTGGACAAAAAATACTTGATTATACAGTTGGCTTCACTTTGGAGCAATTTTCAGCTGACTCAAAAACAGTAGATGCTGTAATCAGAAATTTCGAAATTATAGGAGAAGCAGCGAACAGATTACCCGATGATTTTAAGGAGACACACTCAGATATCGACTGGCATAAAATACGAGGCTTTAGAAACAGAATAGTTCACGACTATTTCGGAATAGATTATTCTATTGTTTGGGTAATAAAGGAGACATTTCTTCCTAAAATGATTGAGCAGTTAATAAAACTTCAAGGCTAACTTACACAGCCCATAACAAAAAACTTTACGCAAGTTAGGCTTTCAGCAATGGCCCATCAGCTTTGCTGTTTCAATCAACTTCAGTAATTTGGCTTTAGTCCAGCCATGGCGGGATGGCCAAGCCAGCGACAGGAACAACTCCCCCGCCTTTCGCAAAGCCCAGAACGATGCAAGCCATTTATAAAATTTAATATGACAAAAAATGAAAAGACTCTTTATTGAAAATTTAAAGACAGCTGTTGTATTTTTCTTATTCATTTTTTTAAGTAGCACTATAATTACTTTTTTTATGTCGAAGAATCACCTATTAGACATTGTTAGTTCAAAATTGGAATTTGCAGCAGGATATACCTTCTTAGTAATATTATTTATGCTTTTTTATCAAATAATTCTAATAATGACAAGTAAAATTGATTTGAGAGACTATTCTATTTTTCCAAAACAACTCGTGTCATTTGTTGTAGACAAAACATTTAATGAAACGAAAGACATAATTGAAAATATTTTACCAAATAAATTAAAATCAAATGGCTTTCAATATGACGATAAAAATAATCTTTTCAAGACAAAGACAGCAGCAAGCTTAATTTCTTGGGGTGAAAATATCGAAATAAAAGTGACAGAATTAGAAAATGCAAAAAGTCAAATATCAGTATTTAGTAAACCAGTATTAAGGACTACTTTAGTTGACTACGGTAAAAGTAGTTTAAATATTCAAAAAATAAAGTTAGCACTTAACTAAAACGGCCTGCAACAAAGCATTTAAGCAAAGTCGGCGGACTGGAACGTAATTGCTCATTTCTTATTCGCTATTAAACTTTTTCAATAACTTCAACAAAATATTTTCAGCTTCCGCCTCTGCTTAAATGCGAGAACGATAGTCACAATTATAACATATCATATGTATAAATTTATTTTGCTTCCGTTTACCATCTTTTTTTACTTTATAAGTCTTGCTCAAACGGACACAATCTATGCAGAATTACAAATTAAGTCTTTTTCCTATGAAGGAAAGGAAATCAAATTTGAAACTCCTAAAGTAGTAATCTTAAAAAAGATGGGATTTAGTGATATTGTGAGTTTAGGTAATGTAAATGAAAAAGAAATCGGAATAGGATCGGAAATTCTTAAAAGCTCATTCGGTAATGATTCAATATTTGTATTTGGCATAGCCTTTTTTCTTAGAGAAAATGGGCATTGGAAAATTGGCAGTGTAATTCAGTATCAACAAAAGAATTTTATAAAAATTTCTGACTGGGCCCAAATAAATAATAAAAACTTTAGCTTGGCAGCTGCTTCATTAAATAAACATAATGGTGAATTTGAGATATCTTATCGGGAGCGATTTTATATTTTAAAATAACTGCAGCTAATACCATCATTACAAAAGGCAGACTGTTGTCCCGACTTGGCGGGATGACCAAACTTCGGTAATTTGGCTTCAGTCCCGCTATAGCGGAATGGCAAAGCAAACAGTAGGAACTCTTTTGCTAACCTTAGCCAAGCCATAAACCGTTATATGCAACCCTTAATACATATTTATAATATTTTTTGAAATTAATTTATATGAAGCATCAAAGTATTCAAACAGTAGAAGATATCAAGAAGCATTATCAGCCAATTTATAATGTTAATGATAGGCACAAAGAAAAATTATCAACCCTTGATGGAATAGCTTTATGGATTACTGTGCATGTTGGCAGTATGGGATTTTTTATTATAATTTTTCTTTGGACTATTATTTGGTTGACCTGGAATACCCTTGCTCCAACTTCACTAAGATTCGACCCCTTTCCGGGCTTTGTACTATGGTTATTTATTTCCAATATGATTCAAATATTTCTTATGCCTCTAATTATGATTGGACAAAATTTACAAGCAAAACACTCCGAAATGAGAGCGGAACAAGATTTTTTAATAAATAAAAAAGCGGAAAACGAAATTGAAATGATCTTAAAACATTTAGAAAATCAAAACGAACTTATCCTTAAAATTATTCACAAACTTGGAGATGCTGAGACTAAGTAATCTTTTAGTTACATGAAAACGCTAACTGCAATTTTTATCACTATCATACTTTTAGCGTGTACAGAAAAGCGAAATACAGCGTCTGCTCCCTTCCAAAGCGAGCCTGCTCCTAGTAATAAATTGGCAGACAGTTTGCCTGATTTTTCAACGATAAACTTTTTTGCAGTTTACAAATTGTCTCCAAAAACAATGGCTATTGTCATCCCTCTACACGACAAAGATGTAGCACCACCTACTATCTTCGATACATTGGTCAAACAGCTGAAATATCCCGAGCGTGGAAGCCTAATGCCAATTGGAAGCAGCTATGTTGATACTAGTGGATTGTACAAGATTTTGAAAGTTGACAGCCTTTCAGGAAGAGTAAAGCAGCATATTGCGTCTGTCTATTTTGTGTATGGTACCAAAGGTGTTGCGAAAGTTATTATAAGCGAAGTTCTGCTTGCCTTAGACGAATGTAAAACAAACTTTATTGCCCTAACCATTTCATATTTCGATACCACTCATTATGGTATGCCGATACTTTGTTCAGATAAACCCCTTAAGATTGAATACAAGGGAAATTATGCAGATGTGGAAAAACAAATAGTGCAGTTAGAAGGAGAGCAAAAAGGGGATTATGACTACTTACCTAAAATTCCAACAAAAGTTTTTGGACATGCTGGTTCTATGTTCTTCGCTTTCAGTGACGATTTTCTTTGGGAGAGAGCCGAGGGAGAGCAGAAATGCCTATTTCCTTCCCGGTACATTTTTAAGCAAGAAAAAAATGGACCTTTAAAGCGATACTGGGTAGAAAGCCTAGATTTGTTTGGCATTCCGTGCGACTAACAATAGTGCCAGCCTTCGTAAAGCCCAGAACGTCGTGCATAGTGCCACAGGACACTTTAAATAACAAAGAAATGAAAGAGTTAAAATTTATTATTGGACTACTAACACTTGTGACAATATTCGCTTGTAGTACCAAGACACAACCGAATGACAGTAAGTTCCATGGAATGTGGCGTCTAGATAAATTTGAAGCGTATGACAGTTCAAAAAAAGCATGGTCTGACGATACTATGAGAATTGGTTGGAATGGATATATACTTTATGACGGACAAGGCCATATGGGCGTTCACTTAACACCCAAAGGGTATAAAGATTTTGACACCAATAAAAATATTGACAGCTTAAATCGTGACGAACTAGTAGCCTTGACCAAGTTTTATAAATCAAACTTCGTTTATTTTTCAGACTACATCCTAACCGAAAGCACTGTTGAACACAAACGACTTTCAGCAACTGAACCTCAGAATTGGGGAAAGTCATTGACACGTGATTTTGAATTTAAACAGGACACATTGGTTTTGACAGCTCATGAAATTATGGCGGGAAGGAAAATAAGACTTCGTTGGATTAAATTGAAATGAGTGCTGTCTTACGAATGCACTAAGCATAGCAACAACTTGTCGAAAGTTGGGCTAACGAATATAGCCCATCAACTATAGCCCGCCATAGTGGGATGGCCAAGCCTGGGCGTTAGACAGAATTCTAATCTCCAGCAGATTATATTCTCAGCTTTTGTACATAACTTCATCAACATATTTTCTACCGGCAGCGGTTGCAGGTAAACCTAATGCTAATTCCTAACCGCCCTTCATTAAAAACTCAAATTCCATGCGTAAAATTTATGTAATAGTGAGTATCCTTTTTTCCCTGCAAACTTCTTTTTTAAATGCACAGATCAAAGTGATTCACTTTGGAAAATTAATAGATGGTAAGGGAAAACTCATACTTAACGCAGTAGTTATTGTAAACGGAGACCGAATTGTTAAGGTTGGTACAGAAAAAGAAATTGATATACCCCCCGCTGCAGAAACGATTGATTTAAAAGCCTACACAGCAATACCTGGACTAATAGACGCTCACACCCACATGACTTATTATTGGGATAAAACACCGGGCACTAATCCATGGGGACAACTTGGAACATTAGGGTCATCAGTCACAGTTTTCCTTGCTCAGGAAAATGCGAGAAAAACACTTGAAACCGGAGTAACCACCGTGAGAGATCTGGGTTCATTTGATAATATGGACTTTGCCATGCGCAACTTAATAAACCGGGGTGCCATGGTAGGGCCGAGAATGTTTGTTGCCGGTAATGGATTACATGTCAGTAATTCTCCCTATAAAATTGGAACAATACCTGATCCCGGTCAATGCGATGGTGTTGCAGCAGTACAGCGTGTTGCAAGAGAGCAAATAGCAGCAAGCGCCGATTGGATAAAAATGTATGGTTCAACAGGAAGCGATAAGGATGTTACAGGTTTTCAAACGTTTACCTATGAGGAAATGAAAGCTGCAGCCGATGTGGCTCATTATGCAGGTAAGCGTATTGCAATTCATTCTTATGGTCCGGATGGTGCTCGTGATGCTGTAAAAGCGGGAACGAATACAGTTGAGCATGCAATAGATATTGATGACGTAACCCTCGCTACAATGGCAAAGAATGGAATAATATATGTACCAACGGTAGAGCATAACAGGTATTATATAGCCCATAAAGATGAATATGGATATGACTCTATTATTGTAAACGGGTTAAACAGTTATATTAACAAGAACTTTGAAACCCTGAAAAGGGCGATAAAAGCAAATGTAAAAATTGCCATGGGCTCTGATGCAGTGTTTACAGGCTTTGGGGAGAATACAAATGAACTAAATTGGTTTGTAAAGGCAGGTATGACACCGTTGCAGGCATTACAGACTGCAACAATAAATGGCGCAGAAATGCTAGGACTTGAAAAAGAATTAGGGCAGCTTTCAGAAGGATATTTAGCCGATATAGTAGCAATAGAGGGTGATCCAGTAAAAGACATTACTGTGGTAATGAAAAATGTAAAGTGGGTTATGAAAGCCGGCAATGTAATGGTTAATAAAATAAATAAATAATTTTATATAAACGCATGAGAAAGTTTATATCTCTAATTACAATAGTAACGTTTTGTTCCATTGGTTATGGACAAAGCTTAAAAGGTAAAATTATAAAAGACTTTATAACTTCCTCTTTGCTTCATAATGAAGGGGGTGAAAATACGACTCGGAGACTAACCATCTATCTACCTCCCAAATATGATGAAACAAATGAAAGATATCCAGTTCTATATTATCTGCATGGTTTTACAATGACAGATAGTTTAACTCAAGCAGAAGTAGATATTTTAGACTTAGCTATTAATTCCGGTAAAATACGGCCAATAATTTTTGTTGTTTCAAATCAAAATACAAATTACGAAGGAAGCTTCTACTCTAATTCTACGTTAAATGGGAATTGGGCAGATTTTACGGCAAAAGCTGTTGTGGAGTATGTAGATAATAAATTTAGGACGATCTCTAACAGAAATAGTCGTGGGATATGTGGACACTCAATGGGCGGCTATGGTGCAATTAAATTGGCAATGCTTTTCCCTGACATATTTAGCAGTGTATATGCATTAAGCCCCGGTTTTCTTGCGTTGGTTAAAGAATTTGGTCCCAATAGCGAATCTTATAAACAATTAGCCTTAATAAAAAATAAAGAAGATTTAAAAAAACTGTACTTCCCAAAAGCCATTGTTGCTGTAGCAAGGGCTTGGTCACCCAATCTATCAAATCCACCATTTTATTGTGATGTTCCATTTAAATATAAGGGAGATAGTTTAATCGTTGACAATGTAGTTCTCGATAAGTGGAACAAAAATTTACCGATCATGATGATTGACAATTATATAGAGAATATTAAAAAATTGAAAGCGATAAAACTTGATTGGGGACGAAATGATGGAAGTAGATTCCCTGTTATGTGTATGATGTTTAGCCAAAAACTTGAAAATTTAGGGATTGAGCATTTTGCTGAAGAATATATTGGAACTCACATGAACAAAATATGGACTATAGATGGCAGAGTGCTTAACAGCATGTTGCCATTTTTTAACACATACCTGACATTTAAAAATTAAATTCTTAGACAAATAAATTTATGTCTATCTAAACTGTAGCTTACAAGGGGTTTTATGCAAGTTGAGCTGACTAAATAAACCTGATCTACGCCCATCTTTAAATTTGAATATGAAAAGAATACCACTGACCATTTATTGTTTTTTCCTATTTCACTGTTTAGTTGCCCAGACAGCTAATAAAGATATAGCGTTAATAAGGTCATTGAGGGCTGCTTCAAATGAAGCGATTGCCAATCATGATATCAATAAAATGGCTAGCTTCTGGCTCGATGATATGGTGTTAGTAAGAGGTAATTCAACTCATCTTACCGGTAAAGACACAATAGTTGCTGCGTGGAAAAAATTGTTCAGTGAAAATCCCAAAGTTCTTTATGTAAGAACACCCACACAAATAGTGATAAGTAAAAACGACACACTTGCATGGGAAACCGGTACTTGGAAAGCATTTAATTCATATAGCAAGGGTGGCCATTATAGTGCCATGTGGAAAAAGTCAAACAATACTTGGAAAATTCTGGCTGAATTATTTGTCTCTTTATTTTGAAAAAGGAAAACTGCTTATATGAGTATTTAAAAAATGCGGTCAGTCTAAACCAAGTTATTCATCACTTAAAATAGTAGTATGAACCCTAAAATGCTAATTACCACTGCAATCTCAGTGCTGATTATTTCATTAGTCTTCTGGGACTATTTTCATGGTGGCGTGCCAAGCCATCATCTTCTTCAACGAAAAGATCTCCCGGCAATATCAAATTGGTGGGGAATTATTCTTTTACCAACACTTTCATGGATTCTTCTAACTAAAACGGAAAAAAGACTTCAACCAAAATATGGAAAGAGATGGCTTATTAAAGCAATATTACCATGACGTATACATTTGGGGTATTTATACCAACCCTTTTTATACTCGTCTTCGGACTTTTGGGATTTGTTATATTTAGATTTGTTAGACCTATTTTCATTAGGAAGACTGTTTGAATCGAAGGAGCTGTCCTGAAAAATAAACTTTTTGAAATGATTTGTAAACGCATTCAACCAGCAAAAGAAATCTCTGAGTTCATCAGAGAGTACCTACTCTTTCATGCTGTGTTTGATATGACGGCAAACATTCCTGCAAAATCATATCCCGTTAACCCGGAAGAGGGTATTATATTTTTGATTCGGGGAAGCTTGGTTGCAGAAAGTCCCGAATTAGGTACCATTCATAAAAGACCCAAAACTTTTGTTTTTGGAATTCCATCCAACCGGCAAAACTTAAGTATTTCGAATGAGTACATGATGGTGTGTGTACGTTTCCAGCCGGGAGCTTTGTTCAAGCTGTCAGGCATACCCATGACCGAACTGGTACATAACTATATTGATGCAGAATTGATCTTAGGGGGAGAAATAAAAACCGTACATGAACAATTGGCAAATGCTTCAAATTATGAGAGCATGCCCCTTATTTTGGATAACTATTTTCAACGAAAAATACACAAACTCAAAAAAAATGAACAACCAATAGACAAAATTGGTAGCCTCATTTTAAAAAATCCGCAAGGTTTTAATTTGGAGAAAACTGCAGGTCAAGCCTGCTTGAGCCATCGGCAATTTGAGAAAAGATTTATTCGGCAAATTGGTATTCCGCCAAAACTATTTTCCAGAATATGCCGTTTTAATCAAGCGTATGAATTGAAAGAATATAGTCCCCACCTTAATTGGTTCACCATCGCGGTACAAACAGGGTATAGCGATTATCAACACCTTGTAAAAGATTTTAAACAATTTGCCGGCACACTACCAAACACATTCTTACAAGAATGCCAGAATAATCCTGAACGTGTATTGAACCTTTCAGCCGGTTTTATAGGGGTATAAAAAATGACGTTTTTTGACCACCAAACCTGATTTTCATTGATTGAAATTTGTTATCACAACTAAACAAATGAACCAATGAAAAGAAGAAAATTTATTACAACGTCTATGCTAAGTGTTCCCGCCTTAGCCTTAGGACAAACATCTCAACCCCCCAAAAAAAATCCCGGAAAGGGGTTAGTGGTAAAAGCGAACAAGAACAGGTTCAATGAAAAAACCAAACTCTTTGGCGCTAATCCCATTGATATTAAAGTATCCACAAAAGATACCGACGGGGCTTTTAGTATATCAGAATATATAGGTAATACCAAAGGAGGTCCGCCGCTGCATATCCATCTTCATCAAGATGAAGTATTTATTATTCTTGAAGGGGAGATTTTATTTCAATTAGGTGAAGAACAATTTCACTTGACTGCCGGCGATACCGTTTTTATCCCTCGAAATGTTCCACATGCTCCCTGTCAGCTATCAGATAAAAGCCGATATTTCTACTTTTTTACACCATCCGGTACAATGGAGGATTTCTTTAGAGGATTGGGCGAATTAAAAGTAGATAAACAGGCGACACCGGAACAAATGGCAAAACTCTTTGCAGACCATGATATGAAAATTGTTGGACCGCCTTTACAATTTTAAAATATTTAATTGAGTATGAAAAAGGGGCTTGCAAGATTGGTTTAGCGTTATTGGTGCATACGATCTAATCCTCAAAAGTTATGATTCTAATAAACTTTTGTGCTAACTTCAACAAGTGTAGGATAAATACTGCTACATCGCCAATACATCTACATTAGCTGTAATATATTGGTTATTTCCTTGTACTAATATCTTTTCTGATTAATTAAATGAATGCCATGCGACCCACCAAACAACTGCAATTCGCCCTTTATTTATGCGCCATACTTTTTACGTTTACAAGCACAGGGCTGAACGCACAACAGGTAGACACAGCCTATAATCAAAAGATAAAAGAATACACAACCGATCCAAGGTTCCTTCCATCTTCTGTGCTAGATCTGGTGTATGATGCCCAAATTCCTTCTCCGAAAGCATTTTTTGGTACTATCATTGGCGCACCGGGAGTTATGCATCGTACAACGGAAATATATAGCTATTATAAAAAGCTTGCAGAACTTTCAACATTAATTTCTATAAAGCAGGTTGGTACAACGGAAGAAGGACGTGCCATTAATATAGTAACGATCGGAAATGAAGATGCGATGAAACAACTGGATCATTATAAAAACCAGTTAGCTCTTTTAGCAGATCCAAGAAAGGTTGGTGTTACAGATGTGAACCAAATCATCAAAACTGCAAAACCTGTTTTTTATTTAAACGGAGGGCTCCACTCCACAGAAATGGGTTCACCCGAAATGTTGATGGAACTGGCTTATCGACTTATCACAAGCAATACTGATGAGATCAGGAAAATACGGGACAATATCATTGTTATTATAAACCCGGTTGCTGAGCCGGATGGACGCGACAAACAGGTTGACTGGTACTATCGCTATTCTAAAGCAAGAACAAATTTCGATGATGGCTATCGCTATTCACCACCTTATTGGGGTAAGTATATATTTCACGATAATAACCGCGATGGCATACAGGTATCACAACAACTTACAAAAGCTATTTTTAATATTTATTACGACTGGCATCCTACGGTAATGCTCGATCTGCATGAATCGGTGCCATTGATTTATATGTCAACAGGTACAGGGCCTTACAACGAAACTATCGACCCTATAACAATAGGCGAATGGCAGGTTATGGCAAATCACGACATTACAGCCCTGGCAGCTCAAGGTTTGCCCGGCGCATTTACATGGGCGTTTTACGATGGATGGTATCCCGGGTACGGCATTTGGGTTGCCAATAACCATAACTCCATCGGGCGCTTTTATGAAACTTTTGGCAATGCCGGAGGCAATACTTATTTGCGTGACCTTTCTGACATAAAATATGCAGGTGATGCAGTTACAAGCAGAGAATGGTACAGGCCGGATCCTGCTACGCAACAGGTTAACTGGTCATCACGCAATAATATTAATTATATGGAGGCAGGCGTGCTTGCTTCCCTTTCTTACACTGCGGATAATGGAAATATATTGTTACGTAATTTTTACCAGAAAGGGTTAAACAATATCAAAAAAGGAAAGCAGGAAAAGCCCGGGGCATTTGTTATCCCGGCTACGCAACGGGATCCTGCAATGGCTGCTTATCTCGTAAACCAATTACGTAAGCAGAACATTGAAGTACACAGTGTTGATACGGGTAAAAATAAGGGTGATTATGTTGTATTGTTAGATCAGCCTTATCGGAACCTGGCAGTATCATTATTAACCAAACAAAACTTCTCAAAGGATGCAAAGTTTCCGCCTTATGATGATATAGCGTGGACACTTGGGTACTTATATGGTGTTGATGTACGTGCTGATGATAGTGTGAAATATTCCAGAACGAATCTTACCATATTGAAGAATGATGTTAAGTATGAAGGGAAGATAACCGGTACCGGCGAAAATTATGTGCTGCATTACAAGGCTCAAAACACGTTGCTGCCGGCATTGTATTGGTTACAATCACAAAACAAAGATGCAAAAGCAACGATACTGGATACTAAAATTATTGTAGAGGGAACGAAAGATACTATAGCTGCGGGTTCAGTAGTATTCCGAAAACTTACACAACAACAAGCAACAAAACTTACAACTCAATTTGGGCTTGATCTGCAGGCAACGAAAACAATTCCTGTTTCAAAACAACATGAAGTACACTTACCGTCTGTTGCAATTTATCACACCTGGACGTACACGCAAGATGAAGGATGGGCAAGATATACTTTTGAGCAGGTTGGGATTCCTTATACCTCTATCCATAAAGATGATTTAAAAAAAGGGGGGTTAAGAAAAAGATTTGATGTTATACTTATTCCACGTACCGGGGGAAGTGCAAGCGACTTTATTAATGAGATAGATAAAAAGTTCGGCCCAATGCCGTATACCAAAACGGCCGCATTTCCATCACATGGCTATCCGGATTCTACCAACGACATGACAGGTGGCCCAGGGTTTGACGGAATGGAACAGTTAAAACAATTTGTTCAAGCCGGTGGAGTAATTATCAGTTTAGATAACTCATCCCAGATATTAGCTAATGCCGGTATTGTAAGAGAACTACAGCCTTATGATGCCGCCGGACTCTTTCATCCGGGCTCTGTTGTTAACGTCAAAGCCCGCAACCTAGATAATGTAATATTATATGGATTTCCCGAAGTATTCCCCATCTTCAGAGGCAATGGTCCGCTTTTGCAGGTTCAAAAGTTTAACCGTAATATGATGGTGCTGCAGTATGGAACAAAGCTTTTGAAGGATGAGGAAAAATACACAGGACCGGTAATGGGCATGCCGGAAAAAAAAGAAATCCCTGCTGCTAAAGATATCATTAAAAAAGAAACACCTTATGTGCTTTCCGGTATGGTACGTAATGAACAGAATATCATTGGTCATGGTGCTATTTTCAATGTGCCTGTAGGGTTGGGCCGCGTGATCGCATTTACTTTTGATCCCTTACACCGTTATCTCAATCTGCATGATGCACCCTTGGTATGGAATGTTTTAATCAACTGGGATTCTTTAAAAAATGAATAAAGCTGTATAAAAACTTTAAAGTTATGCGCCATGTTTTGAGCAGCAGCATTAACTTCAAAAAGGCGTACAAAGGCATTCTAAATTATATAAAATGAAGGCTCTTTATTTTTTTGTGATTTGTTTTTCTCTTTTCTCCTGTAAGGGAAAAAAAAGAGTATCTACAGACACATCATCAGTAACTAACTATATTTTAGATACCACTTGGAATAGCAATAGTAACTTGAATATTGTTAGCCAGCCAACAGGCATCGGTATTGATACTAGCAACCATATCTTTGTTTTTCAAAGAACTGGACGTAAATGGACTACCCCTTTTCCAGATACTGTTATATCACAAAACACAATTTTTGAATTTGATAATGAAACTGGAAAAGTCATTAATTCGTGGGGTGCAAACTATTTCATAATGCCTCATGGTTTAACAGTTGATAAAGACAATAATGTTTGGGTAACAGATGTAGGTCTACATCAAATTTTTAAGTTTAACCATGATGGAAAATTATTGATGACATTAGGAATAGCTAAAGTGCCGGGCAATGACTCTCTTCATTTTAACCTCCCAACCGACATTGCCATAGCAAGCGATGGTTCATTTTATGTAAGCGATGGCTATGGGAATAGTAGAGTTGTTAAGTTTTCTTCCACAGGTAAATTCATCAAGACCTGGGGCGCTTATGGAAAAATGAAAGGAGAATTTATTATTCCTCATGGCATAGCAATTGATAAAAATGATATTATTTATGTAGCGGATAGACAAAATAATCGAGTTCAATTATTCGACACCACTGGTAAATTTCTAAAAGAGTTGAAAAATGATGAGCAAGTGGAACAGCTTCCATCAGTGGCTATAGATTTTAATAATAAGCTCTATGCAATTGACTACGACCCAAGGAAAAAGGCTGATAGCACAGTGAACGGTTCAACTTTTTTTGAATTTGACTCATCGCAAAAAACAACTGCTCATTATGGAGTAACAGCCACAACTAAAAGGACTTCTTGTTGGTTACACGATATAGCGATCGATAATAAAGGAAATGTGTATGTTGGTGATATTATTGGATTAAAAGTTCTAAAGATTAAACCTATATCAAAAAAATGATAAAGTAATATCTTGATAGCTCAAACTGCCGCTTATATTGAACGGATAAAGCAGGTTTTTGTACTTGGACTATAGGTTGTTACACTTGGGTGGGTAATGTTCAAACTATATAATTTCTATTTATGCAAAATATAGCTACACGGTTAAAAACTATTTTTTGTTTTTCTTCTTTTCTGGTACTGTCGTACACCGGTCTTGCACAACATGTTTCGGTAAACGATATTATGACTACTGAAAAAATGGTTGATCTGCATTTTACCAATGCCCAAAGGGATTCCATGGTGAACCAACTGAACGCCAATCTGCAATTATATCGTTACCTGCATGGTTTCAATTTACCCAATAGTGTTCCCCTTCCAAACTGGTTCGATCCTGTATTGCCTGCAATGACATTTAATACCAAACAACAGTCCATTAGCTGGAATATTCCTGCAGACGTTGCAATGCCTGCCGATACAAACCGGTTGGCGTTTTATACTATCGCGCAGTTATCGTCATTACTCAGGCATCATAAAATTACTTCCGTTCAGTTAAGCCGTTTTTTTATAAACCGCTTAAAAAAATATGGTGACACTTTGCATTGTGTTATCAGTCTTACTGAACAAATAGCCATGGAGCAGGCGAAACGGGCCGACGAAAACTTTGCAAAGGGCATCTTTAAAAGTCCGTTGCAGGGTATACCTTATGGACTTAAAGATCTGTTTGCCGTAAAGGGTACCCGAACCACCTATGGTACGCCTCCTTTTAAAGACCAGGTGATTGATGAAGATGCATTCGTGTACCAGAAACTGGATAAGGCCGGTGCGGTACTCATCGCAAAATTATCTATGGGAGAGCTTGCCATGGATGATATATGGTTTGGCGGGCAAACTAAAAATCCCTGGAACTTGAACGAAGGCTCGAACGGATCATCTGCGGGTTCGGCATCTGCAACCGTAGCAGGATTGTTACCTTTTGCCATTGGTACAGAAACCTATGGCTCAATTGTAGCGCCTTCTGCCGTATGTGGAGCAACCGGTTTACGGCCAACCTTTGGTAGTGTTTCCCGAACAGGCGGTATGAACCTAGCCTGGACCTCCGATCGTATAGGACCAATTTGCCGCGACGCAGAAGACGCCGCAATGGTATTTGCATATACACATGGTAGTGATCTATATGACCGTGCCTCACGAACAATGCCTTTTAATTATACCGGCAATGTTGATCTTAAAAACATAAAAGTAGCGTATGCAAAAAACTACATTGATACCTTGCCCGGTAACAGTGCAGAGAAAGCCGTCATTAAAACTTTGCAGGATGCAGGTGTAGAGGTTAAAGCTATCGATTTCCCATCTAACTTACATACAAACGATCTGCTGACAACCATTTGGGCTGCTGAATCAGCCGCCGCTTTTGACCATCTCACCAGATCGGGTAAGGATAGTGAAATGGTACAGCAATGGCAAAGCCGCTATCCTAACCAATTTAGGAGTGCACGGTTTATTCCGGCAGTAGAATATCTTACTGTTTGCCGCTTGCGTTACATGGTTATGCAATATGCTTTCCCGTTATTGAGCAAGTATGATATTATTATTGTGCCCAGCATGGCGGATGAGCCTATGGCACTAACCTGCCTCACCGGCAATCCATGTATTACATTACCTGCGGGTTTGGCTGCCATCGGTAGTGCCCCGCCCAGCATTACTTTTATAGGAGGTAAATTATATAGTGAGGCTACAATTGCTGCTTTCGCCAAATGGTTTCAGCAGCGCACCCATTATGAGCAGCAGCATCCGCCTATGTTTACAAATTCATCGAATACTATTTCCAAATAACAACCCCTAATAGTAAGACAATGAAAGTTGACATTATTGAAATAGACCTAAGGTTAAACATTTATGGATTTTCCGGAGTTGCTATTAACAAAGACTATAAAGAAACAGCCTTCCGACTAATGGACAGGATGTGGCAGACAGTAAAAGCAAATAACTTAAAAAATAAAGGAATCAATATTTGGATCTATGAACCAAATGACAAAGTGTTTGCGGGTGTTGAGCTTTATGACTCTCCTAAGCAAGGCACGGCACTAGAGCACAAAATAGTTGATCTGCCAAAATATGCCTATCATAAGCACGTTGGGCCATACAGCTTATTAAAAGAAGCAGGACAAAATATGAGAGCAGAACTTAAGGCAAAAGGCTTCGATACAATTTTGCCTTATATTGAGATCTATGGACATTGGACAAATGACGAAACAAAGTTGGAGACAGAACTATTGATGTCCCTAAAATAAATTTATGCAGACAAGGAATTTTCACAACCATCCTATCTAATCAACCAGCGACCTAAAATTTTTGATATTAACGGCAAAATCACAAATGTCATCAGGCTTACCATTACAATAACACCCAACAAATTTTTCAAAAGACCTGGTAAATGTAACAAACTAAAAAATTGTTGAAGCACAGGTACAAGGCTATTGAGCAAAATAAAAATGACACAAACAGTTATTACAACCATTTTACTTCTTTTGGGCAGTTTCACTGACGGAAACATAAATTCCAAAACTGTCAATTGAGTTTTTTGCTTTATTTCTTCAATAAATCTTTCACCCTTTTTTGTCTGGTTCATTCTTTCTTCTGAATTTTCCCAACGTTCAAGGGATTCCTTATTACTGAAAATAAACAGGTTAAGTAATTCTCTTTCTGCTTCTGCCGAAATGCAAATATTTTTTTCAATAAATCCATCAAAATGACTTGCAACAGATGCCGTTTCACGCATCCATTGCAAACATTCATCTTTAAAAGCTTCTTTGTATTTGATTTTTAAAATCGTGGTTATTGGCTGGTTATCTTGTATCACAACATTAAAATTTGACACTAAATGCGGAAACTTTTTTTAATGGTACTTGCAAAGATGTAGCTCTCTTTGCAGCCTCATCAGGTGCAGAACCATCCGCAGGGCGTTCGCCGTAATACAATAAATCGCCATCTACTTTTGTCAAATCATATTCTTTGTATTCGCCAATTACCATTCCCATAATTCCTTGTCCGGCTTTGCTTACTTCCTGGCGCACATTCGCTTCCCAAGTTTCTAGATAATCGGCAGGCATACCATTCAGCATATCTACCATTGCTTGAGAATGAGGAGTAACTGCAATTTTCGTAAACTCAAAATCAGTTTCCGTTGCTCCTTTTACACTATCTGAAGGTTGTAAAAATTGATAAGGTCCAATTACTTCTACTGTAATATTTTTATCGGTGTAATTTCCATCGGTATAAAAAACCAAAATCCCGTGTGCTTCGGTTTCGGTGTTATGAAAATATCGGCGTAAAAAGTATTTTCCACCCCATGGATTTGGGCGAACTTCGTTTCCAACACTTTCCCAGTAACCGGCAATTGATGTTTCTTTTGACATTTTATTTTATTTTTTGTGATTACAAAGTCAAAACTAAACAACAATAGTTACCTTTAGAAACTATTACCATTTTTGCGGCAAAAAAGTGGTTACACAAACGTAACAGTAATGAAAAATTCAAGGATATTTGAAAACCCGACTGACTGCCCGGTAGTGCATACTATGAGTATAATTGGCGGCAGATGGAAGCCCATTATACTATATTGTTTAATGGGTGGAAAATTACGGTTTGGGAAACTGGCATTATTTATCCCAACTATTTCAAGAAAAATACTGACCGAGCAATTGAAAGAATTAGAAAACTACGGGCTTATAAAACGGGAAGAATTTAATGAACTGCCACCAAAAGTAGAATATAGTTTGACAGAACTTGGCAAAAGTTTAATTCCTGTTATAAATGCGATGTGTGCTTGGGGACAAAAAGAAGGCCGAGCAATTGCGACCAGATAAACTGCCTACAATTTTGGGGTTGCAGCAGTGCTGGCAGGCAGGCATGAATGCGGGTACTGTAGTAAGCGCCAAAACGGTAGCTATTAGTAAACCGGCCTTTATAAATTAACTTCGCATAATGTTTGATAAACTATACAACGTAATTTCCAAAACAACTTATCTTGACCAAAAGGATAAGGATTTATGTTCCACTTTTTTTGAGCCGGTTACTTTTAAACGTAACGATATTATTGAAGTAGAAAATAAAATACCTCAAAACCTGTATTTTATAAATGAGGGTTATTTGCGATTGTTTTATTACGATGATAATGGTGATGAAATTACCACACAACTTTCCTCGCCTGAAAGTTTTATCACTTCCTTCTTAAGTTATATCAATCAAAAAAAAGCAACAGACAATTTAGAGTGCATTACAGACTGCGATTTATTAAGAATCTCAAGACCAAAAATGTTGGAATTAATTGCCGCGAGTGAGACTTTCAAAAATTTCAGCTTGATTATATTTCAGGAAGCAATAACAACAACCCAAAGCAGAGCTAATGACCTGGCAACACTAACAGCCGAAATAAAATATAAAAAACTATTAAACGAACAGCCTCAACTTATCCAAAATATACCCCTTCAATACATTGCTTCTTATTTGGGAATAAAACCACAAAGTTTATCGAGAATACGAAACTTACTGAATAAGTAACAAATGTGAAGTGGAGTTGAATTTGTACAGCACAGTTTTGTATTCTAAAAAATACAAAATGAAAGAGTTGTTTCAAACAATCGTCCAGAATTTCCCAAAGGGGTTAATTAAAGCCATACTATTTAATGGCGGTATTATATCGCTTAGCTATTACTTTATTTGGATTAAATATAAGGAACGCTTTAAAAAGTTTCGTATTCAATTAAAAGAAAGAGTAAATGATAAGCAAATAAAAAGAGAAATAGAAAATTCACTACTTACAGCTACTGTTGGTATTCTGGTAAGCAGCATCGTTTTGTTTTTCTACTCAAAAGGAAGTACGAAGCTTTATATAAATTTTGCAGACCATCCTTTTTTTAGCGTTGCAGGTTTCTTCATTATTCTGTTTGTAGATGATACCTGGTTCTATTGGACACATCGTCTGTTGCACCATCCTAAAATTTTTAATTTAATACATGTAGAACATCATAAAAGTACCGATACCAATCCTTTCACTACTATGTCTTTTCATGTTTTAGAACCAACCTTGCTATCGCTTTGGATATTTCCGGTTGCCTTCTTTATACCCACTTATATCCCAATATTAGGGTTGGCTCAAGTATATGGTTTATTGAATAATATAAAGGCACATTTAGGCTA
The DNA here is from genome assembly GCA_017537025.1 of Sediminibacterium sp. Classification (GTDB taxonomy): domain Bacteria; phylum Bacteroidota; class Bacteroidia; order Chitinophagales; family Chitinophagaceae; genus Sediminibacterium. The sequence continues at coordinate 25,300 of JAFWCB010000008.1, forward strand.
TGAATTTTACCCGGGTTGGTGGAACAGAACCTGGCTCCGGTACCTTACAACGAGTACCCACCATAATATGCACCACAGCAAGTTTAAGGGTAATTATGCGGTTCATTTTACCATTTGGGATAAGCTTATGGGAACAGAATTTAATAATTACGAAGCTGAATTTGATAATATAAAGCAAAGAGTTCAATAAACGAGGGTATTAAAATAGGCACTAATAAAATTATTCAACAAGACCGATAGCTTGCAAATCCTCTTATCAACAGAATATATTCTCAACTTTCGGTATATTTAGTAGGTAACGGTAAGCCATACAGATGCTGCAACACCTTATACGATCACTTTGTAGAAAAATTTAAATAAAAAATAAAATGAGTATTTCAAAATCGGACAGACCCGCACTAATTTTAGTCGACATTCAAAAAGGGTTTGACAATATAGAATATTGGGGCGGACAAAGAAACAATTTAGATGCAGAAAATAAGGCAGGTGAACTTTTGAAACTTTGGCGAGAAAACGATCTTCCAATTTTTCATATTAAACATTGTTCTTCTATACCAACTTCTTTATTAAATGAATCGCATCAAGGAAATGAATTCAAAGACATCGTAAAACCAACTGACGATGAACCAATTGTCAAAAAAAATGTCAATAGCGCATTTATCGGGACAGACTTAAAAGAGCAACTCGACAACCGGAAAATAACCAAACTTGTAATTGTGGGCTTAACAACAGACCATTGTATTTCTACTACAACCAGAATGGCGGGAAACTTCGGTTTTGATACTTATTTGGTATCTGACGCAACTGCTACATTTAATAAAAAAGGACTTGACGGGCAAAATTTCCCCGCTGAATTAATTCATGAAACAGCTTTAGCTAGTTTGAACGGAGAGTTCGCTACTGTTGTAACAACTGACTTTATAAAACAGCATATATAAAAAATTTTCGCATATAACTTCAACAACGTATTTAATTAGATCTTTATTGGTCAGATGGCTGACGCTTGTATTTATATGATACAGTAACATTAATCTTTACTAAACGTATAACAAGAAAGACCAAAATGGCACAACGCAAATATTTTGTTGACTGGGTAAGGGTATTAGCATTTTTCTCTTTAATTTTTTTTCATTGTGCGATGCCCTTTGTAACTTTTGGATGGGAAATTAAAAATAAAGAACAATCTATTGGTTTAACCCGCCTTATCTGGTGGTTACATCAATGGAGGCTTCCGTTGCTATTCTTTGTTGCCGGCGTGGGCATCCATTATTCACTTGTAAAAAGGTCGGTTTTTGCATTCGCAGGCGAAAGGATTGTAAGGTTGTTCATTCCTTTATTATTTGCCATGTTTTTTACAATACCGTTTCAGGTATATTTTGAGTGGCTGCAAAAAGGGAGGATAACCGGATCTTATTTTAATTTTTATCCGCAGGTGTGGCGTATGATACCTTACCCCGAAGGAGCGCTTACATGGAGCCACATGTGGTTTGTTGTTTATCTGTTTGTTTTCTGTATAGTACTGATTCCCGTATTTTCACTTTTTAAAATCAGAGTACTGCAAACTTTTAAAAGTTTTTTAGCCGATAAATTATCAGGAGGGCTTATAACACCTTTATTGTTCCTACCACTCGCATTTTATTATTTTACTTTATTTATTAAATATCCTGAACAGCAAAGCCTTTTGGATGATTGGTTTTTGTTTATTTTTTCAATAACGCTGATGTTTTATGGCTACTTGCTGGGTGGTTCAGAAAAATTCTGGAACACTTGTGAAAGATATAAGTATCACTATTTAATCACGTCGGTTCTTTGTATAATAATTTTATTTTATAATTTTTGGTGGAGTTTCAATTTACCTAAACAAAATGATTTAATGCTTTATTTGTATGGAACCTTGAATTCAATTCATATTTGGCTACTCATATTGGCTGCACTTGGTTTTGCTAAAAAATATCTTAATTTCAGTAATCGCTTTTTGCAATTTACAAATCAGGCGGTTTATCCCTTTTACATTTTGCATCAGACAATAATTGTTACATTAGGTTTCTATATTGTTCAGTTACCTATTCCTATCTTTTTAAAACTACTTATTTTACTGGCTGTTACATTCATAGCGGTTTTTGCTATTTATAGATTTATTATTAAGCCTTTCATTATAACAAGAATTTTATACGGCTTAAAACCGAGAGAAAAGAATAATAGCCCATCATCTGAGTAATTTTATTGGACAAACAACAAAAACTTTACCTTAGACATAGGATTGATCCAAAAAAATGATTGCCTGAAAAAGAAATCACTACTGATGACTTGCAGCAAAAAGTAGCTTGCGCTATCACATCAACGATATTAGTAAGCTTAAAGTGGCAGTCTCTTAAATAAATCGATATGGCAACAGACAATTTAAGAAAAAGGCTTTCAAAAAATTCTGATCTTACAACCAAAGAAATAAATTTGGTAACTGGTTATTTTACTGAGCAGTCTATCCCTAAAAAAACAGTTATTTTAAAGGCCGGCGAAATTGCCCAAAAAGCATACTACATTAACAAGGGCTGCATGCGAGTTTTTTATGTAAAAGAAGACGTAGAAATTTCAGCCTACTTTTTTACAGAAGACATGTTCACGAATGCTTGCGAAAGCTTTATCGGGCAAAAACCCAGCAGACATTTTATTGAGGCTGCTGAAGACAGTGAAGTTTTATCTATTTCCTATAATAAGCTGGAAGAATTATACACAAAACTTCCAAAAGCAAATGCCTTTTTTCGAAAAATGATGGAAGAGCGTTTTGAAGCAATTCACAATTCTTTTACTGCACAAATTCTTGAAACACCTGAAGAACGCTATTCTAATTTACAGAAAAATAACCCTTCTCTGATAAACCGCATCCCCCAGCATCAAATAGCTACTTATCTTGGAATAACGCCTATATCTTTAAGCAGAATAAGAAGCAGACTGAAAAAAAAGCCATAACCTCAATTTCTTATCTTTTGTTAATGAAAACTATCGGCATTACCACCTTTATTTGTAGTATGCTATTATAGTTTAATGAATGAAAGTTATTGTTAGGATATACTTCTCAAAATTATTACAAGTATATTGTAGCATACTGTTATTCGGGTTTACTGCATTTTCTCAAAACCCGGCTAAAGATACGATCAATTTCAAAGGCTCTGTTGCTGCTACGGGTATCGTACAAACGGGAGATGAAAACAGAACCGTATTTTCACTTTTATCAGTACTAAAGATTAGTACGCAAAAATATCAGATCGAGCCATTAACAAGCATTGCTTATAGTACCAAGCCGGGTAAACAGGTAGAAGGAGAGTATTTAGAGAATATTATTTTTAGGTATCATCAAAACAAAGCCATTTACCCCGCCATTGGAACTGCTTTTGAGCAAAGTTTTTTGAGAAAAATAAATTTCCGTTATACGCTATCGGCTGCAGTAGTTTTTAATTTACTGAAGAAAGAAAATCAAATTTTAAAGTTTGCTTTAGGCTATAGCCACGAAAATACAAATTATGAGAATGGTGCTTTTGTTCCATCAATTGATGGAATAAATCCTTACAGTAAAAACGAAGAACAACTTTATGTAAGAATTAAAGGCGAACACACCATTGAAAAATTTAAAATAAGCTACGATATTTTTTATCAAGCCCCCTTTGAAAAGTTAACCGACAAAAGGTGGCTTATCATAGGAAATGTAGACTACTCGATTGCAAAACATTTAGCAATAAGGGCAAGTGCTGTGAATAGCTATGAGAATTTTGTTGCCACAAATGTTTCAAAAGATAATTTTAGACTCACATACGGTTTAAATATTCAATTTTAAAAAATAAATAAAATGAAAAAGTCAATTTTAATTTCTTCTTTTCTGTTGAGCTTAACAGCTACAATTTTTGGTCAGGGATTACCACCAATTTATGACAACACACCCAAAGAAATTCAGCCTACAAAAAACTTTGCACACTATCCCAAAAATACTTGGTTAGAAAACATTGTTAAAGGCAATGATGGTAATTTTTATATAACAAACTATCCGGTAGGTGTAATTCTTAAAGTATCTAAAAGTGGGAATACAGAAAACTATGCACAGGTTAAAGGGAAAATTGCCGGTATAGCCAAATATGGAGCAAACCAATTTTTAGTAACCGGTTGGGATACTACGAGTAAGCCATCCATTTTTATAGTTGATAATAAGAAAAATACATCTGTATTCACCTCCATTGATGGAGGTATGTTTCCGAATGGTATCATTGAGTTTGGAAAAAACGGATACTTGATTGCAGATTCTTATGCAGGATGTATTTGGCTTTTAAATAAGCAAGATAAATCAATAAAAGTATGGTTAAAAAATGATTTGCTGGCGCGCATTGATGAAAAAAGCCCATTGCCCGGGGCTAATGGATTAAAGGTTTATAACAATAATCTTTATATATCAAATACAGGCAAAGGAGTGATTGTAAAAGTACCAATTGTGAATAACGAAGCGGGTACACCCGAAGTATATGTGTCAGGTGCTTCGGTAGATGATTTTGCTTTTGATGAAAACGGAAATATATATGGTGCCACTAATGTTTTTAACAGAGTAATTAAGATAAGTCCGGATAAAAAAATTACTGTTGTTGCAGAACTTTCTAATGGAGCGGCAGGGGCAACATCTGTTGTAGTTGAAAAGAGCAAAGAAGGTAAAACTATTTTGTATGTACCCACTTGTGGGGGTATGGGAGTACCACCTGCTACCGGAATCGAAGAAGCAAAAATATTAGAAATCAAAATCAAATGAAAGATCAGACCGAATATAACAAGCAGTTTATTATAAATCATTTTGAAGAGTTCGTGAATAAGAAAAATGTTGCCGTTGCGTTTCAAAATATGACAACCGATTTTCTTGACCACGATGAAGCCGGTGGTATTGCCATAGGTCCGCAGGCTGCCGTTACTATGATGGAGGGAGTCCATAAATATATACCCGACATAACTGTAAGCATTGAAGATATCATAGCTGAGGGGGATAAGGTAATGGTTAGAAATATTTGGACAGGAACAACCCTAGAAGGAAAGAAAATTCAGTTTAGGGGTTTTGTATTATGGCGATTAGCGGATGGGAAAATTGCAGAGCGGTGGGCTACACTAACACCGCCTTATCAGCGAACAAGCGAAAAAGAGGAATGGTAATGTATTTAATCTTTGCCCCACTTGGGCAAGCGCTGTTGGTTAGTGGTATGTATTGACAAGCAACTACTTTAACCTAATTTTATTGGTAAAATCAACAGACATGCAAAAGATTACCTCAAAACTTCTGCTTAGAATTGCAGCAATTATCATGTTACTTCATGCCATCGGACATACTTTGGCTATTGTAACATGGCGCAAACCTAACGGTAAGATTCCTTTTGACATTGTTCAGAAAATGCAAGACACCCATTTTTCGTTTCAAGGAAAAGATTCGACTATGGCATCTTTCTTTTCCGGACATGGCTATGCAGGAGCAATTTTTCTTCTGCTTATTGTTTCCATCTTATGGACAATTTCAAATTGGCAGGAAAATAGAGCTACAAAAATCCTCTGGCTTGTTGGAGTTGCTATTGTATTGTTAGCAGTTGATGAACTATTATTCTTTTTCCCTATGGCAATGGTTTTCAGTCTGCTTGCAGCAGCCTTAGTATTTATTTCTATTTTTAAAATAAATAAAGTGTCCTAATAAGGAGCTAAAACACTACTTGTAATGACAGAACTTGAAAAATATATAGAAACATTTTTTGGAGTAGGTATTGATGACTTATCTAGAATTAGTTCTTTCTTTAAACCAGTGACCCTTAAAAAAGGGGACTACTTTTTAAAAACAGGAAGATATTGCGATAGACTTGGGTTTATGCAAGCAGGAATTATAAGAGAGTTTGTTTTTGTGGAAGATAAAGAAATTACTAAATGGATTTCAACAAAAGGCTATTTTGTTGTGGACTTGGCAAGTTTCGTTTTTCAACAAAAAGCACGTTGGAATATTCAGGCATTGACAGATTGTGAGCTTTATGTAATTGATACTAAAGACTATCAAAAAATTGGAGAAGTAGTTTCAGGGTGGTCTTCATTGGAAAAACTTTTTATTGCAAAATGCTTTACAATTTTAGAAGATAGAATTCTACAACATCTTTCCATGTCTGCAGAAGAACGGTACAATCAACTTTTCAATTTTAATAAAGAGCTGTTTAATCAGGTGCCACTGCAATACTTAGCTTCTATGCTCGGAATAGCACCTGAAACCCTAAGTAGATTAAGGAAGAAAGCCAGTTTATAAACTTCTTGATTTTTGTCAAGCGAAGGCTTTGCTTTTGAATTGATTTTTGCATTGTTAATTAAACAAAGAAATGCAATGCTTACAAAATCAATCTTCTTAATCGCAATGGGCTTTGTGGTGTCCGCAAGTTCATCTGCACAAAACAATTTAAAAATGAAAAGTATCAACAACAATGCACCGGTAAAATGCAGCAAAACAATCACTATCAATGCTAATAGTGAAAAAGTATGGTCAATTATGACCAATATAGACAAATGGGCAACTTGGCAGGCGGAAATTAAAAACCCCAAATTAAATGGCGAATTGAAACCGGAAACAACTTTCGACTGGAAAACGGGAGGAGCGAAAATTCATTCAACTTTACATACAGTTGAACCATATAGACAATTTGGGTGGACTGGAAAAACTTTTGGTATTTTTGCAATACACAACTGGAGATTAACAGAAATTAATGGACAGACAACAGTTTCCGTTGATGAAAGCATGGAAGGTTTTTTCGCTAAACTTCTAAAAAAGTCATTTAATAAGAACCTGGAAAAAGGTATGCAGACTTGGCTCGACTTGCTAAAAAAAGAGTGCGAAAAATAAAATATAGTGCTCCAAAACTTGGTTTACATTGTAAAAAGAAGATGCGGTGGAATCGAATATAACTGTAATCAAGCACATCGATCCCTGAATGATATGACGCCACTTTTCGCTATTCATTGCACTGCTAATTATAGGAAAAGACTGGACATAGCATTAGAATAGAAAACTCAGTAAAAGATGATATCCAAAGTATTAGTAATAGATGATGAAGAAAAGTTGAGAACCCTACTGACAAGAATTATCAGCTTAGAGGGTTTTGAAGTCCTGCAAGCTAGCGACTGCAAGTCTGCATTAAAAAAAATGAGCCAAAACGAAATTGATATAGTGCTTAGTGATGTTAAATTACCTGATGGGAATGGAGTTGATTTAGCAAAGATGCTAAAAGAAAAATATTCAACTACTGAAATTATATTACTTACTGCTTATGCCAATATTCCGGATAGTGTACAAGCTATTAAAAATGGCGCATTTGACTATATTACCAAAGGGGATGACAATAATAAAATAATCCCATTACTCTATAAAGCTGCCGAAAAAGTATTACTCGCAAAACGAGTTTTGCAGTTAGAAAAACAGCTAGGAAATAAACATTCTTTTGAAAACATAATCGGAAAGTCAAAAATTATAAAGGCAGCTATTGAAGAGGCAAAAAAAGTTTCCCAAACAGAAGCAACTGTTTTGCTCATAGGCGAAACAGGAACAGGTAAAGAGGTATTTGCACAGGCCATTCATAATGCAAGCCCACGAAGTAAACATAATTTTATTGCTGTAAACTGTTCTGCATTTAGCAAAGAATTGTTAGAAAATGAATTGTTCGGACATAAAGCGGGTGCTTTTACAGGTGCTATAAGAGACAGTAAAGGAATTTTCGAAGAAGCCAATAATGGCTCTGTTTTCTTAGATGAAATAGGCGAAATGCCACTAGAACTGCAAGCAAAGCTGCTCAGGGTTTTGGAAACAGGTGAATTTCTAAAAGTTGGCGACAGTAAGCAAACTAAAGTTAATGTTCGCATTATTGCAGCCACTAACAGAGATTTACAAAAAGAAATTGAACTAGGAAATTTCCGTGAAGATTTATTTTATCGCATTGCCGTTTTTCAAATTGCTTTACCTGCATTAAGAACGCGGATTATTGATATAGAAGAGTTGGCAACACATTTTCTACTAATGTTTGCAAATAAAACAAATAAAAAAATTACGAGTATCTCAAAATCATATCTAGAAGCATTGAAGCAGCATATATGGAAAGGAAATATCCGGGAATTAAAAAATGTAATTGAACGAAGTGTAATTCTTACAGATAGTGCAGAATTAGAAACAGATAGTTTGCCAACAGAATTTCAAAAATGTAATCCCAATGATGTAAAAGAAAAAACATTATCTGCATTTGATCTCGCAAGCGCTGAAAAAATCCACATTCAAAAGGTAATGAATTACACCAATGGCAATAAAACTGAAACGGCAAAGTTGCTGAATATTGCACTGACTACCTTATATCGAAAATTGGATGAATACCAAATAAAGTGACCCTTTCAAAACGATAGTATATACCCTTTCAAAACGAAAGGGTTTTTTAGTTTCTTTTTCTTTTCAAAAAGATAAAACCCCAATATATCAGTGATTTTCAGCCCATACAAATCCGGATGGAATAGAGATTGATTATTTCTAGCCACATTAAATTAATTAGTCGATTATGCTCACAGCCATTTTAGTCCTTGCAGGTATTTTGGGTTTTGCCCTCTTTTTTTCATCCATTAAATTTTTTGAAAAAATATGACAGTATTATTCTTTATTGCAATCGGGGTATTTAGCTATATGTGCTATGTACTCATTAAGCCCGAAAAATTCTAAAAATGAAACGGGAAAAAGTAAAAGAAGCGGTGGCAATTATCTATCTCATCTTATTCGTATTGGCATTGCTGTCTATCGTTTACTTTAAACTAAAAACCTTTCTTAAATTTTAATACACAGTAAGTATGAACACAGAAATTCTTGGAGTCATACTGATGTATGCAATGGTGGTTGTGCTTGCCATACCGCTTGGGCGATACATTGGCAAAGTATTCATTAATGAAAAAACCTGGTTAGATAAAATTCTTAACCCCGTTGATAAACTATTTTATAAGCTAAGTGGTATCAATCCTGATAACGAAATGAATTGGAAGCAACATCTTGTTGCATTGCTTACCCTTAACCTTGTTTGGTTTTTGTTCGGAATGTTTGTATTGATGAATATGACTTGGCTTCCATTCAACCCCGACAATAACCCGTCAATGAGTCCGGATCTTGCTTTTAATACAAGTATAAGTTTTATCTGTAACACCAATTTGCAACACTATTCAGGGGAAACAGGGATCTCATATTTAGGGCAATTGGTATTAATACTATTTCAATTTATTAGTGCAGGCACTGGTATAGCCATAACAGCAGTTGTATTTTTTGCCATGAAAGAAAAGACAACTCATAAACTAGGGAACTTCTACTTCCTTTTTGTCCGCTCCTGTACCAGAATTTTATTCCCTATTTCTTTAATAGTCGCAATATTGTTAGTTTTTAATGGTACGCCTATGACTTTTGAAGGTAAAGACATGATCACAAACTTGCAAGGCGATACTGTACGTGTAAGTCGGGGACCCGTTGCCGCTTTTGTTGCTATCAAGCACTTGGGTACAAATGGTGGTGGTTTTTTTGGTGCTAATTCAGCACACCCGTTAGAAAACCCTAATTACTTTACCAACGCCATAGAAATTATTACACAAATGCTCATTCCCATTGCAATGGTTTTTGCATTGGGTTATGTACTGAAAAGAAGAAAGTTAGCTTGGGTAATATTCGGTGTAATGACGATCGGTTTTCTGATGTTACTTATACCTACACTAGTTACTGAAATGAAAGGTAATCCTACTATCACAAAAATGGGCATTTCCCAAACAATGGGCAGTATGGAAGGTAAGGAGGTAAGGTTTGGTACAGCAGCTTCTGCATATTGGAGTATTGCCACTACAGTAATTTCAACAGGAAGCATCAATTCCATGCATGATAGTTATATGCCCATTAGCGGTATGAACCAAATGCTTGGAATGATGGTAAACTGCTTTTATGGCGGTGTGGGTGTCGGCTTCTTAAACTTTTACATCTTCATCATTTTGGCAGTATTCATAAGTGGCTTAATGGTGGGAAGGACACCGGAATTTTTGGGTAAAAAAATTGAAGCCAAAGAAATGAAAATTGCTATGATCATAGCCTTATTGCACCCATTATTAATTCTTGTATCAACTGCAATTTCAAGTTATTTGTATGCACATAACCCAACCTTATACGCCGGGTGGTTAAACAATCCCGGTTATCATGGTTACAGTGAAATGCTTTATGAATTTACATCATCAAGTGCCAATAATGGTAGTGGGTTTGAAGGATTAGGCGATAACACACTATTTTGGAATATTAGCTGTGGTATCGTAATGATATTGGCGAGATATCTACCTATTATCGGACCTGTAGCCATTGCAGGTATTTTAGCCAATAAAAAGTATATCCCTGAAAGTGCAGGCACTTTAAAAACGGATACCGCCACTTTTGGTTTAATGGTATTTGCAGTAATTGCGATTTTGGCAGCTCTAGCTTTCTTTCCTGCGCTTACCCTTGGTCCAATAGCAGAATTTTTTTCTATAAAATAATATAAAATGTCTAACAATAATAAATCTACTTTATTTAAAAAAGAATTGCTTAGCGAAGCTATAAAACAGTCTTTCGTGAAGCTGAATCCTAAAACAATGTTTCGTAATCCGGTAATGTTTACTGTTGAAATCGGCACTATTGTTATGCTTTGCGTTTGTATTTGGATTTTAGCTGGTGAAAAATCGCAAGGTAGTTTTACATATAATTTTACCATATTTCTTGTTTTATTACTCACTTTATTATTTGCAAATTTTGCTGAAGCTATCGCAGAAGCAAGAGGAAAAGCACAAGCGGATAGCTTAAGAAAAACCAGAGAAGAAACTCCTGCAAAGAAGGTTTCATCTCTAGGTAAAATTTACTCAGATGAAGTGCAAATCATCCCTTCATCACAACTGAAAAAAGGCGATTTATTTTTCTGCGAAGCAGGTGATATCATTCCAATGGATGGTGAAATTGTAGAGGGCTTAGCAACAATAGATGAAAGTGCTATAACCGGAGAATCTGCACCAGTTATTCGGGAGGCCGGTGGAGATAAAAGCTCTGTAACCGGCGGTACAAAAGTGCTATCCGATAGAATAACTGTACAAGTAAACACCGAACAAGGCGAGAGCTTTTTGGATAAGATGATTGCATTGGTAGAAGGTGCAAGCCGTCAAAAAACACCAAATGAGATTGCATTAACAATTTTATTGGCTGGCTTTACTCTCGTATTTATTATCGTAACTGTTACGCTCAAACCCTTTGCAGATTATGCTAATACACCTATTACCATTGCTGCATTTATATCACTATTTGTTTGTTTAATTCCAACAACAATTGGAGGCTTACTATCTGCGATCGGTATTGCAGGAATGGATAGAGCATTACGGGCAAACGTAATTACAAAAAGTGGTAAGGCTGTTGAAACTGCCGGAGATATTGATGTATTATTATTAGATAAAACCGGCACAATTACAATTGGGAATCGTAAAGCAACCCATTTATATCCTGCAAATGGTGTTAATGAAAATCATTTTATCAAGTGTGTTGTATTAGCCTCCATGTCAGATGAAACACCTGAAGGAAAATCTATTATTGAATTGGCTCGAATTAATCCTTTGAGCTATCAAGTGTCCAATCTAAAATTTATAAACTTCACAGCAGAAACCCGCAGTTCAGGGGTTGATTTTGAAAACACAAGGATCCGAAAAGGAGCTTCGGATGCTATCAAGGCACTTTGCGAAAAAGCCGGAAATATAGTACCTCAGGAAATAGCCGAAAGGGTTACCCAAATTTCAAGTAATGGTGGTACGCCATTAGTGGTTGCAGAAAACGAGCAAGTACTTGGAGTGATTGAATTACAAGACATCATTAAGACAGGTATTAAGGAGCGTTTTGAACGGTTAAGAAAAATGGGAATTAAAACGGTAATGGTTACCGGTGATAATCCTCTAACAGCTAAGTTTATTGCTGAAAAAGCAGGTGTAGATGATTTTATTGCAGAGGCAAAACCTGAGGATAAAATGAATTACATAAAAAGAGAACAAAGTGAGGGGAGATTAGTTGCCATGATGGGTGATGGAACAAACGATGCACCTGCACTGGCACAGGCAGACGTGGGTGTTGCGATGAACAGTGGAACACAGGCTGCAAAAGAAGCCGGGAATATGGTAGATCTTGATAATGATCCAACCAAGTTGATCGAAATTGTTGAAATCGGCAAGCAATTACTCATGACAAGAGGTACACTCACAACTTTTTCAATAGCTAATGATGTTGCAAAATATTTTGCTATCATACCTGCTTTATTCATAGTTGCAATCCCTTCTTTACAGGCATTAAATATTATGAAATTGCACAGTCCGGAAACAGCTATTTTATCGGCCGTAATTTTTAATGCAATCATTATCCCTATTCTAATTCCATTAGCATTAAAAGGGGTATCGTACAGACCAATCGGTGCTGCAGCATTACTTCGCAGAAACCTTTTGGTGTATGGTTTAGGTGGTATTCTCGCTCCTTTTATTGGTATAAAATTGATTGATTTACTGGTTGCAGTTTTCTTATAATATTTTTTCAACACTCAATTAATAACAAAATGAAATCGGATATTATTCCTGCTATAAGACTTACCATCGTTTGTTTGATATTTTTTGCAGGTATTTATACAATAGTTATTCTAGGTTTTGCTCAGTTAGCACCTAATAAAGGGAAAGGGCAAATTATTACGCAAAATGGTAAAACTTACTACGCGAATGTTGGGCAGTCTTTTACTAACGACAAATATTTTTATTCACGCCCATCGGCGGTAGCATATAATGCAGCCGGTTCCGGTGGCAGTAACAAAGGGCCTACTAACCCTGATTATTTAAAGGATATACAATCAAGAATTGATACATTCTTGGTGCATAATCCCGATATAAAAAAATCAGATATCCCGGCTGATATTGTAACAGCCAGTGGCAGTGGATTGGATCCTGATATTTCAGTTGAAGCTGCAAAAGTTCAGGTTAAAAGAATAGCAAAAATCAGAAATATACAGGAAGATGATTTGCAAAAACTCATTGATCAACAAACAGAAAAACCTTTAGCAGGTTTATTGGGAACTAAAAAAGTAAATGTATTAAGACTCAATTTAGCATTGGATAATATTAAATAAATACAAAAAATGAAAAGGAATATACTAACAACCGTATCGCTTTTTTTAATTTTAAGCTTGGCTAACGCACAAAAAGATACCACAACTGTCGTAGAAAAAATACCTTTCGATGGGATTGACCAGACCTGGCAAAACGGAAGTGATAGAAGAGAATACTCTGTATTCAAGGATATGAAATTTTTTACACCCAGCATTTTAATGGACGTAAATTATACTCACTCTTTCAATAATCCTAATGATAATACAGTAGTAGGTTCTACAGCTTTGGCACGTAATAATGAAGTGCAATTATCTGCACTTCATTTTGGGGGTGACTTTTTCTATAAAAATGCAAGGGCAAGGGTAATGACACAGTTTGGTACACGTTCAATTGTTGTACCTCGAAATGACTACAGCCCTTACCGTGGCCAATATGAACTTGCAAATGTTTACCGCTATTTAAGTGAAGCTTATGCCGGCTATCACATTAATAAGTGGTATGGGATTAATATTGATGCAGGAATGTTTATGAGTTATATTGGTTTAAACTCGTATTATCAACCGGAAAATTGGGAGTATCAGGCTTCGTATACTTCAGACAATACACCCTGGTTTTTTAATGGCGTGCGTATTCAGATTTTTCCAACTAAAAATATCAAGATCGAACCTTGGATCATTAACGGATGGCAAAGCTATGGTAAGTTTAATAAAATGCCGGGTATTGGCTTCAACTTTACATATATGTCATCTAACAGTAATGTAAAATTACTGACCAATAACTATTACGGCACGGACGCAGCCGGTATTCCCGATAGAATAAGATTTCACTCAGACAACAGTTTCTTGTTAAGATATTATAATAAACCAACCGCTAAAGGAATCAGTAAAATGGCTTTTTCTTTAACCGGTGATCTTGGTTTTGAAAAAGGAGGTGGTGTAAATGGATTTAAAGATGATGATGTCAAAGGCCCTGCACAATACTTTGCAAGTGCCATGTTTTACAATAGAATTTGGTTCAATAAAAATACGATGGCTTGGACAATTGGTGGTGGATTAATGAATAATCCCGGAAGATATTTAGTGCTTTATCCAACAGGTCAGGCAAGCCCACTTCCTAACCCTACTAATCCTACACAAACCGAAGGTGCTTTCCCTTTCAGTGCTAATCCGGGCGACCAATTTCATGGCTGGGATGCCTCAACCAATTTTGATTATATGCCAAATCAAAGTATAACATTCCGTTTCGAATATGTGCACAGAGAATCAAGTGTTGGATACTTTGCAGGTGCCGGTGGCGTAACTTCACAAACAGGTTACACCACTTCAGTATTGGATCCAAACTGGAGACCCGATTTAGTAAAATCTGAAAGCCGAATAATATTCGCAATATTATTTCGGTTGTAAAATTATATAGCGAATTTTTGAATAATAGGCAAAGTATATTCAATGAGCAACAAAGAAAATAGTGTACAACATTTTCTTGACTTGATAAAAAAATCGAGGCGTGGAAAGTTTAAAATTTACATTGGTATGAGTGCCGGTGTAGGAAAAACGTACCGAATGTTGCAGGAAGTACAAGCTCTTTTGAAAAATGGGATTGATGTAAAAATTGGATATATAGAAACGCATAACCGAAAAGAAACACAAGCTTTATTGGAAGGCCTTCCGGTAATACCTCGCAGAAAACTATTTTATAAAGGGAAAGAATTAGAAGAATTAGATGTTCAGGCTGTCATAAGCCTTAGGCCAGAAGTAGTAGTTATAGATGAGTTAGCACATACCAATATTGAAGGGAGTGCTAATGCCAAAAGATGGCAGGATGTTATTGAAATTTTAGATGCAGGGATCAATGTGATCAGTGCGGTTAATATTCAACATATAGAGAGCTTAAATGAAGAAATTAAAGCAATAACCAATGTTGAAGTAAAAGAAAGAATACCCGATAGTGTAATTGCACAAGCAGATGAAGTGGTTAATATTGATTTAACTGCTGATGAACTTATTGCCCGTTTAAAAGAAGGTAAAATTTACGAGGCAGAAAAAATTGAGTCTGCTCTCAAGAATTTTTTTCAGCCCTCAAATATTTTACAGCTTAGGGAACTTGCACTAAAAGAGGTTGCATCGCAAGTGGAAAGAAAAGTAGAAACAGAGGTTACAAAAGTACACGCTATTAAACATGAACGTTTTTTAGCTTGTATAAGTAGCAATGATAAAACCGCTAAAAACGTTATAAGAAAAACAGCTCGGTTAGCAAACTATTATAACAGTAAATGGTATGTGTTATATGTACAAACACCTAAAGAAAGTGCAGACAAAATTGCATTGGATAAGCAAAGATACTTGATAAACAATTTTAAATTGGCAACCGAATTGGGTGCAGAAATTATTAAAGTAGAAAATGTAAAAGTTGCAAAGGCAATTATTGAACAGGCTGAAGAAAGGAGTATAACAACGATCTGCATCGGGAAACCACATATAAGGTTAGTGAAAATAATCTTAGCTACTAATATTTTTAATGAATTATTAAAAAAATTATCAGCAAGTAATATTGATCTCATAATACTAAGTTAATGACAATTAAAGTAAAATTAAATCTCGGCATAGGGCTCCTGTTTATACTGATAACCTTGCTTACAGTGATAAGCAACTTTTATATCAATAAACTTTCAGGTGATACGAAAGAGATTTTAGTGGCCAACTATAACACACTTGATTATTCAAGAGAGATGCTAATTTCATTAAACGAGGGGTCGATCAGTGATGCTGACATGAAGCATTTTCAGGATAATTTAAATAAACAACAACACAATGTTACCGAAATTGGTGAACAGGAATTGACAGATAAACTTACAGCTGATTTTGCACAATTAAAGCGGAATAGAAATGATAGTGCCATAATTAAGAAAATCAGAACAGATATTACGGATATTATATGGGTAAATATGCAAGCTATTCAACGCAAAAATGCGATAGCACAAAGTACTGTAGACGATGCATCAATTTGGATAATCA
The DNA here is from genome assembly GCA_017537025.1 of Sediminibacterium sp. Lineage (GTDB taxonomy): Bacteria > Bacteroidota > Bacteroidia > Chitinophagales > Chitinophagaceae > Sediminibacterium. The sequence continues at coordinate 41,490 of JAFWCB010000008.1, forward strand.
TTACCGGCACATTTTGTTTCTTAATAGCCCTTACACTTTTATTTAATTTGCCAAGTAATATAGCCAACCCCATTCAAGAACTAACGCACAGTTTTAAAGAAGTTGCTGCTCAAAATTATTCACAACGCGTACATTTTCACAAACACAATGAATTTGGCGAATTAGCTTCCACTTTTAATACTATGGCAGAGAAATTGGGGGAATATAAAAATAGCAATCTTGAAAAAATAACCATCGAAAAAAAACGTATTGAAACACTTATTAATAATCTAAAGGACCCTGTTATTGGGTTAGATGAAAATAGGCGAATCCTTTTTATGAACGATGTTGCTATAAAAGTAGCTGGATTAAAAAGTAAGGATGAAGTCATTGGGCAATTAGTACAAGATATAGCAGTAAAGAACGATTTGGTTCGCTCGCTTATACAAGACCTATTTACATCTGAAGCAACCCTAACCGATAATAAAATGCTGATAAAGATATATGCAGATAATAGGGAAAGCTATTTTGAAAAAGAGATTATTCCAATTAAAATTACACCTACTGGAGAAAAGGAAGAAAAGCTAATTGGCAATGTAATTTTACTTCAAAATATTACGCCATACAAAGAACTGGATTTTGCAAAAACTAATTTTATTGCAACCGTATCGCATGAATTAAAGACCCCAATATCTTCTATACAAATGAGCTTACAACTTTTAGAAAATAAAAGAGTTGGTGTTATCAATTCAGAACAAAAAAAGTTGATCGAAAGTATAAAAGAAGATACCGGTAGGCTATTAAAAATAACAAGTGAGTTGTTAAATATGACACAGGTAGAGAGCGGGAATATTGAACTTTCTATAACCCCCGTTAACCCCAAAGATATTTTGGATTTTGCAGTACATACTACTAAAATGCTGGCAGAGCAAAAACAAATTAAATTTAATATTAATTGTGACGACAATTTGCCTCAAATACTAGTTGATAAAGAAAAAACTAGCTGGGTATTAATTAACCTTATTTCAAATGCAATTCGGTATTCTTATGATAACTCCATAATTTTTTTAAATATTACAAAAGATAAAAATGTGGTAAAAATTTCAGTAAAAGATACCGGGCAGGGCATTTCATCTCAGTATATTTCAAAAATATTCAATCGCTATTTTAGAGTGCCGGGAACAAAAAAAGAAGGCACAGGGTTAGGGTTAGCAATCAGCAAGGAATTTATTGAAGCACAAGATGGACAAATAAGCGTAGAAAGCGAATTAGGTGCAGGTACTATTTTTACGCTTACATTAAAAACTTTCGCCTAGTGTTGGTTTTCTTCGGCTATAAAGCGTATTTTATAAGCACCCAAGCTATATTACATTGTTAAATTCCACCTTTGTTAAAATAAGGAACCGTTGTATTTCATATATTCAACTACTGAAGAGAAATAACAGTAGTTATGAAAAGAAAGGATTTTATTAAACAGACAATGCTGGGAGGAACAGCAGCTCTTATTCTCCCTCCCTTTTTAACGGGTTGCAGTAAAGACGACCCAACAAATAGTATAACTACTGATAAAAAAATTATAGTTATTGGCGGAGGGATCGCAGGGCTTTCCGCAGCTAAAAAATTTAAAGATAGAGGCATTCAAATAACTTTATTGGAATCTCAAAGCAAAATAGGCGGAAGATTAAGAACGAATAACTCCTTAGGGTTTGCCTTTGATGAAGGGGCTAGTTGGATACACGGGCCGAATGGAAATCCAATAACATCTTTAGCCTCAAGTGCAGGTGCAAACACCTTTTTAACGGATGACAATAGTCTTAATGTGTTTGATAGTAATGGCGCACCATATGCTAATACTATTTTGGATAGTAATTATAATGCATACAAATCATCTTTAAATACAGTTAGAACAAATGGAAATATTAATCAAAGTTTTCAAACTGTTTTTAATAATCAGTTTCCAAACAAAATAAATGATAGGCTTTGGAAATACATGCTTTCTGCTTACTTGGAATTTGATACCGGAGCTGATATATCAGATCTTTCATCTAATCAATTTGATGATGACGATAATTTTAGTGGAGCGGATGTTATAATAACAAATGGCTACGATAAAGTAGCTCAATATTTGGCTCAAGGAATTAATATCTTATTGAATGAGAAAGTTTCCGCTATAGATTATTCGGGGGCAAAAGTTACAGTTACAACAAGCACTACAACCTATCAGGCAGACTATGTTTTAGTTACAGTTCCGCTGGGTGTTTTAAAAAACAATATCATAAATTTTACCCCGGCACTGCCTAATGATAAATTGCAAGCAATTAGCAAACTAAAAATGAGTTCTGTTAATAAATTCCTCTTGACATTCCCGTCTATTTTTTGGGATAATACACTACAATACATCGGATATACACCGGAAACAAAAGGGAAGTTTAATTATTTTATGAATATGAATAAGTTTGTTCAGCAAAATGCTTTAATGACTTTTGCTTTTGGAAATTATAGCGCATTAACAGAAACATTGTCTGACGCCCAGGTTACAACCGAAATAATGTCACATCTAAAGTCAATTTACGGCAACAGTATTCCTAATCCAACATCATTTTTGAGGACAAAATGGGGAGTTAATCCACATACATTCGGTTCTTATTCTTTTGCAACAACGGGAACAACCACTACAGATTTCGATACACTTTCAAATTCGGTTAATAGCAAACTTTTCTTTGGTGGAGAGCATACGAATAGGCAATATCGGGGAACAGTGCACGGGGCTTATCTTAGCGGGCAAAGGGAAGCTGATAAGATTATTTCCCTACTTTAAGGGCGTATCGGTAGGAAAGTTTACAAGTTTATTGACCCCCTAATTCGTGTACAGAAAAATTATCCATCTATTCAAGGCATTTATCCATTTTTTAGGCACTTATGTCATTGCACTTTTGTGTCGTCAATAACGACATAGAAAAAACAAAAAAAATGGCAAACTTTTCGGTTCCAAGCAGAGGAGATGTATCTGCAAATAATCAGGAGATCTTTGATAATCTCAATAAGGCTTTGGGAATGGTTCCCAATCTATATGCTGTAATGGCATTATCTGATACAGCATTGGGCAATTACCTTGCTTTTCAAAATGCCAAAACTACTTTTTCAAACAAAGAAAAACAGGCGGTTAATTTGGTGGTTAGTCAGGTAAATGAATGTTTGTATTGCCAATCGGCACACACCGTATTAGGTAAATTAAATGGTTTGACAGAAGCACAGACCATTGAAATTAGAAAGGGCAGTGCCTCTTTTGACAAAAGGTTAGATGTATTGGTTACATTAGCAAAAGAAATAACTGCCAATAAGGGATTCGCTTCAACGGAAGCTATAGATGCTTTTATTAACGCAGGTTATACAAAAGGTCAGGTAATTGAGTTAGTATTTTTAGTAGCCGAAAAAACAGCTATGAACTATGTTCACGCAATTACTAAAGTAGAAATTGACTTTCCGGTAGCGCAGGCCATTTGATAATTAATAAGAGGCTGCTTATATTCATTTAAGCAGCCTCCTTAATAAAAAACTATGGAAAATAGAAAATTACCCCTCCCGCCCTTTACCTTAGAAACTGCTTTGCAAAAGGTACAAATGGCAGAAGATGCCTGGAATACCAAGGATCCTGGAAAAGTTAGTTTAGCTTATACTATTGATACTGAGTGGAGAAACAGAACTGAGTTCATTATTGGAAGAGAAGAGGTAAAGCAATTTCTTAATCGAAAATGGGAAAAAGAGTTAGGCTATAAATTGAAAAAAGAGCTTTGGGGTTTTAGAGAAAATAGAATGGCTGTAAGATTCGAATATGAATGGCATAACCACGAAGGGCAATGGTTCAGAAGCTATGGAAATGAGTTGTGGGAGTTTGATGAAAATGGATTAATGCGAAAAAGATTTGCAAGCATTAATGATTTACCTATTAAGGAAGAAGAAAGAAAATTGTAATGAATACGCAAAATACATTAACGCTGGTTAATCCACAAAACGGGAACCTTGCTTTCAAGATTTTATCCTTCGAAAGCAATGATTTTTTTGATCATATTCAGCGAAACAATTACTATTCACTGATTTGGATTCAACAAGGCGAAGGCAAATTGAAAGCCGATTTTTCAACATATCAATATGCCAGCAATAACTTATTAGCCTTTTCACCCTATCAACCCTTTATGCTCATTCCCGAAACCGACTTGCGTGGAATAGCGGTGCAATTTCATCCAGACTTTTTTTGTATTCATAAACATCAGCAGGAAGTGGCTTGTAATGGGGTTTTATTTAATAATATTTATCAACCACCAATAGTAGCTTTAGATGAGAAAACCAGGCCTACTTTGCAAATGTTGATTCAGCAAATGCAAACTGAAATGCAAAATACTGCACTAGCGCAATATGAATTATTGATTTCTTACCTTAAAATATTTCTCATTACAACATCGAGGCTAAAAACAGATCAATATTCAGAAGCCAAAAAAGATACATCTCATTTACAAGAGCCCTTTGTATTACAATCACTCAAAGAAGCTATCGAAAAAAATTATAGAGAAAAACATACAGCAAGTGATTATGCTTCGATATTGAGTATAACACCAAAAGCCTTGGCAAAGATTACAAAAACACACCTTAATAAAACGCTCACATCTCTTATATCGGAAAGAATAATTATTGAAGCCAAACGTGAACTGTATTTAACCAATAAGCCCGTAAAGCAAATTGCCTATGAATTAGGCTATGATGACGAGTATTACTTTAGCCGATTTTTTAAAACGAATACGGATGTGTCACCACAAATTTACCGCAATACAGTTGGTTTCGACAGGCTATCTTCTTTGACTGTGAATTAGCAAAAACAGCTTATAACAAAGATATAGCAAAAGTATAGCTAACGGTAGTACAATCAAAGGCAGTTAAGGGATAAGAATGCTATCTGCTGAACTACAGTAAATTTATTGTAACTTTTCAACAAAATAATTTTCTGATTATTTATGATACAAAAAATTTGGTTTATAACAGGTATATCAAGTGGTTTGGGCAAAGCGCTTGCTGAAACAGTAATTGAAAATGGCGACTTTGTAATAGGTACATTTCGTAATCAAACACAGTCGGATGCTTTTAATAATCGGTATAAAGACAAAGCATTTGCATTGACTTTAGATATTACAGATCCACATGAAATTAAAGATGCTGTTAAGCTCGTTTCAGACAAATTTGGTAAAGTTGATATGCTCGTAAACAATGCCGGTTTTGGTTTAGCAGGTGCTATTGAAGAAGCTAGCATAGCCGAAGTAAGAGAAATTTTTGAGGCAAACTTTTTTGGCACTTTGCAACTTACACAAGCATTCTTACCATTATTCAGGAAACAAAAAAGTGGACACATTATTCAAATATCTTCTCACGGCGGCTTTAAGGCATTTCCGGGTTTCGGTATTTATAATGCCAGTAAATTCGCTTTAGAAGGGTTCAGCGAAGCGTTGGCAGTAGAAGTTGCACCGCTAGGCATAAAATTAACTATTGTAGAACCCGGACCTTTCAGAACAAACTTTGCCGGTAGTTCTTTTAAACAAGCTAAAGTAATTATTGACGACTATAGCACATCAGCCGGGGCATTTAGAGAGAGAATGAAGCAAGTAGACGGTAAACAAGAAGGCGATCCAATAAAAGCAGCACGGGCTATTATTGACATTACTAAACTGGATACACCACCATTGCGACTGCCATTAGGGAAAATTGCAATCGTTTCATTAACTGCTAAATTAGAAAGCGTACAAAATGATATGGATAACTTTAGAGATGTTGCTGAAAACGCAGTATTCGATAAATAGAGTAATTATATAAATGGACCCAACAGTTGTACAATATATTGCAAAACAGTCTTTAGACAGACATCGTTTGCTGACCGATATTCATTCAATAATTGTTCAGCAAGACAAAACCGTTAGCCCCACAGTTGAACCTATGATGGGAAAAGAAATGATTGTTTATAAAGCAAAAGGATTCATAAAATATGGACTAGCGAGTGTGAAAAATTATATGTCATTACATATTATGCCGATTTATGGCTCAACAGTATTATTTACAAAATATAAATCTCTTTTGCACAAAGCGAATTTCCAAAAAGGGTGTATTAATTTTTCGAAGGCAGATGATATGCCTTTAGATATAGTAAAAGAATTACTTATCGACAGTTCCAAAATTGACTTGTTGAAAATCCGCGAAAATTATTTAATGGGGAAAAAATCGAAAGGGAAAGCAAAAACTAGCACTTAAGTTTTATACTTATAGATTCGAGAAAGGAATCCCTAATTAATTATTTCCCAGTTAACATCAGCACAATCAATATTAGCATAATCAAAAGGTGTACAATCAGCCATATTTTTTGATAAGTGGGTCTTTTCTGAAAGGGTCTTGAGGGATTGAAAGGGTCAAATATCAACGCTAAGCCCCAAAAAATACTTGCTTGTGAAAAGTCTTTTAAAACCAAGAACACAATACCAGTAGCTAGGAAGGCGATGTATCCCAACTTATTTAACTTATAAGAATTTGTTTTAATTTTTACTTCCTTTTCCATTTTTGTTTTGATTTATTGGTAGCTGTAAGCCACATAATATTACAGGTACTGAATATTCAAAACTCAGGAATTACGAATCTTGCTATGTAGGGGTATGAAAATATATACCCGGAAGCTACTTATGAAACTTTTGTTTAGCTTTATTATGGATTATTTTAAAACAGTATACTTACTAAAAATATAAATATGAGACCAATCACTATTCAGAAAATAGTACAAGAAGAAGTAACTTCATGGAATAGTGGAGATGCTCAACGACCCAAAATATTGTTTCACTAAAATTTCCCAACCCTGATGTTGCGGTTGTAGAAACCATTACTTGGGTATCTAACTTACCAAAAGATGCACCTGTTAAAGGAATATCAACACCGGAACCTCGATAAATTGCTGCTTTAATCTTTTGCTTTTTGCTGAAAATGAAAATTCTCCTCATAGAAGACGATACCCGAATAGCTGAACTTATTAAACGCAGTTTAGAAGAACAGGGGTTTGTTATCACGGTTGCTTTCGACGGCTATTTGGGAAAGAAACTTGCCGTTACACATGATTTTGACCTTATCATCACAGACATCATACTCCCTAAAATAAACGGTATTGATTTGTGTAAAGAACTACGTGCCTTAAAACCCGACCTGCCCATATTGATACTTACGGCATTAGGAACAACAGACGATAAGGTGGAAGGTTTTGATGCGGGTGCAGATGATTACCTGGTAAAGCCGTTCGAATTGCGTGAATTACATGTTCGTATTCGTGCACTGCTTAAGCGAAAGAATAAGAAACAATCAGGTCAGGTTTTTGTGTTAAAATACGCCGACCTGGAACTAAACCTACATACTAAAATCTTTAAGCGAAAAGGCCAAGAAATATCGTTAACACCAAAGGAAATGAAATTGCTGGAATACATGATGCAAAACCCCGAACGAGTATTAAGTCGTACCGAACTTGCTGAAAAAGTTTGGGAAACCACTTTTGATACCGGTACCAATTTCATAGATGTTTACATCAATTACCTGCGCAACAAAATAGACAAGGGTTTTTCCGGCAAACTTATCCATACACGGTCGGGGCAGGGTTTTATTTTAAAACAGGAAGCACATGCAGATTAGAACAAGACTAACCATATTGTTTACTGTAATTGTGGCTGCACTCTTCGCTCTTTTTGCCTCCGTCATTTACTTTTCTTCTGCTGAAACAAGAGAAGAAGAGTATTATAAACGACTGGTACAGCAGGCAACGATAAAAGCAAATCTGCTGTTTAATTCAAATATTCAGCCTTCAGTGCTACAATTGATTTATAGAAATGCACCTAATATTTTATATCAGGAAGAAGTGGCGATCTATGATACCGGCTTCCAGTTGTTGTACCATGATGCAGTTGATGTGGATAAGGTAAAAGAAACCCATGGCATGATAGACAGCATTTTAAAACTTGGCGAAATCCGGTTTTCACAAAATAAAATGCAGGTAGTTGGCTTTGAGTACCGAATAAATAATAGGAAATATGCAATTACCGCAGCCGCTATTGATGCTTATGGTTTTAATAAACTCGTGCAACTGCGAAATACCTTGATCGTCTTATTCGTTGTATCCATCATCCTTATTTTTTTAGCAGGTCGTTTTCTTTCGGTACAATCATTAAAGCCTGTAGCAGTACTGATAGATAAGGTAAAACGTATCACTGCGGCTAACCTTGATATACGCGTAAATGAAGGTAATAGAAAAGATGAAATCGCAGCACTCGCCATTACTTTTAATCAAATGCTAGACCGATTGGAAGCGTCGTTTGATGCACAGAAAGCATTTGTATCCAACATCTCTCATGAACTGCGAACGCCACTTACCGCAATGCTCACAGAATTACAACTAACAGCGGCAAAACCAAGAACGGTACAGGAATATCAGGAAGCTATACACCATATTACCAATGATACAAAAAGATTGGTTAGGCTAAGTAATAGCCTGCTCGACTTTGCCAAAGCAAGTTATGATCCGCAAGAAATATCCTTTAAGGAAATCAGGATGGATGAAGTGTTGATGGATGCAAGAGCAGATCTGCTGCATTCGCAAACAGATTATAAAATAACTATCAACTTTGATGATGATAGCTTTAGTAATGAATATTTTTTGCATCTACATGCGAATGCTTACCTGTTGAAAGTAGCGTTCATAAACCTAATGGAAAATGCCTGCAAATATTCAGATGATAAAATTTGCAATGTTTTTATCAAACCAAATGCACAAGAAATAGAACTGCAGTTCTCAGACAAAGGTATCGGCATCTCTCCTGATGAAATGGAACAAATCTTCAAGCCGTTTTACCGCGGCGGAAATAAACAATTTGCAGAAGGCAATGGCATAGGGCTCTCCCTTACTCAAAAAATAATTCATTTACACAAAGGAAATATTGCTGTTCAATCAGAAATAGGAAAGGGCAGCACTTTTATCGTCAAGTTGCCAAAAGATAAATAACGACTCTAATAATTTTCTAATAAAATTCTGTTGCTTCTCTAACAGCCTCTGAAATGGGGCTGTGCTACTTTTGCCTCGCAATAGAAAAAAATTGCTCAGTTAATCACCGTTATTAATGGACACCTATTCGAACCGATTCATTTATTCACTATCCACACAGTAGCCGGCTGCCTTTGGCAACGCCTATTTGTAGGATCAAAGCCAAAAGTTATGCCAATAATAACACTTACCATTGATCAATTTATTTTTCGCCTCTTACTTGCATTCGGTTTGGGTGCTGCTATTGGTATAGAAAGGCAATGGAGGCAGAAGAGCGCCGGCTTACGAACCAATACATTGGTAAGTATTGGTGCCGCCCAATTTGTTTTATTGTCGTTTACTATCGGAGGAGATGCTACAGGTCGTATTGCTTCTTATATTATCAGCGGCATCGGCTTTCTTGGGGCAGGCGTAATTATGAAAGACGGTAAATCCGTTCAGGGATTAAATACCGCCGCTACTATCTGGTGTTCCGCTGCTGTGGGTTGCTTGGCCGGCATGGGCTTAACAATGCAAGCTGTGATCGCTTGTATTACAATCATCTTTACACACCTGTTGCTTCGCCCTATTGGCTTGAAATTGAGCAAGTTGCCTTTTGTTAAATCAGAAACTGCACAAACGGATTACGTAATTACCTGCAAATGCCGCGAAACAGTTGAAAATCACATAAGGGTACTACTCATGGAATTTATAGGGAATGATGAAAGATTGTTATTACGGTCGCTTGTTAGCTCCGACAACGGGGACCCCAGAATAGCAATTATTACTGCCGATGTCAGAAGTGTATCGCCGCAGGAAGCACTAATGGAAAAAATTTCAGGACGATTAACAATAGAAAAAGATGTGACAAGTGTTAGTTGGGAAGTGGTGGGAGAACAAACAGATATTTAAACAATATGAAGAATTTAATTCAGTGGCTTAACGCCTATATTATCATCATCATAGCTGTATGGCTAGTTGATTTGAATGTGGTGTGGTATAAACACCCTTCCAACAATATTCCGATACTGCGTTACACTATTATCGGAATGTCAACTATGCTTTTTGTAGTATTGATTTCATTATTTATATCAAGAAAAAAATAGAACAATATGCTTTCTACAGTTACGCAAAATATAAAATCCAAACTCTCCATTGGCAATGGCAATGGTAATGGGTTGAACGAAGAAGCCGTAAAGAAGCTGCGTAATATAAGCCGCAGTGATGAGCAATTATATTTCGAAATGCTTGATAGTAGTTTAGAAGGCATTACGGAAGCACAGGTACACGAAAGATTGAAAGAATATGGATTGAATGAAATTCAACATGAAAAAGCACCTTCTTGGTTTAATCAACTTTTCCATGCATTTATTACTCCTTTTACGGGTATTCTTGTTGCCATAGCCCTTATATCGCTCATCACTGATGTGATCATAGCAAACCCGGAGAACAGAGATTACAAAACCGTAATACTAGTAAGTATTATGGTGCTCATCAGCTCTTTTCTTCGCTTCTTTCAAGAGTACCGAAGCAACCGGGCAGCAGAGCAGTTAAAGAGTATGGTAAAAACTACAGCCACTGTTATCAGGAAAGATCAGGGAAAGTTTGAAACCGATATTTTATCCTTAGCCCCCGGCGATATGGTGCAACTTTCAGCAGGCGATATGATACCAGCCGACTGCCGTATTGTTCAATCTAAAGATTTATTCGTTAGTCAGGCAATGCTAACAGGGGAAGCACTACCAGTCGAGAAACGCCCTTTCACCGTTCGTGATGCCAATGACCTGTCACCACTAGAGTTGGATAATATTTGTTTTATGGGTACCAATGTGGTAAGTGGAACCGCTACGGCTATCATTGTAAATACGGGTGATCAAACTTATTTTGGTTCACTTAGCCAGGCAATCGTTGGTAATCGCTCCGAAACAAGTTTTGATAAAGGGGTAAAGAAAGTGAGCTACCTGCTCATTCGATTTATGCTGGTAATGGTGCCGCTCATCTTTGTTATCAATGGATTGGTAAAAGGCGATTGGCTCGAAGCTTTACTCTTTGCTATTGCTGTAGCTGTGGGCTTAACACCTGAAATGTTGCCGATGATTGTTACAGCTAACCTTGCCAAAGGTGCAGTAAATATGAGTAAACGTAAAGTAATTGTAAAACGATTGAATGCAATTCAAAATATTGGTGCCATGGATATTTTTTGTACTGATAAAACCGGTACACTTACGCTGGATAAAATTGTACTGACCCGACACCTGAATATGTATGGAGAAGACGATGAAGAAGTATTGAAATGGGCCTACCTGAACAGCTATCATCAAACTGGGCTAAAAAATTTGCTCGATGTAGCGGTGCTTGAGCACGTAGAAGTACATGATTATCTTAAAGTGGAAGAGTACTATGCGAAAGTAGATGAAATACCCTTCGACTTTCAACGTAGAAGAATGTCTGTTGTGCTCAAGAAGCGAAATGGCAAGCATTTGTTGATTTGTAAAGGGGCGGTAGAAGAAATGCTGGACTTATGTAATCATGCTTTTGACCCGGGCGAAGATCATACGTTACACATTGAAAGTGATAAAGTGGTACCAATAGATGCAGCCATGCATAAAGTAGTACTGAACACAGCCAAAAGATTGAATGAGGAAGGGTTGAGGGTCTTATTGGTTGCTATTAAAGAATTTGATGATCGTGCCCTTACTTATTCCGTTGATGACGAAAAAGACATGATTCTTACAGGCTTTATTGGTTTTTTAGATCCTGCAAAACCATCAGCAAAATCTTCGATTGAGGCATTACGTGAACTTGGCGTAAGTATAAAAGTACTTACAGGTGATAATGAAATTGTAACGCGTAAAATTTGTAAAGATGTTGGCATTCCATTAAATAAAATTTTGCTTGGTGGAGATGTAGAACGAATGAGTGATGAGGAACTAATGGTACACATTAATGATGTTTCTATTCTTGCTAAGTTAAGTCCGGTGCAAAAACAGCGTATAGTAAAAGTATTACAACAAAAGGGGCATACCGTTGGCTTTATGGGCGATGGCATCAATGATGCGGCAGCTTTGCGTCAGGCAGACGTAGGCATTAGCGTAGACACTGCTGTGGATATTGCTAAAGAAAGTGCTGATATTATTTTGTTGGAGAAAGATTTAATGGTGCTTCGTAAAGGGGTGATCTATGGTAGAAGAACATTCGGCAATATTATTAAGTATATCAAAATGACGGCAAGCAGCAACTTCGGTAACATGTTTAGTATGCTGGGGGCAAGTGCTTTTCTACCGTTCCTTCCAATGCTTCCCGTTCAATTACTCACGCAAAATCTGCTGTATGATGTTTCTCAGATTTCTATTCCGTGGGACAGGATGGATGAAGAATTTTTGAAGAAGCCCAAAAAGTGGGATGCGTCAGGCATACAGCGTTTCATGATATGCATCGGACCCATCAGCTCCATATTTGACTATGCCACATTTATCTTAATGTTCTTTTTCTTTAAAGCAAATTCACCTGAACAACAATCATTGTTTCAAAGCGGATGGTTTATAGAAGGATTACTTTCGCAAACACTAATAGTGCATATGATTCGAACACGCAAAATACCATTTATTCAAAGCTGGGCAGCAGCTCCTGTAGTAGCTTTAACATCCACTATTATGTTGATCGGTATTGCCATTCCTTTTACACCACTTGCAAAGGCACTGAACATGCAACGGCTGCCATTCATTTATTTCCCATGGCTGATTGGGATACTACTTTGCTATTGTGTGCTTACACAATTAGTGAAGAACTGGTATATCCGCAAGTTTAATCAGTGGCTGTAATAATCTGTTAACTAACTAAAATAATTTACGATGAAAAAAACTTTCATTGCAATAGGACTATTATTACTTGTTCAAATAACAGATGCTCAGGATACAACAAAAAAAACAAGTAAGTGGACAAATCATTTTCAACTAACGGTGATCGGTCAAAAGCATGCAGGATTCAAAGCACCATACAGTGGAACTAATAGCTTGGCCGATACTGTTGAGCCAACCGCAACAAGCCTTACATCTACTTTGTTTTTAGGAAGAAAATTGTGGAAAGGTGCAGCATTCTATTTCAACCCTGAAGTATCTGGCGGAAATGGATTGAGCTTTGCTACAGGTGTGGCAGGCGCCTTAAATGGAGAAACATACCGTATTGGAGAAGTAAGACCAAGAGCGTTTGTAGCAAGGGCTTATTTGGAGCAGCATATTCCACTTAAGAATACGAAATATGAATTTGTAGAAGACAACGTTAACCAAGTAGCAAGTTATATACCCGTGAATAGAATTACTATCAGTGCGGGTAAGTTTTCGATAGCCGATTTTTTTGATAATAATAGCTATAGTAAAGACCCTCGGTTACAGTTCTTCAATTGGAGCTTATGGGCAAACGGCGCTTGGGACTATCCTGCCAATACCCGTGGTTATACTTTCGGATTAGTAGCTGAATTGATCAAGCCAATATGGAGCTTACGTTTTTCATCAGTAGCCGTGCCAAGTATTGCCAACTATCATTTTATGGAATACCGTTTTGATGGAGCACATTCAGAAACACTGGAATTTGAACGTAAATTTTCAATCAACAGAAAGCCAAGTGCAATAAGATTGATTATAAGCAGAACACATTCGCAGGCTCCATCTTATACTGATGGAATAAAAGCAATTGCTACTGGTAATAAGTTTTTATTAGATGTGGTACAAGGATTAGAAGAGCATAAGCAATATGGTGGACATAAGTATGCTTTTGGTATCAACCTAGAGCAACAACTTACATCCGACATGGGAATTTTTAGCCGTATTGGCTGGAATGACGGGAAGTACGCAACATGGGCATTTACAGAAATTGACCACACAATCAATGTAGGTATTACAACGAAAGGAACAAAATGGAAAAGAACTGATGATTTTTTTGGAATAGCAGGGGTACTTAATGGCATCTCAAATGATCATCATACTTTCTTAAAAGCAGGAGGCTATGGCTTTATCATCGGTGATGGCAGTCTAACCTATGGCAACGAAGGAATCATAGAAACGTTTTACAATGCAAAGTTTAATAAATTCCTATGGGTAACACTTGATTACCAATTTATTATTAATCCCGCTTATAACAAAGACCGTGGGCCTGTTCATGTTTTCGGCATTCGGGGTCATGTGGAGTTTTGAAATCAGCAATAAGCAAAATATCGCTTTTTTTGATACACCTAAATTCGATAGACTTAGTATTTTATAATTCTCAACTTTGGAGAGTTGCAAATATGAGAAATAAGCTGAAATATACTGAGCTCGATAATCACGGATTAGCAACAAGTCTGATAACCGGTCTTCAGAAAGTTGGAAAATTTACATTTATATCAACTTTATCCAGTCTTTATTATAGAGATTTGGCAATTTTGAACATATAAAAAATTATTCTCCTGCTACACATATAATAGATATATTCATTGTAACTGTTACTAAAACTTAAGTGAGTTCGTTTTTCGCAGAATCGGGTATGGCGCTATCAGGAATTTTTATCGGGTGGTACAACCAATAGTGGTATCAAACAAGAAATATTTCTTTTTCAATAAACCAATATGACCAAAGAAAGATAAGTTGGAGAAACAGTATTGAAGATAACAAATTGACTAAATTTGAATTTGACAAATAATAAAACAATAAAATGAAAGCAGTTGTAATTGGCGAATCATCAGGAGCCACTATGGAAACTATCATGAATGTTTATCCTAGGCATAAGGTAGTGGTAGATAAATATATCGAAAAAGGGGAAGTTATCGGTATCGGACCTTTTAGCGATAGGGGTAATATGGCAATTTTTAAAACTCGAGAAGCAGCTGAAGCATTCGTTCAAGAAGACCCCTTTATTTTAGAGGGATTAGTAAAATCTTTTGTAATAAAAGACTGGAATGATTCGATGCTATAATTAATTAAATAATTCAATTTGTAGTACACCCAAAATGTTCAGACACCAAGGTAAGACACGTACTTTAAGCCATAACTTAAAAATTGCCTCATTACTATCCTTTGTTGCAGGGCTGGTAAATGTTGCAGGTTTTTTAGCGGTTCAACGTTTGACAACTAATGTGACAGGGCATTTTGCTTTTTTTGTAGACGAGGTTTTTAAACTTAATTTTTGGCAAGCATTTGTTTATTTTCTCTATCTATTTTTCTTTTTCCTTGGTTCTTTTATCTCTAACTTTCTCATCGAAATCATATCAAGAAAAAACGATCATTATATTTATGTGGTTCCTGCTTCAATAGAATGTTTTATTTTATTCATGATTGGTTTTTTTGGGAAAGACCTAGTAACAGAAAATCCAAATATTATTGCGTTCAGTTTGCTTTTTGCCATGGGTTTACAAAACTCTTTGGTAACAACTATTTCAAGTGCTAGTGTTAGAACAACCCATTTAACAGGGCTTTTTACGGATCTTGGTATCGAGCTCTCACAATTATTCTTTTATAAATCAAAAGAACAAAAGCATAGACTTCTATCTTCCATAAAACTTCGATTGACGATTATTAATTTTTTCTTTATTGGCGGTATTATTGGAGGAGTTCTATACTCACAAGTTGAACTTCAATCCTTACTATTCTCAGCAGTTGTATTAGTTTTAGGTTTAGTGTATGATTACTTAAAATTTAAGCTGATATTGCTGAAAAGGAGATTTAAAAAAGTTTAATAATAGCTGTATAAAAAACGGGTTCAGTTTAAGTATCTACGGAAAACTATTAAAAGGTAATTTTGATATAAAATAGAAAATATGAGCCAGATTATCCTTGACTGTGGAATATCTCTGGATGGCTTTTTCGCAGGCAACAACAGAGGCCCGAGCAACCCGATGGGGGGAGTTTCCGGGGAAATTCACAATTGGATGTTTAAACAAAAAGCATTTTGGAAGCACCTGCATATGGATGGTGGCGAAGAAGACGGTGCTGATGGTAAACTAATCGAAGATGTATTTGCAAGAACGGGCGCATATATCATGGGGAAAAGAATGTTTGAGGAAGGAGAAGCTGTTTGGCCTGAAGATTTATTTAAAGCAGATGTATATGTACTAACACACGAAAAAAGAGAGCCTTGGGTTCAAAAAGGAACCACAACTTTTTATTTCATCAATGATGGGATACAAAGTGCATTAGAAAAAGCAAGAGAATCTGCGAAAGGGATGGATATAAGAATACAAGGAGGTGCAAATACGATTCAACAATTTCTAAATGCCGGTCTTATTGATGAGTTAACTATCCATATTTCGCCCGTATTTTTAGGAACCGGTATCCGGCTCTTTGACGGTATCAATAAAGACAATTATAATATTCAAATCGAGGAGGTTATACCTTCCCATCTTACTACTCATTTGAGGTATAAGCTTACTAAGAAATAAGAATAATCATCGTAATATTAAATTATGTACGAGAAATTAGAGCAATACTTCAAAAGCAGAACAATCATCGATCAACCAACACTTGACCATATAGTTGGTCATTTTACCCTGATCAAAACGAAAAGAAATGAACTGTTGCTCAAGCAGGGGGATATCTGCAAACATTACTATTTTGTTAATAAAGGCTGTTTAAGGCTTTTCACGATTAACAAAGAAGGCGTTGAAACAACAAGATACTTTGCCTTTGAAGGGGCTTTTGGCACGGCACTCCCAAGTCTTATTACTCAAACTCCAGCTTTTGAGTTTGTGCAAACAATAGAAAAATCCGAGCTGCTGAGAATTTCAAGAGATAGCTTTTTTAACTTGGTAGATACGGTTCCGCAGTTCGCAAGAGTGTACAGACAAATTTTAGAACTAGGCTTTATTACTGCACAGAAGCGTATTTATGGCTTTCAAGGTTTTGATGCTATTGAGAAAGTTAAATGGGTAATGAACTATCAGCCTGATTTTCTGTTAAGGGTTTCAAATAAAATGGCAGCCTCTTACTTAGGTATAACACCTTCTACATTAAGTAGGATCAAATCAAAATTATAGCATGAGTATAATACACTACGGTTTTGACGCACCGGGAATCATGTTTACAAGTAAAAAACAGTAAACCTTATTTTACAACAGCTTATGCATTAATGTGGATAGTTGAAGTAACGAAAAATTAATATGAATATTTGCCCGAAATGTGAAAGAGAACTTCGCAACCCCAACCAATGGCATTACTGTGCAAAAGTAAATATCATTGACCTTTTTAAAGAAAAAGACCCGGAACTAGAGTATGTATTCGATCGGTTACTATCTGAAATTACTGAATGGGAAAATGTAGCAGTAAGTACCACTAAAAACTGTATCGTATTTGTTCATGGCAAAACATTTCTGATAATAAAGCCCATGAAAACTCAATTAGATTTAAAGTTCTACAGCGAAAAAGAGCAAGTAGAATTCCCAATTATCAAAAGTGTACTTTGGAATAGTAAATTTGAAAATCATATTCGGATTGCAAAGTTGGAAGAACTGAATACAAGAATCTATAACTTAATAAAAAAATCATATGAAATTAGCAAATAACAAAATCCTAATAACGGGAGGAGCAAGTGGAATTGGTTTGGGTCTTACTGAAAGGTTCTTGCTCGAGAATAATACGGTTATTATATGTGGTAGAAGAGAAGATATATTACAAGAAGCTGTGAATAAATTTCCTCAAGTTATTGCTCGTCAGTGTGACCTATCAATTGAAGCAGAACGGGTTGATCTATACAATTGGGTTGCTGAAAACCATAAAGACTTGAACGTATTAGTTAATAATGCAGGTATCCAAAATTGGATGCATATTGCAGAGGAAAATTTTTATCAAAAAGCTGTAAATGAAGTTACTACTAATGTATTAGCTCCTATACATCTGGCAAATCTTTTCATCAATTTATCATCATTAGATACCATTATCAATGTAACCTCCGGTTTGTCTTTTTTGCCATTTGCAAAAGTGCCGGTTTACGCAGCAACAAAAGCTTTTTTTCATTCTTTTACTGTTTCATTGAGATATATGTTGAAAGAAAGAAATATTGAGGTTATTGAGATGATACCACCTGCTTTGAATACAGACTTAGGTGGTATAGGTTTACACGATGGGCAACCACCGGTTAGTGCTTTTGTAGAAGCTGTATTTAATCAATTAAAAGAAGGTAAAACCGAGCTAACATTTGGATTTAGTGAAATAACCGCAAATGCAAATCCAGAAGCCATCCGTGAAATGTTCAATAAAATGAATCCTTAAGAACTTTTAAAAACGTTGACTTAGGGCAACATTTTTAAAAAATCGTTCCGCCATTTTTGCGATTCAAAAATAAATTAAAAACTATGGCAATTTCATTACATACAGTTGGCATAACTGTAAAAAACTTAGGGAAATCACTTTCCTTTTATCGTACCCTTGGGCTTCCCATTCCTGAGGGTCAAGACAACGAACACCATGTAGAGTTTACATCGGAGGAAGGCTATAGTATTGGCTTCATTCCGGAAAGTACCATGTTACATGCAAATCCAAATTGGCAAGCACCAACAGGCGATAACAGAATCAGCTTGCAATTTGCCTGTGCTTCTCCTACTGAGGTTGATGATACTTACAATAGACTTATATCGGCGGGATATCAATCTTTTAAAGAACCTTGGGATGCGTTTTGGGGACAGCGCTTCGCCCAGGTAATAGACCCCGATGGAAATAATGTTGCTTTTTTTGCACATCTATAAATTAATAACACGATCGTAGCTAGTAGAAGTATTATGCACATCCTCTAATATTAGAGATAAACAATATCTTTATTCCAAATTGTTTAATGAAAAATTTTTTACACATGAGGAATAAATTCGTATGGTCACTTAGCCTTCTATTAGTAGCGATTGGGTTACTATCTTTTGTTTATCAAAAAAATCAACAGCCTGGAGAAACACAAAAAAAAGAGTTTTATCAAGTTACTATCTATAGATATACTCGTCCACAACAAGAGGTATTACTAGATAACTACCTGCAAAATGCATTGATACCGGCATTACATCGCTTGGGTATTAAAAATATCGGCATTTTTAAAGACATCGCAAATGACACTACTGAACAGAAAAAATTATATGTAATTATCCCAGCCACATCGGTAGAAAAATTTTACACCATAACAGAAAAACTTTCAGCCGATAAAGAATATCAGCAAGCTGGTGCAACATATATAAACGCACCAGTTACTGCCTCTCCTTATAATCGCCTGGAAACAATCTTGTTGAAATCATTTAAATTAGCTCCAACACTAAAACTCCCCTCTCTATCAGGTCCTCGTAAAGATAGGGTATACGAATTACGTAGCTATGAAAGTGCTACTGAAAAAATATTTCAAAATAAAGTGCATATGTTTAATGAGGGTGATGAAATTGGGCTATTCGAGAGATTAAACTTTAATGCTATTTTCTACACTGAAGTAATTGCCGGTAGCAAAATGCCCAATTTAATGTACATGACAAGCTTTGAAAATATGCAGCAACGAAATGAACACTGGAAGAAATTTTCAGACGATCCATACTGGAAAAAATTATCTTCTATGCCGGAGTACCAACAAAACGTTTCACATATCGACATTAATTTTTTGCGGCCTACAGAGTATTCAGACTATTAATAACTAGCTAAGTATAATCAAACAACAATAATCTTCGGTTATGAAACAAACAATATTAGGAGCAGGTGGAGCCATCGGTATTGAATTGGCAAAAGCATTACCCGCTTATACTTCTGATATCAGACTTGTTGGTCGAAACCCCAAAAAAGTCAATGCTGATGATGAATTGTTTAAAGCCGATTTATCAAACCGCGACCAAGTAATAAAAGCAGTTGAAGGCAGTGAAGTTGTTTACCTGATGGTTGGGTTTGATTACAATACAAAACTATGGCAACAAATGTGGCCTCCACTTATACAAAATGTTATTGACGCTTGTTTACAGCATAATGCTAAACTTGTATTTTTCGATAATGTTTATGCAATAGGCGGAGATAATGTAAAGCATATCACTGAAAATTCACCCATTAGCCCCACCAGTAAAAAGGGGGAAGTGAGAGCCGAGGTTAATAAACTCATTCTTAACAGTGTTGAAAAAGGAAAACTAAACGCTATAATTGCCCGTTCCGCCGATTTTTTTGGTGCCGTAAAAGAGAAGAGTTTATTAATGAATATGGTTTATGATAATTTGGTGAAAGGGAAAAAAGCCCAATGGTTTTGTAATGCTAAAGTAGTTCATAGCACAAGTTATACGCCCGACTTAGGGAGGGGTACCGCAATGCTTGGAAACACAAGTGAAGCGTACAATCAAATATGGAATTTGCCAACCGACCCTCAACAAATCACCGGGGAAGAATGGATCGATTTATTTGCGAATGAAATGCAGAAAAGCAATAAATATCAAGTACTACCCGGTTGGGGAATGAAAGCACTGGGGCTATTTATTCCTATATTAAACGAAATGTATGAAATGCGTTATCAGTACGACAGGGATTATTATTTCGATAGCGCTAAATTTAATAGCCATTTTAGTTATACACCTACAACAAACGCAGATGCGGTAAAACAAACCGTTGCTGTATTGAAAATGAATAGTGGCGTATAAGGAATAAGATTTGCTTGGTAACCGAGCCTCAAAACGCAATCTGAGCAAGGCTAAAGCGACTTTTGTCATATTATTGCCACATTTTCATTTCCGGGCTTTCCATCTTGCCTTTGTCAATAAATTTGCAGTGAAAATACACACCTGCGTAGATGGAGAAATTAGAACAGGGTTTGGTAGTAGTTGGGGTAAATTATCGAAAAACATCGCTTGAAATAAGAAGCAAGTTTGCATTTACAACCGAGTTACTGAAAAGCGTTTATCAAGAGCAAACGAGCCAGGATAACCGAAACTTTTTCATTCTGTCTACTTGCAATCGCACCGAAATTTATGGGGTGAATATACCTCCAACCAAATATTTCGAAATACTCAAAAAATACACTACGGCTTCGGATGAAGATATTAAGACATTTACTTTTGTAAAGCAGGGCAATGAAGCCATGAATCATTTGTTCCGTGTTTCTTCTGGCTTAGATTCACAAATACTAGGTGATTACGAAATTATTGGGCAGCTAAAAAATGCATTTTCTTTAGCAAAGACATGCGGCTGCGCAGATGGTTATTTAGAAAAATTGGTGAATAGTGCATTACAAGCATCTCGCCAGGTTCGGAACCGAACATCTATTTCGGATGGCACAACTTCTGTTTCATATGCTGTGATTCAGCAATTGAGGCAATTCTTTGGTGATACCGAATCCCAAAATGTTTGTTTATTGGGTATGGGTAAGTTTGGTGAGCTTACATTAAAAAATTTAAAACACTATCTACCCCAGCACAATTTGATAGTGTTAAACAGAAACGAACTTCGTTCAAAAGAGATTTCTGACAACTATAATGTTTCTTACGATTCCATTGAAAATATTGATCGTGTCATCAGAAATGCTGATATACTAGTTGTTGCCACAAGTGCCGATCACCCCCTCATTACCAAAGAACAGATTGAAAATTCGAGTGTAAAAGTTGTTTTTGATTTATCCGTACCATCGAATGTGAGTGCCGATGCAAAGTTGTTGGATGGGGTTACATTTTTTGATATTGACTCTCTTTCGGTGATAGTCAATGAAACTATGGCTAAACGCACAAACCAAGTTCCTTTAGCACTTACAATTATTGACGAACATATAGCGATATTCAGACAATGGGAAACAAGAAGATTGCTATATACTTCACCCGTTGAACCGAAAGTGCTTCCCAACATTGTTTTTAATTAAGAAAAGTGAGTAGAACCATTCGTATAGCAACTCGCGGCAGTGCATTGGCTTTGTGGCAGGCGAACGCAGTTAAAACTGCGCTGGAAGCGAGGGGGAATAACTGCGAGATCATTCCAATCAAAAGCAGCGGTGATATAAATCTCACTCAGCCTATCTATACCATGGGGATTTCCGGAGTTTTTACAAAAGAGTTGGATATTTCGTTATTGAATAACGAAACGGATATTGCTGTTCATTCGCTAAAAGATGTACCTACCCAACTTGCGGAAGGTTTAGAACTTGTATCGGTATTACCAAGAGGATCATATCAAGATGTAGCGCTTATTAAAAATAAAGCTATTCTAGAAAATTCCGGCATACCTGCTAATATTGCCAGCAGCAGCTTAAGAAGAAGGGCACAATGGCTGGCAAAATACCCACATCATACAGTACAAGATATCCGCGGTAATGTGCAAACGCGTCTTCGAAAATTTCAAGAAACGCAGCAAATAGATGCCGTAATTTTTGCAAAAGCAGGATTAGAAAGATTAAACCTATTACCGGAAGATGCGATGGTTTTAGATTGGATGCTTCCTTCTCCTGCCCAGGGAATTGTGGGAATTGTTTGTCGCGATAACAACGAGTCAATCAAAAGAATATGTAGCGAAATCAATCATAAACCTTCATTTATAGCAGGAAGTATAGAAAGACAATTCATGCAAACACTCCAGGCAGGTTGTTCGGTGCCTGTGAGTGCATTAGCTGTTTTGAATGATGAAGAAATTGAGTTTCGGGGAGCCATGCACAATTTTGATGGCACTCAATGTTTCGAAGTAAATATTCCTTTTAATAGGAGTGAATGGGAAACAGCCGGAAAAAAGAGTGCAGATATGTTACTAAAAGAAGACGGCGCCCATGACTTGCTGGCAGTAATAAAGAATAAAAAATGGAAGGATGAAGCAGATTCTTAGTACTAAAAAGCTTACAGCACAGGAGTTGATTCATGCGCAATCCTTATCGCAGGAAGTGACATGTGTGGATGTGATCCGAACACAAGCGATTCCATTCGCCATCCCCCATACAGATCGCTTCGACAGTCTGGCTTTTACCAGTACAAATGGGTTGAAATATTTTCTAACAGATGAACAGGGTCATATATTATTGAAATACAAAACTATTTTTTCAATATCCGGAAAAAGCCAACAAACATTAACTGAGCAAGGATATAAAACTGCTTTAACAGCAGAAAATGCAGCGCAACTGGCTGTAAAAATTTCACAATCTACTGCTTCATCAGTATTGCATCCTTGCAGTAACGCGAGGCTAAATGATTTAGAAATCGGGCTTAGTAAAACAGCTATCAATTACATTCCTCTTCCGGTTTATGAAACACAATATGTTGATGTAGAAATTGACTCGAAAGAATATGATGCATTACTCTTTTTTAGCCCTAGTGGAGTAGCGAGTTATTTGAAGCAAAATACAATTCCTCCAAATGCAATTTGCTGTTGTATTGGTGAAACAACTGCAAGTTTTCTTCAAAATAAACAGGATAGTAACCCTATTATTTACCCCGAGTCGCCAAGTGTATACGCTATGCTGAGTTTGGTGGCAGGTCAAATAAATTTTAAACACAAACATGAGTGAACTAAAGAACGATTTATTATTAAAAGCATTGAGAGGGGAAGCGGTAAAACGTCCACCCGTTTGGATGATGCGTCAGGCTGGACGCTATCTGCCGGAATATATGCAACTACGCGCGAAGTATGATTTCTTTACCCGGGTAGAAACACCGGAGCTGGCATGCGAAATTACGCTGCAACCCATTGATATTGTGGGAAGTGATGCTGCCATTATTTTCTCAGATATTTTGGTGATTCCACAAGCACTAGGTGTAGAGGTTTTAATGGAAGAAGGTAAAGGCCCGCTCTTGCCTAAAACCATTCAAACACAAGAGCATATAGACAATCTAAAAACGGAAGGCGCGGCAGAAAGATTAGATTATGTATCTAAAGCTATTGCGCTAACCAAACGTGAACTCAATGGTCGTGTACCACTAATTGGTTTTGCCGGCGCCCCATTCACCATTTTATGTTATATGGTGGAGGGCAAGGGTAGTAAAACATTTGATAAGGCAAAACAATTTTGCTTTACGCAGCCACATTTAGCACATCAGTTATTACAAAAAATTACAGATGCCACTATCGATTATTTAAAAGCACAGGTTGCTGCCGGTGCAGATTGTGTGCAGGTCTTTGATAGCTGGAGTGGGATGTTATCTCCGGTAGATTTTAATGTATTTGCACTGCCTTATTTGAAACAGATTTCCGATGCACTTGCTCCTCTTTGTCCGGTTATACTTTTCCCCAAAGGAAGTTGGTATGCCTTAGCAAATATTTCAAACACTGCTGCTTCGGCGGTAGGGATTGACTGGACGGTAACTCCTGAATTTGCGCGTGCGCAAACCAAAAACAATATTACTATTCAGGGAAATTTCGACCCCATAAAATTATTACTCCCAATACCTGAGATCAAAAAATTGGTCAAGGAAATGATTGATGCTTTTGGTGCGCAGCGATATATTGTAAACCTCGGGCATGGTATTTTACCACATATTCCTGTTGACCATGCAAAGGCATTTATAGATGCCGTTAAAGAATATCATAATGAGTAAACTAATAAGTTATAAAGAACCTTTTGCGGCTTTTATTAAACAGTTGCAGGACGAGATTTGCAATGCTTTAGAGCAGTCAGACGGCAAAAATCTTTTTCAGGAAGATCTTTGGCAGCGTGAGGGAGGTGGGGGTGGCAGAACACGGGTGATTACTAATGGACAAGTTTTCGAAAAAGGGGGTGTAAACATTTCTGAAGTATATGGTACTCTTCCCGAAACTATGGTGCAGTATTTGAAGGTAAAGCATAACCAATTTTTTGCCTGTGGTATTTCACTAGTGATACATCCCTTCAATCCCTTTGTGCCAACAGTTCATGCCAACTATCGATACTTCGAGTTATATGATAATGATGGAAATGTTGTGGATCAATGGTTTGCAGGAGGAGCAGATTTAACACCTTACTACCTGTTTGAAGAAGATGCTGTTCACTTCCATAAAACACATAAAGAAGTGTGCGATAGTTTTGATCCAAGCTACTTCAAAAATTATAAAAAAGCCTGCGACAACTACTTCCATAATCACCATAGAAATGAAGCAAGGGGAATAGGAGGGTTATTTTTTGATTACTTGCGCCCTACCGCTGAAAAGCCCTCACAGCATTGGTTCGATTTTACTACTGCCTGTGGTAAAGCATTCTTACCAGCCTATTTACCAATTGTTGAAAAGCGAAAAGCGCATACTTTCAACGAACAACAAAAACACTGGCAGGAAATAAGAAGAGGTCGCTATGTGGAGTTCAATCTCATACATGATAAAGGGACTTTGTTTGGTTTGAAAACCAATGGAAGAATAGAATCTATTCTGATGAGTTTACCTGCAACAGTTCGTTGGGAATACAATTATCAACCTACTGCAAACTCAGAAGAAGAAAAATTGTTACATGTTTTACAACAACCTAAAGAATGGATTTAATATGCTTATAAACAGACCCCGCATCCTTCGTCAATCGCCTGCCATCCGAGCTATGGTAGCCGAAACACGCCTTAGCGCCGAACAGCTGATCGCTCCACTTTTCATTGTGGAAGGTGAAGGTATTGAAGAACAAATTCCTTCCTTACCCGGCTATTATAGGCGTAGCCTGGATCTAACGTTGAAAGAAGCCGAATTACTATTTAGCATCGGTATTCGCTCAGTGCTACTATTCGTAAAAAGCAAGGATGAATATAAAGACAATTTAGGTACGGAAGCGTTGAATGAGAATGGCTTAATGCAACGCAGCATTCGCGCCATCAAAGGCGCTGTTCCGCAGCTATGTGTGATGACTGATGTGGCACTCGATCCCTATTCTTCATTTGGTCATGACGGTATTGTGAAAGGGGAAGAAATTGTAAATGACGAAACGGTAGCAGTATTGGCTAAAATGGCGGTAAGTCACGCAAAAGCAGGAGCCGATTTTGTGGCACCAAGTGATATGATGGATGGGAGAATTGCAGCCATACGTAAAGCATTAGAAGAGGATCAATTGTACAACATAGGTATCATGGCATACAGTGCAAAATATGCTTCATGTTTTTACGGACCTTTTCGCGATGCCTTAGATTCTGCTCCGGGCTTTGGCGATAAAAAAACATATCAGATGAATCCTGCAAATCGCCTCGAAGCTATACGCGAAGCAAAGTTAGATGTTGCAGAAGGGGCTGATATCATCATGGTGAAACCTGCATTGAGTTATCTGGATATTATTCGCGAAGTAAAAAATGACGTGTTAGTTCCAGTAAGTGCTTATCATGTTAGTGGCGAGTATGCCATGATAAAAGCAGCAGCTCAAAAAGGTTGGTTGAATGAAGATGCTGCTATATTGGAAACTACGCTCAGTATCAAACGGGCAGGTGCCGATTTGATAGCCACTTATTTTGCAAAAGATATTATTAGACTACTATCTTAATTATGGAGAATAAATACAAAAAAAGCGAACAATTAATACAAGAAGCTGCAAAGCATATACCCGGGGGAGTAAACTCTCCTGTACGTGCATTCAAAAGTGTAGGAGGAAGTCCGGTATTTATGAAACGTGCGAAAGGAGCTTATCTATTTGATGAAGACGGCAATCAATACATTGACTATATTAATTCCTGGGGGCCCATGATACTCGGACATAATCACCCGATTGTAACAGAAGCCATACAAGAAAAACTGCAGGATGCTTTGTCGTTCGGAGCACCTACCGAGCTGGAAGTAGAGATGGCGAAACTCATTAAAAGTATGGCGCCAAATGTAGATTTGGTGCGCTTAGTGAGTAGTGGCACAGAGGCTTGTATGAGTGCGTTACGCATAGCACGAGGCTATACCGGCAAAAACAAATTCATCAAATTTGAGGGCTGCTATCATGGACATGCAGATGCCTTTTTAGTAAAAGCCGGAAGCGGCTTGGCTACATTCAATATCCAAACAGTTCCGGGTATTACAGCAGGCGCAGCCAACGACACACTTACTGCCGCTTACAATAATTTGGATGAAGTGAAATCACTTTTTGCGCAGTATGAAAATGAAATAGCTGCGGTTATCATAGAGCCTGTTGCCGGTAATATGGGTTGTATTATTCCACAACCGGGCTTCTTAGAAGGTATACGTTCACTTTGCGATGAGCATAAAGCATTATTGATTTTTGATGAAGTGATGACCGGCTTTCGCTTAGCAAAAGGAGGAGCACAGGAGAAGCTAAAAATAAATGCAGACTTGGTAACCTATGGAAAAGTAATTGGCGGAGGTTTACCTGTTGGTGCATTTGGTGGTAAGCGCGAAATAATGGAATCTGTAGCTCCTGTAGGTAAAGTATACCAAGCCGGTACTTTGAGTGGAAACCCGATTGCTGTGTCGGCAGGGTTTGCAACGCTAAGTTATCTTAACGAAAACCCCGAACTGTATACACAGTTGGATAAAACCGGAGAACTACTAAAAAACCTCATAGGTGAAAGTTTGTTTAAAAAAGGAATTGAACATACGATCAACCAACTCGGTAGTATGATAAGTGTTCACTTTGGTGAAAATGCAGTAACTGATTTTAAAACGGCGTCGGAAAGTAATATTTCATTATTCAACAAATTCTTTCACCATATGTTAGATGAAGGTGTGTATTTACCTCCTTCAGCCTATGAAAGTTGGTTTTTTAGTATAGCTATTACACAAAACGAAATTGAAAAAACGATTAACGCTATAAACAAGTTTGAAGCATGAAAAAAGCGATTCTATTAACGAATCTTGGCTCTCCTGATTCCACAGAAGTGAAAGATGTAAGAAAATACTTGAATGAATTTTTAATGGATGAGCGTGTAATCGATATCCCTTATCTGGTTCGCTTGTTATTAGTGAAAGGAATTATCGTTCCTTTCCGGGCACCTAAAAGTGCTGCGAAATATAAAACTATTTGGACGAAAGATGGCTCACCATTAGTTCATACTACTTCTCTGTTGACTGAATTAGTAGCAACCGAAACTAATTTACCGACCTATTTTTGTATGCGCTATGCTAACCCAACACCCGATGTTGTTTTCACTAAGCTAACTACTGAAAATCCGGATCTGGAAGAATTAATCGTAGTTCCGCTCTATCCGCATTATGCTATGAGTAGTTATGAAACAGCCGTTGAGCATATAAAAATGTCTTACCAAAAAGGTGGCTTTACATTCAAGTTATCAGTAGTACCCCCATTTTATCAAGATGAAAAATATATTGAAGCCCTTGCTGCTTCTATTCAACCATTTTTAGAGAATCAATACGATCATGTGTTGTTTAGTTACCACGGCATTCCGGAGAGGCATGTTAAGAAAACAGATCTAACCAAAAATCATTGCCTGATGGTAAATGACTGTTGTAATAAATCTTCTGAAGCGCATAAATACTGCTATCGCCATCAAGTAAAAACTACTACTGAAAAAGCTGCAGAAGTACTTAAATTACCCAAAGAGAAATATAGTTTTTCTTTTCAATCTCGCTTGGGGGCAGATGCCTGGTTAAAACCCTTTACAGTAGAAGAATTACAACGGATGCCCAAGGCAGGGATCAAGAAATTGCTGGTGCTTAGTCCCGCATTTGTAAGCGATTGCCTGGAAACTTTAGAAGAGATTCATGTAGAAGGAAAGGAAGATTTTCTGAAAGCGGGAGGTGAGGTTTTTGATGTGGTTCCTTGCTTAAATACCAATGAGCAGTGGGTGAAAACAATTCATCACTTAATAGAACAGACACAATAATGAACTTCCTCTACGTTAAGGCATTGCACATCATATTTGTGGTAACATGGTTTAGTGGTATGTTTTATTTATGCCGTCTTCTCATTTACAATAGAGAGGCAAATGATAAACCGGAACCTGACAAAACCATTTTACAGCAGCAATACAAAATCATGATCAAACGGCTGCTTTACGGAATTACACTACCTTCTGCAATTCTTACTTTGATTTTTGGTATATGGATTTTAATACTTTACCCGAGTATTCCATTATGGCTCTATATCAAAATGGGATTGGTACTTTTATTATTTGTTTATCACTTTTCCTTACATGTTATTTCTAATCAGCAACTTCGGAATAATTTTAAATACGGTAGCAATCAGCTCAGGATCTGGAATGAAGTACCTACCATTTTTTTAGTTGCCATAGTAATGCTGGTAGTTGTAAAACAAGAAATCAGTTTATGGTATGGACTGCTTGGCCTGGCAGCATTGATATTTGTATTAATGACTGCAATAAAAATATACAAAAGAATTAGAAAGGCATAGCGTGGTGCCCGGCCCGGTTACACATAATATCCTACAGTCGGATATTTTTTTTGGATCGATGCATATAGCGACCCAATGCTGATGAAGTAGCTTTTTAGACAAAATAAAGCGAATCATAAAAGATAAAATTGTGATTATTATCGTTCTAAAATTTAACAATGTATATGGAAGCAATTAAATTAGCAATAGACTGGACGCCCAATGTGAATCATATAGGATTCTTTGTTGCAAGAGATATAGGACTGTATGAAAAAAACGGTATCACACTTGAAATACATAACCCGTTAGACGATAATTATCGGATAACACCTGCCAAAAAACTAGAACTCGATCTCGCCGATTTTGCCATTGCACCTTTTGAAACAATCATTAGCCTGAATAATAAAATAGATAAAGTAGATGCCATTGGTGTTTTTGCTATTTTACAAAATGATCTTAGCTCCATTGCAACTTTAAGGGAATCAAATATAAACTCTCCACGCGACCTTGATAATACAATATATGCTTCCTATAAAGCAAGGTATGAAGATCAAATTGTGAAGCAAATGATTATCAATGATGGTGGTACAGGTAATATCCATATTATATATCCTGATAAACTAGGTATTTGGAATACCTTATTGGAAGGTAAAGCAACCGCTACTTGGATTTTTGATAATTGGGAGGGTATTGAGGCAGAAACAAAAAATATACAACTTCAGAAGTTTAAAATGAGTGATTTCGGAATTCCCTATGGCTATTCCCCTGTGCTACTAACAAAGCAAACAAATATTACAACTAAAAAAGACCTATATATAAGATTCTTGAAAGCTACTAAAGAAGGGTTTTTATATGCAAAAAATAATATCGATGAATCCATAAGTATTTTACAGAAATACCTAACAGCTTATGATTTGCAGCATATAGACCTGATAAAGTCTTTTAAAGCCACAGTACCTCATTTTGGAGATGAAAAAAATTGTGGGGAAATGGAGGAAGATAGGGTAATCTCTTTTTTAGAATGGATAGTGGAACAGCAATTAGAAACTAAGCTTATTCTTGAACAACATTTATATACCAATGAGCTTCTCGAATGATGACGGATATCAGGCATAAATGGGCTTTTGCGCCTTTTTTTCTAATTGTTAGTTGAGAAGAGGCTTGAATTAGGTATCTTAGGATTCTAATTATACCTTATGGATGCTTTGCTAAAACAACTTGCTGCCATGCGCCAATTTTTCAATACAGGCGCTACCAAATCATATCAATTCAGGAAAGAGCAAATTCAAAAATTACGGAAAGTAGTGGAAGCCCATGAAGAGGAAATTTATGAAGCCCTATATACTGATTTACATAAAAGCAAAGAGGAATGCTGGGCCACAGAAAATGGTTTTTTTCTTACCGAGTTGAAAGAAACGCTTTCTAATTTAAAATATTGGATGGAGCCCGAACCGGTAACCACCAACTTATTAAATCTTCCTTCCAGCAGTAAAATTATTCGTGAGCCACTTGGGGTTGTATTAACTATTGGCCCTTGGAATTATCCATTTCAGTTACTATTCACGCCACTTTTAGGTGCTATTGCAGCCGGTAATTGTGTGGTGCTCAAGCCAAGTGAATTCGCCCCTGCTACGGCTGCTATCATGCAAAAAATGATTGAAGCTACGTTTGCTCCTGAGTATATTTTATATGTTCCGGGTGATGGGGCTACGGTGATCCCTGCCATGATGAATAACTTTAGTTTTGATCATGTATTTTATACGGGAAGTACTGCCGTTGGTAAAATCATCTACAAAATGGCAGCAGAAAAATTGGTACCCGTTACATTAGAGTTGGGAGGTAAGAGTCCTGCTGTAGTAGAAGACGACGCAAATATCAAAATTGCGGCAAGGCGGATTGCTATGCCAAAGTATTCCAACGCCGGACAAATGTGTGTAGCACCCGATTATGTACTGGTGCACAAACATAAAAAAGAAGAACTTATAACAGCACTTAAAAATACAATTCCTCAATTTTATGGTACGGATCCTGCCAATACAGAGGGGTATGGACGTATCATCAATCAAAAGCAATTCAATAGAATTATCAGCTACTTAGATAATGGAAAAATTATTTACGGAGGTAAATATGATGCTGCTAATTTATTTATTGAGCCAACCATAATAGATGATGTATCAGTTGATGCACCTATTATGCAAGAAGAAATATTCGGTCCTATACTACCTATACTTAGTTTCGATAGTATAGAAGAAGCAAAAGCTATTATTGCACGTAATCCTAACCCATTAGCTTTTTATGTATTTACTTCTTCAACAAAAAAAGAACAATATTGGATTGATACCATTCCTGCAGGTGGGGTATGCGTAAATAATGCCAGTGTACACTTAATGAATCCGCATTTGCCTTTTGGTGGTAGGGGTTTCAGCGGAACGGGCGCCTATCATGGTAAAGCCAGTTTCGATTGTTTCAGCCATAAAAAGTCGGTCATGAAAACACCAACCTGGTTCGATCCGAATGTAAAATATCCACCGTTTACAGGTAAGTTGAAGATGCTGAAGTGGATGATTGGGTAAGGCCATAGGTCATAGACCATAGACGATAGAATGAAATGACTTTCATAATAAGTGTCATGCTGAGCTTGTCGAAGCCTTAAAAAAAATAAATATGCGTAAGTACATTTGGTTATCTATACTGGCATTATTTGTAATAAGTATTTTATTTATTAAAAAGAAAGATATGACATGGCGGCAATCTATTATGAAAGCATTATATCCTTTAATAATGATGAAAGGGAAAATATCAGGTAATGAAAAAAACATCAAGATGAATACAAATAATATTATACCGCCTGTTTCTTTTTACAGCTTACAGGCTATAAAAAATAATGGAGATACGCTCTTGTTCGAATCGCTTAAGGGTAAAAAGGTATTAATTGTAAATAC
This sequence comes from Sediminibacterium sp., assembly GCA_017537025.1. Classification (GTDB taxonomy): domain Bacteria; phylum Bacteroidota; class Bacteroidia; order Chitinophagales; family Chitinophagaceae; genus Sediminibacterium. The sequence continues at coordinate 73,644 of JAFWCB010000008.1, forward strand.
CGCCAGCGATTGCGGATATACCGGACAATATGCAGATCTTGAAAAACTTAATCAGCAGTATAAAGATAAACTTGTTATTCTAGGCTTTCCTGCCAATGATTTTAAAGAGCAAGAAAAACGAAATGACAATGAAATCGCTGAGTTCTGTAAAGTAAATTACGGCGTAACGTTTACTTTATTAAAAAAGAGCTCTGTAATCGCTTCTCCTGACCAAAACCCGGTATTCCAATGGTTAAGCAAGCCCGAACAAAACGGCTGGAGCAAATATGCACCTATCTGGAATTTTTGTAAATATCTGATTAATGAAGAAGGGAAATTAGAGGCATTCTACACCATGGAAGTTTCCCCATTGGATCCTTCTATTGTAGCATTAATTAAATAACTACCCACTATCCACTAATTATCGCCTATACCGGGCACTTCTCATGATAATTGATTAGTTCAATAGGGGTTCGCTCAAATGCATAACCCTCATAGTGTTGCGCCATTTCATCGAGTACAGATTCAATTTCAGCAGGCTCCATTAATGTAACTAATCTGGCACGAAAATCTTTAATACTCGGTAAGCCTTTTAAATAATTGGTATAATGCCGGCGCATTTCAAAGATGCCTACTTTAGGGCCTTTCCACTCAACGGATTTACGTAAATGTTTTTTACAGACCTCGATACGTTCAGTGAGTGTAGGCGCAGCTAATGTTTCACCTGTAGCCAGATAGTGTTTAATCTCTCTGAATATCCAGGGATATCCAATGGCGGCTCTACCTATCATCACTCCATCAACACCATATCTGTTTTTGTATTCTAATGCTTTTTGCGCACTATCAATATCTCCATTTCCAAAGATGGGGATATGTATTCTTGGGTTATTTTTTACTTTGGCAATCAAACTCCAATCGGCTTCGCCCTTATACATTTGTGAGCGTGTGCGTCCATGAATAGCTAATGCTTTTATGCCTACATCTTGTAGTCGTTCAGCCACTTCTTCAATATTCTTGGATCCTTCATCCCAACCTAATCTTGTTTTAACGGTTACAGGTAACTTGGTGCTTTTAACCACTGCATCTGTTAAGCGAACCATCAAATCAATATCCTTTAAAACCCCGGCACCGGCTCCTTTTGTAACTACTTTTTTTACGGGGCAGCCAAAATTGATGTCCAATAAATCGGGGTTAACGGTTTCAACAATTTTGGCACTCAGGCTCATGGCTTCCTCATCGCCTCCAAATATTTGAATACCAACCGGGCGTTCGTATTCAAAAATATCCAGTTTTTGTCGGCTTTTAATGGCATCTCTTATAAGTCCTTCACTACTGATAAATTCGGTATACATTAGATCTGCACCATTATCTTTACACACGGCACGAAAAGGGGGATCACTCACATCTTCCATAGGTGCGAGTAATAAAGGAAAATCGGGTAATGTTATTTGATCAATTTTAACCATCTTGCAGCCAAACCGCAAATTTACAACCTTATTTTTTATTGATGAAAGAGTTGCCAGATAAACAGTATGCTACCGCTTTTGCGCTTTTGATAGGATTAATGGGAGTTTGCTTGATCGCCAGTGTTGGGTTAGCTTCCACACTAAGTGAATTTTTTATTAAAACACCCAAGCTAACACTACAACAAGCGCTTGCAAAACCGGAATATGTAAACCTGAATAGAGTATTAAATACAGTTATCGCTTTTTTCTCCTTTTTTGTACCGGCTTTTGTGGTTGCCAGAAGATATAACGCAAAACCCTTTACCCAATTAGGGTTTAATACAAAACTATCACTCAAGCAGGTTGGGTTAGTGATTATTATAACTATAGGTGCTTTGTTTTTGAGTGGGGCATTAGCAAATATCAATGAACAAATTCCGATTTCTGCTGAGTTTAGAAAAACAGCAACTGCTTGGGAGAATAGTTATAAAGAGAGTGTACTGAATATCGCTACTATGAAAAATAGTAGTGATTACTTAATTAGCTTGATAGTGATTGCTTTGCTACCGGCATTAGTTGAAGAGGTTTTCTTTAGAGGGTCTTTACAACCGATATTGATCGGCTGGTTTAAAAATGTACATGTAGGAATAATTTTTAGTGCTGTTATTTTCAGCGCTATCCACGGTTCTTATTTCGGATTTTTACCCCGTATCGGATTAGGTCTAGTATTAAGTATCCTCTTTTACCAGAGTAAAAATTTATGGCTAAATATTTTATTACACTTTATTAATAATGCTATAGCTGTAACTCAAATTTATTGGCTTACGCAAAAAGGTACTTCTGTGGAGCAAGCTATGGATGAAGCAACGCCTTTGTGGACAGGCTTTATTGCACTTATTATCATTCCCGCTTTCTATTTTTTTCAGCAAGAATCTAATCGTATTTTAGCAAAGAATAATGAAGTGGTATAAAATTTTTGTAACCCGTAATCCCACCGAAGCCAGTATTGTTCAGGGCATGTTGGCCGACAATCAAATTCCGGTACAAGCTTTAAATAAGCAGGATAGCAGCTATCTGAATTTTGGTGAAATTGAAATTTATGTGCCGCTGCATTTAAAGGAAACAGCGAAACAACTGGTAGAGAAATCGTTGTTAAATTAGTTCATGAAAGTGAATAGTGGGTAGTGCATAGTGCATAATTTTGCATTATATTCACTATGCACTAATAACTAAACACTACACACTGAGTTATATGCCATTAAATCTCAACACCTTCAAAACCCGTGTTATCACTGCTATTGTATATGTAGCTGTAATGTTAGCCGGTATTATGTATAACTCATTTAGCTTTCGAGCTCTTCTATTAATCATACAAGTGGGAGCCACCATTGAATTATTAGCCCTCATTCAACAATTTGATGAGAACTTTAAAAAATTTCCGCTCCCGTTACTTAAATACATAGTATTAGTATTCGTATATATTATCTTACCTGCAACAGCCTTATTTAATCTTTACGAAAAAAGCTACTTTTATTTTGAAGGTCCACGCTGGGTTACCCCGATGCTCATTATCTCCTCAATATGGATCAATGATACCATGGCCTACTTAGTTGGCTCATGGATTGGCAAAACGCCTCTTTCTGTGATTTCACCTAAAAAAACATGGGAAGGTACCATCGGTGGCGTTCTGTTAGCGGTATTGATAGTAAGTTTTAGTGCTCGTGCCATTTGGAATTTTGCGCTTATTCCCTTACTGATTATCAGCAGTACAGCAGCCATTTTCGGCACCCTAGGCGATTTATTTGAAAGCAAGCTCAAACGTATGGCTAATGTAAAAGATAGTGGTAACATTATGCCCGGACATGGCGGATTTCTAGATCGCTTTGATTCATTGCTCTTTGCGGCACCTGCTGTGTGGCTGGTTTTGTTCCTATTTTACTAGTAGTTTATATTATTTGGTATTACCTTTGCCCTCTAAATTATTGCGATGACGATTCATAGAGAAGGGTATAAAACTATCGCTATTACGGCTTTTTTATTTGGGCTGATCAATACGATCTCATTGAGTTTTTTAAGCGGACCTTTACCTTGGCTAGCAACTGCACTATTTATTATTACACTAGCATTGTTCCTTTTTATTATTTCTTTTTTTCGGATACCTAATCGCATTTTAACGATAGATGAAAAGAAATTGGTTTGTCCGGCCGATGGCAAAGTGGTTGTAATCGAAGAAGTGGTAGATGAGGAGTATTTTAAAGACAAAAGAATTCAGATAAGTATTTTTATGAGTCCGGCTAATGTGCATGTTAATCGAAATCCTATGGATGGTGTGGTTACTTATAATCAATATCATAAGGGTAAATATTTAGTGGCCTGGCATCCCAAATCTTCTACCGAAAATGAAAGATGGAGTGTGGCAGTAAAAAATAATTATGGAGAAATACTATATAAACAAATAGCCGGGGCGTTGGCAAAGCGTATCTGCAACTATACTGCGGTGGGACAGGCTGTTAAACAGACCGAGGAATACGGGTTTATTAAATTTGGCAGCCGGGTAGATATTTTGTTGCCGATAGGTACCCAGGTAAACGTGCATTTGAACCAAGTGGTGAAAGGTGGTGTTACGGTATTAGCCAGCTGGTAGACTAGTTTTAACAGTTTTTGCGTAAGTTTTTCGCTTTTTACTCGTAATTTAGATTTATCAAATAATAAAACGATATGAAAAAATTATTCTTATTAGCTACAGCGGCTTTATTAGTAACTGGCGTAAGCTTTGCACACGGTGGCGATGGAAAAAAATGTGGCAAGTGCGATAAAGAGTGTTGCAAAAAAGGAGATAAAAAAGAAGTGAAGAAAGAAGAGAAAAAAGTAACAAAGCCAGCTGCTAAAGCCTAATAATTTCATTTACTGAATAGAGATCCCGATTATTTGATTAATCGGGATTTTTTTATAAGATATTTTCCAGTTCTTGTAAATGGTAGATCGTATAGGTTGGTACTATATCCGGGGAAGCCGAAATATGATTTACAAAGATACAATCCCAGCCGGCACCCAGTGCCCCTTTAATATCCGCTTCAATATTATCCCCGATCATAATACTGTCTTTTACAGTAGCACCTGATTTGGTTAATGCATAATCAAAAATTTCTTTATTTGGTTTTAAACTATTACTTGCTTCTGAAGTAATAACTTCTGTGAAGTAATGCGCAATACCACTGTTATTTATTTTATCATACTGCACTTTTTCAAAACCATTTGTGATCAAATGCAGGGTATAACCTTTTTGCTTGAGGTATGCTAGTATCTCAACGGTATAGGGAAATAACTTTTTCCGAGAAGGGAGTAATGCTAAATATTGAACGCCCATAGCCCTTGCTAATGGCTCATCTGCAATTTTAAAATCGAGTAATGATAACCACATTCGTTTCCATCTCAACTCTTCCTGTTTAATAAAACCTTTTGAGTATCGATCCCATAATCGTTCATTGTGAAAACTGTAGCGGTCATGAAACTCTTCAAAATTGGGAATACCTTTTTCGGCTAAATTATTATGATCAAATAGCTGTTTAATCGTATCTTTTGAATTAGCTTCAAAATCCCAAAGTGTATGATCGAGATCGAAGAAAAGATGCTTGTAGTGGGTAGTGGGTAGTGAGAAGTGCATAGTGTGAAGTTAATCTTCAGTCTTCAATCTATAATCTGATTGTAGCTAATAATTTATATTTGTTGTTTATTGAAGGTTCCAGATTGAAGATTTATAATTAAAGACTATGATCATTATCATCACAGGCGCATCCAAAGGAATCGGAAGAGCCATAGCAGAAAAATTTGCAGCTGCTAATGCTACTTTATTGCTTTGTAGTAGGGGTGAAAAATCTTTATACGACACCGTACAAGACCTGCAGACGCAATACCCCAACGCCTTAGTTAAAGGAAGGCCCACAGATATGGCAGTTAGGGAAGAGATAAAAGCATTCGCAGAGTGGTGTTTGCAACAAGGTACTCCCGATATATTAGTGAATAATGCCGGCCAATTCATTCCCGGTGCTATTCATGAAGAAGAGGAAGGATTACTGGAGCAAATGATCAATACCAATCTTTATAGTGCCTATCATCTTACCCGCGATATTTTGCCCGCTATGCTTGCAGCAAAAGCTGGCCATATTTTTAATATTTGCTCTATTGCCTCTTTGCAGGCTTATGCTAATGGAGGTAGCTATAGTATCAGCAAATTTGCTTTATTAGGATTTAGTAAAAATTTGAGAGAAGAACTCAAACCAAAAGGTATAAAAGTTACTGCTGTAATGCCCGGTGCAACGATGAGTAATAGCTGGAGTGGCTCTAATATAGACCCTAAACGAATTATGGAAGCCAAGGATATCGCATCCATGGTATATACGGCAACTCATTTATCGCCTATGGCTGTTGTAGAAGATATTGTACTTCGCCCACAATTGGGCGATCTATAGCTGTTAACAGTAACATAATGTACCGCTAACATTCACTTCACATTACGATGGGAACTTTACAAAACCCTTCGTTATGGAACGTAGAGATTTGGACGTGGTAGTAATGAGTGATCTTCATTTGGGAACCTATGGCTGTCACGCTACAGAAATTGTAAACTACCTCAAGAGCATCCAACCACAAATATTAGTGCTAAACGGCGATATCATTGATATCTGGCAGTTTAATAAAAGATATTTCCCGGTATCTCATATGCAGGTGATTAAAGAAATCATGAACTTATTGAGTAAGGGAACAAGGGTTATTTATATTACCGGTAATCATGATGAAGTGCTGCGCCGATACAGTGATATGACCATGGGTAATTTTCAACTTACCGATAAAGTGGTTATGGAGATCAATGGAAAAATGACATGGATTTTCCATGGTGATGTATTTGATGCAACCACAAAAGGAAGCGCTAAACTTTTAGCTAAACTGGGTGGACACGGCTACGATTTACTGATACTCATCAATAGCTTTATTAACTGGTGCCTGAAAGCTATGGGTAAGGAGAAAATGAGTTTTAGTAAAAAAGTTAAAAACGGTGTGAAGAAAGCAGTTGCCTGGATTGGTGATTTTGAACAAACAGCAGCGGAATTAGCTATTGAGAAAAAATATGATTATGTTATCTGCGGGCATATTCATCAACCACAAAAAAGAGAAATTACTACTAAAGATGGCTCTGTAACTTACTTAAACAGCGGTGATTGGATTGAAAATTTAACTGCTTTGGAATATGTACACAATGAATGGACAATTTTCCAATACGATGAAAAACAATTTGCCAAGCAAGCAGCACCAGTAGTTACCATGGAAAAGAAGTTGCCGCAACTCAATGTAGTAACCGATGAGATAGCTTTATTTATTCATTCACTAGCTATACAGTCATGAAAATACTATACGCAGTACAAGCAACCGGTAATGGACATATCAGTAGGGCTATTGAACTCTTACCTTTTATTCAGCAGTATGGAGAGGTAGATATTTTTTTAAGTGGAAGTAACAGCCATCTACAAACCGAACTACCTATAAAGTATAGAAGCAAAGGGTTGAGTTTATTTTATGGAAATAAAGGAGGGCTCGATTATTGGAAAATGTTGAAGGATTGTAGCATACTTTCTGTTTGGAAAGAAGCCCAAGCATTGCCTGTTGAAAAATATGATGTTGTATTAAATGATTTTGATTGTATTACGGCATTAGCCTGTAAGCTGAAAGGGAAGCCCAGCATAGGTTTTGGACATCAGGCCAGTTTTCAAAGCAACCTAACCCCACGTGCCCCAAAGAAAGATTTTGCGGGCGAATGGGTGTTACAACACTATGCTAAAGCCAGCGCCTATGTTGGATTACATTTTGATGCATACGACGATTTTATCGTTTCTCCTATTTTAAAATCTAATATCCTTACCGCAAACTCTATTAATAAAAAACATATAACAGTTTATCTATCTCATTATAGTGATGATGTATTAATGCATTATTTGCATCAACACCCCGATATACAGTTTGAGGTATTCTCTAAGAAAATACCAGTACCTACGCGCATAAAAAACATACAATTCATACCTATATCGAATGATGCTTTTACAAAAAGTATGATAGCGAGTGAAGGGGTTATAACAGGAGCCGGTTTTGAAACACCCGCCGAGGCTTTATATCTAGGTAAGAAACTTTTATGTTTACCTATTAGGGGGCAATACGAACAACTATGTAATGCTGAGGCACTTAAAAAATTCGGAGTTACAATCGTAGATAAAATTGATACAGCGTTTGTTGGTCATGTTGCTACCTGGCTTTCTTCTTCAAACCCTACACCCTTAACCTTACAACATACTACATACGAAATAGTACAGCGTGTTATGGAATTGGGGAGAGAGGCTAAAGGTATAAGCTTTGAGGTGGAAGGAGTAAATACTATGGAATTTATATAGTTTGATTGTAACTAATTATCCTTTTAGTTTGAACATGTTTTGATATAGAGATGGATAGCGGGTTTATGATATCTTTTCTCTTTTAAATAACGGCTTGGTAAAATCTGTATATCTTTAAATAAATCAAAACCTTCTTTTTCGTCAGTAACACTTGATCCTAGGAACCAGTTGTACTTAAAACGGAATTGTCTCGCTTCAATATCATCTTTTATCTCCTTGTATGCTTTAAAAATAGTAGAGGGGTAGATCATATCAAAGCCCAATACAATGCCTTTACTCCCGACAAAAATTCGCTTTTCAGGTATATCAATCTTATTCCAGCCATTTTTGTGTACAGCTACAATAATATTAGTATCAGTAATGTCTTTGCCTGGTTCTTTTTTCAATTCATCCCATTCATACCAATGTATCCTTAGTTTGGCATCAGGTTGTTTTACTGAGCTTGCATAAAACTCAATGCTTGAAAGCCAACCCTCCTTACCGGTTTCATTCGGGTAAAAGCCTAATAATTTGATAGGTATATCGAAGCCTGCGCCATTCGAAGATTGAATGGTTCCATATTTATCCGTAATGCGGATTATCTCTTCTTCCTTACAATCGCTAACAATTACCTCCCTTAACTGAAAAAAACTACGCTCTAATAGTATCTGATTCGAAGCCGCTAACATACTTCCGGTAACCAGCAATTTTTTATAATTAATAAAACTAATTTCAAGGCTATCGTTTTGTTGAATCAGTTTTTCTTCAAGAAAAAGAGTACCGATACTATCGCTATAGCATACTTTACTTTCTTTTATTAGTAGTACGGTTGCATAAGCCAACGGCTCTTTGGTTTGTTTATCTTTTATGAATATCTGTTTAAATTGAGCATTTAGTAAATGCCCATGCACTATAAAGATGACAATAGTTATAAGTCGCCTGCCAATAAAACTTGCCATGCTTCTATAACTTTATTTTGATTCAGTAAGTTCGCTGCATATTTATGAAGCTCTTGCTCCATTTCGGCCGGGTTGATAGCATAATATTGAATAATATTTTTGAGGGTATCGTCAGTGTAAGAAGGATCAACAACGGGTGTTTCGTTTATATTACCCAACTGCCCCAAATGATTACCTGTTAGTATTTTACTATTACGAACACTTTCGGGTAATGCATCTATGCCAATTCCCAACTCCGTATTCGGCTTAGCCACTTTAAACATATTCTCTTTACTCACCTTGCAATACCAATCGCCTCCAAGTCTTGCTACCAATTCGATCTTTCCCTGATCAATCATTGTTTTATCTTCATTCAAAATAGTATCATCTATATGCATCAATAATACTTCCGCAATTACTAACTGCCCGGCACCGCCTTGTTCCCCTAAACTCTTTGTTTCAAGTACTTTACATTCCATTTTAATTTTCGCTTCTGCAACCATAGGGGGCTTAACCACTGATGCAGGTGTTTTAGTAAAGCCGGCTTTAATAAATTCATCTGTTCCTTTCGGGTATTCGCAACTCGATAAACTAACCTGCTGTACCATATTATAATCAACGATATTAATTACACATTCCGCAACTTCATAAATATTCTCTAAAGTATGTTTTAGGGTATTATCCCTTCCTTTTCGTGACGGTGAAAAAACTACTATAGGCGGATTGGAAGAGAATAAATTAAAGAAACTAAACGGACTCAAATTCGGGTTTCCTTTTTTATCGATGGTACTGGCAAAGCAAATAGGCCTTGGGGCAATGGCATGTTGGAGCCAGGCTTGTTTTTTGGAGATGGATAGAGTAGAAAAATCAACTGTCATAGTATAAATATAACATTTAAGTGAGTAATTAACCACGAAGGCACGAAGACACAAAGAAAAAAATCAATAACCGTTAATAATTCTCCTTATACCATTTTTTAATAAGGGCACATTAAAATTGATAAGAAAACCTAGCCTTTTGTTCGCTAGTTTGAGATACGATAGTAATTGTGCTTGATGTACAGGAGCAATAATATCTACCGCTTTTATTTCTATAATTATTTGTCCATTAACAAAAATATCAATATAGAAGTCTTTAGATAAAACATAGCCTTTATATTCAAGAGGAATTTTTTGTTGGGTAGTATGGGCAATATTTCTCAGTGCCAGCTCTTTTGAAAGACAATATTCATAAACAGACTCTAAAAGACCCGGTCCCATGTTTTTATGAACTTCAAATGAAGCATTAACTATTTCTTTTGCTAATGCTTCTAAATGGTCTTTAGTGTACATATTCTTTGTGTCTTAGTGCCTTAGTGGTTAAAAGACAAAAGAATAAAAATCATTTATTTTTTTTAACGTATATATACGCTAACAATATTGATTTTTCACGGTATTTATTTTTTCAGCTTTAAAATCGAAAAATCTTCCTCCTCTTTTACGATTGTGCTTTTCAATCTGCCTAATCCTTCAATTTCCATCTCTACCACATCACCGGGCAGTAGCCATTGTTCGCTATAATTAGGATCATTGAGTTTACCGGTACCATTTAATTCTAAGAAACAACCTGTACCCACTGTACCACTTCCAATGATATCTCCGGGATGTAAAGTAACACCATAGGCACACCGCTCTATGATTTCTGCGAAAGTCCAATCCATATCGCCTAGATTCCCCTCACTCACTTGTATATCATTCACCCAACATTTCATGGATAAATTCCAAGCCTTACCCGTATGATTTTCCTTACAAGCAACTTCATAGTTTTCTAATTCATCTAAAGTAACCAAGCAGGGACCAATGACCGTTGAAAAATCTTTTCCTTTAGCCGGCCCCAAGTTTAATAACATTTCTTCCATTTGCAACCTACGTGCGCTCATATCATTCATGATCATGAGTCCGCCTATATAAGAATCGGCCTCTTCCGCTTTAATATTTCTTCCCGCTTTGCAAATTACAATAGCTGCCTCTAACTCAAAGTCAAGTTTCTCAAAATGGTCGGACATGCAAAGAATATCACCCGGACCTTGAATGCTATTATGATTAGTAAAATAAAAAATGGGGTATTGATCGAATTCTGGGATCATGTCTACCTTACGATTTCTGCGTGCTGCCGCAACATGCTGTCTGAATGCATATCCATCTCTGCATGAGGTTGGAAATGGAACAGGTGCTAGTAACTGGATGCTATTTAGGTCAATTCCCTTTTCCTTACCAATCCTTCCTTCTGTAATCGCCGTATTGGTTTTTTGGGCAATAGGAAACATTTCCTCCCAGTACTGTAAGAACATATTCATACTATTCGGCAGCTCGGGATGTACTAAATCACAATCGAATAAAAATCCATCAACTAAAAATGCCAACTGATCATGGCCATTATTTAAATAAGAAACAAGTTTCATAAGGCAAGTTTGCCTTGCGAAAATAAGTGAATTCTAGTGTTATTTACCAGCTATCTTCCGGCTTATCTGGCGGTGCTTGTTTGTATTTTTCTTTTGCAATTTTTTTTTCTGATTGTCTGGTGATAATAGCATCAGCTATCAGATTGGCAGCGTTAATGTCGCTTCTATTTTCCAATAAATCTCTAATCTTATGTTCAGATACATCTATTCTATATAAGACATATATCAATCTTTCAAAATCGTTTATGATTAAATAGTTAATAGTATCAATCAATTCCTGTTTACTCAATTGATCTACCGTGGCAATATCTAAATTGTATTCAATCACTTCACTAAGTTAATATTTCTCCATTACGCCTAATCCAAATAAAGCAAAGTCGTATTTTACCGGGTCATGAGCGTCAAGTTTGCGTAAATAGGTAGTTAATTCTTCCGCAGCCTGCCAATCTATTTGCTTACGCTCTAATAATCCGAAACGTTTTGCCACACGAGCTACATGTACATCGATCGGACAAATTAATTGACCCGGTTTTATCTTTTTCCATATTCCCAAATCAACACCTGATTTATCGTGCCTAACCATCCACCTTAAAAACATATTCAAGCGTTTGCAGGTTGACCCTTTTGCAGGATTAGCAATATGTTTATGAGTACGAGCAGGCGCATCCGGTAAAGAAAAGAAATACTGATGAAATTGTACTAATGCATCATAGATAGTATCAGGTTTTTTACCGCCGGGTAGGAAAGCATGCTCTAATGAATTATGATAGGTATAGTGATGACGAAAGAATGTTATACAATAGAGTAAATCTGTTGCATTAAAAGTTCGATGCTTAAAGCTTAGTAATTTCTGCAAATCGGTTTTACCGGCATGTAAGCAAAATTGATATGGTTGCATATCCATCCATTGCATGAGCTCCTTAGATTTATTGATAATCGTGGTTCTATTACCCCAAGCAAAAATAGCTGCGAAAAAAGCGCTTATTTCAATATCGGGTTTTTGTGAAAATAAATGTGGAATACAAACAGGATCGTTGGGAACAAAAGATACCTGATTATATTCTGCCACTTTTTTATTAAAAAAATCAATAAGCGATGCTTGCATATTAAGCTAATGCCTGCTCCAAATCGGCAATAAGGTCATCTGCATCTTCTATACCCACACTCAACCGAATTAAGGTATCTGTTAATCCATTGGCAATTCGTTTTTCGCGAGGAATAGATGCGTGCGTCATAGAGGCGGGGTGGTTGATTAAGCTTTCCACACCTCCTAAACTCTCTGCCAAAGAGAATAGATGTGTAGCGGATAAGACTTTTTTAGCGGCTTCGAGGGTATCGTTTTTTAATTCAAAAGATAGCATGCCACCAAAATCACGCATTTGTTTTTTTGCGATAGCGTAATTCGGATGATCTTCAAAACCGCACCAATACACTTTTGCAACGGCCGGATGGTTACGCAGCCAGTGGGCAATTTTTTGTCCGTTTTCGCAGTGGCGCTGCATACGTAAGTGTAATGTTTTTATGCCTCTTAAAACTAAAAAGCAATCCATCGGCCCGGGAACGGCACCGGAACTTTTTTGAATGAAATAGAGTTGTTCGCGCAAACTATCATCGTTAACGATCAGGCAACCCTGGATTACATCACTATGGCCGCCAAGATATTTGGTAGCGGAATGCATAACAATATCTGCGCCTAAATCTAAAGGGTTTTGCAGATAAGGAGAGGCAAAAGTATTATCTACACATAGCAAGGCATTATTGGCTTTTGCAATTTTTGCTACGCTTTCAATATCAGTAATATTCATCAATGGATTGGTTGGGGTTTCAATCCATATCAGTTTTGTTTTTGAAGAAACAGCTGCCTGAACAGCTTGAATATCTGTTGTATCAATATAGGTAAAAGTGATACCGAATTTCTCAAAAACCTTGCTGAATAATCTATAAGTACCACCATACATATCATTAGCAGCAATTACTTCATCACCCGGTGATAGTAATTTGATAACGGCATCTGTTGCTGCAACACCGCTGCTAAATGCTAGGCCGTGTTTACCATTTTCAATTTGCGCATAGGCTTCTTCCAAAGCTTTGCGGGTAGGGTTTTGGCTACGTGCGTATTCAAACCCTTTGTTTACTCCGGGAGCTTCCTGAACATAAGTAGAGGTTTGATAAATGGGTGTCATAATCGCACCGGTAGAAGGATCAGGCTCCATGCCTGCATGTATATATTTTGTGGCAATCTTCATACATTAAGATATTTTTTTAGAAACAGTAATAGGTAAGCTGACTTTCACATCATCCCATAAAAATATGAGGTTTGCGGTATCGGCAGTATCATCAAAATAAATCGTGAAAAATTCTACAGTCTCGACGTTTTTTTCTGTTGGAATTTCTATTCTAATAACATCTTTTTTAGTATCATAAGTAAAGCTACCCCAACAGAAATTATCTTTATTAAAGATCAATGTCCATTTAGTTTCAGTAGGTATGCAATATAAAGTATATCTCCCAGGGGATATCTTTTTGTCTCCCAGTTTTACATTAGTAAAAAACTCAATCTCAGTAGCTTCATTAGCTCCCAAACGCCATAAGTCTCCATATTTAACAATACCTCCAAAAATTGTTCTGCCTCCTTTTGCAGGGCGACCATAAATAATTCGGGCAGTAGGCTGAGATTTAACTTTACCGCCCATTTTAAGAATAGGATAATTAGCCGGCCAATAACTCATATCCATAGGAGATTTGTCGAGCTCGGTTGGCTTTTGCTGTGCCAGTGCCATAAATGATAAGCCAATACAAAAAATACCTATTACCAATTTCTTCATATATAATGGTTTGCGCAAAGATAGGTGGCTACCGGCCTTTTAGCTTAGTAAATTCTAATTGCACAAAGTTTTTAACATCTTTTAAAAAGGGGGCAGCTTGTTCGGAAATGGCTTGGTAGTTAGCTTCGAATAATGAAAAGCAACTATTAGGTAAGTTGAGATATTTAGCCCTTCTGGCAACACCTTCAAAACTTTTTTCTATACCCCAACGAAAACGGTAGTTATAGAGCCAGTTTTGAGATCGCATATAGGGGAACATTTTTTGGAATCGCTGAGGAAAAAGAGTAGTATTTGCTTCCAGTGAAATATAGGTTCGCTGTGTAAATTCATACCACTCATTATCGCTTTTTTCATCTCCAATAGCTAGGAAATGATCATATACAACATCTGTAAATGCGCCGGCATATAAGCGTACTTCGGGAGCGAATATTTTTTTTATTTCTTTTGTAGCCGCATGCGCATCTGTGAAACTATCAATTTGTCTGTGTAAACGAATTCCAGCCTGAACCTCCTTTGGGAAGGTATATTGTTTGCTCCCCTTGATATAGTCGCTAATCATATTACCCAATAGAATATCGGGATCTTCAAAAGAATAATAAGCGTGTGCTAAATAGTTCACATTATCAAGTTACATCAATTTCTTTTCTTTTAGCCAATCTGTAATATATACCAGTACTTCGGGTGCAAATGTTTCTTCTAATTCAGGATATTCCTGTACCGTGCATTTTGTACAATGTTGAAATAAATGATTCAGCCCCGGGAATATTTTTGTAGTAACATTTTTGTTGCCGGCTTTCATGAGGGAAGTAGTAATAGCAGTAATATTTTGATCCGGGTACACTTGAATGTCTTTCTCTCCATTCAAGGCTAAAACAGGACATTTCACCTTACTCCAAAAATCGTTAGGTTCCGTTGCAATAAAGTATTTATACCAAGGAATCAGTTCTGCTTTAATTTGTCGATTCGCGTATACTTCTGCACTCACATTTTTTGCATTAAGTTTTATAAGCGTACTATCATCGTGATTCGTCTTCCATTTCGTGAAAATAGTTTTTACATTTTCTAATATTAGTGAATCGGATAAAGAGTAGTTATTATGGATCACAGCTAATGTTTGTTGTGTAAGATCTGCGTAAGCATTAAAAACTTTTTCGGATGCTACATTTTTTAGCGGATCTGTTTGTTGCTTGAATAATATTTCTGCACCCGAAACGCCGGTTCCTGCTAGCGAAATAATAAATGCAAGTGAAGGAAATTTTGTATAAATCATGGGGGCAATAAGGCCCCCTTCACTGTGCCCCATTACCCCAATTTTACGTTTATCTATCTCTTTTCTGGTTAATAAGTAATTGATACTGGTCATTACATCATTAGCATAATCTGCACTTGTAGCTGTTACTATATTTCCTTTGCTTAGCCCTTTCATTCTATCATCCACACGTAGAACAGCTATTCCATGTTTCGTTAAATAATCAGCAATAACTGCAAAAGGTTTATGACCTAAAATGGTTTCATCGCGATCCTGCTGACCACTGCCTGTAATCATTACAACAGTAGTGAATGGCCCCTTTGTTTTTGGATAGGTTAATGTTGCGCCAAGATGTACCGTTTTATCTGTGTTATCGTATTCAACACTATCGATATTATAATCGAAAGGAGGAGCCGGTGTTTGTGGTTTAATTTTCGGTTGGGTGTAGGCAAAGATGGATATAATCATCAGTGCTATATAAATTATACCTTTTTTCATGAATGGTTATTTGCTTGATTTTTAAAAAGAAGATAAGAATAACGAACAGGGAGTATTATAATTATGGTTAATACTACAAATAATACTATGATACCAACTAAAAAACTGGTAAATAGACCGGTTATAAAGATGATAATTCCACCGATAACCCAATACTTACTCATGTATTGGTGGGTTTTTCTCCAGTTGTCTTCGTTTTCTAAAGTCCATGGTAAACGCAATCCAATAAAGTAGTTTGGTTTAATACTAAACATATAATTGCCAATCAATGTAAATAATAAACCGATTGCCGGTACTAATGTTTTATTCAAAATTGTGGTATTCCCTGTAGTTGCCTGGATCATAGCGATTTGTATAAGTGCTAGAAACACGGCTAAAAAAGTACTTAGTTTAGCTAACATTGAGGGCGATTGAGCAGCCGATTTTTTGGGATCAATCTTAGGAAGTGCTTTAAATAAAAAATGTATGCCAATGTTCATCAGGGAAAAAATAACTACTGGTATCCAGATTGTAGTTTTTTCATCATAAGCATCTATTTTACCTGAAATATTATAATGGGTTGGGACTTTATCGGGTAACGATGGGTATAGATAGGCTAAATAAGCCAGTGGTATTATCGCCAGTATTAGAACCAGCCAGGTTTGAAAAGGAGATTTATGTTGCATATTATTTATTTCTTTTTAAACTGAAGAATCCATTTGAGCATTTCATCCATTACGGTGGTATTGATAGAATAAAAAATGAATTGCCCTTCTTTAACCGATACAACCAGTTCTGCTTGCTTGAGTAAATCGAGGTGATGTGAAATACTTGGCTTGGATATATGAAACTGATCGGCTATTTCACCTGCGGTCATATCTTTTTTCTTCAATAATTCTAGTATCTCGCGGCGGGTAGGATCGTTTAAAGCTTTGAAGATGATATTCAAGATTAGATGTTTATATATTTAGACAAATATCTAAATATTAAATTAATATTTTACTAATTAAATTATATTTAATGAAAATTTAAGATTTTGTAAGTTGGTGATAGGCATCCATAGTAATAAAATCGCCATGTGTAGAGAGGGTTTTAAGCAGATCGGATATCCTTTCAATAAATGCTTGTCCGGCAAACCTTCTTGTATAAGTTGGCAAGCCAAAACCCTTGATATCAGTAAATTCCCAGGGATGAAAATACAAACAAAGTACCCCATCTTTTTTGAGTGTTTGCATGCACAGTTGTTTATAAATAGCTAGGGGTATGTTTTTCGCGCTCAACCAAAAAAGGGGTATTCTGAGGTGCGGTGTTACCGATGCAGGAATACGCCACATGGGAGAATCGAAGTATTTCACTCTAGGTAAGTGAAGGTTATTATATTTACCGGGTAAAAAAGTTGGGTTAACAGAAGAATCATAATCATAACCTGCCTCAGCTACAGCGTGCATAGATACGGATCGCATACGCGGCATACGTAATCCCTTAATTTTTTTTTCAGTGATAGCTTCTAATCTTAGTTTAGACTCTAGGAGATGCCCATCTTCGTAATAGCCATGGTAATAAGTATGAGAAGCTATTTCATGTTCATTGGCTAAAGCTTTAATCTCATTGGGGAAATGATCGGCGAAGTTTGCAGTGGTGAAAAGTGTTGTGGTATAATTCTCTAGTAGAGGTGTGATGGCATCTAAACCTAATTTCCCTATATGTATTTGTTCGGATGGAGTGATGGGTTTTTTAAATTCAAGTGGGATATCAAACTCTTCCACATCAAAGCTCAATAATATATATCGGCTCATTATACAATATTAGATTCTTTAACGATATAATGGGGGCGATGTTTACTTTGCATAAAAAGCTTACCCAGATACATGCCTATAATACCAAGGATCATTAACTGAAGACCGCCAAAAAAAGCAATAGTAGCAATTACTGATGGCCATCCTAATACCATAGTTCCAAAGAAATAACTATAAATGATGTAAGGAATATAGAGTAAAGAAAATAAGGAAAAGAAGAAACCTAAATAAGCGGCAATGTACAAAGGCCTTGTACTGAAAGAGGTGATACCTTGTAATGCGAACCGCAGCATTCTTTTGAGCGTATATTTAGATTCACCCTGATAACGAAGTGCTGATGTATATTCAATACCGATTTGAGGGAATCCCATCCATTTTACTAAGCCACGCATAAAAATATCCGACTCAGTAAATGTTCTGAAAACATTTACCACTTTTTTATCCATCAATCTAAAATCCGCAGCTCCTTGTTCTAATTCAATATCGGATAAGTTATTGATCACATCATAAAATAAATTAGAGGTTCTTTTTTTTAATAAAGGAATTTCCTGATGATCGTTACGAATCGTATATACGATATCATAGCCTTTTTCCCAATGGGCGAGTAATTCCGGTATTAACGATGGGGGATGTTGCAAGTCTCCATCCATCATAATAACAGCATCGGTGTCGGCTCTATCCAATCCTGCTTTTAAAGCATTTTGGTGACCAAAACTTTTAGTGAGCGAAATATAAAATATATGATTATGTGCAGTGGCTTGTTGTTTAATATATTCTAAAGTTCCATCAGTACTACTGTCTTCTACAAAAATAAAGGATAGCTTATAGGGTAACGAAGCAAAAACAGCCTCTACCTGTTCTATTAATAGGGGCAAGTTGCCCCTTTCATTCCAAACAGGTACAACAACAGATACAGTTTTTTGAATAGCGGGGGTTTGCATACCAATATAAAGGTATGGTTAATTTATGATTGACTAAGCGCTAGTAGCTGACGAATCCCGTCTTCAAAATTTATGGTTGGTTGCCAATCTAATTCTTTTTTTGCTAAACTAATATCGGCAACAGTATCCATAATTTCAGCCCTACGAACCTCTGCATCACTGATAACAGGTAAATTTCTTTTTGTGATATTTTGAACGATATCAATGATTTCTTGAACAGAATAGCTTATCCCCGAACCCACATTAAAAATACCCGATTTTTTATAGTCAATACAAGCTATGATAGCAGCTATTAAATCGTGTAAATGAATATAGTCTCGTTTGGGTGTTAAATCCTTTACTCGAATAGTACTGTTATACAAGGCCTGATGAATAATATGGGGTATTAAAAAAGATGGATTTTGATTTGGGCCGTAAACATTGAATGGACGAAGAATAATCGTATTGACCTGATAAGCGGTACTATAGAAAGTGCAAAAATCTTCCGCTGTTTTTTTTGACTGTGCGTATGGATTCGGCGTGTATAAGGGGGCCGTTTCGGGAATCGGTAAATGTTCCGGATTGCCGTATAAGTAAGAACTTAAGAAAATGAATTTGGCCTTATGTTTTCTACAGTATTCTAATGCATGTAAAGTACCGGTAGCATTGGTGGCCATAAATGCAGCAGGGTGTTCCCAGCTATCGGGTACGAATGTACGGGCAGCTAAATGAATCACAATATCAGTAGGTGGGATTGATTGCCAAGTAAACATATCTTCTACTTTGCCATCGCGTTGTGAAAGTAAATGAACTGTATGCCCCAGCGTTTTTAATTGCCGATGTAAAGCTGTACCAATAAAACCTGTTGCGCCGGTTAGCAAAATCTTATACATACAAGAATTTGTCTTTTAATTCATCAAATGTTTCAATAGCTTGTAAATAATCATCAGGTCGGCCAATATCAAGCCATAACCCAGTAAATGCTTTTACGGCTACTTTTTCTTTTTCGGCTAATAAAGCAAGCATTAAATGATCGAAACCATAAGGGGTATTATCCGGAATTTTTGTTACCACTTTTTTATTAAGCATATAAATGCCCATGCTCACTTCATAACTGCTCTTTGGTTTTTCTCTAAAGCCCGTTAGTATTCCTTTATCAGTATCAAGTACTCCGTAATCAATCATTTCTTCTCTTTTATGAGATGAAATGGTAAAAATATTTTGTTCCGCAACATGGGTATCAAAGAACTCACCATATTTCAAGTCGGTCAAAATATCTCCATTCATCACTAAAAAATTTTCTGGTAATTCGTCGATTAATTTTAATGGACCCATAGTGCCAAGTGGTTGATCTTCTAAGGAGTAGCGAATGGTGACTCCCCATTTTTGACCGTCTCCAAAAAAAGCCTTGATCAGTTCAGCTTGGTGATTTACCGCCATAGTAATATGTGTAAACCCTTGCGCACAAAGCTGCCGTACGATCACTTCTAAAATAGGATATTCACCAATAGGCATTAGTGGTTTGGGTAGTACAACCGTATACGGTCTTAACCTTTTTCCTTTACCACCTGCCAGTATTACTGCATGTTTTTCCATTGGTAATCATTTTAGATATTATACCTATCGGTTTTATATTTTGCTAAATTCTCTTTATCAAGAAACCATTCAATCGTTTTGACTAATCCTTTTTTGAATCCTTCTTCTCCTCCAAATAATGGTTCCCAGCCCATAGTAGCTTTGGCTTTCTCGTAGCTGGCGAATAATCTTTCTACTTCACTTTTTTCCGGACGTACTCTCTCTTCATCTAGTTCGAAGTGAATATTTTTTCCCATTAAAGAAGCAATAAGTTTAGCTGTATCATGGACAGATATTTCAAATCCACTTCCTATATTGGTTACCGTTCCGTTGGTAGCATCGGTTTCCATGGCTTTTATAAAACCGCGAGCCGTATCTTCTACAAAAGAAAAATCGCGTGTAGGGGTTAATGCGCCTAATTTAATGGTTGTTTGTCCGGATGCTATTTGAGAAATAATAGTAGGTATCACTGCCCGTGCCGATTGTCTCGGACCATAAGTATTAAACGGACGTAGCACAGCAACCGGTGTATTAAAGGCACTATAGAAAGAAAGGGCCATTTGGTCGGCGCCGATTTTACTGGCTGAGTAAGGCGATTGTCCTTGCAGGGGATGTTCTTCTGTAATGGGTACAAATCTTGCTGTACCGTATACTTCGCTGGTAGATGTATGAACTACTTTTTGAACACCTAATTCACGTGCAGCCTGAACAATATTCAACGTGCCTTTTACATTGGTATCTACATACGTATCGGGAGAATGATACGAGTAGGGTATAGCAATTAAGGCGGCTAAATGTAGTACTGCATCACAACCTTTCATAGCTGTTTTTACACCATGTGGATCTCGTATATCCCCCGCAAAAACTTCAAACTTATTTTTTACGGCAGGATCACAATGATCGAGCCAGCCCCAAGTGTTAAACGAGTTATACAAAACAAATGCGCGTACATCGTATCCTTGTTTTACCAACAATTCGGTAAGATGTGATCCAATAAAACCATCTGCGCCGGTTACCAATACTTTCATACTATTTTATTTTCCGATAGTGATTTAAACAGAAATAATTCTTTTATACAAACAGCCCATACGATAATAACAGGTATTGCTTTTACATGATAATATGTAAAATATTCTTCTCTAATAAATTTGGGAAATATATCTGTTGGCGATAAACAAGTAAAAACAAATAAAATGATCATCAGCCATTTTTCCCAACCAACTCTAGGCTTGTTAATATACCAAATGGCAGCGCCGGTAACGGCTATGATATAACTGGGCGATTCAACGCCGGGGTTAAAAACAACCGTAAATAGTAATATCCCCGCCAAATATAAAAGCCTATATTGAAGAGATTCATGCACTTGCTTTTTTAATAATACGAGCAACATAGTAATGGTTCCTGTAAGTATGACCCATTCTTGGGGAATGCTGGTGCTAATATGTTTGTTTATGATCCCCAATAAACTTAGGGCATCTCTTACGGCTTGGGCCTGAAGCCTAGTAAACCAACTTTGGTAAAGAAATAATAACTGATCCCAAGAAATAACGAGTAAGGGCATTAGAAAAAATAATAATCCCCATGCAATACTTTTCCAAATAAAGTCGCCCTTCTTTTTGTAGCACAAAAAGAATACTCCCGCAGTTAATACATATATTTTGAAAAAAGAACCAAACACAAAAAAGAAACTAGAGGTGGTAGTCTTTCCTTTTTGCTGAAAAATAAGTACCAACATTATAAAAGCGGTAACTGTAGCATTGGTTTGTACATTTTCTGCAGCTGTAATAAACTCAAGTAAGCAGAATACATATAAAAACCTTTTTTTGGTATCTGTAACAGGCATTTTATGTATGGCAAACAAAAAAGGAATTGTGTGTAAACCATTCCACAAAAAAATACCAAGCCAGTTCGGTAAATAGGCAAATAGTCCCATAAATAAAGCAAAGAAGGGGCTGTAATTATATTCCGTATGGTATTCTTTCGGGTAACTTAGGTACAAATCTAAGTTCTTGATGAGGTGAAAATGCGATGCTTTAAAACAATCGTAATTATCACACGTTTCTAAAAAAACAATTTTAAGGCTGATAAGAATGCAAACTGTTATATAAATAACAATCAAGTTTCTTTCATTGCTAAAGAATGGCTTACAAAAAAACAATCTTATTGTATCAATCATAATACCTACTCGTTTTAAACATAATAGCCTAGCAAATATATAGTTTCTAAAAACTGATACAAAAGCTGTTTCTACTTTTCTGAAGAGTAATTTTTGGTAAGAGTGAACAAGTGAAACCATTGTTTTTACAGAATTCTTCAATTTCATCTTTTGATAAACGCAATAGCTTATAATTATTTTTTACATTATTATAGTTTGAGAATTTTAATCTTGCCATAAAAAAAAGAAAGCTAATACAATAACCCTTTGCAATGCTATACATACCGTTACTCCATAAATCTTTCAATACTCCTCTTTCGTTTTCTAATATATCAGCTAATATTATTTTTCCAGTTGGCTTTAATAAAGATTTGCTTTTTTGTAATAAGATAAATACATCTTCCTTACTATTAAAATATTGCACAACACTAAACACAATTATACGGTCGAACAACTGTTCCTGTTCTGAAAACTGCTTTAATTCATTAAAAGGGTTAGTACTACGTAAGTGAATAAAATGAAATTCAGGAAAAGCTTCCATTTTTTTCGTAGCCTCTTCAATATAGTTTTCCGAAATATCTACACCATAATAACTATTAATTTTCCCTTTTAAACCATTGGCTAAATTACCTGGGCCACAACCATAATCGAGTATGTCATCGTTTTTTCCTATGAGTTTATATTTCAATAATTTATTGGAAAAGTACAAAGTACTATTCTCCATAACGCTCTTAAAAAGAGTAGGATTATTTGCCCAGTAAGATTTCCAGTTCTGCATATTAATAAGGCTTTTTGAAAAATACCATGATAGAAACTCCTGCGGGAAAACGTAAACCCCATTTTAATAAATAGTAGTCAATCGAAAAAATACCCCCTAGTATGGGATTAAAAAGTCCTTCCGTTCCAAATATGGCATGGTCCGATTCAAGTTTTTCTTTTTGAGGGCCTTTTAGTTTTTTAATCAAGTTGGCCAATAACCGAAATGCTGCAATGGGAATAAAAAGGATTGAATTAAAATAGCTATGATAAATAATTTTTCCTTCGTGCTTTTTTAATAATCTCAATAGCCCCACTCTTGTATACCTTCTAAAATGATGATTAATAACATCGTGCTCACCCCATAAAAACGCATAAGCTGGAACGGTAATGGCAATATGTCCACCTGGTTTACAAACACGAATCATTTCTTCAATCGCTTTAGCATCATCTTCAACATGTTCAATTACATCAAATGCACATACCAAGTCGTAACTATTATTTTCAAAGGGCAATTCGGTGATGGATCCTTGAATAATGGGAGTACTTAAAAATGTTTTGGTGTAGTTACAGCATTCTGCATCATATTCAACAGACATTACTTCTCCCAACTCGGATAACATATCTGAAGTAGTTCCTGTGGCAGCGCCAATATTTAAAGAGTGAATAGCTTTTGGACAATCCAACAAATGATTAATTCTTTCTCGTAAGATTTTTATTCTAACAGTAAACCACCAGTTTACCCTCTCTAAATGATAGTATTCTTTAAAGTATTGTTGGTCCATGATTATATTGTAATAAAAAATTATGTATGAATAGTTAAGCTTTTAAATCGCAAGCATTTCAAAGGGTGGATAGCTGCAATTAACGAAAATTCTAGTGCAATTTAAGGGATGCATACCAGTTAAAAAATTTACCTTTGCGGCTTAAATGGAAAAATATGAGTAATAAAGGACCGGTTTCTCAATTCATTCAACATCATTATCGTCATTTTAATGCGGCTGCCTTGGTGGATGCTGCTAAGGGTTATGAAACCCATTTATTAGAAGGTGGAAAAATGTTGGTGAGTTTAGCAGGTGCCATGAGTACGGCTGAATTAGGCATTAGTTTGGCAGAAATGATCCGTCAAGATAAAGTGGCAATTATTAGTTGTACAGGAGCTAATTTAGAAGAAGATATCATGAACTTAGTTGCGCATTCACACTATAAAAGAGTGCCTAATTACAGAGATTTAAGTCCACAAGATGAATGGGATTTATTAGAGAATCATTATAATCGTGTAACTGATACTTGTATTCCCGAGGAAGAAGCTTTTCGTCGTATTCAAAAACATATTCATAAAGTATGGGCCGATGCCGATGCTGCCGGGGAAAGATATTTTCCGCATGAGTTTATGTACAAAATGTTATTGAGTGGTGCTTTGAAAGAATATTATGAGATTGATCCAAAGAATAGCTGGATGTTGGCTGCTGCAGAGAAAAATTTACCCATTGTAGTACCGGGTTGGGAAGATAGTACTATGGGAAATATTTTCGCTTCTTATGTAATAAAAAATGAGTTGAAAGCCAGTACCATGAAGAGCGGTATTGAATATATGGTTTGGTTGGCCGATTGGTATCGTCAAAATAGCGGCGGTAAAGGAGTAGGATTCTTCCAAATAGGTGGTGGTATTGCCGGTGATTTTCCTATTTGTGTGGTGCCGATGATGTATCAGGATTTGGAATGGCACGATGTTCCTTTCTGGAGCTATTTCTGCCAGATAAGTGATTCTACTACTTCTTATGGATCTTATTCGGGAGCCGTACCCAATGAAAAAATTACTTGGGGTAAACTAGATATCCATACGCCAAAATATATTGTAGAAAGCGATGCTACGATTGTAGTGCCGCTGATTTTTGCTTATTTATTAGGTTATTAGGGGATAGGGATTCAGCTATAAGCCGTAAGGCATAAGTTGTAAGGTCATAGGTAAAAGATAATAGGTAATTAAGATAGAGGTTATTTCTCGAACTTAATTACCTATTTCCTTTCTACACCCTACACCTTATAGCTTCTACCTTTCCCCTTTTCCCTACCTACTATTCGGCATATTCAAAGGGGTATCGCGCTTGAGCATATTATCTCTATTCGCCATTTCCCATGCGGTATGAAATACTAATTTTGTTCTCTTCTGCATTAATTCAAAATTAATTTTCTCAACAGTATCTGTGGGCCGATGATAGTCTGCTTGTAACATACCATCATAGAAGAAAAGAATAGGCACTCCTTTTTTAGCAAAATTGTAATGATCGCTTCTATAATAAATTTGATTCTGATCTTTAGGGTCATCGTATTTATAATCGAGGGTTAGGTTTGTATATTTTGTATTTACACCCTCATTGATAATGGGTAGTTCACTGCTCAATTTATCATGACCAATTACATAAATATAATTTAAGGTATCAGCCGTTTTACGTTCAGTATCTACACGACCAATCATATCTGTATTTAAATCGGCTGTAGTTTTATCGAGCGGAAAAATGGGATGTTCTGAATAATAATCAGAACCCCATAATCCTTTCTCTTCCCCGCTTACGGTCATGAATACCAGTGTACGACGGGGTTTGTTGCCTTTGCGTGCTGCTGCTGAAAAAGCTTCTGCCATCTGCATTACGCCTACTGTGCCAGAGCCATCATCATCAGCACCATAATAAATTACGTCACCTCTTTTGCCTAAGTGATCATAATGTCCGGTTAAGAACAAATATTCCTCTTTTTTATCGGTTCCGGGAATAATACCTACTACATTGCTACTCTCTAGTGTTTCAACTGTTTTTTCAGTTTGAATCGTTACTTCCGAAACATAATTGCCCTTATCAAGGGCTTTTATTGCTGATAATTCCAGTGTTTTTGTTCTTCCTAACATGGCCGATGCAACAGCTGTTGAAATAGTACCGGAAATACTACCATTTGTGTTCGGCTTTAAGTACATATCTCCTTTTGTAGGTGTAGCCGTTTTTTTAGGAAAATCGGTTGTTACTACAAATACGGCGGCGGCACCTACACTACGTGCAGCGGCTATTTTCCCATTTGTAGAAGCAGGATTAATAAATCTTCTTCCGGCACCTGCAGGAGGCTTATAACCTTCCGGTGTACCATCTAAAACCAGTACCAGCTTACCTTTTACATCTAGTCCGGCAAAATCATTTATTTTCCCTTCTGTATCTATAATACCATATCCGGCGAAAACAACATTGTTATAAGTAAAGTTACCGAATGCCAATCCACGAAGCGGTAATACAAAATCTTTATCCCAAGCAAAGGGTTGTCCATTTACACGAAATACTGTTTTGCTTAATGAATCGCGATATACGGGATAAACTTGTTGGTAGCTATCGCCGTTACCGGGTTTAAGCCCCATGCGCTTAAATTCCGACTCTATATAAGCAGCCGCTTTTTTTTGTCCGGGTGTAGCCGTTTCTCTTCCTTCCATTTCGGCGCTGGCCAAAATAGTTAATTTGTCTTTTAGCCCTTGTGTAGTAATCAATTCAGCAAAACGAGCCGATTGATCTTTTTGGGCAGTGGCCACTACTGAAGCAATCAATAGTAATGGCAGCATCATTTTTTTCATGTGTGTGTTAGTTTTAATTACAAGCAATCTTTCCTACGCGGTTGGCATGGCGCCCACCTTCGAAGGGAGTATTCATAAATATGTCGATCATTTGTTGTGCCAGGGGCAATGCTACAAAACGTGCAGGAATACAAATCATATTCGCGTTATTGTGCATACGTATCAATTGTGCAACATCATTTTGCCAGCATAGCCCTGCGCGTATACCTTGGTGCTTATTGGCAGTAATGGCAACTCCGTTGGCACTTCCACAAAGCAAAATACCAAAAGCCGCTTCTCCTTTTTCTACAGCAGATGCAGTTGGGTGTGCAAAGTCGGGGTAATCTACGGAAGCAGTACCATTGGTACCAAAATCAAGAACAGTATAGCCTTTGTTTTGCAACCAACTGATCAATGCAGTTTTGTATTCAAACCCGGCATGGTCGCAACCGATGGCAATGGGTTTTGTTGCGTCGAATTGATATGTCATGGCATTAGTCATTAGTCAATGGTCAATGGTCAATGGTCAATGGTCAATGGTCAGTGGTAATTCATAATTCTCTCTAGCTCCATTCTTCTTCTTCTCTTTCTTTTACAGCCTTATAAGCTCGAGCGGAAACTAAGATACTTAATTCGTATAAAGACCAGAGCGGTATGAATACGATTAATTGGCTCATCCAGTCGGGGCTTGGTGTTATGAAGGCAGCAACCACCAGAATCACTACTACTGCATATTTACGAGTGGTGCGAAGGAAAGTAGGGGTAATAATGCCGATTTTAGTTAGTATAAAAGCTAAAACAGGCAGTTCAAATGCTAATCCGCATCCTAAAATGATATTGGTTAAGTTATCGAGATAATCAGAAAAAGTAGGTCTGGTTACAATCATATTTTCAGTACCCAGTTGGAAGCCGGCTAAAAAATTAAATGTAAAAGGGCCCAGTAAAAAATAGCCGAAAGCAGCGCCACAAAAGAAGAAGAAAGAAACCCAAAAAATAATAAAGCGCGTGTTTTTCAACTCTTTTTCTTTCAAAGCGGGTTTTACAAAACGCCAGAATTCCCAAAAGATAAAGGGGAAGGCAATGATAATGCCGCCGATCAGTGCCATAGAAATACTGCTTAAAAACTGCCCGCCAAAAGTGGTACTTTGCATGGTTACTTCTACAGGAGGCATGCAGAGGGCATCGCCCAAATGTGCCCAGCGACTAAAATCGCAAAGGGCGCGATAGCTAATAAAATTTTTATTAATGGGACCGGTAATGATATTATCGAAAATCCAATTTCGATAAATAAAAATAAAGGCAGCGCCAATTAAAATGGCTATAACCGAGCGAATGATATGGGATCGTAGTTCCTCGAGATGATCGATGAAACTCATTTCCGATTTTTGGGTGTTGGATGATCTGTTTAATAATGCCATGGAGCGTTCTTACTAACGGCGCAAAGGTAGGGGTAAAGCTTACAAAATTGCCGTAATACTTACCGTAAAACCTTCATTTTAACCATTTCTATACGAGTATCGCTTACGGTGAGAACATCGAAGCGGAAATTATTGATAATAATAGTTTCTTTCTGCTTGGGAATTGTTTCATGCTCGTTAATGATAAAACCGCTTAATGTTTCAGAATCTCCTTCGGGGAAATTGAGCTGGTATTTTTCATTCAGATAATCAAGCTCCAGTCTGCCACTAAAAATAAATTCATCTTCTGCCAATTGTTTTTCTACAAACTCTTCAACATCGTATTCATCTTGAATTTCTCCGAAAATTTCCTCTAACACATCTTCCATGGTTACAATGCCTGCTGTGCCACCAAATTCATCTACCACCCAAGCAATACTCTTGCGTTCTTTGGTAAATTTATTGATAAGATCTGTAGCGCTCATACTCTCCGGTACAGCAACAATAGGGTGTAGTACGCTACGTATCTCAAGAGGCTTGTTAAATAAATCGAGTTGGTGAATATAACCAATGATGTTGTCTATATTACCTTCATATACAAGTAATTTACTCAGTTTCGTTTGAATAAATTGGGCACGGGCTTCTTCTACTGTTGCTGTAGCCTCAATAGCTTCGATTTCGGTGCGAGGTACTAAACACTGTCTTATTTTAATAGAGGGTAGGCTCAATGCATTTTCGAAGAGTTCAGTATTGAGCTCCTGTACTTCCTCGTCTTGTTCTTTGGTTTGCTGGTAGAAATGCTCAAGATCTACTTTAGTGAATGCTTCGTTTCTTGCGTTTACGCGTACATTGAAAATATATTTTAATATCCATTGCGACATATTCACGAATATATCGGTAAGCGGTAAGAAAAGGCTATGGAAGAAATTGGCCAACGGAGCAAAAAAACCAAGTAGTGAATCGTTTTTCGCTCTAAAAATAGCTTTTGGCAAAAATTCTCCGATGATCAATACTACAATCGTTGAAAGAAAAGTGTCGAAAGCCAATTTGAGATATTCGTTTTTTATATCCAGTGGATTCCAGATACCCATTTTCAGCATTTCATCAAAGAGTAAGCCGTATATAACCAAAAAAATATTGAGCCCAATTAAGCATGTGCCTATAAAGCGAGCGGGATGCTCCATAAAGCCGGCAAGAATAATACCGCTTTTTTTTCCCTGCTTCTTTTTTAGTTCAATACTCAAGCGGTTTGCTGTAACAAAAGCTATTTCATATCCCGCAAAAAAAGCAATAAATAATAGGGTAACAAGTATGCTTAGGAAAGTATAGATATGCTCCATTACTTAAATGTACCGATTTTAGAATTACTGTAAAATTACAATAATAATACATAAGAAGCGCCCCGTGAAAACGGGGCGCGTACCGATTAATAACAACATGAGAAAACCGGCTGTGTTTCTTATTTAAAATCTACTGTACAATTCTGGCACTTCATATCTATTTTCAAACCTTTTCCATCACCCACTACAGCCGAAAAACGAGTATTTGTATTTTCTTCAAAAGAAGTACGCTCAACAGCACGGTTTACGCTACGGATGGTATTGGCAATATCGTCCTCTAATTTTGATTTGCTACTCCCAGTTGTTGCAGCTTTTGGCTCTTCTTTTAAAGGTATGCGATCGAAATTTCCATACACACTGCTATACGGCCCAACAAAATTGATAGCATAATTTTTTATGTTACGTAATGGCAGGCGAATGTCGGCGTATTTATTATCTATACGAATAAGACTTAAGTTAGCGCCAGCATTACGTACTTTGATATCTGCATTAGTACCATCTACTTCTAAGCTTGTATTCAGTTTAGTAATACGCATGTTACCATAATTTTTTCTACCTCTGATATCTCCTGCTTCTTCAATTTCATACTCATCATTGGTGCTGCGAAAAATAACTTTTTTTACGGCTGCAATTTCTACGGTTGAATATTTGGTATCTAAGTCGGCATCATCTACATTTTTAGCGCTAAAGCGCCCGTTAATAAATTCTACTTCGGCAGTTTCTGCGTCGTCCATAGACACATTTGAATATTTTGAACGTAAGATTAATTTATTGAAACTTCCGGCATCTAAATTTCCGTTTGTAATGTCGATATTAGCAGAACTGTATTTTCCATCAACCTGAACATCTGCATACTTACTTTCAATATCTAATTTTGCAGCAGATGGTACATAAACGGTAACTATTCTTTTTACATTTGATTTCGTGCCAATATTTTGTCCACTTCCGTTAAATACGGCTACACCTCCTTGATTTCCACTACCCCCAACACTACTCCAACCATAGGTTTGGCCACTAATGGTATAACTACCACCACTGATACTGCCCGATTTAATTTTTACGGAAGACCCTAGCATGCGTAAGCTAAGATTTAATTTTTCAAACCACTCTTCATCAGATAGTTTACCATCGCCTTCGTAAAAAACAGTAGTAGTAACTTTCACTTTTGGCTGATCCCACTGTTTAATCACAATATTGCGAGAGGAGTTATCAATATAGATATCAGCTGTTTTTGATACGCTTAATTCCTGACTTACTTCTTTCGATTTCACATCATCTGGATTTGTAAAATGATTACCGTTATTGGTATAAAATACAGCATCCGGCGCATCCGAAAAACGACTGCTACTCATTGGAGCCAGTGCAGCTATGGATTCCATGGCAGGCATCGGCGGCATGGGTGGTAAGGGTGCCATTGAAGCAACCACGTCAATATTTACATTTCTAGCAATATCATTTGCTAAACGAGTTGCCTTAGCTACCTGCTCGTTAATAACTGCTTGTATTTTTGCGTTTTGATCCGTAGTAGCTTTCGGACTCTCAGACTTTCGGACTTTCGGACTTGTTTGCTGTGCAACGCTGCATAGGGATAGCACCATGCAAACAATAGGTAAGATGTTTAAAAAATAACGTTTCATTTTTTTGTTTTTAAATACTTAAGAAATACGTGCGAACCGTATCTACCGATGCACGATTTTGTTTATAACGGTTGTTGGTTTTATTCATCTCCAGCTGCAGCTGTTTCAGAATATTTAGTTTTTGTTGATAGATATTGATCAATTGATCTAACAATTCATTCGTCATCCCTTTGCTTGATATATCTTTTTTAATCTCTGCTTCGTCTTTTTCCATCTGCCGCATTTCTACTTTAAATGCATCAAAATAGGCAGCACTCTCCGCATACATCGGTGTGGTGCTGATACGGGCTTTTTGTAAATTAATTACTTGGGTGAAGTTGGTTTCGAGGTCGGTGATAGAAGATAGGTTATAGGGTATAGGGGATGAGGTTTTAGGTCCTTCGCTGCGCTCAGGGCGACTATTTTTTGTAGCTGTTGTGGCCAAAACTGGGTTATCGGGCTTCGTTCTACTCTTGGCAATATATCTATTGCCTTCAACCTTACTGCTTATACTTTCCTTCTTATTAACCAATGACTGGTTTATAACTTTGGTCTCCGGTCTCCGGTCTAAAATACTCCAAGCGCCAACCCCCGCCAACACCACCACACATGCGGCTGCCGACCAGGCTACAATACGCATGATGTTGATTTTTTTTGCAGGCACAGGCAATTCTTTTTCGATACGCTCCCAAACCAAAGGGCGGGGAGCATCTGTATCGAGTGCTTCGCGATTTTCTTGTATATATTTTTTAAATGGATCCATTGATCATGAGTTGTTTAGTAATACGTTCTTTTAATAGCTGTTTGGCTCGGTGATACTGGCTTTTACTGGTAGATTCTGAAATACCCAGCTTATCAGCAATTTCTTTATGCGGGTAGTCTTCCAACACATATAGATTAAAGACTTGTCGACACCCATCGGGTAAGCTTTTTATCTCCTGATGAATCACTTTAAAATCTACGGTTTTCCACCATTCTATATCTTCTGTTACAAGCGTATCTTTATTAGATTCATCCCAGTCGTCCCAATAAAAATTTTTCTTACTGAACCGAATACATTCATTTACCACGATTCGCTTCAACCAACCTCCAAACTGATTTGGGTCTTTTAGTTGCCCTAAATTTATAAAAGCGATTAAGAACGATTCCTGTAAAAGATCTTCCGCATCGGCGCGGTTGCCGGTCATCCTGGAACATATATTAAACATGGCTTTGCTGTATTGCTCATATAACCACGATTGTGCTGCCCTGTCTCCTCGCGAAGCCTTAGTTATCACAGCCGTTTGTATGTTTATTACTTGTTCCAAGTAGTTTCCGTAAATAAGAGTGTAAGGTTATTAAAAGGTTGGAATCTTTTCCAAAAAAAATACCCTCCAAATAGGAGGGTATTCATGTTATCAAATTTCTTAATATTCTGCTTGAATGGGCTTGTTACCCATAATGGTTTCTATTTTATCCATCACGGCATTATCTAATGCATTTACTACGTTCAAAGCGGTAAGATTATCGAGTAATTGCTCTTTTTTGGTTGCTCCTAAAATGGCAGTAGTTACATTCGGGTTTTTAATACACCATGCAATACTTAAAGCAGGTAAGCTCACATTAAGTTCATTGGCCAATGCTTGTAGTTGTTTTACTTTAGCAATTTTTTCGTCGATTATCCAACGATCTTTTAACCAATCGAATCCCGGAATAGCAAGCCGGCTATCTTCAGGGATACCGTTATTATATTTTCCGGTAAGTAAGCCGGCTGCTAAAGGGCTCCAAATGGTGGTGCCTAAGCCTACATTTTTAAATACTTCGAGATAATCTTTTTCTACTTTCTCGCGCTCAAACAGATTATATTGCGGCTGTTCCATAGCAGGGCCAATCAACCTATACGATTGAGCCACCCGATGGGCTTCCATAATTTCAACCCCACTCCATTCACTGGTACCCCAATATAAAATTTTACCTTGTTGAATTAAGGTATTCATCGTCCATACTACTTCTTCTATGGGTGTGTTTTTATCGGGACGGTGACAAAAAAACAGATCCAAATAATCAGTTTGCAAACGCTGTAATGCTTCATTACAGGCTTCTGTTAAATGTTTTCTGCTCAAGCCGGTTTGATTGGGCTTATTATTTTTACCCCTCCATCCAAAAAATGCTTTTGATGAAATGGTGTAAGAAGTACGATCC
The DNA here is from genome assembly GCA_017537025.1 of Sediminibacterium sp. GTDB lineage: Bacteria > Bacteroidota > Bacteroidia > Chitinophagales > Chitinophagaceae > Sediminibacterium. The sequence goes on from JAFWCB010000008.1 coordinate 106,738, forward strand.
CAGTTCTTGGCTTTTAATACCCTTCCCATCATTTTTTCACTTTCGCCTAATGCATATACTTCTGCATTATCGAAGAAATTTATACCGGCATCATAAGCAATGCCCATCAGTTCATCGGCCAGACCATCATTAATTTGTTTATGAAATGTTACCCAACTGCCAAAGCTTAAAACGCTTAGCTGTAAGCCGGTTTTGCCCATTTTTCTGTATTCCATATAGTAGTGTTTAGTGAGTAGTGGTTAGTTTTTTTTGGTACTGTCGGGGGGGATGATAAGATAGCTGCCTTCCACAGCTTCAAAGTAAGTAATACTACTCAAATCTTGAGTTGCGCGGAATCCTTTGCGCGCATAAGTTTTTTGTTCTGTAAATCTTTGTACAGTAGTTACTGGTTTATCCGTATAAAAAATACCGGCAGTTTGATCCCAAAACATTTCGCTGGTATATAAGGTATCTCCGGTGTGTATTCTAATGATCACTACACTATCTCTTAAGTAAACCTTGTTTTCTTGTTCTAAATAGCGGCCGTATTTGGCTCTTAGTTTGCTTTCGATTTTAGTACTATCGTTAAAAAACTCCACATATAAAGATTGAGGAAATTCGGATTTCAAAGCGCTATCGCCTTGGTAACGAAGCAGGAGAGGTGCTGTTAATTTCGCTTTCATTTTCCCCCCAACACTTAAATAACTAACAATATTTCTTCCTTCTTCAATACCTGTTTTTCTAACGCTCAAATTTTTTACTTCATTTACATCATTTTCACAAGCCATAATAAAAAAGCAGCCCAAGGCAAGAGCTGCTATAATTCTTTTAGTATGGGTGTTAACACTAGTCATATCTTCTTTTGATAAACCAAATATCGCTTAAACTGAAGCCTACCGAAAACTGAATATAGGTTTCCGTAATATTATTGGAGGCCGAACCACGTTTTCCTATTTGTAGAGCCGTTTGCATTGTTGTGTATTGGGTTTCATATGCCCTCCATTTACGAATGGGCAAGCCGGCACCTAATGATACGGCAAAAACTTTTAACCCTTTACCGTCGGCATTGATGTAATCCTGACCATAATTGAATCCGATTCGATAGTTAATGCTTCTTAAATAGTTATTGCTGGCAATAGGGTTGGGACTAATTTGAGCACCCAGTTTTAACATCCAGCTATTATTTAAAGCATCCGGTTGATTGTAAAAACGATAGCGTGTCCACTGCGTTGTCGTATATTCTAAACCAACAGACCATAATTCAAAAACTCCGGCCGTGGTACCGATTCTTTTCTGCAAACTGGCACCGGCTTCATATGTAGCGGGAATAACAACGGATCCCTTTACATTATCTACACTTTCAACAGTATCAATACCTATTATGGCTCCGGAAGATAAGTACCCAAAAGTGTATTTCTCTCTGTTTTGAGTGGCACTTAAATTTTGTTGAAAGGAAGCAACAGCACCTAAACGTACAGAATACAGTTCACTTGTTTTTGCTATTTTATCTTCTTTTTTAGCAACATCAAATTCATATTGTAAACCCGCTTGTAAAAACATTTTTCCATAATTCGTTTTTACAGATTGATTAGACTGATGATAACTAACAGTATCGTTTAAGAATGTAGTTTGTGTATTCGTTTCCCTTCTCCCGAAAGTATATCCGGTATTGAACCCGATATTAAATTTCTTCCATCTTTTACCAATACCAATAAATGCTTGGTTTAAGCCTCCTGTTCCATTATAAGAAGTACCAACACTATCACCGGCAACTCTTGTATTGCTGGTTACAGAATAATTGATCCGGCTGATGGGTTTCAACCCGAAAGCGAAACCTAATCCTTTTGATTTGCTAAGGGGCATAGCTACTGCGGCATAAGCGGGAATAAAATAAATAGAGCTAAATGAACCTGCCGGATTTGCGCTTTTTAGATTTCTGGAATCTATCAGTAGGCCTAAATCATAAGTAACCAAGTTAAATAAGTTCCCATAAGAAGCGGGGTTATTGAAATTGATCGACTGTCCGATATTTCCCGTTAATCCATCTGCATAAGCGGCTTGTAACCCTCCCATTCCGCGCGAAACGGTATGTTGGGAACCTACAAGGTTACCTATACCATATCTGGAGAAAGGAGAATTCACCTGAGCAAATGAAAAAACGGTAATTAACATGCAACTAACCACATAAGCCAGCCTACCTGTTGTTGAACTCACAAATTGCATATAAGCCTTTATAAATTAGATTTTGGTCGGCAAATATCCTGTTTTTTAGGTGCGGCACAAAAAAAGGCATATCTCCCCCGGTTAATAGCACGTTAAAGTTGCTGTATTTTTCGCTGTAAGCATCAATAATACCGTCTATTTCCTTCGACATGCCCAAAATAACCCCACTCAGCAAATTTGTTCGGGTATCGTAACCTACAAGCGGAAAATCATGGGCAGCCTCAATAATGGGCAATAAAGCCGTATGTTCATGCATAGCCCGAAAACGCATTTTCATACCCGGAGAAATGGACCCTCCTAAAAATTCACTCCGGTTATTAATAAAATTATAAGTAATACAACTACCCAAAGCAATTACTAAATTGTGCATGCCGGGGAATAGATGAACCGCTGCAGCTACTAGTGCCAGTCTATCGGCACCAATGGTTTCAGGCTTTCCAACAGGGGTAGTTAAGGGTAGTTTACTGGTATGATCGAGTTTATGAAAGGAAGTAGTGCTCTTAAGTATGTCTTCTACGTGTATAGGATGATGAATGACGGAAGATAAAATACTAAATTGAGGTTGGTAATCTGCGATCAACTGAGAAATGGTATGAGCCTCTAAGTCGGGAACAAGAACTTCCTTAAGAAAATCACCGTTATTAAAAACAGCAATTTTTGCTCTTGTATTCCCTAAATCTAAACAAATGGTAATAGCCATAATTTTACTAAGCGTCAAAGTTAAAGCCTTTAAGTTCGCGGAAGTGCCCATTTAACTTAATCTTGTCTTTTAAAGATTCCATACCTGCTACAATGGGAATGACTTTGTTTAAATGGCGTTTTAAATATTCGAGTCGTTGCGCTTCCTCTAAAAGACCTAGAAATTCATATTCTTCTTCAACGGATAACCCTGCATGATGTGCAATATCATAGCTGAATAGTTCTTCTTCCTTCTTTTTAAAGTCTTTACTAATGTTTAAAAATTTATGTAATTCTCTAATAGAAGCGATTACTTTTCGTATGAATGCTAGGTCGTGCTTCATATTGTTATCAGGATAATTTACAATGGCGCCACTATATAGCTTCTCCGGGATCGATTTTATCAGTTCTAAAATGCTAAAGACTTTGAGTCCGCGTGTACGAATATCCATTTTACCATCTTCGTGAACAGTAACGATCTCTGTTATTTCAACTAAAGTGCCCAGGTCGGCAATCCCTTTTTGTAATACGGTGGGTATGCCAAAGGGTTTTTGTTCAGCAAAACATTCTTGAATTAACTGCCGATAACGTGGCTCAAATATGTGCAGATTGAGGGTTTCGCCTGGAAACACTACAATTGATAATGGAAAAATTGGTATAAAGTTTATCAAAAAGTTCGTTCTTTGACCACAATTTAGGGAAAATGAAAATTGCAGGATTCACGATTATTAAAAATGCTGTTAAGAACGACTATCCGATTGTAGAAGCTATTCGTTCCATTTTACCGGTTGTGGATGAAATGATTGTATTGGTAGGAGATTCTGAAGATGATACTATCGGGTTGATAAAAGCTATTGACGATGATAAGATAAAAATCCACCATTCAATATGGGATCAATCTTTGCGCAGTGGCGGAACGGTATTGGCAGAAGAAACGAACAAGGCTTTTGATTTAGTTAGTGATGCCTATACTTGGGCATTTTATATTCAAGGAGATGAAGTGATCCATGAGAAATACCACGATGCGATACGAACGGCTTGCGAACAATATGAAAATGATAAGCGTGTAGAAGGGTTACTGTTTGAATACCTGCATTTTTATGGTTCTTATGATTATGTGGGGGATAGCAGAAAATGGTATAGTCATGAAGTACGTATTATCAGAAACGATAAATCTATCCGATCTTTTAAAGATGCGCAAGGCTTTAGAAAAGACGGGCAAAAAATAAAAGTAAAAGCTATTGATGCAATGGTGTATCATTATGGCTGGGTAAAGGATCCGGCACAAATGATGAAGAAACAAAAAGATGTTGCTGTTTTTTGGAATGATGAAGAAGGAATGAAAAATTATGAGGGTATACCGGATAGTTATGATTTTACGGAATACGATTCATTGGCAAGGTTTACAGCCACACATCCGATAGTAATGCAGGAGAGAATCGCCCGAAAGAATTGGCAGCTCGAATTAGATACCTCGAAGAAAAAATTTTCTGTAAAAGAAAAAATATTGTATCGCTTTGAAAAGTTAACGGGTATCCGATTATTCGATTTTAGAAATTATAAATTGTTGCGTTGATCACTTCTGATTCCAAGCCATAATGGCCAAGCATGAAGGGCAATGCCAAATTGATAGCTCAAATTGGATTCTACCAAACAGCTTACGGCAATAGCTATACTCCAAATAATCCATGCTTTTTGTTTTGTTTGCCGGCCTAGCCATATGGGAAATAATAACCAAGCGATAGAACAAAGTAAGCCGATGATTCCGGCGCCTAGTAGCCAAAAAAGGTACTGAGAAAAGGGCCAGCCAAAGGGTGACGGTTGGTGGTATTGTTGTTGAAAGTATTGTTGAATAGTTGGGTTTATTTCACTCCAACCCACACCTCCTACAAAATTATTTTCTACTGCTTTGATGCTTACATGATTAACGGCTCGCCTTACCCCATCAGAATAGTTAGGATCATAGCCTTTGGTATTAAATTGCTGATAATCGTACAGCGTGTAGTTGAGTTTTTGGTAGAGAAGTGGGAGGGAGAAGAGCAAGACGAGACAATAGATGATGGACGATGGACGATAGAACGTAGACGAGAGACGGTAGACGGTAGACCGTTTGTCACCCTGAGCTTGTCGAAGGGCGACGTTCCGACGATTCCACCACTGACCAATGACTACTGACCAATGACTAATAAATATTATCGCAGCTAATATGATTCCCGTTCTCACACTCAGCAATAGTATGGCCGTGAGGAAGAAGAGAATGAGGATTCGTTTTATTTTTTTGTTTTCAAGCGAGAAGCTAAGAAGCAATGCTGAAGCGAGATATATACTAAAGCGAAGATGGTCGTTATCCATGAATACCGCAATGGCTTTACCTGTTTTGATAAGTGTAAGCGCATTGGTAATATGTAGTAGAAGCCATAAGACCGGGTAAAGCGCCGCTATCGCGGCGCCATAGATCCATATTTTTCGGCAAACAGATGCCACGCCTACGGCGTGGATAACTATGGCTCCCAATGCTATTGCTGGATATGCCAGCCAGCTTAATAATAGATCATAGTTTGTATTTGCAAATGGCGCTTGCCATAAACCGGGTAGCCATAATGCCAAAGCAGAAAGACTCCATATCCATAAAGGCTCATGCTTGAAGTTGAGTTGTTTTTTATACAAACATACCAATGCCACTACGAACCATAATCCTGCACTAATAGAAAGTAAAGCCCTACTCCATATTAATCCGACTACGGTGAGCAGGAATATTATTATCACTATATTTTTTCTACTTACTTGCATGGAGTTGCCATAAATTTACACCCGGGCATGCAACAATATAAGGAAATAACAACAGCTCTTACAGCAGGCGATCGGCGCGCGCTGGCGCGCGCCATATCAATCGTAGAAAACGAAGTGCCGGGATTTGATCAAATACTCCTATCACTACCTGCCGGAAATGCTCCTATATTAGGCATCACGGGCCCCCCCGGTGCAGGCAAAAGTACCTTGGTAGACGCACTGATCGAAACCTATGTGCAACAAGAAAAAAAAGTAGCTGTACTCTGTGTAGACCCTTCCTCACCCTTTAACCTTGGCGCACTGCTCGGCGATCGTATTCGTATGAGCCAATGGTACAATCACCCCCATGTATTCATTCGCTCCCTGGCAACAAGAGGTGCATTGGGAGGCTTACACCCTTCCATCATTGAAATTACAGCACTCTTGCAGGCAGCCGGCTTTGATCATATTATTGTAGAAACCGTAGGGGTCGGACAAAGCGAAGTAGAAATAGCCGGACTCGCAGATACCACTATCGTAGTGGTTGTTCCCGAAGCCGGCGATGAAGTGCAAACCATGAAAGCCGGACTCATGGAAATAGCCGATATTTTTGTAGTGAATAAAGCCGATAGGCCCGATGCAGACAGCTTTTTACGCAATCTTAAACTAATGATGGCACCAGCATTCGCGCTGGAAAAAAATATCGCCATCCTTAAAACCGTCGCAGCCCATAAAGAAGGCATCGAAGCATTAGTTACTGCTATCAACAATCATTTGCAAACAACACAACATCAAGAAAAAAAATATTGGCTATATACCGAGAAAGTATTTCAACTGATTCAAAAAAATAAAATGCGCGATATCTCTAAAGCATCGCTAAAAAAAGATATTCAATTCGCTATGCAAGAAAATAATTTTCAACTCTATCGCTTTACCCAACAATATCTATAACAATAACATGAATGATTACCCCCTTATTTCAGTTGTTGTAGCCACCTATAATGGTGCTAAATTTATTGGGGCACAATTAGATAGTATCATAACACAAACCTATCCGAATATAGAAATCATTATTGTAGATGATAATTCTACAGACGAAACACAGCAGATCCTACATCAGTATGCTGCTACCTACGAAAATATTAAAGTACACATCAATGCCACGAATCTGGGCTATGTAAAAAATTTTGAGAAAGGAATGGTATTGGCTACAGGCGATTTTATCGCACCCAGTGATCAAGATGATATATGGCTGCCAGAGAAACTAAGTACCCTCATGCATGAAAGAGGAGATCATGTAATCGTATATTGTAACTCCATTTTGATCGACGAACAGAATAACAAAATCGGAAAAAAATTATCGGATATAAAAAGACTCATTTCTTACGATAATCCCATAATGTTTGCTGTTGGAAACGCAGCTCCCGGTCATGCTATGCTTATTAAAAAAGAGCTGATCACCAAAACAATTCCTTTTCCTAACATGATCCCACATGATTATGCCTTAGGATATATGGCTTGCTTTTTTGGTGGATTAAAATATGTAGACCAGCCTCTTGTTTTATATCGGCAGCACCAAAATAATGTATTTGCAGCCGTTAAAATAGCGGATTCCCAAACACAACGTTCCAGAAGAACAAGAGAAAAAAAGAAAGCTGCAGAAACGGAGAAAATAAGAGAAAGGGTTACCTGGTTGTACAATACCTGTGCTGAAACACATATAACAGAAAAAATATTTTTCAAGCGCATGCTGGATGCTTATAGTAGTTTTTCATTTCTAAATAATTGCAGTAGGGTAGCGCTTTTTTTAAAATATCGGGATCTTATTTTAGCTCATAAGAATAGAAGTGAGCTAAGAAAAATTTTATACGCTTTCAAGCTTTTTTTTAAAATAGTATAATGCGAATGAAAGAGCGAAAATCAATTGTATTTGATGCAGAAAGGCTAAAGTATCCTTATACAGGTCTTTATACTTTTTGCTTATCGCTCGGAAAAGCGTTGACTGAATTACAGACGTATCATCAAATCGACCCATTATTCTATGTCCCAAGTACAGCCAAAGGATTATTTGGTTCAACAGCCGATTATTTAATTCAGAAAAACACACATAAAATATTTTTGCCGAAGCCCCAAAATATTGCGCTATGGCATGCCACACATCAACAAACTGATTATTTCCCTTTTAAAACTAATATTCCTGTTTTATTAACGGTACATGATCTGAATTTTTTATACGATCAAACAAAAAACGAAAAGAAGAAACAAAAATACCTGCACGATCTGCAACAAAAAATAAAAAGAGCTACTGCCATCGTAACTGTTTCAGCTTTTACGGCAGATGAATTAGCAAAAAATATCGATCTAGGTACAAAGAAGCCAACCATCATTTATAATGGTATCGATACTCAAATGACAGATGAGAATCATGCTCCAACATATATACCCACAAAGCCTTTTATTTTTTCTATCGGGACTATCGTACCTAAAAAAAATTTTCATGTACTGCCGCAATTATTAAAAAATAACAACTATGAATTGATAATCGCTGGGATCGTGAATGACGTTGAATATAAAAAACAAATTATTGCAGAAGCACAGCAACTTGGTGTTGCCAATAGGCTACAGTTTACCGGTACTATTACAGATGCTGATAAAATTTGGTACTACAAGCACGCCCTATGTTTGGCGTTTCCTTCATTGGCGGAAGGATTCGGATTGCCGGTTGTTGAAGCCATGCATTGGGGCACACCACTTCTTTTATCACAAATGGGTTCTATACCTGAAATTGCCGGTGATGCAGGTGTATATATTACTCATTTTGAAGCAGATCACATGCAAGCTCAGTTAGCTAACTTGCTGCAAAAAGCGTCGGAGCCTGATTATAAAGATGACTTAAAAAATCGTGCTGAGAAATATACCTGGCAAGCAGCAGCCACGAAATATATGGAATTATATGAAGAATTAATAAGCTGATTATTTTTTTGCATAGCCCCATAAACCCGAGGGCATTGTATGATTCTGGAAATCTGTATAGGTTAATGTATTCGTTGAATAGGCGTGATCATTTTTTATGAGTTTTTTATGAAAACAAAACATAAAAAACTTAACGCAAAGCCTTATAAAACCCTTACTGCCTGCCTGTTTCGCCCATAAGCTCATCATAATTAAAAGACTGTAATTAAACCCACCTCTGGGATATATCTCTGATGATATAAAGCCGGTTTTCTCGAAAGTAGTTTTTAAAGCATAGGGAGTGAATCGATGATGATCATAAGGCACTTCATGTAAACTATATATAAAGGGTACGGAGAAAAATAATTGCCCACCCGGTTTTAGCACTCTTCTAATTTCTGTTAATATATGTGCCGTATCGTAGTAATGCTCCAAAAACTCAGTTGCTATTACAAAATCAAATTCATTATCGTTAAAAGGTATGGTATAACCATCCCAATAAGCATCAGGAACCACTTTATTATGGTATTCGGAGTTAGCCAAATCTATTCCGGTATATTTTGTGATCGTTCCAGCTTCCAATAAAAATTGTTTGTAAGGCATCACACCACAACCTAAGTCGAGCACATTTCCATGAATGATCTGTTTGAGATTCTTTACTGCCTCAATTAAAGATTTTTGGATTAAATAATACCCATAGCCCAACTTTAATGTTGGTTTTATATATACTTTATTAATTTGATCAATATTCATGAAAACGATTTTTTGCTTTTTCAATCGGGCTTTTTGCAAGGCCGAGTATATAAGCAAGATAAATAAATGGGGTTACTAGAAAACGGATCATATCAATTTGGTAGCGCTCTCTGATATATGCCAGTTGCACTGTTTTTTGGAGAAAAAAATGGCTGTGTTTTTGGGCAATATACCGGTGGTTAGCTACTTTTCTATCATTTTCATTGGCATAACCGGTAATAACAGAACCCTCATTGATCCTATAGTAATATAATAGCTCTCTTAAATAATAAAACCTGAATTTGTTTACCGAAGCGTGAATCCAAAATTCCCAATCTTCAAATCCATGAAAGGGAATTGCGGTATCGTATCCCTTATTTGCGATCCAAACCTCTTTTTTATACACGGCACAAGCATCGGCAAAATTTCCGGTTATCACGGCCAGCTCATCATACTTCCTTACTTTAAATTCTCTTTTTTTATTACGCTCACCGAAAAATATAGGCTTGGCATATACAATATCATATTCACCCGATTCCAGAAGGGGAATGGCTTTTCTTAAATAGTCGGATTTGATTTTATTATCGGCATCAATAGGTAAAATATAGCTTCCGCTGGCATTTTCTAGTCCGGTATTTCTTGCCTTTGCCGGACCCCCATTCGCTTGTTTGATAATGCTGATACCTTGTTTTGCAAGCTTATCATATATGGATAGTGTGATAGCGTCTGTTGAACCATCGTCTACAACAATAATTTCAACAGGCCATGGTAATGTATCTGCTTCAATACTATGTATAGCTTCTTCAATATACTTCCCATGATTAAAACAGGGTATAATAACTGATATTAATGGTTTCACAAACCAAATGTACTGCTAATCGTATAAAGCAAAAGGGAGGTTATGGTAACTATAATTTCTTTTCCTGCTTCCACCATCTCCAACCAATAAAACCCATAATGGCAAGTGGGGCGAATGCCAAATAAATAATGGCAGAATTCAATGCGGATGCCGGCCCTTCACCTAATTGGGAAGCTGTTTTTGTGCATATTGAGCATTGGGCAAAAAGGCTACTGGTAAAGGAAGAAGCTAAGAGCCATAATGATAGTAATGCAGTTTTTCTCCTCATATCATCCATTTCAATACAAAGGTAAACCCTAAAAACGAAAAGATTGTTTACCTTACCATCTAAAATTTTCAGATGGAGCCTCGCAGATCTTTTCTTCGCAAAGCCGGTGCCCTTTCGGGTTTGGCCTTCGGGCATGGTTTTTTTAACCATTTGCATGCTGCTAATGTAGCAGATGCAGAGGAAAAAATTGCGCATCTCTCTCCTTTTGAAGCTGCCGCTGAAGAGGATTATTGGCAAGTAATTCAACAAGCCTATACGGTAAATGCCAATTTTATCAATCTGAATAATGGCGGCGTAAGCCCTTCGCCCAAATCGGTTCAGGAAGCGGTTGAGCGTTATAATGCACTCAGTAATCAGGGGCCTTCTTATTACATGTGGCGTATCCTCGATCAGGGGCGCGAACCATTGCGGCATAAGCTCGCACACTTGGCAGGCACTTCGGCAGAAGAGATTGCCATTAACCGAAACGCTACAGAAGCATTAAATACGGTTATCTATGGAATTGATCTAAAAAAGGGTGATGAAGTGATTGGTACCAAGCAAGATTACCCCAATATGATCCAGGCTTGGAAACAAAGAGCCTTACGCGATGGTATTGTATATACGCAACTCAATTTCAATTTCCCCATTGAGGATGCGGACACTATTGTGGCTGCTTTTGAAAAAGCCATTACACCTAAAACAAAGCTTTTACATATCACGCATATTATTAATTGGGTGGGACAAATTCTTCCGGTACAAGCTATTTGTAAAATGGCAAAAGCGAAGGGGGTAGAAGTAATTGTAGATGGTGCCCATTCATTTGGATTACTTGATTTTAAAGTATCTGAACTGGGATGTGACTATTTTGGTACAAGCCTGCACAAATTTTTGAGTGCTCCTATCGGGAGCGGTATGTTATGGATCAAAAAAGAAAAAATTGCCAAAATATGGCCATTGATATGCAATGATAATCCCAATGGTACCGATATCCGAAAGTTTGAAACCCTTGGTACACGTAGCTTCCCAATAGAGCAAGGTATCGGGGAAGCTATTCAGTTTCATCAGGCTATCGGGTCTAAACGCAAAGAAGAAAGGATCCGGTATTTAAAAAATTACTGGGCAAAAAAAGCTATTCAGATACCGGGCGTAAAAATTCATACCTCTTTAAAAGATGAATGGTCATGTGCTATTTGTGGTGTAAGCGTGAGCGGACTAACACCGGCTGAGTTAGATCAAAAACTTTTTAGCACCTATAAAATTCATACAGTAGGTATTGTTTGGGAGAATATAAGTTGTGTTCGCGTTACGCCGCATGTATATACAACACTAAATGATTTGGATACTTTGGTGCAAGCTTTAGGAGAAATTGCCGGAGCTGTTAAGAAGGCATAAAAAAACCGGCAACTAACCGGTTCTATTATTAAGCTTTTTTCTTAGCTGCTTTTTTTGCAGGCTTGGCAGGGCGTGATTTACCGAATGAACCCTGTGATCTCTTACCTTTTGCCGTTTTTTTGTCGCCTCTTCCCATGATTGTTTTTTTAATGATTGGTTGAATTACAAAAATAAAAAAAACCCCGAATTCTCGGGGCTTAATTCTTTTAACCCAATTAGAGTTTAGCGCTTAATTCTTTACCTGCTTTGAAGCGGGCAACTTTTTTCGCTTTGATCTTAATGGTTTCACCTGTTTGTGGGTTACGACCGGTACGCGCAGCGCGTTTAGATACCGAGAAAGTACCGAAACCTACTAATGTTACTTTATCACCTTTTTTTAATGTTTTCGTTACAGCATCAATAAAAGAATCTAAAGCGGCATTCGCTTGTGTTTTGGTAATACCAGCATCATCAGCAAGCTGGGCAATTAATTCTGCTTTGTTCATAGAAGAGTATTTAGTTTTATAACAGAAACAAATTTATTCGCTTTTGCTCATCAACAAAATATTTTAGCCTTTTTTTTATAACCATTTTATGCAGTAAAACCCCTATAAATAAAGGGTTCGGGCATTATGCTGGTATGCAAAATAGCTACAAACTAAATCTTCGATTTCGTTAAAAGCCTTTACTGGTAAAGGTTTCAGGCACTATTAGCTGAAATTCAATGCCTGCAAGGGTTTCAGGGGAATATAAGGAAGATTCCGAATAATCAAATTTGTTTTCAAAAACTATCCACACTCAATTCACAAGTTGCATAAGTGAGCGAAAAGCAATCATTTGCTCCCCCCATTTGGTTATCGTTTCTTGTTTAAGCGCAGGGGCAAACTGATCTATATACTGATCATAATCTGCTTTTGTTTCAGCATAATATTGTACCGCATAGGTAGGCCCTTCACTATCATCAATATCTAATAGTCGAAGTATATTGGCTTTTGTAAAACAACCCGTTGCCAGTACATCCGGTATATGAACATCACGCATCCATGCTAACCAATCTTCATGAATGGTATGTGTTATTTTAGTTGTTACGTTGTAGATAAGCATAAAGGTATAAGGTGTAAGGTGTGAGGTATAAGGTGTGAGGTGCGGCTTAAAGCTTCTAGCTTCTCCCTTACACCTCTATCTCTACATATACCGGACAATGATCACTGTGTTTCACGTCGGGGTAAATAGCGGCTAATTTAATTTTTTTTGCAAGCGTATCGGTTACACAAATATAGTCGATACGCCAGCCTTTGTTTTGCAACCTTACGGATGGAAAGCGTTGGCTCCACCAGGAGTAAGCACCGGTGGTTGTAGGATGTAGATGTCGAAAACTATCTATCCAGCCGGAGGCTAGAAATTTAGTCATCCATGCTCTCTCTTCAGGTAAAAATCCGGAAGAATTTTTATTACCTTTCGGATCGTGGATATCAATGGCTTCGTGTGCGATATTATAATCCCCTGTTACAATAATATTCGGTCGTTTCTTTCGCAATTTTTTTAAATAATCAGCAAACTCATCCAGCCATTGGTATTTATAAGTTTGCCGCTCATCGCCACTGGTACCCGAGGGATAATAGGCATTTACTAAAGTGATATTTCCGAAATCGGCTCTTATTACTCGGCCTTCAAAATCGCTCTGTTCAATCTTATTACCATATTCAACCAGATCGGGCTTTATACGCGTAAAAATAATAACACCACTATACCCCTTTTTTTGTGCCGAAAACCAATAGCTGCTATAACCTGCTTTTTCAAATAATGATAGGTCGATATCTTCTTTGGCAGCTTTACTTTCCTGTATACAAATAATATCTGCCGGGTTAGTGGCTACCCAGTCTATAAATCCTTTTTTAATTGCAGCTCTGATGCCATTGAGATTGTAGGAAATGATACGCATATTGATTAATTGTTATAATGATATTCAACTCTTGGATAAAAATTATATGATTCCGGTAATGGAAAGAGGGGAAAATATTCTGAAAATCGCAGTTGCATTCCGGCGGAATACAATCGTGTTAAACTCTTTGAACTAAAATAACTATGATACGAAAATAAAATCATACAGTTTAATAAGGGAGTATTATCAAATGTATTTGCTAGTACAAATTTTTCCGGCTCTATATCACCAAACACGGTTGCCACTAATGTATCATCTATCCAAATTTCTCTTATATATTGATATCCATAGATTTTAACGATGAAATTATGTTTGTAAATGGTTCCCTTTACTACATAATCATATTCTACAGGAACTTTATTGGGTGTTTGTATAATATTTGTAATAGAACTTGTATCTATCCCGTTCGATATGCTATTCGTATAAAATGATTTATTGCTATCAGTGCCGCCTTTGCTAATACTAAAATAGCCAATGGTATCTTTATCCTCCATAATCCGATGATGCGCGCCTTGTAATGCTGCTAAAGTAGTTTGCCCGAAAGTACCAGTATTTACCTCATTCCAAAATTTGGCAGGCATTACAATTTCATAATTCTTATTATGTACTGCATCTCTCAAACTTTGTTTCAAATAGATAAAAATGGGGCTACTATTTTTCTTTTCATTTTTAATTTCCGCGGCTAAACTGTCGTTCAGTTGTGTTTTATTTTTTCCCGACTCAATAATCTCCTGATAGCCGGGAGGGTTCCATCTTATAATTTGCGTTTCGCCGCCTAAGGAATAAATGGCACTATTTTTCTTAATATTTATTTGTATTCTCGGCTTCCCTACGTTAGCGGCTAAAATAAAATTATCGGAAGCGAAAAGTCCGGATACCTTCATTTCTAAACTTTGTAGCGAATCATTGGGATTTAGTAAATGGGGGAGGGATTTTTCAATCAGTTCTAATAACCCTTTTTGGCTTAAAGCCAAATTTGCAATTGGCAGCCCGATGCCATTGCTGATTCCTTTCTTTAAGTATATTTCTAAATCTTTTTCTATTTTGGGTGCACCTCTTGCGTCGGTGAGTAATAAACTCATTTGAATACAAGAGATAACCCCGTTTAAAAATGCAGAATCTTCTTTAGTTGTGGGGGGCGCAGCGGTTAATAAAAAAGCAGGGGAGTATTCAATGATTCGGAAGTTGATAGAAGATACAGCAGGTGATGGTTTCAGTTTGGATGATAATAGCTGTTTAGGATCTATCTTTTCAAAAATAATTTTTTCAGGCGCTGCTAATCTGATTTTTGTTTGGCTATATAATATGCTATCTAAAATATTTGCGAAAGACTTAAGGGTATTCGGATTATCCCAATAATTCATCAGAGGTCCTACCATAGAAGCTGCTTTAAAACTTCCGGTATATACTTTTTCTTGTGCATTCAACAAAACGCTAAAAATAAAGACACAAGCAGTAGCGATGATTTTTTTCATATATTTTAGAGGATTAAATGTAAACAACTTATGGTAAAAAGCACAAGAATCATACCGGCAAAAGAGCATGTGTATTTAGAAGGCCCCAAACCAAGAATTTATGAATTAGGTTTTGCTTTTGAGGTATTATGGCAGTTTATCAAAGGTTTTCGCACACTGCATTTTGTAGGTCCATGTATTACGGTTTTTGGCAGTGCTCGTTTTAAGGAAGATCATCCGTATTATAAGGCGGCTGTGCAAATGGGTAAAGCTATTGCTGATTTAGGTTTTACTACGATGACCGGTGGAGGCCCGGGTATTATGGAAGCGGCTAATAGAGGAGCTTATGAAAATGGAGGAACCTCTGTCGGGGTAAATATCAAATTGCCTTTTGAGCAACATATAAACCCTTATGTACACAAATCGATTACGATCAATTATTTTTTTATCAGAAAAGTATTATTAGTAAAGTATTCTTATGCTTTTATTATTATGCCCGGCGGTTTTGGTACCATGGATGAATATTTTGAAACGCTCACCCTTGTACAAACAAAAACGATTAATGATTTTCCGATCGTATTATTCGGGAAGGAATATTTTCAACCTTTAATGGATTATTGTGCGTATATGGTAGAGCAAGGTACTATTTCACCTGAAGATATGAACCTGGTTTTAGTAACCGATGATATCAATGAAGCTGTTCAGCATATCCAACAATATGTACAAAAGAATTTTACCGTTACAGAGAGGAGAAGTATAAGTTGGTTATTCGAGAAGCGGTAGGTTGATAGGCTTCTTTCTCTAGAGCATACCAACGGATTTGAGTTTGTTTAGCATTGAAATGCAATCCTCGGTTCCTGTTTTTTTAAATAAGGCAGCTCTTTTTTTGCTGGCTACCGATTCTGAAATATTCATTTGATGGGCAACTTCTTTAAGGGGTAGGCCTTCGTCTAATAATTGAGCCAATCTCATTTCTCGGGGTGTTATGCTTTCTAACCATTCTATCGGGGTATTTTGAATGTTAATGATATCTTGCTCCGTAAGTCCAAAAGATGTTGGAAAATAATAATCATTATGAATAACCGCATGAATAGCACAGGTAATTTCATCTGAAAAATAGTCCTTACTGGTATATGCTTTAACGCCGTATCTAATCATACCCTCCATAACCTGTTTGTCTCCGAAAATTGTATTTACAATAATTTTTATATCCGGATGGTATATTTGCAAGTGTTTGGCAACATCATAGCCATTCATGCCTTTTAGCATTTGAACGTCTAGTATTAATATGGTAGGCTCTTGGTTTTCTTTACAATATGCCAAACATGCTTCTCCACTATACACCGGAGGAAGAATTTCATGTTCAGTTTTTAAGTGCAGATAGTCGGCTAAGGAGTTGGCAACTCTTTGATTATCGTCGCAGATTAGTATGGAAATCATAGGGGTGGTTTAAATTTTTTGAAATCTCTTGGAATTTGCGATACTTATAGAACGAATATATTGAAATTATTTTTAATAAAGAAGAGGGGATACTTTTGTATCTTTTTTTCAATTTTCATAAAAAAGGGACTTTTGTACCCCCTTTTCAATTTGGTTGTTACTATTTTCTCTCCGAAGTTTATATTCTAACGATTTAAACATGATTGCCGGTTCGATTTTTAAAAGCTTGTATGAAAATCAAGTATTGATTGTAAAAGCTTTATTACAACAACTAAAAGTGAAGGTAAATATCAATACCATTGATGATACTTTACATAACCACCCCGATTACCCAAGTTTTTTATCTATTACCGATTCCTTACAGAAATGGAATGTAGAAAGTTTAGCGATACAAACAAGTGCAGATAAGTTGGATGAAATACCTGTTCCTTTTATCACAAGTTTAAAGTCAGGCGTTTTTGTAACGGTTATTGCTGTTGATAATCAAAATATAAATTTATGTAATCAACATGGGAAGAAGGAATTGATTGAAAGGGAATCTTTTTTGAAAATCTGGACAGAAACCATTGTAGTAGCTGAAGCCAATGAAAAATCAGGTGAGCCTGATTATAAAAAGAAACTGAATCAATCCATTATTAAATCTATCACCTATAGCCTATTACCTATAACCTGCTTAGCATTTGTTCTATGGCCATTTATTAACGGTACAGATGGGCTTTTGCCAACAGCCTATTTGCTGCTAAAACTGGTTGGCTTAACTGTTTCGCTTCTATTACTTTGGTATGATATAGACAAGGGTAACCCGCTTTTAAAGCAAATATGTTCAGGTATACAAAAAGCTAATTGTAATGCGGTACTCAATACCAAAGCAGCATCTTTATTTGGTGTTTTAACTTGGAGCGAGGTTGGGTTTATTTATTTTTCCGGTAGTTTGTTATTTGCATCATTTGCAGGTATTAAAGAGATAATGCCTGTATTATGTAGCTTATCGCTTTTAGCTTTTCCCTATATATTCTTCTCTATTTATTATCAATGGAGGATTGCGAAACAATGGTGTGTGCTTTGTTTACTTGTTCAGTCTGTATTATTATTAGAAACAGTTCTGGTATTAATAGGTACCCGTATATCAGTAGATACTGTTATAAATACAGTTAATAATTATTGGATTATAGCTATTATCTCTATAGCTATTCCCACTATAAGCTGGTTCTTAGTAAAGCCATTATTGAAGAAATTACAAAAAGCAAAGTATGAGAAAAGAAGCTATTTGCAGCTAAAGTATAACGATCAAGTATTTTGGTCTTTACTACAAAAACAAAAGTCTATAGTAGAGCATGACACAGAAGGTTTAGGAATATTAATTGGTAACCCTAACGCTAACCATACAATTGTTAAAGTATGTAACCCATATTGTGGCCCTTGCGCTAACGCGCACCCTGAGCTAGAGAAGGTTATTGCACAAAATCCCAATATAAATGCTCAAATTATTTTTTCAGTGAGTAATAGCGAAGATGACTATAGAGTGAAACCGGTAAAGCATTTATTGGCAATAGCCGAAAAGAGTAATGAGCAGCTAACACACAAAGCATTAGACGATTGGTATTTAGCCACCGAGAAAGACTATAACTCGTTTGCTAATAAATATCCGATGAATGGAGAGTTAAAAATGCAAACGGCAAAAATTGAGAAAATGAGCAATTGGTGTAATAATGTTGGCATTCAATATACCCCAACCCTTTTTATTGATGGCTACGAGCTACCAAAAAATTATCAATTAAAAGATATTAACTATTTTATCCATGAAGATATATAACCTTATTTCTTTTTGCTTAGTACCCAAAAAGAAAAGTACAACGGTACTACACTTACAAAGTGGTTGTGCGAGCCAATTATCTGCTGATGCTTTAAGCTGCAGGAATTTATCTAACTTTAATTTATCAAAATGAAGCAGAAATTTCAAAACTTGGGGATTCTAATAAGTAGAAGTGCTCAAAAAAAGCTGATCGGAGGTGATGAGACTCTTGGTGATGGTACTGGATCTTGTAGTGGCAATACATCTTCTGATACATGTTCAAACACATGTACTGTCACCTGCAATGGTACAAGTACTAGTGGAAACTGTAAGTGGAGTACTACTTATAGTAAGTGTTACTGTGTTGCGGGCTGCTAAAACTAGCTTTTTTATTAAAATTAAAACAGGGTTATACTCTTTCATTATAGCCCTGTTTTGATTGCATGTATGCTTCTATTGTTTTATTAATAAACCAAATACTTGAGTGGCTAGATTAAGCTAAGAAGAATACCTACTCAGAAAAAGTAATAATTATACCTTAATCAGTTTTCTACTAGTTATGTTCAATTTAATTTCATCAGGTAATTTAAAGTTTAAAACTATAGTACTGATAGTTTATTTGTTATTTATACTTTTAAATTCAAGGAATTTTGTTTATTGCCAAAATTACAAAGTTCCTATGTTGAATGTAGGGGATAAGGCGCCCTCTTTAGGAATAAGTAAATGGCTTAAAGGAGATACTATTTATAAATTACAAAAAGGTAAGGTATACGTATTAGAGTTTTGGGCTACATGGTGTAAGCCTTGTATTGCATCAATGCCTCATCTTTCTTCAATGGCAAAAAAATATAAAGACAAGATTACTTTTTTGGCAATTAATGTCTTCGAAGACAATTCTATTTCTGATAATAGAGTTAAATCATTTGTTGATAGTATGGGTTTTAACATGGACTATAGCGTTGCTATTCAGGATAGTAATTTCATGGAAACAAATTGGATTCATGCTTCTGGGTCCTCGGCGATTCCTACGGCTTTCGTAATAAATAAGCAAGGTGAAATTTCATGGATAGGCCATCCAAGAGATATTAGTTTTGATTCTATCTTAAGAAATGTACTTAATGATAAATGGGATATTCTAAAAGAGCGAAATAAAAGAGAGGAAAATAGATTTTTAGCTATGATGGATGATTCATTAAGGATAGAATTAATGCAATATTCAGAAAATATTAATTATCCAAATGATATGGGTAAACCTGATTCGGCAATTTTTGTTATTAATGAAATTATTAAATCTGAGCCAAGGCTTAAATATGCACCATTTATTGCCTCGCATACTTTTAAAGCATTACTCAAAATAAACCAACAAAAAGCTTACGAATACGGTAAGAAAGTACTTGAAACAATAACATATGCAGATCCAGCCTATGATGTAATTATTGGGCAAATAGATTGGTATTCAACTAAACTAGTGCTTACCCATAAAATCTATAGACTTGGTACAATTGCTTACCAAATGAAACTTGATAAAATTGCTCCAGAAGTTTTTAGCGAGGTGGCGCCGAAATATTATCACCGGAAAGCAAGTTGGCATATTCTTGCAAATGAAATACAACAGGCGATTAATGCGGAGCAGGCAGCAATTAATTTATTAAAGACGAATTCTAATTATTCAACCATTGAGTTAAATCATTATATGTTATTACTAGCGAAGTATAAAAAAATGCTTATGCCTTAATTTCAAATCGATTTTAGTATAAGGCTTACTAAGTTATATAGAACAATATTAGGGTGTTGCTAATTAAAATTAGTAAAAATTGAGTTTTTTTCTTCTCCGACAGCAAAGTCAAATGGACTGCGGCCCTACTTGCTTGTACATGATAAGCAGGTATTACGGGAGGGTATTTGCTATAGAGCATTTGAGGCAGTTAACGGAAATCGGGAAGGAAGGGGTGAATCTGTTAGGTATTAGTGATGCTGCGGAGAAGATAGGCTTACAAACAACAGCATTGCAACTAACCTATGAAAAACTAATAAATGAAGCCCCCAAACCGGCGATTTTACACTGGGGGCAAAACCATTTTGTAATTTTAGTTCCACAAAAAAAGCATTGGTTTGGGAAGGCACTCACTAAAATAACTATAGCTGACCCTGCTACTGGTATTATTACTATTGATAAAGCATTATTCCTCCAAAAATGGGTCAGCGATAAAAATGCTGATGGAGAACCTATTGGTATTGCATTACTGCTAGAGCCCGAAGCAGATTTTTATACGGCTACTTATAAAAAAGATTTTGAGGAGAAGAAAAAAAATTATGGCAGCCAGTTAGTTAGTTATATACGTCCATATACAAAGCTTATCATCCAACTCTTTTTAGGGGTTGTATTAGGTAGTTTATTACAACTAGTATTCCCCTTTTTAACACAAAGTATAGTTGACGTTGGTATCAATACCCAAAACCTACAGTTTGTGTATATCGTACTCCTTGCCCAACTGGCTTTATTTGTTGGTAAACTAAGTGTAGAATTTATCAGAAGCTGGATACTATACCATATAAGTAACAGGATCAATATTACGATACTTACTAGTTTTTTAATAAAATTGATGAAGTTACCACTATCTTATTTTGATAGTAAGAAAACGGGAGATATACTCCAAAGAATGAATGATCATAAACGTATTCAAAACTTTTTAACAGGTACATCTTTAAATACTTTTTTCTCTCTATTTAATCTGATTATTTTTTCAATAGTTCTACTAAACTACAATACCCTCATATTTGGTGTATTTATTACCGCCAGCGCCATATATATTTTATGGATATTAGTTTTTCTTAAAAAGCGTAAAGAATTAGATTATAAACAATTCGATATTGCTTCTGCCGAACAAAGTAAAACTATACAGCTTGTACAGGGTATGCAAGAAATAAAACTGCATGGTAGCGAAAAACAACAACGCTGGCAATGGGAGCATTTGCAAGCTGCTATGTTTAAAGTGGGCATGAGGGGTTTATCACTCAATCAATGGCAACAAACTGGTGCTTTTTTTATTAATGAGGGTAAGAATATCCTCATCACTTTTATAGCAGCTACTGCTGTTATACAAGGACAAATTACGCTTGGAGCCATGCTGGCTATACAGTATATAATTGGTCAGCTTAACGCACCTATTGAGCAAATGATAGGTTTTGTACAAAACTGGCAATTGGCAAAAATTAGTTTAGATAGGTTACACGAAATAAACCAATTAGAAGATGAGGAGCCGGTTCATATAGAAAATGGAACAGTGCATCAACTATTAGTTGAACTACCTACCATTAAATCTATCAAGCTCCAAAACATTAGTTTTACCTATACAGGCGCTGGTAACGAGCCGGTACTTAAAGATATCTCCATGGATATACCCGATGGTAAGTTAACAGCAATAGTAGGCACAAGCGGAAGTGGTAAAACAACATTACTAAAACTCCTACTTAAATTTTATGCGCCACTAAAAGGAGATATATACATAGGTAATACAAATGATTCTACTGGCATTAACTTGAACTTATTGAGCCATAGTGCCTGGCGAAAAAGTTGTGGGGTAGTAATGCAGGATAGTTTTATTTTTTCCGATACGATTGCTAAAAATATTGCTGTAGGAGAAGATTATCCCGATAAAGTAAAACTCAGACATGCAGCGAATACCGCCAATATTAATGGATTTATTGAGAGCCTGCCACTTGCCTATAATACCAAAATTGGCGCAGAAGGTACGGGTATTAGTACGGGACAAAGACAAAGAATACTAATAGCCAGGGCAGTATATAAGAATCCCGATATTATTTTATTAGACGAAGCTACCAACTCACTCGATGCTAATAATGAAAGTATTATTCTTCAGAACCTCAATCACTTTTTTAAAGGGAAAACAGTAATAGTAGTAGCACATAGATTGAGTACGGTGCGTAATGCCGATAATATTGTAGTACTACATCAAGGAGTTATTACAGAACAAGGAACACATGAAGAACTTACTGCCTTAAAGGGTGAATATTTTGGATTAGTAAAAAATCAACTCGAACTTGGAAACTAATAGCTATGCCAACACCTTCAGGATCATATAGCTTAGAAGCCATATTAGAGGCGGTGAATATTGAAGCCCCCGACACTACTGATAGGATATATAGTAATGAAGTAATAGAGATCATTAGTCATAAACCGGCTTGGATTGTACGTTATGGTATAGGACTATTTTTTGTAATTATAGTAGCCCTTTTTACTATGTGCTTTTTTATTTATTACCCTGATATTATAAAGGCACCGGTAAGAATAGTGGGAGAGAACCTGCCTAAACAAATAGTCAGCAGAACAGAAGCTAAATTGGTAACTCTCTTTGCGAAACAAAATACTGTAGTAAAGCAAGGAGATATATTAGCTGTTTTATTCAGTAATGCAGATTATAAAGAGGTTCTGGCCTTTGAGGGCTGGATAAATCAGGCTGAGAAACAAGTGAATGCGTATAATCTAAACGAGGTGCCTACATTACCCCAATTGGCTAATTTAGGAGACTTACAAAAAAGCTATCAAGAGGTATCACTACAGTTGTATCAACTAAGTTGGAGTGCACCTAATGGTTATTTTATACAGAAGCAGGAAGCAATAAAAAAAGACTTAGCGGTTATAGAAGCATTAAAGCAAAACGGGAATAAGCAAAAAAGTTTGATTACACAGGATTTGGCACTGCAACAAAATCTGCTTCAAGTAAATGAGCGCATGGTAAATGAGAAAGTGCTGGCGCCATTAGATTTAAATAAGGATAAATCGGTAGTAATAAGTAAGCAGCAACAGTTGGTACAAACTGATGCGAACACCCTTAATCAAGATGCAAGCCTTGTTGCAAAATCAAAGGAATTAGTTGAAATAGAAAAGAACCGAAACGATATTATTCAGAATTTTAAAACGGCTTTATTCAATGCTAAAACGGCTTTAGCTGATTGGAAAAATAAATATATCATCACTGCGCCAGAAGCAGGGAAGGTTCAATTCTCTTCTTATTTTCAGGAGAATAGCTGGATAAAACAAGGGCAGGAATTATTCTATATTGTACCTGAGCAGCCAATTCTATTTGCTGAGGTAATGGCATCTCAACAGAACTTTGGTAAAATAAAACAAGGTCAACAAGTAAATATTGCTTTAAACAGCTTCCCAAGAAATGAGTTTGGGATATTGAAAGGAATTATTAACTATATACCAGCAGTACCCTATAAGGATAGTGCCTTCCTGTTGAAGGTACAACTAACCAAAGGACTCACCACTTCTTACAATAAACAATTACCCTTCACCAATAACTTAAGCGGCACCGCTGAAATTATCACCCAAGATGCTTCCCTAATCGATAGGCTACTGTATCAATGGCGAGGGTTGTGGAGGAGGTAATTATTTTCAAAAAAAGGGACTTTTGTACCCACCTGAAATTTTGTACTGCTAATAATACTTAATAAATTTATGTAACTTTTTTGTCTTGAATCCAAGAGAATAGCTTAACGGTTCTACACTTATCCGAAATAAGTGGTTGAGGGGCCAATCATCTGCTGATGCTTAAAGCTGCAGATTAACTTTAACTTTAATTTTTAACAAATGAAACAAAAATTTGAAAATTTAGGAAGCGTTTTATCAAAGGGTGATGCTAAACGTATTTTTGGATCTACCGGATGCGTAGATGATTGTATCGCTAATACGAGTCAATGTAGCTATTATCATTATTGTGATTCGTTCGGCGGCTGTGATAAAAATCCCGTGTTTTGCTGTAATATTTATTGTAACTCAGAACAGCCCGGTTAGTGAAAATAATATCCCTAATTACTATTAGGGATATTATTTTCTTTTGTTAGAACTTAAAATCTTATGAAAAAATTCTTTGTAATAATAACTTTATTTATTTCTTCACATTTTGCTCAAGCTGCTGATCTTTTCTCTATTAAGGTAGATAAGGCAGAAAAACTCTCGGTCGATAGTTTATTTTTTCAATTGATAGATCAGCAGCGTGTTATCGAGAATGATGGTATTGTTAAATTGGATATTTTCCATTCGCCTTCAGGATATAGAGAGCAAAAAATGGCTTGGATGGAAACCGGTATTTGTAATCAATACGTTTCCTTTAAGGGATTAAAGGACGGTAAACTATTTATACGGGCAACTACTACTTTTGGAGATGTTGAAAATAGTAAATCGGAGTTTTTGATTTTTTTAGAAGATGCAAAAATTATTTCTATCCAAGATGTTTACAGTAATGAACTACCGACTTTGAGGGTTGAAGCAGAGTTGGGCGAATTATTGGAAGGGTTTTCTAATAAAATAGCAATCAGTACACTCAATAGTAAAACAGGTAAACTGCAAAAAGAGCAGGTGAGTATTACAACGGAAAATGGAGATACATTAAGCAAGTTTACGGTTCCGGGTAAAAGATTAATTGATATGTACTTGGAAAAGGGAAAGAAATACTACTTACAAACTACCTCCGTAAATAAACCTATTGAGTTAAAAGGTACTAGCTATGGATATGGCATAAAATGTAAACAAATAGAGGATTCTATAGATATTGAGATTTTTAGGGGCAAACAGCAACCAGTTGAAAAACTTCATTTTTGTTTACAGGTTAATAATAAGCTAGATACGATAGCCAGTTTTGTATTTGATGATTCTCTATTTATTATGAACACCCGCTTTTATTGGCCTAAAATAAGTAATCAGCACATTAGTTTTCTGCTAATGAACAATGATAGTTATGTTTTAGCCAAGCGCTACTGGGAGCCTGATAATAACTTACTACAACTGAGTCCATTTTACACAAAATTGGATACTCATACAATTAGTATTGATAGTGCTTTTACAATGCAGTTTACTTGCAAGGGCTGCGATAGAGAAAAGATTACCTATCAAGTTACAGATAAGGATAATATATTATCGAGTATTGGACAAGTACAATGGCTATCGGATAGTGTATTTTCTATCAATAATTTGCAGTTGGTAGGAAAGGGATATTTAGTGTTTGGTGTAGACAGGAATAATATCAATTGGAAGCCAATTATTCAAATAATACCATTGCCTATTCCAAAACCTAGCCCCATTTTTTATGTAAATGCGGACGATATAAAAAGCCTTGTAAACAATAATATTGTTAATCCAAAAGATATGGTTGATGTAGTTACTAAAAATGATTTATTACCTGATGTAACTGTTACCGGGATTAAGAAAACACGAATTGAGGAGTTAGAGGAGAAATATGTAAATAATAAAATGCTCACTTCTTTATTTTCAGTGAATATAAATGTTCTAGATGATGAAAGTAGTAGAAATGGGCTGACCCTTTTAAAATATGTAAGTCAAAAAATACCTATAACGCAGTTAAAAATTGTAGGCTCAATGTATACACCATCAATAAAGCGTGAAGCACTATATTTTAGAGGTGGTGAAGTAGAATATTGGATAGATGAGATTTTTTATGCAGGAGAATCCGGTGCACAATTAGCTAATAATATTTTTGCTGGGGATGTAGCATATATAAAATTGATAAAAAAACCGATCAGAGGCTTAGTTGGTTCCGGAGGTAATTTATTAAGAGGTGAAAGCCTTGCACCTCAAGGAGCTCTAGTTATTTATACAAAAAAGGGAGATGAAAAGGAATTGGATAAAAGATTTAACCAACGAGTGGCAATAGCAGGAATACAGATTTTAGAATAAAATCCTTAACCTTGTGAGCTTCAAGAGGTAGGCCTACGCTCAATCCTTTCTTTTATTTTAACAAAATATCAGCGTATCTCTATTCAAATTGTATCTAAGATTGCCTAATTTTCGTGTGCTCAGGAATACTATATTTTTCTTGCAACATTAATATACTAAACTTCCGATTTTGGCGTACCTCACTCTAGTCTAATTTCTCTGGCTTAGCTTCAATCTAACAAAATCGTTCTCGGATGAATTGATTAGCAATGAGGTAAATAGTATGTTTTCATATGTTGAAAATATAAATCTCCATATTTTCACTAGAGCAGTTTAATGAAAATATAAATTTTTTTAACTAAGGAGAACCAAATAAAAAAATAAAAATTGTAAATACTAAATTCTATGCTGCCTGAAGTATTCTCCATGAAAATAAATTGCTCGCCTTCAGTCTGATTGCATGCATAGCCGGTTCTATCCAATCATTATTCAAAATGCCTCTCTAATTGATAGGTTACTGTATCAATGGCGAGGGTTGTGGAGGAGGTAATTATTTTCAAAAAAAGGGGCTTTTGTACCCACCTGAAATTTTGTACTGCTAATAATGCTAAATAAATTTATGTAATTCTTTTGCCTAGAATCCAAGAGAATAGCTTAACGGTTCTACACTTATCCAAAATAAGTGGTTGAGCGGCCAATCATCTGCTGATGCTTAAAGCTGCAGGACTTTAATTAACTTTAATTTTAACAAGATGAAAAATTTAAATTTAGGGAGAGTTCTTTCAAAACTTGAACAACGAGTTGTTGCTGGCGGGTGTTCCGCCCCTCATTGCGATCAACTTTACTCAACCGGCCTAGGGGAGTGTAGAACTACCCCTGAGCATTTCTTAGAAACAGGAATAATGTTTAAAGAGGGTTGTATAGAAAGAGTAAACGCAAATTATTTTAATTGTTGGGATGATTACTGTAACGCTCAATCTTCTTAGATAAATTTAGTTATATGCGAGTGTGTATTATCATACTTCCTTTTTTTTTAATACTTCAACATAACTTTTGTTTTGCACAGCTGAAAGAAAAGAATGTTTTGATAGTTTTAAAAGATAATAAACTTACGGCAGGTCAATCAGTATCATTAGTATTAAACCCGGGCAGCAAATTAGCTGTCCCGGTTTTCTTGCAAATAGCTATTATTGATCAGTCTTTCTCGATAGTACACCAACAAAGAATTCTTTTTAATAAGGCAATAGAATATCGATGGGATTTACCAGCCGAATTAAAGAAAGGATTATATATCGCTACAGTGTCAGTAGAAAATGAAAATGGTACCGAAACAATTGGTATCCCTTTTTCTTACCTATATACCGAGATCCAAATACCCAAGACTAATGTAATGCTTCTTGTTCAGTTAGATTCCATTTTTTATGGCTTTAATCTTAAGTTTAAAACCAATATAGCTTCAGGTAAACCTGTTTACTATTCATTGGCAACACAAGATTCAGTAAAAGGAAATGGCATTGTAAAGGTAGATAGTCTAGGTCTCATCGAAGTAGGGGGTAATAATTTTTATGAAAATGGAGAAATTGTATTTTCTCTGCTTGATACATGTAATAAATGTATTATTGAGCCCTTCCAAATAACTAACAGCAAATCGAATATTGATTATTTAACGTCTATTTTTAAACAGGTAGATAATAATCTAAATTTTAATGATAAAAATATTAGTATAACAGAGAATATAAGTAATCTGCCAAATGTAGTTGTTCAAACAAGGGTTAAAACTCGTAAAGAATTGTATGAAGCTAAATACGTGAATAATTTTATGCTAAAGAGCCCAATGAGTAGAGAGGTGATTGTAGATGATGATCCTCTTGCTGTAAATTATAATAATAATTTAGCAATGTATTTGGTAAAAGTATTTCCTGGTTTATATATTAAAAATGGAGGATTATATTACAGATTAGGGAGTGTTGCATATATAGTAGATGAGGTGCTAGATAAGCCAGCACCAGATTACTTGTCTGACATCGCCTATATCAAATTTTTGCCTGAGCCACCAAGAGGTTTGAATACAGGGGCGGGATTCTTTAATAAAGCAAATAGAGCTATTGCAGGAACCACCGCAACTATAGTGATTTATACTAAAAAAAATTATGAGGAATCTTTTATACCTAAGAAGACAATAAGCTTACAAGTGCAAGGGACAATCGACGCAACTAAGTAAATATTAATATTAACATACTAATATGTACCAAGAAATTTTTTATATCCTTTATTTCCTCTCCTTCCCGCCAAACGTAAAACCTAAACTTAATATCATTTCATAACAACCAAAAGCTTGATGGGCCTTCCCTTCATATACTTTTAAACCGGAATAACGGGCATAATCTACCTTATTAGAAAATTCAAGAAAAACAGTTCGGAAGAAAGTGGCTTTCACTGCACCCTCTGCACCTATATTCCAACCGCCAAATTGGAAACCATCCTTATTAGCCTGACCAAAAAACTATTTTCTACATGCGGTATAACCGGACCAATACCGGCTTTGGCTAATACATCGAGCTTCACTTTTTTATTTTTTGATTCTGCCCAATTCCACCTCTTTACAATATTGAACAATAAAAAATTAGCGCCATTAGATTTAAATAAAGATAAATCGGTAGTAATTAGTAAACAGCAGCAGTTAGTACAAGCCGATGCAAGCACCCTTAATCAAGATGCAAGCCTTATTGCAAAATCAAAAGAATTAGTTGAAATAGACAAGAATAGAAAAGATATTATTCAAAATTTTAAAACAGCATTGTTCAATGCCAAAACGGCTTTAGCAGATTGGAAAATAAGATATATTATAATGGCTCCTGAAACAGGTAGAGTACAATTCTCTTCATACTTTCAAGAAAATAGCTGGATAAAACAGGGGCAGGAATTATTTTATATTGTACCTGAACAACAGATACTATTTGCAGAAGTAATGGCGCCACAACAAAATTTTGGCAAAATAAAACAAGGGCAAGCAGTAAATATTGCCCTGAATGGCTTCCCTCGAAATGAGTTTGGAGTATTAAAAGGAACAATAAATTATATACCAACTGTTCCATATAAAGATAGTGCTTTCTTGTTGAAAGTACAATTATCAAAGGGGCTTACTACTTCTTACAATAAGCAATTACCCTTTACTAATAACTTAAGTGGCGTTGCTGAAATCATTACCCAAGATGCCTCCCTTATAGATCGTTTACTATACCAATGGAGAGGATTATGGACAAGGTAGGAATTTTCCAAAAAAGAGACTTTTGTACCCCCCAGTTGATTTTGTGAATTAAATAGAGTAAGGTAATTTTATAAAGTTCCTTTTGCATCGAACCCAAAAGAATAGCTTAACGGTTCTACATTTTTTTAAAAAGTGGTTAAGCGACCAATAATCTGCTGATGCTTAAAGCTGCATTAATTTAATGAATTTTCATTTTAGCAAAACGAAAGATAAATGATTTTACGTATTAAAATATTAGTAATTACATTATTGATTCTAATATTATTCATAAATAAATCCCCACCTCTTTTTTAGCATTATAGATATCAGAATATTTGGTTCTTATATGTAATAGACATATCATTAAGATGACTGCAGTCTATATTGTTTTTAGATAAAAAAGTTTTAGAAAAAATTATATAAAATTTCATAAAAAGAAAAATCATGGAAAAAATTAATGAATTAGGTACTCCCTTGAGTAAAGATCAAGCGAAGAAAATAGTTGGCGGTGTTACCTGTGTTAATGTTAATTGCACTTATGTAGTACTTCCGCCTGGGGTATGTACCGTAGGAAGCAGTGAAGCAAGATGCTGCTGGGAGGATTGCTGAAATATAAAAACTTAAATCGTTAATATTGCCAAATTAATAAATAATTTGGCAATATTTTACTAATTACATCTTATATCGTTGCCAATTAAAAACCTGTATGTATTTTTTGAAGTCGATATCAATTTTTCTTCTACTAGCACAATTCAATTTATTGGTAAACGCTCAAACCATTGATTCTGCCATTTCAAAATTCAAAAATGCACTTCCTTTCGAAAAAGCCTATGTACATTTTGATAACACAAATTATAGTGCC
This sequence comes from Sediminibacterium sp., assembly GCA_017537025.1. Lineage (GTDB taxonomy): Bacteria > Bacteroidota > Bacteroidia > Chitinophagales > Chitinophagaceae > Sediminibacterium. The sequence continues at coordinate 136,987 of JAFWCB010000008.1, forward strand.
GGTCAAACTATATGGTATAAAGCCTATTTACTATCAGGGTTTTTGCCATCTAACATCTCAAAAAATTTCTATATAGATTGGTATAACGATAAGGGGAAATTAATAAAATCAACTATTACTCCCATAATTACTAGTTCTTCAGTGGGCAGTTTTACATTACCTGCTAACTATGAAGGCAAGTTTATTAATGCAGTTTGTTATACAAAATGGATGCGTAATTTCGATTCATCATATTTTTTTAATAAAATATTTCCAGTTGTTTCACCAACAATCTCTGCAGAAAAAGAAACGGGTGGCATAACAGATACCAATATTCAGTTTTTAGCTGAGTCTGGAATAATCTTAACTAACAAAAAAAATATAATAGCATTCAAAGCTGTAAATAATTTAGGGCTTCCGGCAGAAATTAGAGGGATTATAAGAAATAATATTGGAGATTCAATTACCTCTTTTGCATCTATACATGATGGTATGGGCAAGTTTCAACTATTAGCTGAAATAGGTAAAACTTATATTGCAGAATGGAAAGATAGTTTCGGAAATATACATAAAACCAAACTCCCTCCTTCGCAAGAAATTGGTGTTAACCTAATTATAGAACCCAATAAAACCAACAGAAAGTTTTATATACAAAGAACAGCAGAGGCCACAGCAGAAATGAATAATCTAATATTAGTAGGTACAATGAATGGTACTGTTCTTATAAGAGCTAATATAAATTTACAAGACAAAGAATCGATCACTAGTAGCATACCTATTAATAGATTTCTTACAGGGTTGCTTCAGCTTACTGTTTTAAATGCCAATGGAAAACCATTATGCGAAAGAGTAATTTTTGTAAAAAATGAGGATTATTCTTTTGATGCCACTATTCTGGCAGATACAATACGTACAAATAACCGTGCGAAAAATATTTTTACCATTAGATTAAACGATACAATCAATGCAAATATGTCGATTTCCGTTACAGATGCTAGTTCAAATCATCCTCCCGGTAATACAATTTTATCGCAATTACTATTAAAAGGAGAGTTAAAAGGTAATATTTTTAACCCAAGCTATTATTTCAGTGGAAAATCAGATACTATAGATAATTATTTAGATTTAGTGATGCTCACAAACGGGTGGAGAAAGTATAACTGGGATCAAATTTATACAGCCCCATCAAGAATTTCAAAATATGAAAAAGATACCAGTTATCTAACTATTAAGGGTAGTATAAAAGATTATTATGCTGAGAAAAATAAAAAAACAGCTTCAATAAATTTATTCTTACTTAGCCACGATTCAAGTTCTAGTATGTTAGTATTGCCAATTGGAGAAGATGGCAGTTTTTCAAGAAGTAATATGCTAATTTATGATTCCACAAAAATATTTTATAGTACAAAAGGGTTAAAAAATACCCGTGCAGAAGATATTACAATTACAAGTGATCTATATAAAACAAATGGTGATGATCTACAGCAAATGATAAACTTCGAAACTGATACAACAGGGTTTATTAATAAGCAGAATATTGCAAAACAGCAGCATATAGTAGACAGTATACTGTTAACAACTAATTTAAGAGAGGTTACAGTATTTACTAAAGAGTTGAGTAGGACAAAATTGCTAGATCAAAAATATACAACTGGCATATTTAGCGGAGCTGCAGATGCTGCCTTTGATATGAGTATTATGCAAAACAAAAGCAATACACAATCAATATTTGATTTTTTAACCGGGAAAGTTCCAGATTTATCAGTAAGAATTCTTGACGGTGGTACGGGTAAAATTACTTTTAGAGGAGCTGATGTTAATTTTTATCTTAATGAAAATAGGATACTTGTTTCTGATTTGAATGATATAGAGATAAATAGCATAGCTTATATCAAAGTCTTCAATCCGCCCTTTATGGGTGGGTTCAATAGCAGCGGAAGCACTGCTGCAAGTGGAGGTGCTATTGTAATTTATACAAAAAAAGGAGCCGACATAGTTGATAACCAGAACATTCTAAAAAATAGTGGACTGGCATTTAAAACAATAACAGGATATGCACCTGTCAAAGAATTTTATGAACCAAATTATGCAGAAGCAACACTGGCAAATGGTACTGCTGATTTACGAACTACCTTATTATGGCGACCATGGATCAATTTAGATAAAAGCAACCAATCAATAAAGCTCTCCTTTTATAATAACGACATTACTCGCTCATTTCGATTTGTACTTGAAGGAATGGATAGCAAAGGAAGATTAATTCATATCAATAAAGTATTCAAATAATCTTTAGCATGAAATACATTCTACTTCTGTGTTTTATATTAATAAATGGGTTATTGGTTGCCCAGTATAAAATTTCCGGGAAAATTCTAGACAAAAAAACGAAGCAACCCGTTGAGGGGGTTAGTGTTTTCTTAAGTAAAACAACAATCGGCACGGTTACTAATAATAAAGGTGAGTTTCAATTAGAGGGTATTAAACCGGGAAAATATGAGCTTATAGCAAAATCTCTAAATTACGAGGAGTTTGTTCAGTTTATACAAACAGCTGAAGAAAACCAATTACTTGTTATAACGCTTAACCCTACTACCAATATGCTAAAAGATGTAATTGTTCAACAATACGATGAAAATGGATGGGAAAAATGGGGAGCTATTTTTACCAGCTATTTTATTGGATCACCAGATTTATCAAAAAAATGCATATTTAAAAACCCAGAAGCTGTTAAATTTCGATATAATAGTAAAACAAATAAACTCATTGCTTTTAGTAACGAAAATTTAATTTTTAATAATTTAACCCTTGGGTATAAAATTACCTATATATTAGAGAAATTTGAAATTGACTTTACTGAAAATACTTTTTCTTTTAATGGATATCCATTGTTTCAAGAGTTAAAACCTAAAAATGAAAAGCAGGCTAGTCAATGGTATCTGATGAGATCCAATACATATAAAGGGTCTTTACATCATTTTATTAATAGCTTATATAAAGATAATTTAGTAAGAGATAGTTTTGAAATAAGAGCTATTCAGATAATTGATGATGAAGAAAAAACTAGGGTAAAAAAAATACTAAAGAACTTACATGGAGAAGTGATAACAACCGACTCCAATAATTATTACCAAAAAGTTAGAGGTTTAGGACCAAACGAGTACAAAGTAGTGTTGGATAAGCTCATACCCTGCAACAGTATAGTTCAATTCAGTTTAAATGACTCCAATTCAAAAACATTATATTTTACAAACTATTTAGAAATTACTTTTTTAAAAAAGCGAATCCCCAAAGAATATGCTAAAATATTGCCAGTTTATAGAAGCAATGAGTTTATTAAAAATGAAATTAGTTTAAGATCAAATACGCCTATTAAGCTTTATCCTAATAGCAATTATTATGACGGATATAATTTATTAATTGAGGGATTTTGGGCCTGGTCGGAAAAACTGGCAACAATGTTGCCAAGTAACTATAATCTTTAGGGGTTTATTCAACACACAAAAATCCAAATATCCCCTAAGGAATTTATATCCTTTACTTCCTCTCCCTTCCCCCAAACGTAAAACCTAAACTTAATATCATTTCATAACAACCAAAAGCCTGATGGGCCTTCCCTTCATATACTTTTAAACCGGAATAACGGGCATAATCTACCTTATTAGAAAATTCAAGAAAAACAGTTTGGAAGAAGGTGGCTTTAACAGCACCCTCTACACCTACATTCCAACCGCCTAATTGAAAACCATCCTTATTAGCCTGACCAAAAAAACTATTTTCTACATGCGGTATAACCGGACCAATACCGGCTTTGGCCAACACATCGAGCTTTATTTTTTTATTTTTTGATTCTGCCCAATTCCATCTCTTTACAATATTGAATAATAAAAAATTGGCACCATTATTCAAATAATAATAGGAACCGGTTGCCTTAGAAAATAATACACTCGAATCTACTCCACGCCCATTATAGGTTCCTACCATGCGTATCGTTTGTCCATCTTGGATAATAAACTTGGTGTGATCAAAATTGATTTCGAAAGCCAATCCTTTCTGCTGATTAAAAAAATATCCTAATCGGTAATTATACTGTGGTATACTTAATGGTATACTGAAAATACCCTCGTCCCAGCCAATATGATCATGGCCAATTACATTCTTAAGTGTGTAGTTATTACCTAACCCCGGTTGATTAACGGAAACATTGGAACGTGTATACCATTCTTTATTATAACCCCAGGAAAAATAAAATTCTCCCTTCTTCTTTTTCTCTTGTGCTGTAACTGAAAAAACGGTCAATACCAATACAATACTAAAAATTACTCTTTGCATGGTGCAAAATTACGCTAAGCTTCTAAATTTTGTCGTAACCATTTTTCCATATAGGCTACTGTTTCTCCTTTTGCAGCAGCATAGGCAGCTAATTGATCGGCTGTAATTTTACCTACGCCAAAATATTGACTCTGCGGATGCGAAAAATACCAACCGCAAACAGAAGAAGCAGGATACATGGCTAAACTTTCTGTTAGAGAGATCCCCGTATTTTTTTCTGCCTGCAATAAACTGAACAATTTGTATTTCTCCGTATGATCGGGGCAGGCAGGGTAGCCGGGTGCGGGACGAATACCGATATACTTCTCTTTAATAAGTTCTTCGTTACTCAGCGATTCATTGGTATCATAACCCCAATATTCTTTTCTTACCTGCGCATGCAAAGCTTCTGCAAACGCTTCGGCGAGTCTATCTGCCAGTGCCTGCAGCATAATTTTATTGTAATCATCATGCACCGCTTCAAAAGCTTTTATATGCGGTTCAATACCATGGATACTTACGGCAAAGGCGCCGATATAATCTGAAATCTGGAATCTGGAATCTGGATTATCTATTTCACTATCAAGTGGACGAATAAAATCTGCTAATGACAAATTAGGCTGCCCCGGTGCTTTTTTAATTTGCTGACGCAAAAACGCCAAGGTTGTTTTTTTACCGTCGGCTTCTACTATAACCGTATCGTTATTTGAAGCTGCAGGCCAAAAACCAATAACACCCTTAGCTGTAAGCCATTGCTCGGCAATTATTTTATCGAGCAAAGCATTGGCATCATGATACAATTTGGTAGCTTCTGTTCCAACTACCGCATCGCTTAAGATCTCCGGAAAGCTCCCATGCATTTCCCAAGTAATAAAGAATGGCTTCCAGTCAATAAAAGAACGAAGTGTAGTAAGTGAAAAATTATCAAATGTTTTTGTTCCTGTAAATTGTGGCTTTACCGGGGTGTAATGAGTCCAATCAATAGCTACTTTATGTTCCAAGGCTTCAGCGTAAGTAAGATACTGTTTAACTGATTTTTTATTTTCAAAGTTTTCTTTCAAACCTTGGTATTCGTTTTTTATGGTACTTAAGAAACTGTCCTTTTGATCTTTGTTTAATAGCGATCCTGCTACTGTAACACTTCTTGAAGCATCTAATACATGTACAACACCTTCTTCAAATTCAGGGGCAATTTTTACTGCGGTATGCATACGCGATGTAGTGGCACCCCCGATTAATAAGGGCTGATGCATTTTTCTACGCTTCATCTCTTTGGCAATATGTACCATTTCATCAAGAGAAGGGGTGATCAATCCGCTTAAACCAATAATATCTGCTTTCTCTTTTTCTGCTGTTTCTAAGATTTTATCGGCAGGTACCATCACCCCTAGATCAATAATATCATACCCATTACAACCTAATACAACGCCTACAATATTTTTACCAATATCATGCACATCTCCCTTTACAGTGGCTAATAATATTTTTGCGGCACCCGCGGTTTCGGTATGGGCTGCTCCCGCTAACTCCTGGGCTTTTTTTCTTTCTTCTTTTTCGGCTTCAATATATGGGGTAAGTACAGCCACACTTTTTTTCATTACCCTTGCGCTTTTTACTACTTGTGGTAAAAACATTTTTCCGGCACCAAATAAATCACCCACTATATTCATCCCATCCATTAAGGGGCCCTCAATTACATCTAAGGGTTTTGGATATTTCAGTCTGGCTTCTTCTGTATCCGCTTCTATATAATCTGTAATACCATTCACTAATGAATGAGCTAATCTTTTTTCTACCGTTTCATTGCGCCAGGCTTCATCTTTTACTTCAACTTTACCCTTTGCTTTTACTGTTTCTGCGTGTGCAATTAATTTTTCAGTAGCTTCATTATTATCGTTGTTTCTATTCAACAATACATCTTCACATAATTCGCGTAACAACGGATCTATCTCATCATATACTACTAATTGACCTGCATTTACAATACCCATATCCATGCCTGCTTTAATAGCATGAAATAAGAATACGGAATGAATAGCTTCGCGTACATGATCGTTACCCCGAAAGGAAAATGATACGTTCGAAACGCCACCACTTACTTTGGTAAGCGGCATACGTTTTTTTATTTCGCGTGTTGCTTCAATAAAATCAACTGCGTAATTATTATGCTCTTCGATACCTGTTGCAACGGCAAAAATATTAGGATCAAAAATGATATCCTGTGGCGCAAAACCTACTTGCTCTGTAAGAATTTTATAGGCTCTGGTACAAATTTCAACTTTACGATCTTTGGTATCTGCTTGCCCTATTTCATCAAAAGCCATTACTATCACTGCTGCACCGTAAGCTTTACAAATAAAAGCTTGCTCAATAAATTTCTCTTCTCCCTCTTTCATGGAGATAGAGTTTACAATGCATTTACCTTGAACACATTTCAGTCCTGCTTCTATGATCTCAAATTTTGAGCTGTCGATCATAATGGGTATTCGTGCAATATCGGGTTCGCTTTGTAATAAATTGAGAAAGGTAGTCATAGCACTAATACCTTCGAGTAAGGCATCATCCATATTCACATCTAATACCTGTGCGCCGTTTTCAACTTGTTGTCGCGCAACAGAAAGAGCTTCTTCGTATTTATTTTCTTTAATAAGTCGAGCGAATTTTTTAGAACCGGTTACATTGGTTCTTTCTCCAACGTTTACAAAATTGGTTTCCGGACGAATCACCAAAGGTTCTAAACCTGATAAGCGTAAATAAGGTTTGATCGTGTTCATATTAAATTAGCGCAGTTTCGATAATGGGTAACTGTCTGGGTGCTATATGTTTTACTTGATCTGCAATATGTTTGATATGATCGGGTGTAGTTCCGCAACAACCACCCACAATATTTACAAATCCTTCTTTAGCCCACTCTTCAATAAAATGTGCTGTTTCATGTGGCTGTTCATCATATTCACCCATTGCGTTTGGTAAGCCGGCATTTGGGTAAGCTGAGGTGTAACAGGCAGCAATCTGAGATAGTTCTTCGATATGACTTCTCATTTCTGCTGCGCCTAATGCACAGTTTAAACCAACACTAATGGGGTTTGCATGCATTACCGAAGTATAAAATGCTTCCAGTGTTTGTCCGCTTAGGGTTCGCCCCGATGCATCGGTAATTGTACCGCTGATCATGATGGGCAGTTCAGGTATTTTTTTATCTCTGAAATATTTTTTTGCTGCGTAAATCGCGCCTTTGGCATTAAGCGTATCGAAGATGGTTTCTATCAATAGAATATCTACCCCGCCCTGTACCAGGCCATCAATTTGTTCATAGTAGGCGGTTGCTACCTCATCAAATGTTACGGCTCTAAAGCCCGGGTTATTTACATCAGGAGAGAGGCTCAGTGTTTTATTTAATGGACCGATAGCCCCTGCTACAAATTTGGGAGTGCTATTCGGGTTCTCTGCAAGAAATGCTTCAACTGCTTCTTTAGCGCATGTAGCGGCAGCCACATTCAGTTCAAAAGCCAACGACTGCATATCGTAATCGGCCATAGCAATAGTAGTACTACTGAAAGTGTTGGTTTCAATAATATCGGCACCGGCGGCAAGGTATTGTTGGTGTATGCCTTTAATAATTTCAGGCTGGGTAATGCAGAGAAGATCGTTATTGCCTTTTACATCGCAATGCCAATCGGCAAAACGGGTACCCCTGTAATCGGCTTCGGTAAGTTTATGGCGCTGAATCATGGTACCCATTGCACCATCAATTACCAAAATTCTCTTCTCAAGCTCTTTCTTCAATTGCATAATAATCCATTTAAAACCGCTGTAGAGCTTAGAAATAATAAAACGTAGGGAAGTAAGTATTCGTAACGTTTATTAGTTCTTTAACTCCGCAAGGGCGGGTTGCCGGGTTGAACAATAAACAAATCTACCCGAGTAAAATGCAAATATACGCAGAGAAAGGGATTTAGCCAAATGGTTATTGGTACAAACAGCTAATATCGGCGTTTACTTTTGAAGTAACTCCGGTACCATCAATATTAAAATCTTTCATTACGATGGGGAACTTAGCTGTTACCGTAGGTTTACCATTTTTGATCGTTATGCTACCCTCTACAGTAATATTTTTTGTTACGCCATGCAGGGTCAAATCTCCTTTAGCAGTGGCTTTGTAAACACCATCTTTAGTAAAATTGATGTCTTTGATATTGGTGATGGTGCCTTTAAAATCGGCACGAGGAAATTTAGTACTCTCTACATATTTATCATTAAAATGTTCCTGCATTTCCGCTAATTGGAAACGAAAGCTTTTAAGTAACAAACTAAAACTAATGGTACCGTTATCGGCCAAGCGACTGGTAACTTCATTATTTACTGCTTTCACATCGGCGTCATCGGTAGCTAAAAAACTAATTTTCCCATTGCGGGTGCCGAATGTTTTTTGCGCGCTTGTTGCTATTGCAAAACATGTGAAAAGAACTAATAAACTGAAAACTTTTTTCATAAAATCTCTTTTATCTATAAATATTCGAACCCTTCAGGGTCGTTCATTAACCCGTACTCTATTATCTACGGTCTACCGTCCACTGTCTATAGTCTATTTCTCTCTCACCCCCTCATTAATCACCACATTTGCATCAGGTATATAACCCGTGCATATTCCTTTGAATGTGATCTTATCGCCCACTTTTAAATCGCCCGGCTTCTCTTTAAATGTGCAGTTGATAACTACAAAACTATCAGCAGTTTTAAAATCGGCAACTGTTTTACCATCTTGGTTAGTTGTTACTGAAACTACTTCTCCCGAAACAGCCACAGCTTTATCTAAATATTGTTTATTAGCAGCTTGTTCATTGGCTTTAAATGCCTTATAAAGCGAATCAGCAGTAATCACAAGTGCCTGCTCTTTGGTAACATCTCGATGCGGCTTAGTATAGATACGGTAAATGATAATACCGGCTGTTATGATTCCGATTAAAGCAACCCATAATGTAATTTTCATCCACTTTTTCATGAAATCAATGTTATAACTGCAAATTACAATTTTATTCTCTTTATGTTCAAATCGAACCGATTATTTAACGTATTGCTGAACAGGTAATCGGTTGGCAATGCTTCGTGCCAGCGTCATTTCATCGGCATATTCTAACTCACCTCCAAAAGCAATGCCCCTGGCAATAGTGGTAATCGTGCAGGACAGATGCGCTATTTTTTTCTGGATATAATAAATAGTTGTATCGCCTTGGATATTTGGGTTAAGCGCAAAAACGATTTCGCTGGTTTCTTCTTTTTCGATACGTGATACGAGGGTTTCAATATTCAACTGATCGGGACCTACACCATCTAAAGGAGAGATGATACCCCCCAGCACATGATACACGCCATTAAATTGTTGGGTACTTTCTATCGCAATAACATCTCTGATATTTTCTACCACGCAAATCACCTGTTGATTACGCATGGAGTTGGCACAAATAGCGCAAATATCGCCATCACTAATATTATGACAGCGAGAGCAGAACTTAATATCGCGTCGCATTCTGGCAATGGTTTCTCCAAAAAACTGAACCTCACTCACTTCTTGTTTGAGTAAGTGCAATACCAAACGGAGGGCGGTTTTTTTGCCAATACCGGGTAGTTTAGAAAACTGCGCAACAGCATTTTCAAGTAAGGTGGAAGGTAATTGCATACTGTAAAGATAAACGCTTTACTTTGTGGTTCAAGAAAGATTATGAAGCTGCACAATTTTAATTCCGGTCCTTCTATTCTCCCACAACCCGTTTTAGAAGCTGCGTCTGCAGCCATACTTAATTTTAATAATACGGGTTTATCGCTATTGGAAATTGGGCATAGAACTAATTGGTTTCAAGAAGTTTTGCAAGAAGCTATTGCACATGTAAAAATATTAATGGACTTAGATGATAACTATGAAGTGTTGTTTTTGCATGGTGGGGCTACTACGCAGTTTATGCAAGTACCCATGAATTTATTGGATGAGAAAGCAACGGCTGCTTATTGCGATCATGGGGTGTGGGGCAATAAAGCCCTGAAAGAAGCTGCTTTATTTGGAAACGTGCAGGTAGTTGCCAATAGCAGCAATCGGCAGTATCGTTATATCGATAAAGATTTTTTTATTCCCCCGAATGCGGCTTATTTACACCTTACTTCGAACAATACCGTAGAGGGCACACAATGGCATCAATTCCCCGAAACTACAGTGCCCTTAGTAGCAGATATGAGCAGTGATATCTTTAGTAAGCCTGAAAATTATAAACGCTTTTCTTTGATATATGCTGGTGCACAAAAAAATATGGGGGCTGCCGGTGTTAATTTGGTAGTTGTAAGAAAAGATATGCTGGGAAAGGTTTCCAGAGCTATTCCTACCATCATGAATTATCAAAAACATATTGAAGCTGCTTCGTTGATGAATACACCGCCGGTATTTGCGGTATATGTAAGTATGCTTACATTGAGATGGATCTTAGCAGAAGGAGGATTAGCGGAAATGGGTAACAGGAATAAGGTTAAAGCTAATTTATTATACAGCACTATAGATAGCTTACCTATTTTTGAAGCTCCCGTTGCCGTAGAAGATAGAAGCGAAATGAATGCTGTATTTTTCATGAAAGATACTTCCCGCGAAGAACAGTTTTTATCTTATTGTAAACAAGAAGGAATGATAGGCGTAAAAGGATATCGTACAGTGGGAGGTATTCGGGTAAGTATGTATAATGCTTTACCTATAAGTAGTGTAGTGAGCTTCTGTGAGCTATTACAATATTATGCGCAGAAAAATGGTTAATCTTTTTAAAAACCGATATTTGCAGGATGGCAAGTATACACCCCTTCAAAGCATTACGTCCGCAACCACAATTAGCAAAACAGGTTGCCAGTTTACCGTATGATGTTTTAAATAGTGCAGAAGCAAAAGCCTTGGCTCAGGGCAATCCTCATTCCTTTCTCCATATTACTAAAAGTGAAATTGATGTAAGCGATAAAATAGATGTTCATGCGCCTGAAGTATATCTGCAAGCCAAAGAAAATTTAGACGCCTTTATACAAAGAGATGTTTTATTTAGGGAGAATAAAGACTGTTATTATATTTATCAACTAATAATGAATGGCAGAGCGCAAACCGGACTGGTTTGTGTAAGTAGTGTAGATGATTATGAAAATGGTATCATCAAAAAACATGAATTTACCCGGCCTGAAAAAGAACAGGATCGAATTAATCACATCAGTATAACAGGGGCACAAACCGGTAATGTTTTTCTGGCATACAGAAATAATAGTCGTATCGATGAAATTATAGAACAATGTAAAAAAACTAAATCGCCCGGGTATGATTTTATAGCCGAGGATGGCATACAACATAGTATTTGGATCATTAACGACGATAAAACAATTACAGCTATCACCGATATTTTTGCAAAAGAAGTTCCTGCAACCTATATTGCCGATGGGCATCACCGTGCCGCCTCTGCGGCAAAAGTGCGAAAACAATTAGGAGATAAGGCACCAATTGGCGCCAATCATTTTTTAACCACTTTATTTCCTGCCAACCAATTATATATCATGGATTATAACAGGGTGGTAAAAGATTTGAATGGATTGTCTACCGAAGATTTTTTAGTAGCACTGGAGCCCTACTTCGAAATTGGGCCTGCTCAAAAAGAGGCTGTAAAACCCGGTACTTTACATGAATTTGGATTATATATATCCAATAATTGGTATCGATTAACGGCCAAAGCAGGAACCTATGATGCCAATGATCCCATAGGCGTATTGGATGTTAGTATTTTGCAGGATAAAGTATTAAGCGGTATCTTGGAAATTCACGACCCTAGAACAGATAAGCGGATCGATTTTGTAGGAGGTATTCGCGGATTGACTGAATTAGAAAAAAGAGTTAATAGTGGAGATGTTGTTGCTGCGTTTAGCCTATATCCTGTTACTATTGATCAGTTATTTAATATAGCAGATAGCGGACAAGTAATGCCCCCTAAAAGCACTTGGTTTGAACCTAAGTTAAGAGATGGATTATTAACCCATTTAATTACTGCAGAATAATATGCGTTTTTTATTTGCTTTTTTTATAACCGTTTTATATGCGCTAACCGCGCATGCGCAAAGCACTCAGGAGTTAGTAGAAAAAGCAAAAGTATTTACCGGTCAGGGTGATTTTGAAAATGCAATCAACACTTTGCAAAAAGCAAGAGCATCAGATCCGGGATCGGCTGAAGTAGTACAATCCCTATCATTTGTATATTTTCTACAACGCGATTTTGCCAAAGCTATTGAGACAGGTAAAATGGCTATTGCGATGCCTAGCGCAGAGGAGCAAGCTTTTCAAATACTGGGTTTATCCTATAAAAGTATTGCCGCTTATCGGGAAGCGTCTAAAATGTATCAGTTAGGCTTAAAGAAATTTCCTAATAGTGGCGTTATTTATAATGAGTATGCAGAAAATTTAGCGTTAGATGGGAACACGAAAGCAGCCATTGCTTTATGGGAAGAAGGTATAGCAAAAGCACCTAATTTTAGTGGAAATTATTTTAATGCCGTTCGTTACTACGACGGCAAAGACGAGCTGGAAAAAACAATGTATTATGCAGAAGTATTCTTAAATCTGGAAAGTTATTCCACCAGAACAACTGAAATTAAAAATATACTTGTAAAAGCGTATACACAATACCTGAAGGTGGGCGCTTCTATCACTATCGAGCAAATAAATGGGTATCGTACAACGCTATTTAATAAGGTAACAGCTAATGAGAAAAAACCGGCTTTGCCCGGGGAGTTATACGAACATTGGAAATACCTGATTGCACAGGGAATCTTTGAAGCTTACAGCCAGTGGTTATTGGGGGAAACCTTGAATAAGCCATTATTTACAAATTGGGTGGCTTCTCACCCTAAAGAATGGGATTCTTTTGTTGCTTTTCAAAAGAGCCGGGTATTTAAATTGGTGCGTACTTATTAGTTTCTGTGTTTTTTTTGGTATTTTGTTTTCCCATAATGATTGCATATGACTATCAAACGCCTGTTCGATTGTGTAGAACATCAACTTACCCATTTTCCTAAGAAAGAAATGCTTGTTGCCAAACAGCAAGGCGAGTGGAAAGCTTACTCCACAGAGGAAGTTGCGAGTATCGTTAATAAATTTAGTGCCGGGTTATTACATTTAGGGGTAAGCGGTAATAATTTTACACCGGAAGGAAGTGATAAAATTGCTATCATCAGTAATAACAGACCTGAATGGGTTTTTACTGATTTGGCCTGTCAGCAGATAGGCGCCATCTTAGTACCGGTATATCCTACTACGAATCCGCTTGAATTGGAATTTATATTAAATGATGCGGCAGTTAAATATATTTTCGTCGCGAATGAAGAATTACTAGAGAAGATTAATAGTATCCTGCCTAAAGTGCCCTCTATCAAATCGGTCTATACTTTTGATCTAATTGCCGGAGCACCTCACTGGACACAGGTAACCGAATTAGCAGATGATGCATTACTTAAACAAGTTGAAGACATCAAGAAATCAATACCGGTAGATCAATTAGCTACTATCATTTACACATCCGGTACAACCGGTACTCCAAAAGGAGTAATGCTTTCGCATAAAAATATTTATAGTAATGTTCAGTTCTCTAAAGAGAGTTTCCCATTCGAAGATGCACCCCAAACTAAAGTATTGAGCTTTTTACCACTCAATCATATTTTTGAAAAAACCTGTACCTATATTTATTTATATAGTGGTATCAGTATTTATTATGCAGAGAGTTTAGAAACGATTGGCGATAATTTAAGAGAAGTAAAACCCAATGGCTTTACCACCGTTCCCCGATTGCTGGAAAAAGTATTTGAAAGAATTATGGCCAAGGGTAATGAACAAAGCGGTTTAAAGCGTAAGCTATTTTTCTGGGCAGTTGATTTGGCAGAGAAATATGATAATAGAATAAGCGGTGGAATCTGGTACAATATCCAATTAGCGATCGCCAATAAACTTATTTTCTCAAAATGGCGGGAAGCATTAGGAGGGAATATATCTTATATCATTACAGGTGGTGCAGCTTGCCAGGTAAAATTATTACGCATTTTTAATGCTGCTCAGGTGCCGGTATATGAAGGATATGGGCCAACAGAGAATAGTCCGGTGATATGTGTAAACCGACAGGAAAAAGGGGGCACTAAATTTGGAACTGTAGGCCCTCAAATAAAAGGTATCGAAGTAAAGCTGGCAGAAGATGGAGAAATTTGTGTAAGTGGTCCCTGCGTTATGCAAGGGTATTATAAACGTCCTGACCTCACAGCTGAAACTGTAGTAAACGGTTGGTTATTAACCGGTGATATAGGGGTATGGGATGAAAATAAATTTTTAAAAATCACTGATCGTAAAAAAGAATTATTTAAAACCAGCGGTGGTAAATATGTGGCCCCTCAGCCAATAGAGAATAAATTAAAAGAGAGCCCCTTTATTGAGCAAGTAATGGTAGTAGGCTCTGAACGAAAATTTGTAGGAGCTTTAATAGTACCGTCATTCTCTACTTTGCAAGAATGGATGCGTGAAAAAGGGATTTCATTTACCACACACGAAGACGTGATTCATCATCCTAAAGTTCTCGAACTATATCGTGAGTTAGTAGAAAGCTTTAATAATTTCTTTAATCATGTAGAGCAAATTAAAAAGTTTGAGCTACTACCTCGTGAGTGGACGATTGAAACAGGTGAGATGACTCCGAAAATGAGTTTAAAACGCAAGGTGGTAATGGAAAAGTTCAAAGACGCTATTGAGCGAATTTATGCATGACGCTACTTTATTAAATATCCTAGTAGTAGAAGACAACCCGGTAGATTTATTCGTACTGGAGGGATTGCTTTGGAAAACCTGGTTACCGATTGATACCATTTGGAAGGCTAGTAGTGGTACAGAAGCCATACTTCAACTACAAAAACATAAGCCGAGCCTTATACTGCTCGATCTTTCGCTCACAGATAGTACGGGTATCGACTCTTATAAAACTATTCAACATCTTGCATTAGATATACCCATACTAGTACTCACTGGCTTGGCCGATATGGATATGGCTTTGGAAACCATGAGTTTAGGTGCTCAAGATTATTTGGTAAAAGGGGAATTCGACGAAAAACTATTAGCAAAATCCATACAGTATAGCATTGAACGGAAAAAGAATTTGCAGAAACTTTTACTGAGTGAAAAACGATTTAAAGCATTAGTGAACGCCGGCTCCGACATGATAAAAGTTCTCGACGCTGAAGGAGTTTTTATTTATATTAGTCCAACCGTTGAAAATGTACTGGGGTATAAAGACACAGACTTAATTGGTAAGTCTACTTTCGATTTTATTCATCCAGATGATTTAGCTATTGCGCATGATACTTTTCAGAAAGTGCACTATGTAGATCAGGCTGCTTTTCCCGCTTTCCGATTTAAAAATAAATATGGCGAGTACCGTTGGTTGGAAACAAACCTTACCAATTTATTAAATGATGAGTCTGTACAAGGTATCGTATCTAACTCTCGGGATATCACTGCGCGAAAAGAGGCTGCAGAAATAGTAAGACTATCAGAGGAACGTTATCGTAATTTATTTTTCTTCAATCCAATGGCATTATATATCTGGGATTTAGAAACCCAGCAGATAATGGAAGTCAATGGTGTTGCTGAAAGGGAATATGGATATACAAGAGAAGAGTTTTTAAAGCTTACATTATGGGAGATGCGACCTCCCGCTACTTTTAATAAACTTAAAAAATTCATTCAGAAAATTACTGAGAGTAAAGAACCTAAAAGTGGTGGGATTTGGGAGCATATTAACAAAAAAGGAGAAATACTGTATATGGAAATCTCCTCTTTGCGTATCCGGTATAATGAGCGGGATGCTGTAATGGCTATCGCTAACAATATTACCGAAAGAGTTCGGTTAGAGAAAAAATTGGATGAAGAGAGAAAGCTGAAACAAAAAGAAATTACAGAAGCTGTCATCAGTGCACAAGAAAAAGAGCGTCATGATATCAGTAAAGAATTACATGATAACGTTAACCAGCAACTTACGGTTGCTATGATGTACATTGCTTCAGCAGAGAAAAAAAATGAGCCTGGGTCGGAATTACTCCGCCAGTCGGCTGATTTTATTTTACATGCCATTGAAGAAATACGCAGAGTAACAAAAGGCTTAATAACACCACTCATTAAGGACTTTGGGTTAACAAAAGCTATTGAAAGCTTATTAGAAGATGTCAAATACGTACAAGATTTGCATATACATTTCGTGTCTGATACCTTTTTTGATGAAGATTTACCTTATGATTTTAAACTTTCTATTTTTCGTATTATCCAAGAACAACTAAGTAATGTATTAAAACATGCGCATGCCAATTCTTTGATAATTGAACTGGGAAGAAACTTACATAGTATTTATTTATCCATTACAGACAACGGAATTGGGTTTGACTTAACACATCAAAAAAAAGGAATAGGCTTATACAATATTACCAGTAGGGTTGAGCTTTTTAACGGCTCTATTAGTATACATACAGCACCTACATCGGGCTGTGCCATGCATATTAGTTTTCCAATAGAACACCTAAAAGAATAAATTCAACTAATTTCGATATTTCTATGGTTCGATATTATCTGTATTTTTTAGTGATTTTAGTTTCCTGCAAATCTCCAGTAAAACCTTTACCGATATTAGGTAATCCTACCATTGTAGGAGAAGATACAATTTATCCGACTATAAAAAACTTTTCCTTAATCAATCAAGAGGGACAGGTTGTATCAAATGCCAGCCTTAAGGATAAAATTTATGTAGCAGATTTTGTTTTTCTTTCATGCCCCACTATTTGTCCGAAAATGGCAAAACAAATGCGTGATGCATATATTGCTTTCACAACGGATAATCGGGTTGCATTTATTTCTCATACCATTGACCCTGAAAATGATTCTGTACCTCGCTTAAAAGCCTATGCAAATAATTTTGGGGTATCTGCTCCTAAATGGCAGTTCTTAACAGGAAATCAGGATAGCATCATGGATCTTGCTACAAGTTCTTACTTTGCTACTGCATACCCGGATAGTACTTCACCGGGTGGATTCACACATAGTGGCGGTTTACTTTTAGTAGATAAAAACAAGCATATACGCGGGGTTTATAACGGTACTAAGCCCGAAGAAACGGTTCGACTAATTACTGATATCAAAAAACTTTTGAAAGAGCAATTTTAGATTTACCTTTGCCTTATTGAAAAAAATAGCTGCAATACTACTAATCGCCGGTTTTCTTGTACAAAGCACAAGCCAGCTATTTATTTTGGCCATATTCAAAATTAACCAAGAATATATTGCTGAAAACCTTTGTATAAATAGGTTTGATGCGATTCCAATATGTAAAGGTTCTTGTTTTTTAGAAGATCAACTGGTGCAAAATGAAAAACGGCAACAAAAATCACCTGATTTAAGTATAAAGAATCTTACGCTTTTTTGTCAAGCCTTCCCTATTGCATGTTTCAAAGTAGGTACAAATCTTTCTCAAACTATAACCTATCCAACGCTGAACACTAGTTTTATAAGTTCCAATTTTCTTCAGTCGGTTTTTCGCCCACCAAGCTTCTTAGCTTAAAGCAGTTTACTTTCTCCGTAAAATAAGATGAATAATAAATAGCATGATAGCTATTTGCATTTGCTGCAACAAAAGGAAATAATACAACCGATCGAACAACATTCAATCCGGGAGCACCAAGAACCTATGTATTGGGTATTCAATACAATTTTGTTGGCAAAAAATAATTGCATTTTTAATAAAAAAATTTATGATAAGAAAAAATATATATAAATGGCATCGAACCACAAGTATACTCATTACTATACCCGTATTATTATGGGCACTAAGTGGGTTTATGCACCCGATCATGACCAGTTTTCGCCCTAAAGTTGCTACCCAGTATTTACCCCCACAAGCCATAGATACGAGCAAGATAAAATTACCTCTGCAAACTGCACTTACTCAAAACAATATAACGGTAATCAGCAATTTTAGAATAGTACAAATGGCAGGTAATTATTTTTATCAAATACAATTACCTAACAATAATGTATTGAAATATATAAGTACACTAACCGGCAAAATGTTGAGAAACGGAGATCAGTTGTATGCTCGATATCTTGCTAAAGAATTTTTGCAAGGTGGTCAAAAAAATGAGAGGTTAGAATCCCAACAAATAAATGGTGATAATATCGATCACGATTGCTGTGAAAATACCACCTCAACTATTATGAACGACACTAGTGGGGCAAAAGTAGTATCAACGCTCTTTATTGAAAAATTCGACGATGAATATAAAAATATAAATAGGTTATTACCTGTCTATAAAATAAGCTTTGATAGAGCAGATGGCATAAGACTATATGTAGAAACAGTGCAAGATCGATTTGCTTTTGCGATGGATAATAAACGGATGGTTTTCGATACCATATTTACTTTATTTCATACCTGGAGCTGGTTAAGTTTTTTGGGGAAAGGAAAGTTTATCGTTGAAGCCTTATTATGTTTATTAGCTATTGCTACTACTTTAATGGGTTTGTATATTTTTTTTACTACAAAAACAAAAAAAGTAGCGGGAAATAAAGGTATAAAAGCCAGAAATAATCATCGTTGGACGTCATTGATATTTGCTTTATTTACGCTCATGTTCACCGCAAGTGGCGCTTTCCATGCTTTAGAAAAATTGAAAACAGATGATAGAGATAATTTTTTTATAAGCAACACATTTGAGACATCAAGCCTGGCAATGAATTATCAAAAAATTGTTTCGGCACTTGGAAATAGGCAACTTACCAATATTAGTCTCGTGAAAATAAATAACGAAACCTATTGGCAAGTTTTTTCGAAAAAGTCGCTAACTGATTCACAAAAAGATCCCGAAAAACAAAGGACTGATATCATGAAAGATAAAATGGTACCACCCCCATCAACTATTTATTTGCATAGTAACTCTTATCAACCTTTAATAAATGGGGAAAGAAAATATGCTGCATATTTAGGGAGTAAATTTAGCCGAAATACCGAAAAAGATACTATATCGTTAGAAGTAATTATAAAGTTTGAAGGAGAATATGGCTTTGTAAATAAGCGGTTGCCGGTATGGAAAATAAACTACCCTTTTAATAATAAAGAACGATGGTATGTTGAAACCGGCAGTGGTAAACTGGCTGCTAAAGTAAATGATAAAGATTTAATTGAAGGATTCAGTTTTGCATTTTTACACAAGCATCATTTTATGGATTTTGCAGGAAAAAATGTAAGAGACTTCTCAACCATGTTTGCTGCCATGTCGCAAATAATGCTGGTAATAATTGGATTGGTATTGTGGATACGTGTGCGTAAAAAAAATAAAGCTGCGATTTAGTTTCACGAGATAATTAATAAAAAATAAAACAAATAGTATGAATAAATGTACGGTACCGATTATATTCTTTGCAATCTCAATTGCTTGCAATAACAAGAAGGATATTGAAAATTCAATCCAATCACATGATCCTGTAACGACAAACATGTTACCCAAACCAAAAGTTAATATTAAAACAGTGGGTATCTTATTGTATGACGGGTTTACAACAATGGATGCTATGGGGCCATATCAAGTGTTAAGCGAACTAATGGGTGTAAAAGTTTTCTTTATTGGTAGACATAAAGGCCTAGTTAGCAATACGAATGGCATGAAAATACAGTGCGATACTTCAATAGCAGAGGTGAAGCATTTGGATATATTGGTAATTCCGGGCGGATTTAAAGAAACTTATAAAGCCACTAGAGATATGGAGTTATTGGATTGGATAAGGCAAATCGACAGCACATCTACATATACAACCAGCGTTTGTACAGGTGCGTGGATATTAGGGGCAACGGGTTTATTAAAAGATAAAGAAGCTACTACCCATTGGTATGGGAAAAAAATATTAGCAGATGAATTCGGCGCCATCATACAAGATAAACGTTTTGTGAAAACCGGTAAGTATTGGACAAGTGCCGGGGTTACAGCGGGTATGGATATGAGTCTTGCGTTAGTGAATGAAATTATGGGTAAAAAATATACCCAAGCTGTGATGCTAGATATTGAGTACAATCCTAAACCACCTATATCGGGCGGTAGTGAGCAAAGTACCGATAAGGATATTGTAGAGAGTATTCGAACAATGTACGACGGAGCTATGCAATCCGTATTACATCCTGAGAAAGCTTTTGAAAACTTAAAATTTGATAATACTAAAGATTTTGTATGTGGTATGCCGGTGAAAGCCGGAGTTAGTGATACCGTACATTACAAAGGAAAAGTATTCGGTTTTTGCTCAAAGGAATGTAAAGAAGAGTTTTTAAAAACCCCGAGTAATTATTTGAGTAAAAAATAAAGTAATGTGTCAAATTTAGTCAACACTTAATCTTTTCTTGTTTTCCAAGTATTTCTG
The DNA here is from genome assembly GCA_017537025.1 of Sediminibacterium sp. Classification (GTDB taxonomy): domain Bacteria; phylum Bacteroidota; class Bacteroidia; order Chitinophagales; family Chitinophagaceae; genus Sediminibacterium. The sequence goes on from JAFWCB010000008.1 coordinate 157,751, forward strand.
CCTAATAATGGTTTGAACGGGCTTTTCTTGAATTTTACTTTCTAACCAAGATAGAATGTCCAAATACATAAAGGCCCTTGTTTCTAATCTATCATTGGCCAGTAATTGCAGCTTTTTTAATAAACGCTCAAACTCTGGCTTCATTTTACGGGGTGAAGCACGAAAAGCGGTTCTTAAAAATTCAAAAACAGCTTCTTCCGTTGCACTTAAGTTTTGCATCTTAGCCATAAACCGATAAACCGATTTCAATAAATATTCTAATAAATCTAAATTGCCCAATTCATAATGCGCAATCAAATGCAGTAAGCGGGCATAGCACTGTAAATCTGTCCGCAGATCTACCTTCCAGTTAATAATGCGATTCAAATAGTCAATACTTTTTTCAGGGTTACCACTACCAAAATATAAAGAAGCGATTTTATAATAAAATACCAGTATCCGATGTCTATCTAAATAAAGCTCATACTCTTTTAATTTTTCTTCAATCTCCGGAACTAGCACCAAACCCTTTGTGAATGTGCCTTCCATAAAATGCCTATTTAATTTTGCCGTATATAAATAGGTAAAGCACTGAATTAAATTATTTTGATTTTGTTGAACAACTGGTTGCTGAATAAATTTTTCAAGTGTTTGTATGGTATGATGAAATTTTTTAAAATTTCGCAGATCAAAATGAGCACCTAGTAAATTATGTATACCCTTAATATAATGAGCCGTTTCTACTTGAATCATCTTGGGGTCTTCCTGAAAAAGATCAACCCATTTTTGACAATAGCGATAATACAATAAAAATTCCTGTGTAATAAATGCATACCAGCAATGGCATTGGTAGAGATATAATTTCTCGTAAAAACCTTCGTGATGTTGATATTTGTGAATGACCGGATTATCAAAAATGGCAGATAGCGCTTGCTTATCAGTTTCATTCCGCGCATGACCGTTCTTAATATACCAACTATATAATAATAAGGATATATTAGAAAGGGTACTAATGATTTGTAATCGATCATTCGTTTCATCTACTTCTGTACATAATTGATCTGCCCTGTCTTGCATACTACGGGTGATATGTAGTGCCTCTATTTTCTTTTCCAGAAAAAGTACTTGCTGAATATAAGTAACCTGATTATTATTTTTTGCTAACTCTTTAATACGGTCTAACACTTTTAGACTTTGTAGATAGAGCCCTTTATTATATAAAATCCTTGCAAAATCGAGCTGTTCATGTAATTGTAGATCTATATTATCAGACTGTTTAAGCAAACGTAAGCTGGCTAATATTTCTTGATATAAGGCGGCTTTCAAATTGGATAATTGCTTTTTTTGAATGCTTTTGTGTTTTTTGAGCAATAGATTTTCGTCGTATTGCTTCATTTTATCGAGTGCATCAAATAATTCCACCACCTTACGTTCACCCGAATTACTATTTCTGGTGGCATAAAGCTTAAAATTTCGTTTTTCAGCTCTTTCTAAAGATTGGATCAGCTGAAAAAGGGCATCTGTAGGGCGGTTGGGCATCGTAATAATTTACTGTTTAAAACCAATACAGCAAAGGGTTTGAGCCATTTTCACAAGGCTTACAAACTGTAAAATGAGTACTATATTGATTCTTTTTCGAAGATACAGCAAACTAAATTTGAATTCGACAGGCCGTACAGCTGTTATTTCAGGCAATCGATAGCAGCATTTACGTGCCTGTCTTTTTATCTCTAAATCTAGAACTATGGGTGATAAGATTCACATTTTTGATACCACACTCCGCGATGGAGAACAAGTACCCGGCTGTAAATTGAATACCAAAGAAAAATTAGATCTTGCCTTACAATTAGAATTATTAGGGGTAGATATTATAGAAGCCGGGTTTCCTATTTCTAGTCCGGGTGATTTTGAATCTGTTTCTCAAATCTCAAAAGTTATAAAAAATGCCACTGTATGTGGATTAACAAGAGCTGTTCAAAAAGATATTGAAGTAGCGGCACAGGCGTTAAAATATGCTGTTCGTCCGCGTATACACACAGGTATCGGTACCTCCGATTATCATATCAAAGCAAAATTCAATGCTACCCAGGATGAAATTTTAGCCCGTGCTGTTCAAGCTGTGAAATGGGCTAGAAATTTTACGGATGATGTAGAATTTTTTGCCGAAGATGCAGGAAGAACCGGAAATGAATACCTAGCACGTGTAGTAGAAGCGGTAATTGCGGCGGGTGCAACTGTTGTGAATATTCCTGATACTACGGGTTATTGTTTACCACATCAATACGGAGAAAAGATTGCTTATCTCATGAATCATGTTCCTAACATAGATAAGGCTATTCTTTCTTGCCACTGCCATAATGATCTGGGTTTGGCAACGGCTAATTCTATCAGTGGTGCGATTAGCGGGGCTCGACAAATTGAATGTACCATCAATGGTTTAGGTGAGCGTGCCGGAAATACTTCTTTAGAAGAAGTAGTAATGATTATTGAACAACATAAATATTTAGGTTTATATACCAATATCAATACCCAGATGTTGAACCCACTAAGTCGTGAAGTGGCAGATACCATGCGTATGCCGGTTCAACCAAATAAAGCTATTGTAGGAGCGAATGCTTTCTCGCATTCATCCGGAATACATCAGGATGGCTTCTTAAAAGACTCACTTACCTATGAGATCATAAACCCCGAGCAGGTGGGAGCAGAAGGTAGTAAAATTGTACTTACCGCCCGTAGTGGAAGAAGTGCTTTGGCATACAGATTCCAGAAATTAGGATATGAATTTAACAGGAATGATATAGATCAACTCTATCAGCAATTTTTAAAAGTGGCTGATAGTAAAAAAGAAGTAATGGAAGAAGACCTCCGGAAATTGGCAGAAGCACATGTTCCGGAACAAGCAGTTGCTTAATATAAAAACGATTCATGGGAAAAACACTCTTCGATAAAATTTGGGATAAACATGTTGTTGAAAAAATTGAGAATGGGCCTTCCGTTCTGTATATCGATACCCACTTTATTCATGAAGTAACAAGTCCACAAGCTTTTAAAGGAATTGAGAAAAGAGGGCTGAAAGTATTTCGCCCTAAACAAACTATTGCTACTGCCGATCATAATGTTCCTACTTTGAATCAACATCTACCTATCAAAGATGCACTCTCTCGAATGCAGGTAGAAGCATTGATTGAAAATTGTAATAATCATGGTATCGAACTCTACGGATTAGGCCATCCCTACCAAGGGATCGTTCATGTAATCGGTCCTGAATTAGGTATTACGCAACCGGGTATGACGATAGTATGTGGAGATAGCCATACCTCTACTCATGGGGCTTTCGGCACTGTTGCTTTTGGTATTGGTACCAGTGAAGTAGAAATGGTTTTTGCTTCACAGTGTGTACTGCAAACAAAGCCCAAAACTATGCGTATTAATATAGAAGGCAATTTGCAAAAAGGAGTGGTATCAAAAGATATTATTTTATATATCATCTCTAAAATATCTGCCAGTGGTGCTACGGGCTATTTTGTTGAATATGCCGGAAGTACTATTCGTGGTTTGTCTATGGAAGCCAGAATGACCATTTGCAATATGAGCATCGAAATGGGGGCTCGTGGTGGTATGATTGCTCCTGATGAAACAACTTTTAATTATTTGAAAGGAAGAGCATTCGCACCTGCAGGTGAAAAATGGGAGCAAAAGAAAAAAGAATGGGAAACATTATACAGTGATGAAGATGCTGCTTTTGATGAAGAATTATTTATCGACGCTGCGGCTATTCAACCGATGATTACCTATGGCACCAACCCCGGGCTCGGTATTGCTATTACTGCGCGTATACCTGTTACAGATACAATACCCGATGAGGGGGAAAGAAAAAATATTATTAAAGCCTTGGAATATATGGGGTTACAATCAGGTAAATCATTAATTGGTATGCCTGTACAACATGTGTTTATTGGGAGTTGTACGAACTCGCGTATTGAAGATTTGCGTTCTGTTGCGGCATTAATAAAAGGGAAGAAGAAAAATGACAGCGTACAAGTAATGATAGTTCCAGGTTCCCAGCAAGTAGCACAGCAAGTAAAAGAGGAAGGATTGGATATTATTTTTTCGGAAGCCGGATTTGTAATTCGTCAAGCCGGCTGTAGCGCTTGTTTAGGAATGAATGAAGATAAAATTCCAGCAGGCGAATATTGTATCAGTACCAGTAATAGAAATTTTGAAGGCAGACAAGGAGCTGGTGCAAGAACATTGTTGGCTAGTCCCTTAACTGCTGCTGCTGCCGCCATCACAGGTGTTGTAACGGATGTGAGGGAGATAATATAGTCAATAAGAAAGTCGATAGGAAAGTCGGGGGAGTCGGAGAGTCGGGAAGTCCGTAAGTCCGTAAGCGAGTTATAAAAAGAAAGAATAAATAAAAAAAGTGAAAGCATTAAGTAAAATAAATAGTCGGTTTGTTCCATTATCTGCAGAAAATGTTGACACGGATCAAATTATTCCTGCACGTTTCTTAAAGGCAACAACAAGAGATGGGTTTGGGAAAAACTTGTTTCGCGATTGGCGCTATGAGCAGGATGATGAAACAAAACCAAAACTCGACTTTATTTTAAATCAACCTGAATATAGCGGAGAAATATTAGTAGCCGGTAAAAATTTTGGATGTGGTTCATCGCGAGAACATGCTGCCTGGGCTATTGTTGATTATGGATTCAAAGCAGTGGTATCAAGTTTTTTTGCCGATATCTTTAAGAATAATGCGCTTAATAATGGATTGTTGCCTGTAACTGTAAGTGATAATTTTTTGCAAACCATTTTTTCATTGTCTAATTCAAGTACATTAAGTATTGATATTGAGGAACAAACTATAACTATCGATCAAACAAATCAAACAGAAAAGTTTGAGTTGAATCCCTATAAAAAAACCTGTTTATTAAATGGCTATGATGATATCGACTTTTTGTTGAGTAGAAGAACAGCCATTGAAAATTTTGAAAAGGAATTAGCTTAGTATGGAAAAACAGATCACAGTTATTAATGGAGATGGTATTGGTCCTGAAGTAACAGCACAATCGATTAAAGTATTAGATGCCATTGCTGCGGTATTTGGACATGTGTTCCGGTACACCCATGCTTTAATGGGCGCCATTGCTATCGACCAAACAGGTAACCCTTTACCCGATGAAACAATAGCTGCTTGTAAAATGAGTGATGCTATTTTATTTGGTGCCATCGGCGATCCTAAATACGATAATGATCCCACTGCGAAAATAAGGCCTGAGCAAGGCTTACTACGTTTACGTAAGGAACTGGGGTTATTTGCGAATATTCGTCCTATCAGTACATATCCTTCTTTACAACATCTATCTCCCTTAAAGCAAAAGCAATTAGAAGGGATCGATTTTATTATTTTTCGCGAATTAACTGGAGGTATTTATTTCGGTAAAAGATATGTAAGCGAAGATGGTCAGTTCGCGAGTGATGAATGTGCTTACACTATCCCTGAAATTGTTAGAGTAGCAGATCAGGCATTTAAGTATGCCATGAATAGAAGAAAGAAATTGACACTGATAGATAAGGCAAATGTATTAGAAACATCTCGCTTGTGGCGAAAAGTGGTACAACAACTAAGTGTTCAATATGCGGAAGTGAATGTTGATTACATGTTTGTTGATAATGCAGCCATGCAAATTATTTTGAACCCCGCACAGTTTGATGTAGTTCTTACGGAAAATATGTTCGGAGATATTATTAGCGATGAAGCAAGTGTGTTGAGTGGCTCATTAGGCTTATTACCATCGGCTTCGGTTGGAACTAGTGCTGCTTTATTCGAACCTATACATGGTTCCTATCCGCAAGCTGCAGGAAAAAATATTGCTAATCCATTAGGATCGGTATTATCGAGCGCCATGATGTTGGATCATTTTAATATGACTGATGAAGCAGTTGCTGTAAGAGAGGCTGTTAAGTGGACTTTAGCCAATGGATTCGTTTCAAAAGATATTGATGCAATTAATAATTACGGTACCCATGAAATTGGTGATTTGCTTGTAGATTATATAAGTAAAAATGCTAAATCGGGTGCTGCAAAAAATGCCGTATTGAATGCTTCTACCATAATTTAGAAGCATTCAAAAAAATAGTTCTTTGTTATTTCAATGCGTGGACGTATCTTTAGAAGGTACTTATAACTCTATGCGTAATAAAGGAATATATATTGCCACTATCATTACAGCAATTATTATTGTGATTGCCACAATTATTCCCATACCGTATAGAGGTGGATTACTGTAACTTAAAAAACTTTAAAATACAAGCCCCGCCTCACCCGCGGGGTTTTTTTTTGACTTGAAATTTGAATTATGTATTACAATAACAACACCATCATTTTTTTGGATGGGAAATATGTAAAAGCTGCTGAAGCAACGATGGATTTGTACAGCCAATCACTTCATTACGGATATTCTGTATTCGAAGGAATTCGTTCGTACAGAACCGAAACCGGTGAAACAAAAATTTTTAAACCGGTGGAACATTTTGAGCGGTTACGAATTTCAGCTGAAGCATTGAATCTTCCTTATCCTTGGCATGTTGATGAATTGATTAAGGCAACTTATGAAGTATTGGCAAAAAATAACTTTCAGAATGCCTATATCAGGCCTGTAGTATATGCACCTGCTAATATGACTTTTGCAACTAATACGGTTTCGCATATTGTAATTGAGGCATGGGAAATGGCTCCTTTCTTGGGTGATAAGCTTTTGCGTATTGTTACTTCTTCTTTTCAACGCCCTAATCCTAAAGCTTTTAAAATACATGCAAAGGCTGCCGGGCATTATGTGAATTCTATCTTAGCTAGTCAGGAAGCAAAAGCAAAAGGATATGATGAGGCTTTATTATTAGATATGAATGATCATATAGCTGAAGGCCCTGGTGCCAATATGTTTTTTGAAAAAAATGGAGTACTCTATACGCCTCAAGCAGGTAATATTTTAGCGGGTATTACACGTGCTACCGTTCTTGAAATATGCGCTGCAGAAGGTTTTACTGTAATTGAAGGGCAATTCACCATAGAAGATTTGCGAAAAGCAGATAGTGCATTTTATTGTGGAACTGCTGCTGAAGTAATTGGTTGGCAATCGATCGATGATACTGTATTTCCGCTTGATTGGAAAGATACAAAAGGGGCTATTATTCAACAGTTATATACGCATCGCGTAACAGAAAAACAAGTTGTAAAAAAAGAATCTCTAGCCTAATGGAATTGAATAAGTATAGTAAAACGATTACACAAGACCCGACGCAACCGGCTGCTCAAGCCATGCTATATGGTATTGGACTAACGGATGCAGATTTGGCTAAGGCACAAGTAGGTATAGTGAGTATGGGCTATGATGGCAACACTTGCAATATGCACTTGAATGATTTAGCAAAGCTTGTGAAGAAAAGTGTTTGGGAGAATGATTTAGTGGGTTTGATCTTTAATACAATAGGGGTAAGTGATGGTATTAGTAATGGCACCGATGGCATGCGATACTCATTAGTGAGCAGAGATGTAATCGCAGATTCTATTGAAGCAGTATGTGGAGCGCAATATTATGATTCAATCATTGCATTGCCCGGCTGTGATAAGAATATGCCGGGAGCCTTAATTGCTATGGGACGATTGAATCGCCCTGCCATTATGGTTTATGGAGGAACCATTGCCCCGGGGCATTATAAAGGGCAAGACTTAAATATCATTTCTGCTTTTGAAGCATTAGGACAAAAAATAGCCGGTACATTAAACGAAGAAGACTTTAAGGGAATCGTTCAGCATGCTTGTCCGGGTGCCGGAGCTTGCGGTGGTATGTACACTGCTAATACAATGGCTTCGGCTATCGAAGCATTAGGCATGAGCTTACCTTATTCATCTTCTAATCCGGCATTGAGTAAAGAAAAACAAGAAGAATGTGAAGCGGCAGGTAAGGCCATTCGTTTATTAATGGAGAAAGATATAAAGCCGCGCGATATTATGACGCGCAAAGCTTTTGAGAATGCAATCACCTTAATTATGGTTTTGGGTGGAAGTACTAATGCAGTATTACACTTGATTGCTATGGCAAGAAGTGTGGATATAAATCTTACACAAGACGATTTTCAATCTATCAGTGACAGTGTTCCTATGCTTGCCGATTTTAAACCCAGTGGTAAATACTTAATGCAGGATTTGCATCAGTATGGTGGGGTGCCTGCCGTAATGAAATACTTATTAGCAAAGGGTTTATTACACGGCGATTGCTTAACAGTTACCGGAAAAACGATTGCTGAGAATGTAGCACTAGCCCCTGATTTAGACTTCGATCAACAAAAAATTATTTTACCGGTAGAACAACCTTTAAAAGCAACCGGGCATTTACAAATACTTTATGGCAACCTGGCAACGGGTGGCAGTGTAGCAAAAATTACCGGTAAAGAAGGGGAATTATTCGAAGGGCCGGCTAGGGTATTTGATGGCGAGAAAGAATTGATTGAGGGTATTAACTCAGGAAGAATAAAAGCAGGTAATGTAGTAGTGATAAGGAATGTAGGGCCAAAAGGCGCACCGGGTATGCCTGAAATGCTAAAACCTACCTCTGCCATTATTGGTGCAGGTTTAGGAAAGAGTGTAGCCCTAATTACGGATGGAAGATTTAGTGGGGGAACACATGGATTCGTAGTGGGACATATTACCCCTGAAGCGGTAAAAGGAGGATTGATTGGATTAGTAGAAGATGATGATATTATTGAATTGAATGTATTAGAGCGAAAAATGACTTTAAAAGTTTCGGAGGAAGAAATCGCTCAACGGAGGGCTAAATGGAGAGCTCCCGAACCCAAAGCATCGAAAGGATTATTATTTAAGTACGCACTGTCTGTAAAAGATGCATCAGAAGGGTGTGTAACAGATGAAATATAATTATATGCAAACGCTCGAAAAAGAAATAACAAAAACAGAAGTAGCCACTACTACAATTAGTGGTAGCCAGGCATTGCTTGAAGCATTGATAGCTGAAGGAGTTGATACTGTTTTTGGATACCCGGGAGGTGCCATTATGCCGATTTATGATGCATTGTATGATTATCATGATCGGCTCAAACATATACTGGTAAGGCACGAGCAAGGGGGTATTCATGCCGGACAAGGATACGCGCGTACCAGCGGTAGGGTGGGGGTAGTATTTGCTACCAGCGGCCCTGGTGCTACCAATTTAGTTACAGGATTGGCAGATGCTCAAATTGATAGTACGCCATTGGTTTGTATTACCGGACAAGTGTTTGCTCATTTATTAGGTACCGATGCCTTCCAGGAAACAGATGTAATAAATATTACTACGCCTGTTACGAAATGGAATTATCAGGTAACAGATGCCAATGAAATTCCTCATATATTGGCAAAGGCTTTTTTTATAGCTCGTACCGGTCGCCCCGGCCCTGTGTTGATAGACATTACAAAAAATGCACAGTTACAAAAAATTGAGTACGCGGGATATAAAAAATGTGAGCATATTCGATCCTATCGCCCCAAACCTATTATTCGAAAAGAATATATAGCTGAAGCAGCAAAACTCATTAATGAAGCAAAAAAACCATTTGTTTTATTGGGACAAGGTGTAATTCTTGGTAAAGCAGAAAACGAGTTTAGAGCTTTTATTGAGAAAGGAAATTTACCCGCAGCTTGGACCCTGCTCGGTTTGAGTGCTTTACCAACAGATCATCCTTTAAACGTAGGTATGTTGGGTATGCATGGTAATTATGGTCCTAATGTGCTAACCAATGAATGTGATGTATTGATTGCTGTAGGTATGCGCTTTGATGATCGCGTTACCGGTAGACTTGATAAATATGCCAAACAAGCAAAAATTATTCATTTAGATATCGACCCGGCTGAAATTGATAAAAATGTAAAATCAACAGTTCCTGTTTGGGGCGATTGCAAAGAAACATTACCACTACTAACAAAAGCTATTGAAGAGAGGAATCATAGTGAGTGGTTAGCAAAGTTTGCTGCTTATACGAAAGAAGAAAATGAGGTAGTTATTCATAAAGAATTGAACCCTGATACCGATGAATTAACCATGGGTGAAGTGATCCGATTAATGAATGAGATCAGTGGAGGCGAAGCTGTAGTAGTAACGGATGTTGGTCAGCATCAAATGGTAGCTTCTCGTTATGCTAAATTCAATAAGAGTAAAAGCAATGTAACCTCTGGAGGTCTTGGTACCATGGGTTTTGCCTTGCCCGCTGCTATTGGAGCCAAATTCGGAGTGAAAGATAGAACTGTTGTTGCTATCATCGGTGACGGTGGTTTTCAGATGACGCTACAAGAATTAGGAACTATTATGCAAGCAGAAGTAGATGTAAAAATTCTGATTTTAAATAATCGATTCCTGGGTATGGTGAGGCAGTGGCAACAATTATTTCATGATAAGCGCTATTCTTTTGTTGATATACAAAGCCCCGATTATGTACAATTAGCTAAAGCTTATGGTATTGCCGGCGCAACAGTGGATAATAGATCGAACCTGAAAGATGCTGTAAGAAAAATGTTGAATAGCGAAGGCGCTTATTTGTTAGAAGTAATGGTTGGAAAAGAAAATAATGTTTTTCCCATGGTACCTCAAGGATGTAGCGTTGCTGAAATAAGATTAAAATAATTGTATGAAAACAGAATATACCATAACGGTGTACACCGAAAACCAGGTGGGTTTATTAAACCGCATAGCGATTATTTTTTCGAGAAGAAAAATTAATATCGAGAGTTTGAATGTTTCCCCTTCGGAAGCAGAAAGTATTCATCGGTTTACGATTGTAATTAATGAAACAGAGGAAGTAGTAAGAAAATTATGTAGGCAAATTGAGCGACAGGTAGAAGTATTAAAGGCTTACTATAATACCAATGATGAGATCATTTGGCAAGAAATGGCTTTATATAAAATCAGTACCGATGCAGTGGCAGAGAAATTAAAAGTAGAAAGATTATTACGCGAGTGCGGAGCACGAGCGGTAGTGATACGTAAAGACTATACCATCTTCGAAACAACAGGGCATAGAGAAGAAACAGATAAACTCGTAGAAGTATTGGCACCATTCGGGCTTATCGAATTCGTACGAAGCGCAAGAGTAGCCATTATTAAAGCAAGTAACGGGTTTCATGAAAAACTAAAAGAGTTTGAAGCCTATGAACCTGCAGAAGAATTGATTGAAAATGAATTTTTAAATAAACAAGATGAAGTATTTACCATGTAAATAACTTAAAAACTCAACAACTTAAGAAATGTCAAATTATTTCAACTCTTTACCATTAAGAGAACAATTAAATCAACTGGGCGTTTGTGAATTCATGGATCAGTCGGCATTCGCAGATGGTGTTAATGCCTTAAAAGGAAAAAAACTTGTTATAGTTGGTTGCGGTGCACAAGGGCTCAATCAAGGATTGAATCTTCGCGATTCGGGTCTTGATGTTACCTATGCCTTACGTAAAGATGCTATCGAACAAAAAAGAGCATCTTGGAAAAATGCAACCGATAATGGATTTACTGTTGGAACCTATGAGGAATTGATCCCTGCTGCCGATGTGGTTATTAACTTAACACCCGATAAACAGCATACATCTGTTATCAATGCTGTTATGCCCTTAATGAAAAAAGGTGCTACGCTTTCTTATTCACACGGATTTAATATTGTAGAAGAAGGGATGCAAATCAGAAAAGATATTACAGTGATAATGGTGGCTCCTAAATGTCCGGGTACGGAAGTAAGAGAAGAATATAAACGCGGCTTTGGGGTTCCTACTTTAATAGCAGTGCATCCGGAGAATGATCCTGATGGTAAAGGATGGGACTATGCAAAAGCGTATTGTGCGGGTACGGGCGGCCACAGGGCCGGCGTACTGAAATCTTCTTTTGTGGCCGAAGTGAAATCCGATTTGATGGGTGAGCAAACTATTTTATGTGGGCTACTTCAAACGGGATCCATACTAAGTTTTGATAAAATGGTGGAAAAAGGAATTGATGCTGGGTATGCTGCAAAGCTTATTCAGTATGGATGGGAAGTAATTACAGAAGCATTAAAACAGGGGGGTATTACCGCAATGATGAACAGGCTTTCTAATCCTGCCAAAATAAAAGCCTATGAATTATCAGAAGAGTTGAAAACAATTATGCGACCACTTTTCCAAAAACATCAGGATGATATCATGAGCGGTCATTTTTCAAAAACAATGATGGAAGACTGGGCGAATGATGATAAAAATTTACTTACCTGGCGTGCGGCTACAGGTGAAACAGCTTTTGAAAAAACAACGATTACCGATCAAAAAATCAGTGAACAAGAATTTTTTGATAATGGATTGCTCATGGTAGCATTTGTTCGTTCAGGTGTGGAATTAGCTTTTGAAACGATGGTAGAGGCAGGTATTAAAGCGGAGTCGGCATATTATGAGTCGCTTCACGAAACACCATTAATTGCTAATACTATTGCACGCAAGAAATTATTCGAAATGAATCGGGTAATTTCTGATACGGCTGAATATGGCTGTTATTTGTTTGATCATGCCTGTAAACCCTTATTGGCCGATTTCATGAAAAAAATTGATACCGATGTGATCGGAAAGAATTTTAATGCAGATAAAGATAATGGTGTTGATAATAAAACCATCATTGCAGTAAACGAAATAATAGCCAATCATCCGGTTGAGCAGGTTGGTAAAGTGTTGAGAAAAGCTATGACGAATATGAAAGCAATTGCCACACAAGCATAATATGAGCGAATCATTAACTATATCAAGCAACAAAGTGGTAGATGCACCTTATTTCGGGTTGCGTATTGAGGAAGCTATTGCCAGATTACAATCTGTTGTAACACATACACCACTTACCTATAGTGCCACACTCTCTAAAAAGTATAAAAGCCGCATCTATTTAAAAAGAGAGGACCTGCAAATTGTTAGGTCTTATAAGCTAAGAGGTGCCTACAATATGATGAGTAGCCTTTCGGCCGATCAATTGCAGCGAGGGGTAGTATGTGCAAGCGCAGGTAATCATGCGCAAGGGTTTGCGTATAGCTGTAAAAAATTGAATATAAAAGGGGTAGTATTCATGCCGATTATTACACCTAATCAAAAAGTTTCTCAAACTAAAATGTTTGGAGACGGAAATATCGAAGTAAAATTGGTAGGGGATACATTTGATGATTGTGCTACGGCCGCAAAAGCATATACCGAAGCTCATAATATGTATTTTATTCCGCCTTTTGATGATGAAAGAATAATAGCCGGACAAGCAACGGTTGGCGTTGAAATAGTTGATGATTTAGATTCGATCGATTTTGTTTTTGCACCTGTAGGCGGTGGTGGGTTAACTGCCGGAGTAGGCGCCTATTTTAAAACGGTATCTCCCACTACCAAAATAATTGGTGTAGAGCCCGAAGGTGCCCCTTCAATGATGGCAGCTTTGGAAGCAGGCGAACCTGTAACATTGGATAATATTGAAAGATTCGTAGATGGTGCAGCTGTTAAACGCGTTGGAACAACAACCTATCATATCTGTAAACAAGTGCTTGATCAAATGTGCTTGGTAAATGAGGGAAAAGTTTGCTCTACCATTTTGCAACTCTATAATGAAGATGCGATTGTGGTAGAACCCGCTGGAGCCTTATCTATTGCCATACTCGATGAATTTGCTGAAGCCATTAAAGATAAAACAGTAGTATGTATTGTTAGTGGGAGTAATAATGATATTGATCGGATGCAGGAAATCAAAGAACGCTCCTTACAGTACGAGGGGCTTAAACATTATTTTTTGATACGATTTGCTCAACGGCCAGGGGCTTTAAAAGAGTTTGTAAATCATGTACTAGGGCCTACAGATGATATTATCCGATTTGAATATATGCAAAAGCATAATAAGGAAACCGGGCCCGCTTTGGTTGGCATTGAAGTACAGCAAAAAGCTGATTATGATGTATTACTTGAAAATATGAACCGATTTCATATTAATTACACAGCTTTAAATGATCACGATAATTTATTTGGGTATTTGGTATAATAATAAAATATGCAGGTATTAAAATTTGGGGGGAGTTCAGTAGCTAATGCCGAGAATATTCAAAAAGTATTAGCAATAGTAAGAAAGGCCAGTAGTAAAGATCAAACTATCGTTGTAGTATCTGCCCTTGGTGGCGTAACAGATCAACTTTTACAAATTGGTGCTTTGGCTGCAGCAGGCAATGAAGCATTTAAAGAAGATATCAAGCTACTGGAGCAAAAACATCTTGATACGGTTCGTACATTACTTCCTATACAAGCACAAAGTGCTACCCTCAGTTGGGTAAAACAGCAGTTGAATGAATTAGAAAATTTGTGTGATGGTATTTTCTTATTAGGAGAATTATCTCCCCGTATTAAAGATAGAGTAGCCAGTTATGGTGAATTATTATCTTCATACATTATTGCAGCAACAGCCAATGCTCATCAATTATCCATTAAATGGGTCGATTCACGAAAACTGATTATAACAAATGCGCAATATGGGAATGCGGCTGTTCTTTTTGATAAAACCAATCATGCTATTCAATCTTATCTAAAAGAAAATAACGCATCAGTATATCTAGCTCCAGGTTTTATTGCTGCAGATGAAAAAGGGTATACTACAACACTGGGAAGAGGTGGCTCGGATTATACAGGAGCTATCTATGCCGCAGCTACCCATGCAACTGATTTGGAAATATGGACCGATGTAAGCGGTATGATGACAGCTGATCCGCGCCAGGTACAGCACCCTAAACATATCGAACGTATCTCTTATCAGGAAGCCATGGAGCTTTCCCATTTCGGTGCAAAAATTATTTATCCGCCAACGATTCAACCGGTAATGAAAAAAAATATTCCGGTTTGGATCAAAAATACCTTCGAGCCCGAAGCTTTTGGCACCATTATAGAAGGAAAAGTTACGCATAACGAAGATATTATAAGAGGTATATCCAGTATTAGCGCTATTAGTTTACTAAGCTTAGAAGGGAGTGGTATGATTGGTATACCCGGCTTTTCGAAGAGATTATTTGAGGCTTTAGCTACGCAACAAATCAATGTGATCTTAATTACACAAAGTTCATCGGAACATTCTATTTGTGTTGGCATTAATGAACAAGATTCAGCCCTGGCGAAACAAACCGTTGATTCCGTATTTGATTATGAGATTCAAACAGGTAAAGTAGATCCTGTTAAGATTGAAAGCGGATTAAGTATTGTTGCACTTGTTGGAGAGCAAATGAAAAGTCACCCTGGCATCAGTGGTAAAATGTTTGGCGCTTTAGGAAGGAACGGCATCAATGTGCGGGCTATTGCACAAGGTTCTTCAGAAAAAAATATTTCTGCTGTGTTATCAGCCAGCGATGTAAAAAAAGCCATTAATGTACTGCATGAAGCTTTTTTTGAAGCAACGTACAAGCAATTAAACATATTTATAGCAGGTGCTGGAAATGTTGGCGGTAAATTAATTCAACAAATCCGGCAACAATTTTCCTATTTAAAAGAACAATTAAAACTACAAATTCAAGTAGTGGGTATTGTTAATAGTAAAAAGATTTTATTAAACGATACAGGTATTGATTTACATGAATGGAAGGATTCGTTAGAAAATGCATCTCAGGGAAATATATACGATTTTGTTGAAGCGATTATCAATAAGAATTTGCGTAATAGTGTTTTTGTAGATGTTACTGCTAATGCAGAAGTAGCTACCGTATACGATAAACTATTAGCTAAAAGTATTGCCGTAGTGGCATGTAATAAAATTGCCTGCTCATCTGCTTATACAAAATACCAAAAATTAAAATCCTTATCCCGCGAATTCAATGCGCCCTTTCTTTTCGAAACTAATGTGGGTGCAGGATTACCGGTTATTGGTACATTAAATGATTTGGTAAGAAGTGGCGATAAAGTAAATAGCATACAAGCCGTACTTTCCGGTACGTTGAATTTTGTTTTTAATCATTATGACGGCACTATTCCTTTTGCTGACATTGTTAAACGCGCTCAAGCAGAAGGGTATACAGAGCCCGATCCGCGACTAGACCTGGGCGGTACAGATGTAATGCGTAAAATTATGATATTGGCGAGAGAGGCCGGCGAACGTATTGAAATGGAACATATTGAGAATCAATACTTTTTACCGGCATCATGTTTTGAGGGATCGGTAGAAGATTTTTATGCAGAAATGGCTAAACAAGAGGCGCATTTTAAAGCCTTGTATGAAGCCGCTAAAGCTAAAGATTGTAAACTAAAGTTTGTTGCAGCATATAAAAATGGAAAAGCCAAAGTTGGCTTAGAACATATACCCGCCGATTCAGATTTTTATCATTTATACGGAAAAGATAATTTGGTTTTATTTTACACAGAGCGTTACCCCGAACAACCTTTGGTAATTAAAGGTGCAGGAGCAGGTGCCGATGTGACTGCATCGGGCGTATTTGCAGATATTATAAGAGTAAGTGGTTCATGAGTAAACTTTCAACGATAACGGTACATGCTCCCGCAACCGTGGCGAATATGGTATGCGGATTTGATGTATTAGGTTTTGCTGTAAATGAACCTTATGATATTATGCAATTAACCCTTGTTAATGAACCGGGTATCACTATTCATAATAACGATAACTATAATTTACCTACAGATCCTGATAAGAATGTGGCTGGTGCTGCATTACAAGCTTTGATGGAAGAACTTACGATACCTGTGGGTTTCGATCTTACCATTACCAAACAAATAAAGCCGGGGAGCGGTGTTGGATCGAGTGCTGCCAGTTCAGCGGGAGCGGTAGCAGCGGCGAATTATTTATTAGGTAATATTTTTTCGCAGGAAGACTTGGTTCGATTTGCCATGAATGGAGAAAAATTAGCTTCCGGTGTAAAACATGCAGATAATATCGCGCCATGTATTTTTGGTGGTGTTACTTTAATACGATCTATTTTTCCTTTAGATATTATTTCTTTAACTGCTCCCGAATTATTTGTTACTATCGTTCATCCTCAAATTGAAGTACGTACATCCGATGCACGAAGTATTTTAAAACAACAGGTTTTATTGAAGGATGCAATAAGGCAGTGGGGTAACATTGCAGGATTAGTTGCAGGGCTTCAACAAAAAGATTATGACCTGATCGGCAGGTCTTTGGAGGATGTGTTGATTGAGCCAGTTCGGAGTATTTTGATTCCGGGTTTCGATGAAGTAAAACAAAGATCAAAAACTGTTGGCGCTTTAGGTGGAGGTATTTCAGGCTCTGGTCCTTCCATTTTTATGTTGAGTAAAGAAAAAGAAATAGCAAACAGCGTAGCCTCAGAAATGGAAGCCGTATATCAATCACTTCATGTCGATCATCATATTTATATTACTACCATAAACACTAACGGCGTAACCCTCTTTGCGCCTTAGCGACTTAGCGTTTAATTTAATCCAGTGAAATATTTCAGCCTACATCATTCCTCTCCTTATGTTGACTTTAAAGAAGCAGCCTTACGCGGACAAGCTCCGGATAAAGGATTGTATTTCCCTCTAACCATACCTTCTCTTGATAGTAAATGGATTACTGATTTTCCAAAGTTGGGTAAAACAGATATTGGTTTTGCGATCATGCAACCTTATGTGGGCAATACGATACCCGATGATGTATTATATCGGATCATAGAAGAAACCATTGATTTTGATTTTCCATTACTACCAATCTCTTCATCAATATCATCTTTCGAATTATTTCACGGGCCAACCCTGGCTTTTAAAGATGTTGGCGCTCGCTTCATGAGCAGGTGCCTCGGGTATTTTGCCTGTGATCAAAATGTAAAAACTACAGTGTTGGTGGCTACTTCAGGAGATACAGGTGGGGCAGTAGCCAATGGTTTTTTGGGAATAGAGGGAGTAGATGTAGTTATTTTATATCCTTCAGGTAAAGTAAGTACGGTGCAAGAGTTGCAGTTAACTACTTGTGGACAGAATATCACGGCTTTAGAAATAGATGGAACCTTCGATGATTGTCAGGCTTTGGTTAAGCAGGCATTTATGGATATAGATCTGCAAAAGAAACTTAACCTCACATCTGCTAATTCAATTAATATAGCTCGCTGGTTACCACAGCAATTATATTATTTTTTTGCAGCACAAGTTTGGGATATTGAAAAGCCTCCTGTAATTGCAGTACCAAGCGGGAATTTCGGAAACCTTTGTGCAGGATTACTGGCCTACCGCTCCGGCTTACCGGTGAAACATTTTGTTGCCGCTTGTAATATCAATGATACTGTATCTTCTTTTTTACAAACAGGACATTATGCACCAAAGCCCGCTGTAGCTACTATTTCGAATGCCATGGATGTGGCAGCCCCAAGCAATTTTGTTCGCATTATGGAAATTTTTCACCAACAAGTAGGCGATCTAAAAAAAATGGTGAGTGGCTATTCTGTTAGTGATGATATTACTAAAAAAACGGTGGCATCAGTTTATAAAAACTATGGATATATATTAGATCCCCACGGTGCTGTGGCTTATTATGCTCTCGAACAGTTTCTTTCTAGCCATGCCGATGAAAAAGGTTTTATACTTGAAACAGCGCATCCTATAAAATTCCCGGAAACAGTTGAAACTATCATTGGAGATAAAATTCCGATACCTGCAGCTGTAGCTCCCTTGTTTCATAAACAAAAAAAATCGATACACATAGCCGCTAGTTTTGACGTATTAAAAGAGCTGTTATTCGATAGATACTAATTAAAAAGGCGACTCCCTTGGAGCCGCCTTTAGATATAGTGGATTTTAAATTACTTGAGATCAAATCTGTCCAGATTCATCACCTTATTCCACGCCGCTACAAAATCATAAACAAATTTTTCTTTGCTATCATCACTGGCATATACTTCTGCCAGTGCCCTTAACTCTGAGTTCGAGCCAAAAATTAGATCAACTCTGGTGCCACTCCATTTAATTTCACCTGTTTTACGATCCTTTGCTATAAATGTTTCATTGGTATGAGAAGTAGCTTCCCATTTCACAGAAAAGTCTAACAGATTTACAAAGAAATCATTGCTAAGTACACCCGGTGTTTGGGTAAATACACCATAATTCGATTGATCATAATTTGCATTGAGTACACGTAAGCCTCCGACAAGCGCTGTCATTTCCGGTGCTGTGAGTGTGAGTAATTGAGCCTTATCAATTAATAATTCCTCAGCTGAAAGGGTATATCTAGCTTTAGCATAATTACGGAAACCATCTGCTTGTGGCTCAAGAACCGTAAATGATGCAACATCGGTTTGCTCTTCGCTGGCATCTGTTCTTCCCGGTGTGAAAGGAACAGTAATAGCATGTCCGCCTTTTTTGGCTGCCTCTTCAATGGCTGCTGCTCCACCTAAAACAATTAAATCGGCTAATGAAACCTGTTTACCACCACTTGCAGTATTGTTGAATTGCGATTGAACAGTAGTTAGTGCGTCTAATACTTTTGATAGCTGAGCCGGGTTATTTACAGCCCAATATTTTTGTGGGGCTAATCGAATACGAGCACCATTAGCGCCACCACGTTTATCGGAACCACGGAATGTAGATGCTGAAGCCCATGCAGTGGTTACTAATTCACTAATGCTTAAACCGGTAGCTAATATTTGTTGTTTTAGTGTTTTAATATCTTGCTCATCAATAGTTGCATAGCTAGCAGTTGGAATAGGATCTTGCCAAATCAACTCTTCTTCCGGTACTTCTGGTCCAAGATATAAAGCTCGAGGACCCATATCTCTGTGTGTGAGTTTAAACCAAGCACGCGCAAAAGCATCTGCAAATTGATCGGGGTTTTCATAGAATTTTCTTGATACTTTTTCATAGGCCGGATCTACACGTAGCGCAATATCGGTAGTGAGCATAAAAGGCGCATGTTTTATGGAGGCATCATGTGCATCCGGAACAGTTCCCGCACCACCATTATTTTTTGGTTTCCATTGATGTGCTCCTGCCGGACTCTTCGTAAGCTCCCACTCAAAGCCAAAAAGATTTTCAAAATAATTATTGCTCCACTGTGTAGGGGTGGTTGTCCATGCTCCTTCTAATCCACTGGTGATAGTACTTCCCGCATTACCAGTTCCAAAACTATTTTTCCATCCCAATCCCTGTTCTGCGATATCGGCTGCAGCCGGCTCAGGACCAACATGCTTGCCCGGGTCTGCTGCACCATGGGTTTTACCAAATGTATGTCCACCTGCAATTAATGCAACGGTTTCTTCATCATTCATCGCCATCCTTGCAAATGTTTCGCGAATATCACGTGCGGCAGCGAGTGGATCAGGATTACCATTGGGTCCTTCCGGATTTACATATATTAATCCCATTTGCACTGCTGCTAAAGGGTTTTCTAATTCTCTATCACCACTATATCTTTTATCGCCAAGCCATTCTTTTTCTGAGCCCCAATACACATCTTCATCAGGTTCCCATCTATCCACTCTTCCACCACCAAATCCAAAAGTTTTAAAACCCATAGACTCCAATGCACAGTTACCGGTAAGTATCATTAAATCGGCCCAGGATAATTTATTGCCATATTTTTTCTTAATAGGCCAAAGTAATAATCTTGCTTTATCGAGATTGGTATTATCTGGCCAACTATTGAGTGGGGCAAAACGCTGCATACCTCTTCCACCACCACCACGACCATCAGCGGTACGATAGGTACCTGCACTATGCCATGCCATACGAATAAAGAAAGGACCATAATGGCCATAATCTGCAGGCCACCAGTCTTGGGAGTTGGTCATTAACGCATAAATATCTTTTTTAACGGCAGCTAAATCGAGTGAATTAAACGCGGTTGCATAGTCAAATTCCTCACCCAATGGGTTGGATAAAGAAGAGTGCTGACGAAGAATATTCAATTTTAATTGATTAGGCCACCAATCGCGGTTACCGGTTCCGTTGCCGGCAGTCGTTTTTTTAGCGCCATGGTTGAAGGGGCATTTAGCCTCTCCTGTTGGATTTGTTTCCATATGTATATATTAAGATGATAAAATATTGCACAAGATTAGGGCTTATCAATGGATAATTCAAATTGATTATCTTTATGATAATATAGATTTAATCTATGACTTTAACTCAATTAGAATATATTGTTGCGGTAGATACCTATCGTCATTTTGCTTTGGCGGCAGCCCAATGCTATGTAACCCAGCCTACTTTGAGTATGCAATTACAAAAATTAGAAGACGCACTGGGTGTGAAGATATTTGATCGAACAAAGCAGCCCGTTATTCCTACTGCTATTGGTATACGTATTATAGCACAAGCGAGACAAATTCTTCGGGAAGCAGAAAAAATACAAACATTGATTAATGAGGAGAAGAATATTACAACCGGAGAAATTAAACTAGGCATTATACCCACTTTAGCGCCTTATTTATTACCGGGATTATTTAAGCAGATGCGGGAAAAATACCCCCATTTGAATATGGTGATTAAGGAAACAATTACAGAAGAAATCATTCAAGAGCTAAAACAAAATAAGCTTGACTGCGGACTGGTAGTAACACCATTAAAAGATGCTGCTATTAATGAATCACCTTTGTTTTATGAGGAATTATATGTGTATGTTTCCAAGAAGAACGCACTATATGATAAGAAGTATGTATTGGTAGATGATATCAACCCCGATCAGTTGTGGTTATTAGAAGAGGGGCATTGTTTTCGGAGTCAGGTTTTAAATCTTTGTGAATTACGGCGCACTGCTGATTTTCATTTTAATTATGCAACCGGGAATATTGAAACGCTGAAGCGCATGGTAGATAAATCAAATGGTATAACTATTTTACCTGAGTTGGCAGTTGCGGAATTTTCAAAGTCACAAATGAAATTAGTAAAACAATTAAAAGAGCCCCGACCTGCAAGAGAAGTTAGTTTGGTTACACATAGAGATCATATCAAAACCAAACTCATTCAAACACTAAAAGATGAAATTTTAGCTATCATCCCTAAACCCATGCATCAAGTAAGAGGTAAGAAAGTGGTGGAGATAGAGTGATGGATTTTTAAGCTCATTAATGATGTTAACGTAATATTATTATTTTATTACTTTATCGTTGTATAAACCTTATGAAATAATTAAACTTTTAAATAAAGTTTTCTGAACGCTTAAGATTGGCAGTTTTGGGTAGCCAAAACTACCAATATGATTATATTTCAGAAGAAATGTTTTTACATTTTAGCACTTATAATTTCTACTTTTTGCTTTACTACGGTACGGTCACAATCCATTAAGGGAACTGTTACCGACGCCATAACAGGCGAAACCATGGCAGGAGCTACCGTAACTGTTAAAGAGGTGAATAAGTCGGTGCTAGTTGAACTTGATGGCAAATTCAGTATTAAAAATCTTAGTGGAGGAGATTATCATCTTCTTATCTCAACTATTAACTATAAACCTTTTGAACAACTAGTAAAGGTAGAAGCCAATAAAACTACCCTAGTAGCTATACGCTTAGAGCCTAGTGTGAAAGATATACAATCCGTAGTGGTAAGCAGTGTAGGTGCAGGAGGAGAAAAAAATATTCGCCTACTGGAAAAAAATGCGAGCCAGGTGCTTAATGTAGTATCTGCTAAGAATATTCAATTACTCCCCGATATCACAGTTGCCAATGTACTACAAAGGGTAAGTGGCGTTACCATTGAAAGAAGCGGAAGTGGAGAAGCCAGATACCCCATCATTCGTGGAATGGATAAACGGTATATTAATACACTAGTTAACGGTATAAAAATTCCTAGTCCGGATAATAGAAGTCGCTTTATCCCACTAGATCTTTTTCCTTCAGAATTACTGGAAAGATTGGAAGTTATTAAAAGCCTAACACCTTCTATGGAAGCAGATGCTATTGGTGGTACGATTAATCTGGTGATGAAAGATGCACCGATGAAGAAGCTCTTTCAGATAAACTTTTCAACAGGATATAATAATATCTTTAGTACAGAAACTTATCAAAAGTTCAGCACATCCACTATCAATAAGCAATCACCTGCAGAAATTAATGGATTGACTTATGTTGCAACACCCGCTGATTTTCCTGTTGCACATCTCAATTATACTAATAGAGCAACACCTTTAAACACTACCTTGGGTATTACATACGGGAATAGATTTGGGAAAGATAAAAAACTAGGATTTATTGTATCCGGAAGTTATCAGAATATATACAGAGGTACTACATCAAATTTCTTTTTGCCTAACTCTCAGCCCGGACTGAATAATATCCCACTCTTTTCAAATCTTCAACTGAGAAAATATTCCGTACAAAGTATGCGTATAGGTATCAATACCAAATTGGACTACACCATTAACAGTAATAATAAAATATCACTTTCTTCTTCTTTTGTTCGGTTAGATGATTATCAAACAAGAGTTATATGGGATACCGTAGCACTGAATTCACTTATAAATAATTCTTATAGAAGCCAATGGCAGTATATCTCTATTATTAGTAATAATTTACAAGGCTTACACAAACTATCATCTACCACTAAGATAGATTGGAATTTGGTTTACTCTGTTGCGAATAATCATATTCCTGATTTAGCTGAGTACACATATCAATACCCAATTGTGGCCTCCAGTTTAGCTCCTGTTAAACTGCAAAGCATGACGAGGAACTGGCAACATAACTCAGATAACGATGTAGCAGGGTATATGAATCTTACAAAAGACTTACAATTATTTAAAAAAGAATTTGAGTTAAAGGTTGGAGGATTGATCAGACATAAAACGCGAGACAATCTATATCATGCCTACTCTCTAAGTCCTATTTTAAATCAAGTTTTTACGGATATAAATTCAGCAACGGTTGTATTTAATCCCGTTTCAACCGGAACGCCTACTTTAAATGGAAATAACTATTCATTTACGGAAAATATTACTTCAGGTTATGTTCAGGGTAAATGGATACCAACAAATAAAATCGAGGTATTAGGAGGGATAAGATTTGAAAATACAAATCAAACTTATGTTACCTCTCTCACTAAAGATGTAGCAGCAAGGTCGGGTACTATTTGGTACACGGATATACTCCCCAGCGGACAAATAAAATATGCGCTAACACAGTCGCAAACGCTCCGGTTCTCTTATTATAAAGCTTTAGCCAGACCACAATTTTCCGAATTGATTCCAGACGGAGTAAACGCTGAATTCTTTAAAGAAGTAGGTGACCCCGTGAACCTAAAACATAGTGTTGCAGATAATATAGACCTTCGTTACGAGTATTATACCCGAGATGCAGGACAGATTTTATTAGGTGTTTTCTATAAAAATATTGCTGACCCTATCGAAATATCTGCTGTAAAGCCACTCAATGTTAATAACCTTTATTTACAACCGGTAAATATTGGTACTGCTACTAACTATGGATTTGAAGCTGTATTAACCAAATATTTTGGAATGTTTGGAATAACAGCAAACTATACTTACACAAAGTCTGCAATTACAAATGATAGCCTTATTTATTCATCAAGAAATAGTAGTGGCATTATTGTATCATCGAGGGTTTCGGAAACCAGACCCTTGCAAGGACAATCAAATCATATTGGGAACCTTTCTTTTATTTATAAAAATCCCCGTATCGGATTAGATATGCAGGTTGCAACGGTTTATACCGGAGAAAGGATTTCTTTTATCAGTCCGTATTTAGGCTTGAATTATTGGCAAGCCCCTACAACGCAATTAGATTTTTCTTTTGAGAAAAGACTTGCTAGTCGTTTTACTTTCTACAGTAAAATAACGAATATAACAAATGCACCCTTTATGCTATTCCTGAAACAGCCATACAATACTTATGCAAGTACCAGCGGATCTAGGGCATTGGCTTTACAAACAGAACCAGACAGTAAAATAATAATCCAGAAAGATTTTTATGGCACTAATTTCTTATTCGGATTCAGATATAAATTAAAATAAATACAACTGTTTATTATGAAAAAGTTTAATTTTTTAATACTTCTTTTTGCAACAGGCCTGATATTATCTTCTTGTAAAAAAGCAACCGATTATAAGAACCTTTGGCAAGCTGAATTACCACCTGTAACTCCAATTAGTGAAGCAACCTGTTTATCCGGTGCTATTAAGGGTACCATGTTAGCGGGTAAAACATATACTGTTTGTGGCGATATTTTTGTTAACCAAACAGATACACTGGTTATTCAGGAAGGTGTTACCATTAATTTTGGTTTAAATACATCTAACGGAAATATCCCTTGTGGTTTGGGTATAAAAGGAACCTTGATTTGTGTTGGCACAAAAGACAAACCCATCTTAATTACTTTTCCGGGGGTTACGAAAACAGATACTTATGGTGCAGATCCTAATCTAGATCCAGCATTGAAAGGTAAATGGACCGGTATTATTGGAGCTACAACCTGTCCACTCATGGTTATTAAGTGGACGAGAGTAGAATTCGGTGGCGCTGCCATTAGTGCTGCTATGAAAACATTTACGGGTTCTTCAAGTCCCTATTCAATTTACTACGCAAATCCTGCAGGTGTTTTTATTTTAGAAGATTCTTGGATTTATGGAAGTGTAGATGATCCTTTCAGAATTAATGGGGGCAAGATAAATGTAATGCGGAACACTTTTGAGAAATGTGGTTATACCGGAGGAGAGGCGATGAATGCAAAGGCCGGCACTATTGGAAATTTTGCCTACAATCTTTGCGTAGGAATGGCAACCAACGGGCCTAAAATTTCCAATATTAATGTACTTCCGGGTTTCCCTGCCTCTAATGTGGCTATATATAATAATACGATAGTTAATTCCGGATACAGAAGAGCAGCCGCCGGAAGAGGTGGTTCTATAAATTTTGAAGAAGGAGCAGGTGGTGTGGCATATAATAATATTATGGTGAACTGTAAATTTGGTTTGCGCGTTGTACAAAATCCAATTGCTGATACCGCTAATTTAAAATATGGGTATAATTGGAACTACGCCGATTCAGTAAGTGTGGCGAGCCAATTTATACCTTCTTTATCTATTAGTACAGCCATTACACAGCCGCAAGAAACAGATATCCCCAAGCCCTCTACATACTTACCATCAGGTTGGACAGTGGGAGCCGTTTATACAGCACCGGCATCTATTATTGGAGCTAATAATCCGCAATTCATTAATGGTCCGGTACCATTACCCGCAGGGTTAAAACTAGCTGATATTTCAACAGTAGGTAGCTACAATTTTGCATTAAAGCCAAGTTCTCCTTGCGTTGGTATTGGGTTTACAAACTTTAATCCAAGAACAGATGTTCCCGTTCATCCGTTATATGGTGCAACAGAAATTACCCCTCCCGGTAAAGATTTAGGTTGCTATCAAATCAATGGAAGAGGTAATCAGCACTAAAAGAATTTTGGGTGTAAACACCTAGTCTGTAAATACATAATGAACAACATGAGAAAAATATTTTTTATCTGTTTGATATCTCTTGTATCAACCTTAAATGCGCAGTTTGTTGCACCACCCTATCTTCAGGTAGGGGGAAACCCTTCGGTTAATTCACTGCATTTGCTTTGGCAGGCTAATGTAACAGATACAATTTGGAAGGTTGAATATAATACAGGTAAGGAATGGGTTAGTGCAGAAGCTATCACAAAGTCGATCATCGCTTCTAGCAACGCTACAAAAATTCATTTGTATGATGTGCTATTTAATAAACTAATTCCGGGTCAACGATTTAATTACAGAGTGTATAAAAATAATCAGATCGCATTCAATGCTAACGCAGTTGCTCCAAAGAAAGCCAACCAGCCTTACCGTTTTATTGCAGTAGGTGATTTAGGGGCAGGTACAAAAGAATCTGTACAAATAGCTAAACGGATGTTTAGTGAAAAACCTGATTTATTGGCAATTAGTGGAGATATCATTTATGATAATGGATTGGTATCTGAGTATAAAACAAAATTCTGGCCTATTTATAATGCAGAAACTAAAGACTCTGCTGTTGGTGTTCCACTCATGCGTTCCGTACCGTTTATTGCAGCAGTGGGTAATCATGATGCTGATACAAGAGATTTGGATAAATTCCCTGATGCTTTGGCCTTTTATCAATTTTGGCGATTGCCCTTAAACGGTCCGGTAGGAAAGGAAGGTGGTGCTTTTGTTCCTGTATTAAAAGGGAAAGAAGAAAATATAAATGCTTTTAAAAATGCAGCAGGCAATCGATATCCTAGAATGACCAACTATTCTTATGATTATGGGAATGCTCATTGGACGGTTCTCGATGCGGATACCTACGTTGATTGGAGTGATAGCTTACTAAGAAAATGGGTAGCTGATGATATCAATACTTCTACCGCTACCTGGAAATTTGTGTTGTTCCATCATCCCGGCTTTAATTCTTCAAATGAACATTATGAACAACAGCAAATGAGGGCTTTGTCGCCTATTTTTGAGAAAGGTAAAGTAGATATTGTTTTTACAGGTCATGTACATAACTACCAACGTTCATACCCCATGTATTTTGAACCCTTCGGCAAGGGAACACAATTAGTTGGAGGCAAAGATGGTAAGGCATTACGTGGTAAGGTTATCAATGGTAAATGGAAATTGGATAAAAATTTCGATGGACAAACGATACAAAAACCAAATGGAGTCATTTATATCGTTACCGGTGCAGGCGGACAAGATTTATACAATCCTGAACAGGAGAATGATCCGGATAGCTGGCAGAAGTTTACACATAAATTTATTTCAACCATACATTCATTTACTGTGGTTGATGTAAATGATAAAAAACTAACTTTTCAGCAAATTGATGCGAATGGTAAAAAAATAGATGGTTTTAGTATTGTGAAATAGATTAATTCATGAAATAGATACAATACGATTACTGATTAAAAGCCTTCACAGTTTGGTTGGCCAGTATTTTATCTAATTCATTCAATTCCTTTTTTAATTCCGCTGAAAGTTCCGCATATACTTTATATGCCCCATCTGTAGGCTTGCCTTCTCCTGTTTCAATACTTCTTACTAAAGAAGCCAGCCTGTTATTTAATTTGATGGGAAAGTTGAGTGGATCTTGTGAGCTTTGGTTTCTTACTTGATATAAATTCTCTTCAATAGTACTGAGTTGATTGATAATATTTTTATTCGATTCAACTACTCCTGCCTTTGTCATTTTTTCTTTTATTAGTCGAATTTTAATGACTGCGTCATTGGCTTTACTAACTTGCTGATGGGCCATCATAGCGAGTTTAAATCTCTCCTCTGCATCAGCAGTAGTAACGCCCTTAATTCTTGGATCTAATTTGATATCAAAATACCGGCTTATTGTTTTACCAGCAGCCGTTAATCGTACCTGATATTTTCCCGGCGTGGCAATGGGTCCGCGAACACTACCACCCCATAATATCATGCCTTTAAAAGAGCTGGCATCGGGGTATCGAAGGTTCCACTCAAACCTGTTCAATCCTATTTTTACACTCGGTGGATTTGGTTTTCTGGCATCTTCATCATCTTCATCAGCAGCTTCTGTTTTGGGTTTATTTTTCGAACCCATAAAAGTTTGAATTACTTTATTGTTCGCACTTAATATTTCAATTTTTATATCCCCTGTATCTTTTAGAATATATTGAAAAACAGCGTTCTGTACATTTCTTACCGCATAATAAGGTTGAAATAAATGAACGGTTTTATACATTACTGTATCTGCATATTCTCTTATCGGAGCAATATCATCTAATACATAAATTGATCTTCCGTGTGTGCCTATTACTAAGTCTTTCTCTGTAACAGCCAAATCAGATACTTGTACATCAGGTAAATTTAATTGAAGTGATTGCCATTTTCCTCCGTCATCAAACGAAACCCAAATACCATGCTCGGTACCGGCATATAATAATCCTTTACGTGTAATATCTTCTCTGATACTATGTACATAATCATCTCCCCGAATTCCTGAAATGATTTTTGTCCAATGCTTGCCATAATCATTTGTTTTCCAAATATATGGTTTACGATCATCCATTTGATATCGCTTCACAGCAATATATGCAGTAGCTGCATTGTATTTGGAAGCCTCTATAATACTTACCCTTGAATTTTTTGGAAGATCGGGAGGCGTGATATTCTCCCAGGTTTTCCCCCCATTACGCGTGATATGTATCAATCCATCATCAGAGCCAGCCCATATAATATTTACATCCTGTTTTGAAGGAGCCAATGCAAATACAGTAGCATAAATTTCAGGGCCATTCATATCGCGGGTAATAACCCCGCCACTAACACCAAGTGTGGTAGTATCCGCATAGGTGAGATCACCACTTATTTTTTGCCAGCTTTGGCCTTCATTCATCGTCATCCAAACATGTTGTGAGCATACATATAATCTTCTAGGATCTACAGGTGAGAATACAATGGGGAAAGTCCACTGCCAACGCTCCGGTAAAACCTTCGCTTCTTCTCCCGAAAAAAATCTAGGGTATACTTGCACATCTCTGTATTGCCCGGTAGCTCTGTTGAACCTTGTTAATAAAGCACCCTGACTACCTGCATAAAAAATATCTGGGTTCTTAGGGTCCTGTGCAATATATCCGCTTTCGCCACCACCTACGGCATAAGCATAACCGATACCGGGTTTAGTTGAATTTGTTCGGGTGGTCATATGATTCCATCCTTCACTGGGCACAGCGATGGTGCTATTATCTTGTTGTGCACCGGCAACATGATAGGGAAAATCTGAAGTAGTGGTAATATGATATAGTTGTGCTGTAGGAAAATCTTCATCAGTCCAACTTAATCCTCCATTTACTGAAATAGTTCCACCTCCATCATTGGCGGCTGCTAAGCGTGATGAATCGGTAGGATCGATCCATAAGTCATGATTATCTCCATGCGGTACATTTATAGATTGTTTAAAGCTGATGCCCCCATCAACCGACTTATAAAAATCTACATTTAAACCATATACTACATCTTTATTCAACGGGTCGGCAACGATACGAGAATAATAAAAAGCACGCTGACGTAATTTTCTTTCGTTGTTTACCAATTTCCAATTATTACCGCCATCATCTGAGCGATATAAACCACCATCATTGGCTTCTACGATGGCCCATACTCTGTTACCATCAACAGGTGAAACAGCCACCCCAATTTTGCCCACAGCTCCTTTTGGCATCCCATTATTTTTTGTAAGCTCTTTCCATGTAGCGCCCCCATCGGTAGATTTAAATAAACCCGATGTGCCCACATCGGCCCACATTTTATAAGGCGTTCTGTAAACTTCCCAAATAGAAGCATAGATAGTCTCAGGATTTTTAGGATCAATTACTAGATCAGCAGCACCTGCTTTATCACCTTTATATAAAATTTTATTCCAGGTTTTACCACCGTCTATCGTTTTAAAAACACCTCTTTCTTCATTAGGGCCAAAAGCATGACCTAATACCGATACATACACAATATCCGGGTTGGTAGGATGAATACGCACACGCGAAATAGATTGAGAATTTGCCAAACCAATATATTTCCATGTTTTACCAGCATCAGTAGATTTATACACACCATCGCCCTGCATAATATTTCCACGAAACTCAGTTTCTCCCGTACCTATATAAACGATATCAGGGTTAGATTCAGCAACCGCCACTGCCCCAACAGAAGAGCAGGTGATCTGCCCATCAGTAACAGGTTTCCAGTTTAATCCTCCATCTACTGTTTTCCATAATCCACCGCCTACGGCTCCGAAATAATATTCCAGTTTTCTTTTAGAACTTCCTGCGATACCTAATGATCTACCGCCTCTGTTAGGCCCAATATTGCGCCAGTTCATTCCTTTGAAAGGGTTACCGGTATCAGGATTATTTTTTTGCTGAGCTTGTGTTACTACGGTTATTAAACATGCAATTAGTATCAAGCCTAATTTTTGAATAGCAGTCATAATGGTTGTAATTGAGAATTTGTTAAGGTACAGATTTTCTTTAAGTAATGAATACTACACACTCAAACTTTGGTAGCTTTAATCAAATTATCTCATTGGTAAAGAGGTTGAAAACTAATATGTTTATGAAAAAAATAATTACAATATTAATAGCAGTATTCATTTTTATTTCAAGTTCTCATGCTCAGGTTCCTATCATTCAAACAACTTATGGGAAAATATCAGGATCACAAACGGCTGATGGTAAAATAAGTATTTTTAAAGGCATCCCTTTTGCCGAACCTCCCATCGGAGATCTGCGCTGGAAAAAACCCATGCCACCCGCACCATGGAAAGAAGTGAAAGTATGTACTACATTCAGTGCGAGTCCGATGCAACCAAAACCTGTACCCTTCTTTGTATGGAGTGAGGAATATTTGATTCCAACAGCACCCATCAGTGAGGATTGTTTGTATGTAAATGTTTGGACAAGCAACAAGCAAACTAAAAAAAAGAAACCTGTTTTGGTATGGATTTATGGAGGTGGACTTACAAGTGGAGGAAGTGCTTGCCCTATATATGATGGTGAAGCATTCGCAAGAGAAGATATTGTATTTGTAAGCATCAACTACAGGGTGGGTATATTCGGATTTTATGCGCACCGTGAGATCGATAAAAACAATGATGGATTGGGGTCGGGAAATTTTGGGATACTCGATCAGATCGCGGCATTGCAATGGGTAAAAAACAATATAGCCGAATTCGGCGGTGATCCTGATAATGTAACAATTGCCGGACAATCGGCAGGTTCCTGGAGTGTCAATATTTTAGTTGCAACACCCTTAGCAAAAGGGTTATTCAATAAAGCTATTGCAGAAAGCGGAGCAAATTTCACGAGAGGAAATGTAAGTAAAGAACAGGCAGTAGAAGCAGGCGATAAATATGCTGCCCTTTTTGGAAAATCTACTTTAGCAGAAATGAGAAGCATTCCTGCTGAAGAGTTATTGAAAAAAAATTTGGGCGTAAGAGGGATTTATATTGATAGTATTGTTTTGCCGGAACATATATTAGATATCTTCCTCAAGAAGAAGGAAAATAAAGTGATATTGTTGACAGGGTGGAATCAGGATGAAGGTGGTGTCATAGGAAAACCCAAAGATGCAGCTTCCTACATCAATGATATGCGTATTCAATACAAAGCAAACGCAGAGAAGCTGCTGAATTTTTATCCCGCGAAGAACGATCAAGAAGCTATTTTATCTCAAAGAAACCTTTCCAGAGATATAACTTTCGGTATGCAAAATTTTGCTTGGAGTAATTTTGCTGTTCAAAATGGTTCAAAAGTTTTTATATATAGATTCAAGAAGTTGGTACCGGAAAACGAGGAAGGAAGCAAGTACAGCGCATTTCATACAGGTGAGGTACCCTACGCGTATAATAACCTGAAATTTGTAAATCGTCCCTTCACAAATACAGATCATGCGTTAGCAAAAACCATGTCGAAATACTGGATCAATTTTATCAAAACGGGTAATCCTAATGGGGATCAATTACCACTATGGCAATCCTACACAAAAGAAGGGAAACATATAATAATATTTGATGATGAAACCAAGTCAGGAAAAATAGAGGACGGCGATGCGTTGGAATTTTTACAATCAGTAATAATAAATAAAAATTGGTAGCCCAAACAATTCTAAGTTCAAATTTTTTACAGGATGATATTAATAAAATTTTAGTGTTACTTTAGTCAATAACAGTTATTTCAAATTCATTATTATGTTGAATAAAAAATTTATTACCGCCCTTGTATTGGCACTATTATGTATGCCCGTTTTTATTTCGGCACAAAAGAAAAAAAGTAAGGGCTTACAGGCTATTCGAGAGACTGATATTAAGAAAGATCTTTTTGAAATGGCAGATGATCATTTTGCAGGAAGAGAAGCCGGTACGCTGAATGAATTAAAAGTTTCTGTTTGGTGGGCCAATAAAATGAAAGCCGCAGGCTTAGAACCGATGGGAGATGACGGAACCTACTTTCAGTTTTTTTCCATGTGGCGTAACAGAATTTCTGCAAGCAGTAATATTAAAATCAATGATCGTACTTATACTTTGTGGAAAGATGTATTGGTAGCACAAACGGCTCCGGCAAATGTTACTGTACCAATTATATTATTTGAAAACATTGCAAAAGAAAATATTGATATTAAAGGAAAAGCTGTAGCGGTAAGGATTTCAAAAGAAGGTATTAACCTCAATGTGTCATTACCTGAGAGAAGATACTTAGGCTATGTTACCAGAAAATATGCTGCCGATTTAATTAATAAAGGAGCTGCTGCTATTATTTTTATTGCCGATGAGATGGCTGAAAAAAGTTGGTTACAAAATGTGCCGGCAATCAGTAGGGGTTTGTATGATATTGCAGGTGGCCCTTCAGAAAAAGTGATGGGCAGAG
This sequence comes from Sediminibacterium sp., assembly GCA_017537025.1. Lineage (GTDB taxonomy): Bacteria > Bacteroidota > Bacteroidia > Chitinophagales > Chitinophagaceae > Sediminibacterium. The sequence continues at coordinate 191,106 of JAFWCB010000008.1, forward strand.
CACCGATTATTTGGATACACAATCAAGAGGCTAACTTCATACAAGCGTCATCTACACTTACTGCTAATATTATGGTTGAGCATTTTGAATATCCCTCCGTGAATATTGTAGGCAGGATTGCCGGAACAGATCCTTTACTGTCAAAAGAATATGTTCTGTTCAGCGGTCACCAAGATCACGATGGTGTTCGCTTTCCTTATGGAACAGATTCTATTTATAATGGTGCGGATGATAATGCTTCGGTAAGTGTAGCGTTGTTAGCAATTGCCCGTGCTTTTCGCCAAGAGCCAGGCAAACGCTCGGCACTATTTGTGTGGCACGGTGCAGAAGAAAGAGGCTTATTGGGTTCTAAATGGTATTCCGCTCATCCTACAGTTCCCAAAGAATCTATAGTTGCAGTTTTAAACGGCGATATGATTGGTAGAAATAATCCGGATAGTGCAGCTTTGTTGGGAGCGCAGCCTCCACATCGCAATTCCATTGATTTGGTGAATATGGCAATGGCTGCCAACGAGGAAGGCCCTCGGTTTAAATTAGATAGTTTATGGGATAAAGTGAATCATGTTGAGGGATGGTATTTCCGAAGCGATCATTTGCCTTATGCACGAGCGGGTTATCCGGCTATCTTTTATACCACTTTACTTCATCCCGATTATCATACACCGAAGGATGAGGCCGATAGAATTGATATAAAGAAATTAACCCGAATGACTGAATGGATGTACAGAACTGGATGGAAAGTCGCAAACCAAACAGAGAGACCAAAACTTGATCCTAATTTTAAATTGGAACGATAAATAGATTTATTCCAGAGATTATTTTAGAAATAATAGGTAGTCCCGACAGGAATCGAACCTGTATCAAAAGTTTAGGAAACTTCTATTCTATCCATTGAACTACGGGACCAACGCCGCGAAAATAAGCTAAAAGAGGAAATAAACGTCGGAACGTCGGGTCATTGGAGCGTCGTGATATTAGTTATCTATGGTCTATTTCCTATCTTTGCCGCCCAATATTGAAACAATGAAGTTTTATAATCTGATCATTAAGTACCGTTTTTGGCTAAGCTTGGTTTTGGTTGGCGTCGGTGTAATTTTGAATCTTACCGGTACCGGCTTTTGGCCAACTTTCCCTATTTATTTTGTAGCGCTTATCGGTTTATTGAGTCATTTTTTTATCGGCCCGTTGAGGCTTATTCAAGAGCCAATGGAAAAGGGTAATATCGAAGAAGTAGAAAAAATTTTAAATGGTGTTTGGTATCCCAACCTATTATATAAACCTATCCGTTCTACCTACTACACGATCAAGGGTAATTTGGCTATGATGAATCAGGATTTTGATACCGCAGAGAAGCACCTGAAAAAAAGCTCGGATCTAGGTGCCCCCATGCCGGAAGCAGAGGGAGCCAATAAGCTTCAACTAGGTATGATGGCTATGCAAAGAGGCGATTTAAAGCAAGGAGAAAGTTATATACGGGCAGCCATACGTGCCGGCATCCCCGATAAAGAGAGCGAAGCAGTGGCTTATATCAGCATGTGCCAGATCTTTATGAATAAACGAGAGTTTAGAGCTGCAAAAGATTTCTTTCGGAAGGCCAAAGCATTGAAACCAACAACAAAACAAGTGATAGATCAAATTAAAGAAGTGGAGAAGTATATTTCCAGAATGCCCGGCTAATGATACAGCTAAAACATATTACAACAGAGGGTGCCGAGCTGAACATAGTTCGGCATTTGTTTACAGCTTATGCAAAGGAGCTTAATGTAGATTTATGTTTTCAGGGTTTTGACGAAGAATTAAAAATGCCTTTAAAAAAATATGGGGAACCAAAAGGTAGTTTACTGCTGGCATACTATGATGGTGAACCAGCCGGAACAATTGCACTGCAAGCATTAGCAGAAGAAGGTGTTTGTGAAATGAAACGATTATATGTATCGCCCGATTTCAGGAAAGCCCATATTGGTGAGCAATTGGTAGACGCCCTTTTGATAGACGCACAAAAATTGGGTTATACAAAGATGAAGTTGGATACGCTCGATCGGCTACAACCTGCCATACAACTTTATTTGAGGAAAGGATTTGTGGTTACTACCGCTTATTACCCCAACCCATTGCCGGGAGTAGTATATATGGAAAAGTTGCTTTTTTCTTAAAATTTCCTTGGGAAGACCCTCATTCAATAAAGTACGTACCTTTGATAAGTGAAGAAAATAGTTGTTTCATTGATATTAGTGCTGTTTATGGCTTCAACGCTCTTGATGCCCTATGCAAATTATAATGATACACAATCACTCGCAAAGGTTTACCAAAACTGTTTATCGGAAGATCCTGATATGGATTTTGCGGAATTCCTCGTAGAGAAATTATTTATTTCTATACCCGAGCAAGAGGAAAATGTACCCACTCAACAAAAGCCGGCTTCTATGCCACTTTCTGTTCAAATTCAACAAGGTGTTTTAATACAGGTACCTATCCAGCAGTTTGTAATAGGAACTACTATTGTACAAAACCAAACTTTTTTTACGCATAACCATAATGATCAAATGTATGGTTATAGGAATATGGTTTTTCGCCCTCCATTAGTGTAGTTTTTACTTTTTCATCTACTTTATTTTCTCAAATTAATTTTTAATCATGAAATATATTATTTCGATGATAGCCTTACTATTGGTAAGTGCATCATCATTATTTGCGCAAACAAAAAATACAACACCGGAAGCAGAAAAAGCTTTCGTAAAAAAATTTCCGACCGCAGTAGCTACTAAGTGGGCTAAGGAAAAAAAGAATGAATATGAAGTTGAGTTTACCCTAAATAACAAAAAGGGTTCTGCAAATTTTAGCGGTACAGGGGAATGGTTAGAAACGGAATTAGAAATCTCTCTTAGTGCTTTACCCGATATCGTAAAGAATGGCTTTACAAAAAATTTCCCGGGATCGAATATTGTAAAAGTTTATTCAATCGAAGCAAAAGATAATGCTCAATATTTTGAAATCGAGTATAAACTAAAAAACAAAATAGCAGAAGTAAAAATCGATACTAACGGAAAAATACTGAAATGAGTAGAAAAAAAATGATCATTACTTGCCTCCTTTTAGGGGGGCAAGTAATTTTACTGGCACAGAAGCCCAAAACAGATACCCTATCTAAGCAAAAAATCGATACTACAAAATTCGGATCTGCGGTATTACAAGAAGTGAAAGTTGTGGCGAAAAAGAATATGATTGCCAGTAGTATTGATCGCAAGGTATACACTACAGCTCAGGATATTATGTCGCAGTCGGGCTCTGCCAGTGATATTCTTCGGAATGTTCCTTCTGTTGAAGTAGATATCGATGGAAATGTAAGTTTAAGAGGCTCGGGTGATATGCAGATACTCATTAACGGAAGACCATCTCCTTTGATGGGAACCAACAGAGCACAAGCTTTACAACAAATACCCGCGAACACGATTGAACGAATTGAGGTGATTACAAATCCCTCGGCGAAGTATAGACCTGATGGAACAGCCGGTATGATTAATATCGTATTGAAGAAAAATACGAAGGCAGGGATCAATGGAAATATTACCGGTAATATCGGTAATAAAGAACGTGCAAACGGATCTGTGAACCTGAATTATAAAAGTGGTAAATGGAATCTATTTGGAAGCTATAGTTTACGCCAGGATGAGAGAAATCGATTTAGCCATACCGAGCGAACATTTTACGATTCTAATTCAGGAAAATTGACTGGTACCTATCAAGACTATTATCGATCTAAAGCCAGGCCATTAGCTCCTTTTTTAAGAATGGGTATGGAATATACTATAAACAAAAAAAATACGATCGGTATATCGGGTAATTTGCTTACTACCCGTTTAACCAGGCGCGATACTACGCAGCGATATTTCTATGACCCCAATCAACAGCTTACAACGCGGGTAAACAGAGAGCGATTCGCTCCTGCTATTGAGCATGAAAATGATGTGACAGCTTTTTGGCAACACAATTTCGATAAAGAAGGAAAAGAATTTCGTGCTGAGTTTACGGCTTCTACTCAATCCGAGAATGAATCTAACTACTATAGAAATGTGTATTCATTGCCTACAAATACGGTAATACCGGATAATAACTTTGTAATACAGCATGAAAATAATCAACAGGTAACAGCAGATTGGGTTAATCCTGTTTCATCAAACGTTTCTTTTGATTACGGTTATGCAGGTTCTTTTATTCAACAAGAAATTACCTTTATTACGCAAAATTATGATGCTGCAAGTGGCACTGTTATTACGAACCCCCTCACTACTAATACTTTTCGGCTAAATCAGCAGGTACATGCAGCCTATGCTACCTGGAGTAAATCCGGGGATCATTGGGGTATTATGGGGGGCCTTCGCGCCGAGCAGTCTTTAGTTCATTCCAATTTAGTTACGAAAGACTCTGTTGTAGATAATAATTACTTTATGGTATTTCCCACAATACATATCACCTATAAATTAAAAAATGGCCAGTTACAGTTAAATTACAGTAAACGGGTTAACAGACCCAATGGTGATAACCTGAATCCTTTTCCCGAGTACATGGACAACCTGAATTTAAGGGCAGGAAATCCTTTGCTAAAGCCGGAAATCGTTCATTCAATTGAGTTTGGGTATCAATGGAAATCAAAATCTTGGAGCCTTGTTCCAAGTATCTATTACAGATATAAAACCAATGGCTTTACCACTATCACACAAAAATTAAACGACTCTGTTTTCTTAACCACGCAACAAAATTTATCAAACGATCAGTCGGCGGGATTTGAGTTAATTGCTTCATATAAAGCTAGTACTTGGTTTACGGCAAACCTTAGTAATAATATTTTTTATAATCTGATCAATTTCGGAACAATCAATTTACCCAAGCAAAAATCAATTTTTGCGATGAGTACCAATCTGAATTTTAGTTTCAATATTACGAAAACAACGATGGTTCAGAGTACTTGTATATTTAGATCAGCTCGACAAACAATACAAGGATATTTCTATCCCACATTCGTTTCAAACCTGGGTCTACGGCAAGATTTATGGCAAGGTAAAATGTCGGCTATTATAACAGTTAGCGATGTATTTGGGTCATTAAGACAAAGAAGTTATTTACAAACGCCATTTTTGTATCAAACCGCTTTGAACTATCGGGATTCACAAGTTTTTTATGTTGGGTTTAATTACAGGTTCGGAAAAACAATTAAAAAAGCAGAGGAGAAATTACAATATGATAATGCACTCTAAAAAATAATTTTATGAAAATCGCTAATATAAAAATTTGTTTCATACTGCTATGTACTTTCGTTTTATATATACAAACAAGTGCACAAAAAATAAGCGGTACTGTTACAGATGATAAATCAGGGAAACCCTTACAAAGTGTTTCCATTACAAATTTAAAAACGAAGAAAGGAACGCAAACCGATTCGTTAGGTAAATTCAGCTTAGAAATATTACCCAATACGAAAATTAGTTTTATAATTACCGGGTATGGAAAAATAGATACCCTATATACCGGGGGAAATAATATCTCTGTTGTTATGCACGAACAAGAAGAAGAGTTAGATGAAGTTGTTATCGTTTCCTCCTCCCGAACTAACTCCCGCATAGAAGACTTGCCTACTAAGGTAGAAGTATTGGGGGCAGAAGAAGTACATGAAGAAAATGGAATTAAACCCGGTAATATAGCAAGTTTATTGGGTGATATTGCCGGTATTCAAATTCAACAAACCAATGCCGCTACAGGTAATGCTGATATGCGTATACAGGGCTTGCAAGGTAAATACACGCAAATTCTGCGAGATGGAATGCCCTTGTTTGGTGGCTTCTCAGGTAGTTTTGGAATTTTACAAATCCCACCTCTTGATTTGCAACAGATAGAATTGATAAAAGGATCTGCTTCTACTTTATATGGCGGTGGCGCTATTGCAGGGATGTTAAATTTGATTTCAAAAAAACCAAAACTCGGCAAACCCGAAGCTAGTTTTACGCTGAATCGTTCTACCTTACAGGAATCTAATATCAATACCTTTTTTTCGGGAAGAAATAAACAAGTAGGCTATACTTTATTTGCAGGTGGCACTAATCAAGATGCGGTTGATGTTAATAAAGATGGCTTCTCGGATATTCCTTCAGTCAAAAATATTTTTATTCATCCTCGCTTTTTTATTTACGGGTCTGATAAATCTACGGTTGCGATCGGATATACATACAATAGTGAAGATCGGAATGGAGGTGATATGCTTGCTATTTCTAAAAACCCGAATACCAGCAGGTTTTTTATCCGGAATCAAACCACAAGACATACTGCCGATATTATTTGGGAAGAAAAACTAGCCAATAATGCCCAGTTTACGCTGAAAGGCAGTACTAATTTTTCGAGACGTGATATTTCTACCAATGTTTTTGGAATGAAAGCCAATCAACAAATTTGGTATACAGAAGCTGCGTATTCCAAAAAAACAGAACATCATAATTGGGTTGTTGGGATAAATTTTAATGGAGATAAATTCAATAAAGTTGAGCCTGATAGTACCCAATTACAAAATGTAACTACCAATACAATAGGTTTTTTTGGTCAAGACGATTGGAAGTTTAATGATCATTTTACTTGGCAAGCAGGTATTCGGTATGATGTGCATAGTAAATACGGGAATTTTTTATTGCCCCGCCTTTCACTGATGTATAAAGTGAACAGAGAGGTAACCATGCGAATTGGTGGTGGCTTAGGATATAAAACACCTGTTCAGCTGAATGGGGAAATAGATGAAAGAAACTATCGTTATATCATGCCACTCAGTAATAATTTAGAAGCAGAAAAATCTATTGGTGCCAACTATGATGTTAATTATAAAACAAAAATGGGCGAGTGGAAGCTTACTGTTAATCAAACCTTCTTTTTTAATAAAATTGATAAACCGTTATTATTAGTATCAATACCTACGCTATTACCACCTACCTATTATACATTTACCAATCAACAAGCACCGTTACAAACCGTTGGTTTTGAAACTTATGTTCAGGCAACTAAAGATGCACTAGAGTTATACTTAGGCTATGTGTATACTAATGCCAAGAGAAAATATGATCTAACCAATACCAATCTACCACTGATTGCCAGAAATAAATTAGCCACTATTGTAGCTTATGAATTCAGTCACCGTTTTAGAGCGGGTATTGAAGCAAGTTATACAGGAAAACAATTTTTAGATAATGGACAAACTACAGAACCTTATTTATTTGGAGCAGCAATGATGCGCTATAATATCGGTAAAGTTTCTTTGGTATTAAATTGTGAGAATTTATTGGACTATAGGCAGAATAAAAATAATGTGGTGGTATTCCCGCCGCTGAATAATCCTACGTTTCCTGAAATATGGGCTCCCTTAGATGGCAGGGTAGCTAATTTTTCAATTTATTGGAAACTATAAAAACTTTCTAATAATAAGTAAACCCCGTTTAAAACGGGGTTTTTTATTTACCGTGAAAAAACATTTTTAGTTAGGTATTTCTACCTGATAAACTTACCTCATTTGCTATAATATCGTTGTATCAAACCAATGACCATTATCTTACTGCTGTACACGGTTGATGATGGTGGTAGAAAGATGTGCATGTTGCAGAGAAGCAAGTAAAAAAATCCGTTGAACATCCGCACCAAGACGATAGACAGGTGAGGGAAATTTAATTAAAAAAAATAATATGAAAAAGATAGAATTAGGCGCTTACGGCTTAGTAGAACTTCATGCTAACGACCTTGAAATAAATGGAGGTGGTTGGCCAAAATGGCTTAAGAAACTTTCTTGGGCTTATGTAGCAGAAGAAGTTATTACAAACTGGGAAGTAATTAAAAAAGGATTGAAAGAAGGTTGGGATGTTGAACATCATCATTAATTATTTAAACTAAAAAAATTTTCTAAATATGAAAACGAATCACAACAATCAAGAATTTAATCAATTCCAGCAACTTAGCAATGAAGAGTTGCTAACGATCAACGGCGGTAGCGGATTTTGGGAAGACGTAGCTTATATTACAGGAAGAACTCTTAGATGTATATGGGAGTTTTCAAAGACTGCTTCCGAATATCAACACTCTCTGCCGGCTAATTTAAAAAAATAAGTCTTTATCTAACAAGGGCTAGTTACTAGCCCTTGTTTTAATATTTCTAAATGGAAAATAAGAACTTAGAATTGGTTTTGAAATGTATGCTTACCCTAGGACTAATGATCTTAAATGCGTGGATATGGGTATTGCTTGCACCCAATGTTAATAGTAATGGGAATGATATTCTTAATGTATATGAGAAAAGCATACTTGTTTTCGTTATTGCGCCTCTTGTAGAAACTTATATTGCTATGACATTGATACTTGATGAATCCATCAGGTATTTAAAATTTAATAAACATATTGCTGTATTTGTATCAGCGACTGTTTTTGGTTTATTGCATCACACACACTGGGCTTATATGTGTAAGACTTTTATTGATGGATTTTTCTTAGGGTATCTATATGTATCATTTAAGCCTGATATCAAAAAAGCGTTTTTTTTGACCGCATTAGTTCATGCTATTTATAATATAATAGCACACTTCAGTTAAGTTACTTTGTGGAACAGTTTACACATTTATCGGAAACCGATCAACTTTACTTTGAACCTAACCGAGTAGCAAAAATTATTTTTTGGTTGCTCTTTATAGTGCTTTTAGCTATTGGCATTGTATTGCCACTAGTAAAAATTGATATTACTGTAAATGCTGTTGGAGTTATAAGACCATCAAAGGAAAGAACTGAAATAAAATCTATACAAGAAGGTATGATTGTAAAGATGAATTTTCAGAACGGAAATCTGGTGAATAAAGGAGATCTTTTATTAGAGTTAAACACAGATCCCTTAGTAAAGCGAAGTTCTTTTTCTACTATGAATGAGTCTATTTTTAAAGACCAAATTTCCGACCTGCAATTACTTTGTAAATACCGTTTAGAATTAATACTTCCTTCTCAGTTAAAAACCGACATATATGTTGAACAGTTACAACGAGTAAAAGAGGAAATCTTATTGAAAAGTCAAAATATCGAAAAGCTAAGTAAAGAAGTTAAAAGGGATAGCTTATTACTTGCAGATAAAGTGATAGCAAGAAAAGAATTTGAGGATAAATATGCAGACTGGCAAAATGCAGTTCATGAAATGCAAATTAAAATTAAAGATCAACTTTCTCAATGGAATAATGAGTTACAGAGAATTACGATTAGTTTAAATAATGTTAGTTCAGAGAATATTTCTGTTCGTTCGCAAGTCACTAGAAGTAAAGTGTATGCGCCTATTACGGGTTATATACAAACAAGCGCAACCAAATATGCAGGTAGTATGATATTAGTGGGTGAGCCAATTTGTACTATATCCCCGGTAACGTCTTTGATTGCCGAATGCTATGTCGTACCTAAGGACTTAGGCTTACTTAAGGAAAAACAACCCGCAACCATTTATGTTGATGCATATGACTACCGATACTTTGGTTTTATTAAAACAAAGATCAATTTTATTGAACCAGATATAAGTGTTATTGATAATAAGCAGGGCTTTAAAGTTTATTGCGATTTGCCTGTTGAAACATTGAGCCTCAAAAATGGATATACGGCTACGATTTTGCGTGGACAAACAATTCAAGCGCGATTTGTTGTTGCTAAAAGAACGCTTTGGCAATTATTATTCGATTCTATAAATGATTGGCTAAGACCTTATTGAATAAAATATGTTCTCAAAGAAAATACAAGTAAAACAACGCGACTTTACAGACTGTGGAGCAGCTTGTTTAGTATCTATTGCCGCTTATTATAATATTACAGCGACCGTAAGTGAAGTGCGTGGGTTCGCCGGTACAGATAGATTGGGAACAAATATAAAAGGATTATTAGCTGCAGCTACAAGTATAGGATTTCAAGCAAAAGGAGCAAAGGGTTCTTTAGCGCAATTATCGCTAATACCATTACCCGCTATTGCCCACGTGATTTTAGAAAACGGATTTCATCATTATGTGGTTATATATAAGATAAGTAAAAAAAATGTGGAGTATATGGATCCGCAAGACGGACTTCTACATAAAGCCAAATTGAGTGATTTTGAAAAAACTTGGTCAGGGGTTTTAGTGCTGTTAATCCCAGATAGCAATATTTCTTTCAAAACAAATAAGCAATCAAAGCTCGGTAGATTTATTCGCTTAACACGCCCTTATAAAAGTCGAATTGCTATTACATTTATTGGTTCGTTAATTTATACTATGCTAGGATTTTCTAGTGCTATATATATGCAAAAATTAGTAGATCAGATAATTGTAACAGGAAATAATAAGCTCTTAAATTTAGCAAGCATCGCAATGATCATAATATTGTTTGCCCAAACTTTTTTTGGGTTTTACAAGTCAATACTTGGAACACAAACTGCGCAATTAATTGATAGTAGTTTGATTGGTACTTACTATAAACATTTGGTATTTATGCCTCAGCGTTTCTTTTCAAGCATGCGTACAGGAGAACTCATTAGTAGAATCAACGATGCATTTAAAATCCGGGCTTTCATTAATGATATAACAGTATCAATGATTGTAAATGTTTCAATTATTATCCTAAGTATAGTAATGATGTTTTTTTATTCTTGGAAACTGATTGTTGTAGTTGCCTTCATATTCCCCACTTTCATCTCGATTTATATTATCACTAATCGGCTTAATAAAAAATACCAGCGATTGTTAATGGAATTGTCGGCGGCTTTAGAGGCCGACTTAGTTGAAAGTATTGAAGCGTCTATTACTATCAAGCAGTTCTCTCTTGAAACAAAATTTGTAAATAAAATTAATATTAGATTATTCAAACTAATGCGTACGATTTATATAAATAGTAAATCCGGTTTAGGGTTAAGTTTTGTAGCCGATTTCTTTTCCAAATTGTTTAACATATTGTTACTCTGGGTAGGTGCTTATTTAGTAATGCAGCGTGAGCTTACTATCGGAGAATTATTATCTTTTTATGCAGTGCTCGGATATCTTACGCCACCTATGCTTGCAATAATTTCTTCCAATAGGGGAATTCAGGAAGCATTGATAGCTGCAGATCGACTCTTTGAAATTTTAGATATGGATAATGAGTTAGTTGCAAACAAACCTCTTGCGATAAAACAGGAGAAATTGTGTAGCATAGCTTTTAAAAATATCTATTTTCAATACGGAATGCGAGCAACTGTATTGGATGATTTGTCATTCAATATAATAGCCGGCACTACAACAGCAATAATAGGAAAAAGTGGAAGTGGTAAAACAACAATTATTTCTTTGTTACATAAGTTATATCCTACAGAAAGAGGAATGATTACTATAAATGATATTGATATTAATCATTGGGATACACATTATCTTAGACGGAAAATTGCTATCGTACCTCAAAAAGTTGACCTATTTGCAGATACCGTGATTAGCAATATTGCGATTGGGGATGAACAGCCAGATTTTGAGAAAATAATTTTCTTGTCAAAGTTAACAGGCGTTGTCTCTTTTATTGAGGAACTTCCTGAAAACTATCACACAATTCTATCTGAACAAGGGAGTAACTTATCGGGTGGCCAACGTCAAAGATTAGCAATTGTTAGAGCGTTATATCGTGAACCAGATGTACTTGTGCTCGATGAAGCCACGAGTAATTTAGATGTGCTAAGCGAGTCGGAAATTCAAAAAGCACTTACTTGGTTTATTGAAAAAGGAAAAACAGTTATCATTATTGCTCATCGATTATCTACTATAAAAACGGCGGATAATATAATCGTTCTAGATAAAGGAACAGTTAAAGTGCAAGGAAAACATATTGATTTGTTGGATACTAGCGAATATTATCGAAACTTATGGAATCAAAGTAGTGTATTATAATCATTTCTTTAAAAAACTTTGTACTCTGAGTACAGCATTTTTTCTGACACTTAGATAATAAAAATTTAAATCTGCAATATGATAGTTTTTGGTAGTATATAAGATGCTTCCAAAAAATCTTGGTCTTTCGGTCCATAATACACCATCACTAATCTCGGCACCGGCTACATGAGTAATAATCTTATTAAAGTTTTTTAGCACGGATCCTTCATTTTCATCTCTGTTAACAGTAGGCTTGTTTATATCCCACGATAACGGATTAGTAACTGTTGCCACATATTTTTCTCTCTTAATATAATCGGGTTTATAATCTTTTCTATACGTTCTCCAGCTACAATAGCAACCGGTTTGATTTGGCTTGCTACATAGATCAATATTAGTAAACCAGTTTGGCTCTACGGGCATGCCAACTAGATAGGCAGCAACTAGTTTTTGTTGCAATGGTTTTCCGTCAAAAAATTCTTTTAGTAATCGTTTTGCATGCGTTGTACCCTGACTATGTGAGGCTATAATGATAGGCCTTCCTTCATTCCATAGTTGAAGAAAGCTTTCAAAAGCTTTTTTAATATCACTGTATGCCAATTCAAATGATGCTTTTGCTTCTACACTATCAAGTTGCGATATAGGATAGTAGGAACTAATATGTGCTTGCCTGTAATAAGGAGCAAAAACTCTTCCTGCCGCATTAAAAATACTGGCCTGGAATAAAATAGTTCCTTCATTGGTTTTTTTGAGGAGAAAAGGGTTATCAATAGGAGCATTTTGCCCAAATGTCTTATCGCTTTGTGTATAGGTTGTTGGATGTATGAAAAATACATCTACATTTTCTATTGGAGTATAATCTTTCCTCAATGACTTGGGGACACTATCAGCCATGTCTTTTTTTAAAGGATGAGCCGCCCAATTTTGCAAAATAGTATAGTCGGGTTGATTAAGTTGTGCAATTACTCCAAAATGAATTACCAATGCAATTCCTATCAATGTATATTTCATAAAATAAGGGTCAGACGGGTGTTTACTACAAATATTCTAAAAAGCATATCGAATTATCTAAAAAAGGGTATAAAATCAATGAAAATAATAGAAAATCCGTTAGCGTCGGACCATGGTCAGACGCGGAGTAAACGTTCGATAACTTCTGGGAAATACCGATGTTCAAGTTGGTGAACTTTATCCGCCACTTGCGCAGGTGAATCGGTAGAAAGTACTTCGCATTTTGCCTGAAAAATTATCGCCCCCTCATCATAATGTTCGTTTACATAGTGAATCGTGATGCCTGTTTCTCTTTCTTTTGCGGCTACTACAGCCTCATGTACATGCATTCCATACATACCCTTGCCCCCATACTTAGGTAGTAAGGCAGGATGTATATTGATGATGTGTAACGGATAAGCTTCCACAAAAAATGAAGGGATCTTCCATAAAAAACCAGCTAATACAATCCAATCAATGCCCCTATCTCTTAAAATAGCCAAACAGTTTTGAGGATCATTGAAGCTAGTTTTATCAATAATCAATGTTTCTATATTATTTTCTGAGGCAATATTCAGAACACCCGCATCCGGCTTATTAGAAACTATGAGTGCAACAGAAATACTGGGGTGATTAGTAAAGCGGTCAATAATTTTTGCTGCATTGGTACCCGTACCCGAAGCAAAAATGGATATCCGTTTCATCTGACTATTTTTTTGAAATTCTTCCCCAAATCCTTTCAAGATAAGCCCTGAAGAAATTAAACTGTCCGAAAGGAATGCTGATGATAATTACACACAGTGGCCATAAGCATGTTATAACAACAATGTAAATCACAAAATACAAAACACCTTTTTCCATCTCGGTAAACCGTAAAAGTTTACGGCCTAAATATCCACACAAACTACCTCCCAACGCAAAAGTGCAGAAGATCAAAGTGAACTGAAACCAGTTAACACCCCATTTTTTCCTCAATTTGTTAAACACGCCGCAAAAATGAATTAAAAAGTTGATAGAAAAATTTATTAATGAATGAGTTTTTGTCAGCATCCTGTCATATTTTTGCATCCGAATTAGGATATTTTTCCACACCAGATCCATTCTTGTGCATATGATATTGTTTAGATCTATAGCCAAAACAAGCCTTAGGGCCTTATTTTTTCTGATTAGTATAGGTTTTAGTGCTGCCGTTAGCGCACAAGATGGTAAAGCACTTTTTAGTGCAAACTGTGCCTCTTGTCACCAAATACACAAAAAATTAACGGGTCCCGCGCTTACCGGAGTTGAAGATCGCTGGCCGGATAAGAATAAACTTCACGCCTGGATCCGTAATAGCGCCGCTTTCTTAAAAACCGGGGATGCCTATGCCAATAACTTGTACAATGAGTACAATAAAACGGCGATGAACGCTTTCCCGAATTTTACCGATAAGGAAATTGACGCCATTCTTGCTTACATTAAATCTGTACCTGCACCGGGAGCAGGAGGTGCTACAGCCGGAGCAGGTGCTGTTGACCCTAACGACGCTAAAAATGCCGATAGCGATAGCTCTCTATTATTTGGTATTCTTACCTTGATATTAGCCGTTGTAACATTTGTAATGTTACAAGTAAATGCTAACCTCAAAAAGTTAGCAGATGAAAGAGCAGGTCTGGCCGCGCTAGAGCCTGTTCCTTTCTGGAGAAATAAGAGCTATATCACAATGGCTACCGTAGTTCTCTTCCTAATTGGGGGCTATCTCACTTCAAAAGGAGCTATAGGTTTAGGTAGAAGTAAAGACTATCAACCCGAACAACCTATTTACTACTCTCACGCCGTTCACGCGGGTACCAACCAAATTAACTGTCAGTATTGTCATACCGGTGTTTATCAGGGCAAACAAGCTACTATTCCTTCTGTAAACGTTTGTATGAACTGCCACATGGCTATCAACGAATACAAAGGCGCAAAAATCTTTAATGAAGCCGGTGAAGAAGTGAACGGAACCGCAGAAATTAAGAAGTTATATAAATATGCCGGATTTGAAGAAGGTAAACCTTGGGACGCTTCTAAAGCCAAACCTATTGAGTGGGTTCGTATCCATAATTTACCCGATCATGTTTATTTTAATCACGCACAGCACGTAAAAGCCGGACAAGTAGCCTGCCAAACCTGCCATGGAGAAATTCAGAAAATGGGTGAAGTAAAACAATTCACCGACCTAAGCATGGGCTGGTGTATCAATTGCCACCGCGAAACAAAAGTTCAATTTAAAGAAAACGGTTTCTATAGCATCTACGAAAAATATCATAACGACCTTAAATCCGGTAAAATAGATAGTACCAAAGGTATTACGGTAGAAAAAATAGGTGGTACAGAGTGTCAGAAATGCCATTACTAGAACTAAGGTGAAAGGTGATAGGGTATAGGGTGAGGTTGTTTTTAATCTTAAAATATTCGAACGAAGAAGGCCGGGAGGCATTCAACTGTTAATCAATAATTATGGAGCAAAAAAAGCACTGGCAAAGTTTCGGAGAGCTGAATCAGTCGGAAGCCTATAACAAAGACGTTAAAGACGAATTCAGAGAGGAGTTACCTTTTGTTGCCGATGAAAGCAAAAGTTTCTTAGAAGCTAAAGCGCCCCGTCGCGATTTCCTTAAATACTTAGGATTCAGCACCGCCGCCGCAGCCGCTGCCGCAAGTTGTGAAATGCCCGTTAAAAAGGCCATTCCATTTGCCAATAAGCCGGAAGATGTTGTTCCCGGTATCGCTAAATATTATGCTACCACTTATGTTCAGGATGGTGATACCATTTCTATCCTAGCAAAAGTGCGCGATGGCAGGCCCATTAAAATTGAAGGAAATGAATTGAGCCCTATCACTAAGGGTGGTACCTCTGCCCGTGTACAGGCTTCAGTTCTTGATTTATATGATACGGCTCGCTTGCGTTATCCTACTATCGATGGCAAAGAAGTAACTTTCGAAGCTGCCGATAAATCTATTGCAGCAGCTTTAAGCGGGCCCGTTGTAATCCTTACCAGCACTATCACTTCTCCTTCTTCAAAAGCAGTGGTAGCGCAGTTTTTGGCTAAATATCCCGGAAGTAAACATGTTACGTACGATGCCATTTCTTATAGTGGTATCTTGTTGGCAAATGAAGCAACATACGGTGTTCGCGCCATTCCTTCTTATAAATTTGATGCAGCAAAAGCAATCGTGAGTATCGGTGCCGATTTCTTAGGTACTTGGTTGAGTCCGGTTGAATTTGCTAAACAATATGCTACCGGAAAAAAATTAGATGAGAAAAACCCCGAAATGAGTAAGCATATTCATTTCGAAACAGTGGCTTCTCTTACCGGTTCTAATGCCGACGAAAAATATTTACACCGTCCCTCCGAAACCACCGCCATTGCTGCCGCTTTATTAAGTGCAGTAAATGGACAAGGTACCGGAAATATTAACGACGCTAAATTGAAAGTCGGTATTGAAAAAGCAGCTAAAGCCCTCAATGCTAATAAAGGCAAGGCTTTAGTGGTAGCAGGTAGCAATGATGTAAATGTTCAAATTATTGTAAACGCTATTAATAATGCTATCGGTGCCAATGGCACCACCATCAATTTTGGTGAAACCATCAATACTCGTCAGGGTGTAGATGCCGACTTCGCTAAGCTAATAGATGAAATGAATGCAGGTGCCGTAAATACACTGATTGTGTATGGCGCAAACCCTGCATATAGCTGGTACGATGCCGATAAATTTAAAGCGGCACTTAAAAAAGTAAAAACAACTATTTCTTTTAACGGTAAAGTAGATGAAACTACCGAACTGTGTAAATATGCATTACCCGATAATCATTTCCTCGAAAGTTGGGGCGATGCGGAAGCAAAATCAGGATACTATTCTTTTCTTCAACCTACTATCTACCCCTTGTTCAAAACTCGTCAATGGCAAGATAGCTTGTTGAAATGGAGTGGTGCAACCGAAGATTATCTATCGTTCTTAAAAAATTTCTGGGCAGCTAAACTAGGCGGCGTTGCCGGATGGGATAAAGCGCTGCAAGATGGGGTATTAAACCCTGCCGCACCTGTTGTTAAAGCAGCCAACTTTAATAGTGCGGCTGTGGCAGGAGCATTAGCTGCTACCGGTAAAAAAGGTGGTGCTGTTGAATTAGTGTTATACGAGAAAGTGGGTATCGGTGCCGGACAAGGCGCTTCTAACCCCTGGTTACAAGAATTACCAGATCCTGTTACACGGGCTACCTGGGATAACTATGTAATTGTTTCTCCAGCTTTAGCCAAAACCTTGTTGGGTATAGATTTGAGCAAAGGCGGACAAGCAGATGCTTACGAAGTGAACCCTCCCAAAAAAGTTGTAAAGGTTACTGTTGGTAATAAATCTATAGAACTCCCTGCCTTAATTATTCCGGGAACAGAAGCCAACACCATCGGTATTGCAGTAGGTTATGGAAGAAGTGAAAATATAGGTAAAGCTGCTGCCGGAGTTGGTAAAAATGCTTTTGCATTAGCTGGCCTAAATAATGGTACAGTTAATTTTATTAATGAGAATGTAACAATAACTGTAACCGGTGAAAAATATCCTGTTGCATTAACACAAACACATAGCCGCTACGATACTACCCAAGGTAATCGTACCGAAGTAGTAAAAGAACTTACACTGGCTGCCTATAAACACCATCCAACAGAAATCAGAGATGAACGGGAAGAAGAATTAAAGCCATGGGGTGGATTAGAGAAATTTGAATCTCAGGGAACCATTTATCCGGTATATGATCGTCCGGGTATTAAATGGGGAATGAGTGTGGATCTAAATACTTGTAATGGTTGTGGCGCCTGCGTTGTAGCATGTAATGCTGAAAACAATGTATCTGTTGTAGGTAAGCCGGAAGTTTTACGCGGACATGAAATGCATTGGTTACGTATCGACCGTTATTATAGCGGTGATCTGGAAAATCCGAATGTAGTTTTCCAACCATTGATGTGTCAGCATTGCGATAATGCTCCTTGTGAAAACGTTTGTCCGGTGGCAGCTACTAATCATAGCAGTGAAGGGTTGAATCAAATGACTTATAACCGTTGTATTGGTACAAGATATTGCGCTAATAACTGTCCGTTTAAAGTACGTCGCTTTAACTGGGCCGATTATACAGGAGCCGATAGCTTCCCTGATAATCAAACAGGTATTGTGAACGATGTGGTATTGAATATGAACGACGACCTTACGCGTATGGTGTTAAACCCCGATGTAACGGTTCGTTCTCGTGGTGTGATTGAAAAATGTTCTTTCTGCGTACAACGTTTACAAGAAGGAAAATTAAAAGCGAAAAAAGATAGCCGCCCATTAAGCGATAGCGATATAAAAGTAGCTTGTCAGCAAGCCTGCCCAACAAACGCTATTACTTTCGGTAATGCTAACAGTAAAGAGAGTGCGATTACCATGGTTAGAAAAGAAAACCCTAACCGCCAGTTCTATGTACTCGAGCAATTACACGTTTTACCAGGGGTTACTTATTTAGCTAAAGTGCGTAATGCCGATGAAGAACATGAAGGCAAAGAAGCACATGGTGAGAAAAAAGAACACGCTGAAAAAGAGCACGCATAATTAAATAAAGAAGAGATGCATTTAAAGTACGAATCACAGCTCAGGGAACCGTTGGTGTACGGCGATAAAACCTATAAGCAGGTTACAGAAGATATCGTTCGCCCTATCGAAGCCAAGCCAACGCGCTTATGGTATGTTGGTTTCTATATTGCTGCAGCATTATTAATGTTTGGAGTGTATAGCGTTTACCGTGAGGTTACCTATGGTATTGGCCAGTGGAACTTGAATAAAACTGTGGGTTGGGGATGGGATATCACCAACTTCGTATGGTGGGTAGGTATTGGTCACGCCGGTACGCTGATCTCTGCGATCTTATTACTCTTCCGCCAAGGATGGAGAACGGGCGTAAACCGCGCTGCTGAAGCAATGACGATCTTCGCGGTAATGTGCGCCGGTCAGTTCCCCATCTTCCACATGGGTCGTGTATGGATGGCTTTCTTTGTATTGCCTTATCCTAACTCTCGCGGTCCTCTTTGGGTAAACTTTAATTCACCCCTTTTGTGGGATGTATTCGCAATCTCTACTTATTTCACCGTATCATTATTATTCTGGTACTCCGGTTTAATACCCGATTTTGCCACTGTGCGTGATAGAGCATTTACCAAATTACGTAAGCACTTATATGGTATCGCTTCCTTCGGGTGGACCGGCTCTACCAAACACTGGCAGCGCCATGAGAGTTTATCATTGGTGTTAGCAGGTTTGAGTACACCGTTAGTACTTTCCGTACACACGATCGTATCATTCGACTTCGCTACTTCGGTAATACCGGGTTGGCATACTACTATCTTCCCTCCTTATTTCGTAGCCGGTGCGATCTTCTCGGGCTTCGCCATGGTACAAACCTTAATGGTAATAGTACGTAAGGTATTTGGTATGCAAGATTATATTACCATGGGCCATATAGAAGCGATGAATAAAGTAATTGTACTTACTGGTTCTATCGTAGGTATTGCTTACCTAACTGAATTATTCATGGGTTGGTATAGCCAAAATAAATATGAAGGATACACTTTTTGGTATAGCCGTGCTTACTTGTTTAGTCCGTATGGTTGGAGCTATTGGGGTATGATGGCTTGTAACGTATTGAGCCCGCAAATATTCTGGTTCCGCAAAATGCGCAGAAACTTATTCGTTACTTTCTTCATGAGTATTATCGTGAATATCGGTATGTGGTTCGAGCGTTTTGTAATTATCGTTACTTCATTATATAGAGATTATTTACCATCTAGCTGGAGCGTTTATTATAGCCCCACTATTTGGGAAATAGGCTTCTATGCAGGAACATTCGGATTGTTCTTTACCTGCTTCTTCTTATTCGCTAAATATTTCCCTGTTATTGCCATTGCAGAAATTAAGTATGTATTGAAAACAACAGGAGAAGGATATAAAAATAAAATGGGTGTAATTGAAGAGCAAAAACTCGAAGAGTTTGTGCACGAACATGCGCATCACTAGAAAAACAAACAATTGCTATGGCAAAAAAGAAATTTGTAGTAGGCTGTTTTGATGATGAAGCGGTTTTATTTCCGGCGGTAAAAAAAGTACGTACCGCAGGTTATAAAATTCACGATGTATATACTCCATTTGCAGTACATGGTTTAGATCATGCAATGGGTTTACGTGAAACCAGCTTACATACTGCCGGCTTTATTTATGGTATCACAGGTACTACTACTGCAGTAAGTTGTATCAGTTGGATCTTTACGAAAGATTGGCCGCTGAATATTGGTGGTAAACCACATTTTGCGCTACCGGCATGGATCCCAATCATGTTTGAGCTTACGGTATTATTTGCAGCAGTGGGTATGGTACTCACATTTTGCTATCTCTGCCAGTTAGCGCCATTCGTAAAAAAACATCATTTTCACCCACGTGCAACAGACGATCTATTTGTAATGGTAATTGAGTGTACCGATAAAACCAATGTGGATGATCTGCGTTCTTTCCTCGCTAATAATGGCGCCGTAGAAACAGATTTCCAAATTGCGGAAGATGGCTGGTGGCTTGGCCGATATGATAGGGACGAAATGCCATTTGAACACAAACAAATTGTTGCCGCCTAATTGAAGAAATAAAAAGATCATGAAGAAAACAGCTATCATCATTTCTCTTTCTGCCGTTGTTGCGTTAGTTGCTTGTAGCGATGTGAAGCGCAAACCGGGAGATATTTATATGCCCGATATGGCATATAGCCGAGCCTATGAATCTTACGCAGATCATAGCAATTTGGCAGAGAAAGGAATCAACTATAATAACAGGCCGGTAGTAGGTACCATTTCTCGCGAAGAAGAAATGCCTTTTCACATCCCCAAAGATGTTCCCGGTGATACCACCAATTATACGGCATCTAAACTGGTAAAAAACCCTTTCGATTCCTTGGGCACAAAAGACCTCGCAGAAGCTGAGCGTTTATATGTGATCAACTGCGGTATTTGTCATGGTGCTAACTTAAAAGGTAATGGTCCTTTATATAAAGGTGGTGAAGGTCCATATCCGGCACAACCTAAAAATTTGTTAGAAGACCCAATTGTTTCTGTAATGCCTGAAGGACAAATGTTTTACTCTGTAGCATACGGTAAAAACCTCATGGGATCTTATGCTTCACAGTTAAGCAGAAAGCAACGTTGGATGGTAATTAAATATATTAAGTTGAAACAACAGGAAACAAAAGCTGCTGCTGCCCCAGCCGCGGCTGCAACGGCTCCTGCTGCGAAATAAATTTTATAGAAGGCTGATAAAAAAATAATACGATGGCATCTTTAAGAACACAGTTTGAAGTACCCGGAAAAATGAAGACCTGGTCGTATGCACTCATAGGCATAGGATTAGTAGCCTTATTATTCGGTATGATCACCAAAGGATTCAGTGCCGATGAGCATGAGCAAGTGCATTTCTGGGGAACCTTAATGTACAATACCATCTTCTTCACCCTTATTTGTAATGCAAGTATGTTCTTTATTTGCGTAACAACCTTAGGTCAGGCAGGTTTTACTCAAAGTTTCCGTCGTATACCGGAAGCGATCTCTACGCTGGTACCTATTTTTGGCGCCATCACTTTTGCGGTGTTGATGTATATCGTTTTCGGTCACAAACATCATATCTATCATTGGTTAGATTCAGAAGCTGTTGCTGCTGACCCTATACTAAATGGTAAGAAAGGTTTTTTGAATCCTACATTCTTTGTTATCTGGACAACCCTCACCATAGCTCTTTGGAGTTTCTTAGGATGGAGAGTGCGCCAGTACAGTCGCGAAGCAGATGAAGCACCTATGAGTATAGAGCAAGGTGCTAATTATATATGGAGAGGAACGATTCGTGCAGCCATGTTCACGGTATGGTTTGCTTTAACGGTGGGTTCCACTATTCCTTGGTTATGGATGATGAGTATCGATGCACACTGGTATTCTACTATGTATAGCTGGTACACTTTTGCAAGCTCATTCGTTTCAGGCATGTCGCTAATCGCATTATGGATTATTTATTTGAAGAATAAAGGGTACTTAGAGTTAACAGGGCAGGAACATTTGCATGATATCGGTAAGTTTATGTTTGCATTTTCTATCTTCTGGACTTATCTCTGGTTCTCTCAGTACATGCTTATTTGGTACGCTAATATTCCGGAAGAAACGGTGTACTTTAAACATCGTGTACAGGGGCCATATAAAGGAATATTCTTCTTCAACCTAATCATTAACTTCTTATGCCCTTTGTTGATCTTAATGAAGCGTTCGGCGAAGAGAAATTATACATTAGTAACTTTTATGGCTGTATTAATCATCTTTGGGCACTGGATAGATTTTTACCAAATGGTGATGGGTTCTTTAAGTAAAGAACATGTAACACTAGGTTGGTTAGATTTTGGAATACTCGCCTTCTTTGTAGGAACATTGATACTATTTGTGGGAAGATCATTGGCAAGCAAACCTTTGATTGCCAAATATCATCCATTCCTTAAAGAAAGCGTAATTCACCAAGTGTAGTAAACGTTTCGAAGAATTAATTGTAGAATAAGATAATATTCATCATACTATGACAATGTTTTTAATCATCGCGGTAACGGTTCTTGTTTTTGTAGTCATTTTTCAGATTGCAAAAGCAAGTGAATATGTAGCAGTTCTCAAAGGAGAGGAAAAAACCCGCAAGCAGGATAATAAGATCAATGGATTTATGATGGTTACCTTTTTGGTACTCGGGCTGGTAGGCGTATGGTACTGCAATGAACTTTACTATAAGAAAACCTTACTTGTGCACGATGCGGCCAGTGTAGAAGGCGCCAGGGTAGATTCTATGTTATGGGTAACATTAGCAGTAACAGGTGTAGTATTTATTGCTACACAAATTGTACTATTCTGGTTCGCTTATAAATATCAAGAAAGCGATACACGCAAAGTATATTATTTCCCACATAACAATAAGTTAGAAGTTATTTGGACGGTAGTACCTGCTATTGCACTTACCGTGCTTGTAGTTATTGGATTACGTAACTGGTTCCTATTTACCGGCGATGCTCCTAAAAATGCGATGGTTGTAGAAGTAACCGGTAAACAATTCGGTTGGATTTACAGATATCCCGGTAAAGATGGTGTATTGGGCAAGAAATATTTCAAGAATATCGATAATGCTGCTAATCCATTAGGATTAATATGGGAAGATAAAATGGTGCAAGATGATATAGTGATGGAGCAAACAATGTATCTGGTGAAAGGGAAGCCGGTTAAGTTAGTAATCGGTTCCAGAGATGTCATTCATGATGTAGGCTTATCTCATTTTAGAATGAAAATGGATGCAGTACCGGGTATACCTACTACTATGTGGTTTACGCCAAAGTATACTACAAAGGAAATGAAAGAGATTACAGGTAATCCTAATTTCCAGTATGAAATCAGTTGCGATCAAATGTGTGGTAACGGACATTATTCTATGAAAGGTGTAATTGATGTATTAGATCAGGAAGAATTTGACGCTAAAATGGCCGGTTTGAAACCTGCCTACGTAACCGCATTCCCTGAAAAAACTCCGAATGCTACTAAATCGGCAGATACGGTTAAAATAGTAGCTAAGGCCGTTGAACCTGCAGCAAAAGTTGTTGCAAAAATGTAGAACAAATAACAACCACTTATAGTAGCGGTTGTTTACATAAACAAAGAACAGTGTATGAGTAACGAAGCCGTTTTCCAAGCTCCTGCGGCAGCAGGTACGCACCACGATGTACATGGTGATCATCATGGTGAGCACCATCATCATGAAACCTTCATCACGAAGTATGTTTTTAGTCAGGATCACAAAATGATTGCTAAACAATTCCTGATCACAGGGATGGTATGGGCAGTATTAGGTGGTTTGATGAGCGTACTTTTCCGTTTGCAAATTGGTTATCCTGATGCAAATTTCCCCTGGTTACAAGATTTATTAGGTAAGTGGTGGGCTGAAGGTGGTAAAATTACCCCACAAGCTTATTATGCATTAGTAACTACCCATGGTACCGTTTTGGTATTCTTTGTATTAACAGCGGGTTTAAGTGGAACTTTTGCGAACTTCCTTATTCCATTGCAGGTAGGAGCGCGCGATATGGCTTCTCCGTTTATGAACATGCTGAGCTATTGGTTCTTTTTTACTGCCAGTGTGGTAATGTTATCTTCCATTTTTGTGGAGAATGGACCATTTAGTGGCGGTTGGACTGCCTACCCTCCTTTAAGTGCTTTGGGTGATGCCTCACCGGGTTCTAAAACAGGTATGGATTTGTGGTTGATATCTATGGCATTATTCGTAGTATCTTCTTTATTAGGCGGATTAAATTATATCGCAACGGTATTGAATATGCGTACTAAGGGTATGAGCATGACGCGCTTACCACTTACCATCTGGGCCTTATTCTTCACCGCAGTATTAGGAGTACTTTCTTTCCCTGTATTATTCTCTGGTTTTATTCTATTGATATTTGATAGAAACTTCGGAACCAGCTTCTACTTGTCAGATATTTTTGTAAATGGAGTTGGCGCTTTACCTAATGAAGGCGGAAGTGCTATTTTATACCAACACTTATTCTGGTTCTTAGGTCACCCTGAAGTATATATTATCCTATTACCTGCCATGGGTATGGTGTCGGAAATATTGTCTGTAAACTCACGTAAACCAATTTTCGGGTATATGGCGATGATTGGATCTTTGTTTGCCATTGCGATACTTGCATTCTTGGTATGGGCACACCATATGTTTGTAACCGGATTAAATCCTTTCTTAGGCTCAATCTTCGTGTTGCTTACTTTGTTAATTGCTGTTCCTTCTGCTATCAAGGTGTTTAACTGGATCACTACTTTATGGAGAGGTAATATTCGATTTACACCAGGTATGCTCTTCGCTATCGGTTTTGTAAGTTTATTTATCTCCGGCGGCTTAACCGGTATCTGGTTAGGAAACTCTGCTCTAGATATTCACTTGCATGATACCTATTTTGTGATCGCGCATTTCCATATTGTAATGGGTGTTGCTAGTATGTTCGGTATGTTTGCCGGTATCTATCATTGGTTCCCTAAAATGTACGGTCGCTACCTCAACAATAATTTAGGATATATCCATTTCTGGATTACGATTGCAGGTGCTTACATGATATTCTGGCCTATGCACTATGAGGGCTTAGCAGGTATGCCACGTAGATATTACGATTACAGTGTTTGGGAAAGCTTTAAGCAATTTGCAGATTTGAATCGTTTTATCAGCACGGTTGCCATGATTGTGTTCGCTGTTCAAATTTTATTCCTGGTTAATTTCTTCTACTCTATTTTCAAAGGAAGAAAAGTGACTACACAAAATCCTTGGGGCTCGAATACTTTAGAGTGGACTACACCCATCAATCCCGGTCATGGTAACTGGGTAGGTGAAATTCCGGAAGTATATCGTTGGGCATATGATTATGGTAAAGATGGAAAAGAATTTATTCCTCAAACAAAACCTATTGGCGACGATGAGAGTCACCATTAATTAGCATAAGATTCTCAATGCTCCCGGCAAAAATCGGGAGCATTGTTTTAATAGCCTTTACTGCCATTCATGATAAAAACTTCGGATACACCGGTACATTCAACTTCTTTTTCACTTGCTACAAAAGTGAAAGACTATTTCGCGTTAATTAAATTCACTTTGAGTTTTACGGTAGTATTCTCTTGTGTTATTTGTTATTTACTTGCACCTAGAGTTGTGGCTTATGATTGGGTAATGATTATTATGCTTTTTATAGCCGGTATGTTGGTTACGGGTAGTGCAAACGCTATTAATCAAGCTGTTGAAAAAGATACGGATGCCATGATGAAGAGAACAGCCAAGCGCCCAGTAGCCAGTGGTGCTATGTCTGTTTCGGAGGCATTAACTTTTGCAACCATTGCCGGTATTGCGGGTGTGTTGATGATGTGGTATTTTTTCAATCTATCATCTGCCCTTCTTTCCGCTTTCAGCCTTGTACTTTATGCTTTCATTTATACCCCACTAAAAAAGATAAATTCAATTGCTGTTTTAGTAGGAGCGCTACCGGGTGCTTTGCCTTGTTTAATTGGCTGGGTTGCTGGTAACGACGATTTTTCAGCCGGAGGTTGGGTATTATTCGGCATGCAATTTTTATGGCAGTTCCCTCATTTTTGGGCAATAGCCTGGGTAGCACATAATGATTACACAACAGCAGGGTTTAAATTATTACCTGCTAAAAGCGGCCCCACAAAATTTACTGCTGTTCAAACAGTAATGTACTCAGTACTCATGATTCCGGTAGGGGTATTGCCCTATTATTTCGGACTAACAGGTATCATTAGTTTATGGATAGTGATGGCTTGCAATATTATTATGGTTATTCAGAGCATGCGCTTATATATGAATATGGATGTGAAAGCGGCCAGAAGAGTTATGTTTAGTAGTTATATCTATTTACCGATTGTACTTTTGGCATTGTTGGCAGATAAGGGATGATATCAGGTAATAGGTTATAGGTAACAGGTTATAGGGGATAGGGAAAAGGTGTAAGTTATTTATCTCGAGAATTTAGAATTATGTTATTAAGTGATAATATGACAGAGGAAAAAAGAATTCATCCGCACAAATTTACCTTATGGGTAGCTATGGGCAGTATCGTGATGATGTTTGCTGGTTTAACAAGTGCGTATATCGTGAAAAAGAACCAGAGTAGTTGGTTGGAATTTGAGTTACCTAAGATTTTCTGGTACTCAACTTTGGTAATACTACTCAGCAGCGTAACTATTCATTTAGCAGGTAAATCTTTCAAGGCCCGCGAAATGGGTAGATATAGAAACTTGATAACGATTACTGCAGGTTTAGGTGTACTTTTTATGGTATTGCAAGTACTCGGCTTTCAAAACCTCGAGCAGAGAAATATTGCCTTAACAGGGGTAAAGAGTAATTCAGCCGCTTCTTTCTTATTTGTTATTACCGGTTTGCATATGCTTCACGTACTGGGTGGCGTAATAGCTATTTTAGTGATTTTTATCAGAGCTTATGCCGGAAGAGTAAAGCAATATAGTAGTATATCGATAGATTTAGTGAGTACTTATTGGCATTTTGTAGATATACTTTGGATTTATTTATTCATATTCTATAATTGGATCGGATAAACATAAAAAAGTTGACTTTTATGCAGCTTTTTTGGCGTCTAGCCAATACTTTTGTAAACGAAACGAACGAGCGTTATGGCAACAACTGCAACAGCACCGGGTACTAAATTATGGGGAGGTGGTAAAAGCCCCTTTAACGTAGAGTATGGCAAACTTATGATGTGGTATTTTCTCATGAGTGATGCCTTTACATTCGGTGCATTTTTGATTTCTTATGGAACTATCCGTTTTTCAACAAATGGATGGCCCGACCCTAATGAAGTGTTTAAAAGCTTTCCATTTGCACCGGAAGGGGTACACGCTCCATTGGTTTTTGTGAGTATCATGACTTTCATCCTAATTATCAGCTCTGTTACGATGGTATTGGCTGTACATGCAGGTCATAATATGGATAAAAAAGGAGTAGTAAAAAATTTGATATGGACGATTATTGGAGGCCTAGCTTTCTTAAGTTGTCAGGCTTGGGAGTGGACGCATTTACACCATGAAGGTGCTTGGTGGGGCGCTAATCCTTTCCTCAATCATGATGGTACGGCATCGTCTACAAACTTCACCAATTATTTCTTTACGATTACCGGTTTCCATGGTTTCCATGTATTTTCTGGAGTGATTATTAATATCGTGATGTTGATCATGACGCTTACTGATCAGTTTGAGAAAAGGGGTCATTATTTAATGATTGAGAAAGCAGGTTTGTACTGGCACTTTGTAGATTTAGTATGGGTATTTGTATTTACTTGTTTTTATTTGATCTAATTCATAATTCATAATTTTTAAGTCGTAATTCTTAACTGAATATGGAACATACAGCAGAACATCAAGAGCATAGTGGCGGCGGTACCAAAGAAATAGTAAAAGTAACAATCATACTTACTGTACTTACCATTATTGAATTGATTTTAGGATTTTGGATGATAAGTATACCCTTGGAAAGAGCAAGTTTTAGGTTAGCTGTCAAAGGTACAATCGTGATTTTGATGTTGGCCAAAGCATTTTATATCGTAGCCTATTTTATGCATTTGAAGCATGAGATCAAGAATATGATCATGACCATCGTTGTGCCTTTAGCATTATTTATTTGGTTTATCGTGGCCTTCTTATATGATGGTAATTCCTTCCGCAACCTTCGGAACACGTATGATCCGCATTTTAAAGAACAAAGTACCATTAAAGTTGAAAAGAAAGAGCATGATAGTGAAGCAAAGCACGAAGAGGCGAAGCCAAACGGAGTGAAGGATGGTAAACAAGATGAAAAGAAAGCAACTCATTAAGAGTTAATAACTGTATTTCAATTTTTAAGAAACCATCCCATTTGTAAAGGGGTGGTTTTTATTTAGATGCTATGAATAGAAAAGCCATTTTAGGAGTTTTACTAGCCTTAGGAGTACCGCTTGGATGCTATTGGATTTTAAAATATAATAGCGATAATGCGGTAAATATGCCAAGAAAATATCTTTTAGATACTGTTGTTACAAGGGTTGAGAAAGGGAAAGAAATAACAGATAGTATCTGGCATAAAACTGCGAATATTAGTTTAGTGAATCAGTTAGGGGATACCGTGAGCCTATATGATAAGCAAGGAAAGATTATTGTAATAGATTTCTTTTTTACAAGTTGTAGAAGTATTTGTCCGCGTATGACTCAAAACATGCTCACCTTACAGCAGTCTTTTAAAAAAGGAGGAAATGTTCGGAACAAAATAGATACTTCTATTGTTCAATTTATATCATTCACTGTAGATCCGGAAAGAGATACTGCTCAGGTGTTAAAAAATTATGCAGATAGATTTGGTGTAAATCATGATAATTGGTGGATGTTAACGGGAGATAAGAAGAAAATCTATGATTTTGCATTTGAGCAATTGAAAGTTGATAAATTCAGTGAGGAACCTATTAGCCCTGATTTTGTACATACCAGCCGCTTTGTTGTTCTCGATAAAGATTATAGAGTAAGGGGATATTATAATGGATTAGATTCAGCAGATATAAAAAAACTAGCAAGGGATATTGGATTGCTCATGCTGGAAAAGGATAAGAAAAAGAAGAGTGGAATTTTTCAAAAAATCATTGATTTAAGTTGGTTGTGGCTAATAGTAGCACTTTCAGTTTCATTTTTTATGATCTACCTGAATCAAAGAAGAAAAATTAACGGCTAAAAAAAAGAATATGCTAGCACCGGTACTAAAAAAGAATGATAAGCAAGCTGCTTGGTTAATTGGTATTTTTTCAGTAGTTGTTTTTGCGGTGGTTGTGTCTTTGGGCAGGATCAAGCTAAACGTAAATGTGGGCTTTAATGTTCACATTTTCGCTGCTGCTAATGCTATTATTAATTCTGTTATTGCTGTTTTATTGATAGCCGCATTGGTAGCAGTAAAGCAAAATAATTATTTGTTGCACAAGCGGTTGATGATGACGGCGCTTATACTTTCGATCCTTTTTTTGGTATCGTATATAGCGCATCATTTGCTGGCAGGTGAAGCTAAGTTTGGTGATATAGATCATGATGGATTAATTGTGGAAGAAGAAAAAGTAGCCGTTGGTAAACTCCGCTATCTATATTACTTCATTTTAGTAACACATATTTTCTTAGCTGCAGTAATCCTACCATTTATTCTGTTCACAGCATATCGAGCATTAACCGCAAAATTTACCATACATAAGAAATTGGCAAAAATAACTTGGCCCTTGTGGCTCTATGTTGCTATCACTGGTCCGGTTGTATACTGGCTCATACATCCATACTATACTTAGTGCATAGTGCCTCTCAAGTACCTTTCTTCGTTAGCACTAATAATTCATTTGCCTGTACTTCGGTAATATATCTTTTTACACCTTGCTTATCTACATAAGAACGATTAATTAATTTTCCTTCAACTACAACTTCAGTTCCTTTTACCATTAGTTTCTCCGCAATATCAGCTAGTTTGCCCCAGGCAACTACACTGTGCCATTGGGTATCGGTAACTTTTTCTCCTTTTGAATTGCGATAGGTTTCGTTAGTTGCAACACTAAGATGAGCAACCCGTTTTTCTTCTCCGATATTTTTAATATCTGGGTTTTGCCCTAGATTACCGATCAATTGTACTTTGTTTTTCATTTTTTTTATTTTTATGTATGTAAATATGCGATAGTTCGTGTAAGTGGGGGGAATTTTAAACATTTACTTGCGTTTGTAAATGTTTTTTTACTGATAGCTTCAAGAATACCGTGATTTTATTCTCTGGATTAGGTATTTCTACGGTTAATTTTTTTTACTGAATAATTATTTTGCTGTTGTAACCCGCTACACAAAATATATGGAACCAGTAAAGCAATGCATGTATTGTAAAAAAGGAATTTATGGTCGTACCGACAAAAAATTCTGTAATAGTTATTGCAGAAGCAGTTATCACAATACTATGGTAACGGCCGATGTGAATTATGTTAGAAGAATAAATTACCACTTGCAAAAAAACCGGAAAATATTAGCCGCAGCTTTTTCAGCGTGTAAACAAGCAAAACAGGTATCTTCTAAAGAATTATTTATACAAGGTTTTAGTTTTGCTTACTATACCCATCAGCAGGAGAAAGAAAATCGGGAAACCTATTTGTATTGCTATGACTATGGATATAGAATTGTTGATAATAATAAAGTAACGATTGTGCAGGAGGAATAGGTAATCTAGAATCTTCAATGTGGAATCTGATTTTTTTAAAAATTGAAACCGTCTTCAGATTGAAGATTCCAGATTCCAGATTGAATAAGTCAGTGGTTAGCGCTTATATTTGATCCTGACCCTCGCTACGCCTGCACCCAGCATATCAATTTCTTTAGCGGCTGCTTTGGTAAGATCGATGATACGACCACTAACAAAAGGACCACGATCGTTGATGCGAACTTGAACTGAGCGACCATTGGCCAAATTTGTTACCATTACTTGTGTGCCAAACGGAAGTTTTTTATGCGCCGCAGTTAGTTTGGATTGATTGAAGATCTCTCCATTGGCTGTTTTTCTTCCCTCAAATTTATCTGCGTAAAAAGAGGCATAGCCTGTTTCTGTTTCGGAATGAGACCCGGCAGGCGTGGATTTACGATGACAAGAAGCGAATAATATGAAGAGAAATAAAACTAATGAAGCATAATTCTTTCGCATATGCTAATAACGACCGCCGGCTATTGAATATTTTACTTCTTAGGCTGCCTATATTGATTGGCACGAATGTTTTCTGCAGCTTTTTCAACCGTTTCTAGAATCCTTTTTTCGCGTGTACCGGCGGTTTTAGCATTGTTAATCCATTCATAGATACTTTTTTTTGTTGATGGGGGAAATGCATTAAAAAACTGTTTAGCCATTTTATTTTTCTCAAAAGCTTTTGAAAGATCTTTGGGTATTTCTAAAGCGGATATTTTGTCGAGTGCGGTCCAAGTTCCTGTTTTCTTAGCTAGCTCAATCATGGCTAAACCTGCCGGTGCCATTCTATTTTCAGCTAATAATTTTTCTACTTTCTTTTTATTAACGGTGCTCCAATTACTCTTAGGTTTTCTTTGAGAAAAAAACTGATAGTAGCTTTTTTCATCCCGTTTATTGGGTTTGCTATCTATCCAGCCAAAACAAAGGGCTTCGTCTACTGCTTCGGGATAATATAAACTAGGTATCCCCGTCTCTTTTTTATAAATGATTAGCCATACCGCTTTTTCTTTGGCATGATTTTTCTCAAGCCATTTCCGCCATTCAGCTTGTGATTTTGCATGAAATGCTGTGATATTTTTATATGTAGTGGTCATGAGGTATAGGATATAGTGTATAGTGTGTAGTGATGCTTACCAATGTAAGTATTTAAAATATATAGCTATAAAGATGTGTTATTACTCTAGTATTTGTAATTTACGCAGTAAACAACTATTATTAACATGAAAAAAGATAAAATATTTTTTTGGACAGCAACTATTATCATAGCATTATTTGAGGGTGTTATGCCAGCACTTACTTCTCAAACTGAGCTTGCTAAAGAAGGTATTCGTCATCTTGGTTATCCTGAATACTTTGGCAATGCATTAGTAGTATTTAAAGTTTTAGGTGTTTTAGCGCTTCTAATTCCTCAGGTTACAAGGCGCGTTAAAGAATGGGCTTACGCGGGATTCGCTTTCAATTTCATTTTTGCCATTATTAGTAACTGGGCAATTGATGGCCCGAAACTGTTAACATTTTTCCCGCTATTAATACTTGCTATTTTATTGGTTTCTTATGTATACTATCATAAGCTGAATCCTGGGAAGGAGTAAGGGAATAGATAGAAGGCAATAGGAACCTTAGGTAATATTCACTAATCACTAACCACTTAGGACTTCACACACCCTTCGACAAGCTCAGGGTGACATTCCTTAAGCAAAAGGTAACTTAACCACTTTAGCTTTCACTAGAGAATTGCGGATATCTACATAAATTTCACTGTCGATAGCAGCATGTGATGTTGCGACATAGCCTAAGCCAATGGCTTTTGATAGTGAAGGCGATTGGGTACCGCTTGTTACTTTGCCTATAGGATTACCTGCTGCGTCTTTAATAATATAATCATGCCTCGGAATACCTCGATCAATCATTTCAAAACCCACTAGCTTTCTGGCAATACCTGCTGCTTTTTGTGCTGAAATAATTTCTTTGGCAGTAAAATCTTTACTGAGTTTAGTGATCCATCCTAATCCGGCTTCGAGTGGCGAAGTGGTATCATCAATATCATTCCCATATAAGCAATATCCCATTTCTAACCGAAGTGTATCGCGCGCACCTAAACCTATTGGTTTAATGCCTGCATCTTTGTCTGCTTCAAAAATTGCATCCCATATTTTATCGGCGGCGCCATCGCTATCCTCAAAATATATCTCTATTCCACCCGATCCGGTATAGCCGGTTGCACTTACTAAAACATTTTCAACCCCGGCAAAAACACCTTTTGCAAAAGTGTAATATTTGAGGTTCATGATATCCATATCGGTAAGTGGCTGTAATATTTTGGTAGCGTTAGGTCCTTGAATAGCGAGTAAACAGGTTTTATCACTGATATTGTGCATTTCTACATGGTTGGTATTTCTGGCACTAATCCAATTCCAATCTTTTTCAATATTAGAAGCGTTTACAACCAACATATATACTTTATTTTGCTCAATACAGTATACGATCAGATCGTCTACTATACCTCCGGTTTCATTGGGCAAACAACTGTACTGTGCTTGTCCGTTTACAAGCTTGGCCGCATCGTTGGAGGTTACACGTTGAATAAGATCTAAGGCATGTTCACCTTTCAGGATAAACTCTCCCATATGACTTACATCAAATACCCCGGCATTTTTGCGAACGGCTGCATGTTCGTCGTTGATACCTGTATAGCTAATTGGCATATTATAACCGGCGAATTCAGCCATTTTTGCTCCTAAGGCAATATGTTTTTGTGTAAACGGGGTATTCTTCATATCAGGCAATTGAGTCGCAAAAATACAGGAATTAGGGGTTCAATAAGTAGAGCCCCACACGCCGGGGCGTGCAGGGCTCCATTTTCCAACCTGAACCGAGTTTATGATCCCATTTGAAATAGGGAGAACATGCCTAACTCTCCGATCAATTCATTTTTTGGTTCTACTTCTTTTACTTTTAGAACAGGTGTAACTTCTTGGTGATTTAGAGAAATAGCTTTTTGATATTTATATTTTACAGTATCAGGAGCTTTTTCTAATTCTTTTTTCAATTCTTCAGCTTCTTTTTGTTTACGCTCTAATTCCTTCCGTAACTCTTCTTTACTGCGTTTATAATTTTCAATCGCATCATCACTATTATATTCTTCAGAACGCTTATCAATTCTTTCTCTACCGGAAGGGGTCATAATATATTCTGTGTTGGAGCTCCAGTTACCATCCCCATTTTCCCATTCGTTATCCCAATCAAAACTATCATTGCCTTTTTTGAAATGCATCCATTTTAAGCGACGGGAAACCTCTTCATCAATCTCAATTTTCTTACCTACCGGTACTTGTACAGTTACAATTACACTTTGATTACGAAACTTGGTTCCTTTTTTTAGATTGAAGCCGCGGTTCAACACCAGTACACTATCCATTTGTGTTAAGCCATAATGTATTTCATTGATATTAGCTAGTGCTACATTCTCGTCTCTACCATTACTCATTTTGGTATAATATACATGGTATAAAGAATCTGGACTTTTTGCAATACGTAAACTTACGTTGTTGAGGATAATGCTATCTCCATCGTAGCCTAGGAACCCTTCGAGATGAAACCATTTACCTATCACCCGAACT
Organism: Sediminibacterium sp.; assembly: GCA_017537025.1. Lineage (GTDB taxonomy): Bacteria > Bacteroidota > Bacteroidia > Chitinophagales > Chitinophagaceae > Sediminibacterium. Next base: position 225,499 of record JAFWCB010000008.1, read on the forward strand.
CTCGAATCTTCTACTTTGATGATTAGTTTTTTAGTACTGGGTTGTTGAATAGCAATATCTTTTTTCTCTTTAGCACGAGCATCAAAATCTTGTGTAATAAAAGCGGCTAAGAAAACAGCGCTTACAATTCCTAATGTCCATAATCCTCCGAAAGCAAAACCTAAATATCTGCTACCTGCTTTCGCCCCAATAATTCTTCGGATCAGCCATACAAGTATGCCAATTACAGGTACTAGCAAGAAAAGAAGTATGGTTGCCCATGCCAGGAAGTTTTGCCAAAAGCCATCAAGGAAAAAATCTTTTAATGGGAATGCAGCAACGCCTGCTGTCATCATAGCCATCAATGCTACAAAAAGTGCGAAAGCGATAACTCCGGCTACAAAGAGGAAGAATGCTTTGAATAGCGTAGCGATAATATTACCAATTCTATTAGCACTGCTTCTGCTTGCGTTTGCTGTTTCTTTACCAAATTGTTTTCCTTTTTGGTTTACCGTGCTGCTAAACTCATTACCGAACTCTTTCGCTTTTTCAGAGAACTCAGTGCCCCATTTTTCGGCGCGGGTTTTAAATCCTTCCAGATCTTCCTGAATGGTATTTTTAATCGTGTTTAAGTCTACCTTCTCACCACGCATTTCCAATTTCTCGGAAGCACTTTTAGCTTCCGGAATCACAGCCCATAGTATAGCATAGGTTACAAATAAAGTACCGCCGAAAGAGCCAAAGACGAAGCTGGGAAATGGATCGAAATCGAACCAAAAAGCGGAGCGGAAAATATTGGTTATGATACCAATTACCAGCGGCATGGCAAATATTAGTCGAGGTATCCAAATAGCAATATCAAAATAAGTAGCAATACCGCTAGCTACGCCTGCTATTACTTTTTCTTCAGGATTTCTATACAATCTTTTCGAAGAAGTGATATGCTCCAGTGATTTTGAAGGGAGTATGATCCACAGCAAAATATATAATAAGATACCTGTACCAGCACCGAAAGTGATGAGTGCAAATACTAAACGTACAATTGTTGGATCTACACGTAAATAACTCGCCAAACCACTACATACGCCACCTAGTATTTTATCGTTTTGATCTCTGTATAAGCGACCACGAGGGACTTCCTCATACTGCGTACGCTGATTGGTACTTTGTTGTTGCTCGCTGCCACCAAGCTGAGATTGTACTTTACTTTCTTCACCCTCAAAATCTTCCGGGCGCCCCATACTGGCTATTATTTTATTTACATCTTCATCAGTGATGCAGGTGCTACCTTTTTTAAGTGTTTCACCAAAGAGCTCAGCAATACGGCCTTCAATATCATTGATGATTTCATCTCTTCCTTCTTCATTGGCGAAGAAACGGCGGAGGCTTTCTACATACTGCTTCAGTACGTCGTAGGCAGATTCCTCAATGGGAATCACCCTGCCCTGGAAGTTTATGTTTATTACCTTTTTCATGAGTTGATTAGTTTTCTTGGTTTAGGTTGGTTTGGTTGTTTTCTGTTTCTGTGGATGCTTGGGGTTGGGTAAGCACATGCACAGCATCTGCTAATTCTTGCCAGGTTCGTTCCAATTCCTGGTAAAAGGTTAACCCTTTCTCAGTCATCACAAAATATTTGCGGGGGGGGCCGCTATTGCTTTCTACCCATCGGTACGTGAGTAACTCTGCGTTTTTTAAGCGCGTTAATAATGGATAGAGTGTGCCTTCCAAAATGTGAAGGTTAGCAGCTTTCATTCTTTCCACCAAATCACTCGGGTAAACTTCTCCCTGGCGAATGATGGAGAGAATACAAAACTCCAGTACCCCTTTGCGCATTTGGCTTTGTGTATTCTGAATATCCATAACGTTTGTTTGTTTAGTGAATAGAGGGGATTGGTTAGATCAAATTTCTTCTTGGCATTCTTACCCGGCGCATGCGCTCCAAATTCCAGAAATCTACTAAACCGAAAACTGGTTTGTGGGTGTTTACTGTGTTGTTCATTGTTTTATGTTTTAATTGTTTTAGAATCACATTGACAACACAAAGATGAGGAATATTTTAGTACTATGCAACACACAGTACCTGTTTTTTTTAAGTAATAGGTAGGAGAAAGATGCATGTATTGCATAAGTAATTGAATTGCAATAAGTTACAATTTTTTTTAAAAAAGCAAATATGATGAACGGTTTTATAAAGGGATGGAAGGGTTGAGCTAAAAGCGATAGGGGAAAATAGGTAGAGTAAGTAAACTAGGTACAATAAGGGTAAAAGCAACTGGCTCACGGACTTACCGACTTTTCTTCCGACTCCCCAACTTTACACCACTACCAATTCATAAAACGCTTCAGGCTGTAAATATTTCTGCGCCAGTTCTCGCAATTCTTCTGCAGTAGTGGTTTTGATATGTTGAATACTATTATAAAAATAGTTTTCATCAATACCATTGAGGATATAATTTTTCCAACGAGCAATCAGTTGAAAGGGTCCATCTAAATCACCTAATATACCTCCAATCATATGATTTCTTACTAAATGTAATTCCTCCTCATCAATAGGTTCAACACAAAGTTTTTTCATCTCTTTGTATACTTCGTCAATCGTTGCTTCACAAACATCTCTACCTGCTTCGGTACTGATCATCCACGAAGTTTCTTTGATATGGTTTTGTATGAAACTATGAATACCATAAGTATAGCCTTTATCTTCTCGAATATTACTCATGAGACGAGATCCAAAAAAACCACCAAAAATATTGTTCAGTATATGTGCTTTCTGAAAATCGGGATGATGCCTGTTAGGGAATGGGCGCGCTAAACGAATAGCACCTTGTACACCATCGGGGTCATTGATGATTCTATATTTTTTATTTTCTGCTGCTTGGATATTATACTGAATATTAGGAATGCTTCTCTGTTGAAGTGGAAGACTGCCAAAATGATTTTCAAATTGCTTATCTAAATCGGCTGGTAATTTACCCGCTGCAAAAATGATGCATTTACCTTCTGTATAAAATTTTTGAAAAAATTGCGCTAAGGCAGATCTCTCAATAGCATCGTAATCAAGGGTACTGGTGTATTTACCATAAGGGTGATAAATACCATATATATACTCATCAATCAACCGATTGGCAATGAAATCACATTTCTTCAAATTTACTTCAAGTCGCTGTTTTTGATTCTGTTTATAAATGCTTAATTCCGATTCCGGAAAAATAGATTCGGTGATAAGTTCAGCAACCACTGGCAGTAATACACCTACATGTTTACTTAAACAATGCAAGGTTATTGTGGCCGTTTCATTATAACAACTTCTATTCAAATAAGCACCATAAAATTCAAAATGCTCATTAATTTGATATGCCGATTTTTGTTTAGTGCCGTTCTTCAGTAAAAAATTTGTAGTGGCTGCCACTATATTTTGTTGCTCATACCAATTACCCGCATAAAAAACCCATTCAATCATTACTACTTCCTGTATTCCGGCATCTAAACTATATACAGGTACTTTATTATTCAACGTGTAGTGCTCACACTTTTTTAACTTCAGCTCAAAATCTACGGCATCAGTAATAGGAGGTTGTATTTTTCTGTTGAGCATGAAGACTTCTTATTTCGCTTTATAATAAATAGTATTGCTATTCGATTCTCGGAAAATATCTTGGCTGTAGTTGAGCATATCGATTGCAGTAACGGCATGGTATTTTTCTAATTCGGTATTCATCAGAGATGCATCCCCTAATAATTCATACATCGCTAAACTATTGGCTCTACTCATTACGCTCATATCTTCAAAGGCAATTACACTCTCTGTTTTATGCTGTACTTTTATCAACTCATTATCAGATATCGGTGTGGTACTGATTTTTTCAATTTCTTCTCCGATAGCTTTTTCAACCTGCTCAAAGCTTACCCCTTTTACTAATTTCCCTTCAACTGCGAGTAGCCCTGCATCCATACTCCCGAAATGATAACAATCCAAACTAGAGAATAATTTCTGTTCTTTTACCAATGATTGATATAACCGGGAAGATCCTCCACCTCCCAATATTTCACTGATTAAATCAGCGGCATAATATCCCTTATCCAAACGCCCATCCATATGCCATGTTTTGATAAAAGCGTCTAATGGTACTTCTGCTTCTATCATTTGTTTGCGTGCTTCTGTTTGTTTGGGCTCTTGTGGTATACACCGGATATATTTTTCTCCGGCCGGGATAGGGCCAAACCATTTTTCGGCTAAACGCTTTACGGCATCTGTGGTAATATTACCCGCTACTACCAGGATAGCATTAGCAGGCGTATAATGTTTTTTGAAAAAAGCTTTTACATCATGAATAGTAGCATTTTCAACATGACTTAACTCTTTCCCGATAGTCATCCATCTATATGGATGAACCTGATACGCTAATGCACGCATTTTATGCCAAACATCACCATAAGGCTTATTGATATAATGTTCTTTGAATTCTTCACAAACTACCTTGCGCTGCACTGCTAAGCTTCTCTCGCTAAACGCCAGGCTTAGCATCCGGTCGCTCTCCAGCCAAAATGCGGTTTCAATATTAGTGGCGGGTAATTGACAATAATAATTGGTTAGATCGTTTGTGGTATAGGCGTTATTATCACCCCCGGCCCTCTGTAAAGGCTCGTCATAATCAGGTATGTTGATGCTACCTCCAAACATCAAATGCTCAAATAAATGAGCGAATCCTGTTTTAGCAGGATCTTCATCTCTGGCACCTACATCGTACAAAACATTTACTACTGCCATTGGTGTAGCAGTATCTTCATGTACCAAAACGGTTAAACCATTATTAAGTTGAAAACGATTATACTGAATCATGTCATACTATCAACATGCAAAATAATTGATTTCAGTAGAACTACCGAAAAACCATTATCTGCGAATATCTTTTACATCAAGCGTTAAAACAATAGGTGTTTGTTGCCTGAAAACAACAACTTTTACTTTACCAATAGCATTTTGGAAAATTGATTTATAAGCCTGAATATTTTTTGAGAAATTAGTTTCAACAGAAAAAATAATATCATCGGGTAAAAAACCTGCTCTTTCTCCGGGTGAACCTTTTATCACATCTATTACTCTGATTTCCCCATTAATCAAATAAATACCTAATCCCGTATAACTATAATCGAATTGTTCTTTAAAATGAGTATTGGGTTTAATATGAATACTTTGTTCAGGATAATTAAGTACGATATTAAATCTCCTTAATAGATCATTTCCCATAATGCCTCCGAGTGTCGGGTATTGGGTAACATTAAATATATCATTAAAAATATGCACGGGAACCTTCCTGAATTTATAAGGCCCGATTTTTACGGATTTGATAACGGTTAGTTCCATTTGTTTCTTACCACCTAAGCCCTCAGCTTGTGTAGGGTAAAACTTTCTAGACGATTTAAATACAGAACTATCCTCCGTAAAGTCTTTTGATAAAAGAAAACAAAGCCCGGCTCCGGTATCGAAAATAAACCGACTGGCAATCAACCTTCCATCCTCAATTTGAGCGGCTTGTAGTGGTAAGGTTGTAAAATTTGGTTTCATTAAATATCCTCCTCTGGGATATCGGTAATTTCCAGGAGTGTATACTTCAATCAGTTTTTCATCGTAATCGATCTTCACAATATACCTTCTAAAAAAACTATACCCAATAACGCCATCAATTTTTTGCCCATAAACACTGGTTAATAAATCATAATCATTAATATGGAAATCCAAATTTTCTGCTTTCATTCCGGGTATGGCCAAATCATGATTATTGGTAAAATCAACATTTCGTATTCCCGCAATTCCTCGGATTGTTTTTTCACTTTTAGCAACCGGTAAGTTCAGTCTTTTAACGGTGGCGGAGTCTAACGAAATGCCCCCACTACCGGTATCTAATAAAAAAATAAAGAATCGGAAAAGTGGTCGAGCTGCGCTTTTATAAGAATGATACCCCCGCTAAGCTGCATAAAGGGGAAACTGGTAATTTTTTTTGATTCAGGAAGCACAAATTCTTCCTGAGCCATAGCAACTGAAAAAGAAAACAGAAAGATCAGTAACAAGCCCCTGCTCATAACAATCGTTTTGAAATAACAAGATAATCCCATTCCATGACAACATAATCCCTAATTAGGTTGCATTACAAACTATTCCCGTAGTACCTTTGTTATAATATACAATCAGTAACAAAAATGGATATATCGGTACTTTATAGGAAAGCTTTGGATTTTGAGTTTTTATCTGTAGAAGAGGGAATTTATCTCTTTGAAAATGCGCCACTAACGGAATTGATGCAAATAGCCAACGAACTCCGTAAAATACAAGTGCCTCATGGAAAAGTTACCTGGCAGATCGATAGAAACGTAAATACAACGAATGTTTGTATCGCTAACTGTAAGTTCTGTAATTTCTACAGAATTCCGGGGCACGCAGAAGCCTATATCACTGAAATGCCCGTTTACAGAAAGAAAATTGAGGAAACACTTCGCTTTGGGGGTGATCAGTTGTTATTACAAGGTGGGCATCATCCCGATTTAGGTCTGGATTTTTATGCAAATCTCTTTAGGAAGTTAAAGCAAGAATACCCCAGCTTAAAGCTGCATGCTTTGGGCCCCCCCGAAGTGGCTCATATTACAAAATTAAGTAAGCTATCTCACCATGAAGTATTAAAAGCCTTACAAGAGGCAGGTTTAGATTCTTTGCCTGGAGCTGGTGCCGAGATATTAGTGGATCGGGTACGCAGACTAATTTCTAAAGGTAAGTGTGGGGCAGACGAATGGCTCACTATCATGCACGAGGCACATAAACTCAATATCACTACCAGTGCTACAATGATGTTCGGGCATGTAGAAACCATTGAAGAACGCTTCATACACCTCGTACGTATTCGCGAAATACAGGCAAAAAAACCGGAACATGCAAAAGGATTTTTAGCTTTTATTCCCTGGACTTTCCAAGATGTAGATACGCTTCTTACCAGAATTAGGGGAGTGCATAATCTTACCACCCCGGAGGAGTATATTAGAATGATTGCCATGAGTAGGATCATGCTACCCAATATTAAAAATATACAAGCTAGCTGGCTTACCGTGGGAAAACAAACCGCTCAAATATGTTTGCAGGCAGGAGCGAACGATTTCGGTAGTATTATGATTGAAGAAAATGTAGTTAGCGCAGCGGGGGCTCCGCACAGATTTACTTATAAAACCATGCAAGATGCTATAAAAGAAGCCGGTTTTGAGCCCCAACTAAGGAATCAGCAATATGAATGGAGAGAAGTTCCTGCAGGTATAGAGGAGCAAGTGATCAACTACTAAATTTCAAAAATCCAATATTCAGCTAAAAAATTCGTTTTTCTGTTGAATATGAACATATTTAAGTCAGTCATTTGTCACGATTACACGGTTATCCGTGCTCAAAGGCAACCGCAATTCAAAACAAACGGCGTGCACATGCTTGGCGTATGTTGGATCGCCAATATTCTTACATTAGTGGGTATCAGTATTTTATATTTTTTACTTACTAATAGGAAGAATGATGTATATGATTTGCTCTTCGAAATCCACTATTGGGAACTGGCAGGCAGGGTAGGGATTATCGTTTTATTGTCTATTATTTACCTTATTGCATTTGCTGCCTATGGTGGTAAACCTACTTTTCTTCGTATTATTCATGAGTTTATGGAATTAGACCAAGAATCTCAAATTGCTGTTGCCCGCAAGGGTGGCTGGTATTTCTACGGATCTTTACTTCTATTTGCTGTTGTAGCCGGTACCTTATTCTATTTTGTTAAACTCAGCGGTTACTAATACATCCAAAGAATTTTTAGTTTTGCTGTAACAAAACCCCTGTTGAATCGTATAATAGGGGAATAGCTTATGAACGAAAGGGAATATAATAGTTGTGTAAATAACCACGCCGATGGCCTATTCAGGTTCATTGTAAAAAACCTGAGGCATGAGGAAGATGCGCGTGATATTGTGCAAACTGCGTTCGAAAAGCTATGGAGAAATAGAGATCAGGTAGAAATCGCTAAATCGAAGTCTTATCTATTTACAGTAGCGTATAACCAAATGATCGACCATATTCGTAAGCATAAAAGAGTAGAATTAACAGAAGGCTTTGACGAAACTACAGGTGTTACGCATCAACAGCATGGCAATTTGAAAAAAACACTGATGGATGCCTTGAATACACTCAATGAAACCCAAAGAAGCTTGGTAATGTTAAAGGATTATGAGGGGTATAGTTACGAAGAAATCGGGCAAATAATGGATTTAAATGAAAGTCAGGTTAAAGTATATCTGCATCGGGCTAGAATTATTTTAAAAAACTATTTGGTGAGTCCGGAAAACGTTCGCTAATATGAGTATAAACAAACATAATTATGAAACTTATTTTCTGCTATTAGTAGACGGGGAGTTGAATGCCCGTGAGCAGGAAGAAGTGATGTTGTTTGTTGATGCAAATCCCGATTTGGTTACTGAACTCGAGGCCCTATATGCTACCAAACTTCCTCCGGATGATATTTTTTTCTACCCTAACAAACAGGGTTTAATAAAAGAGATTGGAAACTCTATTTCTTTAGAGAACTATGAGTCTTGGTTCTGTGCTTATGTAGATAAAGAACTTACGAAAGAAGAAATAGCTGCCGTTGAATTATTCGTACTCCAACACCCTTCTTTACAAGAAGAATTTTTATCACTTCAACAAACTGTATTACCGATTGAAAATATTGTTTTTGAAAATAAAGAAATACTTTATCGGAAAGAATCAAAAAAGGTTGTATTGATACCTTATATACGCCGAATTGCAATAGCTGCTGTTTTCATCGCTGCGCTATTTTCTGTTTGGTTTATTTCTAAAAATACAAATGCAAATACAGATGCTATAGTTGCCGGTAATACCAGTTCCGGTAATAAATCTATTAAGTCGGGTATTACTGCGCAATCATCTTTCGCACCTACAAATGAAAAAAATAATATAGCAAGTGTAACAGAAAATAACTTAGTACGTTCCATAAATACCAGTATTCATAAAGTAGAGAAGGATGATGCGAAAACGAGCATTATTAGTAGCAATGAACAAGAACTGGCACAAGTATCTGTTCCGAAAAATAATGCAGAGCAAATAGTTTCAGAAGGGTTACGCACACCTATTACAAGTACGGAAACAGTGAGTAGGGCACATGAAACAGCGATAGCAAAGGCAGAAACTGAACCTCAGGAAACAGAAATGCATCAACTAGCAGAGAAGGTTTCTTATAAAGAAATAGATACTGACGATAATAATAAGAGTTTATATGTTGGCGCCATCGAAATAAATAAAGACAAGCTTCGTGGTTTTCTTAGAAAAGCCGGAAGTATTTTCAAATCGAAAGCTAAACAGGAAGAAGATAAAACGGATACTTCTCCACAGCGATTAAAATAAAATAAGATAGTATGAAAAGGTTATTCAGTACCATGGCAATATTGATTATTGCCCAGCAGGGATTTGCTCAAACAGATAGCTCAGCAACAAAAACCGATACGGTTAGGGTAGGTAATTTTCTTATCATAAAGAAAAATAAGTCAACTGACAGTGGATCTGATATGGGATCATCCGGTCGAAAAGATTATGATATAAATGCCACAGTACGTAGTATTGTTAGAAGTCCGGCTAAGAAAAAAAATATTAGTACGAACTGGTGGATTTTCGATTTAGGTTTTGCCAATTTGAGAGATAATACCGACTATAGTTATGCTCAAGCCGGTTCTTATTTCAAAACGTTTCGCCCTGCCGATGGCCCTGTTAATCAAAATAGTTACCGGTTAAATACAGGTAAAACAAGCAATGTAAATATTTGGTTTTTCATGCAAAAACTCAATGTTAGTAAGCATGTATTGAATTTGAAATACGGACTAGGTTTGGAAATGTACAATTTCAGATATGATACCCGATTGAGTTATAGAAAAGATCCGGTACCGTTTGTATACAACGACTCGATCGGATTTAGTAAGAATAAATTATTTGCATCCTACCTTACCGTTCCCTTCATGATTAATGTAAATACCACACCAAACAAAAGAAACGGGTTTAGTTTTAGTGCAGGTGTAAGTGCAGGCTATTTAGTGGGTAGCAGAAACAAGCAAATTAGTGGTGAGCGTGGCAAGCAAAAAATAAATGGAAATTTTGATATGGAACCATGGCGATTAGCTGCCATTGGTGAATTAGGAATAGGGCCGGTTCGTTTATACGGATCCTATAGTTTGAATAAACTACAAAAAGATGTAACCAGGCTCGAACAGTTCCCTTATGCAATAGGTTTACGTTTCAGTAGCTGGTAAAGTATTTTTTCTCATGTTCATGATAGCCCCGCTTTCTTAGGCGGGGCTTTTTTTGTTAACGATTTAAAAATTAACAAGCTGCTACAATCTTTATTAACCGGTTTCGTTTTAATTTAGTAGACGTTTTAGATACATGAATACCCTACGTTATTCTCTATTTTTGCTGGCTATCATTGCCTTGTTTACTTCTTTTCGAAAACCGAAGCGATTACTTACTCATGCCGATAAAGACAGTTATTCTGTATACATTATTAAAAGCGAATATGCTTTAAAAGTATATGACGCAGATGGGGAATGGATGGCTACTTATCCGGTTGTTTTTGGGAGTAATGATTTAGGAGATAAAATGATGCAAGGTGATCGTAAAACACCCGAAGGCACTTTTCATATAACAGCAAAAAGAAAGCACCCCAAATGGGGGTATTTTATGAGTATTGATTACCCTAATGAGGAAAGTATTGCCAAATTCAATCAAAGAAAAGCGGAAGGAAAAATTCCGTATGGTGCCAAAATAGGTGGCGAGATAGGCATCCATGGTACCTGGCCTAATGAGGATTTTGCTATCGATCAATATCGTAATTGGACTGAAGGTTGTGTTAGCACTAAAAATACTTACATTAAAGAGCTATTTGATCTACTACCTGTTGGTACGCGTGTTGAAGTTCGGCGATAATGATTTTAACCAGTCGGTAATGCCCAATTGAATTTTTTGAGCTACCTGTGTATGAAAAACAGGTTTTGCTATTTTTTTCTCATCGTCTTCATTACTTAAAAAGGCAATTTCAACAAGGCAATTCGGGAAATCTGTTGGGGCATTGAGTGCAAAATTAAAATGACCAATATTGCCGAACTCTGTAAGTTTGAGTTCTAGCATTCTATTGAGAATAGCTTGTGTGAGTGGGCGATAGCCAATATGTTTATAATACGTACTTACGCCATTTATTTCTGCTTTTACACTTGAGTTCAAATGTAAGCTTATTAAAAAATCAGGGTTCTGTTCTTGCAACCAGAGAATACGGTCTTTATTATCAAAGCTGGTATCAGTATTGCGTGTCATGATAATTTGTTTTACGCCCACCTTCTTTAACGTCTTCTGTAGTGCTTTGGCAAACAATAAAGTGTATTCTTTTTCTGCTAATTGCAATTTTACCCCGGTTGCACCGGCATTTGTTCCTCCATGTCCGGCGTCTATGGCAATTTTTAATTTTCGGATATCAAGTGATGGTGGTTGCCTTTTTACCTTTATGCTCAAAGCTTTCCCTTTATACCCAACACTATAACCCCAAAATTGAGGATGTGTTAGTTCAACGGTTACCTGCATTACATCGGCCTCGGTTTGATTATAGTACACATTTTTAACTTCCTTTAAAGAGCGTAATTGAGTAACCCAATTGGTATTGCTTTGTACACCAAAAATTTCAAGCATAATACGAGATGGATTTAGTTCCATCCATGTGCGAAAGGGTAGTTTTTCTTCTAAATTGATATTTACATAATCAAACAGGGAATCACCTTTAGCTATAAAAGAGTTACTTAAGTAAGTGTTTTTTTTGACAACCTTAGACGAGTCGGGTTTTGTAAAAGATTTATCTATATACGCAGTGCGGTATTTGGATAATTGGATGGTATATTGATCTTTAGTGGAATCTACGATTCTCAATAAAATATTGGTATCTATATAACCCATTTTTGCAGCACCCAGTCGATCTTCACCTAAGCTAAATGCCAGTGCGGGCAATTTGCCGCTGCTGCGCAGATAAATGGTATTCTCAGATTGCCCTTTTACAGTCAAAAAGTAGCTTATACAAAATATGAGCGTAATTACTTTCATCGTATGAAGATACAAAAAACCCTCCCTGCTTAGGCGGGGAGGGTTTTTATAATGGCAAGCGGATCAAAATTTATATCCGTTATCGGCGATCAGTTGATCAGCGATTCTTCTGCGAGCATCTTTGGTATTAAATGGTTCCACTTTGGTAAAACGCTTTAAGCCTATATGCATCATACGTAACTCATCTCCATCTGCAAAACTGTTCAATGCATCTTTACCGGCTTTATTGATACGATCTGCAGCGTCATATAAATAAGTACGCATAATATCTGTTTGTAAACTTACTGCAGATGCACCTCTTGTATTTGCTAATTTTATTACACGTAGCAAAGCACTCTCAGCATGAAATACTTCAATAGCCATATCAGCAATATTCATCAGAATTTCCTGCTCTTTATCTAACTGCATCATCAGTTTTTGAACGGCAGCACCGGCTACCATTAAAATGGCTTTTTTGAAATTGGCAATTGCTTTTCTTTCTTTTGCAAATTCGCCTTCCTCTTCCGCACCAAAATCTGGGATACTCATTAATTCTTTTTGTACGGCCATGGCTGGCCCCATTAAATCAAGTTTGCCTTTCATAGCACGCTTCAACACCATATCTACTGTTAGTAGGCGATTGATTTCGTTGGTGCCTTCATATATGCGGTTGATTCTACTATCGCGATAAGCTTTTGAAATCATATACTCATCACTAAAACCATTACCGCCATGTATTTGAACTCCTTCATCTACAACAAAATCGAGCACCTCACTACCATACACTTTTAAAATGGCGCATTCAATGGCATATTCTTCTGCAGCACCCAGTAGGGCTTCTGCAAATGCTTTACCACCGGCTAGCAATTCATGCTCTTTATCATCAATCCATTTTGCTGAACGGTATAGAGCCGATTCGCATACCCACATCCGAATAGCTATTTCGGCGAGCTTGTGCTTAATAGCTCCGAATTTTGAAATAGAAATTTTAAACTGCTCACGGGTTTTTGCATATTGAATAGAGATATCAGCAGCTTTTTTAGATCCACCCAGTGTTGCAGCGCAAAGTTTTAATCTACCAATATTCAGAATATTGAAAGCGATAACATGACCTTTGCCTATTTCCCCTAAAACATTTTCTACCGGAATCTTACAATCCTGAAAATAGAGTTGAACGGTAGAGGAACCTTTGATACCCATTTTATGTTCTTCCGGACCTTGTGTAAACCCTTCAGTACCTCTTTCTACAATAAAGCCGGTGAACTTATCGCCATCAATTTTAGCAAACACTGTATACACATCAGCAAAGCCACCGTTGGTAATCCAGCATTTTTGTCCGTTGAGAATATAATATTTTCCATCATCACTTAGCTTGGCTGTTGTTTTTGCGCCTAGCGCATCGCTTCCGCTATTTGGTTCCGTTAAACCATAAGCTCCTTTCCACTCTCCACTGGCTAGCTTAGGAATGTATTTTTGTTTTTGCGCTTCTGTACCGAAATATAAAATAGGAAGGGATCCAATTCCTGTATGTGCCGCAACAGCTACTGAAAAAGAATGACCACCACCAAGCCCTTCATTTACAATGGTAGAAGTAATAAAATCCTTACCTAATCCGCCATAGGCTTCGGGGAAAGAAGTTGACAATAATCCTTGTTCGCCGGCTTTCTCCATTAGCGAAGGCATAAGACCCGGCTCCATTTTATCAATTCGGTCAACAATAGGGAGTACTTCAGTTTGTAAAAACTGTTCGCACATATCCATTACCATCGATTGCTCCTCATTGAAGTCTTCCGGAATAAAAGTTTCAAATGGATTACTTTCTTTGATAATCCACTCACCGCCTTGTAAGGCATTTGCTGTTTTAGTGGTTTCCATTGTTTTTATTATTGTATTATTAATTATTAGCTATTCGTTAAATCGTCAGAACGTCAGGTCGTCTACCGTCACCCTGAGCTTGTCGAAGGGCGGTCTATCGTCTATCGTCTATCGTCGTTTCAGCTATTCCCATCAAATTATCATATACTCTCTGAAAAACCGATTTCACTGTTTCAATCTCATGTTTTTCAACGCCTTCCAATGCCTCATTCATGGTTTGATTGGCTAAGTCAATAGTAATATGTTGCAGTTCTAAAGCAGCATCGGTTAACTGTACTAAGTTTATTCTTCTATCTGTAGGGGAAGCTACCCGCTTCACCAGTTTTTGTTTTTCCAAATTGTCTATCAATCTGGTAATACTGGGCTTATCGCGGAATGTACGGTTACAAAGTTCTTGCTGACTCAATCCGTCTTCTTTCCATAGATGATATAAAACACTCCATTGTTCAATGGTAATTTCAAGTCCGGCAGACCTAAAATTCTTCTGTAAGCGCCTGGCAACGGCTGTTGAAGCCATCCCATTGATAACACTGTACAATTCTCCTCTTCTAAAATGGTTGTTTGACATATAGTTAGTTATGCAACTAATTTCAAAATAAGTTCGTTTCTTTGATACTACCAAGAATAAAACACTAAATTTTTAAAATGGAGTCGTTTTTCATACCCTACCAGGATTCGAGCTTCCATGCCATAAAGTATGGTAAAGGGCAGGATGTTATTTTGTGTTTTCATGGATATGGGGAAGAAGCAGGTACTTATTGGATATTCGAAGAATTATTGGGGGATAGATATAGCCTGATAGCTATTGATATGCCGTTTCATGGGAAAACAGACTGGAGGGGGCCCTTACTCTTTACCGTACATGCGCTTATTGAGATAATAAATAGGATAATAGGCTCGCCTGATAACCAGTTTATTTTGATGGGTTATAGTATGGGGGGAAGGGTAGCATTCCGCCTGTTAGAAGCTATTCCTGAGCGGGTTAAAAAATTGGTTTTAGTAGCTCCCGACGGATTGCATAAGAATCCATGGCAAAGATTCTCTACACAAACTTGTATTGGCAATCGTTTATTTAAGTTCACTATGGCAAATCCCGGTTGGCTGTTTGGGTTGATGAAAACGGCTTTTGCGTTACGGTTGCTAAACCCCAGTATTGAAAAATTCATACGATATTATTTAGATGAAGAGCAACAGCGATTGATGTTATACAAAAGGTGGACGACCATGCGAAATTTTCGTCCATCCATTTCCCGGCTTCAGCAAGTTTTTATGAAAAAACAAATACCCTTGCATATTTTCTTTGGAAAGTATGATCGTGTAATCGTTGCCAAAAGGGGGTACACATTTGCTAAGAAACTGCCTTCGGTTTATATCAGGGAAATAGAAGCAGGTCACCAATTATTACATCAAAAATATGCTATACAAATAGCCGAACCACTTATGCAGGAATAGCTTTTCTTTGCGGTAATGCTTATTTTCATTGCTTTCATATGGGTATTAGCTTTTTTATACGCGGTGTTAATATTATTGTATCGCCACTGGTTTAATCGGCTGCAAGCATTTACACCTAATGTTACTTCTAATCCGCAAATTTTTTTCTCGATCATTATTCCGGCCCGTAATGAAGAAAATAATATAGGTGCTTGTTTAGCAGCTATTGCCAAGCAACAATACCCGGCATATTTAATGGAAGTGATAGTGGTAGATGATCATTCTGAAGATAATACCGCTCAGGTAGTTTTGCAATATCAATCAATACTGCCCGGCTTACGAATAATCTATTTAAAAGATCATTTGCTAGGAAGGATAATTAATGCCTATAAAAAGAAAGCGATCGAAATTGCCATTGCGCAAGCAAAAGGAAATTGGATAGTAACTACCGATGCCGATTGCACAATGGGGAGTAATTGGTTGAATTTTTTAGGTGCCTATATAGAGCAATATCAACCGGTATTAGTGGCGGCACCGGTAGTATTTGAAAAAAAGAATGGGTTATTGGGTAATTTTCAATTACTTGATTTTGTAAGCTTACAAGGCATCACTGCTGCTGCGGTAGCTGCCGGATATCATAGTATGTGTAATGGGGCAAATTTAGCCTATGCTAAACAAGCTTTTTATGATGTTGGTCAATTCGCCGGAATCGACCAAATAGCGAGTGGTGATGATATGCTTTTAATGTATAAGATGAAGAAAAAATTCCCGGGTAAAATGGGTTTCTTATTTCATCGAGGGGCTATTGTGTACACAGCCCCGGTAAACAGTTGGCGAGCTTTTTTTCAACAGCGGATCCGCTGGGCAAGTAAAGCCGATAGCTACGCAGATAAAACCATATTTTATGTGTTGCTGATTGTGTATCTGTTAAATGCTTCTATCCTAGTTACTTTTATTATAGGATGCTGGAATGAATGGGTATTCTCTCAGGCAGTTTTATTGCTTTTTTTTAAAACTGCCATTGAGTTAAGTTTTATGATACCCGTAGCCAATTTTTTCTCGGTGAGCCAAAGACTTTGGTTATTTCCATTTTTACAACCCCTACATATTATATATACTGTTATTGCGGGCTGGCTAGGTAAGTTTGGCAGTTATGAGTGGAAGCAACGAAAAGTAAATTAAGCTCCTGTCATTTTCTTTTTTCTTTCCTCAGGTAACCATACATATAGTAACAAAGAAACAAGCGCTAATAAAACAGCTAAAAAAGTAAAAAAGGATTTCATAATGGATGTTTTTAATTGGATAGCTGAATGTACAAAAAGTTTAAATGTATTTTAAAATATCGGTGAATTTAATTTAACAATTACTTAGCATTAGATACTATTCGTAATTATATCGCTGCTTTCCCGCTAAATTCGTCTGTGATTGTAGTGAAATAACTACGGAACAAATGAGCCAAAATATCCCACCAACTTTATCAGTTTCCAAAAGATCGCTAAAAAAATTGAGGAAAAGGATCATGGCCAATGTGGTTCCGGAAACAATGGCTAATTGTTTGTGAAGTGGGTTTGAAGAATGGGTATATATTTTTTGGCAGTAAACAAACATATATACTATCAGCAATAGAAATATACATAAACCCGGAAGCCCCTGTTCAATGGTTGTCAATAAAAAATAATTATGCACAGTTGAATGGTCAGGATTATTACTGACCCAGGTTTTATAAGCAGGTAGGGTATAGGCTTTATAAGTAGGGTAAAAACTATTGGTGCCGAATCCGGTTATGGGTTTATCAGCAACCATATAAGCCCCGGCTATCCACCGATAAATACGTTCTCCGTTTGAAACATCTTCTAATGTTACGGTAGCTGCTAAATGTTCATTTAATTTTTCATGGAAATAAGTTTGATCGTGTTTAGGTCGGAAACTTAAGAAACGTTGGTTTTGTACCATCACAAAAATGGAAATACAGATAGCTATAGCACTAAATGTTATGGCTACTTGCATGATTCCTTTTTTAATAAACCCATACGCTAATATGCCAACAAGTAATGCCAGCCAAGCACCGCGGGAATAAGCTACAATTAATCCGGCAAAAGCTATTACAAGTAAAATTGATATCCCTAAACGTAGGTTGCTTTTTGGCGCGGATGCTTTTAACAAAATATAGCCCGTTGGGAATAAACATACTAAGAGCGCACTATAATTTACATGGTTTCTAAAGAAAGGGAAAAGGCTTTTGTTGATGCCAATAAATGAAAATTGGAAGCCGGCATGCCGAACTATTGCCACTATAATCATGATACTCATGCTTATGCATAAGCAACTTGCGAGTGTTATCCAATGTTTTTTTTCTTGTATAACAAGTGGTAGCAATATACAGTATGGTATGATATACCAGCACTTGGCGAGAAAAAATTTAAAAGATAAGAGGGGGGTAGTAGAAAAGATAATATTGATGAGCCACCATACCATTTGTGCGCTAATGAGTAATAGCAACGGAGATTGTAAAACGGCGTAAAAGTATTTAGGTGAATAGCAAATAAATAGAATGGTAATAAAACTCAGTATAATGAGTATAGGTTCAAAAGGAAAATCGAGCGACAAAGAATCACCAATGGGTAATTCGGTGGAAAGTGGAAGTAGCGCGAATAATATATAGAAGATAAGCCTCATAGCATCAGGCTAATCTATTTTTTATAGCTACAATTACACAGGCTATCATAAAACCACTGAGGGTAATGAGTGTAATTAGTAAAGTTTTGTTCGGAACTATTTCTACTCGAGTGGGATTAGCGTATTCGGCAAGAATTAAAAAATTGGGAGAAACAGTTTGTTGTTGTTTCCATTCCGCTATCGTTTTTTCCTGATTACTGATTATGTTTTCTAATTGTAATTTACCTGTTTCGCTAATGGTAGGATTGTTTAGGGAGTCTTTATTTTTTTGAATAGAGTTGCTGATTGCCTGAATAATTTTATCTTCTTCTTTTTTTATTAATGACTGTAAATGGATATTGGTTTGTGTGGCAATATCATTGGCAACGCTTGCAGCTATTTGAGCATTGGGTAGCTCAACACTAATAAGCAATTGATCTTTATCGGATCGTTGAATGGATATATCTTTTCTGAATGAGCGTAAATTAACAAAGTCATCTTTTTGCTGATAGTATGTAGCAAGATTATTTTTGACAAAAACTGTATACAGTATCGTATCCGATTCTGCGATAGCTCTTAGCCTGTCGAGGTCGTCTGTATTACCAAAATAAGAATATAGATCTTTTATATTCGGATTACTGAGTCGGGCTTTATCGTTTAGTAAAGGATTACCGGCCAATGCGCTCGCTGTAGCTTTAAACCTGGGACTGAGTAAGAAGGCTGTGCTGGCGCCGATGAGTGCTGCTAATACAGAGATGCTAAGTAAAAATCGTATATTCTTTACTAATAGTTTTATAAGCGTAAGTAAGTTTAGGTTGTTTTCCATAAAAAAGATTATCGGGGTGCAACAACAACATTTCTATTAATACTTTCTTCTAATGAAATAAAAGTTTCGGTTCTTTCGATACCTTTTATTTTCTGTAGTTCATCGTGTAAAACAAAGCGCATTTCCTGAATGTCTTTACAAACGATTTCTATAAACATGGAGTAATTGCCGGTTGTATAATTTAGGCGTACAATTTGTTGAATTTTTTTGAGTTCTTTAGCAACCGTATCATACATGGAGCTTTTTTCAAGATAAATACCTATAAATGCAATTATGTCGTAACCTAGCGCTTTGAGATCAACAGAAAGTTTTTTACCTTTCACTACCTTCTGTTCTTCTAGTTTTTTGATACGTACATGAATGGTACCGCCAGAAACAAAAAGTTTCTTGCCTAAATCGGCGTAAGATATCTCTGCATTTTCCATCATTTCCTGAATGATTTGGAAATCGAGTTTGTCGAGATTCAATTTTCCGGACATTTTCAATCTATTTTTTGATAATATTCAAATATAGTAATAATAAATTGAATAATATCTATATTTTACAAAATTATATTGAAAATAGTTAAACTAATTCAGTTTTTACTGTATTTTTGATTTATCAAACAAACGATAGTTCTTATATACTGTGGGGTGATGAAATTTTCGGCAGACATGCCCTCTTGTCTCGGGGGTGAAGATAAAAGGATAAACGTAGTATAGAGCCCCCGACGGTTCCGTCGGGGTCCAGGGTCGACCACTGAACTTTGTGCTATAGCTAACTTCTTCGTGGAGGTTCGATCCCTCCCCCTACAGCTTCAAAAAAAGCTCTGTATTATTAGTACAGAGCTTTTTTATTTTAGGGTTAGTATACAGCACTTTGATTCAGCAATGTGCCGATACCTAGATAGTATCAGATCACGCATATTCCGCTTGAATGATCGCTTCCGAAAATCTTTCCATCTCTTCTAATTGTGGACTGCATTGCAATAAAAAGAAATCAACTCCTATTTTTTCAAATTCCCCGATACGATCCAATACTTGCTGATGTGTTCCGGTTAAACCTGTTCTAAGTCCGCGGTTACTTACAGAATAATCCTCCAAAGAAACTTTTTGTTCCAGCTGTGTTCCATTGAGCCATTGTTGATAGTTCTCATATCCCGGAGATCCAACTTTGATGTTCGTGATTCTTTCCAATTCTTTCTTTACTTCTAGTTCTGTTGACCGAATAATACTGTAAGCAGCAACCCCAAATTTCATTGGGGGTAATCCTTTTTTCTCTCTTCTTTCCGATAAGTCTTTTATTCTTCTGGCAATTACTTCAGGATCATCTCCATGCATAACATAACCATCACAAGTAGATGAAATAAGGTCCTTTGCCCTCTCACTCTCACCACCCGCATAAATAAATGGTCGCGGATTCGATTTGGGCTTGGGTTGTAAAACATTATCCTTTACAGTATAATATTTTCCAGAAAAACTAAAATGATCCTGTTGCCATACACCATTTACAACAGATAACCATTCTTCTGTTCTCGCATACCTATCATCGTGCTGCTCAAACTGAACACCGTATTTTTCGGCCTCGTCTTTCCACCAACTACTTACCACATTCAATGAAAGTCGGCCATTGCTGATATGATCAATATTAGCAGCAGCTTTAGCCAGTAATGCTGGATTGTGGAAAGTAGGCCTTACGGCAACCATTAATTCGATGCTGTTTGTTACTGCAGCTAAGGCCGCAGCGGTACTCCAGGCATCTACACTGGGTGCATGAATGCCTTTGATATCATTCAAATTTAATTCGGCAATCAATGAAATACTATATCCCAAATCTTCACTTCTGATCGTGAGTTTTTTAATGTATTCCCAATCGGCATACATGTGCTCATCCTCAACATTTCTTAACCAACCTCCAAAAACAGGTAACCAATATCCAAATTTCATAGTATGTTTTTAAAATGTGTGAGCAACTTGTAAAGGCTCTTTTGCATAAATTTTCTCCTCAATAAAATCTACCAATCTTTCATGTGGGTTAAAGCCGATAACATTTACAGCATCTGCCACAAAATTGGATAGCGCATTTACATCATAATATAGGATTTCACCATCCCGGTCGTCGATGATATATTCAATACCTCCCACATCAATACCCGCTGATTGAACAATTTTTTCAACAGCATGTATCACTTCTGCCGGCGGATTGTATGCTTCTACTCTTAATCCGGTTTTTGGCGCATCGAGTGCACAAGCATTTCGTACCAATTCTTTACCATCTGTAGTTTGACAGATATCTGCCGGACAAAGATTAAATGACTCGCCGGAAGTGTATACTTTAATGGCATAAAGGAATTTGCCCCCTAACGTTTCAACTCTTGTTATATAGCCACCTCTCGCCGGAATATATTCTTGTACTAATGCTGTATGATCAATACCAAAATCAATCTGGTTTTGCAGGATATCTTCTGTTAAGCTTGCTTCTGAATTGTATTTCACGATTCCGGCACCACTTCCACCAATATTCGCTTTTACAACAATAGGAAATCTTAATCCATGGGAAGCTCTAATTAATTGGCTACTATGATTTACCACTTTAGCTTTAGGATATTTGAAGCCAAGTTTTTGAATAAGGGAGAGCTGGTTTGCTTTCGATGTTTCATATTGAAACGCTTTGTAACCATTTATCGTTGGTACACCATTGTCTTCTAAAAATTTTAAATAAGACTGCGTATAAAAAATTCCCTGAGTTCCATTTCTTAGATACGCAGAGGGGCTCATTCTATTGAAAACAAGACTATATTTTCTGGTACCGTCTGCAATATCAAACTGATGATTAACCGCATCAATTTTTTCAAAGGGTAATCCTCTTTTTTCCAGCTCCGCAAATAAAGGCTTAAACCAGTCGGGATGTTCATAGTAAATCGCTATTGGTAACATATCTTTTTTAGGTAAAATTATATAATTCTATTAAATTAGTAGACTTTTATTTTGGAGGAAGACTAATTTGTAGTAATTTTGTCTACTATTTTAGTAGACTAATGAAATTTAGCGTTGTGGAAAATTATGTAATGAGCCCTGTTTTTGAAACGAATTTATATCCTATTTCGATCTTCTCGGATCGATGTTGTTGTTGATCCTTTAGTTCTACGGTCTGTTCCTAAGTAGGTACAGACAAACTTGCCATTTGTATTGCTCCTATCATTTTTATTGTAAACAAGAAAATTATGTATATACATATATCAAAGCTATTGCTATCATTGAGCCTGATTGTATCCATACAGGTCTCGGCACAGAAAATTATCGGCGGAAAAGTATTTGATGATAAAGGAAACCCACTTGCAGGCGCTCTTATTAAGATTACCAAATCTGGTCAGAAACAAAATATCATAACTGCCAACGACGGTAGTTTTACCCTCATTACCGAATCTGATTCTGTTAATGCGATTATCAGTTATACCGGGTATAGTGAATCAAACGTGACACTTTTTCAAAAAAAAATCAACACTATTGAACTTCAAAAAACAGATAAAGTACTCGATGATGTGATTGTAACAGGGTACAGTGTTCAAAATAAAAGATTTGTTGCGGGCTCCATAACAACAGTTAAAGCAAGCGAGGTAAAAGACATACCCGCTCCCGGTATAAATCAATTATTACAGGGTAAAGCGGCTGGTGTTCAGGTAACTGCTAATTCCGGTGTTGCGGGAGGCGGTATCACTTTTCGAATTCGTGGAAATAATTCTATCAATGCGTCTGTAGATCCATTATACATTGTAGATGGAGTTTTTATTAATAGTAATAATTTAGTAAATACCGGATTGGGGAATCAGCAACAGTCGAACCCACTGGCCGATTTGAATCCGTCGGATATTGAAACCATCCAAATCCTTAAAGATGCAAATGCTACTGCCATCTATGGCTCTCTGGGTGCGAATGGCGTGGTGCTAATTACTACTAAAAGAGGTAAATTGAATAGTAAGGCCAGAATACAGTTCAATACCTATCAAGCATGGTCGACCCCAACAAATAAATTTCGTGTTGCTACCGGTCCCGAAACAGCCTTGCTTACCAATGAATCAAGAATTAATACCGCTATAGATAATGGATTACCTCCATCTTCTGCTACATTAATTCCAAATCCTGATCAGCAGCCTACTTTTTTTAGAACTGATGATCTTTTTAGAACTGCTAAAACAAGTAACTATGATATATCTGTTCAAGGCGGTACAGATAAGAGTACGTACTTTCTTGCTTTTGGTTATTTCAATCAACAATCTATCGTAAAGCCTACCGATTTTAACAGATATAGCCTTCGATTCAATTACGACAATTATTTGAGTAAGAATCTGAAACTTGGAAATAGCATTAATATCAGCCGCACTTTTCGAAATGTAAGCAGTAACGATAATAATCCTCAGGGAGTTATTAATTCTGCTCTTTTCCCCAGATCTTATTTACCTGTATTTAATACCGATGGCACTTATGCACGTTATGGTAGTTTTGATAATCATTTGGCTTTAATAGATAACCTTAATAATAAAGCTGAAAGCTGGAGAACAATCGGAAATATTTATCTCGAATATAGTTTTCTACCCGAGCTAAAACTAAAAAGTAGTTGGAGCGTAGATAATACCAGTGTATATGAAAATAATTATTCAAATACACTTACAGCCGCCGGTCTTGCTAATAACGGATCTGCCAGCTCTTCAGAATCTAAATCAATTATTCTTACGAATGAGCAAGTACTAACATATATCAAAACATTTGGCGAAAGCCGAAAGCATGCTATCAATGCACTTATAGGTAATACCATAAATACGGTATTGAATCAGAATACCTCCGCTAGTGGAACAGGCTTTGCTTCTAATGATCTTACCGCTGTTTCAGTGGCTTCTATTAGAACAGGATCGTCATCACGTTCCATTGCGAAACTGATTTCATTTTTTGGAAAAGCAAGTTATACTTATGATAATAAATATACCTTCGATGCCAGTTTACGGGCAGATGCATCATCCCGATTTGGAATCAATAAAAGATGGGGCTATTTTCCTTCCGGAGGGTTTACTTGGAGAGCCGGACAAGAATCTTTTATTCAGCAGTTGAATATTTTTAATGAACTTAAATTCAGAGTCAGCGTCGGTACATCCGGGAACCAGAATGGTATAGGATCTTATGCAGCACTCGGCTTATGGAATTCAGGCAATAACTATCTTGATTTACCGGGTAATGCACCAACACAACTTGCTAATCCTGATCTAACATGGGAAACAACCAGACAAACGGATGTAGGGGTGGAGTTCAGTGTATTGAATAATCGATTAACAGCGATCATTGACTATTATAATAAATATACTTATGATTTGCTCCTGAATGTACCGGTTCCTTATCGTTCGGGCTTTGCATCTTATTTACAGAACTTTGGTGCTGTTAGCAATAAAGGGGTAGAACTAACTTTGAAATTTGTAAACCTTGAAACGAAGTCGTTTAGTTGGTCATCTGATTTTAATATTTCTTACAATAAAAATAGAATTGAAAAATTGGCTTCCGATATTTCTTTGGGAGCTTCAGGACGAAATATTTCTATTTTAAGAGAGGGTTTCCCGGTGAATTCTTTTCAACTGTATAAACAATTGTATGTAGACCCCAATACCGGTAATGCCGTGTATGAAGATGTAAATGGAGATGGTATTATTACCGCTGCAGACAGACAGATTGTTGGAGACGCACTTCCTAAATTTACGGGAGGACTAACCAATAATTTCAGATACAAGGGTTTCGATCTAGGTGTTTTCGTTTACTTCCAACAAGGAAACAAGATTATGAACATGAATGATTTCTTTTTAGTTCATGGAAACACACAGGCGAATATTGGTTTTTTACCTAGACAGTTGAATCGTTGGCAGCAAAAAGGAGATATCACCGATATCCCTCGCTTAACTACATACAGCGGTAATCCAAGCGCCAATAACAGTCCGGCTAATAATTATGGTGGAAATGTGGCTAATTTAAGTAGTCGTTATTTAGAAGATGGATCTTTTATTCGCTTAAGAACCATTACACTTGGATATAATATTCCTACTGAATTAGTTACTAAATGGAAACTGAGTGGAGTAAGAGCTTATATACAAGCTACTAACTTATTTACTATCACTAAGTACAATGGCCTAGACCCTGAGGTTAACTCTCAGAGCAACAATCAAAATACAACCGGATATGATTGGGCAACTGTTCCTCAACCTAAAACCATACAGGTAGGTGTTAATGTAAACTTTTAAATTGTTTAGACATGAAAAATATAATTCATAAATATTTATATACTGCTTTTTTAGTTATTGTATTTAGCTCTTGTAAAAAATACCTAAATGAAATCCCTAATAACTCTCTAGATGCTTCCAATGCTATTACAGATGTTGGTACGGCAAGAGCTGCTATTATTGGAGCCTATGATGCTGTCCAAGGTTACTATGCAAGTAATTATCCAACGCTTGGAACTATTACTGCAGATAATGTAATTTTTAATGGTACTTTAAGTCAGTATTTACAACTCGATCAGAATGCTATCCCTGCCGACAATGTAACTACTGTTGCAACATATCAGGGTATATATAAAGCTATCAATTCTGCTAATAGCATAATTGCTGCATTACCTTCGGTTAAAGACGTACGTTTAACCGATGCCGAACGAAATCAGATTACCGGTGAGGCTTACTTTATAAGAGCTTTGGGATATTTTGATCTTGGTCGTGGATGGGGTGGTGTTCAATTACAACTACAACCCACTTCTGATCTATCTGTTTTAAAAGGGATTAAAAGAAGCACACTTGATCAAACCTACGACCAAGTACTATCCGACTTAATTAAGGCGGAACAATTATTGCCCGATGATGCTACAACCAGAAATCGTGCACAAAAAAGTATCGTAAGGGCACTTCGGGCAAGACTCCATTTGTATAGAAAACAGTGGGCTGATGCTGAAAACTATGCTACACAGGTTATTTCGAATTCAAAATACGCCTTAGTAACACCTTATAGAAACTTTTTTACAAATCCATTTCTTACAACCGAGTCTGTATTCGAATTGAGTTTTTCTGCCAATGATAGGAATACATTCTGGAATTTATGGTATCCTAGCTCTTTTGGTGGCCAGTATACATTAAAGCCTTCTAACCCTTTTGTGGCTAAGGTTTCCAATCCTTTAATAGGGGGTTCTCGTAGCGCGCTTATTGCAGGTACAGGAAATAATGTATATGGGGTATTATATAATACTACTACAACCGGTGTGGATCCCTCTTATATCATTAGAATTGCTGAATTATATCTTATTAGAGCAGAAGCTAGGGCACAACAAAATAATCTTACCGGTGCTGTGGCCGATCTTGATGTAGTTAGAAGAAGAGCAGGATTAACAGGTTCTACAGCGCTAACACAATCAGACATATTATTAGCTATTGAAGATGAACGCTCCATTGAATTTGCCTTTGAACCGCACCGTTGGTTCGATTTGGTAAGAACGGAACGTGCAGGTGATGTTTTAGGTTTAACAGATAAAAGAAGATGGCTATTTCCTATTCCATTGTCTGATGTATTATCTGATCCTGATGTAGTACAAAACCCCGGATATTAAAATTATTAAAAACTAAAAAATGTACATATGTATTCACTTACCAGTAAAATAAAACTTTTATTATCTGTATTTGCAGGAATAATATTATTCTTTCAGTCGAATGCACAGGCACCGTATTTTTTTCCAAAATCAAATAATTTTGATTCGAAAGTTCCTTCACCTGAGCAATATTTAGGGTATCCCATTGGATCTCATTATACTCGGCATGATCAGATCGTTGCTTATTTCCGCGAGCTAGCGAAAACGAGTAATCGAGTACATGTTCAAACCATTGGGAAAACCTATGAAGAGCGTGAACAGATTATAGTAACCATAACATCTCCGGAAAACTTTAATCGCTTAGAAACCATCAGGCAAGAACACCTCAGTTTGGTTGATCCGGCAAAGCCGATTTTAGATAAGTCTTCACCAGTGGTCATTTTATTGGGTTATAGTGTTCACGGTAATGAGTCATCAAGTGGTGAAGTTAGTTTGTTGACAGGTTATTATTTGGCTGCCAATCAGGATAAAGAAACCGAAGATTGGTTAAAAGAGTCTGTTATATTTATCGATCCTTC
The DNA here is from genome assembly GCA_017537025.1 of Sediminibacterium sp. GTDB lineage: Bacteria > Bacteroidota > Bacteroidia > Chitinophagales > Chitinophagaceae > Sediminibacterium. Next base: position 252,566 of record JAFWCB010000008.1, read on the forward strand.
ATTAAATCCGGATGGAAGAGATCGTGCTGCAAATTGGTATAATAACTATAAATCTTTTCCGCCGGTTGCTGATGGGAATGATAAGGAACATCAGGAAGCTTGGCCCGGAGGTAGAACTAACCATTATTTTGCGGATTTGAATAGAGATTGGTTAAACCTGGTTCATGTAGAGAGCAGGAATCGGGTAGCTTTCTTCCATCAATGGTATCCAAATGTTCAAATCGATTTTCATGAGCAAGGAGCTAATGCTACGTATTATTTTGAACCTACTCCTAAGCGACATGAAAGCCCGATCATTCCTTCGTTTCTGTATGAGCAGAATGCTGTTTTAGCAAAATACCATGCCAAGGCTCTGGATGAAATAGGGTCACTTTATTTCACCAAAGAGAATTATGATAATCTTTCTCCTATCTATGGTAGTACCTATCCCAAATTCTATGGAAGCTTGGCGGCTACTTTTGAAGAAGCTAGTTCAGGAGGTATTGTGAGAGAAACAACCAACGGGATTCTAACTTTTCCTTTTTCAATTCGGAATCATTTGGCTACCAGCTTTTCTACTATCAGAGGAGCAATCGCAGAAAAAACAAATCTTTTTAAAGTACAAAAGGATCTTTTCAAATATGCTATTGATAAAGCAAAAGCTAGTGGTACCAAAGCATTTATTTTTGGAGACAGTAAAGATGAAACCCTCACTCAAAAATTCCTAGAGTTATTATTAACTCATAGGGTTACCGTTCATGAACTATCTACAGACCAGCAAATAGAAGGAAAAAAATTTGAAAAAGGGAAAGCTTATATAGTACCAACAGAACAACCTAACTATTTAATTGTACATTCTTTGTTTGAAGAGAATATTCTGCAAGACAGTATTTATTATGATAATACAGGCTGGAGTGTTATTCATGCCTATGGATTACAGTATGCAAAAATTAATGCACCTACTTTTGAAAAAGGTACTATAGTTAACAAAACAACATTTCCAAAAGGAAATATACTCGGAGCTGCTTCGAATTATGCTTATTTAGCGGAATATACCGACTTCAATGCGAGTAAATTTCTTTATCAGCTTTTGTCTGAAGGATTATTAGTAAAAGCAGCGTATAAACCGTTTAGCTCTATAGTGAATGATGGTAAGAAAAAAAGTTTTTCTTATGGAAGTCTTATCATACCGGTAGCCGGTCAGCGTATATCTGCTGATAGTTTATATAGGTTATTGAAAAAAGTTACTAATCTCTCCGGAATTAATGTGTACGCTGTTAATACCGGATTTAGTGCCGAAGGAATAGATTTAGGTAGCAGTAATATACGATCTATCCAAAAACCCGAAGTGGCATTAGCTTTTGGTCAAGGTGTTACTACCAGTGAGGCTGGTCAGATTTGGTTTTTATTATCGCATCATTTAGGAATACCTGTTGTAAAAATCGACCCTTCTAATTTCTCCCGTATTTCATTAAAGCGATATAATACTCTGATATTGCCTGGAGGATCTTATGCCGCATGGGATAAGGCGGTTGTCGATAAAATCAAAAATTGGATTTCCGATGGAGGTACGTTGATTACTTTCCAAAATGCAAGTGCATGGGCCATTCAAAATGATATCGTTAAAGAAAGAATTCTTCCTTCAGAAATAGACGCGGCGAGAAGTATTAATGCTTCTAATCTAAATACCGTTCAAAGGGTTACACCGAATGAACCAGCTCCCGTAACGGCCGATAAAACTGTTGCCAAACCAAGTCAGCCAGACCGTTTTGATTTTATTACGCAACAAGATAATGAGGGTGCCAAACGTATTAATGGAGCAATTTTTGTAAGTGACTTAGACATCTCTCATCCTATTGCTTTCGGGGTAAGTTCTCGAAAATTATTTATCAATAAAAACGGATCTACCCTGTTAGCGCAAAGTGCTAACCCATATAGCACAGTAGCGAAATATACCGATAAGCCCTTCATCAATGGGTATGCCTCAAAACAAAATATCTCGCGAATTAGTAATTCGGCTGCCATTATCCAAAGTGCTGTAGGAGCCGGTCAGGTTGTGCTGTTTGCAGATGATCCTACGTATAGAAGTTATTGGCTTGGAACTGCAAGACTTTTTATTAATAGTGTACTATTATTAAGTAATAAATAAATTTTATTTTACTTTTGTCTATTATTTTAGTAGACTAAAAAAATTTAAAAAAATTGATATGTATAAAAAATATTTGTTGGGATTCTTAGTAGGCTTCTATGGTGTGATTTCCGTAAATGGACAAACAAAAACTGAATCGTTGACAGGTAATTGGCGTGGTGTTTTTTCCATCAAACCCGGAGTTGAGGTTCCCTTTAATTTTATTATACGTGAAGCAGGATCTACGTTGAAAGGATTTCTGGTGAATGGGGAAGAACGATTCCCCACCGGTGATCTTAGGATTGCAGGTGATTCTGTTTTTATACCATTACCATTATTTGAAAATGAGCTTGCTTTTAAACTGGAAGGAAATCTCCTGAATGGCTTTTTTAGGAGGCAAGATCTTAAGGGAACAGCTACACCTGTTCAGGCAAAAAAAGGCATGCTATATCGTTTTAATGAGGCATCTTCTTCGCCTATTGCGGATATAAGCGGAACCTACGATGTAGTTTTTCAGAATGGTAATGGCAAAGAGGAAAAGGCAGTGGGAATTTTTAAACAGACCCAAGGAGTTGTAACAGCAACATTTCTGCGTATTACCGGGGACTCTCGTTTTTTAGAAGGGGTTATTGAAGATGATGTTATAAGATTATCTTCTTTTATAGGTTCATCTCCCGCACTATATATCGGGAAAGTTGAAAAAAACGGAAGTATTAAAGGGGAAAATATAAACGCTCGATCTTCTATTCCTTTTACAGCTATACCCAATGCAACTGCCGCTTTGCCAGATGCGTACAGTTTAACAAAGTTGAAAGAAGGGAATGATCGGCTATCTTTTCATTTTAAAGATGCGGATGGTAGGATTGTAAGTGCCGACGATGCGAAATTTAAGGGTAAACCACTCATCATCACCATAGGTGGTACTTGGTGCCCCAATTGTATGGATGAAGCCACTTTCTTGGCACCATGGTACAAAGCAAATCGGAACAGAGGCATTGAAGTCATCGGATTGCAATATGAGCGCCAAACAGATAGTGCTTATGTTAAAAAAGCATTTGACAGATTTCGCAAATATTATGGTATCGAATACACTTTAGCATTAGGCGGTATTGCCGATAAACAGGTTGTATTAGAATCTTTGCCGCAACTGGATAAATTTCTTTCATTCCCAACGACCATTTTTGTAGACAGAACCGGAAAAGTACAAAAGATACATACTGGTTTTTCCGGTCCTGCTACAGGAAAACATTATGAAACATTTATTAAAGAATTTAATGAAGAAGTAGATGCTTTAGTAAAATAATACCTAGTCACGTGGCCGAGCGGATAGGCAGAGGTCTGCAAAACCTTCTACGATGGTTCGAATCCATCCGTGACGTCTATTTAAAATTAGTTTTCCTCATTATAAATTTTTAACAACCTTTCCATCTTTCATAACCCAACTCACTTGTTGAAGGGATTTGATATTTTCAACCGGGTTTATTTTTACGGCAATAATATCTGCAAAAGCACCCACTTTAAGCTCCCCAATTTTTCCTTCCATATCTAATAATTCAGCGGCAGTTGTAGTGGCAGTGCGTATTGCGTCGATGGGACTTAATCCCCACTGTACAAAATATTCAAAGTCTTTGGCTTGTGATAAGTTCCATGCATAGCCTCCAATATCAGTTCCATAAGCCAGCTTCACACCAGCTTTGATGGCTTTTTTAAAAATGTCGGGCATCGATGCACTAAAATATTTGTTAATTGGGCTACCCATTTTAGCCCTTCCCTCGGCTACATATTCATTTACAAAAATGGTAGGGCACCAAAACACATTTTTTGCGGCCATTAGTTGCATACACTCATCATCCATACCACTTCCATGTTCAATGGTACGAGCCCCTGCATTAATGGCTGCTATGATACCGTCTCTTGTCATAGCATGCGCAGCTAATTTTTTTCTGCTTCTAATCGTTTCATCACCTATGGTATTAATTTCTTCGGGAGTAAAATTGGGTAATGCTCTATAGTTTCCATTGTCTAATTTATAATAGCTTCTATCGGCATATATCTTAATCCAATCTGCTCCCTGTTCTATTTGAGAGCGAACAGCCCTTCTTCCCTCATCTGCACCTGTTATTTCTTGCAAACCCTTTGGTAGGTTCAACTCCCATGCATAATCTGATTTTTTAATGGGGTAGTGCCCGGTAGTATTAATGGCTAATGTAGATACGAACATTCGCGGGCCTTCTATCTCGCCTCTGTTAATTGCTTTTTTTAAATCTACATCGGCAAATCCTGCGCCTTCAGTTCCTAAATCGCGAATGGTGGTAAAGCCGTTTTTCAGTGATTGGGCACAGCTTTTTACAGCCCGAATCGTTCGGTACGGAATAGACTCTTTAAGTACCTGTACATCATAATCTTCACTCGTAATATCTCCCTGTAAAAGCACATGCGTATGGCAATCGATTAATCCCGGTAACACATAATAGCCAGATAAATCAATGGTTGTATCGCCTTTAAAATTAGCGCCTATTTGTACTACTTTATTATCTCGGATTAATAAGGTTGTGCCTTTAATAAGATTTCCGGAACGAACATCTAATAAAGATCCACATCGAATAGCTATGGTTTGTTGCGTATAAGCGTTAATGGCTAACAATAAAAAGATACCTAAGCAAATTTTTTTCATGTTGTTGTATTTGTATAAATCAAGTTAATGAAAAAGTATATATAAGTGATTTAATTTATTTTCGCACCCATGGGTCAGAAAAAACTGGAAAGATTTGAGGCTATAAAGCAGTTTCCAAATGTATTAGAGTATCCGGATAATATGCAGGGGAATTGGAGTTCATTTTTTAAGAACAACCACTCCATTACATTGGAGTTGGCCTGCGGTAAGGGGGAATATGCTGTAGGATTAGGTCGCATGTACCCCCAACGTAATTTTATTGGTATCGATGTAAAAGGTAATCGTATCTGGAGGGGCGCTAAAACGGCCTTAGATGAATCATTATCCAATATTGCTTTTGTACGCTCTCATATTGATAAGGTAACCAATTATTTTGCAGCCAGTGAAGTAGATGAAATATGGATCACTTTCCCCGACCCTCAGTTACGAGCTTCTCGTGCTAAAAAAAGACTTACCCATCCTCGTTTTCTACGCCTTTACCAGCAGTTTTTAAAACCACATGGTATTATCCATCTTAAAACAGATAGCCCCGACTTATACAGGTTTACACAAGCCGTAATCAACTTATTTGATCTTGATTTGTTATATAACTCAGACAACCTTTACGCCGAGGCAACTATCAAACCGGAATGGCTAATCAAAACCCATTATGAAGGACTTGATATTGCCAATAGCAACAGGATACATTTGCTATCCTTTTTATTAAACAAAAACCTGCCTTTAGAAAAGGACAGCATTTTAAAAAATTTATTTAGTGAGCAAGAATCTGATTGAAGGAATTGATTTTTACTTTGATACTGATGGCTATATGGTATTAACTGAAAAATACCATTTAGATAAAGGCCATTGTTGCGGGTATGGTTGCCGTCATTGTCCTTATGAATATGAATCGGTACCGGAACCGAAGCGGTCGGAGTTATTAGAGAGTAAGCAAGTAAGTAAGTAAAAGGGTGGAATCACAGATTGTAGATTTCAGATTGAAGATTAAACTAACGCATGGCTGCAAAGAAAACTAAGGAAATTAAAGAGAAGTTGAAGCAAGTTCTACCCAGTGGCACGCGGGATGCTTCATTTTTTGAACAAGTTTACGATGTGGTTCGATTAATTCCTAAAGGCCGGGTTAGTTCTTATGGTGCTATTGCTTTTTTTCTAGGTACAAAAATGAGTGCCCGCATGGTTGGTTGGGCGATGAATGCAGCACATGGTATGAAAGATGTTCCGGCGCATAGGGTAGTTAATAGGAACGGTATGCTTTCAGGTAAAATGCATTTCGCAACACCAACCCGTATGGAAGAACTACTCAAAAAAGAAAAAATAAAAGTTGAAAACGACCAGATAGTGGATTTTGAAAAAAAATTTTGGGATCCTGCCAAAGAGCTCTACTAATGTATATTTGTATTCATGAGTAAAAAGCCATCACTCTACACCATTCTTTCCCCCCGGCTACTTGATATTTATGATATATCAAATAGTATTGTAGTTATAATTGATGTATTCAGAGCAACCTCTACTATAGCCACTGCCTTATATAATGGCGCATCTCGAATTATACCCGTGGATACGGTTGATAAATGTATTCAACTAGGTAAAACAACCGGGGGTATTACAGCGGGGGAGCGGGATGGAAAAGTAATCGAGGGATTAGCTCATGGTAATTCTCCGGCCGAGTATCCTCGGTCTTTTATAGCCGGTAAAACCTTAGTGCTTACCACTACCAATGGCACTAAGCTGCTACATATGGCGCTCCAAAATGGAGCGGCTGAAATTATTACAGGGTCATTTCCTAATTTGGATGCTGTATGTGCTTATTTAAGTAAAGAACAAAAAAACGTTTTTTTAGGGTGCTCGGCTTGGAAAGATCGATTTAACTTAGAAGATGCCCTTTTCGCGGGTGCAGTGATTGAGAAAATAAAAGAGTATTTTACTATTCATTGCGATAGTAGCTTAATGGCCGAAGAAATGTATGCACTTCATAAAAATGATATGGCATCTTTTATACGAAAAACTACCCATTGGCATAGATTGGCTCAATATGGGTTAGAAAAGGATTTGGAATACTGTGTAACTCCGAATCAGGCCAATATTTTACCTATTTATCAAAATGGAGACCTAATCGTTAAACAAGATGTTTAGGATTAACAAAGATTTCATCCTCTTTTTTGTATTTCATTTCATAAATCGAGCATCTTTCCTTTACTTTTGCAAATTGCGCTGTTTTGAATTTTAAGTCATGGCATTACCGTATTTAATTAAGCATATATATAATAACGGAACCGAAGAAGTAATACGTAGAGGAAAGAAAATTCATGCATTAGGAAATGTTGAATTGATTGAATACGATGATCTTATCGGGAATATCATTTTCAGAGTGAAAGATGATGGATATGCAACTTTTTATAAGGTTCATATCATTCAATTTAAAGACGCAAAAACACTATCTCTTCGCTGCACTTGTCCGTATAATCTCTCTGAAGTATGCAGGCATAAAGCAGGTGCCTTATTTCATTTACAGGATATGCTCGACAGGAATATGTTGGGTGATAAAGAAACAGTATACGACCCCAAGCATACGGTTGTAAAAATCAAACAACTAGATATCAAGCTGCTGCGTATGCTAGCCTCCACAGAAAGTTTTAGTGAAGCAGAAAATTTTTTACTGTCTAAAAAAGCTAATATTCATGAAGCTGCAAACGAAAGAGTAAAAGCATCGCTTGAAATAGCCGGTGAGCAGTATCAAATTCTCATTCAAAAAAATGAGGAGCGTAATTTGGATACCAGTTGTACTTGTAAATCGGAAACGGCGCATCCATTATGCGTCCATAAAACGATTGTGCTGCTTCAATTACTAAAACAATTCGGCGCTAATTATTTCGATACTATCCGTAATTGGGATAAAGAAAAAAATAAATTACTTTCTTTATATGGGTATTCTTTAGAAGATGATTTGGATGGTAAATTCGAATTTACGTACGCCGATGGAAAACCTTTTTTGCGATTATTAGACACTTCTATTAAACGCGTTACGGTTACTCCCGGCACTGAATTAAGACCTAAAACTGTTGAACAGCCCCTAGTTGTTGCTTCTGATACAACTGAAGAGCCGGATAATACCAGTTATAAATTGGGTGTGGTAGTTATAACGAATCAAACACAATATCCGTATGCGCAATTCGAGCTAGTACAAGGGGAAGCTGATGAAGCACTCACCAAGTTCATATCAAAAACTGCTAAACTAGATTTATCTAAATTTATTAATACTGATCCTCTATCCGAAGATGATAAAATGCTGGTACAACAGCTACGCAAATTATTACCAGGTGAAGTAAGTAGGTATTTGAATCGAAATTCCCCTTTTAGCGGTATTTGGGAAAACATTATTCAGCAACATAATGATGAGTTACCGGAAGAAACGCGTCATCTTATTAATGAGTATCTACATCCAAAGTATAAAAAATTATTTGCAGAATTAGTTGGGTCTCCTTTTGTGTTTTACTTACCCTCAGGTAAAAGCTTCACTACCGCAAATTTAGAACAGGCTACCTTAATGGAGCATGCGATTAGTCCTGATTTTGAAATCAGCTATCAACAAAATCAATATATTATTGATTGTAGGGTTAAGCTACCTCTGGCTGATTTAAATATTACGGATAATGAATGCGAATCACCTTTTTTCTTTCAATATCATCAGCAGTTCTTTATTTGGAAAAAACCGGAAGACATTTTAGTAATAGAGAAATTTATACCTAAAGGTAAAATAGTAATTTCGGAAGAAAATTGGGCAATACAGTTACAATCATTTGTACTCCCTCTATCCAAAGAATATAATGTTCATTTTGCCAATGTAAAAAAAGAAGAATTAAGAGATACAAAGCCTGAAATAAAAATAATACTAAAAGAAAAAGGAGAGTACTTGTTATTTCAGCCTGTATTCAATTATAGGGGATATGATGTAATGGTTCAGGATAAGGAAAAAATTTTCCTTCCTCAGGCAGATAAATTATTAGTAATACACAGAAATATCCCCGCTGAGCGTGATTTATTGAGTAGAATTGAGGCATTACATTCTGGCTTTGTGAAACCGGTAGAGTCTAGTGTATTAGCGCTGAAGGGTAAAGAAGTGTTAAAGAATAACTGGTTCTTCTTATTTATAGATGCCGTGAAGGAAATGAATATTCCGGTCTATGGTTTTGAGGCATTAAAGAACTTCCGCTTTAATACTGCTAAGCCTTCTACTAAAATATTTATTAGCAGTAATACCGATTGGTTTGATGCAAAAGTGCAGATACAATTTGGTGATCAGAAAGTTACTGTAGACGAGGTTAAAAAAGCATTGGCAAATAAGCAACAGTTCGTTCAACTTACAGATGGCACTTTAGGTATACTTCCGGAAGAGTGGATCAAAAAATACTCATTACTATTTAGAGTTGGGGATGGGAAAGCAGGAAATATTAAACTCAGTAAATATCATTTTAGTGTTATTGAAGAGCTCTATTTGCAGCGAGATGAAGAAGAACTTCAGTTTCAACTTGAAGAAAAATATGAGCGGCTAAAAGATAATCATGCCATCAAACCAATTCCTGCGCCGGCACATTTAAAATCGATATTACGCCCTTACCAAGAAAGTGGTTTTCAATGGTTAAATTATTTGCGGGAGGTTCAGTGGGGTGGTATTTTGGCAGATGATATGGGTTTGGGTAAAACGATTCAAGCTTTAAGTTTTCTACATCATCTTAAAAAAGAGCAAGGAGCTTTAAAGGCTTTGGTAGTTTGTCCAACCACCTTAATGTATAACTGGCAAAATGAGATCAAGAAATTTACACCGGAATTACGTTTTTATGTGCATCATGGGGGTGCGCGTGAAAAGGATGGGATTGCTGCTGCCGATATAGATATTATAATTACTACGTACGGTACGTTAAGAAGTGATATCCGACAGTTTGTAGAAATTAATTTTGATTATGTAGTACTCGATGAGAGTCAGGCTATTAAGAACCCAGGTAGTAAAGTTACAAAAGCAGCTTCATTGTTAAAAGCAAGTAGCCGCTTATGTTTGAGCGGTACACCATTACAAAATAATACATTCGACATCTTTGCTCAAATGAATTTTTTAAATCCCGGTATGTTGGGGAGTATGGAGTTTTTTAAACAGGAGTTTTCGATACCCATTGATAAATTTGGAGAGAAAGAACAAAAAGATCATCTCCGCAAATTATTATATCCTTTTATTTTAAGAAGAACAAAAGAGCAGGTTGCTAAAGATCTACCCGAGAAGCAGGAAATGGTTCTTTTCTGTGAAATGGGTGAGGAGCAGCGCAAGATTTATGATGCGTATCGAAATGATTACAGGGATAAAATTTTAGGGGTTGTTGAGAATCAAGGTATCCAAAAATCACAACTTACTATTTTACAAGGTTTGATGAAATTGCGACAAATATGTGATAGTCCGGCTATCGTAAAAGAAGAGGAGCAATATCCCAATGTTTCTGTTAAGCTTGAAGAAATTGGAAGAGAGATCACAGAAAATATCAGTAACCATAAGGCATTAGTTTTTTCGCAATTTTTGGGAATGCTGGCCTTGATTAAGGAAAAGATGAAAGAGCTTGGTGTAGATTATGAATATTTCGATGGTAGTAGTACCGTAAACGAAAGAGAAAGGGCTATACAACGTTTTCAAAACGACGATAATTGTAGGGTGTTTTTAATATCTCTTAAGGCCGGAGGGGTAGGTTTGAATTTAACAGCTGCCGACTATGTATATATTGTGGATCCTTGGTGGAACCCGGCAGTAGAGCAACAAGCGATAGATCGTACACACCGAATCGGACAAACAAAAAATATTTTTGCATATCGGATGATTTGTACGGATACTGTTGAGGATAAAATTCTTAAACTGCAAGAGCGCAAACGTAATCTTGCCCGTGAAGTCATTACAGATGATGAAGGTTTTGTAAAGAGCCTTACAAAAGAAGACGTAGAGTACTTATTTAGTTAGCAGCCTATTGCTTTCTAGTTTTCACCGATTATTAACGAAGGCTTTCCGATTATCATAATAGCTTGCCGCTTGAAGTATTTCGACGCGAGTGATTTGTGGGCATTGATAATTTTACTGATTATTTTTATGAAAAAGTTACAGCTATTAGGCATTTTGCTGATATGCGGGCTGGCCATGCAAGCACAGACTACCGGATCACTAAAAGGGAAACTGGTTGATACTATTGGGAAGCAAATACTAAAAGATGCTTCTATAACTATTATCGATGCTAAAGATTCTACTCTAGAAGTGTTTGGATTAACCAAGCAAGATGGTAGTTTTAATTTAGATAATATTTCTTTTGGGGATAGGATTGTTCAAATCAAATTTGCAGGCTATGAAGCCTATTCTAAAAAAATCAATTTTTCGAAAACAAATGCTAAAGTTGATCTCGGAAATATCTATTTAAAACAAACTGCCAATGATTTGGGTAATGTAACAGTTACCCAATCGTCGATGACCATAAAAAAAGATACTGTAGAATTTAATGCGTCTAGCTTTAAAACAAAGCCCAACGCTGTAATGGAAGATTTATTAAAAAAATTACCGGGTGTTCAAGTTGATAAAGACGGAACCGTAAAAGCGCAGGGTGAACAAGTGCAAAGGGTATTGGTAGATGGAAAAAGATTTTTCGGAGATGATCCTAAATTAGCTACTAAAAATTTGCCACCCGATATGATCGATAAAATTCAGGTATTTGATGCATTGAGTGATCAAAGTGCTTTTACCGGATTTGACGATGGTAATAGAGTAAAAACGATTAATATCACTACAAAGAAAGATAAGCGAAAAGGATATTTTGGAAGAGCTACCGTTGGAGCTGGAGCTTCAACTAGTGAGGGGGTATACGATAATAGTGTAAATATGAGCCATTTTAATGGTGATATGCAACTAACTTTTATCGGACAGGCAAATAATGTTAACAAGCAAAATTTCAGTGTTCAAGATATTTTAGGCTCTCTGGGAGGAGGTAATTTTGGCGGTGGCGGAAGAGGTGGAGGTGTGGTAGCTATTGGAGGCGGTGCTGTTGCCGGTTTGTTGGGCACAGGAAGTGGGGGTGGTATTGTGAATACTTGGGCAGGAGGATTTAACTATAAAGATAACTGGGGAAAGAAAACATCAATATCCGGTAGTTATTTTTATAACGACCAGAAAACGTATCGCGATCAAAACTCGCTTACTCAAAATTTAATACCGGGGAATCCTGATTCATCCATTTTTAATTCATCAATCCAAAATGCGGTTACGCACAACAAAAATCATCGAATCAATTTCAATATTGAACATCAGTTTGATTCAATGAATTCTATCATTATTCGTCCGAATATTAGTTTTCAAAATACTGACGCACAAAATGATCAAATTACTACTTCAACACGAGGCATTTCAAAGAATTTAAATAGCTCTGTGGCAACCAGCGATCGGGTAAGTGATGGATTTAATGGAAGCATCGAAGCAACTTTCCGCCATAGATTTAAAAAACGCGGTAGAACGTATTCTATTGCCTTCAATCCGTCTCGAACAACCAATGATGGAAACGGTTATAATTATTCCATCAATAGATATTTTAATGCACCTACTCCTTATGCTGATACCATCAATCAGATTAATCGCACCAATAGAGATGGAAATACTTTCAACACAACGATATCATATACGGAACCAATCGGGAAAAATCAAATATTAGAGTTCAACTACAATTATAACTCCAATGTAAATAATTCGGGTACAAAAACATACGCTTTTAATAAGAACACGAATAACTATGATATCGTAGTTCCTAATCTTACCAATGTTTTTGAAAATACATTTAATTCAAATCGATTCACCCTTAATTATCGTATTCAAAAAACAAAATACAATTTTAGTATTGGTTCAGGAGTTCAGGTTGGTGAACTGGTTAGCAAAAATGTTACTAAAGACAGTAGCATAACCCAAAACTTTCTGAATTTTTTTCCTACCATGAATTTCAGGTACGACTTTTCTAAAACTAAAAATTTACGTGTTTTCTATAACGGAAGGACCAGTCAACCCAGCGCCTCTCAATTACAGCCTGTGATAGATAATTCGAATCCGTTGAATATCAGAACCGGTAATCCTGATTTAAAACAACAGTTTATTCATACATTCAGAATACTATATAACTCCTTCGATTTATTTACGCAGAAAATCATTTTTGCAACCATTAATGCTTCATTTACTGCAAACGATATTCAAAATTCAACCACATTTTTGCCCAATGGCGCTCAGTTTACCAAACCTGTTAACTTAAGCGGAACTTACAATATTAATGGGTTCTTTAACTATGGCTTTCCTATAAAAAAGCCGAAGAGTAATGTAAATTTAGGATTAGCACTATCTAACTCTCAAAGCCAGACTTTAGTAAATAGTCAATCGAATTATACCCGGAATACAGTTACAGGTTTTAATGCTTCATGGACTACCAACCTGAAAGATAATTTCGATATGAATTTCTCCTCTAACTCCTCCTTTACTTTTGCACGGTATACACTTCAGCCTGAACAGAATGGTGATTTCTTTACGCAAACCTTTACCGCGGAACCCACTTATTATACGAAGAGTGGATGGGTATTATCTACAGACTTTAGCTATATCAAGAATACCGGCAGAGCAGAGGGTTATAACACTAGTATTCCTTTATGGAGTGCTAGTATTGCTAAGCAATTATTTAAAAAGAAGGAAGGTGAAATTAAATTCTATGTATTTGATTTACTCAATCAGAACGTTAGCATTACCAGAAATGTAACCGGCAATACCATCCAAGATGTATCTACTAGGGTACTTACCAGATATTTTATGCTAAGTTTTACCTATAATTTACGTCGATTTGGAGCACAAGGTAATCAGCAAAGAAATCCCATGATGGATATGTTTAGAGGCAACCGGATTCCGGGCGGGAATAATATGATGCGTAATTTTAGAAACTAGATAGCCGTTAAATTTAGCTAAAAGATGGTTTAATTGGTGAATTATAGCTAACTTTGCGTTCTTAATGAACGAAACGATAAATTATATTATCCTCAATACTCCAAAAATGCCAAAAAGCACCTTCTGGAGCACGTTTATTTGCTTGCCGCGGCCCCGACGTGGGTTCTGATAGGACGAGCAACTGGCACTTGCCCCTATCAGTGAAAATTTCTCCGAAACTTTCCTTTTTTCAGGTAGCCACCTACAACACAAATCATATTTTATCTTGGAACAATCGATAATAATTCGAGTAGCCAACCATAGCGATTCCCGTTATGCACATATCATCACTGATGAGATGGAAGCTTCTGCTAAAGCAAGAGGAACAGGCATTGCTAAACGAAGTCCTGATTACGTTGCCCAGAAGATGCAGGAAGGTAAGGCTATCATTGCTTTGTTGCCTGATGGTACTTGGGTTGGATTTTGCTATATAGAAGTGTGGGGGCATGAGGAATTTGTTGCCAATAGTGGATTGATAGTATCACCTCCATTTCGTAAAAGTGGTGTAGCAAAACAAATTAAACAAGCCATATTTAATCTTTCTCGAGAAAAATATCCAAATGCAAAAATATTTGGACTAACCACCGGGCTAGCTGTTATGAAAATTAATAGCGATTTGGGCTACGAGCCGGTAACATATAGCGAGCTTACCGATGACGAAGAATTTTGGGCAGGTTGTAAAAGCTGTGTGAATTATGATATTTTGATGAGTAAGGAAAGAAAAAATTGCATGTGTACAGCTATGTTATACGATCCTGCAGATCATTATGAGCCAAAGGAAACTGCAGATGCTTTCAAAAAGAAATCGAAGTTATACGAACGATTTATGAAAATCAAGCAAAGTAAACTACTTCGATTATTCAAGAAAAGAATTACTTATTTATTCAGTATATAAAAAATTATAATGGCTTCTAAAAAATTAGTACTGGGGTTTAGTGGTGGTTTAGATACTACTTATTGTGCCTTGTATTTATCACAAGAAAAAGGATTTGAAGTGCATAGTGTGATTGTGAATACTGGGGGATTTTCTACCGATGAGCTGGATAAAATTGAAAAGCATGCCTATGCATTAGGAGTTACCTCACATACAACAGTTGATGCAGTTAACTCATACTATAATCGTATTATTAAATATCTCATATTCGGGAATGTATTGAAGAATAATACTTACCCCTTAAGTGTAAGTGCGGAAAGATTAAGTCAAGCTGTACATATTGCAGAACACGCAAAAAAACTAGAGGCTGTTGCGGTTGCACATGGCAGTACCGGTGCCGGAAATGATCAGGTAAGGTTCGATATGATCTTCAACATTATGATTCCCGGAGTTGAGATCATCACACCTATCAGAGATTTGAAACTAAGTAGGGAAGAAGAAATAACCTACTTGAAGGAGAAAGGAGTTGTCATGAATTTTGAGAAAGCGGCATATTCTATTAATAAAGGGCTTTGGGGTACAAGTGTTGGAGGTAAAGAAACATTATATTCAAAAGGATTATTACCGGAAGAAGCTTGGCCAACGCAAGTAACAAAATCCGGAACAGAAGAATTAATAGTTCATTTTGATAAAGGAGAAATTACAGGGGTTAATAACCAGCATTTTGATAACCCGGTAAAAGCCATTCAGTATATTCAGTCAATAGCCGGCCCTTTTGGAATCGGAAGAGATATTCATGTGGGTGATACAATCATAGGGATCAAAGGAAGAGTTGGATTTGAAGCGGCAGCACCCATGGTCATTTTAAAAGCACATCATGCTTTGGAAAAACATGTGCTTACTAAATGGCAGTTAAGTTGGAAGGATCAGCTTTCCCAGTTTTATGGTAACTGGCTACATGAAGGGCAAATACTTGATCCGGTAATGCGCGATATTGAAGCCTTTTTAATTCAATCGCAAGAGCAAGTAACAGGATCCGTATTTATTCAGTTAATGCCTTATCGCTTTCAAATTATTGGTATTGAATCTGCGAATGATTTGATGAGTAGCAAGTTTGGTAAATATGGAGAAATGAATAGCGGGTGGACAGGAGAAGATGTTCGTGGGTTCTCTAAAATTTTTGGTAACCAAACAGCAATTTATCACAATATTAAATCTACCGGGCAATGATAAAAGTAGGTATTGTAGGTGGGGCAGGATATACGGGAGGCGAATTAATTCGTTTATTAATTCATCATCCGAAGGTAAATCTTGTATTTGTTCAAAGCAGCAGCAATGCGGGAAATCCGCTTCATCAAGTTCATAAAGATTTATTCGGGGAAACTGATATCACATTTACTGCTTCATTAGATTTGGATGTTGATGTGATCTTTCTTTGTGTTGGGCATGGGAATGCTTTGCAATTTTTAAATAATAATCGGATCCCTGATCATATAAAAATTATTGACTTATCTCAGGATTTTAGGCTACAACAAAAATCGGTTTTTGGAAATCGTTCTTTTGTATACGGCTTACCTGAATTAAATAGAGATAAAATAGCCAACGCATCGAATATTGCCAATCCCGGATGCTTTGCTACGGCTATTCAGCTTGGGTTACTGCCATTAGCAAAAGAAAGCTTATTAAGTGATGTATATACCACGGGTATTACAGGATCCACTGGGGCGGGCCAATCGCTAAACCCAACTAGTCATTTTAGTTGGAGAGCTAATAATATTCAAGCTTATAAAACACTTAACCACCAGCATATTGCAGAGATTTCAGAATCTGTGAATGCCCAAGGTATTCATTTTGTGCCCTGGCGTGGCGACTTTACTAGAGGTATTTACGTTAGTTCCACATTCGATTGTACCCTTTCACAAGAAGCGTTATATGATTTATATCAAAATTTTTATAACGATGCTGTATTTACACATGTTTCAGACACTATGATTGACTTAAAACAAGTAGTCAATACAAACAAATGCTTAATCCATATAGAGAAGGTGGGTAATAAGGCTGTAATACATAGCTGTATCGATAATTTACTCAAAGGGGCAAGTGGACAGGCATTACAGAATATGAATATTATGTTTGGTATAGAAGAAGGTGTAGGGCTGAAGCTGAAAGGGGTAGGGTTTTAGGAGGGATTAGGTAAAAGCTGAAAGCCGAAAGGTGTGAGGGTATAAATGCCGTGATTTGATTTTTAATTATAGTATTTATACCTAATTATTTAAGTCTAGTATTGTTAGGTTTATGGAATGAGAGATTATAAAACCTTAACTGTTTGGAGAAAAAGCCATGAGCAATATTTATTTATTAAAAAAAATATTTTAAATATGTTACCAGTAGAAGAGAAATATGATTTAAGAGCTCAATTATCGAGAGCTTCATTATCAATTCCTCTAAATATAGTAGAAGGTGCGGGACGTTTCTCGGAAAAAGAATTTGCTCATTTCCTTAATGTTTCACTAGGTTCAACTAATGAAGTTGATTACTGCTGTTTTGCAGCTTATGAATTAAACTATATTTCAAAAGAGCTATATATTTCAACTAATAAGATTTTAAATGAAATTAGAGCAATGCTTATTGTATTTATTAAATTTTTAAGAAATAAAATATCCTAATCCTATACCTTACACCTTACACCTTAAACCTTATACCTTAGATGAAACTATTCGACGTATATCCCTTAAATAATATTACGATTACAAAAGCACTTGGTTCTTATGTATGGGATAATAATGGTATTCAATACCTAGATATGTACGGTGGGCATGCCGTTATTAGCATCGGACATACTCACCCACATTGGGTTACAAGTATAGAAAAGCAATTGGAACAAATAGCTTTCTATTCGAATTCTATTATCATTCCCCTGCAACAACAACTAGCCGATAAACTAGCATTGCTTAGTGGTAAAACTGATTATCAATTATTTCTCTGTAATAGTGGGGCAGAAGCTAATGAAAATGCGCTTAAACTAGCTTCATTTCATACAGGCAGAAAAAAAATCGTTGCTTTTACTAAGTCTTTTCATGGAAGAACATCTTTAGCTGTTGCAGCAACCGACAATCCTTCTATTGTAGCGCCGGTTAATGAAACAGATAATATTATTTTTCTTCCATTTAATGATGAGCAAGCATTACAATCGCTATTTGATACAATTGGTAATGAAATTGCTGCAGTAATTGTAGAAGGTATTCAGGGTGTGGGAGGTATTAATATGGCAACAGATAGTTTTCTGCAACTCATTCGCCAATTAACTACAAAATTTGGAGCTGTTTATATTGCTGATAGTGTGCAGTGTGGCTATGGAAGAAGCGGTCAGTTTTTTGCACACGACTGGGCAGGTGTTAATGCAGATATTTATTCTATGGCAAAAGGAATGGGTAATGGCTTCCCTATCGGCGGTATACTTATCGCACCCCATATCCAACCTAAGCATGGCATGCTCGGAACAACTTTTGGTGGTAATCATTTGGCATGTGCTGCTGCATTAGCCGTGCTGGAAGTAATGGAGAATGAGAACTTAATTAGCATGGCCAAACAAAGAGGTATGTATTTAATGAATCAATTAAAATCAATTGATGGTATAGAAAATATCAGAGGGAAGGGATTGATGATTGGTTTTGATGTTCCTGATTCTTTGAAAGGGCTAAAAAGAAAATTATTAGAAGAATATTTTGTATTTACCGGAGAGGCGAAACCCAATGTAATCAGGCTCTTACCTTCTTTGGCAATTTCCAGAAAACAAGTAGATGAATTTCTGGAAGCATTGAAGGAAGCCATACAATCAATAAAGGAAAATTAAACAACATGAAGCAGTTCATTTCTGTAAACGATGTGCCCGATATCAATCGGCTTGCTGCTAAAGCGCTACAATATAAAAAACAGCCTTTAGCGGATAAGCTATTAGGGAGCGGTAAAAGAATTGGATTACTTTTTTTAAATCCTAGTTTAAGAACCAGATTAAGTACCCAGGTTGCAGCTGCTAATTTGGGTATGGAAGCGATAGTTTTTAATGTTGACAAGGAGGGTTGGGCATTGGAATTTGAAGAAGGGGCCATTATGAGTGGTAACACTGTTGAACATATCAAAGATGCCGCCCCTATTTTAGGTTCTTACTTTGATGTGCTTGCTATACGTACGTTTCCTTCTTTAAAAAATAAAGAGGAAGACTATAGCGAGATGTATATACAACAGTTTATTAAATATGCCCGTGTACCAGTAATTAGCTTGGAAAGCGCTACATTACACCCACTCCAGTCGTTAACAGATATTATCACCATCAAAGAAAGACTAGATTCTTTACACCCTAAACCTTACACCTTTAAGCCTAAAATTGTTCTCACCTGGGCCCCTCATATCAAGCCTTTACCACAATGTGTGGCCAATAGTTTCGCACAGTGGATCAATAAATGGGGAGAAGCCGATTTTGTAATTACACACCCTATCGACTACGAATTAGATGAGCAATTTACCCGTGGTGCTACTATTACGCATAATCAAGATGAAGCACTAGCAGGTGCCGATATTGTATATGTAAAGAATTGGAGCACATTTACCGACTACGGAAAACTGTATGAAAACGATCCGGCATGGATGCTCACTCATGAAAAATTATCGACTACCAATAATGCCGGAGTAATGCACTGTTTACCTGTAAGAAGAAATGTGGAGTTAAGTGATGAAGTATTGGACGGTAACCATAGTCTAGTAACTGAGCAAGCCAGTAATAGAGTATGGGCAGCCCAAGCAGTTTTAAGCGAGATTATAAATGCTAAATAGATGGTATGCAAGAATTAATAGTTATTAAAATTGGTGGAAATATAATTGATGATGAAAATTCATTACTATCATTTTTAGTAACACTTGCACAATTACAACAAAGTTCCAAGCAGAAATTTATCCTTGTTCATGGCGGCGGAAAACTGGCCACAAAAATGGCTACTGATATGGGTGTTGAGCAACAAATGATTGATGGGAGAAGAATAACCGATGCAGAAACCTTGAAAATAGTTACCATGGTGTATGCCGGGTTTATTAATAAAAATATTGTAGCCCAGTTACAAGCAAATGGAACTAATGCGATTGGGTTCACCGGAGCCGACGGGAATCTTATTAAAGCACATAAAAGAATACATCCAACAATAGATTACGGTTTTGTTGGAGATATTGATGCTGTTAATGAGGATGCCATTATACATTTACTTCATCAATTCGATATCTTAGTAGTCGCACCTATAACACATGATGGACTGGGACTATTATTGAACACGAACGCAGATACTATTGCACAAACTATTGCTACCTCACTTGCTAAAAAAAGGATCGTTAATTTGATATATTCATTCGAAAAGGAAGGAGTATTGTTAGATATTAATAAAGAAGATTCTGTAATACCAGTATTGAATAAAACATATTATGCTACGCTCAGGTCGCAAGGAGCTATATTTGCCGGTATGCTGCCTAAATTAGATAATGCTTTTAATGCCATCGATAAAGGCGTAAAACAAGTTATAATTGGTAAGGCTGAAAAATTAACTCAATTGATTGCAGGTGAAGCAGGTACAAGTATTGTATATGAGTCATAAACAAGAATTATATCAACCAGCTATTTCTTTATTACAGCAATTGATTGCTACTCCGTCTTTTAGTAAAGAAGAGGATAAAACTGCTGATATTATTACTATTTATTTAGAAAAATCAGGTGTAAAAACAAGCCGATATTTAAATAATATATGGGCTGTCAATAAATATTTTAATGCTTCTAAACCTACTATTTTATTAAACTCTCATCATGATACCGTTAAACCTAATAAGGGATATACACGAGATCCATTTGAGCCAGAGATAGTTGATAATAAACTATTCGGATTAGGTAGTAATGATGCAGGAGGTTGTTTGGTATCACTGATAGCTTGTTTTTTATATTATTACGAGGAAAAAAACTTAAAATATAATCTAATACTAGCTGCCACAGCAGAAGAAGAGATATCAGGGAAAAATGGCGTAGAAGTTTTATTACCTGTTTTACCACCGATCGATTTTGCAATTGTGGGCGAGCCAACACTCTTGAATTTAGCTATAGCAGAAAGAGGATTATTAGTAATTGATGCGGTGGTAAAGGGAAGGGCTGGCCATGCTGCACGTAATGAAGGGGATAATGCCATCTATAAAGCTATTCAAGACATTCAATGGATTCA
This sequence comes from Sediminibacterium sp., assembly GCA_017537025.1. Classification (GTDB taxonomy): domain Bacteria; phylum Bacteroidota; class Bacteroidia; order Chitinophagales; family Chitinophagaceae; genus Sediminibacterium. The sequence goes on from JAFWCB010000008.1 coordinate 273,488, forward strand.
GCAATATCAATTTGATAAGGTTAGTGATTTTTTAGGTTCTGTAAAAATTACCGTTACTTCATTTCATACAGATAATAAGCAACATAATGTGGTTCCTGCTTCAGCAGAATATCTCTTGGATATTAGAGTGAATGAGTTATATACTTTCGAAGAAGTTATAACCATTCTTCAACATTCTTTGCAGGCTACTTTAACACCAAGAAGTACTCGATTGAAAAGTACTTCCATTCCATTAGAACACCCTATTGTTCAATCAGGTATTGCTCTTGGTAAAACCTGTTATGGTAGCCCTACCACAAGTGATAAAGCATTAATGCCTTTTCCCGCTTTGAAAATAGGTCCTGGAGATAGTGCACGGAGTCATACTGCCGATGAATTTATCTTTATAGAAGAAATTGAACAAGGGATTGATACTTATATTAATTTGCTTAAACCATTAATATGAAACTCTGGTCAAAATCAGGAACTGCAACTGCATCAGTCGTAGAATCATTTACGGTAGGAAAAGATAAAGATTTTGATGCTATGTTAGCTCCATTCGATGTACTAGGCTCTATTGCACATGCAAAGATGTTAGGTCATGTAGGGTTGTTAACTGATGCAGAATCAGCGCAATTAATTAATGCTTTAAAAAATATTTATATAGAAGTGAATGCAACAGATTTTGTAATACCATCATCTGTTGAAGATATTCATTCATATGTTGAGTTATTATTAACACAGCGAATTGGAGAAGCGGGGAAAAAAATTCATAGTGCCCGCAGTCGTAATGATCAAGTATTAGTTGATATAAAACTTTTCTTAAGAAATGAAATCAGAGAATTGGTTTCTGCTATTCAACCTTTTTTTGAATTATTACAAACGCAAAGTGAAACCTACAAAAATCATTTATTACCCGGGTATACACATTTGCAGTTGGCTATGCCATCCTCATTCGGGTTATGGTTCGGCGCTTATGCTGAAAGTTTAACTGATGATATGATTCAAGTGCAAGGAGCCTATCAGGTAGTTAATAAAAATCCACTTGGATCTGCGGCCGGTTATGGATCCTCTTTTCCTATCAATAGAACACAAACAACGGAGTTGCTTGGTTTCGAATCCCTACATTATAATGTGGTATATGCACAAATGAGCAGAGGTAAAACAGAAAGAGTAGTTGCGGCTGCCCTTGCCAGTGTGGCAGATACCTTATCAAGATTGAGTATGGATATTTGTTTGTATCTGAATCAGAATTTTAATTTTATATCTTTTCCGGCTCATCTTACTACCGGATCCAGTATTATGCCACATAAAAAAAACCCGGATGTATTCGAATTGATTAGAGGCTATTGTAATAGACTCAAAGCATTGCCTAACGAAATAATGTTGATGACCACCAATTTACCATCTGGATACCAACGCGATTTGCAATTACTAAAAGAGCATATCTTCCCTGCATTTACTGAAATAAAGAAATGTATTGAAATGGCAGGCTTAATGTTGTCTAATATTCAAATTCAAAAGGATATTGTTGAGGACGAAAAATATCGATATATGTTTAGTGTTGAAGAAGTTAATAAGCTCGTATTACAAGGAATCCCTTTTAGGGATGCCTATAAGCAAATCGGAGACGCTATCGAAAAAGGAAATTTTACGTATAGTACAACTATTCATCACAGTCATGAGGGTAGTATGGGAAATCTTTGTAATGAAGATATTGCCAAACAAATGCAAAAAATAATAGCTTCTTTTAATTTTGAAAAAACAGAAGCTCATTTAGCAGCACTTTTAACTTAATTTGCAAAAAAGAAATCAGCAATGAAAAAGATATGGTTTGTTATGTTTAACGTATTAGTAGTTATGGCTATGAATGCGCAAGTTAAACCGGCTACTAAAGCAGTTGTAAAGCCGGGAATAAAGAATACCGCACCAAGTGTAGCATTTAAAACATTAGCAGACAGTGCCAGCTACGCGCTGGGATTGCGTATAGCACAAAGCTTTAAATCACAAGGCCTGGATCCCATTAATATGAATATCTTACAGAAGGGAATGCAGGATGCTTTACAATCAAAAAAACCAATCATTGCAGAAGACGCTTTAGATAGATGTATCGGAAGCTATCAAATGGAAATACAATCGGCAAAAGCTGCAACAGCTAAAAAAGCAGGTCGATTATTCTTAGAAACAAATGCTAAAAGATCTGGTGTAATCACTTTACCTAGTGGCCTTCAGTACGAAATATTAAAAGCTGGTGGAAATAGCCCTAAACCAACTTTGAGTAATAAAGTAAAATGTCACTACCACGGTACCCTAACAAATGGAGAGGTTTTTGATAGCTCTGTAGAAAGAGGTGAACCAATTACTTTCTCACTAGCGCAGGTAATTCAGGGTTGGCAAGAAGCGCTACAACTTATGACGATTGGAAGCAAGTGGAAACTATATGTACCCTCAGACTTAGCCTATGGTGATAGAAGTAATGGAAAAATTCCCGGTGGATCGGTATTGATTTTTGAAGTTGAGCTATTGGGTATTGAATAGTTTAACGTTGATTAACTTTTGAGAAAAGTTGTTTAACCGCCTTCTATAGATATCCCGGTTAGTTTTGTATAAAATTTTTTATGCGACTAACGGGGATATTTTTTTTGGTGATTTTATCGATGAATGGCTATGCTCAACAAAACGGTATAGTAAAGGGAAATGTAACTGATACATTGCTCCATAAAGGACTAGCATATACTACCATTTCTTTAGTGAAGCAAAAAGACTCAACATTAATAAGCTTTTCAAGAGCAGATTCAAGTGGAAATTTCAAAATCAATAATATAGCAGCAGGTAATTACTTACTCTCTTTTTCCTATATTGGCTACATGCCGGTGTGGAAACCCATCCATGTAAAAGCAGGTGAATTACTCGACTTAGGGGCAGTTATTTTAACTGATTTAATACATACCAACAGTGTCACAGTAAATGCCCGAAGAGCACCTATAACTATTAACAATGATACCGTTGAATTTAATACGGAAAATTTCAAAACGCCACCAAATGCAGTAGTAGAGGATCTTTTGAAAAGATTGCCCGGGGTAACTGTTGATAAAGACGGAACCGTAAGTGTAAACGGACAAAAAATCAATAAGCTCTTTGTTAATGGGAAAGAATTTTTTACAGGTGACCCTAAAATGGCTACTAAGAATTTAGATGCAGATGCGGTAGATAAAGTACAGGTTTTTGACAGAAAAAGTGATAGGGCTGAATTTACGGGTATTGATGATGGACAAACATCAAAAGCCATAAACCTAAAATTAAAAAAGGATAGAAATAATTCAACATTCGGACGAATCACAGCAGGTGCCGGAGATAAAGAGCGATATGACGGGCAAACAAATATTAATCGCTTTAAGGGCGACAAGCAAATGTCGCTGATTGGTATGGGTAATAATACCAATAGACAAGGTTTTAGTATTAGCGATGTAATGAATTTTTCCGGTGATTTGGCAAGAGGGTTAAGAAATGGTGGTGGTGTTAATATTAGAATCAATAATGGAGAAGACGACGGAGGATTACCTGTTTCCGGGGGAGGACAAAATCAACAAGGAGTTGCCACAACATTTGCGGGAGGCTTAAACTATAATAATAATTGGAATAAGAAAACAGATCTGAATCTCAACGGCGTGGCATCGGATGTAAACTTATTAACGAATACAGATATATTCAGGCAGAATCTTTTACCCGGAAATTCATTTAATTATTTTTCAAATGGTAGTAATATAAAACATAATAAACAACAACGACTTGGTGTTACGCTTGATCAAAAGATAGATAGCTTTGCTTCAATACGTTTTACCCCCCAATTTACTATTCAACAGAATGAAAACAGTACAAACAGTAGTTACTATTCAGACGATGTAAAAGGAGGGCGGTTGAATGAGGGAACCAGATTGTCTACTGCCCTATCGAATGCATTCAATTTTTCAGGGAATTTATTATACCGCCAAAGATTTAGAAAAAAAGGTAGAACCATATCTAGCACTACTAATATGAATCTGAATAATAGTACTCAAAACGGAACCCTGCAAACGAGTAATCGCTTTTATAACGCTGGTGTGGCTATGCCAGATTCCGTAGTAAAACAGGTAAATAGTAGAAACGCTTTTACTAATAATTTTGGTACAAATATCGTATACACAGAGCCTATCGGTAAAAAATCATTATTGGAATTCAGTAGCTTTTATAGCATTAATAAGGGAGATAGCAAAAGAGAAACCTTCGACTACAATAGCAGTAACAGTAAATATGATAAATTCAATAGTACCTTGAGTAACAATTTCACAAGCAGGTATAGCTACGCCGGTGGGGGAATTGCTTTTAGATCGAATTTTAAGAAATTCAGTGTAACTACAGGAGCGAATTTACAAGTTGCTGAGTTGGAAAGTATTAATAATACGAACGGTAATAAAATTAGCCAGTCTTTTACAGATTGGCTACCATCGGCAGTAGTGCAACTTAAAAGAAACGCTACCAGTACTATTAATTTAACTTATAATACCTCAACAACACAACCTTCAACGTTTCAGCTACAACCGGTTACAGATATTAGCGATCCGCTTAATGTGTATACAGGTAATCCTTCATTACAAAGAAGTTATACGCATACAGTTTCTTTAAGTTATTTTGCTACTAATATTTATTCGCAAAAGAATTTATTTGCCTTCATTAACTATGCTAATATCAGAAATGGCTTTGGAACAGAAGATATAGTATTGGCAAATGGCGCTCGACAATCAAGGCCTGTGAATGTAGATGGTAATTTTACTTTGTTCGGTAATATCAATGCAGGGTTTCCCATTAAAAAATTGAAATCAAGGATAGACGTTGGTATGGGGTATAGCTTTTTTAGAACCAATGGGGTACTAAATACCCAAAATAATAGAATAGATAATCAAGGATTTACGCCTAATATTAATTATTCTTTTGCGCTTGATAGTATAGTTGATATTATGTTAACTGCACGAGTAAGTAAAAATCTGGTATCCTATCAGTTACAACCACAATTAAACAATACCTATTACCAGCAAACCTATGGAATTGAAACAACGAATTATCTACCTGCCGGTTTTGTAATGACTAATAGCTATAGCCTCACTTTGAACACAGGAAGAGCAGATGGCTATAATACTCCCATTTCGTTATGGAATATTTCGCTTGCTAAAAGCTTCTTGAAATATAAGCGTGGAGAGTTGAAGTTTAGTGCTTTAGATGTGCTGAATCAAAATCAAGGTATTAACCGTACAGCTAATCAGAATTTTGTACAGGACACTCGATATAATGTTTTGCAGCGATATTTTTTACTAAGCTTTAGTTACAGATTACATAAAGCTAACGGTAACGGTGGAGCAAGGGTAGTAATTAGAAATTTTTAACTTATTTAATAAATCGCCAAATAAGCACACTTGTGGAAGCTCCAAAAATTGGTGCGGTTAAATAAACCCAAAGGCTACTTGTATTACCTGAAATTATAGCTGGTGATAAACTTCTTACTGGATTCATAGAAGCGCCACAAATAGGACCTGCGAACATAGCTTCTAATAATACAACGCCACCAATCGCAAGTCCTGCCATTGTTCCTGTTTCTTTGGACCCTTGTGAAGTTAATAAGATAGTAAGCATTAAAATAAATGTCAGTACGATTTCTAAAACAAAAGATTGCAGATTTGAACCTGTTGGAATTGTTGCTCCCAAGTTTGAGTTGGTTGGAAATAAAAAATTCAAAAGCATCGATGCTATAAATGCTCCAATAACTTGAGAAGTTATGTAAGCCAATATTTGCTTTTTGGGGAAAAGGTTTGCCAATGAAAATGCGATGGTTACTGCCGGATTAAAATGTGCTCCTGATTTGTCGCCAAAGGCATAAATCATAGCAGTAACGGTTAAGCCAAAAGTAATGGCCACACCTATATGCCCAACTTGTCCGTTGGTTTGCTGGTCAATAATAATTGCACCCGTGCCGCAAAAAACTAATGCAAACGTTCCGAGGAGTTCAGCAATGTATTTTTTCATCAGATTTAGTTTGTTAATCAATTCCAATCTTATTGCTTCTCCTTTCCAATGAAATATTATCTCGCCAAACATTACCCATTTTCCCGATTCTCTCCCGATAGCCAATAATTCTAAACCCATTTTTTTCATGGATGGCAATACTTGCTTTGTTTTCAGGGAAAATCCCCGATTGCAATGTCCAGATACCGTTTTGCTCACTTTGGTTTATCAATTCCCGAAGTAATTTTGTACCAATATTTTTTCCTCTTGCATTGGCGCCTACATATACACTTACTTCTGCAACACCAGCATATACGCACCTGCTTGAAACTGGTGTAAGTGCTGCCCAACCCAATACTTCGTTATTTTCTATTGCAATAATGCGGCAGGTTTTTAAATGTGAATTATCCCACTCTTGCCAACTTGGAGCAGCTGTTTGAAAAGTAGCGTTGCCTGTGGAAATGCCTTCTTCGTAAATTACTTTTACGGCATCCCAATGTTCAGCATGCATATTTGTAAGTGTAATCATCTCAAACTCCGTTTCTTAACATATCTGCAAACTCATTTGGTAAAGGGCTTTCTTCAACTGCTTTTGCAGCGGCCTCAAAGTCATAATCAAAGCGGATGAACGCTACTTTGATACTGTCTTTGTCTAATATTGAACTGTTTTCGTTTATGGTAAGCATTACATATCCGCCCAGAGGGTTTCTGTCTTTTGGTTTACCAACTGAACCAATATTTATTGCATGACGAAAATGGTTTTGTCCGTCAACACCTGAATTTAAAATACGGTGATAAGGTTTGTGAGTATGCCCAAAACACATAATGTCGGCATCTGCCTGTTCCATAATACGGAGCAAACTTTTTTCTTCACGATCTTCAAACAGGTATTCATTTATTTTTCGTGGGCTGCCATGTACTAAAAGTAAATTCAATTTGTCTTCATTAAGCTGAAACTCAACTTTGATGTGTGCCGGAAGGGTTCGTAAATACTCTCTTTCTTCGTCTTTCATAATTGCGTTTGTGAAAGCGATTGAGATTTTTCCATTATCTTTCTCTTGGTCTGTTTTGTATGCACAACCACAGTCATTACTCATACGTCCAATACCAAAATCGTAGTTGCCTGCAATCGTTGGTATTTTACGGTTTTTAATTTCGTTTACAACTTCGTTAGCCCAAATATTGTAACCCACTAAATCGCCCAAACAGTAGATAGCATCAGGATTTCGGCTATCAACGTCTTTAAAGAAAGCCTGTAAAGCCGGAAGGTTTGCATGGATGTCGCTAAATAGTGCAATTTTCATATGGACGTATATAAGATGTTTAACAGCAATCAGTTTTCTTTTTTTCCAGTTTGGTGGCAATGTTTCCAAAATAGGCTTGTAGTTTGTTCAAAACTTTTTCGTCAATGCAATAGCATATTTTGTTACCCTCAATATCGCCTTTTATTAGCCCAGCATTTTTTAATTCTTTAAGGTGTTGCGAAACAGTAGGTTGTGCTAACGGTAACTCGTTTACGATGTCGCCGCAAATACAAGTGTCTACTTTAAGCAGATATTCCATGATGGCAATACGGGCAGGGTGCCCTAAAGCTTTGGCAAGTGTTGCTATTTCATTTTGTTTGTCGGTAAAGTGATCAGTCTTAGTAGCTCCCATAGTAATATAATATTGCAATATTACGATAAATTATGAAAATTTTAAACTTCCCCCCCTTTTTTTCTATAAATTAATTATTACTTAAAAAAATAGGAGACCCTACATTTTTTTTGGGATCTCCTATTTTTAGATTGAGTAAGTACATTTAGTTCTCTCTATTTCTAAACATCATCGGACCGCCTTGGCTCATCATTTCCGTTATCATTTTTTGAAATTCAGACCTTGTAATTACTTTTCCTTTTTTGGGCTCTTGTAATTCTTTTTTGGCAACTGTATTTTTCACCTCAGTAGCGCTAATTACAGTCAATCCATTATCTACATTCACTTCAAGAATAGCTCCCGGTAATTGTCCGTACGAATCCGGTCCTGCAGGTACAGGTATTGCATTCGTATACCAAGCAACTACTTCTATTTGTTTAGGCGTCGTTGTTGTTTGCTTTGAGCTATCTGTATTGCCTCCTGTTGTGGAAAAAGTCATTGTTCTCATAACAGGGGCATTTACTTTCAGCGTAGCTTTATAGCAGGTAAAACCTAGTATTTGTTTTGTTTCATCACTCAATTTCCAAGCAGCATTCCGGATACTATCCGTAATTAAAAAATTTTTGCCGGCCGTTTCGTTGGCTTGTACAGATTTTGATTGAGAGAAATTCTTGAAGAGTTCTCCTCCATCGGCACCCCCGCCCAGCCTAATAACCATACCCCCGTTTCCTCCACCGAATGGATCCGGTGCCTCGTCTTCCGGAATCAGTTTGTAAACAGAAATACTATCACTGAAAAGTAATTGGTGCTTGCTTGTTCTAAATTCAGGTATCATCGCTTTCATTTGATCATTATTGATTGTACGATGCATATTTACCATTTTTTTATACAGTATTGTACCTTCTTTTTGTTGACCCATAATTGCCGTTCCCATAAATAGGATAGCAGCGCTAAGTGTAATCTTCATATTTTCAATTTTAACACAAAACTACTGCCGGGTCTTGTTAACAATGATAGATGAAAGGTTAATTAAGGTTAAGGGCTCATGACTTTAATAGGTAAAGCAATTAACTTGCAGTAAGATGAAAACCAGATGGTCGGCCTATGTGATGATAGGCTCAATTATAGTCATTTTATTATTTCAAGGATATTGGCTTAATCGCCTTTACAAGGAAGAAGAATTGCATACACAACAGCAAGTAGATATATTATTCCGCGACTTAGTTTACAAAATTCAACTCCAACGATTCAAAGCAGATACACTTATTTATAACGCTATTAATAAAACAAATTTATTCGGACTTGAAGCAGCTAATGCTATTATTCATGCAGACAAACAACCTCAAAAAGTTGAGAATGTACAGTACTTTAGTAAGCAAGCATTAATTTTAAAAAGTACTGCTGACTCTATATTAAAAATTATTCAAAATAAGAAAGATACAGATACAGGCACCAAAATAATCCGTATTATGGTTGATTCTGCGCGGTTTTCAGGAGGAAAACTGGGTACTGTGCATATATTCACAGATAAAAAAATGGATTCTGTAATAGTGCGCGATACCACGCATAACTTGTCGGGGAAAGTATTTTTGGCTAAATCGCCCCTGAATTTAGATTTTCAAAATCGTATAGATCTACCTGGCACAAATGTTGAGAAAAAAAAGAACAAAAGTAGTATTACAAAAATACCTAAGGGAGTATCCTATAGTATGGTTATGCGTACCAAGCCAATTGCTGATTCAATAGCAATCAGTATATTAGATAGTGCTTTTAGTAAAGATTTAAAAAAAGCAAATCTTTCTTTGCCTTATCATATCATAACAGGAAAATTAGATTCTGCTGTATATTTCAAAAATGCGGATAGTATTTCTTTCGCAACAAATATAGCTAGCGTTGGATTGGCCGATCCCCATTTTTATAAGGCTGTGTTTACAAATACAAAAGCATTTATTATAAAGCGTATACTACCTCAAGCTTTTTTTTCAAGTGTACTAACATTATTAATATTATTTGCATTCATTTTCCTTTATAGAAATATTGTAACAGCTGAAAAATTGGCTTCTTTAAAAAATGACTTTATCAGCAATATCACCCATGAGCTTAAAACACCGGTAGCTACCGTTCAAGTGGCTGTAGAAGCTTTGAAGAATTTTGATGCTATAAAAAACCCTGATAAAACGAAAGCGTATTTAGATATTGCTACAATTGAATTACAGAGACTCGGGTTATTGGTAGATAAAGTGTTACGCATATCCATGTTTCAAAAACAGGGATTTACACTCAATAAAGAAAAGCTGGATTTCAAACTATTAATTGAAGAGAATATAAACGTTATGAAACTTCAATTCGAAAAATATAACGCGCAAGTTTCATTCGAATCAGATCAGCAATCGGTTGAAATGGTAGGAGATAAATTACATTTATTAAGTGTCGTATATAATCTGTTGGATAATGCTATGAAGTATAGTAAGGATAGTCCGGTCGTTAAAGTCCAATTAAAAAAACCGATTGCTGATGTTGTTCAATTAGATATTATCGATAAAGGGATTGGTATCCCAGAAGCTTATATCGGAAAAATATTTGATAGATTTTTTAGGGTACCCACAAAAGACAAGCATGATGTAAAAGGATATGGGTTAGGGTTGAGCTATGTGCAATATATTGTAGAAGCACATGGTGGGGTAATAACTGTAAAAAGTAAGGAAGGTGAGGGAAGCACTTTTTCTGTTTCACTACCCTTACATAAATCGGCAGTATGAATAAGAAAATATTATATGTAGAAGATGAAGTTTTTTTAGGGAAAATTGTTAAAGAAACACTCGAAACAAAAGGGTATGATGTGCTAATGGAAACAAATGGGGCTCATGTTATCAACCATCTTCAGCGTTTTCATCCCGATATCTGTGTATTAGATATTATGCTTCCCGGTAAAAACGGATATGAAGTAGCGGCAGAAATAAGAGCAATCAATGAACTATTGCCAATTATATTTCTTACGGCAAAAGTGCAAACTGAAGATGTAGTAAAAGGGTTTAAAACAGGAGGGAACGATTATATCCGAAAGCCGTTTAGTATAGAAGAGTTGATTGTGAGGATAGAAAACCTATTACAGATTAAACAATCTGCTCCCGATTTATTAGAAGAGGAAAAAATAGGTAATTTTTTGTTCTACCCTACAAAACAACTATTGGTATTGAACGAAAACCATCGGAAATTATCTTTTCGGGAATCTGAACTTTTAAAATTTTTATGGATACATAGAAATGCTATTGTTCAAAGGCGCGATTTGTTGAACCATATCTGGGGGAACGACTCTTTTTTCAATAGTAGGAATTTGGATGTTTATGTAACCAAACTGCGGGGCTATCTAAAAGAGGATCCTTCTATAGAAATTATAACTATAAAAGGGGTAGGATATCGGTTTATTACAGGCTAATCTAACCAATAACTTTAGTACCTTCGCCATTCTAAAAAGTTGCCTTATGAATGAGCGTTTTGTAGCTAGAATTGCCACTGAATTACAGGAAATTGAAGCAGCCGGATTGTTCAAAAAAGAAAGGGTTATTACTAGTGAGCAAGGGCCTGAAATAACTGTAAACGGAAAACAGGTACTTAATTTTTGCGCTAATAATTATTTAGGACTTTCTTCGCATCCGGATGTTATAAAAGCTGCTCATGCTGCTATTGATACCCATGGTTATGGGATGAGTAGTGTTCGGTTTATTTGCGGTACACAGGATATTCATAAAACATTAGAGAAAAAGATAGCGGATTTCCTAGGAACAGAGGATACAATTTTATATGCAGCTGCATTTGATGCCAATGGAGGTGTTTTTGAGCCGCTTTTCGGAGAAGAAGATGCCATAATCAGCGATGCATTAAATCATGCTTCTATTATAGATGGGGTACGTTTATGTAAAGCTAAAAGATTTCGATACGAGCATAATGATATGGCTGATCTAGAAGCCAAACTAAAAGAAAGTGCCGATTGTAGAAGTAGGATAATTGTTACCGATGGCTCTTTTAGTATGGATGGCACGATTGCACAGCTAGATAAAATTTGTGACTTAGCCGATCAATATGATGCTATTGTAATGATTGATGAATGTCATTCCTCGGGCTTTTTGGGTAAAACCGGAAGAGGTACACATGAGTACAGAAATGTAATGGGCAAAATAGATATTATTACGGGTACATTGGGTAAAGCTTTAGGAGGCGCTAGCGGCGGATTTACTTCGGGAAGAAAAGAAATTATTGAAATGCTTCGTCAACGTAGTAGACCTTATCTTTTCTCAAATACCGTTGCACCAAGTATTGTAGGGGCATCCATTGCTGTTTTAGATATGCTTACATCGGCAACAACTTTAAGAGACAAGCTAGAAGCAAATACCAAATACTTTAGAACCGCCATGACTGCTGCAGGTTTTGATATAAAACCTGGAGACCATCCCATTGTGCCTATCATGCTTTACGACGCAGTTATTGCACAACAATTTGCGGCTAAGTTGCTTGATGAAGGTGTGTATGTTATCGGGTTCTTCTTTCCTGTTGTGCCAAAAGGTAAAGCGCGGATACGGGTGCAATTAAGTGCTGCACATGAACCGCATCATTTAGAAAAAGCGGTGGCGGCTTTTACTAAAGTAGGTAAAGAATTAGGAGTATTGAGGTAAAAGGTAAAAAGGGGAAGGTGGAGGGTATAGGATATTAGTATTTTAAATGAAGAGAACAACCCCGTAGAGGTCAAATATCCATAGAAAATTAATGACGTATCGAAATTATTATAACATGAAAAATTGGTTAAATGCTTTTATTGGAAGTTGTATTTTATTATTGGTAGCCTGTACCCCCAATAATGTGCAGAAAGATGAAAAATTAGCTGATCTTTTTAAAGCAGCAGGCGTACAAGGTAGTTTTTGTGTATATGATAATGGAACCGGATTATTTACTGTTCATAATCTTAGCCGTTATAAGGATTCAGCTTATTTACCTGCATCAACAGCAGATATTATAATAGCACTTATTGGAGTAGAAACCGGTAAACTTACTAACGAGCAAATGAAAATGAATGGCGATAGTATCACAGCTAACGCAGCATTTGTATCCTCTCAAATTCCTTATTATCAGCAACTGGCTCGCTCCATTGGTAAAGACACGTTGAAACGTTGGATAGACAGTTTACACTATGGTAATAAATCACAAGCTCTTTTAGTTGATAGCTTCTGGTTGAATAATACACTGAAAATTACAGCCGACGAGCAACTAGGTCTTGTAAAAAAATTATATTTCGGTCAACTTCCTTTTCAGAAAAGAACGCATGATATTGTAAAGAAAATGATGTTGCAGGAGGTAAATGCTAATTATAAACTAAGCTATAAAACAGGCTGGGGCTTTTTGCCAAATGGGAAATCACTGGGTTGGGTTGTAGGTTGGATAGAGGAGAACAAACACCCCTATTTTTTTGTTTTAAATCTGGAAGGTGATAAAACCCTGGATATGTTAACAGTTCGTAAGAATCTATTAATGAACATTCTGAAGGAACAAGGTTTTTTACTAGGTAAACGTTAAAATAATTTTCATGCAGTTATACTGTAACTCACTCACAAGCTATAACAGATTAAAAACCAAAGAAGTAAATATTGGTGGTTTATTACTTGGCAATCTCAACCCCATTCGATTACAAACCATGACTACCACCGATACCATGGATACTGCTGCTACAGTGGCACAAACGATTCGCTGTATCGAAGCAGGTGCTGAGCTAGTGCGTATTACTGCCCCATCCAAAAAAGAGGCTGAGAATTTACTCAATATTAAAAATGAATTGAGGAAAAATGGATTTACAACTCCATTGGTTGCAGATATCCATTTCACGCCTAATGCAGCTGAAATTGCAGCTCGTATCGTAGAGAAAGTAAGAGTGAACCCGGGTAATTATGTAGATAAAAAGAAATTTGAACAAATTGATTATACAGATGCTGAATATATAGAAGAAATAGATCGTATCCGGGAACGATTTACTCCATTGGTGCAAATCTGTAAGGAATATGGAACTGCCATGCGTATCGGAACCAATCACGGTTCTTTGAGTGATCGTATTATGAGCAGGTATGGCGATACTCCAATAGGTATGGTAGAAAGTGCTATGGAGTTTTTAAGAATTGCCCGAGATGAAAGCTATCATAATATTGTGTTGAGCATGAAAGCTAGTAACCCTCAGGTTATGGTTCAGGCATATCGACTGTTGATTCAGCAAATGGATAAAGAGTTCGGAGAAATATATCCATTACACTTGGGTGTTACAGAAGCAGGTGATGGTGAAGATGGAAGAGTGAAAAGCGCCGCCGGTATTGGTACACTTTTAGAAGATGGTATAGGAGATACCGTTCGTGTAAGTTTAACGGAAGACCCTGAATTTGAAATTCCTGTATGTAGAGACTTGGTTAAGAGGTATGAGGGCGAATCCCGCGCTTCGCTCGGGAAGAAAGAAGAGGGTAGACCAGAGACGGGAGACGGGACACCATATACACTTGGAGTTGTACCCATGATCGAAAGGATTCCATATGACCCCTTTCATTATAAACGTAGAGAAACTTTCGCCGTAAATAATATCGGTGCCAAACAAGTTCCTGTGGTAATTGCTGATTTAAGTAAACTAAAAAAAATTGAATCGAAACACTTAGAAGCTATCGGCTATATATATGATGAAAGCTTAGATAAATGGAATATAAGTGACGCAGCAGCAGATTATGTTTTTACAAATAATACCGTTTTAGATTTTGCATTACCCGGAACATTAAAAGTTATTATTGATGCAAGTACATGGGTTACTTGTAACGACAAAGAAAAATATTTCCCCATTTTTGATGTAGCCGGGTTTTTTGCTGCTCATACTAAAAGCAGTACGCTCAATTTTGTGATGCTTGATTGTTTTAATACTAACAATCCTGAAACTGATTTGGCACATGTAGAAAAGCTGGCAAATGACCCAACAGTAGTATTATGCTTGAGTAGTACCAATAAAAATGCTATGCAATCTGTTCGTAGGATGTTTATGGAAATGATTGATAAATCAATCAAAAACCCGGTTATACTCATAACAGACAGCCATTGGCAAACAGCCGATGAACATTTGATTCATTATGCTACGGAATGTGGTGCCTTATTGCTAGATGGAATGGGTGATGGCATTTGTTTAGGTATGGGAACGGCAAGTTATCAGCAGCACACCAATAACTCTTTAGATACAAGTGGTAGAAATTATAGCAACAATACATCTGTTGAACAATTTATAAATGCTTCTGCTTTTAATATTCTCCAGGCTACCCGAACCCGTATTTCAAAAACAGAATATATCAGTTGCCCGAGTTGCGGACGAACACTCTTTGATTTACAGGAAACAACTGCCAAAATTAGAAGTGTAACCAATCATTTGAAAGGTGTAAAAATTGCTATCATGGGTTGTATTGTAAATGGGCCCGGTGAAATGGCCGACGCCGATTTTGGATATGTAGGCAGTGGTGTTGGGAAAATCACCTTATATAAGGGTAAAGATATTATGAAGCGTAATATCGATAGCGCTATTGCGGTTGATGAATTAATTGGTTTACTCAAAGAACATGATGCTTGGGTAGAACCTGCTTAATCTCTTTTATGCAAACAGATTTTTTAATTGTTGGGTCGGGAATTGCAGGGCTCACTTATGCGTTGAAAATAGCCAATAAATTTCCGGAAAAAAAAGTACTGGTTATTACCAAAACGCAAGCAGATGAAACGAATACCAAATATGCGCAAGGGGGAATTGCCGGAGTTTGGGATGTAGCCAATGATAGCTATCAAAAACATATTGAAGATACACTTATTGCAGGTGATGGATTATGCAATATGGCTATTGTTGAAATGGTAGTAAAAGAAGGCCCTGAAAGAATTAAAGAAATTATTGAATATGGAGCAGAGTTTGATAGAGATGAAAAAGGAGAATACAGTTTAGGAAAAGAAGGCGGACATAGTGAAAACCGAATTTTGCATCATAAAGATGTAACCGGTAAAGAGATGGAAAGGGCATTACTAGCTAAGCTTAACTCTTTACCAAATATTATATTAGCTAATCATTGTTTTGTAGTTGATTTAATTACCCAGCACCATCTTGGATATTTAGTTACAAAATCTACCCCTGATATCACTTGTTATGGCGTATATGTTTTGAATTTACACACCAATCAAATTGAAAAAATAAGTGCTGGGTTTACCTTATTGGCTACGGGGGGGTGCGGACAAGCCTATCGCACAACAACGAATCCTAAAATTGCAACAGGGGATGGCATCGCCATGGTTTACCGAGCAAAGGGAAAGATTGAGAATATGGAGTTCATTCAATTTCACCCTACTGCCTTATATGAACCAGGTGTTTCTCCTTCTTTCTTAATAACAGAAGCGGTACGTGGCGATGGTGGTATACTGCGTAATAAATCGGGCGAAGCCTTTATGGAAAAATATGATCACCGAAAAGATTTAGCTCCACGAGATATTGTTGCCCGAGCCATAGATAATGAGATGAAACGTACCGGTACAGAGCATGTATACCTCGATTGTAGGCACATGAATAAAGAAAAATTTATTCATCATTTCCCCAATATTTACAATAAGTGTTTGAGTATAGGTATTGATGTAATGCAACATCTGATACCCGTTGCACCTGCAGCCCATTATAGTTGTGGTGGTATCAAAACAAATGAATGGGGTGAAACTTCCATTAAAAATTTATATGCTTGCGGGGAGTGCTCAAGTACCGGACTTCACGGTGCTAATAGATTAGCTAGCAATAGCCTGCTAGAGGCTATGGTATTCGCACACCGATGTTTTTTACATACCACAAGAGGCATAGCAGGCATACAATTAAGAAATGATTTGCCCGATTGGAATGCTGAAGGTACTTCCGATCCAAAAGAAATGATTCTCATTACGCAAAGCATTAAAGAGCTACAGCAAATCATGAGTGATTATGTGGGTATTGTAAGAACAGATGTTCGGTTAACTCGTGCCAGTAAACGACTCGATCTTTTATTTGAAGAAACCGAAGCACTATATCGGTCTACGCGCGTATCACCACAACTATGCGAGTTGCGTAATCTAATTACAGTAGCTTACTTAATCGTAAAAAGTGCTGAGTTTAGAAAAGAAAGTAGGGGCCTTCATTTTAATACAGATCATCCGGATAAAGCCAAGTTGTTGCAGAATATTATACTTTAATAATCTTCAATCTTCATACTTCAATCTGGTTATTTTTTTTAAATTGAAGATTCCAGATTGAAGATTTATATCTTTATCTTATGTACTATCTTATCTACCCCTTATTTTATTTGCTATCCCTGCTCCCTTGGCGGGTTATGTATATTATATCTGATGGTATTTACGGTTTGATTTACAATGTATTTGGGTATCGGAAAAAAATTGTTCGTGCCAATATTGAGTTAGCATTTCCTGAAAAAACGGTTTCGGAACGAACCAAAATTGAAAAACAGTTTTATCACCAATTGATTGATACTTTTATTGAGACTATCAAACTTATTACTATTTCAAAGGAAGAGATTAACAAACGAGTAACCTGCGATTATAGTTTAGTAGATCAGTTATATCGTACGAAGCAGTCCATTCAGTTTCATGCCGGGCATTTTTTTAGTTGGGAATTTATTAACCTTGCAATTGGTGCTAATATCCCGTATCCTTTTTTGGCTGTTTATGCGCCATTATCTAATAAAACTTTCGATCGTATCATCTACGACTTGCGTAAAAAATTCGGCACTATATTAGTACCCGCTAATAAATTTAGAACTCATTTTAAAGATTATGTATCAGATATTTATTCTTTAGGATTAGCAGCAGATCAAAATCCTAGAAGAACACAAGATGCTTACTGGATGCCATTTATGGGTAAGCTGGCTCCATTTGTTCCGGGCCCGGAGAAAGGTGCCAAATTGCATAATACCGCGGTTATATTCGCCAGTTTCTTTCCCATAAAACGAGGATATTATAAACTAGAATTTTCTTTATATACTACAACTCCTAATGATATCCCACTAGGAAAAATTACAACTGATTTTAAGTTTTTTGTAGAACAGCAAATACGGGAGCGCCCAGCAAATTATTTATGGAGCCATAGAAGGTGGAAATGGGATTATGACCCTGCTGTTCATGCATCAAAATTATTTGAGCACTAGTTTAATACAGCGGTATCTTTTTCAAAACTAAATTTATCTTTTAGCTCTTTAATAGTTCCCCATCCGCCGATTACATTTCTTAAATTATGGATACCTTGTTTTTTGATAAGGGAAGCTGCAATTACACTTCTATAGCCTCCTGCGCAATGCACATATATATTATGCCGATCTTCTAAGTTAGCCATACTACCAGGGTCTGTTAAATCGTTCAACGGTATATTGATGGCTTCTTTGATGTGCTCACTGGCATACTCGGTTTCTTTTCTCACATCTACAATTACTAAATTCTCATCAAAAGGTAAGTCCATGGCCAATTCATCGGCCTCTACATTGATGATCATATCCGTAGGCTCGCCGGCTTCTTGCCAAGCACTGTATCCTCCTAATAAATAACCTTCTATTTTATCGAACCCTACTCTCGCTAATCTCACAATTGTTTCTCTCTCTTTTCCTTCTTCTGTTACCAAAATCATAGGTTCGTCGAAAGATAATAAACTACCTGCCCATTCAGCAAATCTTCCTTCTAGCCCAATAGAAATGGATCCGGGAATAAAACCATTGGTGAATTCATTCGCATTACGAGTATCAAGAACAAAGATTCCTGATTTTATTTTTTGTTTGAAAGCCAATATATCCAAAGGCTGTAAACCTTTTTTTAGTACAGAATCTAAACTGGAATACCCCTCCTTATTGATCTTTGCATTGATAGGAAAATATAAAGGAGGTGCTGCTAGCCCTTCTGTTACTGCTTTAATAAAATCCTCTTTTGTTTGTGGTTGTAAAGCATAATTGGTTTGCTTTTGGATACCAATGGTACTTGAGGTTTCTGGTCCTAAGTTCTTGCCACAACTACTACCGGCACCATGTGCAGGATATAAAATAACATCATCAGCTAATGGCATAATATATTGCTGTAAGCTATCATACATCATACCTGCTAAATCATCCATTGTTATTTCGTTCCCTTTTTGGGCTAAATCGGGTCGACCCACATCACCAATAAATAAAGTGTCTCCGGTAAAAATCGCATAATCTTTACCCGTTTCATCTTTTAGCAGAAAACAGCTGCTTTCTAAGGTATGGCCGGGAGTATGTAAAACTTGGATGCTAATCTTACCGATATTGAATATTTCTTTATTGGCAGCTACATGAACGGGAAATTTTGTACTGGTTCCCGGACCATAAACAATGGTGGCGCCGGTTGCTGCAGCAAGGTCTAAATGTCCACTTACAAAATCGGCATGAAAATGTGTTTCAAAAATATATTTAATGGATGCTTGACGCTTGGCAGCAAGCTCTAAATAAACTTCAATATCTCTTAATGGATCTACAATGGCAGCCACCCCATCACTCTCAATATAATAGGCTGCTTCACTCAAACAGCTGGTATATAATTGCTCAATAAACATACTACAAAGGTACGTTTTATTAATCTACTAGTGACTTTACGAAACCTGTTACCTCATTTAAACGCCCATAATTAACAGCATAATAAATAAATTTTCCCTCTCTGGAAGTACTTACGATACCCGCTCTTCTTAAAATGGCCAAATGCTGGGAAGCAACAGATTGCTCTAAACGAAGTTTAACATACAACTCGGTAACGGTCATTTTAATATGCTCATCAAGCAATTTAATAATCTGTTGGCGGAGCTTATGATTGATAGAACGTAGGATTAGTGCGGCTTTCTTGGTCTGTAGAAAGTCTACTTTAACGGGTTCGCCACCATTTTCTAGTATGATGGATTGTACGGTTGCATTCATGAGACGAGCATTAGTTTGGGGGTTAGATCAATCTCGAATTATAAAGTTAAACAAATTGACTAGTACATAGTATAATTTTTAGCAATATTTTTAGCCAGAAGAAGATTATTTTCTGGTATCATGAAAGGCTTTAGCATAAATTGGCTCAGTATAAGCCAAATCCGCGAAATGATTAGTTTTATATGCCTGCTCACTTAAAAAGATCATATCCTCAATGGTATGTGGAGAGGTACTGATGATATATTTTAGGTTGGTTAGCGTATTTGGAACTTTTTGTGCCCCATTTCCACAGAATATTATCGGAATCGATGGATTCAATGTATTCAAATAATCATCAGTCAGTATAATGGCTTTGGGGGGTTGCAATTCTTCTAAATCAGGCTTGTATATGCCCATGAAAACCTCCATACGTCGAGCATCGATCATTGGATATATCAAATAATCCGGCTCCTGCCACCCTGTTTTTGTGTTTGCCGCATGGGCAATTACAGCCAATGTATTAATCGTGATTAAAGGCTTTTGTAGGGTAAAACAGATTCCTTTAGCCGAGGCCATTCCTACTCTTAAACCGGTATAACTTCCGGGGCCGGCAGTAACAGCTAAGGCATCAATATCGGCTAAAACTATACCTGTTTCTATGCATAAAGATTGAATAGCCGGCTGCAGAAAACTACCATGTTTTTTTGAATCCGTATTCTCACTTTTAGCAAGTACAATACCATCCTTACAGATACAGGTACCTGCGTATTCAGTAGCGGTATCAATGCAGAGAAGGAGGGGCATGGTTATGGGTTATGGGTTATAGGTTAAAGGTATAGGGTATAGGGTATAGGGTATAATGGCAAATGTCAAAACTATAAAAATTATTATTGGGTCGGTATTGTTCCTTTAGTTTACCTATTTACTTTTAGCACTTTCCTCAACTAAAGCTTTAGCAGGGATATAACGATCATCTTTTTCACTTAATATATAGAGTAATTCAACAATTTTATGAACCCCGATTTTACTTGCCCATTCAAACGGCCCAAAGGGGTAATTGGTTCCTAATTTCATAGCCGTATCGATATCTTCCTTACTACTTATCCCTTCACCCCAACCAAAATAAGCTTCATTAATAATCATAGCAACAACTCTTGCAGCCAGCATACCTGGTACATCTGTACTTTTTTGATAAGGTATATGCAAAAGATCTAGTGTTTCTGCCATTAATTTTAACTGCGTTGGCGTTCCGGCAATTTCAATTCCATTTTTTTCATAAAACCCGGGCCATCCATTAAATCTACAATGGTTCTCCGGTAAAGTAAATCCGGTAATAGCAAGCGCATTTACTAAAACGGGCTTATCGGTAATAACTTCAAAAAAATTATGATCCCTTTCAAATAAAGAATCGATATATAAATCGGCATCCAAAGGAAAGGATTTGTGTTCAGCGAAAGTTAAATCCACTTGTTTATTTGCCAATAAACCCTGCCAAATAGTTTCATCTTTCTTCAAACAGTGAATAACAACTTTTTGCATTCGGCAAATTTAGGTTGGAGAGTTCATTAAAATGCAGCAACTTGCTGTTCTCAAAAAATTACTATGTCTAAACAGATCATTAAAACCGATAAGGCTCCTGCTCCTATCGGTCCGTATAACCAAGCCATTAAAGCGAATGGAATGATATTTATAAGCGGTCAAGTTGCCTTTGATCCTACCAGTGGGGAGCTTAAAATAGGTTCTATACAAGAAGAAACAACACAAGTGATGAAAAACCTGGAAGCTATTTTACAGGAAGCGGGAATTGGCTTCGGGCATATTGTAAAAACCAGTATTTTTTTGAGTGATATGTCGCTTTTCGCAGCTGTAAATGAAGTGTATGGCGGATATTTTGAAGGTTTCATAGCTCCTGCTCGCGAAACAGTAGCGGTAAAAACATTACCACGAAATGTAAATGTTGAGATTAGTATGATAGCCGTTGACTCAATTGATTAATTAAGGAACGGATAATTTATAAACGGTGGAGAAACTGTAATCTTTATTGGGCTCCAGCACCAATAAACCTATTTGATTATTAAAGTTATCTGGTGCACCACTTAAGTTTTCAATAGCAATACTTCTTCGATGTGGGGGGGTGTATACTTGTAAAATGGGATAAGCGCCCGAAGGTTGAACATGAAGCGTAATATTTTTGTTTGATAAAATTATATCTGCCGGCGCTGTAGGGTTCAATATAAACGAATTATCTAAACTAATATCTTTTAGCAGTAGCCCACTCTCGAACCTATCATCTTTTTGTAGCTCACCGGTAGGTAGTAAAGTATCATCAAAAATAATTTTTTGGGTAGCATCAAATTGAAGTGTGGAATCATCTATTTTCCCTCCCAAACTAAAATAAGGGTGCCAACCATCTGCATAAGGAATAGCTTCTTTATTTTCATGGCGAACAGTGGTTGTTATGGAAAGATGATTATTGTTTTCAAGCGTCCATTTTAGCTCGATACTATAGGGAAAAGGATATCCTTGGTCTGTAGCGTCATATTTTTTGACTAATACTACCGTTGCGTACTCGTTTGTGGCCTCGAGTTGTGAAATATCATATACCATATCATATACTAAACCATGAATGGCATGTGCTCCCAAATAATGCTTATGTACTTTGTAATTTTTTTCATTCCAACGGAATATACCATCTCTCATACGGCAAACAAAGGGACTTAATTTGGCGCCGGCAAAACTATCTGCTATTGTTTTTCTGGCCTCAGCTACAGATTGATATCCGCTTACACAATTAATGATTTTATTATTGATAGGGATACTAAAAGCATTCAATAAACCACCAAAAGCATAAATCGTTGCGGTACACCCCATTTCCTTGTCTTTTAAGTGAATAATCGGGTGTGCCTGCTGCTTAGAGATGGATGCAGAAAAACGCATCTATGTAAGATATGACAGTAAAAACTAACAGCTGTTCACCTCAACACTAAAAACAGTATTTTTGCAATTCTCATAAAATACTGTTATGCCATATCAGCTCAAGCATAAAGTTCGTATTGTAACTGCCGCCAGTTTATTTGATGGCCATGATGCTGCCATTAATATCATGCGTCGGATACTGCAATCAAAAGGTGCGGAAATTATTCACTTAGGCCATAACCGCAGTGTAGCAGAGATCGTAGAATGTGCTATTGAGGAAGATGCACAGGGTATTGCCATTACCAGCTATCAGGGCGGACATGTTGAGTTTTTCAAGTACATGAAAGATCTTCTTGATCAGAATGGCTGCTCGCATATTAAAATATTCGGTGGGGGTGGCGGAACTATTCTTCCTGAAGAAATAAGAGAGTTGCACCAATATGGCATCACTAGAATTTATAGTCCGGATGATGGCCGACAAATGGGCTTAGAGGGCATGATTGAGGATGTAATTAAGCAGTGCGATTTTAAGTTAAATGGAAAAGGGGATTATCGCCATCCTATGACTTTAGGGGAAGTGAAAGATGTACGGTCCATAGCCAGAAAAATTACGAATGCAGAGAATGGGATGTTAGACGATAGACGATTGACGGAAGACGATAAGGAAGGGTTGGCAGGCCCTCCGGTACTGGGAATTACGGGCACCGGTGGGGCAGGTAAGAGTTCCGTAACAGATGAAATTGTTCGTCGCTTTTTGCAACGATATACCGATAAAACGATTGCCGTTATTTCTGTGGATCCCTCTAAGAAAAAAACAGGGGGCGCTTTATTGGGAGATCGGATACGCATGAATGCTATCGCACATCCAAGAGCATATATGCGTAGTTTAGCTACCAGAGAAGATAATACGGCATTGAGTGCCCATGTGCAAGAAGCTATTAATATTTGTAAAGAAGCAGCTTTTGATTTTATTATTTTAGAATCGGCCGGCGTTGGGCAAAGCGACGCTTCGATATTAGATTTTTGTGATGTAAGCTTGTATGTAATGACACCGGAGTATGGTGCCGCATCACAGCTAGAAAAAATAAATATGCTCGATTATGCGGATCTTATTTGTATCAACAAATTTGATAAAGCAGGAGCATTAGATGCCTTGAATGATGTACGCAAACAATATAAAAGGAGTCATGGTTTATGGGAAGCCAAGGATGATGATTTACCCGTTATAGGAAGTATAGCCGCACAGTTCAATGATGCTGGCGTGAATCAATTATTTGATAAATTAATTACAACTATTCAAAAGAAGTGTAATATCAACTTTGATGAGAAAATTGTTTCTGATGGGCATGCGATGGCCAGTACCACAAAATCACAGATTATTCCACCGAAAAGAGTGCGTTATCTGGCCGAAATAGCTGAGAATAATCGTGGCTATGATAATTGGGTAACCGAACAGGTGGCATTAGCATCTAAATGGTATCAATTACGAGGCGTATTGGATACGGTAACTAGCGAGCCGATAAAAAAAGAATTGGAAATTATTGAAACAAAAATAATAGAAGGCTTACACCCGGAGTGTAAAAAAATGATTACGAATTGGTCATTATTGGTTAAGAAGTATAACGCCGATTTTTTTGAATATACGGTTAGAGATAAAACAATTAAACAAGCACTTAGTACAACCTCTTTAAGTGGTACAAGGATTCCTAAAGTGGTATTACCCAAGTATAAAGATTGGGGAGATATTTTACGATGGCAATTACAAGAAAATATACCCGGTGAATTCCCGTATACTGCCGGTGTTTTTGAATTGAAGAGACAGGGAGAAGATCCTACCCGGATGTTTGCAGGAGAAGGAGGGCCTGAGCGCACCAATAAAAGATTTCACTATGTGTCTTTAGGACAGCCCGCCATTCGCTTATCAACGGCATTTGATAGTGTTACATTATATGGAGAAGATCCGGCGCCACGTCCCGATATTTATGGAAAAGTTGGAAATAGCGGTGTTAGTATCGCAACCGTTGACGACGCTAAAAAATTATATAGCGGATTTGATTTATGCGACCCTAAAACTTCGGTAAGCATGACGATCAATGGCCCTGCACCGATTATTTTAGCTTTTTTTATGAATGCTGCTATTGATCAGCTTTGTGAAAAATGGATAACAGAAAATAATAAGTGGGAAGAAGTAAATAAAAAAATAGCAGCCAAATTTAGTAAGATACCTAAACCTGTTTATTATAATCCATCATTACCTGAAAGATTACCGGAGGGTAATAATGGGTTAGGTATTGGTTTACTCGGCATGAGTGGCGATGAGGTATTACCTGCCGATGTATATGCATCCATTAAAGCGAAAGCATTATCACAGGTAAGAGGTACGGTTCAAGCAGATATTTTAAAAGAAGATCAGGCTCAAAACACTTGTATTTTCTCTACGGAGTTTGCCCTAAAACTAATGGGCGATGTTCAGGCTTATTTTATCGACAATCAGGTTCGTAATTTTTACAGTGTTAGTATTAGTGGTTACCATATTGCGGAGGCAGGTGCAAACCCTATCACTCAATTGGCTTTTACACTAGCTAATGGATTTACTTATGTAGAATATTATTTGAGCAGAGGGATGCATATTGATGATTTTGCTCCAAACTTATCTTTTTTCTTTAGCAATGGAATGGATCCGGAATATAGTGTAATAGGTAGGGTAACAAGGCGTATTTGGGCGAAGGCAATGAAAAATAAATACAAAGCCAATGATCGCTCCCAAAAATTAAAATATCATATTCAAACAAGTGGTAGAAGCTTGCATGCTCAAGAGATTGATTTTAATGATATCCGAACCACACTACAAGCATTATATGCCATTTACGATAACTGTAATAGTTTGCATACCAATGCTTATGATGAGGCCATTACTACACCTACCGAAGAAAGTGTACGCCGTGCTATGGCTATTCAATTGATCATTAACAGAGAGCTGGGTACTGCTAAAACAGAGAATTTCATACAAGGAAGTTTTGCCATCGAAGAATTAACGGACTTAGTGGAAGAAGCGGTGCTTGCTGAATTTGAACGTATTACAGATAGAGGTGGCGTTTTGGGAGCCATGGAAAGAATGTATCAACGCAATAAGATTCAGGAAGAAAGTTTATATTACGAGACCCTGAAACATACCGGGGAGTTGCCATTAGTTGGAGTAAACACTTTCCTTAATAAAAAAGGAAGCCCTACTATTTTACCAGGTGAAGTAATCAGAAGCACAACAGAAGAAAAAGAGCAACAAATTCAAAATTTAAAAGCTTTTCACCAACGTAACGCCGGAAAAAGTCAACAGGCATTGAAAGATTTACAATATGTTGCTATCAATAATGGCAACTTATTTGCCGAGTTGATGGAAACAGTAAAATATTGTTCTTTGGGGGAAATAACCAACGCGTTATATGCTGTTGGGGGACAATATCGCAGAAACATGTAATTTGTGACCATGAAAGGAATAATCATAACCTTAGTATTTGTTATTTTTTCAACCATGAGCCATGCTCAACATGCTTTTCGAAAAATTGATACAACTATGAAGTTGGGAAAAGCCGGATATAAAATATCCTGCAAAAATGCCAATGAGGAAAAAAATTATGTTTCACTAAACCCGATTGGCTTTAAAAATACTGCCCGTGATTTCGGATTTGATATCAAGGGAAGAATTATACAAACTGAAGTAGATGATTTGAATGGTGATGGTTTCCCTGATCTGGTAATTTATGTGCAGCAACCGGGTCCGAAGAACGCTGCAGCTGTAATAGGTATTTCTTCTATGGAAAATGAAAGCTATCAACCCATAGGTTTCCCTGATATTTTGGATGATCCTAAATTGCGAACCGGATATAATGGCAGAGATCAATTTTTTTTAATGGAAGGAACATTGATGAGAAGATTCCCATTGTTTACTTCCGACTCCATACCTGTACAAACAGGTATGTATCGCCAAGTACAATATAAAGTAATAAAAGAAGAACGAGGCTTGCGATTTAAAGTAGCACGTACATACGATTATGCTAAACAATAAGTTCTTATTTATTTAATAGTTCCATTTTAATTAGGCTTTGTAACTTTAATCACAACCAATTTTATGCGCAAATATCTTTTGTGTGGCTTATTAGCATGTACAGCTACAATTGTTTCTTCCCAAACGCTTGAACAAGTTGAATCTAAAAAAGTTACACTTCCCAATGGTTGGAATTTAACGCCTGTTGGAAGAAGTTTACCGCTTGGCGATCTGCCTTTAAATATAGCGGTATCAAAATCAAAGTCGTTGATGGCAGTAACTAATAACGGACAAAGTGTACAGAGTATCCAATTGATAGATCCTGCAACAGAAACTATTCTTGATACTAAAGTTGTTGGTAAAGCTTGGTATGGATTAGCTTTTAGTGCCGATGAAAAAAAACTCTATGCCTCCGGTAATCACGATAACTGGATTATGGTTTTCACTATCAATAATAAAAAACTGGTACTAACCGATTCCATTATTTTAGGAAAAAAATGGCCTAATAAAATTTCTCCTACGGGTATTGCTGTGGATGATGAAAAACAATTATTATATGTAGTAACTAAAGAAGATAATAAATTATATAGTATCGATTTAGCCACTAAACAAATCCAAACGACCTATCAGTTAAGTGGAGAAGCGTATGCTTGTTTACTTTCGCCGGATAATAAACAGTTATATATCAGTTGTTGGGGCTGCGATAAAGTACTTGTTTTCAGTACTGTGCAAAAAAATATTGTGGCAGAAATACCTGTTGGCGATAATCCCAACGAATTATGCTTAACCAAAAAAGGAAAATATCTATACGTTGCTAATGCCAATGATAATAGCGTTTCGGTAATATCAACAGCAGAAAATAAAGTAATCGAAACACTAAATTCAGCTTTATACCCCGATGCCCCGAGCGGCTCTACTACAAATGGATTAGCACTTAGCGCTGATGAAAAAACATTATTCATTGCGAATGCCGATAATAATTGTTTAAGTGTATTTGATGTAAGCAAACCAATTCAAAGTAAGAGCAAGGGTTTTATCCCTGTGGGATGGTATCCTACTAATGTAAAAGTAATTGGAAAGAAAATTTTTGTGAGTAATGGGAAGGGCTTCTCATCGATGGCTAATCCTTATGGACCAAACCCTTTTGGCAATAAACAAACGGTGCTTTATCAGGAAGGAGACCCTAATAAACCTAAAAATGTACAATATATCGCAGGCTTATTTCAAGGTACTATGAGTATTATCGATATGCCAACCGAAGCTCAACTTAGTGTGTTTTCTCAAGTAGTATATAGAAATACGCCTTATAATAAAGTAAAAGAATTATTAGTACAGGGAGAGGAGGGCAATCCGATACCCAGAAGAGTTGGTGCTGCAAGTCCCATTAAATATGTATTCTATATCATTAAAGAAAACCGCACTTACGATCAGGTTTTAGGCGATATGAAAGAAGGTAACGGCGATCCGCGTTTAGTTTTGTTCGGTGAAAACATCACACCTAATCAACACGCATTGGCACGTGAATTTGTGTTGCTGGATAATTTTTATGTAGATGGAGAAGTAAGTGCCGACGGGCATAATTGGAGTACGGGTGCTTACGCTACTGATTTTTTAGAAAAAAATTGGGTAACTAGTTATGGAGGCCGAGGTGGTGGTTATGATGCAGAAGGTAATAGAGCTGTTGCTAACAATAAAGGCGGCTTTATTTGGGATCATTGTAAAAAAGCGAGCGTTAGTTATAGAACATACGGTGAGTTTGCAGACAATTATAAAGCGAATATTCCGGCATTGAAAGATCATTTTTGCCCTTATTTTACCGGGTATAATAATGCTGTACCCGACACTACTCGTTTTTTTCAATGGAAAAGAGAATTTGATTCATTATTGTCGGTAAATGCAGTACCTCGGTTTAATTCTGTTCGGTTTTGTAATGATCATACAGAAGGCTTGCGTTTAGGAAGACCTACTCCCTATGCTCATGTTGCTGATAATGATTTAGCCGTGGGTATGTTTGTAGAATATTTAAGTAAAAGCCCTATCTGGAAAGAAACGGCTGTATTTATTTTGGAAGATGATGCCCAGAACGGAGCAGATCATGTAGATGCGCATCGTAGTATTGCTTTTGTTGCGGGCGGATTTGTAAAAAGAGGTTTTGTGGATCATACCATGTATTCAACTTCTTCGATGCTGCGTACGATGGAATTAATTTTGGGAATCCCGCCCATGTCGCAATATGATGCTGCTGCCACCCCCATGTGGCGTAGCTTTACCAATACACCGAATACAAAAACCTTTACGGCTGTTGTTCCTCAAATTAATTTAAAGGATAAGAATACAGCTATGAATGAATGGCAACGCCGTTCCGAAAAATTCGATTTAACAAAAGAAGATGCAGTACCGGATCTTGAGTTTAATGTAGTTCTTTGGTATGGATTAAAAGGCTCGAATATTCCTTTCCCCGGACCTAAACGTGCCGCATTTTATAAACCCATAAAAAAAGCCGATAAGGACGATGATTAGAAAATAGCCGGTCATTAATTTCTTACTAACTTTAGTAGTATAACAACTGCTATGCGTAAATTAATTTCGGCCC
This sequence comes from Sediminibacterium sp., assembly GCA_017537025.1. Classification (GTDB taxonomy): domain Bacteria; phylum Bacteroidota; class Bacteroidia; order Chitinophagales; family Chitinophagaceae; genus Sediminibacterium. The sequence goes on from JAFWCB010000008.1 coordinate 302,643, forward strand.
TTTTTCTATTTATTTGTGTATTTCAGGGTGAGGCACAAACCAAAAATTTTCAAGCTAAATTCCAGCTGATAGACCGCTATATTGATAGCGTTATGAAACAATGGAATATTCCCGGTTTAGCATTAGGAATTGTTTATAAGGATCAACTTATTTATGCAAAAGGATACGGATATAGAGATATAGAAAATAAGCTACCCGTTGAAGCCAATACATTATTTCCAATTGCCTCCAATAGTAAACTATTTACAGCCACTGCTGCCGTTATGCTAGCAGAAGAAGGGAAATTATCTTTAGATATCCCTGTAAAAAAATATATGCCTTCATTACAGTTCAATAATGAAGAGTTAAATGCAAAAGTTACACTGAGAGATTTATTATCGCACAGAACAGGTTTGCCACGATACGATGGTATATGGTTAGGGGTAACTGCTACTAGAAAAGAAATGGTTGAGAAAATTAGCTTGATGAAGCCCCAATTAGGTTTTAGAGAAGGGTATATTTATAATAATATGATGTTTGTTACTGCCGGAGCGGTAATGGAAGTGGTAGATGGGAATAAGTGGGAAACTATTATTAAAAATAAAATATTCGATCCGCTTCAAATGAATCAATCTCGTTGTACACAGGTGGAATGGATACAATCTCAAAATAAATCAGTTTCATATTTTCAACCCGATAGTACAAAAAGACTGATAAGAAGAACACAAACAGGACAAACAGACGCATTAGGTCCTGCCGGTACTATTAAATCTACTGTGAATGATATGAGCCATTGGATGATTGCCCAATTAAATAATGGCATGTATAATGGGAAACAAGCTATTTCTAATGCTGCCATTCAGCAAACATTGGTGCCTAATAATATCGCAGATAAGGAAATGAAATGGGATGAATTATCGAATGGATTGTATTGTTTGGGAAGAACCATTCAAACCTATAAAGGGTATAAGTTATGGAGCCATACCGGGTCTATCGATGGCTTTTTTTCTAATCTTACATTTATTCCGGGTGAGCAGATCGGCATCTTCATGGTTCATAATAGTGTTCCAGCCGGTAGCTTTCGCTCGGGAATGGCATTGCCAATAATTGACAGATTACTCGGATTGTCTTTAACCCCATGGAGTGAGCGTTATTATAGCGACTATCTACAATCGGAAATAATGGCTAAGCAGCAAAAAGACTCATTGCTAAGAACGCGTGTATTCAATACAAATCCTTCACATGCTTTGGCTGATTACACAGGAGTATTCAATAGCCCTCTATATGGAGAAGTAACTATAAGCTTGGTAAATGATAAGCTATCTATGAATTTTAGAGCTAATCAATCTGTATTATATCATTTTCATTACGATCAATTCTACACTAATAATGAGGGAACAGATCTAGCCGATTTTCGTATTCAATTTGTAACCAACACACTAGGTAAAATTGATCGGTTTACGATGCGCCCATTCGGAGATCCCGTGGCTGAGTTTGTGAGGAGATAATTATTTCGTAGAAAACAGCATAAACTCTTTTTCACTATCTGGCAATTTGGTATTGATCTTATACGTCATACCGGCTTTTTCCAATAATCGAATAGAAGCAAGATTATCAGGAGTAGTTATGCCTTGTACGGCTTCTAATTGCAGATCTTGAAAAGCGAATTTCATCACTGCTTCTACCGCTTCGGATGTAAAGCCTTTATTTTCGAATTCAGGTAAAATGGCGAATCCTAGATCAGGATAATAGAGCCCTTCTCTCTTTACCAAACCGCACATGCCAATGGGTGTATTGGTAGCACTGATGGTTACCAATAATAAACCAAACCTATTTTCTCTATAAGAGCGAATCAATTTTTCACTAATATAATGGGTAGCTTCTGCTAAAGAACGAATATTTCTGTTACCAATATATTGTAACCAATTTGGTGCATTCATTAATTTGATAAGAAAAGAAGCATCTAGTATGGAAAATGGCCTTAATGTTAAGCGTGCTGTATTAATTGGCTTCATTTTCTTTTTTATTCATATAAGCAGTTAAAGACAGCCTCGCATTTTTTTGTACTTTTTGTTGTAGAAAAGGCGTCCATCCCAATAATATACCTATAAGCCCCAAAGCCTGACTACTCCATCTATAAAATGAAAAAGAATCGGTGTGTTTCGTAATCTTTCCATCTTCGATCTCGAAATTGGCATTGATGCGATTGATAACTTTGCGCCCGGTTGCCGAAAATGTGTAGCTGGCAACCCATTGTGCACTAGCTGTAACAGTTGTTGCCGTTATGTGGCTAAAACCTAACTCAAGATCTTTTCCTTTTTTAATCAGCATTTCCCACATAGCCCTAACTTCATCAGCATTCAAATTAGTAAATACGGCATCGTTAAATACAGCATCATCTGCATAACAGCTTTGCATAGTGGTATAGTCTCTCTGCTGAAAAGCGGTATAAAATTTTTCTATTAATAGTTTATTGGCTTCCATTTTTATCTTTTATACTGAATCAAATCCCAATAATTTCCATATAAATCTGCGAATACGCAAACAGTGCCATATACTTCCTCTGTCGGCTCTCGAATTATGGTTATTCCTTTAGCCAATAGATTATTATAATCACGTTCAAAATTATCGGTACTTAAAAATAGGAAAACCCTTCCGCCGGTTTGATTACCAATACGTGTAGCTTGTTCATCTGTTGCTGCTTTGGCTAATAATAAGCTACAATGCCCGCTACCTTTGGGCCTCACCAGCACCCATCTTTTGGTATCGCTTAGTTGGGTATCCTCTATTAACTCAAAACCTAGTTCTTGTGTGTAAAAATGAATTGCTTCATCGTAATCACGAACTACTAGGGCTATATGATTAATATATTGGTTCATCTACCGCTAAGAATAATAATTTTTGTTACCAATTTTTCTGTTCCTGCTTCATCTCTTATAAGCACAAGATACACCCCGGAAGCTACTTTATTACCAGTAAGATCTTTGCCATTCCAGGTTGCTTGTCCGCCGGTACTCCTTGTTTGATATACTAATCTACCATTCAATTCTGTAATTTTTAGGATAGTATTTTCTGTTAGTCCGCGTATACCAATGGTTCCATTGAATTGAGCAGGAACCGGGTTAGGATAAACAACCACATTTGTAAACTGAGAACTCGGCTCTGTTGCCGTACTTCTATAACTGCAAATACCAATTTCTGTGGCAAAAAAAACCTCACCGGTTATGGGATGAATGCCCACTTTTAAGATATTATTATGGAGTAACTTACTGTTGGCGCTTGTAAAATGCTCAAGTATTTGTGTACCATCTTCTGATATTAGCCAAGCCCCATTTTTAGTGCCAACCCATTTTCTATTGCCACCATCTACAGCAATGGCTTGTACTTGTTCTCCTTTAAATAAAAATCCATTGAAAGCTCCTTGCTTTATAACCGGTATTTCTGCTTCGCAGGATGATATATTAAAAATATCACTGGTGCAACGAATCCAAGCTATACCATCATCGGTGCCTACCCAGATAGTGCTGTTACGATCTTTGGCGATCGACAAAATATTGGAGGAGGGAAGATTCCCTGCCCCTCTCCCTTGCCTAAATAATTTCCAGCGATCGTCGTTGGTATTATCGATGGAATTGCCATAATTGTAGCAAATTAAGCCGTTGTTTTTCGGACTCATAATCCAAACCTGATTAAATTCATCGGTTACTAATTGGGCTACAGCATTTTCAGTTAGTGAAAAAGGGATATTGAAGCTAAGCCAGCTGCCATCTTTTTTTCTTACTTTAAGCGGTTGTGGGGCTCCATAATTACTAATCCATAATTGTTGATCAGGATCAAATGCTAAGCCGGCTACCCGGTAACTATTCGGATCACCAATAGCGGCTTGTAAATTACTATTTGCTTGTTTATATAATATAGGTTTAGGATTATTAAAGTTAACCAACCCCCCGCCATAACTGCCTGCCCAAACAGTTTGATCCCTGGGATCTGCAGCTATAGTTATGAAATCAAAAACAGAGTCGAAGAGAGGTGTATTAAAGCTATTTTTTGCATCCCAAGTATCTGATGCAAAATTGTAAACCCCATTTCTATTAAATAAATAATTCCAAGCAATATTTACACTGCCTGCTGCCACATATATTGTATCTCTTGTAAAAACAAACTCACCGCTAGCCGTAGCGGGTGGACCATTAGGTATAAATCTCTCAATATTTGTATTGTGTTTAGATAATCCCCCAAAATAATCGGCTACCCAAATAGTATTACCATCTGCTATAGAATTTCTAGGATCGGATATTACGCCCGGCTGCGAAATGGTTCTTATAATGTTGCTGTTAGTATTGAGTACGATTACTCTTGCGTTACCTGTATTGGTTTTTTGAGAAAGATGAATACTATTGGGGAAAAAATTAGCTTGTGTAATACGCCAGTTATTATCTGTATAAAAGGGAACCCAGCTTCCATTTTTATAGATTAGTAAAGAATCATTTTTATGGATAAATAAAGAACCATAGCTAACCCCAACATTATTAATGGCCCCTGTAGATAACCCATTTATACCACTCAAATTTTGCCAGTTTCTATAATCTGTGAGAGCAGGATTATTAGCTGTGGCTACTTTGAGCCCTTCTGCAGTTGCTGCGAAAAATTGGTTATTGAATAAGGAAAGCGTGTAAACAGGAGTTTGATTACCGTTATTACCTACTATCCAGGTTTCTTTGATTTCTCTTTTTGCTAGGTTCAGAACAATAACTCCTAAACCGGCACTGAAATAGGCAAAACCATCTTTTACAAAGCAATTGGTATAGCTTTTATTACCAGTAAAACCGGATTGCAATACATCGGGTATATTAATAGTCTGGTCTCCTTTTAAGAAATCGATATTTCCATTTTGGTATCCGATAATAAGTTGTTGACCAACACTATCCCAAGCAATACAACCGATGTAGGTATCACTTAACCCAGTAACTTTATTATAGCGAGTTATACTATTGGTTTCATCTATCGAGAATATGGCTTGTGGGGTAGTGGTATATAGTTTATCTGATTTAAGTATTTGAATCGTATTTTGGTAATTCAGATGTTCGCGCCACGAGCCAATAGCAATACCCTGTGAATAGCCATTGCTAAAAAAAAGGAAGCCGATTCCAATGAGCAAAAAAAATAGCACTAAGGGTGAACGCATGATTAAAGTTAACCATTCGTTTGTACTAAATATTCACGATGCCATGTTTAATAGCAAATACCACTAGTCCAACCCTCGATTTCAGGTCTAGTTTTTTAAAGAGATTATCTCGATAAGTGTCAATAGTTCTAATGCCAACATGCATTTCTTCGGCGATCTCTTTATAATTTTTATCCTCGCATAAGGCTCTTAAAAATTGTGTTTCTTGCTCTGTTATATTTAGCAGTAAAGTGGCCTGACGATTAAATTCTTCTTCATTGGTCACATAGCTTATGAGTTTATTTTTTACTAATTCATTAATATAAAAAACATTTTTCCTAAGTGATTCTAATGCTTGTTTAAGAATAATTGGATTACTATCTTTTAAGATATACCCTTTTACACCATTTTTTAGCATACGAATAATGGCCAAATCATTACTTAACATGCTCAATACAAGTACTTTAATTTTCGGGGCATTTTGTTTTACCCAAGCTGCGGTTTCATACCCATCCATTATAGGCATGGTAATATCTAAGATCAGAATATCAGGCTCTTTTTTCTGGCCCAATTTCTCTATGAATTCTTTGCCATTTGAGGCCTCAAAAATTACCTCATAATCTTCATAAGAGTTTATAATACCGGCTAAGCCGGATCTGAGCAGTTGATGGTCATCTACTAATGCTACCGTTGTCATGGTTTGCTTAATGTTGATTTTGTAATGAGTGTTACCGTAGTGCCTTTGCCGAGAGAACTAATAATATTAACAGTGGTATTTATTAATTTCGCCCGCATAAATATATTATCTAAACCAATGCCCTGTTTGTCTTTTTGAATAATAGCAGTGTCGAACCCCTTCCCATTATCTGTAATTTTGGTACATAATTGATTGTCTTGCATATTTATGGATACGTGGATGGCAGTGGCTGCTGCATGTTTTAAAATATTATTGATTACTTCCTGAATCATTCGATAGAGGATAATATCTTTTTCGTGTAAGAGTGCATCTGCTTCTTCGGGTAAATCGTAATTGAATGTAGTTTCGAACTGCCCGGTTTTCTCAATCGTATCTAATATTTGTTGAATGGATTCGATTAATCCTATTTGATGAAAGCGATTATTTTTTAGATTATGGCTAATGCTTCGTAAATCGGAGCTTGCAGTGGTTAGTAGCGCTAAAATACTTTCTACCTGTTCATTCAGTTTGTCGGGAGATAATTGGGCAATATTGAGTCGGGCCAATGCTAGAATCTGACCAATATTATCATGAATTTCAGATGCAATATAAGAGAGGGTTTGATCTTGAATTTCTATTTGAGTATTGAGAATCGCTTTATCAAAATTGAATTGCATTTCTTCTTTTTCGCGCTGATTTTTGCGCTGCCTACGAAGAAAGAGAAACAGCAATACCAGTAAAAAAATACCAATTAATACGAAAAATACAGAAGCTACTATGATTGTAATGAGTATGTCTTGCTGTTTTTCTGGCATAATAAAAAGGCAAAGATAAAGGCTGAGTATAACACTACGTTTAAACTCTGATTAATAATCCCATAAATCCTTTTGCCTTCTTCCTGCATATCGAAACTACGTAAATATTCAAATAGCGCATTGATAATTACTGATCCCAGATAAAATAAGAGCAAGCCTGTACATACCCAAAAAAAGGGTTGTTTTGTAAGGGCATTATCTAAGTAGTCGGGTAAAACCGATTCATAAAAAAACAAGCAACAAAATGTAACAATAAAAAATGAACCCAGCAGAAATGTATATGTGTGAAAGTTATTTGTACCCTGAATAAATAGTAAATTAATAGCAACTGCTACTATATATAGTGGGATAAAAAAAAGGGCGATCTTTTTAAAAATTTTTAATTTGAAATTTTTAAAAAAAAGAAATGCATAAAATAAAAATTCAATAGTCGTAAATACATTGAACATCATATAGTTACGAACGCCATTTTTAATAGACCAATATCCCAACATTTCCACAAAAAGGGTAAGTAATAGAAACGGTAAAAAATATCTCAAACTAGAAGACTTCAGTGCTCTGTATAACAGTACACAAATTAAAAAACTGCTGGCCTGAACCAGCAGGTATAGCTTTGTTAGAAACATATAATAGTCTTAAATCTACGGCCAAATTGTTCCATGGTTTAGATAATTAGAACCGGTGCCATCATCTAATAATACATCTTGTCCGCGTATATCTCCTTTCTTAACGGCGTTATTATTTTTTCCAAGGAAAAATACGGTAATTCTACCAATATCTTTCTTGTTAACGGCAGTTTTCTCATCGTATACGCCAAAACTAACGTATACGCTATCGGATTTGTATTTGGCTTTCAATTGTTGTACGTAGTTGTCTATATCTTTAATAGAGAAGGCAACATACTCCGTACTGTTTGCGGATTTATATTTTTTTGCAAATGCCTCTTGCATTCTTTCCGCAGCATCTTCACTGATAAGTCCATTAATAGCGCCGGCCGCATTACCTCTAACTGATAATTCAGCATTATCTGATTGATTTTGCAGCTTTGTAGTATCGTTATCGTCTTTGCTGCACGACACCATGGTAGCAGACAACGAAAATGCTAACCATAAGCATTTGTTTGTTAATAATTTTTTCATAGAAATTTCTGTTTAGTTTTTTAATTGCTTTGTTTCGAGCAAATTAGTGATTGAGCGTAGAAAAAAAGGCATCTTTTTTTTATGTAATTTAAAAAAATAATATATAAGTACTTAATAATCATAAAATTAAACTTATCACTACAAAAAATACCGTGAAAAAACGGGAACTATGGCGTTAAAAAACGTGAAAAAAATCCGTGGTTTAACTACCCCTTAAGAGAAATAATGAAAATATCTTCACGTTATATATCGTATTATAAAAATAGTTAAAATCCAATCTCTTATGCAGTTACCAATTCTTCCTTTGTCTCATTTGGACACCCATTTGCGGCCATTGGAAGAATTTTTTTTGTAGGGGTTCATGCTTTCCATAATACTGAATCTATTAGCCACTGATATCAATATTACTAAGCAACAAGCTACCAGTAAAGTATAAGGAGAAAGAAGAGAGTCTATTGATATCTGCTGCTTTGCTAAGAATAGGTAGCTAATATATTGAAGTAAGGCAGTGGCAAAAGTTCCCACGGTAACTAATAATAAGCCCGGAACAAAAAATCTTTTCATCAAAAGCTTATTCAATAGTTTGGGAGAGCATCCCAGTGTAATTAACAATATGATTTCGGGTTTACAAGATGTTACTGTTAACTGAATAAATAGTGTTATGATGAGTATTGCGAAAATAAGCATAATCAATCCGGAAGCACCTAGTATCCAAACAGCCATATCGATAATTCTCCTGAACTTGCTAAACCGGGTTTTTTCGCTATCTGTTTTTAACCCTTTTTTGCTAAGGTAGCTTACCAATCTTGGATTGGATGGGTCTTTGGTTTTAATAATTAATCGAGATGGATTCGTTAAAGCTGTAGTAGCAAATTTTTGATTTGCCCATTGCATAAAAGAACCGGGAACCAGCATGGATGAAATACGGTCGCTAAACCCTACAACCCTCCCGTTAAATTCCACTTTATTAGTTTGGCCATAGATGGTAATTTTAAATACAATCATTTTCACAATGGCTGGTGTTAACTGTGGGAGATTTTGCGAAATTGAAAATTGAAAATTATAAATATCCAGAAATTGAGTTGGAACAATTACAGGAACAATCGTGTTGCCTTCCTCCCAATGCCAATCAGTTGTATTTACATCTATAAAATCCGACGGGGTACTCTCAAATGAAATATCTGTATAAAACGGGAACCTGGAAGAGTTACTCTCGATAGAAGCTTTGAATCTACTGGCTTCCAGTGTTCCAATGGCTTCTGTAAAAGGTTGTTTTTGTAAATCGGTGATAAGTGAGTCTGGTAATCGGGAATTACCAATATTAGCATCCGTAAGCTCGCGATTAATAACTAAAAAATTAGCAATACTATCTCTTGTATTTTCACGACTTAATAGCCTATTGAAATTCACTTGTATCTGCACAGCCATTAGTAATAAAATAACTGCCAGTAGTAATGCAAACATGGCAGTGATATATTTTGCTTTACCGGCCCTTGAGCGAATAAGTTTGTTTAGTAATATAGATAGGGATTTATTCAAAGAAAATATTGTTGATGATATGGGAAATAATAATTCTGATCTAAATCAGCAATAATTAATCCTGCTTTATTTTCCGTACAAGTACTATGTATCAGATCGATAGCTTTTTGAGTGTTTTCAAGGTCTAAATGACTAAAAGGTTCATCCAGTAACAAATAGGTAAAGGGCTGTGCTAAGGCTCTGATAATGGCTGCTCTTTGCTGCTCTCCATAACTACAAATATGAGCCGGCTTATCGAGTATATGCGAAATATTTAAGCACTCAGCCATAACATCGATACTTAGATTAACAGATTGTTTACCCAATGCTTTTTTTAAACTAATATTTTCCCTGATAGTAAGTTGGGGAAATAAACGAAGATCTTGAAAAACAATGGCTATTTCATTACTCCTAATTTTCGACAGGGCTTCCGAATCGTAGTCCAATATATTTTGATTGTTATAGGTAATGATACCCGAGTAATCATTTCTTAGGTTGTATAAAAAATGTATAAGGGTGGTTTTCCCTGTACCACTTGGGGCAACTAACGAAGTATAACTGTTTGTAGAAAAATCCACATCTTTATTCCATACATCTGATTGACGGTGGAAAAGCCTATCGCGAAGCGCATTGGGGAAAACCGATTTTAATGAGAACATTTCCTTAGTTTGTTCTAATTACACCGGGAACGCCGGCAGGTATCATTTTCTCCTCAAATTCTTTTTCACGCTTGGCAACAGCACGCATATCTACGGCGATATTAGTGAATAGAGAAACTAATGTAACCAAACTATTTTGTTTTTCGTTTTGTAATCTCCATTCAATAGAAGATTCGATTGCGTTATCCTTAATATTGTTTGTATAGCCCCTTATATCTTTAAAAATGGCTTTAGCCGTGGAGAGTGATTTATCATAGTTGCCATCATTTCCTACAGGAAAACTTTTTAATATGCTTTCCATATTTACATAAAAAGAAACTGCTTTGCCTCCTAAATGAGTTTTCACATCATTGGCAATCTGAATCTTAGTAGAACCTTTAGTATATGCATTATACAGCAGTGAATCGCTGGCAATAATCAAATGTTCATCGGTACCCATAACATATAATCCAATGGCCTGTAAAAGTTCGCCTGATGTAAAAAACTTACCTGTATTTTTCACATAGCCCAATTCAGTTGCTTTTAACATGAGTTTTTTAAAGCTTTCTTTATTACCAACAGGCATGTTCATCAACATATTGGCTACAGGTTTTTTTGCTAGTAAAGTTTTTTCGGTAGAACGCTGCATAGGATCATTTGCTTGTATTGCAAAATCGGAGAATATAACAGCTATATCTCCTTTTAAAGATCCGTACAAATCTTTACTACTAATACCGGATCGCTCCAGAAAACTATTAACCAGCCCTTCTACCTCAAGTTGTTGTAATAATCCGCCGAATATTTCCGGATTAAAAGAGGCTAAGAAAATACCTTGGATATTTTGGGAAGGATAGTTTTCTAAAAGGGAAAGATTTACAGTAGGCCCTGCGTATTTTTTTAATAAGCCTGTTAGTACAGGATTGGTATAGGTTGTAGACGTGATATTGATTTTTCCGGCATCAAAAGAAAGGGTGGATGCCGAATAATTGTCTTTGGCTAATTCTTCGAGTTTCGGTATTTGAATGGGTGCGCCGCTTAGCGCATTAAGATAACTACTGGTGCTGGTAAATAAATAACCATCAGCCTTTGTTTTGAACATCTCTCCAAAACCTTTTACACCTATGATTGATTCCTCCTCTTTTTGTGTAAAAAAAGAATTAGCAGTTGATATTGTTTTTGCAGTTAAGTCGGTTTTGTTGGGAATAGTAAAGCGCATATTGGTTGAGTCCCAAGTGGGCTTAGAAACCTCTTGATAAAACATCAGCATGAGGTATTCTTTATCCCATGCAACGATCTTATTTCCCTCAACGATAATGGCATCAAAGTTTTTTTCTTTTATAATCTTGGTTTCAGGCTTGCTATATTTTTTTATATAAGCTTCAAATTTTGCATTATTTGATAAGCCTGCAATTCCGGCAACGACAGTAACAGTATTATTAATACCCTCATTCTTGTTTACAGTAAAAAAATGGCAGTCTTTTTTCCAATTTATCCCGGCTTCTGTTCTCAACTCTTCGATAGCTTTACGATCAACTTTACCAGAAGAGTCTTTTTCAAAAATTTTATCGAGTAAGGTATCAATGGTAATACCATTTTTTTCTAATTTCTCTTTTAGCGCGAAAATATTTACGCTGGCTACTGCTACTGCATTTTTGGGAATTAATCTCGCTTCTTTAGGAGCTTTGCTACTACAGGAACTTAATACAAGCGTTATGATACCTAGTATGGCTAAGCCATTGATAATCCTATTCATGATTGGTATTTGAACTATGAAGATAAAATATAATAATATCTTTAATTTACCGCTTGTAAAATCAAGTGATTGTGTGATTTATACATTTATGACTCGGGAATATAGAAATCTTTTTAAAACCTTATAAATTAAACTTTTATATAATATACTTATATAAGGGTATCTATTATCCTATTTTGCATTTTTAATAGCCAATTATGACAAGGAAACTCAAGAAAAAAAACCTTCTTTTGGGTGTAGTAATGGTCTCTCGTACTTAATCTTATGATGATTAACCTGATACTATCGAGCAAACTTCTGTTCCTGAATGGATAGTTTTTAAGAGTATACCCTTCATGCTAGGTTTTATTTGTGCAGGTATAAGAAGCAGATCTCTTTACTTGCATAATGGCACTAGCAATTAGGAATTAGCAGTAATTTTATCTTTGATTGTAAGGGTAATATTTTAATTAGAAATTTGGATCAGACGTTCAAGATTTTTTGAATAATATGAAAAATCAACAATTACTATGATCTAAATAAACTAATCATCTCCAATAGCCTTATTTTTCATCTGATTAATTATTTCTTTTAGGTCGTTAATCTCTTTATTTTTTATCATAAGCATCTCATCAAGAACTTGTTTATAATAGTTATAAAAATTGTCTAAGCTGACCTCCGAAAGAACTTCTTTTTCATTTTTACCTGCTTGTTGAGTAATTTTTAAACCGTAGGTGCTTAATATATTACTAGCTTCTTCCTTATATACCTCTAAAATTTTCAAAATAGTATCAAGGCTAATTGCGGTTTTACCACTTTCAATTTTTGAATAGCTTGCTTGGCTCATAAACAATAAATCAGCCATTTCTTTTTGACTGAGGCCTTTTGAGATTCTTATTTTTTTAATTTCTTGGTTTATCATAGTGTTTTGCCAAAATGGAATATAAATATTCTGAAAGCGAATATAGAAATTATGAAATACCTATTTAAATTTGAATTATTATAAATAGCTTAAAAATTCACTATGAAAAAACTAACTACAAAATTATTATCCCTGTTTCTGTTCATTACAGCTATCTCATTCATTGGATGCAAAAAAGTACTACCTACTAATATTGATCTTGGCAACACTGAAAACTCTATAACTGCTTATCCTTTCGATTGGGATAATCCAAGTATTAATTACATGCCAACTCCGTCGGGAACTACAATTCTTGTTCCTTGGGCTAATGGTTCTGTAAGAGGATTTTCAGATGATATTCTTTATGATTTTAAAAAGAATGATGGGTGGGAATTAGTATATAATGTGTTTAATACGAGTACTTTACAAGCAAATCCCTATTTTGTTTTATACAATAAGTATAGAGGGTTGCTAAGAATCTATATCTATGTTACAACCAACGGTTTTACAACATCAAGTTATTTAACTAGTGGGTTGAGGCTTGGGCCGAATACAATTAATTCTTATATGTTAAATTACATAGATCAAGATATTGTAGATCTAAGTGTTAAAAAGACAGATGTTACAAAAGTTGAGCCTACTCAATTAGCGTCAAATGTTTGGTATGCCTCTCAATATGAAATAGCTTATGATCCAAATGTTGCATCTGCTAATTATCAAGATATTGGGTTGAATTGGTCATTAAAATGGACGAACGTCTCGACGATAAATCTAGGGGGAGGATTAGTGGGAAGCATTAAGGGTACGATAGCCTCGCCTACCTCACAGTTTAATCTAGGAGGTAATTTAATAACTGGGGCTTTGAATGCTACGGGATTGACAGTTTTTAATAATAATAAAGGGACTGGTCCAGACCAAGCAGATAATAATGGCCTTGGACTACCAGCATTTGTATTTAAGGGTATTCGAGACGGACTAAATGCTGGGCTTTCAGGATTGAGTACTGTCAAAAATTTAATGAATGTTATATTTGGAGGAAATAGTTCTAATTCACAGGAGGTGAATCTTACTGTAAATGCAAATATAAACTTGGTTGGGTCACAGACTAGTAGTGGGGCATTTATACCTGATCCTGGATTATTGCTTGGTATACCAGGTGTAAGTAATAGTCAAACTGCTTCTGGTTATGTCCCAGCTTACAATCAAAATATGGGAGTATTTTATATATTAGGTAAGCCGAGGGTAACTGTAACTTATACACAACAAGACCCTGCACCTAACTGGGATGGGCCAACAAATAGATATTATTTAAATAATTTTGCAATTGAATCCAGTTCTTTTCAATTTTTGATTAACCCTATTTTATCTAATATTGCAAATGTGCAAGTAATTAATCAAGAAGTTCTTTTGCCTGAATTAATAGCTGATCCATATAATCATTTCTATGCCTATACTCCGTCGATTGAAACTGTTGGTTCTAAGAAGTTTTATAATGGCTATACAATTGATGGTTCTAAGATTGAGCTTGGTGTAAATCATGCTGTAGTTCGTGTAACACTTAAGGTAACGCCCAATAATGGTGCACCTGAGAGTAAAATTGTAAAAACTTTTTGGGCAGATCTAACACAATAACCTTTAAAAATTAAGCTATGAAATTTTTAGTTCGAATTTTATTTATTTCCATTTTGTTTCTAACTAGTATAAGTTGTAAAAAAACTGCTGATTCTCCGCTAACAAGTGCAGAAAAAAATGCTATCGAACTTCAGAGAGTAATTAGTGAGAACGGAATAAAAAGAGTATATCCTGTAAAAGCTGCTGATATCTTTCCAAATTTTTTTCCATCAAACACTGGGACTAGTTGGACTTTCTCTAACGGATTCATAAAAATAAACTATGGGCTTTCAGAATCATATAATCTTAATTATTTGCTTAAATATGTGATAGCGCCAATTTATTTAGAAAATAATGTTCCCGCAACAGCTCTAATTTTATATTTTTAGGTAAGGTGCGACTTTTTTTAATTTTTACTTTTTTCTTTTTCTTTTATCAAATTACTTTTTCCCAAACTACGGCAGAAGTTAATTTTGGCGGTTCTTTTAATAAAAATTTACAAAGTATTGTTAACAGTAATTATAATATCGAAAATGCCTTGTCTTTAAATACAAGTATACAAATTAATAAGCCACTCTTAAAAGAGTGGCTTATTAATTTTGGACTTGGGTTTGTACCTAAGGATTATATCTATAAAGGAAAAGGAAATTATTCTGTAATTGAACAAAGAGTATCTAATTCATATATTCAGTTTAATTTATGTGGGTATAGGAAAATCGCTATCGGTAAGCGAATAGTTTTTTTTATAGGTGCAGGTGGGTTTACTGGATATTTAATAGCAAGAAAACAAAGTGGTGTATTACCCAATATTTATAATGTTCTTAATTTAAATACTCCTTCCAATTCAGTGTCACTATCTAACTTTTCGGAAAATCAAGTAATCGATGAGAAAATAGATAATCGATTTGAAATCGGCATAAGGATATCACTAGGAGTGAGTTTGAAAGTTAATGCAAGAGGACGATTAAAACTTAGCGCAAACTACGATTATTCAATAACCGAACAAGAAAAGCAATACATGCTTAATCAATCTACAAAACTAAATCGAACGCTCATGACAACCATTGGATATGAATTTCAACTTTTCAAATAGCAAAAATGCGCTTATTTCTAATAATTTTTGTTTTGGTCTTAGCTCTTTCTTGTAAGAAGGAGCCGGAAATAATTGCTAGAAGTAATAACGAAGATTTCTCAGAAATTTTTAATTCCTTTTGGAGTAAAGTAAATCAATATTATGTTTTTTGGGATATTGAAAAAACAAAATGGGATGAAATTTATTACACATATTCTCCAAAGTTTACTCAACTAAATATTAATGATGCTAATGATGTTAAAGCATCCGTGGCTTTATTTAGAGAGATTTCTAAAGAATTGATAGATGGTCATTTTTTAATTCAATTTAATAATAATCTTATAAAAGACTCAATTATTAACCCTGTTCAGATAAAAAAAAGATTAACTTCTCAGTTCTATACTCAGAGGGATTATTTATTTGCTGATACAAATTATTTAGATAATGGATTCCTTCATCGCGCAGACAATGATTTCTCAATCAATGGAGTACCATTACTTGTTACTTGCGGAAAAATTAAAGATTCAATACTCTATTTTTCCTGTAATCAGTTTAAATTGAAAAAATCTTATTTTTCGTTAAGTACTAAATCAATAAGGTCTGTCGTAGATTTTTTCTTTAATAATGTTAATACAAGTTTTACAACCTTTAATAAAGTTATTATTGATGTTAGGGGAAATTTAGGTGGTGATATTTTGGATTTAGCGTTTTTGTTTGAAAGGCTATTTGAAGGAAATCAGCAATATGGATCTGTTCAATATAAGATTGGTCCAAATAGATTTGATTTTTCTTCTTGGTTGCCAGTTTATATTTCAGGCATAAGAGCCAAGAGCTTACAGCCATTGAAAGTCGTTATTCTAGCAGATAAAAACTCGGCATCATTATCTGAAATAGCCATTCAATTGGTAAAATCAAGAAAAGAAAACTTGTTTGTAGGTGATACAACTTATGGAGCAAGTGGTGCCACTTTTGATCAACAATTTTTCAATAGTGGATCTTTTGTAGTTTCAAATTTTATGTCCGTTGAGTTATCAGCTACCAGATTTAAATCTTTGCAAGGTCATTTATTTGAAGGAGTCGGCATAGTACCTGATTTTAACATTACAGTAAGTAATCAGCAACTAGCTTTGAAGAAAGATTTGGTTTTAGAAAAAGCCATAAGCCTCTTAAAATGATAAATTTTCCACTTTATATTGTTTCAGTATTAGGAATGATAATGATTGTATCGTCCTCAGAAAAACTACAAACAAATGCAGTTGCTAGCATAAAAATAGAAACTAACATAGAAGTAGATACATTAATAGTGAGGGATTCAATACTAGTTTACCCTGGTAAGAAAATTACATTACTTAGCGGTAAATGGAGTAAAGAACGTTATTATTCTATTAGACTAAAAACATCTTTGTCTTTTCAAGGTATGTTTTTGCGGAATATGGAGATCAAGAATAATCTAGAATATAAGCAGGATCCTTACTTATTCGAAGTTGATAGAGCGCGGAGCTTGGTATATGGTATAAATGAATTTGTGGTAACTAAAGTTGAGAAATTAGGGAATAATAAACGAGGCTATATAAACATAGCCTATTTCAAGGTAAAAGGCACAAATTTGCGATGTGATCTTAATTTGGCACTCGATTCTTCAGAAATCAGGATTGACTATAATAATTAATGGCTTAATCTAGTGCTTTATAAATGGCTTCCTGAATATTTGGGCGTACACTTAGCTGGCTTATTTTATTATTATTACGTGTAGGTGTTACTCTGTTCGATAAGAAGATATATATCAACTCCTTATCCGGATCTACCCATACACAGGTACCTGTAAAGCCTGTATGTCCGAAAGTATTCGCCGATACAGATTTGGATGGATAAGGCTCTTTACGGGTGGCATTATCTTTTTCGGGTTTGTCGAACCCTAATCCTCGCCTGCTAATATCACTATTGTATGCTGTAAATAAACTGATCGTTTCTTTCTTCAAGTATTGCTTACCATTCATGGTTCCGCCGTTTAGTAGCATTTGATACAACTGTGCTAAATCATAGGCATTACTAAACAATCCGGCGTGCCCGGCTACACCGCCAAACAAAGCAGCTCCTTCATCATGAACATCACCCCGAATCAATTGACCCCGAAAATGCTTCTCTTCTTCTGTGGGAACAATATCTTCTACCATAAATCTGTTAAGTGGTTTGAAGCCGGTTGTGGTCATGTTCAATGGCTTATAAAAATTATCAGCAGCATATTGATCTAATGTTTTACCACTAAGCGCTTCTACAACTTTACCCAGAAAAATAAAATCATTATCGCTATACACATACTTGCCCGGAGGGGTTAGTTTACTTTGTAAAATTCTTTTGTATAAGGTATCCGTCCAATCGTTTCTCAAATACAAATTCTCCGCCACTCGAGTAGAAAAATTATTCGTTGATGTGGTTGAAAAATAAGCGGATAGCGGTTTGCCACTAACGGTATCAATAACTTCTCTGTAAAAAGGAATGAAGGGGTTAAGTCCTGCTTGATGTAATAATATATCTTTTATTTTTAAACCGGCTTTATCGGTTCCCCGGGTCCAAGCCAAATAATCACCCAATGTTTTTTGAAGGTCTAATTTTCCTTCTTCATATAATTTCATAACCGATACGGTTGTAGCAGAAATTTTTGTTACCGATGCCAAATCAAAGATCATATTGGTTGTGGTAGCTTCTTTTTTATCGAAGTTGGTATTACCGAAGGCTTTATTATAAACGATCTTTCCTTTTCTGGCAACCAGTACTACGCAGCCGGGCATTGCACCCTTATCGATGGCATCTTTGGCAATAGCATCAATATTAGCTAATGTACTACTATTTATGCCCACTGATTCAGGTACCACCTCAGGAAAATAAGCATGATAAGAAACCGATTTCCCGAAAGGTAAATTGGGGGTAACGGTTACAGGAAGTGTTCCTTTTGCTTCTGCTTTACCCAATAAAATATCGGCTGCTGCTAATTGTGTGAGATCATCATCTTCATAACAAGCCAATAAATTTTGAGCATTAGCGGCATTGCTTATCGCATAGGGATTTCCAAAAAATAGGGTAGTAGTATTAGGGGATTGTAAAGCTTGTATAACATGAACAATCTGGGAACTCAATCCATAGTTATTTGCCGGGCGGCGACTATAATTATGTACGCCAATTACGAGTTGGTCGAAGTTATTACTCTGAATATAGCTGATAAAATTAGCCGCTCCTGTACTATCTGTTGCATCACTAAAACTACTCGTTGTTTTATCATCCATTAACTGCTTACCGAGTTTTGCTTTACTGGCGAAATAAAAAATGGTGGCACCTAATTCTTTTTTAAGTGTATTAGCAATGATAGATTCCCCGGCGGAACCAATGGCTATATAAGCAATTTTTTTCTGCGGGTTTAATGGAAATGAAGCGGGATTTGCTTTTTGAAGTAAAGTAATCGCTTCTTTACTAAGTACAGCCCGAATGGTATTTGTATGATTATTTAAATCGCTTACTAAATTGGTGGTATCAATTGGCTGAACAGTGTTCAATCCTAAATGATATTTTGCCAGTAGTACTTTTTTTACGCGGGTATTGATATCATCCCAATTTAATTTTCCTGCTTTAATAGCGGCTCGTACTTTGGTAATACTGCCTTCTACATCTCCTGGTAAGCATAGTAAATCATTACCGGCTATCAAGGCTTGTACGGCTGCTTCACCCGCAGGGAAAAATTTAGTAACACCTTTCATTTCGAGCGCATCGGTAAAACTTAGTCCCTGATAACCTAATTCATTACGTAATAAATCAGTAACATTTCTCTTAGATAGTGTAGTGGCAAGATTCGCTGTAGTATCAATAGCCGGAATATATAAATGCGCAATCATAACGCTACCTACACCGGCTTTTATCAATGCTCTGAAAGGAAACAATTCCAAAGAATCGAGCTGCTCTTTTGTTTTAGTGATGATGGGTAAATCATAATGACTATCAACAGAAACATCTCCATGTCCGGGAAAATGTTTTGCCGTAGCCATCACCCCCACATCTTGCATACCCTGCATATATGCTGTTCCAAAAGTGGCTACTTTGTATTTATTTTCTCCAAAACTTCTATCATTAATAACCGGGTTTAAGGGGTTATTATTGACATCTACATCGGGCGCGTAGTTAACATGGATACCCATGCGTTTGCACTGAAGACCCACTGCCTTACCAAAATCGTAGATGGTTTGTTTATTATTTACTGCACCCATCATGAGTTGGCGGGGGAAATTAATAACACTATCTAAGCGCATTCCTAATCCCCATTCCCCATCAATACAAATCATGAGTGGGGTTTTAGCCAGTTGCTGGTATTCGTTGGTAAGCACAGCCTGCCGAACAGGCCCGCCTTGAAAAAAACATAAACCACCCACATTGTATTTGGTAATAAGCTCTTTTACGCTATTAACATGATCGGCTCCTAAATTACTATGCGCCCGAATAATCATGAGTTGTGCAATACGTTGGTTTTTATTCAGTTTACGAAACTGTTTTTTAACCCAACGTTTAGCAGCAGGTGTTTCGGCATAAAAATCTTGGGCAATAGCAAGTGTACTGCAACAAATAAAAAGGAGAGAAAGGGAAATTTGCTTAAACATGGCGTGCAATTCAACGCCCAAGTTAAGAAAAAAATTAGCCGGCTTCTTCTTCGTTTAATTTTAAAGCAACATTATTAGCTTTTAAAACACTAAACCATTTTACCATTTTTTTACGATCGCTATCGTATACCCTTTCAAAATCCATATCAGGGTACACTTTTTCGAAGTAGGCTTTAATAGCCTTGTTATCTTTATCGGAAGGGAGTGCTTCGTTGCTGGCTTCCATAGCTTTGAAAATATCTACCAGGTTTACATTTTCACGAATGGTATATACTTCAATACTTTCTAAATGGGAGAAATGGTGTACCCTACTACTTACAAATTTTGTGGTTTTATCATCCAAAGAGCGAAGAATAGCGCCATCATTTTTGCTACTCACTAATTCAAAGAGACCGCTCATTCCGGTTACCGATATCAGTTTATTGTATTCCATAATTTTAATTAGGCTGCAAAGTAAAGAAAAAATTAGGCATGCACTGTTTGCAAAGCAGCTTCTAAGCGGGTTTTTAAATCTTCAAAAGGGGTATAGCCTCTGGCTAACAAATGAAACTTTGATTCATTCACTTGTAATAAAACCGATGGGAAACCGGTAACCTGTAATTGTTTACAAAGCTGAAACTCATAATAAGCCTGCTCTTTGTAAGGTTCCGATGACAGTTTTTCGTAAAACATCTCGGGTTGTATACTATATTTCTCCAGTAGGTGGCGATAGGATTCATTATCGGTTAAATCTCTGCCTTCGAAGTGCAAGGCATATTGCAAATCACCGGCAAATTGCACTTGTTTATCCGGGTAAATTTCTTTAAAAATGCATAATGCGATAGCAGGTTTTTCGGAGTAAGGATACCAATCGCTTAAATCGGGGTTATTGATATGCCATAAATAATCGGGTCCAAAGCTAATACCGCTATATTCCTCCACCGTTTTATAGGCTTTTTGTATATATCCTGCCGTAGCGCTAATATGAACAGGTTCTTCCGGTAATACCATACCACCCGAAAGTACTTCGATTTGGAGTGTGGGGAATTGTTGTACGATTTCTTTCATAACCGGACTAAAACCATAACACCAGCCACAATAGGCATCGTAACAGTAAAATAAGATAGGTTTGTTCATGAGGCAAAGTTAGGAATCTGTTATTTGTAATCTTCAATTTTTGATAAACAGATTGAAGATTCCAGATTGAAGATTATCTTTTCTATCTTCGCATTTCTGTAAGAGATATGGTGTAACCTTATACCCTATTACCTATAACCCTTAATCTTAAAAGATGCCCGGATTTGAATTATTTGGAGTTGAAGAGAGAAAAGAAGTAAACGACGTATTAGAAACAGGGATTTTAATGCGGTATGGATTTGATGGCCCACGTAAAGGAATTTGGAAAGCCCTTGAGCTGGAAGAAGCAATCAAAAAAACTTTTGGTTGTGACTATGCACAACTCACTTCAAGTGGCACAGCCGCTTTAACCACTGCTATGGCTGCACTTGGTATTGGATCGGGTGATGAAGTGATTATGCCAAGCTTTACATTCGTTGCCAGTTTTGAAGCGGTATTAGGTGTAGGTGCCATTCCTGTTTTAGTAGATATTGATGAAACACTTACATTAAACCCTGCTGCTGTTAGAGCGGCAATAACTCCTAAAACAAAATGTGTGATGCCGGTACACATGTGTGGGAGCATGGCGGATTTAGATGCATTGCAAGCTATTTGTAAAGAACATAAATTAATTTTATTAGAAGATGCTTGTCAGAGTATTGGCGGTACTTATAAAGGAAAAGCCTTAGGTACTATTGGTGATGCAGGTACTTTCTCTTTCGATTTTGTAAAAATGATTACTTGTGCAGAAGGTGGCGTGGTGATGACGAATAACAAAGATGTATACACAAAGAGTGATGGATATACCGATCATGGTCATGATCACTTAGGGGTAGATAGAGGTGCCGATTTACATCCTTTCATCGGTTATAATTACCGTATCAGCGAATTACATGCAGCTGTGGGCTTAGCACAAATCCGTAAGCTCGATACTTTTTTAGCATTACAGAAAAAAAATAATAAAGCCTTACGTGCTTATTTAGAAACGATTCCTGAAATCACTTTCCGCGTTGTACCGGAGGGTGGGGATGATAGCTGCAGTTTTTTGAGTTGGTTCTTGCCAACGGCGGAACTAACCCAAGCTGTGATAGATGCGATGAAAGCAGAAGGTATTTTGGCCGGTAATTTTTATTGGTATGCTAATAACTGGCATTATATCCGCAAATGGGATCATTTGAAACAAGCTATTACACTTAATCGTATTAGTAATGAGCAAGAAGTGGCTCTAAAAGCTTTGCAGCATGCGGAGTTCCCCGTAAGTGATGCCATTATGAGCCGATGCGTTTCAACCGCTATTAGTTTAGTGTGGACTGATGAGCAGATTAAAGAAAAGGGAGAGAAGATGGTGGAAGTAATTAGGAAAGTTATTGGTTAATAGACGATAGACCGTAGACTGTAGACCGAAGTTTTTTCCTTTGCGACTTAGCGTCTTTGCGTTCATTTAATCGTTAAGTCACGAAGAAGCTCAGTTTAGTTTAATCTAATATTCCTATGTATACATTTTAGTATCAGATAAAAAAAGAAAGCCTTTTTAATCGTATTTATCGTAAGTATGGATGAATACTTTGGCTTACCCTTGCTTGCCTTATATTTTTTGGTTCAGAAGCTAATCAGCGAAATTATTATTTAAGAATAGTTGCTTACTTGCTTTTAGCTCTATTAAACTTTCCTTGGAAGAAATATATTAAACCCTATATTCTATTGGATGAAGAGGGTATTGCAACTGTATTGCCCCATGGACAAGAAACTACGAAATTGTTGTGGAAAGAGGTTAAAAAGATTTTTTACTCCACTAATGGTGGTTTATGTTTTTATCATGGCAGTGATTTTACATTTTATATTGCCCTTAATAGTTTGAGTGAAGAAGATAAAAAAGCGGTAATTGGCATTATAAAGCAAAAGCTTGATTCGAGTGTAATGGGGCTGGATAAACTTTAGGTAAGTTATTGGTTAATAGACGAAAGACCGTAGACAATAGACCGGAGTTTTTTCTTTGCGACTTAGCGTCTTTGCGTTCATGTGATCGCTAAGCCTACTTCTTACCTTCCATCCTATTTACATAATCAAGTGTACCCAATCGAAATCGAAAAGGTATTTTCGTTGCTTTCTCTAATTGCAACTCTTTCTTACAAAAAAATCCCCAGTTTTTTACGGTGTAATCGGCTGGTACGAGCCGAATAGGTGTGCGGTAGAAACTATCCACTTTTTGAGATGATAGGGCTCGGGTTTGCAAAGGCTGCTGACAAAAGCAATATGGAGCTGCTTTTAAGAAGAAAATTACAAACAAACAAATTGTTTTACTACGCGCCATGGCATGATTTCTATGTAAATTTACGGCGATTTTAAATATTAGGATGTCGCTCAGTCAGTCGTTACAACAAAAAATATTACAAAAACTATCACCTCAACAGATTCAGTTAATGAAACTGTTGCAAATTCCTACGGCCAATTTGGAAGAGCGTATTAAAGAGGAACTGGAAGAAAATCCGGCGCTGGAGCAAACGGAAGAGGGACATGAAGATGAATTTAGCGAAGACCTCAAAGATGAATTTGAAAATACAAATGATGATACTGAACCCGATGGAAGTGAGGATGATTATGATAGTGTGGATATCAGTGAATATGTGGTAGATGATGATGGTGAGATTGCCGATTACAGAACCAAAGATGATAATTACCCCGAAATGGATGACCAGAAAGTAATTCCTATACGGGTAGAAACAAGTTTTCATGAATTGGTATTGAATCAACTCGGCATGCTGGAGCTTGATGAACGGAGTTATAAGATTGCTGAACAAATTGTAGGTAGCTTAGATGATGATGGGTATTTAAGAAGAGAGCTTACTTCTATATCAGATGATCTGGCTTTTAGACAAAGTCTGGTAGTAACTGAAAAAGAGATTGAAGAAATTATTCAACAAATACAACAATTTGATCCTGCCGGCATTGCTGCCCGCGATTTACAAGAATGTCTATTGCTTCAATTAAAACGAAAGATAAGTGAGGGCAAAAGTGTTGAACTGGCAGTTCAAATCTTAAGCAAGTATTTCGACGAGTTTACTAAAAAACATTACGAAAAAATTCAACGCAGTTTAAATTTAACGGATGAACAGTTGAAAGAAGTAATTGCTCAGATCATTAAGCTGAACCCCAAGCCGGGAGGTAATGTAGGGGAAATAAACAAAGCAGAAAGCTATATTGTTCCTGATTTTTTTGTGATCAATAATAACGGTAAACTAGAACTTACCCTTAACGCTAAAAATGCTCCAGACCTTCGTATCAGTGAAGGATATCGGGATATGCTAAAGGATTATGAGAAAGGAAGCAAAAAGGATAAGCGACAAAAAGAAGCAGTATTATTCATCAAACAAAAAATAGATTCTGCTAAGTGGTTTATTGATATGATTAAACAGCGACAAGAAACCTTGATTGGTACTATGAGCGCTATTATGAAACACCAACAAGAATTTTTTCTTACCGGCGACGAAACCGCGATGCGGCCAATGATCCTAAAAGATATTGCAGAAATTACGGGACTAGATATTTCTACGGTAAGTAGGGTAGCTAATAGTAAATTTGTGCAAACTGAATTTGGCACTTATCGGCTTAAATTCTTTTTCAGCGAATCACTGAGCACCGATAGTGGGGAAGAAGTGAGTACCCGTGAGGTTAAAAAAATATTGAGTGATATAATTGAGGCAGAAGACAAACGTAAACCCCTGAGTGATGAAGTACTTACGGAGATGCTGCAAGAAAAAGGATATAATATTGCCCGAAGAACGGTAGCAAAATATAGAGAGCAACTGAATATACCCGTTGCGAGGTTGAGGAAGGAACTTTAAATCTGAAATCTTCAATCTGAAGTCTGTAACTATCCTTTTTTCAGATTGCAGATTTCAGATTGTAGATTGAAAATTAAATTAATGACCAAATTATCATATTCAAACCCTGTTACCATTTCTGCAAAAGTGTTGGCGTATCTTTTTCATCCACTTTTTATACCTACTTATTTTTTTGCTTTTTTAATGGTTGCTTATCCTTATGAATTTGCGGGTATTACGGAATGGCAATTGAAATTGCGGTTATTTAGTGTGTTTTGGCTAACCGTTTTTTTTCCGGCTTTTGCCGTTTTTCTATTATGGCGATTAAAATTTAGTACAGGAATTTTTTTACGTACACAGAAAGAAAGAATTGTGCCCTATATCGTCACCATGTTTTTTTATTGGTGGATGTATTATTTGAGTAGAAACTTTACGGACCAACCTGTTGTGCTCAAATTTTTTTTCATGGGAATTTTTATAACTACCGTTTTCGGATTGATACTTAATAACTACTACAAAATAAGTATGCATGCCATGGGAGCCGGTGGTTTGGCTACTGCTATTATCTTATCTTCTTTTTATTATGAAACTGCTAATGGAGTAGCGATAGCGATTGCTTTAATGGTAGCAGGTTTAATTTGTACCGCCCGGTTAATTACCAATGATCATGCGGAGAAAGAAATATATGCTGGTTTTATGGTTGCAGTAGTATCACAGGTTGGGTCTTATTTTTTTATCATGTAACTAACCACAACCCACTTCCCTTATCTCAACAAAGTAATTGTTCCTGTTTTAGATAGTTTAGTGCTATTACTAAAAGTTACTTCTAGTGTGTATGTAAACACACCTGTATCTTGTAATTTACCATTTATTTTTCCATCCCATCCATAAGATGGGTTGCTACTTTCAAAAACGGTATTACCCCATCGATTATAAATTCTCCATTGCATATTAGCGATACCATAACCTTTTACATGTATGATATCATTAATACCGTCTCCATTGGGAGTAAATGCAGTAGCCACATCTGCCATGGGGTTTACACTGGCAACCAAGGTTTTGCAAGCTGTATCGGGCACACAACCACCTTGGTTATTATAAGCTATTAAACAGGCATTCATTTGTCCGGCAGAGATATAGGTGTGCTTTACGGTATTGGTATTATTTGTTTGCAAACTATCTCCAT
Organism: Sediminibacterium sp.; assembly: GCA_017537025.1. Taxonomy (GTDB): domain Bacteria; phylum Bacteroidota; class Bacteroidia; order Chitinophagales; family Chitinophagaceae; genus Sediminibacterium. Next base: position 328,630 of record JAFWCB010000008.1, read on the forward strand.
CTCCAAATAGCCATTTATAAGAAGCGGCATTGGTACTTTGGTTGATGAAGTTAACGGCAGTATTGGCTTGTGGCGGTTGCGGATTATATACAAAAGCAGCCTTAGCCCCACTGTTAATGGTAATTGTTTTACTGATGCTATCTATTTTATTACAAGAAACGGTATCTGTTACAATAAGGGTAATAGTATAAGTACCGGCTAACGCATATTGATGCAAGGGATTATTTTGGGTAGAAGTAGTGCCATCCCCAAAACGCCAGAGATAGCTGTTATTAGTACCTACAGACTGGTTGGTAAAAGCAATATTGGTGGGCGCACAGCCGGCAGGACTGCTAAAGCCAAAAGCAGCTTGAATGGTACCCGGTGCGGTAATTATTTTAGTGATAGTATCTGGTGCATTACAAAAAGCAGTGTCTTTTAAAATGAGTTTTACGATATAATTACCCGGCGTAGCATAATTATGCGTAGTAGCACCAATACCGGTAGTAGCTGTAGCACCATCTCCAAAATCCCAAGTATAAGATTGATTGGTAAAAGCAGGTGCCCCATTGGGTTTAGTACTGGTATTGTTAAAACTAAAACTTCTGTTGGTGCAGGGTTGTACTAAAGTGGCATTAAAACTATTAGTTGTTTTATGAATACCGGTACGGATATTTAAGTAAGCCGTATCGGCGATATTACAAGTAGAAGAATCAACGGAAATAAGCCGTACCAAATAACTACCTGAACCCGTATAAGCATGATTAATAGTAGGTACCGAGGTGTTAAATTCAGGCGTACCATCTCCAAATAACCAACGATAGTTTTTACCCTTAGCTTCAGTATCTGTAAAGCTAACGGTAGAAGGCAAGCAAGCATTGGTGGCAAGCACCCCTGCAATATTACTCTGCAAACTAGCACTTACCCCCGCAAAGTTAAATGCGATCTTAACGGCGGCTGCTTCTGCTGCAGCCGTATTATTCGAAAATTCACTCCATGCTCCTAGAGTTGTTGGGAAGTAACCACCTTGGGTATTACCTGGAATTTTAGAAAATACCGTATAAGCTTGAACTAGTGTTACACTATTGTCAAAACGACTAATGCCACCATTTACCCAATCGCTAGATATTAATGTACGACTCTGTGTAGTATCATAGATACTGCCATAAAAGCTACCATATTTCTGTGCTGTTGCATTTTTGGCTAAAACAAAATAATAAAACCCGCCAGCTTCAGTTACAAATTTACCCAGCGCATCAGGGGTAATCTTCAAACCCCTGATGCTAGAACTTGGATACAAATAAGTCGGTTCACCACGATTTGCCATACTTGCTATTCCTGCATATCCAGCGATATATACTTGTTCACAAACATCTACATGAAAAGCAGTTACGAACATACTGGGCAAAGGATCGTCGGCTCCATAAAAAGTAGAATAAACAAAGGCAGATAAATTAGGTTGCAGCTTGGCAATAAATTGTTTGCCATTTTGCTGGCTCCAAGTTGTATTTACTAAAGGCCAATTACTCGTGGTAGTACCTGTAATTTAGGGGAAGCCTTTTTTATCTAAAGCTACTGCATAAATATTGTCGATGCCACTGGTACCCATATAACTGATATTTTGTAATACCGTTCCATTACTGGTAAACCGGCAAATAAAACCGTCGGCAATACCACCATTAAAACCAGGCTGTACAGTACCCGCCGTATTACCCGTAAAATCGTTACTGGCTGTAGCACCTACCACATATACATCATTGGTAGTTTTATTAATAGCTAAACCATAGCCCGCATCATCACCCGTACCGCCTAAATAAGTACTATAAATGAGTGTATTTAAATCGGGTGAGAATTTCATATAAACCGCATCTTGCTTATAATCGCCACCTTTATTTGTTTTTTGAATAGCATCTGTCGTAATTGGAAAATCGTTTGATTGGGTGCACCCAACAATATAAATATTATTGGCATTATCTATGGCAATATCTTTTCGTACATCATCGCCTAATTGTTGCCTCAAAGAAATCGGCTTAAAATCTTGGGGTGTTTGGTTTTGGGATCGCTCAATGTTTATTCCATTAATAGTAGAACCTCCAAATAAAATAGAATTATTTAAAGAAGAAAGTGAACTACTTAATTTTGATATAAAGAAATTTACAATTGGGCTTTTCACGCCAAAGCCAGCCGATTTTACGGGGTAATCATTGGAGGAAGTCATGCCAAATATTACTAAATTTTCATCGTTATCGACGAACATACTTTGTGGATATTCAGAACCATTTCTCCCCCCTAAAAAAGTAGCTGCAATTTTTTGCTTACCGTCTGCACTAAGCTTGATAATAAGCATATTATTAATGGCTAATCCAGCATAACCAACAAAATAAAATTCAGATGCTACGTTATCAAACTTTCGCTCATATGCCCCGATTGTTGTAAAGAGCGTATCAATGGAAGCTAAACTAATAGTAGTTCCTATATACGAGCTACGATCTTTTCCAATGGCTGCAGAAATACTCCAGTTAGGTGAATTTTTATTTATATTATTAATATATGTGGCGAATACCAGCTCAGGGTCGATTACCAGTATTTTAGTTTTATCATATTGTGCAGTATTAAAACTTATTGTTTGTTGGTTTAATTTAAAGTTGCAATCAATTTTTTTTTTGCTTATGCCCACTTGGTAACAAATGGGTAATAGTTCTTGTATGGTATCTACAGTAGTATGTATGTAGAGTATATTTTTTTTGAGTTTAATATTATCAGCCCCCACTATTCTAAATTTTACTTTTGAAGGATCGCCCCTTGGGTAAACAATAATATCATATTTTATTTTTCCTTCATTAATATAAAATTTGATATCGGTAAATGGATATATATTCTTGTAAGTTACAGTATAGAAACTTTTACAATTAGCAGCCCATTTAGTACTATCGTTACCTATAAAATAATTGTAAGTAGTAATAACGGCTTTTTCCGGAATAATTTTTGAATTTTTACTTGCATTTTCAAATATTACGTCATAGGTATGCGCTTTGAAAACAAGGTTTTTAGAAGGCAGTATTTTTTTCTGTTCCCTATTTTCTTGATTGCCTTCAGTTGTATTTTTATAAGTGGTTGATAAGGTATCGAATAAAGTAATTTTATACCCACTTTCTAATAAGTATAAAGCTCCTTTATTAATATCTGTTTTATACTTTATATCCTTATGCCATTGCCCCTTATTCTCAATAAATTCTAAATTTTCTTGAGAATATATATTTGTTATATTGTAACAAATGAATGCTATTATAGCAAGAATTCTCATCATCCTTAAAATTAAGGAGAAATATCAAAAACTCACACACCTCACTTTATCAAGCGTTGAGCTTCTGATTTTTAGAAAATTGGTGTAGGCCATAGAAAGCTCTAATCCCCCCCGCCAATTTGATACTGTATTTAATTTGGAAATATTAACATCATAGCTAATACCCATACTGTAATGATTAAAACTCAATTTAACTACCGGTATTATGGCATCATTCCATCTTAAAAAACTACCGACATACAAAATGGTAGGCTCCTGATCATCATAGGTACTATGGGCACTAAAACCGTATAATAAACCTCCTATCATTTGTCTATTACCCCCTTGCGAAAAATAATCCACAAATGCAGTTATATAATCACGATCGTTCACTTTACCATTCATGCCGATATTAAAACTATATTTCGAGTTGATGCTACCGGCCTCACTACTAATTACTGATTTAATTTTTGGATTATTAACATGGGCAATGGAACCGGCTATATAAAGCTTTAATTGATTATTAAAAACAGTTGAGTAGGAAATACCCGCCCACATATCCCAATAATTATAACCATTGCCTCGTAACACTTGCGATGTTGGGTTGCCGGCACTATAGCCACCATTACGATATTGATCGCCGAATTTTATTTGTGTAGGATCGAACTGGCTAAAGACAGGTCCCCCCATGAAGGCAGCCGATAAATAACTATCTCGCTCATCACTCAGCGACTTATGATAGTTAATAAAAGGTAACAGCTGCGTACGTTTCAAGCGAATATCACCGGCGCCATCCATGCTCATTTGTACGCCTGTTGTAAAAAAATCGTTGCTATTACCAACCGGACTTTTGTATTCAACACTTATAGATGTTGTTCTAAAAGGAACCGTAATAGAGGCCCATTGATCTCTGTAAATACTGGATACCCGAAGATCTCCTTTATATAATCCAGCTAAAGCCGGGTTTCTTAAAACGGGCTGCTCATAAAATTGAGAGAAAGTAAAATCCTGGGCGGTTGCAATCAACCTAAATGAAAGAAATAATATGGTCAGTATTTTTCTCATTAACGTATAATAGCTACATTCCCTTTATACAATTGGGTTCCGCCTTTTTCACATACCACTTCACATATATAAACATACACATCGGGGTTAGCAGCAATACCTTTTATCTTTCCGTTCCAACCGCTACCTACATCATTGGGTAATATATTTGTTTTTTCAAAAACGACTTCTCCCCAACGATTGAATACGCGTAAACTTTTAATATTTCTAACCCCTTTAGCCTGAACATAAAATACATCATTAATACCATCTCCATCGGGTGTAAATGCATTTGGTAGAAATACCTCTGTAGTTGGACAAAATGTTTTGAAACAAACCGTATCGCTGCTGGTACAACCATAGATATTGGTAGCTGAACAACTAATGCATTCATCAAAAATTACGCGAGCAATAGGGTTGGGACAATTAACACAAGAAAGATCGCTTCCGCCTGCCCATTTCCAACGAACAATATTGGCAGTGGCAGTAGTGGCATGTAGTTGTATTTTAGAACCCGCTACAAAACTGCTGTCTTTACCCACTATCAATGAAGTAGGATTTCCTACTACAACGCGCACAGTTGCCGTATCGGTAAAACAATTATTCATATCTCTTCCTACCACTTTATATGCGGTTGTAGTTGTAGGAGTAGCGGTAGGGGTAGCAATAGTATAGTTATTTAACCCGGATGCAGGCAACCATTGATAATAAGTTGCACCGCTAGCCCATAGCCGAACGCTTTGCCCAATGCACAAAGTATCGTCCGGAGCCACCTTAATTTTTATTTTATCTATTACCTGTACGTTTGTACTATTTACTTGTGTACAACCAAACTCATTATAACCAATAACTTTGTATTGGGTGCTCCGTAAAGGTTTCACTTTAACGGTAAAGCAGTTATTACAAATAATATTCTCTTGTTGGTCTTTCCAAACAAAATTGGTTGCTCCGGCGGCTTGCAATTCCACGGTTTCACCCGCACAAATTTTTTCGGGTCCTGCTACTTTTACTTGTGGAACCGGATGAATGGTGATTTGTTTCAAGGCAGAATCGTAACATTTATTGATTGTAGCAACGGTTAGTTTTACTGTGTATTTCCCTTGATCATAGTATAAAATTCTAATAGTACTATCTGTAAAATTTTTTCCATTACCTAAATTCCATAGTCTCAAAATCACCGAATCAATAGAAGAAATTTCTGATTTGAATTCCATTAAGCTATTCAAACAGGCTTCATTAATGGCGTTTATATTCACTTTAGGTAGATTATAGATAGGTACATTATACGTACCACTAACCGTATCGCTACAACCATATTTACCTGTTACAATCAATTCGGTTTTATGTATGCCGGTAAGGTTAAAATTAGAACTAGCTGTATTGGTGGTACTCATAATTTTTGCATCTGTTAGCCAAGTATAGTTGATGATACCATGCGTAGCGGCAGCGCTATCTGTAAATTGAAAAATTGTATTACCACACTCAAATATAGTTTTGGTACTAAAGTTGGCTTTTACATTTTCCATCACAACGGAATCAGTTATCGGTAAATGTATACGGCAGCCCGTATTGCTAATAAGTGTTACGGTGGGATGATATATACCCGGTTTGGTATACTGATGCGTAATATTTTGTACGCTTGTTTCGAGTATGGTACCATCGCCAAAATCCCAGGCAATACGATCGGTATATTGTACAGTTGGAGAAAATGTTACCTTAAAATTATTATTACAATAGGTACCAGTTTTGAAATTGATTTTTCCCTGCGGTGAGCGTATACTAATAAATGTACTATCTGTAAAAGTACAGCCCCCTTTGTTAACAGCTTTCATCTTCACCCAATAGTCTCCCCCTTGCGTATAGGTAAATAGCGTGCTATCTCCAAATACCGTGGAGTCTGTTCCCATATTCCAACTTACACTTGCTGCGGGTAATGATTCACTAACCAGCTTTACGGTAAAAGGAACACAGAAGCCATTAGTAGGGTTGATATTGGCTTTGCCCGGCTTTTCGCCAACCACTTGAATCTTTATACGGCTACTATCTGTACAAGTAAATCCATGAGCGGTTACACGGGTGTAGAGAGTAGGCGTATAATTTCCGGGTGTTGTAAAAATATATTTCGTATTAGCACTGCTGTCGATAATCCTATCATTCAAAAACCATGTATATTGAATTGATGAATCTATATTGGTACCTAGCAGTACAGTATCACCTATACAATAATTACTATTTAGCGGTTGAATAACAGCATGCGGAACTTTATTTAAGCGAATAGTTTTTGTAATAATCGTATCTCCGCAAACATGTTTTGCACTGTGTGTTATGGTATATATACCGGGTTTTGTATAAGTGTGTTGGAGTGTTTGTGTAGGATTATTGGTTATCGATCCATCTCCCCAATTCCATATTTGTGCATTTGCGCCAGTTGTATTATTCGTAAAGCTTGCTGTATAAGGAATACCACAAACGGTCGTATCTGCTAAATTATTTTTAATTTGTAAAGTATTGGCAATAGCATTGATGAACTTTATGGCAGTATCTGCGCCACAAATATTTGTTAGTATAAATTGTGGTTGTAATATATTATTTGTGTTTCCGAAATAGGTATGCACAAAACTACTGTCATCTAACAGTAAAGAATCCTTACCTGGTTCAAATAAAAATTTACTCGTACATCCGATTCCTATGGTAGTGGGTGAGAATAAAATTTTTACTGGTAAGCATAAGTTTAATGGAGTGGCCGTAAAGGAAGCTATGGGTTTAGATCGTACCGTAATTTTTTTACTGACTACACTTGTATCGCACTTGGAAAACGCTTTTAATGTAATGGTATAGCTAGTGTCTTTACCGGATACACTACCTGTGAAACGAATTGAGCTTGGGTGCGCGCTATTCATTATAGTACCATTACCAAAATTCCATGTGTAGGTATAATTGTTCGAATTGACAGTTGTATTCGTAAATAAAACCGTATTACCGGCACATACCAGGGTATCGCTCATGTTAAAGGATGGTGTAGGCTTATCAATATATTGTAGCGTAACGGTATCTGTGGTTACAGAACAATATCCCCTTATTTGCCATGCAAATTGGTACTTACCCGGAATAAGGCCTGATAGTCTTGTATTGTGTAAAGCAGTATCCGTAAAAGATATATTATTGGGCCCCATAATTTGTTTCCATAAGCCAATTGCCTGTATTGGTGTGTTAGCATAGAGGGAGAAGTTTATTGTGTTACAAATGATACTATCAGATCCGGCATTGGCTTTATTTGAAAGCGGCATAACTTTTATAGAAGTATCAATACTGTTGCTTTTACAGCCGGCAGGAGAAATCGCATAAACAGAATCGTAGATACTGTACCGTTGCGTAGCGTTTATATTTGTACTAATATTTCTTACGCTAGAATCCGAGGCGGTATATTGTTTACTATACCAATAAAACTTACTATTGGCGATAGTGCTATTTACTACCATTTGTCCATTGGAGCCGGCACAAACAGTATCAGTTACCTTAGTAAACGCTAGTATTGGTTTTTGGTAACCGATTATAGTAAGTTGTAAACTATCTGCTCCACAACTATTGCTACTAACATATGTTGGGTAGAAGCTTTTATTGAAAGCCGATTGATAGGTATGATTGATGGAAGAAGTATGCTGTAAAAATTGTAAGCTACTATCTCCAAAATATATTTTTTGTAAAATTGAATCTGCAGTGCTTGTAAAATTAAAAGTGGCATTTATGGGGAAGCAATTACTATTTGTTTGTACGGTAAAAGAAACCTTTGGTTTTGAACGAACAACAATTGTTTTGCTTATTGAAACAGTATCGCAACTTGTAAATGCTTTTAGGATTATCGTATAACTTGTGTCTTTGCCGGATAATGATCCGGTAAAGGAAACATTAGATGGGTTTGCAACAGTGGTATAATTACCATTACCCAAATCCCATCTATAACTATAAAGGCTACTATTAAGGGTTGTATTCGTTAATGATATTGAATTGCCGGCACAAATGAGTGTATCGCTTATCGAGAAAGAAGGAGTTGGCTTATCGATGTAATGAATAGTAACCGTATCTGCGTTACTGCCGCAATAACCTGTGATACGCCATTCAAAAAGATATAAGCCAGGAATTAAGTTAGATATAGTTGGCTGCGCTAATTGCGGATCACTAAAAATTACTGTGGAAGGGCCTGAAATTTGCTTCCACTTACCCGATCCATATTGAGGTAAATTTGCCCTAAGTGATGGGTTAGTATTGCTACAAATACTGGTGTCGTTCCGGGCATTTGCCAAAGAAGTTAGCGGCACTACAGTTATAATAGTATCCAGTGTATTACTAGTGCAATTATTATTCTTGGCATACACGCTGTACTTGATACGCGCAGGGATAGTTCCGGTATTGGTTAGTGTGGCTGAACGCGTACCGCTATATTCCGGGTTAACAATATTCCCAATATTTGCTACACTACCTGTTAGTAAACTAGCAGTCCAATAATAGGCACTGGTATTGATAGAACTTAGTACACTTGCTTGGCCGATACTACCGGAGCAAATGGTATCGGTTACGGATACGGTGGTTAAAACCGGCGTACTGTCGATCGCAACAAAAAGGGATGCCTTGTTTTTACAGCCTTTGGTATCCGTAACCTGAATCGTGTAAGTACCGGTATCTTTTCTGCCTACCTGAATTTTATTTGTATCAGCACTAAGTGATAAAAAATTATTAGGGCCTGTCCATTTATAATTGGCATATGTGCCAGAACCACCACTGGCATTGGCTTTCAATTGTAAAGTATTACCTGTGCATAGGGGGGCATTGGTAAAAGGTTGTAGTACCGGTAAACTATTTACAGTATAAAATACGGTATTAGATATAGCGCTACAATACTGGTTATAAATATTGGCAGCGGTTGGTGCAACCAGTACCCTATACAAACCACTATTGGCGGGTATAACATTATTAAAAAAATAATAATTGCTATCATTTGGGGTTGCTGTTAAATCATCCCATGTGGTACCTCCATCTTTACTTTTTTGCCAGAGATAAGCCGGGTTGGTATAAGGGCTGTTCAGTAATGTAGTTTGTAGTTTTCCGGAGTCGCCTACACAAACACTTGCATTTCCTGCAAGGGATACAGTTATTTGTGGTACGCAAGCTTCAAATAAAATATCATCCAACGCTACATCATTTCCGCAAGCGGCTCCTCCGCCTCGAAAGTCTACGATTTCTAATTTTAGAGAAGTAATATTAGCCGGTAATGAAAATTGAAATCCGTATTTAATCCAATTGACCGGACCATTTACCGGTGATAATGGTAACGTGTCTGTAGTATAGGTTGCTAATAAATTATTAGCCAAGTCCTTTATATTAAATGTGATCTTCGGATACACCAAGCCAGTTCCGCAGACTGATTTTGTTGTTATGGTATTAACGTTAGCCAGCCAAGCCGTAAAACTGTAGCTAGAACCCGGACATAATCCTGAAACATTTTGTTGAAGAAAAATTGAGCGATTTCCTCCGGCGTTTACTAGAAACATATTTCCATTGGTATTACCGGTATGATCTCCTCCTTTTGTCCAGTCGGATTTACCGGCGTTTTCTACTCGAGGGGTTACGATATAATTTCCATCTGTTCCTACGCCACCAAAATTATAATTGGTAGATCCGGCAGGAGCTGTTGTAGTAGCGGATGCATTTGCGCTGGAACCAAAATCTTGTTTGAAAACGGGAACCAATGCTGTGTTACTACAAAAACTACTATTCCCCTGCGCAAATAACTGAGTACTTGCAGCTAAAAAAATCATGAGTAGCAAGGGGGTAAAGCTGGTTCTCATAACACAATAATGAAAACTAAAGCAAATTATAATGGATTGTTAATGCAATCGTATACACTACATAAAAAAGGGTTAAATAAACAAGTCTATTCCGTTTTTTAACGGGCACAATCCGGTGGTTTTTGTTTTTCTTTGCGGTTCATTCAGATATTATGTGGTATTCAGTTGGTAGGGTAATTATTAAAAATAGAGTTGTTGTATTGCTCCTTTTGTTATTAGCAAATGGAATCATGGGATGGCAAGCATCTAAAGTTCAATTGAGTTATGATTTTACAAGGGCACTTCCAACAGATAATACGAAGTATATAGCATATCAGCATTTTTTAAAAGAATTCGGGGCTGATGGTAACGCCATAGTTATCGGCGTACAAACAGATAGCTTTTATAGTACCCGCGTATTTAATGAGGTTAGTAAATTACATAATGCATTAAGAGAAGTATCGGGCGTAACAGAAGTATTGAGTATACCATTTAGTTATAATTTATGGAATGATACGGTGGCTAAAAAATTGGTACCACAAAAAATTTTTGACACGTATTATATCGATCAAAAAAAATTAGATAGCAGTAAGTTAGTCTTTGAGGGCCTGCCTTTCTATCGAACACTTTTATATAATAAGGAAACGAATGCCTATTTGCTTGGGGTAAGTGTGCAAAAGGAAGCTATCAATAGTAAATACAGAAGTGTTTTGGTAGCGAATATTGTTGCGAAAATTAAACAATTTGAAAAAGTATCCGGACTTACCGCAAGGGTAAGTGGCTTACCTTATATCAGAACTGTTGTAGGCGATAAGATTAAGCTAGAGATGAATTGGTTTTTAACGGCTTCCTTGGTGCTTTCGGCATTAACGCTGTTGTTATTTTTCCGATCGCTAAGTGCTATGATCATGAGTTTATTAGTGGTAGGTATGGGAGTGGTTTGGAGTTTGGCCACCATTGTTTTATTTGGATATAAGATCACATTACTTACTGCTTTAATACCCCCATTAGTAGTAGTTATAGGCGTGCCAAATTGTATCTATTTTCTAAATAAATATCATACCGTATATCGGGAAAAAGGAAATAAAGAAGAGGCTTTAATTACAATGGTTGGTAGAATGGGAATTGTGACACTCTTTTGTAACATCGCAGCTGCTATTGGTTTTGCTGTATTTGCACTTACAAAAAGTGATTTGTTGAAAGAGTTTGGTGTAGTAGCGGGGATCAATATTTTACTTTTATTTTTTATATCCTTATTATTTATTCCTGCTGTTTTAAGTTTCTTACCCGTTCCTAAACCGAGGCATATTCGGTATTTAGATAACAAAATATTAATGCGCTTACTTGGAAGGGTAGAGCGCATTGCCTTGAGTCACCAAAAGACGGTGTATGCTATTACTGCGGTTATCACCATTATATCACTGGTAGGTATACTTAAAATAAAGAGAGAAGGGTTTATTGTAGATGATCTCCCCAAGTCGGATAAAATTTATACGGATTTAAAATGGTTTGAGACAAATTTCGGTGGCGTAATGCCGTTGGAGATAATAGTAGACACCAAAAAGAAAAATGGTCTTACCCGATCTCTTAAACCCATAGCTGCTATCGAAGCCTTTTCCACTTTTTTAGAGGCAGATAGCGCTACAGCAAGACCGTTATCTTTTGTAGAAGGGCTCAAATTTGCCAAGCAAGCTTATTTTGATGGTGATTCGATGAGTTATGCCATACCTTATGAAGCCGATCTGGCTTTTATAGCCCCCTATTTAGCTACAGGAAATGGAGCGGGTAAAAAGCAGGGTGGTTTTGGGAAGCTACTCAGTAATTTTATCGATAGTAATAAACAAAAGGCGAGGATTAGTGTGAACATGAAAGATATTGGTAGCCAAAAGCTACCGGTATTATTAGCGAAGTTCCAACGAAAAGCAGATGAAATATTCGATAGCACCAAGTATAGCATTAGTTTTACGGGTAGCAGTGTGAGTTTTTTAGAGGGTTCTTCCTTTATCATCGAGGGGTTAAAAGAAAGTATATTTTGGGCGTTTTTGTTGATCAGCTTATGTATGTTATACCTTTTCAAATCGGTACGGATTCTCGCCTGCTCCTTAATTCCTAATTTGGTACCACTGGTTGTTACGGCCGGGGTAATGGGATGGGCGGGTATTGCCCTTAAACCGTCTACCGTACTAGTTTTCAGCGTAGCATTGGGCATTGTAATAGACGTAACTATTCGGTTTTTGGTGAACTATAAACAGGAGTTACCGGCACATGGTGGGGATATAAAGGCTACACTTATTCAAACCGTGCAGCATACCGGTATCAGTATTATTTATACCTCTTTAGTCTTAATAGCCGGTTTTATTATATTCTGTATCAGTGATTTTGGGGGAACAAAGGCATTGGGATGGCTCACGTCTTTAACATTGATAGTCGGCACATTAACAAATTTAATACTGCTTCCAGTATTGATAATCAATGTTTCCCGCAAAAAATGAGGCTTTTTTCGGATTATTTGGCACCCTTTTTTAATTTTTTTTTAATAAAAGCAGCTAATTTTTAACATTTACTGCCTATTTTACGATTCATAACTTATAAATTAACAAAAAATGAGAAAAGTCATTTATCTGACATCTCTGTTATTGTTTTTCTATTTGGCCATAATAGCCCAAAGCAATAAAACAATTTCAGGAAGAATTACAGATAGTAAAGGCAGTGGTTTGGCTGGCGTATCTGTAGTTGTTAAAGGTAGTACCAATGGTACTGTAACTAATAGCGAAGGTAAATATACCATCAGTATTTCCCCAGGTGCTACTACACTAGTATTTTCATCTTTAAATTTTGAGTCAAAAGAAGTTGTAATCGGAACTAGTACCAGTGTTTCTACAAGTTTAGTTAGTAAAGACGAAGACTTATCTGAGGTTGTTGTTACTTCATTCGGTATAAAAAGAGATAAGAAAACACTCGGCTACTCAACTCCTATTATTGCAGGGGAAGATTTAACAGCAGTAAGAAACACAAACGTTACGAATGCGTTAGTAGGTAAAGTGGCGGGTGTAAGGACCCAAGGATCGGGTGGTTCTTTTTCTGGTTCAGCCATATTAATCAGAGGCTATACATCTATGACAGGGGCTAGTGCACCCTTGTTTGTATTAGATGGAGTACCTATAGATAATGGCGGCGGTGGTGTTGCACTTCAAAATGGTGTTACCAATTCTAATCGCGCTGTAGATATTAATCCTGATGATATTGAAGAAATGACTGTGCTGAAAGGTGCGGCAGCAACTTCACTATATGGTTCAAGAGGTGCAGCGGGTGTGATTTTGATTACAACCAAGAAAGGCACACGCCGCTCAAAAAATAAAGTAGAAATTAACTCTTCTTACCAGTTAGTCAATGCAAACCGGTTTCCTGATTTTCAAAATGAGTATGCACAAGGTACTTCTACAGGAGCAGCTACTGCTACAACAACAGTTGGTGTATATAATCCCCTTGCTTCTACTTCTTGGGGACCGCGCATAACCGGACAAACAGTGACTAACTTTTTTGGTAATACTGAGCAGTTAAAGGCATACCCAAATAATTTTACAGATATGTTTAAAACTGGCTTTAATCGCCAAAATACAGTAAGTTTTTCTGGTGGTGCCGATAAAACAAGCTATCGTGTTTCTTACAATAACACAAAAGAAACCTATATTTTGGACGCGAATGAGTTGAACAAAAATGTACTTTCATTAAACCTAAATACGGAACTATCAGACAAGCTAACGCTAACCACTTTTATAAGTGTTAGTAATACCCAATCTATCAGAACCCAACAGGGTAATCAATTATCAAATCCTGTATTCCGTGCGCTATTTATTCCACGTAGCTACGATTTAACAAATCTACCCTATTATGATGCAGCCGGTAATCAATTATTCTATGGTGGTGAAGATAACCCCTACTGGAGTATTCAGAATGTAAGATATAGAGATGAAGTAAGTCGTTTTATTGGTAATCTCGGCTTACGTTATAAATTTAATAGTTGGTTAAATGCCGATCTTAAATTCGGTGGCGATCTCCAAACTTTTAGCTCCCATGGGTTTGATGAAATTGGTGCCCGCGGTGGTGGTAATACCTCTGCAAATGGCACTGGTGGTATTATTGATTCAAAATCAAATCTAAGAAATATTAATTCTTACCTCACATTAAATGCACAAAAACAATTCGGACGTTTTAATGTGTCGGGAACCTTAGGTAATGAAATTTTCGATAACTATTCAAACAGCTTATCTGCTCGCAGTTTAGGTTTAGCAATTAGAGGTTTTGATCAAATTAGTAATGCTACCGTTTTAAACACACCATCAGTTGGAACCTCTCAAATAAGAACAGTGGGAGTATTTGCCGACGTGGTTGTAGATTATAATCGTTGGTTATCATTAAATGTAAAGGCGCGAAATGATTTTGCCTCTACATTACCCAATGGCGGAAGATCTATTTTCTACCCTGCTGCAGCCGTTAGTGCCGTACTTACTGAGGCTATTCCATCTTTAAAAACAAATTGGTTAAATTTGTTAAAAGTGAGGGCTAACTATGGTGCAGTAGGTAGGGGTCCGGGTGCCTATAATACCAGCAATTACGCCACATTAGGTGGAGCTGCAGATGGCTTTGGTCCCGCAATCAATTATCCTTTTAATGGTTTATCTGGGTACACCATCTCTAACTCTGCAGGTAACACTAAGTTAAAACCTGAGTTTACAACGGAATGGGAAATAGGCACAGATATCAATTTATTCAATAATCGAGTAAGCATTCAGGCAAACTACTATCAACGTAAATTAACAGATGGTTTATTTAATGTTCCGGTATCTCCTGCATCTGGTGTAACTGGTTTATTCCAAAATGCCGGCGAAATTGAAACAAAAGGTACCGAACTTACATTGGGTTTGGTACCTGTGAAAGTTAAAAATTTCACATGGTCTATTAGCGCCAACTATACTCAGTTTAAAAGTGTAGTAACAAAACTAGCTCCCGGTGTATCTGTAATTACCTTGGCTGGCTTTACTACACCAAATATTCGATTGGTTGAAGGAGAAGAATATGGTGCCATTTATGGTAATATGTACCAAAGAGATGCACAAGGTCGTTTAATTCTTCAAACTACAGGTACCAATGCAGGTTTACCTCTACCAACATCAGGTGTATTTAAACTAGGTAATTCTAATCCACGATATACTATTGGCATCACTAATACTTTCACTTATAGAAACTTTACCTTAGATGTATTATTAGATATTCGTGAAGGGGGTGATTTGTATAGTCGTAACTTAGCCGATTTGCGTAGAAATGGTGTGGCCATTGAAACCGCTGCATTACCAAGATTTGATAAAGATAATTCTACACCCCTAAGAAATTATCAGTTTGATGGTGTAGATGCCAGCGGTAATGCCGTTAGTATTCCCATAAGAGCTGATCAGTATTGGGGTAATGCGGGTAAATACGTGGCTGCAGAGGGTTTTATTGTGAATACTTCATGGTTTCGAATTCGAGAAATGAATTTATCTGTGAAGTTATCAAGAGAACTAATTCAAAAAACACCTTTTTCGAATATTGAATTCGGTGTATTTGGACGTAATCTTTTCCTAAAAACAAGGGACTATCCGCACTTAGATCCAGAACAGAATGCATTAGGTTCAAGCAATATTCAAGGGTTAGAGTTTAATGCAAACCTCTCCACGAGAACACTCGGATTTAACGTGAAATTTACCTTCTAAATACAGAAAAATATATAAAATGAAAAAGAACAATATTATATTATCAGCCTTGTTTTTGGTAGGACTTAGTTCTTGCCAAAAATACTTGGATATCAATAAAGATCCGGATAGGATCTCTGAATCTGATGCACCCATTGTGCAATTGCTTACAAACGTTACGGTAAATACAGGATTCGCAGCGGGTAGTGATTTGAATCGATATCCGGCAATTATTATGCAGCAGTTTTCTGGACAAACCACTGGCGGTGAATCACAAACACAACAGTACGAGAAATACTTGATTCAATCTGCTGACGTAAATAACCTTTGGAGTACTTTTTATGCAACAACCCTAAATGATATTGAGGTTATTATTCGCCAGGCTAATACGCAAAATCTTCCTTATTATCGCGGGGTTGCAAAGCTTTTAAAAGCTTATAATTACCACCAGTTAGTAGATGCGTTTGGTGATATCCCTTACAGTGAGACACAATTAACGAGTGCTAATACATCTCCAAAATTTGATGCTGGATCGACTGTTTATACAGGTATACTTGCAACTATTGATGAAGCGTTAGCAGATCTAGCGCTTACTTCTACAGCATTAGCACCCGGTACAAACTCAACTATCTATAGTGGGACTTTTGCAACAAGAAGAGTCAATTGGATTCGTTTTGGTAATACATTAAAATTGAGGTTGTTATTGCATTATTCAAAATTGAATAGAGCAGATTGTGTAGCAAGGATTACTGCTTTGGTTAACCAAGCTGGAGTTCAGTTTTTTACGTCTAATGCTGATAATTTTGAAATGCCTTTCTTCAATGTTACTAATCGCCAAAATCCGATTCACCAATTCGATTTATCAAGAAATAATAATCTATTCCCTAATAAGTTTTTGGTTGATTTGATGAACAGCAATAATGATCCACGGCGCCCCTTTTATTTTACACCGTTCCCTTTTTCATCAAGTAACTATGTTGGGGCAGCTTCTGCAGATCCTCAGTCTATTAACTATAGTCGATTTCATACTTTTTTAAGAGGCGCAGTTACGTTAGCTGGAACGCCTAATGCAAATGGTTCATTAAATGCATTGCCTGCACAAGGTGGTATTACTTATGATGGAACAGCACCTATTCGTATGCTAACTTTTGCAGAATATAATTTTATTCGAGCAGAAGCAGCAGTGTATGGAGCACCTGGTGATGCGCAAACATTCTTCCAAGCAGGAATTACCGCTAGCATGCAATCCGCTGGTGTTGCAGCTGCAGATATTAGTGCTTATATCACTGCTAATGGTACATTGACTGGTACAGAGGCACAAAGAGTGGCTCAAATTATCGGTGAAAAATATCGTGCATCTTATGGAGTAATGCAGGAGCAATGGACTGATTGGAGAAGAACCGGTTTCCCTGCTATAACAAGGGTTTCTAACGCAGTTACCACAGCAATTCCAAGAAGCTTGCCTTATCCTCAAAGTGAGATTGATGCAAATAAAAATGCCCCTCCTCAAAAACCGGACTTATTACAACGTGTATTTTGGGATAACCCATAAAAGATAAATAAAAAGCCTTGATTTTGATCGAGGCTTTTTATTTATACAACGGATAATACCATTCTTAAATTTCTAATTTATATTAATACTTCTGATAATTTCCTTTCCAGCGCTAATCCCCTTAAATCTGAAGCAATAATTTTTCCTTGTTGATCAATAGAAGAGTAAAACGAATAGTACTAAATTGATAATCCTGTATGATTGTATGACTATTCCAATCGGAGCATATACTTACCCCTTTCCTGCTTAAATTGTTTGTAAGCATCCAGTACATTTGGATTTTCTTTTCTGTAAGGATCACACTTGCTGGCTCAAAAATCTACTAATATATATTTACCCTTTAAGCTACTCAATACAAATTTTTTTCCATCCGTATCGTTAAGTATTTTTGGCATAAAAAATACTCTCTAATATAGCCTCTTTTTACAGCTTGTTTCTGGTGCAATAGTATTTGTGAGCTCTTTCAAAAAGCAATTGCCCGATTCAACCGTTTATCCAACACAAGAAGCTTTAGTTGCCGTACATAATTTTACCTTATTAGCCTGAACGAGTTCATCTGTATTCGTTAATGGTAGCCAATTATCACTGATTGGTGCTCCTGTTGCCATTTCAGTAGACGGCACTACACATTTCCGTTTTCTTCAATTTTCGCTTAATGTGGGCCTTGTTAACGTTACTTCAGTAAGAACAGTAGATCAGTTTGGAGCCGCGGCTAGTGGAACAGTTTCTCAAATCAATATTCCTGCCGGTACCTATACGTCGACAGTTCTTTCAGGAACAACTGCCTTAGTTGAACCTTCTACCATCAATTTAATAGGATTCAAAAATTACAGTATAGTTGCTCGCGGATTTACCAGTGCTAGATCCTCAATTTCATCAGGTCTAACTATTGGGGCTACTTTATTATATCATAACTTATAATATAAATTTTTTATATGTAATTTGAACCTCACCCGCTTTTAGTGGGGGAGGTTTTTTTTATTTTTTTTAGATGCTGTTTAACAATTTGTTAATTTATTGGTTAATATTGCATCCCAAACTTAAAATTAAACGCTCATGAGAAAATCATTGATTGCGCTGTTCTTTGCTATGTGCCTATTTGCTGGCTTAAATGCACAGAATAGAACTATAACAGGTGTTGTTGTGGATGCAGACGGAAAACCAATCCCAAGTGCATCTGTAATTATTAGAGGCTCCAAAGGCGGAGTGCTTACAAATGAATCTGGAAAATTTACTATTGCTGCAACAGCAGATGCCAAATTTTTGGTGATCACGTCTGTAGGTCAATTACCCCAAGAGGTAAAAATTGGCTCTCAAACAGATTTGAAAATTAGTATGGCGCCTGCCGACAAAAGCTTGGATGAAGTGGTTGTAGTTGGTTACCAAGCCGTAAAAAGAAAGGATCTTAACGGAGCTGTATCTGTAGTTGGTACCAAAGAAATTGCACAAAAACCAATGCAGAACTTTACACAGTTATTGCAAGGTAAAGCACCGGGCCTACAAGTAATCGGATCTAGTGGTCAGCCAGGTGCAGTTGGCTATATCAGAATCAGAGGTACTGGATCTATCAACGCCTCCAATGAACCATTAATAATCATTGATGGTATCGCTGTAACTAATACCGCGTTTTCCTTATTGAATCCGAATGATATCGAAAATATCACTGTTTTAAAAGACGCTTCTGCCGCTGCTATCTACGGGTCAAGAGCAGGTAACGGTGTAATCGTTGTTACAACTAAGGGTGGTAAACCAGGGGCCGCTCAAATTCGCTATTCATTTCAACAAGGCTTTGTTCAATTACAAGAATTGAAGAATGTTAAGTTTATGAATGCCTTAGAAAAATTACAGTGGGAGTACGCAGCCGGATTAGTGAATCCAATAATTGATTCCATGATTGTTGCCAGAAGAGGTACTACATTACCCGCAGGTGCAACACTCGCTAGTATTACTGATGCTCAACGTAGTGATCTTTGGAACTTAATGGTATCCAGAGCACCAAGTAATTGGTTAGACTACTACTTACAGCCCGGAAGATCACAGTCTCATGAAGTATCTGTAAGCGGTGCAACAGATAAAATGAAATATTATTTTTCTGTAAATAAGTATGATGAAGATGGTATCGTTTACAGAAACTACAGAAATCGTATTGGAGCTCGCTTGAATGCAGAATACAAGCCAAATGACTGGTTGAATATGGGCGTTAATGTATCTACTGCATACGCTAATGAATATCAAACAAGAGAACTATTCAATTCTCAAGCTCCTTGGACAGCTTACTTTTTAACTAATCCGTATGAGCCGGTATACTTACCTAATGGTTCGTATAATTTTACCATGCAAGGATTCTCAGCATTAGAAGGTCAGGACAAGAATACTTTCTATAATAACAACTTGTCTACTTTCGCAACAAGTTTTGTAGAAGGTAAATTCTTCAAGCATTTAACTGTTAAATCAGTTACTGCCTTGAACTATAATACACTCATGTCTGAAAGTTATTTGCAAGGCGGATCTAATCTTGCTGCAATCTTGGGATATAACCAAAAAACAGATGCAGGCAACCAAGATTTTCAATATGTATTTACAAATACAGCAAATTGGAATCAATCAATTAAAGACAAACATAACTTCAATGTTTTAGTGGGTCAGGAATTTACGAAGCGTAATTTTTATTCCTACTCATTAGCTGGGAGAGGGTTTCCAACTCCTAGTGTTAGCACAATCGATAACGCTGCAACTGCGCAACAAGCTACTACCAGCAGAAGCCAGTTCTCTATTATTTCATATTTTGCCTCTACCTCGTACGATTATGATAAAAAATATGGCGTTAAGTTAAGTGTTAGAAGAGATGGTTCTTCTCGCTTTGGTGCGAATAACAGATTTGCTAACTTCTGGGCAGCGAGTGCTTGGTGGAATGCTAAGAATGAAAAATTCATGGATAATGTTCGCTTTCTTAGCGACTTGAAACTACGTGGTTCAATCGGAACAGCAGGTAACGTACCTAGCCAGTTTTATGGTTCTCTAGGTACCTATGCATTAAACGTAGCTTATAATAATTTACCTGCAGCGGTTCCAACACAGTTAGCTAACCCTGATCTTACTTGGGAGAAAAATAAGAACTGGGATTTAGGAGTTGACTTTGGATTATTCAATAATAGAATTACCGGTACTGTAGATTATTACAATCGTGTAACAAACGATCTTCTGTATCCACAACCGGTTAGTTTGGCAACAGGTTTTTCTTCTGTATTAAGTAATATCGGTAGCCTTAGCAACAAGGGTGTTGAGGTTACTTTGACAGGGGAAATTATCCGTAAGAAAGATTTGAAATGGAGTGTAACGGCTACTTACACAAACAACCAAAATAATGTTACAAATCTGATTTCTGATAACGTACCATCGGCAAGTAATAGCCGTTTAAAAATCGGTCAACCTTTAAATACTTATTTTTTAGTACGTTATGCCGGTGTTAATCCTGCAAACGGAAAAAACCAATATGTTAAAGCCGATGGCTCGATAACAGAAACGTATTCAGCTAGTGATGCAGTATTACTGGAAGGAAAATCTCCATTAGCTAAATTTTTTGGTTCGCTTAGCTCAAATCTAAGCTTTAGAAACTTTGACGTATCAGTTCAATTCTATTATTCTGGTGGAAATTATATTTACAATGCCATGTATCAGAATAATTTGGCCGATGGCGGTGGTGCATCAGTTGGTTTCCGCCCACAATATACGGACGCCAATAATTACTGGACTAAGCCAGGCGATATAGCGCAATTGCCTTCTCTAAACGATCCAACTCAAAAGCAGAACTTAACTTCTGATAGATTTTTAGAAAAAGGTGATTATCTAACTTTTAGAGATTTTGTGATTGGTTATACATTACCAACAGATATTGCTAGAAAAGCAAAACTGAATGGGGTTCGTTTTTATGTACAAGGAACAAATTTGTTTATCAATACGAAATTCCGCGGATTACCGGAAGTTGGGTTATCCAACAGAGAAAATGGGGTACCTGTACAGCCGGGTTTGTTGAATTTGTATGCTTATCCTAGTACTAGAGCTATAACCGTTGGTATTGATATCAAATTCTAAATCAAAAAAAATAAGAAATGAGAAAAATAATAATCATTTTAGCAGCCTTGATTAGTATTACAGGCTGTAAAAAAACAGAATTGGATTTAACTCCATTTAACCAAATCGAGACCTCCAAAGCTTTTGGTACAGAATCTGATGTTACACTAGCAGTATTAGGTATGTATCAAGGTTTGAGAGCGAATAACTACGTTAATGGAACTTGGAATATTATTGGTGACGTATTAGCGGATAACCTTATTATCAGCAGCCTAGGTCGTCAAACGCTAACTGTGTACGGCGACTGGAGATATAATGGGGATAATACGCTTGGTTTTTTCCAGACAGGCTATGTTATTACTAGAAGAGCAAATGCTATTCTAGAAAATATAGATAATTTCCCTGCCGGTGCTTTTAAAGACAATGCAAAAGGAGAGGCGCTAGCTTTGCGGGCATTTGTATATTTAGATATGGCGCGTGTATTTAGTAAAACATTTGAAAATGCAACAGCCACTGATTCGACCTTATCCTATATCACTTCTACAGATGCCAAACAGTTGCCTCAAAAAGAAGCCGTGAGAGGGTTTTATGCAAAAGTTATTGCTGATCTTAATGCCGCATTACCGCTTATAGCTGTTAATAACGGAGTAGGTCGTTTAAATAAGGCAGCTGTTTCTGGATTTTTATCAAGAGCTTATTTGTACACAGGAGATATGACCAATTGTATAACTGCGGCAAATGCTGCATTAGGTTCAACGCCTGTACTACCTTCACGTACTGATTTTCCTTCAATTTGGACAGATCAGACTAATAACGGTGTTTTATTTAAAGTTCTAAATACTACTTTGGATAATATTAACACCCCGGGTGTAAACTATTATCAAACTGTAGGTGGTTTAATCCGCTCTGAATATGTTTGTGAGTATAATCTAAGACAATTATACCTGCCTTCTGATGTAAGAACCACATCTTATATACAAACTAGTATTTATAATGGTGTTCTACAAAATCATGTAATTAAATATGCAGGTCGTCCTGGTCAGGTAGCGGGGCTCGTTGATGTAAAGGTATTGAGAACTGCAGAAGTATTATTAAACCGTGCTGAAGCTTATCAGCGTTCCGGTAATGATGCTTTAGCACTTAACGATCTAAATCTATTACGTGCTAACCGCTATAGCCCTTATGTAGCGTTAAATCTAAGTGGAACTGCGTTGTTAAACGAGATTAGAGCAGAGAGAAGATTAGAGCTTGCTTTTGAAGGCGATCGTTTCTGGGATTTGAAACGTAGGAATGAAGGCGTTAATCGTGATAGTCGCTGGGGTGATCGTGCCGATGGAACTGGTGTAAAATATATTTTCACAACATTAGCACCCGGTGATTTTAAATTTCAATTGCCTTATCCTAGTACTGAAATCAATTTCAACTTAGGATTTAAGCAGAATCCTGGTTACTAATACGAATGTAATCATAAATAAAGGGTTGGCGGAATTCCGCCAACCCTTTACTATTTTATCCGTTCTATTTATTTTAATACTTCTGATAATTTCTTTTCCAGCGCTAATCCCCTTAGATCTGAAGCAATAATTTTTCCTTGTGGATCAATTAAAACATTAAAAGGAATAGCACTAAATTGATAATCCTGTGTGATAGGATGACTATTCCAATCGGATAATATACATACCTGTTTCCAGCTTAGATTGTCTGTTTTTATAGCTTTTAACCAAGCGGCTTTATCATCATCCATAGAAACCCCTAGAATAGTGAAATTTTTATCTTTAAATTGCTTGTAAGCAGCCACTACATTTGGATTTTCTTTTCTGCAAGGACCACACCAGCTAGCCCAAAAATCTACTAATACAAATTTGCCCTTTAAGCTACTCAATGCAAATGTTTTTCCATCCGTATCTGCTAAACTAATTTCCGGTGCCGGCTTATTTAGTAAGGCATAAGCAGCTTCCGTAGGTTGTTGTGGCGCTTTAGACGTGGCATTTACTAGTTCTTGAATTTTTTTGAGCCCACTATGTTCTTTAAACTTATTAGCAGATTCATTTGCTACGGCCTTTAATTCCTCGGCAGTTAAAGTTCTTGATGCCATACCCAATGCGTAATACCTTGCTGCAGCACTTTCACTCGATTTAATAAAAGAGGTTACCGTATTATTCATAGCCTTGATCTGCTCATCTCTTTTGGCACGATAAATACTCAGTACACTATCTGTTGCTTTTTGTTTTTGTAAGGTATCTATCTGAACGAATACGGCATACAAAGCCGAATCTTGCTTTCGATAGTTTTCAAATAAAGTATGTAATGAGGTTGATGCTGCGGAACCTGTAACGGTATAATTACGATATTGATTCACATCCATATTCACTTCAATAGCATCATTATCGTTTACTAGTAACATATCCGGACCATTGGCAACTACTAAACGATATAAACCTTCTTCTTTACCAATACCTTTCAGGGTGAACTTACCATCTTTACCGATAGCGGTAGAATCTATAACAATAGGCTGCTCCCCACCAAAAGGTAGCTCTTGTAAGTAAAGTTTGGGCTCCGGCGCATTTTTTACGGTACCTGATACGGTGAATGCACCGTATTTTTTTTGCTGACAAGCAGTGGCTAATAAGCCTACAGCTATTAGCATGGCTGCTGATTGTTTTATCATTTTATTTTAATTTTTCTTCTAATAATTGAGTAACCAATTTTGGATCGGCCTTTCCCTTGCTTCTTTTTTTCACTTCTCCTACAAATAAACCGATGAGCCCTTTCTTACCCTTCCTATACGCTGCTACTTTATCGGGCATCGAAGCAATAGCTTCATCTACCCAGTTACTTAACTCGTCCGTATCGCTTACCTGCAATAGCTCCAATCGCTCTGCTATACGTAACGCATCTTCTTTTCCTTTCACTAACTCAGGAAAAACTTTAGAAGCAGCTACCGAAAAATTAAGTTTACCAGACTCAACAAGTTCAATCAATGCTGCTAAAGCGGTAACAGATATTTTAGCGTCACTAATGGTAGTATTTATTTCATTCAGATATTGCTTAACCGGTCCTAATAACCAGTTTGCCGCACTCTTATAATTACTTACATGGGCTGAAATGGCTATATAATATTCTGCTAAATTCTTATCATCTGTTAGTAATGAAGCATCATAATCACGTAAACCAAATTTTGTTTGAAAAAGCTCATATAATGTTTGTGGTAATTGAGGGAGTGATTCACGTAAACTGTTTACATGTGAATCAGTAATTAGTATGACGGGTAAATCCGGGTCTGGAAAATATCTGTAATCGTTCGCTTCCTCTTTATCGCGTATAGCAAAAGTGGTATCATTACTGGCATCAAAACTTCGGGTTTGTTGTATAACACTACCGCCGGCATCTAATACTGACGCCATTCTTTCTATTTCAAACTCAATAGCTTTTTTAACATTCCGAATAGAGTTCAAATTTTTCACTTCTACCTTTGTTCCTAATTTCTTTTCTCCTTTTGGGCGCAATGAAATATTGGCATCGCATCTTAAACTGCCTTCTTCCATATTACCGTCGCAAATACCTAACCATCGTACCAGCTTACGAACTTCAGTTACATATTGATAGGCCTCTTCAGCTGAAAAAAGATCAGGTTCCGTAACGATCTCGATAAGCGGTGTGCCCGCTCTATTTAAATCTATACAACTCCATCCTTCTTCCAAATCATGTATACTCTTACCGGCATCTTCTTCTAAATGAATTCTATTGAGTTGGATATTTCGTTTATAACCGTTGCTTTTAATGGTAACAAACCCACCCTTGCAAATAGGGGCTGTATGTTGCGATATCTGATAACCCTTCGGCAGATCGGCATAGAAATAATTTTTTCTTGCAAAGAAACTGTGCTGGTCAATTTCCGCATTACAAGCCAGACCCATTTTTATAGCATAGTCAACCGCTGTTTTGTTGGTTCTGGGTAATGTGCCGGGGTGCGCTAATGTGATAGCACTTACTTGTGTATTGGGTTCGGCACCAAAACTAGTAGCATCGCTACAAAATAATTTACTGGCTGTTGCTAATTGTGCATGTACTTCCAAGCCAATAACTACTTCATATTTTGCTGCTGTTTCAGGGCGCATAACTTATGATAGGAGAGCTTTTATTTTTTCAATCACAAGTGGTAAGTTACTGGCATCTTGCCCCCCCGCAGTAGCTAAGGTTTTTTGTCCGCCACCACCGCCCTTTATCAGAGGAGCCACTTCAGATTTAATAATGGCAGGTGCTTCTAATCCTTTTTCACTAACAACACTATCACTCAACATTACACAAATGCTTGCTTTGCCATCAATATTTGCTGCGAGCGCTACCATATAATGATTACCTAAATCTGCTTTTAACTCAAAGCACAATTTCTTGACTAGGTCTGCACTTCCGAGTTCTACGATAGCACCAATAAAATTAGCTTTCTCACCATTGGGTAAATCAAATAACACGGTTTGTGTCAATAAATTCTCTTTGATACTAGTCAGTTGTTGGAATAATAACTGCTCAATCTTTTTTTCGAGCTGCTGCTTTTCTTCTATAATTTTTTCAACTGCTTTTACAGCATCTTGTGTTTTTAATAATCCTGAAATTTCTTTCAAGCTCGCGAACTGGTTATATAAAAAGTTATAAGCATTACTTCCTGTGATAGCTTCAACCCTTCTTACACCGGCAGCTACTGCTGATTCGGCTGTTATTTTCATCAAACCGATCATACCGGTATGCATTACATGGGTACCACCGCATAGTTCAATAGAATAATTAGGGTCAATAATAACAACCCGAACAGTATCGCCGTATTTTTCTCCGAATAAAGCCATAGCGCCTAACTGCAGCGCTTCTTCTTTCGACATCTCTTTTATAACTACAGGAATATTTTCTCGAATCTTATCATTCACTATTTTTTCTACCTGTAGTAGTTCTTCATCTGTAACTTTCGCAAAATGAGAGAAGTCGAAGCGCAAGCTTTCTTCAGTTACCAAAGACCCTTTCTGTGCTACATGCGTACCTAATACCTTTCGCAAAGCGGCGTGTAAAAGATGCGTAGCGGTATGATTATAACTTATAAAAAGTCTTTTTTCTACATCTATTCTAGCTACACAACCATTTTCAATGGCTGTTGGAAGGGTTTCAACAAAATGTACGATAGTATCGTTTTCTTTTTTGGTATTGGTAACTTCAATAGTTTCCTCACCAAATGCTAACCAACCCGTATCACCTGTTTGTCCGCCACTTTCAGCATAAAATGGAGTAGTAGCTAATACAAGCTGGTACTGCGTTTTACCTTTGGTACTAATTTTTCTGTATTTATTTATTTGGGTATTTACTAAAATATCTTGGTAGCCAACAAAACCTTCTCCTTTCTGATCACTAACTGTTACCCAATCTTCCGTATCTAATGTGGAAGCAGCGCGACTTCTATTTTTTTGTTGCTGCATTTCTACTGCAAAACCGGCTTCATCTATTTGTAAATTCTTTTCGGCTGCAATGAGTTTAGTAAGATCGAGTGGAAAGCCGAAGGTATCAAAAAGTTCAAAAACAGATTTACCATTGATGATATCATTTGTAGTTGCCTGTACGATATCGTCGATTCTTTTAAGTCCTTTGTCGAGTGTTCTTAAAAAAGCTTCTTCTTCTTCTCTCACTACTTTGCTCACAAAATCAATTTGTTGATGCAATTCGGGAAATACTGTATCAAACTGTGCGGCAAGAATTGGCATCAACCTGTATAATAATGGCTGCTTATAATCCAAATAAGAATAATAGTATCTAACAGCCCTTCTCAAAATTCTCCGAATAACATAACCCGCACCGGTATTGGCAGGTAATTGTCCGTCTGCAATAGTAAACCCAATGGCACGAATATGATCTGCAATTACACGGAAGGCAATGGCTTCTTTAGTATCGGTTCCGTCGTATTTTTTTCCGCTTATTTCTTCTATGGCTTTAAAAGTTCCTGTAAAAACATCTGTATCATAGTTGCTTTGTTTGCCTTGGATAACACGTACCAGTCTCTCAAAACCCATACCTGTATCTACATGTTGAGCAGGTAAGGGAACCAGCGTACCATCTTTGGAGCGGTTAAATTGCATGAAAACATTATTCCAGATTTCAATTACTTGTGGATGGTCGTTATTTACCAAATCTTTTCCGGGTGTATTAGCTCTTTCCTGATCCGATCTGCAATCTACATGTATTTCTGAGCAGGGGCCACAAGGGCCCGTATCGCCCATCTCCCAGAAATTATCTTTTTTGTTTCCAAATAATATTCTGTTTTCGGGAATCCATTTTTTCCATTCGTGATAGGCCTCCTCATCTCTAGGGATACCTTCTTTTTCATCGCCTTCAAAAACAGTAACATATAATCGATCTTTATCCAATTTGTATACCGCTGTTAATAGTTCCCAACTCCAGGCTATTGCTTCTGCCTTAAAATAATCGCCGAAGCTCCAGTTACCAAGCATTTCAAACATGGTATGATGATAGGTATCTACACCTACTTCTTCCAAATCATTATGTTTACCACTAACGCGTAAACATTTTTGCGTATCGGCAACACGACTAAATTCCGGCTTTTTATTTCCCAGAAAATAATCTTTGAATTGGTTCATGCCTGCATTGGTAAAGAGGAGGGTAGGGTCATTTTTAACCACAATAGGGGCAGAGGGAACTATTTTGTGCTGTTTTGAAGCAAAAAAATCTAAAAATTGCTGGCGAATTTCGGCACTCGTCATTATCTATCGGTTTTATACGCCCATTTAGGGCTTAGAAACTATATTTGTTGTTTGTAGAATGATCGCAAAGGTAATGATTTAAGCGGCTTTAGGCCTCTTACCCCCGTCATGAAAAAGGTAAAATACTACTATAATACGCATACGCTTCGCTACGAGAAGATAACTACTCCGCTGCGGGTAAGGCTCTTACAGGTAATAGGCTATATTGCTGCGTCTATAGTAACCGGCATACTCATTTTTGCGATTACATTCCGGTATATTGATTCGCCTAAGGAGAAAATCTTAATTCGGCAAAATACGGGATTAAAAGAGAGTTATGCGCTATTGGAAGAAAGGGTCAAACAATTAGAATTACAAATGGATGAAATCGAGAACCGAGATAATGGGGTGTATCGGGCCATTTTTGGATCTGATCCCATACCCGATAGCGCGCGGATTGAAGATATGGAAAAGAAAAAAGAGGTAAAATTGGTTCAGCAATTGAGTGAAGATGCCTTAATTGAAGGAATCAGAGAGCAGCTTAATAAACTATCCTACCGTACCGCTTATCAAGTAAAATCTTTTGAAGAAATCAATAATCTGGTAAAAAATAAAGCCAAGCTATTGGATGCTACACCTTCTATTCAGCCTATTAGCAATCGTAATTTATCGCGAGTGGCTTCTGGCTTTGGTTATCGGATCGACCCTATTTATAAGGATCGAAGATTGCATGCCGGACTTGATTTTACAGCCCCACAAGGCACCCCTATATATGCAACGGCCGATGGTATAGTTAGGGATGCAGGTTTCAATACCGGTGGCTACGGTAACCGAGTAATGATTAATCATGGCTTTGGATATCAAACTATTTATGCGCATATGTACCGGATCAAAGCCCGGGTAGGAGATAGGGTAAAACGAGGAGAAGTAATAGGTTATGTGGGGAACACCGGTAAGAGTACGGGCCCCCATTGTCACTACGAAGTACATCGTAATGGCGTGCCGGTAGATCCTATTTATTATTTCTATAATGACTTAACCCCTGCTCAGTTCGACCGGATTTTGAAATTAGCTGCTGCCGCAAATCAAAGTTTCGATTAAACAAACAATTATCCTTCACCATTTGTAATCATCTAAACTGTTGTGGAACCGGGCGTACGTAAATATTTAATCAGAATTGTAAACACGCTTTCATTAGGCCTACTGTGGATGGCATTGAACTCCACATTTGGTATTATGTACGACTATGCATTTATTCATGACAGTATTACAATAGGTAATATTATTTTTTATATCTGGTTTGCTATTAGCTTAACAGCATTACTCTGGTGGATTCTCAAGAAATGGAGCGAGCCAATCGACTTTGAGAATTAGTTTTTTCCATCCTTTGTGTCAAGAATCACCGGGGTGCTTCCTTTACCCATTACAATTACTTTTGAATTAGGGGAAGTAACCAAACCTTTCATTACCTGAATATTTTCGTATTGTAATTGCTTGTCGCTTAAACCTGCACTGATGATACGCTGATAGTCGGCTATACCTTGAGCCTCAACGCGTTTACGTTCTGCTTCTTGTTTTTCTTTTTGTAAAACGAACTCCATTTTCTGTGCTTCTTGTTCAGCCTTGATTTTTTCTTCAATAGAAGTTTTCACGTTATTGGGTAGCGTAATATTTCTCACCAAAAGTTGCTCCAACACCAATCCGCGTTTCTTAAAATCTTCTTCGATGCTTTTAAAAATGCGTGTTTGAAATTGATCCCTTTTTGTAGAGTACAAATCAATAGCAGTATAGTATACTGCATTGTCGCGGATTTTGGTTCGCGTAAGCGGACGCACAATTTTATCTCTATAATCCAAGCCTGTTTCACGCATGATACGGGGCGCTTCATTACTTAGTACCCGATATAATACTGTTAGATCAATGATCACTTCAAGCCCGTCTGCAGTGAGTACACGGATGGCATCATCACCTTCTTTATCTCCCTCATCATGTACGCCACTCATTGTATAGTTTTGGGTTTTGATATCTACTTTTTTAATATCTACTAATGGATTAACGGTATTTAATCCACTGGTAAGAATATTGTCAGATACTTTACCAAATAAGGATTGTACGCCTATTTGTCCGGCATCAATTTGTTTAATGCAAGAAGTGAGTACCCCTAAAACCACCACAGCTAAGCCAAAAAAGCGGAGTCCTTTTTTAAATTTAGTAAACTCTTCTTTTTCTTTGTTTATAAAGGCTGCACCTAATATGAAGAGCAGTCCGATTATGATCAGTACCATTTTGTGTATTTTTTATATTAGTAGATGTTTTATCATAAATATTACATTTTAAATGCCCTCACCATCTCTCGCTTTCCCGGTGGGCCGGGAATTTTTTCTATGGTAAAGCCTACGGATTCCATCGTTCTCCGAACAATACCTTTGCTGCAGTAAGTTACGAGAATTCCGTTATGGGTAAGTAAGGAATATAGGTAAGAGAATATTTCTGCACTCCACAGCTCCGGCTGCGCTGCTGGGGCAAAGGCATCGAAGTAGATGAGGTTATAGGTCCCTTCGACAAGCTCATCATGTATTAAATTATTTATTATTTCATTTACTTTTTGGTTGATCTTACAAAGCTGAAAATTAGGATGAATCCTAACCTTCTCATCCCATTTTGCTTCATGTATTGCATCAAACAATGGCTGTTGATTCAATATTGCTCCGTAATTCAACTGACTCCATTCTTCTTTGCTTAGTGGGAATGCTTCAATACTTGTGAATGTTATTTGTTTTTGAATTTTGATTGCTTCAATAGCGGTTAATACTGTATTTAATCCCGTACCGAAGCCTATTTCCAAAATATTAATTTGGGGTAAGTTTTTTATTCTATCATCATATAATCCTGCTTGTATAAAAACATGCATACTTTCCTGAATAGCACCATGTTTACTATGGTAACTCACTTCCATGTTGGGAATCAAAAGAGTGTGAGAACCGTCGGCGGTAAGCTGAATAATTCTTTCCATCAACTGCAAATTAATTAACTTGTTGCATGGATTATAAAACACATTTGGCAAAAGATAAAAAACTGGCAACTATTCTTTCGGGTACAACCCATACTTTATCCTTACAAAAAAATATTCCGGTCAGGATTATGAATAGTATTATTAGTCAGCAATTAAGTACCAAGGTTGCCGAAGTTATTTTTCAGCGATTTCTGGCTTTGTACAAGGGCAAGGAGCCTAAGCCGCAACAGGTAATTGATACGCCCGATACCGAGTTACGAGCAATTGGGTTAAGCAATGCTAAAGTAGGTTATGTAAAAAACGTTGCCAGTTTTTGCCTAGCACATGGTATTACCGATAAGCATCTTGCCAAAATGCGTAATGAAGAAATTATCGACTTACTCGTTCAAATTAAAGGGGTAGGAAAGTGGACTGTTGAAATGTTGCTTATGTTTAGTTTGGGGCGGGAAGATGTTTTTGCGGTTGATGATTTAGGTATTCAGCAAGCTATGTGTAAGCTCTATAAAATAGATGCCACTGATAAAAAAACTATGAAAGAAAAAATGCTCAAAATTTCTGCGAAATGGTCTCCTTATAGAACCTATGCCTGTTTGCATTTATGGCGGTGGAAAGATGCTTAGTTAAGCTGAATTTCTCCCTGCATTGATGATTCCAAACATACTACGGGTTACCAGTTTTTCATAGCTGTCTTTCATTTCAGTATTTGTAATTGCTTCATTAATATGGTACAATGCATATTGTTGAATTGTTAACAAAGGCAGTACAATTTTATCGCGCATTAAAATAGAGGATCGACCTACCGGATCTTCTTGCATTAACATCGTATTACCAGCAAGTTCCAATACTAATTTTTCTGTAAGATCAAACTCATCTTTAATTAATGTCCATACTGCTCCATAATTTTTATCCTCTTTAATATAGGCGGTTAAAGGGAAGAAAGATTTTAGCATGCTCATCATGCTATTATCAATTAAAGTTCTAAAAAATAAAGACGCATTAAAGAGTTCTTTTACTTGCACCCACTTACCTTCTTCCTTTAGCGCTTGTAATGCAGAACCTACTCCAAAAAAACCGGGAACGTTTTGCTTCAACTGGCTCCAACTGCCAACAAAAGGGATGGCTCTCAAATCTTCAAATTTCAATTCATTAGCATTCCCTCTTTTACCCGGCCTACTGGCAATATTACTTTTGCTATAATAATTAAGCGGACTAAACAGTTGCATGTATTTCAAAAACTGAGGGTGTTGTTTGAACTGTTGGTAAGTAGTATGACTAATTTCTCCCAATTCCTGTAATAATGCTCTCTGGCTATCTGTTAATTCAGCCCTGCTTTCAGCAAAAACAGTATTATGAACACCGGCACTGAATAGTTGTTCAATATTAAACTGCGATGATTGGATGGTACCAAAATTGGATGTGATTGTTTGTCCTTGTATAGTAATTTGAATTTCTTCATTCTCAATAGCGTTACCTAACGAAGCATAGAATTTATTTGTTTTACCCCCTCCTCTTGAAGGCGGGCCTCCTCGTCCATCAAAGAATTTTACCGTAATATTATATTTTCTTGATAATGCCGTCAATTTTTCTTTAGCCGTATAAATACCCCAGTTAGCTTGTAAATAGCCTCCATCTTTTGTGCCGTCACTAAAGCCCAACATAATGGTTTGCTGTTGCTTTCTTCTTTGTAAGTGAGCTTTATAAGCCGGCAATGTATAGAGTGTTTCCATAATAGAAGCTGATGCCTCTAAATCATCAATGGTTTCAAAAAGGGGAATAATATCTACGTATAGCTGCTCTTCATTCCAGCCTGCCAATTTGAATAGGGTAAATACTTCTACCACATTTAAGGCAGATTGACAATTACTAATAATATATCTGTGACAGCCGGCTTCGCCATTAATTTGTTGGATTTGATTGATAGCGAAAATAGATTCAATAGTATCTTTCGCAATAGTTGAACTGGTATTACTAGTACTGATTACGGTTCGGCATGCCAATAGTGATTTTATTTTTTCACTTTCAGCTAACGTCGCATAATTATCAGCGAGTATAGGAGGTATTTGCTGCGATATCAGTGTTGTATTGATATCTTGTAAAACAGCTGTATGGATACGACTATCTTGTCGAATATCTAATGAAGCAAACCAGGTCCCAAAAATATGTACTTTATTAAGCAGGCTTTCTACCCGCTGTATAAAAAGAGAATGGTGTTGCGACTGTAATTTATTTTTAATCAGCGTTAACTTATCTACTAATTCTTGCTTTGATATTTTTCTGCTTTCATTTGGTCGAAATACATTTTCATACAATTGCTGCTCCAATTCAGAAACGATAATATCTACTTCGGAAAAAGTAAGTCTACGTTTTAGTTTACGAATATCTCTATAGTAGCAAACAATAATGGCACTGCGTAGTGCTTCGGCCACTTTTATAGTAGTGGCGGCATCTACAAAGGGGTTGCCATCTCTATCACCACCGGGCCAAAAGCCTAATTCAATAAAAGGGTTATCTGTTTCCTCATTCCCTTCAAAAATATCTCGCTGAATAAAATTGTAAATATTGCCAATAGAATGATAAAGTATATTTTCCAGGTACCACATTAGGTTCTGCGCTTCATCTAAAGGGGTTGGCTGTTTTTTATTGAAGAAGGGGGTAATGCCTAATTGTTGTATGTATAGATTAATCGTTTGAAAATCGTTTTTAGCGATTGCCTCCCCCAAATCGTGAATAATACCTAATACACTACCCGGATAAAACTGTGTAGGGTGTGCAGTGAGTACTATTCGAACTTTAAATTGCTTGAGTTTTTCTTTTAATGCTGGAACCTTACCTGCAAAATACGCCTCGTTGTATAATGCTTTTAGGCTTCCTTGTCCACCTACGTTATTAACGCTATCAAAGGCTGCATCTTCAATAGCATCAAAAAGCACCACTTGCCGTTCTATATATTGTACAAATTTGAAGAGCCGATCTATTTTATCTTTTTCTGCTGTGACAGATGTATGTTTTGCAAAGAAACCATCTATAATCTCTTTTGGTGATTTATTGGTTTCATAGCCCTCTACACAGGCTTGTAACAAAATAGGTAATAGGGCACCAACATTGGCAATTCCGGAGAAAGGAAGTGCTGAAAAGAGGCTGTTATAGATCGTATATTTATCGGTAACATTTCTTCTGAAGGCTTGTATAAAGGCAGATCTGGACATATATCTCGGAATTTACAAAAAAAAGGAATCCTTTAAACCTTTGTGACTTAAATTTATCTAATAAGTATAAACCTCTTGCATGCATCTATCGGATCAGGAGATTCTAATCGATTTCAGAACACCTGCCTTAAAGGAAAAAGCATATACATTACTTGTTAAGAAGTACCAGGAGAAAATTTATTGGCATATTCGGCGGCTCGTGGTGGAACATGAAGACGCTAATGATGTAATGCAGAATGTATTCATTAAGGTATGGGGCGCATTGGAAAATTTTAGAGAGGATAGCCAGTTATATACCTGGTTGTATAGAATCGCAACGAATGAGAGCTTGAGTTTTTTGGAGCAACAAAAACGAAAATCTGCCGTTGATTTTGATGAAGTGAGTGAGGGGTTAAGTAACAAGGTTAAGGCTGATGCATTTTTTGATGAAAAAAAATTGGAGTGGAGATTGCAATTAGCTATACAGCAATTACCTGAAAAACAGCGACTTGTGTTTAATATGCGGTATTTTGATGAGATGAGTTATGCCGAAATGAGCAAAGTATTAGATACTTCTGAAGGTGCATTGAAAGCTAGTTATCATCATGCTGCCAAAAAAATTGAAGATTTTATCAAAGCCTATTAAACCAAAGGTTTTGTTGGATGTCTAAACCGAATACTATGGATTTTCTAGAACAAATAAAAGAAGACGCTAGGATGCCGAACCGGGTTCCGGAGGATTATTTCGAGCAGTTCTCTAAGAAAATGCTTGAACGTGTTCTTTGGGAGGAAGAGTTGAAAATAATCGCCCCTTTGCTACTTGATATCTCCCGTAAGCCGGTATATTTTGTGCCAGAAGGGTATTTTCAACAGTTCGTAGTTGAGCCTATACAGAAAGTAACTACTAAAGTTATTAAAATGCCGGCCTGGCGTAAAGTGGTGAGTTATGCTGCCGCAGCAGCTATGGCGGGGGTACTAATTGTCGGTGCTTTTTTGTATACCGATAACAAATCTCCCGATCATTTTGATATGACTACCTACAATGCGATTAATATTTCGGCGGAAATAAATAAATTGCCTGAAGAAGCTATACATCAATACTTAAATAATAATGTAATTGGTGGTGCAGGGCATGAATTGAATAATGAACAAGTAGAACTAACTTCTGTTGGTACTGCTGAACATATTGAGGATGAAGAATTACTTAATTACTTAAATGAGTCGGGCGAAAAACCTGCCTCCTAAAAAGAGAATATGAAAAAGATAATATTATTGATATTTCTCTGTAATGTGTTTGGCGTTACTATTATTGCACAAGAGACGGAGAAGACTAATATATCCATGATTGAATCGCTAAAGGTTGCTTATATTACTAAGCAATTAAACTTAAATACAGAAGAAGCACAAAAGTTTTGGCCTTTGCATAATAACTATATAAATGAATTAAAAAGGGCTCGAAAAGAGAATTTGAATAATGAATTGGTTTTTGAAGAGAAGGCTTTAAATATCAGAAAGAGATATAGTACCGAGTTTAAAAAAATCTTGAATAGTGATGAGCGCGTTAATAGTGTATTTACGGCTGATCGTAATTTCAATAATATGATGCGTAAAGAATTAATCAATAGGAGAATGAATAATTCAAACGTAGATGGTAAGGCTAAAAAAATGAAATATACTGATTAGTTACTGCTTAAAACTAGGCGTATTGATATCGTGGTAAAATAAAAAAATCCAATTCTCTTTTTTCCCTGCTTCCCACCATTGTTGGCGGAGCTCCATACATTTCTTCCCGTTATAATCATATTTAGCAATAAACTTACTTTTCATTTGTTGTAATTGAGGTGCGTCATCACCGCCGAAGAATATAATTTCTCCGGCATCTTTGATGCTGAAAACCTGATGAAATTTACTATGCGCTCCGGTTAGTTCATAATGAATGTAGTTATCGATAATACCCTTATCGTTTTGTAGCCAAACGACTTTACTGAATTCTTCGAGTAGTAAAAAATCATCCGGAATATAGGAAGCAGATCCTAATCCGGTGGCATATTCAAACTCTCTTTGCTGAACAAAATAAGTAGCATAAGGAAAGGCAATAAAGCGTTCACCATTTTGTTGTTTTATAGTTATACCGCCTGCGTGATCTTTATGTAAATGACTGAGTAAAACTTTTGTAATCTGAGAGGGGTTAATGCCATTTTTTTCTAAATTATGGTGTAATTGCATTTCGCCATTGGGTAAGTTATAGCCTAACCCGGTATCAATTAATATGATATCTTTTGAAGTTATCACCACAAAGGGCTGAATTTCCACTAATAAAGAACCTAATGGTCTGCTATTGAGTTCTTCCTTCTCCGTATCAAAGGGAACAAATACTTTGGTTTTATCAATGGTAAAACTACCTTCCGATAGGGGAATAATTTGCATAGCAGATATAATAATTAGCGTAATACCATTTGCCGATCGGCATCGAGGCGTAAAAGTATGAAAACTAAAATGGTGAATGATACCATGGAAGATCCACCATAACTAATTAGAGGAAGTGTTACGCCGGGCGAGGGGAACAAACCAATAGTCATGCATATATTAAAAGCAATATGGAATAAAATAATACTGACCACGCTGTATGCATAAACCCGACTAAACGTACTTCGCTGGCGCTCTGCAATTTGGATCACCCTAAACAAGAAAAATAAATAAATTAAAAGAAAAACTACACAGCCTACAAAACCAAAAGCTTCACCCAGAGAAGTGAACACAAAATCGGTAGATTGTGCTGGTACATACTTACCTCTTGTTTGTGTACCCTTTAAAAACCCCCTGCCTAACAACCCGCCTGAACCGATAGCAATTTTACTTTGACGAACATTATAATCATCGGGTTTTTTTGGTGTTTTATCACTTTTTTTGGCAGATCGTTTATTTTGACTACAATCATAATCTTTACCAAAGGCACTATACACCCTAGCACTTTGATAGCATTCTAATACGTTGTTAAAGATAAATGGTACGGCAAATCGTTGTATACCAACACATGCGGCCCAAATAAAGATAATTAAAGTAAGCAGTCCTTTGCTTCTCTTAAATTGTTTACGAAGTAGATAAATAGTAACTAGAGCGCTAACAGTTAAAATGATAGCAAGTGTATTCGGTTCAATCAATAAGGTTGAAATGATCAATGCAACAAATGAAAAGCCTATGATAAGAATCGTAGGTGATAACCCCTCTCTAAACATTACAAGGAAAAAACAAAAATAAACCAATGCCATTCCTGCTTCATGTTGAATAATGGAGATGACGGCAGGTAAGAGGGTAATAATACCTGCTATAATTTGTGATTTTAATTTAGAGAAATCGGTTTCTTGTCGGGATAAAAATTTAGCCAATGCCAGTGCCGTAAATATTTTGCATATCTCTACAGGCTGTAAGTTAAAACCTCCAAAGAGGGGAATCCAGCTTTTAGATCCATTAATATTTTTGCCCAATACAAAAGTGGATAGCATCAACAAAATACCAAATACATAAAATAAATTAGCAAGAGCAGTAAATAGTTTGCTATCGGTTAATAAAATAAAAGTAGCCAGTACAACACATATGCCTGCGTAAATGAGTTGTTTACTATAGCTTGTTTTACCGGT
This sequence comes from Sediminibacterium sp., assembly GCA_017537025.1. Classification (GTDB taxonomy): domain Bacteria; phylum Bacteroidota; class Bacteroidia; order Chitinophagales; family Chitinophagaceae; genus Sediminibacterium. Next base: position 366,680 of record JAFWCB010000008.1, read on the forward strand.
TAAAAAACTTTGTAGCCAATGTCCATCATTCCGGTACTCAACCATAAAAATACAAAGTATCCCAATCGAAACTAAAATGGCGTAAAGCCAAACTACGGTTGTATCAATGCCTTGTGAAACTCCTTTTTGCTTACTCATGGTTTACCTCCTTTGGCTTTCTTTCTTTGCTCTTCGGGTAATAAGAGAGGTGATTTTGGTTTTAGTTTCAGTGCCGTGTCGTTACTGCCTACGGGCTTCGCATTGAGTTCTAATTGTGCTTCTGTACTGGCTTTATTATTCGCTTCTGCGGCTGCTTCTAACTTTGCAGATGCTTCTTCCTCTGCTAATTTCGCCGCACGAATAGAATCTTTTCTATAGTACCACTGCTTAATGGCAGCAGGTATTAAATTGATTTTTGTAACGCGCTCCACTTCAGGTAGTCCGGCACTACTTATAGTATCGTTTAGATATTTCTCCATGATAAAGCCGGCAATAGGACCTGCTGCAACGGAACCATAACCTCCATTTTCAACCACTACCGCAACAGCAATTCGTGGATTATTTTTTGGAGCAAACGCTACAAATAATGAGTGGTTTTTGCCATGAGGGTTTTGTGCAGTACCTGTTTTAGCGCAATATTCGATACCCGGAATAGTAATGGCTGCTGCAGTACCATATACCGTTACATCATGCATGCCATCGTGTACGGCTTTATAAGCACTATCAGAAATATGGGTAACTATATGTTTAGTACGATATTTTTTAAGCATCTCTTTATCTGCTGCATCTTCTCTTTCAATACTATCTACAAAATGCGGTGAATAATAATAACCTTTATTCGCAATGATACACATAAGGTTTGCCAATTGCAATGGAGTAGCCGTCATACGATCTTGGCCAATACCTAGGGTGAGAATACTACAACTATTCCATCTGCCTTTGCCGCCGAAGTCTTTATTATATCTTGCCGTATCGGGTATACTGGCTTTGTCTTCACTGGGTAAATCAACATCTAATCTTCTACCTAAACCAAATGAGTTCATATACTCTTTCCATTTCAGGTAACCTTTTGTAGCGTTCCCATATTTACGGTTATCAATAGCTTTTCTGAATACATCGGAAAAATAAGAGTTGCAAGAATTTGCCAAGGCTAAACGAAGATTAGCGGCATGTCCCGGATTTTTATGCTCGCACCGTACATACATGTTACCGCAACCGGCATATCCTCCACCGCAGCCAACGCCATAAGATGGTGAAATCAAACCCTCATCTAATGCTACTAAAGCACCTAGTGGTTTAAAAGTAGAGCCGGGCGGGTATTGCCCCTTGATAGCACGATTATACATGGGCTTTGCGGTGTCCATAACCATTCGCCCCCAATTTTTTCTTCGGGCATTACCGGTGAGTACATTGGGGTTATAAGTAGGGCTGGAAACCATAGCAATGATACCGCCGGTGCGAGGATTGATGGCTACCGCACTGCCAATTTTATTTTGTAGTAATTGCTCTGCCAACTGTTGCACTTCTACATCGATACTTGTAAATAAATTTCTACCTGCAATAGCAGCCGTATCAAACAAGCCATTTTCATAAGGTCCTTGAATTCGACTTTTATTATCGCGAATAAACCGCTTGATGCCTCTTTGTCCCATTAACACTTTTTCATACGTGCGCTCCAGGCCATTCATACCTGCGTAATCCCCCATCTCATATCCTTCATCTTTATGCTTCCGTAAAAATGTGGTGTCTACTTCGGCTATATATCCAAGTAATTGGGCTGCGGTATTATAAGGGTAGCTTCTTACAGATCTTTCGCTTAAAGCAAAACCGGGAAACTTATACATATTCTCACTGAGCCGGGCAAACATTTCAGTAGAGAGAAGTGGCTCAAATATACTAGGCTTAACACTTGTATTTTTAAAAACAGCTTCCCGCATTCTCTTTTTAAATTCAACAGTGTCTATATTTAGTAATGCACAAAGCGCCAAAGTATCGGTTCCTTTAGCTTCTGCAGGCGTTACTACTAAGTCGTAACTAATAATATTCTCCAGCAAAGGTTTTCTGGTTCTGTCGAAAATGATACCCCTATCGGGATAGATGATTTTTCTATAGATGGCATTGTTTTCTGCCGCCAATTTATATTTGGAAGAGAACAATTGAAGATTGATAAGTTGAAGGGTGATAATAAGAAAAACGGCGCTAATAATAATTTGTATTACGCGGCTACGACTTTGATTAAATACCGACATAGAGAATATAGGAGAAAAATATCCTTTATGCGAAAATAAGAATAGTTTCTTAGGTAACGGGTGATAGGTTATAGGTAATAGTTTTTTTCTTTTACCTATAACCTATTCCCCATAACCTACCCTACTTATTCGTTCTAAACTTGGCCTTACGCGTAAACAACATTTCTGTAACTAAAATAAGGAGTATGCTGATTCCGGTAGTGGCGGTTACTTTTCCCAAGAAATAGGTAAAACTTCCAAATTGAAGCCACTCCAATAGCACTAAATAGAAATGGTGGATAAAAGTTAGTAATCCCGCATAGAGGCTATAAGGTGCCCAACCCATGCTGTTAATGCTGGGCTCTGCATAGCTTTGTTCTGTAGTTTCTTGAGGAATGAGTAAACTCAATAAAAAAGGTTTGATATAGGCTATAAGCACACAAGCTGCGGCATGTAAACCCATAGTTCCGGTAAATGCATCAAGTGTTAAACCAAATAAAAAGGCAATAAACATTTGGCTGAACTTATTTAATGTAAATGGTAGCCAAATAATATAGAGGAAATATAAGTAGGGTACTACAAATCGATGTAAAGGAGGTATTTGATTCAGAATATATACCTGTACGGCGATAAAAAGTATAAATCGAATAATATTTTTAATAAGGGTACTCATGCTTATTTGGTAGTATTTTCAAGTTGTATTCTTTCCGCAAAGCGAGTATTCTCAATTACGTTTACAAACTGGATAGTAAAGAAGTTAGTAGCTGTTTTAACTTTAAGGGTATAAAAATTACTCGAAGGGTCTGGAATGATACCTGCAACTGTACCGATCAATAAATGAGATGGATAATTGGCAGAATAGGTACTTGTAACTACAGAATCTCCGTTGGCTATTTTAGCGCTCTTAGTAACGTTACGAAGTATTAAGTAGCTTGGATCTACGCCATCCCATTCTATACTACCCGCGCTATTATCTTTTTTAAGCATGGCGCTTACTTTACTGTTATGATGGAGTAAGCTCATTACTTTACTATAATTGTCCGTTACTTCAACTACTATCCCAACAATGCCATTGGAACCTATTACAGACATCCCCTTTTTCACACCTTGTGCACTGCCGCGCTCAAGCATTAAGTAATTATTTTGAAGAGTATAAGTATTACCAACAACGGCTGCGGGCAGGTAGGTATATTTTCTGTATCTGCCTAAAGTATCAACAACGGTAGAATCTGTTCCCTGAATTTTTCGATTATTGAGTAGCTCGAAATTACTTGATAATTGATTTCTCAATCGTGCATTCTCAGCAGCTAATAGTTGATTGGTTTCGCGTAAACTAAAATAACTTCTTAGATGGCTATAACGTTCATTCAAATTACCGGTGAGTTCAGCAGTAAATCCTGCGAAAACAGTTTCATGTGTTTTACTGGATGAGCTTAACAATACTAAACATACTACCTGCAACAGCAAGAAACTGAGGAAGTTAAAATATTGCCGTATGAAAAGGAATATGTTTTTCAAAACAAACTAAATACTATCGCATGATGAATGGGAAGCGTTGATAGTTTTTAAGTGCTAAGCCGGTACCTCGAACAACGCTCTTCAAAGGATCATCAGCAACATATACAGGCAACTTAATTTTAGCACTCAATCTTTTATCGAGCCCTCTCAGCAAAGCCCCGCCACCAGTGAGATACAGACCTCTTCTATAAATATCAGCAGCTAATTCAGGTGGTGTGGTTTCCAATGCTTTTAAGATAGCTTCTTCAATTTTAAAAATACTTTTATCCAAAGCTTCTGCAATTTCTTGATAGCTTACCATAATTTGTTTTGGAATACCGGTTACCAAGTCTCTACCGTTTACGGGCATATCATCAGGTGGGTTATCCAAATCTTTCATGGCGGCTCCCACATTAATTTTTATTTGTTCAGCAGTACGTTCACCAATTAATAAACTATGATACCGACGAAGTGCTTCCATGATATCTGCCGTGAATTCGTCACCTGCAATACGAATACTTTGATCGCAAACAATACCGGCTAAGGCAATCACAGTTATACCTGTAGTACCACCACCTATATCGATGATCATATTACCAACAGGTTCTTCTACATCTATTCCGATACCTAGTGCAGCAGCCATAGGTTCATGAATCATGTATACTTCTTTGGCACCTGCTTGTTCGGCACTATCACGAACAGCACGTTTCTCAACTTCAGTAATAGAGGAAGGGATACAAATCACCATTCTCCAACTTGGTGGAAATAATGGTTTTTTTGGATAGATCATTTTCATCAATTCCCTGATCATTAATTCCGCTGCATTAAAATCGGCGATTACACCATCTTTAAGTGGACGAATGGTTTTGATGCTCTCGTGTGTTTTTTCGTGCATCATTAATGCCTTCTTACCTACAGCTAAAACTTCTTTCATATTATTGCGGTTTAGCGCAACAATCGAAGGTTCGTTAACTACTACATCGTCATTATGAATAATCAGGGTATTTGCTGTACCCAAGTCCATCGCAATTTCTTGCGTAAAAAAATTAAATAATCCCATGTATATTAATATCTTGTAATCGTTAGCAATTGCTTGCAAAGGTGCTTGAAAATACTTGAATTAACAAACGCCTATTCAAATTCATAGCCAATATCGCGCCGAAAATTCATTCCTTCAAAATCAATGCTATGAAGCAGTTCCAGCGAACGAGAAGCTGCTGCTGAAATTGTTTCGCCAAAAGATGTAACGGTAAGTACACGGCCGCCTGCCGTAATTATATTTTCTCCTTGCTGTTGGGTGCCCGCATGAAAGATAAACTGATCCTTACCTAAACTAGTTGCTTCAGGTAAGTGAATGGGTTTCCCTTTTTCGTAATCCCCGGGGTATCCACCACTTACTGCCATTACTGTGGCGGCTGCGCGAGGGTCGAAACTAATATTGGCATCTTCTAAAGTACCATTATCCATGGCTGCAAACAGGGCTACCAAGTCGGTCTGTAAACGAGGCATAACTACTTCGGTTTCGGGGTCACCCATGCGACAATTGTATTCAATAACATAGGGTTCCCCGGCCACATTCATCAATCCAAAAAATATAAACCCATGATAGATAAGGCTTTCAGCCTGCAGGCCCTGAATGGTAGGGACGATAATCCGTTCTTTTACTTTGGTCATAAAAGCCTTGTCCATGAAGGGAACAGGGCTCACACAGCCCATACCACCCGTATTCAAACCCGTATCTCCTTCACCAATGCGTTTATAATCTTTAGCGTGCCCGATAATATGCCAGGCATTACCATTCGTAAGTACAAATACACTTACTTCTATTCCCTGTAAAAACTGCTCTATTACTACTTTTTCACTGGCAGCGCCAAATCGTTTGTTTTGAATCATCGATTCAAAGGTTTCGAGCGCCTCAGCTGTAGTTTCAGCTATTACAACCCCTTTGCCCGCGGCTAGTCCATCTGCTTTTAATACCACCGGCAGAGAATGATTGGCTATATATTGCCTACCCTCCTCATAATTCAGCGCTGTGAATTCTGCATAAGCGGCTGTAGGAATACCATAGCGCTGCATAAACTGCTTGCTAAAAGCTTTGCTACCCTCTAATTGTGCAGCGGCGGCGGATGGGCCAACCACTATTATTTGCTGCAGTTCCGGATCATGCTGAAAGAAATCGTAAATGCCTTTGACCAATGGCTCCTCCGGACCAACCACCAACATACTGATTTGATGGTTTAAACATGCTTTTTTTACAGCATTAAAATCGGTAGGAGAAAGGCTCAAATTGGTACCAACTGTTGCCGTACCTGCATTTCCGGGGGCAATGTATAAATTATCGCAATGATGGCTCTGGCTCATTTTCCAGGCCAAAGCATGCTCACGGCCACCACTACCTAATAAAAGTATGTTCATATCGGTTGATTGGCTGCGAAAATAGTTAATTGCCCTATCAACTTTATGGCTGTTCTACAACTTCTTCCTGTAAATAACTTTTTTCGGGTAGCCTGCTTGCAACCAAAAGGTATAATACAAAAAATACACCCAGGATTGCCAGGAATAACCAGAAATAAGCTGCGCCCGTGAAACGGGAGAAAAACCCGCCATTAGCGATACTGCCGTTTACTATGCTAACAAATAAATTACCTACAGAAATAGCCAATAAATAGAGTGCTGTCATCGTACTCTTCATTGATTTGGGAGATTGGGTATAAGCATATTCCAAGCACGTCATGGAAACTAAAATTTCGGCAACAGCCAAAATAAAATAAGCGAGTACCTGCCACCAAATTGTGGGTTTTCCGCCTGCATCAATATGTTGTTGTATCAATGCAATCACAAAAAATGAGACGCCTGTTAGAAAAAGACCTGCCCCGATTTTACGCAGTGGCGTTGGTTTAAGGCCTATTTTTTCAAAAAATGGAAATATAAAATAAGTACAAACAGGTATCATACTAACTAAGAAAAGTGGATTAAATGTTTGAATTTGTTCCGGCAGGAACTCCTGTCCAAAAATGTGCAGATCCATTTTCTTGGCTTGTAATACCCATTCGGAAAGATTTTGATCCCAAAGCGCCCAAAAAATAGGCGTAAAAGCAAAAACCATTAATATCCTGTAAACAGCCTGAACACCATCAATTGATTCAGCTGAATATTTTTCGGCAACGGATTCCCAAATTGTTTTTCCATCTCTATTGCTAAATATTTTTTTTAATGCTAAAAATGAAATAGCTACGAAATTTTCTTTCTTCATGCCCGTAGGTGCAACTTTCACATATTTTTTTCTTCCCGACCAAAATACAATTGTGGCAATACACATTAAAATACCGGGTATGCCAAAAGCCCATTCAGGTCCATATTTACTGTACACTACAGGTATCAATAGCGTTGATAAAACAGAGCCCGAATTGATACTAAAGTAAAACCAGCCATATACTTTCGACATTAAATGTTGATTTGATTTGTCGAACTGATCGCCTACGTTCGCAGACACGCAAGACTTTATACCTCCGGCTGCAATGGCAATGACGATAAGGCCAACAACAAAATATTGCTGATTATGCGTAGAAAAGGCGAGGATTAAATTGCCTAAAGCATATATTATAGATACATATAGAATTACTTTATACTTTCCAAAAAACCAATCGGCTAAAATACCTCCTACTAAGGGCATGAAATAAGCAAATGTTACAAAGAGGTGCACCAGTTCATTAGAACGAGCTTCTGCCAGGTTTTGGAGCGAAGGATTATTGGTAGGATTGAAAAATTGAGCTACTAAGAAAGTACTCATAATAGATCGAATGCCATAGAAACTAAATCGCTCTGCAGCCTCGTTTCCAATAATAAAAGGCACTGAACGGGGCATCTTTCCTTTTGTTGAGTTAGTTTGTATATCAGCCATAAATTGTATTTTGTAGTTTAAAAGTATTGGAAACAATTGGTTCCTACTTATTTACTAACGAAAAATGTTGCTTTTTACCTAAATAGTTATTTATGTCGCAAACTCAAAAACAGTTCAAACCATTTATAGCGCCTGAATCGAATATAGCAGAGCTTACTGTTAAATCTATTTTAATGGGAAGTCTGTTTGGTGTAATCTTTGGCGCAGCCACAGTGTACCTAGCATTAAAAGCGGGCTTGACCGTTTCTGCGTCTATACCTATTGCTGTAATTGCTATTACATTGGGTAGAAAATTTTTGAAAACAACCATCTTAGAAAATAATATTATTCAAACAGCAGGTTCTGCAGGTGAAAGTATTGCTGCCGGTGTGGCTTTTACCTTACCGGGATTTTTATTTTTATCATCCCCCGATAGCGCCAGTTATTTTAATTATCTCACTATTTTAATTTTAGCTATTGTAGGTGGGTTACTAGGTACTCTATTAATGGTGCCTTTACGTAAAGCCCTTATTGTGAGTGAGCATGATAATCTTCCTTATCCGGAAGGAACTGCTTGTGGCGATGTATTAAAAGCCGGTGAGAAAGGAGGTGATTTCGCTAAAACTGCTTTTTGGGGATTAGGCGTTGCATTTGTATATGCTATTCTGCAGAAAGTAACACATATCATTGCAGAAACACCTTACTATGCTACTAAACAAGTCAATAAATTTTTTCCTTCTGCAAAAGTGAGTGGAGAAATTACGCCTGAGTATATGGGTGTAGGTTATATTATTGGCCCGAAAATCGCCGGTGTATTAGTAGCCGGTGGTGTACTGAGTTGGTTAGTGCTTATTCCTTTGCTATCGTCGTTGGTACCCGGAGATATCATTGCAGCTCAACTGGTGAAATTGGGATACTTAGCCGATATTACGAAGGCAGGAGGAAAAGGAGGATGGAACCCTATAACACATACATTCAATGATTATTCATCTGCTGTATATTATGCATTCATCCGACAAATCGGTGCAGGCACCGTTGCTGCAGGAGGTATTATTACTTTAATAAAAACATTACCCACTATTGCTAAGTCTGTTAAAGGAAGTATGGCATCCTTAAAAGGAGAAAGCACGGGAGTAGCAAGTGTATTGCGTACGGAAAAGGATTTGAGTTTAAAAGTAGTTGGCCTCGGTACTTTAGCACTCATAGCATTGATTACTATTTTACCACAAGTACCCGGTAATAGTATTTTACAAAAATTATTGATAGGGATTTTAGTCGTATTATTTGGTGCCCTTTTTGTAACCGTTTCATCGCGTATTGTTGGATTGATCGGATCTTCAAACAATCCTATAAGTGGTATGACCATTGCTACAGTAATGGGAACCAGTTTGATTTTTTTAAGTGTAGGTTGGACCGGTCAAATGTTTGAACCGCTTGTATTAGTGGTAGGTGGCATGATATGTATTGCAGCTGCTAATGCCGGCGCTACTTCACAAGATTTAAAGAGTGGATATATTGTTGGTGCTACCCCGCGCAACCAGCAAATAGCTTTATTTGTTGGTGCTATCGTATCTTCTATTGTAATTGGTATTACGGTTAAATTTTTAGATAAGCCATCCAGTGAAATGATTAGTCAGGGTATACACCATGCTATCGGAACCGAAAAATATCCAGCACCGCAGGCCACTTTAATGGCCACATTGATCAAAGGTATTTTATCGCAGAACTTAGATTGGCAATATGTATTTGCCGGAGTATTCTTAGCTATTACAATGGAGCTTTGCGGTATCAAGGCATTAAGTTTTGCAGTAGGTGCTTATTTACCTCTGGCTACAACATTACCCATTTTTATTGGGGGTGCTATAAGAGGAATTGTGGATGCAAAGAAGAAAAAAGAAAATACAGTTATTACAGCTGAAGAAGAAGAATTAGGCAAAGGAAATTTATTTGCTACGGGGTTAGTAGCAGGCGGTGCTGTAGCCGGTGTAATTATAGCTTTCATTTCGGGCTCAGCGGGTGGAGAAAAATTCTTAGCAGCAGTGAGTGCAGAAGGTTCACTTGTGCATCGTTTATCAGAAGGGGGTTATTTTGTTTTAGGTACTGCTTTTTTCGCATTGATGGGAGTGATGTTGTATAGAGTAGGGAGGGGCAAGTAGATAAGTGAACCAGGTAAATAAGTTGTATGTTCGGCTGGGGGGCTTTTATAGATGCTTTGCTTTTATTCATAATTTCCCCTATTGCTTCAAAAGTTAATTCCGTGCATCATATATTAGAAATTCAGTAACTTAGGTCAATTCAGGGTCATAAATATGGTACTATGAAAAAAACATATCTCCTACTGAGCCTAATTATTGTATTATTATTTTATTTGATAGCATGTAAAAAAAATAACAATAATACAAGTGATAATATAAGTACTGCTATAGTTCCGAGCACATGCGATAGTTCAGCCTTAATTAATGATCCATTAAGTGTTTTTTGGATACAAAGGGTAATAGCCGGAGATGATTGTCCGCTTTATCGCGGAGCTTCCCTTACCACCTGCATTTATCAAGGTCGGTTAGTTGTTTATTTACAAAACTTTGCATCCAGCCTCGGTATTTGTACTACTACTTTGTATAGTTGCAAGGGAGAAGTGTTATTACGGGGATTATATGCAGATTATGCAGATAGCCAAAATCAGTATTCCAATAAAAAAACTTTTTGGACTAAGTAAGCATTACACAATTCTAAAGAAATTTAGCAAAGCCGTATATTTAGTCGCGTATCACTTTCTAATATGAAATGACCCATGACTTCTGCTAATGATTTATGCCTTCCATTAATTAAACCTTTTCTTTCTTTCAGTGTCTTAAGCAAAACTTATTCCATGAATTGGAGGAGGATTTATAAAAGGCTGATAGCCGGTGTATGCTTAACATTAGTTTTTGCCTTCTCTGAGAAAGGGGCTGAAAACTATCGTTCCGTAAAAATACCTTATAAAAAATATGGATATACAGATAGACAAGCAGCCGCCCGATTGCTTGACAGATTTAGTTTTGGTGCCAGACCGGGGGAAGTGGATGCCGTAGTAAATATGGGTATCAACAAATGGTTTGAGCAGCAGTTGGAAGGTACAGATGCCGATACAGCAGTAGCAACAAGATTGGCAAACTTCAAAACCCTAGGATTAGATAATGAAACAATTGTGAATACCTATCTTGATGGCGGGCAAATACTTCGTTTTGCGGTTAAGAATGGTTTAGTCAATAAAGATTCCGTCCAAGGGGATAAAAAAGCTTATCAAGAGCAACTCAAGAATTTAATGCAGCAAATGGGGTTAAGACCCTTGCAAGAATTACAAAATGAATTGATCAACCAAAAAATTATACGAGCAGCGTATAGTAATAATCAATTACACGAGGTGCTTACCGATTTTTGGTTTAATCATTTTAATGTATCCCTTACTAAGCCACAGTGCCAACAATTTATTTTAACCTATGAACGAGATGCCATTCGTCCATATGTAACAGGGAATTTTTCTGATATGTTATTGGCTACAGCCAAGCACCCCGCCATGCTTGAATTTTTAGATAATGCCAGTAGCGTAAGCGATAAAAACAAATTAGTGAATAAAAAAGTTGAAGCAGTTGTTCAGCAACAGTTGCAAAAAAAAGCCGACGATATGCAAAGCGCTGGGTCTGCAATAGCTCCTTTTGTACAGCAAGCCGTTCAGGCAAGAAAGGTACAAGGCTTAAATGAAAACTATGCGCGGGAAATTATGGAATTACACACGTTAGGTGTTGATGGCGGTTATACCCAAGCAGATGTTACCTCTGTGGCGCGGGCACTTACCGGATGGAGCTTAAGACCATTGGCAAAAGATGTACCTGCTAGAAACGTATTTGAAAAAGGGTTACAAAATAATTTCGGGAATAGAGGCTTTGTAGTAGAGAAAGATTTCTTCTTCCGTGCCGATAAACATGATGATGATCCCAAAACGATATTAGGTAAAAATTTTCCCGCTAACGGAGGTTACAAAGAAGGAGAAGAAGTAATTAATATGTTGGCTAAACACCCGTCTACGGCGCAATTCATTGCCAAAAAATTAGCTACCCGTTTTGTGAGTGATACACCTTCTGTTAGCCTTGTAAATAAGATGGCCGAAACTTTTCGTAAAACAGATGGTAATATAAAAGCCGTATTGATTACTATGGTAAATGATCGTGAATTCTGGAATCAAAAATCGGTTCGCGAAAAAGTAAAATCACCTTTTGAATTAGCCATCAGTGCTATACGTGCTACAAATGCAGATGTACAACAACCAGCACAAGTATTTAATTGGGTCAATAAAATGGGGCAAAAAATATATTATTACCAAGCACCCACAGGCTTCCCCGATAGGGCCTCCTATTGGATCAATACAGGGGCACTACTCAATAGAATGAATTTCGGATTAGCCTTTGCAACACAAAAGATCCCCGGTATAAAAGTAGACTTAGCGTCTTTGAATAATAATCATGAACCGGAGAGTGCTGAAGATGCACTTAAAGTATATAGTAATATTTTTTTACCGGAAAGAGATAATACAGAAAATATAAAACGAATAACAGCTATAGTTACAGATCGTTCTGTTTTACAAAAAATTAGTGACGCAGCAGAAAAAAATAAAGAGGCAGTAACTCCCGTAGCAATTAATAATCACTCTATGATTTCACAGGTAGCAGGTATTATTATTGGGAGCCCGGAGTTTCAGAGAAAGTAATCCTTAATCTTCAATCTACAATCTACAATCTGGAATCTGATTGAAGATTGAAGATTCCAGATTTAAAATTTAAAATCATGACAAACAGAAGAGCATTTATGAAGCAAGGAGCCATGGCATTATTTGCCAGTGGTATAGTTGGTGGTATTCCTTCATTCATTGCCCGAGCAGCAGATGCCAATAAGCTGTTCATGCCTTATAAAAAGAAAAAGGTATTGGTATGTATATTTCAACGCGGTGCGATGGATGGCCTAATGGCCGTGACTCCGTACACCGATGCGAACCTCAAACAAATGCGACCCACGCTCTTTATGAGTCCGGCAGCTACAGAAGGTAAACAGTTTGATTTAGATGGTCGATTTGGCCTACATCCTGCATTTGATGCTTTATATCCATTTTTTAAAGAAGGGAGATTGGCGATTGTTCATGGCGTAGGCAGTCCTAATAATACACGTAGTCATTTTGATGCGCAAGATTATATGGAAAGCGGAACACCTTTTAATAAGGGCACTGCCAGCGGTTGGCTTAATAGGGCAGTTGGTTTATTAGGGCATGATGCCACACCATTTCGTGCAGTAAGTATTACCAGTGCTTTGCCCAGAAGTTTATATGGAGATAATGAAGCAGTAGCTATAAATAATTTACAAGACTTTGCTATACAAATGAAAGGTAACCCTATAGCGGCTAATATGGTTGCCGGTTCTTTTGAAGAGTTGTACGATCAAACAACCAATAAATTATTGAATAGGGCCGGTAAAGAAAGTTTTGATGCGATGAAGATGTTGAATGTAAACAATATCAAAAATTATCAACCTACAGCAGGGGTGGTTTACCCCAATTCTCCATTAGGCAATTCATTAAAACAAATTGCTGTGCTTATTAAAATGGATGTTGGCTTAGAAGTGGCTTTTGCTGAAAGCGGGGGATGGGATACTCATTTTAATCAAGGTGCTGCCAATGGAACATTTTCACGCAATGCAAAAGATTTTAGTGATAGTATCGCTGCTTTCTGGAAGGATATGAATGCTTATCAGGATGATGTAACGCTAATGACGATGACAGAATTCGGACGTACCGCTGCACAAAACGGAACCGGTGGTACCGATCATGGCAGGGCAAGTTGTGCATTTATCATCGGAAACGATGTGGCAGGTGGTAAAGTATATAATAATATTAAATCGCTGGCCAAAGAAGATTTGGAAGATGGCAGGGATTTACCTGTAAGTATCGATTTTCGGGCATCTTTCAGCAGTGTTGCCAATAACCATTTAAAGATCAATAACAATAGAGTTTTATTTCCGGATTGGGATGGTTATACATTGAATTTGATGAAAGGTTAATTGTTGTAACTTTAAGCAAAGCCTTGGTATGACTTTGCGCATTTATAAATACTGCTCTCCATTTATTGTATTTGTACTGGCATGGATTTCATTCAGCACAACGGGTATCTATTCTTTCTTACCTATCATCTGGGCTTTTATATTCATTCCTACCGTTGAGTTATTCATGAAGCCAGACGCCGCGAATATGAATGCAGCAGAAGAGGAACTCGCGCGTAATGATAAGCGTTATGATTACTTGCTCTACGCTGTGGTAATACTACAATATATTAGTCTTTTTTATTTTCTATACTCCGTCATTCCGAGCGAAGCGAGGAACCTCCATTCTTCTACCTCAAACCTTTCACCCTTAACCTTAATCGGTCGCATCACCAGTATGGGCCTACTCTGCGGTATTTTTGGAATTAATGTGGGGCATGAATTAGGACATAGAGCCAATAAGCAAGAACAATTCTTAGCAAAATTGTTATTACTGAGTACGCAATACATGCATTTTTTTATTGAGCATAATAAGGGGCATCATAAAAGGGTTGCTACACTAGAAGATCCTGCCAGTGCCAGATTAGGCGAAAATATTTTTTTCTTCTACCCACGTACTATTATTTTCTCTTATATCAGTGCCTGGGAAATAGCCAATAAGGAAGCCATAAAAAAAACGGGAACTGTTTGGCGTATAAAGAATGAAATGCTACAATTTACTGTTCTGCAATTGCTTTTTGTAGTAAGTATTGGTCTCTTATTTGGGTTACCTGTTTTATGCTATTATATGTGCGCTGCAGCTATCGGTATTGCTTTACTAGAGGCTGTCAATTATATTGAGCACTATGGACTTTCGAGAAAAGAAATTCAACCGGGTAAATATGAGCGACCACAACCCATCCACAGTTGGAATAGCAATCATGTATTAGGAAGGTTGATGTTATTTGAACTCAGCAGACATAGTGATCATCACTATTTAGCAAGTAGAAAATACCAAGTATTACAACATCATGATGACGCGCCGCAAATGCCAACGGGTTATCCGGGTATGATAATATTGGCACATCTGCCTCCTTTGTTTTTTTGGGTGATGAGGCGAGAAATGAGTAAACTAAGTAACTAGGTAGAACGGTGATTCTTAGAAACCTAGTTACTTAATTTTGTCGAAATGTTATTTCTCAAGCTCAATTTCGAAAACACCATACTGGGTATTATATTTCTTTTTAGCAGACTGAGAATCATTAACCCGTATAGTTTTTACCTTAAATTGACTACGCTTATAAATTGCATTTAATTCCTCACCCGTAAGCATTTTCCCCTCTATTAAAATGAGTGGCGATATGCCATCAATACTTGCATATGGTGTGCCATTAGCTCTGAGAATAAATGCTTGATTGTCTTTTACCTCGAAAATCCTTTCATTTTTATCATTCGCTAATTTTAAAGCAGCTTCATTTTCTCTATGCTTTACAAATAATGCAATGCTATTATTCAAGTTTTCATATGTTGGCTCAACTGAAAAATAAGAAGAACTATTTACTAGACCTGCTTTTAGATCAACAATCGATTTTGTTCGAATGCTTGATATCATAATAGCGCCTGTTTCGTCTTTATCACTTTGATTCGAATAAGATCCACTTTGTTCAGAGATGTAGGGCAAACCTTCTTTACTCATTTTGAAGGTATAGTCAACTTTTGAGGATGTGTCAGTAATTGTTATTTTATAAATACCCCTGGCATCAGTCTTAGTTTCTAAGCCGTATTTAATCTCTCTTACTGTTATGCCTGCAATGGGCTGTAGGGTGGCATCATCTATAACAATGCCTAAAGTAACATATCTCTTTAGTAATTTTTTTATGGGTATATGTGTTTTATTTACTCTAAGCGATTCACTAGTTTTAAAAGCACTAATGGCCTTAGTAAAACCAGTTTTTATGGTTGGTAGAATTTCCAACTTGTTTCTGAACGATAGTAATAGGATGCATAAGAGCGGAAGTAAAAGTAGAAATCGTATAGCACTTATTTTTTTTGATTTTGTTTTGTTCATCATAGTAATTCTGTTTTTGAGTGAATATGTATTGAAGTGATTAACAATTTTATACTTCGAAATTCCAGATATTTCTAATAAATGGTGTTGGTAGTTTCTTTTGTTAAAACCTGAAAGGACTACTTGATTATCGGCAATAAATTCTAAGTTTTGTCTAATTGCATTTCGCAGCATCCACACAAAAGGGTTTATCCAGTTTACTGCACAAAGTATTTCACTTAAAACTATATCTATGTAATGGTTCTGATTAACATGTGTTGCTTCATGTTGAATAATTTCTTGGAGTGCATTTATATTATGTTTATTAATATTCACATATATAGATTTTCCAAAGGAAAATGGTATAATCTCTTCATCGATATGATGGATATTCAACTCTTCATTTATTACACTAGTTTTGTTTTTAAGACGATACAGAGAATATAGTTGTATAAACAGCCTGCATAAAATACAAAGCGAAATAGCGACGTAGCAATAAGTAACAATTTGCCATCTTGATATGGCGGGTTCTTTGGTTAAGGTGCTATTACTTTCACTTAGGTTATTTACGGTGACCTTAGTAATTATAGGAATCACTTCAGTCACTTGTTTTATAGTTGCTGAGGATGTATAAACAATTCGAGTCACATCTAAAAATGGCAAGAAAATACAAACTGTGGCAGATATTAGTAAATAATATCGATTCCAATTGTAAAATGTAAGCTTTTTTAAAGCAACATAATAAAAGGCATAAATGATTATCACACCTACAGTTAGTTTCGTAATGTATAGATAGAAAGTTTGCATTGATAGGAATTATTTATCGATCAGTTTAAGAATTTCTTTTAATTCAGACTGGCTTATTTTCTTTTGTTTTGCAAAAAAAGTTACCAAATCTTTATATGAATTGTCAAAATACTCTTTTACTAAACTGCCAACGAATTGCTTCTTATACTGATCTTCTGAAACTAATGGAGAATATAAATAGGTATTGCCAATAAGTTTAGCTTTAAGATATCCTTTCTTTTCAAGGTTTTTAAGGGTACTAGCCAAAGTTGTGTAAGGTGGTTTAGGCTCTGGCATACCGTCGAGAAAGGCTTTTGCATTCGCTTCACCAATTTGCCAGACAATTTTCATTGCTTCTTCTTCCTGATTAGATAATTTAACCATAATACGAAATTTTCATAAAATTACGAATATTTCGTAGATATCCAAATATTTTAAAATTATTTTTGCTGAAGTAAAAGTTGTTTAATTGTAAAGCTTGATATGATATTCCTGTATCAACGCCGGATTCTCGGGTGTTAGTGTAAAACTAACTTGTACTTTTCCTTTCTCGCATTCAATAATAAAACTGCCGCGTAGCTGATTTTCAGGAATCATTTCTTTTACACTGATTACTTTACCTACTTTGTCAAAAATATTCTTTGCCTCTTTTCTTAGATCTTCGATGGGATAGTCGGGGAAGAAGTTTTCAGCAAAAATGGCCGATTTCTCTGCATCTTTAAAATCGGGTAATAATTGTGTAAGCTCTTTTTTTCTTTGGTTTAAAATAGCGGAAGGGGGTAAGGTATAGGGAGTAAGATTTGCTAATTTAATAAGCGTATCAATGATGCGTAAATTGATTCCTGCCGTAGGGGCATAAGTAACATTTGCAAACAGTATAACGCCTAAACCATACTCAGGTAATATACGCCAATTACTACCAAAACCGGGTAGCCCACCACTATGGCCAACCATCAACTTGTTATCACAGTCTCTTAGAATCGCCAATCCGTAACCATAAGCGGTAGTTGTTGCACAGGTTCTACCATCGCTATATTTAAAATTGGGATTTAAACTATTGAAACGCCATGGCTGATGCATCTCTCTTAAGGAACTTCTTTTTAATACCATATTATTTTCATCATCATTACGCGGAGGCCATGCCTGCTGATGCAATGCCAGATATTTAATAAAAGACTCAATAGAAGTGATCATACCACCCATAGCCCCATAAATGCCATCGTGTAAAGGAATTTCTGCTTGCCAATTATTATTTATCCATCTATATCCTTTTGCAAATTGTGGCTCCGGTATTTTGCTGTACTCCCAAGATGCCTGCATACCCAAACGCTTCCAGATATTTCTTTCGATATACTCACCATAAGGAATACCGGTAACCTGTTTGATAATATATCCTAACATAGCAAACCCTAAGTTGCTATATTCATAAGTTGTACCATTCACATTAGAGAAACTAATACCCTTCTTTACCAAGGCTATTAGTTCTGCTTCTGTATCTGCTAACTGCCTATCGCCCCATGGATTATCTTCCGGAAAGCCGGCACTATGTGTAAGTAAATGACGAATGGTAATTGGTGCCGCATCTTTCGTAAGAGCCTGATCTTTTAGGTCAGGTATATAATTATAAACAGGGTCATCCAGTTTTAATTTACCCTCATCTCTTAGTTTTAGAATAGCCATGGCAGTAAAGCTCTTACTCATCGAAGCGATTCTAAACATAGAGCGGGTATCTGCTTTTATTTGCTTTTCTATATTTGCATAACCACCAGCACCACTGTATATTAATTGTCCATCTAATACAATACCAAAAGCATATCCCGGGAAATGATTTTCAATAGCTAGCGTGGCTATCATCTTACTTATCGCAGGCTCGGTTGCTTTTAATCGTTCAACTCGCTTAGTATCGGTATGTACAGGGGCTTGATATTGGGCCCGAGAAAAAATTACGATGAATAGTAGTAGAGATAAGCAGGTTTTCTTACAATGAAGCATAAAAATTTATTTATAGTATGGCATATGTGTATCTGCAAAAGCTTTTTGTGCTGATTCCCAAGCTGTATATACAGCATTTCTTTCTGCGTTCATTTTATTGTTTAACTGGTTGAATTGATTTATACCATTATTTATTTCTTTTACTGCCGCATTGAAGCTGTCGATTTCTTCTTTTGTAGGACTCCCTTTAGCATCCATTGCTTTTTTCAATTTTTCAAAGTTATCTTTCTTTACGTAGTAATCTAGTTGTTTAGGCAAATTGCTAGTTGCATTCGTCTTGCAAAAATTTAAGAAATTTCTACAAGCTGCTGCTAAGCTGGGATCTCCGTCAAACGACTTTAGTGTTTCTAATTTAGTAAGTCCTTCATCGGCATACCGTAATAAAGCATTACGCGCCTGCTCAATATCACCTACTTTATTTTCATTCATAAATTTAGTTACTTGGCCTTCTTGAAAATTACATTTGAAGAAAACCAGAAAAACTTCATTCATGTAATGATTCAGTCTTCCCGCTTTTTCTAATTTTTCACTTAACTCATCTTTTTGAGCTTCTACCAGTGTAACATTATACTTGGCGGCAAACTCAACACTTGCTTTGTGTATTTTTTCATTTGCCTGTTTTAATTTTTCACTTGTTTTTTCTTGGAGTAATAAATAGGCCTCCATTTGATCGATGGATTGCTCAGCAATTTCTTCGAGATTCACTATTTTACCATAATCCTCACTAAAAATATTATAGCAGAGTTTGATATAATCTATACTAGCTTGGCGTAAACTATTATCCCCTTTATACAATGGAAGCATGATTGTTTTATCTCTGCTGGCGTCGATACTTGCTAAGGCTTGTTGCCTTAATTTTTCTACTTTTCTGGCTCTTCTTCCATGCGCAGCAGCACTTACATAAGCCATGTATTTTTGATTCATATCGCCATACGCACTACTGATAGCTGTCATATACTCCCCAGGGCCATTGGGTGTTTGTGCTAATAAAGAGTGGACTAATACATAGATACTTAGTAATAATAGGCATGTTTTTTTCAGCATAAAACAGGATTTTGGCTATTTGTTTATGATTGGTTTAAAAATAGATACGGTAAGTTGAATCCAAAGATCTTTCCCAATAAAATATGCCCATTGATCATAAGCTTCTTTATAAGTACTATTAACTTTTATCTTCTCCGCCTCTGCTTTTGTACTGGCAACACTTAATTGGCAAAGATCGCTTTCGGCTAATGTAGTTATTTGTTCAATTGATTTTTGTTTTTTTTCATTTTCTTCATATGCTTTCTTAATTTGTAATGGGTATGCTACAAAGCGTGTTAATGAGTCGATGAGGAATCGGTTATTTTTAATCAATCGGAAAACTTTAGCCGTGTCTATGATCTCTTTTGCCCGTTCAATAAATGAAAGAATGGGGGTAATTGGGTATGGCGTATAAAATTTATTTGGTTCTATGGCTATAGTTTTTAAGGCAGTAGGGTTATCGGCTTCCTTTTCCGTGTGCATACTAAATAAACTTGGCATCGTAATATCCGGTATCACTCCCTGTGCTTGTAGTGTAGTTCCATTAATACGGTATAATTTATCTATAGTCAATTTTATATAGCTGTCTGCGTTTGAATTTTCTTTTAAAGGCATACCATTGTAAGAAGTATCGAGTGGGTAAATCGTTTGTCCGGTAGCTTTTCCATAAGTTGTTGTACCAATTACCACCGCCCTTCTATAATCTTGCATCGCAGCGGCAAATAATTCTGATGCTGAGGCACTGGCACCATTCACTAATATGGCGAGCGGCCCATCCCACACGGTGCCTCTGTTTATATCTTTAATCGTAATGGTTTTTTCATTTGCTCTATTAAGCATTGTTACCGGGCCGGCATCAATGAATAATCCACTTAATTCAACAGCTTCTTTCAGAGAACCACCCCCATTGTATCTAAGATCGAGAATGAGCCCGTCAATATTTTCTTTTTTAAGTTGAATGATTTCTCTGGCAACATCGTTGGCACAACCATTTACGTTGTTAGTAGTATTGTCCCAATCGGTATAAAAAACGGGTAGCGATATATACCCAATTTTAGTAGCTTGATGATAGAGTATAAAACCTTTCACTTTCCCTTCATCTTCAGTATCTGTTTGTTCTTTGAAAAGATCTACTTTTTTTGTAGTGCCATCTTTTTTCTTTACTGTAATACTGAGTTTATCGTGATTGCTTTGGTCTAAAATAGCTGAAAGTTCTTTAAGACCATCCTGAGAAACATCAATGGGGTTCTTACCTTCCCATTGTACAGCTATGATTTTATCACCTTTGTTAAGCTGTCCCGATTTGTATGCCGCCGACCCGGGTGTTAAATCAGCTATTTCAATGGCATCTTCGTCATCTTCTTTCTCCAGCGAAAAACCAAACTTGAAAGCTTTTTTACCAAGTCCGCTTTGAAAATTTTCCTTCAAAGTTTTTGGCATATAATTACTGTGAGGGTCGAACATGGTGGCTAATGTTTCACAATAAGCAATGCCCATAAAGTCGGATAATCCAATAGCGCCTTGTTGCATACGAATGAAGGAGCGTCGCATATTATTGATAATTTTTCTTCTGGCGCTTATTTCTAAACTATCAACTAATTTCTTTTGTACAGAAAGCGATTTTTTGGGATCTATTTCATCCGATTCAATTACTTGTGTTAATACAGCGTATTTAATTTGTTTCGTTATTTTTTTAAATTGTGCTTCACTGTGTGGAGCCCATGTGCTATCTTCCTTAGCTGTATAGTATTCATCCAAATCCAAATTAAAAGGCTTAGTCAGGTAAATACTAAGTATACTATCTATTTGTTGTAGCCTCTTTTCCACAATTGTTGTAGTAGCGAACAAGAAATCTGGTTTTTGATTAAGTAAATCGGTAAGTATTGTTTTTTTGAAGGGTGCAAGCTGTTGTAAATCCAGCTGATTAAAAATAATCGTTTGTTTGTCAACAGCTTTTAAAAAACGATCATAAAAAGTTAACGCAAATAGCTCATCAATATTTTTGGGTTGTACATGGGCTTTAGAAGCAACCCTCATAATCATGAATGCGTCTTTAGTGTATTTATTTTTTTGTTGTGAGAACAGAAGTGTAGGAATAGTTAGCAGCAAAATCAAACCTTGCTTCATGCAGTTATTGGTTTTTCATAGCTAATATACGAGTTTAGATTTAATAAAAATTGCTATATTCAATCTCTTAAACTGCTTATATGAAAAAGTTTTTCAGCCTTTCTCTTATCGCAACTTTAATCAGCACAGTACTTTTGTCGCAAGGTACCATGCTATTGCGTCAGCCATCTGCTTCTAAATCACATATCGTTTTTGTACACGGAGATGACTTATGGGTTGTGGATAGAAATGGAGGTGATGCGTATAGATTAACCTCTGCTATAGGGGCAGAAACAAATCCGAGAATTAGTCCGGATGGTAATTGGGTGGCATTTACAGGCCAATACGACGGTAATAGCGATGTGTTCATTGTTCCTATAAAAGGGGGCGCGCCAAAAAGATTAACCTGGCATCCCGGAAACGATTTGGTTCAATGCTGGACTCCAGACAATAAATCAGTGATATTTACTTCTGGCAGAGAAGGGTACCCAACTGCGAATACGAAATTTTTTAAAGTAAGTGTAAATGGCGGAACACCTGAATCGGTTGGTATTCCTTTTGGCTTTGCAGGGTCCATTTCAGAAGATGCGCAGCTTATGGCCTATCAACCTCATGCCTTCTGGGATCCTGAATGGAGAAATTATAGAGGTGGACAAGCACAGCCTATCTGGATATATAATTTCAAAACAAAAGAAACCATTAAAACTGTACAAGGTGATAGAGAGCGGCATACAGCTCCGGCATGGGTTAATGGCATTTTATATTTTATTTCTGAAAGAGATTATGCAGCCAATATCTGGAGTTATGATCCTAAAACAAAGCAACAAAAGCAACTTACTTTTCATAAAGATTTTGATGTTAAAAATATTGCCGCTGCCGATAAAAGTATTGTATACGAGCAGGGCGGAAAGTTGCATAGTTTAGATCTTACAAATAATAAAACAACCCCTTTAGTTATAAGGGCTGAAGGCGATTTAAACTGGGGCAGGCCACGCTGGAATAATCTATCTGCGAATAGCCTCATCAATGCCAGCTTATCGCCTACTGGTAAACGTGCTTTATTTGAGAGTAGAGGAGAAATTTTTTCTGTACCTAAAGAAAATGGTGATTGGCGGAATATAACAAGATCACCGGGTTCCGCAGAACGTTACCCGGTTTGGTCTCCGGATGGATCTAAGATAGCTTGGTTTTCCGATGCCAGTGGAGAGTATGAATTGATGATCGCCGATCAATCTGGTATTCAAGCACCTAAATCATTTTCTATTCCTAATAAGAAATTTTATTTCAACCCTACTTGGTCGCCAGATGGTAAGTTTATTGCATTTACAGATACTGATTATAATATTTGGTATATAGATATCAATACCGGTGTAGCCAAAATTGCAGATACAGATAAATTAGCACACCCTACAAGATCTATGAACCCCACTTGGTCGCCCGACGGTAAATGGATTGCGTATGTACAGATTCAACAGAATCAATTTAAAGCGGTAAAAGTTTTCAATGTAGAAACGGCACAAAAAATTCAAATTACAAATGCGTTATCAGATGCCATTGATCCGGAGTGGGATGAGAGTGGTAAGTATTTATATTTCTTATCAAGCACCGATTATGGCTTAGCGAGTGGTTGGTTGGATATGAGCAGTTATAATTATCCGGTGAACAGAAATTTATATGTTGCAGTACTCAGTAAAGATGCCCCCTCTCCGTTAGAACCCCGCTCCGATGAAGAGCCGGTAAAATCTACAGATACCAGTAAGCCCGCAGCGAAACCTGTTGTTGCTTCTAATAAAGTTAAAATTGATATTGAAGGATTAGAACAAAGAATTTTAGCAGTGCCCATTCCGGCAAGAGATTATACAGGATTAGTAGCAGCACCCGATGGCAGTATTTTTTACTTAGAAAATATTCCCAATGAAACAGGGTCTGTTTTATTCAAATACAGTTTTAAAGATAGAAAGCCAACTGAATTTGTTCGTGGTGTTTTTAGTGCAACTACCAGTAACGATCGCAAAAATTTATTATACCGATCACTAACAGGATGGTTTATTGTAGGTACAGCAGCCGCTCCTCGCCCGGGTGAGGGAAGATTGGCAGTAGAAGGAATGCGTGTGTATGTAGATCCTTCTTTGGAAGCGCAACAAATTTATAGAGAGGGCTGGCGCTATCAGCGCGATTTTTTATACGTAGATAATGTGCATGGAGCGCCTTGGGATAAAATATATGAGTGGTATAAACCTTGGGTATCGCATGTAAAACATCGGAGCGACTTGAATTATATCATTGATATTTTAGGTGGGGAGGTTTCGATTGGTCACTCTTATACTTCCGGAGGCGATTTCCCTGATGTACCAACAGTTCCGGGTGGATTATTAGGAGCAGATTATGAAACAGATAATGGATTTTTTAAGATCAAAAAAATATATACCGGCGAAAACTGGAACCCGGAATTACGCTCCCCGCTTAGTGGCGCGGGTATTGATGTGAAAGAGGGCGAGTATCTATTAGAGGTTGATGGTAAGACTTTAAATACTTCTATGAATTTGTATAGCCTGTTTGAAGGAACCGCAAACAGACAAATAAAAATTCGTGTAAATAGTAAGCCAACGCAAGAAGGATCTCGTTTAATTACTGTAGTACCTATAGCTAATGAAGCCGGTTTGCGTTCAAGAGCTTGGGTAGAAGACAATAGAAGAAAAGTAGAAGCACTTTCCGGTGGAAAATTGGCTTATGTATATGTTCCTAATACCGGAAACCCCGGCTATACTTATTTTAACCGGTATTATTTTTCTCAACAAGATAAGAAAGGGGTTATTATTGATGAACGCAATAATGGGGGGGGCTCTGCTGCTGATTATATGATCGATATTATGAACAGACAATTATTTGGTTATTTCAATAATCGGGTGGCCGGACATAAAGTTTCTACAACACCTATGGCTGGTATTTGGGGGCCTAAAGTGATGATTGCCAATGAGAACTCAGGATCGGGTGGTGATTTGTTACCTTATATGTTCAAGAAAGCTAAGATCGGCCCTTTAGTAGGAGCTCGCACTTGGGGTGGATTAGTGGGTACTTGGGATACACCCCCTTTTATTGATGGAGGTAGAATGGTAGCACCACGAGGGGGTTTCTTTGATACGAACGGTGAATGGGCTGTTGAAGGAGAAGGCATTAGTCCGGATATTGAAGTATTGCAAGATCCAAAAGCAATAAACGAAGGTAAGGACCCCCAATTGGAGCGCGCCGTGCAAGAAGCTTTGAAATTATTACCAACGCAGGGTATTGAATTGAAAAAAGAACCGGCAGCACCTATAAAGTATAAACGTCCGGGCGGAAATTAATACGCTAATAATTTTTGAATGGTTTCATCTAACCTTGCATTAGCCATAAAATTTTTCTCTAATGCTATGTTGAAAGGTATAGGTGTGTCTAGTGATGCACAACGATGAATAGGCGCATCCAATAATTGAAAGCAATGCTCGGCTATCCAGGCACTTATTTCTCCTCCAATGCCACCAATGAGCGTGTCTTCATGTAATAACAATACTTTGCCTGTTTGTTTTACAGCATCCCGAATGGCATCATAATCGAGTGGCAGTAAAGTTCTTAGATCGAGAATATGTAAAGAAATCTGTTGATTATTTTGTTGATATGCTGTTGCCCAATGAACACCGGCACCATAAGTAATGATGGTTATATCCGTTCCTGTTTGTACTGTTCTTGCTTTACCAATAGGTACTTCAAAATAGTCTTCGGGCATGGGTCCACTAATACTTCTGTATAGGGCCTTATGTTCAAAATACATTACCGGGTTCGGGTCGTTAATAGCTGCAATAAGCAAACCTTTTGCATCAGCAGGAGTGCTTGGATATACAACTTTTAATCCGGGAACATGCGTGAACCATGCTTCATTACTTTGTGAATGAAAAGGACCGGCACCTACACCACCACCGGTCGGCATACGAATAACAACATTTGCTGCTTGCCCCCAACGGTAATGAATTTTGGCCAGGTTATTTACGATCTGGTTAAAACCTACAGTTACAAAATCGGCAAATTGCATTTCCATGACCGACTTAAAACCTTCTAAACTTAAGCCCAGTGCGGCACCTACGATTGCACTCTCACACAGTGGTGTATTACGTACCCTTGCCTTACCAAATTGTTGAACAAAACCTTCTGTAATTTTAAAAGCACCTCCATATTCCGCAATATCCTGACCCATAAGAATCAGGTTCTCATGTTTTTCCATGCTTTGCTTAAGCGCATTGGAAATAGCGTCTACGAATCGGGAATCTAGACCGGAGACCGGAGACTGGAGACCGTTTTTATCTTCTTCTTCACTAACTACTTTCTTTTGTCTATCGTCTATCGTCTCCGGTCTAAAAGCATACACATCCCCCAACTCCTCTTCCGTGCTTACCACCATTGGCTTTGCTTGGTATGCTTCAGCTAACTCATCTTCGATATATTTCTTGTAATCATTTCTAATATCGGCAATATCCATTTCTGTAACTACCCTTTCATTCAGCAAGTATTGCTCATATTTTTTGATAGGATCTTTTCTGCCCCATTCTTCAAATAATTCTTTCGGTACATATTTAGTGCCGCTTGCTTCTTCATGCCCGCGCATACGGAAAGTCATCGCTTCTATGAGGTAAGGCTTTTTATTTTTGATGCAATATTCACGAACACCTTTTATCGTATCGTATACTTCGAGAATATTATTACCATCTATCTGTACTCCTTCTATACCATAACCTACCGCTTTATCAACTAAATGCTTACATCGATATTGTTCATTTACCGGAGTACTCAATCCGTATCCATTATTTTCGATCACAAATATTACGGGCAAATCCCAAACTGCTGCTACATTTAACGCTTCATGAAAATCGCCTTCACTGGTACCGCCATCACCACTAAAAGCTAATGATACTTTTTGTTCATTACGTAGTTGATGTGCTAAAGCAACTCCATCTGCAATAGCCAACTGCGGACCAAGGTGCGAAATCATGCCGCATATTTTATGCGCAGCGCTGCCAAAGTGAAAACTTCTTTCACGCCCTTTACTATAACCTTCTTTATTACCCTGCCATTGCATAAATAATTGATGGAGGGGCATTTGTCTGGTTGTAAATACGCCTAAATTCCTGTGGAGTGGCATGATCCATTCTTCTTTATCTAGAGCCAACGTAGCACCCACGGAAATAGCTTCCTGACCAATACCACTAAACCATTTGCTTATTTTTCCTTGTCGCAATAAAACGAGCATTTTCTCCTCAATCATTCTAGGAATTAAAAGATTGCGATATATAAAAATGAGTTCTTCGTTAGTAAGCGAATGCCTATTGAAGTTCATAGCAGTTGATTAGAAATTGGGTTACAAGATACAAAAAACCCCGGCGCTTCTGCCGGGGTTAACTATTATGAGAAATACAGTTAATCTCTGCTGGATAATTTGCTTAATAATTTCAATATTTCAATGTATAACCATACAATGGTAACCATTAAACCAAAAGCACCATACCATTCCATAAATTTTGGAGCACCCATTTCAGCACCTTGTTCTATTCTATCAAAATCAAGAATAAGATTTAACGCAGCAATAGCTACCACAAATAAACTGATTCCGATACTCAATAGGCTACTATCATATACAAAGCTCACATTCACACCAAACAGGCGTAATACCAGTGTTATGAGGTAAAAAATTCCGATACCTAATGTTGCGGTAAAAATGATGGATTTAAAGCGTTCAGTAGCTTTGATGATTCTAAAATTATATAATAAGAACATCGCTAAAGAAACACCAAATGTTAATCCAACGGCTTGCATAATAAGTCCGGGATATTTTTCTGCAAATGCTGCGTTTAGTATCGCTGAAATACCGCCAATAAATAAACCTTCTAATAAGGCATATAATGGTGCTAAATAACCGGCCCAATTGGGTTTAAATGAAATAGCCAATGCAGTTATTAATCCCCCAATAATACCTACAATCATTAAGGTATTCATGGTATCTTGTTTCAGCGATTCAAACAAATGCCAATTATAAGAAGCACCTCCTATAAGCATCAGCATCATAAAGCCAAACTTATTCATCGTTCCGCGAACAGTCATGCTACCTTGTAAGTTGGCATCTAGTTGCAAACTTTTATCAAACATTTTCTCCGAAAGGGTAGGGTTACCCGATTTAAAAATTGCCATAGTGTAATTTTTTCAATACACAAATTTACGATAAAGAAAACAGATGGTGAAAAACGCTTCGCACAAGTATTTTTTTAACGATTCTTTAGCCATTTCAAACCGGGATAATGATCAACTGTTTCAAAAATAATGGTGGGATTTGCTTGTAAGCCCGTAATCATTTCTTTCAATTTCACTAAGTCTGCTGAATCTCGGAACATCCGATCATGCATGAGTATGACGATATGATTGGGATGAAAAGTTTTATTTTCCTGAAATAAGCGATTCACTTCATTCACCATAGTTTGTGATGATTGAACCGGCTTGGCAGAATGTTTATTAAAATGCCATTCGAGATCCCATCCAATTAAATTGTAACCAGCACTATCTAGTTTTTTACCTACCCTGCTTACTAAATGAGAAAGATGCGTGGTATCTTTTAATACCCAGCCACTATTACCAGGCAAGCGAATGATGGGTAATGAGATTTGTAAATATTGTTGGGCTTGCTGAAAATCGGCAAAAGCCATTTCCGGATGTCGGTAAAAATATTTATAATGACCATTGGCATGAGTATAACTATGATTGGCTACAACTGTTTGCGGATAGGCAGATTTGATACTATCTACTAACAATAAACCATTTTTTCTTTGGGCCGTATGTTGCCCTACCATAAAAAAACTTGCTTTAACACCTTCTGTTTTACATAAATCAAATACGGCCCGAGTACCATGCTGAGGACCATCATCAAAAGTTAGGTATACGTACAGTTTATTTTTATCGGGCTGAAAAGACTGTTGGGCGGGAATAGCTTTACCGGTATCGTTTACAATAGAAGTGGTCGTTTCTTCCATTGGAGGGGGAGGATTTTCCGGATTTGAGTTGCATGATAAACCTATGATTAAACTTGCCAATAAAATAATTCGGGTGCACATATTCTTAAATAGCTAAACTTCAGCTTTGCAAAAGTATTACCTTCGTATGATACATTGTTTGTTATGGCTATAAAAGAAGAAGTACTACAAAATGTGGTGATAAAATTTGCAGGTGATAGTGGGGATGGGATGCAGTTAACCGGACAACAATTCACCAATAATACCGCCTTATTAGGGATAGATTTGGCTACTTTCCCCGATTTTCCGGCCGAAATTCGGGCTCCGATCGGTACGCTACCCGGCGTTAGTGGATTTCAGCTTCACTTTTCTTCTGAAAAGGTATTTACTCCCGGTGATATAGCGGATGTATTGGTGGCTATGAATGCAGCAGCGCTTAAAGTGAATTTAAAGAGTATAAAACCGGGTGGGAAAATCATTGCTAATATTGATGGATTCGATAGTAAAAATTTGCGTTTAGCAAATTACCCCGATGGAGTAAACCCATTGGAAGATGGTAGCCTGGATAGCTATGAATTAATAAAAATTGATGTAACAAAGCTTACGCGTGAAGCCTTAAAAGAGTTTACAGACTTAGGAACCAAGGAGCGGGATAGAGCAAAAAATATGTTTGTGTTAGGCTATATCTATTGGATGTACAATCGCAAACTAGATAATACTATCGATTTCTTAACGGAGAAATTCGGGAAGAAAGAATCGATTTTACAAAGTAATATCAAAGTGTTACAGGCCGGTTATCATTATGGAGATACTACCGAAACTTTTACTACCCGTTATAAAGTAGAGAAGGCCAAAATGCAACCTGGTGTATACCGGAGTATTATGGGTAACCAGGCACTATCCTTAGGATTAATTGCTGCGAGTGATAAAAGCGGGTTACCTCTATTTTTAGGATCTTACCCCATAACACCTGCATCGGATATTTTACATGATTTGAGTAAACATAAGGCTTTTGGTGTTCGTACCTTTCAAGCCGAAGATGAAATAGCGGCTATTACTTCCGCTATTGGGGCTAGCTATGGTGGGGCATTAGGTGTTACAACCACATCAGGTCCGGGTATGGCTTTAAAAACAGAAGCCATGGGTTTAGCAGTAATGCTGGAAATACCATTGGTAATTATAAATATTCAACGGGGTGGCCCTTCTACAGGTTTGCCAACTAAAACTGAACAGAGCGATTTATTGCAGGCGTATTATGGCAGGAACGGGGAATGTCCGATGCCTGTGATTTCAACGGCAACGCCTAGCGATTGTTTTGATGTTGCGTACGAAGCTGTTAGAATTGCTGTTCAGCATATGACGCCTGTTATTCTACTGAGTGATGGCTATATAGCCAATGGAGCTGAGCCCTGGAAGTTTCCTCAATCAGCAGATTTAGTTCCCATTGAAGTATCATATAAAAAAGAGTTAGCAGAGGGCGAAGAAAAATTTCTGCCTTATAAACGCAATGAAAAATTAGCTCGTCCCTGGGCAATACCCGGTACACCCGGTTTAGAACATCGTGTTGGCGGATTGGAAAAGCAAGATATAACGGGAAATATTAGTTATGATTCCGATAACCACCAACACATGGTTAAAACGCGCCAAGCCAAAGTAGATAAAATCGCCGATTATATTCCACTTCAAACAATAGATAGTGGTCCTGAAAAGGGAAAAGTACTGGTACTGGGTTGGGGTTCTACCTATGGTGCGATTAAAAGCGCCGTACTTCAATTACAAGCGGAAGGGCATGCTGTGAGTCACGCGCATCTCCGGTATTTACGTCCGTTCCCTAGAAATTTAGGAGACATTATCGCCGGATTTGAGCATGTACTTATTCCTGAAATTAATAACGGACAACTCATAAAAATTATCCGCGATCAGTTTTTAGTTGATGCAAAAGGATACCATAAAATTATGGGAGTGCCGATTACGAAGGGGGAATTGGTTGATGCAGTAACTAAATTATTAGCTCAATAAATAATCTTCAATCTGGAATCTGAAACTCAGATTGAAGATACCAGATTCCCAGATTTAATTATGGATATAGAATTAATAAGAGAATATTGTTTATCTAAACCCGGGGTTGAAGAAACATTGCCGTTCGGGCCTGATACATTGGTTTTTAAAGTAAAGAATAAAGTTTTCTTATTGATAAGTTTAGATGCACAACCACTTCGTTTTAATGTGAAGTGCGATCCTACCTATGCACTTGAACTACGAGAGGAATATCCCGATACTATTTTACCCGGCTATCATATGAATAAAAAACACTGGAATACTATTGTAGTGAACGGGGTTTTATCAAAGAAGTTGTTGATGAAGATGATTGATGATTCTTACGTATTAGTCAGTGGTGTAAAGTGAGTAGTAATAAATCTGAAATCTTCAATCTACAATCTGATTCCAGATTCCAGATTCAGATTGAAGATTTAATATAATACCTACAAACCTCTTGTAACCCACATTCTTTGCATTTCGGATTACGTGCCAGGCAGGTATATCTTCCGTGTAAAATAAGCCAATGATGTGCGCGATAAACATATTCTTCGGGTATATGTTTTATCAATTCTTTTTCAACGGCAAGTGGAGTAGTTGCTTTAGGGGATACCAATCCTAATCGATGGCTTACCCTAAATACATGTGTATCCACAGCCATATTGGGCTGTTCATCAATTACACTTGTAATTACATTAGCTGTTTTTCTTCCTACACCCGGTAATTGAACAAGCTCCTCAACAGTCATTGGTACTTCTCCTCCAAATTTTTCTAACAGCATATTGGCCATGCCAATTAAATGTTTGGTTTTATTGTTAGGGTAGGAGATACTTTTTATATAAGGGAAAAGTTCATCAAAACTTGCTTTTGCCATTTCTTCAGGGGTTGGGTATTTAGCAAAAATAGCAGGCGTAGTCAGGTTCACACGTTTATCCGTACATTGAGCAGAAAGGATAACAGCCACCAATAATTGAAAAGGGTTATCGTATACTAATTCGGTTTCGGCTGTTGGGGTAGCTTCTAAAAAATAATCGATCACTGCTTCGTAGCGTTGTTTTTTTGTCATGGTGAGAATTAAAATCAACTTTTTTACCGTAAAAAAGTAAATTTAGTAATTCAATCAATAATCTTGGCAATATGAATAAAAACAGAGTAGAAGCTTTTAGTGATGGTGTTTTAGCCATTATAGTAACTATTATGGTGTTGGAATTAAGGGCGCCGGAAAGCAGCGATTGGAAAGCGCTATTACATTTATATCCTAAGTTTCTCAGTTATACGCTTAGCTTTTTAATGGTATGGATTTATTGGAATAACCATCATCATTTATTTCATAGCGTACACAAAATAAATGGTAAAGTATTATTGGCGAACGGGCTACAGCTTTTTGTACTTTCTTTCCTTCCCTTTGCTACTGCCTGGATGGGTGAAACCCATTTTTCGGGTAATCCTATTATTTTGATGGGCATCATATTGCTCTTATGTGCAGTAGCGTTTAATATATTAACCAAACAATTGATAGATGCCAATGGAGGGGAAGAATCAACTCTGGCCAAAGCTATTGGTAAAGATATAAAGGGTAATATTTCTTTAGCCAGTTATAGTTTAGGCATCCTCGCAGCTTTTTTTATGCCAACGATTTCTTTTATTATTTATGCTTTGGTAGCTTTTATGTGGTTGGTTCCTGATAAAAGATTAGAGAAAATTATTTAATACCATATACATAAACCCCAAAACTGCCACTCACAAGTGTTTTTTTATCTTCCTTGAAATCGGCACCACTTAAATAAATTTCGTGTGTAGCAGGGTTTAGTGCCATTGTTCTTAAACCGGGTTGCGTGGTAAGTGTTTGGAGTGGGGTATATTTATCGGCAGATTCTTGTTTAAAAATACTAACCGTTCCTTCACTATTTGAGGTGAATACTAATTTTAGTGCTGCATCGTAAGCCACAGCATCTACGCCCCCGCCAATAGGTAAGGTTTGCACTATATTTCCATTGCTGGCATTTACTACTACTAATGTTTTTGGATCTCTACAAACCGAAAATAAGCGGTTGTTCTTGGCATCATAAGCTAAACCTGTTGGTACTTTATTGGGCAAAATTGAATATTTGTTTTTTATTGTATTTGATTTGGCGTCAATCTCAAAAATGATATTGGAGTCTTCATTGTTATTGAATACACTTCCTTTATTATTGGATGCTCCAAATTCCGGTGCCCCGCCCATATCAACTTTTGCAATAACAGCATCATTTTCCGGATTGATAACGATAGCGTTTCCACTGCCATTATTAAACACATATACTTGTTTGGAATAAGCATCGTATAAAATAGCGTCGGCTTTTTTACCCTCAATCAAAATTGTTTTTACTACTTGAAGTGTATTATAATCGAAAATGGTAATACTATTATCGGTTCCATTGGTGATATATCCTTTTTTAAAATCATTGGCTAGTGCAATACCATGCACACCTTTTAAGCCATCAAATTCGGTAAGTTGGCTACCCGTTCTTACATCAACAACATGAACCCTATCGCCATGCGAAACGAATAAACGATTCTTGGCTTCATCCATTTTTAAGTAATCCCATCTTGCATCGCCCGTTGGTAAGGAGATCTTTTTTTTGAATTCGTAAATGGGTTGCGTTTGTGCACAAAGTACGAAAGCAACCATCTGTAATACGAGAATAAAGCTTATTAGGGAAAGCAGATGCTTTTTCATGTTTTCTTGGTTTTTTTTAGTTCTCTAACAAGATAGACCAAATAAAAAAATAGGCTATTAAATTTTAATTAATGTGGAAGTCTTCCATTAGGTATCGCAAATTAACTCGCAAACTTATCATACAAGTTCGGCAGTTTCACAAGTCCATGTTTCAAGCAATAGCATATTAGCTCAGCTCTTGTATTTACCTCAAAAAGTGTGGAGAGCTTGTCATAATAGCTTTTAATAGACGCCCTACTCTTAATCATTATTCCAGCTATATCTATAAAAGGTAAATTTGTAGCATTTAAAATAAGAAACTCTGTTAATTGAGGGGATAGTTCAGGGTATTTAAGCTGACGAAAGTAAGTTGTAGGTTGCGTTTTCTCTAATTCTTTCTTTTTGTTGTAGACTAATACATCAATAAATTGTTTATCAAGTAATGTTTGATCAATGGCCTCTCTTAATATATCCCTATTGCCATAAGTAGGCTTGTAGCTAATTGAATCAGGTTCTACAAAATGCTTTGTGATAAAACTAGTAGCACCTTCTGTAATTACCTCTGCCACTAATGCTTCATTGGAGTGTGTAGAAACTCCAATTATTTTAATGGGGGGATATTTTATACATAAGTAAGACGTGCATATAAGCCCGTCTATTTTAGGCATCTCAATATCGAGTAGTAAAATTTTAGGTAGTTCTTTTGCTGAGTTCAACTTTTGGAGAAGCTCAAATCCATTTGTTGCATTGATTGATAAGTTCAAATCTTTATGCCTAGCGATTGCCTTTACAATTCGGGCATTATGATGCTCCTTATCCTCGGCTATAGCAAGGGTAATCATCAGGGTGGTTTTAGCTAAATTTAAACATTAAAGATCAGATATTAGTAAAAAAACTAATAAGGTGGGTAAAATAACCATATGGCTATTTTTTTAAAAATAATGAACAATTAACTATTTGGCTATTGCCCTTGAAATAGCGTCTGATTAGTTTTATTAAACATCAGTAAAAGTTTAATGTATCAATATTAACTGTTTGTATAGGTAAGTTAGTTTACTTGTGTAGAGATGCATTATTATCATTTCTATCTAGATATTCAAAAATTTAAAAGATATCTCCTCAGGTTCGTAGTACTTTTTAAAAAGCTTAAATTCTACAACAAGCTATGATAAAAATTATGTTAAAAAATATTGTTCTGCCTTTTGTTATGATAGCTGTTTTAATTATAACGCTTTTAAATTCAAATGCATTTGGATCACCAACGTATATTTCACTTTTTGGATATATTTTGCTTATACCTTTTGTATCAATTTTAATATTTTTTTATCTGCTTCTGTCTAAAAGAAGTCTTTT
Organism: Sediminibacterium sp.; assembly: GCA_017537025.1. Taxonomy (GTDB): domain Bacteria; phylum Bacteroidota; class Bacteroidia; order Chitinophagales; family Chitinophagaceae; genus Sediminibacterium. The sequence goes on from JAFWCB010000008.1 coordinate 401,373, forward strand.
AATACCTCTTCATTTCTTTATATTTTTTTTACTTTGTCTCTACTTGAGTATACCCGGGTTACTGAATGGGACGCTTCACTATTTAAATTATTATTGGTTAGCCTGTGCGCTTCTCTTAGTTCTTATCACTGTTTTGTATAGAAATCTATCGAAAGATTTCCATGCTAGCCCCAAACAATATACCTTAAATAAGGTTTTCCATTTTGGAATTTTAGTATTATCACTTATAGAGAGCATTGTTGTAATATTTCAGTTTGTAAATGTATTCCCGACACCAACTGAAATGTTTTCATGTACTGGAACTTGGATAAATCCTAATGTTACTGCTAGTTTTTTAACACTTTGCATTTTTTCTGTGTTCCAATTAAAGAAATGCAATGTACAAAGATGGGTTACATATTTTAGGAGAATATCACTAAGTATTGTTGTTATAGCAATAATTCTATTAAGATGTAGAAGCGCATATTTAATGACAATGATGCTTTTAGGGTTCGAATATTTTGCAGTAATAAGGTCATTTATAGTATCAAATTTCAGGTTCAATATTTATTCAATAGCAAAGCTCAGTTTAGTAGTACTAATGCCATTGTTAATGATTAATAATGTATTTAATTCTAAGAAAGACTCTACAAACAGCAGGGTGTTTATTTGGCAAAATAGTGCACAATTAATTAAGGTTAAACCCTTATTTGGGTATGGGGTTGGTTCATTCGAAAAAGAATACAGCAATTTTTTAATTACTCACTCAAACCCTCAAAACGATCATGTAAATATGGCGTACAACGATTTCTTGGAAATTACTGTAGAAGGAGGGCTTATTGCATTTTTTCTTTGGATTGGGTTTCTATATTGTATCTGGAAGTATACTTGCCAAAGTAGCTTCACAAATAAATTCACTCCTTTGCTACTTGCTTTTATCATTCTTCAGTTAACAAATTTTGGGTTTCAGGCAATACCAACGTTCGTTCTTTTTTTGACTTATGTTGGGCTTAACTCGGATAATAATGAAGAAATGGAATATTATGATTTTGTGGGATTAAAAATTTCGAATAAACTCTTTTTGAATAAGTATTTAGCGGTAATTATATCTGTAGTAGTGTTGTATAAAACGGCTACACTTGTTGCAGCATTTTATAGACAATGGGATATTGTAGAAAATAATAATAGTAAAAGCCCGATAACTGATCTTGAAGCACTTAATACATCATTATGGGAATACTCCTCATATCATGAAAATCTTGCGGATAGCTATATAAAAACAGGTAATTATGTAGGTGCTTTAAAAGAGTATAATGAAGCTTTTGTAAGAAATGGCAACCCTAAACTAATTACCAAAATTGCTCAATTCTATTACTCAGCTAAGAAGTATGATAGCTGTATTTATTACTGCTCCCTGCTTAAAAAAGTGCAGGCAAAAAAGCTTACGCCATTGTATTTGCTCTTAAAAACCTATGAAAAATGTAACGACACTACAAAGATGCTTTCAATTGCAAATGATATTATTAATAAGCCAGTAAAAGTTACTACCAATAAGTCAATTTTTATTAAAAAATACGCGGCAACTGTAACAGGAAGTACAAATGATAAATTAATGCAATAAACGGCTTTTATGAGAACGAATTTTCTTAAACATAGATGCCTTTATCCACCATAGTGCAATTGCTTGTATAAGGTAATATTATTCATCATTGGTTAAATGTATTTTATGAAATTACTTCTTTTGTTTTTTTTATTTTCAATTGCTCTTTGCTCTTATGGGCAACAAACTGCAAACGGCGGAGCATCTGTTGAAGACAAAATGCGTGAAGCAAAAAAATTACTTAGTGCAAAAGGGCCTATAAAAGATAAAGCTGGTGCATTAAGAATATACCTTGACTGTGCACGAGCTGGCAACCTGCAAGCCATGAATTTGGTCGGCTATTTTTATTTAAATGGAATTGGCACTACTGCATTGAAAGATAGTGCGATGTTTTGGCTACGAAAAGCTGCTGAAATGGGTAATGGCGAGTCTTGGTATCATTTGGGTACAATATACCAGAATCGCAAAGACTCAATGCCTGATTTTAACATAGCTTTTTTGTGCTATACAAAATCGAGTGAATTAAATAATGCATTGGGAATGTATGCAAAGGGATATATGTTTTACAAGGGGTTCGGCTGCAAACAAGATTATGATATGGCTTATCAATTATTTAAATCTTCAGCAAATCTTAATATTCCCAACGCCATGTTCTTTTTAGGGCTTTGTTATAGAAATGGGTATGGAACTATTAAGAGTGCCGACAGTGCTAATTATTGGCTTAAAGCATCTGCCAATAAGGGTTATTTACGGGCAAAATATGAGTTAGATAGAGACACTCCCGAAGTTGATGAGTTTAAAATAGATATGAGTGCAAATGCCGTAAATGTACAACCTGTGATTAATATCAATAAGTACACAAAAATAGAAAACACTATTGCATTGGGTGCTATTAGCGGTGAATACACTGGCTCGATTATTAGGTACGACTGGAGTGGAAAGCATATTGTTGAGCAATCTCCCTTAACACTTACATTAAAATACCAGCAAAATGGCGAATTTAATGGAGTTTGGAAAGAAGGAAATTCAATAGTAACAAAAATGAGCGGAGAATTATCACCAACACAATTGTCATTTAATAACACGATTTACAAACGAGCCGACCGTTATAGCAACAAAATCCTCAACACCTTTATTTTTCAAAAAGGTAATTTAAACTGGTATAAAAAAGGCGATTCGGTGTATGTTTCAGGATTTATTCAATTGTTTTCGCCCGAAAGAGGCGAACCCGATAAGCCAACTTTTGTATCACTGTCAAAAAAAGTTAGCTCATCAGGAAGTAACACAATGGTTAACTTTTTAGATGATGAAGCTTCTAAAACTATCAAAGTATATCCTAATCCTTTTTCGGCAATACTAAATGTTGAATTTTTTATTGATTCAAAGAAAGCGGTGCAAACACAATTAATTGCCGAAAACGGACAGGTTGTTTACAATAATGTTGCGGGCCTGTTAGAGCCAGGATTTTATAAGCTGCCAATAAAATCTAACCATATAGTGCCGGGTATTTATGTAATAAGTATTAAAATGGGTAATACTGTTAAATCGGTTAAAGTAATTAAACATTAAAACTAATAACTTATGAAAAAAATAATTTTGATATTACTCTTAATATTAAATATTGGAGTTTATATAAGTGCAGACTCGATAAGCATTAAACCGGTTAACTCAATTTATGCTCAAAAACAGCGGGTTGATTGCCCCAAAAATGTTTCTTCGCCTGGCTCATCGAGTTCAGGGGGTGGCGGTTTTTTTGGATGGCTAGGAGATAAGTTTAACAGTCTTGGTGGAGCTATTGAAAAAGTAGTTAATTCTATTGGCAATTTTTTTAAAGACCCGGCATCAAATGGCGAGGGGCCGGGTGATGAAAACAACGCATCACATGATGATGACAATAATTATGGATTTGATGGCACTAGCTTTGAGTTTGATCCAGACCCTAGTGGTGGAGATCCCAATCCCTGGGATGACTCTAGTTTTGATACGGGCAACTGGGGTGGTGCGGAATGGAGCCTTGTTAACAATTTAAGCGGATATTTATATTACTATAATTCTGGTACTGATCCGTATATAGATTGCCAAGGTGTTCCAAATGGTAATGCTTACATTGATTACTGCGGTAACTGTGTTGTGTCAAATGGATGTAACAATGATCAGCCAGAAACAATTGATATAGACTATGGATATGATAATCATAAAAGGAAGGATACAATTAAAACAGTGCCTAGAAACCCGAACGACCCGTGTCCGACTGACAACAATTTGACACTAACTAAAGAATTAATAAAAAAAATGTATCCAAATGCCAGCAACTCTAATACTGATTCAGCTGTAAAATACTTAAATTTATACATGTCAGCATATCAAATAAATACTCGATTGAGGCTTGCACATTTTTTGGCGCAAATTTTGGTTGAAACAGGTGGGTTTAAAACTTTTTCAGAAGCATGGGCGTATAAGACTAAAGATAGGTTGTTAGAATATTTTGAAGGAAGAGGAAATATCAGCGCAGATAATGCTCAATACTATTTAAATTGTAAATGCCTTTTTAATTTAGTGTATGCCCAAAATGGTCTTAATCATACCAATGGTGATTCTACAACTGGAGACGGTTTTAGATATCGCGGTAGAGGGTTTATACATTTAACTCATAAAGACAGCTATTATAAATTCACTAAATATTATCAAAATACATATAATGATTTTTCAGTTGATTTTGAAAAAAACCCAGACCTACTTGAAACAAATATGAAGTTTGGAATGTTGGCCGCGTTATGGGAATTTAGTATTGAAAAATCAAAGAATATTAATAATAAAAAACATGCACTACGTGATGCTGATCTTGATAACATTGAGAAGGTTACAAGTTCAATTAATGGTGGTCAAAATATGATTTTTGAGAGAAGAGATGCTCTTAAAAATATTAAAATTCATTTATGTTTATAAAAATTAAAACCATGAAAGCTATTTTTATTGTAATGCTGTTATGCTCCTTCTCGTTTATTAGTAAAACTAAATCTAATAATCGAAAAGAAAGCATTAGTAAAAACCTTATGCCATTTTTTAGTAGTACTTTAGATTCATTGCAAGGCACTTGGGTTTCAATTGAAGATGTCAGTGCAAAAATTATTATCACTAATAACTTAATGTACTCTTATTATGAAAATATTTGTAACGACACTTCAAAGTTGATTTTAGCTGATGGCTGCATAGCTATGGAGGTTTCTAATTATGATAAGACTAAGGTTAATGGTAAGTATTTAATACTATATAATGACGAATATTTGGAATATAATTCTTGTTATCGAATAGGTTATTTATCAAATACATCACTAGATTTGTATTATGACGGTAAAAGGTTAGCCTACAATAAACAATAGTAGTGTAATGAACTTTGCCTGCTTATTTTTTTATTTGGAATGATAGTATAATAATGCGATATTTCAAAAGGGGCATACTTTCTGTACATAAAAACATTATAGCTAGGTTATTTTTATTTTTACTTATAATCGGCTATTTAGTTCCTGAAAAATTGATTATACCTGTTGAGTGCGCATCTAGAAAAGATTGGAATAAAGATAGTTTTTGGCACTATCCTTGGGGTAAATCAGTTACGCATAAGGGAGTTGATATTTTCGCTAAAAACAAAACTAAAGTTTTAGCCCCAAGCTCAGGGATTCTTATTGCTAAAGGATATGGAGCAATTGCAGGGAATTATATCTATATGTTAGGGCCACACTGGCATATATATTACTTTTGTCATTTAGATAGTATTAGCAGTAATCCATTTTTGGTAAAGCAGGGGCAAGTAATTGGATTCGTAGGGAACTCTGGAAATGCTGCTTTTAAACAACCGCATTTGCATTTTTCTATAGCGACCATCATTCCCTATATCTGGAAACTAGATTTATTTGACAAACAAGGCTGGCTGAAAATGTTTTATTTAGATCCCAATAATTACTTGCTTTAGCTTTTTACACCCCTCGCTTCTTCGCATATTCTAAAATAGCTTTGATTGATTTTCTCGAGGGAGATTGTAACTGTAGTTTATCGAGCTGGGAAATAGCTCGGTGTATTTGATCTACTTTATCTTGTAAATCTATATCTTCCCTCAACGCTTTATCAATAGCGGCATGTAATGCCGGTATGCAATCTTTATATATGTACATAATCAGTTCCTCTTCTTTAAAGTGTTGTTTCATAACAGCAGTAGTTGAAGGCTACCAAGTAGGTACGGCGTTGAATATAAACGGAACAAATACCTGCTTATTGTAAAAGAAATAGTAAATTACTGATTATTTTTTTTCGCACTCGAATCATCCAGTACAAAAATATCTTCCCCATCTTTCTTCATTAAATAGCGTTCACGGGCAAACTTCTCAACAGCAGCGGGGCTATGCTGTAGATCGCCTAATTCCTTTTTGGTTTTTTGTATCTCTTGCAGATAATAGGCTTTTTTCTGCTCTAACTTATTTAATTCAGCTCTTCTTTCTTTTTGTTGAAAAAAATCGCGCTGATCAAAAAAAAGCATCCATACCACAAAAAAAATAAGTACAAGTACATATTTATTCAGCAGTATGGACGCTAATTTCTTCATATTTATTTATTGCCAAATTTTACTTTTCCTTTCGGATAAATACCGGTACTGCCCAACGTCTCTTCAATACGGATCAACTGATTATACTTAGCCATACGATCAGTACGGGATGCCGAACCTGTTTTAATTTGTCCGCAGTTTAAAGCTACTGCTAAATCGGCAATAGTAGTATCTTCTGTTTCACCGCTTCTATGACTCATAATAGTATTATAGCCATTATGTTGCGCTAAGGTAACAGCATTAATTGTTTCGGTAACAGTACCTATCTGGTTTACTTTTACCAATAAACCATTTGCGATACTTTTATCAATACCCTGTTGTAATCTCTCTACATTAGTTACAAAAAGGTCATCTCCCACCAATTGGCATTTGCTTCCTACAGCTTGGGTAAGTGCTTTCCATCCGGCCCAGTCATCTTCAGCCATACCATCTTCAATAGATACAATAGGATATTGCTTCACCCATTTTTCCCAATATTTAACAAGTTCATCGCTACTCAGAATTTTACCGTTGCTCTTATGGAATACATATTTCTTTTTCTTAGCATCCCATAACTCACTGTTGGCTGCATCCATAGCAATCACAATTTGAGAGCCGGTTTTATAACCTGCAGCTTGTATAGATTCTAATACCGTTTCGATGGCTTCCTCATTGCTTTGGATATTAGGTGCAAAACCGCCTTCATCGCCCACGTTGGTACTATATCCCTTCTTTTTTAATACACCTTTTAGGGTATGAAAAATCTCAACTCCCCAACGCAATCCTTCACTAAAAGAAGGAGCACCAACAGGCATGATCATGAATTCCTGAAAATCAATTTTATTATCGGCATGTGCACCCCCATTTAAAATATTCATCATAGGAATGGGCAATGTTTTGGCATTGGTACCACCAATATAGCGGAATAAAGGAAGGGCTGCCTCTTCTGCTGCTGCTTTAGCAACAGCCATGCTTACAGCAAGGATAGCGTTAGCGCCTAATTTGCCTTTATTGGGAGTGCCATCTAAAGCTATCATGGCTTCATCAATAGCAGCTTGCTCACTCACTTCAAAGCCAATGATGGCATCGGCAATGGAATCATTCACATTTGCAACTGCTTTCAAAACACCTTTACCAACGTATTTTTTCTTATCGTTATCTCGTAATTCTACGGCCTCATGAATACCGGTACTGGCACCACTAGGAACAGCAGCGCGACCAAGCGCACCGTCATCTGTTAAAACATCAACTTCTACAGTGGGGTTGCCGCGACTGTCTAATATTTGTCGGGCATGAACTTCGATAATGTAACTCATGTTTAGTTATTAGGTTATTTAGTTGTTGATCGTCGGGTCGTTAGACGTTCAGACGTTCGAAGTTAACTCAAAAATTTCAGAGCTAATCTCTCTGTGTAAAACTCTGAAATACCTTTTCTAAAGACTGGTTTTGTTTTAGATTTTGAAGGGTATCATTCGCAACGATTTCACCTCTATGAATGATAATAACGCGCTCACATAATGCCTCTACTTCAGGTAAAATATGGCTCGAAAATAAAACGGTTTTATCCCTGCCCAAATCCTTCATAAGTTGCCTTATTTCTATTATTTGATTAGGATCGAGACCACTGGTTGGTTCATCGAGAATCAAAACAGAGGGGTTATGCATAATAGCCGCTGCAAGCCCCACTCGCTGCTTATAACCTTTTGATAATTGTCCGATTTTTTTATGTGCTTCAACCCCTAACCCAACAGTTTCAATTACTTCCACTATCTTATTCCTCCGGTCTCTTGTCTCCGGTCTCCTGTCTATTCCATGCACCCCCGCAATAAACGTTAAATACTCCCTTACATACATATCGTAATACAATGGATTGGCTTCTGATAAATAACCAATTTGTTTTTTTGCATCTATCGGATTTTTTAACATATCTATACCGGCAACTTGAATAGATCCGGTATCGGGTTGCAGATATCCCGTAATCATTTTCATGGTTGTGCTCTTACCGGCGCCATTAGGACCGAGAAAGCCAACTATTTCACCTTTCGTGGCATGAAAAGAAACATTATTCACTGCTTTTTGTGTTCCGTATTGCTTGGTTAGGTTATTAACTTGCAAAGACATGAGCGCAAATTAACCAAAAATGGAAGGTAAATCTTACTAACCTTTGTATTCTTCTTTAAAAGCATAATACCCGAAAATAAAGAGCCCAAGGGCAATCGGTAAAAAAACACCAATAAATACTGCCCATTGGATTTTTGTGTCAATACCGGGCTTTATGGCTATTTGATGGAGCCCTAATCGAATTAAAAAAAATAATAACACCGGGGCCAATATCATCCAAACAACGCCTAATACTTTTTTTATGGTATTCATTGTGCTGTTTTTTTTGAATTAATGTAAAAAGCACCTATAACAAAACATAATGATGCAATACTTATAGGGTACCACAAACCTGCTAATTTATTTTCTGTGTACACGGTGGTGAGGAGTGTGGCAATGAAAGGGGTTAATCCTCCGAACACACCATTACCAATATGGTAGGGTAGCGACATAGACGTGTATCGAATTCTGGTGGGAAACATCTCTACTAAAAATGCTGCAATGGGGCCATAAACCATCGTTACATACCCTATCAATATAAAAACGATAGCAACCATTTTCCAGTAAGTGATGCCTGTTACCGTTCGGGTAGTTTTATTGGCTATGATAGTTGTGATACCATTGGTTTCGGCCAGGTATAATAATTCTTTGAATAAATAATGATAGGTACAAACAGCCAGTAGCATACCGCTTAGCATGATCCATTTTCTTCCTACTTTATCACTCCAATGCCCGAATACGATAAAAAGTGGAGTAGCAAATAGAATGGCCCAGATTAAAATAGTGCGCGATTGTTCAAAATCTATTTTACAAACATTCTCTAAAAATGATTGTGCGTAAAATTGCCCTGTATACCATACAACACCCTGCCCCATGGTGGCTCCAAATAAAGCCAATAGTACCATTTTTAAATTATCCTTTTTCCCGAAACTTTCCTTAAGGGGATTGGTTGCTGTATTGCCGGTTTGCTTAAGCTCCGTAAACAAGGGCGATTCTTGCATTTTTAATCGGATATAAATAGAAACGATTACTAAAACAATGGAAACCAAAAAAGGTATTCGCCACCCCCATTCGTTAAAAATCTCAATGGATTTTGCGGCGTTTTTATCCAATAAATTTCGGGTTAGAAGTATTACGCCTAAAGACACAAATAATCCTAAGGTAGCTGTAGTTTGTATCCATGAAGTATAATAGCCTTTTCGATTTTCAGGGGCATGTTCCGCAACATAAGTGGCCGCACCTCCGTATTCTCCGCCCAATGCTAATCCCTGAATTAAACGAAGCAATAAAACCAACAATGGAGCAGCAAAACCAATACTATCATAGTTGGGAATCAATCCAATAGCGAATGTGGATCCTCCCATAAGAACCAGGGTTAGTAAAAAAGTATATTTTCTACCCACCATATCACCTAATCTTCCAAATACCAACGCCCCAAAAGGCCGAACGATAAAACCTGCCGCAAAAGTAGCCAGCGTAGATAATAAGGCTGCCGTAGGATTTGTTTTTGGGAAAAATTGTGTAGCAATAACGGTAGCCAAACTCCCAAAAATGTAAAAATCATACCACTCAATTAAAGTGCCCAATGATGAGGCAGTAATTACTTTGCGGAGTGCGTTAGGATGATGCATGCCATATAAATGAACAACCAAACTACATGTTTATGATGGCATTTCCAACACTATTTGAAAGTAAAATGAAACGAAATAACATCCGATTGTAAGCCCGTATTTTGCAAATAATGTCCATATCGTAACTCTATAGAAGAAAACTGCTTAATATGTAAAACACCGCTTGGCGGAGACGCTCGTAAACCGGATCCTATAAATTCACTTTCAAAAGCGGAGTAAGCATAATTACTGGTATAATAATTTTCAGATACTTTATGCATACCATAGGGAGCAAAATACTTTGCCGCAGTTTGAACATAATATCTGAAAAAAGGAGATAGGGATAAAAAAGCATTGAACTTAATCGGAACTTCAATATCTGCTGTTTGTGATTGTATGCCCCAATCATCTGTATAAAAGCGGTAAAATCCACGTATGATAATATGGTCATCTGCGAAATAATTCAGCCTTAATCCGATGGGTAATTTTGTTCGGGTAGAAGGTAAATTTTCAACATGAACAGATCCATCACTTGTATACACTCTATGAAAGGGAAGACCCAGATATCCGTTTTGTGTGGTAGGATCAAAACTGATACTGGCTTGCATCCGTTGATTAATAACCTGAGATAGGGATAAAGACAAATTGAAAGTGTTTCTTGGATTAGAGGGAATACCATCATTACCTCCTAAAATTGATGTAACTGATCCGCCACCTCTGCTCGCACTGGTTACTACGGTGGTGGTGGTACGAGCCGGTATTAATTCGGAAGGATAAATTTGTTTTACTTTATCAAAAAAGGCGGATGCTTTCCATTGTAATTCTGTGTTTTCATTAAAGCCTTTACTTCCATGTATATCTAATCCTAATGATTTATAATTATACTCTCCGGATAAATAAATACCGAGACCGAAGCTTTGTTTTCTCTCCGTATTTTCCTGCGTCCAGTTAAGAGAAGGATACACACGGGTACCTGTAGTTGAAGAAGCCCCGGTTTTAGACACAAAAGCAGCAGAGGCAGCCGTATGGTGATCGATTCCAAGTTCGGTGCTTAGCGTATGTTTTCTGCCCCAATCATCATACCCTACCCATTTCAATTCAATACCATTCATGAGGTCGGTAACTTTTTCGTTTCCTAAGCCCCCTGTAATGGCTGAATGTCCACCTGTTTGGGTATAGTAACTATTTACTAAATTAACTTCTTGTAACGATAATTTCTTCGCTTTAAATTCGAGATTTTGTGCATTCGAAAATTGAGCGAAGAGATGGCTCACATATACAATGAGCCCTATCATGGTTAAACTTAATTTCTTCATGTTGATTTTTTCAAGTGTTAATTACAACCACAACCACCACCCGTTTTTCCTCCATTAGCTCCAGATGAACCTTCCCGATATCCCTGAAAATTAAGTTCGTTTCGTTGTACTCTTCGGCTGCTTAACGACATTTCCGCATCGTTGATTTTGCTTTTTTGATAGCCTTTTACATTAGTACAACCCGTAATCATAGCGCTTGCCAAAACACATGAGATAGCAAGAACTGTTTTCTTTTTCTTATGCATCAATTTCAGTTTTAAGATGAATGTTTTTTGAAGTAAATACCTGATCGTTATCATCGATAATGATAACTTCCATTTGATCTATTTGATTGATAAGTGATAAACCGGCTTCTACCCCCAAAATCATTACTGGGGTAGCCATAGCATCTGCTAACTCGGCAAATGAAGTGAGGATGGTTACACTTTTTATGCCTTCCACCGGGTAGCCGGTGCGAGGATTGATAGTATGTGAATATTTCTTTCCATTAATGATGGCATATTTCTCGTAATTGCCTGAGGTTGCCATCGCAATATTTGATATTTTGAAATAGGAAAAAATGGTGTTGCTTAAATTGGGATTCGCAATACCGATGGTCCAGGGTTCCCCATTGGGTTGATTCCCCCAAACGCTTAAATCGCCTGAAGCATTTACAACACCAGAATGAACCCCCATTTTCAACATAATCTGTTTTGCTTTATCGGCTGCATAACCTTTCCCGATACCCCCAAAACCAATCCGCATACCTTCTTGTTTCAACATAACTGTTGATGATACCGGATTGAGAACAATATTTTTATAGTTGATCAATGCTACAGACTTACTGGCTGTTTGTTTATTAGGTAATGACTGCATACTGGTATCAAAATTCCAAAATCTTTTATCGAGCGATCCATAACTTAGGTCGAAAGCACCATCGGTAACCTGAGAAATTCTTTGAGCCCTTTCTATCAAGGAAAAAGTTTCTTCGCTTACGGTAACCGGTTTAATTCCTGCAAAACGATTAATAGCATTGGTTTCACTCGATTCTTGAAAAGTACTTAATAAGGCTTCTATTCTTTTAATTTCCGCAACGCCGGCCTCCACAGCTTTTTGAGCTAACAACTCATTTTCGTGAACGGCCGTTAGCTCAAAGTGGTTACCCATTAACTTGGCTTGTATTTTATAAAATGGTTTTTCCAAAGTCACTATTCCAAATCTTTAAGATCGTTTATAAAAGCGGCGGCCGACTGATGTTGATATCCTTCCCATGATTTAAGTATTTTACCATTTTCATCTAATAGTAATGTGTAAGGGAAAATGCCATTCGGATTGTATTTATCGGCTAATTGATCATTTTGTTTTTGCTGTTCTTTAGCCAATTGATTTTTTTTTGATCTGGGGAAATCGGCTCTTACCAATATCAATTTACTTTGTGCATATTGTTGAAATATCTCCGAATCGAAAATATCCTTATGCATCCTTATACAGGGGGCGCACCAGTCGGAGCCGGAAAAATTTACGAGTATTTTCTTATGCGTTTGTAGGGCTTCTTTTTTCGATTTTTCAAAATCTCCACTCCATATCGTTGTGTTTGAATAAGCAAAAAGAATACACGCTAATAAGAACTTCATAGTTTTAATTTGGGGTTATTACTAAAGAGAGTATGAAGGTATCCTCAATCGCTGCCTGATTTTTTAAGTTGGGCCGGCTTTTTGAATAAATTAACATGTTTTTAATTTGGTAACGATTGCATTAACTATCTTATTTTTAAGCCATAACATGATGCGAAAAATGAGCTATCCTTATCAAATAACCAGCTTTGAGGCTTACCAAGAAGCCTATCAGAAGAGTATCGAAGATCCGGCTGCTTTTTGGGAATCAGTTGCGGAACACTTTGTATGGAAACAAAGGTGGACAAGCAAAGACCAAGTATTAAACTGGAATTTTACAGATCCTAATATTGAGTGGTTTAAAGGCGCAAAGCTAAATATTACAGAGAACTGCTTAGATAGACATTTAGCTGAAAGGGGGAATCAGCCTGCTATTATTTGGGAGCCTAATTCTCCCGATGAACCACATCGTATTATCACGTATAAAAAACTGCATGAGAAAGTTTGCTCTTTTGCACAGGTTTTAAAAAATAATGGTGTACACAAAGGAGATCGGGTATGTATTTATATGGGAATGATCCCGGAACTCGCTATTGCTGTTCTGGCTTGTGCACGCATAGGAGCTATTCACAGCGTTGTATTCGGTGGCTTTTCTGCGCAAAGTATTGCCGATCGATTAGAAGACGCTAAAGCTGAATTTATTATTACTTGCGATGGTGCATTCAGAGGCGCAAAAGATATCCCCTTAAAAGCAGTTATTGATGAAGCGTTAATCGGTAATAAAATTGTAAAGCGGGTGATCGTTTGTACCCGAACACATACACCGGTATCTATGATAAAAGGTAGAGATGTATGGTGGGAAGATGAAATGAAGCAAGTGGAAGAAAGAGGAAATCTTTTTATAGAGGCTGAATCGATGGACGCAGAAGATCCCTTATTTATTTTATATACCTCCGGTAGTACCGGTAAACCCAAAGGTGTAGTGCATAGTACGGCAGGTTATATGATCTACACCACCTATACTTTTGTTAATGTGTTCCAATATCAACCTAATCAAATTCATTTTTGTACCGCTGATATTGGTTGGATAACCGGACATAGTTATATCGTTTATGGTCCTTTAAGTGCCGGTGCCACTTCTCTTTTATTTGAAGGAGTGCCTACATTCCCTGATGCCGGTCGTTTTTGGGATATCGTAGATAAATACAAAGTAAATATTTTATATACGGCACCTACCGCCATTCGTAGCTTAATGGGTTTTGGATTAGGACCCTTACAAGGAAAAGATCTATCCTCGTTAAAAGTATTAGGAACTGTTGGGGAACCGATTAATGAAGAAGCCTGGCATTGGTATGATGAACATGTAGGAAAGAAAAAATGCCCGATTGTAGATACATGGTGGCAAACCGAAACAGGTGGCTGTTTGATTAGTAATATGGCGGGTATAACTCCTGCTAAACCAAGCTGGGCAACGCTTCCCATGCCCGGCGTTCAACTTTTGCTGGTAGATGAAAAAGGGGAAGAGATAAAAGCAGCAGCCGATGAAACTATCTCGGGTAACCTTTGCATTAAAGCACCCTGGCCATCCATTTTACGTACTACTTATGGCGATCATGAACGTTGCAGAACCAACTATTTCGCAACTTATCCGGGTTTGTATTTTACGGGAGACGGAGCTTTGAGAGATAAAGATGGTAATTATAGAATTACCGGAAGAGTAGATGATGTGCTGAATGTTAGCGGGCATCGTATTGGAACTGCAGAGGTAGAAAATGCTATCAATATGCACGCCGGAGTGGTAGAAAGTGCAGTAGTTGGTTTCCCACATGAAGTAAAGGGACAAGGAATTTATGCATATGTTATTTACCAGGGCTCACAAGCTCAAGATTCACATGGTAGCGGCGATTTGGTTCGAAAAGATATTTTACAAACAGTAACAAGAATTATTGGTGCTATTGCCAAGCCAGATAAAATTCAATTTGTTAGTGGCTTACCCAAAACTCGTAGCGGTAAAATTATGCGTCGTATTCTAAGAAAAATTGCAGAAGGTGAAACGGAAAACCTTGGTGATACTTCTACCTTGTTAGACCCCGGCGTGGTAGATGAGATTAAGAGGGGGAGGAGGTGAGCTGAGAGGAAAGGTTTAAGGTTATAGGAGTTTCTCGTAACTCGTATCTTTTAATTATTTAATGCATCCTCAAGCTTCGCAATCAATTTCGGAAAACCTGTAATGGCATTATTGCATAATACAATCAATGTTTTTTTGTTGTGCAAGAAACGAACAATTTGTGTTTTATAGCCCGGATTATCGCCATTGTGCAACACATATTTATTACCCAATGAATCTGTTTTGATTTCCCATCCAAAACCATAATTAGAAAGGGTGCCGTTGTTTAATTCGGCAGGTGTAAAAGCGGCTTCTAAACTTGCCAGTTTCACTAGTTTTTGGGTATATAAAGCCTGATCCCATTTTAACAGATCTTCCGCTGTAGAGCTGATTCTACCCGGCCCCTTGCGATTTCCTAACCATATGGTATAGTTAGAAGATGGAAATGAATCGGCGCGAATAAATTGATTTCTTTCCGGAACATATATATGACCTAAGGCAAAATTTTTAATACGGGCTTTTTCTTCCAGGCTACGTATATCAGTATCCTTCATTCCTAATTTTTGAAAAATTTCTTTTCTGCAAAATTCAATAAAGTCGGTCCCGGATACTTTTTCAGCAATACTTGCCAGCAGTACATAACCGGTATTGCTGTAATTGTATTGCTCACCCGGTGAAAATAATTTCGGAGGTTTATATAGATTCAAATATGCTAATATATCAGAGTTGCCGGCTACTTTATTTTTATCCCAATAAGTATCCATAATAGCTTGATAGTCGGGTAAACCACTGGTATGATTGAGTAAATGCCTGATGGTAATACCAGTGTAAGCGATGGTTAAATATTGGTTCACTGAATCATCTATATCTAACTTACCCCTTTCTTGTAAAATCATAATAGCCATGGCAGTAAACTGCTTGCTCACTGATGCTAATTCAAAGATATCTGTATGCTTTAAAGGAATAGTTTCTGCAAAATTGCGATAGCCATATGCTTTATTGAAAACTACGCTGCCTTTATCGGCTACTAGTACTACACCACTAAATTGTTCCTTTTTTACAAAAGAATCTATAATGGAGCCAATCACCTGCCCCTGTGCATGGATAGCTACTTTAAAAATAATGAAAATGGAAAGGAGAAATATTTTTTTATGCATAGAACCTGTTTACTCAATACACTAATTCATAATTCAAAATTCATAATGCCTAACGCTTATCTAACACTTCTTAACGCTTTCCCATTCCTATTACTATTCTGCACGCCGTTTTCAACAGATAATTGTCCATTTACGATAACGTATTGAAATCCTTTACTGTATTGATGCGGAGCATCATAGGTAGATACATCTGCCACCCTAGCTTCATCAAAAATGACGATATCCGCCGCAAAACCTTCCCTTAGTAAGCCTCTGTCTTTTAAATTGAATTTAGTTGCAGGGAGTGAAGTCATTCTGCGAATAGCTTCTTCTAAAGAAATTACTTTTTCTTCTCTTACATATTTACCTAGAACTCTTGCATTGGTGCCATAACCACGTGGGTGTGGATTGCCTTGTTTATACACCCGAATACTGGCATCACTTGCAAACATGTTGAAAGGATATTGCACAATCGCTTTTACATCCTTATCACTCATTCCGTGAAAAATCATACCGGCGCCACCTAATTCCATCATCTGTAAAATGGTTTCTGCTTCTTCTTTAACCGTATGTTTTTTGCCTCTCATTACATTAACTTCCTCAATACTTTTCCCATTATAACTGCTATCAGCTTTAAAGCTGGCTACTACCGGATAACTGAAATGCTTCAGTTTTCTTTTTTTCAATTTCGTCAACATATACGCGATCACTTCTTTTCGAATGGCAGGCTTGGCAAGCCTCGCTACAATAGAATCTTGTCCGTCTGCTAATACCCAATCGGGTAATAATGTACTTAGTGAAGTACTACTGGCAGTATAAGGGTATTGATCAATAGTTACATCGAGCCCATCATTGCGGGCTTTGATAATCATAGGTACTGTTTCTTTACTCCGGCCCCAGTTTTGTTGACCGCTTAGCTTAAAGTGTGAAATCTCTACCGGAATATTGGCTTCTCTGCCAATTGTTAGTGCCTCTTCAATGGCCTGTGTAACACTGTCACTTTCATCACGCATATGAGAAGCATATACGCCATTATATTTAGCTGCAATTTTCGCAAGACGTACAATTTCATTTGTTTTAGAATAAGTGCCAGGTATATAGATTAGTCCGGTTGATAAACCAACAGCACCATCTTGCATCGCTTTTTCTACGATAGCTTCCATGCATTGCATTTCTGCTTCGGAGGGATCGCGATTAGCGGATCCCATGGCTGCTTTGCGAACATCATTATGACCAATTAAAGCAGCTACATTAATTGCAGTTTTAAGGCTATCGATCATAGAAAGATATTTACCTAAATCGGTTTCTGATAATCCGCAATTACCAGTGATAACAGTAGTAACACCGTCATAAATAAAATTAGAAGCCAATGGAAATTTTTTCTCATCGCCCTCTATATGCGTATGAACATCTATAAAACCTGGGGCAACGATAAACCCTTTCGCATCAATTATTTTAGTGGTGGGGTAATTAAGGTTACGATCGATTTTTAAAATCTTCCCCTCTTTAATAGCTATATCAGCGATATACCAAGAGTTACCGGTACCATCTAGTACTTTCCCGTTTTTAATAAGAATGTCGACTTGTTGGGAAAAAAGAAGATGGCTGCTGAGGAGCAATAAGCAAGTAAATAAATATTTCATGTATTACTACAACTGGTTATGTGTATGTGCTAATGTAGAGAATTATGGCGGAATAGTTATCGCCTTAAAAATACCTCATTATTGTTATCTTTGCCGCCCAATAAAAGATTATGCTGAATAAGCTAGAAGCCATAAAAGCAAGGTTTGATCAAGTAGGAGTGGCCCTTACCAACCCGGAAATTATCAATAATCAAAAAGAATTTGGGGTTTATAGCAAGGAGTATCGTTCATTAGAGAAAATTGTAAAACCCTATGAGCAGTACTTAAGGGTATTAGCCGATTATGATTTTGCCAAAGAGAGCTTGAATGGTAATGATGAAGAGATGCGCGAACTGGCTAAAATGGAGTTACCGGAGTTAGAGGTAAAGAAAGAAGAACTTGAAAAAGAGCTCACTAAACTATTAATACCCAAAGATCCGCAAGACGATAAAAATGCAATTCTCGAAATTCGTGCCGGCACAGGTGGCGATGAAGCTAGTTTGTTTGCAGGTGATTTATTGGGCATGTACTTACGCTATTGCTCTAAAAAAGGCTGGAAAACTGCCATAGTAAGCGAAAGTGAAGGAACAGTGGGTGGTTATAAAGAAGTAGTGGTAGAAGTTACCGGCGAAGATGTATACGGTACGCTAAAATTTGAAAGCGGTGTACATCGGGTACAGCGTGTTCCCAACACAGAAACACAAGGCAGGGTACATACATCTGCCGCTACAGTTGCTGTTATGCCCGAAGCAGAGGAACTAGATTTTGAATTGAAAGAAAGTGATGTGAAAATGGAGACTGCCAGAAGTGGTGGTGCGGGCGGACAAAACGTAAATAAAGTAGAAACAAAAGTATTTCTTACACACGTTCCTACAGGGGTAGTGGTTGTTTGTCAGACCGAGCGTTCGCAGTTGGCTAATAGGGAAAAAGCAATGGTGATGTTGCGTACTAAATTATATGAAGAGCAAGTACGTAAACAAGAAGAAGAAATTGCACGACAACGCAAAACATTAGTTAGTACCGGTGATAGAAGTGCAAAAATCAGAACCTATAACTGGCCACAAGGTAGGGTAACAGATCATCGCATAGGACTAACATCGTATAATTTAGATGCGGTTATAAATGGAGATATCGATGAGTTTATTGAAGCATTGCAGGTTGCAGAGAATGCAGAAAAAATGCTGAATCAATAGTTTAGAATTATGAATTAGAATACTTCATTCATAATTCTTAATTCATAACTCTTAATTATTCTTCGCCCCTACAGCTTCCTCCTTCAACCTTAATTCCCACTTCCAGGCAGTATCCATCATTTCGGTTAGGCCATATTTGATATTCCAACCTAATTTAGATATGGCCGCATCGTTATTTGCATATATAGCAACAACATCTCCGGCGCGGCGTGGACCTATCTCATAGTTTAGCTTAGTGCCACTTACTTTTTCAAAAGTTTCAATGGCTTCCAATACGGTTACGCCATTACCTGTTCCTAAATTGAATACATCGCAGCTGGTTTCATTTTTACCATCAAATAAATACTGTATAGCTAAAGTATGTGCATGGGCAATATCTGAAACATGTATATAATCGCGAACACAACTACCATCACGGGTATCATAGTCGTTACCATGAACATACATTTTTGGTAATTTGCCAATGGCAGTTTGTGTAATAGCAGGTACTAAATTCATTGGTTTACCAACCGGTAATTCACCAATATGAATAGATGGATGCGCACCAACCGGATTAAAATATCGCAAAAGGATTGTATTGGTAGCAGTTGCATGGCTAAAATCGCGGAGTATCACTTCGCCCATTTGCTTAGTGGCACCGTACGGAGATTCCGCTTTTTTTGTGGGTGAAAGCTCTGTAACAGGTATTGAGTCTGGATTTCCGTACACGGTACAAGATGATGAGAATACAAAATGTGGAACGCCAAACTCTTGTACACACCTTAACAAATTAATCAAGCCAAACATATTATTTTCATAATAGCGAATAGGATGCTCAACCGATTCACCAACGGCTTTGTAAGCGGCGAAATGAATAATGCCATCTATATCATCATTCTCTTGAAACACAGCTAGTGTTTCATCGAAATTTTTTAAATCTACTTTGTAGTTCTTGATTTTTTTTCCGGTTATTTTTTCAATACCTGCTAAAGCAATGTTGGTGGAGCGAGAAAAATTATCGATGGAAATTACATCGAATCCATTTTCTATTAAATCAACTACGGTATGCGAACCAATAAAACCACAACCTCCGGTAACAAGAATTTTTGGCATATTTTAATTTATATGCCGCAAGATAATTAATCGGTGTTAAACAAATAACTTGATAATATAATAAACAATTCCGGCAATAAAAGCGGAGATAGGTATGGTAAGGATCCATGCCCATAATAAGTTTACAGTTACACCCCAGCGAACTGCGCTCAAGCGTTTTGTGGCACCAACACCAATAATAGAACCTGTAATAGTATGTGTTGTTGATACGGGTATTTTGAAATGCTCGGTAAGAAATAGTGTGATGGCTCCAGCTGTTTCCGCAGCTACTCCTTCTAATGGAGTCACTTTTGTAATTCGAGTACCCATTGTTTTTACTATTTTCCAACCGCCACTCATAGTGCCTAATCCAATGGCTAAAAAACTACAAAAGGGTACCCAGCCGTAGGCCGCTACAAATTCATTAAAATTCATGGTAACACCTTTGGTTTGCTTAACATAAAATATCATTGCTGCACCAATGATGCCCATAACTTTTTGTGCATCATTTCCACCATGCCCTAAACTAAAAGCAGCAGAAGAGAGAAGCTGTAATCTTTTAAACCAGTTCTCGGCTTTATATGGGTTTGATCGTTTACAGAGATGTACAATGAGTATTGTGATTACAAAGGCAATAACCATTCCTATCAAAGGCGCAAGAAAGATAAATAAGAAAGTGGGAATAACTTTAGCGTAGTTAATTACGTCTACACCGTGTTGGCTCAAACCGCCGGCATGTGCCAAAGCCGCACCTACAAAGCCTCCCATCAAAGTGTGGGAGGAGCTTGAGGGAATACCAAACCACCAGGTAATCAAATTCCAAACAATGGCCGCAATGATACCTGCTAATAAAACTTCTAATGTAATAAATTCACCGTGTACCCATTTCGCTACTGTATTGCCAATACCGAATTCTTTGAAAATATATTTTGAAATAAAAAAAGCAGTGAAATTAAAAAAAGCTGCCCACAGTACTGCTTGAAATGGCGTTAATACCTTAGTAGAAACAATCGTTGCAATAGAGTTCGCAGCATCATGAAAACCATTAATATAGTCAAAAATAAAAGCGAGAACTATGATGAGTATTAACAAAGTAAGCATAGAAATAATAATTAATAATGAATAATCAATAATTGATTATTACTAAGCATATTTGATAATGATAGACTCGATCACATTAGCAGCATCCTCACATTTATCGGTGGCAATTTCCATTACTTGATAAATCTCCCTTTTTTTAATGACCTCTTTAAAATCATTTTCTTGCTGAAAAAGCATTTCAATACTCATATCAAAAACATCATCTGCTTGGTTTTCTATACTATTTACCTTCACCATGGCCTCCGTCATTTCCCGCAAGTTTTTCATGTCTCTTAAACCAAAAACTGCTTTTTCGATTTCAATGGAACCTTGTAAAATTAAATCAGCCATTTTTTGGATGCCGGTATCATTGGGATTAACACTGTAAAAATTAATTTTCTTGGCAGATGCAAAAATATAATCGGCAATATCATCCAAAGAGGAAGCGAGGTAATGAATATCTTCTCTATCAAACGGGGTAATAAAATTGCGACCTAATTCGGTAAAAATACGATGCGTATTATCATCATTTTTATGCTCTAAATCTTCAATTTGGGATAAAATCGAAGAACGCTTATTGGAATCGGGTTCGTTCACCATTTCTTTCAGTTTTATACCCATCTCATGCACTTTCTCGGCTACATCTTCGAATAGCTCATAAAAGACCTTATTTTTTGGCATGAATAACTTACCGAAAGTATTGATTCCCATATCATGTTAGTTTTAGCAAATGTAGGGTTCACCAGGATAAGCTGCAAGTAACTACTATATTTAATATAAATATAATATATAAAAAATAAACTATATATTGAATATCCTTAACAATTGAGTTTTATGAACTTAATATTCCGGTAATATAAATGCTCGTTTTTTGCAAAACAGTTTATAGCAATTGAGTAAATTAGTAGATTTCTCATGAATCGCCCCGGTTTCTATCGGGGCTTTTTTAATCCTTCCGCCTTTCCAAAGTAAAACCTAATGTAGTTCCCACATCTATCTTACTTCGTACATGTATGGTTTGTTCATGCGCTTCAATAATATGCTTACAAATTGCCAGTCCGAGACCTGTTCCGCCAACATCCCGACTTCTTCCTCTATCTGTTCGGTAAAATCGTTCGAATATACGCGGTAAATGCTCCTCCGCAATGCCAATACCATCATCACTAATTTCAATAAGTACATGTTCTTCATCTGTTTTATAAATACTCGCAACTATGTTCCCGTCTTCTTTACCATACTTTAATGCATTTTCTACCAAATTTGTAATGACCTGTCTTATTTTTTCTTTATCTGCGAATACAGTTATGGGGTACTCACAACCTTTTTTGATGCCAACCTTTATATGTTTACTAACCACTTTTATGGAGAGCGCTTCATATACTTCACGTATCAGATCCTGAATGATAAAATGCTCTTTATATAAAGGCTGTTCACCACTTTCTAAACGAGAAATTTCATCGAGATCTTCAACTAAGCTCACCATTCTGTCGACATTTCTGGCAGTATTTTCCAAAAATCGTTTACTGATATCAGGATTATCTATCTCACCACCTAAAAGCGTATCAACATAACCTTGAATAGCAAAAATGGGGGTCTTAAATTCATGTGCAAGATTTTGTAAAAACTCTTTCCGGTAAGCTTCATTGGTTTTCAATAGCTCTATCTCAGCACTTCTTTGTTCAGCCCACTTTTCAACATCTTCTCTTACTTCGTCAATCCCTTTCTGGGGCAAAATATATTTGTAATAAGTTTCTTCTCTTTTTGTTGCTTTGGTTTGATAAATAAATTTATATATGAGTTTGATTTTTCTGTATATAAATGATTCTAAAACAAACCGAATCATCAAATAATTACCAATAAAAATAACAATAAGTGAAACGAGTGCTATAACCCAATCCGGGCGAAGAAAAAAGATACCTAAAGACACCGGCACAGATAATATAAGTGCTGTGAATGCGGAAAGCTGCTGGGGAGAGAGGTTCTTGGTTTTAAACACTTTGTAAAGGTAATAATTAGTGGGTAGTGTTTAGTGTGAAGTGTTTAGCAATTGGTAACCTGTGTTTCTTTACTTCTCACTATCCACTACTCACTTTACACTATAATTCAAACTTATACCCCACTCCTTTAACCGTGGTAATACAATCAACCCCCAATTTTTGGCGTACTTTTCGGATATGTACATCAATGGTTCTATCTCCAACAATTACATCATTACCCCAAACCTGAGAGAGGATTTCGTTTCTTAAGAAAACACGTCCGGGCCGAGAAGCTAACAAATACAATAATTCAAATTCTTTTTTGGCAAGGATGATCTCATCATTGTTAATAGTTACCAGAAACTTAACCGGATCTATAAGAATATTACCAACAGAAATCGTTTTACCGGTTTCTTTATTACTTACCCTCCTAAATAAAGCATTTACTCTAGAAGTCAATACTTTCGGACTAATAGGCTTGCTTACATAATCGTCGGCACCTGTTTCCAAGCCTTTAATATGTGAGCCTTCATCACTTAAAGCCGTAAGAAATATAATTAATGTATCTTGAAAAGCAGGTTGAGACCTTAAAATCTGACAAACTTCAACCCCTGTTTTTTTGGGCATCATGATATCCAAAATAATCAAATCAGGGTTTAATTGCTTGGCTTTCTCTAGAGCTTCATTTCCATCTTTGGCCGTATATATCTCATATCCCTCTTTACTCAAATTATAGCCTACAATTTCCAATATATCCACTTCATCATCCGCAATTAAAATCTGTTTCGATTTGCCTTCCATGTTAACACAATGTTTACACAAAGTTAATTTCATTCTTTCGCATAGCGAACAGCTCCCTTTATTATCTAATTGTTAACAGAAAAAACAACAGCTTCTTCACAGAATCGTAATTTAGTGCTTTAAATCATGGGAGTAAAGCAGTTATCTATATTAATTTTTTCTCTTTTATCTACTATTTCTGTTGTTAAAGCACAGGATATCATGCCCCCTATACCTGCCATTCGCCAACTACATCATGAATATATTCTTCGCTCATTAAATGCCATCGATTCACTTCATCTCCCCAGAGCAGGTGTGGAGCAAGCACAAATTGATAGCGCGCAGAAAATGATAAACCTTTTTCGGATTCGGATAGAACAAAATCAGCAACTGGATAATAATGGAAAATATAAATGGCTCAGGGGAGTGAATGATCTGCTCGTAGGGTTTCGTTCAGCTTTTGAAGCCCGAAATATACCTCCTTTAGAGTACCTGCCACTTGTAAAGGCCTATGCTTTGGCAATGCAGAAAGATTGGGATCAATCTTCCATTGCACCACTGGTTAAAACCATGTTACTCGAAACAGCCACCGTACTTACCGATAACTTTGCCCTAAAATCAAATATTGGTATTGAAGCTGCCAAAGACTTGCTTGTACTCAAACAATGCGAACGAAATCCAACACGTATACTTGCTATTTTAACACGCTATCCGCAAAGTAGTTATGCAGATTCCCTCATTATCGTAGCAGGTAAAAAAGATCCGGAAGAATTGTATAGCTATGCCGCAGCGCCAAATGCTTTAGGTCGCAAAATTCAATCTGTTAATCACCCCCTGATTAAATTGATTTCACGCCTATCATTAATGCGTACCGGAAGAATGTATTTCCCTTTTTTGGATCAATTGAACAGTGGTGCTTTGTCTATGGACTCCATCACTCCTTATTTGCGAAATGATTCTGCCGTCCCCTACTTTCGGCTATTGGTACAAGCCAGAATTGCTTATGCCGAAAGAATGCGGCGGGGAGATACACCAATGGCAGTGCAGGTATTAAACGCAAAGCTTAAATCAAAAGCGATCGACGGTTTTATTAATGATATCAATGCTTTGCACACTGAAAAAAATGAAACTATTCGGTTTAAAAAATTGGAAGGTCTAAATGCCATTGAACTCTATTATTTAGCCCTTATGGGGGAAGAAGAAATGTATACCTCCAGTTTTGTTTCGGGGGTTTATCCTCGGATATTTACTCAAATGAGTATTCCTCGATCTGATTCATTGTTAACACAAGTAAAATATGATAGTTATAAGAAATTCATCAAAATGGCAGCTGCCTATAATAAACTGGATGATTTTTTAAGTCGAATGGATAGATACGATGCAGAGAACCTAATGAAGAAATTTGTGATGGGGTTAGAAAAAACAAATTCACTAGAAGATGCTGTTGATGTTGCTGATTCCTACTCCAGTATTTATGATCTGCAATTAAGAAAACTCATGGTTAACCAGGTAAATTTTGAACTGGAACGTTGCTTGCAAACGAAAATTAAGAAAGGAGAAATAGTTTATGGATTACTACAAAAAATATTTACCTCACTCGATTCAACCAATAAAATAGATCTCTCTCAAACACTTGGTATCCCTCCCATTTACGAACTTCCTATTACACTGCTAAAAGATACTGTTTCCGGTAAAATTAATCTGCAACAATTTTTTTATGGCGATAAAGATGGCGGAGTCGTATTTAATGCATTCCTAAAAAAATTCACCAACTCCAATTGGAAGATCATAAAAAAATCACAATGGGTGGAAGTAAATTCAGTAAAAGGAACGCCTATAACGATTTATGCCAATTTACCTTTGGATGAAACGCTCGAGCTCGACTCGCAAGCGCAAGACAGCTTAAACAGCTATTTGGAGGATAATAATATCCACCCATCAATCGTCATTCATCGCGGACACAGCTACTACCTAAAACAAACCATTCAAAAAATGCCATCTTCAGCCAAACTAGTGGTATTGGGTAGTTGCGGGGGCTATCAAAAATTAAATGATGTGCTCGAAAGGTCTCCGGGTGCCCATATCATTTCCTCTAAACAAATTGGTGCAGGTATTATTAATCAAGGATTGATTGATGTTATAGCGGAACAGTTGCGATCAGGAAAAAACCTGAATTGGCCCCAATTATGGAACAGCTTGGCTATTCGCTTTGTAGGCTCTAATCGAGAAAAATTTGATGATTACGTACCCCCACATAAAAATTTAGGGGCTATATTCATAACAGCATTCAACACTCGTTTCGCAAGTTCAGATTAATTTTGTAGAAAAGGGTTATTTCTCTTTTCATATCCAATACTGGTTTTGATGCCATGTCCGGGAAATACGACTACATCATCCGGCAACACAAATAATTTCTCTCGAATACTTTTAAGCAGGGTATCGTGGTTCCCCCCGGGTAAATCTGTTCGCCCAATGCTTTCCCTAAACAAAACATCTCCCCCAATTAAAAATTGTTGTTCTTCAGAATAGAAGCAAATACTGGCTGGCGAATGACCCGGTGTTAAAATAATGGTAAGGGCATCATTTCCCAGTTGAATCGTATCTCCTTCTTGTAAATGATGAATGGGTCCTGAATAATTTGTAAAGGGTAACCCCCATTTCTCCCCCGAAAGCGGTGCTAGCTCAAGCATCTTCTCTTCATCCGGGTGAATATATAGCGGGATATTATAGGTATCATGTACCCATTTATTACCAAAAACATGATCTAAATGGCAATGTGTATTGAGCAGTTGTTTGGGTTGCAGCGAGTTTGTATCTATAAAGGCACGCAATTTTTCCTCCTCTTCCGTAAAATAGCAGCCCGGATCAATAATGAGAGCCTGTTTGGCATCATTATAAAGCACATAGGTATTCTCTTGAATAGGACTGAATGTAAAAACCTTAACGTTTATCATATGCTAATTTTGTTCGTTTTAGTAGTAAATGACTAATTTTAAAAGCCAAAGTTCGGATATGCAATTGAATAGAATCTGTAAGTGTGCCTTTTTCGTTTTTTTACTATATGCTGCCCCACAGCTTTTACTCGCTCAAGTAAATAGTGTTGAGTTCGGTAAAAATAGGATACAGCATAAGAAGTTCATATGGAAATTTTATCAATCTCCTAACTTCAACACCTATACCTCACAAGGTGGAGTAGAACTCGGTAAATTTGTAGCCCAAGTAGCCGAAGAAGAACTCAGGCCTATCGAGAATTTTATCGAATACTCCCTTCAACGTAGGGCAAACATCGTAGTCTATAATAATTATAACGATTATAAAAGTACTAATATCGGCTTGGGTAGCGATTGGCAAAATGCGGGTGGAACTACCAAGTTGGTAAATAATAAACTAGTGGTTTATTTTGATGGAAATCATGATCATCTCAGGTTACAAATTAGGGAAGGTATTGCGAGAGTATTAACCGATAATTTATTATTCGGTGATGATATTGGCGAATTTGCCAGTAACCAAGCTTTACTCGACCTGCCCAAATGGATGGTTGACGGATATGTAGCGTATGCTGCGCAACCTTGGAGCACTGAGAAAGACGATCAATTAAAAAGCGCTATACTCAGTGGAAGGTATAAAAATTTCTATCAGTTTGCTTTCGAAAAACCACTACTAGCCGGACAAGCATTTTGGAATTATATCGGCGAAAAATATAGAAAAGAAAATATTACTTATCTGCTTTATCTCTCTAGGATATACAAAAATGTAAACAATGCCTGTTTGCGAATTTGTAAGAAAAAATTCAAAGAAATTCTGAATGATTTCATGGTCTTTCAACAGAATAGATATATCACTGATATTCGTCAGCGTCGTAATCAGGTTAAAGGGTCTTTAACAGTTTCTGAGGATGTAACAAATAAAGATTACTTACGTTTTCAGGTAAATCCTAACCCTAAAAGTAATACCTATGCGGCCTTAGAATTTAGAAAAGGAATTTATAGCGTAAAATTGGTTGATAATTTTTACGACACTAAAACCCTACTAAAAAGTGGCGTACTTACCCGCCAAGGCGATATCAACCCCAACTATCCAATCATGGCTTGGGATGGAAAAGGTTCTCGTTTATTGGTGATTTACTGGGAAGATGGGAAAATAAAAATGTTCGTATATGATAATATCGCACGTTATAAAAGATTTAAACAAACTATCGATGGCTTCGATCAGATATTAGATGCCAGCTTTATGTTGGATGCTAATACTTTGGTAATGAGTGCGGTAAAAAACGGACATACAGATATTTACACCTACAAAATCGAAGAGCAAAAAACAACACAAATAACCAATGATATTTATGACGATTTAGATCCTACAGTGGTCGCTTTTCCCAATAGAGTAGGTATCATTTTTGCTTCGAACCGCCCTAACAGTAATGCCCTTTCAACAGATACCGTATTACCAAGCAGATATCGCTATAATATATTTATGGTAGATATCTTGAATAACAGTAAGGAAAAACAAATTGCCCAACTTACCAATATTAAGTCGGGTAATGCACGTTTCCCCATGCAGTATAATACGAATCATTTTACCTTTGTTTCTGATGAGAATGGTATTGGTAACAGATGGGCCGGTTTTTTTGCTACACAAAGAAATGGATTAGATACGCTATACTACATTGGTGATGAAATATTACGTAACCCTTCTCCTAAAGAGTTTGACTCCACATTGATAGCCTGGCAAAAGCAAGAGCCCGATAGCGTGAGCTATTTCCAAGTATTTAAAGATTCTACCTATACATTTCCTATTACGAATTATCAAAGCTCTTTACTGGAAACAAGAATTGCGGGCGATAAGGGGCAAGTAAGCGAGGTAAGAAGAGAAGGCGACTTCAAGTTTGTGTATAAGCTTAAAGTAGATGAAGTAGCGCTTAATAAGAGAAACGTGAACCCGCGCCCCTCCGAATATATGAAGCGGCAGAATGATGAAAGAAAAAATGCAGATGGAAGAGCAATTACTTATAAATCCAAACCTGTAACCGATACGGCTAAGAAAGTAGTGAAAGATTTTTTTCAAACTGAATTTGAAGACGAAAAAACGGATACTACGAAGAAGTTAAATGCAATTCCCTTATTTACCCAACCCAAGACCTCAACGCTATCAAAATCCAAATTATTCGATTATAACCGGAAGTTTAATGCGGATTATGCCTTGGTTGGATTTAGCAATAATATTTTAGTGAATAGGTATCAACCTTATGCGGGCGGCTCAGGACCTATTCAATTAAATAACGGGAATGATTTCAACTTCACTTTTAGAGTTGGTGTAAGTGAATTGATGGAAGATATTCGATTTGTAGCCGGCTTTCGTTTCGGAACAAATCTTGCCGATAAAGATTTAATGCTTTCCTTTCAGAACTATCGTGGAAAAATTGATTGGGGCTTTACATATTATAGAAGTAATGTTTCTAATTTCTTTAATACATCCTTCAATAATATGCTTTATACGAACCTGTATCAAGCTAATGCAACTTATGCTTTTAATGCAGTTAAAAGTATTCGCTTAACGGCAGGTATCAGGAATGATAGAGGTGTGTTAAAGCCTTTCGATAATGCCACCGGTATTTCCAATCCTAATGCCCTAGCATTTCCAGACACCTTAATACGCTTCTTCGTTTCCAGATTGGAATATGTGCATGATAATACATTGAACCCCACACAGAATATTTGGAATGGGCTTCGCTATAAAATATATATGGATGTAAATCTTCCTAATATTAAAACGGCACTTAATAACGGTAAGCCAACTATGAATTTTGGATTCGATGGCAGATACTATCATAAAATATATAGAAACTTTATTTGGGCGGGAAGAGCCGCAGCAGATTTCTCATGGGGCGGACAAAAACTGATTTATTATCTCGGTGGAGTTGATGGTTGGATAGGCCCTAAATTTAATAATCAGAATAAACCGGCAGCCGATCAAACGTATGCATTTCAAACATTAGCTGTGAATATGCGAGGATATCAGCAAAATATTGCAAATGGTAATAATGCATTTGTTATAAACAGTGAATTTAGGTTACCTGTATTTGCTACATTTATTGATAAACCAATTAACAGTGCCTTTATCCGAAATCTTCAAGTCATACAGTTTGTTGATTTAGGAACGGCTTGGAATGGAAAATATAACGGTATTAAACGCCCGGGAGATGTAATTACCTCACCTAGTACACCGGTGGTTGTACGGGTAGATGCTGGCGGACTTGGTCCCTTTGCAGGAGGGTACGGTTTCGGGTTACGCAGTACCTTACTCGGCTATTTCTTGAAGTTTGATGCAGGTTGGCCAATGAAAGGTTTTTTTGTAGGTAAACCGGTTTACTATTTTGCAATGGGCTTCGACTTTTAATAACAGAATTGTGAAAATGTGGCGTAATGGATTCTTTTTTTGCGTACTATCTTCTCTATGTTTATTAGTACAATATACACACGCCCAGCAAGTTACTTTACAGGGCATTGTACGGGATAAGCAAAGCAATGAACCTATTTCTTTTGCCTCCGTGATATTTAAAAAATCGGGTAAGGGAATGCTTACCGATTCGGCCGGCAATTTTGTTTTCAAACTTACTACTCCGGCGGTTCATGATACTTTAGTGGTTAGTAGTGTTGGATATAAAGTTTGGCGTATAGCTATTACTACGATAAAAGATACGGCATTCATCGAACCTTTACTGGAACTTTTGCCACCTTCTAATGAAGCAATTGTACGTGTAAAATATAATAGAGCTTTATGGTTCTGGCGCAAGATAATGGCCAATAAATCGCATAGTGATAAAAAAGTTTGGAAAAACTATGCTTACGAAATACATAATAAACTAGAATTGGATATCAATAATATCCATAAAGAAAAACTATCCAAAAATGCTTTAATCAAACCACTCAATTTCGTATTCGACTATATTGATTCCACCTCTGAAACCAAGCCATACCTTCCTATTTATCTTTCAGAAACCCTTTCCGATTATTATTTTCAAAAAGATCCTGAAAAAATATATGAAAGAATAAAAGCTACCAAAACAAATGGAGTTGAGAATGAAAGTTTAGTAAAAGAACTTGGGGGTACTTATCAAAATATAAATGTGTTCAATAATTTTATACCTGTATTTGATAAAGAATATATCAGCCCATTTAATGCTAATGCCGATAACTATTATCATTTCAAATTAGCAGATACTGCTTATATGAATGGAAAGCGGTTAGTACATCTGCGATTTAGTGGGAAAAGAAAAGGCGAAAATACTTTTGATGGAGATTGTTGGGTATTTGATACCGCATTTGCAGTACAAAAAATTACCCTTCGCCCTTCTGCTGAAGTGAACATCAATTTTATCGAGGGCTTAACCCTTATTCAGGAGTTCAAAAAAATCAACGATACTACTTGGTTTATTTATAAAGATAAATTCGTGGCCGATATTGCACCAATCGGCTCGGGAAAACTTGGTTTTAAAGGGAGAAAAACAACTACATACACGAATATCATTGTTAACAATGAATCAACCATTGCCCAATTACAAAAAAATAAAAAAAGTTTACAAATAGATGTTGCCGAAGATCGAGAATCTTATACAGATTCTTTTTGGACAAAAAAAAGGCATGAACCACTCGATAAAAATGAAATAACGGTATACAAAGTAATTGACACCCTTAATAAGAACCCTACCTATATTTTTTATAGAGATGCTATTGAAGTATTGGCGAAAGGCACAAAAGATTTTGGTAACATCAGATTAGGCCCCTGGTATTATTGGGTTAGCGGAAATGTTTGGGAAGGTGGCCGTTTCCGATTTGATATAGCTACCAACCGGGGCTTTAGTAATAAATGGAATTTCTCTGGCTACGCTGCTTATGGTACTAACGACCAAGAATGGAAAGGTAAATTCCA
This sequence comes from Sediminibacterium sp., assembly GCA_017537025.1. Taxonomy (GTDB): domain Bacteria; phylum Bacteroidota; class Bacteroidia; order Chitinophagales; family Chitinophagaceae; genus Sediminibacterium. The sequence continues at coordinate 433,037 of JAFWCB010000008.1, forward strand.
AGCTAAGTATTTATTTGATAGAGAGTTGTGGACGTATTTACAGTTCACCTATAAAAATGATTTGGATAACCGCCAGATATATTATGATCAGTTAGGTACTGATAATATTTTTGCAACCATTTTTCGCCGACCCAATATTCCTTTTAAATTTCAACGTATTGAAGAAACTAAAATGGAATTTTTTAAAGAAACCGGCTGGGGCTTGAGTATCGGTATCAGTGGTAATAGAAGAAGGTTTTCTCCGCTAAAAAACCTACCTGCAGAATCATTTTTTGCAACTAAAACCGGGAATCCCTTTCAAACTTTTGAAACAGCCGTTACGTTAAGGTATGCTTTTGCAGAACATTTTATTGAAGATAACTTTATACGTACTTCTTTTGGTAGTTTATACCCGGTAGTAGAATTAAAATACACCAAAGCGTGGCAGGGTGTTTTTAATAGTACCAATGATTATCACAAATTAGACCTAACTATATCTGATTATGTTAGCTTGGCTCCTTACGGCTATTTCTATTATAACTTTTTTGGTGGTAAAGTATTTGGTACGGCACCTTATCAAATGCTGGACATATTACCAGGTAATGAGCTATTTTATTTTAATAAATATGCTTTTAACCTCATGCATCAGTTTGAATATTTAACCGATTCATATACCGGATTTAATGTAGAACATAATATAGGAAGTGGACTATTTCGCTTTTTGCCAATTACCCGTAAATTAAAATTCAGGCAGTTTTGGAGTGCTAAAGCTGTAGTGGGTAGTTTATCAGATGCTAATAAAGCCTATAATTTTGTAGGCAACTATCCATATCAATCGTTAGATAATAATGTGTATATGGAAATTGGAACCGGTATAGATAATATACTTCGTTTTTTTCGGGTAGATTTTGTTTGGGGTGTATCTCCTAAATCTATTGTTACAGACCCTGCCCGCAGATTTGGTGTATTCGCTTCTTTCCGGTTAAACTTTTAATAAATTTATTTAGACTGATTCAAATCTTCCGGAGGCTCCGCAATGAAAGTTGGCTCACGTAATTCAACAGGCTGAGTGGTTGCTTTGCGCAAACGCATATTTAACAATTCAACCCCAAAAGAAAATGCCATAGCGAAATAAACATAGTTTTTTAAATGCAGTTCATGTGCCCCTTCCGCATCCCATCCCTCCACCAATAATACAAACCCGATCATCACCAAAAAGGAGAGTGCCAACATTTTTAAAGTAGGATGTTTATGTATGAAAGTGGCAATTTTCGGACTAAATAAAAACATGATAAGCATAGCAATTATAACAGCACTTATCATTACTTCTAAATGTTTGGCAGTACCTCCGGCAGTAATTATACTATCAAAACTAAATACCATATCAATAAGTATTATTTGTATCACAGCATTACTAAAACTAAGAGCCTTTGTTTGGGACTTACCTATAGCATCTTCTTCACCTTCTAATTTGTGGTGAATTTCTTTTACCGTTTTATATAGTAAAAATAAACCTCCGCCTAACATCACCAAACTTGCTAAATCAAATGGCTTGTTCAGGATAGTAAAAACGGGTTTCCCTTTTTGTTGTAAAAGCCAGCTTAAGCAAAATAATAATATAGTACGCGATATGATACCGGTGATCATCCATATAAATCTTGCCTTAGGTTGTAAGGCTTTTGGTAATCTACTCATGATAATGCTTACGAATATTACATTATCTATCCCGAGTACTATTTCTAAAATGGTAAGTACTAAAAAGCTAACTAAACTTTCTGTTGTAAAAAGATATTCCATACTAATTGGCAGCAATATAATTACAAATATTTTTCACAATGCTCGGGCCTTCATAAACAAAACCCGTCCACACTTGAACCAAAGCAGCACCCGCATCCATTTTCTCTTTAGCATCCGCGCCGGTAAAAATTCCTCCACTGGCGATTATGGGTATCTTATAATCTGTTTGCCTAGCAAGGTATTGCACCACTTCAGTAGCCCGTGCTGTTACCGGTTTTCCGCTTAACCCGCCCATGCCAATGGCAGTTACTTGGGAGGTAGATGTAGCAGAAAGATTCGATCTATCTAATGTTGTATTGGTGGCTACGAGTCCACTTAAATTCATTTCAAAAGCAAGCGAAATAATATCATCCAGTTGAGCTTGAGAAAGATCAGGGGCAATTTTTAATAATAATGGTTTTGGTTTTTTTTGCGCTGCATTGATATTATTCAACCCGTCAAAAATTTTGAGTAGGGCTTGTTTTTCTTGCAACTCTCTTAAAGCCGGAGTATTGGGTGAGCTCACATTTACCACAAAATAATCGGCGCACTGGTGCAATGTTTCAAAACAAATACAATAATCCTTAACCGCCTCTTCATTAGGGGTAAGTTTATTTTTACCAATATTTGCGCCAACGATCATACGATTGGAGACTCCTTCCTGTTGTAATCGATATTGTATTAACCGTTCCTTTATTTGGCTAAGCCCATCATTATTAAATCCCATTCTATTGATCAAAGCTTTATCCGCGGACAATCTAAATAATCTGGGCTTATCGTTACCTGCTTGTGCTTTTGGGGTAATAGTTCCTGTTTCCACAAAACCAAATCCTAGAGCGGCTAATTCGGGTAAATACAAAGCGTTTTTATCGAAACCGGCGCCTAAACCAACCGGGTTTGTGAAATTTAATCCGAAAACTGTTTTATGTAGGGACTCTCCTTGATAGGTAAATTGCTGCCTGATCAAATGATTCATAAATCCAATACTATTGGCTGCGCGAAGTGCATTCATGGAAAAATAATGCACTTTTTCAGGATCGAATCGGAACAAAATATCTCTTAGAATCGGATACAAAACGCAATTTTTGGCGAAGGTAGTTTTTTCTATCCGGCAATAATGGTTGCATAAACAACTTTTAATCTTTTTCCCTACATTTGATCCTCTAAATATTGCCATTATGCAGGAAGCATATATCGTTGCCGGTTACAGAACCGCAGTTGCCAAAAGCAAAAAAGGGGGATTCCGCTTTTTTCGCCCCGATGATTTAGCAGTTGAAGTATTAAAGGGCTTAGCAGCTTCTTTACCTCAGTTAGACACAAAACGAATTGATGATGTAATAGTAGGTAATGCAGTACCTGAAGCAGAACAGGGCTTACAATTTGGTAGAATTATTGCGGCGAAGGCACTGGGCATAGAAGTACCGGGTATTACCATTAATAGATATTGTGCCAGCGGATTGGAAAGCATTGCCATGGCAACCGCAAAAATTAGAACCGGTATGGCTGAATGTATTGTGGCCGGGGGAACTGAAAGCATGAGCTTAGTGCCCACCGCAGGCTGGAAAACAGTTCCTTCCTATGCCATTGCTAAAGATGAACCGGATTATTATTTAAGTATGGGTTTAACGGCAGAAGCTGTTGCCAAAGAATATAATGTATCGAGGGCAGATCAAGACGAATTTGCTTTTCATTCTCATCGAAAAGCTAAAACGGCGATTGAAAATGGATATTTTAAATCGGGAATATTGCCTATCACAGTTGAGGAAACTTATATCAACGAAAAAGGGAAAAAAGCAGTGCGTAATTATATCGTAGATACCGATGAAGGATTACGTGCCGATACTACTGTAGAGGGGTTGAGTAAATTAAAACCAGCTTTCTCTGCAACGGGATCGGTAACTGCAGGTAATTCCTCACAAACTAGTGATGGTGCCGCATTTGTGGTAGTAATGAGTGAGCGTATGGTAAATGAGTTGGGTTTGAAGCCCATCGGTAGATTAGTGAATTGTGCCGTTGCAGGGGTTCACCCAAGAATTATGGGTATCGGACCCGTAGCTGCTATTCCTAAAGTACTCAAGCAAGCCAATATGCAAATTGGTGATATTGAACTTATTGAATTAAATGAAGCCTTTGCTTCTCAATCACTTGCCGTGATAAGAGAATTAAATCTTAATACCGATATAATTAATATTAATGGTGGAGCCATAGCTTTAGGGCATCCCCTGGGATGTACCGGTTGTAAATTAACCGTTCAATTGCTAAATGATATGAAGCGATTGAATAAAAAATATGGAATGGTAACCGCTTGTGTAGGTGGCGGACAAGGAATTGCAGGTATTATCGAGAATCTCTAACTCAAATACTTGCCCACAATCGGCACCCTTCTTCCCACACCAAAAGCTTTTGGCGAAACGCGAATGATAGGACAAAATTGATTTCTTTTGTATTCGTTTGTATTCACCATTTTTAATGTACGATCTACCAATGTAGGATCGAAGCCTTGGGCTTTGATTTCTTCCGGTCCTTTTCTTCTTTCAATATACTGATATAGTAGTTTATCGAGTATTGTGTAATCAGGTAAGCTATCACTATCTTTTTGGTTCGGTCTTAACTCTGCACTTGGGGCTTTTGTAATAATATGATGGGGGATGATTTCTTTTTCTCTATTAATGTACTTAGCCAAAGCATACACTTGTAGTTTGTAACAATCACCTAAAACGCCCAAGCCCCCGGCCATATCGCCATAGAGTGTGCCGTAACCAGTAGCTAATTCACTTTTATTAGAAGTATTCAATAATATATACCCGAATTTATTGGCAATAGCCATTAACAGATTACCCCTGCTTCGGCTTTGTATATTTTCTTCAGCTAAAGAAAATGGCAATCCATTAAATATGGGTTGGAGGGTTTCTAAAAAGTTATTATAAATACCATCTATACGAACAATATCGTACGGATTATTCAAATTATTGCTAAGGGTTACAGCGTCATTCACAGAATGATCGGTAGAGTAGGGAGAAGGCATTAAAATAGCTCTTACATTTTCAGCACCCAACGCATCACATGCAAGGGCTAAGGTTACCGCTGAATCAATACCGCCGGAAGAACCCAATATGGCTTTGGTAAAACCCATTTTTTTGAAATAGTCGCGAATACCTAATATCAATGCATCATATACTTGCGCAATGTTTAAGTTTTCTTCTAATGTTGCCGGATTTAATTCTTTATCGGGCACACGGCTTGCCGGTTCGAGTATGGGCGTGTTGATAGTACCATCATCATGTAAGTCAACCCCCACGAGGGCTTCTTCAAACATCGGCAATGCCATACATAAATTCGCATCCTTATCAAAAATTAAGGAAGCCCCATCAAATACAATTTCGGTTTGGCTACCCACTGCATTGCAGTAAAACATAGGAATTTTATACTTCAATACATTGGCTTTTATGATCGCTTTCCTGTCTTCATCATGGGTATAATCGAATGGAGATGCACTTAGGTTCAACATCATATCCGGTTTCTGTTCCATCAATATATCCATCGGACAAATCCTATAAAGCGCACTATCCCCGAGGTTCCAAATATCTTCACAAATGGTGATGGCTAATTTCTTGCCTTTAAATAAAATGGTATTCCATTCAAAGGCAGGTTCGAAATAGCGGTATTCATCAAACACATCATAGGTAGGCAATAGTGTTTTTTGAATGGAAGCTTTTATTTCCTGCTCATATAAAAAATAGGCCGTGTTGAATAGGCTCTTGCCTTTTTGTTTGGTATTTCTTGCAGGACTACCAATGAGTACACCAATAGTATCGGCATGTATTTTTATTTTCTCAATAGCGTCTTCGCATTGTTCTATAAAATCAGCAAACTCAACGAAATCTCTTGCCGGGTAACCGCATACACACATTTCACTGAATAAAATGAGGTCCCCACCTTCTTTCTTAGCCGTTTCAATCGCTTCGATTATTTTTTTGGTATTCGCTTCAAAATTCCCAATATGGTAGTTTTGCTGGGCAATAAAAACTTTCATCCTGCAAAGTTCACTATTTTAACAATAGTATTATCAATGTTTTCTTTATTTCGTGTATGAATCGTATTTTAATTCTAATATGCTTCTTTTTTGTAAGTGGTTGCAGTAAAAGTAGAAAGCTACCGGATATCTCCCATATTCAAGTGCCTCTCCAAACATTTCGGTATGAAAATGATTTTTTTTCGTTAGACACGTTGAAGTTGAATGAATCGCTTCCTGCATTGGCAAAAAAATATGGAACGTTTAATGACGATTTCTTGTACAATATCCTGGGTACCGTTAAAGCCGACGCCAATACAGATATTCGCTCATTTATACAAAGTTACCGGCCACTCTATGCTGATGTACAGAAAACATTTGGAAATATCAGTCAAACTTCCGCAACCATACAAAATGGTTTTAGATATCTACATTATTATTTTCCTACTTATAAATTACCTACCAAATTCATCACTTTTATCGGTCCAATAAATAGTTATGCCAGTATCATTACTAATGATGCGGTAGCCATAGGCTTACAATTATTTTTAGGCGCCGATCATTCCTTATATAAAACTGAACAGGCGCAAGCACTCTATCCAACTTTTATATCTCGGAAATTTGATCGGGCATATATTCCGGTTAGTGTGATGAATACCGTTATCGACGATATCTATCCAAACAAAAGCTTAGGATTACCACTAGTTGCACAAATGGTTGAGGCCGGTAAAAGATTGTATTTATTAGATGCCATATTACCCACAACTGCCGATACCTTAAAAATAGGATATACCAAATCACAACTGGCAGATGTAATAGATAACGAGAGAGCTGTTTGGAGCTATTTTATTCAAGCCGATATTTTATATAAATCCGATCCTGAATTAACCAGAGATTTTATTAATGATGGGCCTTATACAGCGGCTTTGGGCACCAACTCTCCGGGAAGAATAGGATTGTTTGTGGGCTGGCAAATTGTAAAAAAATGGATGCAAAAAAATCCTTCAACAACCATGAAAATATTAATGGAAAAAGATCCTAACAGTCTTTTTGCAGAGGCAAAATATAAACCCTAATTTAATTTTGCCGGAGCCACTAATTCGAAGGCGGGAATTTTTACAGAAAAGATCTCTTTATTATACTGATTTTCCATATCATAGTGGCCGTACATTTTTCCCATCTCTGTTTTTAAATTACACCCACTTACATATTGATAACTTTCTCCTGCGCTTAGTACAGGCTGAACCCCCACAACGCCCTCCCCTTCAACCTCTCTCTTTTCAGCGTTGCTATCAAATATCACCCACTTGCGACGTAATAATTTTACTGTGAATTTGTTATGATTTTCAATAGTAATACGGTAAGCAAACATGAATTCACCTTTCATCGGATTACTGTAGTCGTCCTGATAAAAAGTTTCAACGGTAATTTCTATGCCTTCCGATATTTTTGAAATCATAGGTTAGGTTATGGTATAAAGTTAAGAAAATTAACAGCCTGTACAACTTTTGGGGATGAATTAAATGCGAATTAATAATGAATTTGAGGAAGTGAGCCGTACTTTTGCTCCACCTGAAAAAATAAAACATGACAAAGATTGCTGTTGCAAAAGGAGATGGAATTGGTCCTGAAATTATGGATGCGGTACTTTCTATTTTTAATGCCGCCCAGGTACCGCTTGAATATGATTTCGTAGATATGGGTAAATGGGTATTTGATAAAGGATTTAGTAATGGCATGACCCCGGAAGCCCAGCAAACTATCGAGTCTTTAGGTATTCTTTTCAAAGGCCCCATGGAAACGCCAAAGGGAAAGGGAGTGAAAAGTGTGAATGTAACCGCCCGTAAAACATGGAATACCTATGCCAATAAAAGAACTTTTCAAACCTTACACGGTGTAGATACCGTGTTTAGTAAGGCAGGGATACCTATAGATATAACCATTGTTCGTGAAAATATAGAAGATACCTATGGGGGTATCGAACACATGCTTACCAATGATGTGGCACTCAGCAGAAGATTTATTACCCGCCCCGGAAGTATGCAGGTCATTAAATACGCTTTCGAAATGGCCAAGAAAAAGGGGGCGAGGAGAATCACATGCGGACATAAAGCCAATATCATGAAAATAACCGATGGGTTATTTTTAGAAGTGTTTTATGAAGTAGCGAAAGAATATCCAGAGTTAAAGGCTGATGATGTAATTGTAGATGACCTTTGTATGAAGCTGGTGAGTAAGCCCGATTTGTTTGATGTAGTGGTACTCACCAATTTACAAGGGGATATTGTGAGTGATTTATGTGCCGGTTTAGTGGGAGGTTTAGGCTTTGCACCTTCGGCTAATATTGGGGACCATATCTCTATTTTTGAAGCGGTACATGGAACAGCACCAGATATTGCAGGAAAAAATATTGCTAACCCTACGGCATTATTACTAAGTGGTTTTGGTATGCTCCGCCACTTAGGGCTCATGGAAACTTCTGCCATGATTGAAAACGCTTTGCTTTATACATTAGAAAGTGGTAAGCATACGGGCGATTTTGGCGATAAGAATTCTCCGGCCTTAAATACCACCGAGTTTGCTGCAGCTATCATTAGCAATTTTGGAAAACAGCCGGCTCATAACCCGAAACCACTACTCAGCAATATGCCTGCAACGCCTACGGTATTTAAGCTTGAGAAAAACCCCATGCTCGAAACCACAGAAACGGTAGAAGAGTTTATTGTAGGGGTAGACATGTTCATCGAAAGTAATGAGCAACCTAATTTAGTGGCTGAAAAATGTTTGAAGCATACCCTCGATATTTTTAAATTAGTAACGATCAGTAATAGAGGAACACAGGTTTGGCCAAAAGGATCGGTATTTACTAACCTGGTAAATCAATATCGTTGTCGCTTTGAAAGTTTAGGTGATACACCGCTCACGCAAACAGATATACTCGAGTTATATAGAAGGTTAATGCAAGATTTCAAAATATGTTCTACCGAATTATTGAACATGTGGGGAGATAAAAAAGCATATAGCTTGGCGCAGGGGCAATAAAATGCCAAAAAATCCTGTAATTTCACGCCCTATAAATGATACTACAATGGCTGAAGTGATCTTAATGCCCCGTTTGAGTGATACCATGACTGAAGGCGTAATTGCATCATGGCACAAGCAGGTTGGCGATACCGTGAAAAAAGGTGATTTATTGGCAGAAATTGAAACAGATAAAGCTACCATGGAGCTCGAAAGCTATCAGGATGGTGTGCTCTTACATATTGGAACCCCTAATGGAGGCAAACTGCAGGTAAATGATTTACTCGCCATTTTTGGAAAGCAGGGAGAAGATATCAGCGAATTAGTAAAAATTCATCAGAATGGGGGCACAGTAACTTCAACGAGCTCTCCTGCACCTGTTACGGATACAGTAACCCCCGCTGCTTCCAACGAAGTGCCAGTATCTTCTTCAAACGCGGTAGATATTTCAACGATGGAAGAGGTTGTGCTCATGCCCCGCTTGAGTGATACCATGACGGAAGGTGTGATTGCAGGATGGCAAAAAAATGTAGGCGATACTGTAAAGAAAGGAGATGTATTGGCCGATATTGAGACCGATAAAGCTACCATGGAATTGGAGAGTTACAAGGATGGTGTATTGCTTTATCAGGGTGCAAAAGCCGGTGAGAAAATTTTAGTCAATGATTTATTATGCATTATCGGCAAAGCCGGAATGGATATAGCTCCCATCTTAGCAGCTGCTAAATCCGGTACCAGCGGAGCAACTAATAATACTACAGCTACGCCTCAAGTTGCAGCGGCATCAACTGTTTCTCCTGCGGCAGCGTCTACTGTTGCCACATCCACAGTTGTAAATGAAGGAAGAATTTTCGCTTCTCCTTTAGCAAAAAAATTAGCGGCAGAAAAAGGAGTTGATCTTAAATATGTAAAAGGTTCCGGCGATAACGGCAGAATTACAAAATCGGATGTAGATGGTTTTATAGCTACACCAAGTGCTGCTCCTGCTCCTCAACCGGCAGTAACGAGCGCCCCTTCAACAAGTACAGCGAAGCCCACTGCCCCAGCTGCCCCTGCAGGTGTTGTGAGTTTTGATGATGTACCGGTTTCTCAAATGCGCAAAGTTATAGCACGCAGATTAAGTGAAAGCCTTTTCACTGCTCCCCACTTCTTCCTTACCATGCGTATTGATATGGACGCAGCGATAGCCGCTCGTGCCAAAATGAATGAGGTTGCCCCTATCAAAATTAGCTTTAATGATATTGTGCTGAAAGCCACTGCTATGGCGCTGAAACAGCACCCGAAAGTAAATAGTAGTTGGTTAGGTGAGTCTATCCGATACAATCATCATATCAATATTGGTGTTGCAGTAGCTGTAGACGAAGGATTATTAGTTCCTGTAGTTCGTTTTGCAGATACGAAAACACTAACACAAATCGGTGCAGAGGTTAAAGACTACGCACAAAAAGCAAAAGACAAAAAATTACAACCCGCCGATTGGGAAGGAAGTACTTTCACTATTTCTAACTTAGGTATGTTTGGTATTGATCAGTTTACTGCTATCATTAATCCACCGGATGCCTGTATTCTTGCAGTAGGAGGCATCTCTCAAGAACCGGTTGTTAAAAATGGTCAAATAGTGCCTGGTAATATTATGAAAGTTACTTTAAGTTGCGACCACCGTGTTGTAGATGGAGCAACAGGAGCCGCTTTCTTACAAACATTGAAGCAACTTTTAGAAGAGCCTGTTCGCATGCTAGTATAAATCTTCAATCTACAGACTACAATCTGGAAAAGAGTCCTTAATTTCTAAATTGTAGATTCCAGATTGAAGATTCTAACTTAATAATCGCACCCAATAGGGGCCCCCGGAGGAATTTCTTTGTGCACGGGTAGGCTTATTTCTTTTGGCTTATCTATTCGTTCAATAGCATATAGATAATGTGCTTTATCGGTACTTGTTTTACTTAAGGCAATGGCTTGCTTTTTAATTTTTTGTAATTGCTCGAAACAAATAGATTTTACGGCATAGTTAGCTTGTTCACTTTGACTTAAAGCTAGTAGCCAGGTTAACACCATTTGTTGTGTTTGGAGTTGAACCGCTCTTTTCAAGCCTTTTTCCGGAGCAGCATTCCAAACAGTATTTGCAATAGCCGTTAGAACATCGTCCCAACCTGTTGTGCCTGCTCTAGCTTTTTGTTGTACAAGTCTGTTCGCTCTTTCGGGATGAAAAAGAAATCCCAGCTCATAATTTGCTAATGCCTCAGCGGCAGCTAAAGCATCAAAACTCATTCCTGTTCTTTTCGGAAATAATTCTCCTACGCTATAGTATTGGGGAGGCCTTGGAGGGATTAATCCAATAATAGTTTCCGGAATCGTGAGTACTTCCGGAGTTAAGCAGTTTACAGCTTCTTTCAAAGCAGCTTCCTGTATGGGTTTTGGGAGAATAGTAGGACTTATTTGTTTACTATCTCCTTTAACCTGATAGCTATAATTCATACCACCAATTAGTTTAGTAACAGCTTCCAATTGATATCTATGGTAATTATAAATTGGTACCAATGCATCTTCCAGTTTGCTGATCGGAACATTATTTTGAACATTATTCAGAGAGAAAGTTGAAAGGGCTTTATTTCTAACAGCCAGTACATTTTTTAATTCGTTAACAGCATCTGTTCCATTATCCCATAAATGGGCATTGGGATGAAAGCCGCCCGCTGCGCGGGCGTCGGCATCTGATATAAATAAAAGCCCATTAGCACTGTTTTCTTCTAGCATATGCGTTAACAATTTTTCTTCATTAGTGCCCGGTGCAAAATCACTATACCCATACATGATCGCTCTCTTATCCCATGCACCAATTTCATTGGTATACACATTTGAAAAATCCATCTCCCCTTTATTATTTAATGTAATAGCAGGATGCGGATAATCCATTACAGAAGCTCTGTTATTCATGCTGGATGCATAATTATGCTGAAGCCCCAGTGTATGTCCAACTTCATGTGCCGCTAATTGTCTCAGTCTCTGTAAGGCTGCTTTTTTCATGGTTTCCGGAACAGGTTTTCCGGTTTCGAACGGGCTTAACAAGCCCGTGAAAATCAGGTAATCTTGTCTTACACGCAAAGAGCCAAGTGTTACTTGTCCTTTTATAATTTCACCGGTTCTAGGATCTGCAACCGGAGCGCCATAACTCCACCCGCGGGTTGAGCGATGAACCCAATTAATTACATTGTATCTGATATCCATCGGATCAACCGAATCGGGTAATATTTTTACAATAAAAGCATTTTTATAACCTGCAGCTTCAAATGCCTGATTCCACCAACCAGCACCTTCCAGTAAGGCAGAGCGTATGGGTTCGGGTGTTCCATTATCTAAATAGTAAATGATCGGCTTTACCGGTTCGCTTACAGATGCAGTAGGGTCTTTTTTCTGCAATCGATGCCTATTGATAAAGAACTGCTCAATAGGCTCTGTAAAAGGGGTACTATAATCGAAATAGTTGATTCCAAAAAAACCACTCCGAATATCATATCTGCGGGGTTTATAATTATTATCCGGCAATTGCACAAAGGAATGATGCATACGCAGGGTGATGGCTTCCGGTGAGGGAACTACACTATTTATAAACCTGCCTGCATCGGCGCCACCGGTGAAACTGATAGTTGCCTCAAACTCACTATTGAGTGGGAAATTTTTTGTGCGCTCTATAAAAACAGCAGAGCGTGGTTCGCTAAAACTATAGGAGCCCTGGCGCATGCTACGTATTTTATCTGCTACTCCATGGGCATCTCTAAGCAAAAAAGGAGTGAAGTCTATCAGGTAATTCCCGTTCTCTTCCTCGTCTATGCTAAAAGCAGCAATGGTAGATTGTGCAAAAGATTCTTTAACAGCTCGTTGCTCATTACCATTATTGCTGGTTGCTCGATAGTCGTAATTTGGCTGTATGAGCATCAATTTCTTTCCTACCCTATGAAAAAAAACAATTCTGGTATCGCCTATTTGCCCTCGATCGAGTCCAATATCATTGGATCCCAAACCAGCAGGTAAGGTGTTTACGTATAAAAATTCCTGGTCGGTTTTATTTACTAATAACCAAATTTTACCGTTAGCGGCATCCCACCAAAAAGGGAAATAACCATCTTGCAGTTTCATATTTTTTGTTTTCTCTTGAATACGAGAACTTGTTTGTGCCTGTGATGATAGGGTTCCTAAAACAATGAACAGTAAGGTTACAAAACGCATAAAAAAATGATTAGTAGTAAAATAAAAAACCCTGCTTGATGAATCAATACAGGGTTTATGTATAAGAGATATCAATTAGCTATTGCTTTCCCCTGAACTTGCTTCAGGTGCAAAAAGTGTTGAAGCTTCTGCCGGAGCTGGTGATGCTGCTGGAGCTACAACCGTTGCTGGTGCTGGTTTTTTAGCCGGTGCTTTCTTTTTTGCTGCAGGCTTTTTCGGTGCTGCTTTTTTAACTACTTTTTTTGCTGCAGGTTTTTTAGGCGCTGCTTTTTTAGCAACTTTCTTGGCTGCTTTTTTTGGTGCTGCTTTTTTTGCAACTTTTTTAGGTGCAACTTTTTTCTTAGGCGCTGCTTTTTTAGCTGCTTTCTTTACTACTTTTTTAGCTGCTTTTTTTGCAGGCTTTTTTGCAGCTTTTTTAGCTGCTGCTTTTTTTACGGCTTTTTTTACAGCCTTTTTTGCGGGTTTCTTTTTACTTGCTTTTGCCATGATGGTATTAGTTTGTGATGTATTAACGAACAGTTAAGTTAAATGAATTATTTAACACAAAATAATTTATTAAAATTATTTTCTCCTAGTTTTTGTATAACCATTTTTTTGCAGCCATTGAAACACTTTATCCCGCTGATCACCCTGAACAATGGCAAACCCATCTTTGGCACTTCCCCCGGTACCACAATAGTTTCTTAACTGTTTTGCAATTTTGTCTAAATCCCCTGCGTTTCCTACGAATCCGCTTATCAAAGTAACGGTTTTACCACCCCGCTGTTTATTATCTAATTGAATATAAAGGTTTTGCTCATTGGGTGGGAGCGTTTGTATTGGCTCATTTTCCTCATCAAACCGAAAATTTGGATCTGTACTATAAACAAACCCCCCTTTATCACTTGCATGTTTCTTACTCATAGATCATTTTTAATCAAGTAAACTATAGTTCCGCCTTTAAACTTAGATCAACACTTTTGGCCTGATGAATAATACCACCCGCACTAATATAATCCACCCCTGTGGCGGCATAGTCTGCGATATTGTCGAGCCTTATACCGCCGCTGGCTTCGGTTTCGAACCTACCATGTATAATGGTAAGCGCCTCTTTAATTGAGGGTATATCAAAATTATCAAGCATTATCCGGAACACTTTCCCTTCGCCAATGTCGCAAACTTTTTTAACGTCTTCAACAGTTCTTGTCTCTACCTCAATAGCTAAAGGGTTGGGTAAAGAACTCGTATAGGCATAAGCTTTATGGATAGCAGCCTCCAGGCCGCCACAATAATCTATATGATTATCTTTTAGCATAATCATATCATATAAGCCAAATCGGTGATTATAGCCCCCGCCAATTCGAACTGCCTCTTTCTCTAAAAGCCGGAAATTAGGGGTTGTTTTTCGGGTATCTAATAATTTTGTTTTTGTACCGGCAATCGCGCTAACATATTGAGCTGTTAAACTGGCAATACCACTCATACGTTGCATACAGTTTAAAACTAATCGCTCCGTTTTTAGAATAGTATGGATACTCGCCGAAAGCTCAAAAGCTATATCTCCCACTTGTTTTTGCTCTCCATCGGCTGCAAAAAAAACGAAGCCTGCCGTGGGTTCCACCTTTTCTACAATTTTTTTGGCAACAGTTATACCCGCAATGATGCAAGGCTCTTTTATTTTAAGAATGGCTTTACCCTTGCTGTCTGCAGGTATACAGCCTAAGGTAGAATGATCTCCGTCTCCAATATCTTCCGCCAATGCGGCATCAACCAATGTATGGAAGGCTTTATCCCAATGATTCATAAGTTTAGCTAATCCGTATAGTAATAATCTCTAGTTTCCCGTTTCTAGGTTTAAGCTGGATAGTAATATTATAACCCTTATTTCCATTATTAAGTTTCCCAACCAAATAAAATAAACTAGATCTTCCACCTTCAGAAATTTTTTCGAAACCCTTAATGCCATTTTCTGTGTAAAAAGCCTTTAAAGCCAAACTTGCTTGATTTCTACTCATATTCTTCACTTCATCCCGATCTAAAAATTTTAGATTGACATATTCATCAAAGTAACCGGCAATTTCGTCTACATTAGCAGTCTTAAAGGCTTTAACTACACCATCTGTTTCTTGCGCATGAATAGTTGATGTAAACAACGCTATTATTGTAAAAAACAGTAATCTACGCATAAAAAGAGTTTAAGTTTGAATGTTGCTAAAAACATGCCAAATTTGATGTAACGAATAAATAAAAATAACACTTATAAATTTCCCGATGAGTAAAAAAGTGATTTTGATTATTATGGATGGATGGGGGCTTGGCAAAGTTAAAACAGCCGACGCCATTCAACAGGCTAATACGCCCTTTGTTAGCAGTTTATACAATAAATTTCCTAATACTACCCTTACCACTTGCGGGGAACTTGTTGGGTTACCGGATGGACAAATGGGCAACAGTGAAGTAGGGCACTTGAATTTGGGAGCTGGAAGAATTGTTTATCAGGAATTACAAAGAATTAATGTAGCTATCCGAACCGGTGAGTTTGCTGCTAATCCGGTATTATTGAATGCCATTCGATTCGCTAAGAATAATAATAAAAAGTTACACTTATTAGGGTTAGTGAGTGATGGAGGAGTACATTCTCATACCAGCCATCTGAAAGCTATAACGAGTTTATGTAAAAATGAGGGGTTAGAAGATGTTTTTATTCACGCATTTACGGATGGGCGAGATACCGACCCCAAAAGTGGCGCGGGATATATCGCTTCCCTCGAAACTCATTTAGCTGCTACTACGGGAAAAATAGCAACTGTTTCCGGCAGATATTATGCTATGGATAGGGATAAAAGATGGGAGCGCATTAAACTGGCCTACGATTGTCTGGTAAACGCAAAAGGTCGCACAGCCCTGAGTGCAGCGGAAGCTATCGAAACTTCTTATGCAGCAGCTACTACTGATGAGTTTATCTTACCAACCGTAATTGTAAATGAAGCCGGCACACCACTGGCTAAAATCAATAATGATGAAGTAGTTATTTGTTTTAATTTCCGGACAGATCGTTGCAGAGAAATTACGGAAGTGCTTAGTCAGAAAGACTTTCCCGAGTTCGGAATGGAAAAATTATCCTTACACTATACTACGATGACCTTGTATGATCATAGTTTTAAGAATGTATCTGTGGTATTTGAAAACGATAATTTGAGTAATACGCTTGGAGAGGTTATTGCCAATGCCGGTAAAAAACAGATACGAATCGCTGAAACTGAAAAATATCCCCATGTGAGTTTTTTCTTTAGTGGCGGTAGAGAAGAACCTTTTGCAGGAGAAAGCCGGATTATGGTACCTTCTCCTAAAGTAGCTACCTATGATTTACAACCTGAAATGAGTGCACGAGAAATAACGGAAAAATTATTACCCGAAATTAAAAACCAATCTGCAGATTTCATTTGCCTGAATTTTGCTAATACTGATATGGTTGGTCATACCGGTATTTTTTCTGCCGCCGTAACTGCTGCTGAAACAGTAGATCAATGTGTGCAGCAGATTGTTACCGCTTCATTAGATAACGGATATACGGTTTTCTTAACAGCAGATCACGGGAACGCCGATTATATGATTAATGAAGATGGAACGCCTAATACTGCACATACTTTAAACCCTGTGCCTTTGTTTATTATCGATAACGAATGGAAAGGCACTGTAAAATCAGGAAAATTAGGCGATATTGCTCCAACTATATTAACCATGATGCAACTTCCTATTCCGAAAGAAATGACTGGAGATATACTCATTTAAACCTTAAAACAATCCACATGAAAATGGCAAAAAAAATATTACTCGTATTACTGATCATATTTGTGATACTGCAAGCTTTCCGTCCAGAAAAAAATAATAGCGGCAAGAAAGAAAATGATATATCTAAAAAGTATCCTGTTTCACCTGCAGTGGAGCAAATATTAGCAAAGGCCTGTAACGATTGCCATAGCAATAATACCAATTATCCTTGGTACGCCGAAGTTCAACCGGTGGGTTGGTGGCTTGCAGATCATATTAAAGACGGGAAGCGCCACATGAATTTTAATGAATTCTCAACATATAAAGTGGCCAGGCAATATCACAAACTTGAAGAGTGTATTGATCAAGTGAAAGATAGTGAAATGCCCCTGGAGTCTTATACCGCTATTCACAAAAATGCAAATCTCAGCGAAGAAGAAAAGAATACCCTGATCAATTGGTGTGTGCTTGTTAGAGATAGTATTAAAGCACGTTATCCTGCCGATAGTTTAGTGATTAAAAAGAAGAAATAATTTATACATATTGGTATAATAATGAACAATGGATATTATTAGTGCAGCCTACTTAATTTCAAATGCAGACTATAAAGCTTGCCCCAAGCCTGATAGACCCGAATATGCTTTTATTGGCAGAAGTAATGTGGGTAAATCTTCATTGATTAATATGCTTTGTAACAATAGTAAATTGGCTAAAACATCGGCTGCACCGGGCAAAACACAACTCATTAATCATTTTAGTATTCAAAGTAATAATGGGAAAAAAACTGCTGAACAATGGTATTTAGTAGATCTACCCGGATACGGATTTGCCAAGGTTTCTCAAACAAGCCGCAGAAGATGGGAGCAAATGATTGAAAACTATCTTAGAAAAAGAGAGAATCTGGTAAATGTATTTGTATTGATAGATAGTAGGCATAGCCCACAAAAAATCGATTTAGCGTTTATATCACAGCTAGATAAATGGGAGATACCGTTTTCATTGGTATTTACAAAAACCGACAAGGAAAAACCGGCGGTTATAGAAAGAAACATCAAGGCATTTTTTGAAACATTATCGGAAACCTGGCAGTTTTTACCCCGTCATTTTATAACAAGTGCTGAAAAAAAGCAGGGGAGAGAAGCGTTGCTAGATTTTATTGGAGAACAAAATCAGTTAGTGGCCTAATACTTTTGTTAAGGCTTTCGCTTTTAATAAGCATTCTTCATATTCAGTTGCAGGATCACTATAAATAGTAATTCCACTACCCACTAAATACCTTAGTTGTTGGGTTTGCCGGTTATAAAATAAACTGCGAATCACAACATTAAAGTCAAAATCACCAGAAGGGTCAATATATCCAACAGCTCCGGAAAATAGCCCGCGAGGCGTGTGCTCATAAGCCTCTATCAGTTGCATCACTTTATGCTTTGGCGCACCTGTCATACTTCCCATAGGATATGTTGCTTCTATGATATCACTAAAACGAATACATTTTTTCAGGGTACCTCTAATACTTGATATCATCTGATGTACCTGCGGAAAACTGTACACACTAAAAAGCTCTTCTACTTCTACTGTTCCCTCCTTACACAATCTGCTGAAATCATTCCTCACCATATCAACTACCATTACATTTTCACTTTTGTCTTTACTGCTTTGCTGAAGTGTTTCTTTTAATAATTGGTCGGCTTTCGGGTCTGATAAGCTTCGTTTAATCGTTCCTTTAATGGGTTGAGATAACAATTGGTCATCCCTTTTCTTTAAAAAACGTTCCGGGCTGGCACAAATAAGCTCTGCATTATCTTGTTTATAAAAACAGGCGAATGGAACCGGTGAAATATTACTTAGTGATTGATATAAATGTATTCCTTCACAGGCTACCTTATCCGCAAAAAACTCCATACAATAGTTGAGCTCATAGCAATCGCCTCTTTGAATATGCGATTGTATTTTTTCAATGTCATGTATATAAGTGTTTTTATCAATTCTTTGTTGAATACTAATCTTTTGTTCCGGGTACACATGGCTAGGATTAATAGCCATGATCTCTTGAAATATGTTGGCGGGATTTTTGGTGAATGATAGTATCGTAAGTTGCCGATCTTTAAGTTGCAGAACGGTTTCAGGCTCATAAAAGAAAAAAGGTCTAAACCCAATAGAATCAGGCACTGTTGCTTTCCATTCATAATTCAAATGCCCAAATAACCAACCTTTATTGTAGGATATATGCGCATCAACCTCTTGTAAACTTGTAGAAATAGAGGAAACAGCACCTGCTGCTGCCAGGCACTCCATGCCGGGAATTTTCTGCTGATACTGATGATTATCTAAAAAAGAACAGATATCAAACTGGTTAACCCAATATAATATCTGTTCTTTAATATGCGGATACGCTGTAGTATCGAAAGATTGTGTGCTAGAAGTCATCGTCTTCGTCGTCATCGAAGCCACCATCCTTGTCGTTAAACAAGTCGAATTCTTTAAAATCATCATCGATTTTAAAGTCGTCTTCCTCCTCATCTTTTTTCTTTCCCCCACCCGGGCTTTTCTTGCCTTTACTTTTGGGAATATCAAATTCGTCGAAATCGGGATCCCAACTATCATCGTCGTCTTCGGATTTTTCCCAATCATCTTCTATATCTGCATCTTCCTCCTCATCATCATCGTCATCCGACTTTTTAGATGAGCCTTTTGTAGAAGGTTTTTTAGAAGGCTTTACATCCTCTTCATCATCTTCTAAATCATCATCATCTTCTTCCAATTCCTTTTTTGATTTCGAAGAAGGTTTCGCATCTGCTTTTTTTGATGCACTCTTGGGGGTAGTGGACTTTTTATCCTTATCAGATCTCTCTGCCATATTCTAATAAGATTAGTTGCGTAAAATTTGCACGCAAATCATTATTTACCAAAAAAATTTTTATAAATGTATAATTTGTTCTCTGCCTGGACCATTTGACACATATTTAACCGGTACGCCAATATACTGATTTATATAATCAATATAACTTATCATATCTACAGGCAGGCTTTCTGCTGTTTTTATACTACTTGTATCCTGGTTCCAGCCTTTAAACTTTTTATAAACAGGGTCTACTTTCAATTTAGACAGTTGAAAAGGAATTTCGCGGCTTTGTTTACCATTAATTTCATAATCGGTACAAATTTCGAGTGTAGCGAAAGAGTCGAGCACGTCGGCCTTTGTCATAATTACCTGCGTTACGCCATTGATCATACAGGTATAATGTAATGCCACCAAATCCATCCACCCACATCGGCGTGGTCTTCCGGTTGTTGCACCAAATTCGCTGCCTATTTTCCTCAATTCCTCTCCGGTTGCGTCTGACAGCTCAGTGGGGAAAGGTCCTCCCCCCACGCGGGTACAATAGGCTTTAGTAACACCCATTACTTCATTGATTTGTTTGGGAGATACGCCTAAACCGGTACACACGCCTGCAGAAATAGTATTGGAAGATGTTACAAAAGGGAAGGTACCAAAATCAATATCGAGCATACTTCCCTGGGCACCTTCTGCCAACACTTTTTTTCCGGCTTTTATCGCATTATTGATATAGTACTCACAATTGATAATATTCAAGGTCTTTAAAAACTCAATGGCTTCAAAGAACTCTTCTTCCCAAGCTGAGATATCTTCGATAAAATGAAAATTATCGAGTAGTTTTTGGTGTTTTAGGCGAAGTTTGATGTACTGGGTGGTGAAGCTTTTGTCTAATAGATCTCCTACCCGTAGTGCATTTCTACCGGTTTTATCCATATAAGCCGGACCAATACCTTTTAGCGTGGAGCCAATCTTGCTCTCACCTTTAGAAAGCTCAGAAGCTTTATCCAGAGCCCGATGCGTAGGAACGATAATATTGGTTTTATCGGAGATAAAAAGATTCTTACGAACATCGATGCCATGGGCAGCAACTGCCTCGCATTCTCTTTTTAGAGTAACGGGGTCTAGTACAACGCCATTACCAATAATATTCACTTTATTTTGATGGAAAATACCGGAAGGGATTTGGTGCAGTACCATTTTCTTTCCTTCGATATATAATGTGTGCCCGGCATTGGGGCCACCCTGAAATCGGGCTACAATATCGTAATGAGGGGCAAAATAGTCAACTATTTTACCTTTTCCTTCATCTCCCCATTGTAATCCTAAAATTACGTCAACCATATACTTTCTTAAGGCGCAAATGTAAGGGTAAGCAATTAATTTTCAGTGTCAAATCTGTCCACCGTTTGTATACCATCCAAAGATTTTAGTCTGGTTACTAATTCTTCCAGTTCTTCCTTATCATGCACAAATACTTTAATGGTTCCTTCAAATAAGCCTTCCCGAGAATCAATGCTTAAACCGGAGATATTTATTTTTAAATCGCCACTTATTACATTAGTAATTTTATTGATAACACCCACATCATCCAATCCTATTATCCGTAGTCCGGTTAAGAAAGAAATCTCTTTATTTTTAGCCCATTTCGTTTTAACCACTCGGTGGCCGTAGTTGGCCATTAATTGTGCTGCATTAGGGCAAGAAGTGCGGTGAATAATAAGTCCCTTGCCTGTACTAACAAAGCCAAATACGTCATCTCCGGGTATGGGATTGCAGCATTTAGCCAGATTATACATGATTTTATCACTCGATTCACCGAATATGATAAGCTCTGAATCTTTTTTACTACCGGCTTTATTCGGGTCATAAGCGGGCGGCGTTTCAATAGTTGTAGGTTTTGGTTTAGGGATTTCTATTTTATCACCTAACACCTGAAAGTCTTTTAATTCTTTAAGGTCTATACTTTTAGTTGCGATTCGATAATGCAATTCCAGTGAAGAAGGTAACTTATAGAACTGTACCAATTCCTCAATATTATATTGGCTAAAAGCCGCGCCCATAGATTCCAATTTACGTTGAAGGGTATATTTGCCATCCTCGGCAATTTTTCTTTTTTCTTCCCTTAACGAATCTTTGATTTTACTTTTTGCTTTAGCAGTAACAACCAGATTTAGCCAGTCTTCCGATGGTTTTTGCTTATTACTCGTAATAATTTCTACTTGGTCGCCACTTCGCAGTTTATGTCCGATAGGCACCAGTTTGTGATGCACTTTAGCGCCTATACATTTAGTACCAATAGCAGAGTGAATGGAGAAGGCGAAATCGAGTGCGGTACTCCCAGTGGGTAGCATCTTTACCTCCCCTTTCGGGGTATACACATAAATTTCTTCGGCTAGGAATGATGTTTTGAAATCCTGTAAAAAATCTACCCCATCCGTATCTTGAGCACTAAGTACTTCGCGAATTTGTCCGAACCATTTGTCGAAACGATCCTCATCGGCACTGCCTTCTTTGTATTTATAATGTGCTGCTAAACCTTTCTCGGCAATTTCATTCATCCTTTTAGTACGAATTTGCACTTCTACCCATTTGCCCTGCGGGCCCATTACTGTTGTATGTAGGGCCTCATAACCGTTACTTTTGGGGTTACTCAACCAATCGCGTAACCTTTCCGGAGAGGGGCTATACTCATCAGTAATCATAGAATATACTTTCCAGCAGTCTTCTTTTTCCTTCTCAGGGGGAGAATTAAGAATTACTCTGATGGCGAAAAGATCATATACTTCTTCAAAAGCAACCGACTTCTTTTTTATCTTATTCCAAATAGAGTGAATGCTTTTCGGCCTGCCATAAATTTCGAAATCAAAATGACCGGCGATCATTTTTTCTTTAATAGGTCTAATAAATTCATTGATATACCGCGTACGTTCTCTTTTTGTTTCTGCTAATTTGCGGGCAATATCTTTATAAGCATCGGGCTCAAGATATTTCATGGATAAATCTTCGAGCTCTGTTTTGATATTACACAAGCCCATGCGATGGGCTAATGGAGCATATACCCAAACTGTTTCGGATGCGATTTTTAATTGCTTTTCACGCTTCATGCTGTCGAGGGTACGCATATTGTGTAGCCTATCGGCAAGCTTAATAAGAATGACCCTGGGGTCATCAGTAAGCGTCAGTAATATTTTCTTGAAGTTCTCTGCTTGCTGACTGGTATTGGTATCTATTACAGAAGATATCTTGGTAAGTCCGTCTACAATTTTAGCAATTTCAATACCGAATTCTCTTTCAACATCTTCCAGTGTAATGTCTGTATCTTCTACGGTATCGTGGAGGAGGGCACAAATGGTACTACGAACACCCAATCCGATTTCTTCGACACAAATCATAGCAACTGCGATCGGATGAATAATATAAGGCTCACCACTTTTGCGGCGCATCGTTTTGTGCGCTTCTGCTGCCATTTCAAAAGCTTGTCGAACCAATTCCTTATCGCCTTTTTTTAATTTAGGGCGAAGGCTTTTGAGTAAGGCACGATAATGCCTGATAATTTCTTTTCTTTCCTGCTCTTCGTTGAGGGTATATTTTGCAACCGCAGGTTCCGTAAGAGGTACTTGCACTTCATCCATACATTACGAATATACGAAATTTAGGCGATAGACAGTGGAGGCTAGACGGTAGACGATGGAAGGTAATAGGGTATAGGAAATAGGTAATAGGGTACGGGGCTTGTTTTTTAGTGATTTAATGAAACCAATTATATATTTTTAAGTGAATCTATTATCTCATAGGATAATAAGATGTTAAGAATGCATATGAAATATCCCCTGCTCACTTTATTGCTAATTATAACTATTTCTTTATTGGGGCATGCACAATATAAGCAAGCTCCAATAGATTTTTTACCAAAAGGACATGTTGTTTACAGAAAAATTATAGGAGACCTAAATAAAGATGGGATTGCGGATTGTATCCTCCTTATCAAAGGAACAGATAGCCAAAAAATTGTTAATGACAGATATCGAGGGAAATTAGATAAAAATAGGCAAGGGTTAATTATATTATTCAAACGTCCTCAAGGTTATGAGTTAGTTGTTAAAAATGATTCCTGTTTTTCTGCAGTTGACGCGTATGAGGGTGGATATATGGCCCCTGAATATACTGTTGAAATTAAGGAAGGAAATCTGCGTGTTCATTTTGGACAAGGTAGAAATGGCTACTGGCAATATATATTCCGGTTTCAAAATGCTGATTTTTATTTAATAGGTTTTGAATCAGGATATCCTAGTCATTTTGTTTCCCACTATGCAACATTTAATGAAGAAAGTATTAACTTTTTAACTCAAAAGAAATTGAAAAAAAAAGTAATCGGCTTACGTAGTGATGGAAAGGAGAGATATAAAGAAACCTGGACGAAAATAAAAGTCCTAAAAGTCATTAAATTATCTGAAATTAAAGATTTTGATGAATTTGATATTGATGAATTATATGAAAAATAATAGTTGATTTTTAAACTATCAGTCAATACTAAAAAATGGAAAATACTGCAATTACGATCGGTAGAACATTAAATATAGATGGAAAACCTTTAGAAGATACAGGTGTTGTTTTGCAAAAAGATTCGGTAACAGCTAAACTGTTATTAGCTAATCATACAGTGGTACTTGCAAATCCTATAACAAAAGAATACGGAGCTCTTATTGAAGTTAGGGATGATCAAAATCAAATAGTAAAAAAAGGCCTTGGTATTATACCCCCAAATGCTAGCGGTCCACCTAAACATATTCATCCTCATTACGATGAAATATTTACGGTAGTGGAAGGCGCATTTGATTTTTTTATGGATAATAAAATGGTAAGGATTAATCAAGGAGAAACAGTTATTGTTAAAAAAGGGATATCCCACAGCTTTAAACCTGCCCAAAAAAATACTGTTTGTTCCTTTTTGGTGCAGGCCGATCCTCCGGGTAAGCTCAATGAGGTCATAAGAACCGTTTGGGGCTTAGCACTGGATGGGAAAACCAATAAAAAAGGGCAACCCAACGAATTTTGGCAAGGAATTGCGATCGGTAAAGAATTAAAAGATGATACACTATTTGTTTCTCCACCACCTTTTATACAAAAACTTATGTTTTCAATTTTTGGCAAAATAGCTTCAGAAAAAGGCTATAAAGGAATTTATGAAAAATATTCATCCGATGATTTTTGGATAAAAAGAATAGAACAAATACCGCTAATACATTGATATTACTAACAGACTTTTGCAAACCTAATTTATTGATTAATTTTTTTAGTATGATAGCTTTTATAACTCAAAAAAAGATAATAATACAAGTGATTGCCCTTTGTTTGGTACTTCCTGCATTAAGCCAACCACTTTCCAGTAAAAAGAAGTTGATGGAAGAGATAAGAAAAATTGAAAAACAATTTGAAACAGATGTAAACAAGTTTGGAGCCGATTTTGCCTTTTATAAATATGCCGCACCACAAGCAGTTATAAAAAGAGGAAACGACTCGCTTATTTTTGGTGCAAATGCAATAAAAAAATATTACAGTAATAGTAGTACTAAGAAACTAAAAGCAAAAGCATATTGGACGCCCGATTTTATAGATGTTTCTGAAGATGGTTCCATCGGATATACTTATGGAAAGTATCGTTGGATAACAACGGATTCTTTGGGTAAAACAAAAGAATATAGCGGCATATTTCATACGATATGGAAAAAGCAAGCTGATGGTAGTTGGAAATACGTGTGGGATTAGTATTCGATCAATTATACTTATTTTTGCGGTCTCATGGCTGAGGCGAAAAAAGTTTTTGATTTTAGTTTGTTAAGAAGGGTATTTGTTTTTGTTAAACCTTACCAGCGATTCTTTTATTTGAGTTTAGTGCTGGCTGTACTAATGGCGCTTACAGCACCGGTTCGGCCTTACCTGATTCAACTTACAGTAAATACTGCTATTGGGAAAAATCAAGTTATACCGGCTTGGGTTAAAACGATTTTGCTAGGTATCGATTTATCGAATATTTCTAAGTTTATTATTGCGGTTACTTTATTTCAACTCGTATTTATTATTGTAGAAACCATCGTTCGATTTTTATTTTCATTTATTACGGCATGGATGGGTCAACATGTTGTGCATGATTTGAGAACCGCGGTGTATAAAAAAGTGTTAGGGCTTAATTTACGGCAGTTCGATCAAACCCCTATTGGTACGCTTACTACCCGTACTATCAATGATATTGAGAGTATCAATGAAATTTTTTCAGATGGATTAATCCCTATTGTAGCCGATTTATTAACGATCATCATTACCCTGGCTACTATGTTTTGGATCGATTGGCGCATAACCCTTATTAGCTTATTACCCTTTCCCTTAATGATTATAGCTACTTATTATTTTAAAGAAAGTGTAAATAAAAGTTTTATAAAAGTTAGAAATGCAGTAGCAGCATTAAATGCATTTGTGCAAGAGCATATAACAGGTATGCAAGTAGTACAAGCTTTTGCCGCCGAAGAGAAAGAGTTTTCAGCTTTTAAAAAAATTAATGCCCAGCATCGCGACGCTAATATCAAAGCCATTTTTGCCTATTCTGTTTTCTTCCCGGTTGTTGAAGTGGTATTGGCAGTGAGTACGGCTTTGCTCGTTTGGTGGATAGCTGACAGGAGTTTAGATGCAGGCGTATTAGTAGCTTTTATTTTATACCTTAATCAGATCTTCCGCCCCTTACGGGTAATTGCAGATAAATTCAACATTTTACAAATGGGCATGATCGCTGCAGAAAGGGTATTTAAAGTATTAGATAATGATGATATACCCATTGATAATATTGCTAAGCAGGGAAATATTGTTTTTAAAGGAGCTATTGATTTTGAAAAAGTGTGGTTTGGATATACAACAGAAAACGTGGTATTAAAAGATATCAGTTTTCATATTGAACCGGGTGAAACTGTTGCTATAGTTGGGCATACAGGAAGTGGCAAAACAACGATTATTAGTTTATTAAACAGACTCTATCAAATAAACAAGGGTACTATTATGATTGATGGTGAAAATATCAATAACTATTCTTTACATGATTTACGCAGTAATATAGGCGTTGTGTTGCAAGATGTTTTTCTCTTTTCAGGATCTGTTTCAGACAATATAACACTTCGCAATCCTGCGATATCCCGGGGTCAGGTAATTGAAGCTGCAAAGATGATTGGGGTGCACGATTTTATTATGCGATTGCCGGGTGGCTACGATTATAATGTAATGGAGAGGGGGGGTACATTGAGTTTGGGGCAGCGGCAGTTACTATCCTTTATTCGTGCATTACTCTACAATCCTTCTATTCTTATACTTGATGAAGCTACCTCTTCCATTGATACTGAAAGTGAGTTATTGATTGAAAAAGCAATTGATACACTGATTTCAGGCAGAACCTCTATTGTTATTGCACACAGGCTTTCTACTATACGTAAAGCCAACAAAATCATAGTGTTGGAAAAAGGTGTTTTAAAGGAAATGGGTAACCATGATGAGTTACTTGCTCTAGGGGGTTTTTATACAAAATTGCATGAAATGCAGTTTGAGAAGAAAAAAGCCCCGATTCTATAAAACAGTTTCCCCTCATACCCTTATCTTTGCCGCAAATTTGGGAACGGGTATGTATTCAAAAAGCCTTAAATCTTTACTGGTATTAGCTTTCAGCATATTTTCATTGCTTATTTCCGCAAATCTATCGGCAAACGAAACGCCCCAAAATAAGGATGTAGAAGCGGCAAATCACAATGAATCTGCTTTCGACCCTGCGAAACTCATCATGGAGCATATCATGGATGCCCATGAATTCCATTTTTTCTCTATAGGCGAAACCCATATTAGCATCCCCCTTCCTGTAATTATATATTCTCCACAACGTGGAGTGAGCGTATTCTCTTATGGTGAATTTCATCACGGTCATGAAGTTTATAATGGATATAAATCAGAAGAAGGTAAAATTATAGCAGTAAATGAGTCTGGTGAACACGACCCAAGTGTAACGGTATATGATTTCAGCCTAACCCGCAACGTAGTGCAAATGTTTATTGCTCTTGCTATCCTTTGTGTGTTAATGATAAATATTGCAAAAAAGTATCAAAAAAATGGTGCCAAAGTAGCTCCATCCGGTTTTCAGAATGCGGTTGAGCCTGTTATCACCTTTGTAAGAGATGAAGTAGGTAAGCCTAATCTGGGTCATGCTTACGAGAAATATATGCCGTATTTATTAACGGTGTTTTTCTTCATCTTGATAAATAATTTATTTGGATTGATCCCCGGTTCTGCAAATGTTACGGGTAATATTGCATTTACCATAGTGTTAGGCGTTGTTAGTTTCTTGGTTATTTTATTCAGTACAAACAAACATTTCTGGGCACATATTTTCAACCCGCCGGTACCTGGTTTTGTTAAACCAATTTTAGTACCCGTAGAGTTCTTAGGTATTTTCACTAAGCCATTTGCTTTGATTGTGCGTTTGTTTGCAAACATGGTAGCCGGTCACATTGTAATTACCTGTTTCGTGATGTTGATCTTTATTTTCGGTGCTATGAGTAAAGTAGCTGGTTGGGGTTTTGCACCGGTATCTATTGCGTTTACTATTTTTATTTATCTTATTGAAATATTGGTTGCCTTTATTCAAGCGTTCATTTTTACAAACCTTACTGCTGTGTTTATCGGACAAAGTATGGAGGGGGCGCACGACGAAGGACATCACTAAAATTTTAACTATTAAAACAAACACTATGTCAGCAATTTTAAATTTGTTGGATGTAAGCTTAAGCCACTTAGGTGGTGCTATTGGTGCGGGTTTAGCTGCAATCGGTGCCGGTATCGGTATCGGTCAAATTGGTAAGGGTGCTGTTGAAAGCATTGCTCGCCAGCCAGAAGCTGCTAACGACATCCGTGCGAACATGATCCTTACTGCTGCCTTCGTAGAGGGTGTTGCCCTTTTCGCGGTAATCGCAGGTATCTTGGCTGTATTAAAAGCCTAGTTCGCATTAAATCATTACTGCACCGAAAGCACAGGGCAATTGGTGCAGTAATACTTATTAAACAACGGAACTTAAATATTTTATATGGAACTCTTATTACCCGGCTTAGGATTACTTTTCTGGACGCTCTTAGCTTTCCTTATTGTATTTTTCCTGCTAAAATCTTTTGCTTGGAAACCTATTCTTTCTTCTTTAAAAGAAAGAGAAACGGGTATAGCTGATGCTATCGCATCTGCTGATAAAGTAAAAGCCGAGATGGCTGCTTTGAAAAATGAGAATGAAGCCATGATGCAGAAAGCTCGAGAAGAAAGAGCAGTGATGATTAAGGAAGCGAAAGAAACAGCTGATAAAATGGTTGCAGATGCAAGAGAAAAAGCAAAAGCAGAATACGATAGAATTGTTGCCGATGCGCAGCAAGCAATTATTCAGCAAAAAAATGCAGCACTTACCGATGTGAAAAATCAAGTTGGTGCATTGGTAATTGATGTGGCCGAGAAGGTTTTAGGAAGGGAGTTACAGCAAAAAGCGGAGCAAGAAAATTATATTAAGCAATTAGCTGAAGGAGTTAAACTGAACTAACACATGCCAAATCCACGTTTAGCCGATCGTTATGCCAAAAGCTTGGTTGATTTCGCAACCGAGAAAAATGAATTGGATAGTGTAAAGGCGGATATGCAATATATTGATGCGGTTTGTAAAGCAAGTCGCGATTTCTCTAATATGTTAAAAAGCCCAATTATTAAGGCCGATCAAAAAGAGAAAATGATAACTGCTATTATAGCCGGTAAGGTGGGTGCAATTACTGCTGCTTTTGTAAACTTACTCGTTAAAAAAGGGAGAGAATCTGATTTAAGAGAAATAGCTACTGCCTTTATTAATCAGTATAATGCTATTAAGGGTATCCATAAGGTAAAGCTTACTACTGCCGTAGCTATTTCTTCGGAAGCAGCGAAAGTTATTGGGGATCGCGTAAAAGCAGCAAATAATTTTGGTACCGTTGAATTAGAAACCGTAGTTAATGAAAAGTTGATTGGTGGGTTTGTATTGGAATTCGATAATAAATTGGTAGACGCGAGTATAGCCACCGATTTACGTGAGATTAAAAAGCAATTTGCCGAGAATACATATATACATAATATCAGATAATTTTTACGATCATTTTTAAAAGCATACAAAATGGTAGACATTAAACCAGATGAAATATCAGCGATACTGCGCCAACAGCTCAGTAACTTCAACGCCTCCGCTGAATTAGAAGAAGTAGGTACCGTATTACAAGTAGGTGATGGTATTGCCCGTGTATATGGATTGAATGGAGTAAGAAGTGGTGAGCTGGTAGTATTTGAAAATGGGGTAAAAGCTATTGCCCTGAACCTTGAAGAAGATAATGTGGGTGTGGTATTGATGGGTGAGAGTGGAGAAATTAAGGAGGGTGCTAAAGTAAAACGTACCGGACAAATCGCTTCTATTAAAGTTGGAGAGGGTGTTGTTGGTCGTGTTATCAATACATTGGGTGAACCAATTGATGGTAAGGGTCCGATTGCCGGGGAACTATACGAAATGCCATTGGAACGTAAAGCGCCGGGTGTAATTTATCGCGAACCGGTAAAAGAACCATTGCAAACAGGTATTAAGGCAATTGATGCAATGATCCCTGTAGGTCGCGGACAACGTGAATTGGTTATTGGCGACCGTCAAACCGGTAAGACCGCTATCTGTATTGATACGATTATCAATCAAAAAGAATTTTATGATGCCGGTAAGCCCGTGTATTGTATTTATGTAGCGGTTGGACAAAAAGCATCTACCGTTGCCGGGGTTATGAAAACATTGGCTGATAATGGTGCAATGGCTTATACAACCATTGTAAGTGCGTCAGCATCAGATCCTGCTCCATTACAGTTCTATGCTCCATTTGCAGGTGCTGCTATAGGTGAGTTTTTCCGCGATACCGGACGCCCTGCTTTGATAATCTATGATGATCTTTCGAAACAAGCGGTGGCTTACCGTGAAGTATCTCTATTGCTTCGTCGTCCGCCTGGTCGTGAAGCATATCCTGGTGATGTATTCTACCTACATAGTCGTTTATTAGAGCGTGCTGCAAAAGTTATCGCTAACGATGAAGTTGCTAAGAACATGAATGATCTTCCTGCCTCTATCAAGCATTTGGTAAAAGGAGGTGGTTCTTTAACTGCTTTGCCAATCATTGAAACACAGGCTGGTGACGTATCTGCTTATATTCCTACGAACGTGATTTCTATTACAGACGGACAAATATTCTTAGAAGGTAACTTATTTAATGCGGGTATTCGTCCAGCTATTAACGTAGGTATCTCTGTAAGTCGTGTAGGCGGTAATGCACAAATTAAGTCGATGAAGAAAGTAGCAGGTACCTTAAAACTCGATCAGGCTTTATATCGTGAATTAGAAGCTTTCTCTAAGTTTGGTGGTGATTTGGATGCTGCAACGAAATCAGTGATCGATAAAGGCGCGCGAAACGTAGAAATTTTGAAACAAGCTCAGTATACTCCTTTCAGTGTAGAGAAGCAGGTGGCTATTATTTATTTAGGTACGCAGGGTTTATTGAAAGAAGTAGCTGTTAAGAAAGTGAAAGATTTTGAGAATCATTTCTTAATGGAGATGGAGAATAAATTACCGGATATTTTAGCAGAGTTTAAGAAGGGTAATTTGCCGGATGATGGTATTCAAAAAATGGTGGAATTAGCGAAAAGCTTGATTCCGCAGTACAAATAGTTAGCTACCAAAACTAACAGTGAAAGGCCCTCCGAGTTTTCGGGGGGCTTTTTTATACCGGTCAGACTATAAAATTTGCTGATTATCAATAAGTTAGTTAATAGCGTCTGACGCTTTTTCAAAAAAAATGCTTAAACTATTGATTATTAATTACTTATAACAAAAATTCATTCGTAAACGTATATTTAAACGTATAAGCTTAAAATTTCATAATATCGAATATGAATTGCGGGCAAAAAATTATTGGACTATTACTGTTTACAATGCTTCTTTCTTTTCCCCTACTTGGGCAAACGAAGGAGGAAAAAAAACAACACGATTCATTAAAAGCTATCTATCCCTTATTAAAAACTAAATCCGAAAAGCTAGAGGTTTTACATGGTATTGTGGATTATCAATTACGATTTGGGGCTTTTGAGAGAATGCCTAAGATATATATAGAAACATATTTAAGCGATTTTGTAAAGCTTGGGGAAGAATTAAAATTTAAAAATATTGAAGCCTACAAATGCTGGTATAAAGGAGCTGTAAGTGTAAATAATAGTAGCTATGATAGTGCTCTTACCCAAATAAAAAAATCGATTTCGCTTTTTGACGAAGAGAATAAAAATATACCTCATTTAATCTCTTTTATCAGGCTTGCGTTTAATGCGTTAAATCAGCAAGAGGAAAGAATTAGTTTTTACAACGATAAGTTAGATTATTATTTAATCAAGAATTTAACGGAGAATGTTGCGTCCTGTTATCATGGTCAAGCTGGTTACTATCGATACAAATCTTCTTATAATATTGCCATTTCAAAATATTTAAAAGCGGCTGATCTGTTCTATTCAGCAAAAAATTATTTGGGATACAACAATGGATTAGCTGTTGTGGGGCAAGCCTATATTGATTGGGGGAATTTTGGAAAAGCATCCCAATACATTGAGAAAGCTAAATTAATTGCATTGGAAACGAATGATTCCGTTAGGTTAGCTACGATTTATGTAGGTTTGGGAGATTTATTTGCATTTAACAAACAATACGCAAAAGCCGTAAAAGCGTACGACTCAGTTCTGATTTTTTCAAGGTCAATGGCTATTGGAGGTTACTTTCTAGGGACTAAAGTAAAACAAGCCTTCGCCCTCATTGAGTTGGGTAAGTTTGACGATGCGAAACGAAATATTACTCTTTCCGGAAAATTACGTGATTCACTTAGGCTTTCTATTATTAATTCACAAGGAAACATAGAAGTAGAATATGCTTATTTTAAATATTATAAAGCCATTAGAAATAATGTCTTAGCAAAAAAATACATTTTTGATGCATATTCTGTTTCATTGAAGGCAAAAACAGAAATGCTTCAGTTAAAATATTTACCGCTACTAATACAATTTCTTAAAGATGAAGGGAATGAAAAAGAAGCATTAAGATATAATGATACACTCATTGCTTTGAATAATAGAATAGATAAAAGTCTTACCCCCTTTAAAATCGCTTATTACGAATCAGAGAAAAAAGAAAGAGATCAATTAGATAGCTTAACACAGTTGCGAGAAGAAAAAGATGTTCAAACGGCTGTAATTAAAAAAAATAAAATTTTGTTATGGGTATTTATTGCTGCGTTGATCATCGTTTCTGCTGCTGCTTTTTTTGCGTACCGTCAATTTCAGCTTAGTAAAAAAGCAAATAAGTTATTGAGGGAAACACAGAGCCAACTTATTCAATCAGAAAAAATGGCTTCGCTTGGTGAGCTTACTGCCGGTATTGCTCATGAGATACAGAACCCATTGAACTTCGTGAATAATTTTAGTGAAGTAAGTGTAGAGTTAATAAAAGAAATGGTTGATGAAGTTGAAAAAGGAAATACAGAAGAAGTAAAAGCAATAGCAGGTGATTTAGTTGGGAATTTAGAGAAAATCAATCACCACGGGCAAAGAGCTTCAGACATTGTAAAGGGGATGCTGCAACATAGCAGAACCTCAAGCGGACAAAAAGAACCCACCGATATCAATGCCTTGTGTGATGAGTATTTAAGACTAGCGTATCACGGACTAAGAGCAAAAGACAAGAGCTTTAATGCCGAATTTAAAACAGAGCTTGATACAAGCATACCGAAAGTAAATATCGTACCTCAGGATATGGGGAGAGTGATATTGAATTTGATCAATAATGCGTTTTTTGCAGTCGCTGAGCGAAGTCGAAACGAGGAGAAGAAATCTGAAATTAGCAATCTGGAATCTGGTGAGCGATACACTCCAACAGTTACCGTAAGCACCAAAAACCTGGGGAATAAAATAGAAATCCGTGTATCGGACAACGGCACAGGTATACCGAATGATATTAAAGAAAAGATCTTCCAACCATTCTTCACCACTAAACCAACAGGACAAGGAACTGGACTAGGCTTGAGTTTAAGTTACGATATAGTAAAAGCCGCGGGTGGGGAGATAAAGCTTAGTTCTGTGGATGGGAAAGGAACTAGTTTCACTATTTTAATTCCTCAAATCTGAGTTAGCCAATACGGTCAGACCATAATTGTCATTGATTATCAGTGAATTATCCAATAGCGTCTGACGCTAACGAATTTTCTAAAAGAGTTTTAAAAAATAATTTGGTCTATATAATAAACTACTCTATGTTTGTGTAATCAATCAAGAAAATGAAAATTTTTTTTATCATCATCAGTCTATTTCTATCATTTGCTGCTATCGGTCAGGTTAGGGTAGTTGGCTCTGTGAAAGATAATAGAGGACGGATTTTAGCCGGTGCAAGTATTACCCTTAAAGGAACTTATGACGGTACAACAACAGATTCTACCGGTAAATTTTCTTTTAAAACCTTTGAAAAGGGAAGCTTTATTCTCTCAGCTAATAATATCGGATATAAGGTTGTTGAAGTACCTATCACTATTACTAAGGATACTGTTCTGGTTGATTTTTCTTTGAAAGAAGAAATTAGTGAACTAAAAGCAGTTGTTATTACAGCAGGTGCCTATGAGGCAAGCGACAAGAAAAAAGGTACCGTATTAAAAGCATTAGATATTGCTACAACTGCCGGGGCAAATGCAGATATTTCTGCTACTATACAAACCTTACCTGGCGCACAAAGAGTAGGAGAACAAGAAGGTTTATTTATTAGAGGAGGTAGTGCAGAGGAAGCAAAAATTATTATTGATGGAACGGTAGTTAATAATTTCTTTTATAGTTCTGTTCCGGGTATTGCACAAAGAGGTCGTTTTTCACCCTTCTTATTTAATGGTACCGTATTCAGCAGCGGTGGATATTCAGCAGTATACGGTCAGGCTCTAAGTAGTATTCTTAGCCTAGAAAGCATTGATATACCCGAACAAAGTGAAATTCAAGCCGGTTTTTCTCCTATCTTCTTGAGTTTAGGTTTGCAAGAAGTAGCTAAAAATAAAAAATCGAGCTGGGGTTTTAGTTATAACTGGACTAATCTTACCCTCTATCAAAAAGCAGTGCCACAAGCGCCTGATTTTTTTAAAGCACCTGATTTTCATTCGGCCGATGCCAATTTTCGTTTCAAAACAAAAAAGAACGGAATGATTAAAATGTATGCCTATTATAACTCGGGTGTACTTGGTTTGAGAAACCCTTCATTAGATAGTGTAGGTTTGAAAAATGCCTTCAACCTTAATAACCAAAATGCTTTTGTAAACATTAGTTTTCGCCAGTTTTTAGGTAACGGGTGGAAATTAAATACAGTAGCAAGTGTTAGCTATAACAAAGACAAGATCATTAATGAAATTCAGAATCAACAAAATCAAAAGGTTGGAACAACAGGCATTAACTCAATAGACTATAATGCATTTAATTTAAATACGAATAATTGGATGTGGCAACTACGAGCAGTATTTGATAAAAAATTCGGTTCTATTAATACTTTCCGATTTGGTTCAGAAATATGGAATAATAGAGATAGTAGCAGGTATAGTAATTTAGCAGGTAGTTTCCCTTCACGCGTAACAGATCAGTATACTGCGATATTTGCTGAAAGCGATTTATACATTACTAACAACTTAGCTTTTCGTCCGGGTATCCGGGCAGAATATAGTCAGCTTTTAGCTAAATGGAATTTAGCTCCTCGAGCTGCACTTTCTTATAAGGTTGGTGTAAATAGTCAGCTTACTGCAGATTATGGTATTTTTTATCAAACACCTGAAAGGAGATTCTTAGCTAATAATAGCAATTTCAATTTTTTAAGAGCAGATCATTATATCCTTACCTATCAACATCTATCTCCTAGCTATACATTTAGAGCACAAGCTTTTTATAAAAACTATATAAGTCTATTGAAAACAGATGCTACTGTAACTAATGCAGTAAGTACTGATGGTGATGGGTACGCGAAAGGAATAGAGGTTTTTTGGAGAGATAAAAAATCTTTAAAAGGGATGGATTATTGGATCAGTTATTCTTATTTAGATACAAAACGTAATTATAATAACTATCCTATTATAGCACAGCCAACATTTGCTGCTGATCATACAGGAAGTATTGTATTGAAAAAGTTTTGGGTGAAAAGCATGTTTGGCGTAAACTGGAGCTGGAATTGGAGTACTGGGCGACCCTACTATAACCCCGACAAACCGGCTTCTCAATTTCTTAGTGATAGAACCCCATTTTATAGCAGTAATAATTTTAGTTTGAATTGGTTACCTAAAATTGGAAAAGCAAACTCTGTTGTAGTTGTAGGTATCAACAATGTTTTTAATGAAAGACAAATATTTGGGTATAATTATAGTTCTAGAATTAGAGATAATAGCGGTAACTTAATCCGTAATGAAATTAATCCTCCTGCACCCAGAACATTTTTTATTGGATTGTTTTTAAGTTGGGGTGTAGATAGAACACAACAAAATATAAATAGTAATCTATAATTTAATCATTTAAAAAATAAAATACATGGAACCAAGAGATGAACTGCTTTGGCAAATTGCAAAAAAGAGAGCTTCTTTTAAAAAGCACTTAGCTAGCTATGTTATAGTAAATGCTTTCTTGTGGGCGGTGTGGTTTTTATCAAAAAGAGGGGATTTTTATGAAGAAAATTTCCCTTGGCCTATTTGGGTAATGGTTTTTTGGGGAATAGGACTAGCCTTTAATTATGCAGATGCGTATCTGTATAACGCTAAAGATTCAATTGAAAGAGAGTATGAAAAATTGAAGAAAGAGAGAGGGGATGTAGTAGATAACTAACTAAGTAAATAGGTAAATAGGTGTATAGGATTTATATTGTTTATTAAGTATTCATAAAAAAATAAAAAATCAACTATTATGAAAAAGATATTTTTAATGGCAGCTCTACTTGTTGCCGGTTTTGCACAAGCTCAATCTAAATATGAAGGGGCTATGGCTAAAGGATTAGATCAAATGAAAGAAGCTAAAACAGCTGAAGATATGGCTGCTGTCAGTGCTTTTTTTGAGCGTGTAGCTGATGCGGAAAAGGATAAATGGTTAGCTTATTATTATGCAGCACATGCTAATATTGTAAGTGTTTGGATGAATCAGAAATTAGATAAAGATAAATTATCTATTAAGTCGAAAGATTTGATTGCAAAAGCGGAAGCTCTAGAGCCCAATAATTCTGAAATTTTTTGCTTGAAGCAGATGGTAGCTATTCAACAAATGATGGTAGATCCGATGAGCAGGTGGCAGCAGTACGGACAAGAAGCAACCGCCGCTATACAAGCGGCACAGAAAGCAGATCCTAATAATCCACGGGCTTATTCCTTGTTAGGGCAATATTTGATGAATGTTCCCGAAGCTTTTGGTGGTGGAAAAGCAGTTGCAAAGCCTATTTTAGAAAAAGCTGTGTCGCTTTTTAAAACATTCAAGCCAACTTCTCCATTTCATCCGGTATGGGGTGAGGCAGATGCGCAAAAAGCATTAGCTGCTTGTCAGTAATATGTGAATGATAAACCCGCGGCGCCGGAGGCGCCGCGCTATCTTTATTTCAAAATAAAACTATGCCACAAGAAGAAGAACATTTCTCCGCTCATCAAAGCCTGGCGATCATCGAAAGTATGATCCAAAAAGCACAAAACCGTTTCTCTGAGAATGGCACACTTTATCTTTTATGGGGATGGGTGATTTTTATTTGTTGTACATTTCATTACACCCTCCTCACTATTACTCAAAATCAAATATGGGGTAATATCTGGGCACTAACAATAGTTGCTGTATTGTATCAATTCTACTTTTTATTTAAAAAAAATAAAAAAAAGGCCGTTCGCACTTATACAGATGATATTATCAGCGGAGTTTGGTCGTGCTTTGGTATTGTTATGGGTATAGCTTCGTTCATCATGTATAAGCTCGGATCATGGTCGCTTTTATACTCTTTTATTCTACTTTTTTATGGGATTCCCACTTTTTTATCAGGTATTATTATGCGCTTTAAACCCCTAATTATAGGGGGTATTTGCTGCTGGATATTATCTATAATATCAGTATTTGTTCAAACAAAAGAAATCTTATTATTGTTAGCGCCGGCAGTATTATCAGCCTGGATCATACCAGGTTACTTACTTAAAGCTAAATACAATCAACAAAATGGATAACGAGAAACAACTTACCGAGCAGGAAAGCCTACGAATCATTGCTGAAATGATCCAACTTGTAAAAAAAGATTTCTACGATACCGGTATTAGTGCCCTCATGTGGGGTATCGTCGTTGGTTTTTGCGGACTGTTCTCTTACCTAGGTATAAGTTTTGATTGGCATTTTAATTATTTTTTTGTTTGGAACTTAACATTTATAGCCCTCTTACCACAAATTGCTATAGCCATTAGAGAGAGAAGACAAAGAAAAGCAAAGGAGAATATCGATACA
The DNA here is from genome assembly GCA_017537025.1 of Sediminibacterium sp. Taxonomy (GTDB): domain Bacteria; phylum Bacteroidota; class Bacteroidia; order Chitinophagales; family Chitinophagaceae; genus Sediminibacterium. The sequence goes on from JAFWCB010000008.1 coordinate 471,248, forward strand.
GTTAATATTATTTGGATTGTATTTGCATTTATTATGTTTGGACTGGTAATATACACATCTGCACATAAAACCGTACCAAGTCCTTCATCTTTATACTTACTGGTATATACCATCCCTACCCTCACTACAGGCATAGTTAGAAAATTTAAAGCGATGATTATTGGTGGGTTCATCTGTTATACCTGCTTTATTATTTCTTGTTTCACAGATTATAAAATAGACATGCTCTTGCAATCCATAGCGGCAATATCTGCCTGGTTAATACCCGGACTAATACTTCGTCAGCGTTATATCAAGTCTACAAAAAAGCATGTTTAAAGAGCTAGATCCCATATTACATTCCCAACTTCGCCTGGCAGTAATGAGTTTACTTATTAGTGTAAAAGAAGCCGAGTTTACTTTTATACGCGAAAAAACTAATGCTACCGCGGGTAACCTCAGCGTGCAAGTGCAAAAATTAAAAGATGCCGGGTATATTGATGTTGTAAAGCAATTTAAAGACAACTATCCCCAAACTACTTGTAAAATCACTGAAGCAGGTATCTCCGCTTTCGAAGCCTATGTGAAAGCACTGCAGGAATATTTGAAGGTATAGGGTGTAGGGTGTAGGGTGAGAATTACGAAAGTTAATAAAACCTATTGCCTATAACCTTTTACCTTTAACCTTTTAGTACCTTTGCTGTTATATATAATGATGGAGATTGTAAAAGTAGAAGCACTCACGAAAAAATTCGATCAACTTACAGCCGTTAATCAATTATCTTTTTCTGTTCTATCCGGCGATGTTTATGGTTTTCTTGGACAAAATGGCGCCGGAAAAAGTACTACGATCCGAATGTTGCTTACCCTTATCACCCCTACAGATGGTGATATCCAGATTTTTGGGTTATCTCTTTCAAAACATCGGAAAGAAATCTTACAGCAAATCGGCGCAGTAATAGAAAAGCCAGATGTATATAAGTACCTATCTGCATACGAAAATCTTAAATTGTTTGCAAAACTCAGTGGAATACAGCCCACACGTAGTACACTAATGGAACAGTTAGAAATAGTAGGTTTGGCCCATAGAGCAAATGATACCGTTAAAACATTTTCTCAAGGCATGAAACAACGCCTAGGTATAGCTATTGCTTTAGTGCATAATCCCCAACTCATAATTCTAGATGAGCCTACTAACGGATTAGATCCACAAGGAATCGCAGATATCCGAAATCTAATTCTAAACTTAAGCTCTCAATACCAAAAAACGGTTATCGTTTCCTCTCATCTACTCTCAGAAATTGAGCAAATTGCTACACGGATACTTATTATTGATAAAGGGAAGAAACTTGTAGAAGGTAGCTCCGATGAGCTTTTTGATCAGTCAAGAACAATTATTGAATTAAATACGAACGATAATAAAGCTGCCTACGAAATTATCGGTAATAGCAGTTGGAGTAATAACCTTCAGCCAATCCGAAACGGGCAAATTATTTTACAACTCAACAAGCAAGATATACCTGGGTTTAATCAATACCTGGTTAGTAAAGATATAGCCGTATTCTCTTTACAACCCCGTCATAGTCTAGAAGATTATTTTTTACAAATCACAGCCGGTAAACAACATGTGGAAGCATTTAGAAATTGAACTCTATAAAATATTTCACCGACCAAGAACGTATTTGGCTTTTGCAGCCATCACCGCATTAATTGGGGTAATTCAATTAGGGCTCAAAGTTGATGGTAAAGAATACACTGAGTTTGTAATGGCAGATTTTGCAGGCTCTTTTAGTGTAGATGGAAAAATACTCAACGGGTACTTTATCTGCTATGTTATCCTTCAGTTGCTCTTGGTGCATGTTCCTCTCTTAATAGCACTTATTGCTGCAGATATGATTTCTGGAGAAGCCAATATGGGAACCCTTCGATTACTCCTCACAAAACCACAATCTCGTTCAGAGATTCTATTGGCTAAATTCTTAGCATCCGTAATATACACCTTACTATTATTAATTTGGATTGCCATACTAGGTTTGTTAGTAAGCTTAGCGATATTTGGTACGGATGATCTTTTTATTATGAAGAGTAGCTATGTAGTAGTTGTAAAATCCTCAGATGTTTTTTGGCGATACTGTGGCGCTTTTTGTTTTGCTGCTTTGGCTATGACAACAGTTGCAGCTTTAGGGTTCTTTCTATCTTTTTTTGCAGAAAACTCAATCGGCCCCATCGTTGCTACCATGAGTGTGATTATTGTATGTACGATTTTAAGTACTATGAATATTCCTCTTTTTAACCTTATTAAACCATACCTGTTTACCTCACACATGGTTACTTGGAAAGAATTTTTCGATTTTAAAGTGAATGATGCAAACGAAGCAATCATAGGAAGTATCCAATACCCCGAGAAAATCATTAGATCTGCTATAGTGCTGGTGTTGCATATCATTATCTTCGTTGTGGGTGGAATTTGGTATTTCAGAAAGAAAGATGTGTTGAGTTAGGGTAGAGGTGGAAGGTAATAGGGTATAGGGTTGTCATTTCCATTCGCAGGATGCGAAGAGAAAGCTTATGATGAAATTTGATACTAAAATATTTATAGCCATATGTATAAATTCTTTTTACTTGTTTTTGTACTCATATCAAGTAGTATAAATGCACAAGAGCAAGCTATGCAACTCGTTCAAAAAGTTAAAGCTAAACTCGATGCTGTAAACGACTACACAGCGGAAGGAAAAATGAGAACAGATGTAGCATTTATTAAAGCTCCTGTTGGGAAAGTAAAAGTATATTATAAAAAGCCTAATAAATTTCGCTTAGAACGAAATGGCGGTATTTCAATCCTGCCCAAAGGCGGTATCAGTATCAATATTGGTAGTATGATACTTGTAAATGGATATATGGCTCTCGATGCAGGAACTGCTATCATTGGTAATACAAATACGCATGTAATAAAACTATTGCCCAATACTGAGAATAGTGATATTATTCTTTCGACCTTATATATAGATGAATCCAATTTAGTAATTCGAAAATCGGTTACTACTACAAGAGAAAGCGGCACCTATGAGATGGAAATGTATTATGGAAAATTTATTAGTTACGGATTACCGGATAAAGTTATTTTTAGCTTCAATACAAAAGATTATAAGCTTCCAAAAGGAATTACCCTCGAATTAGATGATATCGATCAGGCTACCAAGGAAAAAATGAAAGGTAAAAAGGGGAAGGTCGAAATTATTTACACCAATTATACTATTAATAGCGGGTTGGCTGAATCTATTTTCAAAAATAATTAGTGTACACTAACACTCCAGGTTCTTGTAAAGATTTCTCCGGGTATTAAAATATGAATGCCCTCCTTCTTCATAATATCCCCCGTTGTATCTACCGAATCAGCAATACCACACCAAGGCTCAATACAAACAAAATCGGCATCTTTAGCACTCCAAATACCTAAGTAAGGAAAATTTTTCCACGAAAAAACCCACCCATGTTTTGTTTTAGTGGAGGTCAGTTTTATTTGCTGCGATTGTAAGTTTTTAAATACCAGTGCATCTGCGTAAAATAATTCTTTTTTTAAATGAATTTGTTGTTGTTTATCAAAAAAGGACGTTGCTCTTTTCTCAATAAGCCCCGCAGTAGATAAAGGCCATTTACCGGCCGTTTCAATAGCATCAAATTCAAGCACATAATCTTCGAAAACTGTATCGTGTGTAATTGGGATAGCAAACGCAGGGTGTGCACCAATAGAAGCTGGCATGGGTTTGATATCAGTATTTCGAATCTCATAGGTACAAGAAAGTGTATTCTTTTCTATTTTATAATGAATAATCAGGCGAAATAAAAAAGGATATAATACCTGTGTTTCTACAGTGGCATCTAATTTAAAACTAATGGCAGTGCTACTAGCTTCTAGTACATTAAATATCATATCGCGGGCAAATCCATGTCTGCCAAGTGTATAGCTTGTACCTTTATAACTGTATTGATTATTTTTCAATCCCCCAACAATAGGAAATAAAACCGGACTTTTCTTGCCCCAAAATGTGGGATCTCCATTCCACATATATTCGAGGTTCGTATCCTTACTATAAATACGCTGCAATTCTGCTCCCTTATCTGAAACCACAACTGCTATATATTTATTTTCTATCTTATAATCCATATTATCCCTCGCTTTCTTCAATTTTTTCATCTACGGCATTTGCAAAAAACCGCGCACTCATTTTTTTCATAGGATTTTTTCGCATGTCGGCATAGCCGGCTCTTTGTCGTGCAATAGCCATGCATTCAAATGTAGCGGCCATCAAAGAAATATGGTCTGCTTTGCCCTTACCAGCTATGTCGAACGCAGTACCGTGGTCGGGGCTAGTTCTAACAACAGGTAAACCCGCTGTATAATTTACCCCCTCTCCTAAAGCTAATGATTTGAATGGTATCAGTCCTTGATCATGATACATGGCTAGTACCCCATCAAACTGCTCATGATGGCCTCTGGCAAAAAATGCATCTGCTGCATACGGACCAAACACCAATGTATGTTGCCGAGCTTCTTTGATGGCGGGTTTGATGATTTCTTCTTCTTCTTTACCAATTAACCCTTCATCCCCGGCATGTGGGTTTAATGCTAACACGGCAAGCCTTGGCTTATCAATACCAAAATCTTTTTGCAAACTATTGTGCATGATCTTTAGCTTACTGATTATCCCCTCTTTTGTAATATGCTTTGCTACCTCCGATACAGTAACATGTTCTGTTAACAAACCAACACGCATATTATCTGCAACCATAAACATGAGCACATCTTGCACACCAAAATAATCTTTGAAATAAGGGGTATGGCCACTATATCTAAATTCATCGGATTGAATATTCTTTTTATGAATAGGCGCCGTTACCAAACCTTGTATATGACCTTCTTTTAGTGCTTTTGTAGCTTCTTGAAGGGAGAGGAGCGCATATTTACCACCCGTTTCGTTTAACTGTCCGGGTGTAATTACTACTTCTTCCTCCCAAACATTAAAAATATTTACCTGCTTTAAACTCAGCCTGCTAAAATCTTTAACGCTATTATAATTGAAATTAGCTTCTGGTAAGCTTTTTCTATAAAAATTAAGACTTTTATTACTGGCAAAAACAACAGGTGTACAGCTATCGAGTAAACGCTGATCACTCAAGGTTTTGATGATAATTTCCATCCCAATACCATTCAAATCTCCACAACTAAAGCCAATTATAGGTTTTTGCGCTTCATAACTCATAGCCATTTCATATTTAGAATGCTAAAATACTAATTTTGCAGCGATGCAATACACGCTTAAGAAATCACTGGGACAACATTTTCTTACAGATCAGTCTGTTTGTAAAAAAATTACCGAGGCATTATCAGCTACACAGTTCACTCAATTGGTAGAAGTTGGCCCCGGCGGTGGGGCACTCACGAGCTATTTATTACAAATACCCGGTATTCGTTTTAAGGCTATTGAGTTGGACGCAGAAAAAGTAGGGTATTTACTGGCTACATTCCCTGCTTTACATCAAAAAATTATTGAGGGGAATATATTAGATGCTGGAGTTCCCTTTGAAGGCGATTTTACAGTTATTGGTAATTTTCCATATAATATTTCTACTCAAATCGTTTTTAAAATCCTCGATTGGAGATTACAGGTACCGGTGATGATAGGTATGTTTCAGAAAGAGGTAGCCGAAAGAATTGTATCTAAACCCAATACAAAAGTATATGGTATATTGAGCGTATTGGTACAGGCCTATTATGATGTAGCTTATTTATTTGATGTTCCTGCGGCTGCATTTAACCCACCACCAAAAGTAGTAAGTGGTGTAATACAATTAACGCGTAAAAAAGAACCGATAGCCGTAAAATCCGATAAACTTTTTTTTATGCTGGTAAAAGCGGCTTTTAATCAGCGAAGAAAAATGTTGCGGAATCCGTTGAAACCTTATTTTGATGAAGCAATTTTGCAGGAAGAAATATTTACGAAAAGGCCAGAGCAACTATCTGTAGAAGAGTTTGCAGCATTAACGTTTAGGATGAAATAAGGAGTATGGGATAGGGGATAGGGTATTGGGTATATGCTATAAGGTGTTAGGTGAGAGGAATAAGGTGATCGAGTGTAATTAATATTAAATTTTAAAATGACTCTGGAGGAGTCAAATATTTGTAGATGCAAAAAATTATTATAGCCGCTAAGGCTCATCCATTTTTGATTCAATATTTTGAAGAAAGGAATTATTTGGTGGCTTATAAGCCAACCATTACCTATGCGGAATTATTAGTAGAAATACAAGATGCGATTGGGTTGATTATAACAACCCGATTAAAGATTGATAAAGCTGTAATTGATGTAGCCAAACAATTAAAGTGGATCGGAAGATTGGGAAGCGGTATGGAATTAATAGATGTAGCTTATGCTGAATCTAAAGGTATTCGGTGCGAGAGTAGTCCTGAGGGTAATCGAAATGCAGTTGCAGAGCATTCTTTAGGGGTATTACTTTCACTGATGCGGAAAATAAATACAAGCTATGAAGAAATAAAAATAGGAAAGTGGTTAAGAGAGGAAAACAGAGGAGAAGAGCTATTTGGCAAAACCGTAGGAATTATCGGTTATGGCAATACGGGAAGCAGATTTGCTGCTTTACTGGCTTCTTTTGGTGTGATGGTTTTGGTACATGATAAATACAAATCGGGTTTTGCAAATAGTTATATCCGGGAGGCGTCGGTAGAACAAATTGCTAAATATGCAGATGTAGTGAGCTTGCATTTACCATTAACAGATGAAACCTATCATTATGCTAATGATTCGTTTTTTAATGGGTTAAGTAACCATCCTTATTTTTTAAGTGCCTGTAGGGGAAAAATTACAGATACCAACGCATTAATTAAGGCATTACAAACAGGTAAAATAAAGGCGGCGGGCTTGGATGTATTAGAGAACGAAAAAATAAATACATATACAGAGCAGGAAATCAAGCAATTGAATCAACTAACTGCATTTCCGCAGGTAATTATTACCCCGCATATAGCCGGCTATAGCCATGAAGCATTTCTAAAAATGAGCGAACAAATCGTGAAAAAACTGGGTATTTAGCACTTATTTCCGGTTTTTTTGTAAATTTGTATATATGCAACGCTGCAGTCAAATGTGGCGTTGTATTTTTTTTATACAAATTAAAGCTTAGTGTATGAGTGAAATGAATATGTACGTTACGAAGGAAACTTTTGATAAAATGCGCGAAGATTTACAGCGCATGAAATCGGTGGATAGACCCGCTGCTTCTAAAGCTATTGCCGAAGCAAGAGAGAAAGGCGATTTAAAAGAGAATGCAGAATATGATGCTGCTAAAGAGGCACAAGGCATGCTTGAAGCTAAAATTAAACAATTGGAAGGTGCTATTGCCAATGCAAAAATTGTAGATACCAGCACCATTGATACCAGCAAAGTAACTATCCTTACAAAAGTTACTATTACCAATGTGGCTACCAAAAAAACAGTTACTTATCAAATAGTTGGGGAAAAAGAAGCCGATTTAAAAGCAGGTAAAATTTCTGCGAGCTCACCTATTGGTAAGGGGTTATTAGGTAAAGCGAAGGGAGACATTGCTGAGGTACAAGCACCTACAGGTATTATCAAATTTAAAGTAGAAGATATTACTATTTAATATGACCATCTTTACTAAAATCATCAAAGGGGAAATACCTTCTTATAGAATTGCAGAGAATGAACAGTTCTACGCTTTTCTAGATATTTTCCCTTTGGTGAAAGGTCATGTTTTAGTAGTGCCAAAGATAGAAACCGATCAATTTTTTGATTTGGATGAATTAACACTCGCAAGTATACTGGTTTTTGCAAAACCTATAGCCAAGGCTATTGAAAAAGCATTCCCATGTAACCGATGTGGCATCAGTGTTGTAGGCTTAGAAGTACCTCATGCACATATTCATTTGGTACCTATCAATGATTCGGATGATTTAAACTTTACAAGACAGAAATTAAAACTTTCCCCGGAAGAACTCAAAGAGGTTCAAAATAAGATCCTTGCTGCATTATAATTATCTTTTAATTCTCCCTGTATTTTTAGCAATAAAATCTTCCCAGCCCTTTAATTTTTTAGTATTTGTTTTTAGTACGCTTGTACTTTGTAAATAATGACAATAGGCTACAGATAAGGCATCAGTAGCATCATAAGATGAAGGCTTTTCTTTCAAACCTAAAATCTGCGCAAGCATCTTCCATACCTGCTCTTTATCTGCATTGCCATTTCCTGTAACAGATTGTTTTACCTTTTTAGGAGCATATTCAGTAACGCTAATGCCATATTGCATAGCTGCAGCAATGGCAACCCCTTGAGCTCTCCCTAGCTTTAACATGCTTTGTATATTTTTTCCGAAAAAAGGAGCTTCAATCGCAAAGTCGGTAGGATGATAGGTTCCGATCAAAGAAATAATAGTTGTATGAATTATTTCCAATCGTTTATAAATATCTTTTTCCTTAACTAGCCTTAAGCTATCTAATTTCTCCACCTTAACGGTAGACCCATAAATGCGAATAATGGCATAACCCATTTGTTGTGTGCCCGGGTCGATGCCAAGAATGGTTATGGGATGAATTTGGTTGATACGTTACCGGGTTATTAAGTTATTAATACGATAAAATTAACTGCTTATCTTTAATAACCCAATAACCTAGTAACTTAATAACCCAATAACTTAATTACTATTTCCCGACCTTTACAAAAAAAGCGGCTTGACGAAAAGAATTCGACTTTTACTGAATTATGTGATTGGTCCGGTATTATTTATTTGGTTCTCCTGTTCTATTTATTATAAAATTCAAGAGCAAAAAGATGTTCTGCAATCTTGGCAAGAAATTGTTAAAGCTGCTAATACCGGTAACTTTTGGAGTTTACTGCTCGTTGTTTTACTTATGTTAGCTAATTGGGGAATAGAAGCCCGTAAGTGGCAAATACAAACAACGAATATGGAGAATCTTTCGTTTATGGCTGCTTTTAAAGCTATTTTTGCGGGACAAGCAATGGGTTTTAGCACTTTTAACAGAATCGGGGAACCTGCAGGTAGAGCTCTTTTTCTGAAAGATGGTAATAGGCTAAGAGGTGTGATTTTATCTTTTGTGGGAAGTATGGCACAAATTATTACAACTTTTGTAATGGGTGCCCTATGCTTACTTTATCTGAGAATATATATGCTAGATAGCAACCACCAATTACCGGGGTTATCAATTTTTTGGCTAGATAGCTTGATTTATATTATTGTGGTTGGGGTAAGTCTTTTTTCTTTAGCGTACTTTAGAATGCCTGCGCTAATAGAGTTATTAGAGAGAGTACCGATAGTAACCAAATATCGCTTCTTTATTGAACGGCTAGAAGCATTCTCTTATTCGCAACTCTTTCGTATCCTTGGATATTCTTTCTTGCGTTTTTTTGTTTTCCTGCTACAGTACTATTTGATGTCTAGGATATTTGATATACCTATTTTTTGGCTTAACGTATTTGCCTTGGTAGGGGTGCTTTTACTTGTTTTGGCGATAGTTCCTACTATTACCTTGGCTGAACTTGGTTTGAGAGGACAAGTAAGTTTAATTTTATTCGGATTATTTACAAGCAATAGTTTGGGCATCATTGCTATGGCAGCAAGTATCTGGATAATAAATTTACTATTACCGGCTATTATAGGAACTATTTTTGTACTAGGAGTAAAGATTTTTAAAAGTAAATCGATTACAGGATGAAAAAAATACTGTTAATACTGTGCATCTGTTTCACCGGTATTCGATTATCGGCGGGAGATGATTTTTGCGGTATTAGAAACTTTGCATTTAAAGATGGGGAGCAGATTAGTTTTAATGTATTTTATTCTGTTATTGGGATCTTTGTTAATGCAGGAGCAGCAACATTTACCGTGCAAACGGAAAAACTAAATAATAAACCTGTTTATCATATTATTGGTGAAGGTACTTCTAACTCGAGCTACGACTGGATTTTTAAAGTACGCGATAAATATGAATCTTTTATTGATACTGCCACCTTACAACCGCTAAAATTCTTGCGTGACGTGAATGAAGGTGGATATAAGATTAATGAGAATGTAACTTTCAATCAACAAGCAAATACAGCTATTAGTGCTAAGGGTGTGCTAAAAGTTCCAAACTGTATTCAAGATGTATTAAGTGCTATATATTATGCCCGTAATATTGATTTTACCAAGTACCAGATAGAAGATAAAGTTCCATTTACTATGTATTTAGATAATGAAATTTATAATCTATATATTAAGTACTTGGGTAAAGAAACAATAAAAACCAAATACGGTAAGTTTAATGCTATCAAATTTAAACCGCTACTGGTAAAAGGAACACTTTTTTCCGGTGGTGAAAAAATGACTGTTTGGGTAAGCGACGACCCTAATCATATCCCGCTTAGAATCGAGAGCCCTATCGTTGTTGGATCGGTGAAAGTAGATATGATGAATTATCAGAATCTACGATACCCACTAAGCTCGATGATATCAAAAAGATAGATCACAATTCTGAGAGTCTTAATAATTTATCTGCGCGAATACCTTTTTCGGTTGCTTTTACCGTGCAGCATTCGTTTTGTGCATCATGTTCAAAAAATAAGATATAGTTATTCATAGCAGCTTCCTGTAAGAAAGACTTCTTTTCCTGTAGGGTTGTAAGTGGGAACATATCGTATCCCATAATGTAAGGCAAGGGTATATGTGCAACAGAGGGTAATAAATCGGCCATGTACACGATTGTATACTCTTTGTATTTAATTTGAGGAAGCATCATAGCTCGGGTATGCCCATTTACAAAACGGATAGAAACTCTTTCAGAAAATGGTACGCTACCTAACAACCCTTTTTCGTCGAAAACTTTATTAGGCTCGTCTGTAAATGATAATTTACCACTCGTTTCCATCGGTAAAATATTTTCTTTAAGGAAAGAGGCTTTTTCTCGATCATTAGGGTAAATAGCCCAATTCCAGTGGGTTTTGTTGCTCCATAGTGTAGCATTGGGGAATGCAGATATCAATTCATCACCCACTTTTTTAATCGTTGCGCCGCAATGATCAAAATGTAAATGGGTATGGAATACATCGGTTATATCATCTCTGCTAAATCCATTTTTAGCTAAAGATCTATCTAAGCTATCATCACCATGCAAATAATAATGGCCAAAAAACTTCGCATCTTGTTTATCGCCCATACCAGTATCCACCAGTATTAATCTATCGCCGTCTTCAATAAGTAAACTTCTAAGTGCCCAGCTGCACATATTATTTTCATCAGCAGGGTTTAGTTTTTGCCACATACTTTTGGGAACAACACCAAACATAGCACCACCATCGAGCTTAAAATAACCGGTATTAATCGAATATAATTTCATGATTTTTTAGGAGAGATTTTGTTGGCGCGAAATAAAAAGAATAGACCGGCAATAAAAAATACAATTAATACTAATACTGAGTTGCGTTGTGAACCGGAAAGTTCATTGATGAAGCCAAAACTAAACATACCAATTACAATAGATACCTTTTCTGTTACATCATAGAAACTAAAAAAGGAAGTAGTGTCTTTTGTTTCAGGCATCAATTTTGCATATGTACTCCGGCTTAAGGATTGTATACCTCCCATCACAAAGCCAACCATTCCCGCTAAGCCATAAAATTCGTATATACCGTTTCTAGGTAAATTATATCCAATGATACACAGTATGATCCAAAAAAATACGGTGATCATGAGGGCTTTAAAATTGCCCCATTTCTTTGATATCCAGGCAATCGAATAGGCGCCCGGTATGGCAATGAATTGAATGATCAATATGGAGATGATAAGGTTAGTAGTTGGAATATTTAATTCTGTTTTTCCATATAAAGTGGCAACAAGCATTACTGTTTGTACACCCATATTATAGAAAAAGAAAGCGAATAAATACTTTTTTATAACAGGCATTGTTTTCAACTGATTCCACACTTTACTCAATTCTTTATAACCTTTAGTGAGGATACTATTATCTGTTTTACCGATAGGTGTAGAGGAAGGTAATCGACGAAGTGATAATTGTCCAAATCCCCACCACCAAATACCTACTAATAAAAAAGAGATTTGAGATGCTTTACCTGTTGTGATACCGAATGTATTGGGAGATAGTACAAATACAAAGCAAATAATTTGCAGAATCATACTACCGATATAACCCATTGAATATCCTTTAGCACTAACACGATCCTGATCTTCAGGAGCGGCTATTTCAGGTAAAAAAGAATTATAAAAAACCAAACTGCTCCAAAAACCAATACAGGCAAGGATTAAACAACTTAAACCATACGTTACATTTGTTGCATCAAAAAAATATAAACCGGAACAGCCAATACTTCCAATCGTACAAAAAAAGAAAAGAAACTTTTTCTTATTCCCTGTATAGTCGGCAATAGAAGATAATAAAGGAGCAGTTATGGCAACAATGATAAATGCAACCCCCAGGGCATAATTATACAACGCAGTGTTTACAAAAGTTCTCCCAAATATGGTAACATTATCTATTGAAGTAGCCTCGTTCCCGTCTCCAGTTACGGCTTCATAATACGCGGGAAAGATAGTAGATGTAATAACCAGATTGTAGGCACTGTTAGCCCAATCGTACATAGCCCATCCATTGATGGTTTTTTTATCGGCTGTTTTCATGCGTTAGTTAATGGTCAATGGTCGTTAGGAATTATTCTTAATTCAAATATCCTGTTGCTATTAAAACTAATAAAATTAACCCAACAATTACCCGATACCAGCCAAAGAATTTGAATCCATATTTTTGAAGAATACCAATAAAGAATTTAATGGCAAACATAGCCACCATAAACGCAACTACATTACCTAAGGCCAATAATACAAGATTCTCTTTATTTAATAATAAAGCCGGTGTTTGTTTATATGCTTTTAAAAGTTTGTAACCGGTAGCAGCAGCCATCGTAGGTACGGCTAAAAAAAATGAAAATTCTGCAGCCAAATTGCGTGTGAGTTTTTGTTGCATACCCCCAATAATACTGGCAGCACTTCTGCTAACGCCGGGTATCATGGCAATGCACTGCCAACAGCCAATTATAATGGCTTGAACAAAAGAGATATTTTCTTCTTTCTCGATCTTTGGTGCGTGAAAAAGCTTATCAATAAAAATAAGGATAATGCCTCCAACCAATAAGCTAATGGCTACTGTTTGTGTGCTTTCAAGTAAGGCGTCGATCTTATCAGAAAATAAAGCACCGAAAACAAGTGCCGGAATAACAGCCACTATAAGTTTGAAATAAAACTTCCATCGATTAAGGGGGAAGAATTTTTTATGATATAAAACTACTACAGATAAAATGGCCCCTAGCTGTATAGCCACTTCAAAGAGTTTAGTAAAATCGTTTGTAGCAATACCCATAAAAGAGCTGGCAATAATCATGTGACCGGTAGAAGAAACGGGTAAAAATTCTGTTAATCCCTCTACAATGGCTATTATAATGGCTTGGAAAATTGACATCATGCTTTTGTTTTTGGCTTCTTGAAAATAGCATATACTTCAATCAATAAACCAATTACTATAACAATGGGAGCCACCGTGATACGGGTAGCACTGTACACTTGATTCGTGTCGAATACATTGGGATCAGTATTCTTTCCGCCACTCATTAAAAACATGCCTAGTGCTATTACAACAGCACCAATAATCATCCAGGTATAATTTTCTTTTACAAATAATGTCATAAAATAGTTATTAATATAAATCGTCTAGTTTCATTTTTAAATATTTCAACACACTTCTATAAGTACTCATTACAGAGATACCTACCCCTAATATAATTAATCCGCCGGATAGCAACAATGTGTTTTGTGTGCTACGAATTACTTTTAGCTGTGGGAATTGACTTTCAGCCCAACCAATCAAAGAAAATAATAAAACAATAGCAATACCCGAACTAATTAATCCATTTATCAAAGCCCTAACATTTAAAGGCTTGGCAATAAAACCCTGTGTAGCACCTACCATCTGCATGGTTTTAATTAAAAAACGATTGCTAAACATTGCCAGGCGAATAGTATTATCAATACTAAAGATTACAATGATACAGAGTATAGCGGCCACCACAATAAATATCAAGCCGATTTTAGAAGCCCTTTCATTTAAACTGGTTACTAAACTCTGGGGATACTGCAAATCGGTAATTTGATTGCCGTAGGCTGCCATTAAATCGTCAGAAATTTTTGCCAGGCTATCCTTATTCACATAAGCCGCTTTAGCATAAAAATCAATGCTTTCTGGAAGTGGATTCACATCCAATATTTTTGCCCAATCCTCATTATTTTCTTTATTCCAAATTTCTTTAGCCGATTTCTTATCTACATAAATTACATCTTTTGAATAAGGTTGTGAAGCAATATAGCTTTGAATTTGGGAGATAGTATCCTTATTCAAAGTGCGTAAATAAGCGCTTAATCGAATATCTTCTTTAAAATTGTTGCCAACCGCATTAATATTCAGAAAAAACCACCCCATAATACCCATAATAAACAATACCAAAGCCACACCAATAATGGTATATATGTAATTAGGCTTACTCCTTTTCAAAGATGATTTTCCGTTGTCGGGCATAATTTCCTTGTTTTTCGATTTTGTACCACCTTAGCACAGCTACAAATGTAGGGTTTTGATGGCTAATGGCTTACCTTTGCCACCATTTTAAAGGCTGGTATTTTTAAAAATAAGTAACGCCAAGTTAAAGATTTGTAAATAAAGTGGAAGATGGAGTATCAATTCAATAGTATTGAAAAAAAATGGCAGGATCAATGGAAACAAACCGGTGCGTACCGGGTAAGCAATACAAGCAATAAACCCAAATTTTATGTATTGGATATGTTTCCCTACCCAAGTGGTGCGGGCTTGCATGTTGGCCATCCTTTAGGGTATATAGCTTCAGATATTTATAGCCGCTATAAGCGGCTGAAGGGCTTTAATGTTTTGCACCCCATGGGATATGATGCTTTTGGCTTACCCGCCGAACAGTATGCTATTGAACATGGCGTTCACCCTGCTGTAAGTACAGTGCAGAATATCAATAACTTTAGGAGTCAGCTCGATAATATCGGCTTTTCTTACGACTGGGAACGGGAAGTGCGCACCTGCGAACCAAGCTATTATAAATGGACCCAATGGATTTTCCTACAACTATTCGAATCTTGGTTTAATAGGATTACTCAAAAAGCAGAAAAAATCACAGCGCTGGTTGCTTTATTTGAAAAAGAAGGAAATGCAACGCATGAATGTCCGGGTGATACTACTATTCATTTTACCGCTACAGAATGGAAAGGCTATTCTTTTAAAGAACAACAAACTATTTTAATGCATTATCGCCTCGCCTTTTGTGGCTATGGCGAAGTGAATTGGTGCGAAGCTTTGGGAACTGTTTTGGCAAATGACGAAGTAGTAAACGGAGTTAGTGAGCGTGGCGGACATCCGGTGGTAAAAAAGAAATTGCGTCAATGGTATTTGCGCATCACAGAGTATGCAGATCGCTTAATTAGCGGATTGGAAACCATCGATTTCAGCGAAGCCATGAAAGAGATGCAGTTGAACTGGATCGGCAAGAGTTATGGAGCAGAGATTGACTTTGAAATAGACGGGAGACGGGAGACGGGAGACGATAGATTGAAGGTATACACCACTCGTCCCGACACCATCTTCGGGGTAGATTTTATGGTAGTGGCGCCGGAGCATGAATTGATCTCAAATATCACTACTCCAGAACAACAAAAAGCTGTTGATGAGTATATTGCTTATGTAAAAAGTAGAAGCGATAGAGAAAGACAAGCCGAGAAAAAAATTACAGGTTGCTTTACAGGTACTTATGCTATCAATCCTTTTAATGGAAAACTAATACCAATTTGGATTTCAGAAT
The DNA here is from genome assembly GCA_017537025.1 of Sediminibacterium sp. Taxonomy (GTDB): domain Bacteria; phylum Bacteroidota; class Bacteroidia; order Chitinophagales; family Chitinophagaceae; genus Sediminibacterium. The sequence continues at coordinate 487,199 of JAFWCB010000008.1, forward strand.
ACGTACTTGCCGGTTATGGTACAGGAGCTATAATGGCTGTACCTTGTGGCGATGAACGCGATCATAAGTTTGCGACTCATTTTAATATTCCTATCACAAATATTATCGGCGATCAATATAACGGCAAAGAAGCAAACCCAACCAAAGATGCTGTACTTACCAATAGCGATTTTTTGGATGGTATCATCATGCGCGATGCCATCAATATTGTTATTGATAAATTAGTAGAAAAAGGTATCGGCAAAAGAAAAGTTAATTATAAAATGCGTGATGCCGCTTTTAGTAGGCAACGTTACTGGGGCGAACCTTTCCCGATTCAGTGGAAAGATGGGGTTGCAATTCCTTTGGCTGAAAATGAATTACCATTGGTATTACCTGAAGTAGAAAGTTATAGTCCCGGTCCGGAAGGAGAAGGGCCCTTGGCCAATATTCCATCTTGGGTAGAGAAAGAATTGGAAACTAATACCATGCCTGGTTATGCAGGTAGTAGTTGGTATTTCTTGCGCTATATGGATCCTGCTAATGATACTGAATTTTGTAATCGACAAGTAAGTGATTATTGGAATCAGGTAGATCTATATATCGGTGGAACCGAGCATGCAGTGGGGCATTTATTATATAGCCGTATGTGGACCAAGGCCTTGCACGATCTAGGGTATATAGGTTTTGATGAGCCCTTTAAGAAATTATTGAATCAGGGAATGATACAGGGAAGTTCTCGGTTTGTTTACAGATTAACAAATATTAGCCCACATAGTGGTTACGAATATTCATATCCAATTTTTTTATCTCATTCTTACTATTTAGAATATTTAAAATATGGTTTCTTATCTAGAGAAACTTTGGAAGACCTTCTTAACCATCGCTATAAAGGAGAATGGAAAAAAATTATTGATACTCCAAATCAAGGTGAGAATAAGTTAGTTCCTCTGCATGTAGACGTGAATATTGTAGATGGATACGAGTTAGATATAGAAGCGTTTAAAAAATGGCGTAATGGGGAATATGCGAATGCTGAATTTATTTTAGAAGACGGTAAATATATCTGTGGTGCAGAGGTAGAGAAAATGAGTAAATCAAAATTTAATACCGTTAACCCCGATATGTTGGTTGAAAAATACGGTGCCGATACTTTCCGTATGTACGAAATGTTTCTTGGTCCAGTAGAGCAAAGCAAACCATGGGATACCAAGGGTATCGAAGGAGTTCATCGGTTCCTCAAAAAATTATGGCGTTTGTTTTATGATGAACTAAAAGGAAAGCAATGGGTAGACGAAAAAGCCACCGCAGCCGAATTAAAAGTGCTACACAAAACCATCAAAAAGATCGAAGAAGATACCGAGCGCTATAGTTTTAATACGGCGGTGAGTACTTTCATGATTTGCGTGAATGAATTGAGTGATTTGAAATGCCATAAAAAAGAAATACTTGAACAAGTACTGATCATGCTTACGCCTTATGCGCCGCATATCTGCGAAGAATTATGGAGCTTATTAGGTAATACAGGTTCTATTCTAGATGCTTCTTTTCCGGTATTTAATGCCGGCTATGTTGCCGAAAGCAGCAAAGAATATCCTGTAAGTATCAATGGTAGGGTAAGAACAAATATTAGCATGGCTTTAGAAGTTAATGCGGAGGAAGCACAAGCCATCGTATTACAAAATGAAGTAGTGCAAAAATGGCTGGAAGGTAAGGAGCCAAAGAAATTTATTTTTGTAAAAGGAAAAATGATCAATGTTGTTATTTAAAAAATTATTTGCTTTAGTACTTGCTCTCGGCTGTTTGCAATCTTATGCTCAGGATAGTATTAGGCCTTCTCCCAGAAAAACATTTAAGAATCTTACCAATCCGGATTCTCTTGTTTTAATAAATTTTAAAATAATTCCTGTTCCTACCATTTCTTCAACCCCGGAAACAGGCGTAAAATTTGGTGGCGAGCTAGTACACTTCTTTAATGCCAAAGGAGAGAAAAAAGAATCAAGGGGTTCTTTTGTTATCGGACAAATGTCGTACAGTACAAAAAGTCAATTTGAAATTGGTGCAAGTTGGCAGGCATTTACTAAAAATGAAAAATTTGTATTTAGAGGATCTGCGGGCTATACCAATTTTAATGAACGATTTTGGGGTTTAGGTAATAACACGCTTGCTAATGATAACTATTATAGCCAATTTTATACGCGCACTTTTTTGGAAAGCAGAAATTATCGATTAATTGCTAATCAGTGGTATGTTGGGGCTGTGATTAATTATAGTAATACTTCTGATGTAACGTATTCCCGACCATTAGATAGTACTCAGTTGTTTATTCCTGGCATTAAAGGGAGTCAGGTTTTTGGGATCGGCCCGGCAGTTTTGTATGAAGGTAGAAATTACCCTTTTAGTGCAACCAAGGGCTCTTATTTTGAATTTTATTTGCAGCATTACGATAAGTTGTTAGGTGGTAATTATGTTTACAATGAGTGGTTACTAGATATTCGCAAGTATATTCCTTTAACTGAAAATTCAACATTAGCTTTTCAATTATTTACAAGAGAAAGTATAGGGGATATACCTTTGAGAGAAACTCCCCGATTAGGAAGTGCCAATTTGATGAGAGGCTTTTTTGTTGGGAGATATAGAGATAATGCCTATTCAGCATCGCAAGTTGAACTAAGGGGTAAAATCTGGAAATGGATATATGGTGCTGTTTTCGGAGCAACAGGCTTGGTGGGAGAATCGGTTGGTAAATATGATATCAGTAATATTCGTTCGGCTGGAGGCGCCGGTCTAAGGTTTCTGGTAAATAAAAAGAACCGCATGTTTCTTAGGGTTGATTATGCCCGAAACTCAACCGGTGGCAATGCTTATTATATCAAATTGAACGAGGCTTTTTAAATATGCCGGCTTTGCGTAACCACTCATATAATTGTTGATTTTACTGCGTTTTATGATCGCTTAATTGGTATATTCATGCTCCAAATTTGTAGTATGAATAAATTATTTCTAATCCTAGCTTTCCTTTGCAGCACAGCGTCTATTGCTCAGAAAAAAATTTTTGATGCAGCTGATTTACTGGCTGATAAACTTCCTAAAAATTTTCAAACCCCTATTCCAACAGTTGTGAAATGGTTGGATGATGATCGTGTAATTCTAAATCAACGTATTCATCCCGATTCTGCTAATAAGAATTATGTAATGGATATTAAATCGGGTAAACTTACCGAAGCAACTGCAGACCAAATGAAAGGGGCAGTACCTCCTACAAAATCTGTATCTATCAAAAATGGAGATCTATTCTATAAAAATGGATCTGTTGAAAAGCAAATTACGTTTGATAAAACGGAAGAAAAGAATCCAATATTCTCTCCAGATAGTAATTATATCGCTTATACAAAGGGTAATAACTTATATACCTATAACTTACTTAGCAATAAAGAAACGCAGTTAACAACCGATGGTAGTAACACAACTTTGAATGGTTATGCCAGCTGGGTATACTGGGAAGAAATTTTTGGTCGGGCTACTCGCTATCGCGCTTTTTGGTGGAACCCAAATAGTAAACAAATCGCCTATATGCACTTTGATGAAAGCATGGTGCCCATGTTCCCTATTTATAGCAGTGAAGGTCAGCATGGATTTATAGAAGAAACGCGCTACCCAAAATCAGGTGATAAGAATCCTGAAGTAAAACTGGGTTTTGTATCTCCCGATGGTGGCACAACTACCTGGGCCGATTTTAATGAAAAAGACGATCAGTATTTTGGATGGCCAATATGGAGAAAGGATGGATCAACTTTATTGGTACAATGGATTAATCGTGGACAAGATCATCTTAAAATATTTGATGTAAATCCTTCCAATGGGTCAAAAAAAATTATGTATGAGGAACAACAAAAAACTTGGATTGATTTAGAAGACAGAGCCGGACAAAGATTGAGTTTTCTTCAATCAAAACCGGCTTTTATCTTAGAAAGTGATAAAACAGGTTGGAATCATTTATACTTACATAATAATGATGGTACCCTAATTAACGCAATTACCTCGGGTAACTTTACGGTATTAAATACGGAGTTGATCGATGAAAAAAATGGATTGGTATATTTTACAGCAAGGGGTAGAGAGAATTCGGCTCGCACCGACCTATACGTTGTAAAAATGAATGGCACCGATTTAAAGCGCTTAACATTCGGAGATTTTAATCATAATAATGTGAGTTTATCGCCGGGCGGTAAATATTTTATTACATCTTACAGTAATACCACAACACCGCAAAAAATTACATTACTGGATAATAAAGGAAAGATAGTAAAGGAACTGGGGGATGCAAAAGGTGGCGAAATGGATAATTATAATTTAGCCAAAACAGAATTAATAAGAATTAAAAGTGAGGATGGACTATTTGAATTACCCGCAGTAGTAACCTGGCCCATGAATATGGATCCGAATAAAAAATACCCTATTCTAGTTAATATTTATGGCGGACCCAATGCAGGAACAGTTTGGGATACCTGGAATTGGACTGCCAATCGACAGTTTTACGCTCAGGAAGGATTGATACAAGTAGCCTTTGATCATAGAGCCAGCGGTCACTTTGGAAAAGCAGGAGTTAGCTATATGCACCGGAATTTGGGTTATTGGGAAATGAAAGATTATATGACCATGGCGAAATGGTTTATCGATAAAGGCTATGCTGATCCTTCAAAAGTTGCTATCACCGGATTTAGTTATGGTGGATATATGACTTGCTATGCACTTACATATGGCTCATCAGTATTTACCCATGGTATGGCAGGGGGTAGTGTAGTAGATTGGAGTTTATACGATAGTCATTATACCGAGAAATTTATGGATACACCTCAAGAAAATCCGGAAGGATATAAGAGTAGCAGTGTGTTAAGTTATGTAGATAAATATAAAGGTATGTTACAAATTGTGCATGGCACCATGGATGATAATGTACACATGCAAAACAGTATTCAACTTATTAGTGCCTTAGAGGATAAGGGCAAAGATTTTGAGTTTATGTTGTATCCTAATGGCCGACATGGATGGAGGGGTGCTAAAGGAAATCATTTCAGTAATCTTAAAACAAAATTTATTTATAAGTATTTGCTGGAGAAGCAGGTGCCGAAGGGATTGTTGAGGTAATTTAATGATGTCACCCTGAGCCTGTCGAAGGGTGACATCATTTGGAACGTAGACTTCGACAAGCTCAGCCTGACATAAAACTAAATATAGTACCTTAAACCAAACATTTAATTTTCCTTTCATGAAAAAACTGATATTATCTCTTTTACCGGCTGTTATATTTATTTACACAAACGGCCAAATAGCAGGCCCGGCCTTCTTATCGAACCCTTGCTTGAGTCCTGATGCACAAACAGTAGTTTTTAGTTTTGAAGGCGATCTTTGGAAAGCGTCGGTTAAAGATGGTATGGCTACTCGTATCACTGCTATGCAAGGATATGAAACCAATCCACGTATCTCACCTGATGGAAAATGGATTGCATTCACAGGCAGGCAATTTGGTAATGCCGATGTGTTTATTATTCCATTAGCAGGGGGTGATATTAAACAATTAACCTTTCACAGTGCGGGAGATATTGTAAACAACTGGAGCTGGGATAGCAAAAAAATATACTTCACGTCAAATCGTGCAGGTAATATTTCTGCTTTTAGTGTATCTATAGATGGAGGAACACCGGAGCGATTGTTTGGGGATCATTTTTTTCAATACGATCATGCTGTTGCCGAAGATGCTATTACGGGGGATCTTTATTTTAATGATACCTGGGAAAGTGAAAATCAGGTTGCCCGCAAACGCTACAAAGGCCCGTTCAATCCCGATATTCAATTATATAATTTAAAAACTAAGCAATACAAAAAATTAACTGACTGGGAAGGAAAAGATTTTGGAGCTACTACCGATAAAAAAGGGGGGCTATACTTTATTTCAGATGAAGCCAATGGTGAATATAATTTATATGCTATTGAGAAAGGTAAAAAGAAGGCCCTAACTCAGTTTAATAGTTCTATTAAAACACCTGTAGCCAGTGCAGACGGATCAGCTATTGTTTTTGAAAAAGATTATCGATTGTGGTTATATACAACCGGTACCGGTAAAGCATCTCCGTTAAATATTACACTTTACAGAAATAATGTATTACCGGCTGATAAAGATTATGATATCAAAGGAAATATAACTGCAATTAGTGTTTCACCTGATGGTAAAAAAATTGCTTTTAGTTCAAGAGGAGAAATTTTTGTTTCAGATCCCGAAGGAAAATTTATTCAAAAAATAAATAAAGAAAATGGAGAAAGGGCTATTGAAATTAAATGGTTAAGTGATAATAAAACGCTTTTATTTAACCAGACGGTTGATGGGTATCAAAATATTTTTACTATCAGTGCCGATGGAACCAGCTCACCCAAGCAGATTACTAATGATAAAAAAGATAACCGCTCCATTGTACTGAATAAATCAAGATCTAAGGCGGTATATTTAAGTGGAAGAGATGAAGTGAAATTGTTAGACACCAAAACCTTTGAATCAAAAACAATTGTAAAGGACGAAATATGGGCTTTTCAAAACTCCGACCCCGGATTTTCGCCCAATGAAGAGTATGTAATTTTTACGGTAGTTCGAAATTTTGAACAGGATATTGTAATTCATCATATTGCGAATAATAAAACCTATAACCTTACTAATTCCGGCGTAACTGAGGCGAATCCGATTTGGAGCCCGGATAATAAAGCCATTTATTTTATTAGCTCCCGTACTAAGCCCGCCTATCCCTTTGGTTTTAATAATCCACGTATTTATAAAATGCCACTGGAGAAATTAGATGACCCTTATCGTTCTGATAAATTCAATGATTTATTTAAGACAGATAAGAAAGACACTAGTAAAACTACCTCAATCCCGGCACCAGTAACCATTAATATGGAAAATATGATGGATAGGTTAGAACAAGTGGGTCCCCAGTTTGGTAGTCAGTATCTTATTTCAGTATTACAAAAAGGAGAGAAAACAATATTACTTTATGCTAGTGATCATGCAGAAGGAAGAGGTGCTTTATGGAAAACTACTATTGAACCCTTTGAAGTAACTAAAACGGAAAGAATTGCAGGAGCCGATGGTCTTGGATTTGAATATGCAGAAGGTGCTGATAAGTCTTTTATATTAGCTAATGGTAGTTTATTCAAACTAAATTTAGATGCTAATAAAGCCGATCCTGTTCCATTAAGCTATACTTTCCGGAGAAACTTAGCTGCTGAGTTTGCACAAATATTTGAAGAAACCTGGGCGCAGGTAGAACAGAATTATTATGATGAAAAATTTCATGGTATTGATTGGGTAGCTACGAAAAAGAAATACCAGGCTTATCTGCCATTAGTAAATAATCGTTCAGATTTACGCATCTTAATGAACGATATGCTAGGGGAATTAAATTCATCCCATCAGGGCTTCTCAACTTTTGGTGATGATGAAAATGTAGCATTGATTAATCGAACTATGGAAACAGGTATTCTTTTTGAGAATAAAGATCCTTATAAGGTAAAATATATTTTACCAAATACGAATGCCGATAAGAAATCCATCGATGTAAAGCCCGGAGATATTTTGGTAAAAGTAAATGATGAAACTGTTGATAAATCCATCGATCGAAACTATTACTTCAGTAAGCCCTCTATAGATAGAGAAATAAAATTATCATTTCTACGAGGTGCACAAACAATTGATGTTAAAGTGCATCCACAACCTAGCTTGCGAAATCAACTATATGATGAATGGATAAATAATAATCAAAAAATAGTTGATGAAAAAACAAAGAATCGGGTAGCCTATCATTGTATGAAAGATATGGGCACCGGAGAGCTTGAGAAATTCCTTATTGATATGACGCGCGATTTCTACAATAAAGATGCACTTATTTTGGACTTACGATATAATACCGGAGGAAACGTACATGATGAAGTATTGAAATTTTTAAGTCAGCGTGCTTACTTACAATGGAAGTATCGAGAGGGAAAACTCACTACTCAGTCTAATTTTACACCGGCAGATAAGCCTATTGTTTTACTTATCAATGAGCAATCTTTAAGTGATGCAGAGATGACCTCTCAGGGCTTTAAGGCGCTGAAATTAGGAACTATAATCGGTGCAGGTACTTATAGATGGATTATATTTACCAGTGGTGCTGGTTTAGTAGATGGTTCTTTTGTTCGTTTGCCTAGTTGGGGTTGTTATACCCTAGATGGAAAAGACCTTGAAATGACAGGGGTTTCTCCTGATATCAGTGTGCCCATGAATTTTGATGATCGTATCAATAAAAGAGACCCTCAATTAAATAAGGCTATTGAAGAGATATTGAAAAAAATGAAATAATGTATTTTGATGTTAATCGGCTCAGTGGATTATTGCTGATATTTTTTGTGCATGGATTAGTGTATGCGGGCTTATTACTAAAAAGAGGCGTTCAAACAGATACGGCTAGTGATAAGTGGTTGAGTTTTTTTCTCTTATTATCTGTATTGTATATCTGCCCTTATATGCTTGGTTTTGCAGGCTGGTATAACGGCAATGAATGTTTGGAGTGTAGAAATTTTTTATTCTACATGCCATTACAGCATGCCTTATTGATGGGGCCCGTAATTTACTTCTATACCCAAAGTTTATTAAATCCGGGTTTTAAGTTTACTAAAAAGCAATTATTTCATTTTGCACCGGGAATCTTATATGTTGTATGGACAATAATCGTAGCGGTTGTAGATAGATTGATACTAAAAAAATATTATTTAATGGACGGCCAAAACGACCCAGATTTCGATGATTGGTATGTAGTATTAGGGTTGGTTAGTTTTTTAATTTACCTGATCAAATCAATTACATATTATACGAATTATAGAAAATTTATTGTTCAGGAGCTGTCTTTTGCAGATAGTTTACAGTTCAAATGGATAGGTAACTTTTTAATTGGTTGCCTGATCTATTTCTTTTCCACTTTAATTATGTACTTATTGTATTTATTGGGTATCAATTTATTATACTCTCAAACATGGTGGTATTATATGCTCTTTGCAATTGTATTTTACTATATAGCTATTTCCGGGTATAGTTTTTCTATTGAAACAAAAAAGTCTTTTCAGCTTGATTTTTTAAAGTATCAAATGCCGGGTTTATTGGCTGCCCCCGAAATAACCACAGAAGACGCAAGTTTTGAATTAATTGAACAAACGAAAGAACAAAAGCAAGATCAAGCCGATTATGAGGGTTGGCAATTAAAGATATTGAACGCTGTTAAGGACGAAGAAATGTTCAAAGACCCTGAGTTAACACTTACGGATTTAGCGAAACATTTGGGAACGAACAGCTCGGTCTTATCTAAAATTATTAACAGGGCCTTTCAAATGAATTTTAATGATTTTATCAATAGATACAGAGTAGAGGAAGTGAAAAAGCAATTACAAAACCCTAAGAACGCATCATTAACTATTATGAGTTTGGCTTATGATGCCGGGTTTAATAGTAAGGCTACTTTTAATAGAGCGTTTAAGAAACATACGGGAGAGAACCCTAGTAAGTACCAAATTGTAAATAACTAAGATTTTAAATCATTGATTATCAGCGCATCATTATTTGAGACCAATATTTCAGGTATCAAATAATGATCTGAGGCGGTTAAGGGTGCTTGCTGATTGAATTTTGTGCTATCATTAAAACGGATAGTATGAAACAATTAATTAAACCTATTTGTCTGCCTTATTAGTGGCAGGATTTTTTATTAGCAATTCCGAGGATTCTATGTGGTTTTTGGTTAGCTTTTGAATTTGGCGCTGCCAAATTTGGAATGCCTTGGAGCCCGACAGATAAGAATCTCGGACTCTTTGAAGTATCATTTTGGTTCCCCAATGATGTAGCGGAGTATGGTGGCATATTTACTATGTTCCCGGCTTTCTTCGCATGGATGGGGGCTTTCAGTGAAGCAGTGGGCGGCTTATTTATTTTGATAGGCTTTCAAACCCGCATTTTTTCCTTTTTAATTGTTTGTACTATGTTGGTAGCTGTTCTTTTACAACAATTCCACAATGGATTATGGAGTATGTTGGCGGGACTTGGCTTCTTATGGGTGAGTTTACACAACCTAATCCTTGGAAGTGGCCGTTTTGGTATCGATTATCTTATCACAAAAAAATACTTCAATGAAAAATAAATATTATTTGCTGACAGTTTTACTCTTTATCAGCTTCCATGCTTGTGTTCAAAAAACATATAAGCGAGTTGTGGTAGTTGAACTACTTGTAAAAGGAAAAAAAGATATTCAAACAGTAGGTATCCGTGGAAACGGGAAACCACTAAGCTGGGATACAGATTTTCCACTAGCACCGGTTGTAAAAGATTCCTTATATCGAACCACTATTACAGCCTTTACCGGTTACAAATTTGCTGAATGTAAGTTTACGGTGAACGGAGAGTTTGAGTTGAATAATAAACCTGATAGAAGGGTTGAATTTAGTCAAGGAGATACTACTTTTTTTAAGGCGGTTTTTAACGAACAATAAAATCTAAACCATGAAAAAATTAATTATTTATACTGCATTACAATTTATTATTAGCTTCTCATTCGCCCAAGAAATTAGCATTCAAAAAAATGATACTCGCATATTTAAGGGTAAATGGGTAGGTAGTTTAACGTATCTTGATTATACCTCAGGTAAACCGTATACCATGCCTGCCAATCTTATTGTTACATCAATTACGGGTACCCGCAACCTTTTATTTCAAATGATATATCCCGATGAACCTAAAGCGAATGGAAATGATACAGTAATGATTGAGCAAAATGGCTCTTTTTTCGATGGTGCTAAAGTGATAAGTAAGCGTACAACTGATAATGGGCTAGTTATTGTTACAGAGCAAAATGGAACAGATGGAAATGAGCACAAGAAAGCAGTTATAAAAAAAACATATACTGTTGATAAAACCTCCTTTTCAATTACTAAAGAGATTTTATTTGAAGGAGAGCAGAAATGGATACTTCGGCATACCTACACTTTTAACAAATGAGTTATGAGTGGTAAGAAGATTGATACACAAAAACCCTTTTACATTTTTCAAGCAACTGATAATAATACGGTCATTAATTTAAGGCAATAGTTTATTTCTTTATTGCCGTTAGCATTTCTTTTACCGCCGCTTCAATTTGGGTATCTCTTCCTTTGATAAAAGCATCATAGGGAAGGGGTACTCTTATATCGGGTTCCAGTTGAAAATTTTCCAATGCTCTGCCTTCTTTTATGCCAATATTCCCGATCATAGGAATACCAAATACCAAGGTTGGATCAATTTGTGTTTCCCACCAAACCGATGTACTTGTTCCGGGTACCGGCATACCAATTAGTTTACCAATGCCCTTGGCTCTGTAAGCATAAGGAAAGGTATGTGCATCGCTATAATTGCTCTCACTGGTTAATACACAACTCGGTTTATACCATTTATTGGAGGGTTCACCACCTTTGGCTGTAAAACCGTAAGGAGCAAATCGGATATATTGTTTACCATCTAAAAAGTTGGATAGGTCTTCATGTAACCAGCCACCTCCATTAAATCGGGTGTCAACGATCAATGCTTCTTTATCGGCATTGCGTCCTAATACTTCTTCATATACTGTTCTATAACTACCGTCATTCATTCCCTGTACATGTACATAACCCACTTTACCACCGCTAAGTGTTTCAACCATTTTGCGCATATTAGCCACCCATCGATCATATAACAAACCTTGTTCATTAGCAATAGGTTTTACTACTTCTTCAAATCTTTCTTTAGTATCCGGGTTGTATATCGTTAGTAAAACATTTTTGCCTGCTTTTCTATTCAATAATTTTGACCAATCTATGCCGGCAGTAATAGCTTCACCATCAATTTTTTCAAGAATTTGATTGGCTTTTATTTTACTGGAAGCTAAATCAACGGGCCCCCCTGCTATTACTTCTGTAATTTTTAGTCCATCCCCTCCGGTAAACTCGTCGTAAAATAATCCTAATGAAGCTGTTTGATCGCCATTAGGGTTTTGGGGAGAATATCTTCCTCCTGTATGGGAAGCATTAAGTTCTCCAAGCATTTCACTTAGTAATTCCTGAAAATCATAGTTATTATTAATATGTGGTAAGAAACGAGCGTATGCTTTTTTATACAGCTCCCAATCTACCCCATGCAATTTCGGATCATAAAATTTTTTCTTTACTTGTCGCCATGCATGATCAAAAATGTACGCTCTTTCTCCTGCAGCATCTAAATTCATCTCGCTGCGAATGCTAATGGGTGTGGTTTTGCCGCTTTCCGGTTCATATTTGGCTAAGCCATTTTCAGTTTGGAGTAGTATCCATTTGCCATCGGGCGATAAACTAATATTGGCAAAAGCGCCAAACTTATTTAGAACCTTACTTTCGCGGGTACGTAAATCAACCTGCCATAATTCTACAGAGCGTTCATTAGTAGCTGTATACCATAATTTATCACCTGCAGGGTTAATGATAAAACTACCCAAAGAAACAGAGGCATTCGTTAACCTGATTTTTCTATCATCAATTCTTTTTAAGTCGGGTTGCCAATTGGCTTTGGTAAGTGAATCCTTGATTTTAGAGGCACTATCTTTCTTTACTTTATCATCTTTTTCTTTTACTAAAGTATAATCATCTTTACTGAGCTTAAAGCGATCATAAATATCTTGATCAAAGAAAAGCATATATACATCTAACTCCCGAGATCCTTGAAAGGCTAATGATTTTCTACCTAATTTATCTGTTGCCCAGGTAATGGCTTTTCCGTCGAATGCCCATTGAATACCGCCATCTTGAAAACCACTTTGGGTAACGTCATAACCATTAGGCGTGCTACCATCTGCTTTAAAAAGTACTACATCTGAAGCGCCATAACGACCTTGGGCACTACGTACGGCGATCCACTTACTATCGGGGCTCCATTTGTATTCTTGATCACCATCTCTGTATGAGAAATTATTCCCTGCCGGAATGATAGTGGTACTTGTTTTGGTGGCTATATTATATACTTTTAAAATATTCCGTTCTTCTAAATAAGCGATGAATTTGCCATCGGGAGAAACAAGAGGCTGAAATTCTTCGGCAGCGCTATTTAAAACAGCTTCTTCTTTGAGTAAGGTTGAAGCATAAAAGTAGGGCTCTTCTTTTCTGATGATACTGCTTTGATAAATATTCCAGCTATTATTTCTTTCAGAAGAGTAATAAAGAGTTCTGCCATCTTTGCTAAAGCTTATATCGCGCTCTTGCTCAGCAGTATTTGTAATTCTTTTTGTAATGCCACCTTCTACACTTGTTACAAAAACCTCCCCTCTAAAAATGAAGGCTACTTCTTTTCCGTTTGGAGAAACCGCAATATCCCCATTACTACCACTTACGGATACAACTTTTTCAGCATTTGTTTTACTATCGCCGTCTATAGTGATATTTATTTTTTTAGGGCTACCATCGTTTTTTACAAGATATATTTCACCATTCCAACTAAAGCAAAGGGTATTGTCATTGGCTCTGGTAAGATGTCTAACAGGATGATTATTGAATTTGGTAATTTGTTTTTCCTCACTATTTTGTAAGGTTGTTTTAAAAATATTTTGCGCTCCTTTCTTTTCACTCAAGTAATACACGGATTGATCGTCGTTACTAAAAAGCGGTTCTCTGTCTTCTCCCTCATAGCTGCTAATTTGCTTATAAGATTGAGAAGGTATATCGTAGATCCAAATATCTCTGGTAAGCGAAGAAGTATGATGTTTACGCCATGCATCTTCTGTTCCTTTTCTATCTTGATAGATGATTTGGGTGCCTTTACTATTATACTGCGCGTGTTCCATACCTGTAGCAGAAAGTAAGATGCTTCTTCCTCCTTTTACCGGAACAGTATATAGTTGCAAGAAAAGATTTCCACGCGGGAAACGCATATTGGTATTAACCGTATGCCTAGCGGCACCGTAGATTATTTGATTATTGTCTACACTAAAATCAAACGGATATTCAGGGGCACTATTATAGGTAATGCGGGTAGCTTCTCCGCCTGTTGCCGGAATTGTAAATACATCAAAATTACCATAGCGATCACTGGCAAACGCAATTGTTTTGCCATCGTGGCTCCATACCGGCATATAATCATGGGCCTCATGAAAAGTGATTGGTTTAGCGTTGCCACCATCTGCGGCAACGGTATATAAATCGCCCTTATAACTGAACACTATAGTAGTTCCATCGGGTGAAATGGCAGGATAACGCATCCATAAAGCAGTTCCTTGAGCCACTACTTGGAAAATGCATAATAGCGAAAAAGATAAGATGCTTATTCTTTTCATAAAGCATATAATTTTGATAATAATAAAGATAGTTGCCAATGGCTATTGAAGCAATAAAATTTGAAGAATGGTTGCGAGTGCTGAAACACCCTTTTTCAGTGGTCCCATTCAATCGGGGGGTGGATAGGTTATTAGCGATGGATTTTACTGAAAAAAATACTTTGCTAACTGCTGATACAGTTAGTAATATTGACTTATTTACAAATTATATCGACACTACTTTACAAACTGCGAAAGCGTTGTATGGTATTGGCGGCTATAATGAATTAAGAAGTGTGTATAGCAGAAGTGAGGTATTTGATGGTGTAGAGGGAAAAGAGCCCAGAAGACTACATTTGGGTATCGATATTTGGGGAGCCGCGGGAACTTTTGTTTTGGCTCCGCTAACAGGCAAAGTGCATAGTTTTGCTTTTAATAAAGCCTATGGTGATTATGGAGCAACGATTATTTTAGAACATACCATTGGTGAGGGAAGTTTTTATACCTTATATGGACATCTATCTTTGGATAGCATTACGCAGCTTCAAGTAGGTGATGAGATACAGCAACAGAAAATATTTGCTCGGTTTGGTATTCCGGAAGAGAACGGGTACTGGCCACCTCATTTACATTTTCAACTGATACTTGATATGGGGGACTATGCTGGTGACTATCCCGGCGTATGCGCTTACTCGGAAAGAGGCAAGTATTTGGCTAATTGTCCGGATCCGGATCCTTTGATTGGGATGATAAAGTTTGCAATATAAAACAAACCCACCCGCAATTGCGGGTGGGTCGAAGGAAAAATAATGCCTACTTCTTCAACAACTTAAATGCATGATGCCATTGGTTTTTAGTAAAACCGGGTAAGCACCATAATATAGAAAGTGGTTCAATTGCACGGGCAGCTTCTGCCTTGCCCATATCTTCTGTTTCCCATCCGAAATTGGTGAGTATTGCAGTTACAGTGGCTTTTGCTTCTTCATTATTTCCGGCAATAAACATAGAAGGCGTACCTTCTGTAAACTGGGGTTTATACATAAAGGCATTACCAACAGAACTAAATGCTTTTACAGGGTTAGCATTTGGTAGTAAAGCTTGTATCTGCTCGAGTAATGAGCTATTATAATCTGTAAAAAAGGAAAGAACACCATTAACGGGTGGTTGTGCTGAAATTGGATTTGTGGCATCAATGATCGTTTTGCCGGTAAAATTGTTTTTTCCCGCTTGTTCGATAATTTCCAATGTTGCTCCACCCGGCGTTGCCAGTACAATAATATCTCCAAAAGCGGCAGTACTTTCAAATGAACCCGCTTGCGTACCTTGGTTTTCTGATAACCATTTGGTTATCTCTTCTTTAGAGGTATCACGAGTACCGATCATAACGTCGTGACCTTCTTTATGAAAAGCCGCTCCTAGAACACGGCCTACGATACCGGAACCTAAAACACCTATTTTTAAATTTTTTGAATACATAAGATATATTTTATGAATGATGGAAAGCGGTTACAAATTCAGGTAAGAAATCGGTGAGTTTTGTTGGCGCCAGTTCGGTTTTGTTGGCATAATAATCTCTTTGCATCTCGCCGGAACGAAGTGCTGCCCCCATAGCAGTATAACCTTCTGCAAATGTTGCTGCTAAACCTGCTCCCAGCATTCCTTGTAATGCCTGCTCATCGCTAAATGGTACCCAAGGAATACCCGGCTTGCCAATGGCTTCGCTAATTAACGCTGCAATTTCGGAAGGATGTTTTTCGTCACCTACAATATAACGAACTGATTTACCTGTAAAATGAAGCTCTAATAAAGCTTCTACGGCAACTGCGGCAATATCTTTGGTATGTACCAACGCTAATTTTTCGTCGGTGTTTCCAAAATTACTTCCCATAATATTCGCTTGTTTAATAAGCGGAATCATGCTGAATAAGTTATACATGAAGTAGGAGGGACGAAGAAATAAAGCGTCTACATTTTCTAGAGCTTCTAATTTTTTTTCCAGATAGCTTAAGGCATCTACAGGACCAGCTCCGGTACCCATATGCGCACCAACACTGCTTAATACAACCACTTTTTTTACACCCGCCTGTTCAATAGCTGCTGTATAATTATCTGCTACTTTATGCTGGTAAGCGATCCAGTTTGTTACTGCAAAATTGGGCGGAATAATTAAATACACTGCATCTGCACCCGTAAATGCAGTTTTCACAAAGTCTGCATCTTCTACCGAGCCAATAGCTGTTTTTGCTCCCGCAGCAGCTAGCTCTGCTACATTTGCCTCGTTTCTCGAAACTACTGTCACTGATTGATTTTTTGCTAATAACCCTAATACAATAGGTTTTGAAATGTTGCCTGCCCCACCGGTGATTACATAATTCATGTTTGTTTGATTTAATGATTATTTAATATTTGTATATACAATTATCAAGATAAAAAAATTTATATGAGCTGATCGGTAACCTTATTCATATTCTTGATAAAACGACCACTTTCTTCTTTACCTAGGATGCCTACATAATTCTCATAAAACTCATGTACACATTCTTTGAATTGGTTATGCATCTCTTTCGATTTAGGTGTTGGGTATACATTAGTGATCTTACCTTCCGTTGTTCTGATCACTAATTTCTTCAATTCTAGCTTCTCAATAAGCCTAGTAATAGTACTAGGACTCAACTGTAGCTCCTCTGCCAAAACACCCGGCTGCATTCCTGGCTCATCTAAAACCAACATCAACAAATACGCGTGACTTGGCGATAAATCTACTTTCTTCCAGCTCTCAATAGCTAGTTTTTCTACTTTCCTGGCTAGCGCACTGGAGGTAAAATATAAACATTGCTTGTATTTGCTATCTGTGATTTTCATTACTAAGGCAAAGATAATATCATTATTTGTATATGCAAATATATTTTTTTTGTTGAGTTTGCTTTAGCCTTAGTACTTTCGAAAAACATGGAAGCAAATAATCCCATATTCGGTGCCGCAGATAAAGAATTTGAAAATAGTATTCGTCCTGCTGCTATTACCGATTTTTCCGGACAAGCTCAGCTTATTGAAAACCTCGTAATTTTTATTAAAGCAGCTCGTTTACGCGGAGAAGCCCTGGATCATGTGCTTTTTCATGGCCCTCCCGGATTAGGAAAAACTACTTTAAGCCGAATTGTTGCCAATGAATTAGGCGTAAATATCAAAGAAACATCCGGCCCTGTTATAGAAAAGCCGGGCGACTTGGCCGGGTTGCTTACCAATTTGCAACCGAACGATGTTTTATTTATCGACGAAATACATCGCCTAAGTACCGTTGTTGAGGAATATTTGTATGCTGCCATGGAAGATTTTAAGATCGATATCATGATCGATACCGGCCCCAATGCACGTAGTATTCAAATTAACCTAAACCCTTTCACGCTGGTAGGAGCTACCACCAGAAGCGGATTACTCACCGCACCATTACTTTCGCGCTTTGGTATTAAATCAAGATTAGAATATTATACGGCATCGATGCTTGAAAAAATAATTTTGCGTAGTGCGGCTATTTTACAAACAAATATTACAGCCGAAGCTGCTGCTGAAATTGCCGGTAGAAGTAGAGGTACGCCCCGAATCGCCAATGGTTTATTAAGACGGGTACGCGATTTCGCACAGGTATTAAATGATGGTACTATTGATATTGGTATTACACAACATGCTTTAAAAGCATTGAATGTAGATACGCATGGACTGGATGATATGGATAACCGTATTTTATCGGCTATCATCAATAAATTTAAAGGCGGCCCAGTGGGCATTACTACCATTGCCACTGCAGTTGGTGAAGAACCGGGCACTATTGAAGAAGTATACGAACCTTTCCTAATTCAAGAAGGCTTTTTACAAAGAACCCCCCGCGGACGAGAGGTTACTGCCAAAGCTTATAATCATTTGGGTTTAGCTCAAGGTGGAAAAGCGGGTGAACTTTTTACTTAATCTTCAATCTGGAATCTTCAATCTTCAATATGAAGTTTATTAATTCCAGATTATTGATTTCAGATTCCAGATTCTATGGCGCTACCAACCTAAAACCATTTCCATGAATATTTACAATTTCAATAGCTGAATCTTCTTTTAAATATTTCCGGAGCTTGGCAATATATACATCCATGCTTCTGCCATTAAAATAAGTATCGCTACCCCATATTTTCTTTAAGGCACGCTCCCGAGGTAATAAATCGTTTTTATGCTCTGCGAGCATTTTTAATAATTCATTTTCTTTAGGAGATAATACTTGGGTACTATCCGCTTTTTTTAACTCACGTAGCTTAGGATTGAAATGATAAGAACCCAAATCAAATTCAATATTTTCATTTATTTTATTCTCCTCTTCATTTCTTTTAAGAATAGCTCTGATCTTTAGTAACAATACTTCACTATCGAAAGGTTTGGTGATATAATCATCGGCGCCTAGTTTATAACCTTGAATGATATCTTCCTTCATTGTTTTTGCACTCAAGAAAAACAAGGGAATATCCAAATCAATATCTCTAATTTCCTCCGCCAGCGTAAAACCATCCATATTTGGCATCATTACATCTAGTAAACATATATCAAACTTCTCTCTCTGAAAAGCAGCTAGGCCTAATCGGCCATCTCGCTCTAATGTAACATCAAACTCATTGAGTTCTAGGTAGTTTTTCAATACCATTCCAAGGTTTGTATCATCTTCGCAAAGGAGGACCTTATATTGTCTTTTTTCTTCCATGGTAGTAATTTGTATCAAATAAAGATAATTTAACCACGGCGAACAACCAATAGCTTTCAATCTTTTGTTAAAATAAGCTGAACTTCCTTTTTTGTAGATAGTTTCTGCTCTGGGATCCAGAAAATGTATACTAGTGTCTTCCAATAGCCGGTAGCGGTAAAAGAATAATGAAAGAAGGCGATAAGTTAATTCCACTCCATATCACCATCGTCATTAATAATAAGCTTGTTTTCAGATTGCAAATAATATAAAACTTCCCATACGGTATTGCTACTATGAGGTGCTAAGGTGTTTATCAGTTTATTGATATTTTTCTCAGTGGCAACTTTTAATCGGGCTTCTATTTCCGCAAAATGCTTACTATTGATCTTCTTTTTTTTATTTGTTAAACAATTGTCGCATATACCACAATCTCTTCTGTTAGTATCACCAAAATACTTGTCAATAAAATTACTCCTGCAGGTAGTTAATTTAGTTGCATATTGAATGATAGTATCTATTCTTTCTTGGTACCTTTTTTTCCTGGCTAAATAGGCATCTTGCTGAATATGCAAATACTGGGCAGGGGCTCTGTTTAGTAAAAATTGTATTTGTGGGGTATCTTTTCTAGGTAAATACTCAATAATACCTGCCGCAGCAAGCTGTTCTAATCCATTGGTTATAGCTGTAATATCTAACCTCAAATTTTTAGCTAAAACCGATTCGTACACAGAAACCCGGTCGTTGAAAATACCCTCGTAAGTTCTCAATAGTCCCTTAATTATGGGTTCTAGCGCCGGTTTTTCCCTTTCAAAGTTTTCTAGTACGGTTCTTTCACAGGCAAAATTTACTTGTGATGGTAAGAAAATATTTTCTGCAAATTGAATATGCCCTTCTTGCTCCAGTACTTTCAATACATTCATTACCACAACAGCTTCCAGTTTAAATCTTTTGATGAAAACACTTATGTCGAAGTCGTAATAAATGCCCTCACCAATGCCTACCGGTATCTGTAAATAATCCGCAATCGCTTGATATACTTCTCTAATAACTTTTATAGTAGGGAATTTGCGTTGTGCATTTTTCATCAACTCTATAATATCTTTTTGCTGATATACCAAAACAGCATAAGCCCTTTTCCCATCTCTTCCGGCTCTTCCGGCTTCCTGATAATAGTTTTCTAAACAGTCGGGTATATCATGATGTATTACTGTTCGTACATCCGGTTTATCTATGCCCATGCCAAAAGCATTGGTACAAACCATTACCCGAATTTTATTACTAATCCATGCTTGTTGCTTTTGTTCTCTAATTTCCTGTGTTAAACCTGCATGATAATAATCAGCTGCTATTCCAGTGGCTAATAATATGTCCGCTATCTTTTTAGTTTGCCGCCTGTTATTACAATATACAATACCGGTACCACCAACCTTTTGAAGGATATCAATGATTTTATTGGGTTTACTTTCTACTAAAAAATTACTATAGGAGATATTGGGGCGTTCAAAAGATTGTCGAAATACGGCTGTTGCTTTCAGCTCTAGTTTAGCAATTATATCTTCTTGCACACGAGTTGTTGCAGATGCAGTAACTGCAATTAGCCTGGCTTGCGGTAGTAATTTTTTAATAGCAGCAATTCGCAAATAGGGTGGCCTGAAATCATAACCCCATTGCGATATACAATGGGCTTCATCAATTACGATTAAACTAATTGATAATGCGGGGAGCATCTCTAAAAATAAACTGCTCTCTAATCGTTCCGGTGAGCAATACAAAAACTTATACTGCTCATCGGAAACATCTTGTAATACCCTTTTTACTTCATAGCTTTTCAATCCGCTATGAATGGCTACTGCCTTAATACCTTTTTGATGTAAGGCAGATACCTGATCACGCATAAGTGCTATTAACGGACTAATCACTAAACAGGTACCTTCCAACAATAATGCAGGTACCTGAAAACATACGGATTTACCACCACCTGTTGGTAATAAAGCCAGCGTATCATTTCCTGCCAAAACGGAATTTATTATTTCCTCCTGCTGAGGTCTAAATTTGGAATGATGCCAATATTGCGCTAATATCTGAATGGGTGTACTCAAGCGGTTGGAACAACTTTCTTAAAATTAAGTCGAACAGAGTTAATAGCCAATACTACATCACTCAACCCCATTACTAAAGCACCCACTGTTGGTGTTAACAAACCAAATGCAGCTACTGGTATTGCCACAACATTATAAATAAGCGCCCAAAATAAATTTTCCTGAATAGTTTTATAAGTATGCTTACCAATACCTAAAGCGCTTGGCAAGTTTTTAAATCCATTATTCATCAAAACGATATCTGCACTTTGCATAGCAATTTGTGATGCCTCACTTAAAGAAATGCCTATGGTTGCTTTTGCAAGTGCCGGAGCATCATTGATGCCATCACCTACCATGGCAACTGGGGCTTCTTCATTCCACATGGCAATTTTTTCCATTTTTTCTTGCGGACTCACTTCTGCATATACTTCATCCATACCTAATACAGTCGCAACCTGCTCGCATTTTGCTTTTCTATCTCCACTCAACAAAATCGTTTTTACTTTCTGTTGTCTAAAAAATTGAATCACTTGGGCAGCTGCAGGTCTTATTTCATCTTCCAGGTCGAGCCAGCCCAATACTATATCATTTTTAATCAGATACATGGAATGTGCCGTATCCTCATTAGTTTGCCTTAATGCTTTATGCGAAACAATTTTGAAGATATTACCCTCCTTGTCTATTGCTTCTACACCTAATCCTTTTTGTTCAGTTGCTTTTGTAAAGCGAATGGGCTCCTTATGTTTCCAGCTTGTGGTGATTGCTTTAGCTAAAGGATGAGCGGAATATTTTTCAAGTGAATATACTATTTGCTTAAATGTATTTTCTCCTAAACTAGTACCGGCCTCTGTTAACCCAAAATTGGTAATAACAAAATCACCTGTAGTAAGGGTTCCGGTTTTATCAAAAACAATGGTTTTAATATTTTTAAAAAGCTCCAGTGTTTTGGTTTGTTTAAAGAGGATACCATTGCGTGCCGCACGGCCTAATCCCACTGCTATTGCCGCAGGTGTGGCTAAACCCATAGCGCAGGGACAAGCAATTACCAAAATAGCAATGCTCCTAAGTAAACTATCTGTAAAAGTTTGACCGGCAAAAAAATAATTGATACCTAAACTAAATACTGCAATGCCAATAACAACCGGCACAAATACAGCGCTTATTTTATCGGCTAACTGCTGAACAGGAGGTTTTTCTGTTTGAGCATTTTTTACGAGCTCCAAAATATTACCTAATACAGAGTTAGCACCAACTGCAGTTATATATGCTTTTACGCTTCCGTTTGTAATAATACTGCCCCCTATTAAGAGATCGTTTATTTGTTTTTGTACAGGTATTGATTCTCCGGTGATGACCGATTCATTTACAGCAGCTTCTCCTGATAATACCTTACAATCCATAGGCACCGCTTCTCCTGTACGAATCAATACCAGATCTCCTATTTTTAATGTGCCGCTCTCAACCGGAAAAATATGCTCCTGATGTTGCTCATCATAAGCAATCATATTCGCCATAGTTTTTTGTGTTCGAATCAACTTTTGTAAAGATCGTTGTGTGGTTTCTACAGATTTGTCTTCTAACCAATTACCCAAAAAAACAAGGGTTATAATAGTAGCTGTAGTTTCATAAAACATGAATTGCTCAGCCTTACCAATGAGTGTTCCATATAAACTATAACCTAATGCAGCAATAGCTCCTAACACAATCAGTACATTCATATTCGGGATACCTTTTACAACACTATTCCAAGCACTTCTTCCAAAATACCCCATACCTACTATAAAAACAGGTAATGTGAAACCTAATTGTATCCATGGGTTCATGAGCCCATGAATATGTACACCCGGAATCATGTGAAGCATTAACGGAAGCGTAAAAACTGCGCAAAAAATAAATCGGTGTAAGTGGCTGCTCAAAAATTTTTGTTTTGTAGAAGCGTTAAAATCTTTTACAGGATAACCCAAATGAGATAACCCTTTTTTGATATCATTTAGAGAGGTACCCGGAGTAGCTGTAAAACTGGCATCGCCACCTAAAAAATTTACTTTTATATCAGTTAATCCTTTATCTTTTAGAAAACGCTCTACCGTTAATGCACAGTTGGTACAACTCATGCCTGTAATTTCCAAATTCACTTTTTCCATAAAATCCTTTGTACAAAATTACGAAAGGCAAGGACTATTGATTTTCGAGTTAGGGATATTATATCGTTACGATAGAATTATCTTTGACGCATGGATGCAATTTTTGGACTGGCACAAACAGAAGCGGTGGCTACCGCATTGTGGAAGGAAATGGGAAACAGGAAAATATGGGCTTTTGATGCCCCTATGGGTGCTGGTAAAACCACATTTATACATGCACTTTGCGGCTATTTAGGAGTTGAAGCAGCCGTTACAAGCCCTACCTATGCTATTGTAAATGAATATATCGGTAAAAAAGTGCCACTGATTTATCATATGGATTGGTATCGGTTAAAAGATGAGCAAGAGGCTTTAGATGCTGGTATGGAAGATATTTTGAATAGCGGTACCCTTTGTTTTATAGAGTGGCCCGAAAGAGCTTTACAACTCCTTCCTGCAAGTACTTTATTCTTGGGTATTGAAATATTAGACGAGCAAACCCGTAGAATATTTACTAAATGAGTAACTTCAAGGTTCAACCCACTATATGGCCACTTCGAAACCCAGTATCAGCCCGTCTTTATTATATGAAACGCTCGAAGAAACACTTGATGTAAAAGCGGAAGGAGCAAAACTGCATATTGGTATTCCCAAAGAAATTGCGTTTCAGGAAAATCGTATTGCGCTTACTCCCGATTCGGTAGGTGTATTGGTTGCCAATGGCCATCAGGTAACTGTTGAGCATAAGGCAGGAGAGGGGAGCCACTATAACGATAAAGAATATGCAGAGGCAGGGGCTGATATTGTATACGACCGTGAGGCTATTTTCAAATGTCCGATACTGGTAAAAAGTGCACCCCCTGTTGAGGAAGATATGCCCCTATTGCAACTCAATCAAACTATTATCTCACCTATTCATCTCTCTGCTTTAAAAAAAGAACATATAGAAAAGATGATGGAGAAGCGGGTAACGGCTTTAAGCTTTGAAAATTTTAAAGATGCCAGTGCCACATATCCGATCGTTAGAAGTATGAGTGAAATTGCCGGTAGTGCGGTAATGCTTATTGCAGGCCAATACCTGAGCAGTTTTAATAATGGAAAGGGTGTTTTACTAGGGGGTATAAGTGGGGTACCTCCAACAAAAGTGGTGATTATCGGGGCTGGTATCGTAGGTGAATTTGCAACACGTAATGCATTAGCGTTGGGTGCTTCAGTAAAAGTATTTGATAATAATGTATATCGACTGAAGCAGCTCCAAAACAATTTGGGGCAGCGTATATGGACTAGTGTGCTAGAGCCAAGAATGTTAGCCAAACAATTAAAAACCTGTGAAGTGGCAGTGGGTGCTTTGAGTAATGAATTCGGAAGAGCACCGGTTGTGGTTACCGAAGAAATGGTAGCTGCTATGCGTCCGGGTAGTATTATTATTGATGTAGCCATAGATAGAGGGGGTTGCTTTGAAACCAGTGAACTTACATCTTATGAGCATCCCACTTTTGTGAAGCATGATGTGATACATTATTGTGTACCCAATATCCCAAGTGGTTTTGCCAGAACAGCTAGCCAGGCTATTTCCAATGTTCTTATGCCATTATTAATAGAGATTAGTGATGAAGGTGGGCTTGAAGAAATGGTATGGCATAACTTCAACTTGAGAGAAGGGATTTATTTATTTAAAGGGTCACTTACCGACTTCTATATTAGTCAGAAATTTGATCTGAAATATACTGATTTGAATTTGTTAATTGCCAGTAGGAGGTAATGATCAATCTAGCAGAAAACTATTTTTCATTTGTAATCGGATAAATTAATGCGTTCATTGCAAAAGTTAATTTCTGCTTCTTCGTTGCTACAAACAATCACTATTCTATGAGCCGTATAGCGTTCTATCAAGTGATTGTAAACTTCGTATCCCTCTTTATCGAGATTAGTACAAGGTTCATCTAGTAATAAAATAGAAGTATCAGAAAAAAAAGCTTGAGCAAGTTTTAATCGCTGCTTCATACCACTGCTATAATAGCGAATTTGTTTAGCCCCTGCAGATTTTAAATTTACTTCAGCCAGCATATCTCGAAAAGAATATTGATTGATGATCGATTTAAATTGATAATGGAATTGAAGAAATTCTTCCCCCGTCATCTCTTCTATTAATTCTAAGTAGGGTGCGCAAATTGAGATAGCGCGATACACATTTTCAGTGTTATAATGCCCCCAGTGAATACTCCCTTCATTTAAGGAATAGCTGCCGGCTATGCATTGTAATAAAGTACTTTTGCCGGATCCGTTAGATCCTGTAATGGCGTAAGATTTGCCGGATTCAAAGGAATAGTTGAGTTGGCGAAAGATCCAATCGCGATTGAATCTTTTACCAGCATTTTGCAGTGTGATCTGCGTTTTATTCATCGTCTGTTGATCCCTTGGTAAAACGTTTGATAATGCCTCTGCCACTCTCCCTAATAAATGTTACAATTTCATCGCGCTCGTCGGTAGCTGATAGTTCTTCTTCTATAAATTCCAACGATTGAGTGGTATTAAATCCTTTGTTATAGATGGTTCGATATACATCGAGGATATTATTGATTTGACCGATTGTAAAACCTCTTCTTTTTAAGCCCACACTGTTTACGCCGCCGTAACTCAAAGGATTGCGTACCGCTTTTATATATGGTGGAACATCTTTACTAACCAAACTTCCCCCTGCAATAAAAGTATGTTGACCAATATGTACAAACTGGTGAATGGCACTCACGCCACCTACTATGGCCCAATCGCCCATTACCACATGGCCGGCGACTTGTACACTGTTACTCATAATACAGTGATTGCCGATAATACAATCGTGAGCAATATGGCTATATGCCATAATTAAGCAATGATTACCGATTCTAGTTTTACCCCTATCTTCTGTACCTCTGTTTATGGTTACGAACTCTCTGATAGTAACATGATCGCCAATTTCGGCAGTGGTTTTTTCTCCGGCAAATTTTAAGTCTTGCGGAATAGCTCCTAATACAGCACCGGGGAAAACTCTGCAGTTTTTTCCAATGCGTGTTCCGTCCATAATAGTTACGTTACTCCCGATCCAAGTTCCTTCCCCAATATGTACGTCTCCATGAATAACAGTAAAAGGGTCGATTTTTACGTTGGGCGCAATCCGTGCATTGGGGTCTATATAAGTGTAAGGATGGGTCATTATTCAATTTTATGCTGTATCTAAATTAGTCTTTTTGTGGTATCAGGTTCCGGCTCTACGAACAACTTGAGCAACTAAGTCTCCTTCCGTAGCTACTTTGCCTCCCACGTATACGGTTCCTCTCATTTCGCAAATACCACGCCGAATAGGGCTTAAGAACTCCATTTTTAACACCATAGTATCACCCGGGCGCACCATCTGCTTAAATTTACAATTATCAATCTTCAAGAAATAAGTATCATATTGACCTTCCGGCATAGAGTTGATGCAAAGAATACCACCGGTTTGTGCTAAGGCTTCAATTTGTAAAACGCCCGGCATTACAGGATTTCCTGGGAAATGGCCTTGAAAAAACCACTCGTTAAATGTCACATTTTTTATACCTACAATATGGGTATCGGTTAATTCAATAATCTTATCTACAAACAAAAAAGGGTGACGATGAGGGAGCGTTTTTTCAATTTTCTCCAGAGAGAAAACAGGCGGCATGGTAGGATCGTAGACCGGTACATTCTTAACATGCTTATTTTTTTTGATATACTGTTTAATTTTCTTCGCAAACTCAACATTAGAACTATGTCCGGGACGGTTCGCAATAATTCTCGCTTTGATCGGATAACCTATTAAGGCTAAATCGCCAACAACATCTAATAATTTATGTCTTGCCGGTTCATTGGGAAAGCGTAGCTCCAAATTATTCAAATACCCTTCGCTTTTTACTTCGATCTTATCTCTTTTAAACACTTTTGCCAATCTTGTCATTTCGGCATCTGTAACCGGTTTATCCACTACAACGATCGCATTATTAATATCTCCACCTTTAATCAAATCATTATCCAGCAACATTTCCAACTCATGTAAAAAACAAAATGTGCGGCAAGGGGCTATCTCTGTTTTAAAATCTTTTATCGTTTTTAAACCCGCGTGTTGGGTACCTAAAACCGGACTATTAAAATCGATCAAAGTAGTAATTTGATAGTCCATAGAAGGTAATGCTACCATTTCTACTCGTTTGCCATCATCATAATGGTATATGTTTTCATCGAGGCTATACCATGCTTTAGTGGCTTCCTGTTCTAATACGCCTGTTTCCTCAATCAATGTTATGAAGGGAGCTGAGCTGCCGTCCATAATGGGAATTTCCGGGCCATTGAGTTCAATCAGCACATTATCTACTCCCATGCCCACAAGTGCTGCGAGAACATGTTCAACAGTACTCACTTTGGCGTCGCCAACCTGTAAGGTTGTTCCTCTGCTGGTATCAGTTACCAAATCGCAATCGGCTTTTATTACGGGCTGAGATGGTAGGTCAATTCTTTGGAACTGGATACCAAAACCTGGGTTTGCAGGTTTTAAGGTCATATCTACCAAAATACCGGTATGTAAACCGGTTCCACTAATACTGATAGATTTACTTAAGGTATGTTGTTTATCTGGGTTGAAATGAATATCCATGCGATTGAACTTGGGCTAGGGACAAAAATACACTAAAGACCGGTTTTTGAGCCTTAAAATCACTCATTTACTCGATTCGTAAGCAGTTCTTGCACCATTTTTTCCAATTCTTTAACCCTTTTTTCAAGTTCCGGTAAGTTTTTAGCTAATACCTGACTTCTTCTGGAATCATGGATATTCAAAGCAGGTGTTCCACTGATTACGGCATTTTTATTTTTTACCGGCTTTGTTACCCCACTTTGTCCGGTTACTTTGGTACCATCCGCAATGGTAATATGTCCGGCTACACCTACTTGTCCTCCAATCATAACATTAGAGCCAATTTTAGTACTCCCACTTATGCCGGTTTGCGCTGCGATAACAGTATCAATACCAATATCAACATTATGAGCTACTTGTACCAGATTATCCAGCTTAACACCTTTCCTGATAAAGGTAGATCCCATGGTAGCCCTGTCTATAGTTGTATTCGCTCCAATTTCAACATAATCTTCAACTACTACATTTCCCAGCTGAGGTACTTTCTTATAACTCCCATCCACTTGGGGTGCAAATCCAAAACCATCACTTCCCAATACGGTACCTGCATGAATAATTACGTGATCTCCGATAACACAATCGTGATAAATTTTTACGCCGGCATGAATAACGCTATTGTTACCCACTTTTACCCGGTCGCCTAAAAAGGCACCGGCATGTATTTTAGTATTGTTACCGATTATGGTTCCATGGCTTAGGTAAGCAAAAGCCCCTACAAAAACACCTTCTCCGATAGATGCGGTTTTAGCAATATAACTTGGCTCTTGAATACCTTTCAACTCCTGCGCAGCTAATTCCTGGTACTTGGTCATAAGGGTTGCAAAGGCGGTATAGGCATCGGGTACCCTTATTAATACTGCATTAACTGGCGATTTCAAAGCCAAATTCTCATTGATAATGATGATAGAGGCTTGGGTTGTATATAAGAATTCTTCGTATTTGGGATTGGCTAAAAAAGAAAGCTGTCCGGTTACCGCCTCCTCAATTTTACCAAACGATTCTACAGCCCTATCGGCATCCCCTTCTACTCTTCCCTGAACTAACAGGGCTATTTGTGCGGCGGTAAACTGCATATGTACTTGTTAGGTTAACAGACAAATGTAGAATTTTTTTACAGTTGAAGAAAGATTTTGCTGAATCATAGCATTACTTATTTCTGTAATATCTTTTACACTTCCGTCTTTAAATAGGATATTGATCTTCTCTTCTTTGTTCTGATAGGCTGTATTTGTGGCTTCGCCGGTAAAGCAGAAATAATGACTATCTGCTTCGTTAATACCAAATTTTTGAATTACTTCCAGCGATTTAGCGGTAACAAAATCGGGATCAAAGGGCTCTGATTGAATGCGGGATTTATATAGTTTTCTGTTCAGTAATCTTGTGCATAAAAGGGATAGGATGGGATCGCTATGAGTTGCCCATTTTTTTACGGCACTCATTACGTCATAATCATCTAACCGAACAAATTGCTCGAGCGCAAAAGCGTTCATATTACCATTAAAATCGTTCAAAAAATAGTCAAGAGCAGAGCCCGTGGCCAAATCTCCTAAACCTGCCTGATAACAAGCTTTTACACGTTCTATGATTTTAACTAACATTTTCTCTGCTGCTAATGCTGTTTTGTGCAGATACACCTGCCAATACATTTGTCGCCTTGCTACCAAAAATTTTTCTACACTATAAATGGCTTTCTCTTCAACCATGAGTTGTGTTTCATGGACGGTTAACATTTTTAATATTCTATCATAGCCTATAACACCTTCGCTTACTCCTGAAAAAAAACTATCTCTACTTAAATAATCCATTCGATCGGTATCTAATTGCCCGCTTATAAGCTGATGTAAGAAAGGTTTGTGATAGGAGTTGGTAAATATTTCGATAGCTAAATCCAGTTCATGATTTAGTTCTGCATTCATCGCATGCATAATTTGGATAGATATTTGCTCGTGATGAACATTTGGTATAAGCACTAATTCGAGGGCATGTGAAAAAGGGCCATGACCGATATCATGTAATAGAATGGCTGCTTTAACTGCAATTTCTTCTGCTTCTGTGATGTTGATTCCCTTCGCTTTCAATTCCGATACGGCATTGCACATTAAATGATAAGCACCCAATGAGTGATGTAAACGGGTATGTACGGCCCCCGGGTATACCATTTGCGCCATCGCCATTTGTTGAATACGACGTAAACGTTGATAATAAGGATGCTCTATGATCGAAAAAATAAGCGGATGATCAATTGTGATAAATCCATAAACTGGGTCGTTTATAATTTTTCGTTTTTTTTCGTTCATGGTGTTGCTGAATTGTTAAATCAATCTAATATTGAATGGGTGAAATTACGAATTCAAAAATAAAGTAAATAATAAATACTTTTGGGAGGAATAGGTTATAGGTAATAGGTTATAGGTGATAGAATTTTTCTTATTCTTAAACTTAATAACTTACTCTATTTATTCCCTATTCCCTATAACCTATTCCTCCCTATCATGGCAATCGCAACAATACTTTGGGTAGATGATGAAATTGAAAATTTGCAATCGCAAAAACTTTTTTTGGAAGGCAAAGGGTATGAAGTAATTACCCGAACCAATGGCTCAGATGCGATTGAATTAATTCAGGAACAAGACATTGATGTTGTTTTGATGGATGAGTCAATGCCCGGATTAACAGGACTAGAAACATTAGGAAGAATGAAAGCTCTCAAACAGCATTTACCTGTTGTGCTGATTACAAAAAATGAAACGGAGAATTTAATGGATGAGGCTATTGGGAGCCAAATCGCTGATTACTTGATCAAGCCTGTGAACCCTAATCAAGTTTTATTAAGCTTAAAAAAAATTATTGATAATAAAAGATTAGTAGCTGAAAAAACTACTAATTCGTATCAGCAACAATTTAGAGAATTATTTATGGCTTTATCGGGTAATCCCGATCATAGAGAGTGGATGGACTTATACAAAAAATTGGTGTATTGGGAATTGGAGATGGAGAAATCGGATAGCCCTGAAATGCAAGAAATTTTTTTGAATCAAAAAAAAGAGGCAAATGCAGCATTTGCAAAATTTGTAAGTAAAGAATATGCAAGATGGATGGATCCTACTTGTAATGATGCGCCTATAATGAGTCATCAGCTCATGCAGTTTAAAGTATTGCCTCACCTTGAAAAAGGTATTCCTTTATTCTTTGTTGTGATCGACAACCTGAGATATGATCAATGGAAAGCGATACAACCTTTATTTGCAGAGAGTTTTAGGATTTTAGAAGAAGATAGTTTTTACTCCATTTTGCCAACTGCCACCCAATATTGCCGAAATGCCATTTTTGCTGGTCTTTTACCGGGTGAAATAGAAAAACAATTCCCTGAGTTATGGAAAAACGATGAAGAGGAAGGAGGGAAAAATTTAGCAGAAGAATCATTTTTTGAAGCACAGTTAAAACGGTTAAAAAAACAGGATATCAAATGGAGTTATCTCAAAATATTAAATCATGCTGATGGGCAACAATTGGTAGCATCATCCCATAATTTACTGCAAAACGACTTGAGTATAATTGTATACAATTTTGTAGATATGCTCAGCCACGCTCGTACAGAAATGGAAGTGTTGAAGGAATTGGCAAGTGATGAAGCCAGTTATAGGAGTCTTACTCGAAGCTGGTTTGAGCATAGCCCCTTGCACCAAGCACTCAAAAAAGTGGCAGGCAAAAAGATCAAGGTAATTTTAGCAACAGATCATGGAAGTGTACGTGTAAAAACCCCGCAAAAAGTTATCGGTGATAAGCAAACAACAACTAATCTAAGATATAAGCATGGTCGGAATTTAAACTATGAAGAGAAGGAGGTATTGGCGTTCAAAGATCCCCGAAAAGTAGGGTTGCCGGTACCTACCATTAATTCCAGTTTTATTTTTGCCCGGGAAGATGGCTACCTCTGCTATCCCAACAATTATAACCATTATGTAAACTATTATAAAAATAGTTTCCAGCATGGGGGGATAAGTCTAGAGGAGATGATTGTACCATTAGTTAAGATGGAATCAAAGGGGTAATTGTGGATAAGTGAGAGGCTACACTTGGGAACGGCTACTTAATTTTGAATGATATGAAATATACGCAAGGTACACTCGATAAATTGGAAGATATACTGGGCGAATCGGATTATGTAGTGCGTTATGAACGTGGTACTTTCCAAAGTGGTTGGTGTTTGTTAGAAGCTAAAAAAGTGGTAGTACTAAATAAATTTTTAGACATCGAAGGCAGAATCAATACCATGTTGGAGCTGATTCCTCAATTGGCTATCGATTATGATAAACTCACGCTTGAGTCGCAGAAATTATATGACGAGGTAATAAAAAAAACCGTTACACCTGCATAATAAATTACGGTAAATACCTGCCGGCATGTTTTCTTTTCCATTAGTTTTAGGGCGTGGATATACCCAAACTATACATTGAATTTCTGGGAACGGGCACTAGTTCGGGAGTACCCATGATTGGGTGCAGCTGTGTTGTTTGTAGCTCCCCTGAAAAAAAAGATAAAAGACTTCGAAGTAGTATTCTGGTAAGGACGGAAAGCACCACCTTGGTGGTAGATACAACTCCCGATTTTAGATATCAAATGCTGAGGGCGGGAATACAAAAATTAGATGCTGTGATTTTCACGCATCCGCATAAAGATCATTTAGCCGGGCTTGATGATATACGGGCGTTTAATTATTTCATGAAAAAACCGATGCCTTTGTATGTAAATGATATCACTGCTGCGGCTATTCAGCGTGAATATGCCTATGCTTTTGGTGAAGAAAAATATCCCGGTGTGCCTCAAATCGATTTGCAATATATCAAGGCTACAAATCCCTTTGTTGTAGGTGATATAACCGTACAACCTATTACTGTTATGCATAGTCAGATGCCCGTATTAGGTTTTCGATTTCACGATTTCACGTATATTACAGATGCGAATTTTATTGATGATGTAGAGAAAGAAAAAATTAAAGGCTCGAAAGTATTGGTATTAAATGCACTTCGCAAAGAGGTGCATGCATCTCATTTTACTTTAATACAGGCAGTTGCTTTAGGGGAGGAATTAGGTATACCACAAGTATATTTCACGCATATCAGTCACCAATTGGGATTGCACGAAAACATTCAGCAAGAATTACCCGCAAACATGCAATTGGCGTACGATCAGTTAAATTTTTGTTTGTAGCCCTTCAAAAAAGAAGGGATGAAAAAAATAGTAAAACCCTATTTACGCTTTTCAAAAAAAGAAGCGATAGGAATGACCGTATTGTTATTAGTGATGGTAGCCATTTTGTATTTACCCAAATGGTATGCAAATACAGAAACTATTATCATCAAAACAAATGCAAGGGATAGTATGATGAGCCAAGCCCCTCACTTGCCGGTACATGATAAGATGACCAAGCTTTTTTTCTTTAACCCAAATACAATTGGGGAAGAAGAATGGGAAGCTTTAGGAGTACCTAAAAAAACGGTTCAAACGATTGTAAACTATCGGAATAAAGGAGGGACTTTCCGAACCCCAGCGGATATCTACAAAATTTGGGGGATGCCAAAAGAAGTGGCAAATAAACTCAGGCCGTATATCAGTCTTCCTATCGATCGAAGGTCTTCAGTCAATAGATCGTCAGGTCGTCTACCCCCGCGATATGCAGGGGTCAGCAGGCTTCCGTCTAAACTTCGCACCCTCAACATCAATACTGCCATGGAAACAGATTGGGAAGCATTACCCGGTATTGGTAAAGTACTGGCTGCACGAATAACTCGATTTAGAGACAAGTTGGGAGGATTTAAAACGGTTGAAGAGATCGCAAAAACCTATGGCTTAAGCGATTCTGTATTTCAGTTAATTAAACCTAGCCTTTTTGTAGAAGTATCGGGTCCAATAAGCGATAATAAACAGTACAAAATCAATCTCAACATGGCTTCTGAAAAGGAAATGGTTCAAGCAGGTTTTGAACCTTATTTAGCTCGAGCTATCTGTTTATCTAGAAAACAAGAAGGACATTTCAAAACTCTCGCCGATCTGAAAAGGATCATTTTTATTAATGAAGCCATGTATAGTAGATTAATAGAAAAATGCACTGTTGATTAACATATTTTTTTGATGATATACTTGGTTTGTATTTAAAAAAAGCTAGTTTTGTGTCGAAAACTAACAAACAGTAGTTTGTATTTTTTCAAGAAGGTTGTCCGATTAACGAATGCTTGTAATACCGGACAACCTTCGTCTATTTAAACAAGAGTTATGTATTTTGAAGAATCTGAGCTAACTAAACAAGTAGCGCAAACTGCCAGGGATTTCGCAGAACAGTTTATTCGTCCACATGTAATGGAATGGGATGAATCGCAAGAGTTTCCTATTCAAATATTTAAAGAAATGGGGAAACTGGGGTTGATGGGAGTATTGGTTCCGGAACAGTACCACGGAGCCGGCTTGGGTTATTATGAGTATAATGTAATTATTCAGGAAATTGCAAAAGTTTGTGGATCTATTGGATTAAGTGTGGCAGCGCATAATTCCTTATGCACTAATCATATTTTAAGTTTTGGGAACGAGAGCCAAAAAACAAAATGGTTACCTAAACTGGCAACGGGAGAATGGATTGGCGCCTGGGGTTTAACAGAGCCTAATACAGGTAGTGATGCCGGTAATATGAAAACAGTTGCTGTAAAAGAGAATGATGAATGGGTTATCAACGGTACGAAAAGTTGGATTACGCATGGGAAAAGCAGTGATATTGCTGTTGTAATTTGTAGAACGGGAGAACCCCGAACTAGCGGTAATTCTACCGCCTTTGTTGTAGAGCGAGGAACAAAAGGGTTTAGTGCAGGAAAGAAAGAAAATAAACTCGGTATGCGAGCCAGCGAAACAGCAGAGATGATTTTTGATAATTGTAGAATTTCAGATGCCAATAGATTGGGCGACGTAGGGGATGGATTTCGGCAGGCAATGAAAATATTAGATGGGGGTAGAATTTCGATTGCTGCTTTATCAGCTGGTATTGCTAAAGGTGCTTATGAAGCCGCCAAAAAATATGCACAAGAAAGGTATCAGTTCGATCAGCCTATCTCCAATTTCCAAGGAATAAGCTTTAAGTTGGCAGATATGGCTACAGAAATTATGGCTGCCGATTTATTGATATATCAAGCCTGTGATCGTAAAAATAGAGGCGAAAAAGTTACCCGGGAGGGTGCAATGGCTAAATATTATGCTAGTGAAATTGCCGTAAAAACAGCTACTGAAGCTGTCCAAATTTTTGGCGGATATGGATATACAAAAGATTTTCCGGTAGAAAAGTACTATCGTGACGCAAAATTGTGTACTATTGGGGAAGGAACTTCGGAAATTCAAAAACTGGTGATAGCCAGAGAGGAGCTCCAAAAATAGTTTTTCGATTGCTTGCTCATATCAAAGACTCCGCCTAGCGGGGTCTTTTTATTTAAAAAAAATGCTACCTTCAAACCAAAGAAAAACAAATTGTTTAGATCCAATTTTCTATTCAAAATATTGCCGCTTGCTGTTTTCTTTTTATGTTTAAAAGCAATCGCACAGCCGCCGGCTAGTGTAATTGTAGAAGTAGATTCTCTTAATAAAGAAGCTTTTCAATTAAAGAAATCAAATGTTTGGGATGCTTTAGAGAAACTTTATAAGGCACAAAACAAAGCCCAACTTACCGGTTATAAAAAGGGACTAGCTATATCTTACATGTACGAAGCCGGTATCTACCAACAAAGAGGTTTTTCTAAAAGAGCTCAAGCCGATTACTATAAAGCACTTGATTTATTTCGTACCCTAAAGGATACACTTAACCTGGCAAAAATTAATCAGCAGTTAGGAAAAATTATTTCAGATGAAGGGCTGGTTGATTCAGCGTTATCAATATACAATGATTGTTTATACACTTTTAAAAATTATAATAGCAAAGAGGATATCATTAATATCAAAAATAGTATTGGGATACTTTGGCTTAAGCAAAAAAAAACGGATAAAGCAGAAGTTATTTTTAAAGAGGCACTTAGCGAGAGTAAATTCATAAAATATAAGTACGGTGAAAAAAAAGCGCTTCAAAATTTGGGCTTAGCTTCTTCTCAAAAAGAAGATTTTAACAAGGCACAAATTTATTTTCGGCAGTCATTAGTACTCGATTCTTTACTTCAAGATAAATATGGGATAGCTACTAATCTCAATTTTCTTGCATCTATTTTTGCTGAAAATAAAAAAATTGATTCAGCCTATTATTTGTACCATCAAGCGTATAAAAATGCAGCTAGTATTGATGCGTATGATATTCTTGGGCGTATCATTGAACGAATCATAAGCCTCAGTAAAAAAATCGGAGATAAAGATAAAATTACTGCTTGGCAAGATTCTTCGATTGCTGCACTTAAAAAACAAAGAGAGATAGAGAATCAATACGCTTCGGGATTTATTGATATTATTAAGAAACAACAAAGCACGCGTATTGAGAGAGAAAATGCAATTAGCAGAGCAGAGCGAGTATCCCGCGAACAGTTTTATATTATAACTGTAGGCACATTTATCATGATTATTTTGGCTGTTTTAGTCGTATTGGTTTTTATTAATTTTCAACGTCAGAAATTCTTAGGTATCGAACTTCGGAAAAAGAATAAATTGATCGAAGATCATGCAGCAGAGCTTAGAACATTGAATACAGAAATATCTGAACAAAACAAACTATTAGAATCCGATAATCGAACAAAAGATAAATTACTGTCTATAATATCTCATGATTTGCGGAACCCATTGGTAAATATGAAAGGGATCCTGAATTTGGTAAATCAAGGTATCATACCCGATGATCAAGCAAAGCAACTTTTAGTTCAGTTAGAAACGCAGTACATGGGTACTACTTCCTTGTTGGATAATCTTTTATTTTGGTTACGCGGACAAATGCAGGGAAAAAATTTAGAGAAGATAAAAGTAAATATTTCTCAAATTGTGAAAAGCTTGGAAGAAGAGCATCGCATGTTGTTACAGCGTAAAGTAGTCAAATTTTTCAATCATATTATCACCGGTACAGAATTATATGCAGATAAAGAAATGATCCGGATCGTACTGCGAAACTTAATCAGTAATGCTATAAAATTTACCCCTGAAGGAGGCACCATTGAGATTATGGCTGAAAAAAATGCTTCTGAAACCCTTATTAGCGTTAAGGATTCCGGTATAGGTATGGATGATCAAACTATTGAAAAAATTAAAGCAAAAAATTATTATACCACCGCGGGTACTTCTTTGGAAAAAGGAAGTGGCTTTGGGTTAATGCTTTGTAGCGATTTAATAAATAGGCATAACGGGAAACTGGAAATCTTTAGTGAGCCATCAAAGGGCAGTAAATTCAGTATACATATTCCTGCTAAATAGCATCATCTTGCTTATTCCCGGCTGAAAAAATAGTATCCACTGCTCCACCTAGCATCGGGAATTTCTCTTTTACAAAACCTGCAATAGTTTCAATCGCCTTTTTGGCCTGATTAGCATCTAGTCCTGCTTCCTGTATTAATTTGTCTATTAACTCATTCATGATTATGCTACTTTTAACGCGCTGAGTTTGCTTTTACCAAACATTTTTTCAGCATATTCGATTGTTATCGTGAACCTCTTTGTTCCGGTTCCGGGTAATTCAAACATAGCGTCTGTAAGAATACTTTCGCAAATACTTCTTAACCCTCTGGCACCTAATTTATACTCCATTGCTTTATTCACCATAAAATCAAATACTTCCGGGTCTATATCCAAATCAATACCCTCCAATTCAAATAGGCGAGTATACTGCTTAATTAAAGAATTTTTTGGCTCAGTAAGAATACCTCTTAATGTTTCAGCATCTAAAGGATTGAGATGTGTAACAACTGGTAAACGACCTAATAATTCAGGGATTAATCCGAAACTCTTTAGATCTTGCGCATTAATAAAATGCAATAAATTTTTTCGCTGTAATTCCTGTTCTTCCTTATTTACACTAAATCCAATGGCATTGGTATTTACTCTTCGAGCTATAATCTTATCGATACCATCAAACGCACCGCCACAAATGAATAAAATATTTCTCGTATCTACTTTGATCATTTTTTGTTCGGGATGTTTCCTGCCCCCTTGTGGCGGAACCAATACTTCGGTACCCTCCAGCATCTTCAAAAGTCCTTGTTGAACACCTTCTCCGCTAACATCTCTCGTGATAGATGGGTTATCTCCTTTTCTAGCTATCTTATCTATCTCGTCTACATAAACAATACCTCGCTCAGCAGCTTCAACATCATAATTACAATTTTGTAGTAAACGAGTAAGCATGCTTTCTACATCTTCACCAACATATCCTGCTTCAGTGAATACAGTTGCATCTACAATAGCGAATGGAACATTTAATAAACGAGCAATGGTTTTAGCCAATAAAGTTTTACCGGTACCGGTTTCTCCAACCATTACAATATTACTTTTCTCGATCTCTACCTCTTCAGAAACCTGACGGTTATTTACACGCTTGTAATGATTGTAAACGGCAACGCTTAATACTTTTTTAGCATCATCTTGACCAATTACATACTCATCAAGAAATTTTTTGATCTCGATCGGTTTACGAACATTGAGTTTAGATCCTGATTTTGAATCGTCTGAACCGGTAATTTTTTTTGCGCTCAACTCTTGCTCAATAATTTCTTGGGCATGATCAACGCAATTTTCACAAATATGCCCTTCCTGCCCGGCAATGAGTATTTTAACCTCATCGCGAGTTCGGCCACAAAATGAACAATGTAAACTAGACGATTTAGACATAACAATACAAAGCTACACAATTACCAAGCTATCTGGTATTAATTCGGATAAAAGGAGGGGGTACTATGTGCAGAAACCTTAAATTTTGTTTAAAACACTGTCTACAATGCCATATGCCACTGCTTCATTGGCATCCATCCAATAATCTCGGTCAAAATCTGTCATAA
This sequence comes from Sediminibacterium sp., assembly GCA_017537025.1. Classification (GTDB taxonomy): domain Bacteria; phylum Bacteroidota; class Bacteroidia; order Chitinophagales; family Chitinophagaceae; genus Sediminibacterium. Next base: position 526,134 of record JAFWCB010000008.1, read on the forward strand.
TCTGTTCAACAGATTTACCACAGTTTTCTGCTAAAATTTTGGCTCCCAATTCCTTCGTTTTTCTAATTTGGTTAGCATGGATTTCAATATCAGCGCTGGTTGCTTGAAAATAACCTCCAATACTTGGTTGGTGAATCATTACTTCCCCATGAGGATAAATAGCCCTTTTCCCTTTAACACCGGCACTTAATAAAATAGATCCCATACTAGCAGCTAAACCCATACAAATCGTATTAACAGGACTTTGAATCATTCTCATAGTGTCGTAAATAACCATACCACTAGTTACTACGCCGCCCGGGCTATTAATATAAAATTTGATGTCTTCGCCCGGTTTATCTGCCTCTAATAATAATAATTTGCTTACCACATCCCTAGCCGATTTATCCTCTACTGGTCCCCATAGATAGACAGCTCTTTTTTCGAAAAAAAGCTTTTCCATTTTTTTGTTTATGAAATCGGGTACCGGGGCAGATTTTTCCTCTTTTGGCTCATCCTCTTCTTCATCATTATTTACGAAAGGGCTTATATATTTCTGTTGTATCATGGATTTATTTTTTTTCTTTTCTGGGATTGGTTAAAAGTACCTCATCTACTAAACCATATTCTTTTGCTTCTACTGCGGTCATCCAAAAATCACGATCACTGTCTTTAGCAATAGTTTCAACCGATTTACCGGTATGATTCGCTGTAATAGTATATAATTCTTGTTTTAGTTTTTTAATTTCCCTAGCGGTGATCTCTATATCGCTTGCTTGTCCGCCAATACCCCCACTTGGTTGGTGAATCATGATCCTACTATGTTTTAAAGCAGTTCGCTTTCCTTTTACACCTGCACAAAGCAAAATCTGTCCCATACTGGCCGCAATACCTGTACAAATAGTAGCTACATCGGGGCCTATAAATTGCATAGTGTCATAAATACCTAAGCCGGCATATACACTACCACCAGGACTATTAATATACATCTGTATATCTCTACTACGGTCGGTACTTTCAAGAAAAAGTAACTGGGCAGTAACGATATTAGCCACATAATCGTTGATTCCTTCTCCTAAAAAAATGATCCGATCCATCATAAGCCGACTGAATACGTCCATACTAGCAACATTTAGTGGCCTTTCTTCGATGATATAAGGAGTAAGATTAGTAAACTGTTTTGCCGCCTTATAATTATGCATCACAGCACTGCTGATGCCTTGATGTTTTACAGCAAATTTTTCAAATTCATTTCCGATGTTCATACTACTATTTTTCGCTTTGAAGATAAGGGGTTTTGCCCCTATAATAACAGTATGTAGTCAAAATCTGTGCAAACTGTGGGTAACCGACAAAAGGGCAGTAGGAGGGGAAGGTATAAGCAGTAAGGTGAAAGGTGGAAGGGATAAGGTGGAAGGGATAGAATAAAAGCTATAAGCTATAAGGCATAGGGTATACCTTACAGCTTACGACTTTCAGCTTTACCTTTAATGATGGTGATTCTCTACCAGTTTTGTAAATTCTTCAACACTTATAGGAGCTTCTTTGGCAACAACCTGTGTTTCCAGTACATTAAATAGTTTTTCGGCACTAATGCGATGATAGCTATCCTCAACAAATTTTTTATCCTGCATCATTCGATTTGCATAATCTTCAACCCATTGCTGATTATCACCTAAGGCACCAAGTTGCCCACCCATGTAGCTGAATAATTGCATCTTAGCAAAATTCCGGATATCTTCCGGCAACACTTCAATTTTGTTGTCTTGGGTAAGTTTTGAGCTTATTAAAGTCCACTTTAATTGATTTACAAAAACGGGGTAATCTTTTTCCGCTTCTTCTGCCGTTTTCGGCTTTTCACCACCCGATTGTAACCAACGTTTCAAAAAGCTTTCAGGGAATTCAATAGATACATTATCAAGTAAAGCATGATAAATCTGGTCTTGCATTTGATTGCGAGCAGATTGATCATAATATTTTTCAATCTCTTCTTTAACGGCATTTCTAAAATCTGCTTCTGTTTTAATACTATCATTATTGGGATATGCAGCCAGAAAAAATTCTTCATTTAATTCGGCCTTCTCCACCAATCCAACTTTGGTAATTGTTAGGTTGAAGAAACGATTGTTATCTTCTCTTTGTAAACCTAAATCGGCTAGAATAGTTTCGGCCTCTTTGTCTTCAAATGCCTGACTGATTTGTAAATGAATCGTATCATCCTTCTTCTTTCCTTGTAAATTGTTTCGGAATGAAGGCGCAAAATATTTTACCAAGAGCGAGTTATCTTTTGTGATACCGCCTTCAAGTAGAGTACCGGTAGCATCTGTTTCAGTGAAGGTAACATTCAATACATTATCATCGCTATTTACGGCTTCCGGTTCGGTCATTTTACCAAAACGAGTTTGTAAGCGTGCAACTTCATCATTGATCATATCTTCTGTAACGGTTATTTTATAACGGGTTACAGTGATAGAAGATGGATCTAATTCAAAACTTGGCTTCAATCCAATTTCAAATGCAAAAGCATAATCAGCCGGATTATTCATATCTAAAGCTCGTGCATCAACGTCTAGTGGTAGTGGTTGTGCAAAAATATCTAGTTGTTCTTTTCCGATATAAGCGTTCAATTCAGCTTCTACTTTACGGAATATTTCGTCGGTAAATACGCTTTGACCGTACATTTTCTTTACTAAACCGGCAGGTACCATACCCTTTCTAAAACCAGGAATATTTGCATTTTTTGCATATTTCTTCAAGCTTTGTTCGAAGCCTGTATAATAATCTTCTTTACTTAAGTTTACGGTAAGTTTATCATTCAATAAACCAATGTTTTCACGTGTAATGGTAGCCATATTACTTTTTTTGAATTCGGGGGGCAAAGGTAGGGGTTTCCAACAAAAAAACCGCTCGAAAGCGGTTTAGTGCGGATGATAGGGGTCGAACCTACATGCCTCGCGGCGCTAGATCCTAAGTCTAGTGCGTCTGCCAATTTCGCCACATCCGCAGGTTGGGGTGCAAAAATAAGGGTTTTACTAAAAACGAACAGTAAAAATTGTGCCTTTCCCAAGCTCACTTGCTGCTGAAATCGTTCCTCCCTGATCTTCAATTTGATTTTTTATAAGATAGAGGCCGATTCCTTTACTATCGTAGCCGCTATGAAAGCTTTTCTGAAACTTGAACAAAAGATGACCATATCGCTGCATATCAATACCTAAACCTTGATCCGTTACTTTTAAAAAAGTAGCGCCAAACTCTTTATATGTTTTTATATGGATCATGGGAGGTGTATTGGGGATATTATATTTTAAACTATTACTTATTAAATTATACAGAATACTCTGCATATACACTTTTGGGTATTGAATAGATGGGCATAATAAATCATAAGTGATAACAGCTCCTTTTTTGGAAATCAGGTCCTGTAATTGTAACGACACACTTTCAATTATTTCCCTGAAGTTGCAATCTGATAAAGGAAGTTCATGTTCCAGATGTATTTGTAAAATTTGAATAAGCTCATTCAAGTTATTAGCTAAATCATTACTCACTTTTTTTAAGTAATCCATCGATGCTTTTTTAATTTCCGGGTCATCGGCAGACTCATACATCTCAAGCATTTTCTTAATATTATGAGCCGGACCTCTTACATCATGTGTAATAATACCGGCAAAGTCTTTAAGCTGACTAACCTTTCTCTCTAGCGTTTGTTGTACCTGTGTTAGTTTAATATTTCGCTGCTCTAAATTTTTATTCAGTTCTTTTAATTCAGTAATTTCTTGAACTTGCGACACAAAAAAGTCAACCTCTCCCGTTTCTTTAAAAACAGCTGAAACGGTATTTAAACCCCAACAAATGCTTCCATCCTTTCTAATATATCGTCTTTCTCCCTGATAAAAATCTACTTGCTTATTAATCAAACCCATTACATCTACTTCTGCAATGGCTGTGTCATCCGGAAATGTAATCTCAGCAAAATGTTTTCCTACTAATTCTGCCCTCGTGTACTGAAGCAAGGCACATGTGGCTTCATTAACATCCAGAATAAAGCCGTCTGTTCCTGTAATAGCCATCGCGATATGTGAAAACTGGAAAATATTAGTAAACTTCTCCTCACTTACACGTACCCGTTCTTTTTGTTGATTAAGGAGTTTAATAGATTCTACCAACTCGGTAACATCAGAAAAAGTGGCTAATCCGTAGTTACCTGTGGAGGTGGCAATGATACGAGTATTGATATTGATCCATTTGCGTGAATTACCCTTTATTTTTAATCCAATAACTTTATTGTTCTGCGGCTCACTGGTTTCAAGTGTTATTGAAATGGGCAGCTTATGCGCAGGAGCCGCTGTACCGTCTATAAAAACGGCATTCCAATCGGCATCATAGGAAGACTTTCCGGAAAGTTCTTCAGCACTCATTTCTAGAATCTGAAGCGCCCGCTCGTTAAAACCAATAATGATTCCCCCTTCCTTTTCAACGATTACACCCTCCTCTATCGAATCTATAACAGATTGAAGAAATGTAGCATCTTTAAAATGATCTACAAATTGGGATGCGCTCATATTTGTTTTACAGGTTTCTGAAACACTAAAATAAAGTATTAAGGAAACGGAGACATGTAGTAATTCGTCGAAATTTAGTTCGCAAACGTTTGCGGAATTACCAAACTCTCCACTAGTTCCGTGAGAAAAGTACGATCGTTTTCATCAAAATCATTGTATTCGACACTATCTACATCTAAAACTCCCACAACTTCATTATTTCGGATAATCGGTATTACAATTTCAGATCTAGATAAGCTACTGCAGGCGATATGTCCGGGAAACTGCTCTACATCGGGTACTATAAGTGTTTTTTTCTCAGCCCAGCTTGTGCCACAAACACCTTTACCTTTTTTAATTCTCGTGCATGCAATCGGTCCCTGAAAAGGCCCCAATACTAGTTCGTCTGCTCTTACTATATAAAAACCAACCCAAAGCCAGTTAAATTGCTGTTTTAATGCAGCAACCATATTCGCCATATTCGCAATCAAATCCGGCTCCCCTTCCAGCAATGCCTTTATCTGGGGCATTAATGCCTTATACTGTTCTTCTTTTGTGCCCGCTATCACATATAAATCTTCGGCCATATCTTTTATTTTCTTGTAAGCTTTTTATAAAATGCAAAATTATGTAACTCATTTGCTTCAGCCCATAGTACTAATCTTGTAAACAATAATATGAATACCAGCCCTGAACTAATGCTAAACCATAATGCCGGATAAAAATAGTTGATCAATTTATGTAATGCATAAAAAATACAGACAACTAGCAGATAAGCTATAATTTTCTTAGTTGCATAAGGAACAGGGTAATTTTTCTGACCTAAAAAATAGCTAACAGTCATCATAAAAAAATAACAACAAAAAGTAGCTATGGCAGCACCCAAATAATGCCAGGTAGGAATCAACACAATATTCAAACCAATCGTAAGTAATGCCCCTCCAACGGTAATCCAAGCCCCTATTTTATTTTTATCAGTAAGCTTATACCAAATACTCAAATTATAATAGATACCTAAAAAAATATTGCCCATGGCTAATAAAGGAACAATGTATAAGCCCTGTGTCCATATAGGTTTATGTATCGCGGTGAAAAACCAACTGAATAATTCAATAAATAAACTGATAAACAAAAACATATAACAACAGGCAATCACAAAAAATTTCATGATGCGCGCATAGGTTCTAGCAGCATTTGTTTCCGTACTCTGCTTGAAGAAAAAAGGTTCAGCAGCCATTCTAAATGCCTGAATCATGATGGTAATAAGAACAGCGATACGGTAAATATTAGCAAATATACCTAACTCGTGTTTGGCTTCAGTAACAGGTAAATCAACAATATGCTGATATATCAATCTACTCAACAAATCATTAATCATGCCCCCCATACCTACAATAATTAATGGGTAACTATAGCGCATTACTTTTTTCCAAATTGTTGGATCGAATTGGAACCGTATCTGTTTAAATTCAGCAAATAATAAAATGCAGGTTAGTGTACTACCTACCATATTACCTAACAAATAATAACCAATACCTACGCCGTTATCATTGAACCAAGCTAAATGGCTGGTGGGATGACGGTGAACATACGACGGGATAACTCCTAAGAAAATAATAACACTTGATAAATTAACGACAACACTCGAAAGACGTACAAAAGCAAACTTCTTGGGGCGATTCTCCTGTCTTAGTCGTGCAAAAGCTAACGTACTTAGCGCATCAAAAAAAAGAATGGCAATCATCCAAGTAATAAATTCAGGATGTGCCTCCATATTCGACCATCGAACAATATAATCACTGCACAATAAAACAATGACTGTAAATAAAATAGTAGAGCCGAGTAAGGAAACAGATAAGGTATTATATAGTTTTTGCTGATCTGTTTCTTTACTAAAACGGAAATAAGCCGTTTCTAATCCATATGTAAATAATACATTTAAAAAGGGAATCATAGCATATATCTGCGTAAGGTCGGCAGTTACCGCAGGTTGTGCAAAAAAAAGGGGTAGAGATAAATTCATCAAATACCCTAAAAACCGGTTGGCAATTGTGGGCACGCCGTACCAAAGTGTTTGAGAAGCTAGTTGTTTAATCCCTGCCATTAGTACTTAGTGAGTTACTGAGTTATTAAGTTATTGATGGTTATCTACCGGTGGTTTCCCGTCATTTATTCCCGGAGGCGCAAAACGAATATCCTGTAAAAATACAGAATCGGTAAGTGTTCCTAAAAAAGCTTTTAATTGCCCTATTTCATAATTGCTCAAAGGCAGTTTATTTCGCAAAATGGGATCCGTATTTTTTGTAACTACCATATTTCTGCGATAATGCTCAAAAACATTCATCAATGAATAAAAGCGACCATCATGGCCATAAGGGAAGCTAACAGCTACATTTCTTAAACTGGGTACACGAAATTTTAAAGAGTCTGTAGATAAGCCGGTAATTTTCATCCTTCCCTTATCTTTCAAATAAGCATCTTCTGGTATACCAATATCACGATAACTGAAATCGGTGAAGAATGGCTCAGTATGACAACTAATACATTTTTGTTTAAAAATTTCGTAGCCTAATCCTTCTGGTAAATTGAAATTTGCTTCCCCTCTTTTTACTTTATCGTATTTACTATTACTGCTTACTAATGTAAGTAAGAACTGACTAATTGCTTTCCCAATCCTCTCTGTGCTAATTATTTCATCCCCAAAAGCGGCTTTGAACATTTTTTTATATTGGGGCGACTCTTTCATTTTAGTAATTACCTGATCTACCGTTTCACCCATTTCATTATGTGCTGTAAGTGGCGCTAAAAATTGAAGATCCAAGTGATTAATACCTCCATCCCACATAAACTCTTTTTGCCATGCTAAATTAAATAGGGCAGGAGCATTACGGGTAGTAAGCATATTTTCTAAACCATGACTTAAATTATGATCATAAGTATTGAAAGCGCCGAATTGTTGGTGACAACTGCCACAAGAAATAGTTCCGTCTTTACTAATTTGAGGGTCATAGAAAATGGTTTTTCCTAACAATATTCCCTCCTGGGTTAAGGGATTTTTTGTAAAATCATAAACAGGCTGCGGCCAGCCTTTCGGTATTTCGAGTTTTACAGGTTTAGGTTTAAATACAAAACGATCCGTCGTAATCCAGGCTGTACAAACTACCAGTAGTAAGAAGAGAATATTTATTTGTTTGTTTCGCATTACTTTTCTAAAGATGTAAAGCCGGTTACAAAATTATCCGCTAGTTGCATAGCTAGCTTACCTGGAGTATGACAAATCGGTTGTTCTGTCAAAAGAATCGAATATTTTCCGGTAAACCATTTAGCCAAATTTACTTCAATATATACGGATGTATTGTTAATCTTGTTCTGAGGAATGAGAAGCTGAATTTTTCGGGTACTATTAAAAGGAGATCTAAAACCTCCAACATCATGTGTAAAGCGGTTTCCGGCTGTATTTGCCTGGCTCGATACCCCTTCCAATTTAGCCATAATATAACCGCTGTTCCAGGTCCAGAACATACCCCTCGATGGATCTAAGACCCCACTTTGTATACCACTCGTATTTTTTAAACTATCTACCCCAACGGTAAAAACTAAGTATTGTAACTTGGGTGCTTGCACCTTAATTATTTGAGAACTAGTATCTTCCGCATCAACTAGAAAATGTTCTTTACTTAATGTAATGGTGTCTCCCTTTGTAGTTACGCCTGTTAATCCCGAAATATAAAATTTCATTTTATATATTCGGACAGCTTCGCCTGCATCTGTAATATATTCTTTTTCAAGATGAAAAGGAGATTGATTAAAATTGAAATTAAAAATTATAGCATCGGTATTACCCGTTTGCCCGGTAACCATATTTTTTAAAATCAATAAACAACTTATAAAAAAAATTTTGCGTATCATTCTCCGTTGAGGTTATGCTTGTTAATTTTTTTTCTGAGCGTTTTTATAAAAGTGTTTTTCTTTTTTGTTTCTATTCTCTTCTCCTTTGATGAAGCAGTAGGTTTGGTAGCTTTACGAGGTTTTGTTTTTACTAATGCACTGTTAACCCATTGATTCATTTTAACTATTACTTGTTGCTTGTTCTCTAATTGGGTTCTAGCAGTTTGGGATTTGGCAAGTAATATTCCTTCTCCGGTAATTTTATTCCTTAATTTTTCCTGTATTATAGATTTTTGTTCAATACTAATCAAGCCGGATGCTTCAATATCCCAGCGGCCTTCTACCATTGTTTCCAGCTTGTTCACATTTTGCCCGCCTTTGCCGCCACTTCGTGCCGTCTGAAAAATAATCTCCCCGCTTATATCTATCTTCATTTGTCAAATTTCGGATAAAAGATAATAGTATGCGTGTTGTGATACAACGAGTTAAAGAAGCATCAGTAAGGGTAAATAATGACCTTATCGGAAAAATTGATACCGGCTTACTGGTATTTGTTGGTATAGAAACGGCAGATAGTGAGGAAGATATACAATGGCTCAGCCATAAAATAATAAACCTTCGCATATTTAACGACGATGATGGGGTGATGAATAAAAGTGTGCTGGATATAGGCGGCAGTATCTTACTCATAAGTCAGTTTACATTGCATGCTGCAACACAAAAAGGGAATAGACCCTCTTATAGTAAAGCTGCCAGGCCTGAAATTGCGATTCCTGTTTATGAAAAAATGATTACGGTATTAAACTCGCTTTTACCTAAACCTATTGCTACCGGTAGTTTTGGAGCAGATATGCAAGTATCACTTGTGAATGACGGCCCTGTAACTATTATGATTGATTCGAGGAATAGGGAATAGGGAATAGTGGGTAGTGCTTAGTGCATAGTGGGTAGTGAGAGTTTAATAGTTATTTTTACCTAATCATATTAGACACTAACCACTATACACTAACCACTTTACACTATATTATGACCCTCGATCAAGCCCAAAAACAAGTAGATCAATGGATTAAAACCATTGGTGTCAGGTATTTCAATGAGTTAACCAATTTAGGTATTTTGGTAGAAGAAGTGGGGGAGTTAAGTAGGATAATAGTACGCAAATACGGAGAACAGTCTTTTAAAGAATCTGATAAAAAAACTGATTTAGCTGATGAAATGGCTGATGTACTATGGGTACTTCTTTGTTTGGCTAATCAAACCGGTGTAAACCTTACGGAAGCTTTCCGGAAAAACATAGAGAAAAAAACCTTGCGGGATGCCAATAGACATAGAGATAATGAGAAATTACAGTAAGGTTTTCAGGTAAAGAACGAATAGCCTTATTTTTGCCGCTCTATGAGCAGTAATACCGATAATCGTTTCCAAGCTATTATATCCCATGCCAAAGAGTATGGATTTGTTTTCCCGAGTAGTGAAATTTATGACGGGCTCAGTGCTGTATATGATTATGGCCCTTATGGAAGCGAGCTGAAAAAGAATATCCGCGACTATTGGTGGAGGAGCATGACCCAAATGCATGATAATATTGTGGGGATAGACGCTGCCATTTTTATGCATCCTACTACCTGGAAAGCAAGCGGACATGTTGATAATTTTAGCGATCCGATGATCGATAATAAAGACAGCAAAAAGCGGTATCGAGTAGATCACTTGATAGAAGCGCGAGCAGATCTTTTGAAGGAGAAAGGTGAAAGGGATAAGGCAGAAGGATTAATTGCTGCAATGGAAAAATTTTTAGCAGAAGATGATTATGTTGGATTAAAACAATTGATTGAAGATGAAAAGATTGTTTGTCAGGTAAGTGGCACCGGTAACTGGACGGATATTCGTCAGTTTAATTTGATGTTCTCTACCCAGTTGGGTTCGGTAGCAGAAGATGCCGACACTATTTATTTAAGACCTGAAACGGCACAGGGTATTTTCGTGAACTTTTTAAATGTGCAAAAAACAGCCAGGATGAAAATACCTTTTGGCATTGCACAAACGGGGAAAGCTTTTAGGAATGAAATTGTGGCGCGTCAATTTATTTTCCGTATGCGTGAATTTGAGCAAATGGAAATGCAGTTTTTTGTACGCCCGGGTACACAAATGCAATGGTATAATTTCTGGAAAGAAGAAAGATTAAAGTGGCATTTGAGCTTAGGCATTCCTACTGAAAAATACAGATACCATGATCATGTGAAATTAGCGCATTATGCAGATGCTGCTTTAGATATAGAATATGAGTTTCCCTTCGGTTTTAAAGAAGTAGAAGGTATTCATAGCCGTACCGATTTTGATTTAAAAAGTCACCAAGAGTACAGTAAGAAAAAGCAACAATATTTCGATAACGATATCGATGAAACAACGGGAAAGCCCTTTGGTAACTATATCCCTTATGTAGTAGAAACTTCTATTGGTTTAGATCGAATGTTCTTGCTGATATTAAGTCACGCTTATGAAGAAGAAACTATTATTAAAGATGATGGCACTTCTGATAGCCGAGTTGTAATGAAAATTCCGGCAAAAATTGCTCCTGTTAAATTAGCTATCCTACCCTTGCTTAAAAAGGATGGGCTACCGGAAATAGCACGGGAATTACTAGATAGCTGTAAAGCTTCTTTTAAATGCTTTTACGAAGAAAAAGATGCTATTGGGAAACGCTATCGTAGGCAGGATGCAATAGGTACTCCGTTTTGTGTAACCATTGATCATCAAACCAAAGAAGATGGTACGGTAACTATTCGTCATAGAGATGCGATGACGCAGGAACGAATACCTTTAACAGCCGTAAAACAAATGGTTCTACAAGCTATTGATTAACCATATAATTCTAGGTGGATATCTTTTTTATCATAGCCAAGTGTAACAATTCGTTGTTTGGCTTCATCAACCATATTCTTCCATCCGCATAAATAAAAATGTGCCGGTGGAAGATTTCCTTCGGTTATTTTTGCTTTGGTAATTATATCTTCATAAACTTGGTGAACATATCCCTTATATTTTCCTTCGGGAACTTGGGTTTCCCGAGAGAAACAAGGATAGTGATAGAAATTCGGATGATCTCTTTCTAGGGCTTTTAATTCAGCTTCATATAAACTATCATCAAATAATCGGCAGCCAAAAATCAAATGAATTTTTTTATGAGAAAGTTGGTGTTTATCTATATAATGCACCATTGACCGAAATGGAGCAATACCGGTACCAGTACAAATAAAATAAAGGTCCTTTTCTATAGGGGCAGGTAATGTAAATTTTCCCTGTGGTCCACGCAACGGAAAGCTGGTACCAACTTTTGCTTCATTAAATAAATAATTTGTGCCGGCACCACCTTCTAGCAAAACAATAACCAATTCTATCGTATTAGTACCATCGGGTGCAGAAGCTATGGAATAACTTCTCCAGCGTTTATTCTTTTGTTCATGAATGGGAAGATCGAGTGTTACGAACTGGCCGGGAATAAAATCAAAATCATCTACTTCCGGTATTTGAATCCAAAATCTTCGGGTACTAGTAGTAATATTTTCTATTTTGGTAATGATACCCTGCCTCCATGGTTCAAGCATAAAAAGGTTTTTTTAAATATAAGCAATATATGGAATAAAAAAATCCCCCCAACAGTACCGTTGGGAGGATTTTAATCTATAGTATACTATCTCAGCGTTGTATGATAATTTTTTCGGTATATACTTTTCTATCATGTGATATTTTTAGCAAGTACACATCACTAGCAGGTTGAGCCAAACTTATCTGCTTATTATATCTACCGATAAAGTTAGATTGTGTATTTCGATACATGGTTTGCCCCGAAGCATTAAGTACCTCCACTACCAAGTCTGCTCTACGGGTAACATCAAAACTCACTTGAAATAATCCATTACTTGGGTTCGGTGTAACTTTCAAACCAATTTCTTGCGAAGATGCGTTTACTACAGCAGTAACTGTATAATTGAAATTAGCAGATGTTTTTGAGCAAGTAAAACGATCCGACACAATTACTTTATAATTACCTGAGCGAGTAGGTTTAATAGATTTATTCGGGCCAATGCTAATAAAACCTGTATCGTTAAACATCCATTGATAAGAAGCAGCTCCTGCTACACTTGCTGTTAATGAATCACCCGCTATACTCACAGAAGGATTACCGGCATCCGCAGCAGCTACGATTGGTGAGGATAATGGACTTGGGCAACCCGTTACAACCCTGGTATCATAAAAGAAATAGAAAAATTGATTAGCATTTACTCCGGTTGATAATGAGGCGCTATTACCTGTCCATGTCATAATACCGGGAGCCCCTAGTGGGTATGTTGTTCCCGAAATACCATTATTACGATAAATAGATGCTCCATTTAAACATTCAACTATTAAGATCTTATCTCCACTTGTTGGCACATTTAAATTCAATAAATAAACAGCACCGGTATCTGCCGGATCATTAACATTGGCACCTAATGTTGGATTTGTAGGACTTGTTTGATAAACATCAATGGTTGTTACGGCTTCTTGGTTATAAGTATAAGAGCCTGCCGTAGAACCAGGGCTCATATTTCTACCAACCGTGAAACGAATTTGTCCGGGACTTCCAATAAACAAACGAACGGTTTCAATTTTTAAAGGACTTGCAACGTTAAAACTCATGAAATTCCCCGCGAATGTGTTGTAACCTCCATTTGTGTAAACTGATTTATTTGCAGGCGCTAATGCAGCTCTTGCATCTTTACTTACGAAATAGGTTCTATTTGTGGGAGCAGTACTTGTACTTACGGTACTGGAATTCGCAACATTTACTACTGAATTTGTAGTAATCGGATTGGAACCCGCAGTATTGCTCGTGTACCAAAAATAGTTAGCCGAACTCGATGGATTAATTACTTGAAGTAATGCCGACCCACTACATACAACACCCTCGCCGTTTATGGCCGCCGGAGCTGCTGCAATGGCTACACTAGAGCTGATGCTATTATTACTGCTATTTTGATCGCCTGTTAAGTTAGCTGTAACGGTTATCGTATAAGTGGTACCCGCTGCAGCATTGAAGGGTGTTTGGAAAGTATAATTGCTGCTACTTTGTCCGGCTATTGACGTTGCACATATTGCATTAATGGTAGCAACTGTGGTGGTTCCATTCAATACGGTTGCAGTTACGGGAATATTATTTTGAGTTGTTGTTCCGGCATTATATAAAGTAGCGGTAATATATTGCTGTGAATTAGAGCAATCACCACCTTGCGGGGCTATGATATTTGTAACAGCCATATCATTAGTAGGATTTACAATACGAACCCTAAAGTCTTGTGTTTCTCCTTTACCATAAGTACCACATGCATTCACATCAGTGGCATTAGCGGCTTCTTGTACTACGATACGCATAATAGTAGTTGTACCAATAACAACACTGGCAGGAACGGCAATAGTAGCATTAAAGTTTTGGGCAACTGAGCTTAAGGAACCGCTAACAGCTACTTGTTCCCCACTCTCAAATGTTCCATTATTATTATAATCGATAAAAACTTTTACAAATCGATTATTTGTAGAGGCATCGCATGTGCTTAGGCGAATCGTAATGGGAACACTCTGCAATGGTTGTAAATCCCCAACTAAGGCCGTATTATCTGTGTAGCTTTTACATCCGCTGGTATTGCCATAATTAATATTTGAAAAACGAACACTATCTATTCTGGCACCTCCGCCTCCTGAGGTAGAAGCACAATAAGCGGATCCACCAACACCACTAATGATCAATGCATAAGCCTGAGATCCTCTTTCCAATGTTCCTTTATGAGATACAGTAATGGTATATGTTTGTCCGGGCACGGTACTATCTAATTGTACTCGCTCAACATTATCCGTGATATTATCACCTCTTTGAGCGGCTACGGCAGGGTTACTTACATCTAAGGTCCAGGGAAAATAAGTACGAGCCCCCTGTGTAATTCTAATATCTAAATCGTTTACCAATTTTTTGGTTCTATCGTTTAAATTGGTAAGCGAATTTGTGTTTACATTGGCTACCGGATCGGTCCAGCAAATTGTTGCAGATAAGGGTACTTTACCTGTTGCTACAACAGTGCGGGTAAAACTGGCTCCATTGGCCAAATTATTCTCGAATAACAAATCGGAGCTGGTGCTTGCGTTATTACTTGCCACTGCATTAGTTAGAACAGATGCCGCTCTCTGTACATTTAATAAACCCCAACCAAACTGGTAATCGGGCCCTAGGGAACTACCTGCTTCGTCTGCCGTATGAATGGCTAACCCTTTTAAAGTAGAAGAACGCATAAAGGATCCGGATTTTAAACGATTATAGTACTCTTGCAGAAGTACTAAAGATCCGGTGGCATTGGGTGCCGACATAGATGTACCACTTAATGTAGCATAAGCAGTAGTAGAATTGCCACCGGTGGAAGTTACACTCACACCATCTGCTACCAAATCCGGCTTAATACGACCATCATCTGTTGGTCCCCATGCACTAAAAGAGCTCATCACAACATCTCCAGATTTGTTCCAACCACCGGGTATACCGTTTACAGCACCAACTGTTAAATTATTTTTTGCAATACCATATCCGGAGATAATATCATAACTATCATTACTGCTGATTCCGGAAGGTCTATTACCAGCATTAACAAAGTTAAAATTGGCATCATAACGCCAATAATTTTCTCCTACGGCCGGCCCATTATTGTTTCTGTCATTTCCTGCACTGGATACGATGAGATAGTTAGGCGCATTGTAAGCTATAGAATCTATTCTTTGCGCATCTCTGCTATAATATCCATACCTATAGTCTTCATTTTCACCGGGTCGGCCATAAAACTGCCACCTGCTTTGAGAAGTGTTGTAGTCCCAGCCGGCTATCAAACCATAGGAATGATTAGACAAGAGTAAGCCGTTAGCAGCTTCTGCAGTCATTTCTGAAAAATCATTTTGGTATTCGTAAGCTAGAATATTAGGGATACCATATGCCATCCCTTTTGCAATAGGATTTACACCGGAGGCCATTAATGTTCCGGTTACATGCGTGGCATGATTTAATCCTGTACCACCCACAAAATTGTCTTTTTGATTAATACGCGTTCCGAATTCAACGTGGTTAGGCAAAGGGGCTCCATCAAATTCCCAAATACCTAATTTGTTTTGCATACTGGCACTGCTACCTGATAAATTTAATCCACTGGCTCCTCCATTCCATAAAGCACTGGCTCTGGTAGTTGCTGCCGCTATCGTGTTATTGTCCGATTTAATGTATTTAGGGAATCCAAACTCATCTACACCCATTAATTTGGCGATACCGCCATTGGGTAACTTCATTTCAATATCCCATTTTTTTTCCTTTGCTAAAGAAAGAGCACGAGCATAATTGAGTTGCTGCTCCAACTTTAAATATTGAGAAGATAGCTTCAAAACCCGTTCATTGGTAGTTACTTGTGCCACTATCTGCTTACTAAAACTGAGCACGATGAAAATTAATAGGGTAACCCTTTTCGTCATATGGAATATTTTATTCTCGGCATCATAGCCGAAAGTCATGAATTTAGCTTTAAATTTAGATACTTTAGTCCTTTAAAATGTAGTATGCGGTGGATTCTTTTTTTATTTATGTGTAATTTTTTCATTCTTCAATCCTGTAAGTCCACTAAAACGAAGCGGTCGGTAGTGTTTTCGCAAGGAATAACGGGTATTGTGGAAGAAATATCCGGCAATCAGATGCCTCGAATTGGCAGAGAACCGGATAAACCCAAACCTTTTCCTACCACGGTATTTTTTTATGCCCCAACCGATATCACACAAGTTCAGCGGATTGGTGAAACCCCTTTATATACGAGTATATTTACCAAATTGATTGCTACTACAGAAACCGACAGTTTAGGTAAGTTTACGGTAAGCTTGCCTCCAGGTAGATATTCTGTTTTTGTACAAGTAGAGAAGAAATTCTTTGCCAATAATTTCGATATTCGAAATAATATCTCTCTCGTAACTGTGGAGGAAAATAAATTAGCTGATATCAAGATTCTGGTAAACCATAAGGCCACAAATTAATTGTATCTTTGCACGCCCGTAAGGGACGGTGTCTATGAATTTGGAGCATTTATTGGAGCAGTATCAACAAACACCCCTGCTTTTGCAGTTGGTGAACAGGCTCTCTTTTGCCGATAAACAACATATTTATCTCAAAAATGCACAGGGAAGTGCAGCGGAATTTTTTGTAAGTGCTGTTTTCTCACATCCTGAATCGAAAGGGCTCAATCATCTTATCATACTGAATGATGCAGAGGAAGCTGCTTATTTTCATAATACGGTAGAGAATCTGACCAGTGCATTAGATCTATTTTATTTCCCCTCATCTTTCAAAAACAGAAAAAATTTTCGTCTTCTTAATCCATCTCATGTAATGCTCCGAACAGAAGCACTTACAAAATTAGCTCAGGGTGGAAATAAGAAAATTATCATTACATATCCCGAAGCTATTTTCGAAAAAGTAATTCTTCCAACAACACTTAGTAATAATATTATCACTATTAAAACCAATGATACCATTAATCCGGAGGGTTTAATGGAATTATTTGTGATGTATGGTTTTGAAAGAACTGATTTTGTATATGAACCCGGACAATTTGCACTTCGGGGCGGTATTCTGGATATTTATTCGTTTGGTAATGAAAAACCATATCGGGTAGAATTATTTGGTAACGAAGTGGATAGTATTCGGATTTTCGATCCGGAAACACAATTAAGTGAGCGTAAATTATTACAGGTTACTATTATTCCTAATGTTGAAAGATTACCGGAAACTTCCGGAGATACTGAAAAGACCTCTTTGCTAGAGTTTGTTGCAGAGAATACTGTTATTTGGTTGAAAGACTGGGATGTGATCGAAGAAAAAATAAGGATTCAAGAAGAAGATTTGGAAGGATTTTTATTGCTCCAAAGCGATGGTCATTTTAGTAAGCAGGTAGAAGATGAAGATATACATACGCTTAAACAAGTAAGCTGGCAAGACTTTATTAAAGCAGACGCTATTGCTCAGTTGCTAAAGCAAAGTGTATTGGTTGAATTTGGATATAAACCATATTTCGCATCAACTGAAATTGAACTAAATACAAAACCACAACCTGCATTTAATCGCCAGTTTGATTTATTGATCAAAGACCTAAAGGCTCATGAGGGAGCAGGATATAGCATTTATATTTTCGCGGAGCAAGTAAAGCAACTGGAAAGGCTGCACAGTATTTTTAACGATCTGCAAACCGATATTCAGTTTGTGCCGATTGGCACTGGCATACACGAAGGTTTTATAGACCATACCTTGAAAATTGTATGCTATACCGATCACCAAATATTTCAACGGTATCATAAGTATAAGGTAAAACAAGCATACAATAAAAATAAAGCCCTCACTTTAAAAACACTTCGTGATTTGCAACCCGGAGATTATGTTACCCATATCGATCACGGTGTTGGTACATATAGCGGGTTGCAAAAATTAGAAGTGAATGGTAAAATTCAAGAGGCAGTAAGAATTATTTATAAAGACAGTGATATTCTTTATGTAAATATTAATTCCCTTCATAAAATTTCAAAATATACCGGTAAGGAGGGAACGGTTCCTAAGATCAACAAACTAGGAAGCGATGTTTGGGTAAAACTAAAAGAGAAAACAAAAGCTAAAGTAAAAGAAATTGCCTTTGATTTAATTAAACTATACGCTCAACGTAAATCCCAACAAGGCTTCGCGCATATGCCTGATACTTATTTGCAAACAGAATTGGAAGCTTCTTTTATTTATGAAGATACGCCTGATCAAAGCAAGGCAACAGCCGATGTAAAGAAAGATATGGAGAGTGAGTCGCCGATGGATCGACTGGTTTGTGGCGACGTTGGATTTGGTAAAACAGAAATTGCCGTTCGAGCTGCCTTCAAATCGGTAGTAGATGGTAAACAAGCTGCCATACTCGTTCCCACAACCATCCTTGCTTTTCAACACTATAAAACATTTAAAGATCGATTGAAAGATTTCCCGGTAACGGTAGATTATGTAAATCGTTTTAAATCGGCCAAGGAAAAAAAAGAAACACTTCAGAAATTAAGTGAAGGTAAGATCGATATCATTGTAGGTACCCATGGCTTATTGGGAAAAGAAGTAAAGTTTAAAGACTTAGGGATTATGATTATTGATGAAGAACAGAAATTTGGGGTTGCGCATAAAGAAAAACTGAAAACACTTAAAACAAATGTAGATTGCCTCACCCTCACTGCTACACCTATTCCACGTACTTTACAGTTTAGTTTAATGGGCGCGCGCGACTTAAGTATTATCAATACACCTCCTCCCAATCGACAGCCTATTCAAACAGAAGTGCATGTTTTTAATGATGATTTTATAAGAGATGCTATTTATTTTGAGACTGAAAGAGGTGGACAAGTATTCTTTATTCATAATCGGGTTCAGGGTTTATCGGAGATGAGTGCGTTGATAAAAGGGCTTTGTCCTGATTTAAGTGTAGGCTTTGCTCACGGACAATTAGAGGGGCATGAGTTGGAAGAGCGTATCCTTGATTTTATTGATAAAAAATATGATGTATTAGTTTGTACCAATATTGTAGAAAGTGGGGTAGATATTCCAAATGTGAATACCATTATTGTAAATAATGCACATCAATTTGGTTTGAGCGATTTGCATCAGTTAAGAGGTAGGGTAGGAAGAAGTAATAGAAAGGCCTTTTGTTATTTGTTGGCACCGCCTATGAGTACGTTACCTACCGATTCCAGGAAGCGGCTACAAACCCTAGAACAGTTCAGCGATTTAGGAAGTGGTTTTCAGATCGCTATGCGTGATTTAGATATCCGCGGGGCGGGAAATTTACTGGGTGGGGAACAAAGTGGGTTTATGGCAGAGATTGGATTTGAAATGTATCAGAAAATTTTAGAGGAGGCCATTAGAGAGTTGAAACGTACTTCATTCAAAGAATTATTTAAGGAAGAAATTAGTAAGCAAGATGATTTTGTAAGTGATTGTACTATCGATACGGATCTGGAAATACTAATTCCTGATGATTATGTAGAGAGCATTTCAGAGAGATTATCTTTATACACTAAACTAGATAATTGTGAAGATGAGAAGGAGCTTGCTGCTTTTCATGTTTCCATGATCGATCGTTTTGGACCTATGCCTTCAGCTGTGGAGGATTTGTTTATAACAGTGCGTTGTAGATGGTTGGCGGTGGATCTTGGTTTTGAGAAAATGACATTAAAAGATGAAACTTTACGGTGTTATTTTATTAACCGGCCCGACTCCCCCTATTTTGAATCAGACCTTTTCAAGCGGGTATTAGCTTATTTGCAAACCGGTACCAATAAAGCCCGCCTTAAACAAACAGGTAAAATGTTCTTATTGGTAGTGGATGATATCAAATCTATGGAATCGATGTATCGATTTTTGGAATTGATGCATAAGGAGGTTGTAGGGAAATAAAAAAACCGCCGGGATATCCGGGCGGTTTGAATAGTTGTCATTGTTTTTTAATTAGAATCCTTTTTTTGCAACACCATCAGCAATAGCTTGTAAAGCTTTGGCTTCGCTTAAGATAGCTGCCATTTTATTGCCTTTGCCATCGTGTCCGCCGGCCATATAGCCGCCTTTAGCTGTTTTTGTTATAACTGCGTCGTGCATTGGAACATTTTTTTCCTTTGTCTTAAGGCAGTATGCTTTAATCATTTTTGAAGTGTCCATGTTTGAATTTTTTAATAGGTTAAGTAAGGGTTGAAACTAAAGTTATGCTTTTTTTGGTATATCCTCTTATACATCTAGCCGTGCATACTTCGCATGACTTTCAATGAACTCTCTTCTCGGGGCTACTTCATCACCCATCAACAT
This sequence comes from Sediminibacterium sp., assembly GCA_017537025.1. Classification (GTDB taxonomy): domain Bacteria; phylum Bacteroidota; class Bacteroidia; order Chitinophagales; family Chitinophagaceae; genus Sediminibacterium. The sequence goes on from JAFWCB010000008.1 coordinate 546,462, forward strand.
ACTAAATACTCTGTCGGCTTCAGCAGCACTTTCAATGGTAACTTGTTTAAGCGTACGACGAGCCGGATCCATAGTAGTTTCCCAAAGTTGTTCTGCATTCATCTCTCCCAAACCTTTATATCGTTGAACATTTACTGAGTCATCTTTGCCGCCACCTATTTTCTCGATCAGCATTTTACGCTGTTCTTCATTGTAAGCATATTCCTGTTCTTTCCCTTTTTTTACTAGGTAGAGAGGTGGTTGAGCAATATACACATAACCTTGTTCTACCAATTCTTTCATATATCTGAAAATGAATGTGAGAATAAGCGTGGCAATATGTGATCCATCTACATCAGCATCGGTCATAATGATAAGCTTATGGTATCGAAGCTTCGCGGTATTTAATGCTTTGGGGTCTTCTGGGGTTCCCACCGTTACCCCTAAAGCTGTATACATATTGCGAATTTCCTCATTCTCGTAGATCTTATGCTCCATGGCTTTCTCTACGTTCAAAATCTTTCCCCGCAGTGGTAAAATAGCTTGGTAGCTCCTATCTCGCCCTTGCTTAGCGGTACCACCTGCCGAATCTCCCTCTACAAGATATAGTTCACATTTTTTAGGATCTCTCTCGCTACAATCAGCCAATTTACCGGGTAACCCGCCACCACTCAATACTGTTTTGCGCTGCACCATATCGCGTGCTTTCTTAGCCGCTACCCTGGCTTGTGCTGCAAGAATAATTTTAGAAATTACTTGCTTAGACTCTTTTGGATTTTCTTCTAAATAAGCTTCTAATACACGGGCCACGGTAGTTTGTACAACACCGCTTACTTCACTATTTCCTAGTTTTGTTTTGGTTTGTCCTTCGAACTGAGGTTCGGGTACTTTTACTGAAATGATGGCACTCAATCCCTCCCTAAAATCATCACCTTCTACTTGTACTTTGGCTTTTTCAAACAATCCTTCCTTATCGCCGTAACTTTTAAATACACGCGTTAATGCCGTTCTAAAACCGGTAACATGGGTTCCACCTTCAATCGTATTAATATTATTAACATATGAGAAGATATGCTCTTTAAAATCATCGTTGTATGTAAGTGCTACTTCCACAGCCACATTGGTGGCCTCGTCTAAACCTTCTACATATAATGGATTGGCAATGATTGGTGTACGATTCCCGTTTTTATCAAGCATTTCAACAAATTCAACAATTCCCCCTTCGCTGTAAAACTTTTTGGTATAGGCGTTTCCGGCTTCATCTAATTCTCGCAAATCGGTTAATGTAATACTGATTTTTCTATTGAGATAAGCCAACTCACGCAACCTTCCTTCTAAAATGTCTTTTTTATAAACAGTTTCTTGGAAGATGGTGGTATCAGGCCAAAAATGAACTTTGGTTCCTGTAAGATCGCTGGTGCCTATTTCGCGAACTGCATACTGAGGCACACCAATTTTGTACTCTTGCTCAAATATTTTACCCTCTCGCTGAACGGTTACAACTAGTTTCGTACTAAGTGCATTCACACAGCTAACCCCAACACCGTGAAGGCCACCTGATACTTTATACGTGTTTTTATCGAACTTACCACCTGCATGTAATACGGTCATTACCACTTCTAAGGCACTTCTCTTTTCTTTGGTATGCATGGCTGTGGGAATACCCCTGCCATCATCTTGCACGCTAATGGAATTATCAGTATGGATAGTTACAAAAATATTTTTGCAATACCCTGCCAAGGCCTCGTCAATAGAGTTATCTACCACTTCATAAACGAGGTGGTGTAAGCCCTTAACCCCCACATCTCCGATGTACATGGCAGGTCGTTTTCTTACCGCCTCTAAACCCTCTAAAACTTGTATGCTGTCTGCTCCGTAATTCTTATTCGCTGCTTCCTGCTGCTCCAATTTTTCTTCACTCATAAATGCTTGTCTGTCTTGTGTTTTCCTTGATTTTTAGAATGTACAAATCTACGAAAAAACAAGGGTTTTTAGCGTGTAAAAGCAACCTAGTTTTCCCCAACCGGTCAGACCGGTTTTTTAGCTTGAAACCACCCTAGCGTCTGACGCTAACGAAAAGTCGAAATAGTCGTTTTTTTGAAAATAGATGTTTATACATTAATTTTGTATTCGGATGGTGCAAACAATGGATATACTAAAAATGGCGCAAAGAGGTACTGTAGATCCCAATATGGATCTATTGTATCAAAAAGAACAACAAATCCCGGGTTCTATTCATTATAATATTCGCCGCTATTATGCCCAACATCCTTGGGTGGCTGATGATACCGGAATGCTGGTTTATCATTTTAATCCTGCTAAGCCCAAAGAAAACTATTTAGAACTACGTTATTGTACGATCGGCAATAAATATTGTGCTGAAAAAAGTTGCGCTCAATGTACTGAGTTGCCTACCATGAATTGTAGTGGTAAACATCAAACAGTGGATGTATTTACCTTTCATTTTACTTCAACTTTCTTACATCAATTTGTTCATAACGTAAAGCTAAGTAATAGAAAAGACGAAGTTTTAGCATTTAAACACCCAAACGCTTTTACTAAAATATTTCCACTTTGTAACCGTAAAAGAAATGCTTTGGATGCGTTGCTAAATCATAGTTATAGTGGATCGTTAGAAAACATTTTTGTAAATGCCAAAGTTCATGAACTTTTACTCTATAGTTTAGAATGCTTGATAGATGAAAAGGAAGAAGGATTTAGTTGTAAGTTTTTAGCTGATGAAAGTGGTAGAGAACGTATTTATCAGGCAAGGGAAATCTTGCTCCAGCATATCGGCGATCCTATCACTATTAAGGAATTAAGTAGGAAAGTGGCTATGAACGAATGTTATCTTAAAAAAGGATTTAAAGAGGTTTTCGGCACCACCATTTTCGATTTCTATCAGCAACAAAGAATGGAACACGCTAAGTATTTACTGTACGAAAAAAGCTTAAGCGTTACGGATGTGTCGGCACTCTTGGGCTATTCCTCTATCTCTCATTTTTCTGCTGCATTTAAAAAACATACCGGATTAAAACCCTGTGAGTTACTTAAGTAGTCAATAGCCAATAGTTATTGGTCAAGAGAAATACTCGTATTCATTTGAAAAAGAATTCTATAAAAAATTGGTCTTACTAACCACTGACTAACTTAAAGTCCCTTAAACTTCTTAATAGTTAAAGACTGAGTTTGACCTGACCCCAGATCAATAACTTGATCTACTAACCCTATACCTTTTGCATAAGAAAGTTGGGCGCTAATAAATGTTGTAAAGCTGGCGGTACTTCCTCCCGAATCAGGTTTGAATTGCATTTCTCTTTTAAGCTGAATAATATTAGAATAAGTAGTACCCAAATAATTGGCACTACCACCGGTAGATAAAATGGTAATTTTCAAACGCCCCCAACCATATGTATACGTGCCTGTGCTATGATTTAATAAACCAACTCGTAAACTATCGGTAGTCCAACTGGCATTACTGGATGTTGGCGAAACATTGTCTTTTAAATAAGGATATAGAATTGTTGGTTGGATGCCCCCTGCCGGGTAAACAATCGTATCATAAATAGCAATATATTCAAACTCGGGTGTACCAATGGTATAATAGGTTCCCGATTCTTTTGCATAATAATTTTCACTATTATACGGCGTACTGAGATATTTATAAAAAGTTTTGCCACTATTTATAAAAGTAGAGGATGAAATAGTAGCCCGCATCGTGTCATTTATCGCACCTGAAAAATTACCTATCAGATTATAAGTTATATATCCATTTGGCGTAGTGGGCAAGTAATCCAGCGAACTGCTGCCGTTATTTGGTCCGAGTGTGGTTACCGTGAATTTGCAGTAACTATTTCCAAAAGTCAAAACAAAATCCGATGAGCCAGGCAATAATGGTGTTCCCCTTCCTTTAAGCTTAACAGTAGTTGGTCCTGTTGCCAAAGCATAACCAGAGTCTAAAAACCACATCCCATTTACGGTATCAGAAAATATTTTGTATTTACCGGTTACCGTGAAATTTACATTTGCGATCACATAATTACTATCAGTAAGTGTGGTATCGATTACATATCTACCTTTAACTAAGGAATTCTTACAATTACCCAATGAATCGGTAAGAGTTCCCTGAGCCGTACCACTTAAACCAATCGTTTCCTCACTCATTTCCTTAGTACAGGATTGAACAAGCATTAGCATACAAAATCCAAAAACAACAATATTTATAATACGCTTCATATCGTTTTGCTATCTTATATAGACCATTTCTAGACTAAAATTGCAGCCTGGGGGTTCAAATTAGCATTTTTTTGCAACTGTTCTATGTTATTTAACGTTGTTATCGCAATTTGGCTCAAAGCCTCATCGGTGAAAAAAGCCTGGTGGGCCGTAATTAATACATTCGGAAAGCTCATTAATCGCTGAATAACATCATCCTCAATAATCTTGGTAGATAAATCTCTGAAAAACAATTTTTCTTCCTGCTCGTATACATCAATACCTAATGCCGAAATATGCCCTTTTTTCAAGGCCATGATCACCGCTTTTGTATCTATTAAGCCACCTCTACCGGTATTAATAAGTACCACACCAGGTTTCATCATAGCAATAGTATCTGTATTAATTAAATGATGGGTTTGCTCATTAAGCGGACAATGAAGCGAAACAATATCGGCTTTCAATACATCTACCAGCGGCGCATACTGAACGCCTATGGCTTCCATATCTTTGTTAGCAACTAAGTCAAAAGCCAATATCCGACACCCAAAACCAGTCAATATTCTACAAAAAGCTTGCCCTATATTGCCGGTTCCTACTACACCGATCGTTTTCCCATGAAGGTTAAACCCGAGCAATCCGTTGAGTGAAAAATTTTGCTCACGTACCCGATTATACGCTTTATGCGTTTTTCTATTCAATGTGAGTAACATGGCTAAAGCGTGCTCTGCTACAGCTTCAGGAGAATAGGCCGGAACTCTGCAAACCCTTATTCCGGTTGCTTTTGCAGCTTCCAGATCTACATTATTAAACCCTGCACACCGTAAAGCAATAATGCGTATACCCATCAGGGAAAGCTCTTCAATTACCTGTTTATTCAACAGATCATTCACGAAAACGCAAATAGCATTGGCGCCCGCTGCCAAAGAAACCGTATTGGCTTGTAAAGATGCTTCCAGAAAAACCAACTCAAAGCCTTGTGAATTGTACTTTTTGAAAAAAAGCTGATCATAAGGTTGGGCTGAAAAGAATACGATTTTCATGCGATAAATATACCCCTCCATTTGGGATTGATCCGTACCTTTGCAACTATTTTTTAACCTGGAGTTTATTGGAAAGAATCATGAGTGCGAAATATGCTGAATTTTCGGGATTGAATTTACCCGCTATTGAACAGGAAATATTACAAAAGTGGATTGCGGAGCAAGCTTTTGAGAGAAGTATTTCGTTACGCGAAGGGAAAAAGCCTTTTGTTTTTTATGAGGGCCCGCCCAGTGCCAATGGTATGCCCGGTATTCACCATGTTATTTCTCGTACATTGAAAGATATGGTTTGTAGATACAAAACCATGCAAGGTTTTCAAGTAAAACGTAAAGGAGGATGGGATACACATGGTTTGCCCATTGAATTAGGGGTTGAAAAAGAACTTGGTATTACTAAAGAAGATATCGGTGTAAAAATTACTATAGAAGAATATAATGCCAAGTGCAGAGAAGCAGTATTGCGTTATAAAAAAGAATGGGATACCATTACTACTAAAATGGGCTATTGGGTGGATCTGAATAAACCCTACATCACATTCGAAAATGAATATATTGAAACGCTTTGGTGGATGTTGAGTGAACTTTACAAGAAAGGCTACCTCTATGAAAGCGTATCTATTCAACCCTATTCCCCTGCAGCGGGAACGGGATTGAGTTCACATGAATTAAACCAACCCGGTACTTATAAAGATGTAAAGGATACGAGTGCGGTGGCGATGTTTGAAGTTAATCAATCTTCAATCTTCAATCTTCGCTCCTTTAAAGAAATTGACCCTTCCACCTTACACCCTACAGCCTCCACCTTCTTTCTCGCATGGACAACCACTCCCTGGACCTTGCCTTCCAATTTAGGGTTAACTGTTGGGGCAAATATTGATTATATATTGGTAAAAACATTCAATCCATATACCCACATTCCGGTTCATGTTATTCTCGCCAAAGCCTTATTGGGAAAGTATTTTAAGCCTGAAGGAGAAAATGGTGATTTTAATGCCTATAATGAAAAAGCAAAAATTTTGCCATGGGTAATACTTGCATCTTTCAAAGGAGTTGAATTAGAAAATTGTCAATACGAGCAACTACTTCCTTATGAAGCTAATTCTTTAGAAGCGATTACCGCTATTACACCCACTGCAAAACCATTCCGGGTAATGTTGGGTGATTTTGTTACTACAGAAGATGGTACCGGTATTGTACATACTGCACCGGCATTTGGGGCCGATGATTATAAGGTTGGTAAGAAATACGATATCGGTATCCTTACAATGGTGGATAAGGAGGGAAAATTTGTAGATGGACTCGGTGAATTTAGCGGTCGCTATGTTAAAAATTATAAAGACGACCCTAATTATGTGGATGTGAATGTAGATATCTGCGTGAAACTCAAAAAAGAAAACAGGGCTTTTAAAGTAGAGAAATACGAACACAATTATCCGCATTGCTGGCGAACCGATAAGCCTATTTTATACTATCCACTCGATGCTTGGTTTATTAAAACAACGGCAGTTAAAGATAGAATGGTGGAACTCAATAAAACCATTAATTGGAAACCAAAATCTACCGGTGAAGGCAGATTTGGGAATTGGTTGGAAAATATGGTTGACTGGAATTTGAGTAGGAGCCGCTATTGGGGAACACCATTACCTATTTGGCGTACGGAAGATGGCACTGAAGAAATTTGTATCGGCTCTATTGCCGAGTTGAATGAAAGTATTCGCAAAGCCAATGAGGTTTTAGGTGGCGATATCAATAAACATTATTTGCATGAAGGAATCCTCGACCTGCATAAGCCTTTTGTAGATGATATTGTTTTGGTGAGTGCAACTGGCAAGCCCATGAAACGAGTGCTCGATTTAATTGATGTGTGGTTTGACAGTGGTGCCATGCCATATGCCCAATGGCACTATCCTTTCGAGAATAAGGATTTAGTGGATAAAGGAGAAGCTTTCCCGGCAGATTTTATTGCGGAAGGTGTAGATCAAACACGTGGCTGGTTTTATACTTTGCACGCATTGGGAGTCATGTTATTTGATAGCGTTGCCTATAAAAATGTGGTGAGTAATGGATTAGTGCTTGATAAAAATGGGAATAAAATGAGTAAGCGATTGGGGAATGTTGTAAACCCTTTCGATACTATTGAAAAATATGGAGCAGATGCTACTCGCTGGTACTTAATTACCAACGCTTCACCCTGGGATAATTTGAAATTCGATTTAGCTGGTATACAAGAAGTACAACGTAAATTTTTTGGTACCCTATATAATACCTACCAATTCTTTTCACTTTATGCTAATGTGGATGGTTTTGCCTTTAAAGAGGCTTATATACCGCTGGCTGAGCGACCTGAAATAGATCGCTGGATCTTATCATCCCTTAATAGTTTAGTAAAAACAGTTACAGAGGCAATGAATGATTATGAGCCAACTATTGCAGGTAGGGCTATTGAAGATTTTGTAGATGCCCAGCTGAGTAACTGGTATGTGCGTTTGTGTAGGAGAAGATTTTGGAAAGGTGAATATGAAGGAGATAAAATTGCTGCTTACCAAACATTATATGAGTGTTTAGAAACATTGGTAAGATTAATTGCGCCGGTTTCTCCATTTTTTAGTGATGCTGTATTTATGAATTTGAATGCTGTAACCAAGCGTTTTGATGTAACTTCTATTCATCATGCAGAATTTCCTGTTTGTAATGAGGCGGTTATCGATCCTTTACTAGAGGGAAGAATGCAGTTGGCGCAAGATGCTTGCTCATTGGTTTTATCACTTAGAAAAAAAGTGAATATTAAGGTTCGTCAACCCCTTCAAAAAATCATGATCCCGGTATTAAACCCGGCCATGAAAGAGCAATTGGAGAAAATGGAAGACTTGATTACCGCAGAAGTGAATGTAAAAGAAATCGAATACCTCGCCGAGAACTCTGGGGTAATTCGCAAAAAAGCAAAAGCAAATTTTAAAACCTTAGGGTCGAAATTAGGGGCTGCCATGAAAGAAGCGGCTGTTAAAATTGCTGCTTTTTCTCAATCCGAAATTTCAGTTTTAGAGCAACATGGTAAATTGAATTTGCAGATCGGCCCTAACAACTATACGATTGAGCTACAGGATGTAGAAATTACTGCAGACGATATACCCGGTTGGAGTGTTGCTAGCAAAGGTGCGTTAACAGTAGCACTGGATATTACGATAACCGACTCGTTAAGGAAAGAGGGAGATGCACGCGAATTTGTAAATAGAGTACAAAATATTCGGAAAGAAAGCGGTTTTGACCTTACAGACCGTATATTCGTGCAAATTGAAGAGAGTCCTACCCTCAAGGCCTCGATTATTGAATTTAACGACTATATTTGCCGCGAAATTTTGGCAGATGGGATTGACTGGGTGCCCCAAATGGCTACTGGCACTGAAATTGAAGTCAACGACGTATTGCTAAAAGTGGTAGTAAACAAAAAAGGATAATCTCATGGCTACAAAGAAAGCAGCCCCAGCAAAAAAGACGGCTCCAGCGAAAAAAACGGCTAAGCCGGCTCCAAAAGCCCCCGCAAAGAAAGCAGCTCCCGCAAAAAAACCGGCAGCTCCTGTAAAAAAAGCGGCTCCGGCAAAGCCTGCCCCTAAAAAATCGCCTGCCAAAAAGGCGGCTAAACCTGTAGCTGCTCCTTCCAAAAAAGCATCTGCACCAGCTAAACCTGTAGCTGCTCCTTCCAAAAAAGCATCTGCACCAGCTAAGCCAGTGGCAAAACCTGCTCCTGCGAAGCCTGTTTCTAAAGCGGCGCCTGCAAAAGCCCCGGTTAAAGCTCCGGTTGCTCCTGCAAAACCTGTAGCCAAAGTGCCGGCTTCACCTGCGCCGGCTCCTAAACCGGCTCCGGCTCCAAAGCCTGCCGTTAAAGCCGCTCCTTTGCCTCCGGTAAAACCTGTAAAAAAAGATCCTGGCCCCATTAAGGATGTAAAACTTCCTAAAATAGCTACTAAAACCAGCGTTCCTTATAATCCTGGTTATACTTCTTTGGAGAAAAGAGTTGAGGTTGCCAAACCCGGTGGACCATTAGTAAAATATAGCGATAGCGATTTGAATGAATTTCGTGAATTGATCAATAAAAAATTGGAAGCTGCTAAAAAAGAGTTAGCCTATTTACAAGGATTGATTACACGTAAAGATGATATGGGCGGCGATAATGACGATTCTCGTTATATGACTATGGAAGATGGTACGATGAGTATGGAAAAAGAGCAATTGAGTCAAATGGCTAGCCGTCAAATCACTTATATTGATCACTTGGAGAAAGCGATTATGCGTATAGAGAACAAAACTTACGGTATATGTAGAGTTACCGGTAAACTGATCGATAAAGCTCGGTTACGTGCTGTTCCCCATGCAACACTTAGCTTGGAAGCTAAATTGGGTTTAGTAAAGCCGGCGGAATAGGGCTTAGTAAACGAGTAACTAAGTAATAAGGCCCAATATATTTCTAGACCTGTTAGGTTTTAAAATGACTTAACAGGTCTTTTTGTTGATATCCGGGTAGGCTGAGCGGAGTCGAAGTCTACCTAACCTCCTGCATATCTACCAACTTTTTATAAATACCATTTGTAGTAAGTAAACTATCATGTGTACCTCTTTCGGCTATCTCTCCTTTTTGTAATACTATAATTTCATCGGCATGACGAATGGTGGAGAGTCTGTGTGCAATTACGATAGAAGTACGATTTTGCATCATATTATTGATAGCATCTTGTACCAGTTTTTCACTTTCTGTGTCCAATGAGGATGTAGCTTCATCTAAAATAAGAATAGGCGGGTTTTTCAATACGGCTCTAGCTATTGTAACACGCTGACGTTCTCCGCCACTTAATTTTGAGCCTCTATCGCCAATATTAGTATCAAAACCTTCTTCTTTTTTCTGGATGAACTGCAAGGCATTGGCCACCCGAGCCGCTTGTTCAATCGCCTCAATATTTATTTCCTCAGTTCCTAGAGCAATATTATTGGCAATCGTATCATTAAATAAAATAGGCTCCTGGGTTACAATACCCATGATGCTACGAATACTTTTTAATGTGTAATTTTTAATGTTTACACCATCGATTAAAATCTCACCACTGGTTACATCGTGAAAGCGAGGAATTAGGTCGGCTAATGAACTTTTACCCGCCCCGGAAGATCCTACCAAGGCAATCGTTTTCCCCTTTTCAATAATAAGGTTAATATTTTTTAGAACTGTGATATCATTGTAACCAAAGGATACATTTTTAAATTCAATGCGCTCTTTGAATTCTTTAAGTTGAGTTGCCTCTGGTAAATCGGTAACAGTAAGTGGAGCTTTTAATATTTCCTCTATACGCATAATAGCGGCACTACCTCGCTGTGCGTTGTAATAGGCTGTGGATAAGGATTTCGCTGGATTGATAATCTGTGTAAAAATTAAAATATAACTGATAAAACTGTCGCCTTTTAATCCGGCTTCATGCCCTAAAACCAATCTTCCTCCGAACCAAAGAATACAACTCAATACGATAACACCCATAAATTCCGACATAGGCGAAGCCAGATCGCGCCTAAAATTCATGCGGTTCCGAATATGATTTAAGCGATTGTTAGTAGCAAAAAATTTAGTGCGTAAAATCATTTCTGCATTAAAGGCCTTGATTACTCTTAGTCCACCTAAAGTTTCATCGAGTATCGACATAAGCGTACCTAATTCCTCAGCAGAAGCTGTGGATTGTTTTTTTAATGATCGGCTGATTCTGCCAATTAAAAAACCGGTAAGCGGTAAGAGTACAAGTAGGAATAGGGATAAAAGTGGGCTAATATATACCAGCACACCGAGGATGATGAGAATATTTAATGGGTCTCGAATTAAACCTTCTAATGTGCTCATCACACTCCATTCTACCTCATTCGCATCATTACTCATCCTGCTGATGATATCGCCTTTTTTTTGTTCTGTAAAAAAGCCGATAGGTAATTCCAAAATCTTTGCGTACAAATCTGAGCGCAACTTAGTCATCACATAATTGCGCATGGGAGCTAATACCCGATAGGAGAGATACGTGAACAAATTTTTAAAGAAAATGGAAAGGATGATGATGATACAAACAGCTCCTAGCGCATATATAGCTCCTTTCTCTTCTATCAATCCATTGAATTCATAACGAAAATAATCGGATAGTTTTTTTAACCCTTCAATCGACCAACTCATAGCCGGTTTGGCTATATTTTCTTTCTGCTCCGTAAACAATAGTTTAAGAATTGGAGATAATAATGCCAATGAAATAAGGGAGAAAAGAATAGATAATAGGTTGAAAACAACGTACAAAACAATATTTCGCTTCTGGCTACTCAGGTAAAATAAAATCCGTTCAAAACGCTTCATAATCAAGAATAAATGATAAAACACCCCAAAGTAACTAATTTTACACCCATAAACGATGGATTATGGAGGAAGGTAAAAGACAAAGACAAGTGGCGGGGGCGCTACAAGAGCAGTTTAACGACATTTTTTTGCGGTTAAACCTAACCATGATTGATGGAGGTATGGTATCGATTGCTAGCGTAAAAGTTACGCCAGACCTGTTAGAAGCCAGGGTTTACCTGAGTTTATTTCAGGTTAAAGATAATACCAAAGTGATGAAAGCTATAGAAGCAAGGGCTTGGGAAATAAAAAAAGAATTGGCATCTCGTATGAAAAACCAATTACGCAGAATACCGGTTATTCATTTCTATAACGATGATACGCTCGATTATGTATTCAAAATGGAAGAAATTTTCAAGAATATCAAATAATGAATTTTCTTTTTGCCTGGCGCTATTTTCGATCAAAAAAATCTACCAATGCGATAAATATTATTGCTTGGATAGCAGTTACGGCTATTGCGGTGGGTACAGCAGCACTAATCATTATCTTAAGTGTTTTCAATGGTTTTGAATCTTTAGTTAAAAGTTTATATGGCGATTTTTATCCATCCATAAAAATTATCCCGGCAACGGGGAAAGTGCAAGCAGTTAGTAAAGAGAATCTGCAAGCATTGGGTAAAATTAATGGAATAGCGGCTTTCAGCGCTATTGTAGAAGAAAAGGCATTACTAACCGGTAATGCACAAACAATTGTAACTATAAGAGGGGTTGATGCTAATTATCTTGCCATTAACCCGCTAGCTAAATATATTCAACGGGGGAAATTTGAAACCGGTACCGCACAAGAACCTCAATTAATAATGGGTGCCGGTGTTGAAAATGCTGCCGCTATTGATTTTATTTCAGGGGCTCGAAATACGGTTGTTTATTTTCCCAATAAAAATAGTAGTAGTTTGTTGCAAAGTGATGGCCTCAATGCTTTTAATATAGTACCGTCGGGAACTTTTGTTATTCAACAGGATTTTGATAATAAATACGCCTTTACCAATATCAACTTTATGCGGTATATGCTTGATCTTAAACCCGATGAAGTAACTGCTGTAGAAGTGAAAACCAATGTGAAAGAGGCATCTATTAAGCCTGCAATTGAGAAAATTTTTGGAAAAAAATGGATAGTTGAAACCAGGTATGAGCAAAACCAATCTCTGTATGCTGTTATGCAAATGGAGAAATGGGTAATTTATGGTATCCTTTGCCTTATACTTGTAGTAGCTGCATTTAATATGATTGGTGCTATAACCATGTTGGTATTAGAGAAGCAAAGAGATATTGCAGTGCTTAAAGCTTTAGGTGCAACCAATCAAAAAGTCAGAAATATTTTTTTATCAACCGGCATGCTACTAGCCACCATAGGAAGCTCCGTGGGATTGGTTTTCGCGGGTATTATTTGTTGGTTACAATATCAGTATCACCTTATTAAGTTAGGAGGCTCTACCTTTATCATTGATTATTATCCGGTAGATTTATCTGTATTTGATTTTGTATTAGTTGCTATAACTGTTATTGCTATTAGCTATATAGCAGCTTGGTTTAGTGCTCGTAAAGCAGCGCTAACAAGTTATTCTTTAAGATCCACGAACTAATAATCACCTAATGTTTCCGGAAGTTGAGCTAATGCTTTTGCTAATTGCTCATCATTAGGAGCAATACCATGCCATTCATGACTACCTTCCATAAAATCAATGCCTTTACCCATTTCCGTTTTCATGAGGATGCAAATCGGTTTACCCTTACCTGTTTTTGATTTAGCTAAATCAAGTACGGTTACTACATCATCCATGTCATTACCTTGCATATCGAGTACTTGCCAATTAAATGCTTCAAATTTCGAGTGTAGGCTATCTAATGCCATAACTTTGGCTGTTGGACCATCTATTTGTTGACCGTTCCAATCGATTGTTGCAATTAAATTATCTACTTTATGGTGCGCAGCAAACATAACTGCTTCCCAGATTTGACCTTCCTGCAATTCTCCATCGCCGTGTAAAGAAAATACAAGATGGGGATCCTTATTCAATTTTTTGGTAAGAGCCGCTCCAATAGCAACACTTAAACCCTGTCCGAGGGAGCCACTGGCAACCCTTACTCCGGGTAAGTGCTCGTGGGTGGTAGGATGGCCTTGTAAGCGGGTATTGATCTTGCGGAAGCTTGCCAGTTCTTTTACATCAAAATAGCCGGAACGCGCCAAAACGGAGTAAAAAACGGGCGAAATATGTCCATTTGATAAGAAAAATAAATCTTCACCAACTCCATCCATATGAAAACGCGTATCGTGCTTCAGCGTATGAAAATAAAGAGCTGTAAGAAAATCGGCACAGCCTAGGGATCCCCCCGGATGGCCACTTTGAACCCCATGAACCATGCGTACAATATCTCTTCTAACCTGGGTTGCTGTGCGCTGTAAATCGGCTGTACTCGCCATAAAAAGCTATTTTTAGTATTGAGCAGCGAAGATAATTGGAAATGTATCAATTAAAAAGGAGAAAATACAGGTTTATTGGTATTTTGAAACAATAAAATATAAACTAATTTCGTCCTTACAGAATCCTATGAACACCTAACAAACCTACCAAATGGAGAACATATTATTAGGCTCGATCATCGCTTTTATCATCACCTTCTACTCGATACCTATCATTATCCAGGTATCGAAAATGAAGAAGTTGTATGATATACCCGATGACCGTAAGCTTCACTCAAACCCGGTACCATCTTTAGGTGGGCTAGGCATTTTTGCAGGGTTTATGATGGGGCTTCTTTTAATGGTAGATCTTACCAATAAATTGGCTACAAATACTTTTCAATACTATCTGACTGCGTTATTAGTAATTTTCTTTTTTGGTATTAAAGATGATATTTTAATACTTACCCCTTTTAAAAAATTTATCGGACAAATAACAGTTACTGCCATATTGGTTTTTAAAGCCAATTTAACGATAACAGATATGCACGGCTTTCTAAGTATTGGTCAAATCGATTATACTATTAGTTGTTGCTTATCTTTCTTTACCATACTTGTGATTATAAATGCATTTAATTTAATAGATGGGGTAGATGGGTTAGCCGGGAGTATTGGTGTGGTATCCTCAACTTTCTTTGCATTCTTTTCCTTAATGAGCGGTGACCTGTATTACGCATTATTTGGCTTCAGCTTTGCCGCCTCTCTTGCAGCTTTTTTGATCTATAATTATTCTCCGGCAAGAATTTTTATGGGAGATACAGGGGCAATGCTGGTTGGTGCAGTGAATGCGATTTTAGTTATCCATTTTATTAATACTGCAGAAACATCTCGTATACTACCTGTTCTAGCATCTCCCGCTATGGGTTTTGGGGTTTTGCTAATACCATTATTAGATACCTTACGCGTATTTGGTATTCGAATTATTCACGGACGATCACCATTTTCTCCCGACAGAAACCATATACATCACTTGTTATTAGACAGAGGGTACTCTCATATGAAAGTAACTTTACTGCTGTCTATAACATCCATCCTGTTTATTGTACTTACTTTTTTTGCTCTTCCGATGGGTACTACCAAAGTAATTTCAGCGCAGATTATAGTTTTCTTCGGGGCAGTAGCTTTCCTTAATTATACCAAACCCCGCTCCAAAGAATTTATTGTGATCAAGGGAAATATGGAACCTAAAACCGATAATTTTTTACAAAAAAGCGCCAACGGCTTCAGAACCTATCTCTCGGGTAATATAGTGCCAACTGAAACGAAATAGGTAATTATTGGCATATTCTTTTTTTTGTTGGACTACTTAGGCCGTATCCTTAATTTTGCCCACTTAATAGATATTTATGTCGGAAGAATTATCGATGATTTTAGATGACGCCAGGGAAAGTATGCAAAAAGGAATTGCACATTTGGAAGCTGAATTGGTAAAAATAAGAGCGGGAAAAGCAAGTCCTGCCATGCTTGATGGAATTCATGTAGATTATTATGGGGCGCCTACCCCTATCAATCAGGTAGCTAATGTTACCATATTAGATGCCCGTACGGTTAGTATTCAGCCTTGGGAAAAAAATATGCTGGCACCAATAGAAAGATCCATAATGGCAGCAAATATTGGTATTACCCCACAAAATGATGGGAATCAAATTCGGCTATTTATGCCACCACTTACCGAAGAGCGCAGAAAAGAACTTTTCAAAAAAGCAAGTGCTGAAGGGGAACAATCTAAAGTAGCTATTCGTAATATCCGTAGAGATGCAATTGAGCAAGTAAAAAAATTACAGAAAGATGGATTGAGCGAAGATGAAGCAAAAGATGCCGAAACTTCTATTCAGGAACTTACTGATAAATATATTGTATTGGTTGATAAACATTTGGCAGCTAAAGAAAAAGAAATGATGTCCGTGTAAGGTATAAGCCCTAAGGTGTAAGCTTAAAGCTTTTACCCTATACCTTTCTCCTTATACCCTATTTCCTGTTTGCTAAATAAACACCAATTAAAATAACTGATAAGCAAACTACTTGTTGCATATTTACATGCTCCCCACCCCAAATACCCCAGCCAATAGCAACAAATGGGATTCCATATGTTACCATGGAAGCAAATAGAGGTCCTGCTCTTTTTACGAGCATATAAAAAATGATAGAAGCAATCGCTGTTCCAAAAATACCAAGGGTTGCAGATGCCAATGTAGATTGCCAATATGATTGCTGATGCAACGGGTAATGAAAGTACCCGGAAAAATAAAGAAAAATAGTGCATGGAATAATTAAAAAAACAAATGCCATCGCAGCAATATCAATGGAGCCAATACCCTTCATGTATCTACCTACCATATTCACATTAATGCCATAAAACAAAGTAGCAATTAACACTAAAAAAGCATACTGAAAATATTGTAAATTAATATTATTGCCTAGAATTACAAGTAAGCAAAGTCCTATGAAGCCAATAAGAATCCCAATGGTCTGAATGAATTTTACCTTTAATCCAAAAAATGAGAATCCTACCATTATTACAAATAGTGGGGTGAGTGCATTCAAAATACCTGCCAAGGCACTATCAATTTTTGTTTCGGCAATACAAAACAAGTAAGCGGGAAAAAAACTGCCTAGCAATCCTGATAAAATAACAAGCCAACGTTTATCAGCAGGAATACGCTGTACAGATCTCCAGAAAAAGGGAATTAATACCAACCCGGCGCTGAGTAAACGAATAGAAGCTACTTCGTAAGGACTCAATACTTGCATGCCCCCTTTCATTAAAATAAAAGAACTACCCCAGATAGTACATAAAGCCGCAAAAAGTAGCCAGTTTAGTAGTTTATTTCCCACGAATAAAATTTGAGCAAAGATGCAGGTTTTATGTGGCTAAATGCATATTCTGAAGTTGCCGGGTTTGGAAAAAGTATGCAACAGCTTTTTTTAATCAAAGAAAAAATTAGGAAGTGAGTAATTGGAATAAAAAATAAATAGTACATTCATTTTATCTAAAACCTGAATTATGGGAATGCTAAAAGAGTTCAAGGAATTTGCCATTCGAGGCAATTTAGTAGATACCGCTGTAGCTTTTGTAATGGGGGCTTCATTCGGTAAAATTGTTTCTTCATTTGTGGATGGTATAGTAATGCCTTTAGTAGGTATGCTTACTGGTGGTATAGATTTTAATGAAAAGAAATGGGTATTGAAGGATGCAGTTGCTGCGGTTAAAGATGCTGCCGGAAAAGTTACAACACCCGCTGTAGCAGAGGTTTCCGTAAAATATGGCACATTTATAACTAACTTGATAGATTTTATTATCGTTGCCTTTGCTGTATTTATGGTTATAAAAGCTATTAATAAGGTGAAGAAGGCTGAACCAAAAGCGGCACCGGCGGGTCCTTCGAGTACAGATGCCTTATTGATGGAGATAAGGGACTCTTTGAGGAAGTAAAATAATCTGGAATCTAGAATCTTCAATCTGAATATGTATTAAAACACCCAGATTCCAGATTGAAGATTCCAGATTTATGGGTGTGGATAATTATTTCTCGAAACTCGCTGTTTCACTGCCTGTTTATGTTTCTTTGTAAAAAAACCGGAACTTGAGTACTGTAAATTACCAGATTAAGCTTGATCAGTTTGAAGGCCCTTTCGATTTATTGTTATTTTTTATTGAGCGTGATGAATTAGATATTTATAATATTCCTATTACTAAAATTATCAACGATTTTCTTGATTTTATTCATCAGCAAGAGAGATTGAATATTGAATTGAGTAGTGAATTTATATTATTTGTTTCTACTTTAATGCGTATCAAAGCGCGATTATTGTTACCAAGAAA
Source organism: Sediminibacterium sp. (assembly GCA_017537025.1). Classification (GTDB taxonomy): domain Bacteria; phylum Bacteroidota; class Bacteroidia; order Chitinophagales; family Chitinophagaceae; genus Sediminibacterium. The sequence goes on from JAFWCB010000008.1 coordinate 564,391, forward strand.
AGAAGTAGATGCTGCCGGTAACGAAATTGATCCCCGTCAGGAGTTAATCGATAAAATTATTGAATACAAGCGGTTTAAAGAGGCTGCGGTGCAAATGGCAGAAATGGAAGCCATGCGTATGCTGATGGTGAAGCGCGGAAACCTCCAAAGAGAAATCGCCGGTATAGGTGAAGAAGCTTCAGAAGGAACCGAAATACAGAATATCACGCTTTTCAAATTGATGAAAGCTTTTGAAAAAGTGATGCAGCGCGTTCATGATCGACAAAATAAGCCTGTACATACCGTAGTTCGGTATAACTATACCATGGAAGGCAGTAGAGATTATATGCTCGAGTTAATTCAAAAAGGAAGAACTGTTGCTTTTGAACGAGTTTTTGATATCTGCCAAGACCGTATTCATGCTATATTTCTTTTCTTATCTATTCTCGAACTCGCCCAGCAAAAATATATGAAACTCATGGTGGGGGAAGGCCGTAATAATTTCATTGTTGAATGGAATGAAAATCGGGAAGCTGAAATTCAGGCTGAAGGTGTCCAAGACGAGGAATTACATCCCTAAAAATTTACTTCGCCCACTAATAAATTTATATGTAAAAATTTAAGTTTTACCTAAACTTAATAATTAATTAATCTTTTGTTATCAATTCGTTCACATAGATAACTTGTTAGCCAAGTTTTTCGGTGGCAATTTTGCAGCTTAAATTCTGTTACAAAACTAATCATTATGAAATGGATTAAAAGCTTGTGCACGATAGCTGCTGTTACCGTTCTTATTCTTTCAAATTTTACTATTGCCGCTCAAGAAACAAGTGCTTCCCTATCCGGACATCTAAAAGATAGCAAAGGAGCCTATTTAGCAGGTGCCACGGTTAGTGTTAAGCACGAACCAACGAATTTTATAGTGAGTACGCAAACCAATAGTAAAGGTTATTTTGTATTATCAAACCTAAAAGTTGGCGGTCCCTATACCATTAAAGTGTCTTCGCTAGGCTATAGCGATCAGGTATTGAATGACGTGAATCTCATTATTGGTAATAACCCCGAACTTAATTTTAATTTGGTTCCATCTACTAATAACCTTACGGAAGTAGTAGTTTCTACCAACGGAAAACGTACACCGGCAGGTGCTACAACAGTAGGACTCAGACAAATGGTTACACTTCCAACTTTAGGAAGAAGTTTATCTGATTTCACTCGATTAACACCACAGTCTAATAACAACTCCTTCGCAGGTAGTAATTTTAGATATAATAACCTAACTATTGATGGTGCTATCAACAACGACGCCATTGGTTTTAGTAATTCTTTTGGTGGTGTAAGTGGTGGTGGACAAAGCGGTGCAGCCGGTTCAGGAACACGTACTAATCCGTATAGTATTGATGTGATTCAGGAGGTACAAGTGCAATTAGCTCCATATGATATTAAGATTGGTAACTTTACAGGGGGTAGTGTGAACGCAGTTACAAAAAGCGGTACGAATGAGGTTCATGGCTCTGTGTACGCTTATGGCCGGAATCAATCTTTAATGGGGAAAAGCGTAGATGGGTTAAAAACCAAAATCGGGAGCGACTTTTATGATTATCAAACAGGCGTAACAGTTAGTGGTCCGATTACGAAAAATAAGGCATTTTTTATAGTAAACTATGAAATGACGCGCAGGCAAGAGCCAACTTTCTATAATGTTGGAGATCCGGGTGCAGCCATCACTAATACAGAAGCTACCCAAATTGCCAACAAATTACTTGGTTTAGGATATGATCCCGGAAGCTATCTTGGTTCCTATAAACTTTTCACAAACAGTGATAAATTCTTTACCCGCTTCGACTTCAATCTTGATAAGAAAAGTACGCTAATGGTTAGAGGATTGTATACCAAAGGTTGGGGTAATAATTTAGAAAGATCATCTACCAACTTCCAATTCGGTAATACCGATTTTACCCAATATACTACTAACGTAAATTTAGTTGCCGAATTAAAAACAAGATTTAATAATCGTTGGAGTAATCAATTCAATACAAGCTATATCAATGTAAAAGAATATCGCGATTTTCCGGGAGCACTTTCACCTTTTATGGATATTGATAATGGACGCATTTGGGTGGGTACCTGGAGAGAAGCTTCCATATATAATATGAAGCAACAAACCTTTGAGATCTCTGATAACGTAACATATACTACAGGGAGTCACAAATTCACTTTTGGTACACACAATGAATTTTACAATTTAACTTATGGATTCATTAACTCTTGGAACGGAAGATGGGAATACTCTAGAGGAGTGAATAGCTTCTTAGCTGACAATCCTAGTCGTATTAGAGGAGCTTTTTCTTTAGATCAGAGTAAATTACCCAATACCAGAGATAATATCTTCAGCAATCCGCCAAACCCATTCAAAGTAGCCTTATTAAGCGCTTATGTGCAAGATGAATATGCTGTATCTCCAAAACTTAAAATTACAGCAGGTTTGAGAATTGATTATGCTTCTACAGGTAACCAACCAGGTGTGGATCCACAATTGAATACAACGAATACAAACCCCGCAACAGGACAACCTCTTTATGTATCTGCTAACCCTACTTACACCAACACACCATTCTCACAGCTTAGCAATACATGGCTTGGTAACACAGCTATATCACCACGGTTAGCATTTAATTATGACGTTAATGGCAACCAATCGGTGATTATCCGTGGTGGTATCGGAGTATTTACCGGAAGAGTTCCTTTTGCTTGGATGGGTTATGGATATACCCTTAACGGACAAACTTATGGTAATATAGATTGGAATGGTCCTGCAGCCGGACAAACAGTTCCTTTAGCAATTAATCCGCAAGGACTTAGAGATACAGTTACTAAATACGGAGGTGTGAATCAAAGTAGTACCAGAGAGGTAGATGTAGTTGATAATAATTTTAAATTACCTCGCATTTTAAGAACTAATATCGCAGTGGACTATAAGTTTGGAAATGGATATAAACTTAGTTTTGATGTACTGTATACCAAAACACTTTATGATATTAAGTTCCAACAAATTAACTTGAGAGATTCTATTGCTTATTACGCATCAAATCCAGGTGTTCCAACACAAACCCCGTATTATATCAATACCAATAGCCGTAGATATAATGGTTCATATTCTAGTGTTTATTTCTTAACCAATACAACGGAAGGATATCGATATAATGTAACAACTCAAATTTCTAAGACTACAAATAATATCAAAACCGGAAACCATACGATGAGTTTGAACTGGAGTTTGGCTTATACCTATGGATATAGTAAAGATCTTAGTAATGGTATCAGAAATTCATGGGAAAGTAATTATAACCTGAATCCCTCTATTACTCCTAATAATTCTCAATTGGCTTTCTCTAATTTCGATCTTCGTCACCGTATTGTTGGTACGATTAGTACTACGCAATACTGGGATAACAAAAATGCTACTTCATTTACATTCTTCTATTCCGGACAATCAGGAAATCCATATACGCTTGTATACCAGAGTGCTCCATTCGGAAATGGTAATAATGCTTCCTTACCTTATATCCCTAAAGATGCCAACGACATTCGCTTAGTAGATTATACATTGAATGGTGTTGTATATACTGCAGCACAACAAAGTGCCGATTTGGATGCATTTATTAGTGGCAATAAATATTTGAATTCTCGCAGAGGACAATATGCCGAAAGAAATGGTTTACGTACTCCTTGGAATCATCAATTAGATTTAAAGATTATGCATGAGTTTAAGCTAAGTTCTACGAACAAAGCGAAATCTCTACAAATCAGTTTAGATATTTTCAACGTATTGAATTTGTTAAATAATGATTGGGGACATGTGAATTTTGTAACCAACGTAAACAACTATACAGTTAACTTCTTGCGTTTTGCTGCAAATACTGCTACTAGCGGATTGCCTGGTACTAATGCTATAGGAGCACCTTCGAGTGGTTATATCCCTACATTCAATTTTATCAAGCCTACAGGTATTAATGGTAATTATTATACACTCGATCCGATCAACTCTCGTTGGCAGGGTCAGTTAGGTATCAAATATAACTTCTAATAATTTCGGGGGAGATTGTTAAAAGTTAAAAGGCCGTTCGCATAGCGAACGGCCTTTTGTTTTGTTGCTAAACAAATAGCAACTATAATTTTTTATATTAAAATGGATTGATTAACAAGAGCGCGCACAGCATCCGCAATCCCTTGTGCGTCATAAGCACATTCTCTATGTAATTCTTTAAGTGTGCCATGTTCCACCAATCTATCGGGTATCCCTAAAATTTTAACATCAGCTCTATAGCCATGCTTGTTCATGAATTCCAATACTGCTGATCCAAAACCACCAACTACTGTTCCATCTTCTACAGTAACAATCTTATTGTAGTTACTAAATACTTCATGTAGTAAATCCTCATCGATTGGTTTCACAAAACGGAGATCATAATGTGCCGGATCGATGCCCTGGGTTCTCAATTCGCGAATAGCCGCTTGTGCGAAATTACCCGGGTGACCGAAACTCAATATGGCAATATCTTTCCCGTCTTTTAATTTTCTGCCTTTACCAATCGGTAATTCTTCAAAAGGAGTTTTCCAATTTGGCATCACACCTTCTCCTCGTGGATAGCGTATTACAAAAGGATAATTATTTTTATCGAGCTGTGCTGTGAACATTAGGTTTCTCAACTCTTGCTCATTCATAGGCGCGGCAATTACCAGATGAGGAATACAACGCATATAAGGAATATCGTAACAGCCATGGTGTGTAGGGCCATCTTCTCCTACAAGCCCAGCTCTATCTAAACAAAATATAACAGGTAATTTTTGAATCGCCACATCGTGTACCACCTGATCATAGGCACGCTGCATAAAGGAAGAGTAAATATTGCAGAATACGCGTAAACCTTGGGTAGCCATACCTGCACTAACAGTTACTGCATGTTGCTCACAAATACCCACATCAAAAGCCCTGCTCGGCATTTTCTCCATCATAAATTTTAAAGAAGAGCCGCTGGGCATTGCTGGTGTAACACCCATAATTTTTTGATTCATTTCAGCCAATTCAATGATGGTATGCCCGAATACATCTTGATATTTTGGTGGCTGAGGAGTATCGATTTTCTTTTTAAAAATTTCTCCTGTTACTTTATCAAATAAGCCCGGGGCATGCCATTTTGTTTGATCTTTTTCAGCCAATGCATATCCTTTACCTTTTACCGTAACAATGTGCAAAATTTTAGGCCCGGGCATTTCTTTTAAATCCTTTAAGGTATCAACCAATTTGGTGATATTATGTCCGTCTATTGGTCCAAAATAGCGGAGCTTCAGGGCTTCGAATAAATTACTGCTTTTGGTTACAACCCCTTTTAAACTGGCTTCTAATTTGCTCGCCATTTCCCGGGTAAAATTTTTACCTACAGGTAGTTTACCCATGAGATTCCAAACCTCATCTCTTAATTTATTGTACGTAGGAGATGTGCTAATGTCGGTTAAGTATTCCTTGAGTGCCCCAACATTAGGGTCGATACTCATGCAATTATCATTCAAAATAATGAGTACATCACTATCGGCCACGCCGGCATGATTCATAGCTTCGAAAGCCATGCCCGCTGTCATAGACCCATCGCCGATTATTGCAACAGATTTTCTATTTTCTCCTTTGTGCTTGGCTGCAATGGCCATTCCTAAGGCGGCAGATATGGAGGTAGAGGAATGTCCTACACCAAAAGTATCATACTCACTTTCGGTGCGTTTGGGGAAGCCACTCAAACCTTTATATTTTCTATTCGTAGCAAAATTATCACGCCTTCCGGTAAGAATTTTATGTCCATAAGCCTGATGACCCACATCCCATACTAATTGGTCGTATGGGGTATTGTAAACATAGTGAAGTGCTACACTTAATTCCACCACTCCTAAACTAGCTGCGAAATGCCCACCATGAACACTTACAACATCAATAATATATTGCCTCAATTCATCACATACCTGATGCAATTGCTCACGGTTGAGCTTTTTGAGATCGGAAGGGCTATCAATATGTTTTAAAAGAGTGCCGGGGATAAATTCCATGCTTAGGGCTGTTTAACGTACGAAATTACTTAGAACATACGGGAAAACAGATAGTTCGGCTGAAAAAACACTATTTTCTGCCAAATAGCCGTCATTTTTGCCATTAATCCTATTTCATAGTATGCCCGAAACGCAGTAAATTACCTTTGTAAAACATGAGAAATAAGAAAATTCTATATTGGTGGTGCCAAGTAGGTGGCTGGTTGCTCTATGGATTAACCATGGTATTTTTTGCCTTCGTTTTTGATAGCAGCATACACAAAGTATTTTATCCTAAACTATTGGTAATCATTCTTTCCGGGTTTTTATACACCCATTTGCTGAGAAGTTTAATTAAGGCATTTGGTTTAAGACCTCCGGCTTTGGCCAAAAAATGGTGGCAGTTTACCGTATTGATAATGAGTATATTGGTACTTTTTAATCTTACAAATAGTGCTATTGCGGAATGGTTACGTTTGTACGATCCTTTAAGAAAAGTAACTGTTGAAAAAAGATTTCTGATCAATTTAGTTTCGGATTCGCCATTGATTCTGGTGTGGACTTCTATCTATTATCTTTGGCATTATATTGAACTGGGTACTAAAACAGAAATTCAGAAAGCTAGGTTAGAAGGCATGGTAAAAGAATTGGAATTAAAAACCATCAAATCTCATATCAATCCTCATTTTATATTTAACGCTTTGAATAGTATTCGGGCATTAGTAGATGAAAATCCTGAACGTGCTCGTACCGCCATTACTGAGTTAAGCAATATTTTGAGAAGCAGTATGCAAGCTGAGAAACTAGAAACAGTACCCTTTGAGCGAGAATTGAACATAGTAAAAGACTATTTAGCCTTGGAGTATATTCGGTTTGAAGATAGGTTGCATATTGAATATGACATTGATGAAGACACACTCGATCAGCCGGTGCCGCCCATGATGTTACAAACGCTCGTAGAAAATGCTATTAAACACGGCATCAGTAAACAAAAGGAAGGAGGCTTGGTACGGGTTATTTCTGATTTTAGAGACGATCATCATGAAGTGATCGTTCAAAATACCGGTGAATTAGGGGATAATAGTAATACGGAAGGATTTGGGATTAGTAGCACCCACAATAGATTGAAATTATTATTCAGAGGAAAAGCTAAATTTGAAATTTCTAACATACCCAATCATTTAGTTGAGGCAAAAATAATTTTGCCGGTTGCGGGTGTAACAGCTTAAAATTATAACTTGAAATATGGCTATTAAAGCAATTATTATCGACGATGAAAGATTAGCAAGAAATGAGTTAAAGAAACTCTTGCAAGATCATGGTGATATTGAAATAGTTGAGGAAGCAGCGAATGTAGACGATGGCATTGAAAAAATTGAAACCTTGAATCCGGATCTGATTTTTTTAGATATTCAAATGCCCGGCAAAACAGGATTCGATTTGTTGGCAGAAGTGGAGAAAGCACCTAAAGTTATATTTACTACAGCTTATGATGAATATGCCATCAAAGCTTTCGAGGTAAATGCCTTGGATTATTTATTGAAGCCAATCGAACCAAAACGATTATCGGATGCGATTCAAAAATTACAGGCCGAGATTTTTAAGGAAAGTATCGGTATAAACGGTACAAACAGAGGCCCGCTTACAGAACATGATCAGGTATTTGTAAAAGATGGGGAGAGATGCTGGTTTGTAAAATTGGGAGAGATACGTTTATTTGAAAGTGTTGGTAACTATGCTAAAGTATTTTTCGGGACTAATAAACCATTAATTTTAAAATCACTCAATGCTTTAGAAGAACGCTTAGATGATCGTATGTTTTTTAGAGCGAATAGAAAGCATATTATTAATTTACGATGGATCGACAAAATTGAACCTTATTTTAACGGCGGTTTATTACTCGATTTAAAGGGTGGAGAGAAGATTGAAGTGAGCCGTAGACAAACCGTGAAGTTTAAAGAGATGATGTCGCTATAGAAGAAAGCGTCGGTACGTCAGAACGAATGACGCCCCGACGTTCTGACGAAATGCCTCACAAAATTATAAAGCCATTTATGAGAAAACTATTTAGCATTATCTCAGGATTTCTTTTTACTGCAACTATTACAGCACAAGATATTAATGTAGTTATCAATGAGCCGGACGTAAATCGTGTGTTGAGTACGCTAGCCTCTGATGATATGCAAGGTCGCAGAGCCTTTACGCCGGGTATAGAAAAGGCGGCTGCTTTTATTGCGGAAGAATTTAAAAAAAGTGGACTTCAAAAACTTAAAGGAAACGATGGCTATCTCCAGACTTTTACAATGGTTCGTCCTAAAATGATTGGTTTAACTACCTCTCTTGATGGTCAACCGGTAGACATGAAAAATGTTGTGGCCATTACTTGTAAGCCTATATTACAGGTAACAGAAAGCACACCAGATTTTGAATTAGTGCGTATTTTAAAAGGTGCCAATTTCGGAACTGAAGCAAGAAAATATGCTTCTATGTCAAAGAATTATATTGTACTGGTAGATACTTCTTTTTCCTCAAATTTTGGAAGACTCATTACGTTAAAAAATCAATTATTCGAATCAGATAAGTCTGTTATTTTTATTTTAACCCCTACTATTCCTAAAACTTTTTCTATAGATGCGAGGCACGAAATAAATACCCAGTATTTATCTAATGTAGTAGGCATAATACCGGGTAAATCTTTGGCTAAAGAAATTGTCATTTTCTCAGGACACTATGATCATTTAGGAGTCAGAAAAGTAGCTGGAACAACGGATTCCATTTTTAACGGAGCCAATGATGATGCAGCAGGTACAACGGCAGTAATTGCCTTAGCAAATTATTTTTCAAAACTGAATAATAATGAGCGTACCTTAATTTTTGCAGCATTTACGGCGGAAGAAATTGGTGGGTATGGTGCCACTTATTTTTCCAGGCAATTTAATCCTAGCGATGTAAAAGCCATGTTCAATATTGAAATGATAGGTACCGACAGTAAGTGGGGTACTAACTCAGCATATATTACCGGCTTTGAGAAAACAGATATGGGTAAAATTTTACAACAAAATTTAACAGGAACCGGATTTAATTTTTACCCGGATCCCTATCCCGATCAAAATCTTTTTTATCGATCCGACAATGCTACGCTAGCTCGTTTAGGCGTACCTGCACACACTATCTCTACCTCAAAAATGGATAATGAACCGAACTATCATAAAGTTACGGATGAAGTGGGTACACTAAATATTCCTAACATGACGCAGATCATTCGATCTATTGCGCTTAGTGCAAGAGGTATTATTTCGGGAAAGGAAACCCCTAGTAGGGTTGATGTGTCGGGTTTACGTTAGCTATTGCGCGTTGGCTTCCTCTTGAAGGGTATTTACAATTACTTTTAGTTGATCAGGTGTTATTGGCTTGATTATATAATCAGACACTTCTTCTATTTGTTTTGCACGCTGTGTATCTGCAGGATCAACAGAGGAACTAACCATATAGAGGGTAACTTTCTTTCCTATACGCGGCTTTAGCCGAATATATTCTTCTAAAAACTGCCATCCGTCCATGATGGGCATATTGATATCGAGAAATATAACATCCGGTACTGCATTGTTATCTCCAATATTTGCACATAAAAAATTAAGTGCCTCTTCTCCATCAGAGAAAACTAAAATTTTTTTAGCTAGTTGCTGAGATTGGATGTTTTTTGTAACGGTGAACTGGTATACTTCATCGTCGTCGATAATGCAAATAATAAAAGGGTTACTCATACATTATTTTTTAAAATTTATAATAAATGTGGTACCAATATCAGGCTCACTTTCAACCCGAATACTCCCTCCCATAGATTCAATCTGTGTTTTTGTGAGGAATAAACCAATACCTTTCGCTTCGGGATGGCGATGAAATGTTTTATTGAACCCAAAAACTTTGTTACCATGTTTTTTCAAATCAATACCTAATCCATTATCTTTTATGGTCATTACTAGATCTTCATCAACATACTTTGTTTCAATATAAATAATAGGATCTCTTTTAGGAGAACGATATTTAATGGCATTAGATATGATATTCAGCAATATGCTTTCTAAATACGTTTTCGGGTATTCAATTTCAGCAACTACAAATGTAGTATGAATTTTGGTTGCTGTAGATTCAATTTGTACACTTAGCATCTCGGTTACGTTTGCGAAAACCTTAGCGAACACTAATTTTTCTTTTTCTTTGTAGATATCTTCCTGAATTTTTAACGCTTCAATCAAATCGTTAAGGGTGCTGGCGAGTCTTTTAGTGACCGTATCAAATTTTGCAATCAAAATATCTTTTTCTTCAGGTGTATGGGCATTTTCTAATAGATCGAGTAAGGTTACTAAATTACTAACCGGAGAGCGAAGATTATGTGAGGTAATATGTGCAAAGTTTAATAGTTGTGTATTTCTGTTTTGTAGTTTTAAAGCAAGCTCTTGCTGAAGCGTTCTTGCCATTTCTTCATTGGTAATATCGGTACCGATTCCTAAATAGCCAATGACTTCTTGGTTTGCATTAACAATACTCGTTACAACAAGTTGAATAGGGAAGGTACTGCCATCTTTTCGAACATAGGTCCATCTGCGCGATTCAAATTCGTTATAAAGTGCCGGAGTTATAAATACATCAAAGCCACTAATTTGCTTTCCATATTGCTCAGATAATTCTTTCCCTCTTACTTCAACTTCTTTAGCTAAATGAATAATTTCAGGCGTATGCTTACCTATCATTTCCTCGGCACTATACCCTAATAGTTTTTCGGCTCCCTTATTAAAATCGGTAATTAATCCATTGGTATCTGTTTTTATAATGGAAACGTGGGCACTATCTAATATGGTTTTTAAATTTAATTCCGCCAATCTTGCTCTTGTAACATCAGTTGCTACAACACCTATGCTGGTAATATTGTTATTTGTATCGTAAATAGGAAATTTATTAGTTAGCATAATGTGAGTACCTGAGGGCGTTTCTGCAAATGCCTCATATACTTGTGTTGATCCTGTTTCAAAAACCGTAGGCTCATTAGCAACAATTTTTTGAGCCACCGCCAACGGAAAAAGATCATAAGCTGTTTTACCAATTATTTCTTCAGGCGTTTTATTAAAGTCGGAGGCGAAAGCGTTATTGCATAAAATATATTCTCCCGCTTTATTTTTTATACAGATGGCAGAGCTGGTGTTATTAATTACATCTTTAAATAGCCGTTCTTGTGTAGCTTCTATTAATTTTCTTTCTGTAATTTTTTTCTCTTGCTCAACTTGGTCAAGTCTTACGGAAGTATACCAGATGAGCAACAGTGAACAAACTATAAAACTAAGTGCAAATAAAGCAATGCCCAATTCCACAGAAACAAGATGATATTTATGTGCAGTGATTCTCAATAAGCTAAGGCTAAAAACTACTAAGGCGAAAGCAGGAAACAGTCTTCTCGCCATTGCCCCACCAATAGAAGTGCTGGTAAATAATCCTGTCAAACCAATTGTTGGATTGAATAGCGAAGCGGCAATAGATAAGATAATGAGAAGTATGGAAGAAGGTAAGGCCATTGAATCTAAGAAGGCTAACCTATGCATCGTTTCTATATCAAATAAATAGCCAAATGATGCGAATACCGCAACCAGCGTTACAAAATGAAAAAGATATTGTGCAATAAATACTTTATGGAAAGACTGGAATAATAATGCAGCTGCAAATAAGAGGAAACAGACTGCTGTAAGCCCCGGAATTCTTGTAGAATAACTACCCAGTACTTCACTTAACAAAGGTTCCAAAAGAGATAAACTGTTTAGCCCTATCAATACTAGGAGTGATATATAGCTGAGATACCTGAATTTGTTAAAAAGAATGCTAAGTAGTGATGTAGCTAATAGTAAAAAGCAGATTACGGTATTTGTCCGCATTGGGGGAAAACCCTTTATAATCGTTGTAAGTATGGGATTATGTGTTATCCAACCCATTTGTACTGCTAGTGAAACTGAAATACAGAGTACAATAGAGTACAATATGATTTTCTTATAAGCCATTGGATAACTGAAAGGTAGTAAGTTACGTTACTTTCTCCAGATTATATACTAAAATTGTAGGGTATTCAGATTTATTATTGACTTATTTTAGTGGAATAATGCAAGCTGTATATTTTATTATGGGCGTATCAGGATCCGGGAAAACAACCATCGGTTCTGCATTAGCTCAACAACTAAGAATACCATTTATTGATGCTGATCATGAGCATCCGACAGAGAATATTGAAAAAATGAGAATGGGTATACCTCTTACAGATGAGGACCGGATGCCTTGGTTGCAAAAAGTACATGCCAGAGCTTTAGCAGCAAGCTCTGATAATGGTGCTGTTATAGCCTGTTCTGCACTTAAACAAACATATAGAAATTTGCTTGAGGAGCATTTAATGAAGGTCTATTGGATTTTCTTAGATGTAGATCGTGCTTTGTTACAGGAACGTATCAAAGGCAGAAAAAATCATTATATGCCGGCTAGCTTACTCGATTCACAATTAGCTACGCTAGAAAAGCCTAAACAAGCTATTCGAGTAAATGCTAAGTTAGGAGTAACTGAAACATTGGACATTATCATTCGATCGATCTATATAAAAGAAAAAAGGATCGGTATTGTTGGACTAGGAGTCATGGGTAAGGCATTGGCAAGAAATTTGGGGAGCAAGGGTTGGCAGTTAAGTTTGTATAATAGAGAGGTAAAAGGATCAGAGGAGCTTGTTGCGAAGCAATGTGTTAATGATTACCCTGAGCTAAATACTGCTTTACCTTTCAACGATATTCATGCTTTTGTAAAGAGCCTAGGTAGTTTGCCCTGTATTTTTATGATGCTGCCAGCCGGTGGTGTAACGGATCATTTTTTAAATACACTAGCACCTTTACTATCTCCAGGCGCAATAATTATTGATGGGGCTAACGCTTTTTATGCAGATACCGAAAAACATCAAGAACAATTACTTCAGCATAATATTCATGTGTTAGGGTGCGGCGTATCGGGAGGAGAGCAGGGTGCTTTAGAAGGACCCGCACTTATGGTTAGTGGTGATAAACAGGCATATGATACAGTGGCTCCTTTATTGGTAAGTATGGCGGCTATTAATAATAGCGGCAACAGTTGTTGTGCGTATATTGGCAGAGGGGGTAGTGGGCATTATGTTAAAATGGTACATAATGCTATTGAGTACGGAGAAATGCAATTACTGGCAGAAATATATGGTTTGATGCACAACGGTTTGCAAATGAATGCAGAAGCTATAGCAGCTATTTTTTATGAATGGCAGAAAACGGAGCTGCATAGTTACTTATTAGATATTACCCAACAAATACTAATTAAACAACATAATCATCAACCTATTCTTTCACGTATTAGTGATAAGGCTTCTTCTAAAGGTACCGGGGCTTGGGCCGCACAAGAAGCTGCTTTTTTAGGCGAACCGGCAGGTATGTTTACAACCGCTTTGAATGCAAGATATGTATCGGCAAATACCGGCTTAAGAGAGTGGGTACAACAACATTTTACTAGTCGAGATCAAGTGGTTACCGCCCAAAAAATAGCAATTGATATTGACCAAATCAAAGCTGTGTATACGTTAGTAAGAATATGGAATCACCATCAAGGTTTTGCCTTAATCACAAAGGCTGCCGAAAAATATAGATGGGATATTTCCTTGGCTTCGGTAGCAGACGTTTGGCGAGCAGGCTGCATAATACGCTCATCACTTATGGATAAATTGGCAGAAGGGTTTATTTACACAAATATGGTTTTAGATATACCATATTGTAAAGAAGTACTCGTATCAAATTATCACAAATTAGTACAGTTGATTGGAGCAGCTACTCTAGCTGAAATACCAACGCCTATTATTAATGAAGCTTATCAATCCATATTACAATACAAACAAAAAAAATTAAATACTACCTTGATACAAGCCCAACGAGATTTTTTTGGAGCTCATGGGTTTCAATGGGATGATGATACGGAAGGCATCATGCAACATATCGACTGGGTATGATATGTTAATTATAAGATAGCTTGTAAACATAATACCCCTAATAAACCGACAACAGAAACAATAGTTTCCATGATCGTCCAGCTAAGGATAGTTTCTTTTACGGTTAAGTTGAAATAAGCTTTAAACATCCAAAATCCTGAATCATTTACGTGAGAGCAACATAAAGAGCCGGCTCCAATACTTAAAACCATTAATGCCGGAGATACATGGCTACCAGATAGAAAGTTACCTAGCAAACTAGCGGCAGTTAAGGCAGCCACCGTAGCAGAGCCAATACAAATACGAATGATGGCGGTGATCGTCCAGGCAAGTACTAAAGGAGGTAAATGCCATTGCAGCATCATTTTCCCAACAACAGTACTAGCTCCGGTATCTACTAAAATTTGCTTTAGGGCACCGGCACCTGCAATAATGAATAATATGGGTGCAATGGTAGTAATAGCTTCTGAAAAAATTTTTGTAAGCGACTCTCTGGGGGAGGGCATAGGTAACCACAAGCATATAATTGCTATGCCTAAAGAAATTAATAATGCTATTTCTGCGGGTAGGTTTACAATTGCTAATAAGATAGCTGGTAGCAAAGTACAGCAAAGGCTTATCCAACTATTTGGGTGATAGTTTATGCTGGTATGGGGGAGATAAGAATCGGACACATTTGTTTTCCAATTTTTGAATCGAGAGGAGAATAGGGGGCCAGCAGCTAGTATAGCAGGTATAGCAATACAGATACCGTAACGTAATACTTCGGCGGGGTTTGCTCCCAGTTGAACGGCAATTGCAGAAGGTGATGGGTGAGGAGGTAAGAAACCATGGGTAACTGAAAGTGCAGCAAGCATGGGTAATGCAAGAAATACCGGTTGCATCCCTGTTTTTTTGGCCAGTGCAAAAGCCAGCGGTACTAACAATACAAAACCCACATTATAGAATAAAGGGATGCCAACCAGTAAGCCGGTCATCATCAGCACCCAAGGCAATTTTTTCTCTCCCAGTAAATGGGTAAGCGAATGAGTAAGAGATGCTGCTGCACCTGTAGCAGCAATAAGATTACCAAGTAAGGCACCTACCACTAATACTATACTCAAGTCGCCTAGCAAGCTACCAATGCCCGTTTTAATAGAACTCATAATAGATTGCAGTGGCATTCCTGCCAACCAGCCCAAGCAAAGGCCTGTACATACTAATGCTAAGAATGGATGCCATTTTGCCCAACCGATTAATAGAATTAGCGTGGCAATACCAATGACAATAATGATACCTAGGGGTAGTAGCAAACTCTTTTTTTATGCCATTAAAGTACAACAAAACTGATAAAACCAAGTAATTCAACTTCTCGTATATATAGTGTTGGGTAATTATAAACATGTCATACAATCATTAATAATAATATAGAGTTTAGAAACCATACATTTTTTAATGTTTTAGTTTTTTGCTTTTTGTTTTGAAGAGGCACTCTTAGTGGTGCCTCTTTCTATTAGCAACCTAGTTGTTTCAACTCTTATACATTACAGATACTTAAAGAGTTGGTAAAAATTAGAAGGGAATTTTGGCTATGCTGTGCACAGCGGCGCTTATTTCTTTAATTAGGCCTAGATCTTTCTCAATAGCGTTTCCGACTACAATTACATCGGCTCCGGCTTTACAATTCAAGTATGCTTTTTCTGCTTCTGTAATGCCTCCACCAACAATCAATGGAATATCAATTGATCGAGCAACCTGCTCAATCATATGTTCGGTAATGGGACGTTTAGCTCCACTGCCCGCATCCATGTAAATTAATTTCATCCCCAACATTTCACCAGCCATGGCTGTACACATAGCTATCTCATTTTTATCTGCAGGAATAGGGGTGGCATTGGAAATATAACTTACAGTAGTTGGGGCACCGCCATCTATCACCATATAGCCGGTTGGCATAATTTCTAATCCGCTTTTTTTTACAAAAGGGGCACTTATTACATGCTGCCCTATTAACAGTTCAGGATTTCTACCTGAAATAAGAGATAGATACAATAGTGCATCTGCATGCTTACTTACTTGTGAAGGGGAGCCGGGAAATAACACCACGGGTATGTTACAGCTTTGTTTTATTTGCTGTATGCATTCATCTAAATAGCTTGAGATAACTAAACTTCCTCCTACAAAAAAATAATCAACACGGGCCTCTATTCCTAATGCAACCATCTTGCTGATGCTAGCAGCATCTATCTTATCGGGATCTACAAGTACAGCAAAAGATTTTTTGCATAACTGCTTTTTCTCGGTAAACTGTTTGTATATAGAGTGCCTCATTCAATGCCCGTTGGTGCTGTTGCAAAAATGCAGAAATATTTCCGTTTTAAGCATTTTCATCATATGTTTTCATGAAACGGAGTTTGTGCAGGTTTTTGTTTAAGTTTTTTGGCTAAAAACATGAACCGATAAAATCAATGAAAATATAGTATAATCTTATCTACACCTGTGTATAAACGAGCAAATGCAACAGGGCTTTGAGGTGGCAAATTATCCACCTCTATTTTCCACAAGCTGTGAATATTTGGGGTGAGGAATTCTCAAAATGGAAAGATATTTTCGTCAACCGACTAATTCAAGCCCCGGGTATCAATTTTAAACGTCTAAAAACCGACACTGCTATATGCCAACCGCACGCTCCGCTAAGAAAGGCCTTCAGTTCAGCCGCCGCTTCACCAAAGATGGTGTTAGCCCTTATGATATGTTCGAATACGATTATCGCGATAGTGTAATCAAGAATCCTACCGGGGAGAAAGTATTTGAGATGAATAATGTGGAAGTACCGAAGCAATGGAGCCAAATTGCTACCGATATATTGGCACAAAAATATTTTCGCAAAGCAGGTGTTCCTCAGCCCGACGGATCATTGGGTAGAGAAACAAGTGTTAAACAAGTTGCGCATCGTATGGCCCATTGTTGGCGTGTTTGGGGTGAGCGATATGGCTATTTTGCATCGGAACAAGATGCAATAATTTTCTATGAAGAATTGGTATACAGTATCTTAAATCAGGCTTGCGTTCCTAATTCTCCACAATGGTTTAATACCGGTTTGCATGAGGTATACGGCATTACAGGTAAACCACAAGGCCACTACTATGTTGACCCTGCTGATAGTACGCTGAAAAAATCTACGAATGCCTATGAGCGCCCGCAACCACATGCCTGCTTTATTTTAAGCGTGAGTGATGATTTGGTGAATGAAGGGGGAATTATGGATTTGTGGACTCGCGAAGCACGTATTTTCAAATATGGATCTGGTGTAGGTACTAACTTTTCTCAAATTCGTGGTAGCGGTGAGAAATTGAGCGGTGGTGGTACTTCCAGCGGATTAATGAGTTTTCTTAAAATTGGCGACCGCGCAGCGGGCGCCATAAAAAGCGGCGGTACTACACGTCGCGCTGCTAAAATGGTATGTTTAGATCTTGATCACCCCGAAATCATGGACTTCATCAATTGGAAAGTTGAAGAAGAGAAAAAAGTAGCAGCTCTTGTGTCTGCAGGCTACGATAACTCTTACGAGGGAGAGGCCTATGCAACTGTTTCAGGACAAAATTCAAATAACTCCGTTCGTATCCCTAACGAATTTTTTAAAGTCTTGGCCGATAATGGGGATTGGGAATTAAAAGCTCGCACCGATGGCCGTGTAATGAAAAAAATCCCCGCTCGCGAAGTTTGGGATAAAATTGCTTACGCTGCATGGCGCTGTGCCGACCCAGGTACGCAATACGATACTACCATCAATGAATGGCATACCTGCCCTAAAGGTGGTCGTATTAACGCTTCTAATCCCTGTTCCGAGTACATGTTCTTAGACAACACAGCATGTAATCTGGCATCTATAAACTTGCGTAAGTTTCATGACGACGATACGAATGTATTTGACGTAGAAGGATTTGAATATACTACTCGGTTATGGACTACTGTTCTTGAAATCTCTGTATTGATGGCGCAGTTCCCCTCAAAAGAAGTAGCGCAACTTTCATATGATTACAGAACTCTTGGTCTTGGTTTCGCAAACCTAGGATCTGTGCTAATGGTTAGTGGTATTCCTTATGATAGCGAAGAGGCCCGTGGTATTGCTGGTGCTATTTCAGCAATCATGACAGGCATATCGTATAAAACATCAGCCGAAATGGCTTCTTTCCTTGGAACTTTTGATAAGTATGAGGAAAATAAAGAAGACATGTTGCGTGTAATGCGTAATCACCGAGCTGCCGCTTACGATGCAACAGACGCTTATGTTGGCATTGAGATCAAACCACAAGGTATTAAAGCAAAATATTGTCCGGATTATTTATTGAAAGCAGCTACGCGTGCTTGGGATGATGCCGTGCAGTTAGGTGAGAAATATGGCTATCGAAACGCACAGACCACCGTAATTGCACCAACCGGAACTATTGGATTAGTTATGGATTGTGATACTACCGGAGTAGAGCCAGACTTTGCTTTAGTGAAATTCAAAAAATTGAGTGGTGGCGGTTACTTTAAAATCATCAATCAATCTGTTCCACAAGCATTAAAAAATTTAGGGTATAATGAAGTAGAAGCTGCTGCCATTGAAAAATATGCAGTAGGTGCTGCAAGTTTTGAAGGCGCCCCCTTTATCAATCCTGAAACGCTAGCTGCTAAAGGGTTCACTACTGAAGAAATAAATAAACTCAACGGAGCAGCTCGTTCTGCATTCGAAATAGGATTTATTTTTAATCGCTTCACTTTGGGAGATGCTTGTTTACAACGGTTAGGATTTAACGAATCACAATACAGCGACTGGAGCTTCAACCTGCTTGAAGCGATAGGCTTCACAGAAGATGAAATAGATGCGGCAAATGATTATGTATGTGGTACCATGACTATAGAAGGAGCGCCTTACTTGAAAGAAAATCATCTTCCCGTATTCGACTGTGCAAATAAATGCGGTAAAAAAGGAGAGCGCTATATTCACGCTTATGGTCATATCCGTATGATGGGCGCTTGTCAGCCTTTCCTTAGCGGTGCTATCTCAAAAACAATCAATCTCCCTCACGAAGCTACTGTAGAAGAAATAGCAGATTGCTATATGCTTAGCTGGCAATTAGGCTTAAAAGCAAATGCTTTATATCGCGATGGTTCTAAATTGAGCCAGCCACTCAGCAACAAGTCCGACAAGAAGAAAAAAACCGAAGACACTACAACTGTTGATGCTGAAACTAATAATACAACTGTTCTTACAGAGGATACCTCTAATATTGTTGATCTTAGTAAGCTTACTGTAGATGAGTTGTTGGAAGAAGTACAAAAGAGAATGACAGCATCTACGGATACGCAATTAAAGCGTGCACTATCTCGCATCGTTGAGCGTAAATCATTACCTGCGAAGCGTAGAGGATTTACACAAAAAGCGAAAATAAATGGACAAGTTATTTTCCTTCGTACGGGAGAGTATAGCGATGGTACATTGGGAGAAATATTTATCGATTTGGCGAAGGAAGGTTCAACAGTGCGTAGCTTAATGAACTGTTTTGCTATCGCAGTTTCTGTTGGCCTACAATATGGAGTTCCTCTCGAAGAGTTTGTTGAAAAATTTGTGTTTACTCGTTTTGAGCCAGCCGGAATGGTTGATCATCCGAATATCAAAACAACAACATCTTTAGTTGACTTTGTTTTCCGCGCGCTAGCTTACGAGTATTTAGATAGAACCGATCTAGTGCATGTGCTCGATCGCCCACAAATTGGTAATACGGGTGAGGAGGGAGATGCTTCTTTTTTGGGAAAGCCAGAATTAAGTAGTATTCGTGTAACAGCACCATCTGCTAACGCTGCTCCTTCGGCTGCGCCTCAGTCGCAAAAATTGCAACGTGCCGCAGCTCCGCTTAAAATGGAATCTGGCTTAGATGCTGTGAATGCCGCTGCAAAAAATATGCAAAGTGATGCGCCAGCATGTAATACTTGTGGACATATAACTATCCGTAGCGGTACCTGCTATAAATGCTTAAACTGCGGAAATAGCATGGGTTGTAGCTAATAAATTATTTTGATCCTTGCCATTAAATTTCAACCGGTCTTACGTTAGCGTCAGACCGGTTTTTTATGCTCAAATGCCCAACCCGTCAGACTATTACTTTTTTAAAAGGGTATATTTTAATAGAGAAAATTCTATGTTTAAATAGCGTCAGACTATACTTATCTTTATACTGTTTGTAATCCCATAAATACTAATCTATGCGAGTAGAAGCATTTGGGATTTATCATGTTTATAATCAAGGTAATCGCAAGCAGGCCTTATTTTTTGAGCCGTATCATTATCAAAGATTTATTGAACTAACGCGGTGTTATGTCTATCCAAAATGTGACATTCTAGCGTACTGCCTAATGCCAAATCATTTTCATTTTATGATTAGTGCTACTGAGCTCAGCGCTAAGCCAAAAATGATAGGCAAAGTTGAGTCAAATGAATTGAGCAATGCTTTCAGAATATTGCTCAGTAGGTATTGCCAAGAAATTAACAAATCAAGAAATGAGACTGGATCTTTATTCAGACAAAAGACAAAAATGAAATTATTAGAAAATACAAGTGATGGTTATGCAAACTCTTGTTTTGATTATATTCATTTCAATCCTGAAAAAGCAGGGCTAGTCGATGAATCATTCAAATGGAAGCATAGTTCATTAGCAGGATATCTTGGAATGAAAAAGGATACTTTAATAAATAAAAAAGTTGCTGAGTATCTGCTGGATTTACCGAATACTACGGAAATGCGGAAACAGCTTGAAATTGTGTAAAATTACTATTAGAAAATTGGTTAGCGTCAGACGATGGTCTGACCCTTTTTTGTATATTCATCGCAGAAATATTTTAATATGGGAGAGCTCCAAATAAAAAAACAATCCAAAAAATACGATGCGATAATCGTAGGCTCAGGCGCCGGTGGCGGTATGGCTGCTTATACACTGGCGAAAGCAGGACTCAAAGTATGTTTATTAGAAGCAGGTGCCGATTACGATCCTGCTATCAATTCATCCCAATTAAAAAATCCATGGGAATCACCACGACGTGGCGCTAGCACTAAGTTTCGCCCTTTTGGAGATTTTGACGGCTGTTATTGGGGATGGGAAATTGATGGCGAACCATACACGCAAGCACCCGGAAGCGCTAAATGGGAATGGTGGCGCGCTCGTATGATGGGCGGCCGCACCAACCACTGGGGAAGAATATCTCTTCGCTTTGGTCCTAAAGATTTTAAGAGAAGAAGTATAGATGGATTAGGCGATGATTGGCCGATTGGCTATGATGACGTAAAACCTTATTATGATAAAATTGATCAACTGATCGGAGTGTTTGGTTCTCATGAGGGACTAGAAAACGACCCGGATGGAATATTTCTACCTCCTCCCAAACCTCGCTTGCATGAGCTGATGATTAAAAAAGCGGCAACAGGAATTAAAATACCTGTTATCCCATCTCGACTTTCTATTCTCACTAAAAAAATTAATGATGATAGAGGAGCTTGCTTTTATTGTGCTCAATGTAATAGAAGTTGTAAAGTATATGGCGATTTTTCATCGGGATCTGTTTTGGTAAAACCCGCACTTAAAACAGGTAACGTAGATGTTATAACTCAAGCAATGGCACGTGAAGTGATCACTAATGCAGAAGGATTGGCTACAGGTATTTCTTATATCAATAAAACAGATATGATGGAGTATCAGGTGAGTGGCCGCGTGGTAATATTAGCAGCCAGTACTTGTGAAACAGCACGATTATTATTGAACTCTAAATCAACTCGTCATCCCAACGGATTAGCCAACGAAAGTAATGTGGTGGGTAAATATTTACACGATTCCACAGGTGCAGCATTGGGCGGCGTGCTTCCGGAACTTTTTGGTCGTAAACGATACAACGAAGACGGCGTTGGTGGTATGCATGTATACACGCCTTGGTGGCTCGATAATAAAAAATTAGATTTCCCGCGCGGCTATCATATTGAATATTGGGGTGGTATGAGTCAGCCTGCTTATGGCTTTGGTATGGGTATGCAAAATATGAATGGAAAATACTTGGTAAATGGAAAGAAAAAAGAAGCAGGTGGTTATGGAGCTTCACTTAAAGAAGATGTTCGTTTCTTCTATGGGGCAGGAGTAGGTATGGCAGGTAGAGGAGAATCTGTTCCCGACATAAAAAATTTCTGTGAAATCGATCCGAATGTAGTTGATAAATACGGTATTCCTGTGTTGCGATTTAATACCCGCCATTCCGATTATGAAATTAAACAGGCTAAACATATGAAGGAAACCTTCAAGGAAATCATGCACGAAATGGGTGCCGTAATTACTTGGGGTGGCGATGATGATGCTTCTAATAATTATGGTTTATCTAATCCGGGAAATATTATTCATGAGGCCGGAACCGTGCGTATGGGGAATGATAAAAAAACATCTGCCTTAAATAAATGGAGTCAGGCACATGATTGCAAAACTTTATTTTGTGTAGATGGCAGTCAGTTTGTATCACAAGCAGATAAAAATATTACATGGACGATACTAGCATTAAGTATGCGTGCCAGCGAGTATATCATTGATCAAATGAAAAAGCAAAACCTATAATCATGGACAGAAGAAAATCACTCAAAACACTCTTGATAGGATCCGTTGGTGCCGGCGTGTTAGTGGAAGCCTGTACCAATGCAGATAAAAAAGCGATAGCTAATTCAGTAGATGTTTCAATTGATGCAGATCGTATGCAAGAAGAAAAGGATCATGCTGCTAAAAAGAAAACAGAGCCTAATTTCTTTACAAAAGAAGAAATGGCAACGATCACAATTTTATCAAATATCATTATTCCAAAAGACGATATTAGTGGTAGTGCTACAGATGCGAAGGTTCCTGAATTTATTGAATTTATCGTTAAAGATATGCCCTCGCATCAAACACCCTTAAGAGGTGGATTGCGCTGGCTTGATTTGCACTGTTTAAAATTGTATAATAAAACCTTTGCATCGTGTAATAGCAAAGAACAAATTGAAGTAGTAGACAGCATAGCGTATCCCGAAAAAGCTAAAAAAGAGTTAGCCCAGGGTGTAGCATTCTTTAATCGAATGCGCGATCTGGTAACTACAGGCTTTTATACTTCTGAAATTGGTGTAAGAGATCTGGATTATAAAGGCAACGTACCTAATCAATGGAATGGTGTACCAGATGATGTACTTAAACAATATAAAATGGCATATTCTGAAAGAGAATTGAAAGAATGTGTTAGTTATGATAATAAACCATAGTGTATGAACCCCGATACCATTTTTTCGCTGGCAAATAGCTTTGTTTTGTTTGGATGGATTCTCCTGATATTTTTACCTAAATGGAGACATACCCAAACAGTTGTTTTGCATGGTATAATATTGTTACTAGCAGTGGTTTACACAATACTTATCATACAAGGTATTCGCAACTTTAAGCCGGATAGCTTTAGTACGCTAGCCAATGTAAAAGCTCTTTTTCAAAACGATAGTGCCGTAGCAGCAGGTTGGCTTCATTATTTAGCGTTTGATCTATTTGTAGGCGCTTATGTTGTTCGGAGATCAATAGCCGGTGGTATCTCTAGATGGGTGTATACACTTATCCTTCCTTTTACATTTATGTTCGGACCTATCGGATATGTATTATTCGCTATAGTCAATATCATTAAAAACAAATCTATACAGGTACGTGATTAAAGAATTGTTTTATAGAAATAAATTAACCACAGCTACAGGGTTTATTTTTCTTGGCTTGGCCTTTTTTCTATCTATCTACGCTTTCTTTGATACGGTTACAATCTTGGGCGTTAATAGTATGATTAAGCCCATAAAATTTTTTGTGAGTACCGGTATCTATTTACTTACACTTTCGTGGTTATTATATTATGTAGAAAATCAACGACGCGTACAACGATTTTCTTTGCTTGCAGTGTTTGTAATGAGTTTTGAAAACAGTGTAATTACTATACAAGCTTTACGGGGAACTCGCTCTCATTTTAATCAAACCGACTTGGCAGGCGGCGTATTATACGGCCTGATGGGGGTTTTCATTGTTTGGCTTACAACTGCTACTTTACTACTAACTATTCGATTTTTTAAACAAAAACAGTTGACCATAAGCAAACCTTATGCAAGATCCATTCAACTCGGACTTCTTCTTTTCGTTATATTCAGTTTTTTCGGAGGATATATGAGTGCCGTCAATTCTCATAATGTAGGTGGTGCCATGGGTGGAGCAGGATTACCTATATTAAATTGGAGTACCCTATTTGGTGATCTGCGTGTAGCACATTTTTTCGGCATACATGCTTTGCAAATAATTCCATTTGCAGGATATTGGATCAGCAAAAAAATAAATGATACTTCCAAAGCTGAACTCTACGTTTATCTTGTTTCTCTAACTTGGTTCCTCTTTGTTGTGTTTACAGCTTACCAGGCTATTTCCGCGCAGCCTTTTATTTTGCATTAACTAATTCCACTTCCATTCTCGATTGTAGTAGAGGGGTGTATAAAATATAATTTACCTGCCGCATCTTCTGCCATCAATATCATGCCATTACTTTCAATGCCTCTCATTTTACGAGGAGCTAAATTAGTAACTACTGTAACTTGTTTACCAATGATTTCTTCCGGTTTAAAATGAAGTGCGATACCGGAAACAATAGTTCTTATTTCAAAACCGAGGTCGATCTGAAGTTTTAAAAGTTTATCTGCCTTCTCTACTTTCTCGGCTGCTACAATAGTACCTACTTTTAAATCGATCTTAGCAAAATCATCAAACTGAATTTCCTCCTTCACTTTAGCTCCTACACCCTTATCGTTTATCCCTTGAACCTTATTACCTTCTCCCTTTTTGCTTTCACCTTTAACCTCAATAGCAGCATTCAATTTCTGTACTTGTTTCTCTATTTCTTCGTTTTCAATTTTTCTAAATAATAATTCCGGAGCGCGAAGACTATAACCTACACTTAATAATTTCATACTACCCGCATTTTCCCAATCTAATATCTTATCTACCACTTTCAGTAAATAACAAATTTTCTTGGCAGTAAAAGGTAGAAATGGATTTATAAGAATAGCAAGATTTGCTGTTAGCTGTAAGCAAATGTGTAAGCAGTTATCAATTAGCTTTTGTTCTTCACTCAGGTCTCCCGTCTCCGGTCTAAGTTTCTTCGCTACAATCCAAGGCTCTTTCTTCTGCATGTATTGATTACCGATACGCGCCAAATTAATCACTTCAAAAAGGGCATCTCTGAATTTATATTCTTCCAATAAATGGGTGATCCTATCTTTTGCGGCACTAATTGCGTCAATCGTTGTTCGATCTAAATCATCGAGTATGGCGGTATGTAATGGTGGAACTTTACCTTTACAAAGCTTGTGCATCAATACTAAACTGCGATTGATAAAATTGCCAAAAATGCTCACCAATTCGCTATTGTTTGCATCTTGAAAACCTTTCCAGGTAAATTCGCTGTCTTTACTTTCCGGTGCAATTTGTGTGAGATAGTAACGCAAAACATCGGCCATTTGACTGCCGCCGTTTTCCTGTTTTATAAAATCATCAATATAATCTTGCATCTCGAGTTTCCAGTTTCTGCTGGTACTCATTTTATCTCCCTCCAAGTTCATGAACTCATTTGCCGGTACATTATCCGGTAAAATATTACCATGTAATTTCAGCATTACCGGAAAAATGATGCAGTGAAATACAATATTATCTTTCCCAATAAAATGGACCATCTTGGTAGATGCATCTTCCCAATACGGTTTCCAATCTTTTCCATTGTCTAAAGCCCACTGTTTGGTAGCGCTGATATATCCTATCGGAGCATCGAACCATACATAGAGTACTTTACCTTCACCATTTTGTACAGACGCCGGTAGCTTCACACCCCAATCTAAATCACGTGTAACAGCTCGTGGCTGTAAACCGCCATCGATCCAGCTTTTACATTGGCCCACAACATTAGCACGCCAATCATTTCCATGTTCGCCTATAATCCATTCGCGTAAAAAACTTTCATACTTATCTAAAGGTAAATACCAATGTGTTGTATTTTTTTTGATAGGAGGATTGCCACTAAGTGTACTTACCGGATTTATCAATTCATCAGGGCTCAAACTCTTACCACAATTTTCGCATTGATCCCCGTAAGCGCCAGGGTTACTACAATTAGGGCAAGTACCCTTTATATATCTATCTGCTAAAAAACTATTAGCAGCTTCATCAAAATACTGTTCGGTTTCTTTAGTAATGAGTTCACCGGCGTTATTCAATTTTTCAAAAAATGCCGTTGCGGTTTGATGATGTATAGTTGAGCTTGTTCTATGGTAGATATCAAAAGAAATTCCAAGATCAGCAAAATTTTGAGCGATGATGGGATGATATTTGTCGATCATTTCCTGCGGCGTAATTCCTTCTTTGGTTGCCTGAATAGGAATCGCCGTTCCATGTTCATCACTTCCACAAACAAATACTACATCCCTTTTTTGAGCACGTAAATATCGGACATAAGTATCTGCTGGTAAGTACGCGCCGGCAAGGTGACCGATATGTTTCAATCCATTAGCATAAGGTAATGCTGCGGTGATGAGGTATCTTTTTGGTTCTTGTTTCATAATCTGGGCTGCAAAAATAAGCAAAGCCCAGTTAACAACCCTTTTTGGGTAAATAATACGCATTTAGTACTTTAGGTTATGGAGCGGAAATCATTTTTACAATTAACTGGCTTAGGAATTGTCCCGTTTACGCTATATGCTTCAACAAGTACGAAAAAAGATAATATAAAAGTACCGCCCTACCTTAAAGCAGGGGATACCATTGGTATAACCTGTCCGGCAGGATTTGCTACTAAAGAAGATGTTGAGCCTGCTATACAACAATTACAAGAATGGGGTTTTACGGTGCTTGTAGGAGAAACAGTGGGCAAGCGAAATAATACTTTTGGGGGAACAGATGAGGAAAGAGCTAAAGACTTTCAGGCTATGCTCGATAATAACACAGTAAAGGCTATCATGTGTGCAACCGGCGGTTATGGTTCGGTAAGAATCATTGATTTATTAGATTTTACCAACTTTAAAAAAACCCCAAAATGGGTTATTGGATTTAGTGATATTACTGTTTTTCATGCACATTTGAATCGGGTTTGTAGAACAGCCAGTATTCATTCAAAAATGTGTGGTTCTTTTCCAAAGGATTCTTCTACTGCAGATCCTTTACAACTGGGAGCATTAGATACCATTCGGAAAGCCTTATTAGGAGAGCTGTTGCACTATTCCATAGTTTCATCAACTGCAAATAGGGTAGGAGAGGCAACGGGAGAATTGATTGGTGGTAACCTGAAGATATTAGAGAATATGTCGGGCTCTGTTTCTTCGCCCGACACTACTAATAAAATTTTATTCGTAGAAGATGTGAGTGAACCATTATACAATATCGATCGCATGTTTTGTAATTTATTGAGAGCCGGTAAACTTGATAAACTAAAAGGCTTGATTGTAGGTGGTTTCACGAGTATTAAACCCGATACGCCCGACTCCCCCTTTGGTAAAGATGTGTATACGATTGTAATGGAGAAAGTAGGAACTTTCAAGTATCCGGTTTGTTTTGATTTCCCGGTAGGGCATCAAAAGAATAATGTAGCTTTAAAATGCGGCGTACAACATCAATTAGTTGTAACACAAGAACAATCTAGTTTAACTGAAATATAATAGCAGATGAACCGTATTCCTCCCTACCTTAAAAAAGGCGATACTATTGGGATAACTTGCCCGGCCGGTTATATGGAAGCCAAAAAAGTACAAGCATGCATCAAAACCTTACAGCATTGGGGTTTTGAAGTGATGGTAGGTAAAACAGTAGGTAGTAAATCCAAAAATTATTTTAGTGGAACAGATGAAGAAAGAAGAGATGAATTACAAGCCATGTTAAACGATGCCTCTATAAAAGCCATACTATGTGGAAGAGGAGGGTATGGGGTAAGTAGAATCATTGATCAATTAGATTTTAAAAAACTTAGCAAAAATCCAAAATGGATCATTGGCATCAGTGATATCACGGTATTACACGCTCATATTAATCGTAGAGTAGGAATTGTTTCCTTACATGCCTCTATGGCTAATGCTTTCAACGATCCTTTGCAAGCAGGTTATGTTAATATGATAAAGCAGGCTTTAAAGGGGGTAACGATAAAGTATAAGGTTGAAGGAAATAAGTATAATAAAAAGGGAAAAGCAGTGGGTGAGTTAATTGGGGGCAATTTATCTCTACTTGTTCATTTATTAGGAACAGATTCTGCTTACAAAACAAAAGGTAAAATTTTGTTTTTAGAAGATCTTGGAGAATATCTCTATCATATAGATCGGATGTTATTACAATTGCAAAGAGCCGGAGTTTTTAAAAATTTAGCCGGACTCATCATAGGAGGTTTTACCGATTTGAAAGATAATCCCCGGGTATTTGGGGAAACAGTAGAGCAAATGATACTCCGCTTAACTGCAGCATATGATTATCCTGTTTGTTTTGATTTCCCCGTGAGTCATGGTGTTGAAAATGTGCCGCTAAAAATTGGTGTTACCGTTTCCTTGGAAGTAGGAAAGCGTGTTTCGTTAGTAGAGATTTAAACGCGAAGACGCAAAGGCGCTAAGCACGGGAATTAAATCTTTGCGACTTAGCGTCTTCGCGTTTATAATAAACTTATTTAAGTAACTCCTTTAACTTCACTTGCATCAAAGGAAATTCATTCAAATTATTATGCATGCCTCCTTCAATGGTAATAAATTGATCGGAGGGTTTTAAAAACTTTTTTAATTGAAGTGCATTTTCATAATCTATCAATTCATCTGCTGTGCCATGAAAAATAGTAACCGGAGCTGTTACTTTTGGCAGATAAGTATATGTTGGAAGTTTATAATGGAGTAATAGCTGTAAAGGGTACATCCAAAAATAAGTACTAAGCATGCTTGGGATGCTATAGTATGGAGTCTCTAAAATAAGTTGGTTGCAATCGCGAATGGATGCCAGTTGCGTAGCAATACCGGTACCTATCGATTTCCCATAAATGATGATTTGATTGGGCTCAAATTTTTTTCGTGCCAATTTATATAATTGCAAAGCCAATTCATATAATCCTTCCTCTGTTAACTCACCCGTAGATTTGCCATAGCCGGGGTAATCAATCATCCATGTTTCATATCCCTGATTCGTATAGTTGGCAGCAAACTTTGCATAGTGACCAATATTATCTCTGTTTCCGTGGAAATACAGTACGATACCTTTAGGGGTATCAACTGGCTGAAATTGGATAATGTCAAGCTTTGTAACGGAATCGAATTGAATATACTGCTCTTTATAAGGGGTGCTAAAGGTATAGGTACTATCACTCGCAATCGGCGTAGCTTGGAATAAAAATTGACGTTGAAAAGAATAGAAAAAAATACCAATTAGCACATAGAGTATCAATACAATTTGTAAAACCAGAAGAAGCTTTTTTTTCACTCCGTAAAGGTAAGTGTTTGTCAATATTTCAAAATATCCCTAATGAAATTATGATATTCAGGAAAAGAGGGAAGATTATTGTGCCCGCCTCCATGGATAGCTATCAGCGTAATTTTATGTGGATCGAATGCGCGTAAACTTTCGCTATGTTTAATAGGTATCAACCAATCTTTGGTACCATGGATAATATAGGTATGGCATTTTACTTTTTTTATCCATTGATCTGTTTGCAGTTTAAAGCGAAGTGTAAGCTTATGCGGGATAAAAGGTGTATACCTTTTGGCTACCCTTAAAAAACTGAAATAAGGAGCATCCAAAATGAGATACCTTGGATTATTATCGGCAGCCACTTTGGTAGCAAAGCCGCTTCCTAAACTTCTACCATACACCAATATATAATCTTCCGCATACTTACTTTTTAAATGATCGTATACATATTGCATGTCTGCCAACATCTCTTTCTCACTACGCTTGCCGGTACTTTTGCCAAACCCCCTATAATCTACAAGTACTACATCGTATTGATACCGATAAAAGTCGCGCGCATATTTAGCCCAGCCTTTGATACTTCTTGAATTACCGTGAAAATATAAAATCAAACCCTTTGGTTCGGGTACAAAAAAATGTAAACCATTGATGCGAACGCCGGGAGCAATATCAAAAAATAGCTCTTCAAAAGGAGCATCATACTTATATTCAAAATTTTGCGGAAGTTTCTCAGGCTTAAAAATGAGTTTTTCCTGCACTAAATAGGCAATTAATATAATTGCCAAGTAACCTAAGATGATATAAATGATGGTAGCAGACAACCACGCTGATTTTGTTGCCTGTTAAGTTCTGCAATTTTACAACGATTACCAAGTTTAGTTGTAAGCTTCTTCCGGAAATACCCTTTTTAAATTTAATTTAGAAACGGGAGCTACTATTAAAGGGAATTTCTCAATAGTTACATTGCTAGGATCGAGTCCAAAACCGCGCTCTTCTCCCAAAGAAATCTCTTTTAGCCAAAAGTATAGCTTCATTATGATTCTTTCGATAATGGGCAACTCGTTATCTTGACTTAGATATTTCTCCAGTACAATAAACTGGAAGTCGCCTACAATATTATTTTTTTCTAAGCTCTCGTAGCGGCTGGTAATATTCACTTCTTTATTCTTCACCAATTCTTCCACTACTTTTCTAAACATAAGGTTAATACGCTGTTCTACCCTAAAACCAACTTTAAATTCAACCCGAATAATATCGTTCGGAATAATATGTTCTACAGAGTACTCGCAGGTGTAAGGGTCGTCTACCACATCTACGTGCACAAACCAGTATATGTCGGCCCTTTTTGGCTTTTTATTCAAAATAGAATAAATGATTTTATGTTCAATTTCATTTGGATTATTGGCACTTGTCATATACACTAAGTGAGTGGCATATTTGGGGATGGTTTTATCATTACTCAATTCCTGAATCATATGTATATAGTGCTCTAAGCGAACAAATTCTACATATCTATTTTTAATTTTCCGACTACGGAACCACACATACATTACTACAAATAAAGCCCCGCCAACGATCAAGGTTACATAACCGCCATGCAAGAATTTTTGCAGATTAGCGATAAGGAATGAAGATTCAATGGCGAGATATACCAGCAGGTATAAATAAATCCATCCGGAGAAAACACGTTTGCTTACCAGGTAATTAGCAAATAAAATAGAAGTGCTGATCATACAAATGGTAATAGCTAAGCCATAAGCAGCACCCATATTTGCCGATTTTTGGAAGTAAAGTACAATACCTACACAACCAACGTACAGCAATAAGCTAATCCCCGGAATATATAACTGACCTTTTTCTTCGGTGGGGTAATTAATTTTCATTTTTGGCCATAGATTCAAACGCATGGCCTCACTAATTAAAGTAAAAGATCCGGAGATCAGGGCCTGACTTGCAATTACAGCAGCAATCGTTGCAATAATAATACCTGCTAACTTAAACCAAGCAGGCATAATACCGATAAAGGGGTTGAATCCATCTGCCATCATTTGAGGAGGAATGATCTGATTTTTATAATGAGCCATGAGCCAAGCTCCTTGCCCCAGATAATTAAGAATTAAACAAATTTTTACAAATACCCACGACACTCTAATATTACCCCGGCCGCAATGCCCTAGATCACTATACAAGGCTTCGGCACCCGTGGTACACAAGAATACAGCTCCTAATAACCAAAAGCCTTTAGGGTAGGTGGTCAGTAATTCGAAGGCGTAATGCGGACTCAACGCTTTAAAAACGTGAATGTCATCCAAAAGGTGAGAGCAGCCTAGAACAGCGAGCATGGTAAACCAAAGTGTCATCATGGGTCCAAAAAACTTGCCTATAGAGGCCGTTCCAAACTGCTGTACTACAAATAGTAAGGTAATGATACTGAGAACAATAGTAATAATGGTATTTTGATGTATATTCTTTAGTGTGGGTAGTTGCCTTAGCCCCTCAATAGCAGAGGTAACGGTGATAGGGGGTGTGATAATTCCATCAGCCAATAAAGCGGCGCCACCCAGCATCGCCGGAATCACAAGCCATTTTCTTCTCCTTCTTACTAAAGCATATAAACTGAATATTCCACCTTCTCCTCTATTATCTGCTTTTAAAGTTAGGATCACATATTTAACCGTTGTTTGTAAGGTTAGGGTCCAAATAATACAGGATAAAGCCCCTACAATCAAACTTTCTGTGATTGCTTTTTCGGCTATAATTTCATTCAGAACGTAAAGCGGGGAGGTTCCGATATCTCCATAAATGATACCTAGTGCAATAATGAAGCCTGCTGTACTGGCTTTGTTGAAGTTTTTACCCACGAGAACGGTAGTTAATATCCTTAACAAATGTATGTGTAAATTGAATACCAGCATAAACATCATTGGTGTACCTTTATGCCGACAAAGAACTTGCCCAAATGAAGCATTTTTTTTATAGCCTGATAGGTATATTACTGTTAAGCAGCAGCCTCAAAGCTCAAGAAATAGTTATTTCCGACCCCGACAGAGACGACCCCCGCACGCTTAGTTTCGAGATTATAGGAAAGGTTGGCGGGAATGTGCTGATTCATAAAAATATCCGCGATAACCATCAGTTTTCTGTTTACAATACCGATATGAGATTGGTTGAAAAAGTAAAAGTCGATTTCTTTCCGGAAAGGGCTAAGGTTCTTAGTACCGAATTCTTGAATTATGGAGATTTTATGTATTTCTTCTACCAATATCAGCTAAAAAATGCGGTGTACGCCATGGCTGCTAAAGTTGACGGGAATGGGAAGAAAATAGGTGATCCCATACAGTTAGACTCTACAAATGGTATCAATTATACCGTGAATAGCAAGATATACACGTACTTGTTTAGTGAAGATAAGCAGCGAATTATGGTTTTGAAAATCAGTACTAAAAACGATAAAGAACATGTTGTAACCTCTTGCTTATTCGATAAAAATTTACAGCAGATAGAGAAAGTGAGAATGGCCATACCAATGCCTGAAAGAAATGATTTTTTGGGAGAATTCGGAATAGACAATGAGGGAACACTCATTTGTTTGAGGGAGGCGGGAACAGGTCAAAACGATAACGTTACTAAAATTAGTTTGGTGATCAAAAAGCCGGGTAATATTACCCCTGATATTTCAGAGGTTAAATTAGCTAATATTTTTTTAGACGATACCAGAGTAAAAATTGACAATAAAAACAAACATTATCTCATTTGTTCTTTCTTCAGTAAAGTGCGTAAAGGGAATGTTGATGGACTTTATTATGTTTTATGGGATAAAGAAACCAATACACAATTATTGAATAGTACCACTACTTTCAGTAATGAATTTAGAGAAGAAGTTAGAGCTGAAGAAAACCTAAAGACTGCCTTCAATCAGTTTTACTTAAAAAATATCATCCTTAGAAAAGATGGAGGGTTTATGACTATTGCTGAGTCTGCTTATGTAACTTCAAGAGGTAATTCTTTTAATAGATGGGATTATATGAACAGGTCGCCGTTTAATAATCCGTATACCGGTTTTGGTACGATGGGTGGTGGGTCGCTTGGTTTTTATTCCTGGAATTCTCCCATTGGTTTATACCCTTGGGGAGGCTATGGAGGCTATGGTGGATATGGTTGGGGAAACGGGTTTAACACATTCGGCAATAACAATAATATTACGAGATACTATGCAGATAATATTGCTATTATTTCATTTGAACCCGATGGTAAAATGGAATGGAGTAACGTGATAAGAAAGTCTCAATACGACGATAATACCGATAATTATATAGGATACGGATTGCTGAATGCAGGAGCCCAATTGCATTTCTTATTTAATATGCAAGATAAACGTACTACCATATTAACAGATCAAACATTATCTCCCGATGGTAAGATAGACAGGAATCCAACTGTTAAAAACTTAGACCGAGGATTCGATTTTATGCCAAGACATGCTAAGCAAATTGGTGCTAGGTCTGTTGTGATGCCCTGTATGTACAGAGGGTTTACTTGTTTTGCGAAAATTGAATTTAATTAAGCATCGTGGTTTTTTTATTCAGAGACAAATCAGTAATCAATATTCTTTTTCTGCTCTTATTGAGTATGGCGGTGCATACCCATCTTTTTTTTACGCCAATAACAATTTTGCAGACAGCGGATGATGGTCTTATCTCAATCTGTTTACAGCAATTTATTGCGGGATTAAACCCAACCATACTTTTTATCCTATACCAGTTAATAATATTATTGCAAGCGATTCGCATAAATCTTTTTTTAGATCAATATAGAATGTACCCCCAGGCAGGATATACGGCTGCTATGGCCTATATACTTTTGACTGCTGTAATTAAAGAATGGAGTGTTATTAGCAGCGCTTTAATTGCCAATTTTTTGTTGATTTGGATGTTGATGAAAGTAGCTCGGTTATATAATCAGCAATCCCCTAAAACAGTACTGTTTAATATAGGCTTTATTATGGGGCTTTCTATTATGGCCTATCATCCGATTGCTATAATGGTCTTAGTTTTATTATTCTCCTTAGGTATTATGAGGGCTTTTCAGCTGCAAGAATGGTTTGTATTGTTGATGGGAATATTATTGCCTTTTTACTTTTTAATTGCGTGGTTATATGTGAATGATGCACCGCAAACTTTTTTATATTATTTGCCTAAATTTTATTTTAATAATAAGCTTTTCCCTATACACGAAAAATTACTGATAGCAAGTAGTTTGGTATTTGTTATTACAGTTATCACAGGATTATTCTTTTGGCAACAATTTAATAGCCGATTAGTAATTCAAATGAGAAAAAATTGGAGTGTTTTAATAGTAACCTTATTTATTATTACACTATCTCCCTTTATTTTCCGACATGCGGGAATAACTACTTTTCTAATGGCGGCTGTACCTGCTTCCGGTTTTGTTGGAGCGGCCTTTTCTTATCCCAAAAGGTTGATCCTGCCGAACCTTTTATTTTGGATATTAATAGCTATAATTGTTCTGAATAACCTGGAGTTAATAGTTTAAATTGGCTGTATTTCTAGTACTTAAACGTATCTTTACAGCTTAAAATTGATATCATGAAATTTGGGGTGGTTGTTTTTCCCGGTTCTAATTGTGATAGGGATATGCAAGATGCATTGCAACAAGATTTGAACAAAGAAGTAATCATGCTTTGGCATAAGGATAAAGATCTCTCCATTTTTGAGAAGAATGATTGTATTGTATTACCGGGTGGTTTTTCTTATGGAGATTACTTGCGCTGTGGGGCAATTGCACGATTTAGCCCTATGATGCAATCAGTAATAGACTTTGCTAATAAAGGCGGAAAGGTATTGGGTGTATGTAATGGATTTCAAATTCTTTGTGAAAGCGGCTTATTGCCTGGCGTATTATTGCAAAATGCTAACCAACAATTCATTTGTAAAAATGTATATATCCACAATAATAAAACAGGTGCCTTACAGATTCCTATAGCACATGGTGAAGGGCGCTTTCATGCCGATGAAGTTACATTGGATGAGTTGGAAAAGAATGATCAGGTTATTTTTAGGTATACCGATGCTACCGGTAATATTACCGATGCTGCAAACCCGAATGGTGCTGTAAGGAATATAGCCGGCATCCGTAATGCTAATAATAATGTATTTGGTATGATGCCTCATCCGGAAAGAGCCACTGCCAAGGCATTATATAATGTAGATGGAAAAAAAGTATTTGAATTTTTAGGACTTAATTAAGATTATGAAAAAACTACTCTTTTTGTTTGTATCCATATTGGGATTATCAGTGGCGCAAGCACAAATAAAAGATCCTGTAAATTGGGTAAGTGAAGTAAAGAAGAAATCTACCGATACCTACGAACTAATTATCACAGCTAATATTGCCAAGTCTTGGCATATCTATTCACAAAGTACACCCGCTGGCGGACCTGTTCCAACTGAACTAAGTTTTGCTCCCAATCCTCTGGTAAAATTGGAAGGCAAGCCCAAGGAAACAGGTAAAATGGAAAAAATAAATGACAAAGTTTTCGGTGTACAAGTATTTTATTATTCAGATAAAGTGGTGTATACACAGCTTGCAAAAGTAAAAGCTGGATTGAAAACCAATATAACTGCTACTGTTAAGTATATGGTTTGCGATGATAGCCAATGTTTACCCCCAACTAAAAAAACATTCGACCTAAAGCTTCAATAAATGAAAAAACTACTGTTTGCTTTAAGTTTCTTACTTGTTAGCATCATGTTATTTGCACAGGAACATAAACCTGTGCAATTTCGTTTTGAGGCTAAACGATTTACAGATTCTACCGGAGAATTGCTTATCTATGTAAGCATAGAAAAAGGGATTTCTCTTTTTTCTACAAAACAGCTCGTAAAAGATGCTGTATTTATTTCGTCCATAAAAGCCGATACTGCTCGGAAAATTGAATATGCAACACCCGATAAAATAGTTGAAAAAGGTAAGGTTTCAGTCGTTACCATCGATACCGTAAACTATACTGCTTATACAGACAGTTTATTGATTAGTATTCCTTTCGTGCTAAAAACGGCCAGTGAAAATAGTATTGCCGGACATTTTATTTGGCTGGCAAAACAATCAGATAATTTCCCTTCAGGTGAAGAAAAATTCTACGTTAATTTACCTGCTTCCACTAACAACGAAAAAGCTGGGGCCAACACTAAGCCGGAAGGTTTTTGGCAACTTTTTTTCATTTGTTTCTTAACGGGTTTACTGGCTGTTATCACTCCCTGTGTTTTTCCGCTTATTCCGGTAACAGTAAGCTTCTTCTTAAAGAAAAGTAAGTCGCGCACTCAAGGAATCCGTAATGCCCTATGGTATTCGCTTTCTATTATTTTGATTTATACCATACCTACCATTGTACTGGTTATGATTTTTGGGGATGATGTGTTGTATCAAATTTCAACAAGCCCTATTTCGAACGGATTATTCTTTCTGATATTCCTGATTTTTGGTATTTCTTTTTTTGGTGCCTTCGAATTACAATTACCTAATAGTTGGGCAAATAAAGCTGATTCACAAGCCGGGAAAGGAGGGTTGCTAGGCATATTCTTCATGGCATTAACTTTGGTTATAGTGTCTTTCTCCTGTACGGGGCCGTTGGTAGGTACTTTACTTGGACAAACGAGCTCCGGTGGTGTTTCTCTGGCACCTATCATTGGTATGCTTGGTTTTGGTGCCGGTTTAGCACTTCCCTTTTCTTTATTCGCTTTCTTCCCGTCTATGTTACAATCCCTACCCAAGAGTGGGGGATGGCTCAATTCAGTAAAAGTATGTTTCGGATTTATTGAATTAGCATTGGCCTTAAAATTTTTATCGAATATCGATTTGATTTATCATTGGCACTTACTCGATAGAGATGTATTTCTTGTTTTATGGATTGTTTTGTTTACGTTGATGGGAGTTTATTTATTAGGGAAAATCAAATTCTCTCATGATAGCGATTTGCCTTATGTATCGGTACCAAGATTATTATTTGCCATTGCCAGCTTTTCTTTTGCAACGTATTTAGTACCTGGTTTATGGGGTGCACCTCTGCGACACTTAAGTGGTTTTATACCCCCAACCGGCACACAGGATTTTAATCTGGATTTATTAAAGTATAGTAATAACAGTTCCTCTATATCTAACAATAGTAAAGCTAAACCACCTCAACGGTTAACTACCAAGTTACACGTACCATATAATCTTACTGCTTATTTTACCTTAGAAGAAGGATTAGCAGCAGCCAAGGCCTTGAACAAGCCTATTATGATAGATTTTACCGGACATAGCTGTGCGAATTGCAGAAAAATGGAGCAGGAAGTTTGGAAAGATCCGGAAGTACTACGCAGAATGAGGGAAGACTTTGTATTGGTTAGTTTATACGTAGATGAATCTACAGAGCTACCTCAAAAGGAACAATACCGTAAAAAAGATGGGGATTTAGTAATTACTGAAGGGGATCGTAACCTTGATTATGAAATCTCCACTTTTGGGGGTAATGCACAACCTTTGTATATGTTCCTAGATACTAGTGGCAAACCTCTAACTGATATAAAGTATGGTTACGATCCTGATATTGCTAAGTTTATAGCTCATTTAGAGGCCATGAAGAAAAAATTTGGTAATTAGCAAAGGTTTTTATACCCATATTCGTCTAAACTTTAACATATAGTTGATTGACCGAAACGGAACTAATACAAGGTCTTAAAAACAAAAGCGAGGCTGCTTTTGAACATCTCGTGCGCGCATACCAGCATAAAGTATATAATGTGGTATTAGGTTTGGTGCAGCAGGAAACAGAAGCAGAGGATTTAGCACAGGAAGTATTTATTCAGGTATACTTATATATTCATTCATTTAAAGGAGAATCGAAATTAAGTACTTGGATATATCGGATAGCTACTACTAAGGCATTGGATCATATTCGGAAGCGAAATACTAGGAAAAGATTTGGGCAAGTTTTAAGGATATTCGGAAAAGAGGAGGAACTGGAACTTCCGGAGTTTAATCATCCGGGTATCGCGCTTGAAAAAAAAGAAATGGCAGCCATTTTATTTCGAGCTTTGCAACAGCTGCCAGAATCACAACGAACAGCTTTTATATTGATTAAAACAGAGGGGTTGAGTTATGAAGAAACGAGTATGATTATGCAAACTTCCGTTAAAGCGATTGAGGCCTATATGCATAGAGCCAAGCAACAATTGAGAAAAATACTTACAGCAAATAATGAAGTATGAAAAAATTTACAGTATCAGAAGTAGAGGAAATTTTGAATAGT
Organism: Sediminibacterium sp.; assembly: GCA_017537025.1. GTDB lineage: Bacteria > Bacteroidota > Bacteroidia > Chitinophagales > Chitinophagaceae > Sediminibacterium. The sequence continues at coordinate 603,285 of JAFWCB010000008.1, forward strand.
ATGGATGGCATACAACCTGCCGAGGCACCTCTGTATATGTATAGTAAGATAAGAAACCGGTTAGCGACTAAAAGTACGGATACCGGTAACAGTTTTCAAGTAAAACCTTTATTGGTAATTGGCATGCTGCTAGGTTGTATGATTATTAATATTTGGATACTTAGCCAACAAAAGCAAAAAATTAATAATACTAGTAATTCTTCTATTGTAGATTTTTCTTCAGAATATGGCTTAAACGATTCATACGCTAATTAATACTATATGCATTCTTTATTCAATAATAAATATATCAATCTTTTACTCATTATTTTATTGGTGGGTAATATGATTACTATGGGTATATTTTGGTGGCAGCAAAAAGAATCTTCTAATAACCCGCCTAAAAAGCAAAGAAAAGAAGTTCTGGAATTTCTAGTAAAAGAGTTAAAAATGTCGCCATCACAGCGTGAACAATTGGTTGCATTAAGAGAGGAACATAGAAAGCAGGTCCCCGCCTTGAGGCGAGAAATAGACAGAAGTAAAGAAATGTTTTTTAGTTCATTGAAAGATACCACACTAACCGAATCTCAGATTGATAGTTTATTCAAACCTGTTGCACTTGCAGAGTTGGCTTTCCAAAAAAATATTTGGCTGCATTTTAGAAAGATTCGAAGCGTGTGTACACCTGCTCAACAAGTGGAATTTGATCGTATTGTTTTGGAGGCTTTACGCATTATGCAGCCCAATGGAGGCCCCCGAAGGGGTCCGGAAGGAGAAGGACCTCCCCCACCTCCTCAAGAAGAAAGACAGCCTTAGTTTATAAGGCAATTTGTTTTTCAGCCATCAACTTTCTCAAATTTATCAAGCCATACCGCATTCTACCTAAAGCAGTATTGATACTGCAATTGGTGATCTCTGCAATTTCTTTAAAACTCATATTGGCATAATGCCTTAGCACAATAATTTCGCGTTGCTCTTCTGGCAGTAAGTCGAGCATTTTACGTACCCGCTCATGGCTTTGTCCCTGCATGATCTTACCATCAGGTCCCTCTTCCGAAATTTGTAACACATCAAAAATGTCTTTATTATCACCGTTCTTTACTGCAGGTGTTCTTTTTACTTTACGGAAATAGTCTACACATAAATTATGCGAAATACGCAAAGCCCAAGGTAAAAACTTACCTTCTTCGGTATACCTTTTATTCTTAAGGGTATCAATTATTTTGATAAAAACGTCTTGGAATAAATCCTCGGCGAGGTGCGTATCTTTAACGAAGAACAAGATAGATGAAAATATCTTGTCTTTATAACGATAAATAAGCGTTTCAAAGGCGTCGGTATCGCCATCCTGAAATGCCCTGATCAACTCTGTATCGGTCGCATGACTGAGCGTTCTCATAGCTAAGGTTTTTGAGTAAGGATTAAAAATCAGGATATTGAATAATGTATTAACCGGCAACAAATTACCTATCTTTCTAATACTGAACCCTTTTGTGGAAATTCTGTTTAATTGCTTAAAGGTTATTCACATTTCCTTTTACTTTGTATTATATGGCAGTTAAAACAGTAAAGGCCTCTATAAAAGAGCGTGATGATCTCAGTTCAGGTATTTTAGTAAAAGGCGCACGTACCCATAATCTTAAAAATGTAACCGTTTCTTTCCCTAGAAATAAATTAATAGTAGTTACAGGTGTTTCTGGTAGCGGTAAATCTTCTCTTACGATTGATACACTTTTTGCTGAAGGCCAACGTAGATACGCAGAAAGCTTGAGTGCTTACGCCCGCCAATTCATGGCACGTATGGTAAAACCTGATGTGGATTATATAAAAGGACTTTGTCCGGCCATTGCTATTGAACAAAAGGTAATCACGCGTACGCCGAGAAGTACGGTTGGCAGTATGACGGAAATCTACGATTATCTCCGTTTACTCTACGCTCGGATCGGCAAAACAATCTCCCCCATTAGTGGTAAGCAAGTAAAAAAAGACGATGTAACAGATGTGGTTGCCGCGGTTCAACAATTAGCTATCGGCACGAAAGTATTAATCATCGTTCCTTTTAAACAACATGCCAAGCGAGATGCCAGAGAGGAACTAAATATCCTGATGCAGAAGGGGTTTGTGCGGATTTATGTTAGACCGGAGACCGGAGACCGAAGACCGGGATTAGGAATCGGAGAGATTAAAAGAATAGAAGAGTTATTGGAGTTAGATGATAAAGCCCTCAAGAAAACGCTCTCTGATAAAGGCTTACAAAGTTTTGTATTGATTGATCGTATTGTGGTGAAAGATTTTGAAGAAGAAGATATTCATAGATTGAGCGACTCCATAGGAACAGCATTCTATGAAGGAGAAGGAGAGATGCAATTGGAATTAGATGGTAATAAGCTTCTTCATTTTAGTAACAAGTTCGAAGCTGATGGTATTGTATTCGAAGAGCCTTCTCCCAATCTGTTTTCTTTTAATAATCCCTATGGTGCATGTAGTGTTTGTGAAGGGTTCGGACAAGTATTAGGGATAGATAGCAGTTTGGTAATCCCCGATCAACGATTGAGTGTATACGAAGGCGCCGTTGCGCCTTGGAAAGGAGAGAAATTAGTATGGTGGAAAGAACAATTTATAAAAGGAGCCGGTAAACTAGGCTTCCCTATTCATAAACCAGTTATCGATCTTACCAAAGAGCAGTACCTACAATTATGGCATGGCGGTAATGGGGTATATGGAATTCACGATTTCTTCAAAGAGGTAGAACAAAATTTATATAAAGTTCAGTACCGGGTTTTATTGAGTAGATATAGGGGTAGAACCGATTGTCAAACCTGTGGTGGATATCGCTTACGTAAAGAAGCACTGTATGTAAAAGTGAGTGATAAACATATAGGAGAACTTTGCGAAATGCCTGTGAAAGAACTAAAGAATTGGTTTGATACATTAATAATAAGTGAACAAGATCAGGCAATAGCTAAAAGGATTTTATTAGAGCTACATCAACGCATTAAAACCTTATTAGATGTAGGTTTAGGGTATCTCACCTTAAACCGTCTTGCCAACTCATTAAGTGGCGGTGAGAGCCAAAGAATTCAGCTAACGCGTAGTTTAGGTAGTAATCTTACCAATTCATTATACATATTAGATGAACCTTCTATCGGACTTCATTCCAGAGATACTGCTCGTTTAATCGAGGTATTAAAATCCTTGCGTGATTTAGGGAATACGGTTGTAGTAGTAGAACATGATGAAATGATTATGCGCGAAGCTGATCATATTATAGATATGGGACCTTTAGCTTCTCATTTGGGTGGGGAAGTGGTAGCAGCCGGAGACTATAAAATGATTATTGATCATAAAGAAAGTCTTACCGGTAAATATTTAAAGGGAGAATACACTATTGAATCGCCCAAGCAAACAAGAAAATGGAATAGTAGTTTGAAAGTGGAAGGAGCCAGACAAAATAATTTAAAAAATATTACAGTTGAATTCCCGCTTCATTTGTTTTGCGTTGTTACGGGTGTGAGTGGTAGTGGTAAAACCACTTTGGTGAAACAGATTTTATATCCTGCCTTGCAAAAGTTGAAAGGTGAGTTTTCAGAAAAAGTAGGATTGCATAAACAAATAATAGGAGATATAGACGGAATTTCACAAATTGAAATGATAGACCAAAACCCAATCGGTAAATCGTCTCGTAGTAACCCAATTACTTATATCAAAGCTTATGATTCTATTCGTGATTTATATTCCAAACAAAGCCTTTCTAAACTACGTGGATTTCAACCTAAACATTTTTCATTTAATGTTGATGGCGGTAGATGCGATACCTGTAAAGGCGAGGGAGAACAGATTATAGAAATGCAGTTTTTAGCGGATGTACACCTTACTTGTGAATCCTGTGGTGGTAAACGATTTAAAGAGGAGGTGTTGGAAGTAAAATATAATGGTAAGTCAATTCATGATGTATTAGAAATGAGTGTAGATGAAGCCCTCGAATTTTTCAAAGAAGAAAAAGCCATACGAGTTGCCATACAACCTTTGCATGATGTGGGTTTGGGATACGTAAAATTGGGGCAAAGTAGTGATACGTTAAGTGGGGGTGAAGCGCAGCGCGTTAAGCTGGCAAGTTTTTTAGGTAAAGGAAAAGGAATCGGGCATGTACTTTTTATTTTCGATGAGCCTACAACCGGATTGCATTTTCATGATATAAAAAAATTACTCAATTCTTTTAATGCACTCATTGAGCAGGGGCATTCCTTGATTGTTATTGAACATAATACCGATGTTATTAAATCGGCCGATTGGATGATCGATATGGGACCTGAAGCTGGCGATGGAGGCGGCACACTGGTATATGCAGGTGTACCTGCGGGTTCAAAAAAAGTGAAAGAGAGTATTACGGGGAGGTTTTTGTGAGGAAGTCCGAAAGTCGGGAAGTCCGGGAGTCGGCCAACCTTATACCTTCAACCTTATACCTTCTACCTTCTACCTTCTACCTTACACCTTCTTACCTAATCCTATCCGCACTCTTCACTAATTTTTCGTCTTTATAAATGGCGCGAAGTGCAAGTGCTAAAAATAATGGTATCGAAAAATGTATGAGTGAACTGAGATCTAAACTAGATTCCGTAAAATTACTTTCAATAGAAAAATACAGTCCAATAAGTATAATGGAAAGAATACCGGCTGCCAATACTATGAGTGACTGACGTTTTCTGTCTTTATACATAAAAATACTTACTAAAGCCGTAACAGATATAATTACAGTAAGTATGAGAATCCATACATTTTGCTGAGCAGTATATCGAATAAATTCTTTGACGTTGGTTGTAGTATTTAATTGATTACCACTAAAAAAAGAAAACTTAAAACTACCAGTTGTAAAAGCTGCTGCGAGTAGAAGCCATAAACTTTGAATACGTTGGATCATAATATAGTGAATTATGAATTAAGAGTTATGAATTATCCTAATTCCGGGTATAAAACGAATTGCTCCATAAATGCATTTACCTCTTTTCTCACGGCTGTAATTACGGATGCATCATCTGCGTGGGTAAGTACATTATCGATAGCATCTACTACAAATGGCATATGTTCTTCTTTCATACCTCTGGTTGTAATAGCAGCTACTCCAAAACGGATACCTGATGTTACAAAGGCGCTTTTATCATCAAAGGGAACCATATTTTTATTGGCAGTAATATCGGCTTGTACCAGCGCTTGTTCTGCTTTCTTACCGCTTATATTTTTATTACGTAAATCAATTAACATCAGGTGGTTATCTGTTCCTCCACTGATAATATGATAACCTTTATCAACAAAAGCAGCTGCCATCGATTGTGCATTTTTTTGTACTTGTTGTTGATAGACTAGGAAATCGTCTGATAAAATTTCTCCAAAAGCAACAGCCTTAGCAGCAATTACGTGTTCTAACGGGCCTCCTTGAATACCCGGGAATACAGCCATATCAATAATATTACTCATCATCCGAATATTACCCTTTACATCATTCAATCCCCAGGGATTTTCAAAATCTTTTTTCATCATAATAATACCCCCGCGTGGCCCTCTTAAGGTTTTATGCGTGGTAGACGTAACAAAATGACAATGCTCAAAAGGAGAATTCAATAATTTTTTAGCAATGAGGCCTGCAGGGTGAGCAATATCTGCCATCACTAAGGCACCTACTTCATCGGCTACTTTTCTGATTCTGGCATAATCCCAATCTCTACTATATGCACTGGCACCACAGTAAATTAATTTTGGTTTTACTTCACGAGCTTTTTTCTCAAGCATCTCATAATCTATTAAGCCGGTTTCTTTCACTACACCATAAAAATGAGGCTGATATAATTTGCCACTGTAGTTAACGGCGCTTCCATGGGTAAGATGCCCGCCCATACTTAAATCTAATCCTAAAGTAGCATCGCCCGGCTGTAAAACCGCTAAGGCTACTGCAGCATTGGCTTGCGCACCACTATGCGGTTGTACGTTGGCATAGTCAATATTAAAAATGGCTTTTAATCGGTCTATAGCTAATTGCTCTGTTTGATCTACAATTTCACAGCCTGCATAATATCTTTTTCCGGGGTATCCTTCTGCATATTTATTGGTCATCACATTACCCATAGCCTGCATTACCTCTAAACTCGTAAAGTTCTCAGAAGCAATAAGCTCAATTCCATGACGCTGACGTATTAATTCCTGTTTAATTAAATCGAAAACTTGGGTATCTTTTGGCATTAGACGTATTTTGGTGCGAATTTACCATGATTTCCACAAAATTGGGATAATTCAGGGTATTTACTATTTTCACGTTCCATTTGACTATTGTGTGTAATGTACATGTTGATAATTTGTAGTCAAAAAACATAAAGAGCCCTCATGAAAGCGATTATACCTGTTGCCGGAGCCGGAACTAAACTACGACCACATACTTATACTCAGCCGAAGGCCTTGATACCCATTGCCGGGAAAACAATTTTGAGTTTTATTGTAGATCAATTCAAGGATGCAGGAATCCGGGAATTTATTTTTATTGTTGGTTATTTGGGGGAAAAAATTCAAGACTATGTGCGTCAAACCTATCCGGATCTAACCACTCATTTTGTTTTTCAGAATGAAAGACAGGGTACCGGTCATGCCATTGAACTCACCCGAAATATTGTTGGAACTGATGAAGTATTTGTAGCCTTAGGAGATACTATTTGCGAGTATGATGTACAAGAAGTGGTGAATAGCCCTTATAGCATGCTGGGTGTAAAGAAGGTAGATGACCCCCGCAATTTTGGCGTAGCCAGTATTGATGAGCAAGGATTCATAGATCAGGTTGTAGAGAAGCCGGCTATACCTAAAAGTAATATGGCCTTGGTAGGTTTATATAAGATTAAAGAAACTCATTTTTTATTTGAGTGTTTGCATCACTTGTTTATGCAAGATATCAAAACACAAGGCGAGTATAATCTCACCGATGCACTGGATTGTATGATAAAGCGAGGTGCAAAATTTCAATCTTTTAAAGTAAAAAACTGGTTTGATTGTGGGAAGAAGGAAACACTGTTAGAAAGCAATGCAACACTTTTAAAGAAATTCGGAGGGAATATCAATGAAAACCACAATTTTAAAGATACCATCATCATTCCCCCGGTAAGTATTGCTCCGGGTTGTGAAATTTCAAATGCGATCATTGGACCACATGTAGCGATTGGTGCCAATACTTCTATCAAACATTCCATTGTGCGTGATAGTATTATCGGGTCTTATACAAATTTATTTGAAGTGGTTTTAGATAACTCTTTAATCGGAAGCGATGCGTCTGTGAAAGGGTTGAGTAGAAGTCTGAATATTGGGGATAATACCGAGATCGATTTCGGATAAAATACGCACGATGGATAACCAAAAAGCTATCGTCACATCACTTAAAGCATTTAAAGAGCCTGCGTTACAAGAAGCCTTACTTACGCATGGTCAAATTCTCCATTTTCAGAAAGGAGATACGATTGTTAAGATCGGACAATATGTTCGGTTCCTGCCTATTGTATTAAAAGGGTCTATCAGGGTATTTCAACAAAAAGAAGATCGTGAGTTTTCATTGTATTATGTTCGTGAAGGCGAAACCTGCACTATGAGCTTAGCTGCAGCCTATTTTAATAATAAGAGTGTTTCACACGGTGTGGTGATGGAACCTACAGAACTGCTTATATTTCCGGCTAACTTTTTAACAGAATGGCAATTGCAATTTCCCTCCTGGAATCAATATATCATCGCCATGTTTCGCCGGCGGTACGATGAGCTAATCAATAATTTTGAAGGTGTTGTTTTTGAACATATGCCCGTACGTATTATGGAGTATTTACGCAGAAGGGTCATTACAGATGAAAGCAGGATATTAAATTTATCCCATCAAACAATTGCAAATGAACTGGGAACAACCCGAGTAGTTGTTTCGCGAATCCTCAAGCAATTCGAGAAAGAAAAAAAATTAAAACTACTAAGAGGACAAATCGAAATCAAGTAAATCCCTGTTTTGTATCTTTTGATACCGTTTAATGGTTTTGCCATAGTGTAATCTTGTGCTATAAATTTTTAAATATGAAAAAAATAGCTAAGCAAATCATGCTACAGGTTATATTAATTACCTGTATTTCTTTAGCGAGTAAAACAACACTTATGGCACAAACAAGTACTTCACCCATGAAATTGTTAATTCAAGTCACTTGCGGAACAGAAAATCCAACCAAATCCGCCCTTGCTTTTTTATTAGCCAGAACAGCTGTAGAAGAGGGAAATACGGTTACGCTTTTTTTAGCAGGGGATGGCGTAACATTAATTCGTGATCAAACCATTGAAAGTGTGGTAGGACTAGGAACCGGTAAATTAAAAGAACATCTTGACGTATTACTTAAAGCGGGAGTAAAAATTTATTTATCAACAAATTCAAGCAAAGCAAGGGGTATTACAGAAGCAGATCTTGTAAATAAAAATGCAAGTTTTACTTTACCTACTCAGTTTGTTAAATTGATTAAAGAAAATGATAAAGTAATCGTGTATTAATTTTCTAATGGATATTTTTTTGTAGCAGAGATAAGGATTGCTGATATTCTTCGATCATCTCTGCTACAACTTTTCCTGCAGGCTTTATATCATTAATAAGTGAGGCAACCTGTCCGATTTCTAATTCGCCTTCTTGCATATCACCTTCGAACATCCCTTTTTTAGCACGTGCCCTTCCAAGGATAGTTTGTAACTCAATAGCATCAGCGCCTCGCTGTTCGGCTTCTTCAATTTTATTGGCAAAATCATTTTTTAATAACCTCACCGGTACTAATTTTTTCATACTCAATTTGGTATCACCTTCTTGAGCCGCTATAATGGCTTCTTTAAAGTGAATATGAGAAGAGGCTTCCGGAGTACAAACAAAACGACTCCCTACTTGAACTGCATCGGCTCCTAATGCGAAAGCAGCCAGCATTTGAGATCCTGTTGCAATACCCCCTGCGGCAATTACCGGAATTTGTACGCTTGCTTTTACAGCAGGTATTAAAACTAATGTGGTTGTTTCTTCTCTACCATTATGTCCACCCGCTTCAAACCCTTCTGCTACAACTGCATCACAACCTGCTTCTTCTGATTTTTTTGCAAATTTGCTGCTGCTTACTACATGAACCACTTTTATACCTGCCGCTTTTAATTTGCTTGTCCAGGTTTTTGGATTACCGGCACTGGTAAATACAATGGGTACTTTTTCTTCTATAATGATTTGAATATGTTGGTCTAAGTCGGGATATAATAAAGGCAGATTTACGCCAAAAGGCTTAATGGTAGCCGATTTACATTGTTGGATATGTTCTCGTAGTACGTTAGGATACATGCTGCCTGCACCAATTATACCCAAACCGCCTGCATTGCTTACTGCACTTGCCAGCTTCCAACCGCTTGCCCACACCATTCCTGCTTGAATAATCGGATATTCAATATTGAATAATTTGCAGATAGGGTTGGAGGTGAACATGAGGAAAGGTTATAGGTAAAAGGTAATAGGTTATAGGTAATAGGGAGCAGGGAATAGGTCTTTTACTGTAACCTATTACCTGTAACCTTTCGCCTATTCCTTATGCAGATAGAATGAATTGGCTTGTGATAAACAGGTTACCGTTAAATCATTAATACATACATGATCGGGTAATGTTGCTGCATAAAAAATAATATCAGCTACATCTTGTGCATCCAGTGCTTTATAACCCTCATAAACTTTCGCTGCTTTATCTTCATCTCCTTTATATCTTACCAATGAAAATTCAGTATCTGCGGCACCGGGATGTATGGCCGTAACTTTTATTTGGTAAGGTAATAAATCAATACGCATGGCTTTACTAATAGCATCTACCGCATGTTTAGTTGCGCAATAACCATTCCCATCTTTATATACCTCTTTCCCGGCCGTTGAACCGATATTGATGATATGCCCTTTTTTGCGTTGTATAAATAAAGGAAGTACTGCTTTCGACACATACATCAACCCTTTTACATTCGTATCTATCATGGTATCCCAGTCATCCAACGATGCATTTTCAAAAGAGTCTCTTCCTAAAGCCAGACCTGCATTATTCAATAATACATCAATAGCTTTCCACGATTCAGGTAGGTTTTCAATGGCACTAAATACAGCATCTTTATGTTGTACATCAAATGGCAGTACTAGTATCTTAACGCCAAATTCGGTTTGTAAAGTGGTTGCTAACTTTTCTAAGCGATCTTTCCTTCTTCCGGTAATAATACAATCCCAACCTGCTTTCGCGAAAGTATATGCACTGGCTTCACCAAATCCGGAACTGGCACCGGTAATTAATATAATTTTTTTCATAGCTTCTTACTATGTAAAAATAGCGAACTAACGTATCAAAACAACAGTTCCCTTTCGGTAAACTTTTTTACCCAAATAATCAGTACCTTCTGTTTGAAAAACATAAGTACCTGAAGGCTGCATTACTCCATTATACCAACCATCCCATCCTTGTCCTAATTGGGTTGTCTTGTATAGTAATTCGCCATACCGATTGTAAACGGCAAAATAGTTCAAAGTTGAAATTCCAACAGTAACCGGTTTTAGTATATCATTTTTCCCATCACCGTTTGGTGTAAATCCTGATGGTACAAAAATATTTGGCTCGGATTTCACTATTCTTACTGTAAAATAATCTTCTGCATAACAACCTCCCGCAGCAGTTGCCCTCACTGTATATCTTACTGAATCAGTTTGATCGTCATATATGGCTATAGGATTAGCAATCGTGGTATTGTTTAAGCCCGTTGAGGGGCTCCAACTGAAAGTTACATTTCCCGTTGCAATAGCGTTCAGCTGTAAGGGTTGTGCGGGTACTACCAAGGTATCTCTGCCTGCTTTGAGTATTACCGGCGGAATCACGGTAACTAGGATGGTATCAGAAACCGGTTTATTACAACCCAATGTATCAGTTGCTGTTAAAACATAACTGGTTGTTCTGGTTGGCGCTACGATAGGATTGAGTGAGTTTGCATTGTACATATTGTTTGTAGGCGACCATCTAAACGCAGATCCAATATATTGTCCGCTCAATTGGAATCTGGTATTAAAGCAAATGGCTGTATCCGGACCAACCGCCGCTTGCGGATATGGGGCAACATATACGTTTACAGAATCACGTGCCTGGCAATAACCCAAGTTAGCTGTAACATAATATTTTGTTCGTGTTAATGGACGCACGAAAGGATTTTTTACAGGCTTCACAGTTTCACCGGTGCTGGCTGTCCACTTATAACTCAATGCATCACTGATTGGCTTCAACTGCAACGTATCAGTCAAACATATGGTAGTATCCACACCTGCACGAACCGTTATAAATTGCAATACATTTACCGTAACCGTGTCTCTATTGGAACAACCATTATCATTTACCGTAACATAATATTGTGTAGTATCTTTTGGGAAAACGATAGGTGAAGCTGTATTCGGATTAATAATTCGCGATCTGTTGGCAGCATTGCCAACCGTCCAGCTAATAGTACCGGAATTAATATTTGCTTTTAATGGAACAGAATCAATACTGCAAATGAGTGTGTCTTTAAAAGCCAAGTTGAGAGATGGTTTATCAGCAATTACAACATTCTTAGTTATAGTATCTATACAACCCTTGCTATTGGTAACAATTAAGCGAACTGCAGCTGTGGTAGGAGCAGGATACCTCCAAAACGTATCTTTTGTACTCGCGGTATCTGCCAGCGTACTAAGATCCCCGAAGTCCCATTTCCAACTGTTGACAACTCCGTATAGGGTAGTGGTAGCATCTTTGAATTGGTAATTATTAAAATAGCAGCTTCCGTTTACTGTAAACCCGGGAACAAAACCCGGATATATTTTTACTTGTGCCGTAGCAGAATCTCGGCAACCACCGGTATTGGTTACCAATAATTTCATGGTATAAGTACCTGTGTCTTTGTAAGTATAAGTGGGCGTAGGATTGGTAGAGGTATCGGTAGTAGAAGTGGTTACCCCAAAATCCCATAAGTATTTATCAACTGCAGAGCTGCCAGACTCGTTTTGAAAACTCAAGGTATATCCATTACAGGTAATATAGCTTGGTTTTAATGAAGCAGCCGATAAAGAGCAATCTGCAACAGTAATATGAATTTCTTTTTTTGTTCTACCGATCAATACTCCATTTCTAAACTCACTCGCACATACACCTACCACATAATCCCCAACTGTAGCGGGAGCCACACCCGATATCAAACCCGTAATTGGATTAATTTTAACGGAAGTAGACATAGGGTTACTTCCATCGAAAGAAGAAGCATAAATAATCGAATTATAGGGCGGATTAGCTGGCGGATTAGGTGTTGCGCAACTTAGACAGTTACCCTGCCCTTGTCCGCCCCCATTTAAACCATCGCAAAAGGAATAGGAAATAGAGTCTTTATCGGCATCAGTGGCTGAAAAATCAAAAGTGAAAGGCGAGCTATAGCAAACAACAACGGTGTCTTTTTGAGCAAATACAGGGCTATTATTATTTTTATAACTTACATTATTAATATTACCGGGAATAGTGGTGCTGTAGGTAACACCTGTTGAATTAGATGGAGGAGACACATTCACAATCCCATTTATTCTACAACATCTTTGAACTGCCAAGGTATATCCTTCAGCAATATCCGGTAAGTCAACTTCTGTAGTATATATATCAATGATATAATTTGCTCTTGGCTTACCGGAGATACAAGGATCAAAAGTGGTTTTGAACATGAGCGTAAAACTGCTCCTGGGAATAGTTAGTGTTGTAATCGATGCATTGGTTGAAGTATTGAATATTCCCAGAAAAACTTGTGCATCTCGTTGCCCGGGATTATTAATGGAAGAAGAATCTAGATACTGTCTTACTGTAATTTTATATTTTGAAGTATTCGGGGCAGAACCATTACCTAAATATTCGTATTGTATCCAGCCCCCTTTTAAATGATTAGCACTTGCCGCATAAGTGATAACAGTGGATATTAGTAACAACAGTAATCGATCTCTCATTAACGTAAAATTACTTCAATAAGAAACAAAAAATATGGCTTTGGCTGCCTAACTTGTTAAAGCTTTGTATAAATCGGTTAACGAATCAATACCGATGTACCTTTTCTAAAAATAGTTTTCCCGGAATAGTCTTTTCCTTCGGTCATGAATATATAAGCACCTGAGGGCATAGCAGTACCATTAAAAATTCCGTTCCAACCCTTACCTATTTCACTTGTTTGGAACATCAATTCTCCCCATCTATTAAATACTCGGAAATAGGAGATACTTGTTATGCCAATCGGTATAGGTTTTAAAATATCATTTTTACCATCTCCATTGGGGGTAAAACCGGAAGGCACAAAAATATCAGGTCCCTTTTTAAAAATCTTTACTAGTATTTGATCCTCTCCAAAACAGGTACCCCCATTAGATCCTACCACACGATACAAAACAGAATCAATACCCTCTCCATAAGTGGCAATGGGGTTAGCAATAGTTCTATCGCTTAATCCAAGGGCAGGCGTCCAATAGTAGCTATTCGCACCGGTAGCTAATAATTGTAAAGGTTGATTAATAGATACCGCTGTATCGTTACCTGCAAATACACTTACTAATGGAACTACGGTAACAGCAATACTATCTGTTACTGTTTTATTACAACCTAAAGTATCTCTAACAGTTAAGGTATATACTGTGTTTTTTGATGGTGCAATCGTGGGGTTTAAAGTATTTGCATTGTACATATTATTGGTAGGAAACCAGCTAAAAGAGCTACCTACAATACTTCCTTGCAACACAATTTTTGTATTGGCACAAATAGCGGTGTCTGTACCTGCATTCGCAGATGGATAAGGAGTTGATCTGATATGCACGCTATCTCTATCCTGGCATTTACCCAGGTTAGCTATCACGTAATAAGTGGTATTGGTTAGCGGTTTCACAAAGGGTTGCTTAACCGACTGTACAATTTCACCGGTGTTGCTCGTCCATTGAAATTGTAAAGCCTGACTAACCGTTCGCAGTTGAAAAGAATCTGTTCTACAGATAGTAGTATCCATTCCGGCCTTTACTTTAATAAACGGTAATACATTTACAACTAGTGAATCTGTATTTGTACATCCATTATCATTAACTGTTACATAATACTTCGTTGTATCTTTTGGAAAAACAGATGGGTTATTAGTATTTCTATTAACAATTTTCTTATTTGGTAACCAAGAAAATGTGCCGGTAGCATTTTTAACAGGAATAGCTAAGGTATCGATGTCGCAAATAAGGGTATCTCTGAAGGGTAATTGAATAAATGGCTTATCGTTTACCGATAAATTAAATTTGGTACTATCTATACATCCTTTTGAATCGCCACTAATCAATATTACTGGTTTAATAGAGGCAGTGCTATACGTGTAGGTAGCATTTTTTGTAATAGCAGTATCTGCCAGTGTTGTTTCATCACCAAAATCCCATTTCCAAAAATTAACGATACCAAAAACAGAACTGGTAGTGTCTTTAAACTGATATGGGTTTAGTAAGCAACTTCCTTGTACCGTAAAACCGGGTTTGAATCCCGGATAAACGAGTACTTGTGCAGTATCTGTTCCCACACATCCTCTTGGTCCTGTTACGGTTAGTGTTGCTTTATACGTACCCGGATTTTTATAGGTATGTTGCACAGAACCCGACTGTGGGTATGTGTTTACTAATGAATCTCCAAAATTCCAGATATAGTTTGTAATCCCCGAAGCGGTAGATCCATTTTCAAGTAGTACCGTATAATCTCTACATTGAACAATTTTTTTTGGCAAATTAGCTTCAATCAGATCGCAACTTTTTACCTCTAAAATAAAATCTTTTCGATGTTCATTAAAGGGACTATTATTTCTCCATTCGGTGATACAAACACTTACCACGTACTTACCTTCGGGTGGGGCAATTCCAGAAATAATACCGGTATTTGGATCGATAGTAACACTTGAACCAAGCGGCGAACTACCTGAATACGGCGGAGAATATGGAACAGCCTGTTGGTTTAAAATACCAGGAGGTACCGTAGCATTGCTACCGTTTCCGGCATAGGCATCACAAAAAGAATAAGTGAGCTTATCACCATCCGCATCTTGCGCACCAAAATCGAGTGTGAATTTTTTACTCGCACATACCAATGCAGTATCTTTTATGTTGAATTGTGGACTATTATTATAACCACTGGGTAAAGTTTGTGTACCGGGTATTCGGGTACTGTAGTTACTTCCAATACCTGAACTCAGACCAATATTTGTAATAAAATCAACCCTACAACATCCTATTCGAGAAAGGGTATATCCTGCTGTATTATTGGGTAATGTAATGTAATTACTAAAAATCGCCAATTGATAACAAACATTAATATTTCCCGTTAAACAAGGAAATGCGGATGTGGTAAGACTAAGGGTGCTGATAGGCCCATCTAAAGGCAGCGGTAAGGAAGTTTTGAGTAAGCCACTTTCATAAATACCAACGGTAACAGATTCATTTGTTAATAGGGGGCCTGTTGAATTACAATCTCTGAATAATCTTAAAACAATCTTATAGTTTTTACCGGTTCCATCAGGTGTATCATTCAAGTAAGTATAAAAAAGCTCTCCTCCCGCAACATGTTTTGCCAAAACACCGGTGCAGAGCTGCATTACTACTATCAAAAAAAACAACCTTTTCATATCAACTAAATCACTCCTTCTATAAACTGAAGAAGATATTGATTGAGTAGTTGAGGTGCTTCCAGCATACTCATGTGACCAACATTCTCCAGTACATGAATATACGATTTATTTGGCAGGTGTGATTGCGCTAGTATATCTGTTAAAGGAGCTGCCGCGTCTTCAGTTCCCACAATAAACAAAACAGGTACCGTGGCCGACAAAAGAACATGTGTTCTATCGGGTCTATCGCGCATGGTGGCATAATAGGCTTGTAAAGAGGCTGTTTGAAAAGCAGCAGACTTATCAATAAGTGCGTTTATTTTTTCAGGGATTATTTGTTTAGAAGTTGCACTGAATAAATTAGGGATAGTGTTCTTAAGGAAAGCATGACCGCCGTACTGTTCCATAGTTTCTATTCCTTTTGTTCGGATTAATTTTTTTTCAGCTGAATCCGCATAAGCAGTAGAATGAATGAGTCCCCATGCTTTTAATAATTCAGGGTATTTTTCCGCAAAACATAAACTAATATATCCACCCATACTATGACCCAATAAAATACATTCATGAATTACTTCATAATGTAATAAGGCATGTATGGCATCTGCCATAGAGTCAATGGTAATGGGGTTTTCATTTTTCTGTATGGATTTTCCCGTACCGGGAAGATCAACAACCAGTACTCTATAATTTTTCGACAGCGCTATTACCTGATCATCCCAAATAGTGCGATCTTCTCCAAATCCATGTAACAGCATAATAGGGAAACCATATCCGGCATCTTCATAAAACAATTCGTAATGATCTGTCGATATCGTTTTGAGCGCACTCATTTTTTCTTATTCTTTGAAAATAATTTTTGAACGATGGCCATGTATAACAATATAAGCAATACTGTAACAGCAGCACCTTCCGCAATAAAATAAATGATATCACCATGTTTTGTATAGGCAGTGATATTGGTATATAAGGGAATATTCGCTTTCACAAAGCCTTGTTTATCCCAGCCCAGGGATTGAAGGATATTCCCTTTATTGTCTATAATGGCAGAAACACCGGTATTAGCACTACGTATAACCCATCTGTTATTTTCAATAGCTCTTAGTTTTGCGTAAGCCAAGTGTTGTTGATAGCCTGGTGTGTTGCCCCACCAACCATCGTTTGTAATAATACTTAAAAGCGTAGCTTTTTTTTCTACATAAGTTCTTATATAGTCTCCATAAATACTTTCATAACAAATAATGGGAGCCGCAATGTAATTTTTGTCTGCACTTGTAAATACAGCAGCTTCAGCCGATTTTCCGTAGCCACCGGTGCTGCCGCCAAATTTTTCAAAAACCGGTGAGAGTATTTGTAAGAATGAAGGGAGCGCTTCTACGCCGGGTACCAGTTTACTTTTATTATAAAACTCAAGTGGAGAGCCGGCGGTAATTTTAATGGCTGCATTAAAATTGTCATAATACGTGCCTATATCTGTTTGCTTAGCAGTAATTGTTTCTTTTATGTTACCATAATTTTTAAAGGTCTCAATACCCGATATTAAAGTGACGGAAGGATGTTTTTGCATAAAAGCAAATACCGGCTGGTAGTATCTGTTTTGCGCTACCAGATTTTGCCATTCCCCAACACTCATAGCCGTTTCGGGCCATAGTATTAAAACCGTATTGGTGTCAATGGCTTTCTCAGAAAGCTGTATCAAGTTATTGATTTGCTGAGATGCTGATTCAATAGAAAACTTTTCGTATGCATTTACATTTGGTTGAATGGCAACAATATTTTTTGTAGCTGTAAGAGGTTGATAGTTTTTTCTTTCTAATGTATTACTCCATACCCATAGCAGAAAAGGTATTACAAAAAATAATCCGGCAAAAGGCAGCCAATTTTTTATGTTCTTATTGGAGTGCCATTTTGTTATAACGATAAGCAATAAAATATTTTCGAGAAGAATGAACAATGAACCTCCTGCAACACCGGTATAACTATACCATTGAATAAAATGAGTATTATTAGCAAATACATTTCCTAAAGTTAGCCATGGCCAACTCAGTTCCCAGTTTAAGTGTATATATTCAAAGTAAAGCCAAATAGATATAAAACCAACCAATGCAGTAATTGGAGTTAAAAACTGTTTCGATTTATGATAGGCTATCCAGGGGATACACATGAGTAAGCTATTCGCAATAATGGCACTAATACCCCCAATAAGCGTAGAATTACATACCCACCAGGTTGCGCCTATATTCCAAATAAGCATTGCAGTAAAAACGTACTTAAAAAACCCCTTGTTTGTTGATTCCGCAATTAAAAATAAGGGTACAAATCCAAGCACTATTAAGAAAGCTAGTGGATAAGGGGGCCAAGAAAAAAATAGCAGTAAACCACTGAGTACGCTATATGCCCAATATTTTTTTGAAGAAGTACTCACTTTCATTTCTGTACACAAAATGGATATAAGCAAAGTACGGAAAATTGTATTGTACTAGGTATATAAAATTTAAGTCGTATTTAAAGTTAATGCAGATAATTATTTTGTAAATTACCATATGTATAAAGCAATGCCGGATGCAAAGGGAAAGTTGTATAGTTATTTAGGTATTGTTCTTTTTAGCCTGATCACAATATTGCTTTTTATTTCATTAAAGCAGAATGATATATCACAAGTATTTGTGTTATGGCTTATTTTTCTTTTAGTTTTCTCGATTCCTTATCTGCGACAAATAATAGGGTATAGCATTGCTGATCATGAAATAATAATACATCGTCATGTAAAAAATATCCGCATTCCAAGATCAAGTATTCTAGATGCCCAAATAGTAGAGCCCGAGCTTTTAAAACAAAGTAGAAGAGTGTTTAGCGATGGCGGCTTATTAGGCTATACGGGCACTTATTCGAATTCCACACTTGGTATTATGGAAGTTTACTGTACCAATCTTAACACAACCATTATATTGGTAACTCAAAGCCATAAAATATTGATATCGCCTAATGATTTAGTAGGTTTTATGGTAGAGCTAGGTTTTGAAAACCTGATTTAACACCATCATTAAGCAAATAATACTACAGGAACTACACGTTCTATAAATTCAGAATTCTTAATTCCTAATTCTTAACTCATCACTTCCTGCTATAATTTGGCGCCTCTTTGGTGATATCGATATCATGTGCATGACTTTCCTTCATACCCGCATTAGTAATTTTTACAAAAGTAGCTTGTTGTAAAGCAGCTATATCTTTAGCCCCGCAATAACCCATACCGGCACGTAACCCGCCTACATATTGATATACGATTTCACTTAAACTTCCTTTATAAGCTACACGACCTTCAATACCCTCCGGTACAAATTTTTTGATATCGGCTTCTACATCCTGAAAATATCTATCGCCACTACCTTGGCTCATGGCTCCTAAACTTCCCATGCCTCGGTACTCTTTGAACTTACGACCTTCATAAATAATCGTATCACCCGGACTTTCCTCTACCCCGGCAAATACACTTCCCATCATCACTACATTGGCACCTGCGGCAAGTGCTTTCACCATATCACCGGTATATCTGATACCACCGTCTGCAATTAAAGGAATGCCCAATGGTTTTAATGCCTTGGCAGCTTCCATTACCGCGGTAAGTTGCGGAACACCTGCACCTGCTACAATACGGGTTGTACAAATTGAACCCGGACCAATACCCACTTTAATGCAATCGGCTCCAGCATCAGCCAAAGCTTTTGCACCGGCTGCTGTGCCTACATTACCCGCAATTATTTGTAGTGTTTTGAAATTCTTTCTCAACGCTTTTAATGCTTGAATAACACCCTTGCTATGCCCGTGCGCGCTATCCAGCGTTACTATGTCCACACCTACTTGTTGTAAGGCTGCTGCACGATCCATTAAATCGTTGGTAATACCCAACGCCGCACCTACCAATAATCTTCCTAAACCATCTTTTACCGCATTCGGATAATTGCGTAATTGTAAAATATCCCGGTATGTGATAAGTCCGATCAGTTTACCTTGCTTATTTACTACCGGCAGTTTTTCGATTTTATGCTGACGTAAAATTTTCTCTGCTTTTTTCAAATCGGTTCCTTCGGGGGCGATGATCAAATTTTCTTTTGTCATCACTTCTTTTACATGCCTGCGCATATCGGTTTCAAAACGTAAATCTCTGTTGGTAAGGATGCCCACTAATTTACCTGCATTATCTACAACCGGTATGCCTCCAATTTTATTTTCCTTCATCAGCCGTAAGGCATCTCCAATGGTTGCTTCTACTAAGAGTGTAATAGGGTCGATGATCATACCACTTTCACTTCTTTTAACCTTACGTACTTGCTCAGCCTGCTTTTCAATACTCATATTTTTATGCAGAATGCCAAGCCCTCCTTCACGTGCCAGCGCAATGGCTAGATTAGCTTCCGTAACGGTATCCATAGCCGCTGAGAGCATCGGGATGTTCAACGTAATTTGTTTGGTAAGATGGGTGCGGGTGCTCACTTCACGTGGTAATATCTCGCTATAAGCGGGCATTAACAGAACATCATCGAAGGTTAATCCTTCACCAAATAATCGGGAGTTATTGTTCGCGGAAACGGAACGTGTAAGCTTTGTTGCCATGTGCAAAGATAGGGCAAGGTTCAAATTGCTTCCAAATTAATTCTGTTATCTTTACACCAGAAATGTCACTATCGAACTCAACCAGCAATCATCGGTTTTTTACTTTCCAATTCGCGCTGCTCTGTTTAAGCAATGTTTTATTTGCTACAAGCTTTAATATGATGATACCTGAATTACCGGGTTATCTTACCATGTTGGGGGGTGCGGAATATAAGGGACTCATCATAGCATTGTTTACTTTGATGGCAGGTATTTCCCGACCCTTTAGTGGGAAATTAACCGATACCGTTGGTCGTGTACCTGTGATGATATTCGGATCTCTTACTTGTGTTGTTTGTAGTTTATTATATCCTGTTCTCACTTCTGTAGCCGGATTTTTATTTTTACGATTTATACATGGATTTTCTACCGGCTTCAAACCTACTGCTACGGCTGCTTACGGAGCTGATGTGGTTCACGAATCCCGAAGGGGGGAAGCCATGGGGGCATTAGCTATTGGCTACACGTTAGGATCTTCTGTTGGCCCGGTGGTAGGCAGTTATTTTGTTGCTAGATATGGTTATGATACTATGTTTTATGCCTCATCTATTTTTGCACTGGGTTCTGTGGTAATACTCTATAATGTAAAAGAAACTTTGCTAGAGCCTGAAAAATTCAGGCCTCATTTATTAAGAGTAAAACGAAATGAAATTTTCGAAAAAACGGCTTTATTACCTGCTATTACTACAGTGTTATTATGCTTTTCTATAGGTACCGTTCTTACTATTGCACCCGATTTAAGTGAGCACTTGGGCTTGCATAATAAGGGAATATTTTTTGCCTTTTTTACCATCGCTTCTTTAGTTATTCGTTTTTTAACCGGTAAGCTATCTGATAAAATTGGAAGAATACCTATGCTGATCATGTCGGCCTTCGCTTTGATAATTGCTATGGGTATATTGGCATTTGCGAATTCTGTAACTATGATGTTGATAGGCTCTGTTATATATGGCTTGAGTTGGGGAGTTAGTACGCCTACTATAACTGCATGGACCATCGATCTTGCCTCACCGGAAACAAGAGGGAAAGCTATCGCATCTATGTATATTGCGCTAGAGGTTGGCATTGGCGGCGGTGCTTTGGTATCGGCGGCTATCTATCAAAACAACCCTGCTAATTTTATATATGCTTTTTCGCTACCGGGGATATTGGCAATTATTACCACGCTGCTACTGTATAAATGGAATAAGCGACCGATTATAAAAGCGTAATCTTTTTTCCGGGTAAAATACTAATCAGTTGTTCTAACTCCAATACTAATAATCCTTCCGATAAATCTGCATCGGATAAGGCTGCAATCGTCTTTAATTCATCAATATATATTGTTTCCTTGGTTTTTAAAGTGTCTAGGATGCTATTTGCCGCACTCGATAAAGTATTAATCGTTAATTGTTGGATTGTTTTTTTCTTTTTTGTAGCGGTCCATTTCAAGGTCTCTAACAGATTATTTACACTCGTATAAACAGTGGCTTTGTTTTGTTCAATCAATTGTAAGCAGCCACTACTTTTTTCATCCTGAATTCTCCCGGGAACGGCAAATACTTCTCTATTGTAGTGAAAAGCCATGTCTGCCGTAATCATACTGCCTCCTTTATGGGCGGTTTCTATAACAATAGTTGCGTCTGATAATCCGGCAACAATTCTGTTTCTTCTGGGAAAATTATGTTTATCGGCTTTCACCCCTTTTCCAAATTCGGTTAGTAAGGCACCTTGTTGTATCATTTCTCTTGCTAATTGTTTATGTTGTGCAGGATACATTTCATTCAATCCATGTGCTAATACACCAATTGTTGGTAATTGATGATCCATGGCAGCACTATGCGCAATGGCATCAATGCCAAAAGCCAAGCCACTTACTATTGTAATATCTTTAGGTAGAGCGGCAATTAATTGCTCAGTAACTTTTTTCCCATAAATGGTATTATTACGCGTACCTATAATACTCAGCATTTTTGTATTGTTCAAGGGTGTATGTCCTTTTTCGTATATCAACAAAGGCGCGTCTGGACAAGCTGCAAGCTTGAGTGGGTAAGCTTTATCGTTTACACAGTATATCTGGATATGATGTTGTTCCGTGAAACGCAATTCCTCTTCTACCAATGAAAATTCATCCCACTCTTTTATTCTCTTAGCCAATAGTGCACCTATACCTTCTACATACTGTAAATCTTTTTTTCTGGCTTTAAAAATTAATGCAGCTTCTCCAAAATGATCTAATAATCGGCGTTGTAATATGGGGCCTGTTTCCGGGATTAAGCTTAACGCAATTTCATACCAGTATTGTTTTTGCATCCGGCAAGCTGGCGAAAAAAAACTAAAAATAATTAGGTATTTATACGCTAAATTTTTGTGATTGTAACGGTAGTTCTTCTGTTAATGGCACGTCCGGCCTCTGTTTTGTTATCTGCAATGGGCTTTGTACTTCCATAGCCTTTGAACGAAATTATTTCTGCAGCTATGCCTTTGCCAACAATATAATTGGCAATAGATTTTGCTCTTTCGGTAGAGAGTTTATTATTGTCTTCCGGCTTTCCAATATTATCTGTATGTCCGCCTATCTCAATTTGTAAGGAAGGATTTTCTTGTAATACTTGTATCAATTTATCTAATTCGATATGGGCATCCTTAGGCAATTCATATGCATTCGTACTGAATAAAATATTATTGAAAACATAATTAGCATATAATTCGATGGGTTGCAGTAAAATATTTTTCTTGTATACGCTATCTGCCTCTTTACTGCTCAAAGCATATTGTTCACTATAAAATAAATAGCCTTTCCTATTTACCACGAAAGTGTAATCTTTTCCAATAGGTAGTGTAATAAAATATTCACCTGTTTCATCAGTTTGAACTTTCATGAGCGATTCCCCGGTATTGTTTTCAATAAGTTCAACGGTAGATGGTAATTTCTTACCTGTTTTTTTATCAGCAACAATGCCTTTTACATAGAGGGTTCTAAACGGACGAATATCTTTACGCATATCGAACCGGTACAAATCGAGTTGTCCTCTGCTATCTGCTCTGTCGCTGGCGTAATAAGCGGTTAATCCGTCTGCGGATACTGCCAGGCTTCCTTCATTTTCAATGGTATTGATAGGATACCCTAAATTTTCGGGAACACCCCATTCACCTTTGGTATTTTTTCTTACTACATATAAATCCGAACCTCCATATCCCGGTAATCCATCTGAGGTATAGTATAGTGTTTGATTATCTGCATGTATATAAGGTGCCAATTCATCTCCTGCCGTATTAATGCTAGGCCCCATATTTATTGCCGGAGACCAAGTACCGTTTGGTTTTCTATAGCTTACATATAGATCCCTTCCTCCGTATCCTCCGGGGCGGTTACTGCTGAAATAAAGTGTTTGTTTATCCGGACTAATAGCCGGCGAACTTTCCCAGAAATCAGTGTTGATAGCGGTGCCCATATTTTGAGGCTCACTCCAGCCTTGTGGCGTATAGTATGAAATATATAAGTCAAAATTACCGTAGCCTTGCTCTGCAAATCTTCCTGCAAAAAGCATCCATTCTCCATCCTGAGATACTGTTATAGCACCTTTTTGAGGCTCAATATTGATATCGCCCTTGATGGCTTTTGCTTTCCCAAAAGTTTTACCATTGATAGTACTCTGAAAAAAATCTTCTCTTAAATGTTCACCCCTTCTGGTAAACACCAATAAACTATCCGTAACGGTAACAGAAGGATAATATTCTGAGAAAGGAGAGTTTACACTATCTCCTAAATTGATAGGATTAAATTGATAGGTGTCATTTCCATGCTGTGAAGCATAGCTTAGTGCAAATTCATAAGTTCTTTTTCTATAATTGGCACTCTTAATACTTTTATCATTTAGATTCGGTAAACTCAAAAATTTATTTACAGCAGCTAAGGCTTCTGCAAACTTTCCTTCACCGGCTAGATTGATGGAATAGGGTAAGTTATAAATATTAAAATAAACAGAATCTTTTGAACGGGCTTTTTCGTAGAATTGATTGGATCTTTTATATTGTTTTAATTGTCCGAATACACCGGCAGCAGATAAATATGCATCTAAATGATTCGTATCTGCTTCAATGGCAGTGAGTAAATAAGGCATGGCTTCTTTGAACTCATCATTGCGTAAAAATTCAATTGCTTTCGCATATAGTTTTGCCGATTTTTCTTTTACCTTATCTGAATCGTACCATTGCGCATTGGCTGTAAAAGCACAGCATATACATACTCCAATAAAAGCAACCGATTTTTTCATGCTTTGAATATCGGAAAAAAAAGGGTATCGATTTGTTAAAATAGGTACCTAATGCTTTCTCAGTTCGTATTAAGGTATATGCAAGTATTTATGTACTTGCAAACTCATTTGCCATTTTGGATTTTGTTGAATGTAACTGATGATCATTGGCGTTACCGAACTTGCTTTATCCCATTCGGGTTGTAAGTATAATTTGCATGAAGAAGATACTTGATTAGCGTATGTTTCAGCCCATTCAAAATCGTGCTTATTGTAAATAACAACTTTTAATTCATGGGCAAGAGGAATAATTTCTGGTAGAGGAGCTTTAAATTTTTTAGGAGATAAACATATCCAATTCCAATTGCCAGATAGCGGAGATGAACCAGAGGTTTCAATATTTGTTTCAAAACCAATTTCTTGTAATGCAATAGTTAGCTCAGTAAGATCGTGTAATAAAGGTTCACCACCGGTTATTACAGCTAATCTTCCCGGATATTTTTTTGCTTCATGTAAAATTTGGTTTACGGAATATTGAGGATGTTTTGATGCATCCCAACTATCTTTTACATCGCACCAAAAACAACCTACATCACAACCGCCCAAGCGAATAAAATAAGCTGCTCTTCCTTGGTGGAAACCTTCTCCTTGTAAGGTATAGAATGCTTCCATTACCGGTAATGTATTTGAAGTAGATGCGATTTGCATGAGGCAAAGTTATATTAACCACGGTTGTTGAGATAGGCTTGCATCGTATTTTTCAGTAAGCCTGCAATAGTCATGAGTCCAACACCGCCCGGTACCGGTGTAATGGCACCTGCTTTGGTAGCTGCTTCTGCATAGTTTACATCCCCTTTTATACGGAATCCCTTTTTTGCGGTATCGTCGTTCACCCTGGTAATACCAACATCTATTACAACGGCACCGGGTTTAACCATATCGGCAGTTACAAATTCGGGTTTGCCTAAAGCCGCTACTAAAATATCAGCGGTAGCAGCTATCTCGGATAGGTTAGGGGTATGAGAATGACAAATGGTTACGGTGCAATTTCCTTTTGCCATATTGCTGCTTAATAATATGCTCATGGGTCGGCCAACAATATTACTTCTTCCAATCACAACAGCATGTTTACCCTTGGTAGGTATATCGTAGTGTTCGAGTAATAAAATAATTCCATAAGGAGTTGCCGGAATAAATGTGGGCAAGCCTTGCACCAGTTTACCTACACTACTTGGATGAAAGCCATCTACATCTTTAGTAGGGTCGATGGCTTCTATTAATTTTTGTTCCGAAATATGTTTAGGTAATGGAAGTTGTACCAGAATGCCGTCGATATCCTTGTTTTTATTGAGTGAATCAACAGTTTGAAGTAATTCTTGCTCCGCAATATCATCTGGGAAGCGAATAAGGGTAGATCGAAAACCTATTTCTTCGCAATTCTTCACTTTACTGGCTACATAGGTTTCACTAGCTCCGTTATTTCCTATTAAAATAGCAGCTAAATGCGGACTGGGCTTGCCTTTTGCCGCAAGATCCGTAGTTTCTTTTTTAAGTAATTCTTTTACGGAAGCAGCTGCAATTTTACCATCTAGTACTAACATGCCGCAAAAGTATAATTATTTACCTTTGCCCTTCAATAATTGTATATGGAACAAATACCCAACAATCAACTGAATATTGAAATAAGTGAAGAAATGGCGGAGGGCGATTACGCGAACTTGGCTATTATAACACATAGTAATGCTGAATTTGTTATTGATTTTGTAAGTGTTATGCCGGGAACTCCCAAGAGTAGGGTAAAATCCAGAATTATATTTACACCCATGCATGCCAAACGTTTTATGAAAGCATTAGAAGAGAACATAGAGCGTTTTGAAGCTGCTAATGGTCCTATTCAAGATTTAGAGCAGGTAGAGATACCGATGCATTTCGGAGGACCGGCGGGGCAGGCCTAATAGTGACTAGTGACTAGTGAGTAGTGAGTAGTGAATAGTGAGTAGTCAGATGTGGGTTTTCACTAATCACTACACACTACCCACTATACACTATCCACTACATAAGTCCCTCTTCTGCAAAACTGAAATAGCCTTCACTACTAACGATGATATGATCGGCAACTTTGATGTCTAAAAAATCTGCTGCTTTTTTTATTTTTTGGGTGAGCATTTCATCGGCGCTACTGGGTTTGAGGTTACCGCTGGGATGATTATGACATAGAATAATCGCGGTAGCCTGGTGCTCTAAAGCTTTCTTTAGGATGATACGCGGATCGGCAACGGTACCCGTAATTCCTCCCTCACTAATAATTTCTACTTGTAAAATTTTGCTTGCCTGATTTAAAAACACGACAGCAAAAATTTCGCGGGTATAAAACTGAAAAGAGGATTTCAAAAAAGCGGCCATATCAGTAGTGGTATTGATTTTTTCTTTGCGGGTGATGGCTGTTTGTCGGCGTACACCCAATTCAAGAGAAGCCACGATACTAATGGCTTTGGCACTGCCTAATCCTTTGATATTCAGTTGTGTTATGTCACGAACAGAGAGGGTTCCGAGTTTAGATAAGTCGTTGTTTACTGCATGTAATAATGCCCTCGCAATATCGAATGCGGTAGCCTGTGGTGTGCCGGTATTAATCAAAATCGCCAATAGCTCGGTATTGCTCAAATGATCACTGCCCAGTAGTAACATCTTTTCACGGGGGCGCTCTGTTTCAGCCCATTCTTTAATAGAAAATTTCCTCATAATATAAACAAGTGTTATTTCAAAATAGTATTTCTTATTTGAATCAATATCTTCGCGCCATATAACTGTGTTATGAATCCTTCTGTCAAGATATTTTCGGGTACGGGTTCTCAAAAACTCGCCGAGAAAATTGCCAAGCAATTTGGCGCCCCCATTGGAAAAATTAATATTCAGAAATTCAGTGATGGAGAGTTTCAACCCATTTTTTTGGAAAGTATTCGCGGCGATTATGTTTTTTTAGTACAGAGTACCTATGCTCCTACTGATAACTTAATGGAATTACTGTTAATGATTGATGCAGCCAAAAGAGCTAGTGCCTATAAAATCATAGCCGTAATACCTTATTATGGTTTTGCCAGACAGGATAGAAAAGATAAACCCCGTGTCGCCATCGGCTCTAAACTTATTGCCACCCTTCTAGAGGCGGCCGGTGCTAACAGAGTCATTACAATGGACCTGCATGCACCACAAATTCAAGCATTCTTTGAAGTGCCTGTAGACCATTTGGATAGTTCTGCGATTTTTATTCCTTATATCGAACAATTAAAACTGAAAAACCTGGCTTTTGCTGCACCTGATGTGGGCAGTACCAATCGAGTAAGAGAGGTAGCCAGCTATTTTAATGCAGAAATGGTTATTTGCGATAAGCATAGAAAGCGTGCCAATGAAATTGCGAGCATGGTAGTAATTGGAGATGTTATGGATAGAGATATTGTTATCATCGATGATATCTGCGATACCGGTGGTACCTTGGCCAAAGCTGCCGCCTTATTAAAAGAAAAAGGAGCCAGGAGTGTTAGAGCTTTAATCACCCATCCTGTACTCAGCGGTAAAGCGTATGAAAATATCGAAAACTCAGTACTGGAAGAATTGGTGGTATGCGATACCATTCCACTAAAAAAAGAAACATCGAAGATCAAAATTATTTCTGTAGCGGAGCTTTTTGCTATCGCTATTCGTAATGCTTATGAAAATAAAAGTATTACCAGCCTCTTTATTCACTCTCAGTTGAGGGGAAAGGATAAGTAAAAGTGATTAGTGTTTAGTGTTTAGTGTATAGTGTATAGTGGGTAGTGGGTAGTGTTTAACTCATTGATTATTAATTAGTTGTGTTTATATTTTGATACTATTGACTAACCACTATACACTATCCACTAAAATCCCTACCTTTGCCGTCCAAAAATTTAAATAAATGAAAACAATTACAATCGAAGGTGTTCTGAGGACCGAACACGGGAAGAAGGCAGCCCGCCAAATTCGCTCTCAGGAAAATGTGCCGGGTGTAATTTACGGTGGTGCCGAGGAGATCAATTTCTACGCTCCGGCTAAAGCTTTAAAACCTTTAGTATACACTGGTGAATTCCAATTGGCAGAAGTTCAAGTAGGCGGAAAAAAATACAAGTGTATTTTGAAAGACCTACAGTTTGATAAGGTTTCTGATGAATTAATTCATGTTGATTTATTAGAATTAGTAGATAACAAACCCGTTATCGCTACGCTACCTTTGAAATTTACAGGCGCTTCAGCAGGTGTTAAAGAAGGTGGTAAGTTAGTTACGAAAATGAAGTCATTAAAAGTAAAGGCATTACCTAAACATTTGCGTGAAACTATTAATGTAGATATTACTAACTTAGAATTAAACGGAAATATTCGTGTAGAAGATGTAAAGGCCGATAATATTGAGATCTTGAACTCACCACGTATTCCTATTGCTTCTGTAGTAATGACTCGTCAGTTAAAGCAAGAAGAAGCTACTGCTGCGAAAGACGAAAAGAAGAAATAATTTTTATCAAGATTTTTATCAAGCCCCACCATTTGGTTGGGGCTTTTTATTTAGCCAAGGGTAAACTAATTGTAAATCTTGTACCCTTACCTATTTCACTTTGTACATCGATCGTTCCTTGATTGATATGAATAAATTCTTTACAGAGTTTTAAACCCAATCCTGTTCCCTTTTCCTTTTCAGTTCCTCTCGAAGAAATGATCGGTTCATTCGTAAGCAGTTTTGCCAGGGTAGTTTCTTCAATGCCTACCCCTTCATCTTGAATGGTAACAGAAGCAAGTCCGTTTTCCAGGGTAGATAATAAATAGATACTGCTTTTTCTATTACTAAATTTAATAGCGTTAAATATGAGATTACGAATTACAATACGAATTTGATCGGGATCAGCATAAATCATCATCGGCGCTAATTGGCGTTCAATCGTAATTTCTTTTTCATGAGCAACTTGTTGTATCAAACTAACAGCTTCCTCCGTAAGTGCTTTGATAGAACATATCTTTGGTTTAGTAGTAATGCCCCCTAACTGACTCTGACTCCAATTTAGTAGGGTATCCAAATTAGCTTGTAATTCATCAATTTGTTTATAAAATCCACCCGACATTCCCTTGAATTCTTCTGCAGATATATATTGCTTGTTTACTAAATCTAATCCTCCCTTTAACTGTGCAATAGGGGATCGTAAATCATGTGCAACAATGGTAAAGATTTTTTCTTTGGTATTATTGGCTGCAGATAACTGATCATTTTTTTCCTCCAGCGACTTCTTTATTCTTCGTTGATTTCTTTTGAAATATAGAAGCCCGAAAACCATCATAGCCAAAAACCATGTCATATTAAACGCAACTCTGCCGGTAGATACTTGCTCAATAATAGGAGGGTGTGTGATCACCCAATACTTAGCAAACACGAAACATATAACACTGGTACCGATGGAAGGGATCAGGAATTTTCTGTCGTTGAAAAAAATCATGATCACCACTAAATTTTGAATATTAAAATATTCAGAACCATTATGGTAAGATATTGCCTGAACGGTACAAGTGATAGATAAGATTATATTCAGCACTAATTTCAGCGTATCATATTTCTTAAATGGGTTAATCAGTATCGTTAGTGTCCCAACTATAAATACAACTGTATTGGTGCCGGCTAATAAGTACCGGGCATTTGTAATATTTAGTATTATAAGTACTAGGAGAATAGGTAGGCTGGGTGCGATGATAAAATTCACCACTTTAATTTTGTCTTGCTCGTCTATATCAGATGTATGCTTGGTTCCGTAATATAAAATACCCTTTATAAGCCCGCGTATATTCGCCTTGAATCCCATACCGAGCAAATTACGATAATCTATGCATTGGCTTTGTAGTTATAATTCTAAATTTAACACAAGAAGCTATTTTTGCATGATGCAACGATTTTTAATAATTGGACTCGGGAATATTGGAGACGAATACAAGCATACCAGACATAATATTGGGTTTGATGTACTCGATGCCTTTGTTCGGAAACACAATGTTTTTTTTAGTACCGGCCGTTTGGCAGATGTAGCAGAGGTAAAATGGAAGGGTAAAACCTTTATTTGTATTAAGCCCACTACATATATGAATTTGAGCGGAAAAGCCTTTAAATATTGGCTTGATAAGGAAAAACTCGATCTGTCTCAAACCCTTACGATTGTAGATGAACTGGCTTTACCGCTAGATAAACTTCGATTGAGAGGTAGTGGCAGTGCCGGCGGACATAATGGGTTGAAAGATATTGAACTTACCCTTGGAAGTACGGAGTACGCCCGGTTACGCTTTGGAATAGGTAATAATTACCCAAAAGGCCGACAGGCCGAGTTTGTACTGAGCAAATGGTTACCGGAGGAAAGGGTAATGGTTGATAAAAAAATACCTGCTTGCTTGGATATAATTGAAGCCTTTGCGACAATAGGCCTCCAAAAAGCCATGAATATGGCAAATAATTTAAGTTTTACATAATAAACCATAGTCTTTCATAGTTATAAGTGTTGGAAATATAATTGAGTTGACCCCAAACCGTACCCACAAATTAAAATTACTCAGGGGCAGCTCGTTACTATTTTAAATGCGACTGTACTATGAAAATTTTTTGCGTAGGCCGAAATTATGCCGATCATGCAAAAGAACTGGGCAACGAAGTTCCTGAAGAGCCCGTTATTTTCATGAAACCTAAAACTGCACTGCTACAGTCGCATACGCCATTCTATTATCCCGAGTTTTCCAACGAATTGCATTATGAAGCCGAGCTCGTGTTACGCGTTTGTAAAAACGGGCGCTATATCACCGAGCAACAAGCCCAGCGTTATTACGATGCGGTAACTATCGGTATTGATTTTACCGCCCGTGATATACAGGCTGCATTGAAGAAGAAAGGCTTGCCTTGGGAGAAAGCCAAAGCTTGGGATAATTCGGCAGTGGTTGGAAATTGGGTGCCTTTAACAGAAAAACTCTTAAAGAACCCTATTCATTTTTCACTGAAAAATAATCAAACAACGGTTCAGGTGGGAGATACATCACACATGATCTTTTCTTTCAACCAAATCGTTTCTCATATCTCAAATTATTTCTCCCTCAATATCGGCGACCTCATTTATACAGGTACACCGGCAGGAGTAGGAGAATGTGTGGTAGGAGATATATTGGAAGGTTTTTTTGAGAATGAAAAAATGTTTGAACTGGAAATAAAATAGCATGCTTACACCCAATATATTACTGCAGGCGTATAAGCTCATGATGATGGCAAAATCCATGAGTGAAACCTACGATGCCAATAGGCAGGTGTGTAAGTATGTGCATTCTACCTCTCGCGGCCACGAAGCTATTCAAATTGCAACCGGTTTACAATTACTACCCTGCGATTGGGTAAGCCCCTATTATAGAGATGATAGTTTAATGCTCGCAGCAGGCTTTGAGCCGTACGAGTTAATGCTTCAATTGTTGGCCAAAAAAGATGATCCCTTCTCCGGTGGTAGGTCATATTATTGCCACCCCAGTAATAAAGATGAAGTTCGTCCTTCTATCATACACCAAAGCAGTGCCACTGGTATGCAGGCCATACCTACCACAGGTTTAGCCCAAGGTGTTCAGTTTCTGGAGCAAACACAATCGGCCAAACTCCGAAAATCCGCCGATGGAAAATCACCCATCGTTATATGTTCATTAGGTGATGGAAGTATGACGGAAGGAGAGGTAAGTGAAGCCCTTCAATTTGCATCCCTCAAACAATTACCGATTGTTTATTTAGTACAGGATAACCAGTGGAGTATCAGTGCCAGTGCCGATGAAGTAAGAACCATGAATGCCTATGAATATGCTTGTGGTTTTAAAGGTCTTAAGCGAATGCAATGCGATGGCAGCGATTTTATGCGTTGCTATGAAACTATGGAGCAGGCAGTAAACTATGCCCGCACCGAAAGAAAACCAGTACTAGTGCATGCGAAAGTGCCATTATTAGGGCATCATACCAGCGGGGTACGCAAAGAGTTTTACAGAAGCAGAGAAGATTTATTAAAACATGGATTATATGATCCAATCCCTAAACTAAGGCATCTCCTAAACGGTGTGGGATTTAATGATCATGAAATTAATAAAGTAGAAACCGACGCTCTTGAAATCATACTGGAAGATTTTAAGAAAGCACAAGGAGCTGCTGAACCAGATATTCGTTCCGTTGAAGATCATGTGTTTGCACCTACAGCTATTAAAGAAGAAAAAGGACAAAGAGTACCCAAAGGTGCTGAGAAAGTGATGATGGTAGATGCTGCCCTACATGCCATTGATGAAATTTTAGATGAATATCCTGAAGCCATATTATACGGACAAGATGTAGGAGGAAGGCTAGGGGGTGTTTTCCGGGAAGCGGCAACCCTGGCAGAAAAATATGGTGAGAACAGAGTGTTTAATACAGCCATTCAAGAGGCTTATATAGTTGGATCTACTGTTGGCTTGAGCGCTATGGGTATGAAGCCGATCGTAGAAATCCAGTTTGCCGATTATATCTATCCCGGCTTAAATCAGTTGGTTACCGAAGTAGCCAAATCTTGTTATTTATCTAACGGTAAGTTTCCCGTACAAATGGTATTGCGTGTACCTGTAGGTGCGTATGGGGGTGGGGGGCCATATCATAGTGGCAGTATCGAAAGTACCTTATTATCTATCAAGGGTATTAAAGTAGTATATCCTTCCAATGCCGCAGACATGAAGGGTTTGATGAAAGCCGCCTTCCTCGATCCTAATCCTGTTATTATGCTTGAGCATAAAGGATTGTACTGGAGTAAAGTGCCCGGTACCGATGATGCCAAAACCATCGAACCGGCAAAAGATTATATATTGCCCCTAGGTAAAGCCAACGTAGTATTACAAACAGAAATGGAGCGGGTACGTAAGGGAGAAACTATTACAGTGGTTACTTATGGCATGGGAGTATATTGGGCAAAAGCGGCTGCAGAGCGTTATCCCGGACAAGTAGAAATAGTAGACCTCCGATCTTTGTATCCATTAGATGAAGAAACCATCTTTAATTCGGTAAAGCGCCATGGTAAAGTATTAGTACTAACCGAAGAGCAACAAAATAATTCATTTGCCGAGGCTTTATCGCTTCGTATATCTAACGATTGCTACCATTTTTTAGATGCCAAGGTTGAAGTAATGGGAGCTAAAAACCTGCCGGCTATTCCTATCAATGTGGCATTAGAAACCGCCATGCTCCCCACTGCCACCAAAGTGGCTGAACGCATCGGGAAATTGTTGGCGTATTAGGCTTTTCCCATTCATCCAAACCACCTATATTTGCACCCCAATTGGCGAGGTAGCTCAGTTGGTTAGAGCACAGGATTCATAACCGCCTAAGGCGGACTGGGTTCAAGACATATTTGGCGAGGTAGCTCAGTTGGTTAGAGCACAGGATTCATATCCGCCTAAGGCGGACTGGGTTCAAGACATATTTGGCGAGGTAGCTCAGTTGGTTAGAGCACAGGATTCATAACCCTGAGGTCTCGGGTTCAAGTCCCGATCTCGCTACATGAAAATCAAGGACTTACGTTAAATCGTGAGTCCTTTTTTGTGTGAGGAAAAAGGCATTTTATATTGAAACCCTTGTTATTATTGGATTTGATTGCGTGAGGAAGAGAAATATATTATTCTTTGTTTAATCGAAAAACGTCCAATTTTAGTAAGAAGCGATCCTTTTTATTTGACATAAAATTTCTATTCAACATCTAAAACATAAAATCTGAATTATAAAAAAATTAAACTTTATAATTTTTTTTATAAAATATTTGCTAAATTCAACTTCAAATTAAACATTATGGCAAATGTACTATGGCTTCAAGGAGGTGCTTGCAGTGGGAACACAATGTCCTTTTTGAATGCACAAGAACCAACTGTTGTGGAATTGATTGTCGATTTTGGCATTAATATTCTATGGCATCCTACGGTGGGTTTGGAGCTGGGTGACCAGGTGGGTAATCTCATGAAAAAGTGTATAAGTGGCGAAACACCTTTGGACATTTTTGTTTTTGAGGGATCAATTATTGAGGGCCCTCATGGGACAGGCACAATGAACTACTTTGCTGAGCGACCAATGAAAGATTGGGTTCGTGAACTGGCAGGAGTAGCACAGTTTGTCGTAGCTGTCGGAGATTGCGCTACTTATGGTGGAATTCCGGCAGTCGATCCAAATCCAAGTGAGTCCACAGGTATGCAGTTTTTGAAAAAGAACAAAGGTGGGTTTTTGGGTGCAAACTTTGTTGCAAAATCAGGCCTTCCTGTTATCAATATTCCAGGTTGTCCATGTCACCCTGATTGGGTTTCTCAAATTTTAGTTGCAATTGCTACAGGAAGAGCTGGTGATATTTTGATAGATGAATATCATCGTCCTAAAACATTCTTCTCAACTTATGTGCAATCTGGTTGTACAAAAGTGAATGGCTTTGCAAATAAAATCGAAGGTGGCTTTGGAAAGAAAGGTGGATGTTTATTCTATGAGGTAGGCTGTAGAGGACCAATGACTAAAGCTAGTTGTAATAATATATTATGGAATCGTTGGTCTTCTAAAACAAGAGCTAATCACCCATGTTTAGGTTGTACTGAACCAGGATTCCCTCACCATGATTTAAAGCCAGGTTCAGTATTTAATACCATGAAATATTTGGGTGTATTTCCAAAGGAAGTTCCTGATGGAGACTCAAAATTGGGTTATTACGTAAAAGCTGGTGTTGAAAAAGTATTTTCCAACAGCAAAGTGGGGTCTTATTCAAAATAAACTTACAACCTTAAAAAAATCATCAAATGAGTGCATCTGAAAAAATTATGAACATTTCTCCTGTAGGTCGCGTTGAAGGCGATTTAGATGTTCGAGTATATATCGAAAATAATAGGGTTGTTCGTGCCCATACTCAAGCTGCAATGTTTAGAGGCTTTGAAAAAATCATGCAAGGAAAAGACTATCAATCTGGATTGATTGTCACACCTCGTATTTGTGGTATTTGTGGAGGATCACATCTTTATTGTGCATCTTCAGCATTAGATACTGCAATGCAAACAACTTTGCCTTCAAATGCTCTATTATTAAGAGCAATTGGACAAATTACTGAAACCATTCAAAGTATACCAAGATGGTTTTATGCTATTTTTGCAACTGATTTATGTAACAAAAAATTTGCTCATCATCCTTCTTATCAAGAAGTATGCAGACGTTGGGCAGCCTATGCAGGTAAACATTTTCAAATTGGTGTTACTGCATCAGGTAGACCAGTGGAAGTTTATGCTCTGTTTGGTGGTCAGTGGCCTCATTCTTCATACATGGTTCCAGGTGGTGTAATGTGTTCCCCAACACTTTCTGATATAACTAGAGCATATTCTATTTTGAATCAATTTAGGAATGATTGGTTAGAGCCAATATTTCTTGGATGCTCTGTTGAACGATACATGCAAATTAAAACATGGGATGATTTACTAGCTTGGGTTGACGAGAAAGAAAGTCACAAGAATTCTGATATGGGTTTCTTCATTAAAGTTGCTCAAGAATTTGGATTAGATACTTTCGGACAAGGTGTTGGTAAGTATATGGCTTTTGGTACTTATATACACAAAGATCTTTGGAACCAACCAAAAATTGAAACAAGAAATAATGCATTGATTTCTCCTTCTGGTTTTTGGGATGGATTTAATTTCCATGAATTAGATCATTTAAAGGTTACTGAACACGTGAAACACAGCTGGTATGAGGATTATCCTGCAGCACATCCTTGGGATGAGCCAATGCCAAATCCTCTAAAATCTACCAATCTACACCATACAGATTTTGATGGTAAATATTCATGGGCTAAAGCACCTAGATACGATGATCATGCAGTAGAAGTTGGTCCATTAGCTAGAGTAATCATGGCTGGTAATCCAAATAATAAATCACACCAAATCCAAGATCCACTTTTCTTGGATATTATGAAAGTTAAAGGACCGTCTGTGTTTACTCGTACTTTAGCACGTTTACATGAAGAGGCAAAACTATTTAGTTTAGTGCATGAATGGCTTGGACAAATCAACCTTAATGATGAATTTTACATCAAGCCAACTCAAAGAGATGGACGTGGTTGGGGTGCAACCGAGGCTGCACGTGGTGCATTAGCACATTGGGTTGAAATTGAAGATGGTAAAATCAAAAATTATCAAGTAATGGCTCCAACAACTTGGAATGTTGGCCCAAATGATGAAAAAGGAAGAGCAGGAGCAATTGAAGCTGCATTAACTGGAATTGAGATCGCTGATCCAAATGATCCGGTAGAGGTTGGACTTGTTGCACGTTCATTTGACTCATGTCTAGTATGTACTGTTCATGCATTAGATAAAAATGGTAAGGACTTAACTAAGTTCAGAATTAATTAGATATTAGTCAGAAATTAAATTAAGTATGGGTTACATCCCATACTTAATTTTTTGTAACCCATAAGAAGTTGATCAATTAAAACGTGAAAATGAAATGTGCAATACTTGGTTTTGGAAACCCTGTACGAGGCGATGATGCTGTAGGTTGCCAAGTTATAGAAAAACTCCACGAAAAGTTCAATAATGAAAAAGATCATATCGGTTTATTTGATATGGGTACAAATGGATTTGAAATTTTATTTACACTTTCAGGATACAATAAAATTATAGTTGTTGATGCAGTCCTTGATAATCAAAATAAAATTGGTCAAATATACAAAGTTCCTGCAGAAGAAGTTTTGATGGCTCCTGAAGAAGATCCTCTTCTTTTTTTACACGGAATGAAATGGAATCAGGGGTTAAGCTATGCAAAAAAAATTATGGGTGATTCCTATCCAACTGATGTGGATGCTTATTTAATAAGTATTTCTAATATTAGTTTCATTGAAGCAATGCAGCCAGAGGTTGAAAAAGCAAGGGATGAAGTTATTGAGTTAATTTTTAAAGAGGTAGTATCGTGGTTGAATTAATTAATCATTACTTGCATATTGACGAATCCGTTTTCTCAAATTGTCTGAATAGTTCAGAAAATGTTTTGTATGTTTATTATCCAAGAGAATGCAAACTTTTAATTACACCTGTAAGCAATGAATTTTTTAAGAATATCCATAAATGTAACGGTACATTTTTAAAACAGAAAAATACAAAGGGCGTTCGGGTCTTTCAAATTGCTAACATATTACTTGATAACGAAATTTCTTTAGTAGACAGATCATTGTCATATGAAGCTGATGCTCTTACATCAATTTTAACCGTTAAGTTTAATTGATATGAAAATAAATATTGAGGAAAATAACAGTTTTTTAAAATCTAAATTAATTGGAATTAATTTTGAGGAAGTGGACAATGATTTTTGTGATGTAAAAATCACGCCACTTGGGTTATCAATATTTCCTGATTGGAATCTAAGAAGAGTTCCTTTTATCTATTCTGATAGAATAGATGTAAAGTATTGGTCAGAAGTGTGTAAGATCATAGATGGAGCATTAGCTAGCGATGAAGAGTTACTTAAAAATTATCCATTGATTAATCGTATTTCACAATGTGTACAAACAGTATTTGATGACGGGGTATTATATACAAATATATTTGAAGATATTATTCCACAAACACAATTTGAGGAATATGCAATACAACACAATAAAGCGGTTTTACTTCACTTTAATTATAGCAAATTAAATACTGATATTGAGGAAATAAATGAGCAATTTAAGCACGCAGCTTATTTAGCACCAGATGCTTATTGGATGTCTTTTACCCATTATCTCAATTTTGTTTTTTTACTTGATCATGATAGGATAGATGAAGCATATGATCTTGTTATGAAAATCGAAAGGAGAATCGATATAAATTCAGTAAGATCAATAGTGCTACTTACCATATTGAAGTATTTATCATTACAAGAAGATGTATCAAATTATCAAAGTATGGTACTACAAATTGCCGATTTATTAACTAGTATGAAAGATTTACCTGAATGTCAAATAGATGGTTTAATTGCACTTTCTCAGTTTCAAGAAACACAACAAAATATAAATGAAGCTGTTGCAAGTTTCGAAAAAGCTCTTTCTATTGCTAAATCAAGCAATTCAAAACAACTTTCATATATCTATGCTTCATTAGGTGATCTTCAGTTGAAGGCTGCACAATTTGGCGATATTTCTCAATATAGTTTTGCCCAACACTCATATCAGCAGGCATTAAAAACAATTCTCAGAGAAAACGATGCTCAACGATATGGACTATGTCAAATGAATCTTGGTATCATATACGCAGAAATGCCAATACGTGACGTTAAAAGACATGTATATGCTGGCCTTGCTCAAACAGCATTTACAGAAGCAATGCAAGTTTTTAATAAGTTTGATGATCCATATCAATATGCTATGGTGTGTACAAACTTTGCAAATGCAATGCTAAGATTGCTCCCTGATATTGATAAAGAAAGATTTGATAAAATAAGTTTTTATTTGTTTGAGGCTTTGAATATCAGAAAATCAAATCAATTCCCAGAAGAGCGAGCAATTACAATTTGTACTCTTTTAAACTTGTAT
This sequence comes from Sediminibacterium sp., assembly GCA_017537025.1. Classification (GTDB taxonomy): domain Bacteria; phylum Bacteroidota; class Bacteroidia; order Chitinophagales; family Chitinophagaceae; genus Sediminibacterium. The sequence continues at coordinate 642,439 of JAFWCB010000008.1, forward strand.
TTCCATCGGATAGAAACAGCTGAGGAAATAGACTATCAATGGCTTAATGAGATGAAGCTTATGTCAGATGAAATTATTTCACTTACTTCAAATACATTTCTAGTTGACAATGCACATAATGCTATTAAGTTCGTTGATAATACAAAATCACAATTAAGTAGTAATGCATGAGATGTCAATCATACAACAAGTAGTTAATTCACTAAACAGTGAACTAAGTGCAGAAGAAAAATATCAAGTAAGTAATATAATTTTGCATTTGGGTGAATTGAGTAATGTACAACCTATTTTACTAGAAAATGCATTCAAGGCCTACCAAGAGGCGTCTGCTGATTATGTACACACACGGTTAACAGTTTTACAAATTCCTGTGGTCATTCATTGTGATCAATGTGGTGAAGATTCACGAGTAAAGCAATATGTTTTTAAGTGCAATAATTGTGGAAAGCCTTCAACTAACCTTATAAGTGGTGAGGAGTTGCTCATACACAAAATAGAATTTTTTGATCCTTTTAAACTTCAATAAAAAAATATGATACAGTTATCTCAACAACGAACATCAAAAAATAAGCGTGGGACAATTAATTGTGATAATACTACTAGGCACTTGTTACAAGCAAATGATTTTGTAGCAGAAGCAATAAGAAATAAAATGCTTCAATCTAAAACACTTGTAATTAATATTGTTTCTTCTGCAGGAAGTGGTAAAACAACATTAATGATAGAAACAGGAAAAAGACTCAAAGAAAAATATTCAATTAAGGTCCTCGTTGGGGATCTTGAAACTGAACGCGATGCTGATAGAATAAAAGCAGCTGGTGTTGATGCACTTCAAATTGTCACAGGTGGCATTTGTCATTTAGAAGCACAAATGGTATGGCAAGCAATGGAGACAATGGATCTTACTGGAACCGATTTACTTTTTATCGAAAATGTTGGTAATTTAGTTTGTCCAGCTTCTTTTGATTTGGGGGAAGATTATAGAGTTACACTTATTGCAAGTACAGAAGGAGACGATAAGCCCAAAAAATATCCAAGAATGTTTTTAACCTCAGAACTGATGATTGTTTCGAAGGCCGATTTACTTCCTTATGTCCCTTTTTCGGTTGAAGAAGTTACGAAAGATGCTAGAGATATTAATCATGAATTAGAAGTTATTACAATTTCCTCAATAAAAGGAGATGGAATTGAAGAATGGTGTCAATGGTTAGAAGAAAGAATTGCACTAAAAAGACAGATTGTTTGATAGATGGTTAAAACATGGTCAATAGTAGTTGAAGGTTTGGTCCAAGGTGTTGGATTCAGACCTCATTTACTTAAAAAATCAATGTTAAATAATATTCCTATTGAAATAGGAAATACTGCAAAAGGTGTTGAAGTTATTCTCAATGCAGATACAGAAATTTCTGCTAATGAATACATGCATATCTTGACTGTCGACTTGCCAGCAAAAGTTAGAATTGAAAAGTGGGCTATTTTTAAAAGTGAGAATCGTTTAATATATAACAGTAAGATTATTTATCCTCAGTATGAGGTAAATAATCTTTTCATAACGCCTGATTTCTCCTGGTGTAGCTCTTGCAAAAAAGAATTTGATGATTTTTCTAATGTGAGGCATGACTTTTCATTTATTAATTGTACCCAATGTGGTCCTCGATATAGTGTTATGAAAAAACTACCTTTTGAAAGAGAGAACACTACCCATGAAATAGAAATGTGTGTGAGTTGTTCACAAGAGTATAGTGATCTTAACAATTCTCGAGCACTTTCACAATTGAATTCATGTAAGAACTGTTTTCCTTCCTCTCATTTGTATTTTGATAATGAGAATAAAATTGTTAAGGAACAATTAGCAAAGCTATCTTTACATATTACTAATGGTAAAGTAGTTGCTGTTCAAGGTATTGCTGGTTTTCTTTTGCTTCTAGATTATAAGAACAATCAAGCTATAACATATTTGAGAGAAAAGAAAAATCGTCCAAAAAAGCCATTTGCAATAATGTTTGCTACAATTGAACAAATCAAGAATAATTTTGAGTGTAGTGATATTGAAATAAAATTATTGAGTGATACTTCAGCACCAATAGTATTACTATCTCCAAAAATGAAATTCAAAGAAAGGGTTTCATTAGAAAATATTTCTGGACCTTCTCAATTGGTTGGTGTTATGCTTGCACCATCTGCCTATTTATATCAATTATGTATTTCAAATGACGGTGGTTTAATTGCTACAAGTGCTAATAATCAAGGCTTGCCGCTTTCTTATTCAATGCCAACTGCTAATCATTTATTGAGTTCAATTGCTGTTGAAGCTTGGTATTTTGATAGAGAAATCTTTTTCCCTCAAGATGATTCTGTAACAATGGTAACACCACTTAATCAATTACCAATAGTAATTAGAAGATCTAGAGGTTTATCACCAAGTTTAACAAAAGTGAAGAATTACTATTCTACCCAAATAGTTTTAGCGCTAGGAGCCGAAATAAAATCTACATTTACATTGGCATTTGAGAGTCAGATTTTGGTTTCACCATATCAAGGAAATATTGCAAACTTAGATAATTTTGAACGGTTTTCTGAGAATATTAATAAGCAATTAACACTGTGTTCTGTAAAACCAGATGTTATTTTAATTGATCGCCACCCTTTGTTCCAGCATAACGAGTTTGTTGATTCATTTAAACATGGTTCTCTTTTGGTAAAATCAGTACAACATCATGAGGCTCATGCTTGTGCTATTTTAGGGGAATCACATCTGTTTGAAAGTGATGGTAAGGTAATGTGTATAATTATGGATGGAATGGGTTTTGAGGATGAACAATTTATTAGAGGTGCTGCATGTTATATCTATGAAAAGGGACGACTTATCGAATTGGAGAAATTTCCAACTTTCCGTTATCTCTTTAATGATAAAATGTCTTTTGAACCTCAGCTTTCTTTAGTTAGCATTATGGATGGAGAAGTTTTTGATGGAATGAAATTTACTTTTGAAGAATCCTATTTACACAATATTCAAACTTTAAAAGCACGTCAACCATTGACTAATAGTATAGGAAGGGTATTTGACGCATTTGCTGCTTTAATAGGATTTGATTCAGTAAATAGTTTTGAAGGCGAGGCTGTGATTTGGCTAGACCAATTTGCAAGAAAAGGACTACTAGAGTATGGTTATGAAGGGCCATCTTATCAGTGGAATCGTTTATCTTGGAGAGATCTGTTCAGAAGATGTTGGATTGATATACAAAATGGGCTTTCTCCTTCAACAATTGTATATAGTTTTATTAATACTATTGCAATCGATGTTGTAAACAACGTTTTGGATCAAAAAATAAAACATCTAGCAGTGAGTGGAGGTGTATTTCAGAATGCTGTATTGGTTGATTTGATTCAGTCACATTGTCAAAGTAATAGTATTTGTTTACATCTACACCAAGAACTTTCACCCAATGATGAAAATATAAGTTTTGGACAATATATGCACTATCTTCATATAACCTCATAAATAAATAATTATGTGTTTAGCAATTCCTGGTAAAGTTGAAAGTATAGAATTTATGTATGATAATTCAGTAAGAATGGCCAAAGTATCATTTGGTGGAATTATAAAACAGGCGAGTCTTGAAATGCTTCCTCAAGCAGAGGTTGGTGACTATGTACTCGTGCATGTTGGTGTTGCCATTAGTAGAGTTGATGAAGAAGAAGCACAGAAAGTATTTGAATATTTAAGAGAGGCAGGTGAATTAGATGAATTAAATCATTAAACATGAAATACGTAACTGAGTATAGAGACGCAGATATAGTTCATAGTTATCTGGCTTGTATAAAGTCAATTGTAACAAAGCCTTGGACTATTATGGAAGTATGTGGAGGACAAACACATAGTCTTGTTAAACATGGTTTGTTAGATATATTACCACCTGAGATTACTATAGTACATGGCCCTGGTTGTCCAGTTTGTGTAACACCACAGTCCTTAATAAATCAAGCTGTAAGCCTTTCTATTGATCATAAAGTTATTTTATGTTCGTTCGGTGATATGCTTCGTGTACCTGGATCTAAGATGAGTTTGTTGGAAGCAAAGGCAAGAGGAGCAGATGTTCGAATTTTATATTCTCCACTTGAGGCTGTAGAGATAGCGAAAAAATTTCCAGATAAACAGGTTGTTTTCTTTGCTGTAGGATTTGAAACTACAGCCCCAGCAAATGCTTTGTCTGTATTGCATGCATATCGCGCAGGTCTTAAAAATTATTCTATTCTAACTGCGCATGTATTAGTTCCTCCTGCTATTAGGGCTATTATGGATGACCCACATACAAGAGTAAATGGATTTCTTGCTGCAGGTCATGTTTGTACAATCATGGGAAATAGCGAATATTATCCAATTGCTGAAGAGTATAAAATTCCATTAGTGGTTACAGGATTTGAACCTGTAGATTTAATGCAAGGATTGTATCTAACCATACAGCAATTAGAGGAAGGAAAATTTGAGGTAATCAATCAGTATAGTAGAGTTGTAAAAGAGGAAGGTAATCCAGAAGCAAGAGCAGTCATCAACAAAGTGTTTGAGGTTTCCCATCGAAATTGGAGAGGGATAGGAGTGATTCCGCGAAGTGGATATGCACTTAGAGAAGAGTTTGCTTTGTATGATGCTGAAAAAAAATTTGGTTTTTTATCTCAAGATCAAGAAAATGTAAATGGTTGTATTGCAGGATCAATATTAAAAGGCTTAAAAAAGCCTAAAGATTGTCCTCATTTTAATAAAACATGTACACCTCTAAACCCATTGGGAGCACCAATGGTTTCTACAGAAGGTGCATGTGCTGCTTATTATCATTTTTCTGGAATAATAGAATAAAATTAAATTATGCATTTACAATGTCCGATTCCAAAAACAGATTTTGATGTCATAACCTTAGGTCATGGTAGTGGTGGTCAACTTACATCTCGATTACTTGATACTTTTGTTATTAATCAACTTTCAAATCCAGAATTAGAAAAACGTCTTGATGGAGCAATACTTCAACTGGATGGGAATTTAGCTTTTTCAACTGATAGCTATGTTGTTTCTCCTATATTTTTTCCTGGAGGTAATATAGGTGATTTGGCAATTAATGGAACAGTAAATGATTTAGCTATGTGCGGTGCTTTACCCAAATACCTATCTCTTTCGTTTATTATTGAAGAAGGTTTACCTGTAAGTGAATTTTGGGAAGTTATCCAATCTATAAAGCAAGCTGCATCAAAAGCGAATATTTCTATTGTAACAGGAGATACTAAGGTTGTTGAGAAGGGGAAGGGAGATAAATTATTTATCAATACATCTGGTATAGGCAGATTACATCCAAAGGCTCAAATTGATGTAAACAGGGTATCTGCTGGAGATGTAATAATTGTAAGTAATAAAATTGCACATCATGGTATGGCTATAATGAGTGTAAGGGAGGGATTGATATTTGAAAGTAACATACTCACAGACAGCAAACCATTGGCCCATGTATGTATGTCATGTTTAGATAAATTTGGAGATAGTATTAAATTATTTCGGGATCCAACAAGAGGTGGTGTTGCAACTACCCTTACTGAAATTGCTGAATCGTGTGGGAAAGGGATTTTTATTCAAGAAAAAAATATCAGTTTGGATCCTTCGGTAGAAGGAGCTTGTGAGATGCTAGGTCTGGATCCTTTATATGTTGCAAATGAGGGAGTTTTTATTGTAATTGTAGATGCTTTAAAGGCAAATGAGTTTTTGGAATTTTTGAGTCAGAAGGAAGAAACATCTTTTGCATTTAAACTTGGAGAAGTAACTGATTCTTATGAAGGGAAAGTGATTTTAGAATCAAAAATGAAAGGTAAAAGAGTGTTGACTAAATTAATAGGCGATCAACTTCCAAGAATTTGTTGATGTTAAAAAATCCTGAACATATATTTTTAGGAAGTGATCAATCTCCCTTCCTTGCACCTAGAGGAATTTGTGTACATAATAATTGTCTACTTGTATCCGATACTGCTCAAAATAGAATATTTATTTGGAAAAATATTCCAACTACAAGTTATGCTGAACCTGATATTATTTTAGGTAATCAAGAAGCAGATGTTTCTGAAATGAATTTTAAATATCCAAGTGGCATTTGGACAAATGGAGACAAGTTAGTAGTTGCTGATGCTTGGAACCATCGCGTTTTAATTTGGCATAAATTCCCGACAACTAATCATACACTACCTGATGTAGTAGTAGGTCAGTTAGATTTTAATTCAGATTTACCTAATCAATTGGGAGTTAATAATCCTCCAAGTTCATCTAGTTTATATTGGCCATATGGTGTTTATAGCGATGGAGTATCATTGTGGATTGCAGATACTGGTAATAGAAGAATATTATTTTATAAAAATATACCTTTGCATAATGGTAGTTCAGCAGATGAAGTAATTGGGCAAGATAATATGGAATCAAGGGATTTGAATCCAAATTTTTCAACATGGCCATATTCAATAAAATTAGATGTAAATGGAGGTATGATTGTTACTGATACCCAATATTTTCGAGTTTTATATTGGAAGTCTTGGAAAAATGCTATAAAAGGCGAACCAAATGCGATATGGGGTCAACAAGATTTAGAATCAAATGGACAAAATCGGCATTACTTAAAGCCTACTGCTTATTCACTAAGTTGGAATTATGATGCATTAATACATGAGAAACATAAGTTGGTCTTCATTGCAGATACCGGAAACAGTAGAATATTGAGTTATCCTTTTGACTTAAATTATGGTGAATCTGCAACAACTATTTATGGACAAAAAGATTTTGATTCTATTGGAGAAAATAAAGAAAGTATAATGGGACTTGATGGACATTTATATTGGCCATTTAGCATTGCAGTTGATGACGAAAGATTGTTTGTATGTGAAACAGGCAATAATCGTATATTTATATACAAAATATAATCATGCAAGATCTGATTTTATTTATAATCGCATTTTCAGTTGGATTTGTTCATACTTTTGAAGCAGATCATTTAGCGGCAGTCACAAATTTAGTAACGCGCAATATTGGATTTTCAGTTACTGCAAAAGATGGATTTTACTGGGGTATTGGACATTCTGCAACGATTTGGTTCATAGGTTTGGTTATCTTAGTTTTCAAATATAATATTTCTAATACTTCTTTTTCTAAACTAGAAAGTATTGTTGGTTTAATGTTAATAGTGCTGGGTGTAGTTAGAATGATTCATTTTAAAAAAGGGCATCAACATACTAAATTTAGTTCGCCAAAGTTGGCATTTGGAGTTGGTGTGGTGCATGGATTAGCTGGAAGTGGTGCAGTAGTTGCCGCTGCAGTAACAAAAACCTCTAATATTAGCTCAGGATTAATCTATTTGTTATTGTTTGGTTTAGGAAGCATAGTTGGGATGTTTTCTGTCTCTGCAGGATTGAGTTGGATGCTTCAAAAACTCAATTTCAAAATTACAACTCTAGTAACCCTTTTTACTTTTTTTTCTTCACTAATTTGTATTGTTTACGGCAGCGTAATTATTTATAATTCTTTGTTTACAATTTAATCTGAGTTATATAAAATAATAACATTTTCCCTTGCGTGAGGTACATCTCACAAAAAATGTTCACTTATACACTAATTCAATCTAAAGTGAACATTTTATATACTGATTATCAATAGGTTAATCTATTCAAGATAGATTCATAACCCTGAGGTCTCGGGTTCAAGTCCCGATCTCGCTACAAAGCCCCGATAGTATCGTCGGGGCTTTTTTATTGAGATTATCGGTAATTTCACACATGCATCCGTACATCATCAACGCATCTGTTCAAATCGTTCCCATTGGTACTAAAAAACATCCTTACGTTTGGGTAGATGAAGCAATCAGCATTATTCAGCAATCCGGGTTAAAGTATACCGTTGGGGCTTTTGGTACCGATATTGAAGGCAGTTATAAAGAAGTAATGAAACTCATTGAAGATATAAATGAGTATTTGTATCAACAAGCTTGCGAAGAATGGATAGTAAATTGTCAAATTCAGTTTAGAGCAGGATCCGATATTACCATTGAGGAAAAAACCAACAAATATTAGCTTCCTTGTTGGGGGCTTCTATCGCAGTATACAATATTTAAAACTAAAAATATGCAAACCCCAATCATCACAAATCCAAACAAAGCATTATGGGAAAAGGGCGACTTCACCCGCATTGCGCAGACTATGCGTGAAAGTGTCGAAGCGCTTATTACCAAACTTGGTATTACAAGTGATATGAAAATTCTTGACCTTAGTTGTGGTGATGGAACTACTGCAGGAATTAATTTCGCTATTCAGTAGTCAGCATAAAAGCACGGATTTAGACAAGACCGAGATTCCTGCAACTTACCTGCGCGTAACAGTCACTTGTTGAATGGATATAAAACAAGTAGCTAATGTAGTAACCCTAATCATTTTCTATCATGCAATTCCAATCACTCGAACCCTTTGTTCCTTCAGGTGCAGATATTGAAAAATCTAAACAACTATTTCTGGAGTTAGGCTTTACTATTAATTGGGATGTAGGAGATTATATCGGCTTTCAAAAAGATGAATGCCGATTTATTCTGCAAAAGTTTGACAATAAAGCTTTTGCTGAAAATTTTATGATCAGTGTTAAGCTCGATGATATCCAGGCTTTTTTAAAAAGCATTAAAGAGAAAAAATTAGAAGAAAAATTTGGTATAAAAATCGGAAACATTACCCGGCAATCATACGGGCAAGAACTTAATCTGATAGACTTGGCCGGTGTGTGCTGGCATTTTGTGGAACAATAAAAAATTGTTGCTGATTATCACAAACAATCGTATCTCGATCTTCTTGCTTTTTCCTTAAATGGGTGCACTTGAATAAGTAAATATGCCCCTCCATTAATCATAGGATCTTTGGTTAAGAATAATTTATAATCATGAATCCCCATGATTAAAGGTCCGGCTTTAAAGGCGCCTCCTATCCATAATTGTCCCTGTGTGTTATATTGTATGGGCATATACAAACCCCAAGTACGGGTTTCCCAACGAGGCGTTAGGGTAAGTAAACTCAACTCGCGTACATTCATGGTTTTACCGTAACTGCTGCTGTACAAGTTTAAACTGGCCTGGGCATTAATAAAAAAATGATTTCCCAAATCATGATCAGCATTGATCACAAGCCTGGTAGGAATACGCATTTTAAAGCTGGCAGGTAAAGCGGTGGTTGTATCAAATAATGTGGCTAAAGAATCACGCAATCCCTTAGCATCGGCAATGCCTTGTAACTTTTTTGAAATCTGCCAGTCTTCCAATATTGTCTTAGGATTACCAAAATTGAGGGTGTATTCGCTGGTCTTAAATTTCGCAAAACCAATATCCATGATACTGATACCAAGCTTCCAGCTATATTGTCTGGGTTCATTCTCTTCTCCATTATACTCATCTTTAAACCAAATAAATTCCGCACCTATGCTCAATCCCAGCGCGGTTGGACCGTTCTTCAGAAATTGTTTTAGATTACCGCTGGTAGTATAATAAGGACTCCAGCTATCGTAGTTGGCAGAATACGCGTAAGCTCCGGTACCATCGGTTATTTTATATGCGGTATCAAAAGGACGAACCGATTCTACATAGCTCAATCTATTCACGGAGGCATATGCGCCGGATATACCTTTCATGATTTGAAGAGTGGCGCCTACATTAATTTTACGAAGCGGTGTTTCAAAAAGGGTTCTGCCATAATTCAGGTCGAACTCCAGCCATCCTGCATGGCGGCTATTGAAATCGATGAAATTATTGCTTCTATTGGCTTTTAAAAATTGATGAAAACTGGTGATAGTATCGCTGTATCCAAAAGCATTTGTTTTAAAATGGTTTAGGGTTCTAGCCCTGATACCAAAGCCGATAACCGTTTTTTTATTGATCTTGTACATGCTGTTTAATAAGCCAACATCTATGGTGGCATGTAAACTGCGGTTATGGGTACCGGGTATTAAAGTGACTTCTGTTTTTGAAGCAGATGGGAACTTGAAGTTGTTCAAATAAATAGCATTGGTAATGATACCTAAGTTAAAATTAAAAAGAGTGATATCCCAAGGATGCCGGGAGTTCACGTTTGCGGCCGGATTGTTGAATATGGCAGGTGCGCCGGCGTAATCAGAGCCATGTAAGGCAAAATATTGTTGAGCCTTAGTAGTTAGTTGGAAACTGATTGCAACTAATAGAATCGACAGGCATTTGAAGAGGGGGTAAATACGCACCCATAGATAACGAAATACCTGCTTTTTTATTCGGTTTAAAGGTCAATTTCTAAAAAAAATCCCCGCGTAGAAACGAGGGGATTTACGATTGCTTGCCATTATAGAGAGTCTTCAAATTCAATTGATAATGTGAAGATAACGACAAAAATAATATAAAATATATTTTTTTATAATTTTAACAAAAAACAGGTTTTTGCTTCAACAAAATGAATTTTCGGTTAAATTTATTCATATTAAATTATTTATAATATAATATGAATTTAACTTATTTTCTCCCCGGATATACTTTGATGGCGACAGCTAAACAGTCCATCGCCTTCGCTAAGTCGTTGCTATTCAATACATAAGCTAATCTTACCTCTTGTTTTCCCAGCCCTTCCGTTCCATAAAAACCGGTAGCAGGGGCTAACATTACGGTTTGACCCTCAAAACTAAATTCTTCTAATAACCACTGACAAAAACGATCTGCATCATCAATCGGTAATCTTGCCATAGCATAAAAAGCACCTCCCGGGTTGGGACAAAATACCCCTTCCATTTGGTTTAAACGGCTAACGATCAGATCACGGCGACTCTTATATTCTGCCTTTGTAGTATCAAAATAATCAGCCGGTAAATCTACCGCTGCCTCACCGGCAATTTGAGCAAAACCGGGTGGACTTAACCTTGCCTGAGCGAATTTCATGGCGGCATCCAATACTTGCTGATTCTTCGTTACAAATGCCCCAATTCTACCTCCGCATGCGCTATAGCGTTTACTGATCGTGTCCATTATAATCACATGATCATCTACACCGGTTAAATGCATCGCACTGGTTTGATGTCCCTCATAACAAAACTCTCTATAAGCTTCATCGGAGAATAAATAGAGATTATGCTTTATGATCAATGCCTTTAACTGCTCCATCTCTTCTTTGCTATATAAATAACCGGTAGGATTATTGGGGTTACATATCACAATTGCTTTGGTGCGTGGTGTGATCTTTTTCTCCATCTCGCTAATGGGAGGTAGTGCAAAACCATTTTCTATAAAAGAGGTTACGGGCACTACTTTTACGCCGGCAGCAACGGCAAACCCATTGTAGTTAGCATAAAAAGGTTCCGGAATAATTACTTCATCACCTGCATCCAAACAACTCATAAAACCAAAAGCAATGGCTTCACTACCTCCGGTAGTAACAATGATTTGATTAGCATTTACATTGATACCAACCGAAGCATAATACTGCACCAATTTTTTACGATAACTTTCATTACCCGCACTATGGCTGTATTCCAGTACTTTAAAATTGCTTTGTCGCACGGCATCTAACACCATTTTAGGTGTTTCAATATCAGGCTGACCAATATTCAGGTGATACACTGTAATCCCTTTTTTCTTCGCCGCTTCAGCAAAAGGAACCAGTTTACGAATAGGAGAAGCAGGCATGGCTTGGCCACGCGTAGATATCGTTAGCATAGATATGTCTATTAATGTTTTCCTTTGGGGTCTATCACTTCGCCCTCAATAGTTAAGGTGTAAGGCTGTGTAGAATGAGCAAATTTCACATCCACTTTTTTCTTAAAAGCGCCCAAAGTAGCGGCATTATAAGTTACTTGAATGGTTCCTTTTTTTCCTGCAGGAGTTGGAGCCAAAGAATAAACAGGCTTGGTGCATCCGCATTCCGCATTGGCAAATTCAACAACTATAGGCTTGGTAGATTGATTGGTATAAGTGAAAGTATACGTAGCCGGTACGTTCAAATTCACTTTGCCAAAACCATGGCTTAATTCTTTAAAAGCTACATCTTTCTGTGCTATTACCTGCACACTGCAAAAACAAATCAACGCAAGAGTAATCAATGATTTCATACTAATTATTTACTTTTATTATTCTTAGTTTCTTGAACTCCTTCTCCTGTAAAACTAACCTGTTTTGTAATGCCTCCCGATAAAAATATATCGGTATAACGAACAAACCGACCCAAAACCGATCCATCAAATCGAATGGTAATTTGGATGGATTGTCCGGGACCAAATACTTGATTAGGAACAAAACTCGGCGTAGTGCAGCCACAGCCCGCTTTTACATTCTTGAGCGTTAAACTATCAGTACCTGTATTGGTGAGCGTTACTATATATTCTACGGGTTTGCCGTAGGTAATTTTGCCGAATTCATACTTCTCATTCTGAATCGTCAATGGATCTTTAGTTTGAGAACAAGCAACTGTTGTTACAATCGCCATCAAAAGGGTAAAAAATAAACTCTTCATACCACGAATTTACGGCTCAAAATTAGCATTTTGATTGATAAACGTTTATCTTCAAATAAAAACAGCAATTTTAACTTTTGGCGGGAAGCCGGGGATAAACTAATTATTGTTAGTCTTTGCCTTCCTACCATTATTTTTGCCGTATGGAATCTGCTAGCTCAATTCAACTTAAAGACGATATGCTTTCATTCGAAGGTTTTAGATCAACTGTTTTAGAGGATTACCGTACTGCAGTAGTGAGTAGGGAAGTGAGTTTATTAGGAAGGAGGGAAGTGCTTACGGGGAAAGCTAAGTTTGGGATTTTCGGGGATGGTAAGGAAGTTGCGCAATTAGCCATGGCTAAATTTTTTGAACCCGGCGATTTTCGGAGCGGCTATTATCGCGATCAAACCTTTATGTTCGCCAGTGGGTTGGCCAGCGTGGAGCAGTTTTTTGCACAGCTCTATGCCGATCCGGATGTGAAGAATGATCCTTTTAGTGCCGGCAGACAAATGAATGCACATTTCGCAACACGTTTTGTAGATGATAATGGAAATTGGTTGGATCTGGCGAATCGTAAAAATATTTCTTCAGACATGGCGCCTACTGCCGCTCAAATGCCGCGAGCATTGGGTTTGGCCTGGGCTTCAAAATTATTTCGTTATAATCAGGGTCTCAAGCAATTCGATCATCTGAGTCATAACGGAAATGAAGTTTGCTTTTGTACTATTGGCGACGCCAGTACCAGTGAGGGGCATTTTTGGGAAACCATCAACGCAGCCGGCGTGTTACAAATACCACTGGCAGTTTTTGTATGGGATGATGGGTATGGCATTTCCGTACCTAAAAATTTTCAAACTACCAAAGGCTCTATCTCCGATGCATTACGCGGGTTTGAGAAAATGGACAATACCAATGGTATCCGTATTTACAAACTGAAAGCATGGGATTATGCCGGTATGTGTCAGGTTTTTGAAGAAGGAATACAGCGTGTGCGTGAAACACATGTACCTGTTTTATTTCATGTGGAAGAAGTTACGCAACCACAGGGGCATTCTACCAGCGGTAGCCACGAACGCTATAAAACAGCAGATCGTTTAGCCTGGGAAAAAGAATGGGATTGTATCAAGAAAATGCGTGAATGGATGATAGAGAATGGTCTTTCCAGTGAAGAGGAATTAAATGATATTGATGCTGCTGCAAAAGAATATGTGCGTGCGAGTAGATTGAAAGCCTGGGAGAAATATGTAGCTCCCATAAAAGAGACGGCCGACAATGCAGCTACGCTCATTCGCCAAATGATGGTGAATGATATGGACAAGTACAATGCTTTACAGCAAATAGCTAATGAGTTGCAAAATAATAAGGAGCCACAACGCAGAGATGTGCTGCGCTTATTGAATATAGCTATTGAAACAGCACCGGATTCTCCTTCAGCAGAAGATCTCAGCTATTATTATAAAGAATTATTAGCAGCTAACCGTGCTTTATATAATACCCATTTACACGATCAAACACCCAAAAGTGCTTTATTAGTGAATGAAGTAAAGCCGTTGATTTCTTTTGATGCCCCATTGGTAAATGGGTATGAAGTATTGAATAAATATTTCGATGCGCTCTTTGCGCAGAATCCGAAAGTATTTGCTTTTGGAGAAGATGTTGGGCATATTGGAGATGTGAATCAGGGCTTTGCAGGCTTACAGGAGAAATATGGAAAAGATAGGATTTCAGATACGGGTATTCGGGAACTAACTATTGTAGGGCAGGCACTGGGCTTGGCTTTGCGCGGATTACGACCAATCGCTGAAATTCAATACCTTGATTATTTGTTATATGGATTGCAAGTGTTGAGCGACGATGTAGCCACCACCCATTTCCGTACAAAAGGCCAGCAGAGTTGTCCGCTTATTATTCGCACACGCGGCCACCGTTTAGAAGGTATCTGGCATAGCGGATCGCCCATGGGTATGATTATTAACTCGCTGCGCGGCATGTATGTATGTGTGCCCCGTAATATGGTTCAAGCTGCAGGTATGTATAATACCTTATTAGCGAGCAACGATCCGGCTATTGTTATTGAATGTTTAAATGGTTATCGATTAAAAGAAAAATTACCGGCTAACTTATTAGAATATACTGTTCCATTGGGTATTCCGGAAATATTGAAAGAGGGAGATGATCTAACGATTGTTTCCTATGGTTCTACTTTACGTATTGTACAGGATGCTGCTGAGCGTTTAGCAAAAGAAAATATTCATTGTGAAGTGATTGATGTACAAACTCTATTACCTTTCGATAACCATCATAGTATTTTACAATCATTGAAAAAAACGAATCGTATTTTATTTGTGGATGAAGATGTACCCGGCGGTGCTGCCGCATATATGTACAATCAAGTAATTGAAGTACAAAAAGCATTTCAATGGTTAGATGTTAGTCCACGTACACTTACCGCCCAGGCACATCGCCCAAGTTTCGGCAGTGATGGAGATTATTTCAGTAAGCCTAATGCAGAAGATATAATAACTGTTGTGAGAGAGATGATGATGGAATAATTATAGTCATTAGTCAATGCCTGCCCCGCGCCATGGGGGGGGTCTATTGTCTTTCTTTATATAATCCCGCTTCTTTAAGTCGTGCAAGCTTAAGCTTATGTGATGCTGAGTTCCGAACCCCGGAGGGGTTGAATAATTCTAGAAGAATGTGTAGGGTAAAAGGTCAAGGGTGGGATGTTTGAGAACGACTACGAAGGGGTTGAATAATAATAAAAAGTATAATGCATTGGCGCAACGACAATACGAAATGTATAACGCCGTAAGGCTTGCTGGGACTGGATTGGTGGTTTGGAGATGAGGAAATGGTTGCGTATTTTTAAGTGCTGGGTGTTATTTTATATTAGCAAAATATTGTCATGGCAACTTTATATGAATATTATTTAAAAGATTTTTCAAGATTATTATCAACTCATTTAGATTGGACACTTAATAATCCAGATGATGGGAATATGAATGTGACAGTAAAGGTTCATTTAGACTTTGATTCAAATATTTTTTTTCTTTCATTCTTTTTACCAAGGGTTACCAATGAGATTTCGATTTTTAATTTTTTAATTTCAAAATTACAAGACGCCATTAAATTAAAAGACAATGTACTTGTAAAAACTAAATTGCCCGGTGAAATGGAAATTAGTTCATCTGAATTAAAATTTTCGGGACGAATTTTCTTTTATTATGAGGGTAATGTCAATAAAACTGAATTTTTAAAATTGCAATCAGGATTAAAAACGCAAGGACTTTTTTTACACTTTAGAGATATTGATTTTGCAAAGACAAGAAGTAAAACTGAAAGTCCATTAGCTTTTATTTCACATGATAGCCGTGACAAAGATTCGATAGCTACTCCTATTGCAAATGAACTTCAAAGCAGAATACTTCCAATATGGTATGATGAATATTCATTAAAGCTTGGAGATAGCTTACGAGAATCAATAGAAAAAGGCCTTAAAGAATGTAAAAAATGTATTCTAATATTATCAAAAAATTTTCTAAATAACTCTGGTTGGACAAAAACAGAATTCAACACCATTTTCACACGAGAAATTATTGAAACAAAAAATCTTGTACTACCAATTTGGGTTGACGTAGATAAAAACGACATTTATAATTATTCACCAATCCTTCTCGACAGAGTTGGAATACAATGGTCAAAAGGCATTGATGTTGTTGTCAACAAAATTCAACATGCTCTGATTACAGAATAAAACGAATGCCCAACAATAGTATTTGCAAAATCGAGGCTGGAGATTGTAATCAGCAGTTACGGGATGCAAGCATCAGTCCCGAACTTTCGGGATTCGGAGCTTAACGTTCATTTTTCAGTTTTAGTTCTTAACTTCAACAATATTTTTTTCAAATGGACATTTGTACAGAGCTGGACAGACCATGAATTCCCTAGCTTCGCAAATACTTGAACGTTAAATGTAACCCGATTGAAACATTCTGCACATATACAATCACAAAGGACTTTACTGCCAAACCCCACTATTTTTTTGCACATTACAAGGCTCGCAAAGCCGACACAAAAGCAAATTTTACAAAGATCTAAAAATTTCGACGCATTACCCTCCCACCCTAGCCGACGGAATAATTATCAATTACATCAATATATTCTGAGCTGAAGAACAACCATCAACAACCTATAATCAGACACCTTAAAGCCAAACTGTAGCTACTTATTGTAATGACATTGCTAATATTGGGGGCGGACACATTTAAAAGCATAAACCGGTAATAGGTTCGTAACCCATTAATATTCGTATTTTTATCCCTCATATATTTGACCTAATGGCAGACCCGATTATTCACATACTCGACCACGACAGCGAAGCAGACACCTGCCGGAAATTTGTATTGCCCAAACTCAAAGATGAAAGCGGTTGGACAGATGAGCAGATAATAGAGCAAAGACCATTTACAGACGGTAAGATAATTGTAATAGGCAGGATTGGACGTAGAAAGAAAGCAAAAAAGGCTGACTACCTACTTCGCTATTCACAAAACTATTTGATAGCAGTTGTTGAAGCAAAGAAACATTACAAGACCGCAGCCGACGGTATGCAACAAGCAAAAGACTATGCTCAAATTTTAGGACTGAAATTTTGCTATGCAACAAACGGTAAAGAAATTTTGGAATTCAATTTCATTACAGGACTTGAAACTAAAATCGAAAAGTTTCCAACTGCACAAGAGTTATGGAATAGACTGAACATAATTGAACCCGTTAAGCGGGAAATTCAGGAAACACTTTTAAAACCATTTGCCGTAACTCCGGGCAAAGAAATTCGATACTACCAGCAAATAGCAATAAACAGAGCAGTTAAACATATTCTTGAAGGAAATAGAAAAGGTTTGCTCACCCTTGCGACAGGAACAGGTAAAACAACAGTAGCTTTTCAAATCATTCATAAACTTTGGAATAACCGTTGGAATACAAAAGGGGAACACCGCAGACCAAAAGTTTTATTCCTTGCTGATAGAAGCGTTTTAGTAACTGACCCACATGCAAAAGACTTTGCTTTATTCGGTGATGCAAGATGCTTAGTACCTGAAGAAGGTTTGCCAAGCAGCAGAGAGATTTATTTTTCTACTTATCAATCATTAGCAGAAGATAAAAGTAAAGTTGGAGCATTCAGAAATTTACCAAGAGATTTCTTTGACCTTATTGTAATTGACGAGTGCCATCGGGGAAGTTCTTCTGATGATAGCAACTGGCGAATAATATTGGAATACTTCAATACTTCAGTTCAATTAGGTTTGACTGCAACACCTTTACGAGCTGACAACAAAGACACTTATGCTTATTTTGGCAATCCGCTCTATACATACAGCTTACGTCAGGGAATTGAAGATGGATTTTTAGCACCATATATTGTTCATCGTGTAGTTACAGATGCAGATGCAACAGGATGGCGGCCACATGATGGCCAAGTTGATTCAACAGGCCAAGTAATTCCAGATGGAGTTTACACTACTCCCGACTTTGAAAATTCACTATCTCTTTTACCAAGAACGAAAGCAGTTGCAAAACATCTGCATCAGTTCATGCTTAAAAATGGAAGATTTGATAAGACAATTGTTTTTTGTGTTGACCAGGAACATGCAGACCAGTTTCGAAGAGAGATAAGCAATTTGAATTCTGACCTTGTACGTCAGTATTCTGATTTTGCAGTTCGTATTGTTTCAGAAGAAGGAGACATCGGTAAAGGGCATTTGAGTAAGTTCATGGATATTGATGAACCGATACCTGTTGTTGTAACCACTTCACGGCTTATGAGTACAGGTGTAGATGTGCCTACATGCAAGAATATTGTTTTGTTCCGTATGGTAAATTCAATGACAGAGTTTAAACAGATTATTGGCAGAGGGACAAGAGTTAGAGATGACAAACAAAAACTTTTCTTTACAATACTTGACTATACTGGAAGTGCCACAAGAAATTTTGCTGACCCTGATTTTGATGGCGACCCACCACTTATCACACAAGAAGAGATTGACGAAAATGGACAAACCGTTGAAGGAACTTATCAGGAATTTCCAGAGCCACAGCAAGAGGAAGATGATGACTTTGAAGATTTCAATGGGAACATTCAAGATGATGGAGGCGACACAGGTGGCAGAAGAAAATATTATGTTACCGAGGGTGAAATGGGAATAGCTGCGGAAACTATTCAAATCATTGACCCGGTTAGCGGAAGGTTGATTACAGTTCAACTTTCACAATATGCCAAAGAAAAGATTTCTACCATGTTCACCAATGCAAATGATTTTCGCAGCCATTGGAATAATCTTGAAGAAAGAAAACAAATACTTGAGCAGCTAGAAAACAACGGAATTTCAATTGAGCAACTCATGGAAATTACAAAGCAAAAAGAAGCCGACCCGTTTGACTTGCTTTGTTTTGTTGCTTACGACCTAAAACCAAAAACAAGAAAACAGAGAGCAGAACTCTTGAAGAAAAACAAGCATGATTTCTTTTCGCTTTACAGCGAAAAGGCACAACACATTTTGCAGATGATATTGGAGAAGTATGTTGACTTTGGTTTGAATCAAATCCGACCCGACATTATTTCTGTTGACCCTTTCACACAGGAGGGCAACACGATTGAAATTGTAAATGAGTTTGGCGGCATGGACAATTACAAGAAGGCAATCGAAGAATTACAAAAATTACTTTACGCTGAAGCAGCATAAAATTTAAAATGGCAAAGAGGAAAAAAGATAAAGTAGTTAAGCAGGAAACAACAGCACAGCGACTTTCGGGCATAATCAAAAGTTGCCGAAAGATTATGCGTAAAGACAAAGGCATGAATGGTGATGCTGACCGTTTGCCAATGCTGACTTGGATAATGTTTCTAAAATTTTTGGACGACAACGAAAATCTTCAACAGACAAACGCAGAGTTGGAAGGAAAGAAATACAAACCTGCTATTGCTAGTCCATATCGTTGGCGTGATTGGGCAAAAGACAAAAATCTAACTGGTGATGATTTACTTGCTTTCATCAACAACGAAAAAGTAAAACTCACTGACGGAAAGGAACGCACAGGATTGTTTTACTACTTGCGTGGACTGCAAAGCGAAAATGGAACAGAACGCAAAGATGTGATTGCAACAGTTTTTAAAGGAGTTACAAACCGAATGATTAACGGTTATTTGTTGCGTGATGTGGTAAATAAGATTGACGAAATACATTTCACTAACAACGAGGAGATAAACACACTTTCTCACTTGTATGAAAGCATACTCAAAGAAATGCGTGATGCAAGCGGTGATGCAGGTGAGTTCTACACACCACGACCAGTTGTAAAGTTCATGGTTGAAATACTTGACCCGAAAATTGGTGAAACAGTTCTTGACCCTGCAAGCGGAACTGGAGGATTTTTGGTTGAAGCTTTTGACTATTTGAAGAAACAGGCAAAGACAGTTGAACAGCGAAAACTTTTGCAACGCAATTCAATTATCGGAGGCGAACCAAAGTCGCTTCCCTACTTACTTTGTCAAATGAATCTTCTTTTGCATGGCTTGGAATACCCGAACATTGACAGCGGTAACAGTTTGCGTTTTCCATTGCGTGATATTGGCGACAGAGAACGGGTAGATATTGTATTAACTAATCCGCCATTCGGTGGAGAAGAGGAAAGAGGCATCCTCAACAATTTTCCTGATGATAAAAAAACAGCCGAAACCGCTTTGCTTTTTCTTCAACTCATCATGCGAAAACTCAAACGCAAAAAACCAAACGAGCAAGGAGGTAGAGCTGCAGTTGTTGTCCCTGATGGCATTCTTTCAGGCGATGGAGTTTGTGCAAGAATCAAAAAAGAACTTTTAGAAAATTTCAATTTGCACACGATTGTAAAATTGCAAGAGGGAGTTTTTCATCCATACACAGGTATTCCTTGTAACTTACTTTTCTTTGAGCATGGCAAACCAACAAGCAAAGTTTGGTATTATGAAGTGCCAATGCCAGCCGATAGAAAAAGTTATTCAAAGACAAGACCGTTAAGCATCTCAGAATTCATTCCTGTTTCGCAATGGTGGAGCAAAAGAAAAGTGTCAGACATTTCTTGGTTTGTTGATGTAGATGAAATCGTAAATAGAAATTACAATCTTGATATAAAAAATCCATCAAAGAAACTTGAAGATTTTTCTGTTACAGTTGCAGATAAAGTCAAGAAGGAATTAGATGTTTTCAAAACAACTTTCTCCGCTACTGACAAACTGCTTTCAAAGGGATATTGGAAATCTTTGAATCAAATAAATCCTTCTGAATTTAACGAAATTATTTTGGGAAATGTATTGAAGGAGAAACTAAACTACGAGACATTGATTCCGACAAAAGCATACAACATACTTGGTTGTTCGCTTGCGGGCAGAGGACCATTTTTGAGAGAGACAAAACTTGGACAAGAAATTAGCGGAAAGGAATTAAATAAAGTTTCAAAAGGAAATTTCCTTTACAGTCGATTATTTGCCTGGAAAGGTGCATTTGGAATTATTGCAGATGAATTTGACGGCTACTACTGCTCAAACGAATTTCCAGTTTATGAAGTTGACGAGACACAAGTATTAGCAGAATATTTGAGTTTGTATTTCACAAGACCATTTGTTTGGAGTGAAGTTGAGAAGTTCTGCAAAGGCACAACCAAAGCAAGCCGAAACAGATTCAAGGAAGAGTTTTTACTTGCAATGAAAATTCGTGTTCCGAAAGTTGAACGGCAAAAGGAAATTTTAAAAGCAGTTTCAGAATTGAACAAAACTGTTTCTCAAATAAATGAGTTTGCAAGTAGTTTGAGTGAAATACCTTTGAATGTTTTGGCGAATCTTTATCAGGGAGAGTTATAGAATATGAAACCAAAACTATTTACAGCCATATTATTATTAATCAGTGCATATTCGCCGCTGTTTGTGATATTGGCTGTAAAGGAAAATTAATTTACAGAGTAGAAATGCTACCTTTGAAGTATCAGATGACGATAAAAATATGCCAAAAAATACAGACGAACTAGAAAAACAATTAGAACTTTTATCACTAGGTTCAGGAGTTGAAGACGAGGTTGAGGAATTCCAACCTTTCGACCCTGAGAAAATTTCTATTGATACAAAACCAGTAATGATGGATACTTTACTTCGTAGATTGGAGCAAGGTTCAATTATTCTTAATCCAGATTTTCAGCGTAATGAAGTTTGGACAATGGATAAGAAGTGTAAACTAATTGAATCGCTTATGCTGAAAATTCCTCTGCCAATGTTTTATGTTTCAGCTGACGAAAAGGCAAACTATTATGTTGTAGATGGATTGCAGCGATTGAGCACACTTCGTGATTTTATTTTAGGGCAGAAGTTTTTGAAAACAAAAGAAGAAAGGTTCAAAGGCGAAGGATTTAAGTTAGAGGATTTAGAATTTTGGGGTGATTCTTACGATGGATTAAATTTTAATGCACTCCCTACCAATATAAAAAACAGAATTTTAGAAACGGGTTTTACCTTTACTATTATAAACCCTGGCACTCCCGAAGAGGTAAAGCGAAATATTTTCAAACGTATTAACACAGGCGGTGAACCATTGACACCACAAGAAATCCGTCATGCACTTTATATTGGTCAGTCAACGAAATTATTACTTAAACTCTCGCAGACTGAAGAATTTTTGGAAGCAACTGGACGTTCTGTAAAATCAAATCGAATGATGGACAGAGAGCTTATTTTACGTTGCCTAGCTTTCAATGTTCGGTCTTATGAAAATTATCCAAAGAACAATGATATGGATGCATTCCTTAGTGATACAATGCGCATCATCAATGTTATGCCTTCACTCAATGGTAAAGAGGGAGCAAAAGTATTTAAAGAGGGGGTAACGAGAGAGCAGGTTTTAATTAAAGATATTGATATTTTGGAAGAAAGATTTTTGCTAGCAATGGAGAGGGCAAAAGAAATTTTTGAAGAGCATGCTTTTAGAAAAAGTTATCCGGGAAAACGCAGAACACCAATTAATAAAGGGTTATTTGAAGTATGGGCTAATCTTTTAGGTCAAATATCTGAAAAAGAGTTCGGGAGATTGGTGCAGAATAAAGATGCCTTTATTGAGGAGCATTCCGAGTTATTGGATGACGATATGTTTATATATTACATTTCAAGGGACAGTTTAAAATTCTTTTCAGTTAAAGAGCGCTATGAAAAATTGCTAAGGTTGTTAAATAAATACACAAATGATTAGTGAAGTATCTCTTATAGGATTTAAATCATTTTTGAATCGCAAGTTAAAATTGGGTCAACTAACCGTTCTCACTGGATTAAATAGCAGTGGGAAAAGCTCAATAATTCAGGCTCTTCTTATTCTTGAAAAGGCAAAGCGTAATGAAAATAGCATTTTGCTTGATGGGCATGGTTCGGTTGAAGAAATAAGAAACACATATCATAACAAAGAAATTCAGTTGGGGGTTACTGATGAATTTGGCTTGGAGTTTACAACTGACATTGCCATAGGAAATATAGAAGGTCAAACTTATGCTTGCAAAAACAGAGAAGAATTTAAGTATCCCGAAATCATTTACATTTCGGCAAATAGATTTGGACCAAAAACATCTGTTCCGATTTATAATGACAGTTTCAAGAGAAACAGAATTGGAGCAAACGGAGAAAATCTGTTTCAGTTTATCAAATCGTTTGAAGACAAAACAATTGATGAAAGATTGAAGCACCCGAAATCAGAAGGGGAAACTTTAGAATATAACATCAGAGGTTGGATGAGTGTTATTTCTCCCAATGTTAAATTCAGATACGAAATAGATAAGAACAGTGATACTTCCTATTCCATGTTCAACGAGCATAGAGCAACCAATGTTGGCTTTGGTTTGAGCTATTCTCTTTCGGTAATTGCATCTCTACTTATTGGAACATTAATCCCAAACAGTTTGGTGCTAATTGAAAATCCTGAAGCTCATCTGCATCCTAAAGGGCAAACTGAAATTGCTAACCTTATTTCGCTTTGTGCAATGGTAGGGACGCAAGTAATAATTGAAACTCACAGCGACCATATTTTTGATGGAATTAGAATCGCTGCAAAAAATTCAAATGGTTTTGCGAAGAATGTTCAAATACACTGGTTTGAACTAAACGACAAACAAAACTCCGAGGTTGCTTCACCAGAACTGAATGATGATGGAAGATTAAACAAGTGGCCCAAAGGATTATTTGACGAGTTTGAAATCAATGCCTCTAAACTTCTGTAATTAAGTTTATGTTTCATTTTTGCTTCAACGACAGCATTCCGAAAGACGGAACTAATGATGGACTGGTAAAACATTTATCAGTTACACTTATTCATTACGACAAAATCAAAAGGCGTTTTCCTACATCTGTGAATGGAATCATTACCGACCGATTACCTGAGAAAGTTTATCTGAATACTTCTGAATTTTCCTTGAGTGATTGCATCGAGCATTTAGATAGAGAATTGAAAATAATTGCTTGTGCAAATTTCGGTAAGTATCCTGTAGATGATTATTACAATCAATTTGATATTGACAGCTTGCTAGCAAATGAATACACGATTACAGTAAATAAAATTGAGCATGATGCAACTAATGCAAAGATTGTTCAGGAGAATGGAGGTATACTTTTCACACTCCCAATTCATAAGGAATTAGAAAACAACACTCTTGTAATTAGCGGCAAAGAAAAGCAAACTTGCGATGCAATAAATCAATATGGTTCTGACACAAACACTAATTTCATTTCTGATTACATCCAAGACGACATTGT
Source organism: Sediminibacterium sp. (assembly GCA_017537025.1). Classification (GTDB taxonomy): domain Bacteria; phylum Bacteroidota; class Bacteroidia; order Chitinophagales; family Chitinophagaceae; genus Sediminibacterium. The sequence continues at coordinate 666,749 of JAFWCB010000008.1, forward strand.
AAAAAGGGCAGCCGGTTTTGATAAATTAATTGCTTTTGTTGGCGCTTGTAAGTATGATGCAAGATTTAAATCTGATTTTGACAACCTAACTTTTGCAACACAGAAAAAACTTTTAAGTCATGTTCACCAATCAATAGAACGGAAAGCCGAAACAAGATTTTATCCTGATGATAAAAAAATAAAAGATGTAACTCCACATAATGAAAAATCAATTAAGGTTTTTGAATTAAGAGTTTTTGAACCTGTTGCAGTCAGAATGTATTTCTACGAGACTCCAAAGAAAATTTATTTCGGCTGCATAAATGGGAAACCAAAAAAGAAAGTTCAAGACAACGATATTTTGAACGCTGCTTCAATAATCAAAGAACTTATTATATTGGATAAGAGTTAAAAAATGATAAAAGAAGAAATCAACGCACAAAAAGCATACATATTTGCAATTCTCACAAGCCAACGCACAGACCGAAGCTTAGGCAAAGAACTTGCAAAGTCAATGCAGGAAAAAATTATATTTAAAAAATTTCCTTACTCTTCAAAAAATAAAAAACGCCACACACAACCCGACAGACAGTGACACGAAAACTCAATACTGGCAATGGTTTACAAATACGACCGGACAGAATACCAGCCGGTAACAACGTGTTGCCTCAATTGGCGATAACCCCGACAAGTCGGGGCAGGCTGTGCAAAATTGAAGCAGAGTGCTACTATCAAGCTTTTATGCTGGGTAACAGTGTAGTGCTCCGGAATCGCCAACTGTTGCAACACGCAAAACGTTGTGTAATGCAATGACTGCGCTATCAGGAAAAGATATAATCAAGTTTTTGAAGGTCAACATTCAATTGTTGGTCGACAATACTTATGGACTTGGATATTGAGCATCAACAACTTTAAAAGATGAGACTTTTACCTTCTGTTATTTTTCTTTATCCAGCTACAATAGCTACCACCAACCTCTAAGGATTTACACGATTTAGACTTTCATAATGGAGCTTTAACTTTTGATATTTAACTTTTAAATTCACATACAAATATCTAAATACGATGTTGTAGAATTACATTAGCTGGTACAATAATTTGAACCCCTTCATGAAGCCACTTCGACTCCTTTTTTAGAAAAACTTGTAGTATATACAAAAAGTATATACTTTTATAAAAAATATAGTTTCTATGAAAACTTTATCATTAAAACTCGATGATACCACATTCGATGAAGCCGAAGAAATAATTACAAAGCTTAACGTAGCAAGAAACAGATACATAAACGAAGCGGTTAGTGTTTACAACCGATATAATAAAAGAAAAATGCTTAAGAGTAAGCTTCTAAAGGAATCGAAACTTACAATGACTGATTCATTACAAATTCTTCATGAATTTGAAAAGCTTATAGATGAAAATTAAGCAATATGAGATCTGGCTTGCCGATTTGGACCCGAGTAGAGGAACAGAGCCGGGTAAAACGAGACCGGTTGTAATTATACAGACAGACCTGTTAAACACGCATCATTTATCTACGCTGATTTGTCCAATAACTTCAAATGTTCAACCTGAAATTGAAATTCTAAGAGTCCAACTAAAGAAAAATCAACTTGATAAGCCAAGTGATATTTTGGTAGATCAAATTAGAGCCATTGATAACAACAGACTTATTCAAAAAATTGGTAAGCTTAATGAGGAGCAAATTGTCAAATTGAGAAATAATATCTCGATCGTGTTAGATTTATAAGCGCTGCAATTGGGGTATAACGGCCTACAACCCCCAAATCCTCTACATAAACCTATCCCTCAATTCCTCAGTTGGTACCCAGCATTCTTCTTTTTTTCCAAACCATTGATATCTGTTTTTCGCGATATAATCGTACACTAAGTTTCTGATGAATGGAGGTACAATAATAAAGGCGTACAACAAATTATAGGGGAAGGAGAGTTGTTTAGCAATTCGTAAGGCAGCAGTAGATCGGTAATAAACTTTTCCTTCTTCTACCAAAATAACAGAGTTGAAAGAAGTAGAAGCTGCGGCAAAATCTTGGAGGATGCTTTTAGCAATATCACTTTGCAAAGAGGCAAATTTGAATTTTTGTTCCGAATCGTGTTTAATCACAAACTGAACAGAGCTGCTACACAGGTTACATACACCATCGAAGAGAATGATAGGGTGTTGATATGTAGCGAGTTTACTCATATAATTTTCAATCTTCAATCTACAATCTTCAATCTACAATCTGAGTATTTCCAGATTCCAGTCTCCGGTCTTTGGTCTCCGGTCTACTATCCCATATTATGAAACACCTTATTCACATCTTCATCCTGCTCTAACTTTTCAATAAGCTTGGATACTTCTTCTGCCTGCTCATCGGTAACAGGAACGGTGGTGGTAGGTATCCATTCAAGCTCAGCGCTTAGCGGTGTCAAATTTTTATCTTCTAAGGCTTTTTGTAGTTTACCAAAATCTACAAAGGCGCAACGTAAAACGAGTAAAGAATTTCCTTGATCATCGCTACTTTCGCCTAACTCTTCTAAGCCAAAATCTATCAATTCCAATTCTAATTCTTCGGGATCAATGCCTTCGGGTTTTAATTTAAAAACCCCCATTTTCTTAAACTGAAAACTAACACTACCACTGGTTCCCATAGCGCCGTTGCCTTTATTAAAATAGCTTTTAATATTGGCTACAGTTCTTACATGGTTATCAGTAGCTGTTTCAATTAGGAGGGCAACACCATGAGGAGCATATCCTTCGTATAAAATTTCTTCATAGTTGCTGGTATCTTTACCCATGGCTCTTTTAATAGCCGCTTCCACTCTATCTTTTGGCATACCCACACTACGCGCATTTTGAAAACATCTTCTTAATGCGGGATTAGTGGCAGGATCCGGACCACTTGCTTTAACAGCAATCACTATTTCTTTTCCAATCCGGGTAAACTGCTTCGCCATTCTATCCCAGCGCGCAAACATCGTAGCTTTTCGTACTTCAAATATTCTTCCCATTTCTATCTACTAAATTTTTTAATTTTCATTATTAAGGCATTCTATCACCTATAACCTATAACCTATTGCGTAAAATTACTGCATATTCTTCTTGCCCCCAAGTCAATAAAAAACCCGCTACCATGGTAACGGGCTCTTAGTAGAATTATATATCAGTTATTTTAAAGCACTTCTATTCTTAGAATATGTGAAGTAAACAACTAAGCCAATAGCCATCCATCCAAAAGCTACTTTTAATGTTTGTTGATCTAATGCAACGATCATACCTAAACAAATAACAGCACCTAAAATGGGTACTAAAGGAACTAATGGTGTTTTGAATGGTCGCTCCATTTCGGGCGATTTTATGCGTAAGATCCAAACCCCGATACTCACTAATACGAAGGCAAATAATGTTCCGAAAGAAGTTAAATCACCTGCTACACTACCCGGTATAAAAGCGGCAAATAAGCCAACGAAAATGAATAATATCCAGTTGGCTTTATAAGGTGTTTTAAATTTAGGATGTAAGTCGCCAAAAGCTTTCGGAATCAATCCATCATTACTCATCGTATAGAAAATACGACTTTGTCCCATTAACATCACCAATATTACAGAGGAGAAACCGGCAAGGATGGCTACCGTTACACTGGTACCTAACCATTCATACCCTTTCATATAGGTTTGAATAGCATACGCTACAGAAGCTTCTTTACCTGCTGTTTTAAATTCGGTATAGTTCGCAACTCCTGTTAGTACATGTCCGAATAAAATGTACAATATGGTACATACCACTAAAGAGCCCAAGATACCGATGGGCATATCTCTTTTAGGATTTTTGGCTTCCTGAGCGGCAGTACTTACGGCATCAAAACCAATGAAGGCAAAGAATACAATGGCAGCGCCACCGATTACACCACCCCATCCCCATTTAAAGAACCCTTCATGTCCAACAGTGCCTTCGGGAATCAAGTAAGGGGTATGATTTTGTGGGTTGATGAATTTCCAGCCAAAACCGATGAAAAGCAATACAATGGCCACTTTTACAAATACGATGATCATATTTACAAAAGCTGATTCCTGCGATCCCTTTATTAACAAAAGCGTTAATAGCAATAAGATGATAAGGGCAGGGGCATTTACAATACCGCTGGTAATAGACACTAAGCCGGTTAGGTTAGCGGGTAAAGCCTTGTACTGGTCGGCACTTAATAAAAGAATACCATGCTTAACAGATTTAGCAGCAACAGGCAACACAGCCGTAATTTGATTTACGGCATCACCGGTTACCTGGTATAATTTCTCAAAGGGGGAATGGCACCATTGATAGGGTATGGTTCCGCCCAATAAATTATTTAAATATTCGCTCCATGCGATAGACACCGTAGCAGCACCCAATGCATATTCCATAATTAGGGCCCATCCAATGATCCAGGCAACCAATTCACCCATGGTTACATAAGAGTATGCATACGCACTACCTGCAATGGGTATCATGGCAGCGAATTCAGCATAACATAAACCTGCGAATGCGCAACCAATAGCAGCCACAATAAAGGAAATAGTAACAGCCGGACCAGCCGCTTCGGCAGAAGCAGCAGCTGTTCTTACAAATAATCCGGCACCAATAATAGCACCGATACCGAGTGCCACAAGATTACCGGCTCCGAGGGTTCTTTTTAATCCCTTTTCAGAATCACCGGCTTGAGACAACATTACCGAAAGCGATTTCTTTCTAAATAAACTCATAATTTGTTAATTGGGTTCTTTGAAGAATGTTGGGCAAAATAATCATAATATCGCTTTCTACCACCAAAACTTACACAAATCTATCCTATAGGCTATTCCAATTATTGGGTTATATTGCCGCCAAATTAGTTGCCGATGAAGAATAAGCTAACGATCTCCATCATAATTGCAATGTTTTTGGGCATTGTAGCCGGGTATATTGTACATGAAACGGCTTCGCCCGAATCAATCGGCACATTTGCCAAAAGCATTAAATTGCTGGGTACCATATTTATCCGGTTGGTAAAAACCATTATCGCCCCGCTTGTATTTACTACGCTGGTTGTAGGTATTGCTAAATTGGGTGATTTGAAAACAGTTGGACGTGTAGGCGGAAAAGCCATGCTTTGGTTTATCAGTGCATCCTTAGTGAGTTTGCTTATAGGTATGATATTGGTAAACTTTTTTAAACCCGGCTCTTATATTGATTTGTCTCATGCAGATAATGCCGGATTAAAAGACCTGATGGGTAAAACAACGGAATTTTCTTTGCAAAAATTTATCGAGCATGTAGTGCCATCCAGTGCTTTTGATGCCTTAGCTACCAATGAAATTTTACAGATCGTAGTGTTCTCTATTTTCTTCGGTGTAGCGGCCGCCAATTTGGGTGAATATTCTAAACCTGTTATTAAAGCTTTAGATGTAGTAGCCCATATTATTTTAAAAATCGTAGGGTATGTAATGAATTTTGCACCTTTTGGAGTATTTGGTACACTGGCTGCCGTGGTTGCTGAAAAGGGTTTGGGTATTTTTAATTTCTACTTTATTTACTTTGGCTATTTCGTAATGGGGATTGCCATACTATGGATCCTTCTTTCAACAGCAGGATTTCTCATCTTAGGTAAAAGAATGAGAAGTTTATTTCAGCATATTGCAAACCCTTTATTGGTAGCGTTCAGCACAACGAGTAGCGAAGCCGTATTCCCTAAATTAACAGAAGAGTTAGAACGCTTTGGTTGTAAAAATAAAATTGTTTCTTTTATACTTCCCTTGGGTTATTCTTTCAATTTAGATGGAAGTATGATGTACATGACTTTTGCTAGTTTAGCTATTGCGCAAGCCTATGGTATTCATATGCCCATTGGAGAGCAACTTACCATGTTATTGGTTTTAATGCTCACCAGTAAAGGTATTGCAGGTGTTCCAAGAGCATCATTGATAATTGTACTAGCAACCTGTGCGATGTTTAAAATTCCACCGGAAGGGGTTGCCCTCATTTTACCGATCGATCATTTCTGTGATATGTTCCGTACCGGTACTAATGTATTGGGGAATGCTTTAGCCACTAGTGTAGTGAGTAAATGGGAAGGTGAATTAAATGAACCTGCAGCCACCGCTGCTTAAAGAAATAGTATGTTAGCGATATTACTCGATTTTCATTGGACACAATTATTACAACCTCAGTTCTATGTTGAGAACGGAGGTTTGTGGCTAATACTCTTTGTGATTTTTGCAGAAACAGGATTATTTGCCGGCTTCTTCTTACCGGGCGATTCCCTGCTTTTTGTAGCAGGTATTTTTGCACACACCATTGGTGAAGGTGCTACTGTAGCACCCGGCTTATCACATGAATTTTTGAAATTGATAGGCTTAGGTGCCATACAAAATGAGTGGCTCGATTTATTAGTATTGATTGCATTAGTAAGTGTAGCAGGAATTATAGGAAATACAGTGGGGTATACATTTGGGAGAAGAATTGGTCCGGCTATGTACCAATGGAAAGATAACCTGTTATTCAAACAAAGATATTTACAACAGGCGCACGACTTTTATGAACAACATGGAGGCGGTGCCATTATTATTGCTCGTTTTTTGCCCATTGTAAGAACTTTCGCTCCTATTGTAGCCGGTATTGTTGCGATGGATCAAAAAAAATTCAGCTTCTATAATATTGTTGGCTGTATTGCCTGGGTGAGTACCATGATATTAGCCGGACATTTTTTGCAGAAATGGATTCTCTCTGAATTCGGGTTTGACTTAAAAAAGCATCTTGAAGTAATTGTGCTTGGGATTGTATTAGTAACTACCGCACCTGTAATTTTTAAGTTAGTGTTTGGAAAGAAGAAAAAAAGTGTTTAGTGAATAGTGTATAGTGAGTAGTACTAAAACATATAGCATATTCTCTCTCCCGGTAATTGTGGGTGCGCTTGGTTTTTTTGTAGATGTATATGATCTTCTTTTATTTGGCATTATACGAAAACCTAGTTTAACCGATCTAGGATTAACTCCCGACGAAGTATTACACCAGGGCGAATGGATTATTAGTATCCAAATGATTGGATTATTAGTAGGCGGTATTCTTTGGGGTATCATGGGGGATAAGAAAGGACGGCTAAGTGTTTTATTTGGTTCCATACTCATGTATTCATTGGCTAATATTGCCAATGGTTTTGTAAATACAGTACCTCAATATACTTTGATGCGTTTCATAGCCGGTGTAGGATTAGCCGGAGAATTAGGCGCCAGTATAACCCTGGTAAGCGAGTTATTGCCAAAAGAAAAAAGAGGGATCGCCGCCTCTGTTATTGCCGGTTTTGGAATTGTGGGCGCTGTGATCGCATTTTTCTTAAAAGAAAATTTTCATTGGCGTACCTGTTATTTTATAGGCGGGGGCATGGGACTATTATTATTGCTGTTACGCGTAAGTATTTTTGAAAGTGGTTTATATAATCAAGTAAAAACTCAAGCCGTTCAGAGAGGTAATTATATCATGCTCTTCAATAATAGAGAGCGTTTTATCCGCTATTTAAAATGTATTTTAATTGGTATACCTGCCTGGTACGTGATAGGAGTATTAGTTACGTTTTCAGATAAATTTGGAGAAGCATTTGGTATTGAAGGTATAGACCCCGGTAAAGCTATTATGTATCAGTACACTGCTATTGCTTTCGGAGATATTACCACAGGATTATTAAGTAATTATTTAAAGAGTAGAAAAAAAGCATTGTTTATTTTTTATGGAATTACGGCTTTTTTCATATTGCTTTATTTTATTCAACCCTTCGGTACGGCTCAAGGCATGTATTGGATTTGCGCCGGTTTAGGTTTCGGCACCGGATTCTCGGTGGTATATATTACGATGAGTGCTGAACAGTTTGGTACAAATCTAAGAGCAACAACGGCCATATCTGTTCCCAATATGGTGCGTGGTGCCTTACCTTTAATTATCTTGTTATTCAAATTATTAAGAGATATTACCGGAAGTTACGTAACGGGTGGATGGATTACAGGTGTAATATTGATGACAGTAGCCTTAATAGCTGCTTTTACTATTGAAGAAAGCTTTGGAAAGAACTTAGATTTTGTAGAAATAAATTAAAGCGTTTATATGTCTCAAAAACAATATGGAATTATCTCTTTACCCGTTATTGTAGCAGCACTTGGCTATTTTGTAGATATCTACGATTTACTTTTATTTACGATAGTTAGAGAGCCAAGTTTATTAGGTTTGGGAGTGGTATTAACAGATAAGGCTCAAGTACTTGCTGCCAGCACGCAAATTATCAATTGGCAAATGGTAGGCTTACTTATAGGAGGAATTTTGTGGGGAACTATCGGCGATAAGAAGGGAAGACTAAGCGTATTATTTGGCTCTATTGCTTTGTATTCCATTGCCAATTTTGTTACCGGTTATGTACAAACCGTTGATCAATATGCCTGGGCTCGTTTTGTTGCAGGTGTTGGTTTAGCAGGAGAGTTAGGAGCGGGTATTACTTTAGTAAGTGAACTATTACCAAAAAATAAAAGAGGGGTGGGTACTTCTTTGGTTGCAGGCATTGGATTATTCGGGGCTGTATTTGCTTATTTCGTGTATAAAGCCACAGATGATTGGCGTTTATGTTATAAAATCGGCGGTGGTTTAGGTTTGTTTTTATTAGTACTAAGAATTTCTGTGGCTGAAAGCGGAATGTATCAAACAGCTAAAGAACATAAACATATTCAAAAAGGCAACTTCTTCATGTTTTTCAATAATGGCAAACGATTCAAAAAATATATATTGGCCATTTTGATCGGATTACCTACCTGGTATGTGATTGGTATTTTAGTGAACCTAAGCAACCGTTTTGCAGGAGAAATTTATGGAGCAAATGCCATAGAAAGTGGCAGGGCTATTATGTACGCATATACAGGTATTGCTTTTGGAGATATTCTCATTGGCTTAGTAAGTCAATATTTTAAGAGTAGGAAAAAAGCCTTACTTATTTTTTACAGCTTAACTGTAATAGGATTATTATTATTTTTCAGTAGCGTAAATGCTAACGATACGACCATGTATTGGATCTGCGGTATGCTTGGATTTAGTACCGGTTTTTGGGCCATATTTGTAACCATGGGTGCGGAACAGTTTGGTACTAATTTGCGGGCTACAGCAGCTACTACTGTCCCGAATATGGTGCGTGGGGCATTACCTTTAATTAACCTGATGTTCCTTAACTTATTCCAAAAAAATTGGGGATGGAGTTTATACCAAAGTGGTGTAGTAACAGGTATTGTAGTAATTAGTATTACCCTGGTTGCTTTTTATTTTACAGAAGAAACTTTTCAAAAGGATTTGAATTATCTCGAGGAATAGTCCGTAAGCGAGTCGGGGGAGTCAGTGAGCCGAGTCCGTAAGCTTGCTTACGGTCTTTCCTCTCGACTTTCCCTTGGACTTTCTCATTGACTATATTTACATCATGAAGTTTTTAGTTATAAGATTTTCCTCAATCGGCGATATTGTACTTGCTACCCCGGCAATCCGCTGTTTAAAACAACAGGTGCCGAATGCAGAAGTGCATTTCCTTACCAAAAAATCTTTTAAGGCTGTAACTGAAGCAAACCCCTACATCGATAAGTTTTTTTATTATGATGATAATTTGAGTGAGCTGATCGGGTATCTTAAAAAAGAAGGGTATCACTATATCATAGATCTTCATAAAAACTTTCGAACAGCTATTATTAAATGGAGACTTGATGTGCCGGCACTTACTTTTGATAAAGAAAGCCGGCAAAAATTTTTACTTACAAAATTTGGTATCAACCGAATGCGTGGCAGGCATATCAGCGATAGATGCGTAGATACTTTAAAGCCTTTGGGTGTAGTGAATGATGAACGTGGACTCGATTATTTCATTCCTGCTTCATCTAAAATATCTGATAGCGACCTGCCTATGTCGCATCGAGCCGGTTATATAGCTATTGTTATTGGGGCTTCTTATTTTACCAAAAAAATGCCTATTGCTAAGCTACAACAGTTATGTAGTGCTATTCAATTCCCCATCATTTTGGTAGGAGGTAAAGAAGATATAGTTGAAGGAGAAGCTATTGCTGTTGTAGATCCTATTCGGATATATAATGCCTGCGGAAAATTTTCCTTGAATGAATCTGCCGATATTATTCGATTAGCAAAAATGGTAATATCGCACGATACCGGGTTGCTTTATATAGCTTGTGCTTTAGGTAAAAAAACGATTGCCATTTGGGGTGGTACATCTCCTAAATTGGATGTAGAGCCCTACTACGGTAAGCAACAATTATCTTTATTGGGAGATCATCCCTATCAAAATTTTGTAGTTCCCAATTTATCATGTCAACCTTGTTCTAATTATGGCACAAAAAAATGCCCCAAAGGGCATTTTAAATGTATGCAAGAACAGGATATTGAAGCGATTGCTGAAACAGTGTTAAGACTATAGTATTTATACGTATATATACGTTTAAACAGCATTTGACAGTATTTTTTATAGTAATTTTATATAAAATCCATACTATGATAAAAGATACGCTAACTAAAACCACAATTCAAGCAATCAAAAAACTTCCAGACAATAAATTAGTGGAAGTTGCTGAATTCGTAGATTCTCTCTCCCAAAGATTAGAGGTAACAAACTTTTCTTTTGAATTAGCTAAATTATCATCAACTACAAAATCTTTTGATTTTTTGAAAGATGAAGAAGAACTGTATAGTATAGCTGATTTAAAGGAAGTTTATAATGGATAAGGGTGATATTGTATTGGTAAACTTTCCTTTTACAGATTTTACCTCTAATACCTCGGTTATAATTTAAATTAAGAAACTATCAAGAAGAAAAATCACGCTAGTCGTTCTAAGTAAATACAAATATAAAAAGCCCCAAAGAATCGTTGGGGCTTTGAGAATAATATATCCGTGAAATTATAATGTCTTCAATACATCATTCATATTGCGAACGGCGTCGGCACTTTTATTGAAGGCAGCTTGCTCTTCGGCATTTAGCTTGAAATCAATAATTTTCTCCCAACCATTTTTACCGATAGTTACAGGTACGCCCAAACAAATATCTTTTTGACCGTATTCGCCATCCAAGCTAACACAACAAGTGAATAATTTTTTCTGATCACGTACAATGCTTTCTACTAAAGCAGCACCTGCAGCACCCGGAGCATACCAGGCAGAAGTACCAATTAACTTGGTGAGGGTAGCACCACCCACCATGGTATCGTTTACGATTTGTTGTTGTTGTTCAGCACTTAAAAAATCGGTTACGGGGGCACTATTCCAGGTAGCATAACGTATCAACGGAATCATAGTGGTATCTCCATGTCCGCCTACTACTACTGCATTTAAATCTGCGGGACTACAACCTAAATGTTGACTTAATTGGTATTTAAAGCGACTGCTATCGAGCGTACCACCCATACCAATAATCCGATTTTTGGGTAAACCTGTAGAAGTTAATGCTAAATAGGTCATCGTATCCATCGGATTACTGATAACAATAATGATAGCATTAGGAGAATATTTTAAAATATTTTCACAAACGCCTTTTACGATTCCTGCATTGGTGCCTATTAGTTCTTCACGAGTCATTCCCGGTTTACGAGGAATACCGGAAGTAATAACTACTACATCGCTACCGGCAGTTTTACTGTAATCATTGGTACTGCCAACAATTTTAGTATCGAAGCCAAGCAATGCAGCAGTTTGCATCATATCTTGAGCTTTCCCTTCTGCCAAACCTTCTTTAATGTCGAGCAATACCAATTCGGTACATAATTCTTTACGGGCAATATTATCGGCACAGGTTGCGCCTACGGCACCGGCACCAACTACAGTAACTTTCATATGGAACTATTTAAATGATTTAATGACGGGGCAAAGGTAGGGGCTATATTTATTTTTTTCGGATAAATTCAATCAATTCCGGGATTTCTACCCCCATATCCCAGGTTGTTAACAAATGCTGCTTTCTGTTATATAAAGCTACAAAAGGAGTATAGCGAACCTGGTAGAAACTTGGGATAGCGTATTTAGGATCTCTTCCGATAATCATATTCGGGTAGAGATCCAACTTATAGTGATGATAGAATTTTTTGATATCATTAAAATCGCGGTAGCTCACCCAAATAAAGAGCACATTTTTTAGAGAGTCGATATTGTTCACTATCTCTTTGGCTTCATGTTGGCAGTGGCCACAATCCGGACTAAAATAAATAATAGCGGTATAGTCGTACGGTTTTATATTCTTTTTTGTAAACCAAGTACTATCCATTTGTAAGATGCTAAACTCAGGAATAGTAGGATTTTTTTTATAGGGAGGAACCGTATCAATGGGGCTTTGCGCAAAAACATTGATTGATAAGAAAAGAAGAATAATTAGTGAGATAACTGGTTTCATTATTGCCAATTTTTATATTTCCCATAAATGGGCTGTCCTGCAAAAGTATTAGCTACCGTCTTTCCATTTTTTAATGCAAATATCCCATTTACAATTACATATTCAACACCTTCTGAAAAAGCAGGCCCTGTTTCGAAAGTGCCCTTATCTGTAATTGTGGTTGGGTTGAAAACAGTAATATCTGCATCAGCGCCAACTTGTAGTCGTCCTTTAGTTTTCATCATGGGCGAAATTTCCTCTAATCTTTTTGCAGGTAATAAAGTCATTTTTTCTATAGCACTCATTAGCGTTAATACCTTTTCTTCTCTTACATATGAGCCCAATGTCCTTGCAAAAGTTCCGCTAGTTCTTGGGTGCGCTAACTTTGAGTAGGGCATACCATCAGATGCAATTAATACTCCTGGTGCTTTAATACCTGTTTTTATCCACGCTGGCTTCATCATATGCATAATTACAACTCCCCCTTGGTTACGGTATTTTTCAAAACTTTCTTTAGTAAGTCGTTCCCCGGTAGCTTCCCATTGTAAATCTGCATAATTAATACCTAAGCGCTCTTGCCATCCATCATTAAACATAGCGCTTTGTAAAGTAGTAGATGCTGCTGTGTATGGATAGAGTTCGGTAGTGATTTCAAATCCTTTCTTTTGCGCAGTGGTAACCATTTCAAGCGCAAGATCAATATTACCCGTGGCCATACTATTGATATGCACTAAATGGAGAGAACTGTTTGTAAGTATAGCATTGTTGATGGCTTCCTGTATAGAAATAATATCTGGATTTCGAACATGTACAAATATGGGTGACTTTAATTCGCTTGCTGTTTGAAATATCCTATAAAATTCTAGGGGATTCGATTTAGGCAAATACCCAATAGGTGCTCCAATACCAATGGCACCTTCTAGTAATGAATTTTTTACATTAGCCGCAGTTTTCAATATTTCAGCATCGGTTAGTTTTTCTGTTGCTGCTGGAAGTACCGTATTTGTCATGGCTTCAATATCACTGATGCCTTCTTTTCGGTTCTTTTGCAGAAGAGAATTTGCATTATCTGTAAATTTCGAGATGGCTTTAAATCTTTCATAAGGCCAGTTTACACTTCCTCCATAATTAATGAGTGCTTTGTCTTTACGCGATAAATACCAGTCTTTTAAATTTTCAATACCCCATTCTAATTCAAGTGCTGTTGTTAAACCATCATGTAATTGGTACTCTTGCTCAATATTTGTGCGGCCATGAATATGTAAATCAATAAATCCGGGTGATACTACTAATCCGGAAACATTAATTGTTTCTTTTCCTTTAATCGAGTTTGAAGAAATGACAGCAATTTTATTATTTCGAATGCCTACATTTCTTATCGCATCTAATTTTGTTTCTGGGTCTATTACACGTCCGCCGATTAGTACAATATCATATTCATTAGTTGATTGTGCATAAAGAGAGCAATTCAAAACAACAATGGAGAATAAAAAGTATATTTTTTTCATACTAAGTATTTAAACGCAAAGTCGCGAAGACGCAAAGTTTTAACCACTACTCACTACCTACTAGTATCTACCGTCTCCGGTCTGTCACCCTGAGCCTGTCGAAGGGCGGTTTCTCTCTGCTTCAATCATCCTCATCTCTTTAGCATCTTGCAAAAACTCAGAGGCGAAAATAAAATTATTGAGTAATTCATCTTTACTGAAGATAATATCTTTATTAGAGCCTTCCCATTGCTTCCTTCCTTGATACAGGTATACGATATGATCGCCGATTTCCATCACACTATTCATATCGTGTGTAACCACAATGGTGGTAATATTATATTCCGTAGTGATCTCTTTAATAAGCTTATCAATTACCAAAGAAGTTTGCGGATCTAAACCAGAATTCGGCTCATCGCAAAATAAATACTTAGGATTAAGTACAATCGATCTGGCAATCCCTACTCTTTTTTTCATCCCTCCGCTAATTTCTGCCGGATATTTTTTATGGGCGTCAGTTAAATTAACCTTGGCTAATACTTCATTCACTCGCTTCTTTTTTTCTGATTGCGATATGCGCGTGAACATATCCAGCGGGAATAAAACATTCTGCTCAACAGTCATGGAATCAAACAGCGCATTTCCCTGAAAAAGCATACCAATTTGTTGACGTAATTGCTTTCTTTCATGCTCATCCATTAAAACCATATCCGCGCCATCATATAAGATATGACCGCTATCCGGGGCAAAAAGACCAACAATGCATTTAGTAAGTACGGTTTTGCCGCTACCACTGGTTCCTATAATTAAATTACATTTCCCGGCTTCCATGGTAGCACTGATACCATCTAAAATGGTTTTGTCTCCAAATGTTTTTCTGATATCTGTAACTTGAATCATTGGATGCAAACTACAAATTAGTTTTCATCAACGATTACTTGATTTCTTAATAAATCTTCAAAAATATCTCGCTTGCGTATTAAATGGGGATTGCCATCTTTTATCATTACCTGAGCAGGTAATAGGCGAGAATTATAATTACTGCCCATTTCAAAACCATAGGCACCGGCATTACTGAAAACTAGTAAATCGCCTTCTCGCACTTCAGGTAATAGCCTGTCTGTAGCGAAGGTATCCGTTTCACAAATAT
Source organism: Sediminibacterium sp. (assembly GCA_017537025.1). Taxonomy (GTDB): domain Bacteria; phylum Bacteroidota; class Bacteroidia; order Chitinophagales; family Chitinophagaceae; genus Sediminibacterium. Next base: position 681,760 of record JAFWCB010000008.1, read on the forward strand.
TCCCCGTAACCATATAATTTTTTCTAGGACCCTCAGGATTAGAAATATTTGTTATCTCATGATAAGCATCATAAAACATGGGGCGAATTAAATGATTGAAACCACTATTAACACCGGCAATCAAGGTTTCCCCATTTTGTTTCAACACATTTACAGCTGTTACAAAATATCCTGCAGCACTTACTAAAAATTTTCCGGGCTCAAACCAAACCTGTAATTTTTTTGGATATGATTGATGAAAATGATCAAAGGCCGCAGTTACTTCTTGTCCCAGCTTAATCATATCAGTTCCTTCTTCTCCCTCTTTATAAGCCACTTTAAAGCCACCTCCTAAATCGAGATAGACCAACTCATCAAACCGATTAGCAAGATCAAATAACACACTACTTCCCTTGATGAAAACATCTACATCTTTAATTTCACTACCGGTATGAATATGTAATCCTTGGATATGGATATTATATTTATTTTTTAACTGAATAATATCATCGATTTGTTCGATCGGGATACCGAATTTGCTTTTTGTATGTCCGGTAGAAATTTTCAGATTACCACCAGCCATAATGTTGGGCCTTAACCGGAGTCCAACCGGGTAACTATGACCGTATTTTTCGCCAAACTTCTCCAAATTGGAAAGACTGTCTATATTAATATATACACCCAGTGAAACAGCTTCTTCAATTTCGCTAAAATGAATACCATTACTGGTGTATAAAATTTGTGATCCTTTAAAACCTGCTCTCAATGCCAATTTGGCTTCATTGATAGAGCTACAATCTATATTAGCACCGATGCGGTGTAAATGTTTTAAAATATTGATATTCGTATTGGCCTTACAGGCATAGAAAAATTTAGCATCTGTATGGGCAAACGCGTGAGTAAGTGTTTGATACTGTTTCGTAATGGTATCAGTATCATAAATATATAGTGGAGTTCCGTAAGTAGCTGCGAGAGATTGAATCTGTATGGGAGAAATCGATAATGCCATAGTGCTAAAGATACATTAATCCTGTGGGGCATCTGTTTCGTTAGTATTGTCTGCTTCGTCTTTTTTTACGATCAATTCACCTTCTTCATTCACGGTAATGTCGGATACATCACCCTCTACGCCATCAGCTTCTGCTAATGAATCGGCAACAGGCTGATCCGTGAAATCTTCGGGTTTAATGATGGTGCCTTCAACGATTTGCTCGGCTAATACCTCTTTAATTTTCGGTAAATCGGAAGCTGTATTAATGCCGAAATAATCCATAAATGTTTTGGAAGTAGCATAAACTAGTGGCTTGCCGGGCATCTGTTCATTTCTCCCGGAGATCAGGATCAATTCTTTCTCTAATAATTTTTGTATGCTATAATCGCTGTTCACACCGCGGATAGCTTCTATTTCTCCTTTAGTAATAGGCTGCTTGTAAGCGATGATTGCCAAAGTTTCTAAAGCTGCTGTAGATAATCGCTTCAAAAATTTATCACCATTTAATTGAGCGATAGTTTTATGGAACTCTTTTTTTGTGAGGAATTGCCAACCACCTCCACTTTCGCGTACTTCAAAAGGATAAAATTCTGAACTGTATTTCTCCCGAATACCTTCCACCGCAGATTCAACCTGATCTAAAGAAATGCGCTCTTCCAAGAAGCCAAAGCTATTATTGATTAATTCAACAATATCTAATGAAGTCAGTGGTTTTTCACTGGCGAATATGAGTACTTCAATATGAGGAATGATTTCGCTAAGTTCCATTTGGTTTAGAGTCTTTTGGATGAAGGTAAAGAAGTTAGTGGATATCAATAGTGCATAGTGTATAGTGCATAGTGTATAGTGCATAGTGCATAGTGCATAGTGGGTAGTGGGGGTTTTACTAGTCACTTTGCACTAATCACTTACCACTAACCTTATCCCTGCAACGCGGCCGCACCGCTTACAATCTCAGTAAGTTCAGTTGTAATAGCTGCTTGTCGAGCTCTATTGTAACTGATCTTAAGCGATTTCAACAATTCATTCGCATTATCGCTGGCTTTATCCATCGCTGTCATACGGGCTCCATGTTCACTAGCATTACCATCGAGTACGGCCTTATATAATTGTGTATTTAAAATTTTAGGCATCAGCTCGGCAATCAATGCTTCTTTGGCAGGCTCAAAAATAAAATCAGATTTTTTCTTATTGCTGGTATTGGCAACTTTGGGAATGGGTAGGAATGGCTCGGCTACAAAAACCTGTGTAGCTGCGTTTTTAAACTCACTATAAATAATTTCAACCGCATCAAATTCTTTATTTTCAAAAGCTTTCATAGCCGCTTGTGCAGCTGCCTGTACCGATTCGAAGTTTAAGTTCAGGTATAAGTCTTTATAAGTGGCATCAGTGTTGAAACCTGCACGGGTTAAGCCTTCCCAGCCTTTTTTACCAATATTCCAGATTACTACATTTCCTTTTTTAAACTGGGCTTCATATTTAGTGGCAACGGTGCTTTTAGCCAGTTTAATAAGATTAGCATTATAGCCACCGCATAATCCTCTATCACTTGTTACAACAATTAAAAGTACTTTCTCAACAACACGTGTTTCTGCCAAGGCAAGCGTCATACCGCCTTCGATGCTGCTTACAATATTGCTTAGCATTTCTTGCAGTTTTTTGGCGTAGGGGCGCATTTGGGTAATGGCATCTTGTGCACGGCGTAATTTAGCAGCACTCACCATTTTCATTGCTTTGGTAATTTGTTGGGTACTCTGTACGCTTTTAATTCGGTTTCTAACCTCTTTTAACTGTCCGGCCATGGAATGATTTTATCGTTTCTGGGCTGCAAAAGTAGCTTTTCGGGCTAAATTTTCCAACTAAAAACCCTTATTTAAAGCGGTACACAAGTCCAACACCGGTAGAAGTGGGCATAATTTGTAGTTGAGTGGCTTCTTTCTCTAATAATTTGCCATTTCGGCGGTGATTTCCATATTGTACGATATCGAATACTAATAAAAAAGCCCCTTGTAAAATGAGGCTACCCCCATAGCCATTGGCGCGGTCATTATTGAGCCGATCACCTCTTTCTCGGAGGTATAATCCGGTGGTGATATAAGCCAAATCCAAGCCGGTATTGAGTAATAACAATTTTTCCGGTTTTTGCTGTGCTACTAGATTTTCTGCGAGTGTATATTTTTTGCCTATTTCTTTTTTAAGTTGAAATAGCCCATAGGTTGCAATTCCTGCGTTAAAAAGGTTCCAATAGGCGTTTCCTTCAAAAAAATACTTGTCGGCACCTTTGGCATTGGTAGCTGAAACCATTCCCTGAACCATATTTACCCCCGCCCAGGAGGCGAGTATGGTAAGATTGGTTTTATTTTTGATATATCGATCTGTAGCAATAGAGTCGCTCAGGCTTTGTTGAGCGTACACTTGTAAGGACATCACTAAGATGCAGAACAGAAATATGAGCCTTGTTTTTTTCTTCATAACATGTTCCCTTTCAAAAGCTTAACTTTGCCGCCTTTCTTGCAGCGTGCCAAATTGACGAAAAAAAAGAATTTGCACGTTGTTTGACTGTTAATTTTTTCAATATCAGTAGTAAAATTATATGTTGAAGTTTATTTCTAAGTTATTCGGGGGTAGTAAAAGTGAAAAAGATGTGCAGCAGTTAATGCCCATAGTTCAAAAAACGAATCAATTCTTTGAGCAATACCAGTCATTATCTAATGATGCGTTAAGAGCAAAAACGGCTGAGTTTAAGGCGCGTATCAAAGACCATTTAACAGCGATCGATGAAGCTATTGCAGCCAAGAAAGCAGATGCAGATGCTTTACCTGAAAATGAAATACATGCAAAAGATGCTATCTATCAGGAAGTAGATAAGCTAAAGAAAGATAGAGATAAAAAAATTGAAGAGGCTCTTGCTGCTATTCAGCCCGAAGCTTTTGCCGTAATAAAAGAAGCTGCCCGCAGATTTAAAGAGAATGCCGTGATTACAGCAACGGCTACCCCCTTAGATAGGGAGTTAAGTGTAAAGAAAGACTATATCACGATTGTAGGAGATCAGGTTCAGTTTAAAAATAGTTGGACGGCAGCCGGTGGAACAGTTACCTGGAATATGGTGCATTATGATGTGCAGTTGATCGGTGGTAGCGTTTTGCATCAAGGTAAGATTGCGGAAATGGCTACTGGTGAAGGTAAAACCCTGGTATCTACTTTACCTGCTTACCTGAACGCCTTAGCGGGAGAGGGAGTGCATATTGTAACGGTAAATGACTATCTGGCTAAAAGGGATAGTGAATGGAATGGTACTTTATTCGAATGGTTGGGGTTAACCGTAGATTGTATCGACAAACATGAACCCAACAGTGAAGCACGCAGAAAGGCTTATTTAGCCGATATTACCTATGGTACGAATAATGAGTTTGGCTTTGATTATCTGAGAGATAATATGGTGCATAGTCCTGAGGAAATGGTGCAGCGAAAACACCATTTTGCTATGGTGGATGAGGTAGATTCGGTATTGATTGATGATGCTCGTACGCCATTGATTATTTCCGGTCCGATTGGCTATCAAACAGGGGAGCAACAGTTTTTTGAATTAAAGCCTCGTATCGAAAAATTAGTAGACGCACAAAAAAGAGCGACCCAGCAATTTCTTACCGAAGCCAAGAAAAAAATTGCAGAAGGAAATGACGATCCAAAAGACGGCGGATTAGCCTTATTTCGCGCACACAGGGGCTTACCCAAGAATAGTGCCTTGATCAAATTCCTCAGTGAACCAGGAATGCGTGTGAAATTGCAGAAAGCAGAAAACTATTACTTGGCCGACCAGCAGCGCGAAATGCCGAAAGCAGATGAAGAATTATATTTTTATATTGATGAGAAAAATAATTCAGTTGAATTAACCGATAAGGGGATTCAATTGATTACCCGCTCCGGAGAAGATCCTAATTTCTTTATTCTCCCGGATATATCTATATCACTAGCAGCTGTAGATCAGGATAACTCTTTATCAGCAGATCAAAAATTACATAAGAAAGAAGCGATTATAAATGAGTATTCCGTAAAAGCCGATCGTATTCATACCGTACAACAATTATTAAAAGCCTACACACTTTTTGATAAGGATGTTGAGTATGTAGTGTTAGATGGTGCCGTTAAAATTGTAGATGAACAAACAGGTCGTATTCTCGATGGAAGAAGATACTCAGATGGATTGCATCAGGCTATTGAAGCGAAAGAGAATGTAAAAATTGAAGCGGCTACGCAAACCTATGCTACGGTTACATTACAGAACTATTTTAGAATGTACCATAAGCTAGCGGGTATGACGGGTACTGCGGAAACAGAAGCAGCAGAGTTATGGGATATTTATAAATTAGATGTGGTAAGTATCCCTACCAATGTGCCTGCTATTAGAAAAGATGAACAGGATTTGATCTTTAAAACAAAGCGGGAAAAATTTGGTGCAGTAATAGATGAGATCGTTAAAATGCGTGAAGCCGGAAGGCCGGTACTTGTAGGTACTACCTCGGTAGAAGTGAGTGAGTTATTAAGCAGAATGCTTCGCCAAAAACAAATTCCTCATAATGTATTAAATGCTAAACAACATGCTCGCGAGGCGCAGATTGTTGCAGAAGCCGGTTTAGCCGGTGCTGTAACTATTGCAACAAATATGGCGGGTAGAGGTACGGATATTAAACTAGGACCGAATGTGAAAGAAGCCGGTGGGTTAGCTATTTTAGGAACAGAGCGTCATGAATCGCGCAGGGTAGATAGGCAGTTACGTGGACGAGCAGGACGACAAGGTGATCCGGGTTCTTCTTTATTCTTTGTTTCTTTAGAAGACGATTTGATGCGCATGTTTGGTAGTGAACGTATTGCAAAAGTGATGGACTTCGCCGGCTATAAAGAAGGTGAAGTCATTCAGCATAGTATGATCACTAAATCTATTGAGCGTGCACAGCGCAAAGTAGAAGAAAATAATTTCGGTATCCGGAAGCGTTTGTTGGAGTACGATGATGTAATGAATAAGCAACGTACGGTTATTTATACTAAACGTAACCATGCTTTATTTGGGGAAAGATTAGCACTCGATTTAGATAATGCTTTGTATGGTGTAGCTGAAGGGTTGGTAAGTTCTTTCAAAGAGCAGAACGATTATGAAGGGTTCCGCTTAGCAGTGATAGTGAATTTCGGTATTGATTCTTCCATAACAGCGGATGAGCTGGCTAAAACAACTGAACAACAATTAGCGGAGAAACTATACAGTGAAGCTATTGCGAATTACGAGCGTAAGAAGCAAGAGTTGATGAAACAGGCTTTACCTGTATTTAAAAATATTCGCTTGCAACAAGGTAATCAAATTGATAATGTAATTGTTCCGTTTACCGATGGACGCCGTCAAATGCAGGTATTGGCGAATATGGAAAAAACGTTAAGATCGAATGGAGCTGAGTTAGTGAATGCCTTAGAACGCTCCATAACATTAGGGTTTATTGATGATGCCTGGAAAGAGCATTTACGTGCCATGGACGATTTGAAGCAAAGTGTACAAACAGCTACCTATGAACAGAAAGATCCATTAGTGATCTACAAAGTAGAGGCTTTCGATTTATTCAAAAAAATGGACGCTGAAGTAAATAAAGATATTGTTCAGTTTTTATGTCATGCTACAATTCCTTTACAAGAAGGTGATGAATTACAAGAAGGCCGTCAGGAAAAAACAGACATGAGTAAGATGAATATGAGTAAGCATGATGTAGATACTCCTCCTTCTGAAAATGATTATTACGATCCTACACCGGTAAAACAACAACCTGTAACCGTAGCTCCAAAGATCGGCCGTAACGATCCTTGTCCATGCGGAAGTGGGAAGAAGTTTAAGGCTTGTCATGGGCGCGAGTGATAGTGGGTAGTGGATAGTGGATAGTGTGTAGTGCATAGTAAGATAAATACCGTGAAAATAGATTTGAGTTTAGGTACTTGTACTCAAGAAACTTCACCTACTAATTATTTCTTTGCAATTATGCAAAAACAAAGTATAGTAGGTCAGAAGTCATTCGATTTTTCAAAACGAATAATTTTATTTCACTTGTCTACATTGAAAAAGTACCCCTCAATGTATCCGTTATCTACGCAATTGCTCAAATCAGGAACCTCAATCGGCGCCAATATTGAAGAAGGTCTTGCTGGGTATTCTGATAGAGATCTAATGTCAAAATTTGGTATTGCATTAAAAGAGGCAAGAGAGGCCAAATATTGGCTAAGACTGTTTCGAGAAACATTAACTTTGAATGAGCAGGAAGTTAATGAATTGATATATCTAGTAACAGAGATAATTAAAATAGTCACAGCTATTCTTAAAACGATGAAACAAAGAGCAAAATAACACTACACGTCATACACTATGTACTACACACTAATCACTATACACTATCCACTACACACTACACACTACACACTATGCACTCTATCATAGATCATACACTTCTCAAGCAAACACTCCTATTACAGGAAGTAGAAAAACTCTGTCAAGAAGCTATGGAGTACGGTTTTTACTCAGTTTGTGTACCGCCAAATTTTGTAAAGAAAGCGAAAGAGTTTACTGCCGGGTCGGAGGTGAAAGTGGCTACTGTTATAGGCTTTCCTTTTGGGTATAGTGCGGTGGAAGCGAAATTGGCGGAGATTGTTTTGGCGATGGTAGATGGGGTAGATGAGCTTGATGTGGTAGCTAATATTAGTGCTATCAAAAATGGCGATTGGGTATATCTGGCAAATGAATTGAACCATATCATGCCGGTAATAAAATCCAAAAACAAAATCATTAAAGTAATCATTGAGAGTGGGGTATTAACAGATGATGAGATCATTAAATGTTGCGAATTATATGGAGTAGCAGGAATAGATTATCTAAAAACTTCTACCGGATATGCAGATAAGGGCGCTTCAATTGAAGCTGTAAAATTATTTCGGTTGCATTTACCGGAAGCAGTTCAAATTAAAGCTTCAGGTGGTATTCGGGACTATGCTTTCGCAAAAGCCTTGGTAGATGCCGGTGCTACAAGATTGGGATGCAGTGCCAGTGTGGCTATTGTAAGCCAGTCTGAGAGTCGGGAAGTCCGGGAGTCCGTGAGCCAGACTGAAAATGAAGTAGTGGACTTGCTTTCGAACTACAGATTGGTTACTTAGTATTGAAATATGTAACTTTATAATTATGAAATTTTTACTTTACATAATCTTTATTTTTCTTAGCCAATCTGTTTTATCTAATGATTCTATCATCGTAAAGAAAGATCCGAGATTAGATATACTTACTGCTAAGCAAGCGCAGATCAATAAGCGTACGGCAATGATGACGAGTGGTGGACAGTACAAAGGCTTCCGCATTCAAGTAGTAAGTACAACTAGCCGGGATAATGCCAATGCCATCAAAGCAGATTTATTGAATCGCTTTCCCGATCAAAAATCATACTTACTGTTTCAGGCGCCTAATTTTAAAGTGCGAATTGGTAATTTCTTAAAAAAAGAAGAAGCAGAAGCATATCGAAAAAAATTGAATCGCTATTTTCCGCAAGGCTTATATATTGTTGAAGATGCTATAGAATATACGCCGAAGGAGGAGGAGCTTTGAAGTGAGTAGTGTACAGTGAGTAGTGTGTAGTGGTTAGTGTATATTTTCTTCTTTACTACCCACCATCCACTAACCACTATGCACTATACACTTACCTTGCTTCAATAACTAGTTACCTAAATCAATTTATGTTAGATCAAAAAATAAAATCATTAGCCAAACAATACGCACCTGAACTTATTCAGGTAAGAAGATATTTACATACTCATCCTGAATTGAGTTATCAGGAATACGAAACAGCAAAATATGTTCAATCGAAACTTACCGAATTAGGTATTGCCTTTGAAGAGAAAGCTAATACGGGTATGCTGGCAGTTTTAAAGGGCAAGAATCCTGATAGTAGAGTTATTGCACTTCGTGCAGATATGGATGCATTGCCTATTCAAGAAGAAAATGAAGTGCCATATAAGTCAGTAAATGCAGGGGTAATGCATGCTTGCGGCCATGATGTACATACAACTATTTTGTTAGGAGCCGCACGAATATTGAATGAAACCAAAGATGACTGGGAGGGTACTATCAAATTATTATTTCAACCCGGTGAAGAAAGAAACCCGGGCGGTGCCAGTTATATGATTAGAGATGGGGTGCTCGATAATCCACGGCCTACCGGTATCGTTGGTTTGCATGTACATCCCGGATTAGATATCGGAAAACTTAGTTTTAGAAAAGGAAGGGTAATGGCTAGTGCCGATGAGATATATATTACGATTCGCAGTAAAGGCGGACATGCAGCTGCACCACAACTTACCGCAGATACAATTTTAATTGCATCTACATTAATTGTGAGTTTGCAACAAATTATTTCTAGAAATAATACACCTACCTCTCCCTCTGTATTGTCTATTTGTTCTTTTCAAGGTGGCAATACTACCAATGTAATTCCGAGTGAAGTAAAATTGATGGGTACCTTTAGGGCAATGGATGAAGCCTGGCGTTTTAAAGCGCATGAACTTATTCGTAAGCAAGCAGTTGGGCTTGTAGAAAGTATGGGTGCAGAAATAGACCTACATATTGATATTGGTTACCCAACAGTAGATAATGATCCGGTTTTAACGGATGCGGCATGGAAGTTAGCGGATGATTATATGGGGAAAGAGAATGTATCTGAAACAGAATTGCGTATGGGTGCTGAGGATTTTGGATATTATACGCAAATAGTACCCGGTTGCTTTTTTAGATTAGGTGTTCGTAATGAAGCGGAGGGTATTATTCACCAAGTACATACACCAAAATTTGATATTGATGAAAATGCCATCGAAATCGGAGCCGGAATGATGGCATGGTTAGGGGTAAGTTTGTAAACAATATTTAATCCCCTTCCACTTCTATAAAGGTTATAAAAGAGTTTGTTTGCCTAACTAAGATTTTTAATTTGGTTATTTCTTCATCTTGTACTGGAGAATATATACTATTAAGATTACAGCCAAAATCAAATTCATTTAAATTATTTGAAATCACATAGTCAACAAAACCACCACCAAATTTTTTCCTTATCCTTGTTACTAGTGATATGCATTGTGCAGAAGTATAGTAAATTTCTGAGTTATCTTTAACCAGCCCTTCTTTTTTTAATATACTAAATATTGAGTCATTTGGTGAATAAATATCTGATACTTTAAATACGCCAAATTGCTTTTTGCCTGCAATATTTTTTGGGCTTAATAAATATGCTAAAGCTTCGTTATTTTCTTCAACCTTTTTAAAGGTTCTGTTATCATAAAAGATAAAATAAAGAATCAAACAGATTGCAATAACAGTTAAAAGATATTTCATTAGCTCAATTTGATGAGTGATTAATTGTACTATGTGCTTCTTTGATTTTTTGCTTTCGTTCTGCTGGTTTTTTACAAAATGCTTCTCTCGCTGCATTATAAAGAGCAGATCCAGTTAAGCCACGGACTGTATGATTTGTTGGAAAAAAATTATCAATTATATGAGGTATATAGTCATAGTTTGGAGCATTGCTAGGTAAAGTAGCTCCGTTAGCTACAAAAAAATCTTTAACTGCTGTCTCAAGTGAAATATTACCATTTTTAATAGCATCTCCATATTGTTTATAAAAATGAATCCCTGCAACGTTTGAAGGTATATCTTCATATGAAAAAGCAGACTCACTATTTTTTAAAAATTGAATAGCTTCACCATCCAATGTAGTTGAATAAGCTAGCCCAGGAAGATACTTTTCACTCAAGAAGGCTGTATAAAAAAAATGATGCATATCAATCCATCCTCGACTATAAGTATATAAATACCTATCAATTTTTTTCGAATTAGGGGCATCAATTATATTGTTATTTTGATCTCTAGCAAAAGACCTGTTTGCATCAAAATAATTTTTATGACTTTCTAGTTTTGCTTGAAAACTCAAGCTATAATAGTTAGGGACAGTAACTAATATTTTATTCATTTCTAAAATAATACTCGTTAAAGTGCCAAGCTGCCCCCATTTTGGTTCATAGACAGTGCTAGCGAGAGTTTCTAGAGGGTCTTCTTCAGTGCAATTACAGTTACAATCATATACAGGATCAACAGAAGGAGGATTTGGTGCCGCATATGAACTATTACTTGGTATTAAAGATTCATCCCACTGTATGTTTCCAAGAGCTGAGGGCGTAAAAATTATTGAGAGAGAACATTGTGTATTACTAATAGCTATACTCATATAGTCATACGAAACATAATACCAGCATTCAAAACTAAATTGTACCCCATTTGATTTAGTAGCATCGTTACTTTTTAATGTTGCATTGCTAGATGTATTATTGACTTGATTAATTTTTTTCTCTAATGATTGAAAAATGCCTTCAAGAGAAACTTGTGTCAGCGTTTTAGCATCTCTATCTCCATAATATGGTAACTTAGTTTGTTTTGTTTTTCTATCAATAATTTTAAAATCGGCTTTGTTTATATCTTGTTGATAGGCAAGGATAATTGATTTGACTTTATTGGTACTATCGATAATTGGAGTGATAACGGTTTTTAATCCATTTTCATTTTTTAGTATCAATGAATAATTCCATTGAGCATAGCCGTATTTATCAACAATTTTGTTTATAAACTGCTTTTTTAAATCCTCCTCTTTTAAAAGGGTTAGAATTGTGTCAATTACATCATTTTTATTTATTGCAATTATGCTACTTGTATTATTAGATTGTATGAATCCTTCAGATAAATCCGCATGTATTAATAAAGTTGATCGGGTAAAAAACCCTTTATTTTGGACATAAACTGAAGTTGTAATCTGAGTTTCTTTGCGGCAACTATTTAAGAAAATAGAAGAAGTAATAAATAAAAGTAAAATAGGTAAAATGTGGGTTTTTCTAGGCATAAATGATATTTTAATAAAATTAAAAATATTTTATTTTTTCAGTCCACTGTTGGTTAATTTAATTGAAATTTAATTTTGTATTGAATCCCACTTTTTTCCAAGTAGTTAAAAATCAACCATTTAAATCGTCTGCGATATAATTTGTATTTTGCACCCCTATGTCGAAGCAAAAGAACCTAAGGCGCGAACAAGCACTGGAATATCATGCTAATGGTCGGCCGGGAAAAATAGAAGTAGTTCCTACTAAAGAAGCTAAAACACAACGCGATTTATCGTTGGCATATAGTCCGGGTGTTGCTGAGCCTTGCAAAGAGATTCACAATAATATAGAAGATGTTTATAAATATACAGCTAAAGGAAATTTAGTTGCTGTAATTAGTAATGGTACCGCTGTTTTAGGTTTGGGTGATATTGGTCCGGAAGCTAGTAAGCCTGTTATGGAAGGTAAGGGGGTACTGTTTAAGATTTTTGCAGACATTGATGTTTTTGATATTGAGATCAACGAAAAAGATCCGGAGAAATTTGTTCAAATTGTAAAAGCACTCGAGCCCACTTTCGGTGGTATTAATTTAGAAGATATTAAAGCACCGGAGTGTTTTTATATCGAACAACAGCTCAAAGAGCAAATGAATATTCCGGTCATGCACGATGATCAGCATGGTACTGCTATCATCAGCAGTGCTGCGTTACTCAATGCTTTGGAATTACAAAAGAAAAAAATTGAACGGGTTCGTTTTGTAGTGAATGGGGCAGGCGCCGCTGCCATGGCTTGTATACAATTATATGTTGCCCTTGGCGCGAAATACGAAAACTTTATTTTGTTTGATAAAGACGGAGTACTACATGAAGGGCGAACTGATCTAGGCCCTATTCGTTCCAAGTTTGCTGTAAAGAAAAATGATTGGACATTAGCTAAAGCCATGAAAGATGCTGATGTTTTTTTAGGGTTGAGTGTGGGGAACGTAGTTACCCAGGATATGATAAAATCTATGGCAAAAAATCCTGTTGTTTTTGCTATGGCCAATCCCGATCCGGAAATCACCTATGAAGATGCTATCGCAGTTCGCAAAGATATTATCATGGCTACCGGGCGTACTGATTATCCGAATCAGGTAAATAATGTGTTAGGTTTTCCATATATATTCAGAGGTGCATTAGATGTGCGAGCGAAACAAATTAATGAAGCCATGAAACTGGCTGCTGTAAGAGCTTTGGCAGAATTAGCCAAAACAGCAGTACCCGATATTGTGAATATGGCCTATAATCAAAACAATATGGTTTTTGGGCCGGAATATATCATCCCAAAACCTGTTGATCCACGGTTGTTAGCAACAGTAGCCCCGGCAGTTGCAAAGGCGGCTATAGAAAGTGGCGTTGCACAAAAGCAAATTACCAATTGGGATGGATATGTTGTAGAACTCAATAAAAGATTAGGGTTAGATAATCAGCTTATACGTGTTATTGGTAATAAAGCACGAAGAGATCCTAAGCGCCTTGTATTTGCTGAAGCTGATAATCAGAAAATATTAAAAGCTGCTAGTATTATTTATGATGAAGGTATTGCCTACCCTATTTTATTGGGTGAACCGGATAAGATAAATCGTATTGCCGAGAAGAATAATATCGATCTCACGGATATTCCAATTATTGATCCCCGCAGTGATGAAATGGAAGAGCGCCGAGAATTTTATGGCGAGCTTTTCTTTAAAAAGCGCCAGCGTAAAGGTTCTAACCATTATGAGAGTATTAAGATCATGAAAGATCGGAATCATTTTGGTTGTATGATGGTAGAAACAGGAGATGCAGATGCTATGTTGTCGGGGCTTACAAAAAATTATGCAGAAGCTATTCGTCCGGCTTTACAGATAATTGGAACAGAAGAAGGGGTGAAAAAAATTGCGGGCATGTATTTATTGCTCACTAAGAAAGGGCCTCTGTTTTTGGCGGATACCACGGTTAACTTCAACCCAACTGCTGAAGAACTGGCTGATATTACGATGATGGTGGCTAAAGAAGTACGTAACTTCAATTTAACCCCTCGTATAGCCATGCTAAGCTATAGTAACTTTGGAAGTAGCGATTCACCCGAAGCGCGATTAGTAGCCGAGGCAACGCGGATTTTAAAGCAAAGAAACCCTTCTTTGATTGTGGATGGTGAAATGCAAGGCATGTTGGCTTTTAATAAAGAAATATTAAGAGATAATTACCCTTTCAGTGAATTAGTTAATGAAGATGTTAATGTTTTGATGTTTCCTAACTTAACTTCCGGTAATGTAACTTACAATCTATTAAAAGAAGTAGGTGGTGCCGATGCTATTGGTCCCATTTTATTAGGACTGAAAAAACCGGTTCACGTATTACAATTAGGAAGTACGGTAAGAAGTATTATTAATATGGCATTAGTTGCGGTTGTGGATGCGCAGTTGAAATCAAAAGTTGATACTGCCGAAGTAGTGAAACGAAGTGCTTGGTGGAAAAGAAGGAAGGCGAGTAAGTAGCATAATGTCACGCTGAGCTTGTCGAAGCGTGTAGAATATATAAATATGAATTTCTTTACGCATTTTGGAGCTTATTTGTTGATGCTTAAGGGCATGTTTACCAAGCCTGAGAACTGGCGCATGTATTGGAAAGAATTCATGCATCAGTGTGTTGAAATTGGAATAGGAGCTTTACCCATTGTAGTCATCATTTCTTTATTTCTTGGAGCAGTAACTACCGTGCAAACGGCCTATCAATTAGTGAGTCCGTTGGTGCCTACATCTACCATTGCGCAAATTGTTCGCGATAGCATGATCTTAGAATTATCTCCCACTGTAGTGAGTATTGTATTAGCCGGTGTTGTTGGGAGTAAAATAGCCAGTGAATTGGGTAATATGCGTATCAGTGAACAAATTGATGCGTTGGAGATCATGGGTATTAATACTAAAAGTTATTTATTACTTCCTAAAATATTGGGTGCCTTGGTTGTTATCCCTTGTTTAATTGTAATTTCTGCTGTTTTAGGTATTTGGGGAGGAAGAACAGCTGGTGATCTTGCAGGTATTTTACCAACAGATATTTTTGATGTGGGTTTGCGCCAGAACCTGAATATGTACAATATCAATTTTGCACTTTACAAAGCGTATACTTTCGCATTTATTGTAAGTAGTGTGCCTGCCTATTATGGCTATCATGTAAAAGGTGGCGCCTTGGAAATCGGAAGAGCAAGTACCAGTGCGGTAGTATTAAGTTGTATCTTGATTTTGTTTGCTGATTATTTATTAGCAGCGCTATTACTCTAAAATCATTTTATGAATCCTCATTTTAACAGTTTTCAAAAAACAATCACGAACCCTATTCAATTTGCTTTTTTTAAACTGGTAAAATTACCTGCTTCCTGGGTTGCCGGGTTACGGATAAAAACGATGGATGCCGAAACTGCTATCGTTACCGTGAAGCATGGATGGATCAATCAGAACCCCTTTAAGTCGATGTATTTTGCCGTACAATCTATGGCTGCTGAAATGAGTACGGGTTTATTTGCAGTTGGACAAACCTATAAGCGAACACCTGCTGTAAGTATGTTGGTAGTGGGTATTGAAGGAAAATTTTTCAAAAAAGCAACCGGATTGATTTCATTTACCTGTAATGATGGTAAAATGGTAGAAGAAGCTATCGAAAAAACAATAGTAACAAAAGAGGGTCAAACTGTAGTGTGCACTTCTGTGGGCACCAATGAAAATGGTGAGCGTGTTTCGGAGTTTACGCTTACCTGGAGTTTTAAAGCGAAATAAAAAATAGTATGCATATCAGTTTTCATGGAGCAGCACAAACTGTTACCGGATCTAAGCACCTGTTGCAGTTAAAAAACGGGAAAAAAATATTACTCGACTGCGGGATGTTTCAAGGTATGGGTAAAGATACCCAAAGCCTTAATGAACATCTAGGTTTTGATGCGGCTACAATCGATTGCCTGATACTTTCACATGCACATATCGATCATTCCGGACTCATTCCCAAACTGGTAAAAGAAGGATTTAGAGGATCTATTTATTGTACACCTGCTACAAAAGAATTATCAGCTATTTTATTGGAGGATTCAGCAACAATTCAACGCGATGATACCAGGTTCATTAATAAAAGAAGAGCAAAACAAGGATTACCGCCTTATGAGCCTTTATATGATTTAGAAGATGCAGCGTTGGCCATAACGCTTGTTAAATCTGTCAATTACGATAATTGGACACCTATATATCCGGATGTGGAATTGCTGTTTACTGATGCCGGACATATTATTGGAAGTGCCGCCGTTCATCTTCGTATTAAAGAGGAAGGGAAGGAAACACGGTTAACATTTAGTGGTGATGTAGGAAGATATAATGATGCTATACTGAGATCTCCGGCCGTTTTTGATCAGGCAGATTATATTATTTTAGAGAGTACTTATGGAAATAAACTCCATGATGAAGTGAATAGCATTGTGGATACCATGGAAAAATGGATTCAACATACATGTATTGATAAAAAAGGGAAATTGATTATTCCAGCCTTTAGTGTTGGTAGAACACAGGAGTTATTATATGCCTTAAATCAATTAGAATTAGAAAACCGATTACCTGCGGTACCTATTTATGTTGATAGTCCCTTAAGTAGAGAAGCAACTGAATTATTAAAGAAGTTTCCGCAATATTTTAATAAACGAATTAGAAAAGTAATGGAAACCGATAGTGATCCTTTTGATTTTAAAGGATTGAAATTTATAAAAACAGTTGATGAAAGTAAATACCTGAATGAATTACCGCAGCCTTGTGTAATCATATCGGCAAGTGGAATGGCTGATGCTGGTAGGATCAAGCACCATATCATGAATAATATCCATGATGCAAAAAATACGATACTGTTGGTTGGTTATTGCGAACCCCATTCATTAGGAGGCAGATTAATGAGTGGTGCGAAAGAAGTGAAAATATTTGGGGAGTTTTATAAAGTAGTGGCAGAAGTGGGACAAATGCGCAGCATGAGTGCTCATGGTGATTATGATGATCTATGTCAGTTTTTGGCTTGTCAGGATTCACAGGCTGTAAAAACACTTTTTTTAGTGCATGGAGAGCATGAAGTACAAATTGATTTTGCAGCCAGATTGAGGAGAAAGGGTTTTAAAGATGTGGTGATCCCGGCGATGCATGAAGAGTTTGCACTAAGTTAGGTGATAGCTAAATCAAGGCGTTGCAAAAGGCTCATTAGTATTTGGGTCAGTTCCAAAGCGAAGTATATGTCCATCCGGGTCCTCAATCTGCATTTCATAGGCCCAGTGAAAATTGGTTGGTGGTAAATGAATTTTCACCCCTTGCTTAACAAGATGCTTATGAAGGGCAAAAATATCACCATCGAAGCCCATCCATACCCAGGTTCCGGGTTGCCCTTGTTCACCCTTGGCTAAGTAAAAACCTGTTTTGTCTTTGTTAACACTGGTAAAATTTTCATCGCCCCAGTCGGCTTTAGTAAAACCGAGTATATCTACATAAAAAGACAGGCTTCTTGGCATATCCTCTACGTATAAAATAGGCGTTATATTTTCCATTCGGTATTGCATGGGTTTAGTTTTTAGGTTATGCGTTTTTATTTCCTTCCAATTCCTCAATGGTTTTCTTTGCCTGTGCCAATCGTATTGCTTTGTTCTTCTCTACTAATTTATAAGTTGCCCAATGCTCTAACCTATGATGCAAAGGAATAATCAATGCTGCAATGGCCACTAAGCCTAATAGCATTAAAATAGGAGAGTGATGTGTAATTCTTTCTAGAAATGGGTGTAAGAGTAAATTGATAAACTCAAATACCACCAATAATACCAATACACTTAAAAAACCTACCACTTTATGGCTTACTATGAAACTATTGCTTAACAAAAGGAAAATAATACTAGCAGACAATATACCAATGGCAATGAAAGCAAGTTGAATGTTGTGTTTACGATCTTCAGCTTGTTGCGAAAGTTCAGCTTGCCGTTTCTGCTCTATTTGATTTTGTTCGAATGTAATACTTGCAATAACTGAAGATTTATCACGATTATATAAACTATCTTTAACTATATCATACAATCTGCGATAGTAATAGGCGCTGTCTATTTGGTGCAATGAGTAGAAAGATTCTGCCAGTAACTTCTGTGCATCCACAATGCCTTTTAAGTACTGCATTTTTATAGATACAATTAATGCGCATCTAGCATAAAATAGTGTTGAGTCATGCTCATTCAAGCCCACACTGCTTTTGGCAAGACCCAAATATAAGTTAGCTATTAACCGTTGACTAAATCTTGAATTCCGATTTGTTTTATTTATCTTTCGGAAAGCTGATTGGAAAA
>JAFWCB010000016.1 GCA_017537025.1 Sediminibacterium sp.
AAATTTAAGCGTAAACATGGTGTGACGGTTTTACAGCTTTGGCATGCAACAGGTGCTATCAAAAAATTTGGCAACAGTGTCCCTCGAGATTATAAAATTAAGAATTATGATTATACGATTGTTAACTCAGAGTTTTTTGTTGATGATTTTTCAAAAGCGTTCAACATCAAGAAAGAAAATGTTAAAGTAACTGGTATTCCAGAGACTGATAAATTGTTTAACCATCAACGCATTAATAATAATAGTAACTATCTTAAGGAAAAGTACCCGCAACTGATCAACAAGATAGTTGTGACGTATGCCCCTACTTTCAGAGGTAGGTTTGGTACAGGATTTCAAGAACTTGATATTGATTTGGATTTTATTCAACAGGCTTTAGGAGACGATTATATCATTATTTATAAACCGCATCCGTTGATTGTCCATTCTAAATACGAACAAAATAAAAATATCATTTATATGCCACATGAGTCAATTAAAAAAGTTTTTGCGGTCACTTCGATGTTAGTTAGTGATTATTCAGCAATTGTTTATGATTATATGGTATCAGAAAAACGTATTATTGCTTTCGTACCAGATTTAGATGACTATGCTAAGACACCAGGCATTCTATTTGATTACGAAAAAGAATTTCCAGGCGTTATTACAAAAACGAACCAAGAATTGGTAGATGCGATTCGGTTTGTAGATCCTGATCGTGACAAACAGATTAAGTTGTACGATAGAGTTTTTAAATATAAGGATGGTAAGTCTACTGACCGTGTGATCAAGCTAATACAAGATATCATGGTAGGAGAATTATGATTGGGGGAATGAGTTGAACGCAATAGATATTGTACAAGAATATGAAAAATTTGACTATGATTTAACAAATAGGGGATGGCAAAAAGAGATTGCTAGCTTTAAGCTGTCATGCTCTAGTGCTATTAATCAGACACCAAAGGTATCGATTGTTATTGCAAATTATAACAATGCAACTTATCTGGATCGAATGATGACATCTTTGGTTAACCAAACTATTGGCATTGAACAGCTTCAGGTGATGTTCATAGATGATAAATCTACGGATAATTCTATTGATGTTATCAAACCCTATCTCACAAATTATCCTAATATTGAGATGTACGTCTTAGATGAAAATACTGGTGGTGCACATGGTCCTAGAAATGTTGGTCTGGTGCATGCACGTGGTGAATATCTTGTTATATTGGATGCAGATGATTGGTATGATGAAGATGCTCTCAAATATATGTCTGATATGTTGGACGCGTCTGGCGATGATTTTGGTGTTTCTGGTATCATACAAAGTGTTGACGGTAAGCTAAGTTTAAAAAGTAAACCCTATTTTATGGATGGTGATTTCAAAAATCGATCTATTCAGGCTTTACCTGCAGAGTTTTATGGCTGGTTAGGACCGCAAGGCATTATGGTGAGTCGCAAAGTAGTGATCGACAATAATCTACATTTTGTTAATCAGCGTGTCGCAGATGATGTCACATTTTTTTATGAAGCGATGCGATTTTCTAAAACAATTAGTCAAGGAAAAGCGTTGACAACTTATCTGAATAGAGATGCTGATAATGCGGGGTTGAGTAAAGCCATTAATCGGACCTTCATGATCTCATGGCTACGTGCTTTG
>JAFWCB010000009.1 GCA_017537025.1 Sediminibacterium sp.
CACGAAAGAAATTATTGCACCTCCAAGAGGTAAAGCAACAAAAATTGTCGTCAGAAATAAAATGATATCTTTTGTCATGTCAAAAACTTTTTAAATTTATAATGAGGTTATATATTATTGCCACCAACACTTAAATATACGAACTCATAATGAATTTAAAGAGCCTGTTTCAACGTAAAATTTGTGCACTTTTGGGGTTGTTCCGCGTATTATTCGAATATCAGTTCCCGCCTCTATCCGCACCAAGGTGAGACAACAGCCGGTGGGCGATATTCACCAGCTCTGCTTTCGCAAATACTTTTGTTGTGCGGCAGTGCAACTACTTATTATTTTTTTCTATTCTTACAATTCTGTCTGTTACTTTCGGGAATTTAGATAAAACCAGTGCATCATGTCCCGGAATAATAAGGTTGCTATCTGACACTAATCTTTTCATTCTTTTCATAGCATTTACATATCCTTTCGGATCAAACGTAATTGGTATTGGAAGTAAATGTTCCAGATTATAATAATACCAAATATTATCTGAAGCTATAATAGTCTTTCCCGATACTCCATTTACTAAAACGTACTGCGATTCATAGGTGTGCCTTGATCCTATAAAGACTCTTATACCTGGAATAATTTCAATGCTGTCACCTTTCACCAAAGTTAATTTACCCTCGGTGCTTTTTTCAATAAGCTTAGAGACATCTTTTTTATTTAGCCCAACTGTTACTCCATTTTTTTGCCAGGCAGTATTAACGAAGTAGTGAAAATCGTCTTTCTGCATCCACACCATTGCGTTTGGAAAAAGGTCAATGCCGCCTATGTGGTCAAAATGCGGATGTGTTATAATTAAATCAGTAATGTCTTCCGGATTTATATTAATCTCTTTTAAAACAATATCTGGTCTTATATAATTATTAAAAAAAGGATATTGAGCCGTGTCAGTAAATCCTGCGTCAACTAAAATTATTCTTCCGTTGTTTCCCTTGAGCAACCAAACCATTGCATTTCCTGTTATGCTATCATTTGCTTTTGAGCCAACTGCAATTTCGGAAACAGGTATTTTATCGTTGCCAGTATACGCAAGGGCAAAAATATTATAAGTATTATTTTGTCCAATGGCACTAAAATGGAAAGCAGTGAGTAAAGTGAGCAAGAAAATTTTTATCAAGTCAATTGGCTTGCGGAGCTTACCTTTTTTCATACACGTTTTTTTATGTTTTGTCTGTGAAAAAGTCATGCAGGCATTGCCGATAACATTTAAATTTAAGATACTCTCCACATCCCTCCAAAAACAAATAATCAATCCCGGTAAACAATTCAGCATTATACTTTTTGTATTGTCGGTGCGCCTAGGCGGACAAAAGCCGCCTTTTGTAAAGCCACTTGTTGTGAACTTGTACTCCCTATTCAAATTTCAAAGTAAAAATTAGTATTTCATTAGTCTCTTTATTCCAGGTTCTTTCGATAAGAAACATGTTAAGAGGACGTCCATTATTGTCGGAGTGAAGCTTTAATACATGATTTATACTTAATGAAATTATTTTTTCGTATGATGGGCCTCCAAAGGCTGAAAGACTATTTTCAGTAGTTACCTGTAAATGGTAAGAATAACTGTTACTTTTGGTGTCAGTAAAATATTTGATATGAAGTGTGTCAGTGGCTTTTAATGAGCTTAGTTTCAATGAGACAATATTCTGGTTTCCTGCCTTATTAAACTCTTCAGTTTTTTCTTTGTTTAAATAAACTTGCCAATAGTCAAGTAAAATAGGCTGACAATTTTTAAAAGCTGCAGGATATAAGAATAAAACAAGAAGATAGTTTAGCATAACAGTTTTTTACTACAGTTAGGATAGCGCACATCAAACTCGCATTTAAGCAGAGGCGGAAGTTGAAAATATGTTATTGAAAATATTCAAAAAAGTTGATTAGCAAAAAACAGATGAGCAACTGCGTTTCAGCCCGCCGACTTTACTTACATACTTTGTTTGCGGCTGGCGTGTCTGTCTTTGATGATTTTTAAGTCTTGTTTTTTGTCAGTCAGCCACAAATGGATTTCATAAAAATCATCGCCATCAAGACCATCTTCACTTAGTTTGTCTAGGTTGGCATAATAAATCCTAGTTCTATAAATTCCATTTTTAAGCTCAATCCTTTTTGCATCTGGGAAATAGTCCGTACAACCCGCAATTACAATTTTGCCTGAACTAACTTCTATGTCGCACTCGTTGATTTGGTCAATAGAGTTCACATCGTTTAGAAATTCTGGTTCAGTTTCAAAAATTTTTATTGTGACAGGAACATTCATATTTCTGGCAGTCCCAACTCCAAAAGCTCCGTCAGTCGTCGCTAACAGTATATCATTTGCTTTCTTTGTCCAACTGTCACTTAAATCACCGTTTACTTTTTCATCTTGAATGTAAAATTGAAAGTGGTCTGCAAAAAGTTCAAATTTAATTTCATTTGTAGCTACCATATCATAGTCAATGCCTTTTGAGTTTGTTATAGCTTGCCGCTTACGTCCATCGGCTTATTGTTCGGTGGGCAATTGTATGACGTCAAGCCGATAACCGCGCTGATTAGAATTATTGATGATGAAATTAAGAATTAATCATGAATAGTATTCAATCTAACCGAACTATTACCGAAAAGTGATTTGGCATGAATTGATTCAAAGTCCAGCCTCATTCACGCCAAACCGCTGTTACATGACTTTATTGTTCGATTACGTATTTGCCTTTTTTGTCAAACTTTATGCTAACTCCAACACCTACGTCAGTCACAGGAATCGAAATACTGTAATGGATTTGGATATTATCGTTGTTTAATTCAAGAGTTGGATAAAGTAGCGTCGCATATTTGTTCAGTGGTGTGCCCAGGGTGTCAAGCAAACTTTTAAATGTCGCTTTAGTAATATGCTTTTTGAAAACAGTGTCTTTGTCAGC
Source organism: Sediminibacterium sp. (assembly GCA_017537025.1). GTDB lineage: Bacteria > Bacteroidota > Bacteroidia > Chitinophagales > Chitinophagaceae > Sediminibacterium. Next base: position 2,934 of record JAFWCB010000009.1, read on the forward strand.
AAGCACTGTCAGATCAGAGGCAAAATTGTGGGTAGTGAAGTCTTTGTTTGTGTCAAAGTTGTACTTGGCTGGAACTACTAACTCATTGTCCATAGTGCTAAAGTGATGAAAGATAACTTTGTACTTCTTACCATTGTCAATAAATGATGTGTCAATAAGGATAGGCTTTTGATAAAGCGAGATGAACTCTTTCCGAAAATCAACTTCTTGTTCGTGGTGTTGTATCGTGTCAGTCAGTGATATCGATTTTGTCGTGTCAAACTGCTTGTTCGTTTTTTTTGAACCTGTAGAACAACTGAGAAGTGTCAAGAAGAAAAGAAAAACTGTAAATCGCATGATGTTTTTATAATGGTATGTAAGGTTTATCAGCTTTGCGATTGGCTGAATTTCTGTATTCCGTCAGCCAATACAAAAGCCGATTAGAATTATTACTGATGAAATTAAGAATTAAAGTTGATTAAAGAATGTCAAGTCGATAGCCGCTACTCATAAATAATTTTGTTACCGATTGCTCTTCCATCAGCCAGACTATTGCAAAACTCCTGTTAGCCACATTAATCAATTTGAACGCCAATCTTTTTTGCTAAGCCTTGAACATACTCTTGATGCGGCTTATGGTCGCTGCGCAAGTGGTAATATTCCTTTAATAGTTTTTCTCCAGCTTGGCGGTTCGATTTCAATTGAATAAGAGCAGCATTTAGTTTCCCTATTCGAGCATTCAAGTTTGGAATACTCTCATCCTGCAAACTTTCAATTGTTTTTTCTCTGCTTGAAAAGTGCAAAAACCAATCTACAGCTTGCTCATTCACTCCACTTATTATTTCATTGGCAACGTCCATGTAATTCTCGCCAACTGTCCACCAATGGTCTTCACTTTTGGTAAGTTCAGCAAGTCGCACTCTGATTTGACAGATGTATTCTGGAATGAAGTTCTTTTCCAAAGGCTTGTTAGTAACTTCATAAATATCAGAGACAAAAACGCCAAGATTAACAGCAAACTGTCCATATAGGCTTTCACGAATGCTAGGAATAACATAATTGCCCCCAATAGGATACTCTCCAGATTGAAAGTTAATTACATGCACAAGCCCATTTTCTACAACTTTATTGTGAGTTCTACCTTTCTTTTCAAACCCTTGAACCTTTAATTCCTTGTGAACGATGCTTTGTAGCTTGTTCAGAGTCTTTGTATATTCTGATTGTGCCATGGGGAAACTTGTTGTGGCTAACGTTACTGCTTAGGCGAAGGTTCGGAAAAATATTCCACAGCTTGCTTGGCCATCGCGGAACGGCAAAGCTAAAGCCAAATTACTGAAGTTTGGTTATCCCGCCAAGGCAGGGTAACAGCTGAAGGGCCATCCGCCTAGGCGGACAAAAGCTCAGCTTTTGCAAAGACGGTGTTGGCTGCTGTTCTTTAATTACCATTAAAGCTGAAATCTTACATTCTGGACAATAATAATATTAAGTTTCAGAAAATTATTTAAATTAGTTAAAGTAGACATATCTTAAATTATGCGAATTTTAAAATTTAGCAGACTGTTGCTGGCTTTTGGCGTCATTGCCCTCGCTATTTTTTATATAAAGTTGAATCAGGGTAGTATTGATAAAAGTCGATTTATTATCAGCTTAGCTAAAAAACCATTAATTAATTTGAAAGGAGATTATTCCGGGTATATAAATGTTTCAGATACTAGTATATCAGTAGATGAGTCAGTTAGTTTTGAAAAAAAATCGCTTATTGACTCGATTGCAAAAAAAATGATATCAGGAGGAGTTGGTTATGGTGGAGCTCTAACTAGGGCTGATACTCTATTAATAGCTAACTCTTATATGGAACAATATATGAAAGAGTTAAATAAAATTGGCTGGATTAATCAGAATATATCAAACGAGACAAAAATATTACTTAGAAGGAAAACACTACAAAAACTTTCAATCGGAATTTTCGAAAAAACAAAAAGATTTACAATCCCTATTTTGTTTACTAATCAAAATGAAATACAGGAAAGGGCTTACAATATCGGCTACATTACTAAAAATGATTCCATTGGTGTATTGAGATACAATTGCAATGTTGACTATTTTTTATCAGACAAATCAAAACTTTTACTTAAAGCCAAGGAGGGTGTAATACAGAGAATATTTCCTGAGGCAAAAAAGACTAGTATTATGGATAAAGAAAATAATGAAGTGTATTCTTTTAAAATAAAATCAATCGGCAGTATAGTCGATGAGTTAGATTTAGCAACTACTACTATTAATATTGAAGTAATTAATCCTATGTATAACAATTTTCTTGGTAGAATCATACAGGATTGGTCAATAACTCAAATTTTAAGTTGGACAATTATTACTTTACTCGGGCTTTTTGCAGATAAAATCAAGGAAATCTTTTTAAAACCTATCATTGAAAAAATATTTCACAAAAAAATACTTCCCAAAATATTTAGATAAGTACTATTTTCTCATACGAATAAGTTTATAAAAGCAGAATAGCAGCCAACGTCCGTGCTTGGCGAAGGTTGCGGAAGAGTTCCTGCCGCTTGCTTGGCCACTACAGACTCGATTAGTTAAAGCCAATTTACTGAAGCCTGGTCAGAAATCCAACAGCCGATGGGCCAAGTACAAAAGCCAACTTTTGCCAAGCAACTTGTTATGTGCGGTTATTTATTAAAAAATGAATTATACTAGAAGTCAGGTTAACAATCATGTCAGTCTCTTTAGGATTTACTGCATCATTATGTTTCACATATGTGTTTTGATAGGTGCCATAATAGTCATGAAGCTTAATAATCATATTTGTTAACTCCTTAGATATTTTAAGTGATTTCAAATGATCGCCTAATGCGGAATTTTGATTTTCTATCGACTTGGTATTCGAAAGAATCTCTTTTAGTAATGTTTCATAACATAGTCTGAGATCGTCGAGGACACTACGCTCATCTAACTTTTGATTAAGCTTTTCAACCGCTCGCTGATAAATTGCTCCAACGGTAGGAAATTTTGCTAATAACTTTAAGTTGCTATGAACTAAGTCAATATTTACCTCGGGCCTTAAAATTGCAAAATCAAACTCGGAATTTAACTCTTTAATTTCTTGTTCGGTGAATAAAAGATATGTAGCAAATTTTATATTATCATCACATTTTTCAGGTTCGTTTTTGTAGCGACAGCCTTTTAAATGCTTATCATACTCCTCTCTAATATTTTTCCAAATTTCATATAGGAATATTAATTTCCCTTCTCTTTCTGTATAATCATAGAGTTTTAGTGTTAGAGCATTTTTAAATCTTTCAGCAGCATCGGTATATAGTTCCCAGTCTCCGCCATAATGATAGAATTTTTGAGCTGCTTTTCTTATAATTACTTCGTAGTTCATAATTGCAATAATCGCACATAACGTACGCGCGTTTACGCAGTAAGAGAATAGTATTACTCCTTTAGTTCGCACGCATGTAGCTACAGTAAATTAGCGAGAATATTGAAGCTAAACAAACATATTATTATAGAATTTCAAATTATGTTGTGAAACTGAGTTACTCTTATTGCATAAGCGCATTTTGGGTGGCTATTTTATTTTTTTGTCATTGGGTTATCATTTAGTATCTTTCTTAACGTTCGCAATAGTTTTGGGAATTCATCGTGGTTGGTCAAAATAATAATTGTATTGTCTTTGGTCAAATTTCTTTCAATTATTGCAGCATAACCAGGCCAAGCTCCTGTATGGCTAACTTGAAACCCGTAATCGTTATTTATCAAAAACCACCCAAACCCATATTCCGTTTTACTTCCGTCATTTAATATTGTTGGTTCAAAAATTTCTTTTCTACTTATTTCAGATATTATTTTACTTGAGTATAACGCTCTGTCCCATTTAAGTAAATCATTTGTCGTAGAAATAACAGAACCATCGCCTTGTACTCCGTCAAGCCATACTACTATTTTAGTTGGTGCATAATTGTCAGGTAAAATAAATTTCTTCGTGGAGTCATCATAAACATAACCAAGCACGTAATGATTTATTTTCTCGGGTTTATATCTGCCATTATGCACAAATGTAGATTGCATTTTGAGAGGTCTGAAAATATGGTTTTCTAAAAATTCTTTGTAGCTCTCTCCCGATGCCTTGTGAATAATTGAAGCTAATAATGCATAGCCAGTATTGCTATACTCAAATTTTGAATTAGGCTCAAAGAGTAATTTTGGTTTACGGATAGAAAACAAATTTATAATATCGCCGTTGGTTGCGATTTTACTTTTATCCCACAAACTGTCCATTAATTCAATATAATCAGGTAAACCACTTGTGTGGCATAGCAAATGCCTTATAGTTATTTTGTCGTATACTTTAAGTTCTGGTATATACTTCGAAATTGGGTCATCATAGTTTAACTTGCCTTGTTCTTTCAATTTAACTATAGCAAATGCAGTAAATTGCTTTGAACAAGAAGCTAATTCAAAAACAGAATTGATATTCAATTTTTCTTTCGTTTCTTCATTTGCATAACCAAAGTTTTTTTGATAGATTGGTCGACCTTTTTCGGCAATTAATATGTTTCCGCTTAATTGCCCTTTAGTATAAAAGTCATTGAACAGGCTGTCAATTCTTTGAACTTTGTTTTGTCCATATATAAAGTTGCTTAACGATACAGCCAAGAAAAATAGTTTATATCTCATTATTGAGTTGTTTAGGGTACTAAGATGCTTGCGAATGAAAATTCCACAAAATAGTTAGATATATTTCTAAACAGTTGAGTGTCCAACAAAATAGCCGCCAACGTTGCCGCACAGGCGAAGGTTGGGGTGAGATATTCCTGAAGCTGGGCTTTGCAATTAGCTGATGTTACAAGGTCAAGCCCAACTTGCATAAAACCCAATGTTGCCTGCCGTTTTTCGTCCACCGAGACGAAAAACTACCAAGATTTCCACCAAGGCTTTTTTGTTTCATTTTTATGTTGTTCAATAACTGCTCTATTCTCTTCATTCCATCTTGCCTCTTGTTCTGCTTCTGTACCATTGTCTTTGTAAGTTATCCAAGAGTTAAAAGAAGTGTCAGCTTGTCCAATTTCTATAACCCTGTCTTTATGTGTCATTACACCAATGCCGTGTTCATCATCCCAGTCACAACCAAGTTCATAGCCAATATATGCAAAGCCATCTTTGTCGCTTTCCATTATGTGTATGATTGATAATCCAATAAAATTCTTCAAGTCTGAAATGCTGTTAATTTCAGGAACTAAGTCCTCATATATGTCTCTTATTTCAGGCAACTCTTTATACAAAGCATTTAAAATCTCATCCCTAATTTTTTCGGAATTGTCTTGAAGAAAAAGTATGGAGTTTATTTGTTCTTGAGTCGTGGTTTTTACATAATCAACTTGCCATCCATTAATAAAAACTTTTACTAACCCATTTGAAGTTTCATTGCTGTCTTTTGACCCATAGAAGCCTTGTCTGCTCTGAAAACCTTTCCAAGCAGTCAAAGTGATTTGCCCTTCGTAATTGTCGCCAATAATAATGTTAGGCTTTAGTTCTAAAATATTTTGCATTCGTGAGATCTTTTAAAATGGCAGGCAACGTTCCAGCATTGAAGCAGTTGGGGAAAGATCTTCTGTCGCCCCTGGCTTGCCGTTGCTGAATAAATATACCAAAAGTTGAGAATATATTCTGCCGATGCTCAAAATTCCGTCAAGCTGGAACTGATGCTGGGATTTTTGCTGAAGCTGAATGACGCTATTCGTCAGCCCCAATTGCTGCAATGCAATGTTAGTGGCAGCCCTCTGCGGTTGCTTAATTCGAGTTGATCGAAGAAATTACAGCAAGAACAATATCTGAGTATAACTCTTCGGAAAGCCTTTCGTAAATCTCAGACTCTATTTCAGAGTCAAAACCTAAATCATTCCACGATCCCATACCCCCAAAAACCCAAGCCATCCCCGCTGAAAATAAAAGCTGTCTTGTGGTAAGAGTATATATACTTGATGGAAGTAAATCTTTGTGATAATAGTTTTCACTCGGATTTAAACTGTCAAGATTCAGTTCGGCTTTTGTGAATTGTGTTCCCCAATCTTCTAATTTTTGTTTGTATGCAAATGCTGCTATTTCATTTAAGGTTTTCTTGAGTTTATCTTTTATTTCTGATTGGTTAATCTGGCGGTTCTCTGTTGGCTGTCCTTTGACTATCTCTGCATAATTAACTGTCCAGATTTTTCTGTCCGGGTCGTTTTCATTTGTAACATCCCATCTGTTCACCCAAAAATTTGAATAATTTGGATAGATTGCTTCAATGTACCAGATTCCACCACCGCCAGAAAGTCCGGCTAACTTATGATCTTTTGCAAATGACTGATCTTTTGAAAATTCAAATGCTAGACGTAATTTCTGACATCCTCCTTTTTTTAGATGAGTAAACCATTCAATTGGATCAGTTGCGATTATTTTCTCTTTTCTTTTGAAGAAGAAAAATGGCTTATAAAATTCTCTGAAATCAACTCGATTGCAAAATTGGAAAACTGAGTTAATGGGGTAATAATTCAAAAGATTTGTACCGTTTTCTAAATAATCATTACCATAAGCTGTAAGGGAAATGATTTGTACTAAATTTCCTGTCATTGTCTTTTTTATAGGGTTGCCACTAACGTTCGTGGCTTTGCGAAAGTTGGGAAATAGAAATCCAACTGCTGGCTTGGCCACTAAAGACTCGATTAGTTTAAGCCAAATTACTGAAGCTAGGTCAGAATTCCTACAGTTGATGGGCGATATTCCTCAGCCCAACTTTTGCAAAGCGGTTGTTGTGTGCATGCCTTAGTTAGTTACAAATAGTGTGTCGCAAGGGATATCGTAACTTTCTATTTTTTTATAGAAGATGATCGTATCCTGCCTAGACCTGAATTCGCTGGAAAAAACTCCGTTATATGTAAACCGGTTTTTGCCATGTAAAATAAAAAATGAATCAAGGATAAGCTTGGCGTCTATTGGGTTTTTAAATCGAATATTTAAGTTATCAAAGCTGTCTTTCTGAATAACGATTTTTCCGTTTTTAGTTTCATAAGTCCAGGCGGTTTCAACCCAAGCTTCGCTAACTGTATCCGTAAAGAGTCCAGATAGATGAATACTAGGGTTTATGGCTTTCAATTCTGCAATGAACACACCATTTTGTCTTGACTCTAAAATAGACTGAGATGATTTATGTAAACCAGTCTTTTTTGTATCATCAATACAGCTAGCGAAAAGTAAGACAGTTAAAATTAACTTCCGCATAATAGAGTGTTAGATTGGTTGCACACGACGAATAGGGGTTGGCGATGGTGGGGATTTTGAAAAACGCCTGCCCAACCTTTGCACAAAAGCCAAATAGAATTACTCACGTTGAATCTACAATTGTCTGCCCCACTATTGCCAAACCTTTTGTTGTGTGTTCGTGCTTTTATTAGTTAATTTTCATAAACTTAATATCTACTTTGATGCGGTCTTTAGTTGGTGTTGGTTTAATTTGCGAAGTGTCTGGTTTACCAGAGGAAATTTTAAAAGGAACGGACGAAGTTGTTACTAAAAGTTCATAATCGTTCAGTTCACTACCAGATTGATAGTACATATTACCATTTAAATTTACAATTGTGCTTGAACCAGTAATATTGCCCGTAAACTTAGAAAATTTTGAGTAAGTCAAGCGATTAGCCATGACTCCATTTATAATTGCAAGGTTTGGCAGAACTTTAAAATTATAAGAGGTTGCGTCATCTTCAAGTCTTTTCTTATCAATAAATTCACCCTTGGGTGCTGAGCTCAGAATTGTTTGATAGATTATATGCATTGATTGGTCATCCTGAATACCTACTGTAACATTATTAACAATTTCTGCATTTGATTTGATTCCTTTTTCAATATATGAGTCAAAAAAGGGTTTATTATTCACTAACTCGCTAGTCAATTTTTCATATCCACTTAGGTAGTTAAAGTCGCCAATGAATATTAATTTAGTCTTGTTATTTGAGGTATCAATTTGAACAAGTTTTCCTACAAGGAATGGAGCTGAATTAATGAAGGTTAAGGGTAATTGATACCCATTAATATCAATATTTGGGAGTTTTGTGTCAAAGCTAACTTTAGTTAATTTATTAGTGATAGCTTTATTTAGGACATCCACAGAAAGAGAATCCGCATTTGCAATTGGAGTTTTAGGTTTTTCTTCCTGTTTGCCTCCGAATATATTATGGAAAAAATGGCAACTAGAAAGGCTGAAGCTGATTGTCAAGAGAAAAAAAAATTTTTTCATTGTATAATTTTTTAATGGTGCTTACTCTATTCGGTTTTCAGCATCCCCGGTTTGTTTTATTTCAGTTTGTTCTAAATTTGAATTATCGTCAAAGCATGACACACAACGTTCAGGGCTTGCCGCAGGGCTGGAATTGTTGCTGTGTCCGCCCGGCAACTGAACCCGATTAAAATTACTGAAGTTGAAGTTAACAACTAAAAGCTAAATAGAATTCGGTCAAGCCCGATATTAGCTGATAGTAGTATCCCGCAATTGCGGGATTATTCCGTCCACCAGCATAGCAGCAAACACCATGTTAGCAGATGTTTAGTCGTTCTGATTAAATTCGACAAGGTCTTTTATACGAGCTTTTTGGTTCCGATTTAAAAATTTCTTCAGTAACTCTTCAGCTTTTTCTTTTGTTTCCGCTGCGCAAAGGCAATCTTTCCATTCCAGCGGCGTTTTATCGTCAATCCAAGAAATTCGAACCCTTAAACCATTATCTTGAAACACGTCCCCTAAAGCGAAAAAGGTTTTATAGTTGGGAAGTTGTGCTTTAAAACCAAATGTGTTGTACAACGACCTCACTTCTAACTTCTCGACTTTGTACTCCTTAATATCGTCATCTCTAAATTTTTGTGTTCCAATAGGTCCAGTCACCTTAACAATATCGTTAAAGAAAAGTCGTGTTTCTGGCGTCGGAATACCCTCTAATAGCCCAAACCCACTTTTGACTCTTCCATATACTTGGTCATTTCTTGGAAGAAGTAAAGCAGCAAACCAGTTATCGGGCTTATTCCAATCTATAGTATTCATTGTCTATTATGAGGTTTGAAAATATCTGCTAACGGTCAGGTATTGCCGAAGTGCAAGGAATAGAATTCCGTCCAGCCCAGCTAACCAATGTTGAGTAAAGATAAAAAAGTTGAAGATATGCACATAGCTAAATAAATAAGGTCAAGTTGGATATGCAGCTGAGCAGAGTTACTACAGTTGAAACACGGCTTCCGTCAGCCTGCATTTCGGTAATACCCTTGTTATGTGCACACCCTTATTCTAATTAAATTTTGAAGTAGGGTTTCGTTCTGAAAAGGTTATAATTCTATTTCTTGCTCTGGCTCAATTTCAACTTGTGCTTCCGCCATAATATTATAGACGTTCATTTGTGCGTCTAATAACTCAAATGAAACACACAAGGCATAATTGGTTTCATTTTCGAGATTTTTGTCCCAACCAAAATGACCAATGACTGCAACACTAAATTCTTCTGCAAACTGTTGCGGTTCTATTAATGTCCAACTTTTTTGAGCTGTTGAATTATTCCTATTAATTCCATTTTCAGTCCACGCAGGATTCTCCCTTATAATCCATTTAATTGAATTAACTACTTCATCAATTGCTCCTGCCTCAATTACATCCTCATCAGTTTCCAAATATTCAATAGTTCTGTTTCGGAAACTATTAAAACTTTCGTTGTATTTTGATGATTGCCATTCAAGCCAATTAGATAAATATGAGTGAGAGCCTTTTCGTGTTAATCGGGTTTTTGCAGTAAAAGTTAGAGTTACTTCAACTAAAATCCTGAACTCATTTCCTTCTCCTCTTAATTCCTCGGGTATTTTCAATCGATAAATGTCAGCTTTTTTGGGGCCAAGTTTACCATTCTGAATAAATGTTATTCGTGACTGAGTATTGTTTAATGCACGGTTTACATCCGGAATTCCATAACCATAATGTCTGAAATCATTCAAAGTAGGATTATGAAAGCAGTGTTCAGGTAGTCTTGCACTCTGAATGATTAAGGCCCGATACATTTGTGCAGATTCAGTTGGGTGTTCGGCCTGTAACCTTGAAGCGATATAACTTACTTTGGGAGTACTGAATGATGTTCCAAAAGAATCTTTACCAACTGCACTTGCCCCATGAAGAGTTGAATTTATTAGTTCCGGCGAGGTAAATTCATTTGTTATAAGTTGATTTGACAATTTATTCTTCATTAAGTCCCCTCCAAATTCAACAACATCGGGTTTAATACACCCCCACATTCCCAGCCCTGTTCTTGAAAAAGGAGAAACCTTGTTTTTTCCAGCTAATGCCTTGTAGTCGACATCTTCATAATCCTCTTTCGCAATGGAGCCAACTGTTATAGCAAAATAGCTTACTCCTGGATTTGCAATTCTTGTTTCTTTCTCATTCAAATAATCTGGATAGTTTCTTCCTGCTTGTATATGCTCAATTATTCCCATGTTTGAAGGAATTGCTGAGCTAGAATATAGATTTCCAGCAGCAACAATAAAGAGGACATTTTTTTCATGAATAAGTTTATCAATGGATGCAGCTAATGACGGCATGTGAGTACCAGTATATGCAGCTTTTTCTGATACAGAAAGATTGAATATTCTAGTTTCAGGATAATCAGCAATAATTTGTTCCATCAATTTTGGCTCAAATTTGCTTGTAGAAATTTCGTTTTTCTTATCAAGAATCCTTGCATTTTGAAGAATGCTTGATAACTTAATTTGCCCTTTCTTTGGTACTGATTCAGGGTATAAAACCGCACCTGCTACTTTAGTGCCATGGCCGCTGGCCTTCACATAATCAACAGTTGTTGCATCTCCATCCACGTATGAACGGGAGTTTGCTGTATCAATTGCTGGTTGAATTAATATATGATTTTCTTGTATTCCACTATCTATGATGCAGACTTTCGTTGCAGTATTATCCGGAGCAATTATTTCAACTTCATAGTCATAATCAATATTGATGTTTTCATGTTCTAAGTCATACTTAGAATCTAGTTTTACTTCATACAAATATTGATAAGTTTGAACTAGGTCTTTTAGACCTTTTCCGCTGATTGAGAGTTTAAAATAGATAGCATCAATTTGATTATCCCAAATTTCATGCAATACACCACCGTAGATTTGAATATACTTTTCAATTTCATCTTCTCTTTTTATTTGCTTTTCGTCTCTTTCAATCTGTAATGCTGTTTCAATTGATTTGAATTCAGCAACTTTTTCCAGAAATTTAGCTTCTGAATCAAAATCTTCCCAATTAGGATATTGCTTCTTATTCGGAATATAGCATGAGACCCCTAGTTGAACTGCATAAACAACATCAGGTTCTATTGTTTCCCATATATCGCCTAATTCTCCTTTTAATAATTCCCTGACTCGCCAACTTTCATCTGTTATTAATTCCCATATCTGTGCAGCCTTATCTTTTCGTTGGCCCTTTTCATTGATAAAGTCATTTACGTTTTCAAAAAATGCTTGTAGGTTGTCAGTTGAAGCACCTATTATGTAGCCATTTTCTTCTTCGGATATTAATTCAATTCCCCAAAGTTTGAAGTTATCTATATCAAAAACTTCTGTATCTATTCTTAAGAAAATTGGTATGTCATTCTCATTAGGTAAAATAATTCCTTCAGCTTTTTTTGCTTCCTTTAGGGTTCTCCAATTTTCAACAAGTGTATTTGCAGAACTACCTAGATATTGCCCATGATTTTGTCTGTTCTCTTTGTTTTCGTTTGTTTTAGCTTTTGCCAATTTATCTCTGCTTCCACCACCTTTTGGTTTTGCAGAACCTTCGACTTTGAATGGTAATTTTAAATGAGGAAATTCGGGCATATCTTACTTTAAGTAAAGAACGTTTTCGGTTAATGACCTTTCAAGATGTGATTGTAATAATATTTTCTCATTACCAATTACAGCAATTTTTGCTGCATCATTTGCAATTTTTACTACAAGAGCTGAGCTAAAGCCAATCATTTGGTCTACAATAATATTCCAATTGATTTCTTTCGCTTTTTCAATAGAGGAAAGTGTCATTTTAGTTAAACGAAGAATTTCTTCTTTACTAGGCTTAGGCATTTCAATAATATCATCAAATCTTCTAAATAAAGCCTGATCAAGTGCATTTTCAATGTTTGTTGTTGCAATTAAAATTCCTTGTGAATTATATTCTTCTAAAAGAGTCAAAAGTATATTCACAACTCTATGCATTTCTCCAACATCTTGTGAGTTATTTCTTGTTTTTCCAACAATATCAAACTCGTCAAATAATAATACACAAGGGTAATCTTTAATACCATCAAATAATTTTGTAAGATTACTTGCGGTTTCACCAAGGAAAGAGGAAATAATTACATCAAAACGGACTTTTAAAAATGGCAACCCTAAATTCCATGCAATTCTTTCTGCACTCATGCTTTTGCCACAACCAGGAGCACCATAAATTAAAATCTTTTGTCTGTACTGTAAGCCATGATGTGCCAAACGTTCCTTAGCTGCAAACTCCTTTTCTATTCGTCTAATTTTATCTTCTGTTTCAGATGGGAGAACCATTTCGTGCCTTAGTTCATCCCGATTAATCGTTATTGCAAGGGGGAAATTATTTCTTTTGTCAGTAGGAATGAGAACGCCATTTGGTAACATTCTTCTTAACTCGCCTCTAAACTTTTGGCTACTAGAAATATTCTTATCAAGAATATATTTCAGCTTTTCAGCAAGTTTTTCATGACCTTTTTTCTTCTCATCTTCAATGATAAGTGATGCAACTTTGACAACATCATCTTCCTTGTCTCCTTCAATAGAGCGGAATAGCCTTATCATTAGGTCTTGATTCATTTGTTTATTTAAATGTATAAGTGAACAAGTGCAATTACCATGCAAAATAATAAAACACTTTGACTTTTAGTAATTTACAGAATTGGAGTAACTTATTACCAGAAATTTTGGTTTTGGCATCTTAAAAATTGTCCAAAATTGAAGAGCTTGATTTTAGTGTCTTACAATTGAAATACGGTTGCCAAAAGGGTTGCACATAACGTCCAAGGCTTTGCGAAGGCTGGGCGGAAATATTCTGTCGCCTACTTGGCCATCCCGCCGAGGCGGGACTAAAGCCAAATTACTGAAGCTGGGTCAGAAATCCTAAAGTTGATGGGCCGATTACAAAAGCCCAACTTTTGCAAAGCTGATGTTGTGCACCGTTTCTATCCTACTTCGATAGCTTGTAAGAGGTCTTGTAAGTCATGTACATTTTGTTTTGCCCTCTCCAATCCTACAAGTGCAATAGTCTTCGCGTTCTCAACATTGTCCATTACAGACCATTCGAAGTTAGCTGCTTCCAAATATGTATCTCCGGTAAAGGATTGAACTTTAAGAAGGCTTGCAAATAGGTTACTAATATCCGCAAGATCATAGTGCTCGATATTTTTTGGCTCTTTTAAAAATTGAAGAATTGTAGCAAAACTTAGCCCGAGTGCAGGATTGAATTTACTTTGTTTTAAAGCCTCTTCAAACGAGGAAATGGCTTCGTCTGCATTTTCGTATTTCCTACCTGTTGTATTCAAAAGCGCAACTATGGAATCATTGCTTTCGATGAAGGCTTCAATTAATTTTTTCAAAACTGTAAGAGTTTAAATATAATGGTGCACAACACTTAAATATACGAACTCATAATGAATTTAAAGAGCCTGTTTCATCGTAAAATTTGTACACTTTTGGGGGGTTAATGTTCGTTTTTTTGGGTTGTTCCGCGTATAATTCGAATATCGGTTCCCGCCTCTATCCTCGCCAATGCATGACAACAGCTGAGAGGCTATCCGCCTAAGCGGAAAAAGTCAACTTTTGCCTGTGCAATCTTAGATGCGAGTATAAGTACTCATTTTTTAGAATTATTTGGCTTTCTTTTGACTTTTATTGTCCAGTAAGTTAAAGAGTCATTTCTATCAGGAATATATTGATGAGCAATCATTGCTGGTATAATAATAAAATCACCTGATTGAAGCTTTCTTTCATTAGCATTAATAATTTCTCCTCCATGCCAATTTCGAAATGGTTCTTCATTTGTTTGCTCACTTTTACCTCTCACTTCCTTACCGGTCTTTAATATGCCATGTCCTGAGCGAATTATAACGATATCGTCCCATTGTTCATGTACTTCAACAAATCCTTCAGCTGTTCTTTTTATTAAATAATACTCTTCACCAGATTGGCCTTTGCCAAGTAATTGTGGATTACCCAAACTTTGGCCGACTGAAGAGTCATAAAAATTTGTATTTACTATTGAATCTAACTGAACTCTATTTAAAAAAGTTACATTCAATTGCTCTGGGGAGACAGTAGCAGTATCATTTCTTCCATTACAACTGGTAAAAATATATAAGATACAACTAAATATTATGTATCGATCTTTTATCATTAATGAGTTCTTAAAATTTAAAAATATATTTTAATGAGTATGTTTCTTTTTTAAGAGGTCTATTTGCTTGAACCTAACATTTAAAAATACTCGAGTTAGCTTAAACCGAAAAATATCAAATCATTGATAATCACTAAAAACACTTTTGCATTTTTGGGGTGTTCCGCGTATTACTGGATAAATGATTTTATTACAGAATAAAAACCGTTTTTAAACGGTATAAACAATCTGGTTCGCCTCGGCGAATTCAATCTGAAATAATAAAACCCTGATTCCAGATTGAAGATTCCCTATCCCCTATAACCTATAACCTTTCACCTTATCCCCTTTTTCCGTATATTCATAGCCCTAACTATTTGCCATGAAAAAACAACATTCAATCAGCAATCAAGTACATTCTTCCAGAAGAAATTTTTTACGCAATACCGCATTGGCTGCGGGTTTTTATATCGTGCCGCGTCATGTACTGGGTAAGGGTTTCATCGCCCCTAGCGATAAACTACAAATAGCCGGAATTGGCGCAGGCGGAAAAGGACAAAGTGATATAGCTGCATTTTACAAAAGTGGTAAAGCCGATATCGCCTTCCTATGCGATGTTGATGATCGCCAAGCTGTTAAAACACGCAAAGATTTTCCCAACGCTAAATACTATAAAGACTTTCGCGAAATGCTCGATAAAGAACATAAAAATATCGACGCCGTTTCCGTTTCTACTCCCGATCATATGCACGCACCACAAGCACTGGCGGCTATGCAACTCAATAAACATGTATACGTACAAAAACCACTCACCCATGATATCTATGAAGCACGTATGCTCACCAAAGCCGCTCATGAGTATAAAGTAGTTACTCAAATGGGTAACCAGGGTGCTTCAGGCGATGGTGTTCGTCAACTCGTAGATTGGTATAAAGCCGGTTTATTGGGTGATGTACATACGGTGTATTGCTATACTGACCGTCCCGTTTGGCCTCAAGGTATCGGCTGGCCTACCAAAAAAGGTACGATTCCTCCCGAACTCGATTTTAACCTCTGGCTCGGCACTGCACCTCTTAAAGATTATGTAGATGGATTACTTCCCTTCAACTGGCGTGGTTGGTGGGATTATGGTACCGGCGCCCTGGGCGATATGGCTTGCCATATTATGGCTCCTGCTTTTGCTGTTTTAAATCTGGGCTATCCTATTTCCGCAGAGTGCAGCGTGGCTACACGCTATACCCAACCCTGGACGCGTGCACAATACCCTGAAAGCTGCCCCATCGCATCGCATATAACACTTACGTTTAAACAAGAAGGTAGAAAAAAACCGGAATTAAAATTGCATTGGATGGATGGTGGTATTCGCCCCGAACGCCCCGCAGAACTAGGCCCGAATGAAATGATGGGAGATGGTGGTAACGGTACTATTTTCATAGGTACGAAAGGAAGTATGATGTGCGGTACCTATGGCGCTATCCCTAACTTATTACCTACTTCCCGCACTAAAGAAAAAGTAGTAAAACAAACCATCGCCCGTGTACCGGGTAGTGCTGAAGGACATTATGCTGCCTGGGTAGAAGCGGCTATCGCCGGCTATGGCTCCGATAAAGCAAATGAACTGAGCTCCAGATTCGATGTTGCCGGGCCATTAACCGAAAGTGTACTCATGGGTAACCTCGCTATCCGCTCTTATGATATTCAGAAAAATGGAGCAACCCCCGGCAGAGGTATCAAACTATTATGGGATGGCCCGAATATGAAAATCACCAACTTCGATGAAGCTAATCAGTTTGTGAAAAGAGAGTACAGAGCATTCTAGGAGAGTCCGTAAGCTAGTCTAGAAGAAAGTCCATAGGAAAGTCAATAAAAAAGTCCGGGAGGCTGGAGATATTTCACTAGAAATCTCTTCGGTCTCACGGACTTCCTGACTGGCTTACCGACTTTGTTCCGACTAAACTCTAAACTCCTTCATATACCCTGCATCTGCAATAGCAGCATCTACCGGATTGGTGCCGGTGAAGGCTTCCTGCTCTACAATAAAATGCTGTAAGCCTTGCGCCTTACCGGTTTTGAGTATTGCTTTATAATCAATAGCTCCTTTACCAAGTATGCAAGACTCTATACCACCATTTGCCGATTTGGTTTGATCCTTAATATGGCATAAGCGGAATCTATTCGGATATTTATTAAACCATGCTTGCGGATCTTCTTTCGCCGCCACCACCCAGTAAATATCCATTTCAAAATCTACCAATGAAGCATCTGTTCCCTTCATCATCACATCTTGTGGCACTTCTCCATTTATCGGTTTAAAAGAATAATCATGATTATGATATGCAAAACGAAGTCCGTTTTTCTTAGCGATCTCTCCGCATTTATTAAACTCATCGGCAAATGCTTTGAAATTATCGATCGACTTTTGCGGACCCTTATACGCACATATTAAATACTTCATACCGATCTCTGCTGCTTCAGCCGCTTTTCTTTCGAACTCAACCGAATTCTGACAATGGCTCGAATGAATCGTTAACCCAATATCTTTCAAATACGATTTAAACTCGGTGTTCTTCATCCCCCAAAATATACCGCTCCTCCCCTCAAAACTTTCTACATGACTATAACCGGCATCTGCCAGTTTTTTCAAAGTGCCTTTAGCATCGGCCGCCATCGCTTCTTTTACCGTCCATAATTGAATACCAAAAGCCGGAAGCTTTTTGGGTACAGCCATATTGGCGAATAAATGATTCTCACCTGCAAAAGGTAATGTTACTGCTGCGGTAGCTAAGCCCGCTGTTTTTAAAAAGTCTCTTCTAGTATTCATGATGAAAGGTTAAAGGTGAAAGGGAATAGGTTATAGTTATTTGCTACTAACCAATGACTATTGACCATTGACTCCTATGTCGCCCACGCACGATCGCCTTTTTTGTAATCGATAGTTTCATATTTTCCGGGCACTGCTACATAGCGCAAAACTTTAGTAGCACCTACTTCTGATGTAAAGAATCCCCAAATGGTTAACTCTTTCATCATCCTGAAATAATGTGGTAACTCTTCGGGTTTTTTCTTTTCCTGAAATGCTTTTTGTTCCGCATCTAATGCAGTAAGCAATGCTTTTCTCTCTTCGGCACTACTTTCGATAAATCCTTTGTTATTCTTTTTCTTGCTTTCTTCTTCCAATTTTTTCAAACCTGCTATAAATACTTTCGCTTCTTCGGGCTTATAACAATCACGTACAATAACAGTCATAAAGGCACCTACTTTGGCTTCCTTAGCGCCGGGTGTATCTGTTTTAGGAAGAATGGTTTCTGCAATTTCATCGAGCAGGGTAATATCTTCCGGAGTAAATGCTATCGCATCTGTTGCCGGATTTTTACAACCCGATAAAAACATTTCTGCTCCTACAATACTGCCTCCTAATAAAAGGGCTACGCTGGATAAGGCTTCTCTTCTGTTCATATAAAAGAATTATAAATTTAGAATTAGGAATTAAGAATTAGAGATTTTGTTTTTTTAATTCCTCTACGGCAAATGCTGCTGCTCGGGCTGTAAATGCCATATAAGTAAGTGATGGGTTTACACAGGCGGCAGATGTCATGAAGGAACCATCTGTAACAAACACATTCGGTGCATCCCAAATTTGATTGTGTTTGTTTACAACCGATGTTTTCGGATCTGCACCCATACGCGCTGTTCCCATTTCATGAATACCTCTTCCTAATACGGCATTACCATCATACCCTTTCACATCTTTAACACCTGCATTGGTTAGCATTTCAATAGCATCGGCCTGCATATCTTTCCGCATCTTCAATTCATTCTCTTTCAATTCTGCATCTATATTCAACACATTCAAACCCCACTTATCTTTTACATTTTTATTAAGGGTAGCTTTATTTTCATGATGCGGTAATACTTCTCCGAAGCCGCCAATACCCATAGTCCAACTTCCCGGTTCACTTAATGCTTCTTTTAATTCGGCACCCACACTCAATTCAGCAATATGCGCACCTCTGCCTCTTCCGGCACCGCCTTGATAACCAAAGCCGCGCAAGTAATCTCTTTTATTTCCGCCGATATTCTGATAACGTGGTATATATATGCCATTGGCTCTTCTACCAAAATAATATTTGTCTTCAAAACCTTCTACTCTTCCTCCTGCACCCACACCTAAATGGTGATCCATAATATTATGACCTAACTCACCACTGCTACTTCCCAAACCATCGGGCCATATATCAGTTGCTGAATTCATGAGTACCCATGCAGAATTCAGTGTAGAGGCGTTCAAGAAAATAATTTTGGCTTTGAATTCGTAAGTCTTATTTGTTTCTGCATCCAGTACTTCTACTCCTGTTGCACGTTTCTTATCCTTATCGTATAAAATTTTTGTAACAATACTCCAGGGTCTCAATGTAAGATTACCCGTTTTCATCGCAGCAGGAAGGGTAGATGATTGCGTGCTGAAATAAGCACCAAACGGACATCCATGCCAACATTTATTTCTAAACTGGCATGCTGTTCTTCCTTCATGTGCTTGGGTAATATTCGCAGTGCGACCAATAATCATATGACGCTGCTCTTTGTAAAATGCTTTCAATCGCGCAGCAATATCTTTCTCTACCACGTTCATTTCCATAGGAGGCAAGAATTGTCCGTCGGGTAAAACGGGCAAGCCATCTCTGTTTCCGCTGATACCGGCAAATTTTTCTACATAATCATACCAGGGTTCAATTTCTTTATAACGTACCGGCCAATCAACGGCAATACCATCTTTTGTATTGGCTTCAAAATCAAGATCGCTCCAGCGATAGCTCTGACGGCCCCACAATAAAGATCTTCCACCTACATGATATCCCCTGAACCAATCGTAGCGCTTGGTTTCCGTATAGGGACTCTCCTTTTCATCTACCCACATTTTATAGGTAGATTCATTCAAGGGATAATCTCTGTTGCGTACCGGCTGGTCGGCAATCATTTTTTGGGTTTTACGATCGTGATGCTCATAGTCCCATGCTTCTTTATTGGCATTCACATAGTCTTTAATATGCTCTATGTTTCTGCCTCTTTCAAGCATCAATACTTTAAGCCCTTTCTCTGTAAGTTCTTTAGCAGCCCAGCCACCGCTAATACCCGAACCAATTACAATTGCGTCGAAATTTTGATCAGCCATTTGGATTAAGAATTAAGAATTATGAATTATGAATTATTTTTCTATCGCCTATTCCCTTTCAACTATTACCTATTACCTATCCCCTCTCTTCTACACATCGCAAATCTCCACGGCCTTCTTCAAACTCACCAATTTATCCTTCGCCGTAGGTATAAATTCTTGCGCCACAAAATCGGTAAAGCCTGTTTCCACAATCGTACGCATAATAGCAGGATAAAACAATTCCTGCGTATCATCTATCTCATGCCTTCCGGGAACACCGGCAGTATGATAATGCCCGATAAATGTATGATTATCTTTTATCGTACGAATCACATCTCCCTCATCAATTTGCATGTGATAAATATCATATAATAATTTGAAATTAGGAGACCCGATACGCTTACATAATTCAACACCCCAAGCAGTTCTATCACACATATAATCTTTATGGTCTACCTTGCTATTCAATAATTCCATTTGAATAATCACACCCTTCTTTTCTGCCAATGTCATTATTTGTTTCAACCCCGCAGCACTATTTTTCAATCCTGTTTCATCATCCATTCCATTGCGGTTACCGCTAAAGCAAATCAAATTTTTATATCCTGCAGCAGCTACTAATTCAATATGCTCCGTATAATTTTTGATGAGTGTGGCATGTAATGAAGTATCGTTCCAACCCTTTACCAGACTGATCTCTGCGCCATTACACATGCTCGATACCAATCCATGCTTTTGCAAGGTGGGCCAATCTTTAGGTCCTACTAAATCAATTCCTTTGATCCCCATTTTTTTTGCTTCGATACAAAGTTGATCTACCGTTAAATCATTAAAACACCACCTGCAAACAGCGTGTTGTATATTATTTTTTAAAGTAGGGGTTGAAGGAGAACAGGCCGCACTTGTAGGCAAGAGAGGGGCAGCAACGATAGCCGCAGATCCGGTTAATAAAACTTTTAAAGCCGAACGCCTGTTAGGTTTTTTATTCATATAGCAATGGAGCACTAAATATACTGTTTGTTCTGTTCAAAAAAAATTGAAATACAGGAATGAAAAAAATAATCGGTGAATTGTTTTACTTTTAAATCCTTCAAACAAAAACTATGGGAAGAAAATTAAGAATGGGTATGGTAGGTGGAGGCAAAGATGCTTTCATCGGCGCTATACACCGCCTTGCCGCCAATATGGATGGCATGATCGAATTAGTATGTGGTGCATTAAGCATCAACCCGCAAATAGCACAGGAATCTGCTGAAATGCTTTTCCTGCCGCAAGAACGTACCTATCTTACTTACGATGAAATGATTACCAAAGAAGCAGCATTACCTGCGGATAAGCGGATGGATTTTGTAACGATCGTTACCCCCAACTTCGCGCATTTTGCACCGGCTATGATGGCATTGGAACATGGTTTTAATGTTGTGATTGAAAAACCAATCACGTTCACGCTCGATGAAGCGAAACAACTGAAAGCAAAAGTGGAAGAAACAGGATTATTACTCTGTTTAACACATACTTATTCCGGATACCCGATGGTAAAGCAGGCAAAAGCAATGGTAGCCGATGGCGTACTTGGAAAAATCAGAAAAGTATGGGTTGAATATCCGCAAGGCTGGTTAAGCAAACTCAGCGAACGTGAGGGCAATGCTCAAGCCGCCTGGCGTACCGATCCGAAAAAATCAGGTAAGGCCGGCAGTATGGGTGATATTGGAACACATGCCGCACATTTGGCCGAATATATTACCGGTGCAAAGATCAGCAAGCTCTGCGCCGATCTAAATATTATGGTAGAAGGAAGAATGTTGGACGATGATGGTAGTGTATTATTACGTTTTGATAATGGTATTGCCGGTGTACTCATGGCATCTCAGGTGGCAGCAGGAGAAGAGAATGCCTTAAAAATTAGAGTGTATGGTGAGAAAGGTGGACTAGAATGGGCGCAGATGGAACCGAATACATTACTTGTAAAATGGTTGGATGCCCCTACTCAAATTTTACGTGCCGGAAGTAATTATGGAGATCGTTTATCTTCTTACGCTACCGCTAATTGTAGAACACCCGGCGGGCATCCCGAAGGTTATTTAGAAGCATTCGCTAATATTTATAGAAACTTCGCTACCACATTAAACGCCAAACTAAACGGTACTACTCCCGCTAAAGAATCTCTCGATTTTCCTTCGGTAGAAGATGGTATCCGCGGTATGGCATTTATTGATAATGTTGTTGCCTCCGCCGCTTCAGATAAAAAGTGGACGGAATACGTAGTATAGTCCGTAAGCCAGTCAATAAGAAAGTCCGGGAGTCCGAAGAAATAAACGGACTTGGCTCACCGACTTCCCGACTCTTTTATGGACTTGGCTTACCGACTTTCTTACTGACTTTCACGGTAACCTATATCCTATCACCTTTAACCTATAACCCATGCTCACTATCAAAGGACCCGGAATTTTTTTAGCTCAGTTTATGGGTGATGCCGCACCCTTTAATTCTTTGGAGAATATTTGTAAATGGGCTGCATCACTTGGTTTTGTTGGCGTGCAAATACCCAGTTGGGATGCCCGTTGTATCGATTTGCAAAAAGCTGCCGAAAGCAAAACTTATGCTGATGAAATAAAAGGTATCGTAAACGCGGCAGGCTTACAAATCACCGAACTATCTACCCACTTACAAGGACAATTAGTGGCCGTAAACCCGGCTTATGACGCGCTCTTCGATGGCTTTGCACCCGATGCTGTAAAAAATAATCCCAAAGCACGTACCGAATGGGCCGTGCAACAACTAAAATATGCCGCGAAAGCATCACGTAACCTGGAGCTCAATGCACACGCCACTTTCAGCGGTGCTTTGTTATGGCATACCGTATATCCCTGGCCTCAACGCCCAGCCGGATTAGTAGATGATGGCTTCACCGAATTAGGTAAACGCTGGTTCCCTATACTTAATGTTTTTGATGAACACGGTATCGATCTTTGCTATGAAATTCACCCGGGTGAAGATCTGCACGATGGTATCAGTTATGAAATGTTTTTAGAAAAAGTAAAACGTCATCCCCGTGCCTGTTTGCTCTATGATCCTTCCCATTTTGTATTACAATGCCTGGATTATAAAGCTTATATAGATCACTATCATGAGCGTATTAAAATGTTTCATGTAAAAGATGCGGAGTTTAACCCCACCGGTAAACAAGGCGTATATGGGGGCTATCAAGGTTGGGTAGAAAGAGCGGGCAGATTCCGTTCATTAGGAGATGGACAAGTAGATTTTAAAACCATCTTTAGTAAGATGGCTCAATACAATTATACCGGCTGGGCCGTAATGGAATGGGAATGCGCATTGAAGCACCCTGAGGTTGGCGCGGCAGAAGGTGCTCCTTTTATCAAAGAGCATATTATTCGCGTAACCGATAAAACATTTGATGATTTTGCGGGCACAGGAACCGATGAAGCTTTTAACAAAAAAATTCTTGGTATATAATTCTTTATCTTCAACTATTCAAAGCATCATTATGAAAAAAATTTTTGTACTACTAACGATTACCGCGGCGGTTGCATGTGGCGGAGAAAAAGCAAAAACAGAGGAGAAAACAGCCTCAACAGAAGCTGCAACACCGGCTGCAACTGCAGCAAATGATATCAGCGCTAACCCCGATTATCAAAAAGGATTAGAGCTTATAGGGAAATCCGATTGCTTAACTTGTCATAAAGTAAGTGAGAAATTGATTGGACCTGCTTACAAAGAAGTAGCCGCTAAATACGAAAATACTTCCGAGAATGTAAAGATGCTAGCGGGTAAAATTATTAAAGGCGGACAAGGCGTATGGGGTGCTGTTCCTATGACGGCGCATCCTCAATTATCCGAGGCCGATGCTGAGCAAATGGTAAAATATATTATGCTTCTAAAAAAATAAAATCATGCAATTCATATTCGTAGCTATTTATTGGTTAGGTAGTTTATTTGGTAATACTACCCAACAAAAAAAAGGTGGATGGGTTCCTTTATTTGATGGTAAAACCACCAAAGGCTGGCATACTTATGGTAAAACTACTATTGGTAGCGGATGGACTGTTGAAGATGGTACACTCCATTTAGATCCTTCTAAAAAAGATGGAGGAGATATCGTAAGTGATGAATCGTTTGGTAATTTTCATTTGCGCTTAGAATGGAAAATTGCTAAAAACGGCAATAGTGGTATCATCTTTTTTGTACAAGACAATCCCGAGAAATACCCATATGTATGGTACACCGGTCCGGAAATGCAAGTATTGGATAATGACGGTCACCCCGACGGGAAAATAAAAAAACATCGGGCAGGTAATTTATACGATTTGATCGAAGGGAAAGAAGGCGCCGTAAAACCGGTAGGTGAATGGAATTTAGTAGAGATCATCGCCAACAATGGCAAACTGGATTTTTTTCTGAATGGAGAAAATGTAGTGAATACAACCTATGGAGATGCTGAATGGAAGAAATTAATAGCAGGCAGTAAGTTTAAAGACAAACCCGATTTTGGCAGATTTTTTTCCGGTCATATAGCTTTACAAGATCATGGAGATAATGTGTGGTATAGAAATATTATGATCAAAAAATTGTAGATGCTCCCATATAACGACGAGTACTTTATGCAGCTTGCCCTAAAGGAAGCAGAAGCGGCTTATGAAGCAGATGAAGTACCCGTAGGCGCTGTGGTTGTTTTACAAAATAAAATTATTGCCCGCGCACATAATCAGGTAGAGCTTCTTAACGATTCTACCGCGCATGCCGAAATACTGGCACTAACAGCAGCCTACAGTTCATTAGGCACAAAATATTTACCCGATGCTACTTTATACGTAACAGTAGAACCCTGTTTAATGTGCTGTGGTGCTTTGTATTGGGGTAAAATTGGGCGTATTGTATACGGCGCTTCCGATGAAAAAAATGGCTATAAACATATTACAAAAGATAATTGGCCCTTCCATCCGAAAACGGAATTACTAGGCGGCGTACTTGAAACCGAATGTGCTTTTTTAATGAAGAGCTTTTTTAAAGCGAAGAGATAAGAAAGTCAATTAGAAAGTCGGTAAGCCAGTCTGAGAGTCAGAAGAATTTTAGAACAAACTTTCCTTACGGACTCCCGGACTTTCTTATTGACTCGGCTTATGGACACCCACTTAAATAAACTATATTGTACTAACTTTGTTTTTAATTCTTAACTCATAATTTTTAATTCATAATTCTTAACTCTTAATTCATATTTTATGTCTTTCACACTTGCTCCTTTACCCTATGCACATGATGCACTAGAGCCACATATCGATACTACTACCATGCAAATCCACCATGGTAAACACCACCAGGCCTATGTAGATAATTTAAATAAAGCAGTTGCCGGTACGCCAAACGAAGGAAAATCTTTGGAAGAACTAGTAAAAGCAGCAGGTACCATTAGTCCGGCTGTTCGTAATAACGGTGGCGGACATTGGAACCATACTTTCTTTTGGGAAAGCCTTGCTCCCGGTGCAGGTGGTACACCATCCGGCGCATTAGCAGACGCTATCAACAGTGCTTTCGGTTCTTTTGATGCGTTCAAAGAAAAATTCGCACAAGCCGGTATCACTCGTTTTGGAAGTGGTTGGGCTTGGTTGATAGTAAAAGATGGTAAATTAGAAGTTTCATCTACCCCCAATCAAGATAATCCATTGATGGATGTTGCTGATGTAAAAGGTACCCCTATTTTAGGTGCCGATGTTTGGGAACATGCTTATTATTTAAAATATCAAAACCGCCGTGCCGATTATTTAGCTGCTTTCTGGAATGTGGTGAACTGGAATAAAGTAGCTGAACGTTTCGCAGCAGCAAAATAAGAATTGCGCTAAAAAATTGTACATTCATTCCCTCCAACAGTACTGTTGGGGGGATTTTTTTAATTATCTGTATATGAAAAAGTATTTAGTAGGCATTGTTACAATTTGTTTTATGATGGCTTGTGCAAAAAATGAAAAAACAGTGGTTGTAATGAGCAAAGGCAAGGCTGATATAGATTTAAATGCACATACTATAAAAGCTTCAGATGGAAACGGGCATGAAGAGAAAACCCTCAACATCAACAGTGCCGAAATTAGTTTCAAACTAAATACTTCTGCCGGCGAAGCTACCGTTCAGCTAAAAGAGAATGGATTATATATCATCAATGTAAAAAATGATACGATCATAGGCAGCTATCAAAAATATACAAGTGTTGCAGAAGCTAATAAAATAATGACGCAGGAAAAGTTAAAACAAAATATAGACTCATTGAATTTACTGGTAGAAGGAAAAAATATTTCAACAGCCAATCGTAATTATTTTATTCTTCCTAATCAGGCCGTAAAAATTACAGATAATAAAGACGCTGAAGTTGTGGGTCCGTTTCATCGCATGCGTTCGGCAGAAAAAGTCGATGGAAAAGATCCTGAAATTTATCGTTTCTATAGCATCAAAGAAATCAGAGAGATGATCGTGAGGTTAGAGGCACTTACGGTTGCTCCGAAACAGTAGATGCGAGTTTCTACCAATCACGGTACCGGATCATAACCGGAACCTCCGCCGGGTCTGCATTTGCTTACTCTTTTGAGTAGTAACCAGCCTCCTTTCCATAGCCCGTATTTTTTTAATGCCTCTTCTCCATATTGAGAACAAGTAGGAATGAATCGGCACTTAGGTCCTAACAATGGCGATATACCGTATTGATAGATCTTAATAAAAGGAATAAGGATATATCCCAAAAAATGAAGTTGTTGAACCGGTTTACAATTTGCGCACATTGTTTTAGTCATTTGTCAGTGGTCAATAGGCTTCGACTAGTTCAGCCTGACATTTATTATTTATTCAAACGCTCACTCAACTTTTTCATAACACTAGCCAACACTAATTTAAGATCAACAAAAGCGGGTAATTCCTTTCCGATATATAAAAAAAATACATCCAACTTTTTCCCTTCGGGAACAATAATCAATTCTTGTTGGGTTCTATAGGTTTCGCGCAACAATCTTTTAATACGATTTCTTTCTGTTGCTTTTTTAAAATTACGCGCACTTACGCCAACTCCTATTTGTACCGGCGCTTTACTATTTTCAAAATCAGATGCGTTGTAAAAAATTTTAATGGGGAAAATAGAAAATGATTTACCCGAAGCAAATAATTGCTCTAGAGATGCCCGACTTTTTATTCTGGCTGATTTGGGTAAACCTTGATTGCTCATGCTACAAAAATAAATAGCTCCATCGGTAAGATGAAGCTATCGTTATTTGTCTTTATCCGACCCGTTTCGGAATCGGTTAACATTTATTTTAATCCTTTCTCGCTAGAAACAGTAAGTTTCTTACGACCTTTCGCACGGCGACTAGCCAATACTTTACGACCGTTTGCTGTTGCCATACGCTTACGGAAACCGTGTACGGTTTTACGACGACGCTTATGTGGTTGGAATGTACGTTTCATTGTTTAATCTTTTTTCTAACCCAAAATATTGTTTCTTTTCCCGCTGCAGTCACCATACTGTGGCGTGTGAAAGGACGGCAAAATTAGGGAAAAATCAGTTATCCACAAGGTTAATCTGTTCCGATTGAATGCTTTTTCCAAAGAAAATAGCCCCTTTTATATCAAAATCAGCCGCAGAATCGGTGGTTTTAAACTGAATATGTCCATTTTTAGTACATAGACCGGCTATTTCGGGGTGGCGCTCCAAATAGTTTTGCAAACTTTTAGCCACAATCTCACCCTGAGAAACCAGTTTGATATCCTCACCCGCTACAGCTTCAATTTTAGGAGCCAATAAAGGATAATGCGTACAGCCTAATAAAATGGTATCAATAGCTTCGTTTTTTTGTAGTAACCTATGAACATGTTGTTGCACAAAATAGTCTGCTCCTCCGCTCAAATGCTCTCCATTTTCTATCAATGGCACCCACATAGGGCATGCCTCTTGGGTTACCTGCAAATCCGGAAAGAAATGACCGATCTCCAATAAATAGCTCTCACTCTCAACAGTTCCGGTAGTGGCTAATACACCAATAGATTTTGAATGGGAATAATGACCTATTACTTCTGCGGTTGGACGAATAACCCCTAATACTCTTTTATAAGGTGCAATACGAGGTAAATCTTTCTGCTGAATCGTTCGCAATGCCTTTGCCGAAGCTGTATTACAGGCTAATACCACCAACTCACAGCCTTGTTTAAAAAACCATTCTACAGCCTCTAACGTGTATTTATATACCGTTTCGAAAGAGCGGGTACCATAAGGCGTACGGGCATTATCACCTAAATACAAATAATCGTATTCGGGTAATACTTGTTGTATCGCTTTTAATACCGTTAAGCCGCCATAACCACTATCGAATACACCTATTGGCTTGAAATCATGCATGTTCAAAGTTACGATTTAGTCGGGGAGTCGGAAAGTCAGAGAGTTAGTCCATAAGAAAGTCCGTAAGCTAGTTGAATATTATTCTCTTCCAGCTTACGGACTCTCGGACTTTCGGACTTCCGACTATATTATCCTTTCCCCGCCGGCTTAGTTGCAGGTTTAGCAGGCGCAGCAGAGCCGCCGCCGCTTGCAACCTTCCATGCGTCTTCAATTTCTTTAGGTATAGGAAGATTTAATTTTTTCGCAACTCTGATGGTTACGTTATCTAATATATTGGGTATCATATAAGGAGATAGGGCCTCCGACTTAATGATGATAGTATATTTCTGTTCTGCAACCACCGCTTGTACAGCCTCATAGAGTTTATTGCGGTAAGGTCCTAACAATTGCTCATATTTTGCCTCTTCCATTTGTTGTTGATATTGCTGCCAGTTTACTAACTGATAGCGCAATTGAAGTAGATCACGTGTTGCTATTTCTCTTGCTTTAGCGGAAAGTGTAGCTGAGTCTTTTTTGAATAAACTGTCTTTACGTTGAAACTCGGTTACTTTAAATTTATACTCTTCCTGCAAAGAATCTAAACGATAGCTATTCATCAAAGTATCAACCTTTTGGATACCCGGGAATAGAGATAAAGCTCCTTGCTCATCAAAGTATCCGATTTTTACTTGTGCGTTGGCGCTACTGGCGAAGATCATCCCTGCAACAACCACACAGAGTACTAATAATTTTTTCATTGTTGTGAAATTTATGTTGGTTTTTAGTTCACTAGTTTCTAATACCCAGCTCTCGAAGCACTTCATCGCTTTTATCGAGTTTTGGGTCGGCAAATATAACGGTAATTCCTTCACTTTTATCGAGTATAAAATCGTAAACCCTTGCTACAGCTATTTTCTGGATGGCATTATATACTTTATCCTGAATAGGTTTAACTAATTTTTGGCGTTCTTTGAATAAATCGCCCTCATAGCCAAAACGCTTTTTTTGCAAATCGCGCACTTCTTTTTCTCTTACAAATAGCTCATCTTCTCTTTTTTTCTTTAACTCCTCCGTAAGCATAAATTGCTCGGCTTCATAGTTCTTATACATTTTATCCAAAACCGCTTGCTTATCGTCTATTTCTTTTTGCCATTGTTCGCCTAATTGTTGCAGTTTTTTATCGGCCTCTTTATACTCGGGTATTTTACTGAGTATGTATTTAGTATCGATAACAGCATACCGTTGCTGAGCCTGGGTGGCGCTCATGGTGAGCGTAATAAGAATAAAGAGTAAAATTGTTTTTTTCATACCAATGATTTTAGGTTTTTTTATTCGGGTTCAAAACCAAGCATAAAGGTAAAGCGGGCAGCGTCCCTAAACGAATTGTTTGGTGTAAACCTATCCAATCCTATGCCATAATCAAAACCTAACAAACCAAACATAGGTAAGAAAAAGCGCATACCAATACCTACCGATCTTCTTAGCTGGAAGGGATTATAATCTTTGAAATTATACCAGCCGTTGGCCGCTTCGAAAAACGCTAATCCGAATATCGTACTACTAGGGTTTAAGCTCAATGGATATCTCAGTTCCATGGTATACTTATTGAATATCGTAAAGTATTGGCTGGCCCTTTGTTGATCCGGGTTGATACGGGGATTAGAGTTTTCATAAACCGGATATCCCCTGTGCGCAATAATATCAAAACCTAATAATGCAAACTGGTTGGTTAACCCTGCATCACCCACCTGAAAACGCTCGAATGGGGATATTTTTAGGTTTTGGTTGAATCTGCCCAAGAAACCATATTTAGCAGCAAAACGCAATACAAATTGTTTGTTTTTGTCCTCTCCATGTGGTCTTCCCAAGGGCACAAACCATTCTCCATTAAAACGCCATTTGTGATATTCAATAAATTTATACGGATTATCTGCAGGGTTGATGCCCGGGTCAACTACCGACCAAGGTGGGGTAATTTGTAAACTTGCCAAGAAATTAGAACCCATTTTCGGGAACATCGGCTGATCTATAGAAGATCTTTGTAATGCAATTCTAAAGTTCAGGTTATTTACTAATCCATTATCAAAACCCGGCAAATTGGTAGGGTCTATGGCATAATTACTCAATTTATAACGGGTATAGTTCAACCCCATTGAAAGAGAAAAATAATCATCCGGCCATTTTAATTGTTTTGTGATACTTGCGGTAACACCGGTGGTAGAGATATAATTTCTATTAGCCACCCCCAGATCATATCTGCCAGTGAGCGGGTCGAATGTTTGTCCGAATTTGGTATTGAATATGCTTACTGTTAGCGCATTTCTTTTCTTACCACCCAACCAAGGTTCAGTAAAAGAAAAATTATACGAACGAAACGCCTTACCGTTACTTTGAATACGTAAACTCAATTTTTGTCCATCTCCCATTGGCAAAGGATCCCATGCCGATTTCTTAAATAAGTTTTTAGCTGAGAAATTATTGAATGAAACACCAAGTGTACCCGTTAATCCAATAACACCACCCCATCCGGCACTTAATTCCAACTGATCGCTCGATTTTTCTTCTACATTATAATTGATATCAACCGTTCCATCTTCTTGATTAGGTACCGGATTCGGAGATATTTTTTCCGGGTTGAAATAATTTAACTGGCTCAATTCCCGAATAGAACGAATAATAGCTTGGCGACTGAATTTTTCACCGGGTATGGTTCTTAGTTCTCTTCGGATCACATATTCCTTCGTACGATCATTACCGGTGATACGTACATTTTTAATCGTTGCTTGCGGTCCTTCAATCACCCTTATTTCAAAATCGATAGTATCATTATATACCGCCGTTTCAACAGGGTCTGTTCTAAAGAATAAGTATCCATCATCTTGATATAGTCCACTGATATCCCCACCATCCGGTGAAGATTGCTTACCTAGTTTTTTATTAAGTGTTTCTAAGTTATACGTGTCGCCTTTTCTAATACCCAATATAGTGCTAAGTATGGAGTCGGAATATTTAGTATTTCCCCTCCAGGTAATATTTCCAAAATAGTATTTACGCCCTTCATTAACTTTTACGTCGATATTCAAATTACCCCCAATAGTACTATATACCGTATCTTTTTCAATGGTAGCATCTCGGTATCCAATAGAGTTATAAAAATCCAGCAGCTTTTCTTTATCTTCTTCATATTTCTTTTCATCAAACTTGGCAGAAGCCAGTTTCAATCGCACATAAGGATCTAATACTTTTTTGGTTTTACTAAAAGTGAGATATCCTTTTTCTCTGAGGTACTCTTCAAAAGTATAATGTTTGGGTACTACTATTTTTCCGCTATCGGCAATAGGGTATAAGGTAAGGCGCGATTTTTCTTTCGAGCCTTTCATTTGCTTTTTAAGTTTAGCCTCATCAATATTTACATTACCCCCAAAATTGATATTGTTGATTTTTATTTTAGCACCCTTATCAATTACAAAATCAAGTGTAAGCGTATTGTTATCGAGAGTTGTATCTTTTTTCTCGTAAATTTTTACTTTTGTTTCTCTAAAACCCTTCTCTGCATAATATTTACGAATTACTTCAGAAGCGCTTATTTTCATATTCTCCGTAACAACCCGATTGGGTACTAAACCGGTTTTACCCCGAAGATCATCTTGTTGCCCTTTGGGAATTCCTTTAAAATTAAAATTGGCTAATCGAGGGCGTTCGGTAACTGCAATTTCAATTTCGATATCTTTTCCGGTTAGTTTTGTAATATATATTTCAACCCCGCTAAAATAATTTTGCGCCCATAGTTTGGTAATAGCTTTTGAAAATTGATCTCCCCCCGGAATCGTAATCTCATCGCCGATATTAATATTCGCAATCGAAATCAATAAGTTTTCATCAAAGAATCGGTTACCGGTAACTTTTACAGCCGATACTTTATATTTTTTAGGTGTTTTCTGATTAAAAAGATTAATCAGATCCGCATCTACAGAAGTGATGGTAGTATCAGTAGTTTGTTGTGCTGCTAATGGTTGAATAGAATATAAAACAACAAATACGAACAACAATAATTTTATCGGTTTCTGCATCCCTTTTCTTTTTCGCTTCGCTGTTTTTGCACTCAATTTTGTGCACAGCAGTTGATTTGGTTTGTTTAGGCTGGGCAAATTAACGTCAATAATGAAAACTGTTTGTTAAATCGCGCCCTATTATTGATGTTTATGTGGTTTCTGCTTGAATTTGTTGGCCTGTTTTACCAAATCGCCGCTCACGAGCCTGAAAATCGATGATCGCCTCATATAAATTTTCCTTTCTAAAATCGGGCCATCGAGTATTGGTAAAGTAGAGTTCGGCATATGCCAATTGATATAATAAGAAGTTACTAATACGATATTCCCCACTTGTTCGAATCATCAGTTCCGGATCCGGGAACTCACTGGTAGTAAGATATTGCTGCAATGTTTCGGCAGTAATATGTTCTGCTTGTAAAACACCGGCCGCCACATCTTTCCCAATATTTTTAACGGCATTCACCAGCTCCCAGCGAGAGCTGTAACTCAATGCCATAATGAGGTTGAGCCCGGTATTAGCGGCCGTAAGTTGTAAAGCTTCCTGTAATTCTTTATAAGCAAAACTGGGAAGCATATTCATATCCCCGATTACATGTAAACGAATATTATTTTTGTTCAGAACAGGTACTTCTTTCCGAATCGTGTCTACCAACAGAGCCATCAACCCATCTACTTCTTGTTGAGGGCGATCCCAATTTTCAGTACTAAATGCATAGAGGGTAAGATATCCGATACCGAGCTCTGCAGCTCCTTCCACAATATTCCGAACACTTTCTACGCCGTGAAAATGGCCATATAGGCGTTCTTGGCCTTTTTCTTCAGCCCAACGCCCGTTTCCATCCATAATAATGGCAATATGAGCCGGCAACTGTGCCTTATTGATCTGTGCCAATAAATTTTCCTGCTTCTCCATCCATTAGATTGAGCGGCAAATGTAGTAAAATAGGGCGCAACAATCAATTAGTTGGACAACGATATGTTTGCAGATTGAAGGAAAGACCCACTTTGAAGGTTGCATAAGAATCCGTCTTGAGGCTATTTCCACGTTGGCGACCTTTAATACCAATGGAACTACCCGTTTCATAGCTTCTGTCTTGCAACAAAAAACCGGGTGAGGGGGAGCCATCGGGTAAAGGGGGGAAGGCATCGGGAGCATAGGTACCGCTTACATCGTCTAAATAATCGGTATTGGTAAACCGATAGATCAATTCGGCAAATACATTCATTTTAGTATTAAGCGCATACTTGATACCCAAGGTAAATGGTATGGCTAAGGCTACCGGGCTGTATGGTTTTTTTTCGGGATACAAGGAACTTCCCTGACCCTCTGTGCCTAAAGAGCGTAACAAATATTTTTGACCATTCAAATAAGCATAGGGATCATAGGAAAAAACACCTATTCCTAACCCTACATATGGTGTAAAATTATATCCCTCAAAACCTGGCTGAAAGCGAAAAAAACTGAAATCGCCTGATACAACCAGTTCCCAAACATTTGTATTAAAGCTCAAATTGCGTCTTCTTTGAACCGGATTTTCACTATAAATATCGGAATAGCCTAAAAAAGCATATTCACCCGAAATCCTGATGCCAATATAATTTGAAACTTGTTTTCGAAAGAAAATACCCACAGCCGGTTTAGGTCTTTTTATACGCCCATCGGGGTTTAAATCGCCGAAATAATGAGATACCCCAAACCCAAAGCCAATTTCACCGGTATGTACAAAACTCTCCAGCAGTTGCGCACGGGTTAAGGGGGCGACGGAACCCAAAAAAAATATGAATAGCAACCTTTTCAGCATGCCACTGTGTATTTACTCCTGTAAAATAGCCCCAAATCCATCATTAAAAATGTTAATTTCTTTTATCAAGACCCCAAGTTAGCTTAGAGCGCAGTGTCGACAAAAAACTATTTTCATTTAAACGTATCAAACTGATGTCGAATTGCTCTTTTCTTACCGCCAATTGTACCGTTTTGGGTACAATCTCTCTTCTTGCATCCAGCGCACAAATAAATTGATCTGCCCTTCCTTCTACCTCAAAAGAAATAATATTATTATCCGGTACGATAATAGAGCGAACATTTAAATTATGCGGCGCAACAGGTGTGATAACAAAGCTAGACGATTCGGGAAAAACAATCGGTCCATTACAACTTAGGTTATACCCGGTGGAACCCGTTGGTGTAGCAACAATCAACCCATCGGCCCAATATGTATTTAAGAATTCGCCATTTAAATACGTATGAATTTTAATCATCGGAGAAATATCTCGCTTATGAATCGCAAATTCATTCAAGGCAAATGCGCCTTCTCCAAACAATGGAATATTAGCATCTAAATGTAAGAGGGTTCGCTTATCAATCAAAAAAGTGTGATTTACCAAAGCTTCTACAGCACTTGCTAAATCCTCTCTACTGATACTAGCCAAGAAACCGAGCCTACCGAAATTGATACCCAATACCGGAATATTTTTATCCTTTACTAAAGTAACAGTATCTAGCATCGTGCCATCGCCCCCCAAACTGATCAGGCAATCGATAGAATCATCTAGATCTTCATGTCCTCCAAAATAATTGATCTTATTGGTTAAATGTTCCGGAATATTAAATTTTTCGAGTAAGCTGTTATATAAGAGAATACCAATATCATATCTACTAAGTTCTTCCAACAATATCACTAACGGATTTTCTTGTTCCGTATCTAATCCCCTACTATAAATCGCAACTTTCATTTTTGCCATTTAGTCTGTTAAAAATCATTTCGTGATTGTAAATATACACCTTCCCTACCCAGTTGGTTAAAGCTATACTCAATTTTAAATACAAAATCATAAATCGATACGATATCAAGCCCAATTCCATAAGATTTTAAGAGGGTATTATTAAGTGTATTGGAAGAAACAGCAAATTTATTGGAGGCATACCCCACATCGCCATATATTTTTAAGAAAAACCGAAATGGAATTTTATCATGTGTTTTACTGCGAAAGGGGTTATGCAATATAAATTTCCCCACTTGCTGATGAAGCGTGGTTTTACATGCAGCACCAAAATTTCCATCTACCACATTATACTCTAAACCACGTAAAAAAAAGTAACCATACCCAAACAATCGCTGATCAAAGAAATTATTATTTACCGGTGTACGGACTGCTGCAAATCCTTCCAAATGCAAAAACGTTTTTTTAGCCAAAGGCTTTACATATACTGCTCGAATATTTGCTTGCCACAAATGCGTTTCCTTATTTATTCCTCTCTTTGTTATTCCTACATCTAGCATCCACCCTTTTAGCGGATAATAAATATAATCCGTGTTATAGTATTTAAATTCATAGGAAAAATCGGGATATCTAAATCGTTGTACGCCTAAAGGATAATAGTGAGGATTGATTTTTATAATACTATCGCTAATTTCCTGATCGTTGTACCCGACTCTAAAATAATGTCTTTGTTTATTATCCGGTCGCCAACTATAAGCGAGTTCAGCACGCATTGTTTTTCGCATGATATCTTCTCCCCTGAAAAATGCTTGTTTATTGTTTGCAGTAGCATAATTCAATTCACGCTGAGTAGCATATAGATATCCTATGCTAAACCCTTTCGTTAATTTTTTATCAATAAAAGGTAGGTTATATCTGAGGGTTATTTGTTGTGTGTACCCTGTAATGAGCCAGATATCTAAATTATCGTTTCTACCGCTGATATTATTCTGGATAAATTTGAGACCATAATTAACGCGCTCCAAGCTGGCTTTTTGGTCTACAAACCATTGATTAAAATTACGATCTACTAATTTAAAGTGTGGTAAAGGAAATAGATACCATCGCTCTTTGAGTAATACATGAATATCAACGGTAGTATCCGTTTTAACAGCTTCAATAAGCACATCTACGAATAGGGTCGTATTCATGAGTAGCTGTTTTGATAATACTAATTTCTCGTTTATTGTTTGATCGTTTATAATTTCATCTTTTTTAAATACTATCTCCCGGTATACAATAAAATCCCGGGTACGTTTATTTCCTTCGATAGTAATTTTATGAACCCTCCACAGAGTATCAGGTGTAGTTTGTTGTGCCCATGTTTGTAGATATGAGCATAGATTTAAAAATAGTAGTAACAGCAAAAATCGCATGAAGAGAAATGATTAACTTACATATTCAGATAGGAAATCAAGTGGCGATAATTCTCTTTGAGTTCATTCGCATATTCCTCTTCTCCAAAATAATACCGAACTACATACTCATACCGTTGAAAGGTTGCTACCACATCAGATACTTCCATCTTATTGATCTTTAGGGTAATAATTACCAGACCGGTAGATGATTCTGTATAGGTATTCAGTTGGGTAATATAGGCATCATTTGTTTCCACCAGCCGGCTCAGTTCTCCAAATGAAAAATTACGTTTATCTGTTTCCAACACAATCACTGCCCCTTTATCTTCATTTCCTAGAAAAACAGAAAGGGTTTTGAGTAGCTCAGCTGTTAATATCACCCCCAGCAGTTCTTGCTGCTCATTCACAACGGGTAGGAGGGATAATTCATGAGCAGCTATTGTACGAAGTGCCGTAAAAAAATGTTCATCCGGCCTCACGGATAATTGTTGCAACAATATAGGATCCGATAAATGAATAGACCCATC
Source organism: Sediminibacterium sp. (assembly GCA_017537025.1). Classification (GTDB taxonomy): domain Bacteria; phylum Bacteroidota; class Bacteroidia; order Chitinophagales; family Chitinophagaceae; genus Sediminibacterium. The sequence goes on from JAFWCB010000009.1 coordinate 39,588, forward strand.
TTCTGCATCCAATAAATTTTCCTTGCTTACCAGTCCCACGAATTTCTCTTCACTCAAAACAGGTAAATGAAGGATATCATAATCATCCATCAACCCTAATGCCAAAGCGGGCTTATCGTGGATTGATAAATTAGGAATATTGCTATTGAGTAACTGGGATACTAGCATATTTTTTTAAAAAGCCATCCAATATAACATTGAATTCGCCGGGCACTTCCATCATCGGTGCATGGCCGCACTTATCAATAAAATGCAATTCACTGTTTGGAATAAGTTTATTAAATTCTTTTCCAACAAAGGGTGGAGTAATGGTATCGTTATTTCCCCAAATAAGTAAGGTTGGTTGTTTGATTTGATTGAGTTCTTCGCCTAAATTATTGCGGATGGCACTTTTAGCCAGTGCAATAATTTTGATTACTTTCAAGCGATTATTTGTTATTTCAAATACTTCATCTACCAACTCTTTGGTGGCTACTGCAGGATCAAAAAAAGTTAACTGGGTTTTCTTTTTGATATATTCATAATCACCTCTTTTAGGATAACTATCTCCCATACCATTCTCAAATAATCCACTACTTCCTGTAAGTATTAATGTTTTGATATGTTCCGGATGCTTGAGCACATGCACTAAGGCCACATGGCCTCCAAGCGAGTTGCCCAACAAATGAATTTGCTGATAGCCGCGGGTTTCGATAAATTTCTGAACATATTTTTCGAGCCCTCCTACTGAAGTATGAAAAATATCGAGATCAAAAAGTGGCAGAATAGGCACCACCACTTTGAAGTTTTTATTGAAATACCCGATCAGGTGCTCAAAATTACTCATGGCACCAAATAAACCATGCAGCAGTAAAAGAATTTCTCCTTCTCCTTCTTCAATAAAACGGAACTTATCAACTTGTTTAATCTCGTAATTCATCAGTTTGTTCTTAAGGGGCTATGACATCTGCACAAATAAAATGAAAAAAACGAACAATCGTTTGGAAAAACCCAATTTCTTACAGAAACAGCCAAGCTTTATGGCTAAAGTACTGAAAAAAGGGCATATTTATGCTTTAGGGACTGCGGTTATCGGTAAAAGCTGTTTGTTCAAGTCGTCGAAAAATCGACTAAGTTCGGCAAACATCCCTTTGAAAAGAGGGATCAGTTTTGCTAAAAACTCAATGGCAGCGGGACCAACTCTATGCAGCCAAGGATATGATTTGGATGCTGCGATTGTATGAGGCTTTAGCAATTCCATTTTCTCTACATAAAATATCAGAATACTAAAGAACATAATATATAACAAGGCATAAATAACAACACCGGCCAGTTTATTGACCCATCCCAGCATACTTAGGTCGAGCACGGTTTCTATGATTTTAGCACCTATCCTTACTAAAAAACCTACTACCAATATGATGATGATAAATGCTAAAAAAGGAAGCCAAAAGCCATTCACATGCACCGAATTGGAGAGCCAGTGCGCTACCAGTGTACTCATTTTTAGAGCAGCAGCAATACCTATAAAAATTCCTACAAACGAAAAAAGGGCTACTACAAGACCCTTTTGCATGCCTTTCCAAATAGCGATAATAAATAGAATAACAACAATGCTATCGAGCAACATTTGATTATTTACTCAATAACGTTTTTACTACTCCTGCAATTGCTTTCCCGTCGGCTTTTCCGGCTAATTGTTTACTGGCAACACCCATTACTTTACCCAAATCGGCTACACTGCTCGCACCCACTTCCTGAATAATAGCGCTGATTGCTTTTTGAAGTTCCTCTTCACTCATTTGGGCAGGCAAAAATTGTTCGATCACCGCTATTTCCTCTTGTTCTTTTTGCGCCAGGTCTGTACGATTTTGTTGTTGAAATATCTCGAGCGAATCCTTCCGTTGTTTCATCATCTTTTGTAAAAGCTTAAGTTCACCCTCTGCCGTAACTTGTCCGTTTGCACCGGGCTCTGTTTTTGCTTTTATGATTTCTGCCTTAATAGCTCTTAATCCGCGGAGCATCCCTTCATTCTTACTTTTCATAGCCTCTTTCATGGCTCCCATAACTTGTATTTCTAAACTCATTATTATTTTATTTAGCTTCTTTTAATTGTGTTTCCCTGAATTTATGATAAAACGATTTGGCGAATGTTTTGATATCATCCGTAATGGCTTGTTGGCCCGTTGCACGTTGATAAGAATCGGCCATACCCATAAAGGTTTGGTAGAAAAAATCCGCCATTTCATCCACCATCATTTGATTCGTCCATAAATCAATACGTAAAGCACTTTTATCTTCACCATCCCAGAATGCCAGCATCATAGCTTTTGCCTTTTGCTTCATATCGGCAGTACTATCAGTAGCATTCCAGCTAATGTCATGGGGTACTTTTTGCTCATCGAGCGAAATATCGATTGAAATATTTGATTGTTTCATAAGCAATATAATTGGCAAAATTAATGCTAAACATGTATGGCTGCCATTATTTCCGCATAGCATTGCGAAGCAGAACTATCCCAGCTATATTTTGCTGCCTGTTCGAAGCCCGCCTGGATTCGCGTACTACGCAGCGTTTCACTTTTATACAGGAGTTGCATTTGGGCAGCAATATCTTCTGGGTCGGTAGGATTGACATAGCTGGCTGCCTTTCCGCCAACTTCGGGCATACTCGATGTATTCGAGGTAATTACCGGCACCCCGGATTGCATGGCCTCAACGATTGGTAAACCAAAACCTTCCCAATTACTGGTATATACCATAGCATAAGCTCCGGCTACCAACGCTTGTAAATCTGCGTCGGGAAGATACCCGGTAAGAACTACATCATGTCTGTATTTATAGGTTTTCAGTTTCTCCAAAAAAGTTTCATACTGCCAGGCTAACCTACCTGCAATTACTAATTTCATGTTACTCTTATGCCATTTCTTAAAAAGAGAAAATGCCTTGAGTAGGGTGAGCAAGTTTTTACGCGGACTAACACCTCCTGTAAACAAAAAATATTCCTGCTCATCGGTAAACTTTTTTTTCACCGCTTCTTTTTCTTCCCAACTCAAAGGCACAAATCCTTTTCTTGCTGCGCCGGGAATTATTTGTATCGGTTTTTGTAAGGTAGGGAAATGGGTAAGGATATCTTCTTGAGAGAACTGAGATACGGTGATGATTCTTGTAGCTTTCTTCAAAAATTTAGGTGTGAATAGCTCATAATACCATTGATTCCACTTCGTGTTATCTTTTGGAAAATGCTTATAAGCGAGATCATGAATAAACAATATTTGAGGAATATTCGATAGTAAACTACAAAACCCGTAAGGTTGAAGCCATACAGCAGCCCCTATTCTTTTCACTACTTTCGCTGCGGCTACATTGTACCAATATAAAAAACCGGGAACATGCCTTGCTGCCGGCTTTACAAGCAAAGCGCTAACATTCGGAGCTATAATAAAATATTTGCTAAATGGTTTATCAAATAGCAATATAAACTCATGTTCGGGATGTGTAGTGATAAGTCGGCTCACTATTTCCCAGGCATAATGTCCGTAACCTTCGCGTTTTTCTTCCTGAAAAAAAATAGCATTAACCGCTATGACCATAATAATCTAATAAGTTAATCGTGCAAATCGGTAACACCTCCGGATACAGTATACTTCATGGCATCCGCGGCACTGATATCGGTAAGCGGTTTGATGCGTGTGATGGGCACCATATAAGTAATACCGGATATGGCATATGAATGGGGAACGTATACCGTAACATGTTCTGCCAAACCAAACTCTGCGCTGCTTTTTTGTGTGATGAAGCCAATACGCCATACATCATTAGCATCCACATTTACTAAAACAGGTTTATCAAACTTTTTCTTATTCCCGGCAAACGCTTCTAAAAAATCTTTTACGGAGGAATAGATAAATTTAATGCCTGGCGTTTTTTCTAAAACGGTATCAAGTAAAGCAACCAGCCTACCCACGGCAAACATGGAGGATAGCCAGCCTACTAATAATACCAATATCACTACTACGATAAAACCTAAGCCCGGTATTTTCACCAGGTTCCCTTGTGCATCCTTAGGAACAAAAGAAGGGGCAAAAACATGAATGATATTGGGTAAAATATCATCTACTAAGTTAAATAAGCTCAATACTACCCAAATGGTAATACCTATAGGTGCTAACACAATAAGCCCCTGGAAAAAGTATTGTAATAATTTAGATAGTATAGATCGTAAGCGCATAAAGCCCCATTGAAGATGCAAGATAAACAGAATTGTATTACCCGCAGAAAGTGAAAACTAACGATGGTAAGTATTGCCGCTCGTCAAGCTGAAATGCCATTAATAATAATTTAATACAAAAAAACTCACTGGAAACTTTTGCAACGATAAAAGTTTCCATAGTTTTGCGCCCGAATATGGAACCGCAAGATCGAATTATTGAGAAAGCCCATGAGCTTTTTTTCCGCTATGGCGTAAAAGCGGTAACTATGGATGATATTGCCTCCCATTTAGGTGTAAGCAAGAAAACCATTTACCAGTATTATGCAGATAAAGATGCCTTGGTAAATGCCATTGTAATGGTGGAAACGGAGCAGGATGAGGCGGAATGTGCCCGGCATAGAAAAGAAAGTGAGAATGCCATTCATGAGGTTTTTTTAGCATTAGACATGATGCAAGAAATGATGTCTACCATGAACCCGGGAATTATTTTCGAATTGAAAAAATATCATCCCGCTGCCTTCAAGCTTTTCAACGACCATAAAAATAAATTTCTCTATAAAGTAGTAAAAGAGAATATTGAAAAAGGAAAAAAAGAGGAACTCTACCGGCCCGATGTAGACCCTGATATATTAGCTAAGTTCAGGATCGAAAGCTTTTTTGTGCCATTTAATCCCGAATTATTCCCTACTGCCAAATATAGCTTACTGGATGTACAAGCCATATTATCGGAACACTTCTTATATGGCATTGCCACAGCAAAAGGACAAAAATTAATTGCAAAGTATAAAAAACAAAGAGAAAAAAACTTTAAACCATGAGCATGAAAAAACAATCGAAACTATTGCTCTGTTTGCTATTTTTTACTAGCACTTTAGTAGCGCAAAAAACTGCCTCTAAATACGAATTCAGTATTGTACAAGCAGTAGATTACGCCAGAAAAAATAATGTGCAGGTAAAGAATGCATTACTGAATATTCAGTCGCAAATGCAAACAAACAGAGAAATCACAGCAGCTGCTTTACCTACGCTTACCGGTAGTATTGGTACCCAACACTTACCCAATATTGCCGTTACGGTAATACCCGACTTCATTTCTCCTGCCACCTATGGCGTATTGGTAAAGGAGGGAGTAAAAGATGGAAATGGCAATCCCATTCAAATGCCAAATAATTTTGGATTTGTAAATGCACAGTTTGGTACTAAATACAATGCCAGTGCAGGTGTTAGCTTACAGCAGTTATTATTCGACGGACAAGTATTTGTTGGTTTGCAGGCCCGCAAGGCTTCCATCGATTTCCAAACAAAAGGTGCCGAAGTAACCGAAGAAACAATCAAAACAAATATTTATAAAATATACTATCAATTGGTTGTTAGCAGAACTACTTTAACCATTTTAGATGCAAATATTGATCGTCTCAGCAAATTAGAACAAGACGCAAAAGTTTTATATAAGAATGGCTTTGCTGAAAAAATCGATATCGATAAAGTATCTGTTCAGTTAACGAATTTGAAAACGGAAAAACTAAAAGCTTTAAACGCTATTAACATAGGATACTTCGGACTCAAAACCCTTATGGGTATGCCAGTTTCAGATACTTTAGTTCTTACCGACACACTAAGCTATGAACAAATAAAAACCGATATTACCCAAGATGAGTATACCTATAACGATCGTAAAGATTATCAGTACTTAGGGTTAGCAAGAAAGCTAAATGAGTATAATGTTCGGAGATATAAACTAAGCTATATACCTACGGTTGCATTAGGTGCTTCTTATAGTAAGCAAGCTTTAAGAAATGAATTTAGTTTCTTTAACAAGGGAGATTGGTTTACAGCCTCCAATATCGGTTTAAATATTTCAGTTCCGATTTTTGATGGCTTTGCAAGAGATGCCCGTATTAAAAGAGCCAGAATTGATTTACAAAATACCAATAATCAAATTGAAGCCCTAAAACTGAATATAGATAATGCAGTAGAGCAAGCTCGTTTAAAATTCAAAGACGCTATTGCTACAATGGATTTCCAGAAGCAGAATATGGAACTCGCTGAAAAAGTATATGCACAAACCAAGAAAAAATACGAAGTGGGTACCGGATCTAATACAGAAATCAATGCTGCAGATGTAGATCTTAAAACAGCCCAAAGCAATTATATCAGTGCATTATACGATGCCGTAATTGCTAAAATCGATTATTTGTCAGCAGTAGGAAAATTATAAACAAAACCATAAAACGACTATTATGTTTACTATAAAATCATTAATTACCATTAGCGCAGCAGCCATATTACTGGCATCCTGCGGAGGAAATGAAAAAGCCGGGAACAGTTTAGCCGACAAAAAAGCGGCACTCGAAAAATTAAAAACGGAACAATCGGCCATTGCAGATAAAATTAAAAAGCTTCAAACAGAAATCAATAAGCTGGATACCAGTGCTACAGTTAGTACAGCAAAGCTTGTAGGCTTAACTCCGGTTAGCAATAGTGATTTCTTACATTATATAGATCTGCAAGGGAATGTAAATGCGGATAATGTATCTTATGTAGCCCCACGGATGGGTGGCGGACAAGTAAAAGCCATCTACGTAAAAAAAGGAGATGTTGTAAAACAAGGTCAGCTGCTTATTAAATTAGATGATGCTATTACTCGCCAATCGGTGATTGCCGCTCAAAAAGGATTGGAAACACTTAAAACACAATTGAATTTCGCTAAAGATCTCTATCAACGCCAAACCAATTTATGGAAAGAAGGTATTGGTACAGAAGTACAATTGATTTCAGCGAAAAACAATGTACAATCATTAGAACGCCAATTAGCTGCCAGTGAAGAGCAAGTTAAAGTTGCTGAAGAGCAATTAAAGGCTTCGAATGTTTTGGCAGACGTAAATGGATATGTTGATGAATTAAACGTTAGAGTAGGTGAAATTTTTGCCGGATTAGCAGGTGCCAGCCCACAAATCAAATTGGTAAGTAATGCAGGCTTAAAAGTAACTGCATTGGTTCCTGAAAATTATAGTGGAAGAATTAGGCAAGGATCCAAAGCAATAGTTCATTTTCCAGATATCAATAAAACTATCACCAGTAATGTAGCTATTGCGAGCCGATCTATTGATGCCAATACCAGAAGCTTTAATGTAGAAATTCATTTACCATATGACCCAGCTATTCGTCCAAACCAAGTAACACAAATTAAGTTTCAAGATTATGAAGCCAAAGACGCTATTGCGATAGCAGTTAATACCGTACAAACAGATGAAACCGGTAAATATGTTTATGTGGCTTCACAAGAAGGCAGTAAACTGGTAGCCCGCAAAAAAGTGATCGTGGTTGGAGAAACTTACGGTCAATTTGTGGAAGTAAAGTCAGGATTAAAAACCGGCGATCAGCTTATAACAAATGGCTATCAAAACGTATATGAAGGTCAGCTACTTGCTGCGTTAGCAAAATAAATTAACTACTTCAAACCTTCGTTTGAATCAAACTATCTGATATGAATATCATAGAAGGCATCGCTAAAAAATTCAAAGAGTTTAAACCTACCAGTTGGGCGGTTGATAATAGAACAGCGATCTATATAATTACCATTCTTATATCCTTGTATGGATTGAATAAATTCAATACCATGCCCAAGGAACAGTTCCCCGATATCGTGGTACCCACAATATCGGTAACTACTGTTTATTTTGGTAACTCCCCAAAGGACATTGAGAACCTAGTAACCCGCCCCATTGAAAAACAATTAAAATCTATCAGTGGTGCCAAAGTAAATAAAATTCAATCTACCTCTCAGCAAGATTTTAGCTTGATTGTGGTTGAATTCGATACTGACATTAAAACTGAAATAGCTAAACAGAAAGTGAAAGATGCGGTAGATAAAGCACAAACCGATTTACCGAATGATCTTACTTCACAACCCAATGTACAAGAGTTTGCTTTCAGCGAAATGCCTATCATGTTCGTGAACATTAGTGGTAACTATGATGGTGTTCGTTTGAAAAAGTATGCCGATAAAATGCAGGATCGCTTCGAAGAAATGAAAGAAGTGAGCCGTGCAGAGATTGTGGGTGCTCCGGAAAGAGAAATCCAAATTAATGTAGACCCCGTAAAAATGCAGGCTGCTAAAATTACTTTTACAGATATCGCCAATGCTGTAGGTTATGAAAACAGAGATATTAGTGGAGGCTTGGTAGATGTAGGTGATATGAAGCGCAATATTAAAGTAAAAGGACAATTCGGTTCTGCTTTAGATATGCAAAATATCATCATCAAAAATATATCGGGTGCGCCCATCTATTTAAGAGATATAGCTACGCTTGTTGATACGGTAAAAGAAACGGAGAGTTACGCACGATTAGGCGCTCAAAACGTTATAACGCTTAATATTGTTAAAAGATCCGGTGAAAATCTTATCAATACCGCCGATGGTATTAAAAAGATCGTTGCCGATATGCAAGCCTCACAGGATCTTCCCAAAGATTTAAAAGTATTAATAACTGGCGATCAAAGTAAACAAACAAAAACATCTTTTAATGAATTAGTAAATACTATTATCATCGGCTTCGTTTTAGTACTACTGATTTTGATGTTCTTCATGGGTGTAACCAATGCTTTCTTCGTTGCATTAAGTGTTCCCCTTTCGGTATTCGTAGCCTTCTTGTTCTTACCTGTTGCCGACTTTATTATAGGCACCGATGTAACACTCAATTTTATTGTTCTTTTCGCCCTCTTATTTGGCTTGGGTATTATTGTAGATGATGCCATCGTGGTAATTGAAAATACCCACCGCATATATAATAATGGTAAAGTAAAAATTGAACGATCGGCCAAAGAAGCTGCAGGAGAAGTATTTATTCCGGTATTGGCAGGAACAGCAACTACGTTGGCACCGTTCTTCCCATTATTATTATGGAAAGGGCTGATTGGTAAGTTTATGATTTACTTACCAACCATGTTGATCTTAACCTTAGCTGCATCTTTGATCGTTGCATTTATCATCAACCCTGTATTTGCGGTTAGTTTTATGAAACCCGAAGGCAGAGAGTTTGAAGAACCTAAAGCAACCATATTTAAAAAATGGTGGTTCTGGACCATGGGTGTTTTTGGTATATTATTCAACCTAATCGGCTGGCATGGCTTTGGTAATTTCCTCATTTTTATGGCGCTACTGATTGTATTAGAGCGTTATGTATTGAGAAATATCATTCACTACTTCCAAGAGCGCGTACTACCGGGTTTAATGAGCCGGTACGAAAAATTATTACGCTGGATACTGGTAGGAAGAAGACCAAGCTGGTTCTTAGTAGGTTTATTTTTATTATTTCCTATTTCATTTATCTTATTAGTTCTGAGGAATAATCCCAAACCTTTCTTCCCCAGTGGAGATCCTAATTTTGTATACGTATATCTAAAAATGCCGATCGGCACCAATACAAAAACTACTGATTCTGTAGTACGTATTTTAGAAAATAGAGTATATAAAATTTTAGAAAAAGAAAAACCGGGAACAGAAGGTTCCATGGTTGAAAGTGTTATTGCCAATGTAGCTGTAAGTGCTAATAATCCACGCGACAATAATAGAAGCATTCAATCTAATTTAGGTAGAATTCAAATTTCATTTGTAGAGTTTGAAAAAAGGCATGGTAAAAGTTCGGCCATTTATTTAGATCAAATTCGGAATGCTATGAAAGGCATACCCGGTGCTTCGATAGAAGTAGGTAAAGAAGATGGTGGCCCCCCCACAGATCCTCCCGTTAATATCGAAATCGTAGGAGATAATTTTGAGCAAATAGCTAAAGTAGCGTATGATTTACAAAACCATTTGGATACTAACCGTGTTGCCGGTATTCAGAATTTGCAAATGGATGTTGATTTGAATAACCCAGAAATTACTGTGAACATCAATAGAGAAAGGGCATTGCAAGAGGGCGTGAGTACCGGACAAATCGGCATGGCGCTAAGAACAGCTATTTTCGGACAAGAAGTGAGTAAACTGAAAGACGGTGAAGACGATTATAAGATTCAATTACGCTATCAAGGTATAGCCAGAAATAATGTAGTGGATCTAATGAATATGCGTATTACTTTCCGCGATTTTAATAGCGGACAAATAAAGCAAATACCATTAAGTAGTGTAGCTACTATCGACTATACCAATACTGCCGGTGGTGTGAAGAGAAAGAATCTTCATCGTACCATTCAATTACAATCGGCTGTTACGGATCCTTCACTTACACCGGTTATTAATGCAGAATTAACTAAATTGATAGATGAGTTCAAACGAAAATCTCCCTTACCACCGGATGTAGTAATTAAGCAAACAGGTGAAAGTGAGCAACAGGCCGAAACCCTGAGCTTCCTGGGTGTATCGATGTTAACAGCTTTATTGCTTATCTTCTTAATATTGGTACTACAGTTTAATAGTCTAAGTAAACCATTTATCGTATTAACAGAAATATTCTTCTCCATCATTGGTGTGTTTATGGGCTATGCCGTAACCGGTATGAGTATGGCAACCATCATGGTTGGAGTGGGTGTTGTTGGTTTGGCAGGTATTGTAATTAAGAATGGTATTTTGTTGATTGAGTTTACCGATGAGTTGAGAGGGCGTGGTTATAGAACAAGAGAGGCTGCTATTCAAGCAGGTAAGATCCGGATCATTCCGGTGATGCTTACTGCATTAGCTACTATCTTAGGTTTGTTACCATTAGCCATTGGCTTCAACATCGATTTCGTATCTATGTTCCAACACTTGAACCCGCATATTTTCTTAGGCGGTGATAGTGTAGTATTCTGGGGACCATTAAGCTGGACGATCATTTTTGGATTGATATTCTCCTTCTTCCTTACCTTAATAATGGTACCGAGTATGTACTTGATTTCTGAAAGGTTAAGGCGACCAATGGAGAAATTCTATGGCACAAAATATATCGCTTTATTTGGCTTTACCGGTCCGCTTTTCTTCTTGTTCGTAGGAATCATGTACTTAGGTAGGGCTATACAAGGTAAAAAAGTATGGTTAGGCAACCATGCAACGAACAAATAATAAGTATAGTTGGTTTTAGGTTTGAATATTGCCGCCCCTTTTGTGGGGCGGTTTTTTTTTGACCATACTTCAACTCCTATAGCCATTCATCCTCTTACTGGAAAATACATTTATCTTGTATTTAATTTTATATTTCAAATAGAAAATATGCGTAACCACGAAATAGACTATCGCATTTTTGGAGAAGAAATGCAATATGTAGAAGTTGAATTAGATTATAATGAAACAGCCGTAGCTGAGCCCGGTGCCTTTATGATGATGGAAGATGGCATTACTATGGAAACTATGTTTGGAGATGGTAGTCAGCAACAAAATAATAGTTTATTAGGTAAGCTTTTTAATGCAGGTAAAAGAGTATTGGTAGGAGAAAGTTTATTTATGACTGCTTTTACCAATGTAAATAACGCGAAAAGAAGAGTGAGTTTTGCCTCCCCTTATCCCGGTAAAATTATTCCACTCAATCTTCAAGAGTTTAATAATACTGTTATTTGTCAAAAAGATGCTTTCTTATGTGCTGCTAAGGGCGTAAGTATTGGTATTGAGTTTCAAAGAAAGCTTGGTACCGGTTTATTCGGTGGAGAAGGTTTTATCATGGAGCGTTTAGAGGGAGATGGTATGGCTTTTTTACATGCTTGCGGTCATGTACTGAAAAGAGAACTCCATCCGGGCGAAATATTGAAAATAGATACCGGATGTATTGTTGGATTTACAGCCACCGTTAACTACGATATTCAATTTGTAGGTGGCATTAAGAATAGTTTATTTGGCGGAGAAGGTTTATTTTTTGCCACACTCAATGGACCTGGAACTGTTTGGATTCAAACATTACCCATAAGCAGATTAGCAGGTAGAATTTTACAGTATGCCACTACTACACGTAGGGAAGAGGGTAGCATTTTAGGAGGCTTAGGTAATTTATTAGATGGGGATGGAAGATGGTAGGCCTATAATTTTGCCACAATTGACGAGATTATTTTAGTAGCATGCTCTCTTGAATTTTCTATAAATAATCGGTGCGTATTCATTCCTCCGCAGATTACCCCTGCTAAGTAAATACCGGTAACATTGGTTTCAAAGGTTTCTTCATTAATCAAAGGAGCCATCACTTCATCATTCGATAAACTAATGCCAATTGATCTAAGAAAATTGAGATTAGGTTGATAGCCGGTTAATGCAATTACCCAATCGTTAGGAATAGTAATATTTCCTTCCGCAGTTTCAATATCAACTTCATTTTCTCTTATTGCTAAAATGGTAGCATTATAATAAGCTTTGATAGAGCCTTCCTCTATTCGATTAATAATATCTGGGCGCACCCAATATTTAACGCGTTGTCCGATTTCTTTTCCGCGGATGAGCATAGTTACATTCGCCCCCTTACGCCATGTTTCCAGCGCAGCATCAACTGCAGAATTTTGTGCACCCACTACCAATACATTTTGAAAAGCATAAAAATGAGGATCTTTATAATAGTGGGTAACTTTAGGCAACTCTTCTCCCGGCACATTTAAGGGAAATGGAATATCATAAAAACCTGTGGCTATAATAATATTATCGGCTGTGTACTTTCTCTTATTGGTAGTTACACTAAACTTGTTGTTTTCCTGTTTCTCTACTGTTTGTACTTCCTCAAATAAATGAATGGCTAATGTATGGGAACTCGCTACCCTTCTATAATACTCTAATGCTTCACTTCTTGTGGGTTTCGGGTTATTAGATACAAATGGTACATTACCGATTTCTAACCTTTCGGAGGTGGAGAAAAAGGTCATGTTAGTTGGATAATTGTAAATCGAATTAACCAGTGCCCCTTTTTCAAGTACTAAATATCCCAATCCCTTTTTTTGTGCTTCTAAGGCACAAGCTAACCCGATTGGTCCGCCGCCGATGATAATGATTGGATAATCTGCAACACGCATATTCAAAGATACGTGCAACTAACTTGTAATGTTTTGAAAGTTATATTTTAATTGGGTTTTTAGGTTGCTACAAAGCGCTCAGACCTTTCACGGCCTTCTCCAAAGTCTCTTCTTTTTTAGCAAAACAAAAACGTAGTACTTTATTATCTTCTCCTGATTGATAAAATGCAGAAACAGGAATGGTTGCAATTCCATATTCCTTAGTTAGGCGAATAGCTAAATCTTTGTCAGCTTCTTGTGAAAAACCGGCATAACTATAGCATTCAAAATAACTACCATGAGAAGGTATACAGGTAAACGGTGTACCCTGCATCAGTGTTCTGAAATAATCTCTTTTTTGTTGTATAAATTTTCCTAATCCAATATAGGCTTCCGTATTATCTAAATAATTGGCGAGTGCTACTTGCTTTGGAGTATCGCATGTAAAGCTATTAAACTGATGTATTTTTCTAAATTCTTTCATTAATACTTCCGGAGCTATACAATAGCCTAATTTCCACCCGGTACAATGGTAGGTTTTACCAAAAGAAAAACAAACAAAACTACGTTGCCATAAATCGGGATAGCGTAAAATACTCTCATGGGCGAGCTCATCAAATATCAAATGCTCATACACTTCATCGCTTACAATAAAAATATTTGTATTAGCCACAATCTCACTTAAGGCTTGCATATCTTCTGTTGAAAGCACAGCACCAGTAGGATTATGGGGCGAATTGATCATGATAAGCTTGGTACGCGGATTAATTTTTTGTTTTACTTCATCCCAGGGAATAGAATAGTTAGGATATTGTAAGGAGATCGTTATAGCTTTTGCACCATTTACTTCAATATTAGGTATATAACTATCATATGCAGGTTCAAAAACAATTACTTCATCTCCCGGTTGTAAAATAGTAGTGAGTGCAGTATAAATAGCATAGGTGCCTCCGGGGGTAACAGTTATTTCCGTTTCCGGGTTAATAGTAGCTTGATATAATTGTTTTGCTTTATTTGCTAATTTCTCACGTAGTAATGGCAAGCCTGCCATATGTGTATATTGATTTTGATTATCAAGCATGGCTTTATAAACTAATTCACGTAATTCATCACTCATCGGGAAATCGGGAAACCCTTGTCCGAGGTTAACAGCTTGATATTGTACAGCAAGCTGACTCATCACTGTGAAAATAGTTGTACCAACATGGGGTAACTTAGAAGAAATAGAAGGATGCACAATATTTTATTTAGCACAAGATACTACATACGACATTAGCATTATAATGCCAATGTATTCGATAGGCGCTTCAATTCGATCTCAGCAATTTTAGCTGCATAAGAAAGATTGATCAAACGATAGGCTTCATTCTCATAGCTTTGCTGTGCAACTTTTAGATCGATAATGGTAGATGCGCCTAATGCAAAGCGCTCTACAACCAAATCGAGTAATTTTTTAGAGAGCTCGTAATTTTGCTGAGCTGTTTGTATTTGTGCTTTTGTAGAAGTATAAACCTGATAGGTTTTCAAAGCACCCGTTTCTACACTTAGCAAAAAAGCATCTCTTTGTGTTTTAGCGATACGGGTATTTATTTCAGCTATTTTTTGCTGACGCTTATTGATAGAACCATTATACAATGGAATAGCCAAGTTAAGTCCCACAAAGGGACCCGAGCTTTGGTTTTGTAAAATAAACCCTGCCGCGCTGGTGGTATTACTATAGTTAAAACCGGTAGTTCCCCGTAAGGTTGGTGCACGTAATGCAGCGATTTCACGCTCGAGTAATTGGTTGATTTTAATTTGTTGTTCTGAAGCACTTATTTGCGGGTTTTGTAAAGCTGCATTTCTTATTTCTTGAAAATTGATTTGATTATCAATAATAATAGTATCCTTCACAACGATGGCAGAATCGGGTCTTACGAAAATGAGGTTTAATAAATTCACTTTCCCCTGATTAATTACTAATTGTTGTGCTTCCGCTTGTTGAACCAGTACATTATAATCGAGATCGGCCTGAAAAATATCTGCATTGTTAGCTAAACCGGCTTCTTTTCTACTTTTTAAAATCCGCAATCTTTCACTGGCAACTTCCATTGATTTATGGATCGTTTGTAAAAAATATTGTTGCCTTACGATATCATAATATTGGTTAGCAACCCCGGCCATCGTATTTTGAATTTGCGCATTGAGCAAATTTTTATTCAGTAGTTCTAATTCTTCCAAGCGTTTTTTGGCCGCTTTTACTCGAAATCCATTAAATAATAATATACCACCGGTAACTGCGCCGGTTAGCGTATTAGAACTAACGCCACTTCTTTTTAAATCTCTTGAAGGATCGGGGAATTTTTGATTGATACTGGTTACCGTTTCATTATCCGAAGCGGTAGCATTAACTGTAGGCAAGCCGCCTGCAATACCTATATTATTATTAATAGCGGCTATATCTAGGTTATCTTTTGCGAGTTGAATATCATAGCTATTCTTAAGTGCGATGGCAACAGCGTTAGGTAAGGTAAGTACTTGTTGAGAAGTGGCTTGCAGTGTTAGTAAAGCGCCAATAAAATAAAGAAATGTTTTACGCATACCAATGAAGTTAAAGCAGCATAGGATTTTAGGGATTTATTTTACATAAGCGGGTAAAATTAGCTAACAAGTGTACCTACATTAGCCCCTTGAACAACTTGTAATAAATTACCGGGTGTATTCATATCAAACACGATGATAGGCAGTTTATTTTCCATACATAGTGTAAAAGCCGTCATATCCATTACTTTCAAGTTTTTGGTAATGGCGTCCTGAAAGCTAATTTTTTCAAATTTCACTGCCGACGGATCTTTTTCTGGATCGGCGCTATATACCCCATCTACTCTTGTGCCTTTTAAGATGACATCGGCTTTCATTTCTATGGCGCGCAAAGAGCCGGCTGTATCGGTCGTAAAATAAGGATTTCCCGTACCTGCTCCAAAAATTACTACACGTCCTTTTTCAAGATGTCGGAGTGCTTTTCTTCGAATATACGGCTCGGCAACCTGTTCCATATTAATGGCGCTTTGTAAACGGGTATATACACCAATTCTTTCCAGCATAGCCTGCATGGCCATAGCGTTGATTACCGTTGCTAACATTCCCATATAATCTCCATGTGCCCGTTCAATCCCGCTTTCTGCCTCATTCATCCCTCTATAAATATTCCCTCCGCCAATTACAATAGCAACCTGTACCCCTAAATCTGTAACCCGCTTTATATCATGTGCATATTGCTCAATAATTTGGGGGTTGAATGGGTCTCCGTTTCTCTGATCGCCCAATAAGGCTTCGCCGGATAATTTTAGGAGAATACGTTTAAATTTAGGGAGCATGTAACTAGTTTTGCGTCCCAACAAATATATTGCGAATAGCTAAAATGCAACTAAATATTTCTATCAGATACGTATCAATTTTTCTAGGTTAGGAGCTAATTGCTGGGATTTTGGATGGATATATACATGCATTCCTTCCAAAAAAATCCCGCGGCACAATTGCGGCGGGATCAAGTATATCAAAAGTATAGGAGTTATTAACCTAGTGCTACTCTTCTGAATTCGGTAACGGTAACATCACCTGCACTCTTTAAGTAAGCTTCTACATTAATGCTGCCATCTTTCACAAAAGCCTGAGCCAATAATGTATTTTCTTTGAAGAAAGCATTCAATTTTCCTTCTGCGATTTTTGCGATCATTTCATCGGGTTTGCCAGTCATTTTAGGATCTGCTTTCATTGTTTCTACCACAATAGCTCTTTCTCTTTCAACTACATCTGCAGGAATACTATTGGCATCTACTGCGAGAGGATTCATGGCTGCAATTTGCATAGCCACATCTTTACCTGCTTCAGCAGCTTCTTTATTTAAACCTACCAATACGCCCATACGGTTAGCACCATGAATATAAGAAGCTACATAAGGTGCTTCTATACGATCAAATTTAGCGATACCGATTTTTTCACCAATTGCAGCTAATTTATCATTGATCAAATCGGCCACTTTAGCGCCATTGATTACCACTTCATTTAATTCTTCAGCAGATTTTACATTATTCGAAACGGCTGCGTCTGCAATAGAAGTAGCGAAAGCAACGAAATCGGCGTTCTTAGAAACGAAATCTGTTTCACAGGAAATGCAAACAACAAAACCTGTTTTATTATCAACAGACGTTTTAGCAATAATCACACCTTCTTTGGCTTCGCGGTCGCTACGTTTCGCAGCTACTTTTTGTCCTTGTTTACGTAACCAATCGATGGCTGCTTCAAAATCGCCATTGGTTTCTGTTAATGCTTTTCTGCAATCCATCATACCGGCACCTGTTGCCTGGCGCAGTTTATTAATTTCCGCTGCTGTAATAGCTACTGTAGTTGACATATGCTTAATTTTTTTCTATAGTAAAAGAAGAATGGCCGACAAATGTCAACCATTCTTATAATGTTTCAGATGATGAAATAGTTATCTTAACGAGCACCACCACCGGCTGGACGGCGATTGCTTGGTACACGACGTTTAGGCGCACCTGCTCCCGGAGTACCGGCTGCAGCACTACGTCCCCTCGCACCTCTACCACCTTCAGCTTGAGCCTCAGCCTCTAAGCGGCGAGCTCTTGCTTCGTTTTCATTATTGTTATCGTCTGCTTCTTCTTCATCTTTAGAAGCCTGACGCTCTGCTAAACCTTCGGCGATAGCGGCAACAATATAGTTAGTGATGATAGCGATAGATTTTGTAGCATCGTCGTTAGCAGGAATAGCAAAATCCACTTTATTTGGATCGCAGTTAGTATCTACCATACCAAATGTGGTAATACCCAAACGCTTTGCTTCTGCTAATGCAATATGCTCATGACCAATATCTACTAGGAATAAAGCAGCCGGTAAACGACCGAGTTGAGCGATACCGCCTAACACTTTCTCCATTTTATCTTTATCTCTACTTAATGTTAAACGTTCTTTTTTGGTAAGGCTTTCAGCGCTACCGTCGTTCAACATTTTTTCGATGCTCTGCATTTTCTTAACGCTCTTACGTACGGTGTTGAAGTTGGTAAGCATACCACCTAACCAACGCTCAGTAGCATAAGGCATATTTACACGCTTCGCACATTCAGTAACGATTTCTTTTGCTTGTTTCTTAGTAGCAACAAACATGATCTTTTTACCGCTCTTCGCAATTTGCTTAATAGCTGCAGCAGATTCTTGTAAGTAATCTACTGTTTTGTTAAGATCGATAATATGAATGCCCTTTTTCTCAGCGAAGATGTAAGGGAGCATCTTAGGATTCCACTTCTTTTTAAGGTGACCAAAGTGAACGCCGGCCTCCAATAATTGCTGTTGTAGTGAAGTGTTATTTTCCATTGTATATATGTATTGTAATGTTTTGAAAAATGATTAACGCTTGCTGAACTGGTAGCTTCTACGTGCTTTTTTGTGACCGAATTTCTTACGCTCAACACTACGAGGATCGCGCTTCAATTGGCCTGCCGCCTTTAATGCCGGACGGAATTCGGGATTCACTTCCAACAAGGCACGGGCAATACCTAATTTAGCCGCTTCCGCCTGACCTTTTAAGCCACCGCCTTCAGCATTGATAATTACGTCGAACTTACCCAAAACATCCGCCGTTTTCAACGGAGCTTCTACCTGATTTTGCAGATATACCAATGGGAAATAAGTTTTATAGTCTTTGTTGTTTACAGTGATCTTACCATCGCCCTTGCTGATGAAAACACGGGTAACAGCTTCTTTACGGCGACCAACTGCGTTTTTTTGTTTTTCCATTTTATTTTACTTGATACCTCAGTAAGAGGCGTGGTTTAGAATGTTAATGCTTTGGGTTGTTGTGCAGTATGAGGGTGATTGGCACCGGCATACACAAATAATTTTTTGATCATTTTACGACCCAAACGATTTTTTGGCAACATCCCTTTTACCGCTCTTTCCATTACCACTTCAGGGCGGCGCTTTAATAGATCGCCGGCCGCTTCTTCTTTCTTACCACCGGGGTAACCAGAGAAGTTAATGTATTGCTTATCTTCTAGCTTATTACCTGTGAAAGCAACTTTATCGGCATTAATGACAATTACATAATCGCCACAATCTACGTGAGGCGTGTAATAGGCTTTGTTCTTACCACGGAGAACAGCCGCAATTTTAGAGGCAATGCGACCAACGGTTTGATTAGTACCGTCCACAACATACCAGTTGTGCTGTACGGTAGCCGCGTTAGCATGCTTGGTGGTGAAATGAAGTTTACTCATATCTTTTATTTTAATGAACCCGGCGCTATCCCGCCCGGATGGAATCCCCTTTTTTGGGACGGCAAAGGTGCAACTATACAATGGCTTTTCCAAGAAAAAACGTATTTATTTTTAATGACGCCTTTGCAACTTATTGATTATCAATAAAATTTTTGACTTATTTTTATCTTGATCCTACGACTAAACAGATATCTCTACAACTTTTTGAAAAAAGTTGGCAATTTACCAACCGTTAATTAACTTTGATAATCAGGTAGTTGCCGTATTGCCAAGAAAATGATAATGACTTTCTTTTGAACAAAAGAGAAGGTCAATATTTATGGTTATCATTAAACAAAGTTTGCTTGAAAGATTTTCAAAAGAACATGCAGAAACAAGAAAAAGCTTAGCAACTTGGCGACAAATTACTGAAAACGCTTTTTGGGAAAATCGACAAGATGTTTTGCGCTCATTTCCAAATGCAAAGATGATAAAGAACAATAGAGCAAGGTTTGAAATTGTTCATAATAAGTATAGATTAATCGCAGAGATATATTATGGACAGAACCGGGTTGATATAAGATTTATCGGCACCCATTCTGAATATGAAAAAATCGATCCATCAACAATTTAAATTGTACAACTATGAGAATATGGTATTTAATTGAAAATGAAACGGATTATAACGAAGCAATTAAGCGTTATGAGGAGATACGATATGCAAAAAAAGGAGATCCAGATTATCGTGAATTAATGCTATTAGTCAAAATAATAAGTGAATATGAAAACAGCATTTCAACGCTCCCCAAACTTGATCCTATTGAGTTTATAAAAATTCGCATGGAAGATTTTGGTTATAAAGCAGCAGATTTGGCTAAAGTATATGGCGATAAAGCAACGGTAAGTAAAGTGCTGAACTATAAACAGGCCCTATCGTTAAATATGATCAGAAAGTTTAGTAAGTTACTACAAATTCCACCCGAGGCATTAATTAAAGAATACGAATTACAATAACTTTGAACTACCGAAAAATTACTGCCACACAAATTTTTGACGGTCATAGATTCCTTGCATCAGGAACTGTAATCATATTTGATAGTACCGGCACAATCGTAGATATCATATCTAAAGAAGAGGCGGGAGAAGATGTAGAAAATGTTGAAGGTATTCTTTGTCCGGGTTTTATAAATGCACACTGCCATCTTGAGCTCAGCCACATGAAAGGTTTGATACCTGAGCATACTGGACTCCAAGATTTTATTGTAGATGTTGTTGGTAAACGCCATTTCCCGGAAGAAGAAATACGACATGCGATTACCAATGCAGAAAAAGAAATGATTGCCGACGGCATTATTGCAGTAGGAGATATTTGTAATAACACGCACACTATTTTTCAGAAACAACAAAATAATATAGCCTATTATAATTTTATAGAAGTAAGTGGTTGGAACCCATCTATTGCGCAAGCCCGTTATGAGCATTCAAAAAAAATATTCGAAGCATATCAATTCAAACCTCATAATTCAAAATTCATAATTCAAAATTCCTCTCTATCCCCCCACGCTCCCTATTCTGTTTCGAATGATTTATGGGATTTATTAACGCCACATTTCCCCGGAAAAACAATAACTATTCATAATCAAGAATCGGCTGCAGAAAATGAACTATTTAAAACCGGTACGGGGAAATTTAGAGATATGTATGCGAAGATGGGATTAGATGATAGCCATTTTACACCAACAGGAAAAACAAGTTTACAATCTTATTATCACAAACTAAGCAAGGCGTCACAAAAGATACTGGTTCATAATACGTTTATTTCAGAGGAAGATATTTTAAATCTTCAATCTGGTTCGCCTAGGCGAATCAATCTGAAATCTGATATAGCTAAAAGTAACTTATCTACTGTCTATGGTCAATCGTCTATGGTCTTTTTCTGCCTCTGCCCAAATGCCAACTTATACATCGAAAATAGGTTGCCTCCCATTGATTTATTACGCAAGAACAATTGTACTATTATTTTAGGCACAGATAGTTTAGCCGGTAATCATAAACTCAGCATTAAATCAGAAATCAAAACGATTCAAAAACATTTCCCTCATATTCCATTGGAAGAAATTTTAGGATGGGCTACAATCAACGGGGCACGTGCCTTACAAATGGATACAACTCTTGGTAGTTTTGAAAAAGGGAAGCAGCCGGGATGGGCAGTTTTATAGAGCAGGGACATCAGATACGAGTTGCGGGTTGCGAGTTACGAGTTACGGGTTCAATGCTACTCTTCTCATTGCCCTTAGCCCAAAGTGTTATTATTAGTTATATTTTTATGAGGATTGTTTTCGAAGAAGTATTGCCAATATTCTTGGAATAGTCGAACGATCACCATCATCAAAAAATTCTTGTATAGTTTCTACATCGAATCCATTTTTTTGAGCGGCTTCTGTAAAATCAGAAACATGATGATTAAAACAAGTGACAACTTGTACACCCTCGGCAGTTTCAAATCTTGCTTTTGATCCTGTATATTGTTTGAAAGGGTGTAATTCTCCAACATAAACATATCCTCCACTTTTCATCACTATACTTAACTTTTGAAAAATAATTTCAAGATTTTCTATATGCTCAAGTACCAAACTAAATGTTGCTAAATCGAAATGATTTGTAGTAGCGAAAGCCCAATCCTCTAAAATATTTACTTGCATGAACTGAACTTTCTCAGATAGAATTTTTTCTTTTGCCTTAGCCAGCATTTCTTCGGATAAATCTATCGCCAATACTGAACGCGTTTTTGTAGCAAGCCATTCCGTATTTTTCCCGGTACCGCAACCAATTTCTAAACAGTTTTCAAAAGCATGATTTTTCAAAAGAGAACGCAAGGCGAGTGCCTCCAGATCTCTTGTTTTATTTTCATTTGTATCGTATTGCTGAGCCCAGCTATTGTATGCGTTTTTTATGTTCATACAGTAAAGTTAAACAAACAAATAAGGTTGATACTATCTTAAGACTTCCTGTAATATCTTATAACTCTTCATCTCCCCAAAACCGGGAATATGTAATACTAAAAACTGTTGATACGCTTCTATTAATTGACGGCGTGTTTGCTGATTAAGTGTAATGGTTTCCAACTCATTATAAAAAGGCAAATTAGCAATGCGGGATGTAATAGCAGCTAGTTGTCCATCTACATAATAGGGGTGCGTAGGTTGCTCTTTTACAAAACTACCTTCCTGCCAATCAACAAATGCTGTATCTAAGCCATATTCTCCCTGAAGTTGAAAGCCTAACTCAGCTGCTAAATGCAATGTAAAATACAAGGGTAAATTCCCGGCAAATAATGAAGTGCCTTTATCCAGTTGCTTCAAACTATCTTCTATCAAATAGAACAATTCAGGATTTGCTTCAGGTTGTTTCAAACTATGTTGTAATAGTTCAATAATATACATAGCAACAGTATTCTTCACCACATCAAAAAAAATGGACTCATAAATATGCGCCCATTTAAATTCTTTGATAAACTGTAATTGCTTGAGTTCATTATGATACACTTCTAAATCGAGTATGGCTGCGGGCTGAAAATACCCAGCTTTACCCGCCGATTTTTTGGTGCTCTGCCGCACCCCCTTTACTATATATTGCTGTATACCAAAAAGCTCTGTGTAAATAGAAGTAATGACACTGGTGTCGCCGTACTTTACGGTACGCAGTACAACTCCTTTTGTAGCATGAATCATACCGATTTATTGCTTCAGCTCTATTATTTGTACTTTATGCATGATACGCATAAACAAAAAAGTAAGATCAAACTCAAACCACTTCTTGGCAAAATTAGCATCATCTTTTGCATAATGATGATTATTCTGAAATAATTCGCCCATTAATAATATGCCCCAAGGAGATGTATTTTTAGAGTGATCCCCATTTTCAAAATTGCTATATCCGTATTTATGTCCGCACCAGTTTACAATAGCTCCCTGTATCGGACCCATTAAAAAATGAATTGGTAATAATAAATACCACCAATAATTAGGCGCAAAAAAATAATAGAAAGTTACATAGCCCAGCATAAACAAAATACGTGTAACAGGATGGTGCCCTAGCTTATCTAATCTATCCCAAACGGGCAAATACTCTTTTGTAAACTGGGGGTCCGGTACATTTTTACCTGTTAAAAATCCTCTGAAAATGAGTATTGTACTACGCATCATCTGATAGACATCTGTAAAAAAATGCGGTGAGTGAGGGTCTTTTTCGGTATCACTATACGCATGATGCATCCGATGCATAACCCCATAAGCCCTTGGAACTAAAAAAGAAGAACCTTGTACCAGCCAGGTTGATACATAAAAAATACGTTCCCAATTTTTACTGGTTGTATACATCTGATGAGAACAATATCGATGCAAAAAAAACGAGTGAAAGAACAGCGACAAAAACCAGTGTGAAAAAAAGAATAAGAGTATAGCAAGCATAGAGCAATATAATGTTTATTTATACCACACCTGTGAATTGTTTAAGAAAACGTATATCATTTTGAGAATACAATCGTAAATCATTCACCTGATATTTTAATTGCGTAATGCGCTCTACACCCATACCGAATGCAAAGCCGGTATATTTATTGGAGTCGATACTAAAATTCTCCAACACATTGGGGTGCACCATACCACTACCTAAAATTTCCACCCAACCACTGTGTTTACAAATATTACATCCGTCGCCACCACATATTAAACAACTGATATCCATTTCCGCACTTGGCTCTGTAAAGGGAAAATAACTGGGACGAAAACGCACTTTTACATTTTTGCCAAACATCTCCTGAACAAAAAAGTATAGTGTTTGCTTCAAATCCGCAAAACTTACTTGTTCATCTACATATAAGCCTTCTACCTGATGAAAAAAACAGTGCGCCCGTGCACTTACCGTTTCGTTTCTATAAACCCTACCCGGACAAATAACCCGAATAGGCGGTTTTTGTGTTTCCATAACCCTTGCCTGCACGCTGCTGGTATGTGTTCGTAATAACCAAGTGGCACCATTGGCCTCTGTGGGCTTATTAATGTAGAAAGTATCCTGCATATCGCGAGCAGGATGATCTTCGGGTAAATTCATAGCACCGAAATTGTGCCAATCATCCTCTATTTCAGGGCCTTCGGCTACTGCAAATCCCAATCTTTTAAAAATGGAAACAATTTCATTACGCACTAAACTCAATGGGTGACGAGTACCTACAGGTATGGGTTCTCCGGGGAGGCTATAGTCGAGATTCGGCTTGCCCGACTCCTTGGAGGCGGGGTTTCGACCCTTCAACGAGCTCAGGGTGACATCGGGTTGCTCATTTCGAGATTCGAGATGCGTGTTACTTAATGAGGCTTGCAATTCCTCAAAACGCGCTTCAGCAAAGAGTTTGAAGTCGTTAAGTATTTGTCCGAATGACTTTTTTTGATCCGCAGGTACCTGCTTCATTTCACCCATCACCGCTTTTACTAAGCCCTTAGTACCTAAATATTTTATACGAAACTGCTCTAGGGCTGTGGCATCGCTAATAGTAGCCGCCTGCATCTCGGCCTTATAGCCCTCAATTTGCTGCAATAATGCTTCCATGCGGCGAAGATAATTAGTTTATCGATTAGCGCCCAACCTGCTAAATGGTTGATATACTGTACATTTGTAGGAATACACTATTTGAATAATGGACTATAATACCTCAAGAAACCAGTTGGGAATGAAGGAATACGGTCGCCACGTGCAACGTATGGTGGAGTATTTATTAACGATTGAAGACCGCGAAAAGCGACAAAAACAAGCACAATCTGTAATTGAGCTGATGGGCTTTTTAAATCCACACTTAAAAAATGTGGAAGACTTTCGCCATAAGCTATGGGATCATCTTTTTTTTATAAGCGATTTTAAATTGGATGTTGATAGCCCCTATCCTATTCCACAAAAAGAAACCTATAAAATGAAGCCCGATCCGCTTCCCTATCCTAAGCATCATCCTAAATATGCGCATTTAGGTAAGAATATAGAATTGGTTATAGACAAAGCTTTGAAAGAAGAAGACCCGGAGAAAAAAGCAGGCTTTGCCAATGCTATTGCTTATTACATGAAATTAAGTTACAGCAATTGGCATAAGGAACTGGTACAAGACGATGCCATACGCTCCGAGTTGGATGCCATTACGGGGGGACAATTAGAATTTTCCAACACGCCGTTTATTAAGCATCGTAATCAAATTGAGCGCGACGATTACCCGAGCAGGGGTGGTAGATGGCAACAAAATTTCGGTGGCAGAAATAATAGAAACAACAGAAACAATAATGGCCGCTCCGATAACCGAAACGGCAATAACAATCGTAACAATAATGGTGGCCGCCCCGATAATCGAAATGGCAACAGTAATAATCGCAATAATAATAATGGCGGTTATAAGAAACGTTATTAACCTTATTCCCTATTCCCTCCACCCTATCCCCTAAAAAACATGTCTTCCTTCGAAGTTATAGGTGGTAAAAAATTAGCAGGTACCATTACACCACAAGGTGCTAAGAATGAGGCGTTGCAGATTTTATCGGCAGTTGTATTAACAGACGAACCGGTGACCATTTCAAATATCCCCGATATACTCGATGTAAATTTATTGATTGAGTTGTTAGCGGATATTGGTGTGAAAGTAGAAAAACTAGCATCAGACACTTATCGTTTTCAAGCCGATGGTATTGACCCTGATTATTTATCTACCGAAGCATTCCGTAAAAAAAGTGGGAGGCTTCGCGGTAGTGTGATGCTGGCAGGGCCCATGCTGGCAAGGTTTTCCAGAGCTTATATCCCTAAACCCGGCGGGGATAAAATTGGTCGACGACGATTAGATACGCATATTATTGGTTTTCAAAAATTAGGGGCTATTTACGACTATGATGATGCTATCAGTTGCTTTACCTTAAAAGCAGCATCCTTAAAAGGTACTTATATGTTACTCGATGAACCTTCGGTAACAGGTACAGCCAATATTGTAATGGCAGCAGTTTTTGCTGAAGGAGCCACTACTATTTACAATGCTGCTTGTGAGCCATATTTACAACAGCTCTGTAACATGCTTAATCGAATGGGCGCCAAAATAAAAGGTATCGGTAGTAATTTATTAACGATAGAAGGGGTCACAAAATTAGGTGGAACGGAACATCGCTTACTGCCCGACATGATTGAGATTGGAAGTTTTATTGGTTTAGCAGCTATGACGCAGAGTGCTATTACCATTAAAAATGCGGGAGTTGCGCATTTAGGAATCATTCCTGAAAAATTTCTACAGCTAGGTATTCAGTTTAGTATTCAAGACGATGATATTCATATTCCTGCTCAGGAAACATATACGGTACAAACCTATTTAGATGGAGGTATTCTTACCATCTATGATCATCCTTGGCCCGGCTTTACGCCCGATCTATTATCGATTGTATTGGTTGTGGCCACACAAGCCATCGGAAGTGTTTTAATTCATCAGAAAATGTTTGAGAGCCGATTATTTTTCACCGACAAGTTGATTGATATGGGAGCTCAAATTATACTCTGCGATCCGCATCGGGCAACAGTTATAGGTTTAGGTAGAAAAAATAATTTAAGAGGTATTACGATGAGCTCGCCCGATATACGCGCCGGACAAGCATTGCTTATTGCTGCGTTAAGTGCTGAAGGAAAAAGTACGATTCAAAATATAGAACAGATAGATAGAGGATATCAATTTATTGATAAACGCTTGCAGGCGTTAGGGGCAGAAATTCAAAGGAAATAAATTCAAAAAAGATATTTATAGTTTAGTTCTATACGCTTTCGGTGAAACTCCATTCAGTTTTTTAAAAAGCCTGGCAAAATAGTTGGGATACTCAAAATTGAGCAAATAAGCAATTTCTGAAATAGAATAACTAGTGTGTAGTAGGTAATTTTTAGCTTGTTCTATTAAATGCTCTTGAACTAGCGATAGTGCCGACTTTCCTCTGACCTCATTACAAATCCTGTTCAGATGTACGGCTGTAATATTCAATTCTTTAGCATATGCAGGAATAGTTTTCTGTCTGTCTGCAGCTTTAACCAATTGCATAAACTTTCGGTAGTATTGTAATGATTGATTTGTATCTTTTATTAAATGATTTCCATGATTTAGTATCAATCTGTGTATGTAAATAAAAAGTCTACACAGTAAAGCATGAAGCATGAGCTCCTTATTTATTTTTTTGGTAAAAAGCTCTTCGTTTATTTCGGTAAAAAGTAGTTGTATCTGTTCATATAGATTAGGAGATAAAATAATATATTTTAATGTTTCAAATTCAACTACTAGGTCTGAGGCATTAGAAAATATTTTATCAAATACGGAATCTGAGATGGTGAGAATATGCCCCTTTACGTTCTTGCTGTAAAGAAATCCATGTATCGTATTTGGAGGAATCACTAAAATACATGGTATTTGAAGAGAGAGCGATTTTTCAGAGTTTTCCAACAATACATCGCCCGATTCAACTAAAAAAATTTGGTATAAATGAGCATGGAAATGGGGTTTAATCACCCAATCAAATCCTTTAGTTCTGGTTTCAATTAACTCCAAAAAAATATAATTAGTTTTTCTTTTAAAGTCATTATCCCCATACAACCCGTCATAATAGGCCAGTTTTTTCTTCATGTGACAAACATGTTCGATTTGTATCTATAAAATGAAAAATAGTTATAATTTATAATAAGCTGCTTTATTTTCTTTATCAGGCTCTATTCTATGATGTGAGTCTGAATAATTATATGCTAATTATAATTAATGATTGGAGATATGTTGGATTAATAAGTTGACTTATTGTAAAATATACCGTTAATACCATTAAATAATCTAAAATTATAATATGAATAAAAAACGCTCATTAGCTTTCTTAGTTTTTTTAGCACTATTGCTCGCAGGTTGCTCGAAAAATAATAGTACAAATTCAACATCAACCCCTACAACAAATCCAACTCCAAGCACTGGTGGTGCAGTAGGAACAACAGGTGTTTGTTCAGTAAGTATCAGTTCACCAAGTGCTTGTACTAGTAGCACCGGATTATCAAAAATTATATGTTTATGCGATCAGTTTAAAACATCACTTTCCTCTTCACAGGTAGCTACTTTACAATTGCCATATACCTTCGCGAACGTTAAAACATGGAGTAACTTACCTGCTGCTTTATCGCCAAGGTTGGGATTAAGGCTAGGAGATTTAACATCTGCACAAGTAGGATTAGCAAAAGCTATCATAAAAGAAATAACCGGCTCTTCATTGAATTCAGGTTATGACGAGGTACAACAATTATGGTTAGCAGATGATTATCTCAATGGAAATGGAGGTGGGGCAACGTATGGTTCGGGTAATTACTATATAGCCATTTTTGGAACACCTGCAACAACCGGTCAATTTGAAATTTTGTTTACAGGGCATCATAAAACAGTTGCTAATACTTATAAAGATGGTGTATTGATAGGGGCAACACCACGCTTCATAGCTATTGAGCCGTTGAGTTTTACTAATGCAAGTATTAATTACACACCTGTAAATCAAGAAAAAACAGCATTTGTAAATCTCCTATCAGCTTTAAATCCGAGCCAGTTAAGTACGGCTAAATCGAGTTTAACTTTTTCGGATCTGTTACTTACACCCGGAAAAGACTGGCAGTTCCCAACAACATTTACAGGCCTCCAATGCAATAGCTTAACAAGCGCTCAAAAAGCACTTGTTTTAGCTGCCATTCAAACATATACAAATGATGTGACCGATACTGATGGATCTGCCATATTAGCAAAGTATAATTCTGATATAGATAATACATATATCACTTATAGTGGTACCGGAACTTTCAATACGCAGAATGATTACATAAGAATTGATGGCCCGAATGTATGGATAGAATTCAGCGTACAGAGAGCAATTGTATTAACGGGAGTGCATTACCACTCCGTATGGAGAGATAGAAATACAGACTATGGGACTACGAAGCCATAAAACTAAATTTAGTTTTTTCAGTCTCATATTTTTAGTTTCTGTCTTAGCCTTGAAAACAGAAGCTCATCCAATGCCTAATAGCATTATAAAGCTCTTTGTAATGGATCGGGCAATAAAAGGGGAGGCATATATTCCATTTTTAGAGCTTGAAAATGCATTAGTAGATAATAAGCAGCGCCTCTCGGATAAGCTATTTCTTCAAAGCTATTTTTTAAAACATATTCGAGTACGATCAGGAGATAAAGATTGGGATATAAAAATTGATACGCTAATTTTTAGTTATTCGAAAAATGAAATTGTAGGAAATTATAAAGAATTAAAAATTAGTTTTTACTTAACGCCTAAAATAAAGGATAGCTTAAGAAATTTCACGCTTTATTATGACGTAGTGGTTCATCAGGTAATTAATCACTCCGTTATAGTCATGCTGTCGCAAGATTGGCAAAATGGTATACACGAAGAAACTAAAACCAAAGAATTAGGCACTATTGGTTACGATGTGATCAACAGTAAAATTTTACCCTTATCTATTAATTTAGATGCCGGCAGTAAGTGGATAGGCTTTATGTCTATGATAAATATGGGCATGCAACACATTAAAAAGGGGACAGATCATTTACTATTTTTAATGACACTATTACTTCCTGCTTTTTTAATAGCTGAAAATAGAAAATGGACCAGCTATAGTGGAATCAAAAAAGGTGTTTATAAGGTTCTATTGATAGTGTCTGCTTTCACCATTGGTCATTCGATAACTTTATTTATTGCTGCATGTAACCTATTTAAACTTCCTACACAACTGATTGAAGTTACCATTGCGCTATCGATTTTTATTTCTGCCTTTCATTGTGTTATTCCCGTATTTTATAAGAAGGAGATCCTGATAGCATTAGGATTTGGCTTTGTGCATGGCTTGGCATTTTCGCAAACACTTCAGATATTTCAACTTGAAAAGATAGACTTACTCATTAGTATATTAGGATTTAACCTAGGAATTGAAGCCATGCAACTTATTATCATTTTAATGATTATACCATCTTTTATTTTATTAAGTCCAACTATTTTTTTTAGCGTTATAAAAAATACGCTGGCTGTATTTGTAATGATAATCGCGTTAGGTTGGATATTTCAACGAATAACAAACGTGTCGAATCCAATAACTGAATTAGCTGAAATCATATTCGAACATGCCAATTGGTTAATACTTATTATTTCAGTATTGGCATTAATACTTTACTGGATAGACTTTACAATAAAGACGAAAAAAGTTTTTAGATATAGGCAATAATAAATCCCGACTACCAACATAATCGGGATTTATTAAAAATCAATTAGGATTTATTTTATCTCTTTCATCAATTCTTTTACAGCAGCCTCTAGTTGCTGATCAACTCCTTTCTTTACCACATCATATTCATTCATTACTTTAATATCCGGTTCTGTTTGGCGATTCTCGAGGTATTGTCCACGATTATTTTTCACCCCAACAGATGGTGCACCCCAACGAATACCGCTATCCATTAAAGCTTCCCAGCCGGCGAAAGTACAAGTACCGGGTACAGGCATACCTACTAGTTTATTGATTTTTAACTCCTGTACCATAAATGAATAACAATGACCATCACTATAATTGGCCTCATTCGCTAATGAGATACTGGGTTTGGTCCAGCGGAAATTAGGCTCAAATCCATTACTACGTACATCATTGGTATAGTCCATAAATTGCTTACCGCTTAAGAACACGCTTAAATCGGCAACAAGATCACCACCACCATTATTACGTGTATCTACCACAACCCCTTTCTTGGCAAAATATTTACCCATCATCTCTTCATAGGTGCTGCGGAAAGCGCCGTCATTCATGCCGGGTATATGCACATATCCTAAAGCACCGCCGCTTAGTTTCTCTACTTCATCGGCATTACGTTTTACCCAACGTTCATATAGTAACCCATTTTGCTCTCCTAAAGAAATGGCTTTCACCGTAATTTCTCTTTTGGTAGTTCCTTCTATAATATTGAGTAAAACAGTTTTACCAGCTTTACGATTCAAGTATTGCGCTAAATCTTTGTCGGGCGTTATTAATTCGCCATCTATAGATTCGATAACAGTACCCGCTTTCACATTGAGGCCGGCTTTATCAAGAGGGCCATCTTTTATTACTTCTTCAATTTTTACTCCATTGCCTGTATAGGCTGCATCATAAAAAGCACCCAATGATGCTGTTGCATCGCCGGATGCGCTGAAGGCAGCATAGCTACTTCCACTATGACTTACATTTAACTCTCCTAATAATTCGCTCAGCATTTCACTAAACTCATAGTTATTACCGATTGAGGAAATATATTTATCGTAATCCGGTTTATAACTATCCCAGTCAATACCATGGAATGTTTTGGTATAGAAAGTTTTCTTCGTTCTACGCCATACATGATCAAACATGGCTTGTTTTTCTTCAGCTGTATTGATGATCATTTCTCCGTTAATACCTACTCTATCTTGCTTACCACTGGCAGGATCGATTTTAGTAATGCCACCATCGCTACTGATAAAAATAGATTTTTGATCTTTATCCCAAACCATAGAAGCGAAACCGGCATTGAGTGGTATCAGCATTTTTGTTTCGCGTGTACGCAGGTTGGTTGTCCATAAGTTCATCCCTCTTTCAAAACGAGCTAAGTAGTAAAGGGTTTCACCATCCTTACTTACTAAAGCATCACCCATGCTGGATGAGTGAATGGTTACTTTAGCTTTACGTTGTGAAAGTCCATTCCAATCAATTACTACACTATCCTTTGCAGGCGTTTTCTTTTTACTTGTATCCGCTTTGGCTTTATTATCTTCTACTTCTTTTACCAATGCTATTTCTTCCTTATTCAATTTGAACCTATCAAAAGCTTCTTGTGTAAAGAACATCATATAGGCATCGCTTTGTGCTCCACCGCTCATAGCAGCAGCGCGCAAGCCATCCCTATTACTCTGCCATAACATGGCTTTGCCACCCATTACCCATTTAGGACGAAAATCATTGAATCCGCTTTCTGTTAGATTTACAATTTTCTTTCCATCGGCACTTACCAAACCAACTTCTCCAACTGCACTACCCGGTACGGAGTAATCGAATAATAACCACTTACTATCGGGGCTCCATTGAAAATATTGATCGTTTTCCATCCAAGCGAAAATTTGATTCGTATTAAGGATGGTACGCGATTGTTTTGAAGCCAAATTATATATGCGAATCAAATCTCTGTTTTCTACATAAGCTAATTCTTTACCGTCGGGTGAATAGAGCGGCTGTGTATTATCATTTGCATTATCTAGAACAGGAGTTTCTTTTAATAATGTAGCTGCATAAAAGTAGGGTTCATCGGCACGTACAATTTTAGTTTCAAAAATGCTCCATTTATTATTTCTTTCCGCAGTATAAATAATAGATTTCCCATCGGGCGAAAAGGAAACCTGTGTTTCTTGTGAAGGTGTATTCGTAATACGCTTGGTAATACCCCCATCTACACTGGTTACAAAAACTTCTCCTCTAAAAGTAAAGGCAACTTCTTTACCATTAGAAGATACAGATATACCACTACCGCTATTTACACGTATCACCTGTTCATCATTTTTACGCGCATCGGCAACTATGGTAATAGGTAATTTTTTGGGTGATCCACTGCCCTTCATGGTATAAATTTCTCCATCGTATCCAAAACAAAGCGTACCATCATTAGCGGAACTTAAAAAACGAACTGGGTGTTTTTTAAAAGAGGTAAGTTGTTCCGATTTCCCACCTGCTATATTCATTTTATGAATATTAAAACTTCCGCTTTCTTCACTCAAATAAAAGATGGCTTTTTCTCCATCAGTAAAAATAGGCGTACGGTCTTCTCCATTAAAAGAAGTGATTTTTGTATGCTTGCCTGTTTTCGTATCGTATACCCAAATATCTCTTGTGATAGCAGAAGTATGGTGTTTGCGCCAGGCGTTCTCACCTCCTTTTTTATCGTGATAGATCCATTTGCTACCATCTTTACTTGTTTTTACATCTTCTGCAGGCGTTGTTAGCAATTGATTAACTCTGCCACCATTTACAGATACACTGTATAGTTCCGGCATTGAACCGGTAGGGAACTGGCGATTTGCGGCAGCATCCATTCTGGCCGACCCGAAAATGATTGACTTATCATCGGCAGTAAAATCGTAAGGATATTCTTGCGCAGAATGATAGGTTACTCTTTTGGCCTCGCCTCCATTTACGGAAATAGTGAAAATATCAAAGTTGCCATAGCGATCGCTGGCGAAGGCAATCGTTTTACTATCATGGCTCCACACCGGCATAAAATCATGTGCTTCATGCATAGTAAGTGGGGTGGCAGAACCTCCCTGTGAAGATACCTTGTACAAATCGCCCTTAAAAGTAAAAACAATGGTTTTACCATCGGGTGAAATAGCTGAATAGCGCATCCATTTCGGATCATTTGTTTGGGCCGTTATTTGTTGCACAAACAACAAACTGCCTAATACTAGTTTGGAAATTTTGTTCATAGCTTCTTAGTCTTGAAAAGGGAAGATAAGTATCCTTTGTAAAGCCATGAAAAAAATAGGGAGAAATTGCTCCTATTAAGGATTAATGGTAATGAAGAGGTAAACAAAAAAAAGAATAATCAGTACCAGCCCCTGCAAAATATTAGTTCTCCCCTTACTAAGAGACAGTATAATGCTAAAGAGTGATAGTAAAAAAATTACAGAAGAGTCGGTACCAATACCAAGTGCCAGAGGTAGATCCATCCATAGAGAAACCAAGGCTACCACCGGTATCGTTAGGCTGATACTGGCTAAGGCTGATCCTAGAGAAAGGTTTAAACTCTTTTGCATTTTGTTTGCCAATGCTGCTTTTACTGCCGATATACCTTCCGGAAGTAATACAACGCAAGCAATGATGATTCCCGATAAAGCAGAGGGGGCTCCTATTTTATGAATCCAAGCTTCTAAATCAGGAGCTAAAGATTCGGCCAGTAAAACGACTGCTGTTAAATTTACGGGTAATAATATCGCACTTAGCCAAGTTGCTTTTTTACCCGGTTTATCATGTATTTCCTGTAGTTCTTCTTCTGTAACAAAATCATTCCTGTGCCTGATATTTTGCACAAATAAAAAAGCTAAGTACAACAGAAAAGTAATGATCGCTACAAATGCTAATTGCTTTTTAGAGTAATAAGGCCCGGGAGTTGAAATCGTGAAGTTGGGAAGAATAAGGGTTAATACACAAATAGCTACAAGCACTGTGAGAATAGAAGTAACCCCTAAAGAGCCAAAAAATTGTTCCCGGTATTTTAATCCGCCTATAAAAAGGGTTAATCCACACATGCCCGTTAAAATGATCATTAAAGCGGCAAAAACAGTATCTCTTGCTAAAGACGAAGCGTTTTCCCCACCAGCCAACATCATAGATAAAATAATCGACGACTCAATAATAGTTACGCATAAAGCCAACACGAGGGCTCCGAAAGGCTCACCAATTCTGGCGGAAATAA
This sequence comes from Sediminibacterium sp., assembly GCA_017537025.1. Taxonomy (GTDB): domain Bacteria; phylum Bacteroidota; class Bacteroidia; order Chitinophagales; family Chitinophagaceae; genus Sediminibacterium. Next base: position 74,512 of record JAFWCB010000009.1, read on the forward strand.
TTTCGGCATGATGCACAGCACTCATTACAGTGGCAAACAGAAAAAATACGATTGCTAACATAATGAAGGGGCCATGGAAATAATGATGTAAAACAAAACAGCCAATGGCAAAAACGGGTATAGCGATAGCAGTAATAACTGCTTTAAGCGTTGGCGTATTGAAAGTAGGCTGCATAATGCTCAAAACTATTATATATATTTATCTTTCTACACATTATTCAAAACACTACTTGGTACAAATATATACATTAGGAGAGCAAGCTGTTGTTTTACAGTTAGGATCGGGTGTTAGTATGGAAGTACATGAGCGTGTAATGGCTTACACAAGAGCCATACAAACAGCTAATTTCCCCTGGGTTATAGAACTTGTTCCGGCTTATAATAGCGTAACTGTTTACTATAGCATACCAACCATTTTGCAAATAGCCAAAACAGATGATCTAGCAGCATGGGTAACTGATAACCTTTTAGGAATATCTGTTGATTTCAGTAATAATAAACAAGCAAACAAAAAAATTATCGAAATACCTGCTTGCTACGACCCCGCATTAGGAGTTGATATGCTATTCGTATCAGAAGAACTCAAGCTTGGAATAGATAAGATTATCGAAATACACAGTAATCGATTATACACAGTATACATGCTTGGTTTCTTACCCGGTTTCCCTTACATGGGGTCGGTAGATGAGCGCATACAACACCCACGTAAAAAAAATCCCTCGAAACAAATACTTGCGGGCAGTATTGGTATTGCAGGAGCCCAAACAGGTATTTATCCGCTTCAATCACCGGGTGGATGGCAAATCATTGCAAGGACCCCCCTTGCCATATTTGATTTGGAGAAGGAAAATCCTTGCTTATTGGCTGCAGGCGATCAGGTTCGGTTTGTTCCTATATCGCTGGAAAGATTTTATGAAATAGAAAAGGAAAATCAGGCATGAGTATATCCATCATTAAATCAAAACCCGGATGTACCATCCAAGATGAAGGCCGATTTGGTTTTCAAGCGCTTGGCATAAACCCTACCGGCGTAATGGATCTGCATGCTATGCACATTGCCAACGCTTTACTGGGCAATGCATTATCAGAAGCTGTAATAGAGTTTATATTTCCGGCCCCCGTTTTTTATTTTCATCGAAATACATTTATCAGTTTGAGTGGAGCGGATTTTGGTGCTACCATCAATAATACATCTATACCTGTTAACCGACCTATTTTTATTCCTGCTGAAACAACCCTTCATTTCACAAAAAAAATTCGTGGAAATTTTGCCTACTTAGCTGTTCAGAGTGGGTTCGAGTTACAAGATTGGCTGGGAAGTTACAGTACGCATAAAAAAGTAGGTGCCGGTGGTTTACATGGAGATGATTTACAAAAAGGCGACATCATTCATTTTCGAAACGAGCAAAAGAATTATGTACATGAGGATGTTATGGTTATGCCCTGGCAGGCAGATGTTGGCGATTTTTACAATTCAACCATATACTGCACGTCAGCACCTGAATCTATAATCAGTGATAATGAATCCACTCATTGGTGGAAGGATCAATATTTTACTATTCTTCCGAATAGTGATAGGATGGGATACCGATTGAGTGGGGGAAATTTTGAAAAAGTAGATACCGCAGAAATAACTTCATCCGCTGTTACAAGAGGCACTATACAACTACCTCCGAATAAAATACCGATAGTATTAATGGCCGATCATCAAACAACAGGCGGCTACGCCCGTATAGCCAATATTTGTGCCTCCTCATTTTCATCCTTTGCGCAACAAGTTTTTAATAGCCCTTTTATGATGGAGATGATCTCAATAAAAGAAGCGGAAAAAAAATGGATTGAACAGTACTATCATTTGCAAATACTACAACAAGCATGTACCTTACGAATTAAAGAACAGTTTCATGCATATTGACTTGAATTGCGATATAGGAGAAGGTTTTCCCTATGATGAAGCACTGATGCCTTATATGTCAAGCGCCAATATTAGCTGTGGTGAACACGCAGGTTCCGCAGAAACCATACATCATACTATCAGCTTATGTAAAAAATATGGCGTAGCCATTGGCGCTCATCCCAGTTTCCCGGATCCCGAAAATTTCGGTAGAAAAGAAATGCATATACCCGAAGATGAATTATTTGACTCATTAGCTAATCAAATTGTTTTGATCCGTTTTTGGTGCCGGGTTGAAGGAGCAGTTATGCATCATGTAAAGCCACATGGGGCATTATATAATATGGCAGCAAGAGATAGGAATATCAGTAAAACAATTGTAAGCGTTATTAAAGAGATAGATAGCAGCATCATTCTGTATGGGTTAAGCAATAGCTACCTAATTAGTGAAGCAGAAAAAGCCGGATTACAAACTGCTGCTGAAGTTTTTGCCGATAGAAGATATACTGCTGATGGCTATTTGGTTCCAAGAACGGAGCCGGATGCAATTATAGAAGATGAAAATATAGCAATTGAACAAGCCCTACAATTTGTTAGGAATAGAAATAAAAAAAGAGCTGATACTATATGTTTACACGGTGATAATGATCAAGCATTACCATTTGCAAAAAAAATTTATCAAACTTTTAAAGCTAATAATATTGCCATTCAAACGATTTAAGATACCATCCATTGGTGGGGTAGGATTAGGGGCTGCTTTTTTAATGGCGAATTCGTCTATTGGTCCGGGTTTTCTTACACAAACTACAGTATTCACAAAAGAGTTACTTACCAACTTTGGGTTTGTAATATTACTCTCTTCTCTGATAGATATAGGAGCACAACTTAATACCTGGCGCATACTTACGCTCACTAATTTACGTGCTCAAGATTTTGCAAATAAGGTATTACCCGGTTTAGGTTATTTACTCTCTGCATTAATTGTATTTGGTGGTTTTGCATTTAATATCGGAAATATAGCGGGCTGCGGATTAGGTATGAATGTCTTATTTGGTATCAGTTATGAGCAAGGTGCTTTTATCAGTGGTGTTTTGGCACTCACTTTATTTTGGTGGAAGGAAATCGGCAGTATGCTCGATCAGTTCACAAAAACATTAGGTATACTAAAAATTGGTCTTACCATTTTTATTGCCTGGAAAGCTCAACCGCCCATTTTAGAAGCATTACAGCATAGTATCATTCCTGTAAAATGGAGTGGTAAAGCAATTATAACCATAGTGGGCGGAACTGTGGGTGGTTATCTTATGTTCTCCGGAGCACATCGTTTATTAGATGCAGGTATCAGCGGAAAAAAAAGTGAATCGGAAGTTAACAGAAGCGCTATCAGCGGTATTGCTATTTCAGGTATTATGCGTTATACTTTATTCTTAGCAACAGTTGGTGTAATTAGTTCAGGTACCATTTTATCGGCCGAAAACCCTGCTGCAACAGTATTTCAGAAAGCAGCCGGTAGCATAGGACTAAGGATTTTTGGTATTGTATTATGGAGCGCTGCTATTTCATCTGTGGTGGGGGCTAGTTATACGGCCATCTCTTTTTTCAAAACCTTTCACCCCTTTATTCAAAAACATGAGCGAATATTTATTTCCATATTTATTATGCTCTGCACAGCAATTTTTATAGCCATTGGGAAACCTGTTTCATTGTTACTAGCCGCCGGCTATATTAATGGTCTCATTTTGCCTATTGCCCTTGCCATCATACTTTTTGGCGCCGGACAAAAAAGAATCATGCAAGATCATCGTCACCCTTTATGGATGCATATTGCAGGTTGGGCAGTGGTGCTACTTATGGGATGGATGGTGTTGGTATAATATGTAAAATAGCAGTAGCATTATCCCTCGGATTAGTTGATGAACAAGGAATTTTGCGGACTTGCATCTCCGGATTTTCTCTTCGCAAAAGGCCATTAATATATAACTTGTCATAATACTTAAGCAGAATAGCAAAACAACGATGTATATCTTTTTCCAATAAAAAATTCACAGCATTCTTTGTTTCTAATCCACCTAATTTTTTTTGAATACGCAAAATCGCATTAACTAATTTATCCTGATCATATTTACCATAGCTCTGCACAATATTATCTAATCGTTCTGCAAATGGAATATCTAAAAACAAAACGGGTTTACTGCGCATAGTATTGAATAAATTACCCGGAATATTTACTTCTCCAATACGTTGGCTTTCGTCTTCAACAAAAATAGTGTGTAGTGGATAGTGTGTAGTGGGTAGTTTCTTACTACTCACTTCCCACTTCTCACTATTCACTATTGCGCTAAGCGCATTCGCTAAGTCATTCTCAAACTGTTCTTGGGTTGGCTGTTTAGGCATACCCAAATTACCAAAGGCGGAACCTTTATGGCAAGCGATGGCTTCAAGATCTATTACAGCAGCACCTTTTGCAGCTAATGCAGATAGTAATTCTGTTTTACCACTACCGGTATAGCCACCAATTATAGTAATAGGATAATCTTTTTGAAATTGCGCTAACACCCATTTTCGATACTGCTTATATCCCCCTACTAATGAATAAACTTTAAACCCATAGAGATCCAATAGCCAAGCAACCCCCGCGCTACGCATACCACCACGCCAACAATGTACCAATACCACTTTCTTACTTTGCACTACCCACTTTTCACTATCCACTAATGCTTCCACCTCTTCCACCATCTTCACCATTTTCTTTCCAAAATATTTCAATCCGATTTTTATCGCTTTCTCCCTACTCTCTTTTTTATATGCCGTACCTACTACTTTTCTTTCTTCGTCTGTAAAAAGTGGAAGCGAATATGCTCCGGGAATATGGGCGTGTTCAAACTCACCGGGGCTACGTACATCCAACACAGGATGTGATTCAGCCAGTTTTAAAAACTCATCAATATTTAATTTTGTAATAGCCACATACAAATGTACAGGGCATTTTGTACCTTTTCTGCATGAAACAACTGATTATTGTGAGGCATGCCAAAAGTAGCTGGGCTAATATAGGTATGAGTGATTTTGAAAGACCGCTTAATGAACGGGGAAATAGAGATGCACCCGAAATGGCAAATCGACTTATCAATAGAAATGTAGTCGTAGACGCATTTGTTTCCAGTACAGCCAATAGAGCCCTTACTACTGCCACTTATTTCGCTAAAACATTTGGCAAAAACCAAACTGATATCATCAGCGTACCCGAATTATATCATGCATCCACAGCAACATTTTATCAAGTTATCAAAAAGTTGAATAATACATTCCAAACAGTTGCATTATTTTCACATAACCCTGGCATCACAGATTTTGTAAATGAGTTAACCGAAACAAATATTGATAATATGCCCACTTGCGGCATTTTCGCAGTAAAGATTGATACCAATAATTGGATGGAATTTATACATGCAGCAAAAACTTTCTGGTTTGTCGATTACCCTAAGCTGTGATAATTTTTTCTCTTTTGAAATTAGCTAAGAAAACCCCTCCGAAAATAAGTAGGGCAGCAAGCCCTTTTATCAAACTAAAATGTTCACCCGCAAAAATAGTAGCAATAACAGCAGCAAAAATTGGCTGCGTATAGATAAAAGCGCCTGTACGAGAGGGGCCAATAGTGGAGATACTATATACGGTAAGCAGATACGCCACAAAGGTTACCACAATAGCCACATAGGCCAGTGCAATAAAATGTGAAATATCAAATATTTCCCATCTGGTTTCTAAAAAAGGAGGCAAACCAAAAGGGATAATACCGATTGTTCCGAAAGTAAAAACCCATCTCAAAACAAGTATAGGTGAGTATTTGGCCATTAATGGTCTTACCAATACTAAGTAAAACGCGTAAGAAGAAGCGTTTGTGAGCACCAAAATATCTCCCACTAACATATCCGATCCTTGTTGTGATTGATCTTTCGATAAAATTAATAACGCCGCACCTGAAATACCCATGATAAGTCCGCCAAGCTTCAAAAAATTAAATTTCTCTTTGATTAATAAAGCAGCGATAATGGTTATAAGAATAGGAGTGGCTAAGGATAATAAAGAACTATGGATAGCACTTGTAAGGGATAACCCTTTTACAAATAGCAATTGATTAATCACTACACCGGTAAGTGCGCAAAGTAAAAAACGCGGGATATCTTTTCTATCAATTTTTTGATCTCCCTTTTTGAATAGAAACAGTATCCAAAAAAGACTAATACTCGTTCCTACACGTACCAGATTCAAAGCAAAAGGATGAATAAAGCCTGGCGTAATATATTTTACCACCGCATAACTACTTCCGAAAATAAAATTTGAACCGATAGCTGCGCCATACTTATTGATTACGCCTTTCATGGCTGCAAAGATATTTTATTATTATCGTAAATAGCCTCTAATAACACGGTGAGGTCTTCCTCCTTAAACGCAATGAGTTCTTTGAATGAATAATTAAAAGAACTAGCGGCTGCGAGTGTACTTTTATTAAAAGTCTTCTGTGTAACCGAAAAAATCTGGTTTTGCTGCATCAAAATCTCTGCTAAGTAGGCTTGCTCTGTTTGTCCGGGTGTTGGCACTACAATTAATTTCTTTTTTAATACCAATAACTCCATTAAAGAAGTATAACCACCTCTGCAAACGATATATTCACTTTGCTGTAATACTATGGCCAGTTCATTGGTGGGGAGATGGTTATAGATAGTAGACGGCAGACGGTAGACGGTAGAAGGTAGATTAGAATTATGTATCTCAAAACTTATCTCCGGTCCTTTGTCTCCGGTCTCCTGTCTATTTAGTATTCCTCTTACAATCACCATTTCTTCTTCTACTTCGGAAACTAATTCGAAAACCATCTCCTCAAAAATTGTTCTTTGTGGTTCGGGGCCTGAGATCAAAAAGCAGTATTTGTATGTAATAGCTGTATCTATTTTCTTGAATCGCGATAATAAATTAATATACTGAACAGGTACTTGAGGTAAAACATGGGGATGCGATAATTTACCTGCTATTCCTTCAACCATATCGGGTACCCAACAACTTGTAAACCTGTTGACCCATCTGTATAAAAAATATTGACTAATTCTTTCCAGTAATGTATTATTTAGATGCAATTGCAACTGGTGGGTAATAAAAATTGTGGGTATTTTTTTGTGATATAACCCGTACCGATTATCGGCAATAACTAAATCAATTTTTTCTTCTTCAACAACCGATTCAAGCCATCTATTCTCCCGAATGATGGTATGGAGAATTTTTGGAAGTTGTTGTATAATTTTAAAGAAGAATAAGCTGCCATTTACCGGATACCTTATTCCATAGCCCTTCAACCTTAACCCCTTTATTTGCGGAAATTCGCGTTCAAACAAAGCAATTTGAGCTTTTTCGCCGGCAACTAAAACATTACAACCCTGTGCGAGCAAGCTATTGATTATAGGTATACATCGGGTTGTATGTCCAAGCCCCCAATCGAGTGGGGCCACCAAAACTGTTAAATCCGTATATTTTTTCTGCAATTTATTTATCTTAGTATCAATATGAGACTGAAAATAAACCAAATTATGGTTTTGCTGTTATTTACCGGTATCATTATGTTGAGTTCGGGCTGTGGTATTTTCCAGAAATCGAACAAAACCAAATATTGTGGTTGTCCGAAACACTAATTATGGGTGCAAATAGAGATTTATTAGTATTGGCAAATCAAGCCCATTTATCGAAAGAGGAGCTCGATAAGCAACTCGCTGCACTCAACACCATCTTATTCCCGGTTGAAAATTGGAATGCCTTTTGTACCGCTAATGAAATCATTGATATTAATAAACACAAAATAATTACCAAAGTACATTTGGTACAAAAGATCCTTAAGGATACACCTAATAAGCCGTTTATTTTTATTTGTAATAAAAATTAAGACAACTTAACTAAAGCTTCTTCCAATTTAGCCAACATGGCCGGAATTTCTTCTTTCTTACTGGTACCTACACTTAAGCGGTACCAAGAATTATCTGCGCCAGCTCCAAATGCAGAAAAAGGAACAACTGCTAATTTAGCTTCGCCTAAAATATAAGAAGTAACATCTGCTTGTGTACTTAATATTTGTTGATTGGCATATTGCTTACCAACAAGATCTAATTTGATCGTAAGATAAATAGCGGCTTGTGGTACTACTGCATCTACGGCATAGCCTTTATTTTTAAGTGCTATAAGCCCGTTGTATATAGTTTGTAACCGATATTCGATTTCTGCTTTAAAATGAACTAAATATTGTTCAATGGCTTCTCGCTGTAGTAAATATTGTGCCACAGCTTTTTGTTCTGCCATTGGTGCCCATGCTCCTAAATGGCTTAAAACAGCTTTCATTTTAGCAATAATATTTCCCGGTCCCATGGCCCAACCCACACGAACGCCGGTTGCAGCAAATACTTTAGAAATACCATCAATAAAAATGGTATACTCCTTCATAGCCGGATCTAAAGAAATTGGGTTAGCATGAACAGTATCTCCATAAGTGAGTGTCCAATACATTTGATCGAACATCAAGTATAATTTCTTTTCATGCGCTCCTCGCTTATTATTTTCTGCTATAATTAAATCGCAAATTTCTTTCAGGGCATTTGCTGAAAGTGTTGTTCCTGTTGGGTTCTGAGGTGTACACAAACAAATAAGCGTGGCTCCTTCGATATTTTTTTTAATATCTGCCACGGTAGGCATAAAATTATTTTCCGGTAAACAATCGATCAAGCAATGCTCACCATCTGTTAAGTGAACATAGTGATTGTTGTTCCAGGAAGGAACACCATAAATCACTTTATCGCCTTTATCTACAATCACTTTAAATAAAGCGTATATGAGCGGGCGACCTCCGGAAGCTACCTGAATTTCTTGTGCATCATAATGAATGCCCTCCCATTCATGAATAAAAGTACTAATGGCTTTTCTCAGTTCTAAAATACCTTCAGCAGCAGGATAGTTGGTATAATGCTTTTGATAAGATTCAATAATCAGTGTTTCCAGTTCTTTGGGTATGGGAAAAACCTGCGGATCAAAATCACCAATTGTAAAATTATAAATGGTTTCTCCATTTCTAATGCGCTCATTAATAGCATTTCCCAACTTTACAATTTCACTTCCAATTAATGTTTCCGCTAAATGGCTCAACTTACTCATACCTTAACTTTTGCGCGAAGTTAACAGAAAGAGCAAAGTATAGCGGGAAGTTTTTATTTTTAAGGATGAAAAAAAGCTACGCTTTACTGATAGCACCTATTTTTTGCTTGCTTTGTGAGTGGATTACTGCCCAAGATTCTTTAATCCTCAGTTTGTCGAAAAAAAATTATCAAAGAGGCGATTCTCTAGAAATCAGCATCGATTTGCCGAATTATGCAGCTTTAAAATTAAAGTCGGCAACAGTTCATGTTTGGATAGATGATGTAGTAACGCATCGGCGTTGGAAATTTCGATATCCCTTAATTGAAGGAGCTGCTGTAGCTGCCTTAAAAATTGGCGACCAAATACCGGATGGAGAATACGCTATCAGTTGTTTGGCAACATCCGGGTTTTATCGCATCAGCGGACATCTAACAGATCGGGATAAAAAGGATTCCATTATCAACTACATGATGCGTACAGGCAATAATAAAATGATTGTTGATCAATTGAAAGTAGATGCAAATGATAATTTTGTAATGAAGCCCATGCTCTTTCAAGATAAAGCTTCTTTTTATTTCTCTCCGGTAAAAAAAGAGCGACACAACTATTTAGCAGTACAGTTAAAAACACCGATAGACTCATTATTTGAACCCATATTAACAACAACCGCTTTTTTTACCGTGGGTAAATCAACGCTAACGTCGAAATCATTTGTACTATCGCTCGATGATCCTGAAGAGTCGGGATTATTATCTAATGTAACAGTATATACAAAGGCAAAAACAAAAGTGCAAGAATATGATGATAAATATAGTAGCGGATTATTCAAAAATGAAAATGCGATGATCTTCGATGGATTAGAGAATGATGAATTGGCCAATGCCCCAACACTAGGTTGGTTTTTACAGCAAAAAGTGCCGGGATTAACTGTTGTAACTACCGACGATAATAGGGAGATATATAAATGGCGACAAGGTTCCGGCAATTTTGTGTCTACGGCCGGCGGTACCAGCTCCGACCCCAATGCTAGGCCTGATGCCTGTACTATTTTTATAGATGAATTTGAAGTGCCTGCAGGCGATCAAATGATGGTATTTCCAAGAGATATTGCGATGATAAAAGTTTTTCGTCCACCTTTTCAATACAGCTCTACAACCGGTTTTAACGGAGCAATAGCCATTTATACTAAAAAGGGGAAATTTGTTTCCGCAAATGGAACCAGGTTTTCATTTATACTAAAAGGCTACACTCCATTTGACAGTATCTGGAATTAGTATTAACTTCCAAAAAAGAAAAATATGGGAAAAGCCAAGTCTACCAGAAAAAATGTAAAGAAGAAAAGTCCAACATCAGGTATGGTATCTAAACCTGCCGGACCAGCAAGCAGTTTTGGAAAAACAGGACCCGGAGGTATGAACCAAAACTTTGCTTCCACTAAAAAGAAAGGAGGATTCAGCGTAACACCTAGGAAGGCATCGTAGCCATCATTACTACAGGCATTAAGCGAAATCAATATGAACAACTAAAGATTTCTTAGGAGTATTTTTAATGTCTAGAAAAAAGAAAATAATAATACTATCAATTATTTTAACACTTATTGTTATCAGTAATTTCCCCCCTATTAACACATTAATTGTAATGTACGAAAGGGGTCTTGGCTATTTTAGTTATTCAAAAAAAAGTGATACAACTTCTTTTTATTTTGAAAATGGGATGGGGCCTTCTGAACTTGTTTATTTTATGTGGAGGAGGGATAGTAATTTTATTAAAGAAAACCCGCACGAATTCGATGATACTTTGTACAGGAACTTTACCATAAATCCACTTTTTTTCTGGCATTGGAAAGATTATTTTATTGATGAACGATATACTTTGCCTTATATCAGCACAAAGGAGGTTTATAGAAATGCGAGGAAGAAAAAAAGTAATTAAAATAAAAGAAGATGTTTTAGACGTTTCGTAAACTATAAAGCCCCTCTAGCTATTAAGAGGGGCTTTATATATAAATTAAGATACTTTACTCTATCGCCTTATAATCTTTAAAATACTTTACGGGTGCTGCTTCTGCGAGTGTTCTATATTGTTTCCATACACCATCAAAAAGTGCATTTGCTTTTTTCACCACTGCAGCTACCGCTTCTTCCGCATCATTCATAGCTCTGTTTTCTTGCGCGCCCGGCATAGCTGTTTTACCCATCACTAAAGAGCGGGCTTCCCCTAATAAACCATTCACTGTTTCTTGCGGAATATTACCATATCCCTGCTTTGTTTGTGGCTTACCATTAAGCGTTTCACGAATATCTTTTATCCCATCTGCAACCAACTTAGCCACTTTCCGCAGTGTATCTGCATCTTTTTTCTCCATAGCACTATATCCTGCTTCTACTTTTTTCATGATATCTTCTACCTCCGTAATCCTTTCCGTAATAGAAGTGATCTTCAACGTAGACTGTTCAATTCTGTTATTCGCTTTTCGCAAAGCATCTCTCAGTTCTTTGGGAGTAGGGGCATTGGGGTCATCATTAACCACCACCATCATACTATCTGTTAATTCTCCCCCTAAAGAAAGTACCACTTTGTAGGTTCCGGGATCAACAGGTAAACCGGCCGGCTCGGCGTTACCACCGCCACCACCAAATCTTCCGCCGCCGCCTCCACGGCCACCACCGGCAGCTCTTGCACCCTTCCCTTCCAATCCCCAATAAAAGCGATTGAAACCACTATCTGCACGGGTACGCAAGTTTCTTACATTATTACCGGCTGCATCCATAATACGAACTTGCACCGTATCACTTAATTTATTTTTACCCGTATCAGTTGCAGATTTTTGTACGAAGAAACTTAATGCAGCACCGGTTTTTCTATTCTCACCTTCATAAGTACCATAGGTGCTGTATTCGATACCCGTAGCATTTTTAATTTTTGCTTGATACGCTTGCGGCGCATCAAAGGCAGTTAATTTTTTAGTGAAGAGTTGCCCCTTATTAGCCGCCAGTTTTCTGAGCGGACGAATATCATCCAATATCCATAGTGCTCTTCCAAAAGTAGCGATCACTAAATCAGCTTCACGCTCCTGAATAGCTAAATCATAGGTAGAAACAGATGGGTATTCATTTTTAAATTGTTGGAAGTTGGTACCATTATCCAAGCTAATCCAAAGCCCTTGTTCTGTTCCAACAAAAATTAAATTGGGTTCTACCGGGTCTTGAATAACACATAATGCATAGCCTGTAACTTTTTTCTCATCAATTAAACGTGTCCAGGTTTTACCAAAATCTGTAGTACGAAAAATATAGGGCTTCATATCACCTCTTCTATAATCATTCACCACAACAAATGCTTCTGCTGCGTTATAGGATGAGGCACGAATTTGTGGAACCCATGCTCCTAAAGGCATTCCGGGGATTTTTCCGCGGAAGTTGGTCCAGGTTTTACCTCCATCTCTTGTCAATTGCACATTTCCATCATCCGTACCAACCCATATAGTACCCTGCTCTTTCGGTGATGGTGCAATGCTAATAATGGTACAATAGTTCTCAGCACCGGTTATATCAACAGAAATACCTCCATTATTAGATTGATCGATTTTAGCTGAATCATTCGTAGTAAGGTCGGGGGATATTTGTTCCCATGCAGCTCCTTTATTCGTGCTCTTATTTAAAAACTGACTACCATAATAAATGGTTGCTTTATTAAACGGGTCTTGGGCTATAGCTGCATTCCAATTAAAACGTTGACGTGTATTCTTATTTGGCCGGGGCGGACGAATACTCCAATCTTCCCCTGTGGCAATATTATAACGTGATAAATTGCCCCCTTGGCTCATCGTGTATACCCATCTTGGATCTTCTGCATCGGGCATTACATCAAACCCATCACCACCGCTTACGCCTTGCCAAAATGCATTACGGATACCACTCCGCTGCCATACATAAGCCGGTCCATGCCAGCTACCATTATCCTGTAAGCCACCCATTACATGATAAGGCAATTCATTGTCTACATTGATATGATAAAATTGTCCGAGTGGTAATTTCTCATCAAACTGCCAGGTTTTACCTCTATCGCGGGTAATGCCAATACCTCCATCATTTCCATCGATGATAAAATTGGCATCATAAGGATGTATCCACCAGGCATGATGATCTGGGTGAATACCGCTGTATGGGAGCACCGGCTTCCAGGTTTTACCGGCATCTTCACTTACATTAATTACCTGATTGATATTGTACAATCGATTTTCATTCTTGGTATCAACAGCAATATCCTGAAAATAAAAAGCACGATTGGTTACTATAGCAGGATCGCTATTTACAAGTTCCCACTTCATGCCACCATCGTCTGATTTATACAAACCATTTTTAGTGGCTTCTACCAAAGCATATACCCGATTAGGATCGGTGCGACTAATACTAATTCCGATTCGGCCATACTCACCATCGGGTAAACCTTCTGCTTTTCCTAATTTTTTAAATGTTTTACCCGCATCATAAGTAACATAAAAACCACTACCGGCACCTCCTCCTTTTAAACTCCAGGGCGTACGTTTGTGCTCATACATATTTACAAAGAGTTTATTAGGGTTAGATGGATCCATTACCATATCACCTACTCCACTGTTATTATTGGTGAATAGAATTTGTTTCCAGGTTTCACCTCCATCTGTTGTTTTATAAACTCCCCTTTCCGGATGTTCTGCAAATGGATTACCCATTACGCCAACATAGACTATATCGGGATTATTAGGGTCGATGATAATTCGATGAATATTGCGTGTTTTTTGTAACCCTAAACATTTCCATGTTTTTCCCCCATCTAAACTTTTATAAATTCCTTCTCCTAAACTAACTGAGTTACGAGGATTACCTTCCCCTGTACCTACCCATACCACATTAGGATTGGATTGAGTGATCGCTACTGCCCCAATATTTTGAATGGGTTGCTCGTCAAAAACGGGAGTCCAACTACCACCCCCATTTTCAGTTTTCCATACACCACCGCTTGCTGTACCTAAAAAAATAATGTTGGGGTTTGTCCATACCGCATCTATGGCTGTAACACGGCCGCTCATACCTGCCGGACCAATATTACGGGGTTTCCAATTTTTAAATTGCTTTGCAAAATCTACTTGTTGTGCATACACGAATAGAAAGCAAAAAGTGAAGGAAAGAAAAAAAATTGTTCTTCTCATATCAGTTTAATTAGGATAGGAAAAGTACGCATTATTAGAGAAAAAGCCTTCGCTTCTATATGAGCGGATAAAAAAAGATAAGTAGTTTTTAGGGTTATCAATAAAATTATCGCTATACTAGCAGATAATATAATCCCTTGATTGCAACCAACACTAATCGTAGTTCATTTTCAGTAGGGCTATACGCTGCTATTGCAGCCTTTCTTACCTATACCATCATATTTGGATTTCGAAAATCGTTTACCGTTTGCACTTTCGATGGTATGCAGTTTGGGGGCTTTGGTTATAAAACCTTGTTGGTATTGAGTCAAATGTTAGGCTATTTAGCGGCAAAATTTTATGGTATTAAATTTATTGCAGAGCTGAAACGATTAGGTAGATATAAAATAGTATTGTTATTGGTTGGTATTGCTTGGCTTGCTTGGTTATTATTTGCATTGATACCGGCACCCTATAATATTATATGCTTATTCATAAATGGGTTTCCATTGGGTATGTTATGGGGTGTTATTTTTTCTTATATAGAAGGAAGAAAAGCAACTGATTTTATTGGGGCTGCTTTAGCAGTGAGTTTTATTTTTTCTTCTGGGTTTGTGAAATCGGTTGGAGCTTGGTTAATGTTGCATGTTGGGGTACCTGAGTTATGGGTACCATTTACAACAGGTGCAGTATTTGCAATTCCGCTATTACTTTTTATTTATGCCATGGAAAAAATTCCCGCACCTTCAGCAGAAGATATTGCCTTACGGATGAACCGTGTACCTATGAGTGCCATGGAGCGTAAGGCTTTTTTACATAAATTTTTACCGGGTATTATAGCTGCTGTTTGCATTTATATGTTTGCGACTATTTTCCGCGATATCCGCGATAATTTCAGTGCCGATATGTGGAAGGAGATGGGATACTTGAATCAGCCCGCCATTTTTAGTAAAACCGAAACGCCCATTACACTTATTATACTGTTGCTTATAGGCAGTATGGTGCTGATTCAAAATAATAGAAAAGCATTTATGCTTTCGCATGTATTTATAGGCATTGGCTTTATCATTGCCGGTTTTTCTACGTACTTATTTACCAAGCAATTGATAATACCCTACTGGTGGATGACTTTAGTAGGGTTGGGCTTATACATGGTATATATTCCTTTTAACTCTGTTTATTTTGAAAGATTGATAGCCACTTTTCGTTTCACAGGAAATGTAGGTTTTTTAATTTATGTGGCCGATTCATTTGGCTATTTAGGAAGTGTGAGTGTACTTGTAAGTAAGGAAGTATTGAAGATAAGGTTGAATTGGGTAGATTTTTTCTCTACCAGTGTAATGGCTTTATCATTAGTAGGTATACTCATTACGGGTTATGCGATGTTTTATTTTGGGAGGAAGTCGGAGAGACAGTGAGGCTTTATTATTTTTTTCATAACTTACTCTAAAATTTTTTGCTTTAGTTGAAGTATATCAAACTAACTGTTGCATGAAACTATTCTTAAAAATAATTTTCCTCCTTTTATTCCCTTTTTTCACCAAGGCTCACAATGGCTTTGTCGATAGCCTTTACAATAAATACAATCAAGCTAAAACAGACTCTGCCAGGTATTATTACTTGCATAGGATATATGGATATTATGAAGAAGTGCAAAAAGATTCGGCTTTAGTATTGGTAAATAAAATGCTCGCCCTAGCACAAAAAAATAAACAGCACTATACAGCCATTGTATGTAATGGGATGATCGGTTATCAGTTGAATGGCTTAGGTAAAAATGAATTGGCACTCGACGTATTATTAAAGACGCTTAATCAATTTGATAATCATTTAAAAACCATACCGAATACTTGGTCGGCAGATGCAGGGACTATTGGCGATCAAATACCGATTGATCAAAAAAGCATTGTAGCAAAAGCCTATATTAATCATACACTTGGCGTTGTAATTTTTAATACAGGTAATACTGAACAGGCTGAAACATATTTTAGAATTGGCTACAACCTCGCCAAACAAATTCGGTATACAGTTAGGTGGGCAATAGCCGCAATGAATTTGGGTAGATGTTATGTATATAGAAATAAACTGGATAGTGCTTTACAATTTCTATATGAGTCTAATACACTTGCTTATACCTCAAGTGCAGCTCGCTATTTAGCGAATATTAATACTTATACCGGGGATATTTTTCGATTAAAAAACCAAAAAGACAGTGCATTCAATCACTATTATAAAGCCATTTATTATGGCAAAACAAAGAGTAACTTTAATGGATTGCTACAAGCTTATTTTTCAATAGCAAGACTTCATAGAGAGGTGGGTAATACCGACTCAAGTTTACTTTACTCTAATTACTGCTTACAAATTATTGATAAACTTGGCAGTAATTTTACATCATTTAATGTAAATAAAGGATCTATTTATCAAAACATGTATGCTTGCTTCTTACTAACACCACAAAAAGATAGTATCAATAAATACAAGGATCTCTATTTAATTCAAAACGATAGCATTAAACAAAAACGTATCAATGCATTGATTGGTTTTCAAAATACATTATTTAAAAATCAGCTCCGTTTACAAGAATTAGAGAAGGATAAAATCAATAGTGATAATCGAAATAGAACAACTTTATTTATTGCCGGGATCATTTTAGTATTAGCAACTTCAATTTTACTTTTTCGTAATAATCGTATTCAACAGAAAAATAATATAGTATTACAAAAAGCATACAGTGATTTAAAATCCACTCAAACCCAACTGATCCAATCCGAGAAGATGGCTAGCCTGGGAGAGCTTACTGCTGGTATTGCGCATGAGATACAGAACCCATTAAATTTTGTGAATAATTTCTCTGAGCTAAATAATGAATTGTTACAAGAGCTGGGACCCCTCGACAAGCTCGGGGTGACAGCCGATCAGCAAGATATTCTAAAAGACCTTCAATCCAACTCCGAAAAAATCAATCATCATGGACAAAGAGCAGCTGCAATTGTAAAAGGGATGCTGCAACATTCAAGAACTTCATCCGGACAAAAAGAGCCAACCGATATCAATGCTTTGTGTGATGAATATTTAAGACTAGCGTATCACGGACTAAGAGCAAAAGACAAGAACTTTAATGCAGAATTTAAAACCGAGTTTGATACAAGTATACCGAAAGTGAATATCGTTCCGCAGGATATGGGAAGGGTGGTATTGAATTTGATTAATAATGCGTTTTTCGCCGTAGGCGAAAGGAGGAAGGCAGAAGGAGGAAGCCATAAGGTTGAAGCAATAAGTAGTGAGGAAAAAGGCATTCCTTCCGGCTTACAGCTTACACCTTACAGCCCAACAGTTACTGTAAGCACTAAAAACCTCGGCAACAAAATAGAAATCACAGTATCCGACAACGGTACAGGTATTCCTAGTGAGATCAAAGAAAAGATCTTCCAGCCCTTTTTCACCACCAAACCAACAGGACAAGGAACAGGGTTGGGATTGAGTTTGGCATATGATATTGTTACGAAAGTGCATGGAGGAAAGTTAACTGTGGAGAGTGAACAAGGAAAGGGAACAACGTTTAAGATTGAGATACCAACTTAGCGCCTTTGCGTCTTCGCGTTGAATATTTCAACGCAAAGTCGCTAAGACGCCAAGTTGCAAAGAAAGAATACATAATTATGAAAAGAGTTTTTTTAGCCTTAACGATTTTATTTGCAATTAGTACAGTAGCCCAAAGCCCAGCAGAAATCGCCCGCTGGAATGCACAAGCTAAGCGCGTGACCATTATTCGCGATGTATATGGCGTTCCACATATATATGGAAAAACAGATGCTGATGCAGTTTTTGGTTTATTATATGCACAATGCGAAAATGATTTTAAACGCGTAGAGATGAACTATATAGAAAAGCTGGGACGAAAGGCAGAAGTGCTAGGTGAAAAGGAACTCTATAATGATTTATATATTCGATTAATTATCGACAGTGCTGATGCAGTATCTGATTATAATAAGGCGCCTATCTGGCTAAAAAAATTGATGAATGCATGGGCTGATGGTATTAATTACTACCTCTATAAACATCCGAATGTAAAACCTGCATTACTTACAAGCTTTAAGCCATGGTACACTTTACTATGGACAGATGGAAGCATCGGCGCCATTAGCACTGGTGATGTAACAGAACAGGATGTAAAAAATTTTTATAGTAATAATGTACCGCTTGGCTCTATGACTTTTAATTCCTATAAGACAAATGATGAACTCATAGGCATCAATAAAAGGTATCCTCTTTTATTAAATTCTTCTCAGGAAGAGAAAGTTGATGGGTCAAATGGCTTCGCTATTGCTCCATCCAAAACCGAAAGTGGTAATGCCATTTTGTATATCAATCCACATACCACTTTTTATTTTCGTCCAGAAGTGCATATAAATAGTAATGAACAATTAAATGTGTATGGCGCTGTTACCTGGGGCCAGTTCTTTATTTATCAGGGTTTTAATTCATTTTGCGGGTGGATGCACACTAGTAGTAGTGTAGATGTAAGCGATATGTATGCTGAGAAATTAAAAAAACAAAATAATGCTTATGTATATTACTACGATGGAAAGTGGCTGCCTGTGAGAGAAAAAATAATTCAAGTAAAATACCTAAAAGGCAATAATCTCGAAATAAAAAAATTTATAACCTACCATACACATCACGGGCCGATCATGGCCAAACGGGGTGCACAAATTATTTCTGTAAAAAGTAATAACAGAAATATGAAAGGTTTAATGCAAAGCTGGTTAAGAACAAAAGCAAAGGGTTTGGAGGATTATAAAAAAGTAATGGATTTAAAAGCCAATACAAGTAATAATACAGTATTTGCCGACAATAAAGGGAATATTGCCTACTGGCATGGTGATTTTGTACCTCGCAGAGATGAAAAACTTAACTGGGGTAAAGTGATGGATGGTACCACAAAATCTACAGAATGGAGAGGCTTACATAATGTAAATGAAATAGTGCATGTGTATAATCCTTCTACAGGATGGATTCAAAACTGTAACTCTACTCCTTTTACAGTTAGCGGTACAGCAAGCCCCCTCAAAAAAAATTACCCGACATATATGGCACCTGATGGTGAAAATTTCAGAGGTATTAATGCTGTACGCGTACTCAGTAAAGAAAATAAATTTGATATAAACAAAATTATTACAGCAGGTTATGATACTTATTTATCTGCGTTTGAAATTTTAATTCCGGGTTTATTAAAGCACTTTGATGCTTTACCTGAGAATGATTCTTTAAAATTGTATTTGAAAGAACCCGCAGCTATATTAAAACAATGGGATTATCGCGCCTCGGAAACATCTGTGGCACAAGCCTTAGCGATTGAATGGGCACAGCTACTAGGACCTGGCATTCGCAAAGTATATATTGAAGATGGTGAAATTGACCAGATAAAAGCAACTCAATTATTTGTTGATACCGCCGCTGCTAAAGAACTGTTAAACCCGCTGAAGAACGTCATTAATAATTTCAAATCAAAGTTCGGAAAATGGCAAATAGCCTGGGGTGAGTTAAACCGTTATCAACGAGTAAGTAATGAAATACAGCAGCAATACGATGATAGCAAAGAAAGTGTTCCTGTGGCATTTGCATCTAGTGCTTGGGGTATGTTGCCCGCGTACAACAGCAATTATTATACGGGCACAAAATTAAGATATGGGACTAGCGGAAATAGTTTTGTATGCGCTGTAGAGTTTGGTTCTCGGGTAAAAGCGAAATCTGTATTGGCAGGTGGTGTTAGTGGTGATGTAAATTCACCTCACTTCAAAGATCAATTGCTTATGTACACAAAAGGAAAATTTAAAGAAGTGTCTTTTTACAAAGAAGATGTAATGAAGAATAAAGAAAAAGAATACCATCCGGGGGAGAAATAAAGTGGATAGTGACTAGTTATGATAGGGCCTCAATGATCTTGCTGAATTTTTCTCGGAATACTCCTTGTTGCCCGCTACCAGGAAAAGGTAGTCGTTCGTTAATTACATTATAGTGTAGCGACTTTAACTTAGGATAGCAGATATCATAAACATTAGCTTTTATAAGAATAATTGGTGTTTGCTTAGTAATCGCTTTTTCTATACGTAGTAGCAAATGAGGAAAAGATGCTTCATAAGATTCACCGGTAACTTCTACAGGTACTTCAGCTAAATCGATCAACCAAAAACCATCCTCTTTGAATTTATGTAAAAGTTGCTCCTTTAAAAGGGGGTCTCTTTTCTTTTTTAGATATTGCTCTTTATCATTGGGATATAAAACAGCCATAGTTTCTAGGAACAAAGAATCCTGTTTGGGAACATCTTCAAAATAAAAATCCTTATCCAAACTGCAAGAAGGGGCTTCTGTTATAAGCAAGGCCTTAATTTCACGCGGTTTATATTTATTACGTGCTGCTGTATATTTCGATCTTAATGCCTCAATGTTCGTTTGATCTACCATTTATATATAATTATATGATCCCTTCGGGATCTTACACTACTCACTATGCACTATACACTACCCACTGTCTCCGGTCTAATTAATTGTAAAACTTACTCCTCCATCTTTTTCATCTTTGAGCTGAACGCCAAGAGCGGCAAGCTCATTGCGAATTTTATCGGAGGTTACAAAATCTTTGCGTTGCTTGGCTTCTTTGCGAATATTGATAAGTAATTGCAGTACTCCTTCCAACTTATTATTATCGGCAGTTTTTGTGGTTACGAGTCCGAAGATATCGGTAATAAAGGCTTTGAGTTGTTCTTTTAATAAGGAAACCGTAGCTGCAGAGAGCGTATGCTTAGCTATATGTTTATCTTTTAAGGCGTTGATAATAGGAACAATTTCAAAAATATTTGCAATTACTTTAGCCGTATTCAAATCGTCGTTCATAAACTCACTAAACTCATTCACGAGTTTTGTGAGTTTTTCATTGAGGGCAGTATCCGTTCCAACAGTAGCTTCCGCAAAGTTTTCTTGCATAAACCAATCATACGCTTCCATTAATCTGCGCAAAGCTTTTTCACTGCCTTGTAAGGCGTCGTTACTAAAATCGAGTGTGCTGCGGTATTGCGATTGTAAAATAAAAAAGCGGATAGTAGAAGGTGCATAAGCTTGTGTGAGCATCGGGTGATTACCACTGAACAATTCACTCAGTTTAATCACATTACCATAACTCTTACCCATTTTTTTACCATTGATGGTAATCATATTATTGTGTAACCAATAACGCGCAGGTAATTTATGATTGCAAACAGTACTCTGTGCAATTTCACACTCATGATGCGGAAATTGTAAATCCATTCCACCGCCATGTATATCAAATTCCTCTCCTAAATATTTAGTAGCCATGGCCGAACACTCGATATGCCATCCTGGGAAACCTTCGCCCCATGGGCTTTGCCAGCGCATAATATGTTCGGGTGGTGCTTTTTTCCAAAGTGCAAAATCGCTTTTGTTACGTTTCTCCTCTTGGTTATCGAGTTCGCGGGTAGTATCGAGTTGGTCGTCTAATATTCTTCCACTTAAAACACCGTAAGGTTGACCTTTAACAGAAAAATCGGTATTATACTTTTCTACATCAAAATAAACAGAGCCATTTGCTTCATAGGCATATCCATCTTTAATGATGTTTTTAATCATTTCAATTTGCTCTACAATATGGCCTGTTGCAGTTGGCTCTATACTTGGCGGGAGATTATTAAACTGCGTCATTCCCCAATGGAAAAGATTCGTGTATTTCTGCACCAGTTCCATGGGTTCCAATTTTTCTAAAATGGCTTTCTTGGTAATTTTATCTTCTGCCTCGCGACCTTCTTCTTCAAAATGTCCGGCATCGGTAATATTACGCACATAACGCACTTTATACCCAAGATGCATCAAATATCGATACACCACATCGAATGTAATAAAAGGGCGGGCATGCCCTAAATGACTTTCGCCACTTACGGTTGGTCCGCACACATACATACCCACATATGGGGTATTAATAGGTTCAAATACTTCTTTTTTCCGGGTAAGTGAGTTATATACTTTGAGCGCCATTGGCGCGAAATTATTTTATTTTTTCAAACGAAGGTCGGAAAGCAGCATAATATGATCACTTAAAAAAGGATCTACGAGTTCAAATTGCCTAACATCAAAGTTTTTATCGGGTAAAATATAATCAATTCTCAGGGTTGGGGCAAGGGAAATAAAGGTTCTACCAATGCCAAAACCCCTTTCCAGAAAGGCATCTTGTCTATTTCCACGAATGTTAAAATAGGTATAAGAATTGGGAACATCATTGAAATCACCACAAATAAGGTGGGGGTAAGAACTGCTATCTAACACTTTTCTCACTAAATCGGCCTGAATGCCTCTTTTCTGATAAGCGGCTTTCATTTTTCGGATAAGCCCTTTGGAAGCAGAAAGCGACTCGGTTTGTGGATCCTTGATCTTTTCAATATCTTGATAATCCTGTTTTTTAAACTTAAACGATTGCAAATGTGTAGTAAAAATTCGAATGGTATCGTAGCCCTTAAGTATATCAGCAAAGATTAAACTTTCAGCATCTACAAAATCAGTTTTCCCTGAGGCAATAATGGGGTAGCGAGAAAAGATTACAGAGCCAGATTGATAGTTATTACCATTGAGAATATGATCTGCTGAAAAATAATAATAAGGGTGTGTTTTAGAAAAAAGTGCAATATTATTTTCGTTTGAAGCAGTATTAAATTCCTGCAGGCAAATAATATCAGGGTTATAGTTCAGTATACTATTGGCAATTTCCACTCTTACAGGAATGATATTTTTTTTATGCTTACCAATACCATTAAAACTTTGCACGTTCCAGTCAACTAAACGAAAAGTATTATTGGGTTTTATTTTAGTAATAGTACTGAACCCGGTCCAAGCAAAAGCAACCGGTATTTGTTTATACCCAACGCATAAAACTAATAATGAAATACTTGCCCATACAGGCCTGCTTATTAACCAAAATATTAAAAAGAAAATGAGGATTACAATTAAGTAAGGAGTTATGAGCGGAAGAAAGCCATGCATCCACCAAGAAGAGGGATTAATAAAAGGAGAGCAGGCAGCCAACAGAAAAATCAATCCACAAAAAATATTGACGGAAATGATAAATGTTTTGGATATTCTTCTTACCCAGTGCTTAGCCATCCTTAAAAATACAAAAAATTACTGCTCAAGGGAAAGATCAGCAATAATGGGGTAATGGTCCGATAAGCGTAAGCGTGGAGAGTTGTATTGCATGGTATATACGCTTGGGCTAGTGAGCACAACATCAATTCGAAGTGTTGGTAAAATACGGGAATAAGTACCGCCCCATCCAAAACCTTTTTCAAGAAAAGCATCTTTTGTATCCGCAGCCAATAAAGCATATGGATAACCAGCCGGTACACTATTTAAATCAGCACAGAAAACGAAAGGCTTTTTTTGTTTTTTGAAAATTTGAACTATCTCATTTGCTTGTAATGTGTGTATTTTATCAAAATATGCTAATCGTTCTATACGAGATGAATGAAGTAAAAATGCAGTATCTTCTTTCATATAATCAAGATACCCGATATTATTGGACGCAATTTTTTTGGGGCCTAATAGCATGGAACGCAGATGGGTATTGAATAAACGAAGATTTTGATTATGGAATATAATATCTGCATAGGCAATACTCTCGGCATATTGTTTATCGGTAAAACGAATATGACCGCTGTCTTGTATTTTAATTTTTGAGAAAATAGCCGTTCCGTAATCTTTACCGTCTTCACTAAAATAATAGTAGGGATAGCCCAGTGAATCGCGAATAAAAGCTATATTATCGTGATTATTTCCAAGGCGTAAGTGGGTGAAATCTTGTAAGCAAAGCACATCTGCTTTTGTGCTTTTTAAAAAAGCAATAGCAAGTTCATGACGTTCATTCCAAGTTTTTTCTCTCCATATAGCTTTAAAAATAAAATTATCGATATTCCAGCTGAGAACTCGTAAATATTGAATGTGCTTTTGTTCTTTAAATGTATGGGGGAAATGAAAGGCGAAACTCGATTTAGTATTTTCATACCCCAGTAAGAATAGCGATAAAAGTAATAACCATTTTTTAGAACTCACAAATCCTGTAACTAAAATGAAGATCAGCAGTAGTATTTGTAGTACAGCAAACCCAAGCGCTAAATAGCTGATACCGTTCCAAGATTTGGGATGAATATAATGTGAAAAGCAAGCAGGAATATAGCATACTGCTAAAACAATAGTAATAATTGATAGTATTTTCTTCATTACAATGCTTCGTCGTCGTCACTGGCTCTTTTCAAAAATGCTTTCTCTTCATCACTTAAAAAAGCATACCCATGTTGATTAATTTTATCCAAAATCGCATCTAATTTTTGTTGCGTAACATTTGCTATTTTCTCATAAGGTTTACGATTGGTTCTGTAGAAATGCTTTTCTGCATAGCTTTTTTGTGCTTGCTTTTTTTCCGGGCTAAACAAATCATCCAGCCAATTGACGAATTGAAGCATCCAGTTACCCCAATCATTTCCTTTTTGTAGTTGTTTAATGAATATAAATCCAAAAGCACCTCCTGCAAGATGAGCTGCAGCAATACCGCCATTATCGCTGGCTAGTGTAGCAAAATCTATGGCAACAAATATGAGTGTAAGTACCCATAGTGGAATGCCCCCATTGATAAGCGGAAATAATCGATAGTCGGGAGCTAGTGTAGTGGTTGCTACAGCAATTGTCATTACAGCGGCACCGCCCCCCATAAAAGGGGCTGTTGTAGCAATATTCCTCTCCAATACCGGGAACAGATTATTACATACTACAAATACAAGCCCACCAATAAAACCGCCATATAAATAAAGCGGGATCAATCGGCTATTACCCGCAAGGTCTTGCAGTATATAGCCAAAAGCCCAGAGCCATAAAACAGTAGAAATTAAATGCCATACGCTACTATGCATAAACATGGCGGTGATGAAAGTCCATGGTCGCGAAAAAAAAGTATCCGGTACGGGTGAGAGTACAAACCAGTTAAATACTTGGCGATAAAAAAATTCGATAGGTGTATCTGTTAAAAAATAGAATACCTTGATAGAAGCAAAAATGAGGAATAGCAGGGTATTTACTGCAAACAATAGCACCAGGTTATTATTATCCTGCCCTAATAGAATACGTCTTGTTGATTTGTAAGAATCGAAAGCCATATTAATAAAACGATTTTTTGTTGGTTTTGTTCCAAGTCATCACAATTAATAGCCCTACTATAGCCCCCCCAATATGTGCCCATCGTGCAACATTATCGCCTGCTGAATTTTGAAGCGCAAAAAACAATTCATATCCGAAATAGAGCAGCCCTATCCATTTTGCTTTAACAGGGAATAGAAAATAGATATAAATATAAGTATTGGGGAAAAGGTAAATAAAGGCAGCTAATACACCGAATACGGCACCGCTGGCACCCAGTGTAGCCGTATTAATCATAGCGTTATAGTAAGTAGTAATTTTTATAAATGCTTGCTCAGAAATTCCATTATTGGCATGTAAGCTAATAGCTTCTTGATACTCTTTCATCAACGGAATAAATTCATAACTCAAAAATAAAAGGTGAATAAGGGCGGCCCCTAATCCACAAATGATATAAAAAATTAGAAATCGTTTTGAGCCCCATAAATTTTCCAGTACGGCACCAAACATCCAGAGCGCAAACATATTCCCGAAAATATGTCCGAAGTCGCCATGTAAAAACATATGCGTAATCAATTGCCAAGGGCGGAATAAGGGGCTTTGCCAAGCGTGTAAAGCCAAACTATCTTCAAAGGAAAAAATAGCTGAAGGACCGGTAAAGGTTTTTTGGGCTAAAAAAAATAGCACATTGATGATCAATAAATTTTTAATGATCGTTGGCAGGATCTCAAATCTACTCGGGCGAAATTCAGTCATAATTTATGTTAATTTCAGTTGAACAACATTTTCAATATGCAAGGTGTGTGGAAACATATCTACCGGTTGAATTTTTGTTACTGTATATTTCTCTGCTAATAACGCTAAATCACGGGCTTGTGTTGCGGGGTTACAACTTACATATACTATTAAAGGCGCTGCAATATCCAATAATTTCTTCACTAACTTATCATGCATACCCGCGCGTGGCGGATCGGTAATGATCACATCGGGTTTACCATGTTGAGTAAAAAAGTCATCGGTACAAATGTCTATCACATCACCTGTAAAAAAATGACTATGTGTTACCCCGTTCAAATTTGCATTTTCTTTAGCATCTTCAATAGCGTCTGCAACCACTTCTACCCCTACTAATTTTTTAGCGTTTTTACTTACAAATAACCCGATACTACCGGTACCACAATATAAGTCGTACACTAACTGAGAACCATCTAGTTCCGCAAACTCACGGGTAACAGCGTATAGTTTTTCAGCCTGTTTGGTATTCGTTTGGAAGAATGATTTCGGACTAATCTTAAACTGCAGATCCTCTAGGTTTTCAATAATAAAACCCTTGCCAAAATAAGTAATTGGGTTTTGATCGAATAAGCTATCGTTCTTCTTATTATTGATCGTATATAGCAGGGTTGTAATTTGCGGAAAAGACTTCAAAAGCATATTCAGTAAGGCTTCACGCGGTTCCTTATCTTCATAGGCAATAACTACATTTATCATCCATTCCCCTATAGTACTATTGCGTACAAGTACATTTCTGATCCACCCTTCATGTTTTTTAATATCATAACAAGGAAGTTTGGCATCCATAACAAATTTGGCAATGGCATTTCTGATTCCATTCGTGGGCTCCTCTTGTAAATGACAGGTATTTATTTCTACCACTTTATCAAAAAAACCTCTCACATGAAAACCGGCTGCACCGGACTGTTCAGGGAGCTCGCCTTCCGCTTTAAGCCTACGAAATTCTTCGGTAGGGATAAATTTCCGCGTAGCGAAAGTGTATTCCATTTTATTGCGGTATCGCGTAGTAGCCTCCGCACCGATAATTGGTTGAATTGGAGGCAAAGGTATTTTTGCTATACGAGTGAGGTTATCGGTAACCTGCTGCTGCTTATAAGTCAATTGTTTCGAATAGGGTAACATTTGCCATTGGCAACCCCCACAAACCCCAAAATGACTGCAAAAAGGAGTTACTCTGTCTGCAGCTAATTGATGCGTTTTTACCACAAATCCCTCAGCCCAATCTGACTTGCTTTTGGATAGCTGAACATCTACAATATCGCCGGGTACGGCCCCTTCAATAAAAACCACTTTTCCATCTACTCGGGCAAGGGCTTTCCCTTCGGCTGCATAATCAATTACGGGTACTTGTTCCAGTACCACTGTTTTTCGTTGCTTCTTCACGGGATAAAGGTACGAATTTGCATTGCCTTTGTTTTTGTAATTTCACCTCCGAATAATTGAATATGCGTAATAAATCGTTTTTTATCTTTTGCTTGTTTTTTTTATTGGTAGTTGCCGCCGATGCGCAAGTACCCAAAACTTCACCCTCCGGATATAGGATACCCATTACTATTACACCTTTAAAGAATACAAAAGTATACTTGGGTTCTTATTTTGGTAAAAGTATGACGCTCGTTGATTCGGCGAAAATTGATGCCAATAGTAAGGGGGTATTTCAGGGATCAAAAAAATTAACCGGCGGTATTTATTTTGTGGTATCACCCAGCTATACCATTTTATTTGAATTATTGATGGATGCACAACAGCAGTTTTCTATTGTAGCAGATACGACTCAGAAAGAAAAAGCGATGATTAGTGGGTCCCCCGACAATGATCTTTTTAAACAGTATTCTATTTTTTCAACGGAAAAAGGAAAACTATTACAACAGCTTGAGGCTGCGTTTAAAGCTGCCACAAACCAGGCCGATTCTGCCCGGATAAAAGAGCAGATCATTAAAACCGATAAAGCGTTAAGGGACTATCAAGAAAATATTATTAAAACAAAACCGCAGAGTTTACTGGCTACTTTGTTTTCCGCCATGAAACGCCCCACACCGCCGCCAATACCTGTGATAAAGGGTAAGCCCGATTCTACCTACCCTTACTATTTTGTGAAGAATCATTATTGGGATGGTATTAGTTTCAATGATGACCGTTTATTACGCACTCCTTTTTTTGAACCTAAGATCGATGAGTATTACAAAAATTATGTATCTCCCAATCCCGATTCCATTATTCAGGAAGTGAAGATGATGTTATTGTATGCACGTTCGGGAAAAGAAATATATCCTTACTTGCTTACCAAGTTCACCAATAAATATATGACTCCTGAATTTATGGGTCAGGATAAAGTGTTCGTGTATTTATTTGAAAATTTTTACGCTAAAGGAGATACCCTATTATTAAACCCTGCTTCGCGCAAAACCGTTACCGAAAGGGCATATAGCCTCATGGCAAATCAATTAGGCAATCCGGCACCCGTACTCGATTTAACAGATACAGTAGGTAAAACGGTTTCATTATATGCGCAAAAATCGCCGTTTACATTAGTTGTTTTTTGGGATCCTAATTGCGGACACTGTAAGGAAGAGCTACCGCGTATAGATTCCATTTATAGGGCTAAATGGAAAGCAAAAGGCGTATCTGTTTATTCCGTAAATATTTATGAGAATGAAATTGCTGCATGGAAACAATTTTTAAAAGAGAAAAATATAAGTAAAGAATGGGTACAGGCTTATCAAACCAAAGCAGCTCGTGATGCGGAGCAGAAAGCAGGTGTACCTAATTATCGACAACTATATGATATTTTTAAAACACCTACACTTTATCTGTTAGATAAGGATAAACGAATTATGGCCAAGCAGCTTAGCATTGAACAGTTTGATGCTTTAATAGATGCTAAACAATAGCATTCACCACATTCCAAATAACTTTTGGTTTACCGAGTGTGTAGTAATGCAATACCGGTACGCCAAATTTTTTCAACTCCTTACTCTGTTGAATAAGCCACTCAGTGCCTATTTGCTCGCATTCGGCATCGGTTTTACATTTAGAGATAGCGTTAGATAATTCGGTAGGGATATCTACATGAAATATTCTTGGTAAAACAGAGAGTTGTTTTTTATTGGTGATAGGTTTTAATCCGGGAATAATGGGAACCGTAATACCCATATCTCTACAAGCTTTTACGTAATCAAAGAATTTTTGATTATCGAAAAACATTTGTGTCATAATATAATCGGCGCCTGCATCCACTTTTTCTTTTAGTCGTTGCAAATCTATTTCTAAGTTAGGCGCTTCGAAATGTTTTTCGGGATAGCCGGCAGTACCAATACAGAAATTAGTTTTACCCCCGTTTTGTATGTCTTCATCAATATATAAACCACTATTGAGGTTTACCACTTGTTTTTGAAGATCAATGGCGTATCTATGTCCACCGGGCTCAGGCTCAAAGCTGGCCTCATTTTTGGCGGCATCTCCCCGAAGTACGAGTACATTATCTATTCCCAAGAAATTGAGATCAATAAGAGCATCTTCACTTTCGCGTTTATTAAAACCGCCACAAATAAAATGGGGTACCGTATCTACTTGATAATGGTTCATAATAGCTGCGCAAATACCTACTGTACCCGGGCGTTTACGAACTTCTACTTTATCAAAAGTGCCATCGGATTTCTTTTTAAAAGCAGTTTCGCTGCGATGATAGGTAACATTGATCCAAGAAGGTTTAAACTCCATGAGTGGATCCAGATGATCATATACATTTTGGATGGTTTTCCCTTTTAGCGGTGGCAATACTTCAAAAGAAATAAGGGTATCTTTCGCCTGCTGAATATGTTCGGTAACTTTCATCTGCTGTGCTAAACTTTTGTGCAAGATACAACGAGTTGGATAAATGATAACCATTAGCTATCCAAGCCGATCGTATTTAACTCCTTATAACACCTCTTTACCAACCATTTATTTTATCTTCGCACTAAATATTTTTTCTTGAGTCTTATCATCCATACCAAAAATCTGGTAAAACGCTATAAAGGCAGAACCGTAGTAAATCAGGTATCTGTAAGCGTTAAGCAAGGCGAAATTGTGGGACTATTAGGCCCGAATGGTGCCGGTAAAACCACTTCCTTTTATATGGTAGTCGGGCTCATAAAACCCGACGAAGGAACTGTTTATTTGAACGAAGAAGATATTACTAAACTACCCATGTACAAGAGAGCGCAAATGGGTATTGGTTACTTACCTCAAGAAGCCAGTGTTTTCAGAAAATTAAGCGTGGAAGATAATATCATGGCTGTGCTGGAAATGACCAAACTCAATGCTGAAGAGCGTGCTGCTAAATTAGAGTCCTTACTCGATGAATTTAATTTGCACCATGTGAGAAAAAATAATGGCGATAGCTTAAGTGGAGGTGAGAGAAGAAGAACAGAGATAGCACGGGCTTTAGCCGTAGATCCTAAATTTATTTTGTTAGATGAACCCTTTGCAGGTGTTGATCCTATTGCGGTTGAGGATATTCAAAGCGTAGTGGCAAAACTCAAATATAAAAATATTGGTATTCTAATTACCGATCATAATGTGAACGAAACACTTTCCATTTGCGATAGGGCTTACTTACTTATTGAAGGAAAAATTTTTAAACACGGAACAGCAGAAGAACTAGCCGAAGACGATCAGGTTCGTCGTCTTTACCTGGGCACCAATTTCGAATTAAAGCGCAAAGATTGGATCATAGAGATGGCGCGTGAAAATAGCTAGTCCTAAGTTGTTGATTATCTGCCCTTTTATCCTTATTTTCAGGCTCTATCATGAAGCTGTTAAGCCCTGCTATATCCCGATTAGCTCGCCTTCGCCATTGGCGAATTGAACAATGGGTACAAGACCCCATTGCGGCACAGCGTGAGGTGTTACAAGATCTGGTTACACATGGTCAATACACGGAATTTGGTCGCAAATACGGGTTTAATCAATTGTTCACGATTAGGAAATTTAAAGAAGCGGTTCCTATTCACGAATACAATGATGTAAAGCCCTATATAGAACGGATTATGCAGGGGGAAGAAAATATTTTATGGAATACCCCGGTATCTTGGTTTGCAAAAAGCAGTGGAACCACCAGTGATAAAAGTAAGTTCATCCCTATTACGCAAGAAAGCTTGGAAGACTGCCATTTTCAGAGTGCCAAAGACGTTCTCACCCTTTACTATAATCATCATAATGGAAGCGATCTGTTAACAGGTAAGGGATTAGTGATTGGAGGCAGCCACCAGATTAGTCCGATTAATGAATCCATGCAGTATGGCGATTTGAGTGCTGTACTTTTACAAAATACACCTATGTGGGCGAACTGGATTCGTA
Source organism: Sediminibacterium sp. (assembly GCA_017537025.1). GTDB lineage: Bacteria > Bacteroidota > Bacteroidia > Chitinophagales > Chitinophagaceae > Sediminibacterium. The sequence continues at coordinate 106,068 of JAFWCB010000009.1, forward strand.
CACCGGAACTATCAATTGCTTTGCTTGATGAATGGGAAACTAAGATTGAGAAACTGGCACAAAGTACCATTGAAGAAGATGTAACTTCCATTTCAGGAGTTCCTACCTGGACCCTTATTTTGATCAGAAGAATATTGGAGATAACAGGCAAAGCTACTTTAAAAGAAGTATGGCCAAATTTGGAATTATATATACATGGTGGCGTTTCTTTTGTGCCTTATCGGGATCAGTTTAAAAAATTAATTGGTGAGGGCTGCAGTTATTTAGAAATGTATAATGCCAGTGAAGGTTTTTTTGCTGCACAGGATACACCCGATGAAGAGGGTATGTTATTGTTTGTGGAGAATGGAATATTTTATGAGTTCATGCCTGTGGGTGAGTATGGGAAAGAAAATCCTACAACAATAGGTTTAGATAAAGTGGAAGTAGGACAAAACTACGCAATGGTTATTAGTACCAATGGGGGTCTGTGGAGATATTTATTGGGAGATACGGTTCAGTTTACATCATTACATCCTTTCAAAATAAAAGTGAGTGGAAGGCTTAAGCAGTACATCAATACTTTCGGTGAAGAATTAATTGCAGATAATGCTGATAAAGCTATTGCTATAGCTTGCGAAAAAACAGGTTTAATGGTGAATGATTATACCGCTGCACCGGTTTATTTTGGCGATAATACCAAAGGCGCGCATGAATGGTTAATAGAGTTTGAAGAAGAGCCTGCTAATATCGATTCATTTGCGTATGAGTTAGACTGCGCATTAAAGTCTGTTAATAGTGATTACGAAGCGAAGCGATATAAAGATATTGCACTTAGTTTACCAGTTGTAAAGGCACTATCAAGAGGAACTTTTCATGCATGGTTAAAGCAAAAAGGGAAATTGGGTGGACAGCATAAAGTACCTCGGCTGAGCAATGAACGAACGTATATTGAAGAAGTAAAAAAATTGATTAAATAATAATAACGTTTATTTGCGCAATCTAAAATTATTGTTATGCAATTATTAGCAGGAAAAACATCGATTGTTACAGGGGCAGCCAGAGGCATTGGAGCTGCGATAGCTTTGAAATTAGCTGAACATGGTAGTAATGTGGTATTGACTTATGTGAGTGATAGCAGTGCCGAAAAAGCAAATGCCTTAGTTGCACAAATCGAGGGGATGGGCGTAAAAGCAAAAGCTGTGAAAAGCAATGCAGGTGTTTTTGCAGAGTGTGAAACATTAGTAAATGATACAATAAAAGAATTTGGTGCGATTGATGTTTGCGTAAACAATGCAGGAATTTCAAAAGACAATTTATTATTGCGTATGAGTGAGGAACAGTGGGATGAAGTGATGGATATTAATTTGAAAAGTATTTTTAACATGACGAAACAGGTCATTCGTCCAATGATGAAAGCCAAATCGGGCAGTATTATAAATATGAGCTCAATTATTGGTATCCGCGGTAATGCAGGGCAAAGTAGTTATGCAGCCAGTAAGGCCGGCATTATTGGATTTACTAAATCTATTGCTGCTGAGTTAGGTAGCAGAAATATTCGTTGTAACGCAATTGCTCCGGGTTTTATTGAAACTGATATGACACATTATTTAAAAGATGGAGATGCTGCCACTTCTTTTTTACAAAAAATCCCTTTGGGAAGATTTGGTAAGGCAGAAGAGATTGCTAACACTACTTTGTTTTTAGCAAGTGATATGAGCTCCTATATTACCGGTCAAGTATTAAGCACTTGCGGGGGATTGAATATTTAGTGATAGTTACACCGTTGGTATCCATTCAATCAATAACCAATACAAAGGCATACCAATACTAATGTTGAATGGGAAAGTTAGTCCTAATGCCATTGGTATATATAGCCCCGGATCTGCTTTTGGAGCGGCCAGTCGCATAGCTGCAGGCACTGCGATATAAGATGCACTTGCTGCTAAAATAGCAAGCATAAATCGATTACCCGTTTCTATATGCCAAAAACTGCTGATCCAAACAGCCATGAATCCGTTGAATAAAGGAATAATAATACTAATTACGGTTACGAACCAACCATACTGAATAAATGCCTTAAATCGCTTTGCAGCAACCATACCCATTTCTAGTAAAAAAATAGCTAGGAATCCTTTAAAAATATCTGATGTAAATGGTTTGATTCCTTCTGCTTGTTTGGTATCTGCAATAAGACCTATAAAAAGGCTTCCTAAAATCATCCAAACAGATCCATTGGTAAAAGCATCATGAAGAACAGTTTTAAAACTGCTTGTTTTCTCTTGACTTTTTTCATATTTACGAATGAGGATCATACCTACTACAATGGCAGGTGCTTCCATCATTGCCATGGCGGCCACCATGTGGCCGCCATAAGGGGTATTGTTCATTTCTAAAAAAGAAGCAGCTGAAATAAAAGTTACGGCACTCACCGATCCATAAGCAGAGGCAACGGCACCGGCATCAGAAACATTTAACTTCCATCTTAATAAATAAAAAACATATACAGGTACAATAATAGAAAATAAAAGTGCCAGTACTAATGTAATGATAATTGTTTCATTGATACCACTATGCACTAATTCTTGTCCGCCCCTAAACCCAATCGAAAAAAGTAAATAGAGAGAAATAAATTTTGCACTGGAAGCCGGTATCTCCAGATCACTTTTAACGATGGTAGCTAATACACCCAAAATAAAGAATAGTAGCACCGGATTAGTAAGATTACTGATTAAAATATTCGTATTCATGATAAATTTGGTTGTATTTTTACTTTTATTAGCAGTAGATTAACGAAATTAGGCACAATCCTTGTCAATCTTGTGCCAAGCGGAACAATTTATAACCGAACGTACGGCTTATGGCATCACAAAACAAAGTATCTCCACTCGGAGCAGCAAAAAAAATTTTCACCCTTTTACGTTTAGATCGAAAAGACGTATATGCCATCTATGTATTTGCCATACTTGCAGGATTAGTACATTTAGCCATGCCACTGGGTATTCAAACCATTATTAGCTTTGTGATGGCCGGTTCTATGAGCACTTCCATCATTATTTTAATATTCTTGGTGGTTTTAGCTGTTTTTTTGAATGGATTGCTTCAGGTCAGGCAAATGCAGGTAACTGAAAAAATCCAACAGAAAATTTATGTTCGCTATGCCATGGAGTTTTCCGACAGGCTGCCCAAAATCAATATTGAAAAACTAGATAGTTACTATCTACCTGAACTTGTAAATCGTTTTTTTGATACTATTTCGCTACAAAAAGGAATTGAGAAAATATTATTAGATATTCCTGCGGCCGTTATTCAAATTATTTTCGGCGTATCGTTACTGGCATTGTACCATCCCGTTTTTATTGGTTTTGGAACGGTACTACTTATTATTCTTTACATCATTCTTCGCTATACCTTACCCGATGGTTTTGAAGCAAGCTTGGAAGCTAGCAATCAAAAATATGCTACAGCGGCATGGTTAGAGGAAATGGCTAGAGTTATAAAAACTTTTAAATATTCCCGAGGAACATCATTAAATATTCAAAAAACAGATGGTATCGTAGATAAATACTTACATGCGCGAACAAATTATTTTAGGGTGCTACTCACGCAGTATTGGAGCTTGGTAAGTTTTAAGTTAATTATTACCGCAGCGATGCTTATTGTAGGTGCTGTATTATTAGTAGATCAACAAATCAATATTGGGCAGTTCATTGCTGCGGATATTGTGATTCTTTCCGTTATCGGATCGGTTGAAAAGTTAATTGGAAATTTAGATAAAGTATACGATGTACTTACCTCCGTTGAAAAACTTAGTAAGATCACAGAAAGTGATATAGAAGTAGAAGGATCTGTAGCATTACAACAAATCAACAGTGGCGTTTCAATTTCATTTGAGCAAGTAAATTTTGGTTACAATAATGCAAAGGATATTCTTCAAGGAATAAATCTTCAAATTAAGCCTGGCGAAAAAATTTGTATCATGGGTGAGTCGGGTTCCGGAAAATCAAGCATGCTAAGACTTCTCACCGGTGCTTTCAAACAGTTTGAAGGTGCTGTTCTGATAGACGATATGCCTATTGGCAATTATACACTAAACTCTATACGCGCTCAAACCGGAATACTATTAAGTCAGCAAGATATATTTAACGGTACCATTTGGGAAAACATAACAATGGGTAATACGGAAATCAAACATAGTGAGGTTACAACTTTAGTTGAAAGCTGTGGATTGTCTTCGTTTATCAAAAATTTACCCAAAGGATATGATACCATACTGGATCCTTCAGGTATTAAACTAACGGGAAAGATTCGTCAGAATGTATTATTATTAAGAGCTTTATTAGGAAATCCGAGATTGCTTTTATTGGAAGAGCCATTAAATTATTTAGAACCGGCATACAAAGAGAAAATAACCGATTATCTGATGAAAAAAGGAGAAGCAACTATTTTGATTGCAACTAACGATAAATCACTTGCAGCTAATGCAAATCGTATTGTATATCTGGAGAAAGGGCGTGTAAAAGCGATCGGCAGTTGGGAACAAATTAAAGAATTGATCTGATAAAATAGTATGGCAAATCATTATTTCATAGAAGCTGATATTGATAGCGAGGTAGCACATACGCAGCTAAAATCATTTAAGGCAGTATATCATATCAACAAAACCAATAACATTAAAAAATGGCTTTGGGGTATATTAATCGCTCTGATCATTACCTTATTTCTACCCTGGACGCAAAACATCCGTGCTACAGGTGCTGTAACAACTCTGCGTCAAGAGCAACGTCCGCAAGAGCTTAATACTATTATCGCAGGAAGAGTTGTGAAATGGTATGTAAAAGAGGGCGACTTCGTTAAAAAAGGAGATACGATTTTGCAGCTAGGAGAAGTAAAAGTAGACTATTTTGATCCTAAATTACTAGATAGAACCAAACAACAAATTGATGCAAAACAAACGGCGATAGGAGGATATCAAAGTAAAGCAATTACTGCTGAGTCACAGATTAAAGCATTAGAGGAAGGGCAAAAATTAAAACTCTCACAAATTGATATCAAACTCCGGCAACAAGATTTAAAAGTTACCAGTGATAGTATTGATTTAGTGGCGGCATCTAATGAATTGAGTGTAGCGAAAAGGCAAATTGACGCAGCCAAACTCATGCTGGATAGTGGTGTTATTTCTTTGATCGATTTTGAGAGAAGAAAAATAAGTTTTCAAAATGCAGTTGCAAAAAGAGTGGGCGCCGAAAATAAGTTTCTTCAGTCTAAGCAAGAGCTTATAAGCTTACGCATAGAAAAAAATGCAACAGTTCAAGAGTATACAGATAAAATAGCAAAAGCCAATGGCGATCGTTTTGGGTCATTAGCCAATGTAGCTACGGGAGAGGCTGATGTTGCTAAGTTGCAGAACGCTTACAGTAATTATGATATTAGAAATCAACTTTATTATATAACGGCTCCGCAAAGCGGACAAATTACCAAAGCCCGTAAAGCAGGTATCGGTGAAATGGTGAAAGAGGGGGATATGGTTGTGGAGGTGGTACCAGATCAAATAAAATATGCAGTGGAGTTATTTGTTGCACCTATGGATTTACCACTTATTAATATAGGTCAGAAAATCAGGTTTATTTTTGATGGCTTCCCGGCTATCGTATTTACCGGATGGCCTGCCGCTTCTTACGGAACCTTTGGGGGCGTAGTTGCTGCAGTTGAAACATCTGTAAGTGCGAATGGGAAATTTAGGTTATTAGTAATAGAAGACCCGCAGGAAAAACCATGGCCTAAACAGTTGCGAATGGGTGGAGGCGCCAATGGTATTGCCCTACTTAAAGATGTACCAATCGGATATGAATTGTGGCGAAATATCAATGGCTTCCCTCCTGAGTACTATAAACCTACTGCTGCGGATAAATCGATGGCAACTGAGAAGAAAAAATAACCAATGAGAAAATTTTTGATTTTTGCAGCATTATTTTTTTTGAAAAGTGCATCTGCTCAAATGATGACACCTGAAGTGTTTATACAGCAAGTGCGCCAATATCATCCTATTGCAAAACAAGCTGCTATTCAGGTAGCAAAAGCACAAGCAGATTTATTATCAGCTCGCGGAGGTTTTGATCCGGCAATAACACTTGATGCGAGTAGAAAAACTTTTGATGGGAAAAATTATTACTACTATACAAACCCTGAGTTTAAACTACCTACTCGTATCGGTGGATTAGATGTAAAAACTGGTTTAGAAAATAATGGCGGGCAATTTTTGAATAACCAAGTTACCGAAGGTCAATCCAGTTATGTAGGGATTGAATTACCTATTGCTAAAGGATTATTGATCGATAAGCGTAGAGCAACCTTACAGCAAGCAAAAATTTATCGTTCGCAAAGTGAGCAAGAAAAAGCAAAAATGATCAACGATCTGTTATTTGACGCGTACACCGGCTATTGGCAATGGGCCGGTGCATGGCAACTCTATACTATTTATTCCCAATTTTTAAGTATTTCAACAGATCGATTCCGACTGGTAAAAATAGCTTTTCAAAATGGGGATCGCTCTGCCATTGATACTGTAGAAGCCCTTACACAGGTACAGAATTTTCAGATGCTTCAGGTAGATGCGGCTGTTCGATTAAATACGGCATCACTAGAGCTATCTAATTTTTTATGGGATAGTAGAGATAGTGCTTATGAGCTCGCGCCAACTGTAGTACCTGATACTATTTCTTTTAATTTAACAGCACCTGCACGTTCCCTAGAAAATTTGCTGGTATTGTCTTCAACCACTAACCCGATCTTAAGATCTTACAGTTATAAATTAGATGCTTTAGAGGTTGAAAGAAAGTTGAAATTTCAAAATATTCTTCCTGTTGTAAACGTAAAAGCAAACTTGTTGAATAGAGGATATAATGTAATGAAAGATTTTGGTGGTGCACTTTTTCAAAACAATTATTATTGGGGGGTTGACGTAAAAATACCTCTTTTCCTCAGAGAAGGCAGGGGAGATTATCAAAAAGCAAAATTGAAATTACAGGAAACAAATTATGAGTTAGCCGCAAAACGCTGGGAGGTAGAAAATAAAATTAAAAATTATTATACCGAAACCCATTTATTACAAAAGCAAATAATGGCCACCCAGAATGCATTTAATGGTTTTAGTACCTTACTAAGAGCAGAGTCTTTACGATTCCAAAATGGCGAGAGTTCTTTATTTCTCATTAACACCCGTGAAAATAAACTTATTGAAACGGCTGAAAAACTCGTCAACCTCCGCGTTAAATATTTAAAAGCGAATTACGCTGCAGAGTGGGCTGCGGGTACACTCAGATAACTTAGTCTAATTTTTAATTAAATACCTAAAGCTTGATATTCTTTCTTTGTATATATGCCCACCATAACATAAAGGCGGCAATGGTTTTATAGGGAGCCCATTGTTCTACTATCCATTCCATTTCTTCTTTACTAGTTTCTTTGGGTAGTTTTTTAATATGCTTTAAACTATTTACCAGCGCTACATCTCCAAAAGGAAATAAATTTGGCCTGCTGAGTACCATCATTAAAAACACATCGGCAGTCCAGTTACCAATACCTTTTATTTTCGTAAGTTTTGTTCTAATAATGTCATCCGATTCATTAGCTAATAAACGAAGATTTATTTCCCCGTTCACCATTGCTGTCGCAAGGTTTCGGGTATAGGATGTTTTTTGTTTACTAAAATAAGCAGCTCTAAAATCTTCATCAGATAATGCCAGTAACTTTTCAGGTGTGCATTTTCCTATTTTCTTTTTTAATTGTAAAAAAGCTGCTTTTGCAGAAGCTAAAGAAACCTGCTGCTCTAAGATAATTTGTACCAATGTTTCAACATGTAAAGCCCTTTTCCAGAATGGCGGATAGCCATAAGATTCAATAATTATTTTTAAATCTGCATCTTTATCAGCTAAGCTATTACAAAGACGTATCAGTTCTTTATCATCAAAACTAGGTGTTGCCAAAAACTTATTTCTTTTTGAAGCTTGCCATAAAGTGTTTACTATACTCACTAAGTATTAATCTACCACTTATAGCTGCTCTTTCTTTTAGTAATACATCCCATTGCTCCGTGCCATTCCAGAAAATTTTTTTGATCTCAGCTAAAGCCTCTGTGCTCGACTTTGATAATGTTGTAGATAAACGTGTAATAGCATCGTCCATACCCGCGATATCTTTATGCAATTCTGCAAATAAACCCTTTTTTCGAGCCCAATCTGCCGGGCGATACATGGTGGCATCGATGGTGAGTTGAGAAAATGCAGACAATCCTATTTTTCGCTCAACAGCCGGACCTACTACGAAAGGACCGATACCTACTGCTAATTCACTGAGTTTTACTTCCGCTGCTTCACAAGCGATAGCATAATCTGCAGCGGCGGCTAATCCTACACCACCTCCAATACATTTACCTTGTACTCGGGCAATAATAATTTTACCACAGGTACGCATGGCATTAATGACATTAGCGAAACCACTAAAAAATTTCAACCCCTCCGCTTCATTAGAAATAGCTGCCAGTTCATCAAAAGAGGCTCCTGCACAAAATGTTTTTTCACCGGCTGAGCGAAGAATAATAACTTTTGTTTGTGGATCCTGACCTTCTGCGTGTATAGTTTTCGCTAATGCTTCTAATACTTTACCCGGTAATGAATTGCTCTGTGGGTGATAAAATTCAATGGTGGCAATACCGTGCTCACGTTCTGTTTTTACATACCCTTCTTTTATTTCTTCTATCATATGTACTTTTTAATCTTCAATCTTCAGTCTTTTCTCCACCATCGTTAATATGGTTGCAATACCTACTAGTTCTTCATTCTCATCAATCATTTCAACCAACCATTTTACGATACCCTTGTCAATATCTGTGATTTCTTTTTTCTCCTGTTGAATTTTTTCTTTACAAGTAAACCGAACATACATAGTTGAACCCGGGTACATCGGTTTGGTGAAACGAAGTTCATCTATTCCATAATTTAATAAAACAGGATTTTTTTCATAACTACTAACAAATAATCCCGCTGACATACTCATGAGTAGATAGCCATGTGCTACTTGGCGTTCAAACATCGTACCCGTAAAATCGGTACTGGTTAAATGTGCATAGAAATGATCTCCGCTTAAGTCGGCAAATGCATTAATATCTTCTGAAGTAATGGTTCTTTTTTCCGTAATAAGTTGATCGCCGATAGCAAGTTCTTCAAAATATTTTTTAAAGGGATGTATGGTATCGGTATTTCCCTTAGCTCCTTGTTGGTATACTCCACTGATAGCGGTAATCATGTCGGGAGAGCCTTGCACGGCTACTCTTTGCATATAGTGCTTCACTCCGCGTATACCGCCCATTTCTTCTCCACCACCTGCTCTGCCGGGCCCTCCATGTACTAATAGCGGAAGGGGTGATCCATGTCCGGTACTTTCTTTAGCACAATCATTATTTAATATCAATACCCTTCCATGATAGGTGCCGGCGCCAATTACATAATCTTTAGCGATAGTAGGGTCTGCTGTTACAATAGAACTAACCAATGAGCCTTTCCCCATTTTTGCTAATGTAATGGCTTCTTCAATGGATGAATAAGGCATCATAGTTGCAACCGGACCAAAAGGTTCTGTTTCATGAACAACTGTATCGCCGAATGGATTTGTATTCAGGAGTAAAAGTGGACTCATAAACGCACCTTTCTCAGCATCTGCATCAACGGTGCTTACGCTATCTAATGAGCCATATATAATTTGTGAGGAAGCGAGGATTTTTTGTACCTGAGATTTTACTTCTGTTCGTTGTGATTCTCCCGCCAATGAACCCATGCGTACTTTTTCATTCAACGGATTACCAATAATTGTTTGTGCTAAAGCCCTACCTAAAGCAATTTGTACATCTTCTATTTTATTTTCCGGAACAAAAATGCGTCGAATAGCGGTACATCTTTGTCCGGCTTTAGTTGTCATTTCTTTCCTAACTTCTTTAATAAAAATATCCCATTCAGGCATATTAGGTGTAATATCATTTCCTAGTACAATGCAGTTTAATGAATCTGCTTCCATTGTAAAGGGAACATTTTCTGCTACTACTTTTTTACCTGATTTCAACAATAATCCTGTTGACGCAGAGCCTGTGAACGTAACTACATCTTGTGATGTAACATGTTCTAATAAATCACCTGCACTGCCACAAATCAGTTGTAAGGCTCCCTGGGGTAATATATCCGAAGCTATGATTTCTTTTACCACTGCTTCTGTTACATACGATGTTAGTGTTGCAGGTTTTACAATAGCAGGCATACCGGCTAATAAGTTCACGGCAATTTTTTCGAGCATTCCCCAAACAGGAAAATTAAATGCATTGATATGGATAGCTACGCCCTCTTTAGGGATCAATAAATGATGCCCCATAAAACTACCTGCTTTCCCCAGAATATGCTGTTCACCATCTAAACAATAAGGGGTATCGGGAAATTTCCGTCGAAGAGAAGCATATGAAAATAAGTTTCCTATCCCCCCTTCAATATCTACCCAACTATCGGCTTTTGTAGCCCCTGTTTGATAGCTGATATCATAAAATTTTGGCAAGTGCTCTCTCAAATGAAGTGCTAATGCTCGCAACATTAAACCCCGCTCATGAAAACTCATATGTCGCAATGCTATGTTGCCTTTTGTTCTGGCAAAATGAAGCGCGGCAGCAAAATCAATCCCTTTTGTACTGGCTTTGGCAATGGGCTCACCGGTTACAGCATTGAATAGTAGTTGCCCATCTCCTTCCCCTTTAATCCAACTACCTTGAATATAGTTCTCTACCTGATACATAACTATCTTGATTATCACAGCAAAGCTAACGATTGATAGTTTATAGGGAAGAAAATAAAAAACCCATCCAGCTTGAGGCAGGATGGGATAGCAGTTGGTTATTGGTCACAAAAACTTTAACGGTTATTTAAATAGACAAGCGTTTATCAATTTCGCTGCAAAGCCCGTTGAAAATTTCGTCAACGGTGCCCTCGCCTTTCAAGTGTACCACCTTATTAAACTTTTCGTAGTAGTTGGCAACCACTGTTGTTTTTTGCTTGTATTCGATGATACGGGCCCTAATTACGGCTTCATTTGTATCATCGCTTCTACCGCTGGTAAGACCTCTGTTTAATAGCCTTTTTACCAATTCCTCTTCACTTACATCAAGTGCCAAAACAACCCCAATTTCAGTATTTTTTAATTTCAAGAGTTTATCTAGAGACTCGCTCTGAGCAACAGTTCTAGGGAATCCGTCGAATAAAAATCCCTTAGCTTGAGGATTCTCGTCTAAAGCAGAGCTAATCATGCCTACTACCACTTCATCCGGCACTAGCTGACCCTTATCCATAAGACTTTTAGCCTCAATTCCGAGGGGTGTTTTGCGTGCGATTTCACTACGTAAGAGGTCGCCGGTAGAGAGGTGTTTGAGGCCATAAGCAGCAATCAATTTTTCACTTTGTGTACCTTTTCCACTTCCGGGAGGACCGAATAAGATAATATTAAACATGTACGTACTAACCTTGAATGAAGAACAAATATACAATCGAACTGTTAAATTATCTTTAACAGCATAATAAATCCTTTTAACCGTGTACAATTCAGCAATTAACGTTTGTTTTAGGAATAAAATGAAAGCTTTTTAAGTTTGCTACGTATATAATAACATATCTAAATAATTATAACATGAAATTGATTATCACCCTAACAACTCTTGTGTTTCTATTACCGGGTTGTTGGGCTCAACAAAACAAGTCAAAACAAATAACAACCATGGATACCAGTAAAAAAATGACGAACCCATACTATTCAAGAAATAGTAAAGATAAAGTAGCGGTAAATGATGAAGAGTGGAAGAAAGTGCTTTCCCCGGAAGTATATTATATTGCCAGAGAGAAGGGTACCGAGCGACCCTGGACGAGCAAGTTTGAGAGTTTTAAAGAGGCTGGCACCTATTATTGTGCCGTTTGTGGTAACGCCCTATTTAAAAGTGATACAAAATTTGAGAGCGGATGCGGCTGGCCTAGTTTTTATGAGCCTATTTCAAAAGGGTCTATCATTTATTTGCCCGATAATACGCATGGTATGCAAAGAACTGAAGTGCAATGTGGTAAATGCAAATCTCATTTGGGTCATGTGTTTGAAGATGGCCCACCTCCAACCGGCTTACGTTACTGTATTAACGGGGTAGTATTAGATTTTGAGAAAGCTAAGGAAGCAGAGAAGAAGTATGATGCGAAGAAGGGATAATGATTTATTCGGATAATTTCTAAAACTATTTATTCTTTCTTTGCGACTTTGCGTTGAAATATTAAACGCGAAGACGCAAAGGCGCTACCCTTCCCCGCCATGGCGGGGTAAACTAAGCTCAGGGTGACATGGGTATCTCAATCTTAAACGTTGTTCCCTTTCCTTGTTCACTCTCCACAGTTAGCTTACCTCCATGCACTTTCGTAACAATATCATAAGCCAAGCTTAATCCCAATCCCGTTCCTTGTCCGGTGGGTTTGGTGGTGAAAAAAGGCTGGAAGATCTTCTCTTTGATTTCGCTTGGTATGCCCGTGCCGTTGTCGGATACTGTGATTTCAATTTTATTCCCTAAGTTTTTGGTGCTTACAGTAACTGTTGGGCTATAAGGTGTAAGCTGTAAGCCGGAAGGAATACCTTTTTCCTCACTACTTATTGCTTCAACCTTATGGCTTATAGCCTCTTCCTTCCCCCTTTCGCCTACGGCGAAAAACGCATTATTGATCAAATTCAATACCACCCTTCCCATATCCTGCGGAACGATATTTACTTTTGGTATCGTTTCATCAAACTCCGTTTTAAATTCTGCATTAAAGTTCTTGTCTTTTGCCCTTAAGCCATGATAAGCCAATCTTAAATACTCATCACATAAAGCATTGATATCCGTTGGTTCTTTTTGTCCGCTTGAGGTTCTGGAGTGCTGCAGCATGCCCTTCACAATTGCCGCTGCTCTTTGTCCATGATGATTGATTTTTTCGGAGTTGGATTGAAGGTCTTTTAGAATATCTTGCTGATCGGCTGTCACCCCGAGCTTGTCGAGGGGTCCCAGCTCTTGTAACAATTCATTATTTAGCTCCGAGAAATTATTCACAAAGTTCAGCGGGTTCTGAATCTCATGTGCAATACCTGCCGTAAGTTCTCCAAGGCTTGCCATCTTCTCGGATTGTATTAACTGCTGTTGGGTAGATTTGAGTGTATTGAGGTTCTTTTTATTGATTTGTAATTGGCGATTTACATAATACAATGCAAAAACAACAACTAAAATTCCTATTAACGAAATCCATAGTAATAAATTATTTTTTTGTATCAAAGCATTTTGAATAGCATTCTTTTGCTTCATGGTATTTAAACTATCCAATTGCTGCAATTCTTTTTTCTCAATTTCGTAATAGGAAATTTTTAATGGTGCTAACGATGCGTCTGTTTCCTTTGTTAATGAATCCAGTTGGTTGTTGTATAATTTGTAATGAGTAAAATCATTGATAGATGCATAATAGTCTTTAAAAGCAGCTAAATATTTTTTTTGAGCATCTGCTACTTTGCTCTCATTAGCTTTTTGTAAAGCCATAGTTAAATATGCCAATGCCTTTTGTGGCTGATCTTTTTTCGAATAATACAAGAATTTCCCGTAGTCAATTTCTAATGCTCCGAAGTTTGTGTTAAAAGCCCTGCGAATACTGTCTGCCAATTGTTGGGCAATTGCTAAATTGCTTAAACCGTCTTCCGGTTTTCCGGTCTCTATTAAACAAATTCCTTTTTCAGTAAATATTCTCGATAAAAAATCAAAGTCACTCACACCATTTACACAATATTTTATTAAACTATCACAATAGCTAATACATTTTTCGTATTTTTTTCCAATAAGCGCTATTGTATTTGCTTGTCCAAAACTATTTTTTAAAATTGCAAGATTAGACAAACGGAAACCAATGGATATAGTAGAATCAACAAGTAATTCCCCCCGTGTTGGGTTACCCCAATTTGCATATTCATCTGCTGCAACAGATAAGCTATTACAAAATGTACCTGTGTTGTACTCTTTATAAATATCTGCAGCTTTTAAATAATTCGAAATGGCCCTGTTATAGGCGGCCTTAATGTTGTAATAACCACCCAAAGCATGGTAACAAGCAGCCATATTTGGTCTATTATTTCTAGTGGTGTAGAGCTTTAGCTTTTGCTCATAATATTGATATCGTTCTTCCTGAATATTTAAAGAATAATAGTATAAACGTAAAGTTGACAACAAAGCTGGAATAGAATTATTGAACTGATCAAATAATTCAATGGCTTGTTTTATTAATTGGAATCGTTCTATATTTTTTGAAGAAGGGTCATTTATTTCCCTGAACTGAAGTTGTTTTTGATAAGCTCCATAGTCGGGGTGGTTTAATTGTCGCTTCAACGCTACCAATTCTTTTAAAAAACTTAAACCAATTTTATTACCTGTTGCTACAGAAACTTTTAGCGTACCTATTAACCCATTGTCTACATATTGATTTAATAATTGTACCCTTATGGTTGGATTTTTCTCCTTAGATAATGCTGCCAATAGGGAGTCTATTTTAGGATCATTTTTTTTATCATTTAAGATCAACGTAGAGGTTGCTGGATTAAAGTCGGGGAATAAGCTTTTTCGAACAGAGTCCAGAACCCGTGTTTGAGATTGAGCAGCTGCGACTATAATCAGAAAGATAATGAGCAATTGTTTTTTCATACAAAATCTTGTAGAAGTAAGGTACAAAATATAGTGGTGAAGAGGGTAAAATTTGACAAATACGGATTCTAATTCCATATTCTTCAAACAAATAGTTAATAGATCATGATATAGGCAGGGTTATAATAAACTTGGTTCCGCCCATTCCCATCGCTCTATTGGGTAAGCCATTAATTGTTGTGCTCTCAACCATTATCTCTCCACCATGTGCTTTCACAATATCGTACGCTAAGCTTAGCCCCAACCCCGTTCCTTGTCCTGTTGGTTTGGTGGTGAAAAAGGGCTGGAAGATTTTTTCTTTGATCTCACTAGGTATCCCCGTGCCGTTGTCGGATACTGTGATTTCAATTTTATTCCCCAAGTTTTTGGTGCTTACAGTAACTGTTGGGCTATAAGGTGTAAGCTGTAAGCCGGAAGGAATAACTTTTTCCTCACTACTTATTGCTTCAACCTTATGGCTTATAGCCTCTTCCTTCCCCCTTTCGCCTACGGCGAAAAACGCATTATTAATCAAATTCAACACCACCCTTCCCATATCCTGCGGAACGATATTTACTTTTGGTATCGTTTCATCAAACTCCGTTTTAAATTCTGCATTAAAGTTCTTGTCTTTTGCTCTTAGTCCGTGATACGCTAGTCTTAAATACTCATCACATAAAGCATTGATATCCGTTGGTTCTTTTTGTCCGCTTGAGGTTCTAGAGTGCTGCAGCATTCCCTTTACGATTGCCGCTGCTCTTTGTCCATGATGATTGATTTTTTCAGAGTTGGATTGAAGGTCTTTTAGAATATCTTGCTGATCGGCTGTCACCCCGAGCTTGTCGAGGGGTCCCAGCTCTTGTAACAATTCATTATTTAGCTCCGAGAAATTATTCACAAAATTTAATGGGTTCTGTATCTCATGAGCAATGCCGGCTGTGAGCTCACCTAATGATGCCATCTTCTCGGATTGGATGAGTTGGGTTTGGGTGGATTTCAGTTCTTGCAAGGTACTTTCTACTTTTTCTTTCTGTTCTTGTAAGACTAAATTCGCTTTCTGCTTTTGGCGATTGTTTCGGTAAAATACAAAAGCAAGTATTGATAACAACCCTAATCCGGCGAATAAAGCAGTAGTTCTGATTTTATTTTTAGAAGCCAGATTTTCCTGAGCTTCTTTTTCCAGCCGCAGTTGTTCTTCAAAATTGACATTTTGAAATTTATTTATTTTGTTGCTCCAATCCTTTGATAAGCTATCACCTATAGTCTTTGAAATAGTAAGATAAACAAATGCACTGTCTAAATTTCCCTCTTCCTTCCAAAGCAAGGCAAGAAGGCCTGCTGAAGTACCTTTTACTATTTCAGCAGATTTAAAATTTATTGCCTCAAAAAATGCATTTTTTGCATAGTATTTAGCCGAATCCCGACGTTTTAATTTTGCGTATAAGTAGGCAAGGTTAAGGCTCGTATTAATTTCACTTCGACTGTTTTTTTGTTGCCGGCTTGCCAATAAACTTTGCCAATAATAATACTTTACGGAATCAATCTTATTTCTTTTTAAATACACTAAGCCGAGTGAACGCAATATTATACCGTTAAAAATTCTCCAGCCAGTAGTTTCTGAGTAACTCAATGCACGTTTATTATAAATAATAGCCGAATCCAATTTATCAGTATCAACAAAAAATTGTCCAATATTCATATTGCCTTGTACAAAAGCCATTGACTTTGTACTTTCAAGTGTTTTAAAAATTTCAAGTTCATCTTTATAATATTGAATTCCTTTTTCGGTATTTCCTGCAGTCAAATAAATATTTCCGAATTGATGAAATGTGTAACCCATCTGGCTTAACCTGAATTTATGAGGATCAGTAAATTCATAATTTTTGGGGATGAATACTCCTTTCTCATTTTTTTCATCCTTTTCAATATCCAATGCTTCGTTAGCCAATTTTAAACTAAGGGTAAGGTTTCCAGTTTGTGCGGCAAGATAGGATTGATACTCTGTAAAAAAGTGGGCTATCCATAAAGGTTGATTCATTTTTTTTGCTATTCTCACTCCTTCGTCTGCGAATAACAAACAGCTATCCCGATTATTCTCTGCATAATTGCCCGCAAGATCAAAAAGAACAACCATTTTAGTCAACTCATCAGGTGCAGTTGTTAAAGCAGTTTTCAGACTGTCCAAATTGGTTTGCCAAACCTGCGCTTTAGAAAAAAAGGGGAGTGTGAAAAAAAATAAGATTTTTATGTACTGCTTCATTTTAATACTTAAATGGGTAATTGAACACTAAATGTAGTTCCTTCTCTTTCTTTACTTTCTACTTTCAATTCGCCCCCATGCCCTTTTGTTACGATATCATACGCAAGGCTCAACCCTAGCCCCGTTCCTTGTCCGGTTGGTTTGGTGGTGAAGAAAGGCTGGAAGATTTTTTCTTTGATCTCATTTGGTATCCCCGTTCCGTTGTCGGATACTGTGATTTCAATTTTATTCCCCAAGTTTTTGGTACTTACAGTAACTGTTGGGCTATAAGGTGTGAGCTGTAAGCCGGAAGGAATACCTTTTTCCTCACTACTTATTGCTTCAACCTTATGGCTTATAGCCTCTTCCTTCCCCCTTTCGCCTACGGCGAAAAACGCATTATTAATC
>JAFWCB010000017.1 GCA_017537025.1 Sediminibacterium sp.
AATAGATGCTATCTAAATCACTAGGAGTTGCTTTAATTAATTTTTTCATAAATAATAGTCTCCTTAATAATATGTTTAACTAACATTATACTCCCTTTTATGGCAGAGTTAGCGGGTAAAGTATCTTTTTCAACTATACGATTAGGTTGATTACCACATATAATTATAGAATTTTTTGGCTTTCTAATTGTTTCGTTTGGGACTTATTATATTAATCAGAGTATCCGTAGTAAACTATTTAAAATGATACCAATTCAGATGACATTTATAGCAAGCATTAACCATTTTTTATTGACTTATTGCTTAGTTACATTACCGTCCTTTATTGTTGCTGCTTTTATTGAAGACTTTATGACACCATTATTTAGTTAAGTCGTTTTTTATAGACCGTTTGCAAACGAACTATTGATCTCATACTCAAGGTAAGTTATATTCATCAAGTGTTTGCTTAATGTTTTTTCTTTATCATCATGAAGTGACTACTTCTCTCCTAAACGATTTAAGCGACCAAAAGGAATCGAACCCTTTATTTGTACGAAGCTAAATTGTACTTGTTTGTCATAGTGTCTACCAAGACTGGTCGCAGATCAAGTAAGCGATTAATAGACTAGCTTACTTGGATAAAGCAGGCAAAACTTAGAGTAACGCAAGCAACCTATACCTTAGCTTAGGCAAATTGCTTTATATGTTTTGCGACTTCATTTATTTTATTTTTATAGCAGTTACTTTTGTCATACCCTCATGAACAGGGTGCTAACTATCACAGCGCATCAGTTAATAGCTCAAGAAAAATCGTGAGTATTAATAGGTCTGCTGATCCACCTAGACTAAGATTTTGACGGATAAAGACTTGATCTAGCTGATACATATAGGCCTTACCAGCTGCCGTTTTTGCACCTCCTAAGTCAAAATAGTGGGTGACTTGTTCTTGTAAATCGGATAGTATGGTAATATCACCAGCCCGTTTAATTAAGTTGGTATCTTTTATGCCAGTAGCAATCAGCATCAGGGTATCCAGCAAGCGATCATTCATCGTTCCTTTTCTATTTTTCAGATAAGGGAGTGCCAAATCAAATACAGTCGGAAACCCTTTTTCAGCTTCACCCCGAACACCTGTTAAGCCGTAGCTCAAAAACTGACTTTCACCGGCAGTCAAGGTCAACTTATTGGATAACCCTGCAAATGCCTGCTCTGTCAGTCCAGCTAACATCTGACAGATGATATTCTGTAAATCAAGTGATACCTGCTTCTGATAGACACTGGCTGAAAAGAGAATGCCCAATGAAAATATAACCCCTTTATGCGTATTGACATCCTCTGTCGTTTTCAACATCGTGATTTCAGCCTTGATTCCTAACCGTCTTATCTCCTCAAAAAGGCTGGGCAAAGACGCTGTCCAAGATAAACTTACGTCATATAAGGCAGTAAAGTAAGGTCGTAAGCTGATGGCACTATCAATAAAAAGGAAGACGTCCATATCCTTATGGCTCCCTTGACTACCTGGATCTACCAAACCGGGTTTTGGTGTCACAGATACTTCATAGAGCATGGCACGGATAGCCGTCGATATCCACTTCTCTTTATCTTTGCTGACATACCTTAGATATAAGGCATTTAGTGCCTTTTGCATGGCAAACCATGGATGCTGTTGTGATCTGGCACAGATCTTTGCATCTTCTCCACATACATAACAAGGCCTGCAGGGCATCCCTAGAGTTGACCGCGACAGATACTTACCATCAGCCGCCAAAACATCCACATCAAATAAACGACCTAATGCAAATTGTGTCTCAAATGCAACTGCCTTTGCTTTACAAGTATTAGCAGAAATATCGACCACAAGAATTGCCTCTGGTCCTGTCTGCAAGTCAAGATGTGTCGTTTGCCACTGAGCCATAATCACCCTAGTAAGCTCGCGCATACCCGCTCGAAAAATAAGCTGTATCTGACGACTATTCTTTATATTTCCCGGTATATTCAGGGTGATCGAGATAAGCGTTGCATCAGAAAATGCTTGCCTAACCTCTTGTAATCTAGCAACACGCGCTACTTTACTGGCAAGTATATCAGCTAGACTTACTGGCTTTCCCTTAGTAAAAATAGACATGACGGCTACTCTTTGATTTGGTTGATAACATCAATCAGTGTACCATCTCGATATTCAA
>JAFWCB010000018.1 GCA_017537025.1 Sediminibacterium sp.
CATCACCTATATTGCTGCGAAAGTGGCAGCAAAAGATGCGGGTGCATTACGTAGTTTAGCGGATATTTGGAAACAAAAGAATAGTTCAGATGTCTTAGTACTTGTTGCGCAGATTGGTGAAAAAGCGAATCTATTAGTAGCAAGTCAAAGTGGCGATATTAAGGCAGGAAATCTAGTCAAAGCCCTTGCACCATTTATTGATGGTCGTGGTGGCGGTAAACCTGATATGGCCATGGCTGGCGGGACAAATCCTGCAGGTATTGTTCAATTACTGGAACAAGTCGGTGCTAATCTTTAAGTAGGAATTAGCGATGTGGTATAGAATGAATCCTATCGGGGTCTCAAGGTGACACATATAGAAGGTTCACGTAAAAAACAGCTGACGACTAGCCTAGGTATTTATAAAGAACGATAAGAAATGATGAAAGGAAAGCTGGTATTCGCCACTTTCCTTTTTATGATGCCCTATAATCTACGGTCATACTCTGATAAGAAAACGGCAATCATTTTCTTGATTTGAGAAATGGGCATGCACTAGGGTATCTGCCATTCGTTTGTCGCAGTCTACACAATCATCAAGACCTAAAATAAAGGGATAGTGCGCACTTTGAAGTTGACCGCATCAGAAAGACTTTCCAAATAGGAAGGTCTTTTCTAGTTTGAAAATAGTCATTGTCTTCATACCATGATGATCAACTGATTAATTTTTAGGTAGTATTGATGTCGTATTCTTTAATTTTTTGACAAATATCATAAAATGAAATAGAATGAATATATCACTTAAAATGACAGCGCTTACTTTATTGTAGTGGGAAGTTTGAAAAACAAATGAATAGTAGATTTTAAGCGGGTTATAGCGGGCTTCTTCATCCCTTTCTCAATAAGGACAGATGGTGAATAAAATCTTGATTATCCTCATGATCCATTTTATAAATTTAGAAATAGGCAGGATTGAATGAATAAGCGAAAGAAAATAAGGATAAGCATAGCTATTGGTTTATTACTAATTATCGGAATTGTCGGAGGGAACTTATATATGACGAAACAAACGCATAATCAAAGAGTAGCTGAAATGGCAAATAACCTAAGATATGAGAGATTTGAGACAGAGATTGTGAAAGAACTAAAAGAAAAATATCCCGATATTAAAGCAATCAGGTTTGAGGGGACAAGTAAAAATGATAAAACAGGTAGTTACTGGTCAACGTTTTATATCATAGCTGACTGGACAACAGGACAACCAGAATCAGAATATTATTCAGATTTTACAGGATATAGTTCTCTTGAAGATATACGAACTAATGGCTATGGAATGTCATTGCCTGAGTTGATGTATAAGTATGAAGAGACAGAAAAAACAGAAAAAACAGTAACTCCTGTATTAGTCACGAATTCAACTGGAAAAAAGAAAGAGGTCTAATATGTCGGAAGCAATCAGTTTATTACCACTTGGTACAGTCATTAGTATAAAAGAAAATGATGACGTGTACATCATCATATCGAGAGGGTTTCAAAAACAAGAAGACGGTACAGTTTTAGCGAGTTATGGTGGAATTCTTCACCCTTTTGGAAAAACTGCAACACACGCCCCTATTCATATAACTGAAAATGAGATAACGGAGCTTCATTTCTTAGGGTATGAAGATGAATTGGATGTCGCCTTTATCAAACAACAGCTTTCAAAGGCTGCCGAACCATCACAGAAAATTGGAAATCAGATCACCATATCAACATTAAAGTCTACACTTGTTTCTCAAACCATTACAGATGACACAGTAGAACTTGACCATCCTCATGATCCATTTTATAAATTTAGAAATCGGCAGGATTGAATGAATAAGCGAAAGAAAATAAGGATAAGCATTACTATTCCTTTATTACTAGTTGTCGGAATTGTCGGAGGAAACTTATATATGACGAAACAAACGCATAATCAAAGAGTAGCTGAAATGGCGAATACCCTAAGATATGAGGGATTCGAAACAGAGATTGTGAAAAAATTAAAAGAAAAATATCCCGATATTAAAAAAATTAAATTTGATGATACTGCAAAAAATGATAAAACAGGCTTTTATTGGTCAACATTCCATATTACAGCAGATTGGACAGAAAATCAGCCTGAAAGTGAGGGATATTCACAGACAGACTATACTTCTATCCAAGCTATCCAAACTAATAGGTATGCGATGGACTTATCTGAATCAATGTATAAGTATAAAGGTACAGGAAAAACAGAGACTTTAGTATTAGTTGTCTATTCGAATGGAAAAAGTAAGGAGATTTAAAATGGCTACAGAAGAAGAACTTGTAGATTTAAATGGTCAAGTTTATAGAGTCGACCATAATTATAAAAAAGAAGGAAAATCTACTAAAGATATTAACAAAGGCCAAGTTTTAGAGGCTGGAGGCCAAGATTTCAAAGTCCTGTCAACCTCCAACGATGAACAACTAGGGTCTGCCATTTATCGTGAGCCATTACCGAATGGCGGTTACAGAGATGTTCCCTACACGACGAATGATAGTCTTGGCTTTTCAGGGATGGCAGTTGCACCAATCAAAAAAGGTGTGGTTGATTATGGTAATGTGACAGTAGTAGCTGCGGCTACCAATCCTGCATCTCCCGCGGATTTACAGGGTGCTGTTCAGAGTATCATTGGCAACTCTACGCAATACGACGTAGCAGAACGCTATCTATTAACCCTAATGAAAGTACACCCTGATTGGCAGATTAACCAATTATCGGGGTATTCTCAAAGTGCCTATATGTTAAAAATAGGTGCTAAATATCATATTCCTGCAACAGTTTTTCATGGCTGGTTTAACTATAATACGCTAACAAAAGCAGAACGGACATATATGAATGCGCACATGGCCCAATATATCAATTATCGTGCGCACGAGGAGGAGGTCGGCGGTAAGTTCGTTATCAGCCATGATGCGCAAAATACGGCTGGCTCCGTTTACTATATAGGTGGCGTAACTAGTCATTTACTAGGGTCTTTCAAGTTTGAAAAAAATGGCAATATCAAATTTAATATTGATGATGCAAAAGGCGAGAAAAAAATAGCTAATTTACAAGCTAGTATCGCAAAAAGTTCAGGTGGCAAACGGATTGCTTTGCGAACATCGCTTATTCATACAGTTTCGAAACATGCCAAAGACCTTGCCCAAGGCTACGAATCAGCTGTTAAGGCAGAACTTGATAAGGTTGAAACTGATATAGAAAACATTGTTCAAGAGATTAATCAAGGTGCGTATATGATTCAAAATTACTTGCAAGGTTGGGAAGTTAATCAGTTGATTCAAAATTATCAAAAATCTGACTTTTGGGATAAGGGTCTTGAGGCGTCA
>JAFWCB010000019.1 GCA_017537025.1 Sediminibacterium sp.
GTATAAGGAGATAGACTTACCAATTTCAGCAGCTGTATTTGGCATAATCCAAGCAACAGGCGTTCCTTTAGGAAGTCTTTCTTCTAAATAAGATGGGCCGATGCCGGCAGCTACCGTTACGACAAGTTGATTCGATAGTAAAGGAGATAATTCTGCTAATAATTCTTCATGTGCAGAAGGCGGCATTGCTAAAACAATCGTATCAACAAATGTAACATGCTGCTTCCAATCTGTTGTAGTAGACACATTATATCGCGCTTGTAATTGTTCCAGTTTTTCTACGTTGCTTCGGTTAGAAACGATAATTTCTTCGATGTATTCTTTGCTTGTTTTAAGTAATCCGGAAAATATAGCTTCTGCCATACGACCAGCACCAATAAATAGAATTCGATGTTTAGTTAGCATATCCTCTATTCCTTTCTAGTGGAGATATGTTATAAAAAACGATACCATTTTTAAGAGAATTTTGTAAAAAGAAAAGGCTTATTGTAGATGGAATAGATAATGAAAAGTAGGAAATTAATGGTGAAGGGGAGAGTGATTCCTTATACTAGTGATAGGGAATTTATTACACATCTGGGGAGAGATGATTATGATTAGAAGTCCGCTCTTTTTACTCATTACTAGTATTATTTGTGTATTGGTTGGATTGTATATTCAATCGAGCTATATTGAAATCTTTGCATCGGTCATGGGAATTATTAATGTTTGGCTATTAGCAAGAGAAAAAGTATCCAACTTTTTATTCGGTATGATTACCGTTGCGGTATTTCTCTATATTTTTATTACACAAGGTTTATATGCAATGGCAGTATTGGCAGGTTTTCAATTTATATTTAATGTATATGGTTGGTATCATTGGATTGCACGTAGTGGGGAGGAAGAGGTAAAAGCAACAGTTCGTTTAGATTTGCAAGGTTGGATTTTTTATATAATCTTTATTTTAGTTGCATGGATTGGTTGGGGGTATTATCAAGTCCATTACTTAGAATCAACAAGTCCATATTTAGACGCTTTAAATGCTGTACTAGGATTAGTAGCTCAATTTATGCTAAGTCGAAAAATCCTAGAAAACTGGCATTTATGGATTTTATATAATGTAGTTAGTATTTCAATTTATATCTCCACTGGGTTATATGTTATGCTAATATTAGCTGTTATTAATCTCTTTATATGTGTAGCGGGTTTGCTAGAGTGGAAGAATAATTATAAGGGCCAAAAACATACAAATAATTATATCTAGAAAATAATTAGAATTAAAAAACCCCTGAAGCATATGTGCCTCAGGGGTTTACTAATAGATTATAAGTTTATGCTTTTGTCATACCAAGTAATACAGCGCCGCCGATAATTAAAACACTACCTAGTGCAATAAAGATCAATTGACGTTTCGTTTTCTTTTCGCCTAAGAAGACAATCGCACCAAATGTTGAGATAACGATTCCAGTTTGAGATAATGGGAAGCTTGTTGCTACTCCGACACGTGGTAATGAAAGAAGTAAGAATAAGTTTCCAGTTCCCCATAGTAAACCAGATAAAGCGTTACGGATTGCATATTTGTTAAATGGTTTATGTTTAGATGTCAGTACAACCGCACCAACAAACATACCAACTGCTTGTGGTAAAATAGCAGACCAACCATCGATGTTATACCAACGAATAATAATTACATATACAAGATAGCCAAAAGTAGAAACAATTAAAGTAAGAAGTCCCTTTTTCAATTGTCCTGGTGGCTGAGCATTTTCTTTATCATCTAATGATGTGAATACAACACCAACTACGATTAATAGGA
>JAFWCB010000001.1 GCA_017537025.1 Sediminibacterium sp.
AACAATAATATTTTGGAAGGACAAGGAAAGATTAAAATCTATTTTAGTCCTGACAACTCTTTTGTTAAGTATCGCAGGAACAGTCATAGCATTTAGAGGAAACGTTCCAATTAATCAACAACTACAAAGCCTACAACCAGGGACAATACCAGTTAATTGGGAGCAAATTAGAAATGAATGGTTAGGTTACCATTTTTGGAGAAACTTAACAGCTATAATTGGCTTTGTAAGTTTTATGTTGACATTTTTTATCACTTCTAAGAAAAAATAATTGAACACATAGAATGTCTCGTCCTGAAATAGAATGACTAAAAATCCAAGCATTTGTTCCGGCTTGATGGAATTCTAATCACCAGCAGAATATATTCATAATTTTTAGTATATTTATTTAGTAACTGTAAGCCAAGGGTAACGGAAGATCTTTCCCCAACTGCTTCAACGCTGTAACTTTAGCCGCAATTAAATATGAGTAAAATTACCTCGGTTTTTATAGCAATTATTCTTTTTCACTTTCAAGTATTGTTTGGTCAGACTGGAGAAGAAAAGAAGTATTGGGAAAACTGGAACAAAAACTATCCGGAAGTTGATATTGCTAGTGTTTTAAAACTAGAAAGAAATTATGCTGATAGTGTTGAAAAGCACCCAGAAATTATTCAATACTATACAAGAGTTGACAAATATAGTTTTACAGCAGAGTTTTTGGGTCAAACAAGAAAAATGAGTCCAGATATTCTAAATTCTATGAAACGTGGTTTAAAATTGTTTGGTGGGAATCCTTCTCAGCTTGAACAATTAACGGGTTCACAAGTTCTTTTTAAAATTGCAGACGAAGAAATTTGGATGTGCATTCAACCCAACATCCTGAAAGCCCTAAAAGAAGAACTTTCTAAAGGAGATAAGCCCAAGCTTTATTGTTTATACTTTAATGAACATACAAAAGAAAAAAGGCTGTATAACATTTTCTTAATTTCAGAGTTCGTAAAATAACTACGGCTAACAAGTGGCTTTGCAAAAGGCGGCTTTTGTACTTAGCCCTTCAACTGTTGTACCGCCTTGGCAGGATAATTAAACTTCAGTAACTTGTCTTTAATCTCATTGTGGCGGGATGACCAAGCAGACAGTTTTAATGCTATTGCCAACCAGCACTAATTCCGATATATTGCAAAACCAATATTTAAAAATGCAAAAAAGCTTAATCTTATTTTTACTTTCACCTTTCTTTGGTTATTCGCAAGTACCAAATTATCTCGAACAAGGGTATAATTTTCTTACTATGAATAGCAAAAATATTAAGTTATACCAAAGCAATGATACTCTGTATAGTTATGAATTCTACTACGATTTTTTTAATAAAGCGAATCCAATTTCAGTAAGCAAAATATTATCAATCGAAAAATCGAATGATTTTTTTCTGTTTAAACTAGAACTATTAGACTCCGCTTATTTGAATCGGATAGGAACAAATGAAAGAAAATATTCAGTATTAGCCATCGAAAAAGTAGATAATAAAACAATAAACTTTCTCCCAGTAAGTAAGAATTTAACAAAACAGCAACTTGATACCTTACAAATCAATAGTAAATTACTAAAAACAAAATACTCCTTAACATTTTACAGTGATAAATATTTAGCTGAGCTTTCTTTATTAAAAAAAATTACAACAAATGAAGATATTCAAGCAATCATGAAATTCACTAAAGGAAAGGAGTTTAAAGATATTGCTGATAAGTATTCTAAATCTGAGTTGGGAGACATGTATAATGTTAGATTCTCAGA
The DNA here is from genome assembly GCA_017537025.1 of Sediminibacterium sp. Lineage (GTDB taxonomy): Bacteria > Bacteroidota > Bacteroidia > Chitinophagales > Chitinophagaceae > Sediminibacterium. The sequence continues at coordinate 1,777 of JAFWCB010000001.1, forward strand.
AGAAATCTTGACAAGGGCTTGCATAAATGCTGGCTATAATCCAATAAATGCGGGATATACGATTAGTAATATACAAAAGAAATAGTTGTAGTTTACGAATATCTTCAAGCTAGTTAGCTTTTGAATAAAGCTGATAGTCATTTATCCCGCCTTGGCGGGATGACCGAACTTCAGTAACTTGTCTTCAGTCCCACTGTGTAAATACTATTATCTAACCTCTGCCAAGCCGTAACCTTTAGCAATAAATATAATATTTAATAGAATTATGAAAATGAATCGCATAGTACTATTGGCTTTCGTTATCAGTCCCTTACTAGTTTTTAAAAAATGAAAATATATTAATAAATGAAAAAAATAATTCTTTCTATTCTAATACTCTTCTTTTCAGCATCTGCAATCGCCCAAGTCAATAATAAAGTAATAATAGGCACTATCGATAGTATTCAGTCGAAAGTACTGAATGAACAAAGAAAGATTTGGATATATGTACCCAATAATTTCCAGGTCGGTATTTATTCTAAGCAGCGATACCCTGTTCTCTATTTATTGGATGGAGATAGTCATTTCTATTCGGTAGTTGGTATGATTCAACAACTCAGTCAAGTTAACGGTAATACTATTTGCCCCGAAATGATAGTGGTTGGTATCCCCAATACAGACAGAACAAGGGATTTGACACCAACGCATGTAGATGCCGACCCTCCTATGGTGGATAGTGCATTTTCGAAAACATCTGGTGGAGGTGAAAATTTTGTTTCTTTTATCGAAAAAGAACTGATTCCATATATCGATTCAGCATATCCAACTCAACCTTATAAAATGCTAATTGGGCATTCATTCGGTGGACTAACCGTAATGAATATCGTAATGAACCATACAAAATTGTTCAATTCCTATATTAGCATCGACCCAAGTATGTGGTGGGACAAGATGAATTTATTAAAATCGTCGAAGAAAGTTTTGGCAGAAAAGAAATTTGCTGGTACTACTTTGTATGTAGGAATTGCCAATACTATGAATGAAGGTATGGACATAACAAAAGTTCAAAAAGATACTTCAACTACTACAAGACATATTCGTTCAATTCTTGAATTAGATAAAATAATAAAGAGCGAAACAAAAAATGGATTGAGGTATGAAAGTAAATATTATAGTAGTGATGATCATGGATCTGTACCATTAATTGCAGAATATGATGCTTTTCGCTTCATTTTCGATAAGTATCGTTTAAAGCTTTCATCCAAAGATTTTTTTGATTCTACAATTGATATAGCAAAAAAAATTGAATATCATTATGCAGAAGTTTCAAAACTGTTTGGCTATAAAGTTTTTCCAACCGAAGGCTTTATCAATGAGTATGGATATGCATTTTTACAGCAAAAAAAATATGATAAAGCAGGAAGGTTTTTTAAAATGAACGTTGATAATTACCCTGAAAGTTTTAATGTCTATGATTCTTATGGCGACTATTTCTTGGCAATCGACAATAAACCTAAAGCGATAGAAAATTTCAAAAAAGCTTTGTCTATAAAAGAAAACCCAGAATCCAGACAAAAACTAAACAAATTATTGGGTTTATAGAGATAGGATGAAAATTATTGTTATCTAACAACAAACAAAATGGCTAAAAAAGAAACAAATTTAACTTTGGGTGTTTCTGAGCCTGAAAAGGTAGATAAGTTTATACAAGAACTTAATCACCCATTAAAAGACATTGTTACATATGTTCGAAAACTGATTATGAGCATTGACAATAAAATAGGCGAAGGAATTTATTGGAATGCACCTACTTTCTTTTTTACAGGGCAAATGAAACCATTTGAGCCAAAAGAATATAAACGATATATAGTAGGTTTTATATTCAACCGGCAGGACTGCATTAGAATGGTTTTTTTGCAAGGAGCAACTGTTAAGGACAATACGAACATACTTGAGGGAGAATTTAAAGACAATAGAAAACTCATTGTATTTAAAACAATCGAAGATGCAAAAAACAAAGAGAAAGGTATAAAAGACATTATTAAACAACTACTAAAACAAATGAACTAAGGAGCCGAAACAACGAACCACTACTATCGCTTTGGTAAAAGTAGAAAACATCATTATGAAAACACTAATACTTGTAGTAAGCATTCTTTCTTCCTTTACTTGTTTTGGACAGCAGTCTATACCTGTCAATATTGAAGGAAAGTGCCTACGTGATTTTTATATCAAGGAAAATGTAGTTGAAAAATGGCTTGCAGGGCATCATATTAACTGGGAAACCGGTGAGCCGGATAACCCTAACGCTACCAAAGAAATAAAAACCCATTGTAGTGCTTTTGTTGCAGCAGCCTGCAAGCAGTTAAACATATACATATTGAGACCCCCTCAGCATGCACAAGAACTGTTAGCTAATGCCCAGTTTAATTGGTTAAATGCTGAAGAAGGAATAAAACAGGGTTGGAAAAAAATAAGCGATAACCCTTTATTGGAAGCGCAAAGGCTAGCTAATGAGGGTTATGTTGTAGTTGCTTCAACAAAAAATAGCAATGCACATAAACCTGGGCATATTGCACTCGTAATTCCCAAAGAAACAAGTAATATAGCGTTAACAGAAAAAGGTCCTTTTGTAATTCAGGCAGCTCAAACAAACGGTTATGATATTTATTTAAGGAATGGATTTAAATCACATATTAAAGACTGGAATCAAATTTCGGATGTGATAGATTTTTACTATTATAAAACGAAAGTTTTCTGTCGCTAAAACCCTTTGCAGCAGTTGAGATACAAGAATGCATTTTCTTGTTCAATATCAAAATTAGTTCGGGTAGATAGTAGCAAATTGAATAATAGAAATAAAAATGAACTTTAAATTTCGATCAGGAACCAATAATGACATATCTAGCTTGAAAATGCTAACTATCAAATCGTGGGGGCAGTTTAAATCTGTTTTAACATCTGATAATTGGCTAAAACTACATTCGAATATTTCCAATGACAATACTTACATAGACTTAATTCAAAAGTCTTACAGTTTTTTGTGTACAAAAGAATCCGGGGAAATTATTGGAATGGCTTTTCTCATCCCCAAAGGAAATCCGACTAATATTTACAACGATGATTGGTGCTATATTAGATTTCTAACTGTTGACCCTGATTTCAGAGGGTTTGGTATTGGGAAACAACTCACACAAATGTGTATCGATAAAGCAAAAGAGGCTAAAGAAACTGTAATAGCCCTCCATACTTCAGAATTCATGAACGATGCCAGACATATTTATGAAAAAATGGGGTTTAAAATTTTGAAAGAAATTGACAAGCGACTTGGGAAAAGATACTGGCTTTATACACTTGAACTATAAGACTTCAAAAAAATAGCGAGCTTCTCACATCCTGTTACCAAAAGTTAGGTTTTTATCCGCCTAGGCGGATGTCCCAACGGCTATTGTTCCGCCTTGGCGGGATGACAGAACTTCAGTAACTTGTCTTTAGCCTTGCTGTGTAAATACTATTATCAGAAGACTTAACACTTAAAAAATATGAAGAATTTTTTCTTTGCTATCAGCGTTCTCTTAGTTCTTCCAGTTTCAGCACAGAACATAGACATTCTATCCGGCGTCAAAATTAAATTGAGAGACGGAGTTCAATTGAACGCTACCATTTATAAACCTCACGAGCAAAAAGAAGCATTACCGCTTATCCTTCAACTGACACCATATATTGCTGATACATATCATGCAAGAGGGACTTATTTTGCTAAAAATGAATATATATATGCTATCGTAGATGCGAGAGGAAGAGGAAGTAGCGAAGGAGTTTTTGATCCATTGATGCAAGAAGCGAAAGATGGCCATGATATAGTTGAATGGCTTGCATCTCAAAATTATTGCAACGGAAAAGTAACAATGTGGGGTGGCTCATATAGTGGCTACGATCAATGGGCAACTGCCAAAGAGTTTCCGCCTCATTTGAAAACGATTGTACCAGTTGCATCTGTGAAACCGGGAGTCGATTTTCCAATGTTGAACAATATATACTACCCTTATGTTGCTCAATGGCTGACTTATACCAACGGTAAAACACCCAATGGGGCTCTTTTTGGAGATCAGGTATATTGGACAAGTAAATTTGAAGAACGCTTTCAAAAAGATTTATCTTTTAAGAGCTTGGATACATTAGTTGGTAACCCTAATGCCACATTTCAGAAATGGATGGCGCACCCCGCTTATGATGATTATTTCAAAGCTATGTCGCCTACACCTGAACAGTATGCGAAAATAGATATTCCGATATTAACTATTACTGCTGATTACGATGCAGATCAAATTGGTGCATTGACATTCTATAAAGAGTTTATGCAATATGCCTCACCATCTGCTAAAAGCAATCATTATCTTATCATAGGACCATGGGATCATGCGGGTACAAGGACCCCAAAAAAAGACGTAGGAGGTTTAACTTTTGGTGATGCTTGTTTGCTTGATATGAATGCACTTCATAAACAATGGTATGACTTTACTCTAAAAGGTAGTTCAAAGCCCGATTTTTTGAAAAACAAAGTCGCCTATTTTGTTTCCAACAAAAATATTTGGAAATACGCCTCTTCACTTGATGAAATTGGAAAAGACAAACAAAGTTTATATTTAAATTCAACCAATACCAATAAACATAATGTAGTACAATCAGCAGTTTTACAATCAAATATTCCTCAAAATAGTATTCCTTCTGAATATACCTATGACCCTTTGAACAAAACCTTTAACTCAATCGAATTTTTATTACCAAATGTGACTGATAATTATTTGGTAGACCAAAGACTTGCTTATGGAATTGACACAGCAGGGGTAATTTATCATTCGGCTATATATGAAAAAGAAACCGAAGTTTCAGGTTTTTTTGAGCTAAAAGCCTTTATAGAAACAGAGGTAAAAGATATAGATATATTGGCAAATGTCTATGAAATAAAGGCAGACGGTTCAAGTGTACTTTTGACGAGTCAGGGATTAAGAGCCAGGTATAAGGATGATTTAGGGAAAGCAAAATTGTTACAACCGGGAGAGATCAATTTATTTCATTTTAAAAATTTTACATTCATCTCACGGGTGATTGAAAAAGGTAGTAGGTTACGTTTAATCATTTCCACTCCTAACGGAATTTATGATCAAAAAAATTATTGTAGTGGTGGAGTAGTCGCAAACGAAACAGCAAGAGATGCTCATACTGCACATATTAAAATTTACAATGACAGTAAACATCAAAGTGTTTTGCTGATTCCTATTGTTACAAACTAATTGAATGAGAGAAAAGCTGCTTATAACATTAGATTTTATGTAAGTTGACTTTGACCTCAATAAAATATTATGACAAAAAATATAATTTCTTATGCAAGAGTTACAGTACAAACCCATAAAAGCCGTAATAACTTTTTTACTTATTACTTTTACTTTAAGTTCAATTTTCTATTTTTTAATTATACATACGGGAAAGCTTGGAAGTGGATTTGGATTGTATGTAACGGGTTTAATGTGGTGCCCCGGACTTTCTGCAATCATTACTTCGCTACTATTAAAGAGAGATCTTTCTTTACTTGGATGGCAATTGGGTGAAAAAAGTTTTCAAATCCAAAGCTACTCAATTCCAATACTTTATGCCCTTATTGCCTATCTAATTATTTGGATAGTTGGCTGGGGAAAGTTCTACAATACAGAATTAGTTACGCAGATCGCTGCATCGTTTGGATTTGATAAATTATCTAACAGTTTAACCATTCTGCTATACTTTATAATAATGGGCATATTTGGTATGCCCGGTTCAATTGCTAACGCATTGGGAGAAGAGATTGGTTGGCGGGGTTTTTTAGTACCGGAATTATATAAAAAAATAGGGTATACTAAAACCTCATTGCTTACCGGGGCTATTTGGTCAGTTTGGCATTATCCTATTCTTATTTTTGCAGATTATAATAAAGGAACACCTACATGGTACGGACTTACATGTTTTAGTGTGATGGTAATAAGTATTAGCTTTATTTTTACTTGGTACCGTATCAAATCAAATAGTTTATGGACCTGCGTTTTACTACACGCAAGTCATAACTTGTTTATTCAGTCAATTTTCTCTCCGCTTACTAAAGACACGGGTAGCACAAAATACTTTATTGATGAATTTGGAGCAGTGTTGCCCATTGTATGTTTATTTTTTTCCATATTTTTTTGGTTAAAACGTAAGGAGCTACCAAAATAGCGATAGAATATCTACACTACTCTTGATAAAACCAACATATCATAACTTTATCGAAGCATGACAAGACCCAATATTCAAGATATCAAAACGGGTGAAGAACTAAAGCGTTGGTATTGGCTCAAAGAAGAGTTAGTAAATTTTTGTAAACAAAAAAGACTAAGCTATTTTGGATCTAAATTTGATATTTTAGAGCGCCTTGCAACGGCATTAGACAATGGATTTGTTAAAACCGAGGAAATAGCCGGAAAGATTTCCCCAACTTCAACATTTAATTGGGCTAGATCGCTACTGACCTTAGATACAATAATTACAGACAGCTACACCAATGGGCCTAATACAAGAAAATTTTTCAAGCAACATTGTGGCGATACTTTTCATTTCAGTATCCCATTCATGAGATTTATGAAAAACAATTGCGGTAAGACCTTACAAGATGCCGTAAATGAGTGGCACAGACTCAATGAACAGCGAAAAGATAAAAATTTTAAAACGGAGATTCCACCAAGTAATCAATATAACAAATACATACGCGACTTTTTTGCAGATAACCCAACAATGACTATTGCCCAAGCCAGGCATTTTTGGAAACTTAAAAGAAGCTTACCATTAGGTAAACATATATACGAAAAGAGCGACTTGAAATTGGAGTAATGCTTATAATTCGATAACTTGTTATCCTCAAGTTTTATCTGTACCTCATCTGATACCAAAACTATAATTATTAAATAATCATAACATGAGAATAGTATTTTCTTTAGTAGCTACTTTAATGCTTGCATCCGGAATCAACGAAGTTTTCGCGCAAAAAAAGTTTGAATTATCAGACTATGCCAAATTTGTAACTATTGCTGATCCACAAATATCGCCGGATGGAAAAAGTATAGTAATAGTTGTATCACGCCCCGACTACATCAACAATCGTTTTAATGCTGAACTTGTTTTAGTGGATGTTGCTTCGGGAAAAAAGCGTGTACTCACACAAGACAGATACTCAGTTTCTAGTCCACGCTGGGCACCTAATGGCGAACAACTGGCTTTTATTTCCAGAGCAGGCTCAGGCAGGGAAGCTACTAATCAAATCTTTTTGCTCTCTTTACAAGGAGGAGAAGCGAAGCAAATAACAAAAGCAGCCAAAGGGGTACAGCATTTTGCATGGAGCCCTAACTCATCTCAAATTGCCTATGCTGTATTGAATGAACCTAAAAACAAAGCCGAAATCGAAAAAGGGTTCACCGCTTTTGAAATTACCAATAACGATATGTTCATAGGTAGCCAACCATTACCCGCACATATTTGGTTGGTAAATACCAATACCGCCGAGAACAAAAGATTAACAGATGGCGATTGGAGTTTGCCATTGGTAATTCCACCAAGTGCACCTTCTTCACCCTTCTCTTGGTCTGCAGATGGTAAAACCATTTTATTTGTAAAAGTAGCAACTCCCTATTCGGGTGATGGGCAAAAAAGAACGATTCAATTACTGAATGTTGAAGACGGAACTTATAAACCATTAACTACCAGAATAAAACTGGAAGCCTACCCTACTTTTTCACCGGATGGAAGCAAAATTGGATACTGGTATAAAAGCAATAATGTAAATGAAGGCATCAACGAGCTTTGGATTACCAATACTACCGGTGGTGAAGGAAAGCCAATATCAACCCAACTCAACAGAGATCTCTATCTTTCTGCATGGATGCCCGATAGCAAAAGCCTATTGGTGGGCGGACATAACGACAATAAGACCTCCATGTGGAGCATGGGTTTAGATGGAAAAACGACTCCTATCAACTTAGGAAATATTGCCCCTTCCTGGAGTTTTTGGTTAGATGCTACTATTAGTAAAACAGGTGCTATTGCTTTTACAGGCTCAGAACCCAACAAACCGGTTGAATTATATTTCATGGCATCCTCAAGCCAAAAACCTATTCCATTAACCGATTATAATAGTGAAGCCAGTAAACTTACATTTGGCAAAACAGAAACAATAAGATGGGAAAACGACGGTCTGCAACATTGTGGTATCCTTACTTATCCTGTGAATTATGAAAAAGGTAAAAAATATCCTTTGGTGCTAGTAGTACATGGAGGGCCTAATGCTGCATCTATAGAAGCGTTCTCCAGGTTTTCGCAAATATTAGCCAACGAAGGTTACTTTGTTTTTGAACCCAATTATAGAGGTAGTGATAATTTAGGTAGTGAATATAAATTAGCGATTGTGCAAGATGCAGGAGCAGGTCCCGGACGTGATGTGATGGCAGGATTAGAAAAACTAAAAGCAACTGGTATGATCGACAATGATAAAATTGGTGTAAGCGGCTGGTCGTATGGAGGGTATATGACGGTTTGGTTAGCAGGACATTATGGTGGTTGGAAAGCTACTGTTGCCGGAGCAGCGGTTACCGATTGGGTAGATCAATATACCATAAGCGACGGCAATGTTGCTAGAGCGGGAGCCATCGGTGGTTCGCCTTATATTGGTGATAATATGAAAAAATACATTGCGCAATCTCCTATTACAGAGGCTAAAAACATAAAAGCCCCAACACTCATTTTGGCAAATACAGGCGACCCAAGAGTACCCATTACGCAATCTTATAAACTATATCATACGTTAATAGATAATGGCACCGTTGCGAAATTTATAGGCTGGCAAATTCCTGCCCATAATGCCTCCGACCCGATAACACAAATGGAAAGAGACAGACTGTGGGTGAATTGGTTAAATACTTATTTGAAGTAATAGAGGAAGCGAAATTTTTTTGATCTTGATGGTCAGAAGTTTAAAGTTTTATTTATGGGAAACAAAGATTTTACAACAAAAATTGTGGTAGAACAATCAGCACAAAAAGTGTATGAAGCCATCAATAATGTAAGCGATTGGTGGCAAGGAAAAATTACCGGAGAAAGTCATAAACTAAATGATGAGTTTATTTACAATATGATGGATTTTCATATTTCGAAACAAAAAGTAGTGGAATTGATCCCCAATAAAAAAGTGGTTTGGTTGATTACTGAAAGCAATCTAACTTCTTTCACGAATAATACGGAGTGGACAGGAACAAGAGTAATTTTTGAAATTTCAGAAGTAAATGGAAAAATACAAATGCAGTTTACCCATCAAGGCTTAGTTCCCAAATTTCAGTGCTATGGAGATTGCTCGGGTGCATGGAGTGAGCTGATAGAAAAAAGTTTATTCAGTTTAATAACTACCGGAAAAAGTAAAAAAGTTTTTTAAGAAATAAATGTGACCAAACTAAAGAAAAGCTAATTAAAAATGCTATAATGGAACGATTGTAAAAAATTTATCTAAAAGCTTAAATATTATTATTTAATAAATAGTGAACTTTTAACCAAATATGAGCCATAAAATAACAGTAAGTGCATTAATACATGCAGATGTAGAAAAAGTTTGGGACTATTATACAAACCCAAAACATATTGTTAATTGGAATTTTGCAGACCCTAGTTGGCATTGCCCAAGCGCCAATAATAATATGAAAATAGGCGGTACTTACAAAGCAAGAATGGAAGCCAAAGATGGCAGTTTTGGTTTCGACTTTGAGGCTATCTATACTGAAATTGAAGAAGGGAAAAGCTTTACCTATGAATTTGGCGGGCGAAAAGCATCCGTAACATTTAATCCACAGGATCAACAAACTGAGGTTACCATCATCTTCGACCCAGAAACACAGAATCCGATAGAGATGCAACAACAAGGATGGCAATCTATATTGAATAACTTCAAGAATTATACAGAAGCAAACTGATCAATATTCATAGAGCTTATTTTTCTCTGATAGGTTTGATATGAAAAAAATACTGCTAGTCATTGTAGTTTCTCAATTCTTTTGCACCACACTTTGGTTTGCAGGGAATACGGTAATCACTGAAATAGTAAGCGCAGGTTCATTAGAAGCTCATTTAATACCCCATATTACCAGTGCCATACAGTTCGGATTTATTACAGGAACATTTCTGTTTGCATTATTTACCATTGCCGACCGAATTGCACCATCTCTTGTTTTTTTTCTAAGTGCTTTGCTGGCAGGTATTTTTAATCTGGGCATTACCTGGGATCATATAAGCGTTCCTCAAATAATATTATGTAGATTTTTAACAGGCTTTTTTCTTGCCGGCATCTACCCTGTTGGTATGAAAATAGCATCAGATCATTATCAAGCTACATTGGGTAAATCACTTGGTTTTTTAGTAGGAGCACTCGTATTGGGAACGGCATTTCCTCATTTACTCAAGAACTATATAGCCGGCTTTCCTTGGAAATATGTTTTATACGGCACTACGTTCTTATCCTTTCTGGGAGGGCTTTGTATGCTGGTTTTAGTGCCAATAGGCCCCTTCCGAAAACCGGCGCAAAAAATACAATTAACGGCTTTTCTGCATGGATTTCAACAACCTAATTTTAGGGCGGTTGCCTTTGGTTATTTCGGACATATGTGGGAACTTTATGCTTTCTGGACATTCATTCCATTTATGCTCAGGGCGTATAATAACCGATACCCGGGTATGTCTTTGAATATACCGTTGCTATCGTTCTCGATTATTGCTATTGGTAGCATTGCTTGTATGGTTAGCGGTGTATTATCACAATACACCAGTGTAAGAAAAATGGCCGGCTATGCACTTTTACTATCGGGATCTTGTTGTTTATTATCTCCTCTTTTCTTCTTCCTATCATCCCCTTTTTTCTTTTTACTATTCCTTTTCATTTGGGGATTTTCCGTAATTGCAGACTCCCCTCTTTTTTCAGCTTTAGTGGCTCAACATACACCGGCCGAATCACGCGGTACCTCATTAACTATTGTTAACTGTATTGGGTTTGCTATTACGATTGTAAGTATCCAATTGATAGGTTTATTACAAGAAATTTTTCAAACACCCTATGTTTATATGTTATTGGCATTAGGGCCCGTTCTTGGCCTTTTTTCACTATATAACTATCAATCAATTAAAACAACTAAACACCTACAACTATGAAAATTATTATTACGATGCTAATGATGCTATTTTCTTTTGCTGTAGTTGCACAGCATTTCTCTTTTATCAGAATCTATAATAAAGCGGGTAGGAAAATAAATAAGGGAACCATTGTTTCGGTTACAGATAGTTCTATTGCTCTCAAACGGGGTTCTGTTATACTAAATATCCCCGCTACCGATATTGGTTATATTAAAACAAAACATAGTACAGGAAATAATATACTGGTAGCATCCTCTATTAGCGCAGGCGTATTGGCTATTTTTTTTGCAGCAACAGCTGAGCCAAATAAAACCCCCAGTTTTAATGCGGGTGAAGGTTTTGCACTTGGTGTTCTTGCCGGAGCCCCAATAGGTGCCGTTATTGGTGGCATAACCATTCTATTCAAAAATTCAAAAACATTTATTATAAATGGAGATACCACCAAATGGAAGGAATTTCAATTGGCTGCTAATAACGATAAAATTTCTTAATACAAGTTAATACTATGAAGAGTAGTTTCCACTTAAAAGTATTGTGTGTAACACTTAGTTGTTATGTATTACCAATATCTGTTTTTGCAGTCTCGGATACGCTATTCATCATAAAAGATACAACTCTGGAAGATTCACATTATGTATTCTGGGAAACGAATAAGAATTCAAAGTTTTATAAATATGTAGCAGATTTTAAGATAAATGGTTTTGAAAAAGATACCTATAAAAGATCTCTACACCAACTTCGATCTAACAAAACAGTATTTAGAAAATTTAATTTGAACGGATTACCTAAAGAATGGATCATTTTACAAGTTTACCAAGGAAAAATCTGCTTATACTCACCGAATGATTATTACAGCCACTTTAAGATAAAATTTACAGATTCTACCATGATATTTTGGAGCGGTGAAGGCCCGGAAGCCATGCAAATAAGCCAATTACAGCAGTTAAACAGTAACCAATATGAGTTTACTATAAAAGATAGAATTACTAAAGTAGAAGTTAATTTAATTGATAAAGATAAAGGGATCGCCATATTTACTTTTCATCAAACAATAGTAAATAAAGGGCACAAAGAAACTAGCATATGGCATTATTTAATGATTGATAAATCTAAGATGCGCAAAGTACCGTTTATTGTTAACTACAGTTTGAATTCCAAAAAGTACGAATTGGATTTCGATGAAGTAGATTTTTTAAAAACAGCTAAAGAGAAGCGGGTATCAATTTTAAAAGATCATTCCAGTAATGAGAAAAAAGAAGCCATGCACGCCACCAGTATTTTTGGGAAACTACAAAAAACAAATAGCAGCTTACCATACAGCGATCTTAGTGCATGTTTAATACAGCAAAATAGCATCGTACAGCAAACCGGTATAAATGCTTCGGGTGATTTTCAATTTACTAATATAGATGAAGGTGTTTATTCGATTTCTATTTCCAGCTACAAAATAAAAGATGTTAAATCTCCAAGTTTTACTCTCAAACTTGGGGATACAATAAAAATTGACATGGTATATGAATTACCGTGTCCATTTACTTTTTCAAGTAAGCTTACGCCAAGTTGTTTTATAAACCATAGAAAAAATATCATCCCCATTGTGTATGGCTATGTAACGTCGGAATTATATGAGAAAAGCAAAAAAGGTCTTTTACATATTGGTGGAGATATGTTAACAGGCTGCGATCCAAAATACTATTGCACAATTGATAAAATAGCTTTCTAGTTTCCTTGTGAAAGGAATCCTACTTTAAACTACTGTTTATAATATCCCGTTTAGCATCTGTAATTGCCAGATCTTTCTGGGTATACCCTCCACCTTCAACCTTGCTCCTACTCTGCTTTCCGCTTAGCTTTCACCTGTGTAGGCCACTGTAATTTTTCTCCGGTACGAGGGTTTACGCCTAACTCTGCCTTCTCTGTAGAACTACGCTCGGGATCTTCACAAGCCATATATACTAGTATGGCAGTTACGATGGCATTATTACGTAAATCATCGAATACAATTTTATCGTATGTGTCTCTTTGTGTATGCCAAGTATAATTAAAGTACGACCAATTCAAGGCACCCAAAGAAAAAGCCGGTGCACCAACGGCAACAAAAGAAGCATGATCAGAACCACCGCCACCAGGTGAACCCGGGAATACTGTTTTGATAGAATCACGATAGGTATTTGGAATAGCGGCTATCCATCTTCCTAAATAATCCTTGGCTTTTGTATAACCCGAACCACCAATATTTACAATTCTGCCGGTTCCATTATCTTGATTAAATAAAGCTTGCAGATTCGAAACAATTTCAGGATGATCTTCAACAAAAGCACGGGAACCATTTAAACCCTGCTCCTCACTACCCCAATGTCCTACTAAAATTGTACGCTTCGGATTAGGATATACCGCTTTTAAAATACGCATCGCTTCCATCATCACCATAGTTCCGGTTCCATTATCCGTAGCACCAGTACCACCATCCCAAGAATCGAAATGCGCTGATAACATCACATACTCATTGGCTTTAGAACTTCCTTTTATAGTTGCCAAAGTATTGAAAGTAGGCACTGTTCCTAATTCTTTAGATGCGGTAAACACACTCAACTCCGGCGCTTTACCCGATTCTGTTAATCGAAAAATCAATCCATAATCTTCTAATCCAATATCTACCGTTGGAATTTTTTTTGTGTAGGCATCGAATATTTTATTTACCCCAAATCCATTCGACCAATTACTGGCAATAATACCGGCAGCACCTGCCTTCTCTAATGCGGCTGCTAATTGTCTGTTATTATATCCGGTTTTAGTGATACGTTTACGCCAAGAATCTGTTTGTGCTGTGCGTTCCTTCTTCATTTTTTCAAAAGATTCTTTGGTACCGAATTCCTGCCAGTTATAATCAGGCCTACCCGTTGGTTGTGGCATCGATATCAATACAAATTTCCCTTTAACATTAGGCAACCATGCTTGAAAAGCCAATGAATCGGCTACATCTGCAAGTATAATGGTAGTAGCTACCACAGGTTTTTTAGTAGCCGGACAAAATGCCAACTGGGTGGCTTCAAGGGATCTTGTCCATGGGCTTAGCATATCAACATGACTCACACCTCTATCCCACCCTCTCCATTCGCCATAATTCTCACGCTTGGCCTCAATGCCATATTGCTGATATTGAGCAATGGCCCAATCGCTTGCCTGTAGCATCTTAGAAGAACCCACCAATCGCGGCCCAACCCCATCCAACAATTCATGGCTCATTCTTTTTAATTGCGAGTTATCATTGGCTTCTTTGATGATCGCCTGAATAATAGGATCGCTACTTGTTTGCGCTATACTTACAAAAAAAGAGGATACCAAGAATAGGAGTAATAGGATCTGCTTATGCATGTTGTTAGCAATTAGTTTCATGTTGAATTAATTAAGTAAATTGAAGATAACTGTTTTCATTTGCTTACCTTAGAACTATTAATCAATTAACCGATCCTATTGCTTATGTACCGATTATTTTATCTATTAGGGATATGTTTAGTATCCATCACATCTATAGCACAAAAACCTGAAGAAAATTTAGCGAAGTTAGGTATCCAATTACCTGCTGTTTCCGCTCCTATTGCCAACTACGTAAATGTAGTGCGTACAGGTAATCTTTTATTCCTCGCAGGTAAAGGGCCTTTACAAAAAGACGGGACTTATATCACCGGAAAAATACCTGCCGATGTATCTATAGAGAAAGGGTATGAAGCAGCTAAATTAGTTGCAATCGCACATTTAGCAGTATTGAAAAAAGAATTAGGAGATTTAAGTAAAGTAAAACGCGTTGTAAAAGTATTAGGGATGGTAAATTCAGCAAGTGATTTTATAGATCAACCTAAAGTCATAAATGGCTATAGCGATTTAATGGTAGCTGTTTTTGGAGAGAAGGGTAAGCATGCGCGTAGTGCAGTTGGTATGTATGCATTGCCCATGAATATTGCCGTAGAGGTAGAAGTAATTGTAGAAGTAGAAAATTAAAAATAAGGGTATGCATGAAGAAAAAGAAATGACCAGAACTGAAATAAAAAAAGAGTTTCAGCTAGAGAGAATGATTCTTTTTAGCGATGCTGTTTTCGCAATTGTAATAACATTAATGGCCATTGAAATACGCTTACCCGAAACCGAACATCGGTTTAAAGGAGCAGAATTATTACATCATCTGAAATTATTAATCCCTGTTATATTCGCTTACTTGATAAGTTTTGGTTTTATAGGAACTGTATGGTATCAACATCTAAAAATATTCGGTCTACTAAAAGATTATGATAAAGGCTTAATTCTGAGAAATCTATTATTATTATTTTTTGTGGCGTTATTCCCCTTTTGCGTTTCTGTAGTGATAAAATCAAAGCCGGATATTTTAGCTTATTCCATCTATTTTGGAGCCATATTTATTTGCGTAACCATTCAATTTGCTTTGCACCATTATGTGTTGATAGGGAATCCATCTTTACGCGTAAATACCAATTTATCAGAACATATGAGTGAGTTAGAAAAAAAGAAAAGAGGTCTTATATCATTATTATTTGTAATCGGCCTTATTGCCATAACATATATTATAATACCCGACGAATCAAACAAACCGCTGGCAACACTCTGGCTCCTCCCTCTTGCTATTATTTCTAGGATTTATGAAAGGAGATTAAAAATTAAGAAAAATGACGCCCTATAAAATTCCTTCCACCACCCATATCGGTCATGTTCACTTAAAAGTATCTGACCTTGAGAAGGCGCTTGATTTTTATTGTGGCTTATTGGGTTTTGATATCACTATGCGATATGGTAGAGATGCCGCATTTATTTCCGCAGGTGGTTATCATCATCATATTGGTTTAAATACTTGGTATAGTAAAAATGCCCCAAAGGCGAGTATGCATGGCGTAGGTTTGTTTCATACCGCCATTCTTTACCCTACCCGAAAAGATTTAGCGGCGATCTATCAACGGCTCATTGATCATCAATACCCAATTACGGGGGCCAGTGATCATGGGGTATCGGAGGCTATTTATTTGAATGACCCCGACGATAATGGAGTGGAACTTTATTGGGATAAGCCAAAAACAGTATGGCCGATATTGCCCGATGGTTCGTTAGACATGTATACAAAACCCTTGCACTTATTCGATTTGTTAAATGAGCTTACCCGCTAGTTTCTATCCCATTCCTTAACAATAATAAAGCCTGTTTTACGTTGTAGAAGAGTACATTGATCAAGTACTCGTACATGAAAAACAACAAAACCCTTATATGGCTTTGTTTTGTGGCATTTGGAGCAACCACCGGTTGTAAAAAAGATAATGCTACTCCAACTGATGAAGCAAGCACTACCAATACAGTAATTGGTGGAGTAATCTCTGCCTTTAAAGATACCACAACCGTTACAGATGGGTCTGTTACCATTAAGTTCAGCAGAACAGATGCCTGTTTCCCTTCCAATGAGATATTTGAATTCAGAGCCGTTTCTACAGGCTTTCCGGCAACAGCCAAATATGTTTGGGATTTCGGCGATGGTAAATCTTTAACCGGTACTACTGTAAGAAATATTTACAAAGACCCTGGCACTTACACCGTTATTCTACAAGTGAAAGCAACCGATAACTCCATATTGCAAAAAGTATCCATATCGGTAAAAGCATTAGGACAACAAGTATCGCCAACAGCTATTTTTTCCAGTTCTTTACCCGACATCAACTATCTGAATAACATGACCTTCACGAGTAGGTCTACCGTACCAACAGGCACTATTACTAATCATTTTTGGGATTGGGGAGATAGTACCACCAGCAGCACATCAAATACATATATCCCTAAGAATTTTCCTCCGGTACCACAAGATAAAACCTACAATGTGAAATTAGTAGTAACGGCTAATTCAGGTTGTAAAGACACTGCTGCACTGAATGTTTTTGTACCGGCTGTTTACAATATCAGCGGCGATTTTAATGCAGACCAATACGATGGCTGTACGAATGAATATTTCATTTTCACTCCTACAACTACAGGCGTTCCGGCAGGAGCCGTTTATACTTGGGATTTTGCTGATGCTACCGGATTGGTTTCGGGTAATCCGGTTCGAAAAGCGTTCACTTATCAAAATACCTATGATGTAAAACTTACTATCACTTTAAAAGGTAAAATTATTTATCAAACACATAAAGCGGTTACTGCATTCGGACAAAACATAAAACCTAAGGCGCTGATGTTAAGAAATATTGTTAGCAGTACTGCAACCACCGAAAAATGGGCATTCTATAGCCAATCGAATATACCCCATGGTTATCTTATCGGATATAGATGGGAAATGCCTTTTGGCGTTGTGAATGATAACTTTAATACGATCGTTGAGCAAGAGTATACCAAAGCAGTTACTCCCACAAATTATTCGATACGATTAATAGTTACCGGTAATACCGGATGTAAAGACACCACGGTAGCAAACATTACCGTTGCTGCAAAATAAAAATATGAGATTGAGCCTGCTACGATATGTATTGTGCATTCCTTTCTTTCTTTTATGGGGATGTAAAAAAGACACGGTTTCTAATTTTGCAGCGTCTCTAAAATTAACCGGAGAAGGTACTGTTACCGTTTCAAAAGATACTACCACAGTAAGTTTTGGAGATATTGTGGTACGCATTACTAATACCAGTACTTGTTTTCCGAGTTCAGAAATTTTTAGTTTTACTGCTGTTGGTCCGGCTTTACCTGCAGGCGCTTTTTATCAGTGGCAGTTTGGAGATGGCAACACAGCAAAAGGGAGTGGCGTTAGTTATTCTTATCAGGCAGCAGGATCTTTTTTAGTGAATTTATTTTTAATGCAAGATGAAAATACCATCATCTCAAAACTCAATTTCCCCATAAAAGTACTTGGCAAACAAACCAAGCCCGTAGTCAGATTCACAACTAAATTCGATTTTCCCGCTAACTTAAACTTCGTTACGTTCAATAGCACCTCCTCCGTTAATCAGGGCGATTTTGTGTCTTACTTATGGGAATGGGGCGATAGTACTAGTTCTTTATTATCAGTGCCGCTAACTCGACATGAATTTCCAAAATTCTTTACCGATAAAACCTACCCTGTTAAACTTACAGTAACTACCAATAGTGGCTGCAAAGGCGATACTACTATTAACATAATAATACCGGGTACCTTTAATAATATCAAAGGAAACTTTACAGTTGCTGCGTTTGATGTATGTACCAACGAACGATTGGTATTCACAGCTGCAGCAGAAAATGTTCCCGGAGGATCTGTATATGAATGGGATTTCTCAGATGGTAAAGGTGTACAAACAGGGAACCCCATTCAGTATAAATATAAATACCCGAATGATTATGATGTAATCATGAGCGTGAAATTAAATGGCAGAGAAATTTATCGTACTAATAAATTAGTAAATGCTAAAGGAGAAAATCCCAAACCAACTGCTTTATTCGAACCAACTTTAGTGTGGCAGAAAGCAACTGAGGTGAGATGGAGTTTTAATAGCAAAAGCACTATTCCCACAAGTACCATAGATAGTTATCAATGGAATTTTGGTAACGGCTCATCTAATAACATTTTTCTTAGCTATATAGAAAACACTTACCAACGGCAATCTACCGATCAAACTTATCGCGTGCAATTAATTGTAACAGGTAATGGATGTTCAGATACTACATTCAAGAATATTACAGTACCGAGATTATGAATTATGAGTTATGAATTCTTAATTTTTAATTCATAATTCTAAATTCTTAATTCCCCTATTACTCCCAAATCTCATCTTTCCCTTCTAACCAAAGCTTAACGGATTCTGTGGTAACTGATTTTGGGCGCTCAAGTGGGAAGCCTAAAGCACGATCCCAGCAGAGGCTGGCTAAAACACCCAACGCTCTACTTACAGCAAATAGTACAGTGTAGAATTCATATTCTACAAATCCGTAGTGTACCAATAGCGCACCGCTATGGGCATCTACATTCGGCCAAGGGTTTTTAATTTTCCCTAATGATTGTAAAATAGGAGGCACAGTATCGTAAATTTTCCAAACCGTATTAACTAATTTATCATCGGGCATATGCTTTCTTCCGAATTCCATTTGCGCCGTAAAACGCGGATCCGTTTTACGCAATACGGCATGTCCGTAACCGGGTACTACTTTACCGGAAGAAATAGTTTTTTGAACATAATCAGCGATCTGCTCTTTAGAAGGATCGTCGGTACCGAGTTGCTCCTGCATTTCAAAAATCCACTTGATCACTTCTTGATTTGCTAATCCATGAAGTGGACCAGCAAGGCCATTCATACCTGCTGCATAACTTAGGAAAGGGTCACTTAAGGCCGAACCCACCAAGTGTGTTGTATGCGCCGAAACATTCCCACCTTCATGATCGGCATGAATAGTCATATATAAACGCATGAGTTCTTTGAAGCTTTCATCTTCATAACCCATCATATGGGCAAAATTTCCGGCCCAGTCTAATAAACCATTGGGCTGTATATGCTCATTGTTCTTGTATTTTCTTCTGTAGATATAGGCAGCAATACGAGGTAGTCGGGCTATGAGATCCATAGCATCGTCGTATACCGGATTCCAGTAATCTTTTTTATTGATTCCTTTCGCGTATTCTTTTGCAAAGTTACTTTCCGTTTGTAATGCCATCACACCCACTACAAACATCGTCATAGGGTGCGTATTTAAAGGCAAGGCATCTATCGTTGCGAAAACATGATTGGGCACATGACTTCTGCGCTGCCAAACATTGGTAATATGATTAACTTCTTCTTCATTCGGAAGCTCACCTACAAGCATTAAATGAAATAATCCTTCAGGCAGGGGCTCATCGCCACCGGGAGCTTTTGGCAATTTTTTTTGCAACTCGGGAATAGAAAATCCACGAAAACGAATCCCTTCTTGGGCATCTAATAAACTGGTTTCCGTAACTAAACCGGTAATTCCGCGCATACCCTGGTAAATCTGAGCAAGGGTTACCTCTCCTATTTTTTTGGTTCCATGCTCTTTGAGCAAATCTTTGATCTCTGCATTCGCAGCATCGGCTTTAGCTTTAAACCGGTCTTTAATAATTCCCATGGCAATTCTTGTTTAACGTGGCGCCGTAAAGGTAACAGAAGTTGTATCTATAACAAAATCAATGCCGAATGGATTACTTATTTAACGAGAATTTATTTTGGTGCCTTACGGTAGAGGTAGATGATTACAAAAACGAAGATGAAATTGGGTATCCAGGCTGCAATAAATGGGGGCAAATTACCTTTCGTAGAGAAAATGGTAGAAAATCGATCGGTAATAATAAAAAGTGCCGCAGTAGCAAAACCAACAGCTAAATGCACCCCACTGCCACCTCTTACTTTCCTGCCGCCTACTATAGCACCAATAAGGGTAAGTAATAACACGGTTACGCAAGTAGCATCTCTTCTGTATCGCTCCACTTTTAGTCCATTTAGGCCCTCCGATCCCCTCAGCTCTTCAAGGGCAATGAATCTATCCAACTCCGGTGTTGTGAGTTTATCCTTGGTGTATTTATCTCTGCTTAAGTCTGCCGGTTTGAAGTTAAAATTCATTTGCTTCATAGCCGATTGTGCTAATAATTCCTGCATCGGCTCCAGCTTTCTATCGATCAGCATGTCTAACCTCCATTTTTTGGTAGCAGTATCCCAACTGATAGATTCAGCACGGGTATTCTCTACCATCACATTGTTTATTACTTTAAAAAAATAAACTGGGCCTCCTCTTTTAGTTAGTGTGTCGTAATAAATAATGCCCGCATACGTAAAGGAATCTACTTTTAAATAAACATTATTGGGCTTCGTTAATATACTTGTATAACTGGAATTAGCATCGATGTATTTGGCTTCAAAACTCCCTCTGATTTGATTGGCTTTAGGAACTACATATTGATTGGCAAACCAAAGTAAAACAGATAAGAAAATACCGCCGATCCAATAAGGTCTTAACCAGCGACCGTAGGTAGTGCCACTGGCCAAAATAGCGATGATTTCACTCTTACCAGCCATCTTAGAAGTAAAAAAGATAACAGCAATAAAAACGAATAAAGGGAAAAGCAAGGCGATAATGTGTGGAATGAATCCAAAATAGTAATCGGTAATAATTCTTTTGAAGCCGAGTTGGGATTTTACGAAATCATCCGTCTTCTCACTAACATCTACCACAATGGATATTACAGCGAATAGAAATATGGCAAAGAAGAAGGTAGTTAGAAATTTACGAAGTATATACCAGTCAAGCTTTTTCATGTACGTTACAAAGATAACCGGAAAAAAATACATCCATGAAAATGGATGTATGAGTTACGGGTTTCAATAGATAACGGATCAGTAAGCGCTGTGAAAATAAGCTCAACGGCGTTAACAATCCGTGAAATAGTATGAAAGTGAATAAATATAAAAAGCACAGAGAGTTATCCCCATGCAAATAGAGTTAAGAAAATTAGGGTAGATTATTACAAGCGACGCTTTAATTTCTCCATCATCGTTGCTTTCCAATTAACGTAGGTGTTGGCTTTAATATTGTTTCGGGCTTCTCTAACCAGCCATAAATAAAAACTAAGATTATGGATGCTGGCAATTTGCAAACCCAATATTTCTTCCGCTACAAATAAATGACGGAGATACGCTTTAGAGTAATAATTACTTACTTCATTCGGTAGTCCAATATCGATAGGCGAAAAATCAGAAGCCCATTTTTTATTGCGAATATTGATAACACCCTCTGTAGTAAATAGCATACCGTTTCTGCCATTACGTGTTGGCATTACACAATCAAACATATCAATCCCTAAATCTATACACTCCAACAAATTCCAGGGGGTACCAACACCCATTAAATACCGTGGCTTATCTACTGGCAGATGCTCCGTGCATAAAGCCGTAAATTCATACATCATCTCTTCCGGCTCACCCACACTAAGTCCGCCAATAGCATTCCCAACTGCATTTTTAGAAGCAATATATTGCGCCGATGCCACCCGCAAATCCTTATAAGTACTACCCTGCACAATCGGAAATAAGTTTTGTGTGTACCCATATTTATCAGGTGTTTCCGCCAGTCTATTCACACACCTATCTAACCACCGATGCGTCAATTCCATACTTTTCTTTGCATATGCATATTCACTGGGGTAAGGCGGACATTCATCAAAAGCCATGATGATATCGGCACCAATTGATCGTTGTATATCCATCACCGATTCAGGAGAAAACAAATGTTTACTACCATCGATATGCGATTGAAATACCACCCCTTCTTCTTTGATTTTTCTGTTAGCAGCCAGAGAAAAAACCTGATAACCTCCACTATCAGTTAATATCGGCCGATCCCATCCGTTGAATCGATGCAACCCTCCTGCTGCTTCTAATACATCGATACCGGGACGTAAATACAAGTGATAGGTATTTCCCAGAATGATTTGGGCTTGAACATCTTGCTTTAGTTGTTGCTGTGTTACGGCTTTTACAGAGCCTACTGTACCTACAGGCATAAAAATAGGGGTTTCGATTTCCCCATGATCTGTTGTAATGACGCCCGCCCTGGCACCTGTTTTGTGAGCCTCTGTTTCTAATCGAAAGGATAATGCAGCCATCCGGCAAAATTACAAAAACCTTACCTTCGCGCGGTATGATCGTCCCAGCATTTCTTCCCTATATTGTATTTGGCCTTTTTTGCCTTATCATAATTATTCAACTAAGTTATTATTTGTTCCTCTTTAGAAAACTGGCAACTTATCAACCGGAAGAAAAAAATACAACAGTACAACATCCGGTTTCAATCATTGTGTGCGCCCGCGATGAAGCACATAATATTGTGAAGAACTTACCGGGTATTCTAGTTCAAGATTATAAAACAACACATGAGATTGTATTGGTAAACGATAATTCTACCGATGAAACAAAATATGTAATCGATGAATTTAAACGCTCTTTTAAAAACCTGAACATGATTGAACTCACGCAGGAAGCCAAAATGATTAGTGGGAAAAAATTCCCTCTGTCAATGGGCATTAAAAGTGCGAAATATGAGATCGTTCTATTAACCGACGCCGATTGCGTTCCCGCATCAGAGTTTTGGATACAAAAAATGCAAGCTACGTACGACGAACAAACAGATATTGTATTAGGCTATGGGGCCTATCATAAAAAACCCGGCATATTAAATAAACTTATTCGTTTCGAAACCTTCCATACAGCCTTACAATATTTATCCTATGCCTTGGCCGGTAATCCTTACATGGGGGTAGGAAGGAATTTAAGTTATAAGAAAAATATCTTTTTTAAAAACAAAGGCTTTTCTTCTATTAACCAAATACCCAGCGGAGACGATGATTTATTTATCAATCAGGTGGCTACAGCCAGCAATACAAAAATCAATATCGACCCCGATACGCATACCCTTAGCGAATCGAAAAATACATGGAGCGATTGGATGACGCAGAAGTATAGGCATTATACAACCAGCAAGTATTATAAAACAAAACATAAATTTTTATTAGGGCTCTATTCCCTAAGTCTGTTTTTAGTATACCCATTACTAACGCTTAGTATTTTATTTTTTACCTGGTGGATCGCATTGGCCGTTTATGGCATACGATTCATAGTGCAAGCTATCATTTACTTTAAAGCCATGAAGAAACTCAATGAGAAAGATCTTTTCCCATGGTTTCTATTGCTTGATATTTGGATGTTTTTTTATTACATTTTCACCGTACCGGCTATATGGAAAGCACCCCGCAAAAATTGGAATTAATTACACAGTATTTTAGTGATTTTACGGGTGCCCAATGGCACCAGTTTTCCATGCTGGAAGAACTATACACAGAATGGAATAGTAAGATCAATGTAATATCCCGAAAAGATATCGATCAAATTTATTTGCATCATGTGCTTCACTCCCTGAGTATCGCAGCCATTGCCTCTTTTGAGCCCGGTACTAAAATTATTGATATTGGTTGTGGGGGTGGATTTCCGGGTGTACCATTAGCCATTTTTTTTCCGGATGTAAAATTTCATCTGGTTGATAGTATCGGCAAAAAATTGAAAGTAGTAGAAGCCGTTTGTGAAGGTGCGGGTATCCGTAATATCACCACCCAACATACCCGTGCAGAAGATATTAAAAACCGACAGTTCGATTTTGCTATTTCCCGTGCGGTAGCACCGCTCAAAGATTTACTAAAATGGAGTATGCCTTTACTTAAAAAAGGTGTAACCGGTAAAGACGAAAATGCCATGCGAAACGGACTTATCTGCTTAAAAGGGGGCGACCTGGCACAAGAAATTTTTGAGAGTGGTGCACGCCCCAAAATGATGCAGATCAGCAATATCTTCCAACATCCTTATTTTGAAGAGAAATTTATACTTCATGTGGTGAAGTAAATCTGGAATCTGTAATCTTCAATCTGGAACCCGTATTAAAAATTTCAGATTGAAGATTGAAGATTTCAGATTGAAAATTCTACTCTGGAATAACGAGTTTATTATTCACCCTATTCACATCAGCTAATCGCATGCTGGGGTCTATTTCAATAGACTTGATGTCTTTCACTGCACGCTTTGTTGTAAAGCTATAGTCGGGGTGCGTCCATCTCCAAGGTTGGTGTACGGTATAAGGAATAGCAGATTCTGCAGGCTTCGCGCCATACATTAAATCGAGCGGTATATTATGCATTTCCTGTGTACCATCTTTGAAAGTAACTAATACATCAACAGGCATTGGCATTTTTCCAATTCGTCGTATCGTAATAGCTGTATTACCATCCACTACAGCAATATCTCCCACAGCATAATCAATCGTTTTGGTACTATTGATCCAATATTCTTTATACCAATCGAGCTCCATCCCACTTTGTTTTTCCGCAACACGGATAAAATCATTTGGATTGGGATGTTTGAAACGCCAGTTGTTATAATAGGCTAATAAAATTTTATCTCTTACCGAATCACTAACAATATAACCTAACTGAGCCATGAATACGGCTCCTTTACTATACGCCGCATTACTAGAAGCATAGTTTGTATTAAAATGATCAGCATGTGTGCTGGCGGGCTCTTCAAAGCCACTTTTTACCAATGCAAAATAACTGGCATAAGAACCGGCGTACCAAAAACCGGATCGATTTCTCAAAGTACCATGTACACGAGCCGTAGCATAGTCTGTAAATCCTTCATCCATCCAGGCATACAATGATTCGTTAGTACCCATCATCATTTGATACCAACTATGCATCCATTCATGAATAGCAGTTTGCACACTGGCATTTTTTAATAACGTAGCCATGGGATATTCCATTCCGCCATCACCACCTTGCACAAATGTGTATGTTTTATAAGGATAGGGGCCAAAAGTTTTTGCCATAATAGGATAAGCCAAAGCAGCCGTATCGGCCATAGCTTGCCAACGAGCTTCTAAAGAATCAACCGCCTTATACACCACCCGAATAAGCGGACCACCAACCGTTGTTCGAGTGATCATTTTATAGGTAGGATCAGCTGCCCACATAAAATCATGTACATTATATGCCTGCCATTTCCAGGTTAAGGTATTTGTGGTAGGGGCTTTAACAGTAACTCCTTTTGCTTCATAGCCAAAACCAATTTCGTTGGCGTTGAGTAAATCACCTCCTGCCGTAACCATATAATTTTTATCAATGGTTATTTGTACATCAAAATCGCCCCATACCCCATAAAATTCGCGTGCTATATAAGGATTTGCATTCCATCCCTGATAATCATATTCCACCACTTTCGGGTACCATTGACTCATACTATATCTTACACCCTCCGCATTATCTCTACCACTTCTACGAACTTGCAAAGGTACCTGTGCTTCGAAGCTAACATCAATAGCTGTTTTTGATTTCGGAAGAATCGGCTTACTCAACACTACTTCTAGAATAGTTTCGTGCTCTTTTAATTGTTGATTTACTCCATTAATGATTACCGATTTCACTTGTTGAAATCCAATTTCAGCGGGAGATAATTTACTAATACGATCTTTCACCCTTGCATCCCAATCTAACCCATCGGTTTGACGTCTCGGATTTGGATCACTGATTCTTATTTTACCCAGCTCACGGCTACGCACATCCATACTGCTATTGGGTTGAAAGGCATTCCAGTATAAGTGGAAGAAAATACGATTCAACGTATCAGGTGAATTATTAATGTATTCAATTTTCTCGGTACCACTGAATCTATTGGTAGTAACATCCATATTTACATTGATGTTATACTTTATTCTTTGTTGCCAACGATCGGGTTGGGAGAAACTTATCAAATAAATAAATAAAAAACTAAACGTAGCTCCAAGTTTATGCATATCACAAAATTAAAAGTGTACAAATGTCTGAAAATAATGACTATTCTTTCCCACTCATCACCACTACAATTTCCCCTTTCACCGATTTTTGTTTGAAATGAGCAACCAATTCGGCTAAACTACCTCTGGCATGCTCTTCATAGAGTTTTGTAATTTCTCGGCTTACACAAGCGTATCTGTCGGCACCTACATAGTTCATTAGTTCCTCCAATGTTTTTACCAACCTTACCGGACTTTCATAAAAAATAATCGTTCTTTCTTCTTCCGCTAATTTTTTTAAGAGTGTTTGTCGACCTTTTTTTAAAGGCAAAAACCCTTCGAACACAAAGCGGTTTGAAGGTATACCACTATTCACTAAAGCGGGAACAAAAGCGGTGGGCCCGGGTAATGTTTCAATCGTCACATTCGCTTGTATACAAGCCCTTACCAATAAAAAAGCAGGATCGGAAATACCCGGTGTGCCGGCATCGGTTATCAATGCCATTTTTTTCCCGGCTTGTAATTGCTCTACTAAATGCGCAAACACTTTATGCTCATTATGTTGATGATAGGCACTAAGGGGTTTACTGATTTGATAATGCTGTAAGAGTTTCGACGAAGTGCGCGTGTCTTCACATAAAATAACATCCACATCCTTTAGTACCTCTAAAGCACGGAGCGTAATATCTTTTAAATTACCAAGTGGTGTTGGAACTAAGTATAGCAATACTAAACTACTTCTATCTCAAAAAATTCCATCACCGGATTCGCCAATAATTGTTTACTGGCATTTTCGGCTATGGCTTTAGCGGCATTTTCATTCTCCGCATCTATTTGTAAAGTTATATGCTTCCCTACCCGTACATCTTGTACCGATTGGATACCCAAATTTTGTAATCCCCCCAATACAGCTTTTCCTTGCGGATCCAATAAATCTTTTAAGGGCATTACGTTGATGCGAATATTATATATCATGAATGCGTTTGTTTGAATGCCAAAGATAGCCCTACATAAGCAAAAAAACCTACGGGAACGGCCAACCAACCAAAAAATAACGCTGTTACAATACCGATACCTGCGATGATAAGAAAAGGTAATAATACTTTCAAGCTTACCGATTTGAATTTTAATGCCAGCATGGGTAAGGTACTAACCATCAAATAGCTGATCAATAGAATGATCCCAAACCAAAAGAATTTATTTTCCAATAAATCAATAATCCAAGCATCGGTAGCATACCAAAATACAAATGGAAAGGAAGCTATACATAACCCTGCGGCAGGTATGGGCACCCCTTTAAATCCATGTTGTTGCGTAGTGTCTATATTGAACCGGCCAAGTCTGTAAGCCCCGGCACAAGGAATGAGAAAGGATGGCAGCAGCAATAGAATTGAAGTATCTAAACCTCCTGCATCCTGTGCATAACTCAATCTTAAAAATTGTAATACAATCATACCCGGTGCCACACCAAAACTTACCACATCGGCTAAAGAATCTAATTGCTTCCCCAATTCCGAAGAAGCCCCTAATGCCCTCGCCACAAATCCATCAAAAAAATCAACCACGGCTGCAGCTATAATAAACCAACCTGCAAACATAATTCGCTCCGGTAATACCACTAAGTTCTCGCCTTCAGCTGAAACCGTTAGTGTTAAGCCGGGTTGCAGAATATAAAGAATAGCCATACAACCCAAAAAAAGATTGGCTAGGGTAAAAAGGTTAGGGATTTGTTTTATCATATAAGGTAGAAGGTTTAAGGTGGAAGCAGTAAGGAAGAGGCTTTAAGGTGGAAGGAGTAAGATGTAAGGTCAGTTTGACCATACACCTCATACCTTATAGCTTATACCTTCATAAGCGTTTCAATCTCTTCAACTGTAATAGGAATATTCTTCATCAGGTCCACACTTCCATTTCTAGTAAGCCATACATTGTTTTCAATGCGTACGCCCATCTGTTCTTCTTCAATATAAATACCGGGCTCAATAGTAAAAAGCATACCGGCTTTTACAGGTTCCGTACGGGTACCCAAATCGTGTACATCAATACCTAAATGATGAGAAATACCATGATATAAATATTTTCGATAAGCTCTGTTTTCCCGATCCTCATTTTTTACATCACTCTTCCGCAACAATCCTATTTTCAAAAATTGCTGCGTAGCTTCCTCACCAACTTTCTCCGTATAATCCACAATTGAGATACCGGGCTTTAAAATAGATTTTGCATAATTGTGTAAATGCAAACAAGCATTGTAAACTGTTTTTTGTCGGCGACTAAATTTACCATTGACAGGAATCGTTCTTGTTAAATCGGCATTATAGCCACCATATTCCGCACCAAAATCCATCAATAATAAATCCCCATCTTTACACGCCGCATTATTGGATATATAGTGTAAGGTTCGGGCATTATCACCACTAGCAATGATACTATGATAAGCCGGACCTGTTGCGCGCTGACTTAAAAAGCTATGATAGATTTCTGCTTCAATTTCATATTCCATAACACCGGGCTTAATAAAACCCAGTAATCTTCTAAATGTTTTATCAGTGATATTGATCGCCTCTTGTACAACAGCTATTTCTTCTTTTGTTTTAATTGCCCGCAGCGCTTTCATGATTTTTGCAGCACGCTGGTAAGAATGAAGCGGGTAACGTTGCTTCATTTCTTCTATAAATCGATACTCTCTTACCGGAACGAGATTTGCTTTACGATCATTTTCGTTACTATCTAAATAAATATGATCCGCTAAATGAATCCAACCTTGTAATAAAGCATCCATGCTATCTACCCAAACAATGGTTTTGATACCCGAAATCTCAGTAGCCTCATGGGCTCTCAATCGCTTCCCATCCCATTTTTCTTTTAATTCGTTAGGGCGTACCAACACCAATACTTCTTTGTATTTTGGATCGGGGCAATCCGGAAATAAAATCAACATGGTATCTTCTTGCTCGATACCCGTTAACCAAAATAGATCACTGTTTTGTTTAAAACCATGTAATGCATCACCATTAGAGGGGAACTCATCATTGCTTACAAAAATGGCAATACTATTTGGCAACAGGTGTGAAATAAAACGCGAACGATTTTGGCTAAAAATCTCAGGATTTAATGGCAAATATTTCATGCAATACAATTATCCTGCAATATATTGAAATTGATGGGCTAAAAACGTACAGTCGGACATTTTACCGACTTACCCAGAGAAGATGGAAAAATACCATGTTTTATAATCGATAATTCATAGGCTCCTCTGGTACCATTTAAGGCTTTTAAAGGAGAAATAGTAGCATCGTAATTAACGGTAATTTTCAGATCATTTATTTGATATCCTACTAGCGGTATTACAGCGTCATTATTTCGATAATAAACACCTAAAATTAATTGTTGTGCCCCATCTCCACTTAAATTCCTATTGGCATTAAACCCTAATACGATTTCATCTGAACGTGTTTTAGTACTAATATAAATATTGGGATTTATGATCCATAAATCTTGCAACTTAATACTGGCATTGGCAAAAAAAGTATACCGCATATCTATTTTACCATCCGAAACTGTATTGCTGAAAAAACTTTCACTAGGTCTGTTCACATGCATGACACTGATGCCGGCATTAAAATAAGCATTCTCAGAAGCAAAGAGAGCGTAGTTCAAACCTACTGATAAATCGAAATACCCAACCTGACTAAAAGCAAATGGTTCATTGGGAGGAATGGTGCTTTCAAAGAATTGTCCATTCCACTGATTATCAAAAGTAAGTTTAGATACATCTACGCGCTTAGCTGCGTAAGACCCGCTAAAGCCGGCGCTTAATAAGCTTTTATATCCAAGCATTTGATGATAGGCAAGAGATAGCCCGGCACTCGTTCCTACTAAATTTCCGCTACCCGCCTCATCTCGTTGCAATGAAAATCCTATCCCCATCCAACCATTTTCAAATCGATCTCTAAATAGTTTTGTATCTCCCCAAGCACTAACTGTTTTATAAGGATTCCCTCCTACCGATGCCCATTGATTTCTGATATTACCACCCAATCTATAATCATAATCAGGATTGAATCCTGTATTGGCCGGGTTAACCAAAAGAGGTGCATTATAATATTGAGAGAAATTTAATCCTTGTGCCTGCAATGATTTACCGGCTATCACAAGTAAAGCAACGCTAAGAATGAGGGATTTAATATGAGCATTCATTCGCATCATCTCAATAATGTTATGTCTCCTTTTTTACTGGCTTTCTCTTTGTTCGAGAATTCAATTTGAACTGTATAATGATATACTTCCTGTGGCTGTAATTTTCCATTAAAGGTTCCATCCCACCCTTCGCTGGGGTTAGTTCCTACATATACTGTTTGTCCCCAACGGTTATAAATCCGCCAAGTCATTTTAGCAATACCAAAACCTCTCACATAAATCTTGTCGTTTACACCATCACCATTAGGGGTAAAAGCATTAGGCACATCAAATCCGGGAACAATGGTAATATCTAAAGATTGGCAACTGGTATCGGAACAACCGGCATCATTGTACGCAACCAAGCAAGCATTAAAAGTTCCTGTAGCATTATATAAATGTTTTACCGTTGTATCTCTCAGTATGGTATTCAAAGAATCACCATCGCCAAAGCGCCATTGATAACGCGAACCGCCAAAACTTTGATTTACAAAATTAATTGGCGTATTGGGCTGTGTAGGATTAGGATTATACACAAAGCCCGATGTGGGGTTAGCTCTTACACTGAGCGTGAAAGTAGTGCTATCCGATATATTACAAGTGGCAGAATCAATAGCAACAAGTTTTACCGTATAGCTACCTGTATTACTATATCTATGCGTAACATTACCGTTACTAGTTGTAGTAAAACTCGATCCATCTCCAAAATCCCAACGGAATGTTTGTCCGGCTAGTGAGGTATTCGTAAACACCGCATTATAGGGCACACAACCCACAGCCGGTGTTTGAAAACGCGCCGTTACATTGGGAGCAATGCGTAATTGTTGGGTAATACTATCCGGTTCATTACAATAGTTAGTATCAACCAATATTAGTTTCACATCATAGGTTCCTGCTGCAGCATAAGTATGGGTAACGGGAGTCGTACCGGCTAATTGTCGCGTACCATCTCCAAAATCCCATCTAAAACTGGTATTCGTAAAGGGTTTGATCGCCGTAGTTAAATTATCAAATCGATAAGCGAGTGATGCACAAGGGGGTAATTTAGTAGAGGTAAAATTGAGATTTGCCTGATCATTCCTCACCCGAATACTTAGATAAGAAGTATCAGAAATATTACAACTGGTTGAATCAATCGCAATTAATTGAACCCGATATAAACCAATTAGATTGTATTTATGAGAAATACTTGGACTTGTAGTAGCCACACTTGGCGAGCCATCTCCAAAATTCCAGATATAACTTTTTGCTAATAAAAGGGTATCGGTAAAATCAACCGTAAGTGGTACACAACCGGTCGTATCCCTTACTACTCCCTTTATCGCAGAGCGAGGGCCTGCACCTACACCTGCGAGATTAAACGCTAATTTTACAGCTAGTAAATTACATTGCCCATTACTAGCATTAGTGGTTGACCAAGCACCCGGGGTTCCTATTAAAACATTGTTGACAGATTGACTTCTATTGCAAGAACAAATAGACTGATAAATTGTACCATTCGCATCAAACCTACTGGTACCGCCGTCTACATGATCCGGAAATCCACCGTTCTGACCAAAGAAACTGGCATATAATAGCGATGAGGCGTCTCTCTTCAAAACAAAAAAATAAAAGTCAGCTCCATCTGTTGTTTTCTGATAGGCATCAGGAGTTAAGGGTAAACTCGTTATAGGCGAAAGCGGAAACCCTTCAAGCGTGGCACCACCCCAACCGGAAACATACATGTTACCACAACGATCTACGAGAAAAGCAGTAAGGGATAAACTGGGAGTATTCGCACTAGAGGGACCAAAATTGGCAGAGAAAATATAACTACTTAAATCGGGTTGCAATTTTGAAATAAAATGTTTACCTGCATTCTGGTTTGGATCTGCCGTATTGTAGGGAGAATTGATTACGGGAAAACCTACTGTTGTGGTTCCGGTAATATAAGGTATACCGGATCTATCGAATTGAATACCATAGATCACATCATTCCCGGTTGTACCAATATAACTGGTACTTATAAGTTGTGTTCCGGTAGGACTAATGATGGAAATAAATCCATCTACCTGCCCTTTATTTGTTTGAAATGCAGCTGCCGCATTCGCATTACCCGGCATATTGGTACTGGCTGTAGCACCTGCTACATAAATATTTCCGTTAGAAGGATTGATAGACAATACAAAAGCCGCGTCATCGTTATCCCCTCCCAGAAAAGAACTAAAAATTACCGCTGATAAATTAGCATTAAGTTTAAGTAATACACCATCTTGAAATCTTCCATTTGAAGCAGCTCCACGCGTTGTTTGAAAAGCACCGGCTGTAGTTAAAAAATCAGTAGATTGTGTAGTGGAGGCCAATAATATATTTCCTTGATTGTCTACAATTACTTCACTCCTAGCATCATCGCCATAATTTCTTCTTGTTGTTTCTGCTACAGCCGGAGTTGAATAATTAGGTCTGATATTTACCCCATCATCTCCTGTTCCTCCAATTCTTACAGAGCCGATCAACCCTGTACCATTTGCATTTAATTTTGTAATAACAATATCATTTCCTCCACCCGCACCAAACGTACGTAAGGGAGCAACGGAAGGATAGGTGGCACCGGATGAAGTTCTACCGGCAACGATTAAATTACCGGAACCATCTACGACTAAACTATGGGGTTGTTCATTTGCTGATCCTCCAATATAAGTTGCATATAATAACGATGTTCCATCGGGTGCGAATTTCAGAATTCCCATATCATAGCCAGAACTGCCTGCACCGCTCGCAGCTCCGCCTGCCCAATTAGTTTGATAAGCCCCATTGGTGACAGGAAAACCGGTTCCAAAAACAATGCCTCCAGCATAGAAATTTCCCAGTCCATCATATGTAGCTGTAAAACCCCAATTATCGGCCCGGCTGCCGGAATAAGAGATAAATACAATCGTAGGATCAATTACTAGAATACTATTCTTGTTGTATGGCTCATTGGCTCTAAAACGAACAAAATTTCCTTTTACGTCATAGCTACAGCTCACTTCTTTTTTTCCATCCCCTCCTAATTGATAAGAGTAGGGCGCTGTTTCCTCTACCGTACCTACCGATGTTTTTATTTGTAGGCGTTCTTCTTTTTTATTCAACCCATCTACCCCGTCAAAATATAAAATCACTTTCGATAAATCACCACCGGGGTTTACCACAATATCATATTTCAAAGTTCCATTAACAGTATAATACCGTACATCTATATTGGGGTATACATCTTTGTAAGTAACGGTTTGGAAAATTTTGCAATTACTCGCCCACTTTGCAGGGTCGTTGCCAATAAAATAATTATTGTAAGACGCCAAAGGTTTTTCTGAAATTATCTGTGCATTCGGATTGGCATTTAAGAATTTTACACTGTATGCATGAGATCTCAAAATAATATCTTCAGGTGAGGTATTCCCATCCGGAACAGGCTTATGGCCAGTTTCTAGTTTACCGGGCTTTGTAATATCCGGATGCATATGTGTAAGTTCTGAAATCCGATTCAAGTCATCCGTATTATGCTGAATAACACGGTAACCTGTATTTTCAAGCAAAAAAGTTCCTTGTGGTAAATTGCTTCTGAATTTCACATTTTTATCCCACTGTCCTTTATTCTCGATAAAATCTAAATATCCTTGCGCTACCAAAATATTGGAAGAAATAAAAAAACAGATGAGTATTCCGAATTTTTTCAATAGCATGTTTCTTTCCTTAAATTACGATATTTTTCCCCATCCAAATCTCGTTTTCTGCGATTGCAGAAATATTTTTAATCCTTCATGAGCAGGCTTCTCCAAATTTTCATCCTCATGTACCAATTTCTCGGCAACCGCCCTCGCTTTCTCTAACATTCCCTTATCTGTAACAATGCTGGCTAGTTTGAAGTTCAATTCGCCACTTTGCCTCGTTCCTTCAATATCGCCCGGGCCCCGCATATCAAGATCTTTTTCCGCAATTTTAAATCCATCGTTCGTAGCACACATAATGGAGATACGTTCCCGGGCCTCTTTGCTGGCTTTACTACCCGTTAATAAAATGCAAAAACTTTTTTCCGAACCTCTTCCCACCCGTCCGCGAAGCTGATGCAACTGAGAAAGACCAAATTTTTCTGCACTTTCAATAACCATTACGGTAGCATTCGGCACATTTACCCCTACCTCAATTACCGTAGTGCTCACCATGATCTGCGTATCACCCTTCACAAAGCGTGCCATATTTGTATCTTTTTGATCTGCGGGCATTCTCCCATGAACCATACTTATTTTATACTTCGGTTCCGGGAAATAAGTCTTTACCTGCTCATAACCTTGCATCAGATCTTCATAACTTAACTTTTCACTCTCTTCGATCAAAGGATAAATAATATATGCTTGCCTACCCTTGGTAATCTCTTCTTTCACAAAATCCATGACCTGCATCCGCTTCATTTCATTTCTTTGAACCGTTGTTATGGGTATTCGTCCGGGAGGTAATTCATCCATTACACTATACTCCAAATCGCCGTAAGCCGTCATAGCCAATGTACGCGGAATAGGTGTAGCCGTCATTACCAATACATGGGGCGGTATGGCTGCCTTCGTCCATAATTTGGCTCGCTGCGCTACGCCAAAACGATGTTGCTCATCCACTATAACCAGTCCTAAATTTTTAAATTGAACCACTTCCTCTATTACCGCATGTGTGCCAATCACTAAATGAATGGTATCATCTAATAATCCTTGTAAAATCCTTTTTCGCTCGGCTGTTTTAGTACTACCGGTTAATAAAGCCACTTCTATGGGCATCTCTTTCAATAGGGCACTAATACCCTGAAAATGTTGCTGTGCCAATATCTCCGTAGGAGCCATCAAACAACTTTGGTACCCATTATCAGCCGCTAACAGCATACTTAATAAAGCAACAATGGTTTTACCACTACCTACATCGCCTTGAAGCAAACGATTCATTTGATGCCCGCTTCCCGTATCCTGTCTTATTTCTTTCAGTACTCTTTTTTGTGCTCCGGTTAAAGCAAACGGTAAATGATGATTATAAAAATCGGTAAAGTAGTTTCCCACTTTTTCGAAAACCACCCCTTTACTAAAATGATTTCGTTGTACACGTACCAGTTGTAATCTTATTTGCGCAATAAAAAACTCTTCAAATTTTAATCGCTCTAACGCTTTTTTATAAATAGCTTCTGAGGTAGGAAAATGAATCGCACAATAGGCTTCATATCTTCCGATTAGTTTCAACTGTTGCCTTACCTGTTCGGGAATATTTTCCGGGATATCTGTTGGCTTTAAAGAACCTATCAATACCTGGGTGAGTTTCCCGATTTGCCTGCCATTTAATCCTCTTGCTTTTAATTTTTCGGTAGAAGGATATACCGGTTCTAAAAACGAAGCACCACCCGATTTTGCCGGTGTATACACTTCAATTTCGGGATGTACCATTTGAGGTTTCCCATTAAAAAATCCGGTTTTTCCAAATACCAAATATTCAGAACCGATATATAGATTTTTCTGTATCCAATGGATACCTTGAAACCAAGTTAATTCCAAACTTCCTGTTTGATCTTTTATCTGTACAACCAATCTCTTTCCTCTCTTCTCTCCGATAATATCCATTTGCATAAGCTTGCCTTTAACTTGGATAAAATCAGTACCGGCATGGATATCGCTAATGGGTTGAACCTGTGTTTTATCGATATGACGGATTGGAAAATGATGGAGCAAATCGTTGAAGGAAAAAATTTCCAACTCTTTCTTCAACATATCCCCTCGTAAAGGCCCTACGCCTTTGAGATATTCGATCGGACTAGTTAATATCGATACTTGTGAGATGATAGAATCGCTAAAATTTGATATAAAGATAAATTGAAGATTCCAGATTGAAGATTTACTATCTTCGCCCGCATGGAAAAAGAGGTTGTAGTAAGCGGTATTCGTCCTACCGGATTTTTACATTTGGGAAATTATTTTGGTGCTATGCGTAATTATGTGCGTATGCAAAATGATTACCATTGCTATTTCTTCGTAGCTAATTGGCATAGCCTTACCACGCACCCCGATACCAAAGAATTACGATCCAGTGTGTACCGCGTGATCGCTGAAAATATTGCCTGCGGTTTAGACCCCGAAAAAGTGGCTTTGTATGTACAAAGTGATATTCCTGAAATTGCTGAGTTATACCTCTATCTAAACATGCTTTCCTATAAAGGAGAGTTGGAAAAAACAACTACGTTTAAAGATAAAGTAAGATCACAGCCCGATAATGTAAATGCCGGACTCCTTACCTATCCCGTATTACAGGCGGCTGATATTATTATTCAAAGAGCCGTAAAAGTACCTGTAGGAAAAGATCAGGAACAAAACTTGGAGATGGCTCGCAACTTTGCAGAGCGATTTAATTATAGATACGGCGATGTTTTCCCGATGCCTTATGCCTTTAATTACGGTAATGAGTTGATCAAAATAATGGGTTTAGATGGTAATGGTAAAATGAGTAAAAGCGAAAATCAGCTGTCCACGCTGTATTTGGCAGATGACGATGAAACCATTCGCAAAAAAATCATGAAAGCCAAAACAGATCAAGGTCCCGAAACGCCTAACTCCACAAAGCCGGATTATATCCAAAATCTTTTTACCCTGTTATCCTTGGTTAGTAAGGACGATGTTGTAGCTAAATTTGAGCAGGATTTTAATGCCAGCAGTGCCGGGAATACGATCATCAGATACGGCGACCTCAAGAAGCAGTTAGCTGAAGATATGATTGGTTTTATACGCCCTATCCGCGAGAGAGCTGCTGAGATTCAAGCAGATACGCAAACCATGCAGAAACTTATCAAAATGGGGGCGGAGAAAGCAAGAAGCAGGGCCAGCGAAACCTTACATATCGTTCGCCAATCTATGAACTTGAATTATTAAATTCCCTTTTTTAAAAATCAGATAAGTTTCTTAAGTTGCACTGCTATGGCCAAACCCAAAAAACCCAAACATGTTGCGATAGCCGGTAATATCGGCGCAGGTAAAACTACACTTACCGAAATGTTGAGTAAACATTATCGTTGGATCCCACAATTCGAAAATGTAGATACCAATCCTTATCTCATGGATTTCTATGAAGATATGCCCCGGTGGAGTTTTAATCTGCAGATCTATTTTTTAAATAGCAGATTAAATCAATTACTCGATATCCAGCATGGTACCGAAACTGTTATTCAGGATCGTACGATTTATGAAGATGCTAATATTTTCGCTCCCAACTTACACGAAATGGGACTTATGAGTAAACGCGATTTTGATAATTATTATCAATTTTTTCAAACACTCAAAACCATGGTACAGCCACCAGATTTGCTTATTTATTTAAAGGCATCGGTACCAACTTTGGTGGCTCAAATACAAAAAAGAGGAAGAGAGTATGAAGAAAATATTCGCCTCGATTATTTGAAGAAACTGAATGAATATTATAATAAATGGATCGATAACTACCGGGAAGGTCAACTTCTTATCATCGACTGCGATAAGAATAAGTTTGGAGAAAGTGATGAACATTTTGGTGAGATCATCAGTAAAATAGACAGTACCTTATACGGTTTATTTTAAAGAAAGTGGATATAGAAAAACCCCGACGATACCGT
Source organism: Sediminibacterium sp. (assembly GCA_017537025.1). Classification (GTDB taxonomy): domain Bacteria; phylum Bacteroidota; class Bacteroidia; order Chitinophagales; family Chitinophagaceae; genus Sediminibacterium. The sequence continues at coordinate 40,115 of JAFWCB010000001.1, forward strand.
CGGGGTTTTCTTTTTTGAGTCAGGCAATCGAAAGTGTTCTCTTGTTAATTTTTAAGTTAAACGATTGGGGCTGCTGCAAGAATTTCATCTTCTACACCTGCAGCATATTTCTCAAAATTTTTCACAAATTGGGTGGCTAAACTCTTCGCAGTTGCATCATAGGCAATAGGATCGCTCCAGGTGCTGCGTGGGTTTAAAATATTTTCAGGTACTCCTTCGCAAGTTTGTGGTACCTGCATACCGAATACAGGATGAGCTTCATAAGCCACATGGTCTAATTTTCCTTCCAAAGCAGCCGTAATCATTGCACGGGTATAAGATAGTTTCATTCTACTTCCTGTACCGTAACAACCACCACTCCAACCGGTATTGATCATCCATACATTTACTTTATGCTCCTTCATTTTCTTACCCAACATAGCGGCATATTTACCGGGATGCAATGGTAAAAAGGGAGCCCCAAAACAGGCACTGAATGTACTCTTAGGCTCTGTAACACCTGCTTCTGTTCCTGCTACACGCGCCGTATATCCGCTGATAAACTGGTACATGGCTTGTCCCGGACTCAATTTACTGATGGGAGGTAATACCCCATACGCATCACAGGTGAGGAAGAAAATATTTTTAGGTAACCCACCAATGCTTGGCTCCAATGCATTAGAAATAAAGTGTAAAGGATAGCTAACCCTTGTATTCTCGGTAATCGTTCTATCGCTAAAATTAATTACTCGGGTACCTTCTTCAAAACCAATATTTTCTACCAAAGCACCGGGACGAATAGCCTGGAATATTTCAGGTTCTTTCTCCTCACTCAAATCAATGGTTTTAGCGTAACAACCGCCTTCGAAATTGAAAACGCTGTTAGCAGTCCAACCATGCTCATCATCTCCGATCAATTTTCTGTTAGGATCTGCGCTTAGGGTTGTTTTTCCTGTGCCACTCAAGCCAAAGAAAACAGCTACATCACCGGCCTCTCCCATATTGGCGCTACAATGCATGCTTAATACATTTTTTTCCTGAGGCAGGATATAGTTGAGAATCGTAAAGATCCCTTTCTTCATTTCACCGGTATATCCTGTACCACCAATCAAGATCGTTTTATGGGTAAAAGAAACGATAGCAAAATTGTGTTGGCGGGTTCCATCAACAGCAGGATCAGCCTTAAAGCCGGGCGCTTGAATAATATGCCATTCGGGTTCAAAGGTTTCTAGCTCCTGCATATCCGGACGAAGAAACATATTATACGCAAATAAATTATTTTGAGGCGCTTCATTAACTACGCGGATATTAAGGCGATAGGCAGGGTCGGCACAAGCAAATGCATCACGCACCCATATTTCCTCTTTACTTCCTAAATAATCCAACAGTTTTGTGCGAAGCTGCAAAAAGTATTTTTCTTCAATAGGGATATTGAAATTATTCCAATGAACCGTATTCTCTGTAATCGCATCTTTCACGATAAACTTATCTTGTGGACTTCTTCCGGTAAATTCGCCTGTTTTGATACAAAGAGCGCCGGTATCATTTAATTCCCCTTGATGACGCAAAAGTGCTTGTTCTGTTAATTCCTCTGGACTTAGCTGGTAATGAATGGCCGGATGTTCAGATAATCCTAGCGACAATAGTTTCTTTAAGTTGACTTTAATGGTTGGCGTTCGCATAAAACAAACAATCGTTAGTTAGGCGGCAAAAGTAATATGTTTAAAAATTATCGCCATGTAAAAGTGTATCTCTTACACGTTATAAGTCATAAACGAATTGGTTGAAAAACTTGAAAAAAAGCAAACGTTTGCACCCGTTACTTAACAGATTCGAATTTTTGATCTCAAAAATTGAAGATTTTATATTTTTTTGAACCGAAAAAAATGCGGATTTATGCGGGTTTCCGCTCAAAAAAATTATTTTTACTAAAATTCTATTTATGGCCAATACAGGCTTGATCACCCCTTCTTTAGCAGCGCAATTAAAATCAATTGTGGGAGACCCATTTTTTTTAGCCGATGAAGAAAATCTAAATCATTATGGGCACGATGAAACAGAGCGATTATTATTCTTACCGGAGGTAGTGCTCAAACCTGCTAGTACCGAAGAGATCGCATCCATTCTTCGTATTTGCCATGAGAATAAAATTCCGGTTACCCCCCGAGGAGCCGGCACAGGATTAAGTGGTGGAGCCTTACCCCATTTAGGCGGTGTGCTCTTGTCAACAGAAAGACTCAATAAGATCATTCAGATAGACGAAAGAAATTTACAAGTAACCACTGAACCCGGCGTAATTACGGAAGTGTTGCAAAACGCCGTAAAAGAAAAAGGGCTTTTTTATCCCCCCGATCCGAGTAGCCGGGGTAGTTGTTTTATTGGTGGAAATATTGCCGAGAACAGTGGTGGACCTAAAGCAGTTAAATATGGCGTAGTAAAAGATTATGTATTGAATCTGGAAGTGGTATTACCAACAGGTGATGTTATTTGGACGGGCGCCAATGTACTCAAAAATTCAACCGGATATAATCTTACACAATTACTTGTTGGTAGTGAAGGTACCCTGGGTATCGTTACTAAAATTGTGCTAAAGCTCATCCCCTTTCCAAAATTTGATTTACTCATGCTGGTACCATTTGCTTCATTAGAAAAAGCAAGTGAAGCCGTGAGTGCCATATTCCGTGCAGGGTTTGTGCCAAGCGCATTAGAATTAGTAGAAATAGATGCCCTTAAAATCGTTAGCAAAATGGTAGATAGTACGGCCGTACCCGTAGATGATTCTATTGCCGCGCATCTCATCATTGAAGTAGATGGAAACAATATGGATGTGCTCATGAGTGAAATGGAACAAATCGCTGAACTACTTACTCAATTTGAAGCCGGAGAAATATTTTTTGCCGATGATGCCCAACAAAAAGCAGAACTATGGAAACTTCGCCGGCGTGTGGCAGAAGCTGTAAAAACAAGTGGTTATACTATTGAAGAAGATACGGTTGTTCCTCGTGCCGAACTGCCGGCACTTATAAAAGGCGTAAAAGAATTAGGCAAGCAATATGGTTTTCATGCGGTGTGTTATGGCCACGCGGGCGATGGTAACTTACACATTCGTATCAATCATCCAACCATAAAAAATAGTCACGGTAATGAAGAAATGACGAATGCACTCACCGCCCTATTTGAATTGGTGAAATCACTGGGCGGCACCATTAGTGGCGAGCATGGTATTGGCCTTATCCAAAAACCCTATATGAAAACAGTTTTTAAAGACGCCAACTTATACTTGATGCGCGAAATAAAAAAGGCATTTGATCCTAACAATATTTTAAATGCCGGGAAAATTTTTGATCTAACAGATTAACTAGGTTTGCAGAAAGAATATATATGAAGAAAATATTATTGGCGCTATGTTTGGTATCGGTGCTAACGGTTACTGCACAAGAAGGTGAAACCCTTACCCCAAAAGGTTTTGACAGAAATAGGGTATTTATTGGAACAGGGCTCAATCTAGGCTTATCAAATCGCTCCTTTAATATAGGCTTAAACCCGGAGATCGGTTATAGTTTGAACAATTGGTTAGATGTAGGTATCGCAACCAATTTCAGCTACTTTACCCAAAGTGCCGATTTAAATGGTATTCGTTATAGAGATCTTAATTATGGGTTAGGCGCCTTTTTAAGAGCTTGGCCTTTGAATTTTTTATTTCTGCAAATTCAACCTGAAAACAATTGGATAAACTCTTCGCAGTATATCCCTAGTACCAATCAAAGTTTTACTTATAAACTAAATGCCTCAAGCTTATTAGCCGGTATCGGATATGGATCCAGACAAGTAGGTGCACGCATTTCATACTTTAGTATTTTGATCGATGTGGCAGCCCAGCGTAACTCGCCTTATGTAGATAGCTACGGATCTCAACAACCTGTATTTAGAGCAGGCTTTGGCTTTTATCTTAAATCAAAGCGTTAATAGCTTCTTGAGCAGTACTACAAACAAGTAATCTGTCTTTCCAATCTTCATGCAAAAATCCATTGGCTTGCATGGATTCAATATGTGCTATTAAATGGTTATAGTACCCATCACAATTCAGGAGCACAATTTTTTTATCGTGAATTTTTAAGGTATTCCAGGTAAGCATTTCAAATAATTCATCCATGGTACCATTCCCACCGGGTAATATGATAGCTGCATCACATAACTCGTACATCATTCTTTTCCGAATGTGCATATCGGGTACTACGCGCAAATCACTGATTCCTTTATGTTGTGCCTCCCAGCCAACCAATACTTCCGGAATAACCCCAATAACTTCACCGCCGCCAGCCATCACCGAATCGGCTATCGCACCCATCAACCCTACGCTCCCACCGCCATATACTAACGTAATACCTAGTGATGCCATCAAGCCTCCCAATACTTTTGTTTCATTTTCAAAAAGTGGATTTATTCCTTTTTTGGAGCCACAAAAAACGGCTATACTTTTTGTATTCATATTTCTGATTCAATCCGCAAAATACCTGAAATATTTTTACTACTTTACAATTTCCATTAATTAACGATTTAATCAAGCTTATGTCGCCTGTCATGCTGTTTTCCTTTGTGGTTGCTTATTTTATCATTTTACTTACCGTAGCCTGGTATACCGGTAAGGGAAGCGATAACCACTCGTTTTTTATAGGAAACAAGAATAGTAACTGGATGCTGGTTGCTTTTGGCATGGTTGGTACATCACTCAGTGGCGTAACTTTCGTCAGTGTACCGGGAGCTGTGGCCAAAGAATCTTTCGCCTATTTTCAAATCACACTAGGCTACCTGATAGGATATGCCATGATTGCTTTTGTACTGCTACCCCTTTACTATAAACTCAATCTCACTTCTATTTATAATTATTTGAGTTCCCGACTTGGGTTCAACGCATATAAAACAGGATCCTCCTTTTTCATCCTTTCTCGTGTATTAGGCGCCACCGCTCGGTTGTACCTAGTAGTAAATATTTTGCAAGAAGCTATTTTAAATAGTTTCGGGATTCCCTTTTGGGCAACTACGCTCATTATTCTTGCCATGATATTACTCTATACGTATGAAGGCGGTGTAAAAACAATCGTATATACCGATACCTTACAAACTACTTGTATGCTCCTCGGATTAGTCATTTGTGTTGTATACATTTTGAATCAGATGGATCTTAGTTTTATGGGTAGTATTCAAGCGATGAATAACAAAGGATACGCAACCATTTTTGTTACCGATCCAAACAGCAAATTATTTTTTGTAAAACAAATTTTAGCCGGTGCCTTTATAACCGTTACCATGACCGGCATGGATCAGGAAATGATGCAAAAAAATATCTCCGTTAAAAACTTGAAAGACTCGCAAAAAAATGTACTCTCCATGGCCATGGTTTTAATGATGGTCATATTACTATTTTTATTTTTAGGCGGCTTATTGTATTTATATGCCGATAAATTAGGTGTTACCGCAACGGGCGATAAAATATTCCCCACTATTGCATTGGAACATATGCCTCCTTTTGTGGCTGTTATATTTATCATCGCGCTTATTTCAGCTTTATTCCCTAGTGCCGATGGTGCTATCACAGCGCTTACGGCCACTTTCTGTATCGATATTTTGGGTATTCAACGCCGGCCGGAATTATCCGATGCGCAACAAAAGAAAATTCGTCAACGTGTTCACCTCAGCTTTGCCTTTATTTTTTTATTGTTCGTGATGATCTTTAAATGGGTAAACGATCCTAGTATGATCGGACTATTATTAAAAATTGCCGCTTATACCTACGGGCCACTTTTAGGCCTATTCACATTTGGTATTTTAACGAAACGCGTAGTCAATGATAAGTTGGTTCCTTATGTATGCGTAGCTGCACCGATTATCTGTTTTATACTCGATAAATTTCAAAAACAGTTATTAGGTTCATTTGAAGTAGGATTAGAATTATTGATCATCAATGGCGCTATTACCTTTATTGGATTGCTGTTTATTTCGAAACCTGCCAAATAAATATTTATGGAGATCATTGATGCCCGCGCCGAAAACTATGCAGCCCATTTTACCACCGACGAATCGCCGCTGTTAGCAGTCATTCACAAAGAAACCCTGGCATCACATCCACAATCCCATATGCTTAGCGGTAAAATACAAGGGCAATTTCTACGATTGATAAGCCAACTCATGCAACCCAAATATATTCTCGAAATCGGCAGTTTTACCGGATACAGTGGTATTTGTTTGGCTGAGGGTTTAGCGCCTGATGGTGAACTACATACTATCGAAATAAGAGAAGAAGATGCAGATACCGCCGCTAAAAATTTTCACCAATCAAATCAAAATAAGCAAATAACTTTGCATCGCGGAAACGCCCTCGAGATCATTGACACCCTTGAATATAGTTGGGATCTTGTGTTTATTGATGCTGATAAAACAGGCTATATTGATTACTACGAAAAAATTGTTCCCAAACTATCCGATAATGGTATCATACTAGCCGATAATGTGTTGTTTCATGGCCAGGTACTAACCGATCCTATTCAAGGGAAAAATGCTAAAGCAATACATGCTTTCAATGAGCATGTAAAAAATGATTCTAGAACCGAGCAAGTTGTGATTACGCTACGCGATGGTATTTCGATGATAAAAAAGAAAAAAGCATGATGAGATTTGGTTTTATTATTTTATTGGTTTTTTCACTTACTGCCCATGCACAAAAAGAAAAAACAGAAGCTTATATAGCACGCTATAAAGAAGTGGCTATTCAAGAAATGATACGCTCGGGCGTACCGGCTTCTATTACATTGGCTCAGGGGATCCTAGAATCACAATCAGGAGAAAGTGATCTGGTAAAAAGATCGAATAATCATTTTGGTATTAAATGTAAACCCGAGTGGACCGGACCCAGAACCTACCATGATGACGACGAAAAAGGAGAATGCTTTAGAGTATATGATTCGCCCGAAAATTCTTTTAAAGATCACTCTGATTTCTTGAGAACCCGCGCACATTATGCTTTTCTTTTCAAACTAAACCCTACCGATTACGAAGGATGGGCTAACGGTTTGAAAAAAGCAGGTTATGCAACATCTCCTACCTATCCTGCCAAATTGATTAAGCTAATCAATGATTATCAGTTGCAACAATATACTACAGATGCATTAACCCGAATCAGCCATCCAAAAATACAAGCTCCGGAAACAAAAATAACACCCATAGTAACTACAACAGCTTCTTCCACACCTATAGAAAAAAAAGAAGAAGAATCATCTACAACCATTACAGCCCCGAATAAAAAAACAAATACACCTGTTATTTCTACTCCATTTGAAATTAATGCTACTAAAGTGGTATTAGTACCTGCAGGTACTTCCTTACTGGCCTTAGCCAATAAATATGAAATTGCCTATAGTCGATTATTGAATTTTAATGATATGGACGAAGTAGACATACTCGAAAAAGATCAACTCGTTTATCTGGAGAAAAAACAAAAAAAAGGCATCACTGATTTTCATGAAGTAAAAGCCGGAGAAACGCTCTTTAGTATTGCACAAGCCAATGCTATTCGTATAGAGAGCTTATTACTATATAACAATCTCACAAAAGATACACAACCTTCTGTTGGTACTAAATTAAAACTGAAACCCTAACATGCAGCCAAAAGAAATTACCCTTTTCGATAAAACCTTTGAACCCTATTTAACCGAATCGGAAATTCAGGAAAAAATTAAACAACTGGCTGCTGAATTAGACTCATACTATGCGGATAAGAAGCCCTTATTCATTGCCATTCTAAATGGCTCTTTTATGTTTGCTGCTGATCTTTTTAAACAACTTACTATAGAAGCTGAAATATGTTTTATTAAACTAGCTTCTTATAAAGGTACCAAGAGCACCGGGCATGTAATAACCGCCATAGGTTTAGATACGGATATCACTAACAGGCATATTGTAATTTTAGAAGATATTATTGATACCGGAAAAACATTACACGAATTTCTACCACAGGTGCATAATCAACAACCCGCTTCTTTGAAAGTAGCCGTATTATTACATAAACCGGAAGCTAAAAAATTTGATGTGCCTATTGATTATAGTTGCTTCACAATCCCCAATCGTTTTGTACTGGGTTATGGATTAGACTATGATGGTTATGGTAGAAACTTAAAGGAAATTTATCAACTCAAACTAACTGAATAATTATTGCGTATCATATTTTGTATATGCCTATCATTATTTGGCTTTTCTAAAAGCTACAGTCAGTTTATACTCAAGGGAGATATTAGTAATAAGCAGGGAAAATATTTACAAGGTGTAAAAATTCTTGTTCGTTCTTTACCGAACACCGTATTTTTTTCCGGTAATGGAGGAAGTTTTAGCATCCCTATCCAACAGCCAACCGATAGTATTACCGTATCCTATGATGGCTATATCACTATCACCACATTTATCCATGCGAATAACTATCAAACCATTTATATTGATATGTTACCGGCAACCGCACAATTATATGGTACCAAGCTTTCAACAATAATTCATAATAATAAAGTTGATGCAAACAATACAGTACCTTTATTAGGAGAGAGCTATACCAATACAGTTGAAAATAGTTTTATAGAAACCAAAACATCTGCCACAACAAATTTTTCTTTAACGGCCGGTAAAGCTGCTTATAGTAATATTCGCAGATTCATCAATAATGAAACGCTGGTACCAAAAGATGCTGTACGTATTGAAGAAATGTTAAACTATTTCAATCTTAAACTCCCGCAGGATACGGGTTTTATAGAGAGTTTTACCTTACGTACTAAAATGAGTAGCTGTCCGTGGAATAATAATAACAAGCTCTTCTATATTAATTTAATTGCACCAAAACTAAATGTAGATAGTTTACCGGCTTCTAATTTAGTATTCCTGATAGATGTTTCCGGATCGATGGATCAGCCAAACCGATTACCCCTTTTACAAACTGCTTTTAAATTACTGGTAGATAATCTGAGGGAAAAAGACACACTTAGTATTGTAACATATGGAGGTAATGTAGCTATTGCGCTCCCACCTACCGGGGGGAATGAAAAAAAGAAAATAAAAGATATCATTGATTCCTTAGGAGCCGGAGGAGAAACCCCTGGAGAAAACGCTATCCGCGTTGCTTATAATTTAGCTAAAAGGTATAAAGTACCAAATGGTAATAACCGCGTTATATTAGCCACCGATGGCGATTTTAATGTTGGCCAATCTAACGATAAAGAATTAGAACAACTCATTGGCACCTATCGCGAATTAGGTATTTATCTTACCTGCTTGGGTGTTGGTATGGGAAATTATAAGGATAGTAAATTAGAAGCATTAGCCAAAAAAGGAAATGGTAATTTCTCTTATATCGATCAAATACAAGAGGCTGAGAAAGTACTGGTTAAAGAATTCACACAAACCTTATTTGCTGTTGCTAATGAAGCTACCCTTTCTGTTCGTTTTAATCCGCAAATGATCAAAGCCTATCGGCTTATCGGTTATGAAAATCAAAAAACAGTAATGGCCGATACCAGTAATACAATAGAAGGTGGTGAGTTGGGAAGTGCGCATGCCTCCATGGCTATTTTTGAAATTGTGCCTGTGAAAGCCGATACGAGTATCACCAGTTTCCCCGCCGCTTTTATGCAATTACAGTATAAAAAAAATAATACCGATTCCATACCTTGGCAACAAAGTTTTTCTGCTTTTTACCAGCCCGAAACTATTGAAACAATCGATTCTATCTATCGCTTCTCAGCAGCTATTGCTGCCTTTGGTGGTTTTTTGAAGGAATCAAAATTCTATAAAAACTATAGCTTGGAAGAAATCACACAATTGGCGATAAGTGCCGCAGATACGCGAGATATACCACAAAAGGATTTTATATCCGTATTACAAAAAGCGCCCCGTATTTACCGATCTTCTAAGAAAAAGAGAACTAACTAAATGCTTCTTTTACCCTATCAAAAAAACTCTTCTCCCCTTTTACAGGATTAGGTTTAAAATTATTACTGGTACTTAATTTCTCTAACACAGCTTTTTCTTCTGAACTTATATTTTGTGGGGTCCAAATATTTACATTGATCAATTGATCGCCTCTTCCGTATCCTTGAACTTCTGGAAACCCTTTACCCTTCAATCTAAAAATTTTACCCCCCTGTGTTCCGGCAGGGATTTTAATTTTCGCTCTGCCATCTATGGTAGGCACTTCTACCTGTGTACCAAATACCGCATCTGGGAAAGAGATATGTAAATCATAAGCAACATTCAATCCATCTCTATGTAAAGATTCATGCGCCTCTTCTTCAATTTGAATTATTAAATCACCCGGAGCACCACCTCTTTCACCGGCATTACCTTTGCCTCCCATACTCAATTGCATACCTTCTTGTACACCTGCCGGAATATCTATACTTATCGTTTCTTCCCCATATACTCTTCCCTCCCCTTTACAAGTACCACATTTTGCAGTTACTGTAGTGCCCTCACCGCTACAAGCCGGACAAGTAGTAACTGTTTGCATTTGTCCTAAAAAGGTACTGGTTACTTTGCGTACTTGTCCACTTCCGTTACAAGTACTACAGGTTTGCACACTGTTTTTATCTTTTGCTCCGCTACCTGCACACGTATTACAAGCAACATGCTTTTTTACTTTCACATTTTTGGTAACGCCTTTCGCAATCTCCTCAAAATTTAATTTGAGTTTAATACGCAAATTACTTCCTCTTTGTCCGCGTGCACGAGAAGTACCACCGCCTCCTCTTCTTCCACCGCCGCCAAAGAAACTACCAAACATATCATCACCGAAAATATCTCCAAACTGACTGAAGATATCATTCATATCCATACCGCCTCCATAGCTTCCGCCACCGCCCATACCCGGACCAAAAGCAGCATGACCATAGCGATCATATTTTGCTTTTTTATCGGCATCACTTAATACCTCATAAGCCTCAGCAGCTTCTTTAAATTTTTCTTCTGCCGCTTTATCGCCAGGGTTTCTATCGGGGTGATATTGCATAGCCGTTTTGCGGTATGCTTTTTTAATTTCATCTGCGGAAGCCGATTTACTTACACCTAGTATTTCGTAAAAATCTCTTTTAGTAGCCATAATATTTTATTTACCCACTACCACTTTAGCAAAGCGGATAATTTTATCGTTGAGGTAATACCCTTTCATCACTTCATCCAATACTTTTCCTTTTTGTTCTTCTGTTGGAGCAGGAATTTCAGTAATGGCTTCATGCTTTTCTACATCAAAATCCTGATTGATACTCTCCATTACTTTAACGCCCTTTTGTTGTAAAGAGCTTCTTAGTTTATTAAATACCAGCTGAATACCTTCTTTCTGCACGGCTATATCATCGGTACCATTCAATTGCTTTTCGGCACGATCACAATCGTCTAATACATCCAATAAAGAAACGATCACATCTTTTCCGGCGGTTTGAATCAGTTCTAACCGTTCTTTAGCTGTTCTTCTGCGGAAATTATCAAATTCGGCCATCAAACGGAGATATTTATCTTTCTGCTCTTGTAGCTCAGCTTGCAATTTTTCCATAGCCGACTCCTCTGCTACCGGCTCGTTTAAATGAGAGGTACCGGCTGCATTTTCGTCAGCATTCACATCAAATGCTGCATTTTTTTCTACTGTTTCTTGTTCCTGGGCTATTTCACGCTCTTCCATATTGTTATTTTATTGATTTTCAATAGGGGCAAATATTTTGCCACGCAAAGAAAAGGGAAAAATTGGCAGATTCACCCAACCTATATTTGTAATATGATAACTGTGTATTTAAAGAAAAGAATAGCTCCCCGTATTGCCAATGGACATCCCTGGATATTTGCCAATGAGGTAGATCGGGTAGCGGGCGCACCTGCTGCCGGAGACCTCGTAGAAGTGCATTATGCCGACGGTAAATTGGCTGGAATCGGTTATATTAACCCCAAATCTCAGATTTTAGTTCGGTTACTCACCCGCAAGCGGGAAAATATTGATGATGCCTTTTTTAGAAAAAGAATTGCCGGTGCCTGGGCATATCGACAAAAAACAGGGTATACCGAAAACTGCAGGTTGATTTTTGGTGAAGCCGATCAAATGCCAGCACTTATCATAGATAAGTTCAATGATTATTTCGTATTGCAAACTTTGGCGTTGGGCATGGATAAATGGAAGCCTGCTATTGTACATGCACTGCAAGATATTTTTAAACCAAAAGGTATTTATGAACGGAATGATGTACCTGTACGAAATTTAGAAGGATTAGAACAACAGAAAGGATTTTTATCTGAACCTTTCGATACCAATATTATCATTCGTGAAAATGGCTTACAGTTTCATGTAGATATTGCGAACGGACAAAAAACGGGATATTTTTTAGATCAGAAAGATAATAGAAGAGCCATTCAGCATATTGTAAAAGGGGCAGAAGTGTTAGGTGCTTTTACGTATACCGGTACTTTTGAAATTCATGCAGCTCATTATGGCGCAAAAACTGTTTTAGGGATAGATATTTCGGAACAGGCAGTAGCACAAGCAAATAGAAATGCTACATTGAATAAGCTAGATCATATTTGTAGGTTCGAAGCTATGAATGCTTTTGATGTATTGAAAGAATGGGGTAAAGAAGAAAAAAAATATGATGTGGTAATGCTCGATCCACCTGCGTTTACCAAGAGTAGAGAAAATATTCAGAAAGCCATTACGGGCTATAAAGAAATTAATTTGAGAGGTATGAAGCTGATACGTAATGGTGGATTCTTAGTAACATCCAGCTGTACCAATTTAGTACAACCGGATTTGTTTTTACAAACCATTGATATGGCAGCAAAAGATGCACGTAAAAGATTCAGGCAGGTTACTTTTCAGGCACAAGCCTCCGATCATCCGATTATTTGGGGTATGGAGAATACCAATTATTTAAAGTTCCTGATCGTAGAAGTTTCGGATCATTGAGTCGTTTGCTGTATACGGTCTGTCGCCCTGAGCCTGTCGAAGGGTCGTCTATCTTACCACCTGAAACTTTCCTGACTCTACAATTCTGCCGCTGGCATCATGAAGTTGATAAATATATAACCCACGATAATAATTATCATCAAAGTATATCGTAATGAGAGAAGTGTTCACTTTTTGAGAACTCATTTTTCTGCCGATGAAGCTATAAATTTCGATCGTGTAGGATTTATCTACTTGTTTATCGAATTCGAAGTTGATGAATTGGGTTGCCGGGTTCGGATAAAATTTTTGAACCAAAGATTTACTATCAGTTATATACACATAACCACCTTCGGCAGAAGAACTTGATGTTCCCCAGCCTAGCATGATTACCATAAGTATTACTGTGTATAATCCTTTCATCGGATAGATTCTTCTATAAAGATATCAAAAAATGATAAAATGTGGCCAAATGGCATAAAAAAGCCCCAACAGTACTGTTGGGGTAATGATTTATCGAAATATATTATTTCAAAGAAGCCAATGTAGCTTGTATAGCTTCGAAATTGGGCAGGTCGCCCGGGGTAGCACATATTTCTGCATATTGCACGATACCTTCCGCATCAATTACGAAGGCAGCGCGCTTACTAACACCGTGCATACCAAAAGCAGGGAAGGTTTCATACAACACATCAAAAGCTGTTGAGGCTTCCTTATTAAAATCACTCAATAATGGGAAATTCAAATTTTGTTCTTTCTTAAATTTATCGAGTGTAAATAATGAATCTACAGATATACCATACACCTGTGCATTGGTTGCATTATACGTTGCAATATTATCTCTCACATTGCAAAGCTCAGCAGTGCATACACCGGTAAAAGCAAGAGGGAAAAATAATAAAACTACAGGCTTACCTTTTTGAGCATGTAAGCTTACTTGTGTTTTTTCGGTGTCGAATAAATTAAAATCGGGAGCAACAGATCCTACTTGAATAGACATAATAAAGTTTTTAAGTTAAACAGTATAAAAAATAAAAGGTTTAGCAATTTATAATTTCATTTCGGGAACATTGGCGGGTATTATTAATTTACCTGCTGTTTTCATTTTAATTTCTTCCACAGAAACCCCGGGAGCGCGTTCAAGTAAAATAAAGTTACCATCTGCAATATCTAATACTGCCAATTCTGTAACAACTTTTTTTACACAGCCCAATCCGGTTAGTGGTAAAGTACAGGCAGGCAATAATTTACTTTCGCCCTTTGGGTTTGTATGCATCATGGCTACAATAATATTTTTGGCACTGGCCACTAAATCCATAGCGCCCCCCATACCTTTTACCATTTTACCCGGTATCTTCCAATTTGCAATATCACCTTTTTCACTTACTTCCATAGCACCCAAAACGGTAAGATCAATTTTTCCTGCGCGTATCATACCAAAACTTTCAGCGCTATCAAAAAAAGAACCACCGGGTATCACCGTTACAGTTTCTTTACCGGCATTAATTAAATCGGCATCTATAGCAGCTTCAACAGGGTATGGCCCCATACCTAATATGCCATTTTCACTTTGTAATACCACCGTAATATCATGGGGTATATAGTTCGCTACTAAAGTCGGTATACCGATACCCAAGTTCACGTACATGCCATCTTTTAGCTCTTGCGCAATTCGTTTTGCAATTCCAAATTTATCTAGCATTGATTTAAATTTGTGTAATTTATCAGTCTTCGACAAGCTCAGACTGACATTTATTTTTCAGTTTGTATTGTAACCTTTAGCCCGTGTCACCCTGTCCGCCGCGGCGGAGTCGAGGGGTCAGATCGTCCATCGTCTATGGTCTAGCGTCTAATGACACTGTCTTTCTTTCAATCCGCTTCTCATAATTTTCCCCTTTAAAAATACGATGCACATACACACCCGATACATGTACATCATCAGGATCTATTTCACCGGGTTGCAATAACTCCTCCACTTCTGCAATGGTAATGTTGCCGGCTTTAGCCATGGAGGTAGAAAAATTTCTGGTTGTTTTTCTAAATACTAAATTACCCATGGTATCTCCTTTCCAGGCTTTTACAATAGCAAAATCGGCGTGCAGTGCATGTTCCATCAAATACGTTTTATCATTGAATACACGTGTTTCTTTTCCTACTGCTATTTCTGTTCCAACACCTGCAGGCGTGAAGAAAGCCGGAATACCCATACCCGCCATTTGAATACGCGTAGCTAATGTACCCTGAGGAACAAGGTCAACTACTAACTCGCCGCTTAGTAATTGGCGTTCAAATTCTGCATTCTCGCCCACATAACTGCTGATCATTTTTTTGATTTGCTTGGTTTTGAGCAAGAGACCTAACCCAAAATCATCTACCCCAGCATTGTTTGAAATACAGGTAAGATTGGTAATGCCAGCTTGTACTAACGCTGCAATACTATTTTCGGGTATACCATTCAAACCAAACCCACCTAGCATCAATGTAGCGCCACTGGGTATGTCGGCAATAGCTGCAGCTGCATTGGTAAATACTTTATTCATCGTTTATTGACTGGGTAATTTATTTGATTTCTTTCTTTCTTTTGCAATTGTAACATCTATAGAATCGATAAGCTCTCTAAATTCAATAGGATGAGCTTCATAATATTTATAAGAAGTATAAAACTGTTCTTTAGTTACACCATAAGATCGGAACAATTGATCGTATAATCTAAAATTTTCATCTTGCATTTTTTGCAATGTATCTTTCAAACTTATTTTTATATAATGTTCATCTGCCTTCATGATATCCAGCATCAAATGCCGCATTTTATCAAAAGGTACCGGATTGGCTTTGTTCTCTTGCTTACAAGCAAACAGCACAAAAAAAATACATGATATACCTATTAGTTTTTTCACTGTAACTCGTCTTTATATTTGGCACTATTTACAACGTCCAATACAGCCATCAGTTCTATAGCTTTCGCTTTTTCCTGAGCCGTTCCTTTTTTAAAGATGCCTATTATTTCATTTGTTTTCCCTTGGGTTAAAAACTGAACAATCATGGTGTTAGGATTCTCCCTATTATAAGCATACAGTTGATTTAATGCTTGCAATACATTTGTTCTAGCTTCATTGTCATTCTCAATCATTTTATCTAATCCACTTCGATAATAGGTGTACACTACATCGTGAATAATATTATATCTTGTATTGATCAGGTTCTCGTTCAGCCAATACCTATTTCTGAGCCCATCAAATACACGCCAGCCGCTGATACTTTTACCTTCCGGTGCATTGTTTACAATATTTTGAGCTTTTCGAAAAAATTGTTCCCCGCTTTTGGGAGAGAAGGAATCATAATCCAATCCTATGATGGTATAGGCCCAAAAAGCCAATACTGCAGTAAGATTTGCGGCACCCGGTTCTGTACCCTGTACCCTATTTTCATTAAATTCTATCGGCTGAAATTCAACATAGCGGAATACCATTTCAGGATCTACAAAATTTACCATCGCAGCCTGATATGAAGCATTATAAACTGGTCTTGCCGCCTGAATCGTGAGTGTGGCTTTGTATAGATTAGTTTCAATAATGTTTTCGATATTGATAATAAAACTACATTCAATTTTTTCATTGGGTTTAAACACGTCGCCCGTCCACTTCCGGTTATTCATAAAACTATTCAGCTGCTGCTGAAGGGTAGTGAATATTTTTCTGTCTACTGTTGTATTCACGCGAGAGGCCAATACCGTAACTTTTGCTTGTAATTCCTGTGCTTGTAAGGTATTACAAATCATAGTGCCGAATAATAAAATATAGATCAGTTTAGCTTTCATATAGGTGAGCAATAACGTATGAAACAATTTGATTAGCTATATCTTTTTTGGATACCAGTTCACTCTCTACTTTTTCTCCCTTTTTATTGATTATAGTGATCTGATTGGTATTATTTCTAAATCCGGCTCCGGCTACCCGTAACGAGTTAAGCACAATAGCATCCGCATTTTTACGATAGAGTTTATCGGCTGCATTGGCCAATTCATTTTCTGTTTCCAAAGCAAACCCAACTATGAATTGATTAGGCTTTTTTTGTTTCCCGGCTTCGGCAAGAATATCTGTTGTTTTTTGTAATGCCACTGAAAAATGATCTTCTTTCTTTTTTATTTTCTCAGAGGCTACTTCAACGGGTGTATAATCGGCTACCGCGGCACTGAAAATACCTATATGCATGGTAGAGAAATGTTCTACACAAGCACTATACATGTCGGCGGCTGTATTTACGGGTATGTATTCGATACCTGCATATTTTGTTCTTTCATTGGTAGGACCGCTCACTAAATAAACTTCAGCACCTTGCTCATAAAAAGCTTCTGCAATAGCAAAGCCCATTTTACCGGAGGAATGATTACCGATGAAACGTACGGGATCGATGGGTTCATAGGTTGGTCCTGCCGTTATCAAAACTTTTTTGCCAGTGAGGGTATTTGTTCTAAAAATATTTTCTGTAACAAAGCGAATAATCTCTTCCGGCTCGGCCATTCGGCCTTCGCCTACTAATCCACTAGCCAGTTCTCCATTACCAACGGGGATTATCAGATTACCATAGCTTTTAATGATATCTAGGTTTCTTTGTGTAGCACCATGATGCCACATATCTTCATCCATAGCCGGGGCTACTACTACTTTACAAGTGGCCGATAGATATACAGCCATCAATAAGTTATCACATAAACCATAAGCCATTTTTGCGAGCGTATTACAACTCAGCGGGGCAATGATAAATACATCGGCCCATCTTCCTAATTGTACATGGTTTGCCCATTCATCTTCGGATGCCAAATCGATCAACACTTTATTTTTGGAGAGTGTGGCGAGCACTAAGGGAGATACAAATTCTTTGGAAGCGGTTGTCATTACAACTTTTACTTCGGCTCCTGCTTTTACGAGCAATCGCACCAATAAAATTGTTTTATAAGCAGCGATACTTCCACTTATTCCTATCAATATTTTTTTCCCCTGTAGCATGGATTCGGTTTCAAAGTAACAAAAATAAGTATAGTGTTCTTAAAGTAGGATTTATTTAACCTTGTTCCATTCTATGAACTTGGCTTAATTCCATTATACGCTCATAAGCTAAAGATTCATTGATCATACCCTTATTTTAACGCAAATTTGTAAGTTTTGCCCCAAAATGCTTAAATAGCTTCTGATACCAATAAACCAACAGCTCTTGCATCAATTTCATTTTTCGGCACATTGAAATACACAAGCAACACTAGAACAGATATTTATGATATATCTGCTGCTCGATCATTTACTTTTGCCCAAGCATTTATCCCATAAATAGTATTAATGAAAAAACTATTGCTTTTATTCACTTATTTTTTAACAATATTTCTCTCTTTGAAATGTAAAGTTTCTAAACCTCCTATAAATGAGGGAGAAGCAATTGAATTAGTGCGCACTCTATGGCATATGGGTAACAATAAGGATACCCCTAATATTACTATAAAAGAAAGAGCTTGGTATCAAGACAGTATAGGTATTACCGAACTGTGTAGGATTAATTTTGTTGAGACAGATACTAGTAAATACGTTTACATCAGTACTACCGGATACCGCTTTGTAAATCTAAAACAGAAGAGGGTTTACGAATACACTAGCTTCAGTGATACGGCTGCTTTAAAACGTAAATATCGCTATACCGATACAACAGAATTCATAGCAGGATGGAATTTTACGACTAAACCACGAATAGGTGCTGATAGCCTTACACAATTAACTGATACCTTAATTGATAAAACTGTTTATACTAGGTGTAAATTTGAAGAAGACCTTTTTAACAATATCTGTTGGTTCAGATGTGATAAAAAAAATATGTATTTCACACTTAGTAGGGAAATAAGTGATAGAATTGGGTGCCCGGTATTTTTTTTTAGTAGTTATCCGATAAAAAATCCGGATCGAAAACATGAACAGAAAATAAACCTCATATCTCAGCGTTTTCCCGATTCGGTTCAAAAGGTATTTAACGCATGGAAGAAAAATGAGCTAAAATATCCAATAGAATAAAAAAGCCTTTCAATAAAAGTTGAAAGGCTTTACAAATTTGATATTTGAATACTAACGGAAAAGATCGTTCTCATTATTCATGCGGTAGTAAATTTTACCTTCCATGAATTCTTGGGTTGCTAAAATAGCCGGATTAGGCATTTTTTCGTAAGCCCGAGAAATTTCAATCTGTTCTTTATTCTCATGAATTTCTTCTAAGCTATCGGTATGGCTGGCAAACTCTTCGAGCTTATTATGCAACTCTTCTCTTAGGGAGATATTGATTTGATTCGCTCTACGTGCAATGATAGCGATAGACTCATAGAGATTACCGGTTTTACCTTTTATCTCTATAAGGCTTTTGGTTTCTACCACTGCTGCGGTATTAGCGCTCATCTGCCTTCTTAGTTTACTCATTTTCTTAGGTTTTTTATGATGTTGTTCGTTTGTATTTTGTATTTATTTACACTTTCCAAATGCTTGCTGTCAGTAAATCGCTCCACAAACTCATTACATTCGGTAATTACTTTTTCGTATCGCTCTCTCTGTTTTTCTTCATAGCTCATTTCAGCATATTTGAAATAAGACTTGATCATCAAAAATTTATAATCATCCGATTTTTTTGAATCGGGGAAATTATCAGATACATTACTGAAAGCAATAGCTGCGGCTTTATAAAAACCAAGGTTATAATATAACTCGGCGCTTCTAAATTCTTTCAGCTCTAATTTCTCTCTGCATAAATCAATAATTTCTACCGCGTCTTTTACTCTTTTAGAAGTGGGGTGTGTGCTAATAAAAGCCTGCATCAATCCCATGGTTTTAGTGGTATTGGTTTGATCCAAATCTATCTTGGGAGATTGTTTGTAGTAGCAATAAGCACGCATATATTCACACTCCTCCCCCTTGGTACTGCTAGGGAAATTTTCTACAAAACTCTTAAACATATTTTCTGCATTGAGGTAATCCCTCGTGTAGAAATAAGTATAAGCATATTTATAGTACACATCTTCGTACCTGGTTGTACCTTTTAAATAGTTAAAAACGTCGGCCTCAAAGATCTTTTGCGCTTCCGCATATTTTTTATTGGCATAATACTGTTCCGCCATCTTATACTTGTACTCAACATCTTTGCTCTTTAAAACCTTCGACAGTTTTGTAGCACAAGAACTTGTAAATAGTAAGGAAACCAGTAAAATCAATATACTATTACGACCCATAAAGTTGGCAAAATTACGCATAAAATGGCAATTTAGGAAGGGAAATACCAATTTCATCCTCAAATGCGTTAATGATTAGCTAAAAAGGCCGCCTCGCTTGTTACAGCGAAACAGCCTTTATATTACAACCGTCGGGCTCCGCTTATTTAGCGTCGCCTTCTCCTTCCTGCAATTTAGCCTTGATCTCAGCCAAAGCACCCAAATCGCCCAAAGTAGCTTTTTCTACTTTAGCCTGGATGTTTTTAACTGCTTTCTTGGTGTTATCCTGCTCAGCTTTAGCTTCTTTCTTCGCCGCTTCTTTCTCTTCCGCTATATGCTGTTCCCAAATTCGGGCATGACTCAATACGATACGCTTTTCGTTACGATCGAATTCAATAACCATAAACTGGGTAGTTTCATCGGCTTTTACCTGAGAACCATCTTCTTTATTGAGGTGACGGTTAGGCGCAAAACCTTCTAAACCATATTGTAATTGAACCAAGGCACCTTTATCGTCTTTACGCGTAACGGTACCTTCATGTAAAGAACCGATAGCAAAAGTTTCCTCTAAGGCATTCCAAGGATCTTCTTCCAATTGTTTATGACCCAACTGTAATTTACGATTTTCTTTATCAATGCTTAGGATAATAGTATCAATATGCTCACCCACTTTTACATAATCTGTTGGGTGATTGAAACGCTTCAACCAGCTTAAATCGCTGATATGAATCATACCACCAATACCCGGCTCTAGTTCTACAAACACACCATACGGAGTGATATTTTTCACCAATCCTTTGTGTTTGCTATTTTCAGGGAATTTGTTTTCGATGGTATTCCATGGATCCTGAGTCATTTGCTTAATACTCAAGCTCATTTTACGCGCATCTTTATCAAGGGTAACCACTTTTGCTTCGTGCTCATCACCTAGTTTAAAGAATTCTTTTGCATTGATCGGTGTATTAGCCCAAGTAATTTCAGATACGTGCACCAATCCTTCAACACCGGGTTGAATTTCGAGGAATGCACCGTAATCTTCGATATTTACTACCTTACCTTTTACGATAGTGCCTTCTGCTAAACCTTCAGGCAATACATCCCAAGGATGTGGGGTAAGTTGTTTTAAACCAAGACTAATACGTTTTTTATCGTCATCGAAATCTAATACCACCACTTGTAATTTCTGATCCATCTTCACTACTTCACCGGGGTGAGAAATACGACCCCATGAAATATCTGTGATATATAATAAACCATCCAAGCCACCCAAATCCATAAAGGCACCGAAGTCGGTAATATTTTTCACAATACCTTCTAATACCTGTCCTTTTTCGAGTTTGCTCATGATCTCTGCACGTTGTGCTTCGATATCGCTCTCAATTAATGCTTTGTGAGATACAACGGCATTTTTAATGGTTTCATTGATCTTCACCACTTTAAATTCCATTGTTTTACCAACGAACTGATCGTAATCAGTTACCGGTTTCACATCAATTTGAGAACCCGGTAAGAAAGTTTCCATACCGAATACATCAACGATCAATCCGCCTTTAGTTTTGCTGGTAACAGTACCGGTAACTACTTCACCGGTTTTATGTACTTCCATAATTCTTTCCCAAGCTCTGAAAATACGGGCCGATTTACGGCTAAGGTGTAAGTTACCGGAGCGGTCTTCTTTTTCAACCACCATCACTTCTACCTCATCTCCTACTTTCAAACCCGGAACATCACGGAATTCGTTTAAAGAAACAAGACCATCGCTTTTAAAGCCAATATTTACTACAACATCGGTTTTTGTCATGGCTACTACACCACCGCGAATAATTTCACCGTCGCTGATTTGAACGAAAGTGTTGTCGTACACTTTATCGTATTTAACGCGTTCGGTTTCTGCATAATGGCTAACATTACGCTTATCGATGCTCCAATCGAAGTCATCATGTGCTGTTTCGATTACAGCGGGTTCAGGTGCTTTTGTTATCGCAGTAGGAACACTAACTTCTTCTGTAGAAGCGGCATTCTCCTGAGCATCTGCGTTTAGTTGTTTATTAATAAATTGCATACAATAATCCGGTTCTTTTTAGCCGGGGTGCAAAGGTACAGTAATTAACAGTTTTTCAAGCAATTTGGCTAAAATTTGATCCGATTTACCTGCTATTGCTATAATTTCCTCAATATCAACGGGTTGTAAGTTATCGGGGTCGCATTCATCGGTTATTATACTAATGGCAGCACAGGGTAAACCAATATGGTTGGCAACAATTACTTCCGGTACCGTACTCATCCCTACCATATCTGCCCCTAAACTTCTTAAATACCGGTACTCTGCTCGGGTTTCTAAATTAGGCCCCTGAACAGCTACATATACTCCTTCATGTATTGATATCCTTTCTTCTGCCGCTACCGCTAAAATTTTTGCAGATAAATCTTTATTATAAGGGCAACACATATCTACAAACCGATTCCCCATTTCATTGGGCAGACCTCTTAATGGATTATCCGGAAGGGTGTTGATATGATCATTGATTAATACCAGATCCCCTTTTTTGTAAGCAGGATTCATACCCCCGGCAGCATTACTCAACAATAAAAACTCAATACCCAATGCCCGTAAAACGCGGATGGGAAAGGTAACCTGCTGCATGGAGTATCCTTCATAATAATGGAACCTACCTTCCATCACTACTACTTGCACATCCCCTATTTTTCCGAAAAGAAGATTTCCTTTATGAAAGGAAACAGTAGATACAGGAAAAAAAGGTATTTCAGCATAGGGTAACCGAAGGGATACCGCTATCTTATCAACCAATGCCCCCAAGCCTGTGCCCAATACAATACATACCGTGGGCTTTGCCGATATTTTTGATTGAATAAATGCAGCGGCAGTATCAATACTTTGTATAATTTGCTCCATAGTACTATTTGAATCTTGTTGTCCGGATTATTCGTACATTATCCATCCATAAGATACGATAAAATGAAGGTAAGGATTTGGTATTTAGTTTTATGCTGTGGTTTACAGTATTCTTTTTCAACTGCCCAAGAAGCACCGAGAAAAGGAACCGTAGTACCTCATAATATACTTGCTAATTTTCCTCAACCTAACAATACCCAATTAACGGTAATTGATTTTTTTGGTACTTGGTGTGCCCCTTGTATCAAAGCCTTACCCCATCTACAAGAGCTAAAACAAAAATTTAATGACAGTATTACCATAGTGCTTGTTTCTATTGAAGAAGAAAACGTTATCAATAATTTCAAAAAGAAGAACCCTCAAATTAGTTTACCTATTCTGATTGATAAAGGTGAACAAATTTCGAATTTCTTTTTACCTCCTTCTTACCCCTACTCTATTGTAGTGGATAAATATGGCAGTATCCTTTCCCTAACAAATGCGGCCGACCTAAAAACTGATAGTATCAGCCAATGGCTTTACCAACTAAACAAAAAGAGCGAACCGGCGCCTGAAATAAAACAAGTGATAGAACCCCTCACAACAAATACCCAAAAAAAAATAACGGTGCAAACAAATAACACGCTGGTTGAATTATCACAACAATTTCTGTATGCCGCTAAAACGAATGAAAATACTGATTCCTTCAGTAAGAAAATAGCTGCGATTCCTTTTGATTCTTTACAGTTGCTTATTAACGATGATCAAAAAAAAGCTTTTTGGATAAATCTGTATAATGGATTTATTCAACTTGAATTAAAAAAAGACGCAACGGCTTATGCAAATCGACATCTTTTTTTCACTACGCGTAGACTAAAAATTGCGCATACCGATTTTAGCTATGATGATATTGAACATGGGATACTAAGGAAATCGAGTATTAAATGGAGCTTGGGATACGCCAAAAAATGGTTCCCATCTTCAAAAGAAAAACTATTACGCGTAAATAAGGTAGACTATCGCATACATTTTGCCTTGAATTGTGGAGCGAAAAGCTGTCCACCTATAGCTTTCTATGATGATGCCAAACTTGATGCACAATTAGATATCGCCACAAAAGCCTATTTAACAGGTTCTGTAACCTATGATAGCAACGCCAACAAAGTATATGTACCGGCTTTACTAAGTTGGTTTAGAGGGGATTTTGGGGGGAAGAAAGGAGAACGAACGATATTACGTAACCAACAAATTATTCCGCTTGATGCTTCTCCAACCATCAAATACAAAAAATATGATTGGGCACTGGATTTATATAACTTTAATCACTAAACAATAAATATATGTCGAACCATTACTACAATGCAGCCGATTTAGCCAAGTTTGGTAATATTGGTGAATTTCAAAAAGAGTTAGCAGATAAATTTTTTGATTGGTATGGAACAGCTTTTGCCGATAGCGCTTTAACTGCCAAAGAAAAATCATTGATAGCTTTAGCTGTTGCACATGCCGTTCAATGCCCGTATTGCATAGATGCTTATAGCAGTGATGCTTATGAAAAAGGATATAGTGAGGCACAAATGATGGAGGCAGTGCATATTGCCGCAGCCATTAAAGGTGGTGCCGCTTTGGTGCATGGTGTACAAATGATGAATAAAGTGAAAGAAATATCAATGTAATAAAGCCTATGAAAAGTTTACAAGCCACGGGTAATAAGTTAGCTGATACTGAAGTTCAGTTAGCAATCTTGGAAACATCTACGGATGGTAATTATCAACCTATTCCTTTTCAAGAGCAATTGATTAAACATAACCTGTATCCGCTAAAGCCAACTCATATATCTACCTTACAAATTAATGTGGGGAAAATGTGCAATCAGGTTTGTAAACATTGCCATGTTGATGCAGGCCCTGATAGGAAAGAAATCATGACCGTTGAAACTATGGAATCATGTTTATCGGTGCTTGATAATAATCCTTCTATTACTACTGTAGATTTAACTGGTGGTGCACCGGAAATGAATCCTAATTTCAGGTGGTTTGTAGAGGAAATTAAAAAAAGAAATCGTCATATCATTGTACGGTGCAATCTTACTATCATCGTAGCGAATAAAAAATATAACGACCTTCCTCAGTTCTATAAAGAACATCAGGTAGAAGTTGTTTCTTCACTTCCATTCTATTCAAAAGAAAGAACCAATAAACAAAGAGGTGATGGTGTGTTTGAGGATAGTATTACAGCTTTACGCATGCTCAATAAGGTTGGCTATGGAGTTGAAGGAACCGGTCTTACACTGAACTTAGTATATAATCCGGCCGGTGCATTTTTACCACCCGATCAAAAAGCATTGGAAAATGATTTCAAAAAAGCTTTATTCAATGATTTCGGGATCGTATTCAATCAACTGTTCGCTATTACTAACATGCCTATAAGCAGATACCTCGATTATTTATTACAAACGGGTAATTATGAAAAATACATGGAGCGATTAACCAATGCATTTAATGCAACAGCCGCTACCAATGTAATGTGCAGGTCACTTATATCTGTAGGTTGGGATGGGTATTTATTTGATTGTGATTTTAATCAAATGCTAAACCTTAAAGTGACCGGTGCAGGAAAGCATATTCGCGATTGGCATTCGAATAATTTATTAAACCGTGATATTGTTGTAAACCAGCATTGCTATGGATGTACCGCAGGTAGTGGCAGTAGTTGTGGAGGTGCGGTAGCATAAGCTTATGGGTAATAACACGATTATAGTTTTTGCCAAAACACCTGAACCGGGAAAGGTAAAAACAAGAATTGCAGCTCAACTAGGTGATGAGATAGCTTTGCAGATATATAACCAATTACTGCAATTTACTTTTTCTTTAATAGGCGATTTAGCATATAGAAAAATAGTTTACTATGCAGGAGAAGGTTCACAAGATTACTGGAAAGGATTAGAAACCAGAAAACAGGCAAGTGGTGATCTGGGTAATCGTATGGTCAAAGCATTTGAAGAGGTATTGAATGAAGACATATCAGCTGCGATAATTATTGGTACCGATTGTGCATCACTTACAAAAGAAATTATCGAATCTGCCTTTACTGAGTTAGCAACTAATGATTTGGTGATCGGCCCGGCAGCTGATGGTGGATATTATTTACTGGGCATTAAGAAAAATTATCCGCTTTTATTTGAGCATATTGATTGGAGTACCGAAAAAGTTTTTGAACAAACCATACAGCATGTCAAAAATCTATCGCTTAGCTACCATATATTACCTGTGCTGACAGATATTGATGAGGCGCATCAGGTTCCTGAAGGGTGGTATTAATATTATTTTAGTAATTGTTTATAAACTTCGATCATAGCTTGTTGACTTGCCCCTTTCTTATACATGTTAACTATTTTTGTATTGACAATTTGTACAGTTAACCAGCTATTGTGCGTATATTTTCTAGCAGATACCAATGCACGCTTATCGAAAATGATGTATTTATATTTTTTTCTGGCTCTTTTAACTAATTCGTATTCTTCCATAATCAACATATCATCATTGAAACCTCCCAGCTCATCAAAAGCTTCTTTAGTAATAAACAGCGTTTGATCCCCGCCATAACATACTTCCCAATCGAATCGAGTAAAAAAGGCATTGAGTTTCAGTAATAGAGATGGCTTATCAAATTGTGTTTGATATCTTCCCATGTCGTATCCAGAATTGATTGCTTGTGCAATATCTTTTAGGAAGCTATCCGGGGGCAAGGTATCTGCATGTACAAAATATAAAACATTGCCTTTAGCTAGTGAGGCTCCTTCGTTCATTTGGGAAGCCCTCCCTCTTTTGGTGGCTGAATGAACGGTAACTCCTAGGTCTTGAGCAATTCTGGTTGTGGAGTCTGTACTACCCCCATCACTAATAATTATTTCAATATCCCCCTCCTTAGAAGCCGCAAATAATAGATTGATTAACTTTTTGATATTATCAGCCTCATTATAAGTGGGTATTATAACAGAGATTTCCATACGGGAATATACGGAATCTATAGAAGTCGAGTTGCCGAAATTTAAGGTTAAGTTAAGTAGATATCTTTTGGTAAATCAACTATAATTATTAGTTTTCCTGTAAAACGAACTATATGAAAAAAATGATTGCTTTGTTGATTGTTCTTGTAGGATTATCAACTGCTTCTATGGCGCAAACCAAACCGGCTGCCAAAGAAGCAAAACCCGCTAAGGAGGCTAAAGAGGCTAAACCTGCTAAAGAGGCTGCAAAAGAAGCCGCACCTGCCGGTAAGTTGAAAGCCGATGGTACGCCCGATAAGCGTTATAAGGAAAATAAAGAAGCAGCCAAGCCAGCTGCTGGTCCACTAAAAAAAGATGGCACGCCTGATATGCGCTATAAAGCAAATAAAGATGCGGCCAAACCCGCACCAAAGAAAAAAGGTTAGTAGAACGATAAGGGGCTGTTTAAAACAGCCCTTTTTTATTTTGGGGTATTTAAGCTGAAGATAAACGCAACTATACAAAATGTATAATGCTGAAATACTTACTTGTATTAGATTGCATTTCTTTTTTAACTTTTCACTCAATGGAACAGGCAAAAAGTTTTTACAGTTTAACTAACGACATTTTACTGCGTATTAATACTTACGAAACTGATAGTTTAACAAAAAGCTTTCTTAAAAACTATGTACCGTTTTTGGCTGAAAAGCCCGATCAAAATAGTGGCTGGACTGCCCATCCACCGGTTGAAGATATAATTCCAACTTATACTGTGAGGCATTCGATAGAATTTCTTAAACATCCATTTATCGACTTTGGTACAAGTAAATGCAGGTTAGAATTTTTGACGAATGAAAGGAATAATCAAATCAGCGGCATTCAGACCTACTTTATCACATTTTTGTTTGATAGTAAGCAGAAGGCAATAAACAGTTTTGATACATTTTGCAAGGAGTACGACAAATTAAGTGATTCAAAAAATGTCACAAAAAAAGGAGATAAACAAATCGCAATTTTCAAAAATACAAAAGGAGAAAATTTATTTGAAAGAGTTGAATTTATTTTAACGCAAGACGATTTGTATGACACTAAATACAAAATAATTTTTGGACAAATACTGGATACTCAATTTGAAGACTATTACAGTAGCCAACAATAGGTTTTGCAAAAGTTGGGCTGACGAATATTGCCCATCGATTTTAGGAATTCTGACCAAGCTTCAGTAATTTGGCTTTAGTCCCGATAAATCAGGCTGGCCAAGCAGTGGAACATTGTTCCAAATCATCTCAAAGTCCGAAACCGCTATCATAAAATGACATATCCTAATTATTTAAACAGATGGGAATAGGAAGACGTAGATTTTTAGAATATATGAGTACTGCACTAGTTGGACTCGCCATAGACCCATTAAAAGCTGTTGCAATTAATAGCGACAACTATGTCAATAAAAAATTTGGTATCCTTTTGACTAAACCCAAAAATTGGGACTTTGTATCAATTAAAGACTTTGGCAAACTTAAAAAAGACCAACTATTATCTGACGATTTTGAGCCTAACAAAGGAGAAGTTTGGGAAGAGTTAGGAGACCCTATACTTGTCATTGCAAAGTATGGACTTGATAAGACAGAGTTTAATGACAAGTTTTCACCGGCAATAACAGTTTTCATAAACCATAAAAATGACATTATTGAGTTTTACGAGGACGACTATATCAACGGTGACTTTGAAAAAATCGTTGGTATGATCGCTTATGGTTCAGGAAAATTATTTAAAGACTATACAACAATTAGAAATATCAGTCCTTATCAACTATCTGAATGTAATGGCTTTGACTCTGAATGGGCATGGACATTTGAATCAATCGAACACAAAAAAAGTTGGCGCTGCAAGACTTGGAGTATCATCATTGAAAAAGGCAATTACATTTACTCATTCAATATGATAGATTCTGAAGAAGCAGGTGAAGTTGAAGAAAAAAACTTCATAGATTTTGTAAAGACAATAAAAATCGCCTAATAAGAACGCCCGCAGGCAATAAAGCATTTACGCAATAAGGGCACCCAACTCTTACAACATAATTTATAATTCTATAATAATCCGTTTGTTTAGCTTCAAAATTCTCCCTAATTTACCCTAGTAACATGCGTGTAAACTAAACCAGTAATGCTATTATCTTACTACATAAATGCGTGCTTGCTAAGCGGCATTTTTAATATATAGACAATTAGCTCGAATAAAAAACTTTAAAAAAGAAATGAAAAACTTGACTATTATACTCACAATTTTTGGGTTTTTAATTTTGACAGTAAGTTGTGAGCAGCCTAAATGCAAAAACACAAACCTAATTTTTGATAAATATTCTCCCTATACAAAACAATATAAAGATGAATTAGTAAAGCAACTAATCAATATCGATAAGTCTAAGCTTACTTATTGGATGGACGAATATCAAGAAATCGATAATTCACAAAATATTTGTGCAAACATTCAAGGTGATGGATTATGTGCCAAGATCGTTCTTGTTGTCAGGGGATCAGATAAAGGAATTCAAGGAATTCTTAATGCCAAGGGTAAAGGATACCGTGGTGCTGAACTCAAAGACCTGAAGTTCGACATCAAACAGGATAATCTATCAACAGAATTTGTTTTCAAAGAAATTAGTAGGGTAATTGATTAAAACGACTGCATAAAAACCGGCTGCCAAAACGTTGTACCGTAGTGCGAAATCCCTAAATAAACAAAAATGAATATTAAGAATTTCGAGTTCAAAGCAAAAATTGATGAAATAGAAAAATACGAAAGTAAATTACTGACACTTAACCCGAAATTTCAAGGGCTAGACCATCAAATAGATACATACTTCAATGTGCAATACGGCAGACTAAAACTAAGAGAAGGAAATATCGAAAACTCATTAATAAACTATGATAGAGAAAATGTTTCAGGTTCAAAAGAATCTCAAATAATTTTATATCAACACGAGCCAAATATTGCTTTGAAAGAAATATTGACTAAGCAACTTGGTGTAAAAATAGTTGTAGACAAAAAACGAAAAATATATTTCATAGACAATGTGAAATTTCACTTTGACATTGTTGAAAATTTAGGTACGTTTTTAGAAGTTGAGGCAATTGATAACAAAGAAGAGTTTACAATAGAAGAATTGAAAGAACAATGCGACAAATATTTTAACTTTTTTGAATTAACTCAAAACAACCTAATCGACAAGTCCTATAGCGACTTAATAATGGAACTAACTTAAAAAACTGTAGCTAACATTGCCAAGCCAACAGCGGTGACTTTTTCCAACCAACGCAAAGTACTAATCCGTTAAATATTAAAAATATACTTTAAATAACGATCTTGAGTCTATTTTAAAAACTTAGCCATGCAATCTGTTCAAGAAAAGATGCTCCGGGAAATGCACGACAAAAAACTTTTTGATCTTGCGCATAACCATACTTATTCCTATTTAAACAATGCATTTGAACGGAATATATTTCCATCAGAAGATGCCTTGCAAGGATTAAAAAGATTTGATGAAGCATTACCCCATGATACGGTTGATGCTGCTGAAGTTATTGATCAGCTTCATGAAGTTGGCGCTCCCGCAACAGTGGCTAAATTAGGAGGAAGATATTTTGGCTTTGTTATAGGCAGTGCTTTACCGGTAGGGCTGGCTGCAAAACATATGGCCACCTATTGGGATCAAATAGGTGCCTTACACGTAACCAGCCCTATAAATGCTAAACTCGAATCGGTAGTAGAAAGCTGGCTAAAACAACTATTGGGGTTACCTGAAAATGCTGTTGCCGGTTATGTTACAGGCACATCGGCCGCCACCTTCTGCGGCTTAGCTGCTGCAAGATTTAAGCTATTGCAAATGGCTGGTTGGGACGTAAATGAAAAGGGCCTGAATAATGCTCCAAAAATTAGAATTGTAACGGGTAAACATTCCCACTCTACCGTATTAAAAGCTATTGCCATGCTCGGTTTTGGTAAAAGCAATATTGAATTTGTTGATGTAGATGAGGAAGGAAGGGTTATTGCCGAGAAAATGCCCCCATTAGATAATCGTACCATCTTAATTCTTCAGGCAGGTAATGTAAACAGTGGTTCTTTTGATCCATTCGAAGAAATCTGTATAAAAGCAAAAGCAGCCGGCGCATGGGTACATATTGACGGAGCTTTTGGCTTATGGGCAGCAGCGGTTGAAAAATTAAAATATCTTACCAAAGGGATTGAACATGCCGACTCATGGTCGGTAGATGGACATAAAACACTGAATACCCCTTACGACTGTGGCATTGTTTTATGTGCAGATAAAGAAGCTATTGTATCGGCGTTACACATGACGGGTAGCTATATTATTCAAAGCAAGGAAAGAGATGGTATGTATTATACTCCCGATATGTCGCAACGAGCAAGAGCCATAGAGCTTTGGGCTTGTTTGCGTTATTTAGGTAAGAAAGGAGTTGATGATATGATATATACTATGCACCAACGTGCAGTGCAATTTGCAGAAGAATTAAAAAAAATAAAAGGCTTTCGTATTGTTAATGATGTAGTTTTTAACCAGGTTTTAGTTCAATGTGAAACCAATGAGATCACCGATAAAACATTAGCCAAAGTACAAGAGCTTAGGGTATGTTGGGCAGGTGGTGCTGAATGGTTTGGCAAAAGAGTAATTAGGGTTAGTATTTGTTCTTGGGCTACTACAGAAACTGATATAACCCAATCGGTACATTCATTTGCACAAGCATTAAGTTTAGTAACGAATTAGTTGATGCCTGCTATTGCTCTCGCAGCAATCCATCCGCTGGTCCATGCATGCTGAAAATTGAATCCACCCGTAACCCCATCCACATCGGTTACTTCTCCTGCAAAGAAGAGGTTATTCATTTTTTTACTCATCATCGTTTGCGGATCGATCTCTTGTAAGCTAATGCCACCGCAGGTTACAAACTCTTCTTTAAATGTGGTTTTACCTTTTATATCAAAAGGGTGAGCAACCAGTAATTGTATTAATCGCTGCTGCTGAGCCGATTTGAGTTCTGCCCATTTTGTGGTTTCATCTATACCGGCCATACCTAAAAAATATTCCCATAACCGATTTGGTAATTCAAATGGGTTTTTACCATGTATTTTTTGAGATGCATAACTCATCCTATAATCAGTCCAGTGCTCTCGTAACGCTTGTTCATTGGTATCGCCTAACCAATTGATAATAATAGAAAATTGATATTGCTTATCGGCCAGTTCTCTGGCACCCCAGGCAGAAAGTTTTAATATTGCCGGTCCACTCAATCCCCAATGCGTGATCAAAACCGGTCCCTCCTCTTTTAGTTTACTTCCTGTAATTTTTATCATCGCATGCGGAACCGATACACCCATCAATTTTGTAATAGCGTGACCAGGTATATTAAACGTAAATAAAGAGGGAACCGGTGGAACAATGGTATGACCAATTGCTTTGATCCAATCAAACATATATTCTTTTGGATACCCACCTGTTGCTACACAAATAAAATCAGCAAAATACGCCTCTCCCTTTGTAGTTGAAATAACAAACTTTTGATCCTTTTTCTCAATGCTTTTAGCTTCCACCTTTGTTCTTATAGCTACGCCATATTTATCAGCTTCTTTTAATAAACAATTGATAATGGTTTGAGAAGAATTAGTTGTTGGAAACATTCGCCCATCGGCTTCTGTATGCAATGATACACCGCGCTCTTTAAACCACTCAACAGTTTGTGTTACTGCAAACTCATAAAATGTTTTCTTTAAAAAATGATTACCGCGGGGATATTTTTTGATAAGCTCCGGTACTTCCATACAATCATGTGTCGTATTGCAACGCCCACCCCCACTCACTTTTACCTTAGATAATAGTTTATCTGTTTTTTCTAATATCGTTACTTGCAGCTGTGGATGTATGCGTGCTGCATTTACTGCGCAAAAAAAACCTGCAGCTCCGCCGCCTATTACAATTAATTGCTTTTGTTTCATTACTGCATCGTCATAATACTCATAAACGTTTCAATACCATTCCAAAAATTTTTGAGCTTGATATTTTCATTTTCTGCATGCTGGTTATTGTCGTGATTAGCGATAGGCACTGTAACCGGTTTTGTATTCAAGTATTTTTCAAAGATGAATAAAGGTAAGCTACCCCCTAATGTAGGAGTTAGTACAATAGGTGTGGAAGAAGTAGTAGCCACTGCTTTCGTAATACGTTTAGCAAAGGGATGATCCAGACTTGTTTTTTGTGCATTATATCCACTCGATAATTCAACCATTGCAATTTTCGCATATTGCTTACGCTCTTCATCTGTCGGCTCTTTGTCGGTAACAAAAAAACCTTGTGCCTTAATATGATTAATTACTTTCTGTTGTTGTTTTTGCCAATCGTTACCCGCAACTAAGCGTAAATCGATAGAAGCGATAGCTTTTGTTGGAATAACATTAGATGAAAGCTTACCTACATTGGCACTTTGTATTCCATTAATATTAAGTGAAGGTAAATTCACTGCATCAGATAATGATAAATCGGGATTCTCCGGATACCTGAATCCAAGCTCCGATTTTAATGCCTCATCTACATTCGGAATTTTTTTCAAAGCTTCTTTTTCAGCCGCTGTTAAGGGAGTAACATCACTATAGAAATCTTTGATCAATACTTTACCCTTATCATCTTTCATGGAGCTCAATAGTTTAGCCAACTGCATCCCGGGGTTAGGTGCCCAATTACCATAATGACCGCTATGTAAGGGGCGTTTGGAAGCAAAAACGGTTACTTCAATATGGGTATCTCCTCTTACACCAAACACTACTTGTTTGCGCCCTGATTGATGAAGTGGTCCATCACAGATAACCCACATATTCGATTCTAATTTGTTGGCGTATGATTCTAAGATTTCCTGAAGATGAGGCGAGCCTGCCTCCTCTTCTCCTTCAAAAAAGAACTTAATATTTACGCTAGGTGCAATACCTGATTCTTTCAAAGCCGTATAGGCATTAAGTATCGACATTACGCCACCTTTATCATCCGATGCCCCTCTTGCATAAAGTCTGCTCGTTTCTTGTGCTAGTGCTTCCCGGATATTTAATGGCTTGCCATCTGTTTGATATATACCTGGTACCAATACGGGTTTAAAGGGATGCAAGCCTAATGCCCACTTGGTGGTATCAACGGGTTGCCCGTCGTAATGTGCATAGAAGATAACCGTTTCTGTTGCTCCGGGTGTGCGCACTTCGCCGTATACTGCAGGTGGGGCTCCTTTTGTTGTAGGATACATTAACATCACATCTCCAATACCTCTCTTTTTCATAGCAGCCATTAACCATTCAGCATTACGTTGAATGTTTATTTTATCGGTTGCAATATTTGGTATCTCTAGAAATTGAATAAACTCTTCCAACATCATTTCCTTATGTTGTTGGATATAATTGGATGCTTGTTTATAAGCAGGATTTTGTGCGCTACCCAATAAAGGAAGCAACAATAGCAGGATCGTTTTTTTCATTCCTTAAAGTTAGGAATAGTAGCTCGTATTCAAATTCGGATTCGCTTTTTCTGCAGCTTCAATAATACTATAATCGGAAAGTATCAATGCTTTATTTCGCTTTACGCAAACATCATGTTCAAAATGAACCGCCGGTTTACCATCTCGTGTTTTCACCGTCCACCCATCATCTTCTGTATACACTTCTTTACTTCCCATATTAATCATGGGCTCTATAGCTAATACCAAATTTTCTTTAAGCTTCGGGCCTGTTCCTCTTTTACCGTAATTAGGCATTTGAGGATCTTCATGTAAACTTTTACCAATACCATGACCAACCAATTCTCTCACTACACCATAGCCATGCTTCATTTCAGTATGCTCCTGAATAGCATAGGCGATATCTCCGATTCTGTTATTTACGATCGCTTTTTCAATACCCTTATACAACGACTCTTTGGTAACTCTTACCAGATCTAAAACAGCTTGTGGTACTTCCCCAATAATAAAGGTATAGGCATGATCTCCATGCCAGCGATTTAATATCAAACCCATATCAATCGAAACTATATCGCCTTCTTTCAAAGGCACTTTATTAGGAAAACCATGTACAACCACATCATTCACAGAAGCGCAAATAGTATAGGGATATCCGCGGTAGTTTAAAAAGGAAGGAATAGCGTTATGATCTTTAATAAATGACGCACATAAGGCATCAATATCCAAAGTAGTGATACCCGGCTTCAGCACTTTAGCCACTTCGGTAAGGGTTTTACTTACCAAAGTTGCTGATTCTTTCATGAATGCTATTTCTGCATCTGTTTTATAAATTATCATATTCCGTGTATAACTCATACTAAAAAGCAAACCCGCCCCGAAGAGCAGGTTTGCAAGTTCGTTAATATTTCCCTATTAAATGGTTGAGCTCGAAACCGTTTGGCGACCCTGCACTCTTCCACTCTTCATCAAACCATCGTACTGACGCATCAATAAATAGGTCTCAATCTGTTGCAAAGTATCTAAGATTACACCCACCATAATTAAAAGCGAAGTACCA
The DNA here is from genome assembly GCA_017537025.1 of Sediminibacterium sp. Classification (GTDB taxonomy): domain Bacteria; phylum Bacteroidota; class Bacteroidia; order Chitinophagales; family Chitinophagaceae; genus Sediminibacterium. The sequence continues at coordinate 75,720 of JAFWCB010000001.1, forward strand.
CCAAAGAAAGTACTAAAGCCTTGTGTTACATTTAAGCGTTGGGCGAAACCCGGTAAAATACCTACCAATGCCAAGAAAATAGCACCCGGTAAAGTAATTCTATCCATGATAGCACCAATATAATCTGCAGTAGGCTGACCCGGTTTTACACCCGGAATAAAACCATTATTCCGTTTTAAATCTTCGGCAATTTGCTTCGGATTAAAGATTAAAGCGGTATATAGAAAAGTAAACCCAATCACCATTACAGAATAAATAACCATATACCAGGCATTGCTATGATCGTTAAAGATTTTTACAATACCCTGTGCGGAATCTAAATTGGTAAATGAAGCCAATGTAGGTAAGAACATGATAGCCTGAGCAAAGATGATCGGCATTACACCGGCACTATTTACTTTCACCGGTAGAAACTGACGTGCACCACCGAATTGGCGATTACCGATAATTTGTTTTGCGTAATTAACAGGTATTTTTCTTACACCTTGTACCAACACAATCAATCCCATTATAATGGCCACAAGTATAGCTATCTCTACTAAAAATATCAATAATCCACCGCCACCACTAACACCTTTGGCTCCAAACTCTTGTATTAATGATTGTGGTAAACGAGCCAGGATACCAACCATGATAATGATGGAAGTACCATTACCCAATCCTTTATCCTGGATACGTTCTCCTAACCACATTACGAATAAAGTACCTGCAGTAAGGGTTACAACAGTAGAGAACCAAAAGAACGGCTTATAGGCAGGAAGAATAGCTTCAGCATAACCGGGGCTGTTAAGATATGCCACATAGGCACCTGCTTGGAAAGCAGTTACAATAACAGTAAGGTAACGAGTCCACTGATTAATTTTCTTTCTTCCACTCTCTCCTTCTTTTTGTACTTTTTGTAATTGAGGAACAAGGATCGTCATCAATTGCATAAAGATAGAGGCAGAGATATAAGGCATGATACCTAAGGCAAGAACGGATGCTTGTGAGAAAGCACCGCCTGCAAACATATCAAAGATTCCCAGTAAGCCGTTGCTTTTTGCTGCATGCTGTGCGGCTTCAATTTTATTCGGATCAATACCGGGAAGCGTAATTTGGGTACCCAATCTATAAGTAAGCACCAAAGCAAGCGTTACGATAATTTTATTACGTAATTCTTCTATCGCCCAGATATTCTTTAAAGTTTCAACTAATTTTTTCACTTCACTAATTTGATGGCATTAAAACTATAAACCAAAAAAGACGCATCATCGATGCGTCTGGCAAATTACGTTAAAATTACTTTAGAATTTCAACTGATCCACCGGCGGCTTCGATCGCTGTTTTAGCTTTCTCGCTGATGGCATTGATTTTGAAATTCAACTTCCTTTTTAATTCTCCGTTTGCCAATACTTTTACAAGATCGGTACGGTTAATTAATCCGTTAATATATAAGTTCTCTGCGGTAATTTCAGTAAACCCGTATTTTTCTACCAATTGCTCGAGCTGACCAAGATTGAATACTTTATAGGAAACGCGGTTATTATTCTTAAATCCACGTTTAGGAATACGGCGCTGAATCGGCATCTGACCACCTTCATGAGCCATTTTGCTCTTATAACCTGCACGGCTTTGTCCACCTTTATTACCTTTTGTAGAAGTACCACCTTTACCGGATGCTTCCCCTCTACCTAATCTTTTCTCTTTTTTTACAGAACCTGCTGCAGGTTTTAAATTGTGTAGTTTCATGTTTTTGATTTTGAACTTACGGGGTATCACCCCTCGCGATTTTAATCTTCAATCTGTGAATCTTCAATCTGAAAAATATTCAGATTCCTGATTGAAGATTTCAGATTTGTTTAAGCAACCTCTTCCACCTTTACCAAATGGCTAACTTTATTAACCATTCCAAGGATTTGAGGAGTAGCTTCTACTTCTTTAGAAGCATGCAATTTCTTCAAACCTAAAGCAATCAATGTTTGTTTTTGACGCTCAGATCTGTCGATTCCACTTTTTATTTGAGTGATCTTGATCTTTTTCATAATTATCCGTTGAATACCTTAGTTAATTTCAAATTGCGGTTCTTGGCAACCTGTACCGGTTCTCTTAATAAGCTTAGCGCTTTGATGGTAGCTTTAACCACGTTATGAGGGTTAGCAGAACCAAGGCTTTTGGCAAGTACGTCGGTAATACCTGCGCTCTCAAGTACAGCACGCATACTACCACCTGCAATTACACCAGCTCCATGAGCTGCCGGCTTAATTAATACTTTGGCAGCACCTTCTTTACACCACTGTTCGTGTGGAATAGTTCCGTGCATTACAGGTACTTTCACTAAGTTCTTTTTAGCATCTTCGATACCTTTAGAAATAGCTTCCTGTACTTCTTTTGCCTTACCTAAGCCTTGGCCAACTACACCATTTTCATTACCTACCACAACAAGGGCAGAGAAACTGAATGTACGGCCACCTTTTGTGGTTTTCACCACACGGTTAATGGCAACTACTTTATCTTTTAGTTCGATGTCGCCACCGGCTTTTACTTTATTTACGCTTACTTTAGACATTTATCTAACGATTAATTGATGTTAGCAAATTAAAATTGAAGTCCACCTTCTCTTGCTCCGTCTGCTACAGACTTCACACGACCATGATATAAATTTCCACCTCTATCGAACACACAAAGTTCTATTCCTAATGCTTTCGCTTTTGAGGCAATAGCATTACCTACCAGTTTGGCTTTCTCTATTTTTGTTCCTTTTTGTGCTGCGATATCTTTATCCAAAGAAGATGCAGATGCCAATGTTGCGCCGTTTACATCATCAATCAACTGAACATAAATTTCAGCGTTGCTTCTAAAAACAGCCAAACGTGGCTTTACGGCAGTACCCTGCACCTTCTTACGGATGCGGTATCTGATCTTCTGCCTTTGTATTAGTTTGCTCATTGTATTGTATTTGAAACCACCGATTCGGCCGGCAGTTGTTAATTTATTTATTTACCTGCTGCTTTACCTGCTTTTCTTCTTAATACTTCACCTGCGTATTTCACACCTTTTCCTTTGTATGGTTCAGGCTTACGTAAGCTTCTCAATTTAGCAGCTACGGCACCTATCAATTGCTTATCAATACCTTCTAGGAAAATTTTAGGATTCTGCCCTTTTTCAGTTGTTGTAGCAACAGTTAATTCCTTCGGAATTTCAAAAATGATATTGTGAGAATAACCTAAAGACAAATCCAAAGTATTACCTGTATTAGCAGCTTTATAACCTACCCCTACTAATTCCAATTCTTTCTTATACCCTTCCGTAACACCTTTTACCAAATTAGCCAACAATGCACGATATAAACCATGCATAGCGCGGTGACGAATCTGATCTGTTGGGCGACCTAAAATAATTTCAGTTTCCGTTACTTCTATTTTGATATCTCTATCAATAGTTTGTTTCAATTCACCTTTAGGCCCTTTAACGGTTACCGTGTTATCTGCAGAAACAGTTACTGTAACGCCTTTAGGTAATGCTACCGGTTTTTTTCCAATACGAGACATAGTCGGTTTTTTTATTTATTCTAATATGGTTCGTGTTCAGCCACGACTAAGAGGCTTAATTGTCGAACCCGAATGATTACGAAATATAGCAAAGCACCTCACCACCTACATTCTGTGCCTTTGCTTGTTTATCTGTTAATACTCCTTTTGATGTACTCAAAATAGCCACACCTAATCCGTTGATCACACGTTTGATATCAGCAGGTTTTGCATACTGACGTAAACCCGGACGGCTCACTCTTTCTAAAGAACGGATAGCAGGTTGTTTGGTAGAAGGATCGTACTTTAAAGCGATCTTGATCAAACCTTGTTTGTTATCGTCTTCGAATTTGTATTTCAAGATATATCCTTGATCGTACAAAATCTCAGTCATACGCTTCTTTAGGTTAGAAGCAGGTATTTCCACCAAGCGATGACCCGCTAATTGTGCATTACGGATTCTGGTTAAGAAGTCTGCTATAGGATCAGTTACCATATTATTTTTATTAATTCAGTTCTAAATCTTGTTTCAGGGTCGGTATTACCAACTCGCTTTTTTTACTCCGGGTATTTGGCCATTTAATGCCATATCGCGGAAAATCACTCTCGACAAACCAAAGTAGCGCATATAGCCTTTTGGTCGGCCTGTAAGCTGACAACGGTTTTTCAATCTTACAGGAGAAGCGTTTTTAGGCAGTGCATCTAATGCTGCGTAATCACCTGCTGCTTTTAAAGCGGCACGTTTTTCTGCATACTGCGCAACCATTTTCTCACGCTTTCTTTGTCTGGCTTTTATTGATTCTTTTGCCATAGTGTTGTTGATTCGTTTTTATTAATCTTTCTTGGTTCCTTTAAACGGCATACCTAATTCTTTAAGCAATTCATATGCTTCTTCATTAGTATTTGCAGTTGTTACAAATGTGATATCCAATCCGGTGATCTTATTCACTTTATCGATATCGATTTCAGGGAAGATGATTTGTTCGGTAACACCCAATGTGTAATTACCTCTTCCATCGAAAGCTTTGTCGCTGATACCTTTGAAATCACGCACACGTGGTAAGGCAACAGATACTAGCCTATCGAGGAACTCATACATTTTCTCGCCACGTAAAGTAACACGAGCACCTATGGGCATTCCTTTACGAAGTTTGAAGTTTGAAATATCTTTTTTAGACATGGTAGGAACTGCTTTCTGACCGGTGATCATGTTCAGTTCATCCACAGCGATATCTACCAATTTTTTATCGGTAACAGCGCCGTTGACACCACGGTTAATACAAATTTTTTCGAGCTTAGGAGCTTGCATTACAGTTTTGTAAGCAAACTTCTTCATCAACGCAGGTATAACATCCTTGTTATACTTCGTTGCTAATCTTGGTATATATTTTTCAGTACTCATTATTTGATTACCTCCCCAGATTTTTTAGATACACGAATTAGTTTTCCGTTTTCACGGGTGCGCTTTACTTTGGTAGGCTCACTTTTTTTAGCATCCCAAAGCATTACATTGCTGATATTGATCGGCGCTTCTACTTTCACAATACCACCTTTGGTATTCTGTGCAGAAGGTTTTGTATGCTTGGTTACGATGTTTACGCCCTCAACAACTACACGACCTTTATCTATAATTACTTCCAACACTTTGCGGGGCTTTTTCAAATCCTTATCATCACCGGCAATTACCACTACGGTATCCCCTTTTTTGATGCTGAATTTGGCTTTAAATCTTGTGCTCATTTTATATTAGCTTTTAGCTTTTTTTATAATACTTCTGGTGCAAGAGAAATGATCTTCATATATCCTTTATCACGCAACTCTCTTGCTACCGGTCCGAAAATACGTGTACCACGAGGCTCATCGGCATTGTTTAAGAGTACTACCGCATTATCGTCGAAACGGATATAAGAACCATCTTTTCTACGCAACTTATTGGTGGTTCGTACAATTACCGCTTTAGAAACAGTGCCTTTTTTAACACCACCCGCAGGGATAGCATCTTTTACTGTTACTACGATTTTATCTCCGATTTTAGCATAGTCCTGTCCACTATTTCCTAGTACTTTGATACAAAGCACTTCTTTCGCTCCACTATTATCAGCTACATTTAATCTGCTTTCTTGCTGAATCATTTTATTTAATTTGAGATGTTAAATTTATTTCGCCTTTTCCACGATCTCTACCAGTCTCCAACGCTTCGTTTTACTAAGTGGACGAGTTTCCATGATTTTTACTACATCCCCGATCGTGCACTCTCCTTTCTCATCATGAGCATGGAACTTCGTGGTTTTCTTTACGAATTTTCCGTAGATAGGGTGTTTTACTTTTCTTTCTACAGCAACAGTGATGGTTTTATCCATTTTATCGCTGGTAACGATCCCTGTTCTGGTTTTACGCAAATTTCTTTCAGCCATTGTGTTTAATTTATGGTTTAGATACCCATTTCTTTTTTCTTCAACTCGGTTTGAAGGCGGGCAATATCCCGACGCAAACCACGAATGTTCATTGGATTTTCAAGCGGTGAAATCGCATGGGCAAATTCCAACTTCTTTAATCGAAGTTGATCTTCCTGGATCTTCGCCTGCAAATCGCTAACCGTTAGGTCTTTGAGGTTTCTGTTGAATTCGTATGTTTTTTTATTAGCCATTATACTATCTTTTAAAGATTATGCTTGCAAATCCCTTCTAATAATGAATTTAGTAGCGATAGGTAATTTCTGTGCAGCCAATCCCATGGCTTCTTTGGCAACCTCTTCTGTAACACCATCGCATTCAAAGATGATACGTCCTGGTTCTACCACTGCAGCCCAAAATTCAGGATTACCCTTACCTTTACCCATTCTCACTTCTGCTGGTTTACGAGTGATGATTTTATCGGGGAATATGCGAATCCACACATTACCTTCTCTTTTCATCGCACGCGTCATAGCCTGACGAGCAGATTCTATCTGACGGTTTGTTAACCAAATCGGCTCAAGTGCTTTTAAAGCGTATGAACCAAATGATATAGCAGTACCACGCTTAGCCACTTCGCGAATGCGTCCTTTCTGCTGTTTTCTATGTTTACTTCTTTTAGGCTGTAACATCTTTTAAATTTTGTTCCGTTTATTAATTTCTACCTCTACCGCCACCTCTTCTATCGTCTCTTCTATCACCACCTCTTCTATCATCACCACCTGAACGCTCTCTACGCTCGCTCATATCATTTTTACCACCTACAAAGTTGGGGTTGAGTTCGCGCTTACCAAGTACCTCTCCTTTACAGATCCATACTTTGATACCGATTTTACCGTATACTGTTTGTGCGAATACATTGGCATAATCAATATCCATACGGAAAGTATGTAATGGCGTGCGGCCTTGTTTGAATTCTTCGCTACGGGCAATTTCAGCACCACCTAAACGACCGCTTAATTTCACTTTAATACCTTCTGCACCCATACGCAAGGTAGAGGCAATAGCCATTTTAGTAGCACGTTTAAAGTTGATGCGGTTTTCGATTTGGCGAGCAATCGTATCTCCTACAATCGTTGCATCCAATTCTGGTCTGCGGATTTCGAGGATATTGATTTGAACATCTTCTTTACCGGTTAATTTTTTCAACTCTTCTTTGATACGATCTACTTCATTACCACCTTTACCGATAATGATACCGGGCTTAGACGTATGAATAGTAACGATCAATTTACCAAGTGTGCGCTCGATAACAATTTTAGCGATACCGCCTTTGCTGATACGTGCGCTTAAGTAAGTACGGATCTTATGATCTTCGATCAATTTAGATGCGTAGTCTTTTTTGCTGCCGTACCAGTTGCTGTCCCATCCGCGGATGATGCCTAACCTGTTACCAATTGGATTTGCTTTCTGACCCATATTATGGTTTTACGAATTTTTTGAATCTACAATTATAGTTACGTGGTTGCTGCGTTTACGTACACGGTATCCGCGGCCTTGTGGAGCTGGGCGCATACGTTTTAAAACACGACCTCCATCTACAAAAACGGTTTTCACCACCAGGCTGCTATCAGCAGCGCTTGTACCATTATTTTTTTGCTCCCAATTGCTAATAGCACTCTTAAGGAGTTTAGCCAATGGCGTGGCATTGTGTTGTGGGTGGTGTTCTAGAATGGCTAGTGCCTTCTCTACTTCCAAACCACGGATCACATCGGCAAGCAAACGCATCTTGCGCGGTCCTGTTGGATAATTGTTCAGTTTTGCTACTGCTTCCATTTTTTATTTGTTTCTGGCTAGATTATTTTTCATCGCTATTCACAATGAACTATAACCTATAGCCTAATTATTATTTCTTAGTTCCTGCGTGTCCTCTAAAGTTTCTGGTTGGAGCAAACTCACCAAGTTTGTGACCCACCATAAATTCAGTTACATAAACCGGTATAAATTTGTTACCATTATGAACTGCAAAAGTGTGGCCTACGAAATCAGGCGTAATAGTGCTTCTGCGGCTCCAAGTTTTGATAACATTCTTCTTCGTTTTACCATCGTTAATGGCAACCACTTTACCTTCTAGGTTAGCGTCTACGTAAGGACCTTTTTTTATCGAACGACCCATATTGTTTTATTTATTGGTCTGAATTAGTTTATTGTTTGATTAGCTTATTTCGCTAATTTTTTTCCATCTCTGCGTTGAATAATTAATTTATCGCTGCCTTTTCCTTTAGTACGTGTTTTCTCTCCTTTAGCGTACTTACCGGTTCTGCTGCGTGGGTGACCACCGGAAGCTTTACCTTCACCACCACCCATCGGGTGATCTACCGGGTTCATCGCAACACCACGTACACGCGGACGAATACCTTTCCAACGATTCTTACCTGCTTTACCTGCAGTTTCCAAATTATGGTCACTATTAGAAACTACACCCACTGTTGCATAGCAGTTGATCAATACTTTTCTTAATTCGCCTGAAGGCATTTTTAATACTGCGTATTTTTCTTCTTTATTCGCTAATTGAGCAGAAGATCCTGCACTACGAACCAATTTACCTCCTTGGCCAGGTTGTAATTCTATATTGTGAATCATCGTACCTAAAGGCATATTCTTCATCAATAAAGCATTTCCAATCTCAGGAGCTACTTCATCACCGGCAATAACTGTTTGCCCTACCTGAATACCTTGTGGAGCAATGATATAACGCTTCTCTCCATCGGCATACTGTAGTAAAGCGATAAATGCAGTACGATTCGGATCATACTCTACGGATACTACTGTAGCTGTGATATCACGCTTATTTCTTTTAAAATCAATAATGCGATAATGCTGTTTGCTACCACCACCCATATAACGCATAGCACGACGACCCTGTGAGTTACGACCGGCTGTTTTCTTCTGTGGCTCTAATAAACTTTTTTCAGGTTTATTAGTGGTAATTTCAGCATAGGCATTTCCAATTCTCCAGCGCGTGCCGGCAGTCATTGGTTTGTATTTTTTTAGTGCCATGTTGTGTTCTTTTTTTCTACGGAATTTTCAGCTCCGCTACTATAATTAAATGTTTGCGTATAAATCGATTGTTTCTCCTTCGGCTACGGTTACAAAAGCTTTTTTGTAAGCCGATTTCATACCTTGAATAAAACCAGCTTTGGTATAGCGAGCTTTATTTTTACCCGGAGCTACAGCAGTATTTACATCAATAACGTTTACGCCATAAAATGATTCTACCGCTTTTTTGATCTCTAGTTTATTAGCCTTACGATTTACTTTGAATGCATATCTTCTCAACTTCTCCTGCTGCGCATTTGCTTTCTCGGTTAAGATTGGCTTTATTAAAACTTCTGATTGTCTCATTGCTTGATGATTGAAACGTTATTGAATTAAGCTGCCGCTTCTTCTTCTGTGAAAATTTTTGCTGTATTCTCGGTGATCACTAATACGTCTGCATTCATGATCTCGTAAGTATTGATGTCGGCCAACAAAGTGCTAGCTACATTTGGTACATTACGTGTGCTGAGATATACATTGTCATTATATTCAGGTAAAACAATAAGCGCTTTTTTATCAGCTACTTTTAATTTACCCATGATATCTACCAATTGCTTGGTTTTAGGCGCTTCCAAGTTAATATCTTCTACCACTACGATAGCGCTCTCTTTTGCTTTATAGCTAAGGGCAGATATCTTCGCCAAATCCTTCACTTTACGGTTTAATTTGAAATCGTAAGCATGCGGCTTTGGTCCGAAAATAGTACCACCACCCTTATATAATGGGTTACGGATATTCCCTTTACGAGAACCACCGGTACCTTTTTGCTTATGAAGCTTACGGCTGGCACCCTGCACTTCCGCACGGGTTTTAACCTTGTGCGTACCTGAGCGGCGAGCAGCCAAATATTGTTTAACAGCCAAGTATATTACATGGTCGTTTGGTTCAATACCGAAAACCTCTTGTGGTAATTCTACCGTTCTACCGGTTTTCTCACCTTTTATATTTAAAACATCTACTTGCATGATTGTAAATTAAATGTGATTACTTCTGGATTAAAACAATAGAACCGTTATGACCTGGTACAGAACCACTCACAAGGATGTAATTCTTCTCAGCAAATATTTTAACCACTTTCAAACCTTTCAATTTTACGCGATCGCCACCCATACGACCGGCCATTCTCATTCCTTTAAATACTCTGGAAGGATAAGAAGACCCACCGATAGAACCCGGAGCGCGCTGACGGTCGTGCTGACCATGAGATGCTTCACCCACACCGGAGAAACCATGACGTTTTACTACACCCTGGAAACCCTTACCCTTGGTGGTACCTACAACTTCAACACTTTCTCCTTCAGAGAAAATATCTACTGTTACCGTTTCACCTAAATTCTTTTCAATGGAATAATTACGAAACTCCTTTACAAATTTCTTAGGAGCAGTTTGTGCTTTTGAGAAGTGATTGAGTTCAGCTTTATTAGCATGCTTTTCTTTCTTATCGCCCAAAGCAAGCTGAACAGCAGTGTAACCGTCGGTTTCCTGCGTTTTGATTTGTGTTACGGTATTCGGACTAGCTTCGATGATTGTACAAGCAGTTTGCTTGCCATCCGCCGAGAAGATGCTAGTCATCCCGATTTTTTTTCCAATAATACCTTTCATCGTTTTGCGGTTTATGCCCCGCAAGGTTATGAGGACATCCCACCGATGAAGCGGGATTCAATCCTTGTTTCTGCCGACCTTTTCCGTTGTTTTCCCGATGTTTATTTCGAGAAGAGGAAGTACCGGAAGTAAACAAACCTCGAAGGGCCTGTTTATATGTTACCCCACTTTAGGTGGGAATATTTGTTTACTACTCAGAGCTGTTTTTTTCCGAGCATTCGGAATTGACAGATGAAAAATGATAAGAACTATCAGGCTTTGATCTCTACCTCCACACCTGAAGGAAGATCTAATTTACTCAACGCATCTACCGTTCTGGAAGAAGAAGTATAAATATCCATTAAACGCTTATGCGTAGCGAGTTGGAACTGTTCACGACTCTTCTTGTTTACGTGTGGTGAACGTAATACAGTGAAAATTTTCTTATGCGTAGGCAAAGGAATTGGACCTGTAACTACTGCACCTGTACTGCGCACCGTTTTAACGATCTTCTCCGCTGATTTATCAACCAGGTTATGATCGTAAGATTGTAATTTAATTCTGATTCGTTGAGACATAGCCTAAACCCAATTTTTACGTTGGGGTTGCAAAGGTAGGTAGCTGTAGTGTAACAGACAAGTTTTTTAGGTTCTATTTTAACTAATTGTGGATTTATTTTTGAAAAAAGAGATAAAAAATTATATTTAATATCGGTTAATATTTTTAAATTTGTATCCGATATTAATTTTATGTGGCAACTTCCGGCATACGATATGGCAAGGCTTTCTCCTTTTATTCAAAGAATAGCCGAAAAGAAACAAGCTTTAGATGCGCTAAGGCCACTTCCCGCTAGCGTGCTTTCTCGCATTGAGGAAACGATTGCTGTAGAATGGACTTACAATAGCAATGCTATTGAGGGCAATACTATTACCCATAATGAAACCAAATTAGTGGTTGAACTCGGGATCACTGTCGGAGGAAAATCCTTACGGGAACATCTTGAGATACATAATCATCAAAAAGCTATTCAATATGTATACGGTTTAGTTAGCCAAAAAAACAGTTTACGGGCTATCGACATCCTAAAGCTGCACGAAATTGTAATGCGCAACATAGATGATGATTTTGCAGGAAGAATAAGAAATGCTGGCGTTCGTATAAGCGGTGCTAATTTTATACCCCCTGCAGCTTATAAAGCCTCTCTACTACTAGATGAATTAGTGGCTATTTCCCAAACCGAATTTAGCAACAGCCATCCGATTCTATTTGCAGCCTGGTTTCACCATCGTTTTGTATGGATACATCCTTTCTTTGATGGTAATGGCCGAACAGTTAGGCTGCTCATGAATCTATTACTTATGCGAGCAGGCTACCCGCCAGCTATCATTTTGAAAAATGATCGCAAAAAATATTATGATGCACTCAATGCGGCCAATAATGGTAAGTACAATAAACTATACTTGCTCTTGCTACAAGCAGTAGAAAGAAGTTTGAATATTTACTTGCAGGGTGCACCGGGTTATGCTATAGAAGAGGAATACCGGATTATTTCCAACTTAGTAGAGGAAACACAAATGCCTTACAGCGCAGAATATGTAAGCCTCTTGGCGAGGCAGGGTAAAATAGATGCATACAAAGAGGGCCGAAACTGGCTCACCACCAAATCAGCTGTAGAGCATTATATGGAATTAAGAAGAAGGAAAAGAAAGGTGTAATGGGGAGGTTGAGGGTATATAAGTTATCGGGTTATTTTCCTAAATGGAAAATGCGTGAGAGATTAAACCCAAATCTGATATCACCTTTCAAAAATGAATCAGTGGTTTGTGTGAGATAAGCTCTTTCATTCATACCCACTGCATTTGAAAAATGAAGTTGAAAAACATGCCCTCCGGTTTCAATATCTAAGCCCACTGAAAGTGGATCTTTGGCATCTGTTGCAATTCCACCTAACGGATGATGATAATCGATTGTGAAAGCACAGCGTTTATTGAACTTGTATCTTGCTCCCCCTCCTAATGCAAAAATAGTTTGCGACTCTCCCGGGTTCTCAATCATTCCTTTTTGCAATAAAATAGGACTTAGTTGCAAGGAGAAATTCCGATTAAATTTTCTGCCGGCAATAACTTGAACATAATAAGCAGATCTTTCAGAAAACCCCGGCTTTACTGTGGCAAAGGATTCTTCAGTCCAAACCGAAGCTCCTGCCACAAGTAAAACCGTCAGGGGATTATTTATTCCTCCGCTTCTCTGTTGTATTAAACGTGTTTTAATAAATCCGTCGATCTCTTTTCTAAAGGTACTTCTTCCAATTCCCACCATCAGATTATTGCTAATGCCATAATCGAATCCTAAACGCATGCTGGCAATATCTAATCCGTAGAATTGATTAATCCCAAGATTGACCCTGCCAAAACGGTGTAGGATTCTAACATCCAAATTATTTTTACCTAACATCTCTAAGGAGTGTGCATTTATTACTCTTGTTGATTTGAAAGCGCCTGTAATTTTTTCCGTTCTACCGGAATCTTTTTCAAGGTTGGCCAATAAAGATTCCTGACCTAACAAAGGGAGCGAGAAAAGTATAAGAGTCGATACAGATACTATTATTTTCATATTACTATATTTTCCTGAGTGCCGCAATTTGAATATTTACTTTTATGTCTTTCGCTATTTTATTAGTTAGTATAGAAGGTACTTGAATATTATAGTCTGCCGGATTTATCACAAAACTTGTTTGAGCCCCCAATCCACCTGCTTTCACGGTAAATAGAATGTCTACTTGTACTGTTTTAGTTATCCCGTGTAACGTAATGCTTCCCGTAGCCGATTCTTGTACAGTTCCTTCTTTTACAAAAAGACTGGCATCATGTTTATTTAAACTTCCATTAAAAACAGCACGTGGAAATTTATCACTCTCCATATAGTTCTCATTAAAATGCTCTTGCATTACAGCATTTTTAAATTTGAAATCTTTAATCAGTAAGGAAAACGCTACTTGTCCATTCGTTACATCAACAACAGCAACACCGGTATATAAATGTGCTTCAATATTTTCAAGTGGAGTTTGTGAGTAAAACGAAACACCGGCTTCCCTAGAGAAGAAACGATTTTGCTGAGCATGCACAAAAACCGAGAGGCATAGCAATAAACCTGCAAGACTTATTTTCATCGTAACCTTAATTAGTAATCAATCCCCCGGCATTGATCCAATCTGTAATCTTTGCTTTTTCAGCAGCAGTTAGCATCGGGCCTCCTTTTGGCATAGATCCTTCATCAACTGCACGAACCTTAATTCTATTTTGTAATGCCACAATATTACATGGGTCAGAATAGCTAACTCCTCCATTTGACAAAGTTGTATTGTGACAGCTAATGCATCTTAATTCAATTAAAGCCTTTACTTCCAAAAATTTAGGCCCAGGTGTTCCGGTACAAGTGGGCGTAGGTGTAGGCGTAGGTGTGGGTGTAGGTGTGGGTGTACCGCCGGTAGCGGTTCCATCACCTCCTTTGCTACAAGATTGTAAATAAATGGCTCCTGTTAGGATACATAAGATAAATACAGTTAGTGTTGGCTTCCGTAACATATAATCAGTTTGGTATAGAATCGTAAATGCCGATGAAAAGGTTGCCTGCTTAAAAATTATTTTCTAAAAATTATACCTGTCCAAATTCCGGAAGAAAACAGATTTACTTTACCCTCACCAATACCCTGTAAAGGCATTTGTATATAAGGTTCAGCAAAGAGGAATAGCCGCTTATTCAATTTATGCGCATAGCCTACTGAAAAGCCGGCTATAGAAAATGGATGCTGGTTCCCTTGAAATTCTTTTTCGTATGAATAATTTGATCCGTTCCTTAGATAATTGTAGTTATAGTCTTCACGCTTCATGAAATAAGTAGATAAACCGGCAGTTGCAAAGAATAACGACTTCGATTTCTCCCTTAGAATAAACCGAAGGGAAACGGGAATTTCATATACCAAGCAATTTGCATTGATTGTAGTAAGTTGAAGTGTACTTAGATAAGACCCAGGTTTTACATAATATTGATTGGGGTCTGCATCGTATACCTTTCTACTGACATAAAAGCCCGATTGCAAGGATAATTTACGATTGACTTGATACCCTAATACCTAACCCATAAGCAGCCTGGGTTTTTCCTTCACCTATAAATGATGCTGACCCCCGCGTTATACCCACTGATGCACTGAAATAAAATCTACTAGTATGCTTTTTAGGTATCTCCTTTTTTACGTTAGCAACACTGTCAGACTTTACGGTACTGTCAATAGGTGCTGGCAAACTTATTTTTGGAAGATCCGTATTACTGAGGGAAGTGAGGTTTGTATCCGTAACTGCCATTGTTGGCATTACAGCAATACTTTGTTGTGTAGCTACTACTGTATCCGTTCTATTCGGTACTTTCTCAACAATAGCTATTTGAATGGTTTTGCTATCTTTTTTGAAACTATTCCTTCGTGAATTATGTGAATTAATAGGATTCACAGATGTAAGAATCGATTGAGTTATGCTTGGCCGAACGGAAGTAGTTGATGAGGAGGAAATTGTTTTTTGTTCCTTAGTGGGTAAGGTTTGGATATTTGTATGAAGTGATGTCGCCTTCTTCGTATCTGCAGTAAATAAAAAATAATAAAGTGTACTTAAACCCAATAAACCTACAATAGGTAACCACCAAAAAATTAGCGTCCGCCTTTTTCGTTCATCTTCATCCAGCATTTTTTCCATAGCCTCCCAAGCCTCCGGAGTAAATGCGGGTGCTATATTTTCAGCAGCCTCCTTAATTTTATTTTCAATATGTTCAAATGATTCTTTGTTCATGTTGCATTCGTTCTTCTTGAAATAATTTTTGAATACTGGCTCTTGCTTTGGCCAGATTTGATTTTGATGTTCCTACAGAAATATTAAGCTTTTTTGCTATTTCCTCATGCTTGAATCCGTCTATAACAAATAGGTTAAATACCGTACGGTAGCCTGGTGAAAGTTTTTGAATTTTCTCAATGATCTCGTTGTACGACATTCGGTCTATTATATTTTCAGTATGGTTTTCTTGTTGATATATTTCGTTTGTAAACTCAACCTGTAAATCATATTTCTTATTTCTCCGATGATGATCAATCGCCGTATAAATCATAATTTTTTTTATCCACGCTTTCAAGGAGCCCTCCACATCTGCTGTGCTTGGCGCAAAGCCAACTATTTCTTTGAACACTTTCAAAAACCCATCATTCACAATTTCGCGGGCATCGGCATCATTATGGGCATATCGCAAACAAACACCCATGGCAAAGCCATAGAGTAGCTCATAGCATTGCTTCTGGCTCTCTCTCCGATGTTGCGCACATCCCTCAATGATATCCCCCCACTGATCCTGAATAGGTTGAATTTATTAATTATACCCTATGAATATCGTAAAAAAGCTGAAAAAGGTTGCCTCTAGGTCATAATAAAAAAGCCCCGGGATAATACCGAGGCTTTAGTTTATTCAGTTTGATGTACTAATCTTCAACTTTTACTTTACCCTTGCTCTTGGCAATCACCTCTTCGGCAATATTATTCGGAGCCGGAGAATAATGAGAGAACTCCATGGTAGAGGTAGCCCGACCAGAACTCAAAGAACGAAGTTGGGTTACATAACCAAACATTTCACTCAGTGGTACTTTAGCTTTAATAACCTGCAAATTAGCGCGGCTATCCATACCTTCCAGCATACCTCTTCTTCTATTCAAGTCACCGGTAACATCACCCATGTATTGATCGGGAGTCAGTACTTCTACTTTCATGATAGGTTCGAGCAATGTAGCTTTTGCCTTTCTACCTGCTTCACGGAAGCCGGCTTTAGCACATAATTCAAAGCTCATAGCATCAGAATCCACATCATGATAGCTACCATCGAATACCCGAACTTTCATGTTATTAACCGGATAACCGGCCAGCACACCTGTAGTCATGGATGTTTCGAAACCTTTCTGAATGGCAGGAACAAATTCTTTTGGAATTGATCCACCAAACAAATCATTTACGAATTGGAAGCTTTTTCCTTCATTTTCTTTTAACCACTCTTCGTCTGCCGGACCAATAGAAAATTGAATATCTGCGAATTTACCTCTACCACCCGATTGCTTTTTCAACACTTCGCGGTGTTCAATAGTAGTTCCAAAAGATTCTTTATAAGCCACCTGAGGAGCACCTTGGTTTACTTCTACTTTAAACTCTCTACGCATACGATCGATAATGATCTCAAGGTGTAATTCACCCATACCGCGTAGGATTGTTTGTCCGGTATCTTCATCTGTATTTACCCGAAGGGTAGGATCTTCCTCCACTAATTTAGCAATGGCCATACCCATCTTGTCTACGTCGGCCTGTGTTTTAGGCTCAACTGCAATAGCGATTACCGGTTCCGGAATAAACATATTCTCAAGTGTGATCGGATGGTTCTCGTCACAAAGGGTATCACCGGTTTTAATTTCTTTAAAACCTACAGCTGCTGCGATATCACCGGCTTCGATAAAATCGATAGGATTTTGTTTGTTCGCAAACATTTTCATAATACGACTGATACGTTCTTTCTTACCACTTCTTACATTCAATACATAAGAACCGGCATCTAAGTGACCGGAATAGCAACGGAAGAAAGCCAAACGACCTACAAATGGATCGGTCATAATTTTGAAAGCCAGGGCTGCAAAAGGTTCTTTAGCGTCTGCTTTACGGGTTATTTGGGCACCGGTATCAGGATCCGTACCAACAGTATCTTCAATATCAACCGGAGATGGTAAATATCTACATACCGCATCTAATGCTGTTTGTACTCCTTTGTTTTTGAAAGAAGAACCACACATCATAGGAACGATACTTAAATCGATACAAGCCTTACGGATGGCTTCATGAACTTCATCTTCAGAAATAGAATCGGGATTATCGAAAAATTTCTCCATGAGGTTGTCATCATATTCGGCAACCGCCTCAATAAGGTTTTGACGCCAATGATTTACTTCCTCAATCATATCTTCCGGAACAGGAATTTCATCAAAGGTCATTCCTTCGGTTTCCATATGCCAGATAATACCTTTCATCTTAATCAAATCTACTACGCCTTTGAAATTATCTTCAGCTCCGATCGGTAATTGTAAAGGAACAGCTTTGGCTCCTAACATTTCTTTTACTTGGTTAACCACCATTAAGAAATCGGCACCTGCGCGGTCCATTTTATTTACGAAACCGATACGGGGAACTTTGTAGCGGTTAGCTTGGCGCCATACTGTTTCAGATTGTGGTTCTACCCCATCAACGGCAGAAAATAAGGCGATCAAACCATCCAATACGCGCATTGAACGTTCTACCTCTACGGTAAAATCCACGTGTCCCGGAGTATCGATAATATTGAAATAATATTTTTTGGTATCAGGAGTGGCCTTACCTAACACAGTAGGGAAATTCCACTGGCAGCTTACGGCTGCTGAGGTAATGGTAATACCTCTTTCTTTTTCCTGCTCCATCCAGTCGGTTGTAGCAGCACCGTCGTGCACTTCTCCGATCTTATGAATCATACCGGTATAGCGCAGAATACGCTCGGTGGTTGTGGTTTTACCGGCATCAATATGTGCGGCAATACCAAAGTTTCTTTGAAATTTCAAATCAGCCATAAAAAGTACTTATTTTTTCAGGCGGCAAAGGTAAAGATTCTACCGATAACTTTACTTACAATTATTGTATTGGTTTACGAGATTTTTTAAAGCTGCCTCATCCACCGTTTTAACTGTAAGGGCTGAACCCAAAGACGCACAATCACTAAACAGGGTAGCCGCGTTTTTCTGAAAAGCAGCCCCGGAAACCAGTACAGGATTTGAGCTACCGTTTTTCAATACATAAAAATCGCCGATTTTACCATCCAAAGAGGGGGTATTAACCGGAACCGCACCATTATAATAGATTTTGCCACTATTATCTGTAACTCTTTCTAATAAACTTGCTTTTTCTCCCTTAACAATAATTTTATAAAAATCATTGGTGTACGCACTAAACTGCTCGGCTCCCACCGTAAAAGCGGATATTTCATTGGGCGATAATTGTTTTTTTTGAGCATTGCTGTTTTGAAAAATTATCACCCCCCGCTGTTTAAAAAGAGGCTTGATAACACCGGTACTTGTTTCATTGCCGTAGCTGGTAACTGTTCCCTGTTGAAAATCGCTGTTTTGGGCTTGAGCAAAAAAGCCAATTAAAATGGCTACTAAAAGCATCTGTTGTTTTAACTGTTTCATGATGATTGATTTTACTTACTAATAAGTAAGTTTTATGATTAAAAAAATTTATTTTTTGAGTTGTGCTATTAATGCTGTTCTTATACTTTCAAAGTCTTTTTTACCGGTGATCCTGGCCAACTGTACGCCCGCTGCCAGATTGGTCATTATCAACAAGGCCTTTGTACGGGCGTCTTCTGCAAAGAAAAGTTCACCATTAGTCCTCCCTTTTTCCAATACATTAGCCACCATGCCCAAAACCAGATTAGTAAGAAGTATCACACGATCTTTAACTGCCTCAGGTAACGTATAAAAATCTGAAGCCACAGAACCTATGATACAAATACTTTGTAGATCAATTAAATGAGCATAGCGATCGGCAAAAACACTTACCTTATCAATTGCAGGCAAAGTGGAATGAGCCAATCCCGATTCTAGCTGTTTATAATCTTCTATATAGGTGTTCACGATATCTGCCAACAGGTCTTCTTTCGTGGGATAATGATAATGTACGGCCGCATTCTTAATGTTTAGCTGCTTCGAAATATCGCTATAGCTAAAGGCATTGTACCCAACCTTCTTAAGCAGGTCCCGTGCAATAGAAAGTATTTCTTGTTTCGTATCGGTTGATTTTGCAGGCATAAATATAATACTTACTTACTAATAAGTAAAAAATATATTTTCGTTAATTTATCCCAATATAGGGTTTATTTAAAACAAAAAAGCCGCATCGGTAAAGATGCGGCTGTATAATGAGTGTTTTAAGGTTATACTTTAAAGTGTGAAAAGGCCTTATTGGCTTCAGCCATACGGTGTGTATCTTCTTTCTTTTTAAAAGCAGCACCTTCGCCTTTTGCGGCAGCCATAATTTCATTAGCTAATTTATCGGCCATAGTTCTTCCATTACGCTCACGGCTATAACGGATCAACCATTTCATACTCAACGAAATCTTACGATCCGGACGTACCTCCGAAGGAATCTGGAAAGTAGCACCACCAATTCTGCGGCTTCTTACCTCTACAGATGGGGTTACATTAGCAATTGCTTTCTTCCAAACTTCATATCCATCCTCTCCTGTTGATTTGCTTACTTTATCAACTGCATCATAAAAAATATTGATGGCAGTACTTTTTTTACCATCCCACATCAGGTTATTGATAAACCGTGTTACTAACTTGTCGTTGAAACGACCATCAGGTGCTAGGGGTAACTTTTTCGCTTGTGCTTTCCGCATTACTTAATTTTTATAATTGGCTGAACATCTTCAAGTTTTAAAACTTTACTCAGCCGGGTTTTGAATTATTTTTTTGCCTTTTCTTTCTTAGTACCGTATTTAGAACGACTTTTCTTACGATCTTTTACGCCGGCAGTATCCAAACTACCACGTACAATATGATAACGTACACCTGGTAAGTCTTTTACACGACCTCCGCGGATCAATACGATTGAGTGTTCTTGTAGGTTATGGCCTTCACCAGGGATGTAAGCAATTACTTCCACTTTATTGGTCAAACGCACTTTTGCTACTTTACGCAAAGCAGAGTTTGGTTTTTTAGGAGTAGTAGTGTACACACGAGTACATACACCACGACGTTGTGGACATGCATCCAAAGCTCTTGATTTACTTTTCGCTCTGATAATTTCGCGACCTTTTCTAACTAATTGCTGTATTGTTGGCATTCTAAACCATTTAAAATTTCGGACGGCAAAGGTAATAGCTTGGGGGCATAATCCAAAATGTTTTGTAAAAAAAAGTATTAATTCCGTTAAATACCCCGTTTAATAACGGTTTTTCAGAGAAAATCCCTTTTCCCCGATTCCTATTTACTTACTTCGTATCCTGTAACCCCACATAGCCTGTTTTTAGCCATGCGGGTACCCTATTTACTCTTATTTTCCCTTTTGCTGGCAACGGCTGGCACGAATGCTCAATCTGTAACAGCGTTATCCTACAGCATTATAGACAGTACCTACGCCCAAAATTTTGATGGTCTCCCGGCATCAGGTAGCTTTTCGCTTCTAGGTAAAGGCCCTCATTATTTATCCCATACCCCAATTAATGCCATCAATACCAATGGCTGGCAGTTTTTGGCTTATGCAGGAAGTACTGGTAATGCTTTTTTTGCACCATCCACGGGGTCGGCAACGGGTCAGGGTGTTTATAGTTTAGGCACTGCTGGTAGTTCTGATAGAGCTTTAGGTAGTTTGGCATCCGGTAGCGGTGTTTATAGTTTCGGAATCGTACTCACCAATAATACCGGGAGTAATATCAATCAAATAACCATTGCTTTCAGCGCCGAACAATGGCGCAAAGGGGGATCTACCAATAAAAATTTTTGGAAATGCTTCTACAAAACCGGAAATATCACAAGTATCGAGCAAACCAATAAAACTGAATCTCCGAGCCTTGGTTTTTCTTCTATTCAAAATACAGCAGGCTCTGCCACACTGAACGGAAACCTCCCGGAAAATAAACAAGCGATAAGTGGTACTATCAGTGGTATCGATTGGAAACCGGGAGAACAATTTTTAGTGATATGGGAAGATGCAGATGAAGTAGGCAGTGATGATATTATGGCCATAGATGATTTCAGTTTGAAAGGAAGTTTGGTACAAAATAGCACTAATACAGTGCAACAAATTATAAGCATAGCTACCAATCCTACCAACGCCGATACCATTCAATACCATATTAGCTTAAGTGGTAATATTAGCGGGCTCGCGAAAAATAATTTTAGTTTACTTACCAATGGTATTACCAATGCCAACATTACAAAAATTGAAGGCTCAGGGAAAAACTACACAGCTTCTTTATACACCGGAAGTGGAACCGGTTTTATCATTTTGGGAATATCTAACAATTCGAATCTTATTCCGGGTTTATCTAATATTCCGTTTTATAGTATCGACACCCAATGGATAGATAAGGTGAAGCCCCTTCAAACTAATTTTACACACGGTATTGATACTTTATTAAAACTCAACGATACCTTACAACTTTTATTAGAATTCAACGAACCGGTATTCCTAGATACAATAAATGGATTTTCATACTTACCCGTTACGATCGGGAGCCGAATAAAGAATATTCTTTTTACGAGTGGGAACGGAACAAATACGCTCAAATTCACATACGTCATTCAGCCTGGAGAAATAGATAAAGACGGCATTAGGATGGCTTCTTCATTCAATGCGAAGAATCTATCTGTAAAAGACGGATCGGGCAACGTAGCCAACCTTATTATCAATTCCCTACCTATTCAAAAAATTAAAGTTGATGCCGTTGCGCCTGAATTCACACAGGCAAGCGACACGATTATCCATTTTTGTAATAGCTCTGCATTGATAACCCTAGATCAACTTTTAAAAGTTAACAACAAAGAAGCAAATGAACCGCTACGATGGAAACTTGTAAAGTCTCCTTCCAATTATACCATTACAAAACAAATATTCGATTCTAGTGGAAGCAGTACTACCCTCATACCAAACGGGTTTGTAGTAAATAATCCGACCAACAGTAATCTCACAGATACCTGTATTTTTAGTATCTCTGATGGCATCAATACCGCATACAAAAAAATTATTTTTAGTGTATCGAATGCTTATAAGTGGACCGGCACTGAGAATGCAGAATGGACTAACCCCGCAAACTGGTGTAATCATGCAGTTCCACCCGATGCAGCCAATATTTTAGTACCTGCTTCTGCGGTTCATATGCCGTTGATCAACTCCGTTGTTTCAGCGCATCAAATTACCATTTCGGAAAAAGCTTCTTTAACTGTAAGCGGCGTATTAAAACTAAGAGGTACCATGCTTGCCGGTGATACTTCAGTTGATTTACGTAATGGCAGCTTGGTGATGTTTGGAGAAATTCCACAAACCATTGACGGGAATTATTTGAAAGAATCCATCATTCAGAAATTAATTATTTCAAATAATACTAATACAAGTATTAATAACCTTGTTAAACTAACCCATTCTCTCACGCTAGAGAAAGGATCCTTGAATACAAATAACAAATTAGTTTTTACCAAACAAACCATACTTTCTCCAATCGCACAAACGGCGAATATGCAAGGCAAAATAATTTTAGAAACGGGTTGGTTAGGAAAAGATACAGGGCGATATCTAATTGGTAATCCTTTTGAAAATTCATTGAAAAAAACTGATTTCAATCATTCTTTTTTACTGCAAAAAATTAAACTCGAGCTAAATAAAGTTGATACTTCTTTTTTTGAACAACTTGAAAAATATAATGCCGGATGGAGCATCATATCCGCATCAAATCAATACCAAAAAGATACCATAAGTGGTTATCCTCATATGGGATTACTACAAATACCCGTCAATCAAATGGATAGTAGCGGTTTCTTCGCAGTAAGCAACCCTTATCTCTCTCCTATTAATATTCATTATTTACAACCAAGCAATGGGTTAGCAAAATATTATTGGATATGGAACCCTAAACAAGGTAAACATGGTGGCTTCACCTGTATCGCATCCGATCAGTCTTATATTATTAACACAGGTGAGGCCATTATTGTACATGCCAGTACACCAACGAATAATACACTCTTGGTTACAGAAGAAGCCAAAACAAATACTTGGAACACAAATCCTTATCCTGTTATTGAAAAAAATAATACCTATATGGCTAGTATAGACTTGTGGCAAGATGATATTTTTCAGGATCGTGTAACTATTATACATGCAGATAACGGCAGAAGTAATTTTGATTCATTAGATGCCCCTAAACTATTTCAATCGGGGTATAATTTATTCAGTAAAAGTGCTGATGGAAAAAGCTTGACAGTTGACACCCGAAAAATGGATAAAAATGCAATTATTCCAATCAATATGAGCAATCTTACATCTGGCAACTATCAATTTAGAATTAGTCATGCCATACTCCCTCCCGATAATACATTGGTTCTCCATGATAGATATCTGAATAAATTCCTAGTGCTGCGCAAAGACAGTAGCTATTCATTTAGCGTGAGCTCAGATAGCATGAGTAAAAAAGAAACAAGATTTGAAATAGCTGCTAATATTCCTTTGGCAACACTTGATCAGTTAACACATTCGCTATTGGTAAAATTATACCCGAATCCAGTTCACCAAGAATTAACAATACAAACTTCAACGAATACAAACAACCCTATAGAATTAAGAATTATCAACGCAAGTGGGGTTATTATAAAAACATTAGCGCCTATCTTGGAAAGAAAAGCGCTAATAAAAGTAGCCGTAGGCGATTTACCGAATGGATTATATATTTTACAAATTAGTAGTGGTGATACTAGTCAATCACTCCAATTCTTCAAACAATAACATTAAATTTTATACATCCAGCCATGTGTATCGGGCACCAAACCATATCTGATATCATTCAATCGCTTTTTGAGTTCGGGCGCGGTAGTCCACTTATCAGTATCGAAATGTATAATATGGTCTTTGTACTTCAATTCTTTAATTAAAGAAATAGTTGCTGCAGTACCTGTACCGAATACTTCGTGTAGAAGTCCGGCACGCTGTGCATCTAATAAATCATCAATGCTTATTTTGGTTTCTATAACTTCAAAACCCATTTCCCTTAATACCGTCATGGCACTATCTCTGGTAACTCCTTCTAAAATGGTACCTTCTTCCAAAGAAGGGGTAATGGCTTTATTACCAATGATAAAAAATACGTTCATGGTTCCTACTTCCTGCAAATATTTGTGTTCGAAGGCATCAGTCCACAATACTTGATCATACCCTTGCTGGCGGGCTAATGCAGTTGCATGCATACTCGCACCATAATTACCTGCATTCTTAGAAAATCCTACACCACCGGGTGCTGCCCGAGTGTATTTTTCTTCCACATAAATGCGCATGGGAGCGGCATAATATGGCCCGGTTGGACTTAATATGATCATGAACTTGTAGGTTTCAGAAGGCTTAACACCTATTACGGGATCGGAAGAAAACATAAATGGACGGATATATAAAGAATGATCCTGAATAGAAGGAATCCAGCTCTTATCCATATCTATCAACAAACGCATGCCTTCGATAAAAATTTCTTCAGGTACTTCAGGCATTTGCATTCTGGCGGCAGAAATATTAAAACGCCTAAAATTATCTTGTGGTCGGAAAATAAAAGCATTACCCTGCGGATCTTTATAGGCTTTGATACCTTCAAAAATAGCTTGACCATAATGTAAAGCCGCTAGTGAAGGCTCCATTAATAATGGCTGATATGGTTTTATTTCAACGTTTTTCCACTCACCGTTCTCATAATCAGCCTCCAGCATATGATCAGTAAAATATCGCCCAAAAGGAATATTCTCCAAACTCATTTCCTGTAATTTACTACGCTCTACACGGCTAATGTTTATGTCAAGTACTGAGGTCATAATTCTATATTTGTTGCAAATAAACAAAAAAATAAAAACTAACGGCTGTTAATATTTTAAATGGTTATGAAAACGGAGCAACTCCCCCCCTTTGTTTTGGCTGAACTATACCCGCATTCCTTGGTATTAGTGGATACCGTCGCCCCTATTGCCGGGCCTGCGATGAGCACTCCCAAGGAATTACCGGTAATTGAGCAAGAAAAGAAAGGGCTTCATATTTTAGGTAATAATGCCAAAAAAATCTGTATTGTGGTGGAAGACCATTCGGCAGTTTTTTTATCGGATTCAGATCTTCAATTCCTAACTAATGTTTTAGGTGCTTGTAAATTGAATATGGGAGATGTGGCTTTAATTAATAGTGTTCATAGCGCCGTTGATATAGCGCTCATAAAAAAAGAATTAAACCCCAGCTATTGTTTATTATTCGGTATGGATACAGATACCATCGGCTTACCTTTTAAAATCCCCCTTTATCAACAACAATCCTATGCTAATTGCCAGTTTTTAGTTTTTCCTGATTTCCCTAAATTTTCGGGGAGTACCGAAGAAGCTAAGCTAGAGAAAACGAGACTATGGGTTAGCTTGAAGAAACTATTAAACATATAGGACCATGAGTAGTATTCAATTAATTTTTGCCACGAATAATGCTAATAAGGTGATAGAAATTCAATCTGTTATTCCAGAAGGTATTCAAGTGATTTCTTTAGCCGAAGCAGGGATCAACATTGATATTCCTGAGCCACATAATAGTTTAGAAGCGAATGCAACCGAAAAATCCACTGTGATACATCAACTCACAAATAAAAATTGTTTTAGTGAAGATACCGGATTAGAGGTAACGGCTCTCCATGGCGAGCCGGGAGTAAAAAGTGCAAGATATGCGGGAGATCATAAAAATTTCAACGCCAATATAGATAAGTTGTTATTAAACTTACAAGGAGAAAAAAATCGAACGGCTCAATTCCGTACGGTAATCTCTTTGATATGGGATGATAAAGAATATCAGTTCGAAGGTATTTGCAAAGGACAAATAACGCATGAAACGAGGGGTACTAATGGCTTTGGGTATGATGCAGTATTTATTCCGGATGGTTCAGATAAAACTTTTGGCGAAATGAGTTTGGATGAGAAGAACGAATATAGTCACCGAAAAAAAGCTGTGGCTAAATTAATAAGTTGTTTACAAGCGTTAACGGCCAACTAGCTGTTCCAAATACGCCAACTTTCTTCTGCTTGTATTACGAGCATTTCTTGTCCATTTTGTGTGCTGGCACCTTGTTCTCTTCCAAGTTGTAAAAATTTTGTTTCTACCGGATTATAAATTAAATCGAATAAATGATGATTAGCTCCAATATATTGATAAGGTAGATGAGGGGCTTCGTCGATATTAGGATATTGACCTACCGGCGACGTATTGATAATCAGTAAATACTGCTGCATAATAGTTTCACTTAATTCCTCATAAGTGATCGTAGTTTCGCTTTTGGCGCGCGATACAAATTGATAAAAGATGCCTGCTTTGCGAAGCACATATTCAACTGCTGCTGCTGCACCACCTGTACCCAAAATCAAGGCATGTGTATGATGCTTGCGAATAAAGGGTTTAAGGGAATGAGCGAACCCAATGATATCAGTGTTATAGCCAATTCGTTTGCCATCTTTAATATGTACACAATTACAAGCCCCCATTTCCTTTACTGGTTCGGTTTGCTCGTGCAAAAAAGGGAGTATGGCTTTTTTATAAGGGATAGTAATATTGAAACCACATAGGTTATTTTTTTGAAATAACTGCGTTTCCAGATCATCTATCGAAGCAAATGAGAAATTTTCATAGCGAGCATCCTGAACAGACTCTGCTTCAAACTTTTTTGCAAAATAGTTTTGTGAAAAAGAATGAGTAAGCGGATATCCCAGTAATCCGTATAAACGCATGCTTATTGTTTATCGAGGTATAAACTAAATGTATCGCCACGCAAACCAACACGCATGGCTTCCAGTGGTATAATTTCATAAGGCGCAATATTCCCCAAATTCACATTACACCCGATCAATTCTAAAAAGTAAAGTTGTTGTACTTTTTGGGGAGCTTCCCAAATAATTTTCTCAGCTGGAATTTGTGTAAGGATTTCTTGTACTAAGCCTTCTCGAACTTCACCACTACCTCTGTAAATACCAACATTTCCTGATTCACGAGCTTCGGCTATTACATAAGAAGCACCGGCTTCTAATTCCGCACGCATCAATTCGATCCATTTATATGGAGGGATAATATGCTCCGCATCTTTGCTACCTACTTCACTTAGTACGGTTGCATATTTTGTTAGCTTTTCAATGTACCCGCATTTTTCTGCATGGGGAATAGTAATAGAACCGTCGCTTACTTCAATATATTTTATATCATAATCCTTACAAACATGAATATAGTCATCAAACTGATTTCGAATCAAAAAGGCTTCAAATAAAGTACCTCCGAAATATACAGGGATATTGTGGGATTGATAGAGTTCTATTTTTTCACGGAGATTTGGTGTTACATAGGAGGTGCCAAAACCAAGTTTAACAATATCTACATGAGGTTGCGCGATACTGATAAAATCTTTTACCTCATTTATACTCAACCCCTTATCCATAACCATGGTTAACCCATGAGTACGAGGCTGTTTTGTTCTTTCAGGAATTTGGGAAAGGTTGAAGTTCATTCCAATTAGTTTGGAGTGCAAAATTACAAAAAGGAATCCGAAGGTTTTGCTAAATCTTCTTCCCTTTTTTATATCTGGCAATAATATCTACGACCTGATTATTTTGCAAAATGGAGGGATTTAATTCAATAAATTTTTTTAGAAGCTTGGGGGATTTTTCCATACCTGCTTCCAGCTTCAATAACGCCTCTTTCGATTTACCCAAAACAAATAAACTGGTACTGGCATAGAAATAGAATATAGCCTTCCCTTCTGTTGCGGTGAGTGCGTTTAAACATTGCTCATACGCTTCTTCATAATATGCAGCTTTCAATAAACAACGGATAAGTGCTTCCCACCCCGCACCATTTTTAGGCTTGTGTTTTACTACTGTTCCAAAATATTGAATAGCATCTTTAAATTTATTGAGATTCATTTTGCATTCACCCATAGCCAAATTATATTCCGGAATGGAACGATGAATACGCATGGCATTTTCCAAATGTTTGCAAGCCGTTTGCCACTGCTCTTCGAGCATATAGGTAACAGCAATTTTATAATGTAGCTTACTATCATCGGGGTTTAAATGAACCGCTTTTTTATAATGAAAGCGTGCGGATGCAAATTTTCCCATTCGATGATAACAATGACCAATGGCTTCATATATCACATCTTCCGGCCGGGTGAGTTCCAACACTTTTTCTAATACTTCAATAGCTTCTTTGTACTTTCTTAATCGGAGATAAGCATCTCCCATATTGCGATAAGCATAATCGAATTTTTCATCAATGGCTACCGCATATTGATAAGCATCTATTGATTTCTCATAAAGCTTTAAGCCTTGATAAGCAGCAGCCAGGTTAAACCATGCCAATTCATTAAAGGGATAATCATCTATAATTTTCTGGTGGATGCGGATACTTTCTTCATTCCTACCGGTAAAGTCTGTCCAAAAACAAATTTTATACAAGGCCTCTTCATTGGTAGGCTCTTCTTCCAAGATCAACTTCAAGCAATCAAATACTTTATCAAACTCTTCATAATCGTCGTACACATCAGCCAGTTCAAATAGTAAGTCGATTCTTTCTTCCCCTTCAAAAAGCTGTAACGCAGCTTCTAAAAGCTCGACCGCTTTCGCCTGTTGATCCAGTGCCAGATAGGCATCTGTTTTTAGGATATATAAGTTCAAATCGGAGCTATCGAACAACTCTGCAGTTTCCAGGATATGGAGTGCTTCTTTATATTTTCGGGTTGCCAATAGCAAATCGGCTTTTTTAATCATTAGCATGGCCGAATAAGGAAACTGCTCTAATCCTATTTCTGCGGCTTCCAATGCTTCCGGTATATTGTCTTTATCGTCGTAATAATCAATAATTCGCTCGAATGCATCTTCTTCTAAAAAACTGTGGTTTCTACCTTGTTTCAGGTTTTGGTATTGTATGATAAGTTCCCGGAGTTCTTCCCGGTCTTCGCGGTACGGATTTTCTCGCATTGGACAGATGGTTTACCTAAACTAAGCCCTTTTTTTTGACTTTTTTTGCATTTTTTGAGTTTATTAACGTTTTTAAGCGTTTGTTAATAAAAAAAATATGTTAAAATATTTAGGAATAATCCTACCTTTACTAGGTGAAAGGTCAAAGAATATATAAAAAATGGGCTATTATAGGTGCACTTATGCTAAGTGTGCATCTAGCTTATGCAACTTTTTCTTTCACCGGGATTGTGGATGATAAAACTAGAAATACTAAATACACACTTCGCAGCTTAAGTAATTTTTCTAAAAAAGGGTTATCTATCAGTGCCTTAAAATCTACCCTACAATTCAGAGGTTTGCAGGTAATTCCTACTAAACCATCTACAGCTTCGGATGTGCAAACGATCTTCCAGTATGATAATGGAAATACAACATATGTATATCCGTATCGATTTAAAGTGAAAGTTCCAAGGTTTAAAACTCCTCAGCCTACTAATCGTTAATTTAATTTAGTAATCGATAACCACTGGTTGGGATATCGAATTTAGAAGCTTGTACCGGATTCAGGTTTATTTGCGTTGCCGTATAAGTAATTTTCTCTCCTTTACCTTCTTGTGCTTCATACTCTAAAACAAAGCCGGGGATATTCCTGAATTGATATTCAAAGTCTTTCACCGAGGGAACGATTGCAGTTGCATAGAATACCGAGAAACTGGTTCCGTTTTTTAATGTAAGAATCGCTTTTTTACAATCGTACCCTAATATTTTTTTTGTTTCATTACTAAAGCTCAATTCCATATCAACAAATTTAGCATGTTGTGCTTCCCAAGCTTTCGCATCTAATTTTGTCATGAATTTATTTGTTCCTATCTCTCTCAAAATAACAGCAGAGCCTGAATTTTTATCATAAATCACCGATTGTTGGAAATTAGGGCTGATCAGATCCACCCTACTATCATTGGCTTTTATATATACATTTTTGGTAGTTGCTTTTAACAGGTTTACGGTTTCTTTATCAGCACTATTGTCGTCTTTCATTTGAATAGCATATTGAATAGTGCATTCGGCTACTACCCGTGCCTGCGCTAATAACCAACAAGGTGCCAAAGCAATGATAAAGAGTACTACCCTACGCATTGAATTATTTTTTATTTGTTTTGTTTTTCAGGTCTTGTAATTTTTTTTGGCTCTCCATCATCTGCTCGTAGCGTTCTTGAAATTTACTTTTTGTTTTCGGTGTTTTTCTTTTCACTTCAATTTTTGCCAAAATTTTATCGTGATCGATGATATAGTTCTGAATTACAAATTGCAATAATAAAGTTACCAAATTTGATACGGTATAATACCAAGTTAGAGCCGATGGCAAGCTGTTAAAAATGAATAAGAGCATAAAAGGGAATATATATGGCATATACTTCAACGCCGGATTATCCTGTGTGGGCGTCATGCTCATATTATAAATGGAAATAAGAAAACTGGTAATTACCGCGGTAATAGTAAATAAGCTAATATGGTTCCCAAAAGCAGGGATTGTAAAAGGCAAAGTGGCTATAGAGTCAAAAGAAGATAAATCTTTACTCCAGAGAAATGCTTGTCCGCGTAAGGCAATTTGCGAATTAAAGAAACTATATAGGGCGAAGAATATCGGGATTTGCAATAAAGCAGGAATACAGCCTCCTAGCGGATTTACTCCGGCTTCCCGGAAGAGTTTCATTTGCTCCATAGCGAAGCCTTGTTGATCATCACCTAATCTCTTTTTGATAGTATCTAATTCCGGACGAAGCGCTTTCATTTTTGCGCCACTCAAATAGCTGCTATAAGTAAGCGGTGCAGTTACTACGCGTATAAAAAGAGTTAGTAACAATACAACCCACCCATAATTTTTGACAAAACCGGCAAAGAATTCAAATACATTCATGATAATGTATTTGTTAATGGGTCGCACAAAAGAGTACATATCTCTTCCTAAATTAACAATACGATCCATTTCAGGCGCTTGCTTTTTTAGGATATTATAATCACTCGGACCAATATAAAATTGAAGAGCAATCGTAGCAGTACTAGCCGGCGCCAGCTTAATTTGTAAATTCGCATTGCTACTAGCTAAATCATTGGTAGAATCTGTTTTACGCGCCCATTTAATATGACCACTAGTAAAACTATTAGTAGCTATAAGTGTATTATTAAAGAATTGTTGAACCACGCTTACCCATTGGGTGGGTTTCTCAAATTGATGTTCGTCTTTGGCCGAGATATAATCAAACTCATTATTTTCTGAGAAACATATATTAGATACCTGACGTTCGTATTTGTTACTACGTTCTTTCATAGTAGTATGTACTTCCCAATTAATATTTAAGGAATTACCCGTAAGTAATTGATCGGCACCTACTAAATAAATATTGAATCCAATTTTATAATCATTTTTACTGATTACATATTCATGTATAATAGCTTTTCCATCGGTTGTTTTAATAGCATATCTTACCGTAGTATTACCATTGATATTTTTGACTATCGAATCGGCAGTAAAAAATAGGTACCCTGTTTGTGCCGACTGGGAGGAGGCTGTATTGATAGGATAGCTAAGAAGGTTTTTATCTGCCAATACCACTTGTTTACCATTACCGTCTTTATAGTTTTTGAGTTCTACGCTTTTTATTTGCGCACCTTTATTGGTGAAAGTAACTTTCATCAAATCGTTTTCAATAACCTGTAAGGTTTCGGTACCTAAAGCAGCTTCTGTAAAATTACCGGCAGCTGCTTTTTTATCGGCGGTATCTCTTTTAAGGGAATCTAATTTTGCGGCAACTGTATCTTGTAACTTAATACGAGCAGCAGCTACTTTAGCCAATGAGTCTTCTTCTTTCTTTTTAAGTTGAATGATGGCTTGGTTTTGTTGGCTGGTATACCAGAAATAGAAAAACAATAAAACACCCAATAAAACAAACCCAATGACTGTATTCTTATCCGTCTTCATAAAGCACTATATAATTAGGCGGCAAAGGTAATGTTTGCTAAGAAGATATGCTCAAATATCAAATTTTGGTTGTTACTTTGTTTCTCCAACCTCTACCGGTATTATTTACCGATTTCAATCTTTTTTATGCCGTTTTTTAAGCAAGGCGCGGAAGCACAAAGTGCTCAGGAGCGTTTTACCCGTTTGTTATGGTGGTTGGCTACTGTGGAAGAACCACTTATTAAAGACTGTGTTATTGATCGTAACCGTTATGCCATAGTAGGTGCCAGTGTATTAGGTACCTGGGGTTTTGCCACCCTGGCTTGGAGTTTTTTCTTTAGTACTGTTACCCAAGTGATTCCGGCCATTTTACTAGGGATATTGATGGGATTAATTGTGTTGGGTATAGATCGGGCACTTATTAAAAGTATTCGCAATACGAATCGGAATCATATATTAGCCATATTATTTAGAGGATCTTTAGCTGTGATGATTGGGCTATTTATGGCCCAGCCCGCTTTGTTATTTTTATTTGACAAAGAAGTGAGGGTTCAGGCATCTATTGATAATGAGTATCGCAAACAAAAAAAGCGTGCCGAGCTGGAAAAATTATTTGCTCCGCAAAAAAATGCTTTACTCGTTCAGCAAAGGCAACTGCTGGGGGAACTCAATTTGGTTTATAGTGAAATGAGTAAAGCCCGTGTAGATTTTATTGCAGAAACAGATGGTACAGGTGGCAGTGGTAAAATCGGTTTAAAAGATATTGCCGAAGCTAAGCGAGCAGAATACAATGTATTAACAAACAGATACACTGATCTGGAAAAAAGGAGTCGACCTGCACTAATCACTATAGAAAAATCATTATCAGCCATTGAAGCAGCGATGGTAAAAGAACAAGATGCCTTTGCGCTTTTATTAAATACCGGTTTTATTACACGCATAGAAGCGCTGAGTAACTTAGTACAACAGAACAATGCAGTTGCTTTCAGATACTATTTATTAGTAGGCATACTTTTGCTCATAGAACTTATGCCCTTGATAAGCAAATTGATGATGCCTACCGGTACGTATGAAGTGAAAGCAAGAAAAGTGGAAGAAGAGGAGATTAGAGCTATTGACTAACTAATGATCTCTTCTGCATACTTTTTTCTTCATTGGCTTTTTTTGCAGCAGCAATAAAATGAACAAATAATGGTGCGGGTCGTTCCACGGTACTCTTTAATTCCGGGTGATATTGAACTCCTATAAAAAATGGATGGTCGGGAAGTTCCATAATTTCAACTAAGCCTGTTTCGGGGTTTCTTCCACTGGCAATCATACCGGCGGATTGATATTGATCTAAATAATCATTATTGAATTCGTAACGATGGCGATGACGCTCTGTAATATTGGTTTCCCCGTAAATCCGATATGCCAGAGATCCATTTTCAATATTACAAGGATAAGCTCCCAAGCGCATGGTTCCACCCATCATCTTAATTTTTTTCTGTTCTTCCATCATATTAATCACAGGATGAATGGTTTTGTTATCCATTTCCGTAGAGTGAGCTTCTGATAGTCCTAATACATTCCTTCCGTATTCAATCACGGCCATTTGCATACCCAAACAAATACCAAAAAAAGGCAAGCCATTTTCACGAGCATATTTTACGGCGGTAATTTTTCCTTCAATACCTCTATGGCCAAAGCCCGGTGCTACCAGCAATCCATCAAATCCTTCCAATTTTTCTGTTACATTTTCGGGCGTAATAAATTCGCTATGTACATTTACGACTTGTACTTTTACTTCATTAATAGCACCGGCATGTACAAAACTTTCGAGGATCGATTTATAAGCATCTTGCAGTTCAATATATTTTCCGATCAAACCTACGGTTACTTTGCTGCGAGGGTATTTTAATTTATCTAAAAATACTTTCCATTTATCGAGTTGGGGTTCATCGTATCCGGTAATATTCATTTTCTTCAGACATATAACATCCAATTTTTCGCGAAGCATTAATAGAGGCACTTCATAAATAGTGCTGGCATCCATTGCTTCAATTACGGCTTCCTGTTTTACATTACAGAAGAGTGCGATTTTCCGTTTGATATCGTTATTTAACGGCTCTTCGGTTCTACAAACAATGATATCAGGATGTACCCCTGTTTCACTCAACATTTTTACACTATGTTGAGTAGGCTTTGTTTTCAATTCTTTAGCAGCTTTCAAATAAGGGATAAGGGTAAGATGTACTACCATCACATCTTCTTCTGGCAGTTCCCACTGGAGCTGGCGCACAGCTTCAATAAATGGTAAGCTTTCGATATCACCAACGGTACCTCCTATCTCTGTAAGTACGATATCGTATTGTCCGCCTTCCCCTAACTGCAACATACGGCGTTTGATTTCATCCGTAATATGTGGAACAACTTGTACCGTTTTACCTAAAAAATCTCCGGCTCTTTCTTTATTAATTACGGTTTGATAAATTCTTCCGGTAGTTACGTTATTGGCCTGTGAGGTATGGATATTGAGAAAGCGCTCATAATGCCCCAAATCTAAATCCGTTTCGGCACCATCTTCTGTAACATAACATTCCCCATGTTCGTAGGGGTTAAGCGTACCGGGGTCTACGTTGATATAGGGATCAAATTTTTGAATCGTAACCCGTAAACCTCTAGCCTGCAATAATTTAGCGAGTGAAGCTGCTATAATACCTTTACCCAAACTACTGGTTACACCGCCGGTAACGAAAATATATTTTGCCATAAAAAGGGAGACCTGGGAATGATGAACTGTACTAGTTCGGAGGTCGTACAAACCTACAGCAAAAAAATGATTTAGAAAAAAGCCTTCCTTGTTTCGCACCTTTTCCCTTTTAAAATGTTAACTTAACGTGTAAATCTTTCTTAATATGAAAAAAATACTGAGTCTAACACTTGCAGCCATTATTACGGCAGGAATTTTAAGTTATCGTCAAAAAAGTGAGGAACCCGCCATTGCAACTCCGGGTTGTTATGTGTCTTGTTTTACAGATGTTCGGGATCAGTTTCGCGCAGAGGCTTCCACAGCAGCATTTGCTGCCATGCACGAAAATCCATATGCCTATGTTTTAGAAAACCCAACAGGTAGTAGTATCAGTTTTCCCGCAGCAGATGGCAAACCTGCCAGTGGCTATTTTATAAAGAGTAAGAAAAAAACTAAAAATTGGATTTTTGTGATCCAGGAATGGTGGGGATTGAATGATCATATTAAAAGAGAGGCTGAAACTTTGGCAGCGGAGTTAGGAAATGTAAACGTTTTAGCGCTGGATATGTACGATGGTGGTGTAGCTGCTACGCCAGATAGTGCTATGAAATTAATGCAGGCAGCTAAAACACCACGATTAGAAGCTATCGTTAACGCGGCGTTGGCATATGCAGGTACTGATGCCAAGATATTTACTATTGGCTGGTGTTTTGGTGGTATGTGGAGTTTACAAAGCAGTTTATTAGCGGGTAAACAAGCGGCGGGTTGTGTAATGTATTATGGTCGTCCGGAAAATAATCTAGAAAAATTAAAGGGACTCAATTGTGATGTGATTGGTTTCTTCGGAAATCTGGATAGGAGCCCATCTCCGGAAGTAGTGAATAAGTTTGAAGCAGATATGGCTGCTGCGGGTAAGAAATTGGAAACACATAAATATGAAGCCGGACATGGTTTTTCAAACCCCAGCAATCCTTCCTTTAATAAAGAAGCAACAGCGGATTCCCATGCAAAAACGATTGCCTTTTTAAAAGCGAGGTTGTAATAAAGAGTCAAATGAAAAAAATTCTATTTTCATTGATGACTTATTGGTTGATCTTCCCGGCTGTGGGGAATTGCCAAGTTCTTACCGCAAGGCCATCTAACAACCCTGTATTGAATGGACCATTAATTGATGCGAAGGAGGTAGGTGATGGCCCTATAGATTTTAGCAGAAAAGAAAATCGCGGAGAGCTTGGAGGAGGAAATTATGACAATAGCTTTTACAAACCTATTAATGGTAGTGGATTGATCAGTTATAATGGATACTTATTATCTATTATTAAACCAACTGTAAAACTCAACAAAACAGCATTCCCAACAATAGGTAAGATTAAAATTATTGACGTAAGAACCGATCCTAATAAAGTTGGGTTTAAACCAATTGACTATACCGATAAAAGAAATGGTATTTTTTCTATTGCACTACAAGTAAATGGGGGATTACGTAAATGGCTACAGGATAGTGTATTAGAACGGTTTATACAAACGGATAGTACCTGTAAGCGGCAATTAGTTTTAATGATTAATAAATGCTGGTTAACTAATGACGCGGAAAGTCGTTATACTGGTAGGCATTCTGTACTTACGCAATCATTACAATACGATATAACGTTGTATAGTTCATTGGGATATGGATATTTTCCACTTCAGCAAATAGATGGTTCGTTTTCCAAACCCTATCAATCCAATGATAAGGAGTTTGCTTTATTTGATTCGCTTGCCCAGTTAATTTGTAAAGAAGTGAAGAAGTTAAATTTTTCTGAAGTAGAAAAGGAAGAGAAATTAGTTAGCATCCCTGATTTTAATACTTTTTATAATAGTCAGAAAAATTTACTCCGTAATATTTTAGCTCCGGCAAAAGGAATATACAATACGTATGAAGATTTCTTATTACAAAAAGTATTTAGTGACAGTGTAGAATTAATTAAAAAATATGATAATGTAGGGAGAGCCCCTTTGTATGCTTGTGAGCTTATGCAATTTAATAAACAGGATCCTGCATCTACCAGTAAGAGTTGGGGGTATTCTGATGGGAAAAATTTATATGTTAATATTGGGAATGGTTTTTTTGTGCGGACGGTAAGATCGGATGGTAATTATGTTTTTTATGGATTGAATAATATGCTGGATGAGCGCATCAAATCCTCTATAAGTAGCGGGATTGTATTAGGCAACTCGAGTTTTGAAATCATCAAAGGCTATTCCCGGGTTACACCACTTACCTATGAATTAGATGCGTTAACTGGTAAGTTATATTAGTTATAAGTCGCTTTTTATTTTCTTATAACTCGTTATGACGCCTTTAATAAGAGAGGAGCTAAAACCCTGATGTTCCATTTCGTTTAATCCGGCGATGGTGCAACCTTGCGGTGTGGTAACTTTATCTATTTCCTGTTCAGGATGTGTGTTCTTTTGAAGTAATAATTCAGCTGCTCCCTTTACCGTTTGTGCTGCTA
Source organism: Sediminibacterium sp. (assembly GCA_017537025.1). Classification (GTDB taxonomy): domain Bacteria; phylum Bacteroidota; class Bacteroidia; order Chitinophagales; family Chitinophagaceae; genus Sediminibacterium. The sequence continues at coordinate 113,295 of JAFWCB010000001.1, forward strand.
TCAATGATGCGGTGGCGGCACTAAACCCTATTTCGATTCCTCCTTGGATATTGGCACGAATATAACGCATGGCATACGCGGTGCCGCAGGCACCAAGCACTGTTGCTGCATCCATCAGTTTTTCCTCTATAAAAACAGTTTTACCTAATTGATTGAATAATTGGATTACAAATGCAGTTTGCGTTTCGGATGCGTTACTACTATTGATACAGGTCATACTTTGCTGAATAGCAATAGCGGTATTGGGCATAGCGCGGAAAATAGCAAATTGGTCTCCAACAATAGTTATAATATCGTTGATCCATACTCCTGTAACCACACTTACTAGGACTTGTTTTTGTGGATTTAGGTAAGGTTTTATTTCGGTCAGGATATCTTTTATTTGAAAGGGTTTTACAGCTAGGATAATACAATCTGCATGCTTAACAGCATCGGTATTACTGCTTACTATATTTACTCCTTTGGCTGCGAGCGAAGCGAGCAGCGTTGTATTTCTTCTAGTTACGGTAAGCTTCGCCGGATCAATAAACCCACTCGTAATAAGCCCTTCAGCCATTGCTGTACCTAAATTTCCTCCTCCAATAATAGTTATTGATTCCATGACTTTTTATTAATAGATCTTTTTATGCTGCGCCAAATAATTTCTCACATAATCTTCAACCCCATCTTCTAAACTATAAAATGGCTTTGTGTATCCGGCATTCCTTAATTTTTGCATTTTCGCTTCTGTAAAATATTGATATTTATCACGGATATCCAGTGGCATGTCTATGAACTCAATATTTGCTTGCTTATCTAATCCTGCAAAGCTCGCTTTCACTAGGTCAATAAATGATCTCGCTTTACCGGTACCGATATTGTACAATCCATTCTGATTTTCATTCCAGTTATTTTTTAACATCTCATCTAACATCCAAGCAATGATCTGAATGAGGTCTTTTACATACACAAAATCACGAAGCTGCTCCCCATCTTTAAATCCATCTTTATGGCTACGGAATAGTTTTACAACACCTGTTGTATTAATTTGATTAAAGGAATGCCAAATTACGCTGGCCATTCTTCCTTTGTGATATTCATTTGGACCATAAACATTAAAGAATTTAAGGCCCGTCCATAATGGAGGGTGATTGACTTGCGCAACGGCCCATTTATCAAATTCGTTTTTGCTGATCCCATAAGCATTCAAAGGTTCTAACTCAAAAATTACTTCATGATTATCATCGTACCCTTTTGAGCCATCACCATAAGTAGCAGCGCTTGATGCATAGATAAATGGTATTTCATGTATCGTACAATAATTCCATAAATCTTGCGAATATTGAACATTCAATTCATCGTGAACAGCATAATCAAATTCTGTAGTATCGGTTCTAGCTCCCAAATGAATCATAGCGCTAATGACCAGCTTTTTTTCATCTAGCCACTCTATCAGTGATTGTCGCTCTACAGCAGCAGTAAATTTTTTAGATTCCCAATTAACCCTTTTTTCTTCCACACCAAAGTCATCTACAATAATAATATTTTCGAAGCCATGCTCGTTCAACAATTGTACCATACAGCTACCAATAAAACCGGCTGCACCTGTAACAATAATTTGCTGCTCTTTCATTATCCAATTATTTTTTCTATCGCTGTGTCATATAGATTCTTCCAGTCAGCTATATCTCCCCATTCTTCTCCTTGTATTGTTAATTTTGAATCGGTAACAATACCAAGATGTAAATACGGAATATCCATGGTTTCGCAAGCGTTAACGAATAGGTCCTGCTTTCCTTCAGCTACTGATACTACAACCCTTCCTTGGGCTTCACCAAACCAAAAAGCGTCGTTACGAATCGAATACGCAGCGTTTACTAAAAATCCTTTATTACCTGCAAACGCACTCTCTAATAATGTAATAACCAATCCACCTTCACTAATATCATGAGCACTTTGTAATAACCCTTGTTGTATAAAACTACTTACCGCCTGTTGTAAAGCGAACTCTTCGTCCAAATTAAAATAAGGTACCGGAGAATAGGTAACTTGCTTTAATTTATGAAGGTACTCGCTGGCATGAATATCATTATGAATGCTACCCAACACAAAAATCACATCTCCTTTTTCTTTAAAATGTAAAGTCATTGCTTTTGTAGGATCATCTAATATACCAACCATACCTATAGTAGGTGTTGGATAAACCGGCCCATCAGGGTTTTGGTTATAGAAACTAACATTACCTCCGGTAACAGGTGTATTAAATTTTTTACAAGCATCGCCCATACCGGTAACGGCATGTACAAATTGATAATACACTTCCGGATCGTAGGGATTACCAAAATTCAGACAGTTGGTAACGCCTATAGGTTCCCCGCCACTACAAACAATATTCCGTGATGCCTCTGCAACTGCTATCATACCGCCAATATAAGGATTGGCATATACATATCTGCTATTACAATCTACGGTTACTGCCAATGCTTTACCTGTTCCTTTTGCTAAAATTATAGCAGCGTCACTTGGATTATTAGTACTGGTATTAGCTGCACCTACCATGCTATCATACTGTGTGTAAACCCATCTTTTACTAGCGATATTTGGCAGTTGAATAAGTTGTTCGGCAACATCTCTTATTTGCGAAACATCTTCAATATCTGTAATACTATCTTGTACAAATGCATTGATTTTTTCGAAGTAAGCAGGCTCTTTGTATTCACGTGTATACTGAGGAGCACCTCCACCCAGTACTAATTCGTAAGCTGGTATAGAAGCTTCTAGAACGCCATGCATGTAAAAATTAAGAATACCATCATCGGTTACATATCCTATAGTGCTAGCACTTAAATCCCATTTTTCGAATACGGCCGCAACTTCTGCTTCTCTTCCTTTCTCAACAACCATTAACATGCGTTCCTGACTTTCACTGAGCAGTAGCTCCCAGGCTTTCATATTTTGCTGACGTGTAGGCACTTTTTCTAAGTCAATATGCATACCCACTTCTCCTTTGGCACTCATTTCAGCGGTACTGCAAATAATACCTGCCGCACCCATATCTTGCATACCTACCACAGCTCCTGTTGATAATACTTCCAAACAGGCTTCTAATAATTTTTTTTCTTGAAAAGGATCTCCTACTTGTACAGCAGGTAGTTCTTGCACACTATCGTGAGTAATATCGGCGCTCGCAAAGCTCGCGCCGCCAATACCATCTTTACCGGTAGCACTCCCAACATAAATTACCGGATTGCCTTTCCCTTTGGCGGTAGCGCTTACCATTTTACTCGCCTCCATGATACCTACACTCATCGCGTTTACCAAAGGATTGGTATGATAACACTCTTCAAAATATACTTCACCGCCAACAGTAGGTACCCCAAAACAATTTCCGTAATGACCAATACCTTTTACTACACCCGATAATAAATGTTGCGTTTTTTTATCTTCCAGTTTACCAAATCGTAAACTGTTCAGTGAAGCAATGGGCCTTGCCCCCATGGTAAAAATATCTCGTTGAATTCCCCCCACGCCTGTAGCAGCTCCTTGAAATGGCTCAATAGCGCTGGGATGGTTATGGCTTTCTATCTTAAAAACAACACCAAAGCCATTTCCCATATCCATTAACCCCGCATTCTCCTCGCCAGCTGCTACCAACATTCTGCCCCCACTTCTTGGTAATGTTTTAAGCCATTTAATGGAGTTTTTATAGCTACAGTGCTCACTCCACATACCGCTAAAAGCACAGAGCTCTGTGAAGTTAGGGGTACGATTGAGTTTGGCACAAATAAGATCGAATTCTTCGGTAGTTAGGCGAAGTTGCTGGGCTGTTTTTGCGGTGATTTCCATATCGCCGCGAAGGTATGAAACTACTGTTAATTAAATCTTAGTTACTGTTCCACTACCGCCAATATGTTTTACCACATCTGTAGCATTCCCTTTATATTGTACATCACCACTCCCACTTATCTTAACATCCAATGATTTATCACTATGTACCCTGCTGTTTCCACTACCACTGATAGATACTTTCACATCATTGGCAACCAAATTTTCGCAACGCGCATTTCCACTACCGCTAATATGAACATCAACCTCATCTCCCTTGCCTTGTAAAATAATCTTTCCACTACCGGAAATAGATACTTCAGAAGACCTGATTCTGTCGAATGCAACGTCTATATCTCCACTTCCGGAAACCCTAAATTCAGTTTTACCATCATTGCCAAAATCACCAGATCCGGATATATTGCCACTACCTGATAAGGAAAGTCTCGACAACTTCGTTAACGGTACATATACCGTTATTTTCTTTCTGTGACTAACATTTATATTCTTTCTAAATTTTATCACAAGTACATCGTTTTCAACCTTTGTTTCTATATATTCCAATAAATTCTCCTCCCCTTCAATTTTTATAGCACCCGGCTTGCCAAATTTCAGGGCTACATCGAACGACCCTGAACTGCTCACACCCGAATAAGTTCCAACAGATCTTTCCTCTGTTTTAATATTACCATTACCATTTACGCGCTCGCCCCACCATTGTGCACAAGCTGAAATAGCTACAATTGAAAAGAAAAAAACAAATAACTTTTTCATGCGATTAATTTTAGTAATCATGTAACGTGCATTTTACGCAAAAGTTACATTCTTTTTTTTATACCAACCCGCTTGTATTTTGATTCCTCGGTTAATTTCCGGCTGTTGAATTAAATGCCTGTAAATGAATCAGTTAAGTTTAGAAACAATACTTATCGGCAGATACCAAAAACCTACCCGATTTCGTTATGTATAAGGCTGTAAGGAACTTTAGGAGTAAATATTCAAAGGCAAGCTATTTAGTCCTGACCCTTCAGTGAACAATTATTCATGTTTACTTAATAGGAATCTATGCTAAATAAATATACACGCAATCTGAGTCTCTTCGTATTACTCTTTACTGCCATCTGCACAGATGCTCAATACCAGTACTTAGGGGGATTCAATAATCAGGGCTACCCTTCTTATTTGGTTACACCCCGCGACACAGTTAGTGTATCATTTCGAAATAAAATTGCGGCCACCCTACCGGAATCGAGATCTGTTCCGGTATATAATCCTTTGTTAGTAGCGGATGCCAGAACAGAAACCATACAGGTAAATTGCAATTCTGATGTATGGATTTCTTTTGTAGATGAAGGGGCTTCTTTTTTAAATGCGCTCGGTTACTATACTTTTAGTTTAGACACACCATTAACCGCTGCGCCTAATCCGAACAAAATAAAAATCATTTTCCCGAACGCATCAAAATCCGGTTCTGGTGGTGCTTTTGAACCGGGAGATAAAGTATACCTAGGGAATTTTCCTGCAAGAACTGGAATTGGATTTGTACTAATGGCCGATGGATGGAATGGAACCGTTGTTACACCTGGCAGATGGACGCTTTATTCAAATGCTGCATTCAATCCAGAATCGGATTCTACTTTGAAAAAACATACTGTAATTCTCAAAGACACAGTTAATAATCGGCTTGTGATAGGTTTTGAGGATATTCGAAGAGACAATCCGGCATGTGATAATGATTTTAATGATGTACTATTTTTTGCTACTGTTTCTCCCGTTAATTGTGTAAATAAATTAGATAGTATCCCCATTCTTACAGATGATGGCCATATTGCCTTTTCAGGAAATACGGGCGGCTTGGAGAGTAAAGGATTAGGTGATAAAATAGCAAAGCGTGTTTTTAATAAAGCAAAAGCAGGCCTAAATGGAGATATTGATTATAAAAATTTCAAATTAGTATCTGCAGAAAATGGGAACATCCGATCCAACAGTGTTTCAGGTGGATTACAACTTTCTGCAATTATGCCAACTCAGATTTTAGATCAAGGTTATACAGCTTATATAACTACGCCAACAGATATACCAAGTATTACTAACGCGAAAGAGGTAAGGTCTATCGACTTTGTTCAATCTGGTATTTGTAAAGCTGTGGCTTTTGCAACAAAAACATTGGGCGTAATGTATGATCATACCAAGCCCATTTGTGATAGATTAAAAGGCGCCTCCTTATTGGCTATGGATAATTTCAACCTGAAAGGGTTGAATTTTGTTCGATATACCTTGCAACAAGAAGCCGGTAATATTGAATATGCCATGAGTTTTACCATCGGTAAGAAGGCAGGGCGGAACAGTTTCTCCTTCCAATCAAACTGGCTAAATAAAGATTATGTTACAGAAGATACCCTCATTAATTATCAGGTTTGGGGAATCGCTCCCTATTTGTGTGTAGACATGACATTGGATATTCTGGATAAATTGAATGTTATGATGCCGGTTACTCAAAATACACCCAGCGCTGTTTTACCAAAAACATATATTATAAACGGAAACAGAAATGGATCTGTACTCAGTATGACGATTGCCAATGAAACGAATGCCACTAGCGGGTATTTTGAAGTAGAAGAAAGAGCCACTGAAATCGCCTCTTCAAAAACAGTAAGAATTGTACCATTTAGCATGAAGAGTTCAGCTAAAACAGCGGTTTCCTTTCCAATGTCAGACGCTTTTGAAAGTAATATCGCAATGTATGTTGGAGGTAAATTACAAGATGTAGTGTATATGAGTGACGGAACATGGGCTTTAGACTTTGATAGTACTAAAACCATCATTAAAAATTATAGTGTAACAAATGACTCGGCAAGGCTTCCGGCAGATGAATACCCCGTTTTCAGAAATATCCAGGTAACTGCTAATACGAATGATTATGTAACAGCATACAAAGTATTGAGAGGTGCAGGGGCCCTTCAAAACCTTAGTGATTATAAAACAATTAGTTTCAAAGCAAAAGCTAACGGCAATCTGCGTATTACATTAGTAAAAAATAGTATCACGGATTTTGCTAAACAATACAAAATATTGGTTCCTATTAGTACAGAATTAAAATCCTATGCGATAAGTTTAAGTGATTTTATATCGGCTGGAAATAACCAACCAATTAATGCGAACGATATTACAACTATTGTTTTCTCCTTTGAAGCTACAGGTGGTGTGCAAACCACTATCGATGCAACTATTTCTTCCGTTGCTTTCTCAAAAAAGAGCAAGGAGTTTCTTTCGAATCTCCTAGAGCAACAATTACATGTATATCCGAATCCGGTAAGGAGCGGAGGAACTGCCTATGCTGCTTTTAAGAGTACAGAAAATACTAATGTAACCGTGAAATTAATTGAAACAGCAACCGGTAAAATTGTACAAACGCAACAAGCCAATGCGATTAAAGGAGACAACATGATCCCTATTAAACTTGGCAAGTTGGCTACTCCTACGTTGATCTCCGTAGTAGTGGAAGGTTCGGGAATTAAGCTAAAGCCGGCTAAAATAATTACAAATTAAACTCGATCATAAACTTAACCAAAGCAGCAGGTGAATTGAGTTTAAGTTTTTGCATGATATTCTTACGATGCGTTTCTACTGTGTAAATACTCAAATGTAGTTTTTCGGCTATTTGCTGATTTGTATAGGTTTGTTTCAGGTACAAAAGAATTTCTTTTTCTCTTTTTGTGAGATCATATTTTCGCAGGAAAGCATCTAATTTTTTAAATGCATCATCATAATTTATTTCCTTTTGTACACTAAAATAAGATTTCCCGGAATATACCTCCATAATGGCATGATGGAGTTCTGCTTTACTGCTACTTTTTAAAATATATCCATCGGCTCCTGCTGATTTGGCTTCTTGTACAACCTTCTCATCACTATAGGCCGAAAGCATCAATACTTTCACAGCACCAAAAGATTGCTTGATATATTTGATTGTTTCCAGCCCATTCAAATTGGGCATATTTACGTCTAATAAAATCAAATCGGTAGGCACATGTTGTGTTAGCAAATACAAAAGCTGCTTACCATCGTTTGCAATACCACTAATATTAAATTTCTCTTCTCCCCCGAGAATCATTTTCATCCCCTCCACAAATAGCGGATGATCGTCGGCAATCATTAAATTAATTTTTACATCCATAGTCTTGTCGCCTAAATATACATTATTTATGAAAAGGAACAAATAATGGCCCGGCAAAGCAGGGGTATGTTTTTACCTTATATTGCCCGTTTTCGTAATAGGTCTCAGCCCAACAGTATTTAGACGAGGGGGTATCATCATTTTTTAACTGAGGAACATACCATAAAATTAAGTCAGTATTTCGAATATTTTCCTTTATGGGTATCATGAATTTTTCAGGCCCTTGTTGATAATCAGTATTACAACACGGACCAATGGTTACCAAATCGTTTTGTCCTTCGTTTTTGTCCAAATGATTCTTTGTTACGTATACATATGCATTATCGCCTCTACCGCCGTCACCAAATTGCCCTCTACCCGGTTCGATAAAATAACCACCATTAGGGCTGGTATTGAGTTTATATTGATACCCTTCTTTCGTATACACAGTTGTAGCGTCTTGTAGTTTCCATCCCTCTTTATCCCAAACTTTCCATTCATCTTTATTCCATTCGGCAAAAAGTTGATTATTACCTGAAAAACCAATGCGAAAAACCGGCCTATAAGTACCGTTATTCCCACAGCCTCTCCCAATAGAAGCGCAGCTCATTCGAAATCGACCATCGGTATAAAAAAAATAACGCTGAGAATAACTGTAATTACAAGGTCCCGGCCATAGTTCACTGAAAAATTTTTGCTCTAACATAAAGCCTGCAACCGTATCCGCTTCAATAATGTCGGCCACCTGTGGTGGCTCAGTTGCTACCACTGCGGCTTCACTAAAAATCGGACAGCCTACGGCGTCGCTGTATCCAAAACCATCTGTTCCGGAATAACTTACATGCCAATCTACCAATTTTGCACTGTTGATAACCTGTTGATTCTTATACTTTACATTACTGATCATTAACCCATCAGAAGAAGTGAGTAAGTAATCCATCTCCCAGCCTTTTTGTGAAAGGGTATTTACTTTATTACAGTAACAATCAGCAATATTTTCATTTTGAATTTTCCGCTCCGTTACAACTGGTTGTTCCAGCTCTTTACTGGTGTTAGTCCAACGTAAGCCAACTACCCTAAAATCGGTTAGATCAACGATAGCCCACAATGCTCGATTGCCTTGCACGAAGGTGGGTGCTACACACAAATGTTGTGAGCGTTCGCAGCGGGTTCGATTCAAGGCGGTTTTAGTAGAAGCCATTACAGGTAAAGATGCTGAGGGTTTAAATCCTAATGCTTTTGTTACTTCAGGTGCATCAACTGCAATTTGCACGGCTAGTTTTATTAGCGAGGGAGGCAAATCGGGTTGTGTTTGAGGAAAATGATCAACCGATAATATTTTTTGCGAGAAAATGTCTACTACAGCCACTGTTGTGAGGTTGTAGGCGTAGTTATACATTTCTACTCGCATGGCCATACCGGGTAGTACCGTCATTCCTTTTCGAATATCACCGGGCCGGGCAGGATATACACCAAAGATCTCATTCCAAAGAGGCTTCCCGGTTGCTTTATCAAAAATATATCGGGTAAAAAAAGTATCAGCAATAGCTACTTGTTGCGCCACTGCAATCTTTTCATCAAGCCTATCAATAAAAAATTTGATAGGCATCGAAAGGTTAAGCACAGAGTCTTTTTCTAATTTTCTTTTAATAATATACTTCGCGGTATCAACAGTAGTTTCTTTAAGCAGGTTTTTACGATATTCATTTACATACACCGCATCCTGAGAAGTTTTATGCTGTGAAAAAACCTGCACGCCTATTAAAAAGCAATAGCTCAACAATACTATTTTATGAAACATCTTCATTTGTTTAAAGCTACAAAAAGTAGTTTTTTATTTTTTAAATACCCGGTGTCCGTTAAACAATTTAAAAAAGATATTAGATTTTCTTTTTCTTCTTTACTTATACTGAACCCCTTGATTAATTTACTTTTATAAGGGTTTTGGGAACCGTCGCCAATATGCTCTCCAACTTCAATCTTGCGTCCACCCCTTGCGTAAATATCAATCATTTCGGTTACAGTAGATACACTTCCATCATGTGTATAAGGTGCAGTTAATAGTACATTTCGTAAAGATGGGACACGAAACTTACCTTTATCAAAATCATTCTTAGTGATTTCATAAAGCCCCTGATCTGAACGAGGATAATCCCCAGTCATATCAAGATTATACAACCCTGTATTCTCAAATCGGGATGGTATCAACTTATTTTTAGGGTCCCATACATGACAGGTTCCGCAATTTAATTTCCTAGAGAAAAATAATCTCATACCGGCTTTTTCATCAGCCGTTAATATAGATTCATTACCCTCCAAATAGGCATCATACCTTGATGCATGAGATACAATAGTTTTCTCAAATGCAGTTATTGCATAAAAAATATTTTTAATTGAAATAGGCGTTTTATGTTTCGGAAAAACAGTATTAAACAAAGCCACATAGCCGGGTATATTTTTTATCCTTGCACCAACGGCTTGTTCATTTTCCCAACCTAATTCTTTTGGATGTTGATTGAAGAAAGGGAAAAATAACTGCCTATCAAAACGATGAATACCGCTATCACCCCATGTAAAACTGCCCCTGTACCGTACATTTAGAAGGGAGGGTGTATTTCTTCTTACCGCATAGCCATCTGCTCCAACAGCCGTTCTGTATCCGTCTGAAAAAGCCAATGAAGGATCATGACAAGAAGCGCAGGATTTGGTTTGATTATAAGATAAACGAGTGTCGTAAAATAAATATCTACCTAACAATGACAATTCCTCACTTGGTTTAGTAAGTTTTTTTTCTGTAGAGGGATAGATATACGATATGAAAAAAAAACTAAGAAAAAGTATGGCAGTAAGTAAATATTTTTTTTTCACAAACAGCTTTATTGCAGATCTATTAATTGCCATTTCTTGCTGGCGTAATTCCATTGGAACTTATATTGTGTTTCGGGTTTTTCGCTGGATGCTTGTAAGTTAAAATTAAATGCGATCCCGTTTACAATCATGGTATTATTTTGAAATCGAATTTTTCTGGCCTTATCATCTCCCCTGGGACCAATCCCTACTAAGCTGAGCTCTTTTCGAAGGGATGACTTTACAAATTTATTTTTTGAATTAACCGCAACAGAATAAATATCTCCGGTTCTCGCTTTTCCAAAATATACTCTTTTATTACCTAACTCATCAAGTGCCAATGTTAGTCCGATGGCATCAATACCTACCAAGGAATCTGATTTTCTTTTCGTATCTGCATGAATGATATAAATAATGCCGGCTTCTTTTTGTCTATTTGATGCAGCAACGGTGGCACAGTATAGGTAATGAGCTATACAATCATAGGCAATCCCTAATAAACCATAGGGGTTCTCTAGACTTGTTTTTTTGTTCGGTAGGATGGCTAACCAAGGCTGCATGTCACCTGTAAGATTTTTTATTCGGTATACTGTGTTGAGCTTTTCGATTGGGTTATTAAGCATAGAAATAAAAGGAGAAGGAATCACATATGCATTTCCAAATTTGTCGAAACATATAGCCGATAAATATCCGGCGCTTCTCCAACTGGGATGTTGATATACTGTTTCTCTGGGTCCGTTAGGTAAAGGAGAACTAATACCATCAACTTTCTTATAAGCGATTAATACCGCACCCATTTTTTGTTTTTCAGAAGTACTGAGGGCTGTCCATAAGGGATCAAAACCCAGGGTTTGGATAAATGCCGGAGGTTGATTACAGGGTTTTATCTCTTGTTGTGCTATCGAAGACATTCCCAAAAAGAGAAAAAAACCGATAATTGGGATACCCAGAAGTTGGGTTTTTCCAAAAAAAAGACAGAATGTGGGTATTTTTTTTAAAAAAAATAATTTCAAACTTATTATATTGATTTTCAATTTAATAAAAAAATTAAAATATTTATATATTATATTTTGCCTATTTAATACCTCTAAAATGTCACTTTATACCCCCAAAAACCTACCAACTACTTTGTATAGGATTGATTCGCAATGAATTGTAAATAAAAATTAATGCGATAATTACCCGTTTTTTCCTACTTTTATAATGTCCATAGTTGTTCAATATCCATTGTGGAATTGTTTTTGTAAAACAAATCTAGTTCTGAAACCAATAAATTCCGAATCCCGTATAATAGATCACTAGAAAAATAATTAAAAATATTCAAATAGGTACTGTATGGATAATTTCTACTCTTTTCAAACCTACCAAAAAAAGAATAAAGGAAGATTCTCTCTTTATTTTCTTTTTGCTCTTGGTTTCCTTGCCTTTTCACAAATGCTAACTGCCCAAACTTCGGTTACAGGTACCGTGTACCGTGATTTTAATGGAAGTGGAGCAAAAGAAAACACTAGTGCTTATAATGAACCGGGTGTATCAGGGGTAACTGTGAAAGCTTATAGCGCAGCGGGAGTTTTGCTTGCCACTGCAACTACTAACGCGAATGGCGTCTATACTTTTAGTGCGCCTGCCGTAGCTAACAATACAAAAGTTCGTCTGGAATTTACAGGTTGGCAGAGTAGTGATTATCCCGCCCCTACCGGGTTGAATAGCAAATCAAGTGTGCAGTTTGCTACAGCTAATACAACAACTCCTGCAGTTGCTGATTTTGGTATTAATTACCCAGGGCACTATGTAGATAATTTAAACGCAAGAATTGTAGTCCCAACTTATGTGAATGGCGATAATCAAACCATTACCGGTAATTGGTACGATGCCTCAGAAGGAGATGGTGCTTATGCATTCAATTACGACGGTTCGGCGCAGACTACCATTGCTAAACAAGGACAAACCGGTGCAACTTGGGGTACCGCTTACAGTAAACAAGCAGATAAACTATACTATGCGGCTTTTGTTAAACGACATGTAGCATTGGGCCCCTTGGGTGTTAATGGTTTATACGTTACCAATGGTGCTAAGGCAGTGGCGAATACTGCTAGCACAACAAGTTTTGTAAACCTTAATGCAATAAATCCCGCTTTCAACGCCGGTAGCTTACCGGGTAGAAGTTTTAGTCCAGGAAATAATAATAAAACACAGGCTAACTACGATAATATTACTGGTGGTAATGTGGTAACAGAAGTTGGCAAAGTAGGTTTAGGAGGTATTACAATTTCCGATGATGGGAAGTATCTCTATGTTATAAATTTAGCGGATAGAAGATTGTGGAGAATTCAACTAGGGGCTAATGGTGCTGCTCCTACTCTTGCATCGCAAATTGTTCGATATGATATGACTTATGGGATTGCTGAAGGAAATAGTACCTTCCGTCCTTTCGCGGTAAAATTTTATAGAGGCAATATTTATGTAGGGGGTGTATTGGATGGTGTAAAACCCGATAATTCTGCAGTTGACAGAAATGAATTAAAAGCTATCGTTGTAAAAGTAGATGCCAGTGCCAATCCGGCAACAGCTCCGTTTACAGAAGTCTTAAATACGCCTTTAACATATAATAGAAGAGCCAATGCCAATACCGGTTTTGGATTTAATAAAAACACAAATTATACTGATCCAAACGGCACTATACCAGCAGCTACTATCTGTCAAACTTCATGGCATCCTTGGGTAAGAAATTTTAATGAACTTACTAAGAACAGTTCGAGTATCATACACCCACAACCGATGCTCAGTGCTATTGAATTTGATCCGAGTGATAATGATGCTATGATTCTAGGAATCACTGATAGAACAGGCCATCAAACCGGTAATGTGAATTTGGGTGTGAGCGGCAATACATTATACACAGGTAATTCCGTTGGAGATATCATGAAAGCCGGTAATACTGGTGGAACTTATTCAAGCTTTTCCATTGAAAACAATGGTACAGCAGGATCGAAAACAACTAATGGCGCTGGTAATAATGAAGGCCCCGGTGGCGGTGAGTTTTATTATACTGATCGTTTTTCTGCCAATGCTATCGGAAACCCTGGCCCACTGTATATTGGTAATCCAGCTACAGGCTCAGGTAATCTAGACCACGATGAAACAAGTGTTGGTAGTGTGGCAAACTTCCCTGGTAAAGAAGTTATTAATACAGCTTTCGACCCATACACAATTTGGTATACAGGAGGTGTGCGTTATTATGCAAACGACAATGGTCAGGCTAAAAATGGTAAGGTTCTTTACAGTGGTAATGATGTAAGTGTATTCGGTAAAGCAAGTGGTTTGGGAGATATTGAAATTATTTCATCACCAGCCCCAATTGAAATTGGAAACCGTGTTTGGTTTGATGCTAATGGAAACGGTATACAAGATGCAGATGAGGATGGCATAGCCGGTGTAACAGTGCAACTTCGTCAGGGTGCTACTGTAATTGCTACGGCCGTTACCGACGCATCGGGCAACTACTATTTTTCTAGTGATCCAAGCCGTTCTTCAACCGGTTCTGCAAAATATAATATCAGTCAACTTCAGCCTGATGGAACTTACACTATTCGAATTCCAAATGCACAAGGTGGTAGTGTGCAAGCGCCTCTATCTACTTATGAGTTAACATTTGCCAATAATGGCGGTGTGGATCCTAATGCAGGTGAGCGTGATAGTGATGGGGCTTACACAGGTAACGACGCAGATATTACGGTTACAACTGGTGTTGCGGGAAGTAATAATCATAGCTATGATTTTGGATTTGCTACAATCGGAACCGTTAGCGGCGGTGGCGGTGGTGGTGTGGAAAGTAAGAGTTTAGGTGATGCTATCGCAACAAGAGTTTATAAGAATGCTGTTAATAGCATGCAAGGAGCAGTTGACTATAGCAAACTACCAAGTGCAACGATCAGTTCAACTATCAGAACTAACAACTCAGGTTCAGCATTAAAATTATCTGATATTTTACCAACCACATTAAGCAATAGTTCTTATAAATCATTAATAACAACACCAAAAGATTTATTAGCTATTACCAATGCAAAAGATATTCTTTCTATTGACTTTGTAAAAAATAATGTAGCCAATGCTGTTGCGTTTGGAACACAAACCTCCAGTGAAGTATACGATCACACTAAACCAATTTGCGATCGATTAAAAGGTGCCGAATTAATTGGATTACAAACTACCAATGTAAAAGGTATCGACATGGTTCAGTACACGCTAAAAAACAATAAAGGGGAAACTGAATATGCCATGAGCTTCATAATTGGTGCTAAATCTGGTAGAAGCAATTATACGATACAATCAAACTGGTTAAATAAAGATTACACGATAGATGAATCAATGTTTAATATTCAGCTTTGGGCTGGTTCTCCTGCGCTAGTTCTGGAAATGGCTGCAGACATCGTTACTCGTTTACAAAAAACTCAGCCTATTCAGGAGATTAAGAGTAATGCAGGTTTACCTCAGGCTTATATCACAGCAGGTGCTAGAGTGGAAGATAAAGTAGAACTAACGATTAATAATGGCTTAAGTGCTACAAACGGATCATTTGAAATTAGTGATAGAGCAAATGAACAAACAACCGGTACCGTTAAAAGAACAATCCCGGTAACACTAACTGCAAATGGTATTACTAAGGTTAGCATCCCAAGTAGCGATCTTTATGAGTCTACCATCAATCTATATGTGAACGGACAGCTTACTGATGTAGTATTCATGGCAGATGGTGCTTGGGGATTAGATTATAACACAAACACAACCAGTATTAAAAACTTTACTGTTACAAATACTAATAAAGCTCCTGTTAAAGATGAGTTCCCGGTATTTAGAGATGCTTCAGTTACAGGAACCACTCCAGATTATCTTACGATTTACAAGCTCTTAAGAGCTGGTGGTGTGCCGCAAGATTTAAGTGCTTTCAAAACACTCAAATTCACTGCATCCGGTAATACTACGCTAACTATTACTTTGGTGAAACAATCCATCACCAATTGGAAAGATCAATATAGTTTGCAACTTCCTGTTTCGAAAGATCCACAGGAATATATGCTAAGCTTATCTGATTTTAAATCTGCTAATTTAACAACCCCGCTAAATCCTAATGATATTAATTCTATAGTAGTATCTATGGGTCCAGCTTCACAAGGTAGAAGCACAGAAGTAACAACTTCATTAAGTAGTGTGTCATTCACTAAAGATGATCTCGTTTACTTGAGAAGCTTACAAGCAAAAGACGTTACCTCTTATCCTAATCCTAGTAATGGCAGGTTTGCAGTAACCTTTAAGGCGGATAAGGATTATAGCTTGAACTTAAAAGTAACGGAAGCCGCTAGTGGCAAAGTAGTTGCTACAAAAGCAGTGAATGCAGTTAAGGGTGAAAATATTGTACAAATGAATGTAGATGGTAATGGCACACAGAAATTGTATATCATTAATCTTGAAGGATCAAATGTTAAGTACAAAGCTTCGAAAGTGGTGATAGGTAAGAACTAATCAAATTCAATAATCTTAAAAAGCCTCCCAACAGGATCGTTGGGAGGCTTTTTTATTTTGTTCATTTCACATGATAAATAAATATATATTTTGATTTATTAACAAAAAATGCTCCGATCGACAATTTTAATAGGATTTTTTTAGCATCTTATTATCTTTTAGCTTTATTTTGAGCTACTAAAAATGATTTACATATGTCTTTACGTTTTAATGCCATTAGCGGCATTTCAAAGGAAAGCGATACATTATCGCCCAGTTCAGGAGCCAAAATCACCGCTATATTTGGTGAGAATGTATTTACCCTAAAAATCGCTCGTGAGTATTTAAGCGACGAGGGTTATAAAAGCTTAACGACTAGTATTAGGGGTGGCAAAAAAATTGATCGAACTGTTGCGAATCAAATAGCAAACGGAATCCGTGCTTGGGCACAGAGTAAAGGTGTTACCCATTTTACACACTGGTTTCAGCCACTAACAGGTACAACAGCTGAAAAACACGACTCATTTTTTACAATCAAAAGTGATGGTACAGCCATTGAAGAATTTGATGGTGCCGCTTTAATTCAACAGGAACCTGATGCTTCTTCTTTCCCCAGCGGCGGACTAAGGGCAACTTTTGAAGCAAGGGGTTATACTGCTTGGGATCCTTCCTCACCCGCTTTCATCATTGAAATTGGAAAAGGCAAAACATTATGCATTCCTACCATTTTTGTTTCATATACAGGTGAATCGTTAGATTATAAAGCTCCTTTATTAAAAGCTTTGGAATCACTGAATAAAGCAGCAGTAGATGTTTGTAATTATTTTGATAAAAATGTAACTAAAGTAACTGCTACCCTAGGATGGGAACAAGAATATTTTGTTATTGATGAATCCCTTGCGAATGCACGTCCGGATTTAATTCAAAGTGGCAGAACAGTATATGGTGCGGCTCCTGCCAAAGGTCAACAATTAGAAGATCATTATTTTGGTTCTATCCCCGAACGTGTGTATGCCTTTATGCGTGATTTCGAAAATGAATCTTATAAATTAGGTATTCCACTTCGTACTCGCCACAATGAAGTTGCTCCTGCCCAATTTGAGTGTGCGCCTATATTTGAAGAAGTGAATATTGCTGTTGATCATAATACCCTGTTAATGGACGTTATGACACGTGTAGCTAAGCGCCATAAGCTCGTTGTGTTACTGCATGAGAAACCATTTGCCGGTATCAATGGAAGCGGTAAACATAATAACTGGAGTATGGCTACAGATACAGGTGTAAACTTGTTGGCGCCTGGTAAAACCCCCAAAACGAATCTAATGTTCCTCACATTTTTTGTGAATACCATTAAAGCCGTTCATGATCACGCAGATATTATGCGTGCTGCTATTGCCTCAGCGCCTAATGATCACCGATTAGGTGCTAATGAAGCACCACCAGCAATTATTTCTGTATTTGTTGGGCAATATCTTTCAAAAGTATTGGCTGATGTTGAAAGCAGAGTAGGTACTAAATTTGATGAGCAGGATGAAGCGATTTTAAAACTTGATCTTCATAGAAGCATTCCGGAGTTGATGCTAGATAATACGGATCGTAACCGTACTTCACCATTTGCTTTCACCGGAAATAAATTCGAATTTCGCGCAGTAGGATCTTCTGCAAACTGTGCAAATGCCATGACAGTAGTAAATACAATTATGGCCGATACCCTTAAAAAGTTCAAAGCCGATGTAGATGCGCTAATTGAAAAGGGTGATAAGAAAGAAATTGCTATTATGCATGTGATCCAAAAATATATTGTAGAAAGTAAAAAGGTATTATTTGAGGGGGATGGATATAGTGATGAATGGCATCATGAGGCGGAGCGCAGGGGCTTGCCGAATTTGAAAACCACCCCAATAGCATTAGATGCTATGGTCACAGAGAAGGCGAAAAAATTGTTTGAATCCAATGGTGTATATAGCCACTCTGAATTGGAAGCACGTCATGAAATTGAATTAGAGAAATATATTAAAAAAGTACAGATAGAAGCACGTATTATGGGTGATTTAGCCATCAATCATATTTTACCTGCTGCCATCAAGTATCAGAACGAACTACTCAATAACATAAATGGCTTAAAGTCTGCGGGTCTACCGGAATCTGCATATAAAAGTCAATTTACCATATTGAAAGAAGTAAGCGAACATATTCAAATCATTCATAGCAAAGTGCATGATATGGTAGAAGCCAGAAAAATTGCAAATAATATAACAGATACCAGAACTAAAGCTATTGCTTATGAAAGCCAAGTAAAGTCAGCTTTCTTTGATGATATTCGGTATCATGTAGATAAGCTAGAGCATTTGGTTGATGATGAGTATTGGACCCTGCCAAAATACAGAGAAATGCTATTCTTACGGTAGGAAAGACCTGAGTTTTCTCTTTCAGCAAATTTTAAGCCTGGTTAGACCGATATAGATGGGCCTTGACCGATAATAAATAGTGGATTCTTAGAATCCACTATTTTTATTATATACAAGTATTATCTATTTAAAAGCTATTAACATGAAAAAGATTCTCTTCTTTTTAACAGTAATCTTTGCTACATCACTTAGCCAAGTATCCGCACAACAAGGCCCTCCCAGTCCGGAACAAGTGATTGAAATGATGAAGCAGCGCGTAAAACCCGGCCTTATCGAGAAAACTAAAATCACAGATGCTCAGGCCGACAAAGTAATCGAAACATTGGTTTGGGCTCAGGGTCAGATGCGTGGTATGCGCGACATGAGCCAAGAAGAACGCGAAAAGAAAATGAAAGAAGTAAATGACGAGCGCACTAAGAAATTCAAAGCTATTCCACTCACCGAAGACCAAGTGAAAGCGGTGAACCAATACTTAGATGAAATGCGCAATAATAGAGGTCCACGCGGTTAATTCTCGTTTCATATCCCCCATAAAAAAATCCCCCTGACAGTATTGATGGGGGATTTTTAATGCTTACCAATCCGTTATACTTATTTCATCTTAAAACTCTCTAGGAACTTAGTTGTAAAATTTCCTTTACGGAAATCCTCATTCTGCATTAACTGCAAGTGAAAAGGAATGGTGGTTTTCACTCCTTCAATAACATATTCACTCAATGCTCTGTACATAGTATCTATCGCTTCCTCTCTGGTTTGTGCAACAGTAATAAGTTTACCAATCATAGAATCATAATACGGAGGAATCACATATCCTGCATAAACATGGCTATCTACCCGCACCCCATGTCCACCAGGTGTAAATAAGGTGGTTATTTTACCCGGCGAAGGTCTAAAATCATTGTATGGATCTTCTGCATTGATTCTACATTCGATAGCATGCATCGTAGGCTCGTAATTTTTCCCTGAAATTTTATCACCGGCAGCAATTTTAATTTGCTCTTTAATCAAGTCAAAACTTACCACTTCTTCTGTAACACAATGCTCTACTTGTATTCTGGTATTCATTTCCATGAAGTAGAAGTTCCGATGTTTATCTACTAGAAACTCAATGGTACCAACACTTTCATAATTGATAGCAGAAGCAGCCTTAATTGCAGCTTCACCCATTTTCGCCCTTAATTCGGGGGTCATAAATGGAGAAGGTGATTCCTCAACTAATTTTTGGTGACGCCTTTGAATAGAGCAATCTCTTTCGCTTAGGTGACAAACATTGCCATATTGATCACCTGCTACCTGTATTTCTATATGTCGGGGCTCTTCTACAAATTTCTCCATATAAACCCCATCATTTTTAAATGAAGCAGCTGCTTCCATTTTAGCAGTGGTATATGCTTTTTCCATCTCCCCTTCTTCCCAAACAACACGCATACCTTTACCTCCCCCTCCGGCAGTGGCTTTTAATATAACCGGGTATCCTACTTCTTTAGCTAATGATTTAGCTTGTTCAACGCTCTCTAATAATCCTTCTCCGCCGGGTACAACAGGAACCCCTGCTTTAATCATGGTTTCTTTCGCAGTGATTTTATCTCCCATTTTATTGATCATTTCGGGAGTTGGTCCAATGAACTTGATACCATGATCAGCACAAATCTGAGAAAACTTGGCATTCTCTGCCAGAAAACCATAACCCGGATGAACAGCATCTGCATTGGTAATTTCCGCAGCAGCCATGATATGAGCAATATTCAAATACGAATCGGCACTTTGCGGCTTTCCTATACAAACCGCTTCATCAGCAAATTTTACGTGTAAACTTTCTTTATCGGCAGTTGAATAAACAGCAACTGTTTTAATACCCATTTCTCTGCAAGTACGAATTACCCGTAAAGCAATTTCACCTCTGTTTGCAATCAATATCTTCTTAAACATGCTTAATTTTTTGGTAATGAAATCGATTTACTACTAGGCAGGCTCAACGAGGAATAGGGGTTGATCGTATTCAACAGGACTAGCATCTTCTACCAATACTTTTACGATAGTGCCTTTTACCTCACTTTCGATTTCATTAAATAATTTCATGGCCTCAATGATACAAACCACTTTGCCGGGAGACACTTCGGTTCCTACATCTGCTAACAAAGGTTTATCTGGAGCAGGACGACGATAGAAAGTTCCAATCATCGGACTTTTTATGGTTATAAAATTATCCGCTTTAGGAGCAGCAGGAGCCGGGGATGGAGCTGCCGCAGGTGTTGTTGGGGCTGCAGCAGGAGTTGAAGGCAGCGTTGGGGCAGCAGTGTACACTTGATGAACGGGTGCAGCAACTGTAACGGGTGCGTCTTCTTTTTGTTTGATGGTTACCTTCCCGTCTTTGTCTTCAATGCTTATCTCTCCAATATTACTTTTGTTGATAATTTTGATTAATTCGTGGATTTGCTTTAAGTCCATAAATGGCAATTTTAGGGGTAAAATCAGTTAGATTTAGTGAAATGGGAGGGCAAAATAGCCATTTTTTAGCAAAAATGGCAAAAAATACAAAAACCCGGAATTCCGGGTTTTTAGTTAGTTTATTCTTTCACGCGCTCCACATAATCTCCTGTTTTTGTGTTTATTCGTATCAATTCACCCTGATCAACGAATAAAGGCACCATAACAGTAGCTCCTGTTTCAACGGTGGCAGCTTTTAATGCTCTTGTAGCGGTATCCCCTTTCAAACCGGGTTCGCAATAAGTAATTTGCATCACAATTTTTTCCGGTAATTCTGCACCTATTGGTTGTTCTGTTTCTGTGTTAATAAATACAAAAACCTCTGACCCATCCTTTAAAAATTGGGGTGCATCGATCATATCTTCTGGCAATGCAATCTGTTCAAAAGTTTCATTGTTCATCAGGTTATACCCGCTATCGTCTTTATACAAAAACTGGAATGCCTTTTTTTCAACTCTTACAGGAAAAATATTTTCGCCACTATTCCATGTTTTTTCTATAGACCGTTTATTGTCTACCCCTTTTAATTTAGCCCATACTTTAGCCGCTGCTCGAGCTGTTTTATTTTCGCCAAATTCTACTACAGAATATAAGCTGCCATCGAGCTTAATAATCATTCCCCTGCTAATATCTGATGTTGTTGCCATATACTTATTTTATAATAAACACAATAAACTGGCGCAAAAGTAGGGATTGAAAGGCAAAAGCAAAAATAGTATGCCTATTTTTAATGACCCAAATAGGCGGGCTTCACTATTTAAGTAGTTATGAAACAGAAATATGTTTTTTTATTTGTATTTGCAATTTTAGTTGTTACAGGTATTGCGCATGAATTTTGGTTATCTCCAAAGCGTTTCTTTTATACAAAAAATGACATTGCAGTTATAAAATTTTCAGTTGGTGAAGGGTTTATGGGTGAGAATTGGAAGGGCGATAAAAGTCGAATTATTCAACTAATACATATTACCCCTTCAGGCCAAGCAATCGATTTAAAAGACAGTTTAAGTCTTTCCCCCGGTGATTCGTTAAAGCTTTTTTTATCAAAGGAAGGAACTAATATGATCTACTTTAATAGTACGAATTCTTTTATCAGCCTTGATCCAAAAAAATTTAATGCCTATTTAGAGGAGGATGGCTTACAGTACATAAAAGCTGAAAGAAAAAAGTATAATGAAGAAAACAAGAACAGTAATGAATACTACCAAAGAAGTGTAAAAACAATTTTACAAGTTGGGAATACTTTAACAGATGCATGCACAAAACCTACAAGCCTTCCCTTAGACATTATTCCATTGAAAAATCCGTATCAGAAAACGAAAGATAAAAAAATGCCTTTCTTGATTTTATTTAAAGGAAAACCTTTAGCGAATTATGTTGTAAAAATTTGGTCGAAATTAAATTTTACAAAAGTTTCCGTACAAGAACTAAGAACAGATAGTAACGGTAAAATTTTGTTACCGAAAATACATGGGGTAATGATGGTGAGTACTGTTTATATGGAACGCATCGTGGATGACCCTAAAGCACAGTGGCAAAGCTATTGGAGCAGTTGCACCTTCGAAAATAAATAAACTTTATTGTGCCATAAATTTAGAAGCGTATTGTCGCATTAATTTAAAACTGATAAAAACATGAGCAAGGGAGATACTACCGACTATTAATAAAAAAGCGGATACCCCTTTGAACATACGAAACAAAACATCAACTGAAATTTGCTTACCGAGTTGTGGCTGTGCTTCTAACATAGTACTCAATTGCTGCCTTAATGTTATATCACTGGTACTAAAACTTTGCAAGGCACTCAAGATAAACATTACAGAAATAAATGCAGCTCCATAAGCATTCACTTTGATCCAGTCTTTCAGGCTGCTGCTAACTGTATTTTGTCGAATAATTACTTTTATCAGAAACTGTAAACTTGTAAAACAATAAATCGTATAGCAAATAAGTACGAAAGCCATTAGCAAAAAAGCTGGGTTTGTACTTATCGCCATAAAAAAAATAATGATACCCATCAATCCAAAAATCAGTGCAACAGGTATCATTAAAAAACTAAAAATTCTATAAATAAGTAGCATAGTTACTGTTGTTGTGCAGCGAAGTTATTAAATAAATTGGGGGTATCGGTATCTGCCAATTTCTCCATTTTCACATTATTCATTTCTTCAAACACAACACCATCTTCATAACCAACAGATACATACACAGATAATGACTGCTTTGAAATACCCTTAAAAGTTCCTTTAACCGGAGTACAATCCTTGAAATCCCTTCCAACAGCAAGTTTTACATGATGGCTTCCAGCCCAACAGTTATTGGTCGGGTCTATTCCTGCCCATCCATAATCCGGAATAAAAGCTTCTACCCACGCATGTGTAGCGCCTTCGCCACGCATTCCGTTTTTATTCGGGCAAATATATCCGCTAACATAACGAGCAGGGATATTCATCCTGCGAAGAAGCGCTAACAATACATGTGAAAAATCTTGACAAACGCCTGCTTTTTGCGTAATAATTTCATCTACAGTAGTTTCTATTGTTGTAATTCCTTTTATATATCGAAAATGATTAAAGATATATTCATTACAGCTAACAATGAGTGATACTAATGTTTTATCCCTTCTATAAAGATCATTCACACATTGTGTAAGCCAATCCTCTTGTTGCATGAATTCGGGGCTCACATATTGTAACAATTGAAGTTGCTGAGAATCGTATGTATAATTTGAAACGATTATTTGCGGCAAATCAGATATATCGAAGGTTTTGGTTGCAACAGTGAGTTTACTTTCAATAGTAAGTGTTTGATGCGGATAAGTAATCGAAAAATTACCTGTTTTATTCCCCCAGTAATCTACAAATTCAAAAATATCCGGATCGCCGGTAATACTAATTTCGTGATTAATTAATTGCTGGGAGGGAACTGCAAGTGGATAAATCTTTATTTCATTCACACTCTCCTTAACAGGGTATTCATATTCGTATTTTGTAATGTGGTGGATCTTAAAAACAGACATCAATATATATTAAGCATAAGAGAAATAGGTTTTACCGAATAAACTACTAAACTCATTTAATTCTCGCCTTATCATTTGCAAATAAGTTTCCAAACCCGTCTGTTCAATAGCAGCTAGGTCTGCAAATTTAACCTGACTAGCAACACGGCCGAAAGATCTTTTCAACATATCTGTTCCTTCAGCAGCATTATCATTGGTAATATCGAGTAAATATTTATTAGCTCTATCCAAAGAATAATATAAAGATCTTGGGAAATAATGATCAAATAATACCTGCTTCGCTACATTTCGATTATGATCTTGATTATTATAATTCTTTAAGTGTAATTCATAACCGGATAATGCTAATAATAGATTTCTCCAGAAAATGATGTCTTGCTCGTTTTCTAAACTATAGTTGATTCTACGATAAAAATTATGTACATACTCCACGGTAAGTAAACAACGTTCTGTGAACTTTCCCAAATTCATATAATTCCACCCTTTCCCTCTAGGCATAGTACTATCAGAAATACCAATATATTGATCACTAGCTGCGATCAATTCATCTAAAACCGTAATGGCATCTGCACTATTAAGTCTTGCACTAAGGGTATGATTATTTACCAAATGATAAATATGGTTTACCTGCTCCCACACTTCTTTGGTAATTTGATCTTGAACACCACGTGCATTTTCTCTGGCACGGGTAATAATAGAACGTAAAGAGTTATTATTATGAGGACTGAGTATAAGATATTCTAATGCAGCCGATTCATTTGCTTGTAAACTGTTTATTTTCTCCTCCGCTAAAGAAGTGAAAATTTCTAAAGCAGGCTGCCAGCTCATCCCGCCTGCTTGTACTTTATCAAAAGAAAGGATATAACTGGTTTTTAATAATCGCAGCATACCATCTGTCCTTTCCATATAGCGTTGCAGCCAATATAATGAATCTGCTATTCTACTAAGCATACGTGTAGGTTAATAGTTAGAAATAGATTGATCAATTACCCAGGTATCTTTACTACCCCCACCTTGAGATGAATTTACTACCAATGAACCTTCTCGAAGTGCAACACGCGTTAAGCCTCCCGGCACAATATCAATACCTTTGGGACCGCATAACGCGTAAGGGCGAAGGTCTACATGCCTTGCTTGTAAAGTACCATCTAATAAACAGGGAACCGTTGATAAAGAAATAATTGGCTGAGCAATAAAATTTCTCGGGTTTGCGGAGATCGCCATTTTTGTTTTCTTCAATAATTCTTCGGAGGCACTATTGCCCATAACCAACCCATATCCGCCGGATTGGTTTGTTTCTTTGATTACCATTTTTTCAATATGACTGAATACGTATTCTCTTTCTGCCTCTTTTTCCATTTGATAAGTAGGAACATTAGGAAGAATGGGATCTTCATTCAGATAGTATTTGATCATTTGTGGAACGTACGCATACACGGCTTTATCGTCTGCTACTCCATTACCCAATGCATTTACAATAGCTACATTTCCTTTATGATAGGCACTTATTAAGCCTGGTACGCCCAATGCACTATCCGGCTTGAACACAAGCGGATCCAAAAATTCATCATCTACCCTTCTGTATATAACATCAACCTGTTTTAACCCATCGGTTGTTTTCATATACACTTTCTGATTATCTACCAACAAATCTCTTCCCTCTACGAGTTGAATACCCATTTGTCGGGCAAGAAAGGTATGCTCAAAATAAGCCGAATTATATACTCCCGGTGTAAGTAATACCACAACCGGATTACTGATTTGCCGGGGTGATAAAGCAACTAAATTATCGTAGAGTACGAGTGGGTACTGGTTCACCATTCTAACATTATTCCCTGCTAATAAATCGGGGAAAATGCGCTTGGTAACTTCCCTGTTTTCGAGCATATAAGAAACTCCCGATGGCGTCCTTAAATTGTCTTCTAGAATATAAAAAGTACCATCTTCGCCACGTATTAAATCAATACCTGCTATGTGTACATAAATATCGTGGGGCACTTTAATGCCATGCACTTGATGTGTAAAATGGGGGCAGGATGCAATTAAGGCAGCAGGTAAAACATTGTCCTTCAGAATTTGTTGATCACTATAAATATCTTTTAGAAAAAGATTCAAGGCTTTTAGGCGTTGTTTGATCCCCGATTCAATATGTAGCCATTCCGCCGCTGTTATAATACGTGGAATGATATCGAATGGAAAAATGCGTTCTATGCCTTCATTATCGTTATATACTGTAAAAGTAATTCCTTGACTCATGAACAATTCTGCCGCTAATTGATGTTTTCGCTGCAGTTGTTCTAAACTAAGCTTGCTAAGCGCTTTAAAAATATGCTGGTAAGTAGCACGAATATGATCGTTTTCCTTCATTTCATCCCATATACCCGGTTTTATTGTATAGGCCCGAAATAATTTTTCTATCTCCATAACCTAATATACATAAAACAAGGGAATTGGCTTGAAAAAAAACATATACATAATTTTTTAATGTATTTGTTTATGTACCTGCTTAAGCAGAATTTGCAAAAAAATTCTTGACTTTAAAAAGAAGTATATCCTCTTGCTTACTAAGCTTATTATTTAAAATTCAATTTTATCTGCAATTCCTCGAATTGTTTATCATCAATAGTACTAGGTGCATCGAGCATTACATCTCGTCCACTATTATTTTTAGGGAAAGCTATAAAATCGCGGATACTTTCACTTCCACCAAGAATAGAACAAAGCCTGTCGAAGCCAAAAGCGATACCACCATGTGGTGGGGCACCGTATTCAAATGCACCTAATAAGAAACCAAATTTATGAAGCGCTTCTTCTTCGCTCATACCTAGAGCAGCAAACATTTTTTCCTGAAGCGAGCGTTGATAAATACGTATCGAACCTCCCCCAATTTCATTTCCATTTAATACCAAATCGTATGCATTGGCTTTAATATTGGAATAAGGGTGTTCTAAATATTTGTCGGCATTTTCAATAGCAGGATTATTATTGATCATCACTTCAATATGATCAGGCTTTGGCGAAGTAAAAGGATGGTGACGAGCTACCCAACGATTTTCATCTTCCGCATATTCAAAAAGTGGAAAATCGAGTACCCATAATAATTTAAATTCATTATCCTTACGTAATCCCAAACGTTTTCCAAGTTCTAAACGAAGATCACTGATTGCTTTTCTGGTTCGTTCTTCTCTACCTGCTACTATCAATACTAAATCACCGGCTACTGCACCTGCTGCATCTGCAATAGCTTTCAATTTTTCTTCACTGTAAAATTTATCTACACTACTCTTATAGGTACCATCTACATTACACTTAATGTAAACAAGACCTTGCATACCTATTTGCGGACGTTTAACCCATTCGGTAAGCTCATCTGTTTGTTTACGGGTATATTCAGCACAACCCGGTACAGCAATCGCCAATACCGTTTCTGCATTATCAAATACACCAAATCCTGCGCCATTGATCAAGTCTCCGGTAGCTGTAATTTTTCCCCCTTTTCGAAATGCGGATTTTAGGTTGAGCACTTGCATACCATAACGAATATCAGGTTTATCGTTTCCGTATTGCCACATCGCATCTTCCCATGTCATACGCTCCACCCTATCGGTATAATCTATATTTTTAACGTCTTTGAATACCCGCTTCACCAAACCTTCAAACATATTCAAAATATCTTCTTGCTCTACAAATGTCATTTCACAGTCTATCTGCGTAAATTCAGGTTGGCGATCGGCGCGCAGGTCTTCATCCCTAAAACATTTTACAATTTGATAGTAGCGATCGTAACCACTCACCATCAATAATTGCTTGAAAGTTTGTGGCGATTGAGGAAGTGCATAAAATTGGCCGGGGTTCATCCTGGAAGGCACCACAAAATCACGTGCCCCTTCAGGAGTAGATTTAATAAGGAATGGCGTTTCAATATCCATGAATAAATTTTCATGCATATAATTACGTACCGAACGATTCACGGCATAACGTAATTCTAAATTTTTCTTTACCGCATTTCTTCGCAGATCTAAAAAACGATATTTCATCCGTAAATCATCTCCACCATCTGTATCATCCTGAATGGTGAATGGGGGAACGGCAGACTTATTTAAAATAGAAAATGAGGTAACATTAATTTCAATTTCACCTGTAGGAATGTGTAGATTCTTATTACTTCTTTCAGTAACAGTTCCTACTACTTGTATCACATATTCTCTCCCTATTGGTTGTTCTTCCAACTTTGTATTTAATGACTCTCCAAATAACAATTGGGTAATACCATAACGATCTCTCAAGTCTACAAAAGTAATAGCTCCGAATTTCCTAACTGTTTGAACCCACCCTGCCAGGGTTACTGTTGTTCCGATATTCTCTTTTCTTAACTCACCACAGGTATTCGTACGATACATGACGCTGTTTTATTAATTAGTTGGGTTGCAAATATAATCCAAATGCATAAAGTGGCGTGTTTGCGATATTTTTGGAGGAATGAATAGTGTAACCCATAAACCTAGAATCTATCGATTTGCTGTTGCCGCCTTTTTCTTTATTGCAGGTATTTCTTTTGCCAGTTGGGCAAGCCGAATACCTGATATCAGCAGAGCGTTGAATTTGCACGAAGGTGCCTTAGGTGCCGTTCTTTTTGCCTTGCCCATCGGATCTATGTGTAGCCTGCCATTATCAGGCTGGTTAGTAGCAAAACTAGGGAGCAGGAAAGTAGCTACTATTAGTGGTTTGATTTACCCAACTATATTAATTTGTTTAGGTTTTTCTAACACTGTTCCATTACTTACAATCACCCTTTTCTTTTTTGGGCTTTTTGGAAATATGATGAATATTTCTGTTAATACACAAGCAGTGGGTGTAGAAGCGATGTACAATCGCTCTATTATGGCTACATTTCATGGTGTATGGAGTTTAGCCGGTTTCACCGGAGCGGCCGTAGGTACTATCTTGATATCACAAGGATTTGATCCTTATCAACATTTTATAGGCATCGCTTCAGTAATGATATGCATGGCTCTTTTTTCACAAAAATATATTTTACCATACGATCAGTACCACCCCGATCAACCCATATTCGCAAAGCCAGATGCTAATTTATTAAAACTTGGTTTGATTGCTTTTTGCTGCATGGCTGCAGAAGGAACCATGTTTGATTGGAGTGGTATATATTTTCAAAAAGTAGTTCAGGCTCCAAAAAATCTAACCACATTAGGTTATGCTGCTTTTATGAGTACAATGGCTGGTGGAAGATTTTTGGGAGATAGATTAGTTACTCGTTTTGGCAGAAAAAATATCTTATTAGGTAGTGGTAGTGTTATAGCTACCGGGCTATTAACTGCTGTTATTTTCCCCAGCCTAGTTACCGCAACTGCAGGCTTTTTATTAGTAGGCATTGGTGTATCTTCTGTTGTACCGGTGGTATATAGTGAGGCCGGAAAGTCTACTACGATGAGTGCAGGTGTTGCATTAGCCGCTGTTTCTAGCATTGGATTTTTAGGTTTTCTGATTGGCCCGCCTTTAATCGGATTTATCGCTGAATGGTTGGGGCTACAGTGGTCGTTTGCGCTGATTGCTTTGCTGGGATTTGGAACCACATTATTAGCAAGGATCACTAAATTTTCGTAGAAGTCAATAAGAAAGTCGATAAGAAAGTCCGGGAGTCGGTAAGCCGAGTCCGAAAGCTTGAAGAATTAAATATCGGACTGGCTCACTGACTCACCAACTTGGCTTACGGACTATAGTTTGCTACCTTTAACAATAAAATAATTTCAATCTCAAATGACTCCCCTCGCAGAAAGAATAAGACCTACAACACTAGATCAAGTAATTGGTCAGGAGCATATTACCGGTGAAGGGGGTATTCTTCGTAAAGCGTTGCAACAAAGAGCTATTCATTCCATGATTTTATGGGGCCCGCCGGGAGTTGGTAAAACTACCATTGCACAGATAATTGCTGAAAGCCTTGGTATGAATTACTTTCAGCTTAGTGCCATCAGTAGTGGAGTGAAGGAAGTACGAGATGTGATCGACAAAGCCAAACAACTCAACGGGGCTGTTTTATTTATTGATGAAATACATCGATTCAATAAATCCCAGCAAGATGCTTTGCTCGGTGCAGTAGAAAAAGGTATTATCAGATTGATAGGCGCCACTACCGAAAATCCTTCCTTTGAAGTAAATAGTGCTTTATTGAGCAGGTGTCAGGTATATGTTTTAAAAGCTTTATCAGAAGAAAAACTCATTCAATTACTAGAAAACGCAATTGAGCGTGATGCGATACTGCAAAAACAAAAAATCGTTTTAAAAGAAACATCAGCATTGATTGCCATCAGCGGTGGAGATGGTAGAAAACTTTTGAATTTATTAGAGATCATAGTTGAATCTGGTAATACAACTATTACCGATAAAGTAGTGATGGATATAGCGCAGAAGAAAATTGCGTTATACGATAAGAGTGGTGAACAACATTATGATATTATTTCCGCTTTTATAAAAAGTATTAGGGGTAGTGATCCTAATGGAGCTGTATATTGGTTGGCTCGTATGATTGAAGGAGGAGAGGATATCAAATTCATAGCACGGAGAATGCTGATACTTGCCAGTGAAGATATCGGCAATGCTAATCCAAATGCTTTATTATTAGCGAATGCAACATTTGATGCAGTGAGTAAAATTGGTTATCCAGAAGGTCGCATTATATTATCTCAATGTGCAACCTATTTGGCTTCTTCTCCCAAAAGTAATGCAGCTTATGAAGCTATAGGTAAAGCCCAGCAAGCGGTTCAGCAATATGGCGATTTACCGGTACCCTTGCATTTACGAAATGCACCTACTAAATTGATGAAGCAAATGGATTACGGCAAAGATTATCAGTACTCCCATTTAGGAGAGGGAAATTTTTTAGATCAGGAGTACTTACCTAATGAAATAACAAATACCAATTTCTACATGCCCGGGAATAATGCGAGAGAACAAGAGTTGCTGAAATTTCTTGCGGCACGTTGGAAAGGGAAGTATCGTTATAAATTATGAATTAGGAATTAGGAATTAAAAAATCGATTTATAACTCATAATTCTTAATTAATAATTCTTAATTCTTAATTCTTTTTCTGTGGTACCATTCTTCCTCCTACTTTCTTCAACTCCTCTGCCCCTCTTTCTCCTCCTTCATGATATTCAGCATCTTCATTTACATCCCATAAATCATAGATTTCTTTTCCGGCTATAATATTTTTAGCCGCCAGCATAGCTGTCATCATACTATGATCTTGGTTATTATATTTATGCATCCCATTTCTACCGATCAAATACAAACCCGGATATGCTTTCAAGGCCTCGCGAACATCATTTACTTTCTCTTTGTAAGTTTGATCATATACAGGATATGCTTTGGGTTGCCGTACAACATAACCATCAACAACTGCTTCCGGGTGTGTGAGTCCGATTTGATTAATTTCTTTGGTAGCTAAAGCAATAAGATCTGCATCGGAGGAAGTCCACAAACCATCTCCTTCAAAACAAAAATATTCTAACCCATAACAAGCCATTTCGGGATCAGGAACCATATATGGGCTCCAGGATTTGAAGTTTTGGATACGACCTACTTTAACGCTAGGATCATGTATATAAATCCAGTTATCATGAAAGGCATCTTCATCTTTACAAATCAGAACAACAGTCAGAAAATCGCGGTATTCTAAATGTTTTGCCGAATCAAAAGCTTGTTGAGGAAAAGTAGGTGTTACTGATGTAACCAATTCGCGCATGGGTGCAGTACTTAACACATAATCGAACCCATCAAAAATTCTGTTATCACTTGTGTGAACTGTCCAGGTAGTATTATTGAGTTGAATATCTTTTACGGCGCAATTCATTTCAACCTGTACCCCCATTTTTTTACTCTTCAGGGTACAAACTTCCCACATCATACCCGGTCCCATTTTCGGGTATCGGAACGAATCGATCAATGTTTTAATAACTTGATCTTTGCTTGTAGGCTTGGCTTTAAAAACTGCATTCCATATGGCGCTACTGAGCGACAGGCCTTTGATACGTTGTGCCGCCCAATCGGCAGAGATTTCTTTACAGGGAATACCCCATACTTTTTCTGTATAGGTTTTAAAAAAAATATTGAAAAGTCGGCGACCAAATTGATTTACTACCCAATCTTCAAAATTTGTTGGATTTTTAACTGGGAATAGTTTTGCACGCATATAACTGAGAACGCACAAACCGCTTTCCCACACCCCTAATTTGGTTAGCGCTTCAAAAGCAACAAGGGGGTATGAAAAGAATTTTTTATTGTAATAAATGCGCGAGCTTCTGGGGCGTTCAAGCATTTCATCACCAAGAATTTCGGTCCAGAAATCTTCTACTTCTTTAGATTTGGAAAAAAAACGATGTCCGCCTATGTCAAAGTGATAGCCTTTGTATGTTTCTGTACGGGAGATACCACCCACATAATGAGGGTCTTTTTCAAAAACTGTTACATTTTCATTTGCCTTTCCTAGTAGATAGGCAGCTGTTAAACCTGCCGGGCCAGCGCCGATTATTGCAATTTTTTTAGGCATGAATCTCCCTATATTTTATTAAGGAGGCAAAGGTGCGTAATAATTGCGTAAAATTGCGGAAATAGAAATAATTAAATGGAGTCAGTTTATAAAATCTACTACAAGGCTTTTGGGGCGCTCAATCCTGGTGAGTTGTACGATGCTATTAAGCTTCGAAATGAAGTATTTGTTGTAGAGCAAAATTGCATTTTTCAAGATGCTGATGGTAAGGATTTGGATGCTTTTCATTTATTCATTTATGAAGAGAATAGGTTACTTGCTTATGCTCGTTTGATGCCACCCGGTTTGGGATATGAAGAAATGAGTATTGGTAGAATTGTTAGTTCACCTGCTGCGAGGGGTATGGGTATTGGTAGAGTACTGGTAGCTGAATCTATTAAGGCTTGTAAACAACTTTTTGGAGAGGGGCCCATTCGGATTGGTGCACAATATTATTTATTGAATTTTTACAGGTCGTTTGGTTTTAGGGAGGAAGGAGAAATATATCTAGAGGATGGGATAGAGCATGTAGAGATGTTGTTATAAAAAGGCTAGCGTATATTGCAAAAAAAAAGCCCCGACTAAAAGTCGAGGCTTTAATAAATATGGCAACTACCTACTCTCCCAGCTAAATGCAAGTACCATCGGCCATGAGGGGCTTAACTTCTCTGTTCGGAATGGGAAGAGGTGAACACCCTCGGCAAAATCACCATAAAGAGGTCAAAGGGAAAAGGAGTAAGGAGGGAAGGTAACGAAGCGGAGCTTATACCTTATACCTCAAACCTAGTACCTTAAAAAGGTCATATTGGGAAGGAAACAATAACATAAAAAAATAAAGCTTACGGGCAATTAGTACTACTTGGCTTTACTGTTACCAGTTTTACACCTATAGCCTATCAACGTCGTAGTCTTCGACGACCCTTAAAAGTAAACTCATCTTGTGGAAGGTTTCACGCTTAGATGCTTTCAGCGTTTATCCTGTCCGTACATAGCTACTCTGCATTGCACCTGGCGGCACAACAGATACACCAGCGGTACGTACGACCCGGTCCTCTCGTACTAAGGTCATGTCCACTCAATTTACTAGCGCCCACCACAGATAGGGACCGAACTGTCTTGCGACGTTCTGAACCCAGTTCA